>NZ_BDDJ01000004.1:0-131658 GCF_001685525.1 Burkholderia sp. CCA53 | reverse complement strand
CAGGTAGTAGATGGCCTCGTTGCGCGTGTCGGCATCCATCAAAGGCACGCTGCCAGGCATGATCAACGGGTCGTTGTTGCCGTCCTTCCACAGGCGATGGATGACCTTGGCCATCAGCTTCAGCACGCCGCGGGTGCGCTGGAAGTTGTCCAGCGTGGACCAGTCCTCGTACAGGCGGTCGAACACCTCGGGGTGGATGGGATAGGCGTGGACCAGGCGCTCGAAGTACTTGCTGTCCTGCGTCTCCTGGGGAAAGTCCTCGCGGTTGGCGATGTAGTAGTCCGCGAACGCGCGGCAGACCGACTCCATCGCCAGCTTGTCGTTGATGTTGGTAAAAAGGCGGCGGCGGACGATCTCGAACGCTTCCTCGGTGGCCACCGGCTTCCACAGTGCCTGCACGCGGCCGAAGTAGTGTTCGAGCGCACGCAGGGCCTTGACGCCTTGCTGGCTGCCCGCCTCGCGATCCGAGAACGGCAGCGAGGCGAGCAGCACCGCTGTCGGCACCGCCTTCAGAGCCTCGGTCAATGCCTGCACAAACGACAGCTGAGTGTCGTAAGTGCCGCCCGAGAGCGTCTTACCCTCCTCGAACTGCGACACATAGCGCACCAGCTCGTCCATCAGGATCACGCACGGGCTGCTTTCCGCCAGCATGTCCGCGAGCTCCTTCTTGCCCGGTGCGGTGCCGGTCAGGTCGGCTTCTTTCACGTGCTCGTAGCTGGTCTCGCCGCCCAGCTGCCAGGCCAACTCACCCCAGAGTGTGCGCACCGTGCAGCCGTCATGGACGCGCGGCTTGCTGGCCAGGCTCAGCAGGTCCACGCCATCGAGCACGGCGATACGGGCCTTGGGCAACTCCGTCACGCCGGCTGCATCCAGATCGGGGGCACGCCCTGAAGCTCGCTCGCCGGCGCCGCCCCCTTGGCGAGGTGGTAGACCGGCCAGCATCGTGTGCGTCTTGCCGGCCGCCGAATGCGGTCTGAAGCTGGATGACCGGATCGCCGCCTTTGCCGGCCAGGCGCTTGACCACCGAGTCCAGCAGCAGGCGCATGCCCTCGGTAATGAAGGTGCGCTGGAAGAACAGCACCGGGTTCTGGTACTCCTCGTTGCCGTACGCGCATGCACCCGCGACAGGTCCGCCGCGAAACTCGGCCTGCTGGAACTTGCCCTCCCGCACATCGGAATGCGGCTCTGCGATCTCGCGCCAGGGTTTGAGGATCATGCTTCCTTGCTCCATGCGAGCGGCAAAGATGGTCAACATCAGCTCGCTGTCATCGTTCAATCGGGTATTCGGGGCGCTTGCCGGATAGCTGTTCGCTTCGCGTCAGGATGATGGACACCCCTTCGCCACGCTTGTCCATGATGTGGCTGCGATGGCTGGCAAGCCCGACATCGCCGATGGGGCAGCGCGCCAGAAGGCTGGTCAGGACTTCATTGCGGCGCCGCCTGCCGGAAAGGCAGGCTTTCCGGCGTCATCGTGTTGGGCAGCATCCCCCGGAGAGAACAGCTCCAGCCGGTCATCGAACAGGCGCAGCCGCACTTTGGCGCCGGCCATCGAATAGTCTCGATGGGCCACGGCGTTGGTCACAGCCTCGAACACGGCTGTCATGTCGAATGGCGGCACATCCACCCGACCGCCCCCGGCGCGCTTGTAGGCTGCCACCTGCATGTTCTTGCGCACAAAGGCACATGCGGCGCGTATCTGCTCATCGAGCGGGCCCGTGATGTCTTGCGCGTCCCGTTGGTACACCCCCTCGCCCGTGGGCACTACCTCCGTGCCCACGTAGGCCACGGCCTGCACGATGGCGCCGGGAAGGTGACGCTCCGGTTGGCTGCTGGCCATTAGCAGGCCCGCCACCGTCGGCCGCCAGACGCCTTGCTCGTCCTGCGCCGCCATTGCCAGCTTGGACAGCAGAACTTCCGGCGCGTCTGCGCTTTGCGCGGGCGCGAAACGCCGCCACAACGCCTCATCCAGATCAGAGAGCGTCGCACGCGGCACCGGTGTTTCGTCGAAGCGAATCAATCGCGACTGGCTGCGTTGCTGAAACAAGCGTGCCAAGTGATCGGGCGGCATCGGGCGCTTCGATGACCCCACCCGATGCAAATAGCCGCCCGGGCTCTGGTGCACGAACAAGCTGCGTGCCACCTCGACACGTATCACCGGCTGCTCTGCACCGCTCAAATCAGGCAGTGTGATGCGCTCGATGATGGGCGCCAAGGGCGGCTTCACCGAATCCTCACAGGCCTGCCGCACCAACGCTTCCACGGTATCCAGCCGCTCGGCAGGAATACCCAGCACTTCCCGCGATTTGTCCTCGACGCCGAGCAGCACCACGCCGCCTGCGCTGTTGGCAAAGGCAGCCAGTTCGTCGGCCAAGTCTTCCTGCGCCGGGCCGCGGACCTTGCCACCTGCGAACTTCACCTGCTTCAGCTCGAGGAAGCTGTCTTCGCCAGTCGAATCTTCTCGATCAACTCCGCGCGGGTCGCCAGCATGTCAAACCTCCTTGCCCAAACGCATCCAGCGGCGGGCAAATGCTTCTCGGCCGCCTTCCATCACCCGGCAGACCTCCTCGCGCACGGCCTTCTCCTGCAAGGCGCCGCTTTGCTGAACCAAGCACTGGCCGCGACCGAACTCCATCACATGCACCAGTTCGGCATCGCCATTCACCACCACGTTGGGGTTGTGAGTGACCACGATGAGCTGCCGACGCAGCTTGTTCTCGCGGATCTGGCGCACGATCAGATCGTAGATCAGGTGATTGTCCAGATCATCCTCGGGCTGGTCGAGCACGATGGGCTCCTCGCCGAAAGCGAGCAGGAAGGCCAGCAACGCCGCCGAGCGTTGGCCTTGGGAACCTTCGCTGATGGCGTACCACTTGTTGTCGCGCTGATACTCGATGCGCAAGTCGTCTTCCGGGTACCAGACGAGCACGTGGTCGGCGAACTCCGGCTTTTGGGCTTTTCGTTCCAGATAGTTGCGGAAGTGCCCCCCAAGGACGCGGGACGTTGAAGAATGGCGTGGCGGGTGCGATCCAATGCCGCCAACTTCTGGCCGTCAGTCGCCGTAGCGAGATCGAACGCCAGTCCGGACGTGGCCTGTCCATCCTCGATCTTGAGAATGTCTTCAGCGAATCGGTCGTCCGCCACCTCGATCAACTCCCGCAAACTGCGCTCGATCACCTGCGCGTCGAAACCGAACGGCAACACGCTCATGCGCACATGGGGGTTTTGGGCGAGCTTGTCCTTCAGAAACGCCTGCCTCTGCTGCGTGATGGCCCGGCGGCGCTCCAGCACCAGGGACTGCTGAGCCTCGATTTGTTGCACGAGCAGTGTTCTATCCGACTGCATCTGCCGCAGAGCCTTGATCTGTGTCTCCAGGTGCTGCCGCTCCTGGGTCAGTCGTGCAAATGCCTGCGGGTCAGCCACGCCTTGTGCGGCAAGTCGCGTCTGCAAGTTCTGGTGCTGCTCGCGAGCAGCGTCGGCCCGGCTGCGCCAGGCGCCTAGGCGCGCGTCGGCTGTGAGTTGGGCGATGCCTTCATCGAGCGCCGCCGCCTCCTGCCCCAGGCGTTGCCGCGCCCTGGCCAGCAGGCTATCGGCTTTGGCCCGCCACGCCAACAGGTCGGCGTCGGCCTCGGTGAAATGCTGCGGCAGCCAGTCATCGAGCAGCAGGCTATTGGCGACCTTGCGCAAGGTGGCTGCACCTTCGCGCAATTGCCCCAAGGCTTCGTCTACCGCGCGCTGCTGGTGTTGAGCGCGGGCAAAGGCTTGCAGCACGGCTGCGTGATCGGCTTGCGACAGCGACTTGAGCTTGCCCTCCACCTCCTGCCGGCGTCGCTCGACTTCGGGCAGTACAGCGAGTTTGCCGTCGATCTCGCGCAGCCGTGCGCGCTGAGCGAAAAACGCACGCTGCGCTTCCTCATAGGCTTGCTTGAGCGGCTCCACACCCGCAGCTTCGTCGATGATGGCCAGCAGGGCCTGCCGTCCGCCACCGGCCATCGCCGCGATTTGGCCCTGGGAGAAAATGCGCAAGGGGAAGCGGGCCGCATTCACGCTCTGGCTAGCAGAAGGCTGCCACTGGCCATCGCGCCACTCCTTGACCTCGACGGCTTTTCCTTCACCACGCCAGCACAGGCGCAGCCGCGTCGTCTCATGCTGCCATTCGACCCTGATAGCCGTGTCTGGCTTCAGCGCGCCTCTGTCATCGCGGCCTTTGGCGATCGTTCGAAAGGCTTCGAAACGCTCGCGTGGCTCGCTGTCTTTCGGCAGCGCCTGAATCTCAGCCTCGCGCCGGGTCGCCAGCCGCAGCGCATGCACCACCGTGGATTTGCCGGTGCCGCGGCCGCCGACGATGGCGTTGAAGAAGGGCGACAACTGGAGAACGGCCGGTCTTCCGTTGCCGATCACCCTCGCTCGTTCGATTTCGATGGCGCGGATCACATGCGCCGGCGTCTTGAATGGATCGAACGGTTCTGCGTCGTCGCTGCGCCGGAGCGACACGCCGTTGCCGTCCAGCAGTGCCAACCGCAGCCCCTCCAGCGTGGGCTTGGCCATCTTGACCCAGGTGTAGTAAGCGCTGCCTGGTACCTTCGCGCCTTGAAAGTTGTGGCAGTCGCTGCCCAGCACGCGGGCCAAGGGCCTGGCGAGCTTCTCCACGGCTTGCGGGTACGGGTTGTTCAGGTCGCACCACTCCACTGCCAACAAACCCTCTACTTCCAGCGCTTGTTTGACAGTGTTGGCTGACAGCGCGCTTTGCCGCGTACCAGGGTTGACGCACAACAGGCCGCTGCCACTGTCGGCGTGCGCCGGGATGGGGATCGCGCCGGCACGAAAAACCTCCTCCAAGACCTGAGTCAAGGAGGCCCGTGTCACAGCGGCAGCGTCGGCACTGTCGGTTACGCCGCGCAACTGAGTCGGGAATCCAACCGCACCCAGCAGACTGTCGATGTCGCTTGTCGTGGCCGATGGGTCAAAGAGCGCCAGCACATGCACGCCGCCGTTGGCGGAAATCTCCACGCCCGGAAAGATCGTCAGCTCACGGAAACCCGCCGGTGCCTGGCCTTGATCCGCCTGCACCTTCATCTGCTCGTAAGCAGCCTTGAGCCCGTCGATCCAGGCCCCGCTGTTGTGGTCCGTCACGGCCACGCAGTCGATCCCGGCGGCCATGTATTTGAGCAGCCATTTCTCGGGAGTGATTTCATCGGGCGTGCCCATGGCTTTCTGCCAGGCATCGGTGTCCTTCGACGCCGGCGTGTGTGTGTGGAAGTCGAACTTCCACCAGCGCGAACCAGGGTAAGGCGACAGAGTGTTAGACATGTCTCTCTCTCTCAAATGTCCAGTTGCGCCTGCGAGCCGACCACGCCCGCTTCGCTGGCCGCTTGCTCGATGGCGCTCCAAGCGGTGACGAGCTCGTTGTAGGCACGGGCCTCCTCGGCCCAGCCCTTGCGCTCGCACAGGGTGTAAAGGCGGTAGGCCAGTGCGCGGATCGGCTCGGCCCTTGCAGGCATGCGGGCGAGCAGCTTCCCGGCCGCGGATTCGCCGTCCTGGTTCAGCGCGCGGATGAGTTGGTGCAGCGCTTCCCACACCGGGGTGCGGGCGTCTGCCTCGGGCGACCAATCGGGCGGCAGCTCGGCCCACTTGAGCAGGCGCAGCAGGCCCTTGCCCGATTCCACCACCCCGCCGCTTGCAGGCCAGCCACACTGGTGCCCTTGGCGCGCGCCAGCACGTCGGCCTCGCCATATCTGCCCCGGCCCATGCGTATTGGTCAAACCAATGCAGGCAGAACTGGGTATCGGCGTCGAAGTCGTCTTCGGCGAGAAAGCGGTTGATCAATTGCAGCGCAGTGCGCACGCGCATGGGGGTGCCGTCGGCCTCCAGCACGGCCGCATACTGGCTGAAAATGGCCATGCCCGGGCCGATGATGGCCTGCGAGAGATCCACCGGCGCCACCGGCGAATTGACGCCGCCACGGGTCATTTCATCCAGCGCTTCGGGCAGCGTGGCATTCAGCTCACGAATGAACTCGCGGCGCGACACAGTAGGTGCGTCGGCACGGCGCGGGCGGCAAACGAGGACGATGCATGAGGCCAGCACATTCGTCCCTGTCTTCAAGCCTTGATCACGTTCTGCTCGTACAGGCCAAGTACCAGTCAGCTCAAAACCAGCTTGCAGCACGGCTTCCAGGAAGGTTTCCCAGCCGGTGCTGGAAGTGCCGGCTTCGGTTTGGGTTTCCGATTGCTTGAAAGCGTAGTAAATGGTGACCGGAAAAGCAGGATGCGCTTGCTGCGCCAGGTTGTGCATGGCCTGCGTCATGCCCTCCAAAAAGAACTGCTCGGCCTGTTCCCTGCCGCCGTGGCGATATGGCGTGGCCACCAGCTCCTCGGCCTTGGGCACCGCCACCGTGGCGAACAAGCCCGGATAAATGGGTTTGAGCGAACGGCGCAGCCAGACATAGAAAAAGTCCGATAAATCGGCATAGCCGATATTGTCGTAATAGGGAGGATCGGTGGATACTAGTTTGTCACCACTAATATTTTGAGTTTGCGCATCGGCCTGTAATGCCACTCCGTTGCCTCTTCCTGCATTACTAAGACTCGTAACAAGAACCTTTTCAATCCATTCGAGCGCACCGAGCCAGTTTCCGGTGGAGTTAGAAAGGGGATTTCCTTCTGCATGATCCCACACCATCGGGATAGCTTGACGCCCAAAGGTCTGCACGATGAAATCGCCACCCCACGGAGTGAGCGATGACCAATAGTTGGCACTCCTGCCAACACCAAACGCCAAATACACCGCCACAGCCTGCGCGTAGGCGGTGGCGCCGCTGCCGCCGGCGTCGAGGCCGCGGCCGTCGTCGGGCAGGCCCGCGGCCAGGGCGTCCTGCCGGCATTTTTCGATCGCCTCGCCCACGAGATCGGAGAAGGTGGTCAGCGCCACCAGTTGGCGGGGGGTGAAGAGGTCCGCGAAGGTTTCCATGCCATAAAGCGGCATTTGGTCGCGCGCTTTACCGTGCAATGGGGTATCTGGTTTCCATGTCGGCTGCGCCTGCCGGGCGATGGCTTCATGTTCCTCGATGGGCGGCAGATAGACGCGCCCGCGCGCGCCTTCGGCGACGATAGCCATCAGCCTTGCGCCCATGCGCCCGGCCCGGCCTTCGGCTTTGATGTAGTTGCCGTCAATGGGCGAGCCTGAGAGCACACACTGGAAATTCGCCCCGCGCGCGAGTTTGGTGCCGTTTTTCGCTTCCGCCGGGGGTGTGCCCATGCGCACGGTGAAGCGGTAGCGGTCGCCCTCGATCACCGGCTGCACGTAGGCTTCCTTGCCCGGCTTGCTGCTGAGGATGAAGGTGGAGGCCAAGGGCACCTCCACATGGCTGAAGGCCGGGTTGGGGCTTTTGACGGTGCGCGCCCACAGCCAGGCAATCACGGTGAGTTGCTGCCCCACCAGCGGCTTCAAATCCGGCCGCTCGGCCGCCATTTCGGCGGTGATGGTGATTTTGGGGTACAGGTGGCCGATGCGCTGTTCGGCCTGCTCACGCATCCAGGCGCCGTAACGGCGCACGTCTTCGGCCAGGCCGCGCGCGCCACGCCAGTCTTCGTGCAGCCTGGCCTGCCGCTCGCCCGCCGGCAGCGGCCCCACCGGCGCGCGGCCGGCAAAGCGCGGCGGGATTTCGATCATCGCCTTGTTGATCGTCACCGCCACGGGGTTGAGGTCAGACGCCCAGGCTTCCAGCCCCAGGCGCTGCGCCTCCAGCGGGATGGCGCCGCCGCCGGCGAAGGGGTCGTGGAAGGCGGGGAGCTTCTCCGGGTTGAACAGCTCGGCCGCCTGCGGATGGTTCTTGTTGAGCTCGCAGGTCTCGCGCCAGGAGCGGCGGATCTCGGCGCGGGCGCGTTCGAGGACTTCCTCGTTGTTGGTGTTCTCCCACTGCACCAGGTCTTCGATGATCTTGAACAGCCTCTCGCGCTCGGCGGCGGCCTGTTTCTTGTTGACGCCGCGGCCCAGGTGGCGCTCGTAGCCGGGGTCATTGACCATCTGGGCGAAGATGACAGCACGTGCTGCGGCCAGCGGCCGGCGCGCCCACCACAGGTGCAGGGTGCTGGGGTGGCCGTGGCGGATGGATTTCTCGCGCGCTGCCGCTTCGTTGATGGCGTCGAGCGGCAATGCTACTTCGATGAGTTTCTTGGGGGCTTTGATGCTGGTCATTCTTGAAGTCCTTCAGCGCCAGATGGCAGGGCGTGCGAGCACGTAGCCATCGGGCTTGACGAGTTGTTCGGGCAGCTGGCTGGCGCGCAGCTTGGATTCACTGATGGCCAAGTGGCCGTTGGCGCATTGCATGAGGGCCTTGGAGTGCCGCTTGGGCGGAAACGCGACGATGACGCGCTTGAGGGGGAAGCGCTCGCGCACGCGGCGGATAGGCGTGGTGAGGTCGCTGTCCCCGGAGATGACCAGCGCCATGTCGAAGGCGTCGTCAAAGGCATCGACCATCAACTGGATGGCGATGTTGACGTCGGTCATCTTTTCTTCGTAATCCATCCATGTGGCCTGGCAGGTATAGCACTGGCGCCGTTTATCGAGGTAATGGCCAAACTGGCATTGCACGCCTTGAGCGGCGAGTGCCTCGAGATAATCATTCTGCCGCTTCTGGTCGGCCGCATTGCGGCCGTTGTCACGGATGCGCGCTGTAAAGTAGTGTGTGGTGACCAGACGCTGACCGGGTCGAAGCAGATTGTTCGCCAGCGCCGCCACGTCCAGCCAGTAGTAGCGCTTGAAGCCGGCCGCCTTCAAGCCAAAGTAGAGGTTGAAGCCGTCCACGTAGGCCATCACGCGGGTCATGGCAGCGGCCCCGCTATCTTGACCTCTGACGTCCAGAGACTATAATGAGCGGCACTAACCCCCCCGGAGATAGCATCTCCGGCCCGACGCCCCGCAAGGGGCGTTTCTCTTTCTGGGGTTGGATTTTGCCCCACGGCCAGCAGCCACGGCCCGACGCCCTCCCCGTGAGGGCGTTTCTGTTTCTGAGGGCAGCCCAGGCTCACAGCGAGCCCTCCGCCGCCGTGGCGCGCGCGAGCAGCGCGTCCAGGTCCAGGTTGATGCTGGTCACCGCCCAGTCGGGCTCCTGGGTGAAGGGCTTTCGGATGTAGAACGGCCCTTCGTGCCTGCCGCCGTCAACGAGCACGATGGCCAGGATGAACTTGTCCGCCTGGTTGAGGCCATAGAGGATCTCGTTGCGGGTGACGGTGATCGTGGTCTGGCCTTTAGCGCGGCCCTTGACCTCGATGTGGCGCGAGGTGGGCAGGCGGCCATCGCGGGCTTGGGGGATGCTGGTGACGTCCCAGCCGCACTTCTGCGCCGAGACGTCGATGACCTCATGGCCCAGCGCGCGTTCGGCGTTCATCACCGCCTGCATGGCGATGTGCTCGATGCGGCTGCGCGCATCGGCATCCGCCGACCAGCCGGGCTGACCCTTGCGCTGCATCAAGAGGCCCGCCGGGATCACCAGCGCACCGCCCAGCACGACCGGCGTGGCGGAGACCACATGGCGCATGGCCAGCAACTCCTTCTCGCGCGATTCGCGGCGGGCGGTCAGGTCGTCGATGGTGCGGCGCACGTTCTCCAGCGTCAGGCGCACATCCTTGCCGGCAGCCAGGTCGTCTTGCAGCTTGATGTAACGGTCGGACCAAAAGTTGATTTCCTTGACCAGACGCTCATGCACGGCGGCCAGGGTTTTGTCCACCGCCTTCTCGCGGCGGGTGCGAACTTCATCGAAGTGTTCGGGCACCAGGAAGCTTCCGGCATGGGTCAAGGCCTGTTGCTCCAGGTCTTTGGCGATCCACGGGGCCGCCAGCACGTCTTCGATCAATTTGAGGTCGGCAGGCGCAATGGGCTCCAGGTCCAGGTGAGGCGCCCAGCCGGCGTTGGTGGCATGGCCCTGCGGGTCGATCTCGACGAACTGCATGCGACGCGAGACGATGCGCGCGGGGTCTGCCCCTTCCTTGACCGCGTGATCAACGATGAACATCACCTTCGGGGTGACGCCCATATCACTCGGGTCCACCAATACCGCGCCTTGCTTGAGCTTGTTGCGGTGAGCTTCCAGCACCAGGTCGGTGACCGCCTGCATCAAGGGGTGGCCGGGATGGATGAGGCTGGCCATCGGGGCGCCGACACGGTCGGTCAGCCGCACGTACTGCTTCTCGAAGCAGACGCGCTCGTAACGGCGTAGCACCGGGTCGGTATTGCGGCGGTCGCGGCCGGTGATTTGCCGGTCGCGCTCGCGGATGATGGCCGGGACGTTGGTGATCTCGTAGCGCCCTTGCTCGCGCGGGCGCAGCTCGCCGCCCAGTTGCTGGAAGGCCTGATTGAAGAAAGCGCGGATGAAGAAGGGCTGCAGCTTGCGGGCCTCGGCCTTCTCCATCTCCTCCTTCACCGCGAACAGGCGCTTCTCATCCATCACCTCTTCGCACAGCGCATTGCGTTTGATGATGTTTTCAAGGTGCTGGGTATCCAGCGCGCCTTCCACCTTCTTGAGCAGGCGGGCACGGACTTCGGGATCCGAGCCGTAGCGGATGGCCTCGATCAGCAGGTCCTTGAGGGGCTTGTCCTCGAAGACCTCGCCCAGGATGTCGAACACGCGGCCGCCCAGGGCCTGGCGCTCCACCTCCAGCTTCTCGAACAAGCGCTGGAAGACGTCGCCCTCGCGGGTCTCGGCGGCCACCATGTTCCACAGGTGGCAGACCTCGGTCTGGCCGATGCGGTGGATGCGGCCAAAGCGCTGCTCCAGGCGGTTGGGGTTCCAGGGTAGGTCGTAATTGACCATCAGGTTGGCGTTTTGCAGGTTCACGCCTTCGCCCGCCGCGTCCGTGGCCAGCAGCACGCGCACCGTGGGGTCGTTGCGGAACAGCTCCTGCACCTTGCGGCGCTCTTCGCGCTTGACCCCACCGTGGATCATCACCACGGCTTCTTCGTTGCCGATAAGGCCGCGGATCTTCACCGCGAGGTAGTTCAGCGTGTCGCGGTGCTCAGTAAAAATGATGAGCTTGCGCTGTCGCCCCTCGGCGTCGCGCATCTCCGGCGTGTCTTGCAGCAGGCGGGAGAGCTCATCCCACTTGCGATCCTGACCGGAATGCACCACCTGGCGGGCCTGCTCCTCCAAGCCTTCGAGGATGATGATTTCGGCCTCGAGTTCCTGGATGGTCTGCGCCGCCGTGGCCTGGTCGACCACGGCCTCCTCGAAGTTCTCATAGTCTTCGGGCGACAGAGCGTCGGCGGCTTCCCACACGTCGTCGGGCAGGCTGTTGTTGCTGCCCAGTGTCTCGGCCAGTGATTGGCCGCGCTGACGGAGTTTTTCTTCCTCGACGCGGCGCTTGAGCTTGTTGCGCCGCCGCTTGAGCGACTGATAGATGGCCTCGGGGCTGGAGGCCAGGCGGCGCTGCAGCGCCGTCAAGGCGAAGCCCACCGTGCCCTTGCGTCCGCTGTCGGCCAACTGGTCGGCCTTGTTGAACTGCTCCTTGACGTAATCGGTGACGGCCGCGTACAGGGCGGCTTCGAGGTCGGAGAGCTTGTAGTTGACGGTGTAGGCCCGGCGCTCGGGGAACAGCGGGGTACCGTCGAACTTGAGCAGTTCCTCCTTGACCATGCGACGCATGAGGTCGGACACGTCCACCTTGTGCGCGCCGTCACGGAACTTTCCGTAGAAGCGGTCGGCGTCCAGCAGCGACATGAACAACTGGAAGTCCTCTTCCTTGCCGTTGTGCGGCGTGGCCGTCATGAGCAGGAAGTGGCGGGTGATCGAGCCGAGGAGCTCGCCCAGCTGAAAGCGCTTGGTCTTGTTGATCTTGTTGCCGAAGTAGTTGGCCGAGAGCTTGTGGGCTTCATCGACCACCACCAGGTCCCAGCGCGACAGGCGCAGCTTCTCCTGGAGGTCTTCGGCGCGGGCCAGTTGATCGACGCGGGCGACCAGCAAGTCATGGTCGTCGAAGGGGTTTCCGCTGCGCGACTGTTCGACTTGCTCTCGCGAAAACAGCGCAAACGACAGGCCGAACTTCTCGAACATTTCGTCCTGCCACTGCTCGACCAGGCTGCCGGGGGCGACGATCAGCACGCGCTTGGCATCCGCGCGCATCAGCAGCTCGCGGATGAAGAGGCCTGCCATGATGGTCTTGCCAGCACCGGGGTCGTCGGCCAGCACGTAGCGCAGCGGCTGGCGCGGCAGCATCGACTCGTAGACCGCCGTGATCTGGTGCGGCAGCGGCTCCACGTTCGACGTGTGCACCGCCATCATCGGATCGAACAGGTGGGCCAGGTTGATCCGGTAGGCCTCGGTGGCAAGTTTGAAGTCCTCGCCTGGGGCGTCGAAGGCCCATGGGCGGCCGGCTTCGGCCAACGACAGGTTGGCCTCGTCGGTGCGGAACAGCATCCGCTCGCGCAGCGAGCCGTCGGCGGTCTTGTAGTAAACGGTGAGGGCGTTGTCACCGACCGGCTCTGTCGTGACGATGCGTACCACCTGCCCGGGTTCCAAGCCCGAGATGGCCGCGTTCTTCTGGATCTGTTCGAGCTTCAGCACGCTCAACCCTCCTTGCTTGTCGTGTCGTAGCCCGGGGCGAGCACCAGGTTCGTGACGCCGTACAGCGCCTGGCGATTGCGCAGCCACAGGTGGTGCTCGCCACCCTTGAGGCTGTGATCTTCGGTGCAGTCCACGTTCCAGCGGCGCAACAGGTAGCCGGCCATCGCCGCACGGGTCCGCACCTTGAGCACGCCGCCGTCCATGCCGTACTCGGCCTCGATGGTGTCGGGGTGCTGCACGTTGGCCGGATGCGGCACGAGCTCGAGCTCGGTGATCCGGTTCCACTGGATGTCCTGATCGGGCTTCTCGTGGTCGGCCACAGGGCCGGGCAGGATGCGGGCGGCGTCGAGGCGGCCCAACACGAAGTCGCGGAACTCACCGCTGCGCCGGTCGAAGGCGCGGACGTGCCACCGTTGGCCGCTGTCGGCCAGCGCGAACGGCACGATCTCGCGGGTTGTCAGCCCGCTGGACAGCGCGCGGTAGGCAACTTCAACGGCCGCACCCTGATGAATGGCGCGCGTCAGAACGGAGAGGATCTCCAGATCGATCTTGCCCGGCAGGCTGGTGCCCTCCTGTGCCACGACACCCTTCCAGCGGATGGGCTCGCCGTCACCGTAACCCTGGGACAACCAAGTGAGGATCCGCTCGGCGGGGAAGTCAAACAGGGGGCGGAACCAAGCGGCGCGGACGTAGACCTTGCCCTTGGTGTCGTACTCGATATTGCCTGGGGCCAGCTCCTTGTACTGGGCGATGTCCCGCGTGGCTGCCGCAGCCTGGATGCCGAAGCGCGTCACCAAGTCCTGGCGGCGGATCTCGCCAACGAACCGCAGGCGCAACTCGACGAACGCGAGCCGGTCGCGTTGCGCCTGGGTCATCTCCGGGAGTCGGCCGCTCGACATGTTCGTGTGCTAGTTTCCGTAGCTTTTGCGGAAGCATACGGATATCCAAAACGAACGTCAAGCAGTCGTAAAACGCGCCGCTGTGCGTTGCAAAATGATTAGCACATGCAGCATGGACCAGCGGCGATCCGCTTGGGTGTCGCGTCAGGTCACGACTTGCCCCCCCGTGTTGTCAACAAATAGAACTGTCCGGTTTCGTAGCACATAAACTGTCCGCTTTTCCGGGCCGGGGAGGGAAGGCGTGAAGGGCGTAGCCCGGAGCGCCTTCCCTCCCCGGCAGGCGCCGCGGCGGACCTACGCGACAACCTGCAGTTCGGGGGTTTGCAGCTGACCGTCAGCCGTGTAGCGCGCGAGCCTTCTCGGGCCATGGAAGATCGCCAGCCGCCCGTCCAGGTAGCGATGCACCCGTACCTTGACCTTCACGTAGTGCATGCGATAGCGATCCGGCGGGATTTGCAACTTCAGCCCCTCGAAAGCGACACAATTGTCCTTGGTTGTGTACCATCCTTTCTGTAAATTCCGTTTAGCGCCTATGGTAGGAAGTGCGCGGCGCTCGGTCTGACGCCATGACTTCGAGAAAGGAGTATGCCCATCATGGCGATGCGTGTCGAAACCAATCCTTTGGAAATGGCTTATGCTGTGTTGCTCGAACACGGACTGGAGGGTGCCGGCGAGGCTCTGCGCATCCTCGTCAATGAAGCCGCCAAGATCGAACGATCCCAGTTCCTTGGAGCGGCGCCCTATGAACGTAGTGAGCGACGGCGTGACTACGCCAACGGGTACAAACCCAAGACGGTACTCACCCGCCTTGGTGAGCTGACCTTTCAGGTGCCCCAGGTGCGTTGCGGCGACTTCTACCCTTCTGCCCTCGAAAAAGGCACCCGCACCGATCAGGCGGTGCATCTGGCCCTGGCCGAGATGTACGTCCAGGGGGTCTCCACCCGCCGGGTGATCGAGGTACTGCAGCGCCTGCTGGGGCCGGAGATTTCGCTCTCCACCGCCCAGGTGAGCCGTGCCGCCGCCAGGCTCGACGAGGGGCTTGCGGCCTGGCGCGAGCGTCCTCTGGGCGAAGTGCCCTATCTCTTTCTGGATGCCCGTTACGAGAAAGTGCGGCTGGAAGGGCGAATCGTCGATTGTGCCGTCTTGATCGCCGTCGGCGTCGATGCGACGGGCAAACGGCGGGTGCTCGGTTGCACGGTGGCCACGTCGGAAGCCGAGATCAATTGGCGACGTTTCCTGGAATCCCTCCTGGCCAGAGGGTTGCACGGGATCAAGCTCATCATCGCGGATGATCATGCGGGCCTCAAAGCTGCCCGCAAAGCGGTGTTCCCTTCTGTTCCCTGGCAGCGTTGCCAGTTCCATCTGCAGCAAAACGCCGGCCAGTTCGTCACCCGACAGGAGGCGAAAAAGCACGTCGCCGCGACACTGCGCGCGATCTTCAATGCTCCGGACAAGGCAGAAGCCGAGCGGCTTTTGAAAGCCGCCCTGGACACCTGGCGCAAGGAGCATCCGAAACTGGCCGAGTGGGCCGAAACCGCGATTCCTGAATCCCTGACGGTGTTCGACTTCCCCGCTGCGCACCGTATCCGTTTGCGTACAGCGATTGAATGGATGACTGGACGGATTGCACCGTCCGATCGTTACACGGGACCAGCAGGCTTTCGCCATAGCCGAGCTCCGCCAAGGCCGTGCCCTTCTGCACCGGGAACTTGATGTGCATGGTTGCTCCTAGACGTTGATGTTGCAGAAACCGATCGCATCGGTAGCCGCCAATGCGATCAGGGGAATTTTTCGGCGTGGGGTTAGCACCAGACGACCCGGCCGTAGTCGACCGTGCGCCGATAGTGGTTGCGACCGTTCCACGGCGTGTACGTGTATTCCATGTAGGCACAACTCAGGACTACGATCCAATGATGCAGTGTGAACAGACTCGCGCTCATTCCAATGCTCCTAGACGGGACGGTGAACGACGAAGCCGGGGGACTGGTAGCCGCCAGTGGTTTCCGGCCGGGGATGCGGCGAGGGTGGAGATCCTCACTGCATGGGGACTATTATAGCCTGCTTACGTACATACGTAAATACGTACTTGCGTAAAAAGATGGGGAAGTTGTTCGGCATGGCAGACGGTCAAGGGGCCGCCCGGAGGCCGCACGCGGAGCGCAGAGCTGGCCGCAGGCCAGGTCGAGCACCGAACGGGTGAGGACGGCAGCGTAGCGGCCCTTGAGGGGCTGACGTGCCGGTGTAGACGCTCCAGTCGAGGGTGTGGGGGTGGTTTCATCTCCCCCGCACCCTTGACGACAGAGGGCGACTCGCTCCCTTCCCGCAGGGCGGGAAGGGCGGGGGGATGGGTGGGTGCGGCCGCCGTCGGCGGCCCTGCCCTGCTCGCCTGCTTACAGGCGTCGAAGTCGGTGCGGCCGAGATGGCCGGACCACAAGATGTAGTGCCTTCGGGCAGCTGGTCGGGCACAACATCTTGTGTCTACCTCCTCATGCTCGCATGCGGTAACGGTCCTGCTGCTGACCGGTATTACTGTCGCTGGCCAGCGATCGAGGCTGCCACTGCGATACGTAGTTTTCGTCTGCCTGCATGAGCTTCAGCTCCGTCATGACGTCGCGCACGTCTTGCCGAAGCGCCTCAAGGCGCGCCTGCTGCGGGAACGGCTTGCCCTGCTCCGCGATAGCCTTCGCGTACTCGCGACGCTCCTTTTCTCGCGTCTCTTCGGCCTCCTGTCGCCAGTCCTCGAAGCGGGCCATGAAATTATCGAGACGGTGGATGAAGCCGGTGATGCTGAACTTCTCCTCGGCGCGATAGCTCAGATTTTCAGGCTCGTAGGTGTCCGAGCCGGTCAACGTGAACTGAATCTCGTCGCGGCTGGCATAGACCTTCACATCGAATCCGCGATAGCGGCCAACCGGCATCTCGGTGGGTCGATCGAGGATGCCGACAGCCCGCCGCTCGACTGCTTTCTTCATTGCGTACATGACTTCGCCGAGCAGCGTCTCCCGATCCTTCTCACCATAGACGCGGTTCTTGGTCTCGAACCGGAATTGCTCGGTCGTGGCCTTGTCGCGGAGCTCGATCTCGCGGTTCCATCGCGCGACAGCGCGATCCGCGCGCTGGTCTGCATCGGCGAGCCAGCCGATTCGGCTCTCGAGGCTGTGCTGATTGCGCTTATAGTTCGAGAACAGTGCCTCGACCTTCTTCAGGTCGGCACTGAGTTTCACCTGCATGAAGATCAGCGGATTGCCCGTCGCGGCGGCCTTCATCTCGGCCGCATTCGCGGCTTCGCTCGCGACGTCTTCGATCACACGTTGCAAGCTGTCGCCCTTGCGGAACTGTTCGATGCCGGCGGCCTTATATTCGATCGTCTGCCACATGCGGCTGTCGTAGGTCTGCTTGGTCGCGTAGCGCAGGATCTCGACCTCGAAGCCGTCCGGGTCTTCTTCGTAGAACAGGTTGCCCTGCCGCAGAATACGGCCTTCGCGCTGTTCCAGATCGCTCGGCCGCCACGGCGCGTCGAGATGGTGCTCGGCGACGAGGCGCCGCTGTACGTTAGTGCCCGCGCCCATCTTTGCCGTTGAGCCGAGCATGATCCGCGAATGGCCGCGGTTCATGTCATCGAACAGCTTGGCCTTCTGCAGATCTGTCGTCGCCTCGTGGATGAAGCGGATCTCGTGCTCCGGAACGCCGCGCGCGATCAGCTTCGCCTTGATGTCATCGTAGACCGAGAAGTCGGAGTTGCTGGCCAGCAGCTCGTCCATCGAGATAGCAGGCGCCTCATCGTCGCTGTCGTCATCGTTCGCCGCGTCTGCGACCGGCGCAGCCTTCTTCGACAGCTTTGGCGTCGACAGATCGCAGAACACGAGCTGCGTGCCCTTCCGGTCCTTCCACGCCTCCCATATCCGGTAGATGTTGTCGACCGCCGTATTGACCTTGCTGCCGGGATCATCGGCTGCGTTTGGATTGATGAGGCGGAAGTCGAGGCCAGCCTTGCGCGCGTCGTTCGTGATCTTGAGAGGATTGTCGACGCGCGGGTCTTTCGGCAGGTTCTCCATCCGGTGGATGATGGAGCCGCTGTTCCAGTTCTTGAGTGGCGTGCCATCGCCGCGCAGGACAGGCGCGCCATTGTCGTCGAGCACGGGCGTTTGCACGCCCATGAACAGCGCCTGCGCATCGGACCGATCGACGATGATGTTCTGCGGCCGGCCGCCCTTGATCTTCGGGACGGGGAAGCGGGTGCCGCGTTCCTCCGCCTGGCGATCGAGGTCCGACTTTGTGATGACGTCGGCGAAGGTGCGGTACAGCGAGATCAGCTCGGGAACGTTCTGGAACTTCGAGAACCGGCTGTTGAGCCGGTAGTTAACGCCCGTTGCGTCCAGCTCCCAGCCTGTGACGACCTGTCCGAAAGTTGACGCCCATGCGTCGAAGTGGACGATGCCGCGCGCTTTGAGCTCGTCGTACTGCAGGTAGCGCTGCATCGTATAGAGCTCGGCGATCGTATTGCTGATCGGCGTGCCGGTCGCAAAAAAGACGCCGCGGCCGTCGTTGCGCTGTTGCAGGTAACGGCACTTCACGAACAGGTCGAACGCCTTTTCGGAGCCGGCGAGATTGCCGAGACCGGACACGCGACTGAGCGTCGTCGTGATGAACAGATTCTTGAATTCATGAGCCTCGTCGACAAAAAGCGCGTCGACGCCAAGGTCGGCGAAGCTGACCGCCAAGTCTTTCGCGCCGGTATCGGCCTTGCGCTCGAGGCGCTCCGTCATGCGCTCCTTCGCCTTCTCCATTTCCTTGATCGTGATCCGGTCGCCCTGCTCCGCTTTGATCTGCGTGATCGCGTCCGAGAGATCTTCGATCTGTTCCTCCAGCAGTTCGCGAAGCGTGTCTTCGGGCATGCCGATCTTCTTGAACGAACTGTGCGCGACGATCACGGCATCCCAATCGCCTGTTGCGATGCGGCCGAACAGCCGCTCGCGGTTTTCCTTCTTGAAGTCGCTCTTCTCGGCGACGAGGATGTTCGCGTTGGGATACAGCGAGTAAAAGGCGTCCTTCCACTGCAGCAGCAGATGGTTCGGAACGACGAGCATGGGCTTCGACATCAGACCCATGCGCTTGCTCTCCATGATGGTGCCTACGCATACGAGTGTCTTGCCGGCGCCGACGACGTGATCGAACAGCGCCGTGCCGTCCTGAATGCCGCGCCAGATAGCGTCTTTCTGGTGCGGCCGCAGCGTTATGTCGAGCGACGCGCCGGGAAGGTCCAGGTGCGATCCATCGTACTTCGCCGGAATGTTCGTGTTGAAGCGATCGTTGTAGATGCGTGCGAGCATCTCGCGACGGTCCTTGTCTTCCCACACCCAATCGAGGAACGCCTGCCGGATCTCGTCGGCCTTCTGGTTGGCGGCTGCCGTCTGCGAATCGTCAACGCGATAAATCTTGTTCCCGTTCGCGTCCTTGCCCGCCTCGACCTTGACCTGGATCGGACGGTTCGTCAGGATCGATTCGATGAGCTCGTTCGCGGGATATGCCTCGGTGCCCCACGTGACGCGTGCCGTAGTGCGATCGCCGTGCTCGATGTCGACGAGCCACTTGCCCAGCGTCTCCTGATACGTGATGCGCCGGCGCACGTCGCCGAGCAAGTGGCCGACGAACTGGTCGATCACCTGGTCAGGCACCCACGTCGAGCCGAGCTGGATGGAGATGTCGACCGGCTCGATGTCGGCGGGCTGAACGGCGCGCAATGCGTCGACGTTCTCGATGTAGCGGGGATTCTGGCCGGCGGCCGTTTCGGCCGCGCGCAGCTTGGCCTTCACGTTGCCGGTCAGATACTGGTCCGCCGTCTCCCAGCGATCGCGCTCAGGATTCAGGTAGATGAGGCCCTTGAGGTCGCGAATCAACTCGTCCTCGGGCTTGCCTGTGAGGCGCATCATGCGTGCGAGGTCGATGCGGCCACTCTCGTTCATCGACACGACAAGCGCGTCCTTCGCCGTCTCGACGTGCGTCACTTCCTTGCGCGGGCTCATGACGCGTTTCGAGAAGATCGCCGCCTTGTTCGCGCTCGGCCGGCGCGGCTCCACGCCGTGCTTCTTCGCGGTCTCGGGCGAGATGCCCTTGTCGTAGTCGCTTTCGAGCGCGTGCAACAGCGGATACTCGGGATCTTCCGACATGGCGAGGCGGTTCGCCTGCGAGCTGACGTGCCCGAACTTGCGCACGAAGTCGTCGTAGACGCGGTTCAGCTTCGAGCGCTTCGAAGTGAGTTCGAAGTCGGTCACATGCTCGGACTGCTCGGCCTGCATGAGATCGCGCAGCGCCTCGCGCACCTGGACCATGCCCTTGATGCGCGCGCCGGCGCGCTCGTTCTTTGGCTCGACGTAGCTATAGTCGTGCTCATCGAGGATATCCGGCAGGCGTCGCGCGAGCCTTCCGTTTGGCGCGACGAAGAACGAGCCGACCTTGAGCGTGTCCGGCAGCGTGAGCGCCGGTTTGTCCTCGCCCCGATCGGTTGCGGTGGCCGCGTCATCGGCGGGCCGATAAACGTCGGCAGGCAGCGCCTGCAGGCGCCGCTCGATCGCGTCGGCAAGGTCGACGCCCGCCTCGGGCACCAGGTCCGCCGCGTCGCGGTGCATCTTGCTGGTGATCGCCATGCGACCGGCCATCTGTTCAGGATGGTCGATAAAGTAGCGGCTTATGGTGATCGGCTCGCCAGTCTCGTGATCTCGTATTTCGCCGACATCGACCCAGCGCCGATCGGGCGTCTCGCCGGCGGCCGCCTTCTGGAAAAAGATGATGTCCGTCGTGACTTCGGTGAGCGCGTTGCGCTTGAAGGCCGTGTTGGGCAGGCGGATCGCGCCGAGGAAGTGCGCGCGGTCCGCGATGTGCTCGCGCGCCGCGGTGTTGGCCGCGTCGAGGAAGTAGCGGCTCACAACGACGGCCATTACCCCGCCTTCGCGGAGCTTGTCGATCGACTTCGCGAGGAAGTAGTTGTGGATCGAGAAGCCGCCCAGCTCGCGATGATGGGGATCGTAGAGTGATTGCGTGCCGAACGGCGGATTGCCGACGCACGCATCGAAATGACCGGCGGGAATCACGACGTCCTGCAGGCCACGGTTGATATGCGTCGCGCTGGGGTACAGATGCCGCGCGATCTCGGCCGTCAGTGGATCGAGCTCAATCGCCGTGAAGTGGGTCGCGGCACGCATCGGCGCCGGCATGAGGCCGATGAAATTGCCGATGCCAGCAGACGGCTCGAAGACGCGGCCGCCGTCGAACCCGATACGCTGGAGGCCCTTGTAGATACCCTCGATGACGGTTTGCGACGTGTAGTGCGCGTCCTGTGTGGAACGGCGCGCACGTTCGTATTCATCTTTGGAGAGAAGGCCGGCGAGCTCGAGGTATTCGTCTTGCCAATCCTGATTGCGGTGGTCGAACGCTTGCGGAATGCCGCCCCAGCCCACATAGCGCACGAGGATTGCCTGTTCGTCAGGCGTCGCGCTGCGCTGCTCTTCACGAAGCTGCAGGAGCAGCTTCAATGCAGCGATGTTGTCCCGATATTTCGCCTTGGCGCCGCCCTCCCCGAGCCGGTCCGCGGCGGTGATGTTGTAGTCGGCGGGCGTTACAGCTCGGTATTGATCTCGTTGCTGACCAGGATCTCGTGCTCCGTCAGGCCGTTCTGCTTCTGGTCGATCGAGCGGCTCAAGACCTGGTGCTCGATCGTCTGCTGCTCCAGAAGCCTGCCCAGCAGGATCACCTCGCCCTGCGCTTCCAGCGAGCGCAGTTTCTCCGGGCTGTTGAACGCCCAGCGGTCGAGGATCTTCCAGCCCTGCAGGTGATACGAGGGTGAACGCCGGACGGCCTGAATCGTCGTCGGCTTGAGGATTTTCGCCGCGATCGACAGCGGCTGAGTTTGACCGGTAAGCATGCTGTGCTCCTTCATCTTCGTCGACATCGATCTGTGCCTGAAGGCTGTCGATGATGTCGGCGGTGGCGTTGAATTCGAAGTCGAATGAGAGTTGGTTGAGATCGTCGGCCGGCTGCCGCTTTTTTGCCATGATGTACGCCCTCTAGCCGTTTGTATCATAGGCATTATACAAAATGCGTCCGAAACGGCTAGAGATGTTTAATCAGCGCCGTGCGCGCTGCTTTCGTGGCGTATGCGACATATGTCGGCCAGTGTCGTATATCAGCGTCACCCTCCGGGTTTTGGGGCATCGCGGCGGGTCACGCGCGGCGCGTGCCGGTCAGTCGGATGCTGCCGTTCAAAATCGGCACGAAGCTCGGCCAGCGACGCGAGGTCGCTTTCGCCGGCTCCTCGCTGTTGCATTCGGCGTGCGATCGCGTCGAGCTTGTCGGCGAACTGGTGACGTTCGGCCGGCGACCAATCGCGCGCACGCTCTGCGTCGACCCGCTCGCGGCCCGCCGGCGGCTGCTCCCAATGTCCTGCGACGAGCCGGTTGTCGTAGATCGGCTCGTCACTGTTCCGTGCGAACACGGTCATTCGGTCGACGAGCTGCTGCGCCTCGAGCTTCTCGACGGTCAGCGGCACGCCGCTGAACGCTGCGTCGTGCTTGTCGCGGTTCGACCAGCGGCCGAAGCCGTTGGCCCGTACCTGACGCTCATATCGCTCGTGAATGCTGAGACGGCTGACGAGCGGGTTGACGGCCATCACGCGGGCCTCGATCCGGTATCCGGCCTCACGCAGCTTCCTGCAGAGCTTGGCCAGGTTGTCCGGGTCGCGCATCGTTCCGTCCACGATGAGATTGCGCCGCGCGGCCATCGCCGCACTCGTCAGTTTGACGGCCCACGGGCCCGCGTCGCCGTGTGTGCGGTCCGCGGCCGTGCGATCGTCCTCACGCATCAGCGCGATGTAGGCCGGATGGTTCTTGCGGAGCTCGTCCGCGTCGATCTTTACGGCGTTGCCGGCGAGCTCCTCCAGCGCTGCACTGGCCAGCCCGGCTTTGCCGGCGCCAGGCTGCCCGCCGAGAATGATCGCTACGGGCCGCTGGGCCGGTCGCGTAGCCCCGAGTGCTTGGGTCTGGATGTCGCGCAGGATCTCGGCATGCGTTTCAGGATCGAGCCGGAATTGCGCGGTGTCGCTTTGGGGAAACGTCTGCTGCTCGCGATCGCCTGAGCGGATGCCGCGCGCGATGTCGCGGGCTACGTCGCGCAGCTCCGTGAGGGTCAATGGTCGGCTGGAAAGTCCCGTCGCACGAAGGGCGCGTTGAAGCGCTGCTCGCACTCCATCCCATGCGCGACCAAGAAAGCTGCGCTCTTCTTCGGCGACGAAGGCGAACACTTCCTCGGCCTTGTGCAGATCTGGAAGCGAGGCGTAGTCACGCTCCACCCGCTTCCAGATGTGGCTCAACGACGGCTCGTGCCGCGTTTCCAGAACGCGATCGAGCAGAGCGCGCTTCTCAGTCGGGCTGAAAGTGTTGAGCCCGTAGTGGCCGAGCAGCTCGTGGCGAAGGGCTCGTCGGACGGCCCCTTCGTCACCCATATTGGAAGCTGCAAGGGTAAAGATGCGTCGGGCCGGGTGGTATGCGCCGTCGATACGGTAGCCGAGCTTTTCGCGGGATGCTTGGGGTCCATAGATTTCCTCCTGTGTTGCGCGCACGACGGCGGTTACGGGAATATTCCCGTTGTACTCGGCGAGGAACTCGTCGACGGCTTTCTGCGCCTCTTCGACCGAGAGTCCGCGCGGGCGATTGTCGTGGATAACCGTCATCGCGCCCTCAGTTCACGCGCTTGCGCGCACAAGCCTGCCGTATTGCTCGATGGCGCGCGCAACGGCGTCGTGATCGCCGATGCGCAAGCGACTACGCTCGTCGGCAAGTTCGGCTTGTTGCCGTCGCAGTTCGTCAATGCGATCTGAGTTCGGCGACGGCTTCGTTTTCTCGGCTTCGATGTCGCGCGCCTTCAGGGCAATCACGTTGCCGATCGTTTCGAGCGCGCACTCATAATCGGCAAGCTGTTCGTCAGTCCAGGTTGTCATAGCGGCATGCTCCGGGCCTTGCGGGCCGTATAGGCTTTGCGTAGCAACACGCATGCGACAGCCACGTCGACCACCCCGAACAGCAATGGCCGCAGAGCGATGGTGTCGTGCTGCATGTAGCCGCGCGCGGCGGCAAAACAGAAAAGCAATCCTATGAGAAGGGCAAGGATCGCAACGCCAGTTTGTACGGTCGTCTTCACGTCAGTTGCCCTCCGTCGTGTTCGGCGCGTCCGGGTCCGTGATGGGGAAGGAGTTCATCATCTGCGACTTGCCGCTGGCCGGTGCCCCGACGACGAGTTGAGCGAACGACTGCGTTACGGTTTGGATATTTGGCCTGTAGTTGCGGGCGGTGTCAGCGAAGCGTCGGAGCGCGACATCATGCCAACCGGGCCACGCATTCATTGCGATCGAGCCATTCGGGCTTGGCGTCTGGTTGTTGCACCACTCGTCCAGTTCTCGACGCTCGTCAGCGGTAAGCCAATCGAGCAACGAGGTGGTCGGGCCTTGCGCGCCGTTGATAATGGCTGTGTCGCACGCATCAATGTCGATCGTGTGCTGTTCGCCGGCTGCGTTTCTGACTTTCAGTTTCATGTTCGGTCCTCTCGGTGGTTCGGTCCTTCGTCACGTCTTCGGCCATTGCTGCGCGCCGTGAAGAAAGCGGATCAGTTCGATGCGTCGGGCGCGCGGCCTAAGCCGATAGACGACGATGAACGGCGTGCGGCTGATGACGAGCTCGCGCGTGCCCTCCACTCGGCCGGGGCGCCCCATTTCGGGATGCTGAATCAGCATGTCGGTCTGCCGCTCGATCTCGTCGAGCTGGCCGAGTGCGGCAACCGGGTTGTCCTGCGCGATGTAGTCGATTGCCTCTTCGCGAGCGCGACGTGCGCGTGGCGTCCATACCAATTCCATCACTTATTGCCGCCTGCGATACGGGCCTTCAGTGCTTCGCGTTGACGCTGCATGTCGTCTTTCACGACGTCGTGCGGCACCCACTTCGTATTCGGATCGTCGGCCTCGGCGAGACCCTGTTCGACCTGCGCGCGGAACCATTTGTCGTGTTCGGCCGCTTCGTGCGTCCGCTTCAGGGCCTCGGCGCGGTCGGGACGAGTGCGCACCGTGGCCCTGTCCTCCGGGTTCCAGTCCTGCACGTCGAATGAGCCGACAGCCAGCCCGAGGCCGCGCAGCAGCGTCAATGCCTGCGCGGGGTTGCCGAAGCTGCGAGGTTCGCTGCTGCGGGCCTTCGCGAGCACGGCCTCGTCGCCGTTGCGCGTGTCGACTTTTACGTAGAAAGCGCCGCCCTGCGCTTTGAGCGTGACGCCCGCGACGCCGCCGGCGTCCGTAGTGGCCCGCAACTGTTCAAGGGTCAAGGTGTGCATCTCGGTCTCTCCGGTGCAATTTAATTGTTATTAGAGTACACGAATAACAATTAACATGCAAATTCAGGGACCGGGTGCGGGCTCGGCCGGCTCACGAACAAGCGTGAGCTGGTACTCGGCATGCAGGTGCTGCATCAGGCGTTCCGCCGTCTCGGGACTCTGGCATCGGAACAGGATGATCGCGCCAGGGATGCCCATAGCTCGCTCGACGTAACGGCGTGCCGTGGCCGGCATTTCGTCGTCGTCCGCGATGATCGCCAGGGCGAGGCCTTCGCGGCCGGTGATGTCGATGGTGCGGTCGATTGACCGCTCGACGGCAGGTGTGATTTCAGGGACCGGGTGCGGGCTCGGCCGGCTCACGAACAAGCGTGAGCTGGTACTCGGCATGCAGGTGCTGCATCAGGCGTTCCGCCGTCTCGGGACTCTGGCATCGGAACAGGATGATCGCGCCAGGGATGCCCATAGCTCGCTCGACGTAACGGCGTGCCGTGGCCGGCATTTCGTCGTCGTCCGCGATGATCGCCAGGGCGAGGCCTTCGCGGCCGGTGATGTCGATGGTGCGGTCGATTGACCGCTCGACGGCAGGTGTGATGCGAGGCTTGTTCTCGGCGTCGTGCAGCAGCAACGAGACGATGAAAGGCACGGTGCGGCCGTCGGGCGATGTCGCGTGGTAGGCCGGTACTGCCTCAAGGTAGGCGCGTTCTTGCATGGTCGCTCCGTTACGGGGTGTTGCGGTCGATTGCCAGAAATGGAGTGTTGCCGCCGACCTGCGGGTCGACCGAGCCGAAGGCGGCGACGTTCGCCGCCCGCTGCTTGAGCCACTTATCGATCAGCGTGCGGGCTTCGTCGTCGCTGACCTGGACAAGTCGCCCATTGTCGGAGAAAAAGACCGGCATGCGGAACGTCTTGCTGCCGTCGACGGCGATAGCGATCTCGACCCATCGCTGTTTGCCGTCGCTGACGCGATAGAACGTGGTCTGGAAGCCCTGCAGCACTTCGCGGTGAGTGCCCTGAGCGTCGGCCTCGGCGGGCGGCTTGCGGTCGCAAGCGGCGAGCGACGCTATAAGCGCGAGCGCGATGACGCATCGTTTCATGAATTCACCTCTGCTCGCCATTTCAGATAGTCCTCGACGCGATAGAAGCCGGCGGCCGCCGCGTTACGCTCGAGCGCCCACGTCGTTTCGCCTGGCTGGATCAGCGCGCGCAGCTCAGGGGGATAGAAGGCTCCTGCCTCGACTGCGGCAGGGTCGTTGTCGGGAGATTCGTCGTCGGCCGTGGCGTCTGTCTCGCCATCGTCGGGCTGCGTGGCGCAGTCCTGATAGTCGATAGGATCGCCGTAGATTTCCCGTTCCCGTTCGGCCCACGGCTTCTGCTGCCAAATCGCCTTTACGTCGTCGTCAGAAAGGCCCGACGCAGCCAGGTAGTCGAATGCGTAATCGGTGATCTCGTCGGCGTTGATACCGAGCAGCAACGCGAGGCGCTGCCGCGCCGCTTGCTCTTCGCGTTGCATCTCTTCGTAAAACGCGTCGAACTCAGCCATCTCGGCGGCATCCTCGGCTTCCCGGCGCGCGCGCTCCGCACGAAGATCGATCTCAACTTGTTGCTGGGTACTGCGCGCACGGTCAAGCACCTCTGTCCAGTTCGGCGGTGGCGGGCAGACGCCAGCCTGCACGAGGCGCGCGTTCTGATAGTCGATGAAGGCCATGTTCTCTTCGGGAGTCACGACGGGCGGATCGGTCGCCACGTCGTCGATTGCGCGTGGCAAGCCGCGCTTCGTGCGGCCTGTGCCCGCGCGATCGACAAGATAGCGCTCGCGCCATGCTTCGCCTCGTGCGCGCTTGCCCTCGGCTTCCAGGCTGGTCGTGTACCGCATGAGCCATGCGTGCATGTACCACTGGCGTTCCTGCGCGTACTTGATGGTCAGGTCGTGGAAGCGTTGGTAGAACGCTTCGTCGTGGCCGCAGTCGAGACTATCCCCTTCGTGTGCGACCTCATGCTCCACCAAGCTGAAAATGTACGCGGCAGCTTTGAGCGGCACCGTCTTGAGGCGCTTCACGACGTCGACGGTCAGCGCGATGTAGGTTTCCCCATCGGTCCAAGCCTCTGCGGTGTTCGACTCGCCCAGCAGGATCTGGAAAGATTTGCCGCCCCTCACGATGGGACTGCCGTGGTAGCGACGTTCGCCGCCGGTCAGAACGGCGGCATAGTGGTGAAGGATCGTGCGAAGCGCGGTCCACGCACGGCGAGTCTCTTTGTCCAACGCATCGCGTTCAGTGACAAGCGCTGTGCGCTCAACGAAGGCGTCACGTAACGTCGCGAAGTCCACGAGCTCGGGCAACTCGAGCGTATCCAGGCCCCAAAAACGGGTACCGTTTTTCTCAATATCCTCGCGGATGTTGGCGTGGATGCGGTCCACGCAGTCAACCAGGTCGTGTGCGTTGTAACAACCGAAGCGCTCGAGCGTCTTGGGGTGAACGACGACAGCGATGCCCTCGCGGGCAATCGCTTCGCCCTTGGGCACGTCGAAGCCGTTCTCGACGACTGTGAAGCGGTTGCCCTGGCGCTTGTTGTGGCTGTAGCGGCACTTGCGCAGGAACGCCTGCATCGTCAGGTTTCGCTTTCCCGGCAGCACCGTGATGACCTCTTCCTTCTCGTAGATCTGCACGATGTTCGGGTCACCGGCGAGCAGCGCGCGGGCCGACTTCTCGCGGCTCGCTTCGGTCTTGCGGTGTTCGCCGAGCCGCGATCGAACGTCGTCGGCCAACGTGGAAAACTGCTTCGCGATTGCTTTCCAGACCGGGCACGTCTTGCGCAGGATCTCGGTGCGCGAGACGTTGAGTGCGATTGCCTTCTTCGAGACGATGAGCCCGCCTGCGCCCCACATGTGTCCGGGGTCGTGCCGAACGAGCACGCCCTGGTTGTAGATCGACACGGCACCATCTTCCTTCGCGCGATACCACGCGAATTCGTCCTCGGCATCCCAGCGTTCAGTTCGTGGATCGCGCGTGATGACGCGGCCATTGAGCTCGACACTGACGGGCGTGTAGCGCACGAGATCGCGGATTTCCCGCACGGCCGACATGAGTTCGGAATCCGTGAGCGGCTCGTACCATCGGCCTGAGATGGAGCAGCCCGGCCGGGCTTGCTCCAGTTGCTCCAGATCGTAGTTGTAGCCCATCGCGCGCGTGTCGACTGTCATCTGCCATTCGTTCGAACGCCAGATGGTGCTCGCGTGCGCCATGATCTGGCCGCGGCCGAGCCGGAAGCGGCCGTAGGTGGCATCGCCCTCGTCGTGCGGCGTGCCGAAGCGCCCGAAATAGCGAACGACGTCTTCGCGATTCGCGAACCCGTTTCCGTCGTCGGAACACTCGAAGCCTTCCTTGGTCATCGAGAGCTGCACGGCCGTGGCGCGTGCGTCGACCGAATTCATCAGCAGCTCGATGATCGCCTTGCCGATCGAGCCGGCTTGGCTGTAGATGATGTGGTGGATGATCTGCGGATCAAGTTCAAAGGGGAGCTGCATGGTCCGTCCTCACTTGCGATCTTCGAATTCGAACGTAACGCCGCCGGTAGTGGCATCAAGCTTGAGCGCGGCCGAAAATTTGCGCTTCGATTTGCTGACGAACCCGGCGAGTACGCCGGTCTTTCCCTTGCCAATAAGAGTTTCGGCCTCGCCCGGAGACAGCTTGCGGCTCGCGATTTCAGTGCGCACTTTGAAGTCGCAGCCGGTACACGCGTAGTTCCACGCCTGAATCTCAATGCCAGACGAACATTTCGGACACTTGGCCTTGAGCTGCTTGGCCTCGCCATTGGAAGTCGGCGCCGCGCGGTCTTCGAACTCGAAGTCGACCTTTCCTGTTTCGACGTCCAGTTTGAGGGCGGCCGAGAACTTCTTGCCGGACGTGCGGCTGGTGAAACCGGACAGCACGCTGGTCTTGCGATTGGTGATCAGGGTGCTCGCCTCGGCTTCGGTCAGCCGACGGCCAAGGATTTCGCCCCATACCTTGAAATCGCAACCGCTGCACTGGTACGCGCGGCCGTCGACATGTACGGCGGCGCTGCAGCGCGGACAAGGTGCGTCGAGCGCCTTGGCGACAGGATCGGGCAGCTCGTTATATTTCGCGCGGATGGTTTCGACCATGCCAGTCGACAGGTCCGCGATCTCGCTCATGAACGTGCTGCGCCGGTAGTCGCCCTTCTCCATGCGCAACAGCTTTTGCTCCCACTCGCCGGTCATCTGCGGCGACACGAGGAAGTCGATGCCGGCTTCCTCGAGGAACGCGATCAGCTCCATCGCCTTGGGCGTTGGAACGAGCTCGTTGTCGTCGCGTCGCAGATAGGGCTCCTTCGGGTTGTCGTTTTTGTCCTTGTCCTCCAGCAACCCTTCGATGATGGCCGCGCGCGTCGCGGGACGACCGATGCCGTTGGCCTTCATCGCAGCGCGAATGTCCTTGTCCTCGACCTGGCGGCCGGCGTTTTCCATGGCGGCCAGCAGTGTCGCTTCCGTGTATCGCTTCGGCGGCTTGGTCTGCAACGCCTTCAGCTCGATGGCGTCGGCCGTGACCGCTTCGCCGTCGGCGACCTTGCAAAGCGCGGCCGCGGTGTCGTCGTGCGCTTTTTCGCCATAGACTGCGAGCCAACCGGGCTCGACCAGCACCTTGCCGGACGTGCGGAACGTTTCACCCGCGACGATAGTTGTGCGCACTGTCTTTTCGTATTTCGCCGACGGGTGGAACACCGCGATGAAGCGACGCGATACGAGGTCGTAGATTTTTTGCTCGTCGGACGACAGACCGTCCGGCTGCTGGCCGGTCGGCACGATTGCGAAGTGATCGCTGATGTCGGCATTGTTAAAGATGCGTTTGTCAGGCTTCACCCAGCCGTTTTCGATGACACGCTGCGCGTGTGCCTCAAGCGGTGTTGAGGCGAAGGTGGCAAGCGTGGCCGCGGCCGTTTCGAGATAGTCCTCGGGCAGCGCTCGCGAGTCGGTGCGCGGATAGGTTGTGGCCTTGTGCTTTTCGTAAAGTGCCTGCGCGATGTCGAGCGTCTTCTTCGCAGAGAATTTGAAGCGCTTGTTGGCTTCGCGCTGGAGCGCGGTCAGGTCGAAGAGCGCGGGGGCCGGCCGCTCTTCGGGTTTCGACTCGTCCACAACGGACGACGGATCGACGCCTTTGCACTTGTCGACGATAGCCTGCGCCTTCGCTTTATCGAAACAGCGTGCGCCGGTTTGCTCGGCTTCGGCTTCCGCGTCGCCTTCGGTTTCAGCCGGCGACGTGTCGCCGTCGGCATCGCCGATCCATTTCGCGACGTAGGTGCCGGCCTGTGCGCGAAACGTTCCGTGGATCTCCCAGTAGTCCCGCGCGACGAAGGCCGCAATTTCCCGCTCGCGAATGACCGGCATGGCGAGTGTCGGCGTTTGGACGCGTCCGACAGGCGACACCTCCCGGCGCTGCGTCTTCCGCTCGCGCAGCGCGGTCGTCGCTCGCGTGCCATTGACGCCCACAATCCAGTCAGCCTCGGAGCGGCAAAAGGCAGCGTCCGAAAGATGGTCGAACTCTGCACCGGGGCGCAGATCGTCGTGCGCCTTGCGGATGGCTGAGGCGACCATCGACTGAATCCACATGCGTTTCGTCGGCTTCCGGCAACCCGCTTTGTTGTAAATGAGGCGGAAGATCAGTTCGCCCTCTCGCCCTGCGTCGCATGCGTTGACGACGCTGGCCACGTCGTCACGGGCCATCAGCTTTTTCAGCCGGCTGAACTCGGCGGTGCAGCCGTCGATGACCTCGAGCTCGAAGCTGTCGGGAATGATCGGCAAGACGCCGATCTTCCACATACCTTTCGCGTCGGCTGCTGGCACGGTCTGTTCCACCAAATGACCTCGCGCCGGAGCGACGATCGCGTCGTCGCGCTCGAAATACCCGTCGGCCTTGGTGAAACCGCCGAGCGCTTTCGCAATGTCGGCGGCGACGGATGGTTTTTCGGCGACTATCAATGCTTTACCCATGATCCTTCCTCGGTTCGGTTGCTCGGCTGCAAGCGGCTTTGGACGACGATTACGTGTAGATCGGCCGCTTGCTCTTCTTTCGTAAAATGGCTACTATACGAAAAAAGTATATAGCATTATGAGCCACCTAGAAAGGACGATCCAATGCTTTTGAAGCGAGTCGGCGTCGCCGTCGGCCTACTGGCCGCCGCGCATATGGCGCATGCGTCTGTAGCAGCCGGTGTTGTGGCCGTGCCGGCGTGCGTTGTCCAGGCCGCGAACGACTACACCCTGCCGGTGCGGGGGCTGCTGGCCGTGTGGCTGACCGAGGGCGGACGCATTGGCACGGTCAGCAGGAACAAGAACGGAACGGCGGACTACGGCCCGATGCAGATCAACACCGTCTGGGCGCAGCGTCTGGAGTCGCAGTTCGGGGTAACGCGCCAGATGATTACCGACGACTTCTGCTGGTCGGTGCGCGCCGGCGCGTACATCCTGCGCTACGAGATCAATCAGGCGGGCGGCAGCTTTTGGGATGGTGTTGGCCACTATCACTCGCGCACGCCGCAGTTCAAGTATCAATACATCGAGCGCGTTTATCGCAACTCGCTGAAATTTTGAGGACGACGCATGAGTGCAACGCAAGGTAAGCGCGATGACATGGGCCTCGTGTATCTCGGGATGCTCGGTCTCGCGGCCGGCTCATGCTGGTTCATGTGGTACTTGTCGCACGCGGACATCGTGTATTACGGCCTCAAGCTCGCGTGGTATCAGCTGTCGGCACTGGACTGGCCGTTCATGCCGAACGCGATTCGGCGCTGGAAGCAGGAAGCCGCCTATCTGGCGATGAATCCGGCGGCTGTTTCGTTCCATCAGTTTTTGGCGATGATGAACAAGGCCGGCTATCTGTTCGTGTGGATTCCGGTCCTGCTGTCAATCCGCGGCATTAAGCTCGCGGTGAAGCACAAGGCGAACCTCACCCGGCGCAAGGTCACGGTACAGACGCTTCCGTGGATCATGTCGAATCACTCGCCGGCGATTATCCCGTCGCTCTACTACGGGGACAAAGACACGCTGCTGCTCAACGTCGACCCGGAAGAACATCGCAGCTCGATCAACCCCGAAGAGTGGGTCGAGCAGCATGGGTTGCTCGTGAACGGCGTGCTCGACCGGGTGCGTTGTCGCGATCTGTTGATCGCCGATCTTGGCAAGCCTGTGAAGTCCTTGGACGAGTTGCAGCCGCAGGAGAAAGCGATGTTCGCGATCTTCGGCACACGCTTGCTGTCGGACGGCAAGGACGGTGCCAAGGCGCAGGAACTTCTCGATGCGCTGAACCGTTCGTGCCATAAGCACACGTGGAACGGGAAGAAGGGCTACCCGGACTTGTCGATCGCGAGCAAGGCGTTCGCCAAGTATTCTCAGCATCCGGAAGCGCAGCGCTGGCTCGAAAAACACCCTTACCCGCGCACGTTGCTGCACGCGATGCACAAGGCGGCGCAGGGGTCCGGCAAGCTCCCGTCGTCGCATTTTCGCTGGCTCAAGGGAATGGACCGGGTGCTCTGGTACGCCTTGAATACGACGGGCCGCAAGGTTCCCTTTCTCGAATCCGCCGCGGTCTTCACGCAGACCCTATGGGAAGACTTCGCGTTTGACAGCGGCTACCGGCTCACCGAGCCCTACGTCGACGACGCGATCGACGGCGTGGAAGCCTACCTCATCAAAGTCGGCCTTATGGCCCCGCGCAAGAACCAGGAGTAATCCGTGAAGACCAACGACATCATTCGGCCGTTTGAGAAGTCACTGTTCGTGCAGTTCGGCAGCACGGGAGAGTTGCAGCATGTCAGCACGCTGCGGCTCGATCAGGGCGTTACGTTTATTCGCTCGGGCACTACGATTGAGGCGCGGTATCACGATGGCGCCGGCGAGGCGCTCGTCGTAGAGCGTTTTTCGAGCGAGCCTCTCGCGACGACGGCGTTTCAGAACCTGCAGGCCGCGCTCAAACGCTATACGCGAGTGCGGCGTTTCGCGGGCTTCTGGAAGGCCGCTATCAAATGGGGCTTTGCGCCGCTGATGGTTGCGGTCCTGGGGCTGGCCGTGAACATGGCGGCAACACGGGCGGTGGGTAGTTCGCCTGTCGGCGGCGTCGGCGCCGCTAGCGCGGCGTCGATGGTGCCGCTGCCGAGCAACTTGGGCGCGCTGCAACAACAGCTCGCACGCCCGGCCGTTGCCTCGCCTGCCCAACTGGCGCAGGCAATGGCCGACGGCGCGAAGTCGGGCAAGTACGCGGTCCAGTTGTCGAAGGGCGGCAAGGGCACGCTGTACGTGTTCTCTGACCCGTCCTGCCCGCACTGCCAGGATCTGGAGCCCGAGCTCGACAAGCTGGCGAAGGACTACACCATCTACATTTTCCCCGTCACGGTGATCGGTGGCGAAGCGTCATCGCACCGCACGGCTAAGCTCATGTGCGCGAAGCCCGAGGCGCGAGCTGCGCTGTGGAAGAAGATTGTTCAAGGCGACGATCTGCCCAATGGGGAGTGCGCCGACGGTGCCGATGCAGTGGCAAGAAACGACCAGATGTTCCGCGTGATGCGATTCCTTGGCACGCCGACCATCATCAATGCAGCAGGCGAGCAGACGCCTGATTCGATTCCGAATACAGCGGACGCGATCAATCAATGGATGTCGGCCGCGGCAACGGCGCGCAAGTAAGGGACAGCATGGCCAAGTACATCCGGTTCAGCGACGAATTTCTGGAGCGCGTCCGAAGCGAAACCGATCTTCCGGCGCTGATCGAGCGCGACGTGAAACTCAAGCGCGCCGGCCAGGACTTTGTCGCATGCTGCCCATTCCACGAAGAGAAGACGCCTTCGTTCCGTGTCTCGGCCGATAAGAACACGTATCGGTGTTGGGGATGCGGCGCGCGGGGCGACGCGATCGAGTGGATGCGCAGCAAGCATCACCTGTCGTTCCACGACGCGGTGGTTCATCTCGCGGGCGTGAGCGGCATTCCGCTGCCCGTCGAGGAGCGCGATAGCGACGAAGACAAAGCGCAGCGCAAGCGACTGGCCGGGCTCTACCAGGCGCTGAAAGAGGCCGCGCGCGTGTTCTCGCGGGGCTTGGCTAAGAGCCCCGCCGCTCGCGCGTACCTCGAGCAAAAGCGCGGCCTGAGCGCTGACACGATCGAGCGATTCGGGCTCGGCGTCGTCGCGAAAGGCGTTGTCGAGCTGCTCGCCGGCTCGACGAGCCGCGAAGCCCTGCTGGGCTCGGGGCTTGCCGCGCAACGCGACGATGGCGAGATCTACGATCGATTCCGTCATCGCATCATGTTCCCGATCCACAACGAGAGCGGCAACCTGGTCGGTTTCGCCGGCCGTTCGATGATCGAGAAGCCGGACAAGACACCGAAGTACGTGAATTGCCCGGAGACAGAGATCTTTCACAAGGGCCGGGAGTTGTACGCGCTGCATCTGGCCAAGCCAGCGATTCGCAGCAGTCGCGTCGCGGTGATTGTCGAAGGGTATTTCGACGTCATCAGTCTGCACCAGGCGGGCGATGAGCGCGTCGTGGCGCCGATGGGCACGGCGCTGACGAATCTGCAGGTGCGGCGGCTACTGGTGCATGCGGACACGATCGTGTTTGCGTTCGATGGCGACGCGGCCGGCCGGAAAGCGGCGCTTGGCGCCGCTGCTGTACTGCTGGACGAGATGAAGGACGGAAAAACGGCGCGCTTCCTGTTTCTGCCCGAAGGCGAAGATCCCGACAGCTTCGTGCGTGCTCACGGGTTGGAAGCGTGGCATGCGGCGACCGAACAGGCAGCGCCATTGAGCGCATTTCTGGCCGATTACGTGGCGCACGGGCTGGATCGGGACGTGCCGGAAAGCCAGGTCAAGGCCGCCGAAAAAGCGAAGGCGATCCTCGCTCGTATCCAACACGCCGAGTTGTTCGGGCGAGCGATGAAGGCGAAGTTCGAGGAAGTGGTCGGCGTTTCGCTGGATTGAGGGAATAGCAATGGCAAATCAATACTTAGGAAATGACCATGCGGTCGAGATGCCTGTCGAACGCGTTGTGCCGCTGGCACCGGCTCGGTCTGATGAAGACGGGCCAGCCCTTCCCGCGTTTGCCACACAACCCGTCGATACACGGTGGTGGCAGGACGCGAAGGTGACGACGCCCGTCGTCCTCGGTGCTGTCGTGATCGTAGCGCTGCTGTTGTGCATCCTCGCCGTCACTGTAAATCGCACGAGTCGGCGCATTTGCGCGGTGCTACGTGACAACGCTAACGCGCTTGCGGCCCTCGCCATTGCAAAGGCCGATCAGGCGTCTACGTCCGAATCGGCCGACGTCGCAGCGGTAGTGGCCACGCAAGTGAACCGAGCGTATTACGAGCAACTGATTGCAGCCGTCGAACGGGCTCTTGCTGGCCACGGATACAGGTTCGGACACGATGCGTCCCGAGAAGTGACGTTGCCGCTCGACGTGGTGGATGAGGCGGCCAAGGTCTTCGCAAGGACTCAGATCAAATACCTGTACCCGCTTATCAGCAACGCCGACCTGGACGAAAAAATCGAAGCGTATCAAGAGGACGGGTATAGCGAAAAATTCGTCCGCTCGATCATTGAGGCCATGCGCGGAGAAGGACGTTTCGTGGAGACGGTCCCGCTGGCGAGTGATCGCGTTGGATTGTTTACGGAGAGCGTCTAATGGCATTGGACCCGAATCACGAAATTGACTCGTCCAGGCTGACAGTCGACACGCGAAGCGCGGAACAGCGGTTCTTCGCCGCTCTATACAGGCCGTCAACGTTCCGCAACGTCCTCGTCTTGTTCATCGGCCTGCAGATCTACCTGCCGGCGCTGTGGCCGGTGTGGGTGATTCTGCTCTGGATGATGGTCATGTCGTTTCAGGACCAGAAATTCCAGATGCCGCTGCGCATGCCGAAGGACGTCGGCGGACTCGATCGCACGGACTATTACGAGGAGCTGGTCGAAGAGAACATGCTTTGGGGCTTCGTGCGTCGCTCGAAGACCCTGCGCAAGTATCTGGTCGCCGGCGGCATTTTGTATCTTGGCTTCATGCGTTCTCGCGCCCTGCACGATCAGGGACGCGAACTCTGGCTGACGAATTCGGACGCGCGCACGCATATGTTCGTGGACGGCACGACCGGTAGCGGCAAGAGTGAGACGTTGATGGGCACGTTCCACAACGCGATCTGCTGGGGTTCCGGGGCATGCTACGGGGACGGCAAGGCCGATTCGAATCTTGCCTTCTGTCTGTGGTCGCTGTCCCGCCGCCACGGCCGGGAAGACGACTTCCTCATCCTGAATTACCTCACCGGCGGCATGGACCCGTTCCAGCGCATGGTCGACGAGGAGCTGGGCCGGTTTGCAGGTCGCGCGGTGCTCGCGCAGTCGAATTCGATGAACCCGTTCGGCGATGGCTCTGCCGACTTCCTGCTGCAGCTGATGGCATCGCTGCTGCCGCGCGCAAGCGGTGACGGCGCGCAGTGGCAACAGAAAGCGCTGAACATGATCGACGCCCTGCTCCGCACGCTGTGCTACAAACGGGCGAAGGGAGAGCTCGATATCTCGATCGGCGTGATCCGGCATTACCTCGCGCTGCAGAATCTCGTCCAGTTCTACATTGAAGGCCGCGAGGGCAAGATTCCCGAGCTGGCGTTCCTGCCGATCAAGGCTTACTTCGAAACCGGCCTGCCGGGCTTCAATCCGGCGCAAGCGCATGATCCGTCGCAGTGGGACCCGGAGGTATTCAACCAGCACGGCTATCTGACCGGCCAGTTCGCGCGCACGCTCTCGATGATGATGGACACGTATGGGTTCATCTTCGCCGACAAGTATCCCGAGATCGACATGCTCGACGTGCTGCTGAACAACCGGCTGCTCGTCGTGATGATCCCGTCGCTCGAAAAGTCGGCCTCGGAGGCGGCATCGCTCGGCAAGCTGTACATCTCGTCGATCCGATTGATGATGGCGCAGAACCTCGGCTACCGCCTCGAGGGGACAAAGGCGGAAGTGCTGGATTCGAAGGCGACTAATGCGCCGAACCCGTCGGTCATCATCAGCGACGAACTCGCGTATTACTTTGCCGAGGGCATCGCCGTCATGTTCGCGCAGGCCCGATCGCTGGGCTTCATGATGATCGCGGCGGTGCAGGACGTGCAGGGTCTCAAGCGGGGCGAGGCCAGCGAGGAATCGGCGTCCATGATCGCGAATACGAAGGTGAAATGGACGCTTGCGCTGGAAGATCCCGAAGACACGTTCGAGCTCATCAAGAAGGCCGGCGGCGATGCGTATTACAGCGTGCTGTCTGGCCACGATGCGACGGTGGGCACGTTCACGACGTCGAACCAGGCGCAGGCGCAGTCGAGCGTCGAACGGCGCGAAAAGATCACGCTGAACGAATTGAAGAAGCTCAATTCGGGCGAGGGTTTCGTGATCTTCAAGGACGCGGTGGTGCCGTCCGCGTCGTATTACATCCCGGACGAGCACAAAAAGACGTCGAAGCTGCGTGCCCGCATCAATCGCTTCCTGCAGATCGAGCGGCCGCAGTTCAAACGCCTGCCGCGCAGCGCGGAGAAGATCAGCAGCGCCGACGTGCATTCGGCGGATTACATCTTTGCCCAGCTGCGTCGAAGTGAGAAGCCGTACTACCCCTCTCTCGACGATCCAATCCTGTCGGCGGTAGTAGGTGCCGCCGCTCACATGAACGATATTCAGCGCTTCGAGGTCACGCCGACGGAGCGCGGGATCGTTCTTTTCGAAGCTGCACGCAAGGCGATGAGGCAGGCCGAGGCAGCCGGCCGTACCGGGTACATGCACGAGCCGCGTCACGACGATCCTGACGAGCTGATACCGATGGACGACGACGATGACATACCCGAGTCCGCCTTCGATGAATGAGGAATGAAACGATGACGCAAATTTTGATCGGCCACGATTTCTGGAAGCTCCGTGACAACGTGAAGCTCCCGATCTACTGGCGCGAGGCGCAGGTGTCGAACCATCATGTCGGCGTCGCCGGCACGTCAGGTGCAGGCAAGACGCACTGGATTCGCCAGTTCGTGACCGGCATGCCCGACGACGTGGAGATCGACATCTTCGATTACCACGGAGATATCGAAATCGAGGGTGCGAAAACGGTGCTGTTCAGCGAAGCTACCCGGTACGGGTACAACCCGCTGGTGCTCAATACCGATCCGCACTATGGGGGTGTGCGTCGTGCTGTCAACGACGTGATCGAGGCGATCAACAGCACGGCACGTCAGCTCGGCAGCAATCAGGAGGGTGTGCTTCGACACCTTCTGACCGACTCGTACATGATGAGGGGCATCTTCGCGGACAATCCTCGCTCGTGGGCGCGACGCGAAGCGTCCGAGGCCGAGATCCGCGAAATGATGGAGGCGCGCAACTGGTCGGGTCTGCGCGAGGTGTACCCGACGCTCGGTGACGTGATCGGCTTCGGGAAGCGTAAGCTCAAGGCGCTGTGGATGGGCATCGAGGACAAGGACAACGGGCGAGCAGCGCTCACGGCGTTCGATGAGTACTGCCGGTCGATGGCTGCGGTGAACCAGCTCCGCACGAAGCTGGCCAAGAGCGGCGCGAAGGACGACGAGGATATGGACCGCCTGCAGAAACGGATGGAGGCGGCGAAGGCGAAGGCGTTCGACACGCATGCAACATTCCTGAACAGCCTCGAGAACGGTCGCGAGTTCGAAGAAGCGATGAAGTACAACAGCAAAGACGTGCTGTTGAGCGTCATCACGCGGCTGGAAAACCTGAACGCCACGGGGATCTTCAATCCGAATCCCCCGCCCTTCGGCAACGCCCGCGTGCGGCGCTACGTTTTGAAGCCGCTCGCGCAGTCCGAGGACGAACTGAAGATGTTCGTGCGATTCCGCATGCGCGCGATCATCCGCGAGATGATGCAGCGCGGCGAGTCGGGCGGGAAGCTGCGCCGGCTCATCGTGCTCGACGAATCAAAGAAGTTCAACGACGAGGATGCGAGCAACCCGATCAACGTGGTCGTGAACGAGATGCGCAAGTTCGGCCTCGCGATCCTGCTCGCAGGTCAATCGCCCGCGCACTTCTCGTCCGATTTCATCAAGAACGCCGGCACGCTGCTGTTGCTGAACCTCGCGACGGCGGATTGGGACGAAGCGGCGCGGAAGCTCAAGATCGAGGTCAAGGATCTGAAATACCTGAAGCCGCAGGAGACGGGCGCCGTGCGAATGCTCGAGAAGGGTCAATCGGCGTCGTTCCGCCAGGTACGGTTCTAACACGGGCAGGAGCGACGACATGATGCAACGGCGCTTCTTCCGGTCCTTGATCGCCGCGGCCGCGCTAGCCGTGGCGTCGACCGGCTCGTTTGGCGCGCAGCCGCTGCCGGCCGGCGCGGGCTACGACCTTGGGTTCTCGCCTGCGTCCGGCTCTGCAAGCGCGCTGGACGTCGTTCTGCGGGCGATCGACAGCGCGCGCTCGTCGATCGTCGTCGTGGCCTACAGCTTCACGAGCAAGCCGATAGCGACGGCGCTGCTGGCCGCGCACCGACGCGGCGTGAAGGTCGCAGTCGTCGCCGATCGCGGCCAGAATGCGAAGAGCTATTCGGCCGTCTGGTTCCTCGCGAACCAAGGCGTGCCGGTCCGGTTGAACGATCGGTACGAAGCGACGCACGACAAGTTCATGGTGGTCGACGGGATGCACGTTGAGACCGGCTCCTTCAACTATTCGTCGGCCGCGGCGAATCGAAACGCGGAGAATGCGCTTGTCCTGTGGAACGTGAAACCGCTCGCCGATCGATACGGCGCCGAGTGGGCGCGGCTTTGGCAGGAAGGCGTCGAGTTGAAGCCAGCGTATTGAAAAAGGCCGGGCAGAACCGGCCTTTTTTGTATGTCGTGCGAGCCGCAGCGTTTGCAGGGTCAGCGCCAGGTGTCGCGAATCGCGTCGGGAGCAGCAGCTCGAGCGCGGTTGAGTTCCGCGAACATGGCCCTCGAAACCGCGTCCGTCACGTCGAGCACGAACATGCGAGCGTCTTTGAATGGCACGCGGGATTCATCCACGATCAACCCGACAGACACAACACCTTGCGGACTATTCGTGAGCACCATCTTGAAGCTCGTCCAGTCAAGCAGCTTCACGTCGAATGACGGGTCGAGGTAGTCGTTTCTGTACGGGTCGTCCCACGGCGAAGGAGCGCGCAATGGTATTTCCCAGCGGATGACCGGGGTCGACATGTCGCTCACCGCCCGACCTCGCAGAGTCACGGTGCAAGCAACCCGATCACCGCCTAACACTCGATGCTCTGGCCAGCAGAGCATCCAGTCGACATCAGCCGGAAGCGTCCACTTTGACCGTACCTCGTCGGTTAGCTTCTGGTTGAACACGGACTTGGGCAGTGTTGGCGGCCGCTGGTCGGCATCACATGCCGTCAGCGCGCACGAGAGCGCGAGAACCGCAGTGGCCGCAGCGACGTGACGCACAACGGCCGCCGTCGTGATACGACGAAGCATGATTTTCTCCTCAACAAGGAAAGAACGCGTGTGGCCGGCGCAAGGGCCGGCCGATAGCACGCGTCACCGCGTGATGCGCTCCAGCGCTGCCACGAGCTCGTAGGTGTCGGCGTAGTGGCCGCCGAGTTTCTGGCGCGGCAACGTGTTGAGTGCGCGAACGACGTCCGGCGCGATCGCAGCCAGCTCGCACAACGACACGATCATCCGCGCGTGCTGTTCCGTCAGCAGATCCGTCAGTACCGGCCAGATTTCGCCGTTGGCCAAGATGCCGACGACGGACCACGAGACGGGCATCCCGCCCTCCTCGGTGGCCCGAACGTCGAAGGTGGTGAAGTCGGCCAGCGCGGCCAGCTTGTCGAAGAAGAAGATCGGTGCGCGATCGTTCATCGTGTTGCTCCTAGACGGTATGGAAGAAAGGCCGGGAGACTGGTAGCCGCCAGTGGTTTCCGGCCGGGGATGCGGCGAGGGTGGAGATCCTCACTGCATGGGGACTATTATAGCCTGCTTACGTACATACGTAAATACGTACTTGCGTAAAAAGATGGGGAAGTTGTTCGGCATGGCAGACGGTCAAGGGGCCGCCCGGAGGCCGCACGCGGAGCGCAGAGCTGGCCGCAGGCCAGGTCGAGCACCGAACGGGTGAGGACGGCAGCGTAGCGGCCCTTGAGGGGCTGACGTGCCGGTGTAGACGCTCCAGTCGAGGGTGTGGGGGTGGTTTCATCTCCCCCGCACCCTTGACGACAGAGGGCGACTCGCTCCCTTCCCGCAGGGCGGGAAGGGCGGGGGGATGGGTGGGTGCGGCCGCCGTCGGCGGCCCTGCCCTGCTCTGCTGCGCGCAGATGCGAAAAAGCCGCCCGTGGGCGGCTTTGTTACTTCATGCGCGGACCGCGTGGCCGATCGGAGGGCGGCGCACTGGCAGGAGCATCTTTTGCACGCTGGCCCGGTGGGTCGAGCGTGATCTGGATGTTCGGATTCAAGCGGCACGTGGCCTTCTGAATCGAATCCCAATGCCTGAAAGGCACGGTGCCGACGTTCAGCGGTTTTTCGCTGAGCGCGATCTTCGCAGGGTAGGTCACGACCTTCATGTGCTCCCAGCCAGGTTCGTTGATGACAGCCGCGATCAAGTCCGGTCGTTGCATCAGGAGCAGGTGCGGTTTCGACGGATCGAGAGCACTGGTGTCTCCTCCCTCGCGCTCGAGCTGTTGTTTGAGAATGCCTCCCAGCTCGTCCGTCATGCTCCGCGAAAGACGTTGGAACGTGATGAAGTCGTGCTGTGGCAGATCCTCCGGCTTCATCATGAGCGGGTTCTGTTTCTGGTCCAGCTTGACCAGCAAATCTATGACGGTGAACTGCAGACGATTCTTGTCGGCGTAGGCACGAGCCGCCATGAATCCTTCCTGCTTGCTTTGGTATCCATATAATGCGGAAAAAGCCCCAGGAACGGGGCTTTTCATAGGCAAACCGCAATCCTTCAGTGCGATCACGCGCGGCGCCGCACCCTCGTAAAAGTACACCGTCGATAGCTCAATAATATGCTGTGAGTCGGGCTTCTCATTCGTGCTCACCAGTATCACCTTGTTTAGTCCAGCCCTGAATCAGCACTTTTTCGACGTGCTGCCGGTCGCCAACGCTGCTCACTACATCTGCCATCAGCCGAAGAGTTTTCTTCGGCGTTAGCTTGAGCCGACGCACCGCTTCGATCCAACGCATCACCGGTCGGCCAGGCTTACCGTCATGCAACAGCAAGCGATATACCGACGGCGGCGAACGTCCGATCAGCGTTGCGAACTTGTCGCGATCCTGCGGCGTGTCCTGCAGTCCGAGGTAGTCGTAGAACTCCTTGACGTCGGGCGGCAGTTGTACGGGCGCTGATTCAGGGTGTTGCCGATACAAATGAAGGAGCATGGCCACCACCGGATCGGCGATCTGCTTTGCCGAGTTCTCAGCACTGGTCAGCTCCTCCCACTTCGCTTTTTGCAAGCCGAAGGCATCCGCTGCCGAAACTTTCGTCAGACCGTTCTCGATCCTCCAACGCTCCAGGTCAGTTCCGCAGATTGGCTGAAGCTGTTCGTTTCGCATGTCCACATTCATTCGCTCAATGATAGCAAGGAAGCCCCTTTCTGGGCAGTGTTTTTTCGGCACTTCCCAACGCGCTCTATTTTGAATAATATACACGATACAAAATTGATCCGGCTAGGGTCCAGCCCCGCGATCGGCTCACGGCAACAATTAGGCGTTTAACGGCCCGTGAGCGACGAGACTTGAGGATGGCCCTGCCCTTCACCGACTAGGGAATGCCCTATGAGCGCAGAGTCAGAAGCACTGATGCAGCAGTTCCGCCACGCGGTCTATGAGCGCTTGGTCAATCCAGGCACGGGTTCGCAACTGTCGCCCGAAGGTGCCATCGAACAGCGTTCGATCGCGTTTCGAGACTGGCGTATCGCTACCCAAAACGCGAATGAGTCAGTAGAACTTGCCCCTGACTTCATTCGGCATTGGGCCGTTGCTGACCTGACGTCTTGGCGCGAAATGCCAGGTGATAGGCACGACATTGCAGCGGACGACATCTTCCAAAATCTTTCCGCAAACGTTTCATATGCGGAAATTCTTCAGACGATCGATGCAGGGATGGTCGATCGTGTCAAGTCCCTCGCGGCGGAGAACGAGCGCAGATCGGCTGAGAAGGAAGCCCGCAAGGCCCGCGAGTTCGAGGACAGCCGTGCGGCGCTTCTTGCGGAGCAGCAGGCAGCCCTGCGCATCGCCGAATCGTTCAATGGCAGTGGGCGTATTCCCGATGAAGAGTGGGTGCGGCTGGGCCGCGCCGTGGATCACGTCTATCTCGGCGGCGATCGCGCCGACCTTGGCGCAGCGCTCGAGCTCGCGAGCGCGATGGCCCGCGTCGATACGTCGCGGCCCTGCCCTTTTCCCGAAGGCCCTGTCCAGCGTGCGTTCGAAAGCGAACGGGTTTATCAGGCATCGAAGGGAGCGGCAAACCACGAGCAGGTAATTGACGACTTGGCGCTCCGAGCAGGCAATGAAGGCGACCCTGCACCGCGCTATGTACTCGAGCGTCGCCAAGCTGTCGAGCACTATGCGTTCGGTCTGGAACTGCGCATCGAGGCGCTTCGTGCAGCCGGAGCTGATGCCGTGGCGCTGCGCGAAACGCAGGAACGGCTCGCGGTCGCGCATGCTCGGGCCAAGGAGCTCGCCGATGACGCTCCTGCATCTACGCCGACGGACACCGAGCGCGTCGAACAGGAAGCGCCTGCGAAAACAGAAGGCGATAGCGAAGCGGCGAAGTCCGTGTCACCGACCGAGCCGTCGGCGCCAGTGCAGAGCGAGGCGACGAAGTCACCCACAGTGGAAGAAGCCGACGGCTTTGCCGGCGGCACTGATGCCGATGCCGACGACAAGCCGTTCGATCCCGAGCTGGCCATCAGCAAGCTGCTGGAGAGCGTCACGTACAAGGCGCAAAAGGACGGCAGCGTTCTCTACATGGTGAGCGAGCGGCCGGCGTTCATCGATCACGGTCAGCAAATCGTGATGGCCGACAAGGCGAACGAGGACGAGGAAGCCATCCTCGCGGCCGTGCTGCTTGCGAAGGAGAAGTACGGCGGTGCGTTTGAACTTACCGGCAGCGAGGCATTCCAGCGCCGCGCGATCAAGATCATGTTGAAGCACAAGGTCGATGTGACGCTCAAAAACCCGCAGCAGGACGCGCTTCGCCGAGAACTGGCGAAGGCCAAGCCGGAGGCGTCAGAAAAACAGGAAGCCGCGAAAACCGCGGCACCTGAGGCGCGTATTGGCAAGCCCGCTGCCGAAGAGCCGTGCGCCGACACAACCGCGGCGGCGAATACGCCCAGCGACACGCCAGTGGAAGCCCCGCAAGGTCGCCTCGCGGCCGATCTCGTGCCAGTCCGGGCACTCGACTGGTGGACGGTCCAACGCCAAGCAATCCATGTGTGGGCGAAAACGGATGAGGAACTGAAGACGGATCTCGATGCTCTCGGTCCGCAACCGTCCCCGGATCTCATGTACTGGTTTGACAAGGCCGGGAAGCCCTGTGAGGCGCCAGCGGATGCCGCCGCTTATCTGGCGAGCATCGATACCGAAGTGCCCGGCTTCACGGCCGGCGACGAATCCGAATTGCGTGCGCGCGTCGCAATGAGCAGTGCTGTATCTCGCGCGGAAGTGGTGTCTGACATCAACCTGAAGGAGCTAACTATGGCTAATCACGAAAGCGGCGATCAGGGCCAAGAGCCGAAACTGATCTTGCGCGGCGTGCGCAAGCTGGACAATGGCGAGTTCGACACGACCGCGCTGCTGTTCAAAGGCAAGGGCGACTACCTGCAAGGGTACATCAAGGTCGGCGACGAAAAGCGCCACGTGATCGCGCACATCAACGAGCGAAAGGCCGACCAGGAGACGGGCGAGATCAAGCCGAACTTCCTGAAGTTGTCGGAAGCGCAGGGCAAAGGCGACGACACGAGCTGGAAGGAGATCGGCTTCGGCAACGCTGTGAACCGCCGCTCGGATGGGAAACCCGTATACTTCGACGAAGTGTTGTTCAGCGTCGGAAGCGAGGTCGTGAAGGCTCGTATCACGAAGAACGTCGACGACGAGCTGCATCGGAAGCTGGGCTTCGTGGAGCCTCGCCAGGCGCGTCCGAAGGACGACGCGAAGAGCGACGCTGCACCGGGAGACGCGAGCCCAAAACCGACGGCGCCGGCGGCCAAGCCAAAGGAGGACGCGGCCGGCGCTCCAAAAGCACGCCGTAGTTCGCGCGCTAAGGCTTGACGCCGTGGCGCCTGTTCATCCAACGAGGGAATCGCCATGAAAATCTTTGTACGCGCGTTATTCGTGCTGTTGCTGTGCTCTGCTGCCAGCGTACAGGCAGCGACCTGCCGAAGCGGCAGCGCTGCCGCCGCGGGCAGTCAGAGCGGTTACGAGCGGGATAAACAGGCTGCGCAGCAGACTGCCCAAAGCGAACGGTCCTCCTCGGACATTCTCGGAAAATGCGTGGGCGGCATCACTTCGGTGCTGACCGCCCCGCAATTCCCGTCCCTCTCTGACATTTTCGACCAGATCAAGAACAAGGTCTGCCAGATCGCCAGCGATCAGGTCAACGGCGTGGTGAACGACGTCAATGGCCAGATCAGCGGCGTTATGAACGGCATCAACGGGCAGATCAACAATGCCGTGAACGGTACGGGCGCCGGCCAGGTCATCGGCAGCGTGCCGCAGCTCAGCGGCCCGTCGTTGCAGCAGACCAGTGCAGGGTCGTCGCAGTCGTCGACCTTCTGGAGCAACATCTGGAAATGACGGTCCGATCGAGATCTTGCCAAAAGGCCACTTCGGTGGCCTTTTCTTTTGGTCGCGCCGGCGCGCGAGCTGTACGTGCGCGGACGAAAAAAAAACCGGCCACAAGGGCCGGCGAGAAAGGCTCTAGCGTTATCCGAGGGCCGTGCTAGAGCCTAAGAGACATCAGGGCTGCGGCGCGCGGCTCGGCGATCGCACTGGCGCGCTTCGTGGTGCGGCCGACGTGAAGAGATCCGCGTAGCAGATCGGGCCTTGCGTCGCGCCGGCCGTGCGGTGCAGGAGTTCGGCCGACTCACGCCCGTACACCTGAACAGGGAACGAAGGAGCGCGGTTCGCGATGAGCCAGAAGCTGCGGGTAATTCCGTTCGTGAAGCCGATGTGAGTGCGGCCGCGTTCATCGTTCCATGCGCCAACGTCGGCGAGCGGAACCGGATTCGCGCTGCCCTGCGCGAATCCGTCGACCGCGTAGGCATACTTGTAGTCGCGGGGCATTTGCGCGCGCACAACGCACTGCTCGTCGCTGCGCAGCCACGCCAGGTAGAAAGCATCAGCGTCGACGTGGACCGCGAACATCTCGTCGCCCACGTGGCCAGCGGACGCAGACATGTAGCGGTCGGGTTGGCCGGGCACGGGAACGCGCCACACTGCGCGATCGCGCGTGATTTCGTGGATGCTGCATGCCCTCGCGCGGGGCGACGTCGCGACTTGCCGCTCGAGGTTACGGAGCTCGCTCGCGCGTGCGATCGAAAGGCGAATGCGCTCGAGCATCAGTCCCCCCTCCGGCTGGGAGCGACCGCCTCGAGGATCTCTCGCGTTTCGCGGGCGAGCATATCGCCGTGGCCGACGATCGCGCGTTGTACGCGCGACGCCGCGTCGACCTTGGCAAGCAGTTCGGCGCGCTCTTTGATCGACAGGCCGTCCATGCCGCGAAGCTGGAACCTGGTCAGCGTGTCGACGCGCGCGATCAACTCGAGCGTGCGGATAGCGGCCTGCAAGACGATCGATGCGTCGCGCGCGTGTCCATTCGAGACCAGACGCTCGTGAACCTGGTCGAGCTCGCCGATGACATCCATTGGCGTGAACGGAGTTGGCATGGCGACGTCCTTACTCGTGATCTTGGAAGCGGTTGCGGTACCACCACGGACGTGCGTAGATGCGTGACCCTCGCAACAGGTGCAGGAATTTCTGCCATAGCACCTTGAACGAGAGGCCGAACTTCGCAAGCACTGCGAAGAAGACGATCACGCCTATCGCAGTCCAGAATGACCACCAGCGCATGTGGAACAGCCACACGAAGATAGGCATATATGCGATGCAGGGAATGCCCAGCAAGGTCGGTGTCTGCGATGCGTGACGCCAGATGGAGATGCTCATGCTGCCTCCTGAGAACGGATGCGGAATGCCTTGTGACCTGCCAGCTCGATGAACTCGCTTTTATCGATGCGGCCAGCCTCGTAGAGCGCCCATGCCTTGTCGTCGAGGGTCGCCTTTTCGGATTCCAGACGTGCGCGGATCATCGGTGCCCACTGATCGTAGGGCTGCGATTGCAACTCGTTCTTGAAGTCGCGATCGAAGATCACGAATTCGCGAACGGCGACCCGCTTACCGTCAGTGGTCTTGAGCAAACGCTGCACGACGATAACGCGAAGGCAACCGAGCAGCCGCGACGCTACGGCCGACTGCTGCTGCGGTGGATAGACCTGGATGGCACGGTTGATTGTCTCGGCGCACGATTCAGTGTGCATCGTGCCGTAGGTCAGGTGGCCAGTGAGGCCGGCCTCGATCGCGGCGTCGATCGTTTCAAGGTCGCGCATTTCGCCGATGCCGATGATGCTTGGCTTACGGCGCATGGCGTTGCGCAGGCCGGTTGCGAAACTCTCGATATCGCGGCCGATCTGTGCTTGGTGCGGCTGCGGGCCCTTCCAGTGTGGTCCGCCGAGCACGAACTCGATCGGGTCTTCGTAGGTGATGACCTTGCGGTCCGGCATGTGGATGCCGGCATAACCGTAGACGGCAGACTGGAGCGTGGTTTTGCCCGAGCCAGTCGGCCCGCAGACGAGCACAAGGCCCATGCCGGGATAGAACGCCTCAAATAGCTCCTGTTCGATGCCCATCTTGGTGATGTCGGGCAAATCGAACGGAATCAGACGCATCGTGACCGCGTAGGCCATGTCGTACCGCGCGACACGCCCCTGAATGAAGTTGCAGCGGAAGCGAAGGAACTTGCCTCGGTCGATGCCGAGCTCTTCGCCGGCGAGCTCGAGCGAGCGGTCGGCGCCGTGACCCGCGCGAACATTGTTCTCGACCTCGGCCTGCCATACGGTACTGATCAGGTTCGACAGGTGGCCTTGCTTGATGGTGTGCGTGCTCGCCTGACGCTGACGGCCGTGGATCTCGACCCACGCATAATCGCCGCCCTGCACGAGGATGTCCGAAGCGCCGTAATCCGCGCAGTATTTCAAGAACTGCTTGAATGTGTGCGCGGTTACATCGCCCCGAAAATCGTAGGGTTCGAACTGAACGAGGTCGCTCATTTACCGTCGTCACCCTGCGGCCGGCCTTCGATCTGCGTCGCGGGCGGCTCGGTAGCCGGTACGGCTGCAGATTGCGGAACGGGAGCGACCTTCGGTGCGGGCTGCTCGCCCTGGTTGACCGTCGGACGCCAGTTGTTCGGGTTCGTTTCGAACGTCGCCCTGCTCGTCACGCGGCGCAAGGTGTCGCCGAGCATGAGCTGCCGACCGTCGCCCGTCACCGTTTGCCGCGATTCTGCAACGCGCGTGGTCGAGATCATGCCTTCCTGCACGAGCGTCGAATATCGCAGCATGCCGGTGTAGTCGCGCGTGAGTCGGTTGAAATTGGCGGCAAGGATGGCATCGGCCTGCTGCTCGCCGGCATCCCATCCCTTCTTGACCGCATCGCGCCAGACGGCCTCTTCCTTGCTGTCTTTCGGCCGAGTTTCGAAAGTCGGCAGGTCGACGCCGCCCTTGATCGGGAGGCCGACAAACAGATAGTCGCGCCAAGTCGGCGGGACGCTCACGAACCGTTCCTCCCTCTCGATCTTGTAGACGCGATTCGCGGTGCGAATCTGGTCGGGGGAGAACGACGAGAGATCGCGCGCTTCGACAATAACCGGCGGGATAGTGCCGTTGCGGTTGATGAGCGGCGAGAATTGGAAAATGGTGTCAAGACGCTCCGCGCGCGCGTTGAGCGCATCGCGCAGCACACGGGCTCGTGCGGCCATGCCGCCCCGGAAACCGACCGTCTTGCCGGCGTCGGTCAGCATCTGCACGCGCAGATCAGAAAGGCCCGTGCTCGCCTGCGAAGGCGGATTGAGCAGCGAATCGAGCGTGACCGGCTGCTCTTCGGGCGCCGGCGTAGTCGCCTTGGCTTCGGGCGAAGGCGCAGCAGGGGCTTGAGCGGTCGGGGTCGGGGCCGATGCAGACGACGCCGCAGCCGGCGACTGTGCCTGCGGAGCCGATGCGGCGGCCGGCGCCGGGGTCTCGGCGGCATGTGCCATGCCGGCCACGAGTAGCGGGATCGCTGCGACGACAAAGCGCTTCATGATTGTCTCCCGTATCAGGACTGCGGCCGGTTGTATTGCAGGACCAGCTTGTCCGGGTACTGCGTGACGTCGGCCCGATAGCCGATCTGAGCGCGAACCATCTGCATGACCGCATCGTAGGACGCATCCTTCACGTCGATGTTGACCGGCAGGGGCATGCGAACGCCCATGAACGAAAAGGCGAGCCCGCGGTCGTGCGCGAGCTTGTTCAGGAGCTGCAGGGCGTCACCCTGCCACGACAGGGTGACGCGGTGTTGGTCGTCCACGATCGACACCGGCACCTTCGTGGTCGCCTGGTTCAGCGCGCCGGCCTGGTACAGATCCGCCTGTGCGGACTGGATCTTCTGCGAGGCGTCGAGAATCTGGCGGTCGATTTCGATCTGAGCGTTGTCGGTCTTCGGTTGGGTCGCGCAGCCAGTGAGCGCGAGGCCGATCAGCAAACCGGCAACGGTGTAACGCGGCATAGCCATAGGTGGCCCTCCTTTAGAAATTTCGTATTAAGGTTACTATACAAAAAGGAAGAGGGCAACGAAAGGGGCTATTTCCGGCGTTGCTGCCGGGTCTTCGCATCCCGGCCGGCGCGCGCAATCTCGGCCGCTCTGGTGCGGCGCAGCGCCTCCTGAGCGGCGTCTTTGAGCCGCACGTCGATTTTGTATTCGAGCATGACGTCGATCGCCCGACGCTTGAATTCCTCGCTGCCGGTCAGCTCGAACGTGCCGCCATACTTTTCGCCGGCCAGTTGCAGGGCAGCGGCGATCGCCGCCGTGTCGGCCTCCCCCTTCGCCAGCACGTCGATGCGCCGGCCCAGGTCGACGAAAGCGTCGCGTCCATCGTCGAGCCGGTACACGACGGTTCCGTCGCGTCGCACGCGGTAATAAACGCCTTCGGCGATGTCGCGGGCAGCCGGATCTGCATCGTCAGGGTGAATGATGCCGTCGGCCCCGTCGTTCGCGAGTGCCCTCTCCAGCTCCTTCGCGAGCCGCTTCTCGCTGTAGGCGAAGCCGCGGAGCTGGCTGATGGCCGCCGTGTCGCCGGCGGCCGCCTGGCGTTCGACCCATTCGCGATAGGACTGTCGCCGGTTCGACTGGTCGTCCCGCAATGCCTGACGCTCTTTGCGAATCTCCCGCTGCAACCTGTCTCGCGCGCGTAGCGTCTCGAATGCAATGACGCTGTAAAGCGCCTGGCGAGCCGCTGGATCGCTGACGGTTTGCCGTACCTCGAGGCGTCGCTGACGCGCGTCGGCGCGGATCGCAGCAAAGCGGGCTCGCACGTCGGCTGGATCGAGGCGTCGATAGACGAAGCCCTTTTTGTATTCCTCGTACCGGGCGCGCAGATCCCGTCGGGCATCTGCACGGGCCTGTCGGCGCTCCTCGCGGACTCTCGGATCGCGCTTCAACGGGCGCTGCTTGTCGTAGGTAAGAATTGCATCTGTCGTTGACGTCGAAGCCTCGAATGGGCCGAGCCGTTTCTCCAGCCGCGACTTGCCCAGCGCTTCGTGCATGTCGCTTGCCTTGATCGGCGTCGTGTCGCTCGAATTGAGGTCGTAGATGGCGAAGCCCTGCCCTTTTTCCCGCAGCTCGAGCCCGAATTTCGCGAGTAGGTTGTGGAGCTGCCGCCAAGTGAGCTTGTCGTTCTTGAGCGCGGCCAGGAGCGCCTTGCGTGGCTCGCCACGTGCGTAGCTGAACAGGCTTTCCTGATCAGCGTGCCGCTCCATGTCGGCCGCTGGCGTCGGCCGCTTGCCCTTCGTATTGGGGTCTTTGCTCGCCCAATCGATTACCGTCTGACTGTTGCGCTCGAACACGGCATATGGGCCTTTGTCGTGTTGCCATCCGTACCGGAGTTCAAGCTCACGCATTGCACGATCGAGCTTGAAATAGTCTCGGTCGGGATAGACGGCCGCAAAGGTGTCGGGATTGACGCGGTTAACGGCGATGTGCAGATGCGCGTTGTTCGTGTCTCGATGTACAGCGAACACATACTGGTGATCGGCCATGCCGACAGCCGATAACGCGTGTTTGCCGCATTCGAAAGCCTGCGCATCGGTCGGCGACTCAGACGATGGCCACGACAAAACGATGTGATACACCGGGTCCTTGACCCTCGGATTTTGCGCCGCCACGGCTTTCATTTCAGCGGCTGCGGTCGCCAGCGACAAGCAGTTGTGCTCGCAGGCAACGCCGTTTGGCGTTATGACTCGCTCGGGCTCTCCGAGGAGTCGGCCGAGGTCGGCGAGAGCATCTGATGCATTTCGTCCATGCCTTCGTTGAGCGGCTTGAGCATTAAACGCAAGGTAGGCTCGACGGGCTCGGGTTCGCTCTTGAAAGTTTCGATCAGCTTGCGGAGCCTGTCGGAGATAGCTCGCTGCTGCTCGTAGATGGTTTCGAGCACGGGCAAGGCTTCGTTGATGTTGATCGCCATCTACGCCTCCTCGTCCGTCAACTGAGTCTTCAGCTCGCTCGTCAGCTCGACCATGTTCTGCCCCATAGGCAGCAACAGCCCTTCGAGCACTTCCAAGACGGACTCGGATGGCATCTGCATCAATAGAATCAGCTCGTCGAGCAGCGCGCAGATGGTCTTCTGCTCCTGCGAGATGTTCTCGAGCACGCTCAAGAATTTGGTGGTGTCTTCTTCGGTCGCTTGGATCGAGCTCGTCATTTAGTTTCTCCTGGTCGTCGTCGCGGTTGGTGATGTACTCCACCAGGTCGCCGAAGTCGGACCTGCCGTCTTCGCGCCGCTCGGGGATTTTCGCCAGCATCGGTCATTCACCAATCCGAGCGATGGCTGCGCGGATTTCAACAAGGACCGCCGCAAACTCTTTGGACAGTACGCCGCCGCCCTCGGTGAACAGATGCTTCTGTAGACCACCGAGGCGACGCAGTTCATTGACGATGTGCGCTTCCATCTTGCTGCGTGTGGGCCGTCCGAGGCCACACGCGCGCAGGTATTCCGGCACGGTGACGCCCGAGTCATTGGCCTTCTCGCGAAGCGTGGCCAACTGCTCGGGTGTCACCCTCACCATTACGTGCTTTGTTTTCTGTCGTTCCTCACTGCTACTCACGCTGAACTCTCATGCCGTTGGGGTCTCGGGGCTTCGCCCTGAGCAGGGACGGTAGGCTGCGCAGAGGGAGTGAAACGACTGGTGCGCTGCCGGTTGCTAGGCCGCCATTTATGGCGGTATAGCAAACCCTACCCTGTCCCCGAACTACCGTCATCGATTCACGAAGTCTACCGGCAAGAATTTGACTCATCAAGCCGAAAGGCTAGAATCTGGTCCTGCGGACCTCTTTTTTTGTAATGTAGGCACGATATGAAATACACTGTTGGCCAGATCAAGCTGATGCTTGATGAGTTGGACAAAGAGTTCCCCGAGATCGACGAGAACGAAAGGGCGGCAGACAGAGCCCAGACGATCAAGCTGATGGCGGGGGTTGTGAACGAATGGCTTGCTCGTGGCTACAGCTATGCGCAGATCGCTGAGAAACTCCGTATGAAGGGCTTTATACGGATTTCGGAGAAGGCCCTTAGGCAGGCTGCTACGCAGCCGAAGCGACGGCGAAAAGCTGTAATGCCGAAGCCTTCTGAGAAGGGAGAAGCGAGGGCGAAAACCAGCATCGATGAAGGCAGCGAATCGGCAGTCAAGGCGGCGAAGCCCCAAACTCCGAAGGCGCAGGTGAAAGTGGAGGCATCGGAGCCTTCTCAGCGAAGCGGTGGCTTTACGCCGCGCGCGGATTCTGACGACATCTGAGAGGTAAGACGGAATGAAACCGATTTATATGGTGGGTGGCAGCAAGGGAGGCGTGGGAAAGTCGGCTGTGTCGATCGGTGTTATCGACACCTTGCAGGCACGTTCTGAGAAGATCCTGCTGATCGAGTCCGATACATCGAATCCCGACGTCTGGAAGATGTACAAGGGCGAGGTGAAAGCGGAGCTGATTAACCTCGATGAGGCGAATGGCTGGATCGATCTGGTGAACGTTTGCCATGAGAATTCGGATGCGGTCGTGGTGGTGAACACGGCAGCGAGGAACAATAAGGGCGTAGCGGCCTATGGCGAGACGCTCAACAGCACACTTGCCGAGCTGGGTCGTAAACTGGTGACACTGTGGGTCATCAATCGCCAGCGAGACAGTTTGGAGTTGCTCAAGGAGTACATGGAATCGCTGCCTGGCTCGGCGATTCATGTCGTGCGCAATACCTACTTCGGCGACGAGCAGAAGTTCGAGCTGTACAACACGTCGAAGACGCGCAAGGCAGTCGAAGATAACGGCGGAAAGTCAGTCAATCTGCCGGATCTCGCGGACCGCGTTAGCGACGATTTGTATAGCAAGCGTCTGTCGATCTCGGCAGCGATGAAAGAGCTTCCGATCGGCAATCGTGCGGAACTGACCCGGTGGCGCAATGAAGTGCGTAAGGCGCTAGGGGAAGTGCTCGATGCTTGACGTTGAAGCGAGCTTCGAGAAGCTGCTCGGCAGGCAGCCCACGGAGCGGGAAGTCCAGAGCCTTTATCGCGTCAAGAATGCGCTCAATATCCGCGACAACGATGCGCTTTGGCTCGTGCTCATGGCACTGGAGTCTTACGACGCGTTGTACCGGAAGTATCCGGCGATGATCTCCGATCACGTCGGCAAGATTCTCGACGAGCAACGGGTTGCAATGGCGGCGATCGCCGACGCAGAGACGAAGAAGGCTCTCGGGACGCTCGCCGACGCTGTGAGCAAGACTAGCGAGCGGGTCGCAGTGCGGCTTGTCGATGCGTCGCGATGGCTTTCGTGGGGATGGGCGTGGTTCGCGTTCGCGGCGTTCGGAACGCTGTGTGTTTTTGTCGGCTTTGTGTTGGGCAGCGGCCGTCTGCCGTATTGGACGGTGCCGACCGCAGGAGACGGCCCGCTGACGATGATCCTTGGTGCGTTGGCACGCACGCCGGCCGGGTGGCTGGCTGCTGCCGGCGGCGCCGCGGCAGCCGTTGGCGCGGCGTGGCGCGCGCGGGACGATTTGAGGGCCGGCAGGCGGTTGGGGCTTCTTGCTGGCTGCATCGGCCTGCTCGCCGCATCAGCGGCCTTCCTGTGGCCTCTCGTAGCGGCCGTGAAGCTATTTTAAGGGCGGGTCAGGGCTTGAGCGGTCGGACGGCGTAATCCTTGACCACGACACCGCGAGCCGAGCCTGCGTTCACCAGTGTGTCGGACACCCATACGGTCTTGTGTTCCAGCCTGCGGATGTGCCCGCGCCTGATGTGCGCTCGCGGGCTCGCGTGCTGCCCTCCCCTCCCTTGCCCGTCGCCGGCCTTCGTCGGCCGGACGGCCAGCACCCGATAGTCAAAAAACGGCACCTTGCCGTTCTGTTGGCGCTTCTTGTTGAGCTTTGCCGGAGCCTCGAGCGTCGGCGTCTCGATGTTCGAGCAGTTGACGACGCATCCGGTCTGGATCAGTGCCAGGATGTCATCGCGAGCGTTGGCCAGTGTCTCCGAATGAGCGACCCTCAGCGAACCGAGCTGGGTCACAAGGAATTCGTATTGCTCAGGCAGGATGACGAAGGCCGAGACCTGAAACTGGCGCATCTTGCGGGCCGATAGCCCCGCCTCCCGAAGCGGTTCGTTCAGCAGGCGTGTACGTTCGTCCGCCTGCTCCGGCACGTAGGCGCTCAGTTCGTTGGAATGCGGCACGAAGGCACCGCCTGGCGCGAGTTGCCACTGGCCGGCCTCGGTCCAGTAGATCGGAATGACGCATACCCCGCCGTCCGGCTCGTCGAGTAAATGCTCGGTACCGGGCAAGAGCCGGGCAACGTCTTCGTCGAGCTCAACGCACAAGGCGATGCGCTTCGGACAGCGCAGATTGCCCTTGTCGCCGCCTTCACCATCAGGCAACACCCACGGCGCCTCGAGCGCAGCGACGGGATGCGGAAGCCGCATGCTGTCGATGTGGACTTGCCGGAGCTCGCTGACGTCGATGAGTTCGGCGCAGTTCGGCAGGAGATACTTCACGCTGAGGCGAAGCAGATGCGTGACGGCCTCAAAGCCTGCGCGCATGCCCGGCATGTCTCGGCGGATCGTGGGAATGAGCTGCTCGAATTGCTCGAGCGCGTGCGTGCTGTAGTTGAGACGCTGAACTTCTTCGGACATGACGGTAAAGGTCAATCGATGAGGAATCGTGTGCGGTCTTTGCCGCGAATCCAAAGAGGCACGTTTCCGCGTCCGCACCACTCTCTGCCTGTGGCCGGATCGCGGTATTTTGCCGGCAGTGCGCTCACCTGGTAGGAACCTCGCCTACCGTTGCGGCCGACGAGATCCTTGTGCTTGATTCCATAGGTGTCCATCAGCTCGTGGATGGTCTCTATGGCGCGGACGCGCTCGCGTGCCCGCGCCTGCTCGATTCGAACGTCAAGCTCGGCAAGCTCGGCTAGAAGCCGCTGGTAAGTGGTAAGACGCGAGCTCGGCATCGTTTCAGTCGGCTGGGGCCGCGAGAGGGGGAACGGAAATATCGCGCAGCGCCATCACCGTCAGAGATTCGTCGGGAGTGGGTTGCAACGCGCTGGTGAACGCAACACCGTGCAGCACCTTTTCTCCGACGACGATGCCGTCGTTCGTGGTCCACGATGTCCATTCGACGCTTGTGCCCTTCTTCCATCCGAAAAGCTGGGCCTTCCGGGCGATGAGGACTCGGCCAGTGCTGTCGGCGACGTCGCTCATTGTGGAGCATCGCACGGCGGTGTTGTCCCGCATGTCGAGCAGAGCGCTTACTGTCTGCAGCGGCATGCATTTGAAAGACGTAGCTCGCAGGATGGCGCCGGCCGGTGCGGTATCTGTCATGGTCCGCACCAGGCGCTCGCGCTGCAAAGACACGTCGTCGCCGGCGATCGGCAACTCAAGAGCGCCGGCGTCACGCAACGCGAGGTCGGACAGCCTGACAAACTCCCATTGGCTGATGCGGCCGCCGTCGCCGCGCATCGCGCTCACGATTGCATCGCGGGTCGATTGATGGAGGTGGGGCCACGCCATTGCCAATGTCGCGTATCCGGTCGCAGTGGTTTCCTTCGACACGTGATAAACCGAGGCGGCCGCGCAGACGAGCGGAATGCCGAGCGGGACCATCAAGTAGTCGATGAAGAAGCGGCGAAACGTGCTCATTGCTTGCTCTCCGGCTTGATGTCATCAAGCATGTGCCCGTAGGGGTTCGTGCTCGAGATATACGTGCGGCCGCCGATCCACGTGAACCCGCAGCGGATGACCCATTGGCCGCTGCGCTTGCCATAAATTTCCATGCTCTCGCCCTTGCATTCGGTGCTGTGAAGTCGATCCAGCTCGGCGTAGTTGGCCGCGCCTATGTCGCGCGCGAGCCATTGCGGATAGCCGCTGCCGTTGACCAGGTAGATGCGTTCCGCGACGAGTAGAAACGTACCGAGCAGAAGCACGGCGCACAACGCGGTGACGATGTTGCCCGCGAGACGGATCGGTGGCTTGCTGGCCCGCGCTGCCTGCCGACTGGCGGCGAAAGCGAAAAGATACAAAGCCATGAGAGCCGTGGACAGGAACGAGCCCCACGATCGGGCCTCGATGGCGGATATGGTGCCGAGACCCAGCAAGCCGCCGATGCTCAACTGAAACATCGGCCGTTTCAGCGTGTTTTCCATCCTTTTCACTCCGTTGTTTGTGGTCATGCCTTCGGTGTCCGCTTCGTCGACGACAGATCCTTGATGATCGCGCGCAGGTCCGTCAGTTGGGCCTTAGCGGCATCGAGCTCGCCCGACGTGCGCGCGAGCTGCTCGCCGGCGGCTCTCGCCTCTTTACGCGCCTGCACGGCTTCCGCCTCGCGCTGCTGCACCTTCTCCAGCGCACGGTGGATCTCGTCGGCGGTCCTTTTGCGGACGTCGCTCAACTGCTCAGTGAGCTTGTCTCGCTCGGCTTCTGCTCGGGTCACTGCTCGTTGCGATTCTGCGAGTTCCTTCGACTGCTCCTTCTCGTGGCCGCGCAGGACGTCGATTTCCCGCTGCATGGCCTCTCGCTCTGCGACATGCCTCGTCTCGGCCGTCGCAGCTTTGCCGCGCTCGTCCGCGAGCTCGCGCCGTGCAGCGTTCAGCTCCTCGCGAAGACCGTCGACTTCCGCGCGCGCGCGTTCGAGGTCTTTCTCAAGGCGGTCGACGAGCGCCGCTTTCTCGCGAGTCTCGGTGGCCGCGACGTGCGCCTCTTGCTGGGCCGCGCGCAGCTGGTCGGCCAGTGCAGCTCGTTCCTCCTCGAGTTGCGCCGCCCTGCCCTGCAGGCGGGTGAAATCCTCCACCGTGCGGTCATGCTCGGCGGCAAGAACCTCGTATGCCTCCGACTGCTCGGTCGACAGGCGCGCCAGGTCGTTTTTTTCCGCCTCGAACGCGGCCCGCGCCGATTCTAAGGCATCGTTGGCCAGCCGCTGCGCGACCTCCCAAATGTGGTTGCCGAACCCCGTCATCGCGTCGTGCAGCTCGGCCGGGAGCGGTTCGCGCACGCTCTGAACGAGCATGCGCTGTTTCTGCCGCCATTCCCTCAATGCCTCGACCACGTAGTTCATGCCCGCGCGGGCACGCTGCCGCACGGCCTCCACGTTGGGAAACTCGCCGTTTTCGACGTAGAGCTCGTCAGCGGCGGCGAAAATGCGCTCTTTCAGTTCCTGGTTCATACGTACCTCGGATGGTCGGCGGCGATTTGGTAGTAATAGTAATACTGGCGCAATTATTATTACTACTCAAGAGGGCAAAAAGGGGATCAGGCAGCGCGCCGTAGCGCGCGCAGCAGGTCGGCGGCCGCCGGCGGCATGACGGCATTACCGAGCAAATGCATGGCGCTGCGCCGGTTCGCTGGGAGTGCGAACGTCGAACGGAAGCCGCACGCGCGCTTCGCCTCCTTCGGGTGAAGCATTCGCATACGGTCGCCGTCGATGATTGCCCAGCGATCTACCGTCGTGATCGTGCCGATCGGCCGGTCGATGGAGCGACCGGTTAAGCCGGAGCCGTTGCCGTAGTACGGCGCCACGAAGCGATCGCCGAACGCGCGACGCCCCGCCGCGATCCTGGCCAACGTGTTCGGGCTGCGTCCGGTTCTATCGACCTTGCTCCAGCCTGGCGCGTCCCAATCGATGACGTTCCGAATGGGCCTGTGGGCGTGCTTGGGAAGGTCAAGAGTGATCGGCGCGGCCGACCGGGTGCAAACGAGGAACAGTCGCTTGCGATGCTGCGGGACGCCATGATCCGCCGCATCGATGATGTACGGCGCGATCGCGTAGCCGAGCAGGCGCATTGCATCACGCCACGCGGGATACAGTGCCCAGCGCTCGAAAGCGGGTACGTTTTCGACGACGATAAAGGGCGAGCGATGATATTCCGCGCAGGCGACGACGGCCCATGCCGTCGACCTGAGCGCGTCGTGATGCGGCTTTTCCTTGCCTCGAGCTGGGCTATGGCCTTGGCAGGCCGGTGCGGCAAGCATCAAGTCGTGTGCCGGCACCGTGCGCCAGTCGGCCTGCTGCAGATCCTGGCAGGCGTGTTCGGTCTCCGGATGGTTCCGCGCATGGTATTCGCACGCAAGCGGCCAATGGTTGCCGGCCCAAACGACGTTGAAACCGGCCATGACAGCCCCCTCCGTGAAACCGCCCGCGCCCGAAAACAGGTCGATCGCTTTCATTGGGCGCCGCCCTCTTCCACGATCGTCAGTGACAACCCCTCGATCAGCAGGGCGTTATCGCGCATGAGCGTGCGCTTTCCGAGGTATTGATGGCGGATGTTCTCCCAGCCTGGGATGTCGGTGCGCTCGGTGGTCCAAACGCCGCGGAAATCGGGGTGAATGCGCTCGTATTCGGCGCGCGAGATCGTAACCATGAAACGCTCCTAGACAGGGTGAAAGATCTCGCTGGGAGTCGGTAGCCGCCAACCCCAGCGAGGCGCGTCAAGCGTCGCCGTCGGCGCCGCAGTGGCAGCAATAGCACCGGCCCTCGCCGAAATAGCTCTCGTCATCGCCCCCATAGGCCGATCCGCTGTAACTCCATTCGTGGCCGCGCTCGGTCGCGCACTCGAACTGCTCTGGCGTGAGCCCTTCGTTGTCGCAGATGTAGCGCTTAATCGTCAGCGCGCGAATCGTCGGATGCTCGCGCCGCAGCTGCTGGTATTGCGCGGCCACTTCTCCGAAAGCGATGGCTTGGGCGAGGGTTCGTACTTGCATCGTGGTTTCTCCTTCCCTGTTGGCTCAACAGCATGGAATCAGTATAGCTTGCTTACGTACATACGTAAATACGTAATTGCGTAAAAAGATGGGGGAAGGTGTTCGGCATGGCAGACGGTCAAGGGGCCGCCCGGAGGCCGCACGCGGAGCGCAGAGCTGGCCGCAGGCCAGGTCGAGCACCGAACGGGTGAGGACGGCAGCGCAGCGGCCCTTGAGGGGCTGACGTGCCGGTGTAGACGCTCCAGTCGAGGGTGTGGGGGTGGTTTCATCTCCCCCGCACCCTTGACGACAGAGGGCGACTCGCTCCTTCCCGCAGGGCGGGAAGGCGGGGGATGGGTGGGTGCGGCCGCCGCCAGCGGCCTATCAGGCGTCTTGGTTCGCCTTAACTTGGCATGCTTCGGCAAGGGCTCGCGCTTCAGTCGCCCACGTCGTTGCGCCCTCCTCCGCGGCCGCGTTGAGCAGGAAATGCGCTGCATCTCGCCAATTTCCGGCCGCAATAGCCTTCCATGCGAGCTGACAGCGCTTCACTTGCGTGTCGGGCGCATCGAGCAGCAGGTCATAAGCCGTTTTCATCATCGTCTCCTGGAGCAGGCTGTGGCTGTTCAGGCGACATAGAGGAAAGACAGCAGCGCGTCGAACCAAGGCGTCCCATCGAGTTTGTCGTCGGTACTGAACTCGATGCCCTTCTCATCGAGCTTGCGTTTGCGCCTCGGCAGCTCGTATTCGCCGAATGCGCGGCCGCTTACCGTGTTGTAGAGCGCCGTCACGTAGACGCCACCGTGCTCAAAACCAAAGCGGATGTGGTCGCTCCCCTCCTCGAGGTACTTGCGAGGCTGGCACGGAAAGCCTTCACGATCGCAAGCGGCAATGAGTTCGTCGCCGGTAATGTGACGCGTGAACTTCCTGCTCTCGGTTTGCATGTCTTGCTCCTAGACGGTATGGAAGAAAGGCCGGGAGACTGGTAGCCGCCAGTGGGAACCCGGCCGGGGGACGCGGCGAGGGTGGAACCTCACTGCATGGGGCTATTATAGCCAGCTTACGTACATACGTAAATACGTAATTGCGTAAATGTGTTTGGCATGGCAGACGGTCAGGGGCCCGCCGAGAAGCCGCACGCGCAGCGCGGCGGCCCTGCCCTGCTCTGCGCGCAGATGCGAAAAAGCCGCCCGCAGGCGGCCTCATTGAAAATTCACGCACATACGTAATTACGTACAGTTCGCCTTATCAGCCTTCCAGCGGAGCGGCGGGCCGTTCTCTGACGGATTGTTCGGACGAACCGTTACGCGACATACGCGGTTGCCCACTTTGACATCCACCTGATAATTGCTGCCCTGCGCAGCCGGCTCACCAACCGTTACCGTTTGCTCTTCCGCCGCCCATCTTGCCGCAGTTTTGATGTCCCACGCATCCGCTCGATTCAGCTCGGCAGCCGAAACAGCCCCGCTCATCGAGATGAGCGACAGCAAGCCCAAAGCGATATTCTTTTTCATCCCGTTCGTCCTTGAATTACGTATGCACATGAGTACGTACATACGTAATTACTTATTTTTCGCCCAATAGAGCTCGAGCGCCTCGTCGATAATGTCGGATTCCGTGACCCGACGGCCTTCCGCTTGCGAGCGATGAAACGCGTCTTCCTTCAGCTTGGCCTCGAAGGTTTTGCGGATACGGATGGTCTTGTTAGTCCGCTCGGCCACGACCGGAACCGAAACCGCGACAGCAGCCGTCGCCGTGGCTTCGACTGCGCCTTCACTACCGCCGCTGCGGAATTCGTCCAGAGACGGCTTTCTCTTCATGCTTTCACCTCTTCGTAGAACGCGGCCATTTCGGCCACGGCTTGGCTGTCCTTGCCAATCTCCTCAACCGTGCTGCCCTCGCTCGTCGCCCGCCGGAATGCCACGCGTTCGCATACACGCGCATTGAGTACGTCGAGTTTGCTCTCCTGCAGGAACTCCAGCATCTCCTTCCCGTCCTTGGTGCGGGGATCGATGCGCGTCAGCAGGATCTTCACACGCAGCTCGGGGTTGTAATCCTTGGCCAGGTCGACGACCTCCAGCAGATCCGTCATCGCAGCAGCGTCGAAACCTGATGCGCCTACCGGAACGATTGCCAGGTCGGCCAGCAGCAGCGCGTTGCGCAGACCCGGCGCGTCACGGCCACCTGCATCCACCACCGTGTGTACGAACCCCTTCGACAGTTGCTTGCCTTCGTCGAAAATCGCCTTGCCACGCAAGCACGTCGTTGTCGGCGACGGTTTACCCTTCACTGCATCGCTATCGCGGCGCCAGGCAGCCCACGTAGCGGCCGTCTCCTGGGGGTCGCCGTCGATCAGAAGAGTAGGCTCCGAGTAGGCGAGATGCGTCGCCAGATGAACGCCAGTCGTCGTCTTGCCAACGCCGCCCTTGGTATTAACAACCGCGTATTTCGTCATGGATTTCTCCTTTCTGTACATACTTGCGTATGTAATTACGTAATTATGCCTCAATGACAGTCCGAAAGCAAGCTGAAGCCATTGATACGAACTTGATCCGGCGGACGCCCGACTTCGGCCGCAATCTCGTGCTTAGCCTGCGCGAGCAACAGCAGCTCGATGGTGTTTTCGTCGGTGCTGTCTCCAACTGCCAGTTTGACGGTATGCGCCTTTTCGTCGAACGATTGGGGGGTGTGATAGAAGACCCGGTATTGGCGTTCCATGATTCCCTCTTGCTCACTACGTAATGCCGTATTTACATACGTAAGTACGGCATTACCGCTTAGTTCGTTGGCGAGATCTCGCGAACAGGAAGACGACTCAGCAGCTCTCTGGCGTGCTGAACCTCCATCCAGTGCCCCGCTGTCGGCATCGAGCGCTCGAAGACGGTTAGAACCATCTTGAGCGCTTGGGCCAACTGGTGCGCGAAGTCAGCAGTCGCGGCCATCTTCTTGAGCTCCTCGACGGCCATCGATCGCCCCTCGGCCGTCCCGTCGGCGTAGCCCGCGAGCAGGACGGGCAACAGACTGGCCCACGACATTTTCAGGTCAACGGTCAGCATCGCTTTCTCCCCGTGCTTGCAGCTCGGCGATCCGCTTCTTGAGTCGACGGATGTCGGCGTTGTTGTTGCGCAGCGCAGATTGCGGGAAGCCGACGCGCCCAGCGAAGTCTTGGGTCTTCAGCTCCGCGATGTGCTCCTCGGAGAAGCCCAAGGCTCTCAGGGCGTTGTCGTCGTTCTTGCGCAGGGCGGTGTTCGCGGCCCGCATCATCTTCTGAGACGCCTTGAGCCGCTCGATCTCGGCCTCCAGCTTCTCGATTGCGTCCGGGTCGGACGATCGAATCGGTTGCTTCATGTCATGCTCCTAGACGGATGGTGAACGACGAAGCTCCGGTAGCCGCCGAAACTTCGCCGGTGCCGCACTTCGACGGCACGGACACATTATAGCGTACATACATACATACGTAAATACGTAACACCGTCAACGGGAGCCTAGCCCGTGGTTTTTCCCTCCGCAGGAGCACTCGCAGCGCATGATTTTCCCGGTGGCATTGAGACAGCGAGCGTCGCATTCGTGCCGGCTCGGATTTGCCTTGTACTCGATCACGCGTTCGACGGGCAGCACCTGGTCACGGGCATCGATCGGCGACCCGACCAGCATCTGATAGCCGTCGTAGCGGCGACCGACAGCCCTTGGAAACCGCCTCGCAAACTCGCCGTTCGGCATGCCGGTGATGGCCGTGAGCTGACGATCACCGTGGAAATATTTCATGTGTGCCATCTGCGTCTCCGGTGCAGGAAGAGGGTATAGGCATATTGCCATACTTACGTACATACGTAAATACGTAATTGCGTAAAAAGATGGGGGAAGGTGTTCGGCATGGCAGACGGTCAAGGGGCCGCCCGGAGGCCGCACGCGGAGCGCAGAGCTGGCCGCAGGCCAGGTCGAGCACCGAACGGGTGAGGACGGCAGCGCAGCGGCCCTTGAGGGGCTGACGTGCCGGGGTAGTGTTCTGATTAGTGTGCAAAAGCCCGGAGCGGCTTGTAGAGAGGGGTGGTCATGGTAAGAGGTTGATTGTGAATATCGACCTTGACCTTTGAAGAGGACAAACCATGACCACGAGCAAGAGTAATACGGTGTCGTTGTCGGCGAAAGAGTGGGTGTTGGGCGACCGTGACTTGATGAAGTCGCTGATGAAGGAAGCGCTGCAGGAAATGCTCGAAGCGGAGATGACGGAGTTTCTTGGCGCGGCGCCGAGCGAGCGTAGCCAGACGCGCAGCGGTTACCGGGCGGGCTACTACCACCGGGGGCTGGTGACCCGGATCGGCAAGCTAGAGTTGCGGGTTCCGCGCGAGCGCAGCGGCGAATTCTCGACGGCGCTCTTTGAGCGCTACGCGCGCAGCGAGAAAGCGCTGGTGGCGGCGTTGGCCGAGATGTACGTGCAGGGCGTGTCGACCCGCAAGGTCAAGGCGATTACTGAAGAGCTGTGCGGGCACAGCTTCTCCGCCTCGGCCATCTCGGCAATCAACAAGAGCCTGGACGAGGCACTCGAGCGCTTTGCCAGCCGGCAACTGGAAGAGGCGTATCCGTACGTCATTCTCGATGCGCGCTACGAGAAGGTGCGTGAGGATGGGGTGATCCGCTCAATGGCGGTGCAGATCGCCATCGGCATCAACTGGGAGGGTCAGCGTCAAGTGCTGGCGGTCGAGACGGCCAACCGGGAGAGTCAAAGCAGCTGGAAGGACTTCCTGCTGCGGCTCAAGGCGCGTGGGCTCACTGGCGTGGAGTTCGTGGTTTCAGACGACCACGCGGGCCTGAAGAAGGCGATCAGCGAGGTGTTGTGCGAAGCGGCCTGGCAGCGCTGCTATGTGCATTTCCTGCGCAACGCGCTCGACTACCTGCCCAGGAAGGCCGACGACGATTGCCTACAGGAGTTGCGCTGGATCTACGACCGGCGCGACTTGCAGGAAGCCAGTCGTGACCTGGCGGCATGGATCACCAAGTGGCAGGGCAAGTACCCGAAACTCGTCGACTGGGTCGAGAGCAACATCGGCGAGACCTTGAGCTTCTACCGGCTGCCCCGAGCGCACCACAAGCACTTGAAGAGCACCAACATGCTCGAGCGCCTCAACGAGGAGATCAAGCGGCGCACGCGCGTGGTAAGGATCTTTCCGAACACTGAGTCGTGCCTGCGACTGATTCGGGCGCTGTGCGTCGAAACCCACGAGACGTGGCTCGAAGACAACCGTTACCTGAACATGGCCCTGCTGGCCGAGCAAAAGAAGGAGCAGTTGAGACTGGCCGCCTGATGGCTGCCGCCGTGGTCGGCGCTCCGGGCTACGCCCCGCGCGCCGACCACGGCAACCCGGAATCAACCGAATACCTGATCAACCCTTTTGCACAACTTGACGCACACAAACCGTATGTACTTACGTATGTAAGTAGTTGGGCCGAAACGTCGGCGATATACGACACACGAAAAGGGGGCAGGGAGCTGCGATAAAGCCCGGAAAAGCCGCCGAATTGTTGAGAGAGGCGACCAATCAACGGCCACGAACGGGCCGCTCAGGGAGGATTACAGCGCGTCGGTGCAACAATCCCGGCGCGCATCAGCGGCATGCGTCGGCGAAGTACGAGTGCGCTAGTCGTCGAGCTGCAGCGTACCCTGTCGTTCGAGCTGCTCGAACCAGGTGAAGCCGTCGATGCGCTGCAATTCCTTGGTCAACGCCTTGCTGTCGCGGGTATAAAACACGATCTTATGGGGCTTTTTGCTGCTATCCAGCGCCACGCGGTAGTCTGGCAATGCGTCCCGTCTGATAATGTCCCGCACGTCCGATCGGAAGTGCCGCAGCGTTTGAATCGAGCCGCTCTTCTGGCGCATGATCTCGATGTCACATTTCCAGATCGCTTTGTCGCCGGCGTGCTTACGGGCGAGCTCGTACAAGCGGCGCTCGAGCGATTGCGTCAGCAAGAAATAGCGCCGATCGATCGTCAACACCTCGTAGTGCAGGAAAGCCTTGTACAGCCATTCCGCGACGATGACGACAACCTCGAGGACGCCTTTTCCGTTCTTGGTTCGCCGCGTGACGGTGTAGTCTTCAATCCACCCGAAGCCCCTCGTTTCTTCCTCTCCACCCGTGGCAATGTTCGTCTCGATCGTCGTGCCTTTCAGCCGGCGTAGCATGTCGAGCATGTTGTCGTAAGCCTTGCCGCCCGGATCTCGCTCGGTGCCCGTCAGAAACGCGTAGGTATCGATCTTCACGGTTCGGGAAATAGGCAATCCCGCCTGCCGCGCTTCGATGATCTGCGATCCGACGTAGAGCAGAAGATCCTTGTCGAAGACAGTGGCTGCACCTAACACGGATGGAATGACCTTCACCCGCTTGTGAGTCGACGGGCTGACGTACTCCCGAACCTTCGTGTCAGGTCGCTTCGAGAGAGAAAACAGCGGGAACTCCATGCTGGCCAGGTCGTCCTTGACCGGCCATTCAAGCATGTTCGCCGCGAACAGCTCCGTCTGCGTGTACGGTTTGTATTGCCCCTTGGGTACGGGTGTTGCTGCCATTGATCCGGCCTCCGGTCCTTCTGTCTCAACAAATCTTACAAAGCGTGTACGGTCGTCCACGCATGCGCTTAATCACTAGGCGAAAGAGCGGTGCGCACTCATGATCGGCCTCCAGAATGGTCTGAAGCGTTCGAATGCGCGTGCCGTCTTTCTGGCCCCACGAGCGAAGAGCGACAGGAGAGCCAAAGAGATCGCGGAACAGCCGCAGTTCATAGAACCGGGTCGTCGACTCCCAGCGGGCCACGTGGCCTTGCTTGAGGTCAATGGGCGGAACAGCTATCATGTGACTATCCAGACTTCGCTCCTAGACGGGCCTTGGCTCTGGTAGAAGCCCGGTTTGGTAGCCGCCAGCCGGGCTTCGCTCATTTCGCTTTAATTAATTTGCCATATTTTCGCGGATTATCCTAATTACCGCGCTCAGACGGCAACTTCCTCTTCTTCCAGCTCGTTTTCGTCGTCGTGGTCAACGTCTTCTTCGGCGCCCACATCGTCGGATTCATCAGCCTGCCAAGCGGCATCGGAAGCCTGCGTATCGTAGACCTTCACTGCACCGTCGAGCACACATAGCTGTCCGCGCACGCGCACGACCAGCCCGCGCCGGTCGCCTCGCTCCAGACTGCCGTTATCCCACGCCCGGCACTGGCTGCGATAGCTGAACGTCGGACCTTTCCAATCAGCGAATGCGGTGAATGACCAGCCTTCGCATTCTCGATAAGGGCCACGGCTGAAACCGCCGTCGTTGATATATTCGCGTCCGTTCACTACGAAGGTAGGCACGCTGGCGATGCCGTCGTTGGAGTTCGCGAGTTTGTCGGCGCAGTAGGCGCGCCCCCACGTTGCATAGGGAGCCTCGATCGCCTGAATCCCGTCGCGGTAGCTCTCCAAGAAAAACGTGTCGCGCCACGGCTGAAAATCGATGGCACGATTCGTCTCGGACCATCGCCATGCGATCAGCGTGCCGACATCGCGCACGTACATCGCAGCCGTCGTCACGCATCCATCGTCGTCCCGAACCTTGTACTCGATCCCGTCGAAGGCAGCGCCGACCATCGCGCGGCAGTGCGCGACGAAACCGTCGAACTCGTCGTCCGTCGGATTGCACGTCACGCGCCAGAGATGGCGCGGCTCGTTGTCGTCGCCGCAGCGTTCCACCATCTTCTCGAGCTCGTCGCCGGCGAGAGCGAGCCCACGCACGAACAGCGGGCGCGCTGGACCAGCGATGCGCGTCACTGCCGTAGCGCCGCTTGCAAACATGGCGCGATACTGCTCGACCGTGTACTCGGGATCAAGCCACGTTCCGGGCTCGTGCAGCGCGAACGCTTTTGCAGCGTCGCCAAAGTCGAAGCCGAATTGCTCACTCATCGCTTAGCTCCTAGACGGTATGGAAGAAAGGCCGGGAGACTGGTAGCCGCCAGTGGTTTCCGGCCGGGGATGCGGCGAGGGTGGAACCTCACTGCATGGAGCTATTATAGCTTGCTTACGTACATACGTAAATACGTAATTGCGTAAAAAGATGGGGGAAGGTGTTCGGCATGGCAGACGGTCAAGGGGCCGCCCGGAGGCCGCACGCGGAGCGCAGAGCTGGCCGCAGGCCAGGTCGAGCACCGAACGGGTGAGGACGGCAGCGCAGCGGCCCTTGAGGGGCTGACGTGCCGGTGTAGACGCTCCAGTCGAGGGTGTGGGGGTGGTTTCATCTCCCCCGCACCCTTGACGACAGAGGGCGACTCGCTCCCTTCCCGCAGGGCGGGAAGGGCGGGGGGATGGGTGGGTGGCCGCCACCGGCGGCCTGGTCGTCAAGTGTCCCGCACTCGTTCGCCATCCACAAATCCATCGGGTCACGAAGGGGATACCGCAAATATCCCCGTAGTTGGCCTGTGGAGTTGGTGGATGGTCGGGGCGCGAAGCGCCTGGATGATGATTTTTTGCTGTGCGAAGTGCGGCCGTTGTTATGCGGGAACGGTTCGACGAAGTGAGCCCGTTAAGGCAAGGTCGCCTTCCCTTTTCATCGAATGTTTTTGGCCGCGGCGCGGAAGGGCATCACGGCAGGCTTGCCTGCCGCGCGGTGGGCTGGTTCGCCGCGGCCTTGGTATGCCTGCGCGGCAGAGCCGCGCCACTTTTTGGGGGATGCCGGGTGGGGAGGCCGCGCTTGCGCGGCCGGGGCGGAGCGCGGAGCGCGGAGCGAGCCGGCGGGGGGCGCTTGCGCCCCCCAAGAGGCGGGGGCTTGAGATTGCGTTACTACTAGTTTTTGTTAAAAAAGGGGGGTTAACAGCCGCGCGCGTGTTAGCGTCCCGAGCAAACTCTGAAACGCCTTGCGCAGCAAGGCTTTGCGAATTGCGTATGTCGCCGATGTACGAAATGACCGTCGCCGATATACGACCATTTTGTCGCCGATCTACGAGGCTATCCATCGGCGATATACGAGGGCCTCAACAGCCTATCCAGAGGCTTATCCACATTGTCGGCGATGTACGAACCGCGTCGGCGATGTACGAGCCAGATGGCCACATGCTCCACTAGGGCCGTAGGTAGCGCGATTCGCGCATTTCCCTTGATTTATGCGGTCTCGCGGGCATCGAGGAGCCTCCCGATATGTCGGCGATATACGAAACCGGCGTCAAAACGTCGGCGATATACGAGTGGCCGACCGGCCTCTGGAAGCGTTCCCTTCATTCCGTATTCAATCCTGCATGGGAAGCTGCGGCTATCTCTCCTGATGAAATGAAAGGCGCCTATTCTCGTGCTTGAGCGCTCTTGTTGTTTTTTGCATCATGGTTATAATACGGAAAAAAGGAGGTGGTTCGATGACCGCACTGAACGAAGCAAACCAGGAACGGGCCGTAGCTGCCGGCCCGCTTCCTCCGAGGGACCAGACCGAGTCCAATGCAGCATCCCCGGATGCGGCGAACGAGCAGCTCGCAGAGCTTGCCGCCGAACTCCATCAAACGGCCGATGCTATCGAGCCAGCGGTACGGATGGAAAAGGATCGCAAGCACCTGCAGTTCATCGCAGGCTCGGCGGTCAAGCTGAACTTCATTCTCGCAACGGCCTTGCTCGTCAGCGTCGTCGCGAATGGTGTGCTCGGCTGGCGTGCGTTCAACCCGGATCGTCAGTATTTCGCCTCCGACAACGGCCGCATCTTCCCGTTGATCCCGATGTCGCAGCCGTACCGCAAAGCGGCCGATGTAATCCAGTACGCGAAGGACACGATGAATCGCTCCTTCACGATGGACTTCCTGAACTGGCGTCAACAGCTCGAGGACGTGCGCGGCAACTACACGCGCGACGGCTTCAAGTCGTTTATCGCGTCTCTGCAAGCCTCTGGCGTGCTCGCGACCGTTCGCGATCGCCGAATGAACATGTCGGTCACTGCCGGCACTGGCGTTCTCACGAAGGAGGGCGTCGAGAACGGCGTCTACGTGTGGTACGTCGAGATGCCGATCGAGGTCAAGCTCTCCGGGCAGACAAGTGAGCTTCCCGCGCAGCGCTTCCTCGCAACGGTTCGGATCGAGCGGGTTTCGACGCTCGACTCCATTGAAGGCATCGGCGTCGGCCAACTGGTGACGAAGCCGCTTTGAGGACTCGAACGATGAAACGACTCGCCCTTTTGCTCGTTGCACCGTTGGCGGCCAGCTCGCTCGCACCGGCGATGGCTCAGAACGCGCAGCAGCCTCAGTCTCAACCGGCGCAGCAAAGCGCCGCACCGGCCGCGCAAGGTGTCGCTTCGCCGGCGCCAGCAGCACCGGCACCGCAGGCGCAGCAGGCGCCGCAGTGGGTGAATGCAGCCGCGCCGAACGGCGGCTTTCCGCCGCCGCCTGGTCAAGCGCCGATGAGTTCGCAGCAGCAAATCCAAGCTGCGTTCCCGCAAACCAACTATGGAGCGGCGAATTATGCTGTGGCCGGACAACCCCCGCAGGGCTATCCGCAGCAGTATCCGGCGGGAGCCGCACCTCAAAACGGCGTCGCGCCGATGCCGCCGCTTGCGCCTCCGAGCAATTTCGAGCGCGCGGAGCAAGTCGTCTCGCCGTTTAGCAACGACGAGATCGTCAGGCTGCGTCAGCAGCTCGATGACTCTCGCAAGGCAAAGGCGTATCACCCCGTTCGAACCGTGCCGCGGATCAGCAGTATTTCGGTCGACCTTTCGCCGGGTGCCGCGCTTCCGATTGCACGTGTGTTGCCTGGCGAGCAGACGACGCTTGTGTTCGTGGATTCGACCGGCGCGCCGTGGCCGCTCGCAGTCGCGCCGCGCGTCTCCGATCCGCGCTACTTCGATGTCGAGTGGCTGCAAGGCACGCCGTCCGTCGTGATCTCGGCGTTGTCGGCCTATGAAGACGGCAACGTCACGGTCTTCCTGCAGGGCATGGCGACGCCCGTGGTCGTGAAGCTGGCAACGGGTGAGCCGGACTCGAAAGAAAAGAGCCGCGTCGTCGACTATCGCCTCGATCTGCGCGTGCCGGGCCGAGGCCCGAATGCGCAAGCGCCGTTTCTCGGAGCGGGGCGCGTCGCGCTGTACGACGACACGATGCAGGCATTTCTTGACGGCATCCCGCCTCGCGACGCAAAGCGCGTGACGGCACATGGCGATGTGCCGGCGCGCACGCAGGTGTGGCAGTACGGCGACGCGATGTTCGTTCGCACGAACTACGACATTCAGACGGCATTCGATCAGAGCATGTCCGCCGCTGATGGTACGCGCGTGTATCGGCTTCCGCCGACCCCTTACGTCACGTTGTCCGAGATGGGCCGGTCCGTGACGCTCCAACTCGACATCAACTGAGAGGCCAGAGCATGAGTACACAATCGGACGTCGGCCGCCAAAGCAAAGTCATCGCGATCGGGGTCATCGTGGCGGTTGCGGCTATCGGCTATATCGCTGCGACGTACTTCGCAGATAGTTCGCGCAAGCAATCGCAGATCAGCAACTTGCAGACGCAAGGGCGCGGGACACCGACCAAAGAAAGCGAGCAATACTCGCAGGTTCTGGACAAGTACAACCGTGCGAAAGCGACCGACGCAGAGCAAAGCGGACAGTCGTATCTGTCGGTGCTTTCGAGCCGCACGAGCAACGTCCCCGAGCAGCCTGCAAGTGCGCCGCCGGCCCAGCCGCAAGCCCAACCGCAGGTCGTCTATTACCAGCAGCCGGCCCAGCAGCAGAATCCGCAGCAAGATCAGCAGCGACAGAAGGAAGTCGCTGACCAGATGCAGGGCTTGATGGCGAACTGGGCGCCGGTGGCGCACGGTACTGCGCGCGTCTCAACGGACAGTGTTGATTACGCGAAGTCACTGACGCGCGTATCGGCCAGCGAAGCTACTCAGCAGGCGGCAGCGGCGGCCGCGAAGGTCAAGGTGGTCGATGACTTCGCGCTGATTCCGGCAGTGCTGCAGACGGCTATCGATACGGACGAGAACTCCGTGGTGCGGGCGTATATCCCGAACGGCCAGTATGCGGGTGCGGTGTTGTTCGCGATGGGCTACAAGCGCATCACCAACACGGTGGACATGACCTTCAGCTACATGAAGTGGCAAGGGCGTTCGTACAAGGTCACGGCGAAAGCGATGGATCAGGACACGATGCGCACGGCGCTGTCGGGCGAGGTCAACAACCGTTACTTCTCGCGCATCATCATTCCGGCGATCGCGATGGGTATCGGACGTACCGGTCAGCTCTTCGAACAGTCGGCGGCGCAGAACATCATCACGCCGCAAGGCGGTGTGATCCAGACGTATCCGTCGACGCCGAAATGGAGCGCGGTGGGCGGGACGATCGCGGGAGGCATGGGCAACCAAGCGGGCCAGGTGCTGGCCAACGATGCGGCGAACATGCCGGTGAAGCAAGTTCTCATTCCGAAGGACACGCCGATCTGGATTCAGTTTATCGGTCCGGTGCTGGCAAGCGACGACGTGGCCGCCGGCGCGGCAGGTCCGACCCAGCCGGTGCAGCCGATGCAACCCGGTACCGACCCGCTGGGCGCGGTTGGCCAACCGGCATCGCAGCCGCCTCGCCAAAACTTTCCGCCGGCGGCTCCGAACGGCGGTTACGGCAGCACGCCGTACAACATGCCGGGCTATACGCCTCCGGGCTATTACCAGCCGTCGGGGTACGGCTACTATCCTCGGTATTAACTCCGTATAATGGCTACAATACGAAAAGGTGCCCGATATGAGCGACCCGACAGACAAGGACAAACAGCCGGATTCCGGCGTGGACATTTTCAACATGAAGCCGGACACGAAGAGTTCGAATCAGGCCGGTAAGACGCACGACGGTGCGGCTCAGACTGCCAAGTCGAAAGCCCCAGCATTGCAGGGCTTTGCGTCGAAGCTGGGGCCCGTGCATTTCGCGGTTGCTGCGGTGATTATCGCGGCGGCATGGATCGCGTGGCCGCACATGTTCGGTGGATCGTCGCGGGATACATCGACGACAACTCGCATGCTCAACCCCGATCAGGCAATGAGCGACGCAAGCCGAACACAACAGCAGTACCAGGCGAGCGCCAACCAGCCGGCAGCGTCAGCTCCGACGACTTCGGCGTCGAGCGTGGCCACGACCGACGCGCCGTCGGCCAGCGCGGCCTCAGCGGCGACGGCTGTTACGGCCGCATCGTCGCCGTTGCCGGCGAGCGAGACAGCAGCGCAGGCGCAGTCGACGAAGGAAGCAGAGCTGCAAGCGAAAGTCGATGACCTACAGGGCAAGTTGGCCGCAGCGGAAGCTCAGGCGGCGAAGTGTCCCGCACCGGCCGCCGCGGCAACCGCGAGCGTCAGCAAGCCGAAGCACCGCGTGAGGCACACCTCGACCTCGCCGCGTCGTTATGCGACTAGCGCAACGACGTCGCACGTCGGCACTGGAGCCACGAAGCTGGGCGACTTCACGCTCAACACGGTCTATCGGGATCAGGCGTGGATTCAGAACGCCGAACGCACATATGTCGTCCAGGCCGGCGACGTGATCGACGGCATGCGCATCATCCGCGTCGATGCTTCGACGCGCCAAGTGGTGACGTCGCTCGGCACCATTCGATAGGAGCGTCGCACTATGGATCTGGCTCAGATGGTCGTCCATTTCGCCAGCACGTTTTCGGTGGCGATGTGGCGATTCCTTTGGGTGCTCGGCGCAGTCGTCGGCATCCTGTATGTCGGTAACTCGCTGTTGCGCATGCAGCGCGCGTCGCGGTTGCCGGGCCAGTCTCCGGTGACGATCGGCGACATCCTGCCGATCATTTTGATCGGTGGGCTGCTGTTGAACCTGTCGCAGTTCATCAACGCGACGTGGAACTCGTTTGGTACCGGCACGGTGAGCTACGGGCCGATCTCGTACAGTGGGGCGTCCGATTTCGGACGCTTCGCGGACGCGATCAATGCAGTGCTAACGATCGCGAGCGTGGCAGGCGGCGTCTTCTTCTTCCGGGGCGTCGTCATTCTGAAGAAGGCATCGATGGATGGGCAGTCGTCGCATGGTGCCGATGATTCTGTCTGGCGCGCCCTCACGCACATGGTGGGTGGGGCGATGCTGGTTCAGATCCCGGATGTAATCGAGGCGTTCCGGCAATCTTTCGGCCTCTACTGGTAGTTCCATCTTGATAGGAGAAAGTGAATGAAAAAGGCAATGCTCAAGCCCGTCGAGTGGCTCGGGGACCTGGGGCGCAAAGCGCACATCGCCGCGGCGGCGAAGTGCGCGGACTATGTGGAATCGCGCACGCCGCGCGAGCGGCGAATCATGCTGGCCAGCGCGGCGATGACATTCACCGGCCTGTGCGTTGCAACGGCCGCCCACGCCGACGGTCAAGGTATCGCGGGAATGGTCGATACGGCGGCCCAGCAGGGTGACTCGATCAAGACCAATCTCGGGAAGCTGTTCGCGGTCGTCGGCTTCGGCGGTGCTGGTTACGGCGGCTACAACTGGTGGCGCAAGGGCAAGGAGGGTGAGCATAGCCAGATCAAGGGCGGGCAGATCTTCGTTCCGATCCTTGCCGGCGCTGCCCTCGGCGCGACGGGCTTCGTGATGATCAAGGCCGGCGAAACCGTGGGCATCCAAAGCTCCTCGCAAGGCCAGATTCCGCAGTGACCGCTCTCACACGGGGGAGGGCGGTCAACTGACCGCCCCAATAGCGATGACGACAGACCGAACCGACATTCACGACCCGGCCGCCGTCGAGCTCGACAAGGTGCTGCCCAAGCCCAGCTTGGGCAGCAACTTCGAGAAGGCCGCGTATCCGGCGCTTGTATTTTCGACGAAGAGCCGCGTGTGGGGCGACAAGCACCCGCACGCGATGGAGCCGACGGAGCCCGAATTCGAGCGGCAGGATTTGCGCCGCAAAGCGCTCGTCGCTGACGGGCACCGTTGCATGTTTTGCGGCTTCTACTCGTCGCAGAACCAGGTTCATAACCTGAGCGACAACCATCGCGACGTGCGGGCAGAGAACCTGCGCGCCGCTGACCATCTGTGTCACGGCTGGAACCACCTCGGCGAGCTCGGCGAAGGCAATGCCGTGATCGCCTATCTGCCGGGGCTCAGTGCGCAGGACGCAAACCATCTGCAACGCACGATCATCGTCGCACTGCAATCCGATGATCCAGCGGTGCGGGAGGATGCGAAGAAGCTGCTGAACTGGATGGCCTCGCATCGCGACTACGCGAAAGACGCGTGGGGCACGAGCGACCCGGCCGTTTTCGCCGAGGCGATCGTTCGCCTCGAGGAGCAGGACCGGGAAAAGCGCGAGGTTGTCTTCGAAGGCCTCGCCGTAGTTTTCAACCCTGGTCCATACACGCAAGTCGCTGGCACATGGGCGCGCGAATCTTACGGCACGTTGCCGGTCGGCAAGTGGGGCCAGGTGTATCACGACGTTATGAACGCGCCTGCATAAGAGGAACGAATATGGGCTTTCTGGACAAGGGTGTAACCGCGATCGAGGACACGCTCGCTTATCTCGCGCGTTACTGGATCGGCAAGGACTTCGCCGGATACTGCGAGCTGGCGACGGCCGTGGGCCTCACGGAAGAAGACATCAAGCGGCACCCGGGCCTGAAAGACCCGTACATCGTGGTCGATAACAAGCTCGCGCTGCTGACGGCGTTCGACGTGCAGGGCACCTACCAGATCCTTTCCGATCAAGACTTCGGCAAGATGATCGACAACCTGCGCGTGAAGATGAACGGCTACATGAAGCGGTACGGCCATTCGATCACGTTCGGGTTCGAGCGCGATCCCGACCGCTCGCTCGACGAACTGATGCGCCTTGTCGAGCCGCAGATCAACGCCGCTCGCCGCATTGGCCTCAAATCCGAGGACATCATTCTGGACCGTGTGCGTAGCAACGCGCCGCTCGTCGCGTGGGAACAGAACCTGATGATCGTGTACACGCACATGAACGTCATGAGCCCCGAAGAAATGAAGCGGGAGCTCAAAGAGCGGTCGCAGGAGGCGCAAAAGCACGAGCTGCCGCGTATCGATTTTGGCCAAAACCCCGCGTCGGTCCTGATGGCGATGAAGTATCGCCATGACACGATGATCGAGCGTGTGCGCCATGATTTCGAGCGCTGCGGCTCGGACGGGCGCCCTGGCATCATGCTCCGGCCGATCAGCGCTCACGAAGCAATCAAGCGCGTGCGCATTATGGTCAATCGCGAGCGCACCTCGCAGAAATTCCGGCCGGTGCTTCCGGGCGACCGCTTCATTCCGCGTGGGCGGGAAGACAAGCGAGATCATTCGGACCTGACGGCGCCTCCGGTCAATTACCAGATCTGCACGAACGATGTGACGAACCATCGCGAGATCATCAAGACGGATGAGCTGTGGCACGGAAACCTGTCGATGGAGCTCGGGCCGCAAGAGCCGCAGCCGTTCTCGTCGCTGTTCGCGTCGATCGATCGCGAGATTCCGTGGCGCGTTCGCATCGATTTGAATCCGGGTGGATTGAATGAGATGCGCGCGCGGCAAATGATGGTGGCGTTCGTCGGCATGCTGCCGAGCAACCGCCAGATTCGCCAGTCGTTCATCGATCTCAACGAGCGCTCGAAAGAGGACGCGATCTGCTCGATGAAGTTCACGGTGTCCACGTGGTCGCCGAGCGAAAGCGTGACGAAGCGTCGAATGGCCGCGCTGGAGAAGTCGATCCAGTCGTGGGGCATTTGCCAGGTCACGTCGGTACACGGCGACCCAATGGCCGCGTGGGCGTCGACGATTCCGGGCTTCACGACAAAGAACGTGGCCAATCGCATGGTGCCGCCGCTTCCCGACGCGCTCGCGCTGCTGCCGTTGCAGCGGCCGGCGACGCCGTGGGGCGACGGCGGCTCGCTCATCGTACGGACTCCCGACGGCAAGATCTATCCGATCCAGTTGGGCAGCCGTCTGCAGGACACATGGATCGAACTCATCAGTGCGCCGCCGGGTAGCGGCAAGTCGGTGCTCATGAACTCGATGAACAGCGCGACCGTCCACCGGCCGGGCAACGTGCGGCTGCCGTTGATGACGATTATCGACGTCGGCCCGTCGTCGTCCGGTCTGATTCAGTTGATCAAGGACTCGCTGCCCGAACATCGCAAAAGCGAGGCGGCGTATCTTCGCCTGCAGAATTCCCTCGAGTACGCGACCAACCCGTTCGACACGCAGCTCGGCGCGCGCTTTCCGACGTCGCGCGAGCAGGAGTTCCTGGTCGACCTGCTGACGCTGTTCTGCACCGATCCGGCGACGAAGAAGGCGCCGTCCGGGTGCTCGCAGGTGAACGAAATGCTGCTGCGGATCGCTTATGAAGACCGCGCGACGAAAAATCCGCACATGTACGAGCCGCATATCGACCGGACGGTCGACGCGGTGCTCGAATCGTCCGGGTTGAAGACGCAATACTCGGAAGAGTGGTGGTCGGTCGCGAAATGGTGGGAAGTCACCGACATGCTGTTCCAGGCCGGCTATGTACGCGAGGCGTCGCTTGCGCAGCGCCAAGCTGTTCCGATTCTCCCGGACTTTGGTGCGTATCTGAACGACGAATCGATCCGCGACTTGTTCGGTGAGGCCAAGGTTCCGGGCACGAACGAGCCGCTGCTCAAGTACATGTACCGCTGCTTCACGGTCGCGACGTCGAATTACGCTCTGTTCGCGGGCCGCACGCGCTTCGAGCTCAACAGCGAGACTCGCATCATCTCGATCGACCTGAACGACGTCATTGGCGGCAAAACGCCCGAAGGCATGCTTCGCACTGCTGCGATGTACATGTTCGCGCGGCAGATGGCCGCCAAGAACTACTTCCTTCGAGATGAGGTGGTGTTGCCGGTGGTCCCGAAGATGTATCAGGAGTATCACCTGAAGCGCGTTGCGGACGTGCAGGACGAGCAGAAGACCATCGCTTACGACGAAGTGCATAACACGGGCGGGCAAGAGGCGTTCGTGCAGACGATGATTAAGGACGGCCGGGAAGGTCGTAAGTGGGGCATCCGCATCGTCAATGCCTCGCAATACCTCGCTGACTACCCGACCGAGCTGCTTAACGCGGCCACGGCCGTCTATGTCATGCGCGGCGGCAACGCGGCCGACGAAGAGATCCTGCGTTCAATCTACAGCGTGTCCGAGGAAGCAATCAGACGACTGCAGCGCGAAGCGGTTGGCCCCGGCCCCGAGGGCGGTAACTTCCTCGCGCTGTTTAAGACGAAGGTGGGCTTCGTGGTGCAGCTCCTTACCAACACGGTCGGTCCGATCGAGTTGTGGGCGTTCTCGACAACGCAGGAAGACGTCGCGTTGCGCAACCGCCTCTATAAGCGAATCGGGCCTTACGAGGCGCGCAAACTGCTCTCGGAACACTTTCCGTTGGGCACCGCGCTGGAGATGATCGAGCACATGCGTGCGGAGTCGTCCGAGAAAGAAGACGTTTCAGTTATCGAGAGGTTGGCGAGCACGCTGGTCGAACGGTACACGCGCAAGATGATGAAGCAACGGGAGCTGGTCGAATGAAGAACAAGATCGTGATGAGGCCGCTCGCTGCTGCGGTGCTGGCCGGTGGGCTGGTAGCGTCGACGCCGGCGTTCGCAATTTGTGACGGCTGCGTAGTGGGTGCGGTCAATGCGGCCAGCACCATGATTACCGGGGCAATTACCGCGATGAACACGTCGGTCAGCACCCTGCTGTACAACCTCGGCATGGCGGTCAACGAGAACGGTAACAAGACGGCCAGCACCATCGAGGCGGCCGCACGCGCGCAGCGCGAGAACGACGTGAACATGGAAATGAATCGTCGCATCGAGGACGCGCGCCAACGCTACCAAGTGCCCGACAATATCTGCAGCGAATCGGGTTCGGGCGGTGCCGTCCAGGTCGGCGCGGCCGCCGGCGCCGCGAAGGGCGGCATCCGCCCCGGCGGCGGTGCCGCGATCGGCAATTCCGCCATCGCGCAGGCGATCAACTCGCCCCCGCCGGCGCCGGAGATTGACGCGTCTCGCGCGGCGAAGATTCACGCGCAATATTGCGACGCCGACGATTACTCGGCCTACGGCGGAGCTCGGGCGTGCCCGTCGGTCGGCAGCCTGCCGGGCGCGGACAAGCGTATCGACTCTGTTCTGAGCGGCGCGGGCCCGAACGGGAAAGCGCCGGAGTTGACGTTCTCGCAACAGCAGACCGACGTGGCGCGGATGTACACGCAGAACTCGATCCGTCGCTCGATCGGCCCGCAGCTCCGCAAAGGCGAAGCGGATACCGTGGCCGGCGCGCAGTACGTCGGCCTGATGACTCAGTACAACGCGATCATCTCGGCCGCATCCGATCCACAGGATCAGCTCATCGCCGACAGCCAGCCGAACCCGGCGACCAAGGACCTGCTGGCTGACGCGCTGCAGGCGCCTTCGGCAGCTTCGTACTACAACCAGGTTGCATCCTCGCAGGCCAAGGCCACGGGATTGATGTCGGCTCGGGAGTTCGAGGCGTTCGAGGTCGGCCGGCGTTACGCCAATACCCAGTATCAGACGGACCTGCAGGCGATGAGCGGCGACAACCTGCTGCGCGAGCAGATCCGCGTGGCATCGCTGAACAACTGGCTGCTGCTCGAGGTGAAGAACGAGCTGCGCAAGGGCAACGTCATCAACGGCGAAGTCCTCGCGAGCCTGGCGCGTCAGGAATACGAGCCGATCCTGACGCAGAAGTACCGGACAATTGGCGGCCGCATGGGAGGTCAGTGATGGCCACGGAACAGAAAAAGAACGCGCTGCGGACAACCGGCAAGGTCGCGTGGCGAGTGTTCCTGCCGTTTTCGGCGATGAAGCGGACCGTCGTGCTCGCGAAGAAGGAGGTCGAGCGGACGAAGGAAAGCCTCGGCGCTTTGAAAGAGCTGGGTGATGATGCACGCAAGACCATCGTCGAAGGCATCAAGGGGCCGAAGGAGCAGCGCAACGACTCGTTCGCCGATGCAATGAGCCGACGATCGGCGAATGCGCTCAATGAAGAAGAGCTGTACCGCTATTTTCTTGGGAAGAAGCGGATCGCGATCGGCACGGCCGCGTTCTTCGCGCTGATGGGCCTCTACGGCGTACTCGGCGGGATCTGGTTCGGCCATAACCGCGGCATCGCGCTGGGGGCAATTTCGCTCGTTGCCAGCCAGCCGGTTTTCTTCATGGTCGCGTTGGGTGCGCAGCTTCGCCTGTGGCAGTTGCGCACGCACCGGCTCTCGAAAGAAGAGAAGGGCGGCCTTGAAGACTTCATGCGCGAAGTGAAGGGATGGTGGTGGGTGACGCTCGATCCCGAATTCGGTCGCAAAGGGGGAACGCACGCATGAGAACCTCCCGTATCCTCGCTGGCCTGATGGCCGGCATGGCCACCCTGCTGTCGCTGCCGGCGTTGGCGCAAAGCACGTCGCTTGGCGAGATCACGCAGGCGGCGCAACGCTCGGGCGACAAATCGCGCGAAGCGCTCGTGTCGATCTACGGCAACGTCGTGAACAATCCGCTCGCCACGGGCGGCGCCGGCGGCAGCGATACGATCTTGGCCGGGATTTTCCAGGTCGCGAACGGCGCGCTGCTTGTCGTCGGCGCGTTCTTCGCATGCTATGTGATGTTCAAAAAGGTGTCGCAGACGGCCCACGATGGGGCCGTGTTCGACCGCGAGAAGCACACGATGTGGGGGCCGATTCGGATCGTGTGGGGCCTTGCTTCGCTCGTTCCGACCGCGAACGGTTGGTCACTCGCGCAGCTGCTGATGCTGTGGGGTGCTTCGCTGATGGGCGTAGGTATCGCCAACCTCGGCGTGGACGCGTCTGTTTCCGCGTTCGAGAATGGCCAATCGATGGTCGTGCAACCGGTGATGCCGAGCACGGTGAATCTCGCGCATAGCGTGTTCGAATCGAACTTGTGCATGCACGCGATTAACGCCGGCCTCGCACAAGCTGAGTCGAGCGGCGCGCTGGTAACTCAGGACGGGTACATCCAGCAGTCGCCGACGAACTCCGGCTTCGTGTTGAAGAATTCGAGCTTCGTATGCGGCGGTGCCGACATCAATAACGATCTGCAACCGCAGTCGCAGTCGACCGGCTGGTTCAGCGGCACCATCGACACGTCCGATCTTCGGCGCGCGCATCTGCAGGCGCTTCAGGCGATGCAGTCGAGCCTGACGTCAGCTGCGCAAGGCTTCGTCAACGCCGTAGTGCAAAAGCAAAGCGGGGGAGGCGGGGCGCTGCCGGATGCGGAGATTGCGATCCAGTCGGCGGCGCAGCAGTACGAGAACACCATCAGCAGCATGGCCGCCACGAAGCAGGGCAACATCGCGGCGCTCGCGAGCCAGTTGAGCTCGTCGATCAAGGAAGGCGGGTGGTGGACGCTCGGCGCGTGGTACCAGACATTCGCGCAGGCCAATACGAAACTGTCGGATGCAGTGGCGGCCAAAGCATCGGTCTACGGCATGTCGTCCGAAGGCGATCCGTCGATGCTGACGGTCTACCAAAGCGCGATGGCGGCGTACAAGGCGCAACAGGCCACGTCGACGTACACGCCGACGCTCGGCACGACGAGCACGGGCGACTACTCGAAAGGCGCCGCCGGATCGGATGCGAACAAGATCATCGGCAGTTTCTTCAACGCGCCGGGACAGCGGATCGTCAACTACATGATCGACATCAACGCCGGCGGCGAAGGGCGCGGCCAGGTCAATCCGCTCATCAAGATGAAGAACCTCGGCGACTATACAATGGCGGCCGCCGAGACTGGCCTCGGAGCCTACGTGACGGCCAAGGCGATCGCGCAAGTCAAGGAAGGGTGGAGCGTCGCCGGCATGTTCGCGAAGGTGGCGAACGCCGTGTCGTCGATCGGCGATGCCCTGCAGGGCGTGCTCGATGCGATGTCACCGTTCCTGGTGATGGCGATCATCGCGTTGTTCATCCTCGGCGGTACCTTATCGACGTACCTGCCGATGGTCCCGTTCATCATCTGGTTCGGTGCGGCCGTGAACTGGCTGGTCGTGGTTGGCGAGGCGATCATTGCCGCGCCGCTGTGGGCGATCACCCACCTGGGAGGCGAGGGCGATGGTCTCGGTCATCGCACGGCCCACGGCTACATCTTCCTGCTGAACGTGATGGTGCGTCCGATCCTGATGGTGATCGGGTTCTTCCTTGGCGGTGCAGGCATCATTGCAGGCGGTACGCTGCTGAACCAGACGTTCGGCATCGCGCTCGCCAACGCGCAGTTCGATTCGGTAACGGGGCTGTTCAGCATCATCTTCTTCCTGACGATCTATGCATCGATGTGCCTGAATCTCGTGCATAGCTGCTTCAACCTGATCTTCATCGTGCCGGACCAGGTGATCAATTGGGTGGGCGGCCACGCTTCGGGTTCTATCGGACGTGACGACAACGATCGTATGCACAACGCGATCCGGGTCTTCGGGAGCAAGCTCGAGCAATTGCTGCCCGGCGGTGGCCGCAGTGGTGGTGGCAAACGAGGTGGCGGTGGCGATAAAGGCGGCGATGGGATAAAAGCATCGACGTAACAAAATCGGGAGGGTCAGGCTCCATGACCTGCCCCTCCGACACCACGCAAGCACTCGTGCGTGGGCTCTGCCCAAGCATGATTTTGGAAGGGGGATAACCATATGTCGGCCTTTGTCTATGTCTTGATGCACCGTGATGGAGACCGTTTTAAGATAGGGAAAGCTGTCAATTTATCGGCGCGAATACGACAACTTTCCCTGCCGCGCTTCCGTCCATTAGGCAGCTTCGCCTTGGAATTCGACACAGAAAGACGTGCAATAGAAGTTGAACGCATATTGCACCTCACATTTCAGATGTGGCGATGCAAGACCCGTGAAATTGAATCGATTGATAGGCTAGGTGAGGGGGCATCAGAATTCTTTAGCTCTGGCTGCTATAACCATCTCGTTAATTTCATCAAATCCTCCCTCGACCTGTTTAACGGTAGGCTCATGGCGGCGTCTTTCATGGGGAGCAGCTTAGCATTTGGATACACGCATGTGTATCCAATTTTGCGCCTCCGATTGTCGCATAAGTCCTAAAACCCGCGACAGGTCAAGACAATTTCAGCGTAAGCCTATGGCGATTGATTGCATTACAATGTTAGTGCATAGTACAGACGGCGTTATTAAGAGGATGCAGGATGGAACAGCAAACAAACTTCACCTGCCGCGTCGATGCTGACCTGAAACAAGCCTTTCTGAGAGCGGCCAAGGCAAACGACCGGCCCGCCTCGGTATTGATTCGGGATTTCATGCGCGAGTATGTCCAGCAGTCAACACAAGGCCGGCAAGCCAGTGACGTTGCCCGCGAATTTCGTATCCGCTAACCGAGCGTTTATTATGCCGCTTGCTTTCTCTCGCAGAGCGTACGCAGGTTTACCAAGGGGAATGGACGGCCGCGGGGACGTACATAGGTACTCATTTTTGTGCTTCTTTTCGATGCAGCAACGTCGCGCACTGCGATGGGCTTATGGCGCCTGGCATCCACGAAGATGCTGAAGAGGAAGCGACAAACCTAATGGGTGCGGCCGTAGATGCGGGTGCAAATGTTTCGAATGTTACATGAGCTTACATTATTAAAGGAAACCCCTCATAGTGTCAAAGAATATACGTCGGCGGTGTGGCGTGCGCGTGACGACAGGTTGCTGTTAGCAAGCAAAAAATGCCGGTTTGGGCCGGAGACCGGTCAACGTCTGGACAACCCGATGAAACCCTTGCTGGGCAAGGCTTCCAGCCTGTCCATACGTTGCGGAGAGCGCCAGCGGCGCCGCGGACACCCGCGAAGCATCGGAGAGGCGTTGAAGGGCTCCAAGCTGGGCGAGTTCTGGAAATATCGTGTCGGCGAATATCGCATCATCGCCGACATTCAGGACGGCGCGTTGTGCATTCTAATTGTGCGGGTTGGCAACCGCCGGGAGATCTACAAGCGATGACTGATGACAAGCCAGCACCGCCGATGGCAGCGTTAGACATACAAGGTACAACACGCGAAGAGTTGCGCGAGTCATTTAGGCTCGACGCGCTGCACGCATGGGAAGAATACAAACAAACAGGTCTGCATTTGACACTAGAAGAGGTGAATGACTGGCTCTCGAAGTGGGGAGCCGATGAGTTACCGCCGCCGAGCTGCCATGTATGAAATCTTGGACGAGAAAGGAAGGGCAGTAATCAAGCAGCCACATGACCAAGCACGCTGCTGCATCCATAAATCCCAGTTCCTCTAAGTCATAGGCAGCGGCTGCCTCGCACGAGCCCATGCGCCATATCAATAGTGCTGGCCCTTGTCAATAGCACATGCTAGAATGAGCTCGTAGAAATTCCGTATGCAAGATGTGATACAAAATCACGGCATACTAAGGAGGAATGGAAATGAACATCATCTGGTATGTGCTCCGCCCGTTCTACCTGCTCGGCCTGGTGCTGGCTGTGCCGCTTTTCTTCATCGTGGCCAACCATGCCGGCAAGGATCTCGAGGTGTCGGTGCCGCTGCTGATTGGCTGCTTGGGCTATTTCGTGCTCGGCTACCTGCTGCTGAAGACATTGCCGAATTTCCTGCGCGGCCGCGTGCTCGCGCGCGTCGCCAACTTCAAGGCGAAGGGCTTCGCGCCGCAGTGGGAAGTCGTGTCGGTGATCTACAACCGCTACGTCGGCTTCGATCCGAAGACGCGCAAAGCGCTCTACGTCGACGTCAACGACGGCACCGAAACGCTCGTCGACTTCGACAACGTGAACGCGTGGGAGCTGGACGTCGAGAAGAACAAACCGGCGCTGCTGAAGCTGCTGACGCGTGTGCCCGCGCTGCCGGTTGTGGGTGTGCGTATCGACCGTCGGAAGGCCGACGAGTGCAAGGCGAACCTCGTCACGATTTTCGGCTGAGAGCTGGCCGTATAGGCAAACCTGTGGGCATGTGTTGCTGTGAGGCGACCATGCCCATTTTTGCATGGAGACTAATGTGGTCTGCCCCCTGAAAAGTGGTCCTCCCTGAAGTAGGCTATTGAGCCGTAGGAGGACGTTGGAATGCCCCAGAAGAAGCACAAACCCGAAGAGATCGTGGCGAAGCTGCGCCAAGTCGATGTTCTGTTGTCGCAAGGTCGTTCTGTCGGAGAAGCGGTTCGCTCGATCGGCGTGACGCAGTTTACATACTATCGGTGGCGCAAGGAGTTCGGCGGCCTGAAGGGTGACCAGGTAAAGCGCCTAAAAGAGCTTGAGAAAGAGAATGACCGGCTGCGCAAGGCGGTGTCGGACCTGACACTCGAGAAGCTGATCCTGAAAGAGGCTGCCTCGGGAAACTTCTGAGCCCCGCTCGCCGTCGCCGTTGCGTCGATCATGTCATGGCGAAGTTCTCCGTGTCGGAGCGCTTTGCCTGCAAGGTTCTCGGCCAACACCGCTCGACCCAGCGCAAGAAGCCGCAAGGCCGGCCCGATGAAGAGGCGTTGACCTCCGACATCATCCGGCTCGCTTCCCGCTATGGCCGTTATGGCTATCGCAGGATCACGGCGATGCTGCGGTCTGAAGGCTGGACGGTGAACGCCAAGCGTGTCGAACGGATCTGGCGGCGGGAGGGGCTGAAGGTTCCCCAGAAGCAACCGAAGAAGGGGCGGCTCTGGCTGAATGACGGATCGTGCATCCGGCTTTGGCCGGAGTACCCCAACCATGTCTGGTCCTATGACTTCGTCGAGGGCCGGACCCACGATGGCAGAAAGTTCCGCATGCTCAACATCATCGACGAGTTCACCCGGGAGTGCATGGCGATCCGCATCGCTCGCAAGCTCAACTCAACCGACGTCATCGACGCCCTGTCGGACCTGTTCATCCTGCGCGGTGTGCCCGGCCATGTTCGTTCCGACAACGGCCCGGAGTTCATCGCCAAAGCGGTGCGGGAGTGGATTGTCGCCGTCGGTGCGAAGACTGCGTTCATCGAGCCGGGCAGCCCGTGGGAGAACGGCTACTGCGAGAGCTTCAACTCGAAGCTGCGCGACGAACTGCTCAACGGTGAGATCTTCTATAGCCTCGCCGAGGCAAAGGTCATCATCGAGGCATGGAGACGCTACTACAACACCGAGCGACCGCACTCATCGCTCGGTTACAAACCGCCAGCACCGGAGGCCATCGTCTGGCCGGTGCCAACCCGTGGATCGGCACCACCATCTGCACAGGCAATAGCCCCAAGGCCGATCATGAACTAAGATTGAAACCGGACCACCCTATGGGGTCAGGCTGACCTGCCCCCATCAATAGGGCCAATGGGCTTCTAGCAAAGTCCCTTTAAACCAGCTCCTGGAAAGCGGCAGGAGCATCCGCGGTTGCCCGATGTTTCGCCGCAAACTCTGACGGCGCAAGGTAGTTCAGTGCGCTGTGCGGCCTTTGCTCGTTGTAGTCCTGACGCCATGCCGCGATGACTGCCCGAGCGTGCGCGAGCGTCGTGAACCAGTGCTCGTTAAGGCATTCGTCGCGGAATTTGCCGTTGAACGATTCGATGTACGCATTCTGCGTTGGCTTGCCCGCCTGAATCAACTTCAGTGTGACGCCGTTCGCATACGCCCACTGGTCAAGCGCGCGGCTCGTAAATTCGGGTCCCTGGTCTGTTCGCACCGCCTTGGGATAGCCACGGAAGCGAGCTGCACGGTCCAATGCCCGAGCGACATACAAACCTGAGATGCCATGGTCGACGACGATGTCGACAGCCTCTTTCGTGAAGTCATCGACGACGGTCAGGCACTTCACGCGCCGGCCGTTGGAAAGCGCATCCATCACGAAATCGATTGACCACACCTCGTTGGGCGCGCCCGGCAATGCCAGTTGCTCGCGCTCAATCATTACACCCTGGCGCTTGCGACGGCGCCGCACAGCCAGCCCTGCCTCACGGTACAGGCGATAGATGCGCTTGTGATTGGCGTGCGTGCCTTCGCGTTCCACCAGGGCGTGCAATCGGCGGTAGCCGAATCGACGACGTTCGTGTGCCAACTCCACCAGACGCGCCGCTAGCACCTCATTCTCGTGGTCTGGCTTCGCGTCGTAATGCAGCACGCTGCGAGAAAGCCCGACAAGCCGGCAGGCGCGGCGCTCGGAGATGTTGACCTTCTCCCGAATCGCCGACACTGCCTCGCGTTTGGCTTGCGGGCTCAGGGCTTTCCCTTGACCACGACCTTCAACGCTTCCATATCGAGCATTGCTTCGGCCAGCAGTTTCTTCAGCCGGGCATTCTCCACCTCGAGGTCCTTGAGCCGGCGGGCTTCCGAGACTTCCATGCCACCGAACTTTGCGCGCCAAGTGTAGAACGACGCGTCACTGAACCCGTGCTTCCTGCACAGTTCCTTGACCGGCATACCGGCCTCGGCTTCCTTCAGAAACCCGATGATTTGCTGTTCCGTAAAGCGCTTCTTCATGTTCGTCTTCTTCTCCGTGTCAGCAGCACGTTGAAAATGACCCAGCGGCAGCACATTGGATTTGACCCACCCGGGTAGGATGGGCCCTTTTTGGAGGGCCAGTGCTTACAAGGGAGGTAATCGTGGAAATACGTGTGTTGGCCCGCCAAGGATTAGGAATCCGGGAGATCTCGCGGGAACTGGGGCTGTCGAGGAACACCGTGCGCAAATACTTACGCAGTTGTGCTGAGCAGGATCGTGCGCCGCGATCGGGGCGCACGCAGAAGCTCGATCCGTTCAAAGCCTATCTGCATGACCGGGTTCGCGCAGCGCATCCGGCCTGGCTGCCGGCGACCGCGCTGCTGATCGAGATTCGCGCGATGGGTTATGACGGAGGCCTGACGCGGCTGCGGGCCTATCTGCGGTCGCTGAAGTCGATCAAGGCGCCGGAGCCACTGGTACGTTTTGAAACCGATCCGGGGCAGCAGATGCAGGTCGACTGGATCGTGTTTCGACGTGGCAAGCTGCCGCTGTCGGCATTCGTTGCGACGCTCGGTTACAGTCGGGCGAGTTACGTCGAGTTCGTGACCGACGAACGATTGCCGACGCTGCTGGGATGCCATGAGCGCGCGTTCGACTTCTTCGGTGGGGTTCCTCGCGAGGTCCTGTACGACAACGTCAAGACGGTGGTGATTGGCCGAGACGCCTATGGTCCCGGACTGCATCGCTATCAACCGGCCTTCCTCGACTTTGCGAAGCACCACGGCTTCGTGCCGCGCCTGTGCAAGCCCTACCGAGCCAAGACCAAGGGGAAGGTGGAGCGCTTTAACGGGTACCTGCGCCGCAGCTTCTACAATCCGCTGGCAAGCCGGCTCGCTCAGGATCGCCTCTCGCTTGACGCGACCACGGCGAACGCCGAGGTCGTGCGCTGGCTGAGAGATGTCGCCAATGTGCGCATCCACGGCACGACTGGCCAGTCGCCACTCGAGCGGCTCCTGCTCGAGCAACCGAAGCTGCAGCAGTTGCCGGAGCCGTGGCGCGCGAACCTGCCGTCAGCTTCCGTGCCGACGATGCCACCGCCGTCGCGGTTCGATGATACGCCGCTGCAGCATCAGCTGTCAGTCTATCAAGACCTGCTGACGGAGGCGCGTTGATGGACATCCAGCACGAACGTATCCTCGAAGCCTGTCGACAACTGCGGATCGACACGATGGGCGAGCAGTACAGCATGTTGGCAGCTCGCGCGGCAGCGAATCAACTCACGTTTGCCGACTTCTTCGAGGCGCTGTTGAAATCTGCGATGGACGCGAAGCACACGCGGACCAAATCCATGTTGCTGCGCACGGCCGGCTTCCCTGTGCTGAAGACGCTGGAGGAGTTCGACTTTACGTTTGCTCACGGCGTTACCAAGAAATCGGTGCTGGAGCTGTCGTCGATGGCCTTCGTCGAGCGCGCCGAGAACATCGTGTTGCTCGGGCCGAGCGGCCTTGGCAAAACGCATCTGGCGATCGCACTCGGTTACATCGCAACGCAGATGGGGATCAAGACGCGCTTCATCTCCGCAGCGGATCTCGTCATTGCCTTGGCCGCCGCCTCTCGGCAGGATCGATTGGCCGACTTCCTGAAGCGCAACATCATGAACCCACGGCTGTTGATCATCGACGAGGTTGGCTATCTGCCGCTCGGCCGGGACGATGCCAATCTGTTCTTCCAGGTGATTGCCAAGCGTTATGAGAAGGGTTCCGTGATCGTAACGAGCAACTTGCCGTTCGGGCAATGGGACCAGACGTTCGCCGGAGATCAGACGCTCACGGCCGCGTTGCTCGACCGCCTCCTGCATCACAGCCATGTTCTACAGATCAAAGGCGAAAGCTACCGACTGAAGGACAAGCGAAAAGCCGGCGTGATCCGATCCCGTGCATCCGAAAGTGCTGAACAGCAACTGGAGATGCACGCGTAAGTGATGATCAGCAACATCGTTTGACCCTGGGTCAGGCGAAACCGATGGCCAGCAACTGACGCTGACCCAGGGTCACGCAACATGCTGGGCATCAACTTGGTGACCCAGGTGGGTCAAATCTAATGTGCTGCACAACGGCCCAAGTGGGTCACTTCTAAGTTGCTGTTGACATCCGAAAACGAACTTTACTAGACTCCGGCTGGCCCTGTTTGCAGGGGGCAGGTCAAGGCCACTGTCCAGCCAGATCATCATGCACAAGTTCAACTCGCCTGCGTGGCTGAAGCACATCCAGAAGGCCAACGCTGCACTCGGCAACCTGACGCCAGAGCGCATGGCCCTGCTGAAAGCCGGAGAGGCCTACGTGTGGTCAAGCAAGGCGACGGATGAGTCGTTTTCGAAGGGGGCCGTCAAGCTTCGGTGCAGACCCAGGGTGACGCAGCACGGTGGGGCGACTCGGGTGGCGGTGAAGGATTGAGGATGTTCGGGAGAGATAAGTGATCCTGGCCAAAAACGAGACAAGAGTTGGTCTCGTGAATAACAAGGCTTTACCAGATGAATGAGAAACGAGATTTGCCTAATCCCCGTGATGACCCCGCCAACCGGTCAGGTCCCAGCCGGAGTATGGGTCGGAGCGAAGGCTACCACCGTGCCTTGGACGAGTGCGCTCGTGTTGCTAGAGAGGAGTTTGGAGTCGCCAATCAAGCATTCCATGATGCCGAAGAGATCGGCACACGTCTGAAAATTGCAGTGAGATCGGTGGCTCGCCGCGCACCGGCCGACGGCGCGGCCGTTGAGGATGCGCGTGCGCGCCTTCAGGAGCTAGAAACAAAACTGGAGAAGACGCTCTCGAACTCTTTGCGAAAGGCTGGTTTGGCTCTTCACGCAAAGCAAGGCGCTCTCAATCGCTTTACGGTGACCTTATTCGGCCGGACGATGGCAGGCAAGAGTACGATTCGAGAGGCGCTTACCTGCGGAGATGGAGCAACGATCGGCAAGGGCGCGCAGCGCACGACGCGTGACGTTCGCGAGTACACATGGAACTCACTCCGAATTATCGACACTCCGGGCATTGGCGCTTACGAGGGCGACGAGGACCGCGCGCAAGCACTCTCGGTGATTGACGAGACCGACGTTGTTTTGTTCCTCGTCAGCTCCGATGGCATTCAAGAAGAATCGTTCAAGGGGATGCAGGAGTTGCGGCAGCAGAACAAGCCGCTCCTGTTTGTGCTGAATGTGAAGCGCGATCTCGAGAAGGCGGTGAACATGCGCCGCTTCCTCAAGGACCCCCGGTCGGTCTTCGATGACAACGAACTTCGAGGTCACTTCGATCGCATCCACAAGCTCGCCGGCGAGTACCTGGGGATGCGGGACATCCGCATCATTCCTATCCACGCGCAGGCCGCCTACCTTTCGACGCGACCCGAGCACGAGGAGCACGCCGGTCTTCTCGTGGAGCACTGCCGTCTCGGCGACCTCCTCGACGAGCTCAAGTCCGAGGTTGCAAGACGCGGAAACGTTCGCCGAGTGCAGACGATCGTGGACGGTACACAAGTCTCTCTGCTCGACCTCCAGGAGGAGCTGGCGGAGCAAGCGAAGACGGTGAGGCGCGCTGCGCAGTACCTCGAGGACAAGTTCAGCGAGCTGGACATCTGGTTGGACGGGTTCGTTCGCGCGACCAACGTTCGCGCGGAGACAGAAGCCGCCCAGCTAGTTCAGCCCCTGCGCGCCTCGGTCTCGTCCTTCATCGACGAGAACATCGAGCGCGATGACGTCGGGCATCGATGGGGCCGTAAGGTCAAGGCCTTGGATATCGAGGGCTGGCTCGAGCGACAGCAGACGGCCATCCTCGATGAACTTCGCGGCCGCCTCGTCGAGTTCTCGCGTGAGATGTCGGTAGAAACGAAACTGATCGGAGAGTTCAACTCCGCCAAGCCATCCCAATTCGATCCTTGGGATGTGAAGCGCTCCCTTCGCTGGGTCTCGGCCGCGGGTGGCGCGCTTGCTGGCGTCGCCGCCGTCGCGGGGTACTTCGGCGCGGCCAACTTCTGGAACCCGGTCGGTTGGATTGCTGGTGGCGTGAGCGTGATCGCGCCTGGGCTCTCTTGGCTCTTCGGCGATCGCGAAAAGAAGCTGCAGCGGCAGAAGGCGAGGGCCACATCGCAGCTCCGGGAGAACATCGACCAGCTGGAGCACGAGGTCGCGAACGGCCTGAAGAAGTGGTTTTACGACAGCGTGACGAGCCGACTGGTTCGCGCGATCCGCAAGGACACGAAGCAGCTCTACAACGGTATGCGGGACGTCTCGCGCTCCCTAGACGACGGGGCGCGAGAGGTGGGTGCGATCGTAGAAGGACTCAACCGGCGCCTCCTTGTTCGCGCCGGGCAGTTCGTCGGAGCGTCTGTCGATGAGACTTGCATTGGCCGCGTAGTCCGAGATCCGGGTGTACTGGCCAAGTTCCTGTGGCGAGACAGCATCGACAACCCTGTGTTCTGCAAACAGGTGGGCCTCGCCATCGGCGAGTGGGTCGACGGGATTTCCGAAGGGGCCATCGTGCAGAAGGTCGCATGGTCACTGCGTCCGGCTTCGGTTTCGCCGACAAGAGTGTCCATCTCGGCACAAGCGGCGGTGGTTCGAGTTCCCCAGCAAGAGGTGGGACGCGCCATCGGGCGACGTGGGAGCAACGTCTCGCTTGCCAGCCGCCTCGTGGGTGTGCGAATCAAAGTAATTGGAGAGGAGTCAAATACACATGGCTGACAAAACTTCCTTCGAGTTTGGCGAGATCCTCTCAGCCACACAGCGTCTTCAGTGTGACCTTCGTGCGGCGACAGCGCGCTCGGAAGACCCCAAGGTCCGAGCTCTTTCGCGCGAACTGGACGAGGTGCGAATCGTCGGGGCATCGATCGATGCACCTCCGCTCACCATCGCGTTTGTTGGACAGTACAACGCCGGGAAGTCGACGATTCTTCGCGTTCTAACCGGTCGTGAGGACATCGTGATCGACTCCGATGTCTGCACCGATACGGTTACGGCATATGACTGGAACGGGGTAAGGCTCCTCGATACGCCCGGCGTTCATGCCGGTCACCCGGACCACGACGAGAAGACCTACGCGACCATCGATCGCGCAGACCTCCTCGTGTTCGTCGTGACGAACGAGCTGTTCGACGACACGATTGGGCGCCACTTTCGCGAGCTCGCGTTCAACCGGCAGCACGCGAGGCGCATGCTGCTCGTCGTCAACAAGATGGGCGGGGATCCGGGCTCGGCCGAGACGAAGCGCGCGGACATCGAGAAGGTGACTTCACCACTCACGGTCGCCGACTTTCGAGGCGTGTTCATCGACGCGCGTTCGTGGCTCGAGGCTCAGAGCGCCGATGACGAGGACCGCGCTGACTTGCTCGAGATCGCCAACATCGGGGCGCTTACCGAGGCACTCAATGGGTTCATCGCTGAACGCGGTCTCGCAGGCCGCCTGTCCGCGCCGCTCTTCACGATGCGGAGCACTGCAGAGCAGGCATCGGCGCTGCTCTCGACGGACTTCCCCCAGGAGCGCGCCGCGCTCGAACTCCTTCACCGCAAGCGGAGCATCCTACTTGCATCACGGGGCCGCCTACGCACCACGATGAGCGGCGTCGTCTCGCGCGCAGTCGCGGACATCGGCAAGTACGGAGATGAGGTCGCGGAAGCCATCGAGCCCGGCAAGACTGAGAAGGAAGTCGAGGGGCTGCACACCGCAGCCCAGGCTCGGGCCAGTGATCGCAGCGAAGGACTGTCCGATGAAGCCCGCCTATGCGTGGAGACCGAGCTCAGTGAGCTCCGCCGGCAGCTGGAGGCGTTGCGCGATGGGGTGCTCGCGCGCGAATTGACCGGACAGATTGAAGGTGCTGCCCCCAGCGACATGGCGCTGGGCGACTTCGCCTCCCCCGCATGGCAGGCGCGCTCGAAGGAGGAAGTCCTCGCCGACTGGCCCACCAAAGCGAAGAAGGTCGGGAACGTCGCAAAGGAGATCGGCAACTGGGCTGCCCGATGGGCTACGGGCCCAGCGGCCGAAGGCGCGTCTGCCTTCGGGGCTGCCGCTGCTCGCGGGAGTGATGCACACAAGGCCGTGTACAACGTCGGCAAATTCTTCGGGGTCAAGTTCCAGCCCTGGGGAGCCGTGAAGGTTGCGAGGGCGATAGGCAACGCAGGCCGCGTAATCTCCGCTGTCGGTGGTGTTCTTGCTGTCGCCGCGCAGATCGCGGAGGATCGTCAACAGGAGCAGTACCGAATCCAACTCCGAGACGCTCGCGATGGCGTGCGCTCCGCGTACCGGGACTCGGCGCTCTCAGTTCAAGCTGCATTCTGGGAGCAGTTCGAGTCATTCCTGGCCGACTTCTACGACTCTGAGTTGCTCGCGATTGACGAGATCGTCGAGGATCTCGTTGGCAAGCGAAGCGAGCGCAAGTCAGGGGCCGATGCCTTCCAATTGCTGGAGCAGCGCGCCACAAAGCTCATTGGTCAGATTACGACGCGGAGGCTGACATAGCCGCCAACTTCCATGCATCTAGACTATTTGCCCAACTTTGCATCATTACCCGTCGCTCATCCAGATAGGTGGCATGGTTGTATGTGCGCCGAACACTGTTCGGCTCGGCATGTGCCAGCTGCGCCTCAATGGCGTCGGGTCGATACCCTAATTCATTGAGCCGAGTGCTGCCCGTGGTGCGCGTGCCATGTGGGCTGTACTTGGTCGCCCAGCCGAGCTTCTTGAGCGCCTGCCGCAAGGCCGCGTCAGCCATTGGGCGCTGGCGGTCGTCTCGGTTCGGGAAAACGAACTTCGTGTGCCCCGTGATCGGATGCATGGCTTTGAGAAGTTCGACCGCCTGAGTCGGTAGCGGAACAACGTGCTCCCGCCGCGCCTTCATCCGGCGTGCTGGAATGGTCCACAGCCCCTTTTCCAGGTCGAACTCGACCCACTCTGCTTGGACGGATTCATTCGGGCGGCTGAGCGTCAGCCACATCAGCTGGAAGGCCTTGATGGTTTGGAAGTTGCCGCCATGTCCATCAAAGTCGTTCAGCAGCTGGCCGACTTCCTCCGCGCTGAGGGCACGCTTGTGTTGCGTCTTGTTTGGCTGCAGCGCTTTGCGAACCGGCCAAACGGGGTCCGTGTCCGCCCGTAGAGTCGCGACTGCATGCTCGAACACGCCAGACATGGTGCGCTTGGCTTCAGCCGCTACGGTGGGGGCACCCCGCTTGACCGTCTTGTTGAGAATGTCGAGGACATGGGCCGGAGTGATCTGACGTACCGGCAGCTTGCCAATCGACGGGAAGACCACGCGCTCCAGCATGTCGAGTCTCCGCTTCTTGGTCACTTCCTCCCAGTCTTTCAGGTAGTGTTCTGATTAGTGTGCAAAAGCCCGGAGCGGCTTGTAGAGAGGGGTGGTCATGGTAAGAGGTTGATTGTGAATATCGACCTTGACCTTTGAAGAGGACAAACCATGACCACGAGCAAGAGTAATACGGTGTCGTTGTCGGCGAAAGAGTGGGTGTTGGGCGACCGTGACTTGATGAAGTCGCTGATGAAGGAAGCGCTGCAGGAAATGCTCGAAGCGGAGATGACGGAGTTTCTTGGCGCGGCGCCGAGCGAGCGTAGCCAGACGCGCAGCGGTTACCGGGCGGGCTACTACCACCGGGGGCTGGTGACCCGGATCGGCAAGCTAGAGTTGCGGGTTCCGCGCGAGCGCAGCGGCGAATTCTCGACGGCGCTCTTTGAGCGCTACGCGCGCAGCGAGAAAGCGCTGGTGGCGGCGTTGGCCGAGATGTACGTGCAGGGCGTGTCGACCCGCAAGGTCAAGGCGATTACTGAAGAGCTGTGCGGGCACAGCTTCTCCGCCTCGGCCATCTCGGCAATCAACAAGAGCCTGGACGAGGCACTCGAGCGCTTTGCCAGCCGGCAACTGGAAGAGGCGTATCCGTACGTCATTCTCGATGCGCGCTACGAGAAGGTGCGTGAGGATGGGGTGATCCGCTCAATGGCGGTGCAGATCGCCATCGGCATCAACTGGGAGGGTCAGCGTCAAGTGCTGGCGGTCGAGACGGCCAACCGGGAGAGTCAAAGCAGCTGGAAGGACTTCCTGCTGCGGCTCAAGGCGCGTGGGCTCACTGGCGTGGAGTTCGTGGTTTCAGACGACCACGCGGGCCTGAAGAAGGCGATCAGCGAGGTGTTGTGCGAAGCGGCCTGGCAGCGCTGCTATGTGCATTTCCTGCGCAACGCGCTCGACTACCTGCCCAGGAAGGCCGACGACGATTGCCTACAGGAGTTGCGCTGGATCTACGACCGGCGCGACTTGCAGGAAGCCAGTCGTGACCTGGCGGCATGGATCACCAAGTGGCAGGGCAAGTACCCGAAACTCGTCGACTGGGTCGAGAGCAACATCGGCGAGACCTTGAGCTTCTACCGGCTGCCCCGAGCGCACCACAAGCACTTGAAGAGCACCAACATGCTCGAGCGCCTCAACGAGGAGATCAAGCGGCGCACGCGCGTGGTAAGGATCTTTCCGAACACTGAGTCGTGCCTGCGACTGATTCGGGCGCTGTGCGTCGAAACCCACGAGACGTGGCTCGAAGACAACCGTTACCTGAACATGGCCCTGCTGGCCGAGCAAAAGAAGGAGCAGTTGAGACTGGCCGCCTGATGGCTGCCGCCGTGGTCGGCGCTCCGGGCTACGCCCCGCGCGCCGACCACGGCAACCCGGAATCAACCGAATACCTGATCAACCCTTTTGCACAACTTGACGCACACAAACGTCTTTCAGGGCCAGCCACTCTTTGGCGATGGCCTCGAATGTGTTCGCTGAGTCTTGCTCGCGCTTGATGCGTTCGATCTGGCGATTCTGGACGGGATTGATGCCCTCCCTGACCAGCTTCCGCGCCGCCTCGCTCTTCTCTCTGGCCTCGCCGAGCGTCACGCTGGGGTAGTCGCCAAGTGCGAACCACGAGGCCTTGTCATTGAGCTTGAAGCGATAGCGCCAAGCCTTGATGCCGTTGGGTTTGATTTCTAGGTACAGCCCCTTGTAGTCATTGAGGCGGTAGATGCCTTCTCTAGGCTTGGCGGCTCGGCACTGGGCGTCTGTCAGCATCGTGAAGGTCTCCTGTTCGTCCTCAGGGCTTCGGTGCCGCTGCTGATTGGCTGCTTGGGCTATTTCGTGCTCGGCTACCTGCTGCTGAAGACATTGCCGAATTTCCTGCGCGGCCGCGTGCTCGCGCGCGTCGCCAACTTCAAGGCGAAGGGCTTCGCGCCGCAGTGGGAAGTCGTGTCGGTGATCTACAACCGCTACGTCGGCTTCGATCCGAAGACGCGCAAAGCGCTCTACGTCGACGTCAACGACGGCACCGAAACGCTCGTCGACTTCGACAACGTGAACGCGTGGGAGCTGGACGTCGAGAAGAACAAACCGGCGCTGCTGAAGCTGCTGACGCGTGTGCCCGCGCTGCCGGTTGTGGGTGTGCGTATCGACCGTCGGAAGGCCGACGAGTGCAAGGCGAACCTCGTCACGATTTTCGGCTGAGAGCTGGCCGTATAGGCAAACCTGTGGGCATGTGTTGCTGTGAGGCGACCATGCCCATTTTTGCATGGAGACTAATGGATGACTTTGAAAGCTGGTGCGATGCTGTTGGCCGTTGGCCTTGTACTCGCCGGGTGCGATGGCAAGAAAGACTCGGTGCAGGACAGCGCGGGGCAGACCAATGCGTCGCCCGCGTCGCTGTTGAACAGTCCGAAGCTACCCGATCCAGCGCCGGCGCCGGCCGCCGCGCAGGGGCCAACGCTGCCGAAGCCGGACCGCAGCGTGCCGGTGGCGAGCTACGTCGATCTGAACGGCGAAGCGGCAGGCATGGCGCTGACCTACATCGTCTCGGCGAAAAGTCAGGGCACGGTGAGCGACGAAGATAAGCTCAACCGCCTGTCGCCGTCGTATTACAACGAAACGGACGCCTTCAAAAAGAAGGATCTTGCCGCGACCGAGCTGCCTCGGATCAACGCCGCGTTGGACGAATACCGCAAGCACGACTACTACACGCTGCCGGTGTCCGGTTACTCGCAGAAGCCGCTCGGGCTCACGAACGTGACAGTGGGACAGTACGACTTCAACACGAAGAGCTTTCCGCTGACGAGCTACGGCCAATACTGTTGGGCAGGGATTCTGCGGAATCAGCAAGGGGCGACGCTGAGAATCCTTCCGTCGGATTTCCCATGTAGCTTGCCCGTCTCGGACGAGCAGCAAGCAAAGCTGATCGAGGCGACACGTGCGCAGAACGCTCTCGCGCTGCAGGGCACGCTGTATCTGTTCGTGCCTCGCGCGGAAAACGGTACGGCGCTGGCCGTCGTCTCGCGCGCGCACCTCGAGCTGGTGAACGCGCAAACCAAAGCGCCGCTGGCCAGCTTCGACCTTTAACAAACAGGAGACGCAACGATGAACGTTCCCTCGGGCGGCAGAGCAATGCGAAATATCGGTGTATGGCTGCTGTGGCTTCTTCTGGCGGCCGCGGTGGTAGTGGTGGCCACGCAGACCGGGATCTCGCGCTACTTCGTCGTCGCGACGGGCAAAGCCGTATGCGTCGACACGAATCCCGATGGCGGGATTTCGAACGACACCTGCAGGTGAGGAGAGGCCCATGCCGGCGCTGGTGAGTCGCGAGCCGTGGTGGGAGAAACCTCCACAACCAGGTCAATCAGAATTCGAATGCGTGTGGGGCTGGCTCGAGTTGTACGACGATGGAACGTTTCGCTTCGACGCGTCGACGAGGCCGAGCGATCAGCAGATCGAGCAGCGAAAAGGTTGTCGGTTGCCGGAGTAATACGTAATTGCGTATGTACGTATTTGCATGTTGGCATGGCAGACGGTCAAGGGGCCGCCCGGAGGCCGCACGCGGAGCGCAGAGCTGGCCGCAGGCCCAGGTCGAGCACCGAACGGGTGAGGACGGCAGCGCAGCGGCCCTTGAGGGGCTGACGTGCCGGTGTAGACGCTCCAGTCGAGGGTGTGGGGGTGGGGTTCATCTCCCCCGCACCCTTGACGACAGAGGGCGACTCGCTCCTTCCCGCAGGGCGGGAAGGCGGGGGATGGGTGGGGATCTCCGTGTAATTGAACAGCAAGGACCGCTGATGAATACGAAGGAAACCGATCAGACATTGGAGCAACTTAAAAGCATTGCCAGCTCGCTCGAGACGCTCGCGTCGCTGCGTCTCGTGGAGACGTTCTATTCGGCTGGAGAACGTCAAGAGCTGCTCGCCCGACGTCGGAAGCTCTACGAGGATGATGCGGCCGCCTATGCCGAACTCCAAGCGGCGCAGGACGCCCAGCCCGACCAAGGCGTTGGCTACGAAGCCCGAGTCAAGAAACATGGCGAGCAAGTCGTTGCCGAACAATTCGCTCCCGTGCGCGCAGCACTCGAAAAACGCCGCGAGACGTTGAGAGCGATCGAGCGATTCGAGGCCGCGCATCCACTCATCAAGCGGCTGTCCAGCCATGCGCCATCGATCGACCCCGCGACCTAACACGCTTGATTTTCCTTGAAAATCAACACTTGCAGAATTTCCGATAATATTCATTATGTAAAATTAAGCTATCGGATTAAGCGATTCGATAGCGTGGATGAATGGAGAGTCCGATGAACCGACTGCTGCTCAACCAGATGTACCTGTTCCTGTGTCGGCTTTCCCGCTCGGGGAAAACCGGCGTCGTGTTCGTGCTGCTCGTCGCCGTCGTGAGCAGCATCGTGTTGCACACGAAGGGGCTCAACATGGACGACAGCATCGCGCAGTGGACAACGACGCCGCTCGTCGTAATGGCCGCAGTGGCGGTCCTCGCGGAGCTGGTGAGCTCCATGATGCGCGTGCATTTGCTGCAAGCCGCTGACCGGGGGGTAAGGCGATGAATGGCACGTTGACACTTTCGCTCGAGCAATGCCAAGAGCTGCTGCAGGACATCCGAGAAAAGCGCCGGCATCGCCTGACCGGCAGCGAGTACAAAGCGATCATCCAGGCGGTCGACAATCATCGCGTGGATCGCGAGGCGTCGCAGCTCGCCCGCCAGGTGGCCGCGCAGCTCGCTCAACACGAAGGGCCGGGGAGCAAGCCTCCTTTCGAAGATCCGACGATGAACCGCGTGTTCCTGGTCGAATGCCAGCCGGCAACGCCGCCTGAAAACGATCCGCGGATGCAGGAGCACGTCGTCGTCGGCAAGACGGTTTTTCGTTCGCGCGAGTACGACCACGTTGCGCGAGCGAACGTGCCGAACGATCGGGGCGATCCGGGCCGCGAGGTCACGGCAAAGCGCCTCGACGTCCAGCACGAAGGCGATGGCGTTGTCGACCGCTATGGCGTGTATCAGGTCATGACGAAGACGCATACGACCTATGGAAGCGGCGTGCCGTCGATGCCGAAGGACGTCGACAAGGTGCTCAAGGGTACGTACAGCAGCTTCCAGGCTGCGTGCGATGCCATCGATTCGCAGCTCGGAATGACGCCGCGTTCGCGGCTGGCCAGCGAGCAGATGCAGCGGCTTCAGGAAACTCGCGCACAGCGCAAGAATGCGCCGCGGCCGGCATAAGTGGCGATGACCGACAAGAGCTATTCGCAACTCGTAGCAGAGTTGAAGGAACTTGAGCGCAGAATCGTCGCGGCCCGCGCGCAGGCCCGCAAGGACGCTCTAGCGCAGATCGCTGAGCTGATGTACGAGTTCGACATCAAAGAATAGGAGAACATAATGCGATTACTGAGACTTGCGGCCGAGCTTTTCTATGTATCGACGTCCATTTTGGTCGCGCTCCCAATATTCATCTATTCGGCATGGGGCGGAAAATTCCTGCACTTCGGCGTAGCTTTTGCAGCGATGGTTGCATCCGTAGCCTGGATCGCCGGCGGCCTTGTGTTGCTCTCGAAGTGGCGGCATGCGCGCGACAGTGACATGCGCAAAATCATCGCGTCGATTGCGCCGAGCTTCCGGCCGCAGGTCGAGGTTGCCGACTATCTCAACACGCGGTATGTCGGCATCGATACGGTAATGGGCAAAACGGTTGTCATTGATCGCGAGAAGGACTTCGCGAAATGCGAACCCATCACCTACATTCAAAGCGCTGAAGTGAGCGATGCCGGCGACGCGATCCATTCCGCGTTCACCTTCAGCTTTCGGGATTTCGCTAATCCCTCAATGCAGATTCGGATCAACCGCCTCCGGGCTGAAGACACCAGTGCCCGTATTCGCTATGCCTTAGAACATGCCGCATAACGAACATCGTATGGACGGAGAAACCAACCGGGCCTGATGGCCCGGTTTCTCATGCAAGCGTGGTGTGAATCTCGTGCAACGCAAGGATCTCTTGCTCGGCCAGGCCTCGCCGGTGCTGCTCGAGCGCGACCGCCGATCGCAGTGCCTGGTGCTCGAGCTGCTGCTGCTCGAGCAACCGGCCCAGCAGGATCACCTCGCCCTCGGCCTCGAGGGCCCGGAGCTGCACCGGGCTCTCGAACGCCCAACGATCGAGGATCTGCCAGCCGCGGCAATGAAACGATGGCGACCGGCGAACGCTGCCCAGCGTGGCCGGCGTCAGCACCTCGGCCGCGATCGAGAGGGGCTGAGTCGGTTCAGCGCGCATGGAGTCCTCTCAGGTAGGTAATCAAGCCGAACGAGCTGCGACGGCCTCGCAACATTCGGTACAACGTCCAACCAACTCGGCCTCGTTACCGCGATCCAGTGAGTGGGGCAACGTGGAGCGGGCGGGGCCATGTGCCGGCTTGGATCGCCTACCAAGTCGGGTCTGAATCTCCCCTACTCCTTGTCGTCGACGTCGGGAAACAGGATCTCGAAGTTCGGCACCGGAATGACGCGGCCATCCTTCAGGCACGCGGCGGCCGCGACCAGGTGCTCGCTCGCGGCACGCTGCGGGTGCGGTTTCCACGCGAGGCTGTTGAGTGCCTCGGTCGCCTCCTGGGCGAACACGGTGGCCACTTCCTCGGCGCGGATCTGGTGGTTGCGAATATGAGCGTTCACGAGCGCGATCAGCTCGGTCCGAAATGTCGCGATGCGTTGTTCGTTGGGCATGCCGGCCTCCCCTATTCAGTGACGCGTTCCAGGGCCGCAGACAGGCTGCGCACGGCTCCCGCGAGATCGCCCTTCTCCCATGCGCCGAGAACGGCTTGTGCGGCGTCTACGAGGCCGCCAAGCGCCTCGGCGTGCTTCACGGCCAGGCAGAACAGCGCGGCGCACGCCTCGCTCTCTGCGTCGCCGTGCGGTCCGAACGGTGCGACCAAGCTCGTGTCGTGGAATACGGCGATGTGCCGGCCGTCGTTGCCGTTGTAGGTTTGGCCGCTGATCTTGCCGGTGACCGAGCCTTCCCAAATGCCGATGCCGACCTGGCCGTCGACCTTGGTGGCCAGCGTGCGCATCGCGGCCGCTGCGTCGGCCGCCGTCATCGCACGGATCTTCACGCAGTCGACGAGGTTGCTCATGCCGGCACCTCCTCGAGCACTGCGACGCGTTGGCGGGTCACGACGACGACGGGGATCGGCAGCACGTGTTCGTCGAGGATCAGCAGCGCTTTGCGCTGCGAGAACTCGCGGGAAGCAAGCCCCTTCTTCGCGTACGTACCACCAACGGGCTGGAACGCATCAACCGGGAACTGCGACGACGCACCCGGGTGGCCAGCATCTTCCCCAACATGGATTCCTGCCTGCGCCTGGTCTCGGCGCTGCTGGCCGAACTCGACGACGAGTGGATGACCGGCAAGGTCTATCTCAACCTCAACCCGTAACCCCGGCGTCATGACCAACACCACGGAAATTTACAGAAAAAAGGTTGCACAACCACCTCGGCGCCGGGCGGCTGCAGACCTCGACGCTGCGGCGGCGGATCAACCAGCGGGACTGGGCGGGCGCAGCGAATGAGTTGCGGCGGTGGGTCTATGGTGGCGGAAAGGTGTTGCCCGGGCTTGTGACTCGCCGGGACGCCGAACGCGCGCTCGTCTTGTCCGACAGCCCGCGCGAGGGCTAGTAAGGCGCCTCGGCGTGGATCTCGTCGGCCATTGCCTTTAGCCTGTCCGCGATGGTCTGAAATCGGTTCTGCCGCTTCAGCCACGACCCCGCGGCGCCAACTCGATCCTGACCGGTTGCCTTCTTGAAGGCGCTCTTGGACTGCTGACTTTCGTGCGCGGCGTAGTTTCTCGCAGCGCTCAGCAGCTCCAGGGAATTGCGATACCCCGGCTTGGACACGACCTCGACCAGATAGTGGTCGTCTGGCAGGTACTGCTTGAGCGTCTGGATCAGGCCGTCCCGTCCCTTGAAGTCGAAGTAGCCGCGTCCCGTCACCAGGAATCGGCAGACCTCATCGGTCAGATGCTTGGGAAAGGAGAAGCCCGTCCTGGTGGACAGCGTCGACGTGTCGTTGTTGAGCGCGCCCACCAGCGTGTCCAGCATCAACGATTCGAAGGCTCGATAGAGGCGGATGATCGCCAAATCGTGACACCACGAGACATGCTCATCCCCGAGGCCCGCCGATGCCGTCAGGAAGGCCAGGATCTTATCGACTTCGGCCTTGAACTTGTTGGCCGAGCTCTTGATGCTCTTCTTCTTGGGCATGTGTTGCGGGCCTACGAAGCGCTGCGCTGAGCAGCTACACCGCACTGCCTGCAGGTCGCCGAGGTCAGGTCGGGCTCGGTACTGCCGCCACCAGACCAAGACGTTTCGAACCGCTCGAACGTTGCGCCGGATTGCCAGTGCGATCCGCTCCAGTTCGATCCCTTGTCGAGTACGTTCGCCTTCTCAACAGCGCCGCACTTCGGGCAGGTCAGTCGGTATGTGGTTTTGTCGATGATCCCCACGGCGGCCCCTATTCGCCGGTCTCGAACTCAGCGTTCTTGAACTTCAGCACGTTGCAGTTTTCCTTCACGGCGCGCTGCAGTCCATCGTCGAACCCGGTGGCCGATTCGGCCTGGATCTCGATGGCGATCTTCACCTTGACGCCGGGGCGCATGGTGAACTGCTGAACGACCTCGTCGACCAGATCGGCGAACTGCTTCTTGGCCAGGATGGGGTCGAGGTCGATGCTGCCGTAGAACTGCTTCTTGACGATCTGGCCGGCGGTCGCGCCACCGGCTTGGTAGCCCCCTTTGGCCGAGTCTTCGACGTGCGAGGTTTCGCCGCCGCCAGCCGGAGCCGTTGCGGTGCTTGCGCCCGTTCCGGCTTCAGCGGTCTTGGCACGCGAGGCCTCTTCAGACGCGCGCAGGGCTTCCATGTACGCGGCGGCCGTCAGCGGCTCGATCAGCAGCAGCGACGAATCCATGATGAGCGACGTGCGCTTGCCGTAGCTGAAGCCGATGTAGCGCCCGTCTTCCTTGCCCTGCGCGAAGCCGAAGAACTCACGGCTCTCGGCGCCCGCTGCCATCGTGTTCTGGAACACGGTGTCGTCTTTTAGGCGGGGCAGGTAGAGCTGCTGGCAGCTCTGCTGCCAGACGGTAAGCGCCGGAACGTCCTTGACGTCATCCTTCCAGAACCAGTCCTTCAGCACCTTGGCCAGGTGGATCGGCGCCCACTCGGTGATGAGCAGCTCGTTCTCCTTGAGGACGCGTTCGATCTCCTGCGACCAGTTCTGCGCGCCCGGGTTGAGCGGAAAGTGCTCCCACATCACCTCAGACAGCCCTTTGCCCGGCCGCGCCTCTTGCACCGGGGCCAGCAGCCACTTATAGGTCTCACGAATCATCCGCCGCACGGTTTCCTCGGCCTGCTCCAGGCTGGCTTGCGCCTGCTTGGCCATCAGGTTGTCGAGGACGATGCGGTTGTCTTTGTAGTCGCCGACGATGCTGCGCCATGCAAGGTACGAGCGCACGTGGTCCTTCAGGCGGCTCACGCTGTCGTAGTCCGCGGCCACGAAGATCAGGCGGTTCTGCTTGAAACGGGGCTGGTCGCCGCGCTTCTTCAGGATCTCGGTGGCGCGCTCCACTGCCAGGCTCTGGCCGCTTTTACTGAAGGCCGCATCTGGCGGCAGCACCACCAGCCGCAAGGCCCAGTCGTCCGGCACGTCGCCGCTGCCGGTGAAGATGTGGATGCCGCCGAAGACGCCGCTGGCAAAGCTGCGCTGCACGCGCTCTCGGATCGTGGGGAACACGTCCTCCTTGTCCTGGAAGCGGCGCTTGCGCTCTTCCATCTCGCGCCGCAGGTTCGGGCGCGTGTCCAGCCAGAAGCGGTTGTTGGCGTGGTTCAGGTAGTGCAGCCGGTCGGAGAGGCGCCTCAGCGCATCCTTGTAAAGATTGACCTGCTGGCCGGGCTGGGCGACACCCAGCAGCACGCGCTCCAGCTCCAACCCCCGCACCAGCTGGTTGGACGCGATCTGGACGGAATGCGGAGCGCTGCCCAGGAAAATCGTGCGGGCAGTGCGGCGGCAGGCCTGCACGCTACCGAAACGGGTGTCCTTGTTTTCGATCTCCCAGGTCTCGGAGCGCTCGCCATCCACGTCGCGCTCGATCACCGGGTCCCAGCCCTGCGGCAGGTAGTAGATGGCCTCGTTGCGCGTGTCGGCATCCATCAAAGGCACGCTGCCAGGCATGATCAACGGGTCGTTGTTGCCGTCCTTCCACAGGCGATGGATGACCTTGGCCATCAGCTTCAGCACGCCGCGGGTGCGCTGGAAGTTGTCCAGCGTGGACCAGTCCTCGTACAGGCGGTCGAACACCTCGGGGTGGATGGGATAGGCGTGGACCAGGCGCTCGAAGTACTTGCTGTCCTGCGTCTCCTGGGGAAAGTCCTCGCGGTTGGCGATGTAGTAGTCCGCGAACGCGCGGCAGACCGACTCCATCGCCAGCTTGTCGTTGATGTTGGTAAAAAGGCGGCGGCGGACGATCTCGAACGCTTCCTCGGTGGCCACCGGCTTCCACAGTGCCTGCACGCGGCCGAAGTAGTGTTCGAGCGCACGCAGGGCCTTGACGCCTTGCTGGCTGCCCGCCTCGCGATCCGAGAACGGCAGCGAGGCGAGCAGCACCGCTGTCGGCACCGCCTTCAGAGCCTCGGTCAATGCCTGCACAAACGACAGCTGAGTGTCGTAAGTGCCGCCCGAGAGCGTCTTACCCTCCTCGAACTGCGACACATAGCGCACCAGCTCGTCCATCAGGATCACGCACGGGCTGCTTTCCGCCAGCATGTCCGCGAGCTCCTTCTTGCCCGGTGCGGTGCCGGTCAGGTCGGCTTCTTTCACGTGCTCGTAGCTGGTCTCGCCGCCCAGCTGCCAGGCCAACTCACCCCAGAGTGTGCGCACCGTGCAGCCGTCATGGACGCGCGGCTTGCTGGCCAGGCTCAGCAGGTCCACGCCATCGAGCACGGCGATACGGGCCTTGGGCAACTCCGTCACGCCGGCTGCATCCAGAATCGGGGGCACGCCCTGAAGCTCGCTCGCCGGCGCCGCCCCCTTGGCGAGGTGGTAGACCGCCAGCATCGTGTGCGTCTTGCCGCCGCCGAATGCGGTCTGAAGCTGGATGACCGGATCGCCGCCTTTGCCGGCCAGGCGCTTGACCACCGAGTCCAGCAGCAGGCGCATGCCCTCGGTAATGAAGGTGCGCTGGAAGAACAGCACCGGGTTCTGGTACTCCTCGTTGGCCGTACGCGCATGCACCCGCGACAGGTCCGCCGCGAACTCGGCCTGCTGGAACTTGCCCTCCCGCACATCGGAATGCGGCTCTGCGATCTCGCGCCAGGGTTTGAGGATCATGCTTCTTGCTCCATGCGAGCGGCAAAGATGGTCAACATCAGCTCGCTGTCATCGTTCAATCGGTATTCGGGGCGCTTGCCGGATAGCTGTTCGCTTCGCGTCAGGATGATGGACACCCCTTCGCCACGCTTGTCCATGATGTGGCTGCGATGGCTGGCAAGCCCGACATCGCCGATGGGGCAGCGCGCCAGAAGGCTGGTCAGGACTTCATTGCGCGCCGCCTGCCGGAAAGGCAGGCTTTCCGGCGTCATCGTGTTGGGCAGCATCCCCGGAGAGAACAGCTCCAGCCGGTCATCGAACAGGCGCAGCCGCACTTTGGCGCCGGCCATCGAATAGTCTCGATGGGCCACGGCGTTGGTCACAGCCTCGAACACGGCTGTCATGTCGAATGGCGGCACATCCACCCGACCGCCCCCGGCGCGCTTGTAGGCTGCCACCTGCATGTTCTTGCGCACAAAGGCACATGCGGCGCGTATCTGCTCATCGAGCGGGCCCGTGATGTCTTGCGCGTCCCGTTGGTACACCCCCTCGCCCGTGGGCACTACCTCCGTGCCCACGTAGGCCACGGCCTGCACGATGGCGCCGGGAAGGTGACGCTCCGGTTGGCTGCTGGCCATTAGCAGGCCCGCCACCGTCGGCCGCCAGACGCCTTGCTCGTCCTGCGCCGCCATTGCCAGCTTGGACAGCAGAACTTCCGGCGCGTCTGCGCTTTGCGCGGGCGCGAAACGCCGCCACAACGCCTCATCCAGATCAGAGAGCGTCGCACGCGGCACCGGTGTTTCGTCGAAGCGAATCAATCGCGACTGGCTGCGTTGCTGAAACAAGCGTGCCAAGTGATCGGGCGGCATCGGGCGCTTCGATGACCCCACCCGATGCAAATAGCCGCCCGGGCTCTGGTGCACGAACAAGCTGCGTGCCACCTCGACACGTATCACCGGCTGCTCTGCACCGCTCAAATCAGGCAGTGTGATGCGCTCGATGATGGGCGCCAAGGGCGGCTTCACCGAATCCTCACAGGCCTGCCGCACCAACGCTTCCACGGTATCCAGCCGCTCGGCAGGAATACCCAGCACTTCCCGCGATTTGTCCTCGACGCCGAGCAGCACCACGCCGCCTGCGCTGTTGGCAAAGGCAGCCAGTTCGTCGGCCAAGTCTTCCTGCGCCGGGCCGCGGACCTTGCCACCTGCGAACTTCACCTGCTTCAGCTCGAGGAAGCTGTCTTCGCCCAGTCGAATCTTCTCGATCAACTCCGCGCGGGTCGCCAGCATGTCAAACCTCCTTGCCCAAACGCATCCAGCGGCGGGCAAATGCTTCTCGGCCGCCTTCCATCACCCGGCAGACCTCCTCGCGCACGGCCTTCTCCTGCAAGGCGCCGCTTTGCTGAACCAAGCACTGGCCGCGACCGAACTCCATCACATGCACCAGTTCGGCATCGCCATTCACCACCACGTTGGGGTTGTGAGTGACCACGATGAGCTGCCGACGCAGCTTGTTCTCGCGGATCTGGCGCACGATCAGATCGTAGATCAGGTGATTGTCCAGATCATCCTCGGGCTGGTCGAGCACGATGGGCTCCTCGCCGAAAGCGAGCAGGAAGGCCAGCAACGCCGCCGAGCGTTGGCCTTGGGAACCTTCGCTGATGGCGTACCACTTGTTGTCGCGCTGATACTCGATGCGCAAGTCGTCTTCCGGGTACCAGACGAGCACGTGGTCGGCGAACTCCGGCTTTTGGGCTTTTCGTTCCAGATAGTTGCGGAAGTGCCCCCCCAAGGACGCGGGACGTTGAAGAATGGCGTGGCGGGTGCGATCCAATGCCGCCAACTTCTGGCCGTCAGTCGCCGTAGCGAGATCGAACGCCAGTCCGGACGTGGCCTGTCCATCCTCGATCTTGAGAATGTCTTCAGCGAATCGGTCGTCCGCCACCTCGATCAACTCCCGCAAACTGCGCTCGATCACCTGCGCGTCGAAACCGAACGGCAACACGCTCATGCGCACATGGGGGTTTTGGGCGAGCTTGTCCTTCAGAAACGCCTGCCTCTGCTGCGTGATGGCCCGGCGGCGCTCCAGCACCAGGGACTGCTGAGCCTCGATTTGTTGCACGAGCAGTGTTCTATCCGACTGCATCTGCCGCAGAGCCTTGATCTGTGTCTCCAGGTGCTGCCGCTCCTGGGTCAGTCGTGCAAATGCCTGCGGGTCAGCCACGCCTTGTGCGGCAAGTCGCGTCTGCAAGTTCTGGTGCTGCTCGCGAGCAGCGTCGGCCCGGCTGCGCCAGGCGCCTAGGCGCGCGTCGGCTGTGAGTTGGGCGATGCCTTCATCGAGCGCCGCCGCCTCCTGCCCCAGGCGTTGCCGCGCCCTGGCCAGCAGGCTATCGGCTTTGGCCCGCCACGCCAACAGGTCGGCGTCGGCCTCGGTGAAATGCTGCGGCAGCCAGTCATCGAGCAGCAGGCTATTGGCGACCTTGCGCAAGGTGGCTGCACCTTCGCGCAATTGCCCCAAGGCTTCGTCTACCGCGCGCTGCTGGTGTTGAGCGCGGGCAAAGGCTTGCAGCACGGCTGCGTGATCGGCTTGCGACAGCGACTTGAGCTTGCCCTCCACCTCCTGCCGGCGTCGCTCGACTTCGGGCAGTACAGCGAGTTTGCCGTCGATCTCGCGCAGCCGTGCGCGCTGAGCGAAAAACGCACGCTGCGCTTCCTCATAGGCTTGCTTGAGCGGCTCCACACCCGCAGCTTCGTCGATGATGGCCAGCAGGGCCTGCCGTCCGCCACCGGCCATCGCCGCGATTTGGCCCTGGGAGAAAATGCGCAAGGGGAAGCGGGCCGCATTCACGCTCTGGCTAGCAGAAGGCTGCCACTGGCCATCGCGCCACTCCTTGACCTCGACGGCTTTTCCTTCACCACGCCAGCACAGGCGCAGCCGCGTCGTCTCATGCTGCCATTCGACCCTGATAGCCGTGTCTGGCTTCAGCGCGCCTCTGTCATCGCGGCCTTTGGCGATCGTTCGAAAGGCTTCGAAACGCTCGCGTGGCTCGCTGTCTTTCGGCAGCGCCTGAATCTCAGCCTCGCGCCGGGTCGCCAGCCGCAGCGCATGCACCACCGTGGATTTGCCGGTGCCGCGGCCGCCGACGATGGCGTTGAAGAAGGGCGACAACTGGAGAACGGCCGGTCTTCCGTTGCCGATCACCCTCGCTCGTTCGATTTCGATGGCGCGGATCACATGCGCCGGCGTCTTGAATGGATCGAACGGTTCTGCGTCGTCGCTGCGCCGGAGCGACACGCCGTTGCCGTCCAGCAGTGCCAACCGCAGCCCCTCCAGCGTGGGCTTGGCCATCTTGACCCAGGTGTAGTAAGCGCTGCCTGGTACCTTCGCGCCTTGAAAGTTGTGGCAGTCGCTGCCCAGCACGCGGGCCAAGGGCCTGGCGAGCTTCTCCACGGCTTGCGGGTACGGGTTGTTCAGGTCGCACCACTCCACTGCCAACAAACCCTCTACTTCCAGCGCTTGTTTGACAGTGTTGGCTGACAGCGCGCTTTGCCGCGTACCAGGGTTGACGCACAACAGGCCGCTGCCACTGTCGGCGTGCGCCGGGATGGGGATCGCGCCGGCACGAAAAACCTCCTCCAAGACCTGAGTCAAGGAGGCCCGTGTCACAGCGGCAGCGTCGGCACTGTCGGTTACGCCGCGCAACTGAGTCGGGAATCCAACCGCACCCAGCAGACTGTCGATGTCGCTTGTCGTGGCCGATGGGTCAAAGAGCGCCAGCACATGCACGCCGCCGTTGGCGGAAATCTCCACGCCCGGAAAGATCGTCAGCTCACGGAAACCCGCCGGTGCCTGGCCTTGATCCGCCTGCACCTTCATCTGCTCGTAAGCAGCCTTGAGCCCGTCGATCCAGGCCCCGCTGTTGTGGTCCGTCACGGCCACGCAGTCGATCCCGGCGGCCATGTATTTGAGCAGCCATTTCTCGGGAGTGATTTCATCGGGCGTGCCCATGGCTTTCTGCCAGGCATCGGTGTCCTTCGACGCCGGCGTGTGTGTGTGGAAGTCGAACTTCCACCAGCGCGAACCAGGGTAAGGCGACAGAGTGTTAGACATGTCTCTCTCTCTCAAATGTCCAGTTGCGCCTGCGAGCCGACCACGCCCGCTTCGCTGGCCGCTTGCTCGATGGCGCTCCAAGCGGTGACGAGCTCGTTGTAGGCACGGGCCTCCTCGGCCCAGCCCTTGCGCTCGCACAGGGTGTAAAGGCGGTAGGCCAGTGCGCGGATCGGCTCGGCCCTTGCAGGCATGCGGGCGAGCAGCTTCCCGGCCGCGGATTCGCCGTCCTGGTTCAGCGCGCGGATGAGTTGGTGCAGCGCTTCCCACACCGGGGTGCGGGCGTCTGCCTCGGGCGACCAATCGGGCGGCAGCTCGGCCCACTTGAGCAGGCGCAGCAGGCCCTTGCCCGATTCCACCACCCCCGCCGCTTGCAGGCCAGCCACACTGGTGCCCTTGGCGCGCGCCAGCACGTCGGCCTCGCCATATCTGCCCCCGGCCCATGCGTATTGGTCAAACCAATGCAGGCAGAACTGGGTATCGGCGTCGAAGTCGTCTTCGGCGAGAAAGCGGTTGATCAATTGCAGCGCAGTGCGCACGCGCATGGGGGTGCCGTCGGCCTCCAGCACGGCCGCATACTGGCTGAAAATGGCCATGCCCGGGCCGATGATGGCCTGCGAGAGATCCACCGGCGCCACCGGCGAATTGACGCCGCCACGGGTCATTTCATCCAGCGCTTCGGGCAGCGTGGCATTCAGCTCACGAATGAACTCGCGGCGCGACACAGTAGGTGCGTCGGCACGGCGCGGGCGGCAAACGAGGACGATGCATGAGGCCAGCACATTCGTCCCTGTCTTCAAGCCTTGATCACGTTCTGCTCGTACAGGCCAAGTACCAGTCAGCTCAAAACCAGCTTGCAGCACGGCTTCCAGGAAGGTTTCCCAGCCGGTGCTGGAAGTGCCGGCTTCGGTTTGGGTTTCCGATTGCTTGAAAGCGTAGTAAATGGTGACCGGAAAAGCAGGATGCGCTTGCTGCGCCAGGTTGTGCATGGCCTGCGTCATGCCCTCCAAAAAGAACTGCTCGGCCTGTTCCCTGCCGCCGTGGCGATATGGCGTGGCCACCAGCTCCTCGGCCTTGGGCACCGCCACCGTGGCGAACAAGCCCGGATAAATGGGTTTGAGCGAACGGCGCAGCCAGACATAGAAAAAGTCCGATAAATCGGCATAGCCGATATTGTCGTAATAGGGAGGATCGGTGGATACTAGTTTGTCACCACTAATATTTTGAGTTTGCGCATCGGCCTGTAATGCCACTCCGTTGCCTCTTCCTGCATTACTAAGACTCGTAACAAGAACCTTTTCAATCCATTCGAGCGCACCGAGCCAGTTTCCGGTGGAGTTAGAAAGGGGATTTCCTTCTGCATGATCCCACACCATCGGGATAGCTTGACGCCCAAAGGTCTGCACGATGAAATCGCCACCCCACGGAGTGAGCGATGACCAATAGTTGGCACTCCTGCCAACACCAAACGCCAAATACACCGCCACAGCCTGCGCGTAGGCGGTGGCGCCGCTGCCGCCGGCGTCGAGGCCGCGGCCGTCGTCGGGCAGGCCCGCGGCCAGGGCGTCCTGCCGGCATTTTTCGATCGCCTCGCCCACGAGATCGGAGAAGGTGGTCAGCGCCACCAGTTGGCGGGGGGTGAAGAGGTCCGCGAAGGTTTCCATGCCATAAAGCGGCATTTGGTCGCGCGCTTTACCGTGCAATGGGGTATCTGGTTTCCATGTCGGCTGCGCCTGCCGGGCGATGGCTTCATGTTCCTCGATGGGCGGCAGATAGACGCGCCCGCGCGCGCCTTCGGCGACGATAGCCATCAGCCTTGCGCCCATGCGCCCGGCCCGGCCTTCGGCTTTGATGTAGTTGCCGTCAATGGGCGAGCCTGAGAGCACACACTGGAAATTCGCCCCGCGCGCGAGTTTGGTGCCGTTTTTCGCTTCCGCCGGGGGTGTGCCCATGCGCACGGTGAAGCGGTAGCGGTCGCCCTCGATCACCGGCTGCACGTAGGCTTCCTTGCCCGGCTTGCTGCTGAGGATGAAGGTGGAGGCCAAGGGCACCTCCACATGGCTGAAGGCCGGGTTGGGGCTTTTGACGGTGCGCGCCCACAGCCAGGCAATCACGGTGAGTTGCTGCCCCACCAGCGGCTTCAAATCCGGCCGCTCGGCCGCCATTTCGGCGGTGATGGTGATTTTGGGGTACAGGTGGCCGATGCGCTGTTCGGCCTGCTCACGCATCCAGGCGCCGTAACGGCGCACGTCTTCGGCCAGGCCGCGCGCGCCACGCCAGTCTTCGTGCAGCCTGGCCTGCCGCTCGCCCGCCGGCAGCGGCCCCACCGGCGCGCGGCCGGCAAAGCGCGGCGGGATTTCGATCATCGCCTTGTTGATCGTCACCGCCACGGGGTTGAGGTCAGACGCCCAGGCTTCCAGCCCCAGGCGCTGCGCCTCCAGCGGGATGGCGCCGCCGCCGGCGAAGGGGTCGTGGAAGGCGGGGAGCTTCTCCGGGTTGAACAGCTCGGCCGCCTGCGGATGGTTCTTGTTGAGCTCGCAGGTCTCGCGCCAGGAGCGGCGGATCTCGGCGCGGGCGCGTTCGAGGACTTCCTCGTTGTTGGTGTTCTCCCACTGCACCAGGTCTTCGATGATCTTGAACAGCCTCTCGCGCTCGGCGGCGGCCTGTTTCTTGTTGACGCCGCGGCCCAGGTGGCGCTCGTAGCCGGGGTCATTGACCATCTGGGCGAAGATGACAGCACGTGCTGCGGCCAGCGGCCGGCGCGCCCACCACAGGTGCAGGGTGCTGGGGTGGCCGTGGCGGATGGATTTCTCGCGCGCTGCCGCTTCGTTGATGGCGTCGAGCGGCAATGCTACTTCGATGAGTTTCTTGGGGGCTTTGATGCTGGTCATTCTTGAAGTCCTTCAGCGCCAGATGGCAGGGCGTGCGAGCACGTAGCCATCGGGCTTGACGAGTTGTTCGGGCAGCTGGCTGGCGCGCAGCTTGGATTCACTGATGGCCAAGTGGCCGTTGGCGCATTGCATGAGGGCCTTGGAGTGCCGCTTGGGCGGAAACGCGACGATGACGCGCTTGAGGGGGAAGCGCTCGCGCACGCGGCGGATAGGCGTGGTGAGGTCGCTGTCCCCGGAGATGACCAGCGCCATGTCGAAGGCGTCGTCAAAGGCATCGACCATCAACTGGATGGCGATGTTGACGTCGGTCATCTTTTCTTCGTAATCCATCCATGTGGCCTGGCAGGTATAGCACTGGCGCCGTTTATCGAGGTAATGGCCAAACTGGCATTGCACGCCTTGAGCGGCGAGTGCCTCGAGATAATCATTCTGCCGCTTCTGGTCGGCCGCATTGCGGCCGTTGTCACGGATGCGCGCTGTAAAGTAGTGTGTGGTGACCAGACGCTGACCGGGTCGAAGCAGATTGTTCGCCAGCGCCGCCACGTCCAGCCAGTAGTAGCGCTTGAAGCCGGCCGCCTTCAAGCCAAAGTAGAGGTTGAAGCCGTCCACGTAGGCCATCACGCGGGTCATGGCAGCGGCCCCGCTATCTTGACCTCTGACGTCCAGAGACTATAATGAGCGGCACTAACCCCCCGGAGATAGCATCTCCGGCCCGACGCCCCGCAAGGGGCGTTTCTCTTTCTGGGGTTGGATTTTGCCCCACGGCCAGCAGCCACGGCCCGACGCCCTCCCCGTGAGGGCGTTTCTGTTTCTGAGGGCAGCCCAGGCTCACAGCGAGCCCTCCGCCGCCGTGGCGCGCGCGAGCAGCGCGTCCAGGTCCAGGTTGATGCTGGTCACCGCCCAGTCGGGCTCCTGGGTGAAGGGCTTTCGGATGTAGAACGGCCCTTCGTGCCTGCCGCCGTCAACGAGCACGATGGCCAGGATGAACTTGTCCGCCTGGTTGAGGCCATAGAGGATCTCGTTGCGGGTGACGGTGATCGTGGTCTGGCCTTTAGCGCGGCCCTTGACCTCGATGTGGCGCGAGGTGGGCAGGCGGCCATCGCGGGCTTGGGGGATGCTGGTGACGTCCCAGCCGCACTTCTGCGCCGAGACGTCGATGACCTCATGGCCCAGCGCGCGTTCGGCGTTCATCACCGCCTGCATGGCGATGTGCTCGATGCGGCTGCGCGCATCGGCATCCGCCGACCAGCCGGGCTGACCCTTGCGCTGCATCAAGAGGCCCGCCGGGATCACCAGCGCACCGCCCAGCACGACCGGCGTGGCGGAGACCACATGGCGCATGGCCAGCAACTCCTTCTCGCGCGATTCGCGGCGGGCGGTCAGGTCGTCGATGGTGCGGCGCACGTTCTCCAGCGTCAGGCGCACATCCTTGCCGGCAGCCAGGTCGTCTTGCAGCTTGATGTAACGGTCGGACCAAAAGTTGATTTCCTTGACCAGACGCTCATGCACGGCGGCCAGGGTTTTGTCCACCGCCTTCTCGCGGCGGGTGCGAACTTCATCGAAGTGTTCGGGCACCAGGAAGCTTCCGGCATGGGTCAAGGCCTGTTGCTCCAGGTCTTTGGCGATCCACGGGGCCGCCAGCACGTCTTCGATCAATTTGAGGTCGGCAGGCGCAATGGGCTCCAGGTCCAGGTGAGGCGCCCAGCCGGCGTTGGTGGCATGGCCCTGCGGGTCGATCTCGACGAACTGCATGCGACGCGAGACGATGCGCGCGGGGTCTGCCCCTTCCTTGACCGCGTGATCAACGATGAACATCACCTTCGGGGTGACGCCCATATCACTCGGGTCCACCAATACCGCGCCTTGCTTGAGCTTGTTGCGGTGAGCTTCCAGCACCAGGTCGGTGACCGCCTGCATCAAGGGGTGGCCGGGATGGATGAGGCTGGCCATCGGGGCGCCGACACGGTCGGTCAGCCGCACGTACTGCTTCTCGAAGCAGACGCGCTCGTAACGGCGTAGCACCGGGTCGGTATTGCGGCGGTCGCGGCCGGTGATTTGCCGGTCGCGCTCGCGGATGATGGCCGGGACGTTGGTGATCTCGTAGCGCCCTTGCTCGCGCGGGCGCAGCTCGCCGCCCAGTTGCTGGAAGGCCTGATTGAAGAAAGCGCGGATGAAGAAGGGCTGCAGCTTGCGGGCCTCGGCCTTCTCCATCTCCTCCTTCACCGCGAACAGGCGCTTCTCATCCATCACCTCTTCGCACAGCGCATTGCGTTTGATGATGTTTTCAAGGTGCTGGGTATCCAGCGCGCCTTCCACCTTCTTGAGCAGGCGGGCACGGACTTCGGGATCCGAGCCGTAGCGGATGGCCTCGATCAGCAGGTCCTTGAGGGGCTTGTCCTCGAAGACCTCGCCCAGGATGTCGAACACGCGGCCGCCCAGGGCCTGGCGCTCCACCTCCAGCTTCTCGAACAAGCGCTGGAAGACGTCGCCCTCGCGGGTCTCGGCGGCCACCATGTTCCACAGGTGGCAGACCTCGGTCTGGCCGATGCGGTGGATGCGGCCAAAGCGCTGCTCCAGGCGGTTGGGGTTCCAGGGTAGGTCGTAATTGACCATCAGGTTGGCGTTTTGCAGGTTCACGCCTTCGCCCGCCGCGTCCGTGGCCAGCAGCACGCGCACCGTGGGGTCGTTGCGGAACAGCTCCTGCACCTTGCGGCGCTCTTCGCGCTTGACCCCACCGTGGATCATCACCACGGCTTCTTCGTTGCCGATAAGGCCGCGGATCTTCACCGCGAGGTAGTTCAGCGTGTCGCGGTGCTCAGTAAAAATGATGAGCTTGCGCTGTCGCCCCTCGGCGTCGCGCATCTCCGGCGTGTCTTGCAGCAGGCGGGAGAGCTCATCCCACTTGCGATCCTGACCGGAATGCACCACCTGGCGGGCCTGCTCCTCCAAGCCTTCGAGGATGATGATTTCGGCCTCGAGTTCCTGGATGGTCTGCGCCGCCGTGGCCTGGTCGACCACGGCCTCCTCGAAGTTCTCATAGTCTTCGGGCGACAGAGCGTCGGCGGCTTCCCACACGTCGTCGGGCAGGCTGTTGTTGCTGCCCAGTGTCTCGGCCAGTGATTGGCCGCGCTGACGGAGTTTTTCTTCCTCGACGCGGCGCTTGAGCTTGTTGCGCCGCCGCTTGAGCGACTGATAGATGGCCTCGGGGCTGGAGGCCAGGCGGCGCTGCAGCGCCGTCAAGGCGAAGCCCACCGTGCCCTTGCGTCCGCTGTCGGCCAACTGGTCGGCCTTGTTGAACTGCTCCTTGACGTAATCGGTGACGGCCGCGTACAGGGCGGCTTCGAGGTCGGAGAGCTTGTAGTTGACGGTGTAGGCCCGGCGCTCGGGGAACAGCGGGGGTACCGTCGAACTTGAGCAGTTCCTCCTTGACCATGCGACGCATGAGGTCGGACACGTCCACCTTGTGCGCGCCGTCACGGAACTTTCCGTAGAAGCGGTCGGCGTCCAGCAGCGACATGAACAACTGGAAGTCCTCTTCCTTGCCGTTGTGCGGCGTGGCCGTCATGAGCAGGAAGTGGCGGGTGATCGAGCCGAGGAGCTCGCCCAGCTGAAAGCGCTTGGTCTTGTTGATCTTGTTGCCGAAGTAGTTGGCCGAGAGCTTGTGGGCTTCATCGACCACCACCAGGTCCCAGCGCGACAGGCGCAGCTTCTCCTGGAGGTCTTCGGCGCGGGCCAGTTGATCGACGCGGGCGACCAGCAAGTCATGGTCGTCGAAGGGGTTTCCGCTGCGCGACTGTTCGACTTGCTCTCGCGAAAACAGCGCAAACGACAGGCCGAACTTCTCGAACATTTCGTCCTGCCACTGCTCGACCAGGCTGCCGGGGGCGACGATCAGCACGCGCTTGGCATCCGCGCGCATCAGCAGCTCGCGGATGAAGAGGCCTGCCATGATGGTCTTGCCAGCACCGGGGTCGTCGGCCAGCACGTAGCGCAGCGGCTGGCGCGGCAGCATCGACTCGTAGACCGCCGTGATCTGGTGCGGCAGCGGCTCCACGTTCGACGTGTGCACCGCCATCATCGGATCGAACAGGTGGGCCAGGTTGATCCGGTAGGCCTCGGTGGCAAGTTTGAAGTCCTCGCCTGGGGCGTCGAAGGCCCATGGGCGGCCGGCTTCGGCCAACGACAGGTTGGCCTCGTCGGTGCGGAACAGCATCCGCTCGCGCAGCGAGCCGTCGGCGGTCTTGTAGTAAACGGTGAGGGCGTTGTCACCGACCGGCTCTGTCGTGACGATGCGTACCACCTGCCCGGGTTCCAAGCCCGAGATGGCCGCGTTCTTCTGGATCTGTTCGAGCTTCAGCACGCTCAACCCTCCTTGCTTGTCGTGTCGTAGCCCGGGGCGAGCACCAGGTTCGTGACGCCGTACAGCGCCTGGCGATTGCGCAGCCACAGGTGGTGCTCGCCACCCTTGAGGCTGTGATCTTCGGTGCAGTCCACGTTCCAGCGGCGCAACAGGTAGCCGGCCATCGCCGCACGGGTCCGCACCTTGAGCACGCCGCCGTCCATGCCGTACTCGGCCTCGATGGTGTCGGGGTGCTGCACGTTGGCCGGATGCGGCACGAGCTCGAGCTCGGTGATCCGGTTCCACTGGATGTCCTGATCGGGCTTCTCGTGGTCGGCCACAGGGCCGGGCAGGATGCGGGCGGCGTCGAGGCGGCCCAACACGAAGTCGCGGAACTCACCGCTGCGCCGGTCGAAGGCGCGGACGTGCCACCGTTGGCCGCTGTCGGCCAGCGCGAACGGCACGATCTCGCGGGTTGTCAGCCCGCTGGACAGCGCGCGGTAGGCAACTTCAACGGCCGCACCCTGATGAATGGCGCGCGTCAGAACGGAGAGGATCTCCAGATCGATCTTGCCCGGCAGGCTGGTGCCCTCCTGTGCCACGACACCCTTCCAGCGGATGGGCTCGCCGTCACCGTAACCCTGGGACAACCAAGTGAGGATCCGCTCGGCGGGGAAGTCAAACAGGGGGCGGAACCAAGCGGCGCGGACGTAGACCTTGCCCTTGGTGTCGTACTCGATATTGCCTGGGGCCAGCTCCTTGTACTGGGCGATGTCCCGCGTGGCTGCCGCAGCCTGGATGCCGAAGCGCGTCACCAAGTCCTGGCGGCGGATCTCGCCAACGAACCGCAGGCGCAACTCGACGAACGCGAGCCGGTCGCGTTGCGCCTGGGTCATCTCCGGGAGTCGGCCGCTCGACATGTTCGTGTGCTAGTTTCCGTAGCTTTTGCGGAAGCATACGGATATCCAAAACGAACGTCAAGCAGTCGTAAAACGCGCCGCTGTGCGTTGCAAAATGATTAGCACATGCAGCATGGACCAGCGGCGATCCGCTTGGGTGTCGCGTCAGGTCACGACTTGCCCCCCCGTGTTGTCAACAAATAGAACTGTCCGGTTTCGTAGCACATAAACTGTCCGCTTTTCCGGGCCGGGGAGGGAAGGCGTGAAGGGCGTAGCCCGGAGCGCCTTCCCTCCCCGGCAGGCGCCGCGGCGGACCTACGCGACAACCTGCAGTTCGGGGGTTTGCAGCTGACCGTCAGCCGTGTAGCGCGCGAGCCTTCTCGGGCCATGGAAGATCGCCAGCCGCCCGTCCAGGTAGCGATGCACCCGTACCTTGACCTTCACGTAGTGCATGCGATAGCGATCCGGCGGGATTTGCAACTTCAGCCCCTCGAAAGCGACACAATTGTCCTTGGTTGTGTACCATCCTTTCTGTAAATTCCGTTTAGCGCCTATGGTAGGAAGTGCGCGGCGCTCGGTCTGACGCCATGACTTCGAGAAAGGAGTATGCCCATCATGGCGATGCGTGTCGAAACCAATCCTTTGGAAATGGCTTATGCTGTGTTGCTCGAACACGGACTGGAGGGTGCCGGCGAGGCTCTGCGCATCCTCGTCAATGAAGCCGCCAAGATCGAACGATCCCAGTTCCTTGGAGCGGCGCCCTATGAACGTAGTGAGCGACGGCGTGACTACGCCAACGGGTACAAACCCAAGACGGTACTCACCCGCCTTGGTGAGCTGACCTTTCAGGTGCCCCAGGTGCGTTGCGGCGACTTCTACCCTTCTGCCCTCGAAAAAGGCACCCGCACCGATCAGGCGGTGCATCTGGCCCTGGCCGAGATGTACGTCCAGGGGGTCTCCACCCGCCGGGTGATCGAGGTACTGCAGCGCCTGCTGGGGCCGGAGATTTCGCTCTCCACCGCCCAGGTGAGCCGTGCCGCCGCCAGGCTCGACGAGGGGCTTGCGGCCTGGCGCGAGCGTCCTCTGGGCGAAGTGCCCTATCTCTTTCTGGATGCCCGTTACGAGAAAGTGCGGCTGGAAGGGCGAATCGTCGATTGTGCCGTCTTGATCGCCGTCGGCGTCGATGCGACGGGCAAACGGCGGGTGCTCGGTTGCACGGTGGCCACGTCGGAAGCCGAGATCAATTGGCGACGTTTCCTGGAATCCCTCCTGGCCAGAGGGTTGCACGGGATCAAGCTCATCATCGCGGATGATCATGCGGGCCTCAAAGCTGCCCGCAAAGCGGTGTTCCCTTCTGTTCCCTGGCAGCGTTGCCAGTTCCATCTGCAGCAAAACGCCGGCCAGTTCGTCACCCGACAGGAGGCGAAAAAGCACGTCGCCGCGACACTGCGCGCGATCTTCAATGCTCCGGACAAGGCAGAAGCCGAGCGGCTTTTGAAAGCCGCCCTGGACACCTGGCGCAAGGAGCATCCGAAACTGGCCGAGTGGGCCGAAACCGCGATTCCTGAATCCCTGACGGTGTTCGACTTCCCCGCTGCGCACCGTATCCGTTTGCGTACAGCGATTGAATGGATGACTGGACGGATTGCACCGTCCGATCGTTACACGGGACCAGCAGGCTTTCGCCATAGCCGAGCTCCGCCAAGGCCGTGCCCTTCTGCACCGGGAACTTGATGTGCATGGTTGCTCCTAGACGTTGATGTTGCAGAAACCGATCGCATCGGTAGCCGCCAATGCGATCAGGGGAATTTTTCGGCGTGGGGTTAGCACCAGACGACCCGGCCGTAGTCGACCGTGCGCCGATAGTGGTTGCGACCGTTCCACGGCGTGTACGTGTATTCCATGTAGGCACAACTCAGGACTACGATCCAATGATGCAGTGTGAACAGACTCGCGCTCATTCCAATGCTCCTAGACGGGACGGTGAACGACGAAGCCGGGGGACTGGTAGCCGCCAGTGGTTTCCGGCCGGGGATGCGGCGAGGGTGGAGATCCTCACTGCATGGGGACTATTATAGCCTGCTTACGTACATACGTAAATACGTACTTGCGTAAAAAGATGGGGAAGTTGTTCGGCATGGCAGACGGTCAAGGGGCCGCCCGGAGGCCGCACGCGGAGCGCAGAGCTGGCCGCAGGCCAGGTCGAGCACCGAACGGGTGAGGACGGCAGCGTAGCGGCCCTTGAGGGGCTGACGTGCCGGTGTAGACGCTCCAGTCGAGGGTGTGGGGGTGGTTTCATCTCCCCCGCACCCTTGACGACAGAGGGCGACTCGCTCCCTTCCCGCAGGGCGGGAAGGGCGGGGGATGGGTGGGTGCGGCCGCCGTCGGCGGCCCTGCCCTGCTCGCCTGCTTACAGGCGTCGAAGTCGGTGCGGCCGAGATGGCCGGACCACAAGATGTAGTGCCTTCGGGCAGCTGGTCGGGCACAACATCTTGTGTCTACCTCCTCATGCTCGCATGCGGTAACGGTCCTGCTGCTGACCGGTATTACTGTCGCTGGCCAGCGATCGAGGCTGCCACTGCGATACGTAGTTTTCGTCTGCCTGCATGAGCTTCAGCTCCGTCATGACGTCGCGCACGTCTTGCCGAAGCGCCTCAAGGCGCGCCTGCTGCGGAACGGCTTGCCCTGCTCCGCGATAGCCTTCGCGTACTCGCGACGCTCCTTTTCTCGCGTCTCTTCGGCCTCCTGTCGCCAGTCCTCGAAGCGGGCCATGAAATTATCGAGACGGTGGATGAAGCCGGTGATGCTGAACTTCTCCTCGGCGCGATAGCTCAGATTTTCAGGCTCGTAGGTGTCCGAGCCGGTCAACGTGAACTGAATCTCGTCGCGGCTGGCATAGACCTTCACATCGAATCCGCGATAGCGGCCAACCGGCATCTCGGTGGGTCGATCGAGGATGCCGACAGCCCGCCGCTCGACTGCTTTCTTCATTGCGTACATGACTTCGCCGAGCAGCGTCTCCCGATCCTTCTCACCATAGACGCGGTTCTTGGTCTCGAACCGGAATTGCTCGGTCGTGGCCTTGTCGCGGAGCTCGATCTCGCGGTTCCATCGCGCGACAGCGCGATCCGCGCGCTGGTCTGCATCGGCGAGCCAGCCGATTCGGCTCTCGAGGCTGTGCTGATTGCGCTTATAGTTCGAGAACAGTGCCTCGACCTTCTTCAGGTCGGCACTGAGTTTCACCTGCATGAAGATCAGCGGATTGCCCGTCGCGGCGGCCTTCATCTCGGCCGCATTCGCGGCTTCGCTCGCGACGTCTTCGATCACACGTTGCAAGCTGTCGCCCTTGCGGAACTGTTCGATGCCGGCGGCCTTATATTCGATCGTCTGCCACATGCGGCTGTCGTAGGTCTGCTTGGTCGCGTAGCGCAGGATCTCGACCTCGAAGCCGTCCGGGTCTTCTTCGTAGAACAGGTTGCCCTGCCGCAGAATACGGCCTTCGCGCTGTTCCAGATCGCTCGGCCGCCACGGCGCGTCGAGATGGTGCTCGGCGACGAGGCGCCGCTGTACGTTAGTGCCCGCGCCCATCTTTGCCGTTGAGCCGAGCATGATCCGCGAATGGCCGCGGTTCATGTCATCGAACAGCTTGGCCTTCTGCAGATCTGTCGTCGCCTCGTGGATGAAGCGGATCTCGTGCTCCGGAACGCCGCGCGCGATCAGCTTCGCCTTGATGTCATCGTAGACCGAGAAGTCGGAGTTGCTGGCCAGCAGCTCGTCCATCGAGATAGCAGGCGCCTCATCGTCGCTGTCGTCATCGTTCGCCGCGTCTGCGACCGGCGCAGCCTTCTTCGACAGCTTTGGCGTCGACAGATCGCAGAACACGAGCTGCGTGCCCTTCCGGTCCTTCCACGCCTCCCATATCCGGTAGATGTTGTCGACCGCCGTATTGACCTTGCTGCCGGGATCATCGGCTGCGTTTGGATTGATGAGGCGGAAGTCGAGGCCAGCCTTGCGCGCGTCGTTCGTGATCTTGAGAGGATTGTCGACGCGCGGGTCTTTCGGCAGGTTCTCCATCCGGTGGATGATGGAGCCGCTGTTCCAGTTCTTGAGTGGCGTGCCATCGCCGCGCAGGACAGGCGCGCCATTGTCGTCGAGCACGGGCGTTTGCACGCCCATGAACAGCGCCTGCGCATCGGACCGATCGACGATGATGTTCTGCGGCCGGCCGCCCTGATCTTCGGGACGGGGAAGCGGGTGCCGCGTTCCTCCGCCTGGCGATCGAGGTCCGACTTTGTGATGACGTCGGCGAAGGTGCGGTACAGCGAGATCAGCTCGGGAACGTTCTGGAACTTCGAGAACCGGCTGTTGAGCCGGTAGTTAACGCCCGTTGCGTCCAGCTCCCAGCCTGTGACGACCTGTCCGAAAGTTGACGCCCATGCGTCGAAGTGGACGATGCCGCGCGCTTTGAGCTCGTCGTACTGCAGGTAGCGCTGCATCGTATAGAGCTCGGCGATCGTATTGCTGATCGGCGTGCCGGTCGCAAAAAAGACGCCGCGGCCGTCGTTTGCGCTGTGCAGGTAACGGCACTTCACGAACAGGTCGAACGCCTTTTCGGAGCCGGCGAGATTGCCGAGACCGGACACGCGACTGAGCGTCGTCGTGATGAACAGATTCTTGAATTCATGAGCCTCGTCGACAAAAAGCGCGTCGACGCCAAGGTCGGCGAAGCTGACCGCCAAGTCTTTCGCGCCGGTATCGGCCTTGCGCTCGAGGCGCTCCGTCATGCGCTCCTTCGCCTTCTCCATTTCCTTGATCGTGATCCGGTCGCCCTGCTCCGCTTGATCTGCGTGATCGCGTCCGAGAGATCTTCGATCTGTTCCTCCAGCAGTTCGCGGAAGCGTGTCTTCGGGCATGCCGATCTTCTTGAACGAACTGTGCGCGACGATCACGGCATCCCAATCGCCTGTTGCGATGCGGCCGAACAGCCGCTCGCGTTTCCTTCTTGAAGTCGCTCTTCTCGGCGACGAGGATGTTCGCGTTGGGATACAGCGAGTAAAAGGCGTCCTTCCACTGCAGCAGCAGATGGTTCGGAACGACGAGCATGGGCTTCGACATCAGACCCATGCGCTTGCTCTCCATGATGGTGCCTACGCATACGAGTGTCTTGCCGGCGCCGACGACGTGATCGAACAGCGCCGTGCCGTCCTGAATGCCGCGCCAGATAGCGTCTTTCTGGTGCGGCCGCAGCGTTATGTCGAGCGACGCGCCGGGAAGGTCCAGGTGCGATCCATCGTACTTCGCCGGAATGTTCGTGTTGAAGCGATCGTTGTAGATGCGTGCGAGCATCTCGCGACGGTCCTTGTCTTCCCACACCCAATCGAGGAACGCCTGCCGGATCTCGTCGGCCTTCTGGTTGGCGGCTGCCGTCTGCGAATCGTCAACGCGATAAATCTTGTTCCCGTTCGCGTCCTTGCCCGCCTCGACCTTGACCTGGATCGGACGGTTCGTCAGGGATCGATTCGATGAGCTCGTTCGCGGGATATGCCTCGGTGCCCCACGTGACGCGTGCCGTAGTGCGATCGCCGTGCTCGATGTCGACGAGCCACTTGCCAGCGTCTCCTGATACGTGATGCGCCGGCGCACGTCGCCGAGCAAGTGGCCGACGAACTGGTCGATCACCTGGTCAGGCACCCACGTCGAGCCGAGCTGGATGGAGATGTCGACCGGCTCGATGTCGGCGGGCTGAACGGCGCGCAATGCGTCGACGTTCTCGATGTAGCGGGGATTCTGGCCGGCGGCCGTTTCGGCCGCGCGCAGCTTGGCCTTCACGTTGCCGGTCAGATACTGGTCCGCCGTCTCCCAGCGATCGCGCTCAGGATTCAGGTAGATGAGGCCCTTGAGGTCGCGAATCAACTCGTCCTCGGGCTTGCCTGTGAGGCGCATCATGCGTGCGAGGTCGATGCGGCCACTCTCGTTCATCGACACGACAAGCGCGTCCTTCGCCGTCTCGACGTGCGTCACTTCCTTGCGCGGGCTCATGACGCGTTTCGAGAAGATCGCCGCCTTGTTCGCGCTCGGCCGGCGCGGCTCCACGCCGTGCTTCTTCGCGGTCTCGGGCGAGATGCCCTTGTCGTAGTCGCTTTCGAGCGCGTGCAACAGCGGATACTCGGGATCTCCGACATGGCGAGGCGGTTCGCCTGCGAGCTGACGTGCCCGAACTTGCGCCGAAGTCGTCGTAGACGCGGTTCAGCTTCGAGCGCTTCGAAGTGAGTTCGAAGTCGGTCACATGCTCGGACTGCTCGCCTGCATGAGATCGCGCAGCGCCTCGCGCACCTGGACCATGCCCTTGATGCGCGCGCCGGCGCGCTCGTTCTTGGCTCGACGTAGCTATAGTCGTGCTCATCGAGGATATCCGGCAGGCGTCGCGCGAGCCTTCCGTTTGGCGCGACGAAGAACGAGCCGACCTTGAGCGTGTCCGGCAGCGTGAGCGCCGGTTGTCCTCGCCCCGATCGGTTGCGGTGGCCGCGTCATCGGCGGGCCGATAAACGTCGGCAGGCAGCGCCTGCAGGCGCCGCTCGATCGCGTCGGCAAGGTCGACGCCCGCCTCGGGCACCAGGTCCGCCGCGTCGCGGTGCATCTTGCTGGTGATCGCCATGCGACGGCCACTGTTCAGGATGTCGATAAAGTAGCGGCTTATGGTGATCGGCTCGCCAGTCTCGTGATCTCGTATTTCGCCGACATCGACCCAGCGCCGATCGGGCGTCTCGCCGGCGGCCGCCTTCTGGAAAAAGATGATGTCCGTCGTGACTTCGGTGAGCGCGTTGCGCTTGAAGGCCGTGTTGGGCAGGCGGATCGCGCCGAGAAGTGCGCGCGGTCCCGCGATGTGCTCGCGCGCCGCGGTGTTGGCCGCGTCGAGGAAGTAGCGGCTCACAACGACGGCCATTACCCCGCCTTCGCGGAGCTTGTCGATCGACTTCGCGAGGAAGTAGTTGTGGATCGAGAAGCCGCCCAGCTCGCGATGATGGGGATCGTAGAGTGATTGCGTGCCGAACGGCGGATTGCCGACGCACGCATCGAAATGACCGGCGGGAATCACGACGTCCTGCAGGCCACGGTTGATATGCGTCGCGCTGGGGTACAGATGCCGCGCGATCTCGGCCGTCAGTGGATCGAGCTCAATCGCCGTGAAGTGGGTCGCGGCACGCATCGGCGCCGGCATGAGGCCGATGAAATTGCCGATGCCAGCAGACGGCTCGAAGACGCGGCCGCCGTCGAACCCGATACGCTGGAGGCCCTTGTAGATACCCTCGATGACGGTTTGCGACGTGTAGTGCGCGTCCTGTGTGGAACGGCGCGCACGTTCGTATTCATCTTTGGAGAGAAGGCCGGCGAGCTCGAGGTATTCGTCTTGCCAATCCTGATTGGCGGTGGTCGAACGCTTGCGGAATGCCGCCCCAGCCCACATAGCGCACGAGGATTGCCTGTTCGTCAGGCGTCGCGCTGCGCTGCTCTTCACGAAGCTGCAGGAGCAGCTTCAATGCAGCGATGTTGTCCCGATATTTCGCCTTGGCGCCGCCCTCCCCGAGCCGGTCCGCGGCGGTGATGTTGTAGTCGGCGGGCGTTACAGCTCGGTATGATCTCGTTGCTGACCAGGATCTCGTGCTCCGTCAGGCCGTTCTGCTTCTGGTCGATCGAGCGGCTCAAGACCTGGTGCTCGATCGTCTGCTGCTCCAGAAGCCTGCCCAGCAGGATCACCTCGCCCTGCGCTTCCAGCGAGCGCAGTTTCTCCGGGCTGGTTGAACGCCCAGCGGTCGAGGATCTTCCAGCCCTGCAGGTGATACGAGGGTGAACGCCGGACGGCCTGAATCGTCGTCGGCTTGAGGATTTCGCCGCGATCGACAGCGGCTGAGTTTGACCGGTAAGCATGCTGTGCTCCTTCATCTTCGTCGACATCGATCTGTGCCTGAAGGCTGTCGATGATGTCGGCGGTGGCGTTGAATTCGAAGTCGAATGAGAGTTGGTTGAGATCGTCGGCCGGCTGCCGCTTTTTGCCATGATGTACGCCCTCTAGCCGTTTGTATCATAGGCATTATACAAAATGCGTCCGAAACGGCTAGAGATGTTTAATCAGCGCCGTGCGCGCTGCTTCGTGGCGTATGCGACATATGTCGGCCAGTGTCGTATATCAGCGTCACCCTCCGGGTTTTGGGGCATCGCGGCGGGTCACGCGCGGCGCGTGCCGGTCAGTCGGATGCTGCCGTTCAAAATCGGCACGAAGCTCGGCCAGCGACGCGAGGTCGCTTTCGCCGGCTCCTCGCTGTTGCATTCGGCGTGCGATCGCGTCGAGCTTGTCGGCGAACTGGTGACGTTCGGCCGGCGACCAATCGCGCGCACGCTCTGCGTCGACCCGCTCGCGGCCGCCGGCGGCTGCTCCCAATGTCCTGCGACGAGCCGGTTGTCGTAGATCGGCTCGTCACTGTTCCGTGCGAACACGGTCATTCGGTCGACGAGCTGCTGCGCCTCGAGCTTCTCGACGGTCAGCGGCACGCCGCTGAACGCTGCGTCGTGCTTGTCGCGGTTCGACCAGCGGCCGAAGCCGTTGGCCCGTACCTGACGCTCATATCGCTCGTGAATGCTGAGACGGCTGACGAGCGGGTTGACGGCCATCACGCGGGCCTCGATCCGGTATCCGGCCTCACGCAGCTTCCTGCAGAGCTTGGCCAGGTTGTCCGGGTCGCGCATCGTTCCGTCCACGATGAGATTGCGCCGCGCGGCCATCGCCGCACTCGTCAGTTTGACGGCCCACGGGCCCGCGTCGCCGTGTGTGCGGTCCGCGGCCGTGCGATCGTCCTCACGCATCAGCGCGATGTAGGCCGGATGGTTCTTGCGGAGCTCGTCCGCGTCGATCTTTACGGCGTTGCCGGCGAGCTCCTCCAGCGCTGCACTGGCCAGCCCGGCTTTGCCGGCGCCAGGCTGCCCGCCGAGAATGATCGCTACGGGCCGCTGGGCCGGTCGCGTAGCCCCGAGTGCTTGGGTCTGGATGTCGCGCAGGATCTCGGCATGCGTTTCAGGATCGAGCCGGAATTGCGCGGTGTCGCTTTGGGGAAACGTCTGCTGCTCGCGATCGCCTGAGCGGATGCCGCGCGCGATGTCGCGGGCTACGTCGCGCAGCTCCGTGAGGGTCAATGGTCGGCTGGAAAGTCCCGTCGCACGAAGGGCGCGTTGAAGCGCTGCTCGCACTCCATCCCATGCGCGACCAAGAAAGCTGCGCTCTTCTTCGGCGACGAAGGCGAACACTTCCTCGGCCTTGTGCAGATCTGGAAGCGAGGCGTAGTCACGCTCCACCCGCTTCCAGATGTGGCTCAACGACGGCTCGTGCCGCGTTTCCAGAACGCGATCGAGCAGAGCGCGCTTCTCAGTCGGGCTGAAAGTGTTGAGCCCGTAGTGGCCGAGCAGCTCGTGGCGAAGGGCTCGTCGGACGGCCCCTTCGTCACCCATATTGGAAGCTGCAAGGGTAAAGATGCGTCGGGCCGGGTGGTATGCGCCGTCGATACGGTAGCCGAGCTTTTCGCGGGATGCTTGGGGTCCATAGATTTCCTCCTGTGTTGCGCGCACGACGGCGGTTACGGGAATATTCCCGTTGTACTCGGCGAGGAACTCGTCGACGGCTTTCTGCGCCTCTTCGACCGAGAGTCCGCGCGGGCGATTGTCGTGGATAACCGTCATCGCGCCCTCAGTTCACGCGCTTGCGCGCCACAAGCCTGCCGTATTGCTCGATGGCGCGCGCAACGGCGTCGTGATCGCCGATGCGCAAGCGACTACGCTCGTCGGCAAGTTCGGCTTGTTGCCGTCGCAGTTCGTCAATGCGATCTGAGTTCGGCGACGGCTTCGTTTTCTCGGCTTCGATGTCGCGCGCCTTCAGGCAATCACGTTGCCGATCGTTTCGAGCGCGCACTCATAATCGGCAAGCTGTTCGTCAGTCCAGGTTGTCATAGCGGCATGCTCCGGGCCTTGCGGGCCGTATAGGCTTTGCGTAGCAACACGCATGCGACAGCCACGTCGACCACCCCGAACAGCAATGGCCGCAGAGCGATGGTGTCGTGCTGCATGTAGCCGCGCGCGGCGGCAAAACAGAAAAGCAATCCTATGAGAAGGGCAAGGATCGCAACGCCAGTTTGTACGGTCGTCTTCACGTCAGTTGCCCTCCGTCGTGTTCGGCGCGTCCGGGTCCGTGATGGGGAAGGAGTTCATCATCTGCGACTTGCCGCTGGCCGGTGCCCCGACGACGAGTTGAGCGAACGACTGCGTTACGGTTTGGATATTTGGCCTGTAGTTGCGGGCGGTCAGCGAAGCGTCGGAGCGCGACATCATGCCAACCGGGCCACGCATTCATTGCGATCGAGCCATTCGGGCTTGGCGTCTGGTTGTTGCACCACTCGTCCAGTTCTCGACGCTCGTCAGCGGTAGCCAATCGAGCAACGAGGTGGTCGGGCCTTGCGCGCCGTTGATAATGGCTGTGTCGCACGCATCAATGTCGATCGTGTGCTGTTCGCCGGCTGCGTTTCTGACTTTCAGTTTCATGTTCGGTCCTCTCGGTGGTTCGGTCCTTCGTCACGTCTTCGGCCATTGCTGCGCGCCGTGAAGAAAGCGGATCAGTTCGATGCGTCGGGCGCGCGGCCTAAGCCGATAGACGACGATGAACGGCGTGCGGCTGATGACGAGCTCGCGCGTGCCCTCCACTCGGCCGGGGCGCCCCATTTCGGGATGCTGAATCAGCATGTCGGTCTGCCGCTCGATCTCGTCGAGCTGGCCGAGTGCGGCAACCGGGTTGTCCTGCGCGATGTAGTCGATTGCCTCTTCGCGAGCGCGACGTGCGCGTGGCGTCCATACCAATTCCATCACTTATTGCCGCCTGCGATACGGGCCTTCAGTGCTTCGCGTTGACGCTGCATGTCGTCTTTCACGACGTCGTGCGGCACCCACTTCGTATTCGGATCGTCGGCCTCGGCGAGACCCTGTTCGACCTGCGCGCGGAACCATTTGTCGTGTTCGGCCGCTTCGTGCGTCCGCTTCAGGGCCTCGGCGGTCGGGACGAGTGCGCACCGTGGCCCTGTCCTCCGGGTTCCAGTCCTGCACGTCGAATGAGCCGACAGCCAGCCCGAGGCCGCGCAGCAGCGTCAATGCCTGCGCGGGGTTGCCGAAGCTGCGAGGTTCGCTGCTGCGGCCTTCGCGAGCACGGCCTCGTCGCCGTTGCGCGTGTCGACTTTTACGTAGAAAGCGCCGCCCTGCGCTTTGAGCGTGACGCCCGCGACGCCGCCGGCGTCCGTAGTGGCCCGCAACTGTTCAAGGGTCAAGGTGTGCATCTCGGTCTCTCCGGTGCAATTTAATTGTTATTAGAGTACACGAATAACATTAACATGCAAATTCAGGGACCGGGTGCGGGCTCGGCCGGCTCACGAACAAGCGTGAGCTGGTACTCGGCATGCAGGTGCTGCATCAGGCGTTCCGCCGTCTCGGGACTCTGGCATCGGAACAGGATGATCGCGCCAGGGATGCCCATAGCTCGCTCGACGTAACGGCGTGCCGTGGCCGGCATTTCGTCGTCGTCCGCGATGATCGCCAGGGCGAGGCCTTCGCGGCCGGTGATGTCGATGGTGCGGTCGATTGACCGCTCGACGGCAGGTGTGATTTCAGGGACCGGGTGCGGGCTCGGCCGGCTCACGAACAAGCGTGAGCTGGTACTCGGCTGCAGGTGCTGCATCAGGCGTTCCGCCGTCTCGGGACTCTGGCATCGGAACAGGATGATCGCGCCAGGGATGCCCATAGCTCGCTCGACGTAACGGCGTGCCGTGGCCGGCATTTCGTCGTCGTCCGCGATGATCGCCAGGGCGAGGCCTTCGCGGCCGGTGATGTCGATGGTGCGGTCGATTGACCGCTCGACGGCAGGTGTGATGCGAGGCTTGTTCTCGGCGTCGTGCAGCAGCAACGAGACGATGAAAGGCACGGTGCGGCCGTCGGGCGATGTCGCGTGGTAGGCCGGTACTGCCTCAAGGTAGGCGCGTTCTTGCATGGTCGCTCCGTTACGGGGTGTTGCGGTCGATTGCCAGAAATGGAGTGTTGCCGCCGACCTGCGGGTCGACCGAGCCGAAGGCGGCGACGTTCGCCGCCCGCTGCTTGAGCCACTTATCGATCAGCGTGCGGGCTTCGTCGTCGCTGACCTGGACAAGTCGCCCATTGTCGGAGAAAAAGACCGGCATGCGGAACGTCTTGCTGCCGTCGACGGCGATAGCGATCTCGACCCATCGCTGTTTGCCGTCGCTGACGCGATAGAACGTGGTCTGGAAGCCCTGCAGCACTTCGCGGTGAGTGCCCTGAGCGTCGGCCTCGGCGGGCGGCTTGCGGTCGCAAGCGGCGAGCGACGCTATAAGCGCGAGCGCGATGACGCATCGTTTCATGAATTCACCTCTGCTCGCCATTTCAGATAGTCCTCGACGCGATAGAAGCCGGCGGCCGCCGCGTTACGCTCGAGCGCCCACGTCGTTTCGCCTGGCTGGATCAGCGCGCGCAGCTCAGGGGGATAGAAGGCTCCTGCCTCGACTGCGGCAGGGTCGTTGTCGGGAGATTCGTCGTCGGCCGTGGCGTCTGTCTCGCCATCGTCGGGCTGCGTGGCGCAGTCCTGATAGTCGATAGGATCGCCGTAGATTTCCCGTTCCCGTTCGGCCCACGGCTTCTGCTGCCAAATCGCCTTTACGTCGTCGTCAGAAAGGCCCGACGCAGCCAGGTAGTCGAATGCGTAATCGGTGATCTCGTCGGCGTTGATACCGAGCAGCAACGCGAGGCGCTGCCGCGCCGCTTGCTCTTCGCGTTGCATCTCTTCGTAAAACGCGTCGAACTCAGCCATCTCGGCGGCATCCTCGGCTTCCCGGCGCGCGCGCTCCGCACGAAGATCGATCTCAACTTGTTGCTGGGTACTGCGCGCACGGTCAAGCACCTCTGTCCAGTTCGGCGGTGGCGGGCAGACGCCAGCCTGCACGAGGCGCGCGTTCTGATAGTCGATGAAGGCCATGTTCTCTTCGGGAGTCACGACGGGCGGATCGGTCGCCACGTCGTCGATTGCGCGTGGCAAGCCGCGCTTCGTGCGGCCTGTGCCCGCGCGATCGACAAGATAGCGCTCGCGCCATGCTTCGCCTCGTGCGCGCTTGCCCTCGGCTTCCAGGCTGGTCGTGTACCGCATGAGCCATGCGTGCATGTACCACTGGCGTTCCTGCGCGTACTTGATGGTCAGGTCGTGGAAGCGTTGGTAGAACGCTTCGTCGTGGCCGCAGTCGAGACTATCCCCTTCGTGTGCGACCTCATGCTCCACCAAGCTGAAAATGTACGCGGCAGCTTTGAGCGGCACCGTCTTGAGGCGCTTCACGACGTCGACGGTCAGCGCGATGTAGGTTTCCCCATCGGTCCAAGCCTCTGCGGTGTTCGACTCGCCCAGCAGGATCTGGAAAGATTTGCCGCCCCTCACGATGGGACTGCCGTGGTAGCGACGTTCGCCGCCGGTCAGAACGGCGGCATAGTGGTGAAGGATCGTGCGAAGCGCGGTCCACGCACGGCGAGTCTCTTTCCAACGCATCGCGTTCAGTGACAAGCGCTGTGCGCTCAACGAAGGCGTCACGTAACGTCGCGAAGTCCACGAGCTCGGGCAACTCGAGCGTATCCAGGCCCCAAAAACGGGTACCGTTTTTCTCAATATCCTCGCGGATGTTGGCGTGGATGCGGTCCACGCAGTCAACCAGGTCGTGTGCGTTGTAACAACCGAAGCGCTCGAGCGTCTTGGGGTGAACGACGACAGCGATGCCCTCGCGGGCAATCGCTTCGCCCTTGGGCACGTCGAAGCCGTTCTCGACGACTGTGAAGCGGTTGCCCTGGCGCTTGTTGTGGCTGTAGCGGCACTTGCGCAGGAACGCCTGCATCGTCAGGTTTCGCTTTCCCGGCAGCACCGTGATGACCTCTTCCTTCTCGTAGAGATCTGCACGATGTTCGGGTCACCGGCGAGCAGCGCG
>NZ_BDDJ01000003.1:0-578613 GCF_001685525.1 Burkholderia sp. CCA53 | reverse complement strand
TGCGGCGATCGAAGAAGCGATGGCCGCGGCCAAAGCCGCCGGTGTCAGGCTGTCCATCGCCGCAGCGGAAGATGCGTGGAACATGGCCGCGGAAGGCCTTCCGGCCGCGTTCAAGACGTCGATGCTGCAAAGCCTCGAGAAAGCGTCGATCACCGAAATCGACTTCATCAACGGCGCCGTGGTGCGCTGGGCGAACGGCTCGGCGTGCCGACGCCCGTCAATGCGACGCTCGTCGCCTGCATCAAGGGGATTGAACGCGCCATGATCGATCGCCGGAAAGAGGAGGTCTCGGCATGAGCGCCGCGAAAGCCTATCTCGAGCACGTCGCCATCCGGGTGAAGGACATCCATTGGCATATCCGCTTCTTCGAGGAAGTGCTCGGCATGACCATGCGCGAAGTCGACGGCAGCCGGGAAGCGCCGCGTCAATACTGGACGCTCGGCGGTCTGCAATTCATCAGCGAGCCGCATTACGACGGACCGGAGGGCCGGCTCGCGCATCTCGGCGTGATGTGCGAAGACCTCGACGCGGCCATCGCTGCGGCGCAGGCATTCGGCGTGACCGAAATGCCGCAGGGACGCAACTGGCTGCGCTGCCCGACGGACTCGCGATCGAACTCATTCAGGCGAAACCGGCCACGTGCGTCGCACAGGCGCTGGCGATCGATCCGCGCGCGGAGGCGTGAGCATGAGCCGCATCATCGAAAAATACTGGGACGATGCGCAGGAAGGCGACGAATGCATCAGCCCGACTTACACGGTCACGCAACAACGCATTCTCGCCTATGCCGATCTCACGGGCGATCACACGCCCGTGCACGTCGATGAGGACTACGCGAACGCGAGCCACTTCGGCTGCATCGTCGCGCATGGCTTGTTCGGCTTGTCCGTCGCGGACGGCCTGAAGACGCAAAGCGACTATCGCTTCGTACCCGGCATGTCGCTCGGCTGGACCTGGGATTTCCTGCTGCCGATCAAGGTGAACGACGTGCTGCACGTCAAGTTCCGCGTCGGCGCGATGCGCGCCAGCAAGAGCAAGCCCGACTGGGGCATCGTCGTTCTGCCGTCGGAACTGATCAACCAGGACGGCCAGGTCGTCCAGCGCGGCGAGCATCGTCTGATGATTCCGCGTCGTCCGGGAGCGTACTGATGCAGGCCCGTCCCCTCGAAGGCATTCGCGTCGTCGATTACAGCCACTTTCTTGCCGGCCCGTATGTCGGCCGCTGCCTCGCCGCGCTCGGCGCAGAAGTCATCAAGGTCGAGCGCCCCGGCGGCGGCGATGCCGGGCGCCGGCACGCGACGATCCTGGACGATCAGCAAAGCGCCTATTTTCTGCAGCTCAACATGGGCAAGCGCGGTGTCAGCGTCGACATGAAGGACCCGCGCGGCAAGACGTTCATGCAACGCCTGTGCGACTCGGCCGACGTGTTTATCGAGAACTATCGTCCCGGTGCGCTCGGCAAGCTCGGTCTCGGCTACGCGGCGTTGTCGGCGCGCAATCCGCGGCTCGTCTACTGCTCGATCTCGGCGTACGGCCACACGGGGCCCGACGCGCATCGTGCGGGCTTCGGCCTGATCGCCGAAGCGAAGAGCGGCATCATGCAGATGATCGGCAATCCGGGCGAGCCGCCGCCGCTCATGCGCATTTCGCTCGGCGACATGTACACCGGCATTCACGCGGTCGCCGCGATCAACGCGGCGCTGCTCGGCCGCGTAGCGAGCGGGCGCGGGCAGCATATCGACATGGCGCTGTACGACACGCTGGTGTCGATGCACGAATATGCCGTCCAGTGCTACACGATGCAGGGCGTCGTTCCCGAGCAGACCGGCCACGACATGCCGACGTCCACGCTGTACGGCGTCTTCCGCGCGCCGACGGCGACCTCGTCATCGCCGCGCAAGTCGACGATGCGTGGAAGCGGTTCGCGGCGGTCGTCGAGCAGCATGGCGGCCCCGCCGGTTTTGGAACCGACACGCGCTTTCACGACCTGAACGGCCGCAACGCCCATCGTGAAGCCATTCTTGCTGTGGTGAAGCCGTGGGTGGCCGGCCGCTCGGTGGCCGACGTTCTGGCGCTGCTGGACGAGGTCGACGTTCCTTGCGCGAAGGTGCAGCGCATCGACGAGGTCGTCAACGATCCGCAAATCGTCGCGCGCGGCATGGTGATCGAACAGGCGCATCCGCGCTTCGGCACGCTGCGTCTGCCGAACCTGCCGTTCCGTTTTTCCGATTGCGATACGTCGATTCGCGAAGTCGGCCCGGACCTCGGTCAGCACAACGTGGAGGTCGCGCAATCTCTCGGCTTCAGTGCAGCGGAAATCGACGCGATGCAAACCGACGGCGTGCTGTTCTCGAAAAGGAGCGCGTGATGAGCGACCAGTATGCGGTAATCGGCAATCCGATCGGGCACACGAAGTCTCCGCTGATCCACCGTCTGTTCGCCGAGGAGACCGGGCAGGACATCGCGTATGTCGCGATGGAGGCGCCGCTGGAACCGGACGGCGCGTTCGTCGACACGGTCACAGCCTTCATCGCGGCCGGTGGCAAGGGCATGAACGTCACCGCGCCCTTCAAGCTGAGAGCGTTTGCGATGGCCGACGAACGCAGCGAACGCGCGACGCTCGCGGGCGCCGTGAACGCGATGAAGTTCGAGAACGGTCGCGTCGTCGCCGAGAACTTCGATGGCGTCGGCCTCGTGCGCGACATCGAAGTCAATCTGCATCAGCCGATGGCCGGCAAGCGCGTACTCATTCTCGGCGCAGGCGGCGCCGTGCGCGGCGCGTTGCTGCCGTTTATCGGCGCGCGCCCCGCCGAACTCGTCATCGTCAACCGACATCCGGACAAGGCGCAAGCGCTCGTCGAGCAGGCAGGCGCAGGTAGCGCGCTGCGTGCGTGCAGCTATGCGGACCTCGAATCGATGGGACGCTTCGACCTCGTCGTGAACGCGACTTCGGCAAGCCTGACCGGGCAGCTGCCGCCGGTTCCGCCCAGCGTATTCAGCGCGAGCGGCAGCGCCTACGAACTCGCCTACGGCAAGGGCTTGACGCCGTTCCTGCAGCTCGCGCGCAGCGCCGGTGTGCAGGGCATCGCGGATGGTGTCGGGATGCTCGTCGAGCAGGCGGCCGAAGCGTTCGCATGGTGGCGCGGCGTTCGACCGCAGACGCGTGCGCTGATCGATCGGCTCACCGTTCCGCTCGTGCGACATGACGAGCAGGCTGCGCCCGAGTGAGCGCAACCGCCATTAGTGTGATGTTCTTGCGATCCGGAAAGCAGGGCGTCGAGTCCTGTCCGCGGGCGTCTATTCGTCGGACGTGCCGCATAGGCGCAACGAAATGACTACAATGGCGACATTGCGAAACACAATGAAGCCATGGGCACTGCCGAGCTGCCGGATCTCAAGCTGCTTCAGCTTTTCGACTTGCTGTATGACCTGCGCAGCGTGACGCGGGCGGCGGAGCAGCTCGGGCAGAGCCAGCCGACGATCAGCATCTGGCTGGGGCGGCTGCGCGAACATCTGCAGGATCCGTTGTTCGTGCGTACGCCCGCCGGGATGACGCCGACGCCTCAGGCAGACGCGTTGATCGGCCCATGCCGGGAAATCCTGGAGTCGCTGCGGCGGTTTTCGGCGTGGGAAATCTCGTTCGATCCGGCCACGGCCAAGCGGCGCTTCCGGATCTGCATGACGGATGCGAGTCACATCACGCTGCTGCCGAAAATGCTCGCGCATGTGCGTGCGCAGGCGCCGGGCATTCGACTCGAAGCGGCGAGAATCGACGGGAACACGGAGCGCGCGCTGGAATCGGGCGAGGCGGATCTCGCGATCGGGTATGTGCCGTGGCTTGGCAGCGGCATGTACCAGCAGCAGCTCTACATGCAGGATTGGGTTTGTCTCGCCAATCCCGATCATCCGCGCGTGCGCGCGAAGCTGACGCTCAAGCAATACCGCGCGAAGGACACGTGATCATCGCGGCCGGCACGGGCGCGCAATTGCTGGAGCAGGCGCTGCTGCGCGAGAACATCGACCGCGACGTCGTGCTCGAGCTGCCGGGTATGCTCGGGCTTGGGTCGATCATCCAGTCGACCGATCTGATTGCGACGCTGCCGAGAAACATCGGGGAGACGCTGGCGCGCCGTGAACGGGATCGCGGTTCATCCCTGCCCGTTTCCGGTCGACAAGTTTGCGGTGCGTCAGCATTGGCATGCGAAATACCACCACGAGGCGGGTAATCGCTGGTTGCGGTCGGTGGTGGCGGATTTGTTTCTGGATAGAAGTTAGTGGCGCAGGGCGCGGGCGGTTTAAACGGCGGAATGGCCGGGCCGATGGATGACCGAATGGTAGCGAGCAGGTTGCGCTTTCGGTTTGCGTCGCGTCGCAGGAAGATCGTCGGTATGGCGCGTCGAAGCTGCAGCCGCAACGGTCGTCGGTTACGTCCGACCGCAAACGGTGAGAAGCGAGGGAAACGGTCGACACAGCGCCCCGCGCTGTAGTCCGATCACGGCTATTCAGTCCGTCGACCCAGGCCGCGATGCCACTCGCTTCTCCGGCGCTGCGCTTATTTCAATGCCCCTTCGGACACCAGCACCTCGCGTGCGGCCTTGAACGCGCTGAGCCGTGCGGAATGCCCGAATAAGCGGTCGCGTGCAGCAATGTCGCCTTGATTTCGTCGACGCTTACGCCGTTGTTGAGCGCTCCCTTCACGTGCAGCTTGAGTTCGTTCGTATGGCCGCCGGCAGTCAGCATCGCGAGGTTGAGCAGACTGCGCGTTTTGCGGTCGAGCGTGTCGTCGCCCCATGCCCATCCCCACGCCCATGCGGTGGTGGCGCGCTGGAATGCCATCATGAAGGCGTCCGCCTTTTCCATCGATGCATCGACGTATTCGGGCCGAGCACTTCACGGCGGATCGGCAAGCCTTTCTGAAACAGCGCCTCGTCTTCATTCATGATCGATCTCCATTGTTAATCCAGAGCGCCGGCGCCGGCCGGACACCGGCTCCGCGAACGCGAGCCGTCCCGCGACGCGAACAGGTAGCACACCAGCGCGGTGACGACGAGGCCGACCATCCACGAGACGTCGACGCCACCCAGAATCGACGCCCACGGGCCGCGGAAGAAGCTCTCTTGCATGAACGGAACCTGCACCGCAATCCCGAACACGTAGATCGCGGTGGTCTTGGCGTTGAATGCGCCGTACATGCCGCCATTGCTGCTGATGATCTCCGCGACGCGGTAGTGCCGGTTGTTGACGAGGTAGAAGTCGATCAGGTTGATCGCGATCCATGGCGCGAGCACGATGCGCAGCGCGAAGATCGCGTTCAGAAAGATCGCGATGAAGTTGCTCGACGCCCACAGGGCGATCGCGGTGGACGCCACCAGCAGCACCGCCGACACGGCGACGCGCACCTTGCGCCCCGGCACCCAGTGCGGGCGGAACGTCTGCGCGGCGGTGATGAACGACAGCACTGCGCCGTACAGATTCATTCCGTTGTGGCCGATGATGTTGACGAGAAACAGGAGGATCAGCACGTAGCCGAACGCGCCGGTCTGCTCGCGGACGGCCTGCATCGCGTCGGACGAATGTCCGGTGCTGACTGCGAGCACACCGAACAGGAACGCGAAGATCGTGCCTAGCGATGTACCGAAATAGGTATACGCAAACGTCTTCCCGAATCCGGCGGAGGCCGGCAGATAGCGAGAATAGTCGGACGTATAGGGCGCGAAGCTGATCTGCCAGATCGCGCACAGCCGAACATCGCGAACCAGTTCGTGGAATCGAAATGCCCTCGCTCGAAGATCTGCGCGTCGAGCCCCGGCGCCATCAGCGCGATGCCGATCAGCAGCGCGCCGCCCATGAACCAGGCACCGATCTTGTTGAAGCGATGAATGAAGTGGCAGCCGATCACGCCCACCAGCGTCGCAAGCACCGCACCGACGACGGTCGCGGCGGGTACGGGTATCGCGGGCATGGCGGTGTGCAGCGTTTTGCCCGCCAGAATGATGTTCGATACGAAGAAGCCGAGGTAGATCAGCGTGGTGAACCCGACCACGAGCAGCGAGCCGTAGCGGCCGAACTGGGCGCGGCTCTGGATCATCTGCGGTACGCCGACGAGCGGCCCTTGCGCGGAAGTGAGCGCGTGAAAGATCGCGCCGAAGAATTGCCCGGCCACGATCGCGAGAATCGCGCTGACCAGGTCGAGATGAAACACCAGCACCGACGTGGCGCCCGAGATCACGGCCAGCGGTGCGACGTTCGTGCAGAACCACAGGGTGAAGAGATCGGCCGGCTTGCCGTGGCGGGCCTCCGGCGGAACATATTCGATCGAGTTGCTTTCGATGGCGAGAACGCCGCGTCGCTGTCCTGCTTTGTCATGCTGTCTCCATCGTTATTGCCGGACCAAGCGGCGCCGCGCGGGCGCAGCCTGGTCTCCGTCGCTTATGAATCGATACGGCAGGCGATCGGATCGCCGCTTAGCGCATCACGAACGGGTCGCCGATCGGATCGTCCGACGTGCGCAGCCATACGGACTTCGTGGTCGTGTATTCGAGCGCGGCGCTCAGCCCGCCTTCGCGGCCGTGTCCGGATAGCCCAAAGCCGCCGAACGGCACGAGCGGCGACACGGCCCGATACGTGTTGATCCACACGATGCCGGCGCGCACGCGCTTCGACACGCGGTGAGCCCGCGTGAGACTGGTCGTGAAGATGCCGGCCGCGAGGCCATACGCGGTGCCGTTCGCCTTGTCGATCGCTTCCTGCTCGGATTCGAACGTGTCGACCGACAGCACCGGCCCGAACAATTCGGTCGTGATGCTGTCGGCGTGCGCGACGCCGGTGCAGTCGAGGATCGTCGGCGCGTAGTAATACCCGTCGCGCTCCAGCTTCTTTCCGCCGGCGAGCACGGTCGCGCCCTGACGCACCGAGCGCTCGACGACCGTCTCGATGTGGCGAAGCTGTCGCTCGGTACACAGCGGGCCGTATTCGGTTTCCCGCTCGCCGGGGGAACCGATGCGAATCCGCGATACGCGTTCCACGAGCATCGCGAGGAATCGATCCTTGACCGAAGCCTCGATCAGCAGGCGCGAACCCGCGACGCAGCTCTGGCCGCTCGCTGCGAAGATGGCCGCAACCTGCGCATTCACGGCGCTCTGGATGTCGGTATCGGCGAACACGATGAACGGCGACTTGCCGCCGAGTTCGAGCGACACCTTCGCGAGGTTATCGGCCGTATTGCGCACGATGTGGCGCGCGGTCTCGGGGCCGCCGGTGAACGCGACCTTGTCCACATCGGGATGGCTGCTCAGCACCGCACCGCATTCCGGGCCGAAGCCGGTGACGACGTTGACGACACCGGGCGGGAAGCCGGCCTCGTGCACGATGCGCGCGAACTCGAGCAGCGGTCCCGGTGCTTCCTCGGATGCCTTCAGCACGACGGTGCAGCCCGCGGCGAGTGCGGGGCCGAGCTTGACCGCGGACAGGAACAGCTGGCTGTTCCACGGCACGATCGCGGCGACCACGCCGACCGGCTGCCGCTCGAGCCATACCTGCATGTCGGGCTTGTCGACGGGGATGCTGCTGCCCTCGAGCTTGTCGGCGATGCCGGCGTAGTAGCGGTAATACTCGGCAACGTATGCGATCTGGCTCGACGTTTCGCGGATGATCTTGCCGGTGTCTTTCGTTTCGATTTCGGCGAGCCGCGGTGCAGCCTGTTCGACGAGGTCCGCGAGCCGGTACAGCAGTTTGCCGCGCGCCGACGCGGTCAGGCCTGCCCAGGCGCGATCGGTCAGTGCACGGCGGGCCGCCGCGACCGCGCGATTCACTTCGTCCGTGCGGGCTTCCGGCATCTGCGCCCACACGGCGCCGGTTGCCGGGTCGATGCTGCCGAAGGTGGCGGCGCCGGGCTCGAACTGCCCGTCGATATACAGCTGAAAATGTGCATTCATGACATCGTCCCCTTACCGGAACGCCGGCATCACGTCGCGGATCATCCGCTCGAGCGACGCCTTCTTGCGTTCGAACGGCATGCCCGTGTCGATCCAGAACGAGTACTCGTCGAAGCCGAGCGCCTCATAGGTCTTCAGACGTTCGATCACTTCCGCCGGCGTGCCGATCACGTTGTTCCGGCGCATCGCTTCGGGCGTGTAGAACGGATGCGCGGCGATTTCCTCGCGGCTCAGCGGCTGGATCATCCCGCGACTGACCGGACGTTCGTTCTTGAACCACGCGCCGAAGTAGTTGTAGAACACGTTGATTTCGTCGGCGGCTCGCTGCGCGTCGTCCTCGTTGCTCGCGACGTAGGTGTGACGCAGCAGCATGATCTGCGGACGCGGCACGTCGCTGTACTTCGCACACGCGGCGTTGAAATGGCCGACGAGCTTCTCGACTTCGTCGTCGCCGAGATGCAGCGGTGTGACCTGCACGTTGCAGCCGTTGGCCACCGCGAACTCGTGGCTGTTCGGATCGCGCGCGGCGACCCAGATCGGCGGATGCGGTTGCTGCAGCGGCAGCGGCGACGATGTCGTCGACGGGAACTTCCAGAATTCGCCGTCGTGCGCGTAGTTGCCTTCCCACAGCTTCTTCACGGCTGGAATCAGCTCGCGCATGCGCTGGCCTGCGCTCCACGCGTCGAGACCCGGCATCAGGCGCTCATATTCGAACGAGTAGGCGCCGCGCGCGATGCCGAGCTCGAGGCGCCCGCCCGAGATGATGTCCGTCATCGCGGCTTCGCCGGCGAGCTTGATCGGATGCCAGAACGGCGCGACGACCGTGCCCGTGCCGAGCCGTACGCGCTTCGTCTTGTTCGCGAGATCGGCGAGGTTGATGAACGGGTTCGGCGCGATCGTGAAATCCATGCCGTGGTGCTCGCCGGTCCAGACGGCGTGCATGCCGCCGCGGTCGGCGATCTGGCACAGCTCCACCATCTCGTCGTACAGCTGCTTTTGGCTGGTCTGGTCGGAGACGCGCTCCATGTGAACGAAAAGCGAAAAACGCATGATGGGACCTTTCAGGAAAGAAGCGGACGGACGGTGCCCGTGCTGTGATCGCCGAAGTACAGGCCGTAACTCTTCAGCTGGCTCTCCTTGCGATAGCGTTCGAGCATGCTGGCGAGCGCGCTGTCCTGGAACGCGTCCGCGTCGAGATCGTCGAGGCTCACGAATTCGCCGGCGGCCGCCGCTTCGTCCGGTGCGCTGCAGAGGAACGAGATGTACTGGTAGTGCGTCTCGGTATTGTTGTAGACCGAGTAGATAAAGCTTGCCGATGCGTCGGGCTGGTATTGCCGGAAAAGTTCGGCGAGCGCCTTGTCGGCGCCTTCACGGCCGATCTCCTTCGCGGGCAGTGTCCACTTGCCCTCGGCGGTGCGGATCATGAGCACCTTGTCGTCGCGCGCGATGATCGCGCTGACGACGACCTTCGGGCCTGCAATGACTTCGGTCGACAGCTTCGCCGGCGTGAAATACCCGCCGCGGTAGTAACCGAGCCCCGCATAGCCTGCCGAATGAAACGCCTCGACCTTGCCGATGATGATTGCGTGATCGCCCGCATCGATCACCTCGTGCGTCGTGCAGTCGAACCACGCGCTGACGTCGTCGATCAGCGGATTACGATGTGCGCTCAGATGCCAGCCGACGTTCGCGAAGCGGTTCTCGCTCGGGCGCGCGAACCTGTTCGACAGCTCCGTTTGCCCTTCCGCGAGGATGTTGATCGCAAAGTGGCCGGCCGTGGAAAACGTCTGGAAATTGCTCGACGTCTTCGCGATGCTGACGAGCAGCAGTGCCGGATCCAGCGACACCGACGAGAACGAGTTCGCGGTGAAGCCGAGCGGCTGGCCATCGTCGCGCGCAGTCGTGACGATCGTCACGCCCGTCATGAACGCGCCGAACGCATCGCGCAGCTCCCGGGTGTTGATCGTCGAGGCTTCCTGGCTGATTGCTTGGCTCATGTCACACTTCCGATTTCAGGGTTTCCGCCTGCGGCACGGTCTGCAGCCACGCACGCAGCGCGCGATTGACCGTGTCGGGCGCGGTCAGGTTGACCATGTGGCGCTCGTTCTCGATCACGACGGCCTTGCCATCCTGTGCGGCTTGCGCCATCTGTCGCGCCATCTCGGGCGTCGAATTCGGATCGTCCGAGCCGGTGAGCACGAGGGCGGGGCAGGCGATCCGGTGCCAGGCGTCCGCATACACCTCGTCGCCGTTCGCGAAGGCGTGGTACGCGGTCGCATAACCGACGAGGTCCACCGACTGCAGCCACGATTGCACCTTCCGTGCTGCGGCCTGCTGCGCTTCTTCCGCGTTGAACCAGCGCTTGAGCGGCGTATCGACGTCGATGGTGCCCGACCGCAGTTCGGCGGCGCGTTGCAGCACGGCTTCGCGCGCCTGCTCGGTTCGGCGGTAGACGCCGTTCAGGACTGCCACGCGCTTGACGAGATCCGGTCGCGTCACGGCGACGCCGGCCGCGATCAGCGAGCCCATCGAATGGCCGGCCAGGTTGACGGGGCCGACCTTCAGCGCTTCGATGAACTCTGCCGCCCACTGCACGAACTGCGGCAGCTCGGCGCCGGTGTCGAGCGGATCGCTTCTCCCGTGGCCCGGCATGTCGACGGAGATCACGCGAAAGTCGCGCGACAGGTCGTCGATCTGCGGATACCACGCGCTCGCCTGCATGCCGACCCCATGAATCAGCACCAGCGGTTCGCCCGCGCCCTGGTCGAGATAGTGGGCGACGCGCTTATTTGACAGCGGCAGGGTTCTTGACGTCATTTCCGAGCTCTGCGAGATCTTTGTAGCGGTCGCCGATGCGGTGATGCGGCCGGCCGGCGGTGGCCGCGCCGAGGGCAATGACGAGTTCGTCGGCGGCCGGCGCGTCCGGAATCGCGAACTGAAGCGTCAGGTAGTGCGAACGGCGGCCTTCGTCGTTCTTGTCCATCATCGGAATCAGCAGCGGCGCATTGGCCGGGCCGCGCGTGTTGTTGAACGCGAGATACGACTTCGCGCCGACGGCCGTCCGATACGTATTGCCGAAATGCAGCGTGTGGATCAGCGCGGATGCGTGCTCGATCTCGCCGTCGAGACCGACGATCGCACTCTTGCCGAACGCTTCGACGGCCTCGCCCGAACCGGCTTCGTCGAGGATCAGCTTCGTCAGGTGTTCGCTCAGTTGCGGCGCGAGCCTGCGGATCTCCGGCGACAGGTCCTCGACGTATCCGCGGCCCACCCACGGGTTCTTGATCACCGCGGCCGCGCCGATCATCTTCAGCGGTTTCGCAGCCACCTTGTCGCCATCCACGTACAGCGTTTCGACGTGGAGGACGGATTTCCGAATCAGGCTCATGGCACCTTCCTTTCATGCGTTGATTGTCGGATTCATTGTGGTATACCATGTTACGGCATGCCATGAGTGTTAACCCGTGTCTCGAAATTGCGCGAAAGCAGAGGTGAAAAATGAGTGCGTACTGGATTGCTCACGTGCAGGTGCTGGATCCCGTGAAGTACAAGGACTACACGGATCTCGCGCCGCAGGCGTTCAAGAAGTTCGGCGCCGTATTTCTCGCGCGCGGCGGCGCGTCGCAGACGCTCGAGGGCGAGGCGTTCGAGCGCCACGTCGTGATCCGCTTTCCCGATATGGACGCCGCGCTCGCGTGTTATCACTCGGCCGAATACCAGACGGCGAAGGCGAAGCGGGATGGACATTGCCGCGCGCAGATCTCGATCGTCGAAGGGCTGGAGGACTGAAACGGCGGCGTCGCCGGGCACGCTGCCGGCGGGATGGAAAGCTCGATGACAGTTAGGTCATAATATGGCATTCCATGTCGGCCGCCGCCTTTTGGGCTGGCGGCAGGCCCATTTCGTTTCCAGAGTGCCGTCCATGCAAGACCTGAAAATCGACCGCAATGCCAAGACCCTGCGCGAACTGACGCTCGACAAGCTGCGTGGCGCGATCGTGCAGGGTTATTTCCGACCGGGCGCGCGGCTCGTCGAACGCACGCTCTGCGACGAACTCGGCGTGAGTCGCACGGTGGTGCGCGAGGTGCTGCGGCATCTCGAGACGGAAGGGCTGGTCGAGACCGTGTCGCGGCAGGGGCCGGTGGTCGCGCGGCTCGATCCGGGGCAGGTCGGCGAGATTTACGAACTGCGCGGGCTGCTCGAAGCCAATGCGGCGCGCGCGTGCGCGGAGGGCGCGACGCCCGAAGTCGTGCAGCGACTGCGCGAAATTCGCGCGGTGATCGAGGATGCGTTCGAGAAGGAGGATCTGCCGCGCGTGCTCGAATACACCGAACGCTTCTATGAAGCGCTGTTCGAGGCGGCGGGCAAACACGTGTCGCTGACGGTCGTCAAGACGCTGAATGCGCGCATCAATCGGCTGCGTGCGCTGACCATCGCAATGCCGGGGCGCGGCAGCGATTCCAATACGGAGATGAACCGCCTGCTCGACGCGATCGAGCGGCGCGATGGCGACGCGGCCGCGGCGGCGTCGGCGGCGCACATCAAGCGCGTTTCCGAGCTGGCGCAGTCCGCGCTCGCGCAGCAGCAGGACGAGGCCGTCGACGACCGTTGACGACACGCCGGCGCGGGCGTCGATACGCGCGATTCACCACGAAAGGCCGTCGGCACACTTGCCGGCGGCCTTTTGTTTTGTGTGCCGATTCGACTCATGGTATTCCATAATACAGCGTCCATTGTTGTAGCCCATAAGATGGCATACCATAATCTCATCAAGCAGCACAGCCATCCCGGGAGGACGCCATGACCGAGTCGATAACCGAGCCGATCGAGCAGCAGCCATTCGACACGTCCGGCTTTCGCCGCGCCCTCGGTGCATTCGTCACCGGCGTGACGGTCGTCACGACGATCCAGCCCGACGGTTCGCCGCGCGGCTTCACCGCCAACTCGTTCACGTCGGTGTCGCTCGATCCGCCCTTGATTCTCGTGTGCATCTCGAAGACGGCGTCGAGCCATCCGGTGTTCTCGGCCACGCAGCGTTTTGCGGTGAGCGTGCTGGCGGAGAACCAGGCCGACGTGTCCGGCGTGTTCGCCTCGAAAGCACAGGACAAATTCGCCCGAGTACCGTGGGATACGCGCAAAACGGGTGCCCCGGTGATCCGGGATGCGGCCGCGAGCTTCGACTGCGTGACGCACGACGTGGTCGACGCGGGGGACCACATCATTCTGATCGGACGCGTGGTCGACTTCGCGCAGACGAGCGCGTCGCCGCTCGGCTATTGCCGCGGCGCATACGTGAACTTCAGCCTGTCGCAGGACGCGTTGTCCGCGGCGGGGTGCGCACGGGTGGGCGCGATTCTCGAACATCGCGACGGGCTGGTGCTCGTCGATACGCCGCACGGCCTGCGCCTGCCGACCGGCAGCCGGCTCGAACCGGCGAGCGACGCGGCGAGCCTGCGCGGTGTGCTGACGAAGCTCGGGCTCAACGCGCATCTCGACTTCCTGTTCGCCGTCTTCGAATCGGCCGGCGGCCGCGAGCCGGGCGTGCACATCTATTACCGCGGCCGCGTGATGCCCACCGGTTCGCCGTGGTTCGACAGCAGTATTCGCATCGTGCCGCTGTGGCAAGTTCCTTGGGACGAAATCGCCGATACCGCCGTGCGCTCGATGCTCGAGCGCTACGTGCGCGAACGCAGGCAGGACGCATATGGAATCTACGTCGGCGACACGGAGGCCGGTACGGTCCAGCCGCTGGCTGCCGCGTAACGGCATCGGCGGCGCGCGATGCGCCGCAGTGACGAACGAGGCGATCGAGCAGCCGGCGCGGCGGGCGCTGCCGGACCGAGCACGCGTATTCGGAGGGCTGCCGTTCCGGTGGCCGCAAGCCGCACCCGTTTCATCTGGAGAGAGACCATGAGCAGCAGAAGCATCCCGCGTTTCGCAGCACCGCGTCTGGCATCGCAGCTTGCCTGTATCGCACCGTTGGCCGTTCTTTGCGCCGCACCGGCGGTCGCTGCGGACCCGATCGTGTTCACGAGCTGGGGCGGGACGACCCAATCGTCGCAGCAGAAGGACTGGGCGCAGCCGTTCACGCAGGCGAGCGGCATCAAGGTGCTGATGGACGGACCGACCGACTACGGCAAGCTCAAGGCGATGGTCGAAAGCGGCAACGTCAGCTGGGACGTCGTCGACGTCGAAGGCGACTTCGCGTATGCGGCGGAAAAGGCCGGACTGATCGAGCCGATCGACTATTCCGTGGTGAAGAAGGCCGACCTCGACCCGCGCTTCGCGACGCCGTCTGCCGTGGGCAGTTTCTATTATTCGTTCGTGCTCGGCTACAACAAGGCGAAGTACACGGGGGCGCAGCCGCAGAACTGGGTCGATCTGTTCGACACGAAGCGTTTCCCGGGCAAGCGTACGCTTTACAAGTGGTCGGCGCCGGGCGTGCTCGAGATCGCACTGCTCGCCGACGGCGTCGCGCCGAACAAGCTGTATCCGCTCGATCTCGACCGCGCGTTCAAGAAGCTCGATTCGATCAAGGGCGATATCGTCTGGTGGAGCGGCGGCGCGCAATCGCAGCAGTTGCTCGCATCGGGCGAAGCGCCGATCGGCATGTTCTGGAACGGCCGTCTGCATGCGCTCGCGCAGACGGGCGTACCGGTCGGCATGTCGTGGAATCAGAACCTGACCGCGGCCGACATGCTTGTGATTCCGAAGGGCGCCAAGCATCGCGACGCGGCAATGAAGTTCCTGGCCGCCGCAACGAGCGCGGAGGCCCAAGCCAGGTTCGCCGCCAATACCGGCTATGCACCGATCAACGTGAAGTCGGCGGCGCTGATGCCGCCGGCGATCGCGAAAGCACTGCCCGACCAATACAAGGGTTCGCAGATCAATCTCGACATGAAGTACTGGGCCGAGAACCGCGATGCGATCGCGAAGCGCTGGTACGCGTGGCAGTCGAAGTAAGCCGGCGCGTGGCGTTGTACCGACCTGAACGCCGTTCAGGAGCCCGAACTGGACGGAACCGCCCGGTAGCGCAACGAACCTGCATGGGGCCAGTGGAAACAGGCACTGAAGTGCCGGCGCTGGCCGACAAAGGAGACACCATGCCAAACGTATTGAGTACCGTCGCGCATCCTGCCGCGACACCGCCGCGCAAGCGGCGCGACTGGCGCAGCGTGCGGCTGCTGGCACCCGCGATGCTGCTGCTCGTGATCTTTTTCCTGCTGCCCGTGCTGTCGCTGCTGTTGCGCAGTGTGCTCGAGCCGGCGCCAGGGCTGCACAACTACGCGCAGCTACTCGGCTCGACGACGTACGTGCGCGTGTTCGGCAATACGTTCATCGTCGCGACGGTCGTGACGCTCGTCACGCTGACCGTCGGCTTTCCGATGGCGTGGCTGCTCGCCATCGCTCCGCGCAAGCTCAGTTCGGTGCTGTTCGCGATCCTGCTGTTGTCTATGTGGACGAACCTGCTAGCGCGCACGTTCGCGTGGATGGTGCTGCTGCAGGGAACGGGGCCGATCAACCGCGCGCTGATGGCGCTCGGCGTGATCCGCGAGCCGCTGTCGCTCGTCAACAATCTGACCGGCGTGACGATCGGCATGACCTACATCATGCTGCCGTTTCTCGTGATGCCGCTGCATGCGACGCTGCGCGGCATCGACCCGTCGACGCTGCGCGCGGCCGCGGTGTGCGGTGCGAGCCGTTGGCAGGCGTTCTGGCGCATCCTCGTGCCGCTCGCGATGCCGGGCGTGGCGTCCGGTGCGCTGATGGTGTTCGTCATGGCGCTCGGCTACTTCGTCACGCCGACGCTGCTCGGCGGGCCGTCGTACATGATGCTGGCCGAACTGATCGCGCAACTCGTGCAGGAGCTGCTGAACTGGGGGCTCGCCGGCGCCGCGGCCTTCGTGCTGCTTGCCGTCACGCTCGCGCTCTATGCGTTGCAGCTGCGCTTCACGGGCAGCGCACGCGCCGCCGCCGGAGGCCGCTGACATGTTGCTCGATTTCGATCGCCTCGGCGCGCTGCGCTGGATTCTGGTGGCCGTGGGCGCGGCCGTCGCACTGTTCCTGCTGTTGCCGATCGTGTTTATCGTCGCGTTGTCGTTCGGCGATTCGCAGTGGCTCATTTTCCCGCCGCCGGGCTGGACGCTCGAATGGTATCGGCAGCTGTTTACCGACGCCGGCTGGATCGACTCGCTGCTGACCAGCGCGAAGCTGGCGATTATCGTGACGATGCTGTCCGTCGCGATCGGCTTTCTTGCCTCGCTGGCGCTCGTGCGGGGCAGGTTCCGGGGCCGCGAGGCGGTGCGCGGCTTCTTCCTGACACCGATGGTGCTACCCGTCGTCGTGCTCGCCGTTGCGCTCTATGCATTCTTTCTGCGTATCGGGCTCAACGGCACGATGACCGGCTTCGTGATCGGTCACCTGATCATCGCGCTGCCGTTTTCGATCATCTCGATCAGCAATTCGCTCTTGAGCTTCGACACGGCGCTGGAAGACGCCGCGCTGATCTGCGGCGCATCGCCGCTCACGGTGAAGCTGCGCGTCACGCTGCCTGCCATCCGGCTCGGCCTGTTTGCTGCCGCGGTCTTCGCGTTTCTCGCGTCGTGGGATGAAGTCGTGGTGTCGATCTTCATGTCGAGCCCGACGCTGCAGACGTTGCCCGTGCGGATCTGGGCAACGCTGCGGCAAGACCTGACGCCCGTCGTCGCGGCCGCGTCGTCGCTGCTCGTCGGACTGACGACCGTATTGATGCTGGCGGGCGCCGTGGTGCGCCGCGCACGCGCTCACTGAGGTACTACGCCATGACTGCTTTCCTGCAAATCCAGCGCCTGCGCAAGACCTACGATGACGTCGTTGCGATCGACCACGTGTCGCTCGACGTGCGCAAGGGCGAATTCATGACCTTCCTCGGGCCGTCGGGTTCGGGCAAGAGCACCACGCTTTATATCGTCGCGGGCTTTCAGGAGCCGACCGACGGACGCGTGCTGCTCGACGGCAAGTCGCTGCTTTCGGTTGCGCCGAACCAGCGCAACATCGGAATGGTGTTTCAGCGCTATACGCTGTTTCCACACCTGAGCGTGGGCGAGAACGTCGCGTTCCCGCTGCGCGTGCGGCGCCGGCCCGACGCGGAAGTCCGCGCCAAAGTGGAGCAGATGCTGAAGCTCGTACATCTGTCCGAATGCCGTGACCGGATGCCTGCGCAACTCTCCGGCGGCCAGCAGCAGCGCGTCGCGATCGCGCGTGCGCTGGCCTACGATCCGCCCGTGCTGCTGATGGACGAGCCGCTGTCCGCGCTCGACAAGAAGCTGCGCGAGGAAATCCAGCTCGAACTGCGCCGCATTCACCAGGAGACCGGTGTGACGATCCTTTACGTCACGCACGACCAGGAGGAGGCGCTGCGGTTGTCCGACCGTATCGCCGTGTTCAACCAGGGGCGGATCGAGCAGGTGGGCACGGGCGAGGAACTGTATGCGAATCCCGCGTCGCGCTTCGTCGCGAGCTTTATCGGCAACTCGAATTTCCTGCCGGTCAAGGTGACGAAGACACGCGACGGTCGCATGGGCGGCGTGTTTCCCAACGGTATCGAAACGGCCTCGGACGCGTTCCATCCCTCGCTCGCTGCCGGCGACGATGGCACGCTGATGATTCGTCCGGAACAGATACGCATCCGCCCGGTGCAATACGCGGGCGCGGCAACTGCGTCGGCCGTCGGCGCGGGTCTTCCCGTCACGGTGCGCGACATCACCTATCTCGGCGATGCGATGCACTACGCGGTCGCGACACCGTGGCAGCAGGAAATCTCGATCCGCACGCCGGCCGCCCATCGACACGGCAACGGCATCGTGATCGGCGCACAGGCGCTCGTCGAGTGGGATGCGCGCGACGCGCGCCTGTTCGCGCAAGCGTGACGGCAACGGCCATGCGTCACGCACTGCCGTCACTGAAAGTCGAGCGGCCTACTGCCACGCTGCGGGAGCTCGCGCTCGAGAAGATGCGCACCGCGATCCTCGACGCGCATTTCCAGCCGGGCGAACGGCTCGTCGAACGCTCACTGTGCGAGATCCTGGGCGTAAGCCGGACCGTCGTGCGCGAGGTCCTGCGCCATCTGGAAACGGAGGGCCTCGTCGACTCGGTCCCGAACCAGGGGCCCATCGTCGCGGTCCTCGACTTCGACACGGCCGCCGAGATCTACGAGATCCGCGCCTTGCTCGAGGGCGAGGCCGCGATGGCCTGCGCGGAGCATGCCGATGCGTCGCTCGTCGCAGATCTTTCGACGTGCATCGACCGGATCCGGCACGCGTTCGATACGCAGGATCATCACGCGGTGAAGGCGCTGACGTCGGCGTTCTACGAGCGCATGTTCATCGCCGGTAAAAAGCACGTTGCGTGGGAGATCGTGCAGACGTTGATCGCTCGCATCAATCGGCTGCGTGCACTGACGATTGCTTCCGACGATCGCGGTCAGCAGGCGGTCGAAGAAATGCGCGAGATTCTCGCCGGGATCGCGGCCGGCGACGGGAGGGCGGCACGCGAGGCAGCCGTCGCGCATGTGGCACGCGTGGCCGAGATTGCGCGCAAGCTGCTGACGCATGGCCGCGAGAGCGCCGCGTGGCGCCAGGCCGGGTAGCGCGCAGGCTGCAGCGTCGCGGCCGTGGCCATTGCCACGCGCATCAATCGACCGGCGGAATCACTCCTTCATTCAAGGTCTTGAGAAGACGCGCCCGACGCTTTTCCAAATCGGCGATCTGACGCTCGATCGCCTCGAGCCTTGCCCGCTGAACGTCGGTGATCTGATCGCAAGAACGGGCACCCTCGATCAAAAGCATGCAGTCGGGGAAACCGCGAATATCGTCGATGGTGAATCCGGTCGCGATCATGCGCTGAATCTGCTTGACCTGCGTGACGGCCTTCTCGGGAAACATGCGATAGCCATTGCTCGCACGTACCGAAGCGAGCAGACCATGTTCGTCGTAGTGGCGGATCGACCGCACGCTGGCGCCAGTGAGTTGCGAAAGTTGTCCGATCGCCAGCAGCTGCCGGGAAGGCGTGTTTTTCATGCAAAGCAGCGTAGCACGATTCGCTTGACTCTCACATCAGTGTAAGGGTTGAGAGTAAGCGTACCGACACTCTCCCAGGCAAGACAATGAGCTTACGGACGTTCTCTCACCTTTTGATTTCCGCGCTCTCGGCGGTTACGCTGCTTGCGTCCGCCCCCGACGCGTTTGCCGCACCGAACAGCTATACGGTGACATCGGCGGACGGGGTAAGGATCGCCGTTCAGGAAAGCGGTAATCCGGGCGGCCCGCCGATCATTCTGGTGCATGGACTGCTCGGCAGCCGCCTGAACTGGGATGCGCAGGTGCGAAGTCGCGAATTGAGCCAATACCGGATCATTACCTATGATCTGCGCGGCCACGGTCTGTCCGGCAAGCCGTCCGGCCCGGAGCCCTATCACGACGGGAACCGCTGGGCGGACGACCTCGCAGCGGTAATCCGCGGCTCGCATGCGCGCAAGCCCGTCGTGGTCGGCTGGTCGCTCGGCGGCGTGGTGATCTCGAACTATCTCGCGAAATACGGCGATAGCGGGATCGCGGGTGCCGTGTATGTCGACGGCGTGGTCGAGCTCGCGCCCGGTCAGATCGTCGCACACCCCGACGTTTATCGCGACATGAATTCGGCCGATCTGAAGACGCATCTGGACGGCGAGCGCACCTTCGTCGGCCTTTGTTTCAATCATCGGCCCGACGCCGACACGTTCGCGCGGCTGCTCGCGAACGCCGCCATGGCATCGTGGGACATGCAGCGAGAAGTGCCGACCATGACCGTGTTCGCCGCGGAAGGGCTCGCCAAGGCGCGCGTACCGCTGCTCTTCATCTACGGAGGTCGCGACGTACTGGTCGACACGCGTGCGACGCTCGCCCGCGCGGCCGCGCTGAATCCGCACATCGTAAGTGAGGTGTACGCGGACGCCGGCCATGCGCCGTTTATCGAGGAGCCCGAGCGTTTCAACCGCGATCTGGACGCGTTCGTCAGGTCGGCATCGCAGCAAGGCCGCGACGTTTTACAGGGAGGTAAGGATGGAACGTGACGTCGGATGTTTTCGGCCGACGGTTCGCTACCTCGTCGTCGAAGGTCCTGCGCCTTTCCGCTTCGTTGTACGGCGCGCTTCGCGCAGTATTACGAGATCGCCGAGCGCGACGGCGTGTCCATATCGGCCGTCTCGACCACGACGCGTCCGAGCGCCCTGAACGGCGCAAGAAGCGCCTCGTCGGCCATGCTGGACGTGATCAACCGCCAGTCTCGTTCGAGCGGCGTCCAGTGTTGCTGCCGCGAGCGACCGAGCTTGTCGGCGTCGGCAAGCACAAACGTCTGAGCCGCGCGCCGGATGATGCAGTCCTTCAGATACGCTTGTTGCGCGCTCGCTTCGCACAGCCCGAACTCCGCGACCACGCCGTCCGCGCCGAGAAACGCCTTGTCGACGCTCAAGCGGCTCAGCGACAGCTCGGCGAGCGGCCCGAGCGTGCTCATGCTCGATTTGCGCAGATCGCCGCCGATCAACGTGAGATGGACGCCGGGCGCGTTCGCCAGCGTCATGACGGCAAGCAGGTTGTTGGTCACCACATGAAGATCGACGCGCGAGACGAGATGCCGCGCCAGCGCGGCGCAGGTCGTGCCGCCGTCGAGCAGCAGCGTATCGCCGTCGTGCACGTGAGCGGCCGCCGCGCGGGCAATCGCTTCTTTCTGCTCGCGCTGCGTCGCCTTGCGTTCCTCGAGCGACGCCTCCGGTTCGTGTGCGCCGATCAGCGCCGTCGCACCGCCATAGGTGCGCACGAGACGGCGCTGGTTCGCGAGCGTCGTCAGGTCGCGCCGCACGGTAGCTTCGGATACGCCGAGCGCGGCGCTGAGTTGTTCGACGCTGGCGTCGCCCGTCAGGACGAGATCGAGAATCGCGCGATGGCGCTCGGACGCTTTCATGGCTGACATCTGCAGGATGGGAGGTTGCCGATGTTACACCACGGCCCGCGCGCATTCCGTCACGCTGGTTGTGCGCTCAGCCGCGCCGCGTCGCGAGTTCGGCGCCCTGGCGCAGCGCTTCGAGCAGGCTGCGCTCGTCGGCGACGCCCGTGCCCGCAATGTCGAACGCGGTGCCGTGATCGACCGATGTGCGGATGACCTCCAGTCCCACCGTCACGTTGACGCCCGCTTCGAGCCCGAGCACCTTCACCGGGCCGTGACCCTGGTCGTGATACATCGCGACCACGAGATCGAAGTCGCCGCGGCCCGCACGGAAAAACAGCGTGTCGGCAGGCAGCGGGCCGGTCACGTCGAGGCCGCGTTCCTGCAACACCGCGACCGCCGGCACGATCTTCTCTTCTTCCTCGCCGTATCCGAACAGACCGTTCTCGCCGGCATGCGGATTGATCCCGCATACGCCGATGCGCGGCTTTGCGATGCCGGCCTTCACGAGGGTCGCGTGGCCGCGCTCGATCGTGCGCTGTACGAGGCCCGGCTCGATTTTGCGGATCGCGTCGATGATCCCGATATGCGTGGTCACATGAATCACGCGCAGTTGCGGCGCGACCAGCATCATCGATACTTCGTCGACGCCCGTCAGATGCGCGAGCATTTCGGTATGGCCGGGATACTTGTGGCCGCCGGCGTGCAGTGCTTCCTTGTTGAGCGGCGCCGTGCAGATGGCGTCGATCTGCCCGGCTTCCGCCAGCTTCACCGCGCGCGCGATGAATTGATAGGCCGCATCGCCCGCGACGGCCGACAAGCGGCCGAAGGGCAGGTCGGCCGGAATCAGGCCGAGATCGATGCAGTCGATCGTGCCCGGCTCGTAGCGCGCGTCGGCCGCTTCCTGGATGCGACGGATCTTCGCCGTGCCGCCGACGATCTCGTTTGCTCGTTCGAGCCGGCGCGCATCGCCGATCACGAGCGGACGGCATTGCCGATAAACGACGTCGTGTGCGAGGCTCTTGACGATGATTTCCGGGCCGACGCCTGCTGCGTCGCCCATCGTAATGCCGATCACGGGAAGGTAGTTGCTCATGATGTTTTGCCTTGATGTCCTTGAATTCTGCTCTACTGCATGCCCGATCGCGTAGGAACGATCAGGCCGAACCGTGTGAGCGGGCGCCTGCGCTGACGCTCGCTGCCGGCGTTTCGCGGAGATAGCGCCACGCGGCGAACAATGCGTGATCGGTGCCGAACGCCCCCGCCTTCGTGACGATACGCAGGTGAGGCTGGCAAGTGGCGGCACCGATCGGCTTGCCGACGGCCACGCCCGCCTCTATCTCCGCAATCAGTTCGACGCTGCCGACGCCAACCGCGCTCAGCATCGCGCGGGCGGTTTCGCCGCCGGTCGCGATCAAGCCGCCGAGCGTCGCGAAATGCGGCTTGACGAGCGCGGCAAGCGCGGCCGACAGCACCGCGCCTTCCGCCGGATCGAACGCGTCGTCGCTGCCGATGCGCAGCAGCAGGTCCGCGCCCGTTCGCAGCGCGTCGCCAATGCGCGCCTGCCATTGCGGTACGTCCGCGTGGCGCTCGCCGCCGCGCAGCACGGCGGGCGGTACCGTCAGTTCCATCATGCCGGCGCGTTCTCGCAGCATCGCGCACTGCCGCTCCGACACCGCCGACAGGCTGCCCACCAGCACCAGCACGGGTGCGTGTCGTGGCTGCCGTTGCGAAGCGACGGCGTCTGTTCGCGCCGCGCGCGGGGCGAACAGACTTTCCACGCTCGCGATTTCGCGCGCGAGCCCGCCCGAGCCGACCCAAAACAGCGCGTCGTCCATCTGTGCAGTCGCCCGTGCGAGTGCGATCAGGTCGTCCTTCGTCTCGGCGTCGACCACCAGCGCCTCGGCGCCGCTCGCCGCCACGGCGGCGATTCGCGCGATGAGCGTCTGGCTGCTTTCGCGCAATGCGTCCACGTCGAGTTGGGCGGTCGAAACACCGGCTTGCGCGAGCATCGCGTGCAGGTCTGCGGTGCGGCCCGCGTTTTCGAGCTTCCAGGTATCGGTGGTTTCGAGCGGCTCGCCGCGCACGAAGACACGGCCGCCGAGTACGGTGCGGCCCGTCGCCGGAAACGCCGGCGCGACGATCGCAAGACCCGCGAGCGGCTGCAACGCGGCGACTTCGGCGGCCCAATTGCCGCGCAGCGTCGAGTCGATCTTCTTGTAGAGACGCCGGCCCGGTTCGCGCAACGCCCGCCACGCGGCCGACGTGCGCTGCGCGGCCTCGGCCGGCGTGAGACGGCGGGTGTCGGTATCGGCTGCGATCACGTCGGCGGCGCTCGCGTCGAGGCCTTGCGCCGGCACGTCGAGCGTGACGACCGTCCGATAGCCGGCGTTGGCAAAGCCGATCGCGCAATCGGCGGCGCCCGACAGATCGTCCGCGATGATCAGCATGCTCATTGCGCCATTTCCGTTGCTTCGCGGCCGACCTGCACGCGTTTTGCGACGGCCGCGGTCAGGATCGGCGAAAGGACCGCGGTCACGACGACGCACGCGGCCACCAGCAGCGTCGCGCTCTTGGCGGCCTCCGCGTAGACCGGATTCGCCGCGGCGATCAACGCCGGCACGGCGGCCGCGTTACCTGCCGTATTCGCCGCAGCGGTACCGGCGACGCCGGTGCCACCCGTCAGACGGTCCGCAAGGTAAAGGGGAATGCCCGTCACGATCACGACAGCAATGCCCAGACCGACGCCGAGCACGCCGGCCTGCCAGACCTTGTGCAGATCGAGACTCGCGCCGAGCGCCAGCGCGAAGAACGGAATCATCACGGGTACCGCTTTGCCGAGAAACGCACGCATCTCGCGATCCAGATTGCCGAGCAGCATGCCGAATGCGAGCGGCAGAATGCTGCCGACCAGCGTCGGCCACGGGAACGCCGACAGTCCGGCCACGCCGAGCGTGACCATGGTCAGGAACGGCCCGGATTCGAGCGACATGATCGTATACGCGCCAACGTCTTCGGAGCGACCGTACTGGCCCATGAGCGCCATGTACAGCCCGCCGTTGGTGTCGTTCATCGCCGCGACGACGGCGAGCGTCGACAGGCCGGCGAACAATCCCGACGAGATCGGCTGTTCGCCGAGGAAATGCCCCATGACGACGCCCACGACGATCGCGGCACCGACCTTCGTGACGAACAGCGCGCCACCCTTCTTGAGCAGGTAGGGCGTTGCCTTGACATCGATGCTCGCGCCCATGCAGACGTAAAACACGGCGAGGATCGGCAGCGCACCGGTGAACAGCGCATTGGTAAAAGAGCCGAAAAACTTCGGCATGTCAGGCAAAAACGTGGCGACGAGTGCGCCCACGAGCAGCGGCACGATCATCATGCCGCCGGGTACGCGCTCGATGCCGCGCTTGATGTGTATTTGAGCCATGCCAGTCTCCATTCTCTGATCGGACTTTGATTGAATCGGTCACTTATATGATTGAAACGATCAATCTGAAGTGTACTTCGGCCGCGCATTTTGCGCAAATCGATCATTTGTGTGATCGATGTGATCATCCGCGTGGCGGGTGACCGCGCCCGAACCCGGTCATTGTCCCGAGACAAAGGAGCGCGCTGGCGCCAATGCTTCGTGTCTCGAGGCGGATGTCTGAACCGCGCGCTCGAGCGTTCGCGACGAGACCAGCGACCGGCCTGACGGCGCGCGGAAAGGAAGCGCCGCTGCACTCTGCGAGCGGCTATTGCGACGCGCGACGACGAACGGCAATCGTGGATCGATAACAATGGCTCGCCGCGAACGAACACAAATGCCGACCGAGCACGCGCCCGCCACGCTCCGGACACTGCTGCCCCAGCAGCACCGAATCAGCATCACTGTTCACGCTCGTTCATCTCGCCCGCCGATAGCGTTATGAGCGTCTTGCTCACACGCATATCGTCGCGCGTGGAATAACGCCGCGGCGCCCGCCAGACGTCGCGCACCATCCCGACACCCGCCCTTCGCCGCTGCACCTCTGCGCGACTCGCCGAAATGGCACGCCGCTTGCAACGCAGTCCGGCGACGGGCACCTGGCCCGCTTCGACAGGAGAGACGCAAGCAATGAGCAAACCGGTGAATGTCGTCGCGGTATCGGGCAGCCTGCAACGACCGTCGCGCACGCTCGTGCTGATCGACGCGCTCCTCGCGGCGCTCGGCAACGTGGCACGCATCGAAACGCGACGCATCGAGCTCGCGGAAATCGGCGGCCGGCTTGCCGGCGCCGCGACGCGCGCACAGGTGCCGCCGGACCTCGACGCGCAACTGCGCGCGATCGAAACGGCCGACGTGCTGATCGTCGCGAGCCCCGTCTATCGCGCGTCGTACACGGGCCTGCTCAAGCATCTGTTCGATCTCGTCGATCGCGACGCATTGATCGACGTTCCCGTGCTGCTTGCCGCGACCGGCGGCAGCGAGCGGCACGCGCTCGTGATCGACCACCAGCTGCGCCCGCTGCTCGGCTTCTTCCAGGCGCGCACGCTGCCGATCGGTGTGTATGCATCCGAAAGCGATTTCGACCGCTACGCGATCGCGAATCCCGCGCTACACGCGCGCATCGCACGCGCAGCCCGGCATGCCGCGCCGCACCTCGGCGCACGTCAGTTCCCGGTGGCGGCAGGCGCCGCCGCGTAATCCCGCTTTTCCCGACGAGGACAATTCATGAGCGTTACCGAATCGCACGCCGATGGCGTCAAATTTGCGTACTGGGTGCCGAACGTCAGCGGCGGACTCGTGGTGAGCACGATCGAGCAGCGTACCGACTGGAGCCTCGAATACAACCAGCAGCTCGCGCGCGTCGCCGAAGCGGCCGGCTTCGACTACGCGCTGAGTCAGATCCGCTTCACGGCCGGCTACGGCGCGGAGTATCAGCACGAGTCGGTATCGTTCAGCCAGGCGCTGCTGCACGCGACGACGAAACTGAAAGTGCTCGCGGCAATCCTGCCGGGGCCGTGGCATCCGGCCGTCGTGGCGAAGCAGCTCGCGACGATCGACCATATTTCGAACGGACGCATCGCGATCAATGTCGTCAGCGGCTGGTTCAAGGACGAATTCACCGCGATCGGCGAGCCGTGGCTCGAGCATGACGAGCGCTATCGACGCTCGAAGGAATTCATTCAGGCCTTGAAGGGCATCTGGACGCAGGACAACTTCACGTTCAAGGGCGACTTCTATCGTTTCAACGACTACACGCTGAGCCCGAAGCCGCTGCAGAAGCCGCATCCGGAAATCTTCCAGGGCGGCAGTTCGCGCGCCGCACGCGACAACGCGGCAAGCGTGTCCGACTGGTACTTCACGAACGGCAATACGCCCGAAAACCTGAAGGCGCAGATCGACGACATTCGCGCGAAGGCGGCCGCGAACGGCCATCGCGTGCGAATCGGCGTCAATGCGTTCGTGATCGCGCGCGACACCGAGGACGAGGCGCGCGCAGTGCTCGACGATATCGTCCGTCACGCCCATGTCGAAGCGGTGCACGCGTTCGGCGACGCGGTGAAGCAGGCCGGCAAGGCTTCGCCGGAAGGCGAGGGCAACTGGGCGAAATCGACGTTCGAGGATCTGGTTCAGTACAACGACGGCTTCCGCACGAACCTGATCGGTACGCCCGAGCAGATCGCGCAACGCATCGTCGAGCTGAAGGCGATCGGCGTCGATCTCGTGCTCGCCGGCTTCCTGCATTTCATCGAGGAAGTCGAATACTTCGGCAAGCGCGTGCTGCCGCTCGTGCGCGAACTGGAGGCGCAGCGGCAGCCGGTCGCGGCCTGACAGGGCGAACGTGCGCGTAGCGAAGCGCGTGGCGACGGGCCGGCGCGCCGGCCGCTACCGGCGCGCTTTGGCCGCGCGCCGCCGCGGCGTACCGTGCTGCATCGCGCGCAGCTCCGCTGCGTCGAGGAAGAAGTCGCGATTGTCGGCGAGCCGGTCGACGACGAAGTCGATGAACGTCTTCACGCGCAGCGACCGCTCGGTGCGGTGACCGTAGTACAGATAGATCATCCCGTGCTCGACCACGTGTTCGGTCAGCAACGGAACGAGCCGGCCGCTGCGGATATGCATTGCCGCACTGAAGCTGCCGAGCTGTCCGACCCCGAGGCCCGACAGTACCGCATGCGTTTCCATGTCCGTGTCGTTCACGGTGAGCGCGGCGGGCACGTCGCGGTACGGTCGCGCCCGGCTGCGGCCGGGCCGCTTTGCCGCTCAGCCTGCCGGGACGAAGGCCGGATTGAAGACGACTTCCCACACGTGGCCGTCGGGATCCTGGAAGTAGCCGGAATAGCCGCCCCAAAATGTCTCGCCGGCGGGTTTCACGATGCGTGCGCCGGCGGCCGCTGCCTGCTGCATCACGTCGTCCACTTCGCGTGCGCTCGCGACGTTGTGGCCGATCGTCGATGCGATGCCGTCGCGCGTCGCAGGCGGCAGGCCGGTGTCGTGCGCGAGGTCGGCGCGGCCGAACAATGCGAGCTTGACCCCCGGCTGCAGATCGAAGAACGCGACCGCGCCATGTTCGAATTCGCGGCCGACGATGCCGTCGGTCTTCAGGCCGAGGCCGTCGCGGTAGAACCGCAGCGCGGCGTCCAGATCGTCGACGCCTAGCGTCAGCACGCTGATTCGCGGTTGCATCGATCGGGCTCCGTCGTCGAATAACGAAGCCGACATCGTAAACCGTACGACGCGCGACGGGCGCCGAACCGGCAACAGCGGGCCTCCGTTCCTGGCGCTACTGCGTTGCGACGCATGGCGACTACGATGCGGACGAAGTCGATCCTGCTGTCGGACGCTCGATGCCGGTTCGCGACGAAGCGCCGGCATCGACCTCGACGCGCGGTTCAAGAAGGGCGCGCCGGCGCCGATGCCGATGAAGCGACGCGCTCGGGTTCGTGGTAGACCGCGAGCCACACGGTCGGCACCGACGGATCGGTCCACGCGACGCGGTGCCGGCAATGCGCGTCGATCAGCACATGGTCGCCGGCGTGCAGCGCGTGGCGCGTGGCGCCGTGTTCGAACTCGAGTACGGCCGCGCCCGACAACAGCACGACCCATTCGGCGCGCGGATCGTCGTACCAGAAGCCGGGCGGACTGGCGTGTCCGGCCGAGACGATCCGCTCGATCGTCACGTTCGATCCGGCGACGAGCGTGTCGAAGCGTTCGCCGTCGCCGGGCGTGCGTTCGATATCGAACAGGTTGCCGATCCTGAGCATCGTTGCGGGCCTCGCTGCGGGCGTCGCATGCAGGCCGCGCCGAACGATTACAGCGCAGCCTGCGGCGTGTTGCGAAAGCTGATTGCCATTCGGTTATAGGCATTCATCAGGCTGATCGCAATCGTCAGATCGACGATTTCCCGCTCGTCGAATACCTGCCGCGCGGCCTCGTAGGCAGCGTCGGGCGCGCCGGTCTCGGCGACGCGCGTGACCGTTTCGGCCCAGGCGAGCGCCGCGCGTTCGCGTTCGTCGAACAGCGAGCCGGCTTCGGCCCATGCCTGGACGAGCGCGAGCTTCTCGATGCTCACGCCGCGTTCGATCAGGTCGCGCGTGTGCATGTCGAGGCAGTATGCGCAATTGTTGATCTGCGAGACGCGCAGATAGACGAGATCGACGAGGATCGGCGAAAGGCCGCTTTGCATCACGTATCCGTAGACGCTGCCGAGCGCCTTCGTGCCGGCAGGCGCAATCTGCGCATAGTCGAGACGGCGGGTCATGTCATTCTCCATGTTCAACGGGGGTTGTCAGTACGCGTGTTTCGATACGCGTGTCGGGTATCGTCCGGTCGATCGCGGCGGGCGCGCGCATTCGTCGATACGCGGCTTCGGCGCATACGAACGCGACGACGATCAGCGCGGCCGCGACCACGCTCAGGTAGCGCGCATCGATCGTGCGCAGCACGAGGCCGCCGAGCACGCCGGAGCCCGCGAGCCCGATATAGGTCGCCGTATTGTTCAGCGCGAGCACGAGCGGCGCGACCTGCGGCGCGGCATGCACGAGGCGGTGCTGCTGCGGCACGATCAGCCCCCAGCCACAGAGGCCCCAGATCGTCAGCGACACGATCGCGCCGAATACGTGGGCCGCCGCCCACGGCAGCAGGCAGAAGTTGACGATCGCAATCGAGAGCATCGCGTCGATCACGCGGCGGCTGTCGAAGCGGTCGACGAGCCGGCCCGCGATGAAATTGCCGGCAGTCGCCGCGACACCCCACAGCAGGAACAGCGCGGCGAGCATGCGTTCGTCGCCGTGCGTCACGCGTTGCAGCACGACGCCCGCATACGTGTAGACCATCAGGAAGCCGCCGAACGCGAACAGCGAGGTCAGCAAGGTCAGTGCGATCCGCGCGTCGCGCATCGGCGCGATGCGCTCGCGCAGGCCGACCGGCGCGGGGCGCGGCACGGCCGGCAGCATGGTCCACACGCCGATCATCGCGACGGCGCCAAGCGCGGCGACGAACCAGAGCGTCGAGCGCCAGCCGCCGAAGCCGCCGATGAAGGTGCCAAGCGGCGAGCCGAGCGCGGTCGCGCCCGTCAGCCCGGCCGTCACGGCGGCCAGCGCGCGTCCGCGCCGTTCGGGTGTCGCGAGCGCCGAGGCGACGCCGAGCGCGGTCGGCGAAAACAGCGCCGCGCCGAAGCCGGCCAGCGCGCGGCTGAACAGCACGACGCCGAGGTCGGTCGCGAGCGCGCTCAGTACGTTGCCGGCGACGAAGATGCCGAGCGCGGACACCAGCAGCAGCTTGCGCGGCCAGCGGCCGGCGAGCGCCGCCATGATCGGCGCGGCGATGGCGTACGTGAACGCATAACAGGTCACCATGAGTCCGGCGAGCGCGACCGACGTATGAAGGGATGCCGCGACGCCGGGCAGAATGCCGGCGACGACGAAGTTGTCGGTCCCCATCGCGAACATCCCGACGGCGAGTATCGATAGTCGACGATCCATACGAAAGCTCTGACGGTAAGGGTTTCGGGAGCGATACGCGGAGAGGATAGTCGTGATTGACCGTGTCTCAAATGTCATATATACAAGCAATTTCGGACATCGCCGGAGCACGCGCATGCACACGATCGGTTTCGTCGTCTTTCCGAATTTCTATCTGCTCGGCTTCGCGGCGATCACTGCGTTCGAGCTCGCGAACGTCGTGCTCGGCGAACCGGCGTATCACGTGACGGTGCTGTCGGAGGAGGGCGGGCTCGTGCTGTCGTCGGCCGGCATCCGCGTCGAGACGCAGCCGTTTTCCGACACGTCGTTCGATACGGTGATGTTCGGTTCCGGTGTCGAGATCGACATCGCGTCGCCTGCGCTGACCGCGTTCGTGCAACGCGCGCTGACGACGTCGCGACGCATCGCGGCGCCGTGCACGGGTGCGTTCATTCTCGCGGAGGCCGGCGCGCTGGACGGCCGGCGCGCGACGACGCACTGGCGCTTCGCGGCCGACCTTCAGCGCCGTTATCCGGAGGTGACGGTCGAGGACGATCAGATCTTCATCGTCGACGGGCCGATCTGGACGTCGGCCGGGATGACCGCGACGATCGACATGGCGCTCGCGATGATCGAGAAGGATCACGGACACGAGGTGTCGCGCGCGGTCGCGCGCAAGCTCGTCGTCTACCACCGTCGCGCAGGCGGCCAGTCGCAGTTCTCGACGCTGCTCGATCTCGAACCGAAATCGGATCGGATCCAGAAGGCGATCGACTATGCGAGCGCGAATCTGCGCAAGCCGCTGACCGTCGAGGAACTCGCGGACGTCGCGGGACTGAGTCCGCGCCAGTTCAGCCGCGCGTTCAGCGCGGAAACCGGCCAGTCGCCGGCGAAGGCGGTCGAGCATCTGCGCGTGGAAGCCGCGCGGCTGCTGCTCGAGAAAGGGCGTCTATCGCTGGACGTGATCGCCGATGAAGTGGGCTTCGCCGATCGCGAACGGATGCGGCGAGCCTTCCTGCGGACGATCGGTCAGCCGCCGCAGGCCGTTCGCCGCTTCAGCCGCAGCGCGCGTGCGGGCAATGCGGACGGCGGCGAACGCACGCTCGCGCCGCCGCCCGCCGACGTGCAAGCGGCGACGGCGGGCGGCGCCGTACCGCGGTCGTAGGCGCCGCGCCTTGGCGGCTGCGCGTGCGTCAGCCGCCGGTCGCGAAGCCGAGCGCGGTCGCCTTTGCGCGCAGGTCGGCGAAGCGGTCGGCGGTCGGATTCACCGCGGGCTTCGCGGCCATTTGCGACGGATCGATCTGCGAGATCGAGTCGGACGGCGCCGGTGCGGTTGCGCCGGCGCACAGCCCGCCGAACGGCCCTTGCGGCACGGTGAAGGTGGGCGCGTCGGTGCGCGGCGCACTCGCGAGATCGAGCGCGTAAGCGAGATTGACAGTCGCCGGATCGCTGCCGCGCACGCCGAGCGGCTTCAGCCCGAAGCGCCATTGCAGCAGCGCATGAATCGAACTCGGATCGAACGGGTAGCGCGTGACCGTTCCTGCGCGCACGCGCGGGCCGAGCAGCGCGAGCGGCACGCGGCAGCCGAGCTTGCCATCGTTGCCGAGCGCGAGCTCGTTGTTGCTGATCGGCCGCGTCGGCGGCACCACGTGTTCGAGAAACCCGCCCCATTCGTCGTACACGATGATCAGCAGCGTGCGGCTCCAGGTCGGGCTCGTGCGCAGTGCGTCATACACCTGATTCAGGAATGCCTGGCCGTCGCGAATGTCGGCGTGCGGATGATCGTCGGAGGACGTGCCCTCGCGTTCGCCTGCGAAAGCGGGGTCGACCATGCAGAACGCCGGCAGCGTACCGGCCGCTGCATTCGACAGGAACTCCGAGAACCGATGCGAGATGCCGACATAGCGCGTGCCGTACAGCGCCGTGAACGGCACGTCGTGATAGTAGTAATGGCAGCTGACGTTCGCATCGGCGAGGTTGTCCCAGATCGTGCGCAGCGTGGACGTATCGATGCCGTCGCCGAGGCGGTCGGTTGCGCCGCTGTGCAGATACAGGCGGTTCGGAAACGTGCTCGTCAGAATGCCGGTGAAGTAGAAGTCGCCGATCGTGTAGTGGGTCGCCGCCGCGCTGAAGAACGGCAGATCGGCGGACGTGTAATAGCCGATCGGCAGCAGGTCGCCTTGCGTCTGGCTCGTGCCCGGCGTCAGCAGCCAGCCGTTCATCGCGCCGGACGCGAGTTGCGTGCGCGCCCCTTCGTAGCTGTGGTTCGGGTCGTGATACGCGCAGGCCTGATAGCCGTATGCGGGATTGGACGCGAGCGCGAACGGCGCATGTGTCGCGCCGAACGCGTCGTTGTATTGGCGGTTCGCGGGCATGCCTTCGGCGCCGGGCACCCAGCTCAGGAAGTGATCGAACGAACGGTTTTCCATCGTGACGAGCACGATGTGATCGATGCCGGCGTTCGACGGGTCCGGCAGCGGCGGCCGCGGCAGGCTGTAGCGATCGCCGCCGTTCGGCGAAGGCGTGTTGCCGATCGACGGCGCGGCCGCATTGCCGTCGGCGCCCGATCCGCCGTTAGCGCCGCCGTCGCCACCCCCGCCGCCGCAGCCCGATAGCGCGACACTGCCCGCAACAGCAGCAACGCCGGCGAGAAAGCGCCGCCGGTCGTAATGGCGATATGCTCCGGTCCCGTCCATGACAACGTCTCCCTGAGTGAATGCGGCGCTGGCCAGCCGTGTGCGCTCCGAGCCGCGAAGCGAAGCGCGCTCGCCGTGCCGTACGGCAGGCCGGCCGACAGGGGCAAGCGTCGTGCCTGGCGCGCGTATCGAGGGACCGCCGATCGCGATGCGGTGCTGCGGCGACGGATCGCGTGCGATGGCGGCGCACGTCGTGCGGCGCTTCGGCGTTCGTTGCGCGGGCGGCGCCCGGCACCGCGTGCTGCGCCGCAATTCGTCGGGAGGAGAGGTATCGGGAGGTCGGTACGCGATGCCGTTTGGAGCGCCGCAAGTCAAAAAGACACAGTCGATGCGTGCGCAATGATCGGCGGAATCGAGCGGCGCGTGCGCATCGGGATGCCGAATCGTGGGCGCAGATGCTTTGGATCGAGATGCCGCAGCGGCCCGATGCGCGATGCCGAGCAGTTGAAGCCGTTACGCGCAAGCGCACGGTCGATCCGCAACGCCACTGATTCTCGAAGCGACACTGCTTCTCATTTTCGGTTTGCGCAGCGAGACGGGAGGCGAAACACGATTATCGCGATGCGCCCAAAGCCCCTCGCCGGACAGCCGGTTCCCTCCCGAATGGGAGTGCCGCATATGCGTCGGCCGTTCGAAAGTACAGGTAACGGCGCGCGCTGCTTCGAGCGGGGTGGAGGCTGGGGTTAACCCGTTCGGATCGCCTCGACGAACCGTTGCGACTGCGCGCGCTCACCTCATGCGGACGCCGCCTCCCGCAGCCGAAACTGGGCGACCGCATTGCTGAGCCGCGCGCCCTGTTCCTCGAGCGACAGCGCAGCGGCGGCCGTCTCTTCGACGAGCGCGGTATTGCGCTGCATCGTCTGCTCCATCTGCGTGACGGTCGCGTTCACCTGCTCGATACCCGACGACTGTTCGTCGAACGCGGTGCTGATGTCGCTCATGATCGCGTTCACGCGCTCGACGGCTGCGACGATCTCCGTCATCGCGGAACCGGCATGCGCGACGAGGCCGCTGCCGTGTTCGACGCGCTGCGTCGAATCGCCGATCAGCTCGCGGATCTCCTTTGCCGCCGCCGCGCAGCGCTGCGCGAGCCCGCGCACCTCGGTCGCGACGACCGCGAAGCCGCGGCCCTGTTCGCCGGCGCGCGCCGCTTCGACCGCCGCGTTGAGCGCAAGGATATTGGTCTGGAATGCGATGCTTTCGATCACGCCGACGATGCCCGCGATTTGCGCGGCACTTTGGGAGATCGCCGACATCGTATCGACGACGCGCTGCATCGCCTCGCCGCCGCGCGCCGCGATGCCGGCCGCGCCTTCGACGTAGCTGCGCGCATCGCGCGCGTTGTCGGCGTTCTGCCGCACGGTCGCCGTCAGCTGCTCCATGCTCGCGGCCGCTTGCTGCAGCGACACCGCATGCTGTTCGGTGCGCGCGGACAGGTCGACGTTGCCGCTCGCGATCGTACGCACGTCGCCGACGATCGTTTCCGTGCTCGCGCGTACCTGGCTGACCGTGTCGACGAGCCCGTCCTGCATCCGCTTCAGCGCGTTGAGCAGATAGGCCATCTCGTTGTCGCCGCCGATCGCGACCGCACTGGTCAGATCGCCCTTCGAGATCTTGTCGAAATGATCGACCGCGAGCGCGATCGGCTCGATGATCGCCTTGGCGAGCAGACGCTGCGCGACGAAGCCGACGACCAGCGCGATCGCGGCGACCGCCGCCATCGCCCACACGATCCGGTGAAAGCGCTCGCCGGCCGCTTCGTAGCGCGCCTTCTCGCGCTCGACCTGGAACGCTTCGAGCGCATCGATCGCCTTCTGGTAGGCGGCGAACAGCTCGGGCGGCGCGGTGCGCTGCGTGTCGAGGAAATTGAACGCGTCGTCCTGATCGAGCTGCGCGAGCGCCTTCGAGAACACGCGATCGAGCAGCGTGCGGCGACTGGCCTGCAGTGCGTCGAACAGCGTCTGCTCCTGCGCGTCGCGCTTATGCAGCCGCGAATACGCGAGCAGTTCGTCGTTGCTCTGCTGCAGCAGCGTGTGAAGCTGCGCGATTTCGTCCTTCGCGGGCCGGCCGGCGCTGATGATCTGCGCGACGTCGGCCATGCGTTCGCGCAGCACGAGCATGCGCTCGGAGCTGGTCTTCAGGTGCAGCAGCGACGCGGTGTCGTCGCGGTACATCGCTTCGAGCGAGTCGTTGCCGAGGTACAGGCCGCCGATGCACGCGGCGACCACGAGGACGAGCAGCAGCGTATAGCCGGCGATGGTCGCGACGAGCCCGCCGCGGATCGTGAATCGTTTTCGCATGTCGTTCCCTTGCCGGCGGCCGCGCGCGGCCGTTGGCGCAGAAGTGTTCCGGGTCGGAGGGACGAACGCCGCATGCAGCGCGCGGCGCCCGGGCTGCGAACGCGTTAACGGCGCCGCGGCGGCCGCGCTTTTATCCGGACACGACGCGAATCATCACGATTGCGACAGGTTGTGCGTTTTTGGTTCAGCGCGGTTCGATCGCGTTGGCCGGTGCAAGGCGTTCGGCGGCGCGGCGCGTCGCGGCGGGGCCGCCCAGTTCGTGCAGCGGCGTGCGGTGCGTCTCGCGTGCCGTCCATGCGGCGAGGGCCGCGAGCGCGCTGATCGCGAGCGTGACGGTGCCGATCCGCAGCGGAATGTCGTGCGTGCCGGGCGGCGCGATCGCCGCGAACAGCGAGGGCAGCAGCGCAGTCAGCGCCATGCCGACGTTCTGCCCGATCGACATCGCGGAGACGCGCGTGCGCGTCGGAAAGAGTTCCGGCATGAAGCTCGGGAACACCGCATTGAAGCCCTGATAGACGACGCCCCACATCAGCACCGACGTGAGAATCGCGGCCGGCGCGTTGCCGGCGCTGATCGCATACAGATACGCATACGACAGCAGCCCCGCGCCCAGCGAACCGACGACGACCGGAATGCGGCGGCCGATGCGGTCGGACAATCGTCCGACGAAAGGAATCAGGATCACTGCGACGACGTTGCCGACGAACGGGATCACCAGATAGGTATCCGCATGAAAGCCGATCCCGTAGGCGGGCTGCACCGCATATGCGGCGCCGAAGATCGTCGCGACCATCGCGATTACCGCGGCGGTCGCCATGACCGCGATCCGCACGATGTCGCGCCAGCTGTCGCGCAGCGCGACGCGGATCGGCGATTCGGGCATCGCGTGTTGTGTGCCTTCGCCGATGAACGCAGGCGATTCCTGCACATGACGGCGGATCATGTAGCCGGCGGCGAGCACGAGTGCGCTGAGCAGAAACGGAATGCGCCAGCCCCACGACACGAACGCATCGGCCGGCAGCCAGTATGCGAGCGGCATGAAGATCGCCGCCGCGAGGATCTGGCCGGCCTGCGTGCCCTGCAGCGCGAAGCTTGCGTAGTAGCCGCGCTTGCCGAACGGCGCCTGCTCGAGAATCATCGAGCTCGCGCCCGAGATTTCGCCGGCAACGGCGAAGCCCTGGATCAACCGCAGCACGACGAGCGCGATCGGCGCCGCGATGCCGATCTGCCGGTACGTCGGCAGCAGGCCGACCGCGAACGTCGACACGCCCATCAGGAACATGCACAACAGCAGCAGATGCTTGCGGCCGTGCGTATCGCCGCGGCGCCCGAGCACAAAGCCGCCGATCGGCCGCGCGACGTAGCCGACGCCGTACGTCGCGAGCGACGCGACGATCGCGAGCGTCGGATCGCCGTGCGGAAAGAACAGCTGCGGAAATACCATCGACGCGGCCTGCGCGTAGATGAAGAAGTCGTAGTATTCGAGCACCGAGCCGATCCAGCCGCTGGCGGTCGCGCGCCGGGTCTGCTGCATGGATGGCGCAGCGGTTGTCGCATCGAGGTTCATCTGTCGTCTCCTGTCTTTGCTATCGGGTAGGTGGGCTGCGCGCAGTGGTTCGCGCCGGCGCGCGCGGCGCACGGGCTCACGCGGCGAGCGGCGCCGTCATGAACGCGCGCAGGTCGTCGAACTGCGCGAGCGCCATCTCGGCGCCGGTCTGGATCCGGCAACCGGTACGGCGCGCGATCGCAAGAAAGCGCGTGATGTCCGGCGTCGTGACGACGTCCGCGACGAGCGTGGTCGCGCGCAGCGTCGCGAGCCGATGTTCGGTGAGCGGCAGCACGTCGTTGTCCGGCATGCCGGCCGGCGACGCGTTGACGACGAGATCGAACGCGGCGAGCGAATCGACCTGCGTGCCGGTGTCGACCGCCGGAAAACGCGCGCGCAGCAGCGCGCGCAGCCGCTGCGTGCGCGACGCGTCGAGATCGACGAGCGTGAGCGCGGTCGCGCCGTGCTCGCACAGCGCCCACGCGATCGCGCTGCCCGCACCGCCGGCGCCGATCACGAGCGCCCGCGCGCCGCGCGGTGAAAAGCCGTGCTGGCGCGCGGCCTTCAGGAAACCGTCGCCGTCGACGATGTCGCCCGCGAGCGTGCCGTCGGCTTCGCGGCGGATCACGTTCACGCACGCGAGTGCGTGCGCACGCTCGCTGAGCATGTCGATGCGTGCGGCGATCTCCTGCTTGTACGGCACGGTGATCACGCAGCCGCGAAGATTGCGCCATGCGCGCAGCGTCCGGACGAACGCGTCGAGCGATTCGCGTTCGAGATCGATCGGAATCATCGATGCGTCTTTGCCATGACGCGCGAACCATGCGTTGAAGTTCTGCGGGGATTTCACCTGCGCGATGGGGGAGCCGACGATGGCCAATAATTCGGTCGTACCGCTGATCATGAATGCACCGGAGGGGGAGGGCGAACAGCACGCATGGTGCGACCGCGGCCGCCGGGCCACAACGCCGGAATCGGCCGATTCGAGCGATCAGCGCAATGACGATGCGATAATCGCACTCGTTTGCCGTTTCGGACCCAAACCATGCCCCAGCCGCCCATCCACGAGCGCGACCTGATCGTCGGTCTGCAGAAAGGGCTCGCGATCATCCAGCTGTTCACCGAGGAAACACCGCGGCTGAGCGTCGCCGACGTCGCGCGTCTTGCCGGGCTCACGCGAAGCGCGGCTCGGCGCTTTTTGCTGACGCTCGTGCACGACGGCTATGCGCAGACCGACAGTCGCCAATACTGGCTGACCGCGAAGACGCTGCGGATCGGCCAGGCGTATGTCGATTCGGCGCGGCTGCCGCGCATGCTGCGGCCGATCGTCGAGAAGGTCGCGAGCGAAACGCGCGAACACGTGTCGGTAGCCGTGCTCGACGGCGACGAGGTCGTGCATATCGTGCGCAGCCGGATCGCGAACGTGTCGTCGATGTCGATCCGGCAGGGCTATCGGCTACCGATGTACTGCACGGGCAGCGGCCGGCTGTGGCTCGCGTCGCTGCCCGACGACGAGGTCGACGCGTATCTGGCGCGCGTCGAGCGCAAGCCGCTGACGCCGTTTACGCGCACGTCGGTCGACGAGATCAAGGCGATCGTCGCGCAGATCCGGGAGCAGGGGTACGTGGAACTGGATCAGGAGTACGAGGTCGGCATGCGGATCCTCGGCGTGCCGCTGACGAATCGCGCCGGGCAGATGTGCGCGAGCCTCACGATCACGACGCAGGTGTCGTCGCTGTCGCTCGGCGACATTCGCGAGCGCTGTCTGCGTTATCTGTATGAAGGGCAGGCGCTGCTTCGGCCGATCATCGACATGTGAGGGTTCCGAACGAGGTCGACTCATCACCGCTACATGCGCGCGGCTGAAGTGTTAATCGGGCCGGACTCATCTGAAAACGCCGATGTGCGCCGAAGATCCGTTTAAGCGCGAGTCCTACATCGAGCGCTGTCGGCTGAGCGCTGGTCGTCCCGGCAGTTGCAGGAACGGATGCGAACACCGGACCTGCTGCTCAAGGATCAGCGCAAGCTGGCCGCGCTATCGAGGAACGCCGGCGTCTGCCCTTCGCGCATGTACGCCGCGTTGAAGCGCAACCAAGGGCATGCCTGATTGCCAGGCCGGTAATGGGCACCCGGTGCGATGTTGATTCCATACTCGGCCGCGTGTTCGACCAGGCGTGCGGAGTCCTCGATATGCGGCACACGTGCCCACACGAACATCCCGCCACATGGTTCCTCGTATGTTTCCCAGCCCGATCGTCGCAATTGTTCGACCGCACGCATTAACGCATCATTTACCTTGTGTCGCAACTTTTCCATGTGCCTTCGATAGAGACCTCGTTCAAGAAGTGTCGCGACGACGTTTTCTGCGAATCGTGTGCCTCCCATGCTCGTCAATGTTTTCACGTCGACGAGATGACGAATTAGATCAGCATGTGCAGCGATATATCCGAGTCGCAGCGACGAAGACAATGTTTTTGAAAATCCACTGACGTAGATCACGCGATTGAGCTGATCCAACGCGGCAAGTCGTTGCGTCGGGGCCGATTGCAAGTCGGCGTAGACGTCATCCTCCACGACATAGAAATCGTACTGTTGCGCCAGTTGCAGAATCGCAAATGCGATTTGCGGCGCTATGTTCGTGGCGGTTGGGTTATGGAATACCGTATTAACGAAGAACAGTTTAGGGCGGTGCGCTGCAAGTAATGCTTGCATCGCATCAACGTCCGGTCCGGTGCGCAGACGTGGAACCCCGATTAACTGAATCCCCTGCAGTTTGAGCAGGCCAAACAGGTTGAAATAACCGGGATCCTCCACGAATACCGTATCGCCAGGGCGCAGCATCATGCGTGCGACAAGATCGAGAGCGTGACTTGTACTATGTGTGACAAGAATCTGCTGAGGCGGAGCACCGATTTCGAAGCGGGCAAGCTGACGCGAAATTTGCGTTCTCAGAATTCCGTCACCCTGCGGCACTGCGTAGTCGACGAGGCTCATGATATCGGTGCGTGAAACGTGTCGCACGGACTGTGCAATGCCCTCAACGTCGCGCCACGCGGCCGGAATAAAGCCGCTCGACAAGGGTGGCGCTCCCCCCGGGGCATCGAACTGCCGCAGGATCTGTCCGGACTCTGCGCGGGCCACTTCAGGATCTGCACCGGGAGGCCAATGGTCGTAGGGGCCAACACAGTTTGTGACATAGAAACCGGAGCCATGCCGGGGCTCGATCAAACCTCGAGACACGAGATGGTCATAGGCCTCCATGACCGGAAAACGGCTGACCCGGTTGGCCGTGGCGAGTTGGCGAATCGAGGGAAGCCTTGTGCCGACCGGCGCCTGCCGCGAGCGAATCATGTCCTCGATCTGATAAACGAGTTGTTCCTTAAGCGATACAGGCTTCAGGGGATCAAGGGCGATTTTCATGGCGGCCATTTACAGGAAGTGTTCAGTGCATTCTAGCTGACACTTCGTGGTGACAGTTGATCAAGTGTTCATTCCATTACAGCGTATGCAGCGGAACAATGAGTTCGCACGCCGTTCATCCTATCGGGCGATCTTAAATCGCTAATCGGATAAAAATATATGCATATGGCTCGCCGGCGAATTTTGTTTCTATGCAAGCATCCTCACCATGGTCGAAAGCGGCATGACGTCAGCGTCACATCAATTTATCGATTCTCTTCTGACTATCCACAAACGATATCGTGAAAACTAAACACATTCTCCTTGCGGTCCTCGTGACGGCAATCTGGGGCGCAAATTTTTCCGTGATCAAACTCGGATTGACGTCAGTCGATCCGTTCCTTCTTGCAGGTATACGTTTCGCGCTCTGTGCCATTCCCGCCGTTTTCATACTTCGACGGCCGCAAGTGGGCATCGGATACCTGGCCAGTTACGGCTTGCTGTTCGGCGTGGGGCTCTGGGGCGTCGTGAACCTGGGAATCCAAGCGGGCCTCTCAGCGGGCATCGCATCACTGGTTTTGCAATTTAGCGCGTTTTTCACGATTCTTCTCGGTTCATTCGTATTCAAGGAATCGATCTCGAGATACCAGTACGCAGGTATTGTCCTTGCGCTTATCGGACTGGCCGCGATCATCACCATCACCGACGGGTCCGTCAGCACGCTGGGAGTCGCACTTGTCGTGATCGGCGCGCTTTCATGGAGTGTGGCCAACATAATCATTAAGCGAGCGGGCACCAAAGACGTGTTGGCGTTTCTTGTCTGGTCGAGTCTATTTTCGCCGGTTCCGCTCTTTGCGATCGCGTTGTTCCAGCACGGCACACAGATCTATGTGGAGACCCTGTCTCGTTTGAATTGGTCGGCGATCTTCTCGATACTGTTTCAAGTTTATCCGACGACCTTGTTCGGCTATTGGGCTTGGAACAAGCTTTTGAAAACGTACCCGGTGTCGCGTGTAGCACCGCTGTCGTTGCTCGTACCCATTTTCGGCATGGTGGGCTCGGTACTGGTCTTCGGTGAGCATATCGGTACGCCGAAGGTTGCCGCCACAGCCCTCGTCGTGCTGGGATTGGCTATCGGCCTGTACGGAAAGCAGATCAGTGGGGTGATCTTGCGACGCGCGCAGATTTGATCAGCAGCTCTCGCCCACGGAGAAGCGGCCCCATGTGACGGAAGAAATGGCAATCGATGCCGGGGCCCTGCTGTCGACGGCGACCTTCGTGCCTGCAGATCGGCTCACGGGGGGGGCGAGTATGGGGCAATCTACAGCCGTCAGGGCATCAACCCGGCCCGTCGCTCGCGGCCGCGAGGAGCGGCACAAGGACGTCGCTGATCGGCGTCGGAATGCCGTGCGCCCGGCCGCGACGCGAGATGACACCGTTGCGGATATCCCATTCCAGCGGCCGGCCGGCTTCCCGGTCCGTGAGGATGGAGGTGCCCATGTCGGCAGGCGCTGCGCGGAACTTGTCGAGAATCTCCTGTGGCACCTCGTCGCCGAGTTCAGCGCCTTCGGCACGAGCCACCGCCAGGCATTCGCACAGATAAGCCAGTGCAAGCCCCGCGATGTCGGTGCGGCCGAACATGCCCGAGCGGCGGACCGTGAGCGCCATAAGACCGGCTACCGCGTTCTGCAGCAATTTGCGCCAGGCCAGAGAACCGAAGGCGGCCGTCACGTCCACGGCGCATCGCGTCCCGCGCAACGCGTCGGCCACCGTGCGGGCATCCGCCGTATCCGGCAGGCTGAGGCGCACGTCGCCTCGCAAGCGTACCGAGCCGTCCGGTTGCGCCTGCGAGGGAAACCATACGACCGCGGGAACGATCCGCCCTTGCGAACAATGCGGGGCGACCGTATCCAACTGCTCGATTCCGTTCTGCAAGACACACACCACGGTTTCCGGGCCGGTCAGCGCCGTCAGCCATTCTGCGGCCGCGGCAGTTTGTGTTGCCTTGACCGACAGAAAGACAAGATCGACCGTGCGATCGATTTCCGCGGGATCCGTTCGGACCGGGCCCGGCACGACGATGAGGCGGTCGCCATCGCGCAGCGTCAGCTCATCGCGGGGCGTGCGGCCACACAGCAAGGGCGTGCGGCCCGCTTCGTGCAGTGCCGCCGCGACCGTGGTGCCGATGGCGCCGGGGCCGACGACAGCGATTTCAGTACCGATTTCGGCGTTCATGAGAGGGACTCCTGTAACCGCGCATGCCGACGGAATGGTTGCGCGCGTGGCAGACGGTACGTAATATATTACACATGAGCGAAGATATTGGTAATGGCGTTTCAGGCGGCGAACGACGTCTGCAGCAATGGATCGGCAGCATTCAAGCCCGCAGCGGCGATCTGGCCGCGAGCGAGGCGAAGGTGGTCGAGCTCTTGCTGAGCGACCCGCTGTTCGTCGGCGCGAGCACGACCGCACAGGTCGCCGCGCGTGCCGGTGTTTCGCCGCCCACCGTCATTCGCGCCGCACGTGCGCTTGGGTTCACGGGGTTCACCGAGCTCAAAATCGAGATCGCGCGTGCTCGCGGCACCGCCCGCTTTTTCGCGCCGCCTGAAGTACTCACTGCGGACGCGAGCTCGGCCGCGGTGCTGGAGACGTCCATCCGCACGGGCGTCGATGCACTGTCCGCGCTCAGCGGGGCCATCGAAATCGCCGCGCTCGACAAGGCGGTCGCGTCGATTCAGCAAGCGCGCCAGGTATTCGCGTTCGGTGCCGGCCCTTCGGCTACCGTCGCCGCCGACGCGGTCTTCCGGTTGCGCGCGGTCGGCGTGACAACCGTCGGGATTCCCGACTATCTTTCGGCGATGATCGCGGCTCGGCTTCTCGGGCCCGGCGACGTTGTCATCGCGGTCAGTTCGACCGGGCGCACGTCCTCGACGCTCGCCGTCGCGGATGCGGCATCCTCGGCCGGCGCCACGCTCGTTGCCGTCACCAACCAATACGGGACGCCGCTGGCGAACCTCGCAGACATCGCGCTGGTCGTCGGCGGCGCGCCGTTGCCGGCGCAGATGGCCGCTGCGGGCAGTCGCCTGGCGCAGCTCGTCGTTATCGACGCGCTGGTCGCCGCCCTCGCGCTGCGCGATCCGGCGCGCAGCCGCTGCGCAGAGCGCGCCGGTATCGATCTGCCCGACATCGATTGATGCAGTCCGGCACGATTGCGATCGTCCTTGCCGCGGCCGTCGCCCACGCCGTGTGGAACCTCGCCTCGAAGTACAAGCGGGAAGACACGCTGGTGTTCGTCTGGGCCTATAGCTGCGCGTCGACACTGCTCTGTGTCCCGATCGGCATCGTGCAGATCGTCAAGGGGCAGCAGACGATCGACTGGCAACTCGCGGTGGGGGCGGCCGTTTCGGCGGCGCTGCACATCGTTTACTCACTGGCCTTGCAGGCCGGTTACGATCGCGCCGAACTCGGGGTCGTATATCCAGTCGCCAGAGGGACGGGGCCGCTACTCACGATACTGTTCGCGATGCTCTTCATGGGCGAGCGGCTTACCCCGGTCGCGATGCTGGGTGCATGCCTCGTGGTTGCGGGTATTTTTGTCGTCACTGGCCATCCAGCCACGCACGGGCGTGCGCCGCTCAAGGGAATGCTGTGGGGTGTCGCGACGGGTGCCGCCATTGCCGGTTACACGCTGTGGGACGGCTACTCGGTCACCACGCTGCACCTGGCGCCCGTGAGTTACTACGCCGGCACACTGCTGCTACAGAGTCTGATCATGACGCCAAGCGCGCTGCGGCGAGGGCATCGAATCCAGGCCGCCATCCGCGTCGATACCGTGCCGATTCTCATCGTCGCCGTGTTCTCTCCGCTGGCCTACGTCCTCGTGCTGACCGCCATGCTCTCTGCGCCGCTGGCGCTCGTCGCGCCCTTGCGCGAATCGTCCATCATCATCGGCTCGCTTCTCGCGTACTGGCTCTTTCGCGAAGATCATCTGGCGCGCCGCATCGCCGGCGCCGTCGTCGTGCTGGCCGGGATCGCTGCGATCAGTCTTTGAGGTTTGGAGAAACAGCGCTGCACTCGCTTCGCCGGCACATGAGCGACGAGCGCGGCGCACGATCGCGCGGAAGCGGCGTTTCAAACAGATCCGAACCCGAACCCGACCTCGATCGCACGTTTCAGCGCGCGTTCATCAGCCAATCCCGAAACGCCGCCAACGACGGCAACGATTCGTTCTCCGGCGGATACACGAGGTAATAGCTGCGCCGGCTCGTGATCGCTTCGCCGATCGACACCAGTTCGTTGCGGCTCAGTTCATCCTCGACGAGCACTTTCGGCACGAGCCCGATCCCCATTCCGGCGCGCACGGCCTGAATCAGGTGCGACGTCAGTTCGAAGCTCGGGCCGATCCGCATCTGGCGGTGGTCGAGCCGGTAGTGCGCAAACCATTCCGCCCACGCGTGCTGATTGCTCGTCACGCCGAGCAGCGTCTGCCGAGCGGCCCACGCAGGGGCGCGCTCGCCGTTTGCGTCGGGCGGCGCGTCGGGGCTCGCGATCGCGATCAGAAACTCGTTGTATAGCCGGTGCGCATGCAGGCCCGGCCAGTCGCCGGTGCCGACCGCGATCGCCGCGTCGAGATCGTCGACGTGGAAATCGATGTTGCCGATCCGCGAATGCAGATGCACGGTCACGCCCGGATGCGCGGCATAGAAGTCGTGCAGATGCGGAAGCAGCCATTTCGAGCCGAACGTCGGCAGCGTCGCGAGCCGCAGCGTGCCGGCGCCCGCCTGATGCGACATCGCCTGCAGCGTCGCGCCGCGAATGCGGCCGAGCGCGCCGCCGACCTCGGCGAAGTAGCGGCGGCCGACGTCGGTCAGCTTCACCGAGCGGCCTTCGCGCCGGAACAGCGGCACGCCGAGCTGATCCTCGAGCGTCTGGATCTGCCGGCTGATCGCGCTCTGGCTCAGCGACAGCTCGTCAGCCGCGCGCGTGTAGCTCTCATGACGCGCGGCGGCCTCGAAGACGAGCAGCAACGACATGGACGGAGTCAGACGCCGATAATTCATGAGTTTTATGCAAGTGTCGACGGACAAGAATACGTTTGTTTGCGGCTATTATCCGAACGATACTGGAAACCTCGGCCGCGCGGAAACTTGCTCAAAATTCATGATTCGGCGGTGGCCGCGGACCGATTCATTCTCTTGACCTGTTCCTCCGATGCCGATCGCTCCGTTGCCCCGTCCCGCCGCCCCGACCGCCGCGGCCTATCGTGACTTTCTCGATGCGCTGCGGGCGGCCGGCTTTGCCGGCGAAATCCGCGCGGACTACGCGAACCGCACCGTGCAGGCGACCGACAACTCGATCTACCAGCGCCTGCCGCAGGCGGTCGTATGCCCGGCCGACGTAGGCGACGTCGAACGGCTCGCGCGGCTGCTCGCGCAGCCGGCGCATCGCGGCATCGTCGTCGCGCCGCGCGGCGGCGGCACCGGCACGAACGGGCAATCGTTGACCGACGGGCTCGTCGTCGATCTGTCGCGCAACCTGAACCGGATTCTCGAGATCGATGTCGAGCGGCGCCGGGTGCGCGTGCAGGCGGGCGTCGTCAAGGATCAGCTCAATGCGGCGCTGAAGCCGCACGGACTGTTTTTCGCGCCGGAGCTGTCGACGTCGAACCGCGCGACGATCGGCGGGATGATCAACACCGATGCGAGCGGGCAGGGCAGCTGCACGTACGGCAAGACGCGCGATCACGTGCTCGCGCTGGAATTCGTGCTGCCGGGCGGCGAGCGCTTGCATAGCACCGCGCTGCCCGACGACGAGCTGGCGCGCCGTTGCGCGCGGCAGGACCGGATCGGCGAGGTCTATCGCACCGCGCGCCGGATCAGCGACGACCACGCCGCGCTGATCGAGGCGAAGTTCCCGAAGCTGAACCGCTGCCTGACCGGCTACGATCTCGCGCACCTGCGCGAGGCCGACGGCCGGTTCAACCTCAACAGCGTGCTGTGTGGTGCGGAAGGCTCGCTCGGCTTCGTCGTCGAGGCGACGCTCAACGTGCTGCCGATTCCGAAGTATTCGGTGCTCGTCAACGTGCGCTACGCGGGCTTCATGGAGGCGCTGCGCGATGCGCGCGCGCTGCTCGAGCTCAAGCCGCTGTCGATCGAAACCGTCGACTCGACCGTGCTGATGCTCGCCATGAAGGATTTCGTGTGGAGCAGCGTCGCCGACTATTTCCCGCAGGACGACCGGCGCCCGACGCTCGGCATCAACCTGATCGAGTTCAGCGGCGACGATGCCGACGAGGTCGACGCGCGCGTACGCGCGTTCGTCGAGCATCTGCGCGCCGACACGACGGTCGAGCGCCTCGGCCATACGATCGCGGCCGGCGACGATGCGGTGAAGCGCGTCTACGCGATGCGCAAGCGCGCCGTCGGGCTGCTCGGCAACGTGCAGGGCGAAGCGCGCCCGCAACCGTTCGTCGAAGACACGGCCGTGCCGCCCGAGAATCTCGCCGCGTATATCGCCGAATTCCGCGCGCTGCTCGACCGCTACGGGCTGCGGTACGGGATGTTCGGCCACGTCGATGCGGGCGTGCTGCACGTGCGCCCGGCGCTCGACATGAAGGACCCGAAGCAGGCCGCGCTGGTGCGGCCCGTGTCGGATGCGGTAGCCGCGCTCACGCAGCGGCATGGCGGGCTGCTGTGGGGCGAGCACGGCAAGGGCGTGCGTTCGGAATATGCGCCGGCGTTCTTCGGCGAGCTGTATCCGGCGCTGCAGCAGCTGAAAGCCGCGTTCGATCCGCACAACCAGTTCAATCCAGGCAAGATCGCGACGCCGCCGCAGCCCGCGATGCGGCTGCTGAAGATCGACGAAGTGCCGACGCGCGGCGAGCACGACCGGCAGATCGACGAACGCGTATGGCAAAGCTACGGCACCGCGATGCACTGCAACGGCAACGGCGCGTGCTACAACTTCGATCCTGACGACGCGATGTGCCCGTCATGGAAGGCGACACGCGAGCGCGTGCATTCGCCGAAGGGGCGCGCGTCGCTGATGCGCGAATGGTTGCGTCTGCAAGGAGAAGCGGGCGCCGACGTGCTCGCCGCCGCACGCGAGCGGCAGCCGTGGCTGCGCGGCTTCGTCGACCGCTGGCGCAACACGCGCGCCGCACGTCGCGGCGAAGCGGACTTTTCGCACGACGTGTACGACGCAATGGCCGGATGCCTCGCGTGCAAGTCCTGCGCGGGGCAGTGTCCGGTCAAGGTCAGCGTGCCGGAGTTCCGTTCGCGCTTTCTCGAGCTTTATCACCAGCGCTACTTGCGGCCGCTGCGCGACTACCTGATCGGCTCGCTCGAATTCACGGTGCCGTGGTTCGCGCGCGTGCCGGCGCTATACAACGGACTGATGCGTGCGGGCTGGGTGCGCACGCTGTTCGAACGGCACGTCGGCATGGTCGACAGCCCGTTGCTGAGCCGCTTCGATCTCGCGGCCGTCATTCGGCAGTGGAACGTGCGGCCGGCCGATCCGCATGCGCTCGCCGCGCTGTCCGATGCGCAGCGCGCGCGCAGCGTCGTGATCGTGCAGGACACGTTCACGCGCTATTTCGACACCGAACAGCTGGCGACGCTGATCGAGCTGGCCGCGCGGCTCGGCTTTCACGTGTGGCTCGCGCCGCTCGCGCCGAACGGCAAGGCGCTGCACGTGCAGGGCTTCCTGCGCGCATTCGAGCGGGCCGCAATCCGCAACGCGACGCAGCTGGCTGCGCTCGCGCGTGCGGGCGTCGCGCTCGTCGGCGTCGATCCCGCCATCACGCTCACGTATCGGCAGGAATACCGCAAGGTGCCGGGGCTGCACGACGTGCCGCCGGTCGCGCTGCCGCAGGAGTGGCTGCTCGATGTGCTGCCCGATGTGAGGGGTAATACACGGGCCGATACGCGGGCCGGCGACGCGGCACGCGCGTATCGGCTGCTGCCGCACTGCACCGAGAAGACCAACGCACCGGACAGCGGCAAGCAATGGGTGCAGGTATTCGCGCGCCGCGGCTTGCGTCTGCAGGTCCAGCCGGCAGGATGCTGCGGGATGTCGGGCACGTATGGACACGAGGCTCGCAACGTCGATACGTCGCGGACGATCTACGCGCAGTCGTGGGCCGCGCACGTCGATGCACCGGAGCCGGCTGGCGAAGCGCTGGCGACCGGCTATTCGTGCCGCAGTCAGGTCAAGCGCATGTCCGCGCGGCAGGTGCGGCATCCGCTGCAAGTGCTGCTCGATCACGTGCGGGCGGCACAGTGAATCGCGGCTTCGGCGACGTGCAGACGCGCAACATCGCGACGATGGGGAAGATGCGGGAGCAGTTGCTGCAGCGAACTCAGGCGGCCGCACAGGCGGCTGCGATGGCATGACAGGGCGGGGCGGCGAGAAGCGATCGACCGATCGCGAACGCCGCTTGCGAAGCGCGCATCGAACGACGTGCCGTCTATCGTGAAGTCGCGCGTGCGCGCATGCGAGCGATCCGAACGGATAGTCTCGCCGCGCGGCGGCGTGCCGTTCGCGGCCGCCGGTTGACGCGCTTTACGACTGTTCGTCGCCGCGCTTTGCGGTGCGCGGATGGGCCGTTGCGGGAAACGCACCGACACCGCGCGGCCGTTTCGGCTCGATCCGCGTCTGCCGGATCACGCGGCGGAAGTCGATTTCGTGCGCGGCCAGCGCGCCGATCAGCGTCGCGATCACGGCGAGATGCGACGGTACCGTGCCCTTGCTCGAATAGTTCGTGATCGAGCTTTCATTCATCCGGATCAGCCGCGCGAACTCGCGCGCGGTCAATTGCGCCTTCTTCAACTCCTGCTGAAAATCGGCATACGCCATCGCACACATGATTGCTGTCCTCCGTCAAGCAAAGCCGGCCCGCGCGGCGCCGGCGCCGACGGGCGGCGACACCCGTCGAGCCGACGTCGCGGCCGCCGTTACATCCGGACCTGATCGAGGAAGGTCTTCTTGCCGCTCTTGTAGCCGTAGATCGAAATGATCCCGTGCGTCAGGTCGCCCTTCGAATCGAACGTCGTCGTGCCGATCACGCCTTCGTACTTGGTCGCCGGCATCGCGGCCAGGATCTTCGCGGGGTCGGTCGAGTTCGCGCGCTTCATCGCGTCGACGACGATGTACACGGCGTCGTACGCGAACGGCGCATCGAACTTGATGCCCTGGTTGAAGCGCTTCTGATACTTCGCGACGAACGCGGCGCCGCCCGGCATCTTCTCGATGGCCGCGCCGGCCTGCGAGCAGAGCACGTTGTCGGCCGCGGGGCCGGCGAGCTGCGCGAGCTGGTCCGTGCAGACGCCGTCGCCAGACAGGATCTTCGCGCGCAGACCGAGCTGCTTCGCCTGCTTCGCGAGCGGGCCGCCGGTGGCGTCCATGCCGCCGTACATGATCGCGTCGGGGTTTTCGCCCTTGATCTTGGTCAGGATCGCGCGGAAGTCGACCGCCTTGTCGTTCGTCGCGTCGTGCGACAGCACCTTCAGGCCGAGCGCCTTCGCCTTCTTCTCGAACTCGTTCGCGAGGCCCTGGCCGTACGCGGTCGAATCGTCGACGACGGCCACCGTCTTCACGCCGTTCGACTGCGCGTAGCTTGCGAGCGCCGGGCCTTGCTGCGCGTCGGTCGCGACCACGCGATACGTCGTCTTGAAGCCCTGCTGCGTGTAGGTCGGGTTCGTCGCCGACGGCGAAATCTGCACGATGCCCGCATCGCTGTAGATCTTCGAGGCGGGGATCGACGTGCCCGAGTTCAGATGGCCGATCACGGCGACGACCTTGTCGTCGACGAGCTTCTGCGCAACCTGCGTCGCCTGACGCGGATCGGCCGCGTCGTCCTGCGGGTCGAACTGCAGCGTGATCTTCTGGCCGCCGATCGTCAGCCCCTTCGCGTTGATTTCCTCGACCGCGAGGCGCGCGCCGTTCTCGTTGTCCTTGCCGAGGTGCGCGATGCCGCCCGTCGTCGGTTCAACGCTGCCGATCTTGACGACTTGATCGGCCAGTGCGCCCGACGCCGCGCCGAATGCGGCGACGGCGAGTGCGGCCGTGATCAGGGGTTTGCAGCGCATGCCGACAATGCTTCGTTCCATCAGCCATCTCCATATCGATTGATATTTCTATTGACGTCCGGCGCGCCGGTCGCCTTGTGGGCGGCCGATGACCGGACGAGTCTCCGTCACCCTTGAAGGGTTCGTTTGCCTGGCGCCGGCGGCCGCGCGCGCATGCGAGCGTCGAGCACGGCGTATTCGCCTGACGAAAAGCAAGGTGTGAATATAGCCGAACCGCTGTCGGTGCGCTTTGCGGTTCGCTTCGGCTTCGGCGATGTCGGTCGCTGTCGTCGACTGAAGGATTATTCGGCTGCGTACGGCGCGCTGGCCATGGACAGTCTGGTGCTGTCGGTACGGAACTGTTCGGTCGTTTTGGCGGCACACTTTCCGTCGATGTCATCGGCAGGCCGACGACCGCATCGTGACAATCGGCACGTTGACGCAACTAACGGTCCAGTTCGCCGGCCTCCGCCAGTGACGGGCCGCACACGCGGCTCACGCGATGGGGCGCCTTGTTTTCGAGCGAGCAAAAAAACGGGCGCACACCGCAGTGCGCGCCCGTCGCGACGCTTGCCGATACGCCGCTATCGCGGCGGCGGGCAGCGGTCAGAACTTGTGCCGGATCCCGACGATCGCCAGTTCCTGCGTATCGGTACCGGAATTGACGCCGTACGACCCGACCGAGGCGGTCGCGTTCACGCGCGCGCCGCTCGCGTCGAGCGTATGGCCGCTCGCCTTCTGATAGCCGAACAGCGCGTACAGATCGGTGCGTTTCGACAGCGCATAGTCGGCCCCGACGTTGACCTGGTTGTAATGCGCGGAGGTCGGCCCCGTCAGCGACGTGTAGTTGTAGCCGACGCCCGCGCGCAATGCCGGCGAGAACTGCCAGTTGAAGAACGCGGAGCCGTTGTTGAACTTCGCGGTCTGGCGGAACGCCGACAGCGTGTCGGCGCCGTATTGCGTATTCGAATACGCGATGCCGAACGTCGCCGGCCCGGCCACGTACTGGCCGGCCACGCGCACGATCTGAATCGACTTCGCGCTCGAGAAGCCCTGATTGATCACGGTGTTGAACAGCGTGTCCGAGCTGCTCGTCCACGAGCGGATGCCGTTCGCGGCCGTCGTGCCACCGTTCGCGAAGAAGTAGCCGGCGCCGAGCGACAGCGGGCCGTTGGCATAGCCGAGTGCGAAGCTGTACGTGCGCCCGCTGCCCGTCGCCCCGGCGACGCCGCCGAAGCCGTACAGCGCTTCGGCCTGGAAGCCGGCGATCAGCGGACTCGTGTACTTCACCGAATTGCTCACGCGCAGGCTGTTGTCGTAGTTGTCGAGATCGCCGGGCGTCGCGAATACGCCGCCGAAGTAGTTGTCCTCCGTGAGCCCCTGCACGAGATCGACGACCGGATCGTACTGGCGGCCGAGCGTCACGGTGCCGTACGTACCGCTCGACAGGCCGACGATCGCCTTGCGGCCGAACTCGCGCTGGCCCTGGCCGAGCGCGCCCGTGCCGATGTTGAAGCCGTTCTCGAGCTGGAACAGCGCGGCGAGCCCGCCGCCGAGATCCTCGGTGCCGCGCAGCCCCCAGCGGCTGCCGGACAGGTTGCCGCTGCTGAACTTGACGAGGTTCGACGCGTTGCTGCCGTTCGCGTTCTGCGCGTTGTGCACGTACGCGATGCCGGCATCGACGATCCCGTACAGCGTGACGCTGCTTTGCGCGTGCGCGCCGGCCGCGTAGAGCGATGCCGGCAGGGCGAGCAAGGCGAGTGACCTGATGCGTTTCATGACTGGATTCCCCCGTTGGTCGTTAGGTCTGACGATTCGGGGTGAACGATACGGACAGACACATCGTCGAGGGAACCAATAAATTGTCGGAACGTTATGAGGCGCCGCGGCGTACGGGCGGTCCGCTCCGATGCAACGGCGTTCACCGAGGCGATGCGGGTGTCGCGACGACCCGTCGAGCTTGCCGTTCACGGACGATTGCAGTTGCGGTTTGGCGTGCATGCACGACGTGGCGCTGCCGAGGCGCGTCGGCCACGCGCGCTACCGCATGGCAGCTTCGGACTCCGCCGTCTCGCCGAGAAACCCGCCGCTCTGATGCGCCCACAGCGCCGCGTAAATTCGGCCCGCCCTGTCGCACCGCGTTTGCGCGTTTCTCGTCGAGCCTGATCAGCCATGCCCAAGCGATCGCGCCGCGGTGCGAGGCCGAAATCGACGGGCTCGACGCTGCGGTGGATCGCGCAGCATGACGCGCATGCGCGCCCGCGAATGCCTGCACATTTGTCGCTGCCTCTTCAGTCTCCGCTTTTCCATAGCAGGCGCTCCGGCCTCGAAGCGGTCACGTCCCGGGCGCCGCGAGCAGCACGCCGATGTCTATGAGGGATTCCCCCGTAGCTGCGCGGTCTCAATCCCGCGCGCGTTCGCACAGCGCTGCTCCGCCGACCCGCGCGTCCACCACGCCGATTATTTGCATTTCGCGAATGGCGCGTTCGCCGGTTGTTCCATACCCAATCCGCATCCGCACACCTATCGTTCGGGCGTCGGCGCGTTAATTCGACGCTTCCGGCCGGCAGGCGACCGCCATTTCCGCGCGGCTCGTGTCGCATCGCACCCAAAGACAACGGACCTGGCTCATGCACGAACGCCGCGCCTCGCGCGGGCTGACCAGCTTCACGGAGACAGACATGAAAGCAAACAAGTGGGATACCGCGTACGAGTGGAAGGCGGTCACGCTGCTGGCGCTCGGTTTCGGGCTGGTCGGCCTCGACCGCTGGCTGATCGCGCCGCTGTTCCCCTCGATCATGAAGGACCTCAACCTGACGGCGCAGGACGTCGGCAACTGCATTGGCGTGCTCGGCCTGTCATGGGGCATCTTCGCCGCGCTGATGGGCGGCATCTCGGACAAGGTCGGCCGCCGCAAAGTACTGATTCCCGCGATCGTCGCGTTCTCGCTGCTCTCCGGCTTCTCGGGGCTCGCGAGCGGGCTGCTCGGGCTGATCGCGATTCGCGGGCTAATGGGCGTCGCCGAAGGCTCGTTTTGCCCGACCAGCTTCGCGGCGACGGCCGACGCGTCGCATCCGCGGCGGCGCGGGCTGAACCTCGGGCTACAGCAAAGCGGCTTCGCGCTGTTCGGGCTCGCGCTGTCGCCGATCATCGCGACGCAGCTGCTCGAGTTCGTGTCGTGGCGCTGGGTATTCGCGCTCGTCGCGGTGCCGGGCCTGGTTCTTGGCGCCGTCATGTTCTTCGTGATTCGCGAACCGAAACGCGCGAAGGCAGTCGAGTCGGAACACGCGCCGGCGTCCCTCGGCCACGTACTGAAGAGCCGCAACATCCTCGTCGCGATGGCCGCATTGTGTTGCGCGATGACGGGCGTGTTCGTGCTCGGCGCGCTATTGCCGCTGTATCTGACGGACTACCTGTCGCTAGGCACGCAGAAGATGGGGCTCGTCGTATCGGCAATCGGCTTCGGCGGCTTTTTCGGGCAGTTCGGGTTGCCGGGACTGTCGGATCTGGTGGGTCGCCGCGTCGCAAGTATCGTCGGCTTCGCCGGCACGGCCGTGATGCTCTACCTCTTCCGCGGCCTCGGTCCGCAGCCCGTCATGCTGTTCATCGTCCTGTTCGTCGCCTCGTTCTTCACGCTCGGGCTGGTGTCGCTGCTGTCGGGGCCGGTTGCAACCGAAGCCGCGCCGGTGGGCCTCGTGTCGACGTCGATCGGCGTGGTGGTCGGCTGCGGCGAAATCTTCGGCGGCGGCATCGCGCCGGCGATGGGCGGCTACGTCGCCGCGCACTTCGGGATCCAGAACATCCTGTGGCTGCCGATGGGCGCGGTGCTGCTCGGCATCGTGGTCAGCACGCTGATGCGGGAAACCGCGCCGGCCGTGCTGCAGCGCCGCGTCGGCGTGCAGCCGGAGCTGACGGCCGGCAAGCAGCCGTAACGTCCCGGAGGCGGCCGGCGCGATTGACACCCGCCAGGCGACAGAGTGACGCCTTTCGCATGATCCAACCGGCCGGCAGCTCCGGTTAGACTGGTGCTTTCGCTTGCAGCAAGGGCGCGGTATGGACCGGTTTCTGAGCATCGAGGCATTCGTCAGGGTCGCGGAGGCGAGCAGCTTCGCCGAAGCGGCCCGTCAGCTTGGGGTCACCAGTTCGGTCGTGACGAACCGTATCCAGCAACTGGAGAAGTTCGTCAACGCACCGCTGTTCCATCGAAGCACGCGGCACGTGCGCTTATCCGAAGTGGGCGAGACCTTCTACCGCGAATGCGCGGAGGTCGTCGGGCGCGTGAACGAGCTGACCGACCAGATGCGCGAGCTGCGCGCGACGCCGACCGGTCGGCTGCGCATCCAGATGCTGCCCGGCTTCGCGCTCGATCACTTCGGCGTGCCGCTCGCCGAATTCAATCGCCGCTATCCGGGCATCCAGCTCGACGTCATCGTCAACGATCGTGTCGTGGACCCGGTCGAAGAAGGGTTCGACATCGCATTCCAGATCTTCCCGCCGATTTCCGACTCGCTGATCGAGCGGCGACTGTTCGTCGTGCGGCGCCTGTTCTGCGCATCGCCCGCGTACCTCGAAGCGCATGGCGCGCCACAGCATCCGCGCGAATTGCTGCAGCACACCACGGCGCTGTATTCCGGTTATCCATCGCGCAATCGCTGGACGCTCACGCGCGGCGACGAGGTCGTCGAGATGGAGCTGCCCGGCATGATCCGTTCGAACTCCGTCCATCTGCTGCGCGAGTACGCCCTGACGGGCGGCGGTGTCGTGTGCCTCCCGACGCTCGTCGCGAGCGACGCACTCGTCGCGGGCCGATTGGTGCCGATTCTGACCGATTTCCAGATTGCGCCGCTGAGCTTCGCGGCCGTTTATCCCGCAACGCAGCGACAGGCGTTGAAGGTCAAGGCGCTCGTCGAATTCCTCGCCGAATACATCGGTGAGGAATCGCCGTGGGACCGCCCGCTGCTGGAACGCGGCTGGGTTCGCTGAACGACGCGATTATTCGCGAATCGCAAATGCCGTAGTCGCGGTCCGTTGCCTTGTTGAGGGGCGTCCTTGCCCCTAGAGTTGAATCCAACAAGCGGTTCAACTCAGGAGACAGCAATGACCGACACGGCACGTCACACCGTTTTTGGTTCGCTCGACAGCTACACGCGCGGCGAGATCGAAATCACCAGCGGCAGCGCGAAGCACTACGCGTTTTCGAACATCTTCGACATCGCATCGAAGTCGGCGCCCTACGAGAAAGTGGTCGCCGGCAAGAACCTCGAATACGTGATCGAGGTGCTGCGGACCGAGGGCGAGTCGCCGTGGTTTGCTTGCGCGCACGACGAGTTCGCGATCCAGATGGACGGCGAAGTCCGCATCGACTTCATCAAGCTCGACAGCCCGCCCACCACGGGCCGCGGCACCGTGAGCGCCGGCGTCGAGCCGGCGGGCCGCGAGATGGGCCACGTGGTGCTGCGCAAGGGGCATCAGGCATTGCTGCCGGCGGGCTGCGCGTATCGGTTCATCGCGAGCAAGCCCGGCGTCGCGCTCGTGCAGACCGTGCTCGGCGAGCTGTCCGTCGAGAAGTGGGCCGAGATCTGCGTGCACTGATCCGCCCGCTCGAAACCATTCAACTATTCCTGGAGACATCTCATGGCCACGCTCGAGACCCTCGATCTTTCCGCAGGCTTTGCCGCCGATCTGGTGCAGGTCACGCAAGCCGATGCCGTCACCGGTTACCGCCGCTTCCAGCTCGGCGAGTTCGCGTTCCAGCGCGACGAGTACTTCGTGAAGATCAGCTGGCCCGCGAGAGGCCAGACCCGCACGCATGCGATACCCGCCGACGCGTTCCTGCGCGCGATGATGCGCGACGTCGCGTGGGGCTTCTTCTACGGCTGGGTGAATTTCGATCACGTGTTCGGCACGCGCAATCACTACGGCAAGGTCGACGTCTATGCGGGAACGTTCAACGGCATCCTGAAGGAAGCCGGTGTCGACTACACCGAGACGTTCGAGACGCCGACGGTCATGGCGACGTTCAAGGCGATGCTGCACGACTGGACCAACGAAGGCTTCGATCCGTTCGCGGCGCCACAGGAGACGGGCAGCGCATTCGGCCGCAAACACGGTGAAAACGATTCGGCGATCGAGCGCACGCGTATCGCGACGCGCCGCATGCCGGGCCTCGAAGGCGATTCGCCGCTGCGCGACGCGCTGCCGGTCAACCGCGCGTTTCTCGACGTCGATCAGGACGAGCCGGAGGTGCACGTGGAGCCCGGATTCGAAGGGGAGCTGCACGCGTTCAACCTGTTCAAGTACCTGTCGCGCTCCGACGTGACGTGGAATCCGTCCGTGACATCCGTGTGCGGGCGCAGCCTGTTCTGCCCGACGACGGAGGAATACATCCTGCCGGTGTTCCATGGTAACGACCGGGTCGAATGGTTCCTGCAGCTGTCGGACGAAATCGTATGGGACATCGGCGACAAGAACACCGGTGCGCCGCGTGCGCGGATCACGATGCGCGCCGGCGACATCTGCGCAATGCCGGCCGACATCCGGCACCAGGGCTACTCGACGAAGCGCTCGATGCTGCTGGTCTGGGAGAACGCAACGCCGGACCTGCCGCAGCGATACGAAAGCGGCGAGCTGGCGCCGTATCCGATCGAGTTCTAAGCCGCGCTCGCGCAACCAATCGAGGACGATTCATGCAAACCCAACTCTTCATCGACGGGCGCTTCGTCGACGCCGTCGACCGCGGCACGATCGACGTGCTCAATCCGCACGACGGCTCGTTGATCGCGAAAATCGCCGCCGCCACCGCCGCGGACGTGGACGCGGCGGTCGAAGCCGCGACGCGCGCGTTTCCGAAATGGTCGGCGTTGGCGGCGGCCGAGCGCGGCCGGCTGCTGCTGCGTCTGGCGGATGCGATCGAGGCGAATGCCGAGGAACTCGCCCAGCTCGAATCGCTGGATACCGGACACCCGATCCGCGATTCCCGGGCGCTCGACGTGCCGCGCACGGCAGCGTGCTTTCGCTACTTCGGCGGGATGGCCGACAAGCTGCAAGGCTCGGTGATTCCGGTCGAACCGGGCTTCCTCAACTATGTGCAGCGCGCGCCGATCGGCGTAGTCGGGCAGATCGTGCCGTGGAATTTCCCGCTGATGTTCACGAGCTGGAAGATGGGCCCGGCGCTGGCCGCCGGCAACACGGTCGTGCTGAAACCGTCGGAGATCACGCCGCTGTCGACGCTGCGGATCGTCGAGCTGATGGCCGAGGTCGGATTTCCGGCCGGCGTCGTCAATATCGTGCCCGGCTATGGACACACCGCCGGCCAGCGGCTCGCCGAACACCCCGGGGTCGGCAAGATCGCGTTCACCGGTTCGACCGCGACGGGCCGCCGGATCGTCGACGCATCGCAGGGCAACCTGAAGCGCTTGCAGCTGGAGCTGGGCGGCAAGGGCGCGAACATCGTATTCGACGATGCGAACCTCGACGCCGCGATCAACGGCGCCGCGTGGGCGATCTTCCACAACCAGGGGCAGGCTTGCATCGCAGGTTCGCGTCTGATCCTGCACGAGCGTATCGCAGACGCGTTCCTCGAGCGCTTCGTGTCGCTGGCTTCGTCGATCCGCATCGGCAATCCGCTGGACCCGGACACCGAGATGGGTCCGCTGACGTCGAAGCAGCATCTCGATCGCGTGCTGTCGTTCGTCGACGTCGCGCGCGAGCAGGGCGGCCGCGTGCTCGCCGGCGGCAGCGCGCCGCAGGATGCCGCACTCGCCGACGGTTATTACGTGCGTCCGACCGTCATCGAAGCGAAGAGCGCAGCCGATCGCATCGCGCAGGAGGAAGTGTTCGGTCCGTTCGTCACGGTGCTGCGCTTCGGCAGCGACGAGGAAGCGCTGTCGATTGCGAACGCGACCGAATACGGGCTCGGCAGCGGTTTGTGGACCAACGATCTGTCCCGCGCGCACCGGATGGCATCGAAGATCGACGCCGGGATGTGCTGGATCAACTGCTACAAGCGCGTCAACCCGGGCAGCCCGTTCGGCGGCATCGGCAAGTCGGGCTACGGCCGCGAGATGGGCTTCGAGGCGATGCACGACTACACGGAAGCGCGCTCGGTGTGGGTCAACGTCGACGGCAACGTGCCGCCGCACTTCAAGCGTTGAGGTCGCGATGGAGCGCTTCGTCTACCAGGGAACGCCTTCGCGCGTCGTCTTCGAATGGGGCGCGCTCGAACGGCTGCCGGACGAGCTGAATGCATTCGGCGTGCAGCGGGCGCTGATCCTGTCGACGCCCGAGCAGCAGCCGCTCGCGGAGCGCGTGAGCCGCGTACTGGGCGAGCGCGCGGCCGGCGTGTGCGCGCAGGCCGTGATGCACGTGCCGGTCGAAGTGGCACGCGCGGCATGCGAGATGGCCGTCGAACTCGGCGCGGACTGCTGCGTCGCGATCGGCGGCGGTTCGACCATCGGGCTCGGCAAGGCGATCGCACTCGAATCGTCGCTGCCGATCCTCGCCGTGCCGACGACCTACGCGGGCTCGGAGATGACGCCGATCTTCGGGCTGACGGAAGGCCGCCTCAAGCGCACCGGGCGCGACCCGCGCGTGCTGCCGCGCACGGTGCTTTACGACCCGTCGCTGACGCTGTCGTTGCCGCCGGGGATCTCGGCGGCGTCCGGCGTCAACGCGATGGCGCACGCGGTCGAGGCGCTCTATGCCGACGATGCGAACCCGGTCATCAGTCTGATGGCGGAGGAATCGATACGTGCGCTCGGCGAATCATTGCCGGCGATCGTTCGCGCGCCCGACGATCGCGAGATGCGCAGCCGCGCACTGTATGGCGCCTGGCTTGCCGGCACGTGCCTGGGCGCGGTCGGCATGGCGTTGCATCACAAGCTCTGTCATACGCTCGGCGGCACCTTCAACCTGCCGCACGCGCAGACGCATGCCGCGATGTTGCCGCATACCGCGCACTACAACCATGCGGCGGCGCCCGACGCGCTGCGACGTGTCGCGCGGGCGCTGGGCGGCAGCGACGCCGCCGACGCCGGGCCGCTGTTGTTCGAACTGAACCGGCAGCTCGGGCTGCAGGCGGCGCTTGGCGACCTCGGGATGCCGGAGGCGGGCCTCGACGAAGCCGCCGACCTCGCCTGCCGGAATCCGTATGCGAACCCGCGGCCGATCGAACGTGCGCCGATCCGCGCGTTGCTTCAGCATGCATGGGAAGGGCGCGCGCCGCGGTGAGCGGCGGTCCGCGTCAAAGGAGACGAACGTGACGAATGATCATGACGACGGCGATACGCGGTTGACCGAGCAGGTCGTCGCCAGCTTCGACGGCGCGCCGAACCCGCGCTTGCGCATGCTGGTGCAGAGCCTCGTGCGGCACCTGCATGCGTTCGTCCGCGAAACCGAGCTGACCGAAGCCGAGTGGATGGCCGCGATTCGCTTCCTGACCGAAACCGGGCAGATGTGCGACGACGTCGTGCGGCAGGAGTTCATCCTGCTGTCCGACACGCTCGGTGTGTCGATGCTGGTCGACGCGATCAACCATCGCTTGGCGACCGGTGCGACGGAAACGACGGTGTTTGGACCGTTCTACATCGAAGGGATGCCCGATCGCGCGTATGGCGAGAACATGGCGCTCACGCCCGGCACGCCGGCGCTCGTGCATGGCCGTGTGCTGACCACCGACGGTGCGCCGGTGCCGGATGCCGTGCTCGACGTCTGGCAGACCGCCGACAACGGCATGTATTCCGGACAGGACCCGGCGCAGCCGCACGGCAACTTGCGAGGCCGCTACCGGACCGACGCGCAGGGGCGTTACGCGATCACGACGATTCTGCCGGTCAGCTATCCGATTCCGACCGACGGCCCGGTCGGCAAGATGCTCGACGCGACCGGGCGGCATCCGTGGCGCCCCGCACACCTGCACTTCATGATCGATGCGCCCGGCTATCGCAGGCTCGTCACGCATCTGTTCGACGAGGAAGACGCGTACCTGCAGTCGGATGCCGTGTTTGGCGTGAAGCCGTCGCTGATGGTCGCCTATCGCCGGCGCGAAGCGGGCGATGAGCTGGCGCGCCGGTTCGGCATCAACGGTGCGTACCGCGAAGCGACGTACGACTTCGTGCTCGACCGGAGCTGACCGATATGGCTCGATTCTTTGCGGTGTTCGCGACGGACCAGCCGGGGATGCGCGACGTGCGCGATCGCGTGCGGTCCACGCATCGCAGCTATCTGCGCTCGGCGGCTCAGCATGGCGTGTACGTGCGGCTCGGCGGCCCGACGCTCGATCCGCAGGGCGATGCGATGAACGGCACGCTGCTTGTGATCGAAGCCGATGATATCGATGCGGTGATGCGGTTCGTCGGCAACGATCCCTATGTGAAGGAAGGGCTGTTTTCGCGGGTGGAGGTGCGGCCGTGGGACTGGAGCCTCGGCAACCCGGAGCGGAGAGTCTGAGCATGAACGCGACGCAACTCTGCCGCGTCTCCGACGTGCCCGACGGCGGGGCGCGGGTCGTCGATGAAGCGTGCATCGGCCGGTCGGTGATCGTCGTGCGGCGCGGGGCGCAGGTGTGGGCGTACGTGAACCGCTGCCCGCATTTCTCGGTTCCGCTCGACTTCGTACCGGGCAACGTTTCGTGCTATCGGTCGCAGGTGCTGATGTGTGCGCATCACAGCGCGCTGTTCCGGTTCGACGACGGGATGTGTATCGACGGGCCGTGCGCCGGTGCGGGGCTGGAAGCCGTGCCGGTTGAAGTCGATCCGGCGGCGTGGGTGATTTGCCGAGACGCTTGAATCGAGGGTTCGCGTAATCGCGTCGACGCGATGAAGCCAGCGACGCGCGCGTGATATTTCGTTCGTTCTGTTGAATCAGTATCACTAAGCAACGTCGGATGTGCCGCCCTGAATCGTCGTCGATCCGGGGCAGGGAAGGTGTTGTTTCAAAAAAAGCATCGGGCGAGCGCCGGTGACGTAGCGGACGCCCGCTCGCGAATTTCCAAAAAAGACGGAGACACGATGAAACTCGGGTTTGGTGTAGTCGCGATGCTCGCCATCGCGCCGGGCGCGTATGCGCAAAGCAGCGTGACGCTGTTCGGGCTGATCGACAGCGGCATTTCGTATGTGGGTAACGAGGGCGGCGGGAAGAACGTCAAGTTCGACGACGGCATCTTCACGCCGAACCTGTTCGGCCTTCGCGGCACGGAAGATCTCGGCGGCGGCTATCACGCGACGTTCGCGCTCGTGAACCAGTTCTCGATGGCGAACGGCAGCATCGTCGGCACGGGCCTCTTTGCCCGTAACGCTTACGTCGGCATCGAGAGCGACCGGTTCGGCAGCGTCCGGCTCGGTAACCAGTACGACTTCATGGTCGATTCGCTGTTCGCGAAGGGCAACGCGATTTCGATGGACATCACGGGGCTGTACGGCTTCAGGAACGGGCCGTTTCAGCGGCTTGCGCTGCCGAACAATCCGACCGGGGCGTTCGATTGGGACCGCACGGCGGGCAGCAAGCCCGTTGCGAATTCCGTCAAATACAGTTCACCGACGATTGGCGGGTTTTCCGGCGGCGTGATGTATGCGTTCGGCGGTGTGGCCGGTTCCGTCGGCGCGAACAATACCGTCAGCGTCGGATTGAACTACGAGGCCGGTGCATTGGGTATCGGCGCGGCCTATACGAACGAGAAGTACGGCTCGACGCCGGGGACACCGTCGACCAGCGTGCGCAACTGGGGCGTCGGCATGCACTACGACTTCGGCGCGGTCACCGCCAAGGCCTTGCTGACCACCGTGCGCAATTCATTCAACGAAGCCGGCGTGTGGATGGCCGAAGCCGGCACGGTCTGGCGGATCCGGCCGGACGTCTTTCTCGGCGCGAAATACATGTACATGAAGGGCAACGAAGCCGTGAACGACAACCATGCGCATCAGCTCAGCGTCGCGCTGCAATACCTGTTGTCGAAGCGCACGATGGTGTATGTGTCCGCCGACTATCAACGCGCGAATAGCGGCGCGAATGCGCAGATCAACGGCGTGCTCGATCCGAACGGGGCCTCCAGCTCGGCGAGCCAGGCCGTTGCACGCATCGGGGTGCATACGATGTTCTAAGGCGGTGGCGGGCGAACTTGGCATGCGGCTTCTTCGAACATCTCGGGCTGATTGCCGCACTCGTTCTCGTCACCGTGCTGGGCGACGTTCAACGCGGGGACGCCCGCAGCCCGCGCCTGAGCGCCGGTCCGGCCGGTTGCGACGGGACGGGGATGCACTCGCGAAGCCGTTCGCCGGCCTGGCGTGCACCGATGCCGGCGGCCGGCTTCACCGCGACGCTCACTGCGCGGGTGCCGCCTCGTCCGCCGTCTCGCCGAGAAACCCGCCGCTCTGATGGGCCCACAGCGCCGCGTAAATCCCGCCTGCCTGCAGCAATTGCTGATGCGTGCCTTCCTCGACGATTCGTCCTTCGTCGAGCACGATCAGCCGGTCCATCGCCGCGATCGTCGAGAGCCGATGCGCGATCGCGATCACCGTCTTGCCCGTCATCAGACTGTCGAGGCTGCGCTGGATCGCGACTTCGACCTCGGAGTCGAGCGCGCTCGTCGCTTCGTCGAGCACGAGAATCGGCGCGTCCTTGAGCATCACGCGCGCGATCGCGACGCGCTGCCGCTGGCCGCCCGACAGCTTCACGCCGCGCTCGCCGACCTCGACGTCATAGCCCGAGCGCCCATGCCGGTCGCGCAGCCGCTCGATGAATTCCGACGCTTCCGCACGCTCGGCGGCGGCGCGCATCTCCCGTTCGGTCGCATCCGGGCGGCCGTACAGGATGTTCTCGCGCATCGTCCGATGCAGCAGCGACGTATCCTGCGTGACCATGCCGATGGCCGCGCGCAGGCTGTCCTGCGTGACGTGCGCGATGTCCTGCCCGTCGATCCGGATCGCGCCGCCGTCCACGTCGTAGAAGCGCAGCAGCAGGTTCACGAGCGTCGACTTGCCGGCGCCCGAGCGGCCGATCAGGCCTATCCGCTCGCCCGGACGAATCGTGAGGTTCAGCCCGTCGAACACCGGCTTCTCGTTGTCGTCATGCGCGAACCGTACGTTGTCGAACACGATCTCGCCGCGCGACACGACGAGCGGCCGCGCATCGCGCGCGTCGACGACGCTGCGCACGCGCGTGAGCGTCGTGATGCCGTCCTGGATCGTGCCGACGTTCTCGAACAGCTCGGTCATCTCCCACATGATCCAGTGCGAGTAGCTCGACAGCCGCAGCGCCATCGCAATCACGGCGGCGACGACGCCTGCGCTCGCTTCGCCGTGCATCCACAGCGCGACCGCGAGGCCCGTCGAGCCGACCAGCAGCGCCGTCGACAGCAGATGATTGACGATCTCGAACGCACTGACGAGCCGCATCTGCGCATCGCCGGTGACCTTGAACGCTTCGATCGCGCGCCGCGCGTGATCCGCCTCGCGGCGCGTATGCGAGAACAGCTTGACGGTCGTGATGTTCGAATACGCGTCGGTAATGCGGCCCGTCATCAGCGCGCGCGCATCGGCCTGCTCGCTGCCGACGCGGCCGAGACGCGGCACGAAATACGCGCACGCGGCGCCGTAGCCGAGCGCCCACAGCGCGAGCGGAATCATCAGTCGCCAGTCGAAGCTCGCGGCAAGCGCGAGGATGCCGAGCAGGTACGCAGCCACGCCGATCACGACGTCGACCGACATGAACAGCGCGTCGCGCACGGCGAGCGCAGTCTGCATGATCTTCGTCGTCACGCGGCCCGCGAATTCGTTCGCATAGAACGACAGGCTCTGTTCGAGCATCAGTCGATGAAACAGCCAGCGCAGCCGCATCGGGAAATTGATCGCGAGCACCTGATGCTTGACCATCGTGTGCAGCGCGATCAGCACGACGCTGCCTGCGAGGATCGCCGCGAAGCCGGCCAACGTGCCGAAGTGAAGCTCGCCGAACGTCGCCGGCGTGGCCGACGACAGCCAGTCGACCACGCGGCCCATCATCGCAAACAGCGCGGCTTCGTAGGCGGCGAGCGCCGCCGAGGTCAGCGCGATCAGCAGGATCCAGCCGCGCGCGCCCTGCGTGCAGGCCCAGACGAACGAGAAGAAGCCGTTCGGCGGCGTCGCGGGCTCTTCGAGCGGGAAGGTCGGCAGCCGTCGTTCAAACCACGAATACATCGATCATTCTCCTGATGCGATCAGGCGACGGGGCCCGATCGGTCATGCTAATAGCGGTGGGTGTGCGGCCGCATGTGCCCGCGCCGGCTCACGGCCGTTACAGCGCGGATTGCGTCGCGGCCGCGACGCCCGGCTGCGAGTGTCGCATCGTTTCGCCTGCGTTGCAGGGCGGTTGTAAACCATGCCGGCACGGCGGCCGCTCGGCGGCGCGCCATCTTTTTTATCGAGTCGCAAAAAAGTCCTTGACTGTCTATCTATGAGTAGATAAAGTTCGATCCATGGAAACGAAACCGACCGTCCGCGAACAGATTCTCGATCACGCGATCACGCTGATGATGCTGCGCGGCTACAACGGCTTCAGCTATCGCGACCTGTCCGATCTGGTGGGCGTGAAGACGTCGAGCATCCATTACTACTTCCCGTCGAAGGACGATCTCGTGCTGGAAGCGGTAGCGGCATACAGCGACGAAGTGCTGGCCGCGATGCGCGCGATCGATCCGTCGTTGCCGGCCGACGTGAAGCTGAGTCTGTACACGAAGCTGTTCGGGCGCACGCTCGGCGACGGCGACCGGATCTGTCTGTGCGGCATGCTTGCGGCCGATATCGAGTCGCTGCCCGACAACGTGCGGCAGGCGGTGCAGGCGTTCTTCCAGGCGAACGAGCGCTGGCTCGCGGAGCTGCTCGCGCAAGGCGCGAAGGAAGGCACGCTCAGCTTCAGCGGCAAGCCCGACGCGGCGGCGCGCGCGCTGTACGCGGCGTTTCAGGGCAGCGTGCTCGCGAGCCGGCTGTTTCATACGCGGGCGCGCCTCGAGGACGTCGAGGCGGTCTGGAAGACGCGGGCCTGACGACGGGGCGCGTGAGCAAGAAGGAGGGCGGTTCGCCGCCCTTTTGTCGGGTTTGGTTGTCTATCTTTTGGTAGATAGACTAAGTTGCGCAGATGCCTGGGCATCTGCATTTTTTGGGGATGTTTATCTATCTATGAGTAGATAAACAAGCGCGAAGCCGGCGACGACGATGCCGCCTGCGAGCGACCCCGGTTGGAAGGTTGTTCCACTCACTCGTTGAAAAGGAGCCTGTCATGTCGATCGAAAAAGTGCTGTACCGCGCTCACGCAAAAGCCACCGGCGGCCGCGACGGCCGTGCGACGGTGCCCGAAAGCAATCTGGACCTGAAGCTCACGACGCCGCGCGAACTCGGCGGCGCGGGCGGTGCAGGCGCGAATCCCGAGCAGCTGTTCGCGGCCGGCTACAGCGCGTGCTTCATCGGCGCGATGAAGTTCGTCGCGGCGCGCGCCAAGATCGCGATGCCCGCCGACGCGTCGATCGAAGGCAGCGTCGGCATCGGCGCGATCCCGAACGGCTTCGGCATCGAAGTCGAACTGAAGATCTCGCTGCCGGGCCTCGAGCGCGAGGTCGCGCAGACGCTGATCGAGCGCGCGCATGTCGTCTGCCCGTACTCGAACGCGACGCGCGGCAACATCGACGTCACGCTGACGCTCGTCTGACCGTACATGGCAACCGACCCGTTCATCGCCCATCCATTACCCGATTCAGGAGTCTCATCATGAAGATCGTCAAGCCGCTGCTGATCGTCGCCGCCGTCGCGGCATTGTCTTCCGCCGTTCCGGCCGCGTTCGCGGCAGGCGCCGACACCGTGCGCCCCGACGCGACCACGAGCGCGTTTCTCGCCGCGTTGAACGCGCAGAAGGGCCCGGGCCTCGAAACGCTGAGCCCCGCGAAGGCGCGGCAGGTGCTCGTCGACGCACAGAACGGCGTGAAGGTCGACCTGTCGGGGATCGACGTGTCGAACCGCACGATCGAGCAGGACGGGCTGTCCGTGCCGATCACGATCGTGCGTCCGCAACACGCGACGGGCACGCCGCCCGTGTTCATGTTCTTCCACGGCGGCGGCTGGGTGCTCGGCGATTTCCCGACGCACGAGCGGCTCGTGCGCGATCTCGTCGTGCAATCGGGTGCGGTGGCCGTGTTCGTCAACTACACGCCGTCGCCGGAAGCGCGTTATCCGGTCGCGATCAATCAGGCCTATGCCGCGACGAAGTGGGTCGCCGCACACGGTGCCGAAATCGGCGTCGACGGCAGCCGTCTCGCGGTGGTCGGCAATAGCGTCGGCGGCAACATGGCGGCGGTCGTCGCGCTGATGGCGAAGGACAAGGGCGGGCCGGCGATTCGCTTCCAGGGTTTGCTGTGGCCCGTCACCGATCACGACTTCGACACGGGTTCGTATCGCGCGTATCAGCAGGGCCACTTCCTGACGCGCCCGATGATGAAGTGGTTCTGGGACGCGTACACGAAGAACGAAGCGCAGCGCAACGAGATCTATGCGTCGCCGCTGCGCGCGAGCGTCGCGCAACTGAAGGGGCTGCCGCCCGCGCTGATCCAGGTCGCGCAGTTCGACGTGCTGCGCGACGAAGGCGAAGCATACGGCCGCAAGCTCGACGCGGCCGGCGTCGAAGCGACGACGACGCGTTACGACGGCACGATCCACGATTTCGGGCTGCTCAACGCATTGGCCGCCGATGCGCCGACGCAGGCCGCGCTGAAGGCGATGGCGAACGAAATCGCGACGCGTCTGAAGTAACCGCGCATGCGCGCGCCGCGAGGTGCGCGCGGAGATCGACGCGGCGGGCCTACGCCCGCCGCTTTTGCGTGCATGCGAAGCCGGGCGACCGCGTCGCGCAGCACGCAGGGTTCGGCCCGTTCGTGACGGTCACGACGTTTCGCACCGGCGACGAGGCGCTCGCGATCGCGGCCCGCGTCGCGTGCGGGCTCGGCGCCGGCCTCTGGACGCGCGACCGACAGCGTGCGCACGGCTTCGCACGCGGATCCGAGAGGCGATGCGGATCGCTACAAGCGCGTGAGCCCCGGCTCGCCGCTCGGCAGCGTCTGCGCGAGCGACGACGGGCGCGCAAAGAGCTTCGACGCGATGCACGAGTACATCCATGCGAAATCGGTGTGGTTCGACGTCGATGCGCAGATTCCGCCGTACTATCCGCGTTGAACCTTTACACGGAGCGCATCGCGATGCATTCGTTCGTCTACAACGGCCTGCCGTCGCGCGTCGTATTCGGCGCGGGCAGTCTCGCGCAGTTGCTGCAGGAAATCGAGCGCCTTGGCGCGACGCGCGCGATCGTGCTCTCGACGCCGCCGCAGCGCGCGCAGGCCGAAGCGCTCGCGCATCGGCTCGGCGCGCGCGCCGCCGGCGTGTTTGCCGAAGCGGTCATGCACGTGCCGATCGAGACGGCGCGCGCGGCCCGCGCATTTGCCGCGCAGGTCGATGCGGACTGCGCGATCGCGATCGGCGGCGGCTCGACGACGGGCCTCGGCAAGGCGATCGCGCTCGATTCGGGGCTGCCGATCGTCGCGGTGCCGACGACCTATGCCGGCTCCGAAATGACGCCGATCTACGGGCTCACCGAAGGCGGGGTGAAGAAGACGGGCCGCGACCTGCGCGTGCTGCCGAAGGCGGTGATCTACGATCCGGACCTGACGCTGTCGCTGCCGGTGGCGCTCTCGGTGACGAGCGGGATCAACGCGATCGCGCACGCGGCCGAAGGGCTGTACGCGCCCGACGCGAACCCGGTCGCGAGCCTGATGGCGGAGGAAGGCATACGTGCGTTGGCCGGCGGCCTGCCGCGCATCGTGCACGACGCGCACGACGCCGACGCGCGCGCCGACTGTCTGTACGGTGCCTGGCTGTGCGGTGCCGTGCTCGGCAGCGTCGGGATGGCGCTGCATCACAAGCTGTGCCATACGCTCGGCGGCACGCTGAACCTGCCGCACGCGGAAACGCATACGATCGTGCTGCCGCATGCGCTCGCTTACAACCGCGACGCCGCGCCGGCCGCGATGCGCCGCATCGCTGCCGCACTGGGCGCCGACGACGCGGCACGCGGCGTCTTCGATCTCGCCCGTGCCAGCGGCGTGCCGGTCGCGCTGAAGGACATCGGCATGGAGGAGGCCGACATCGAACGCGTGCTCGATCTCGCGTTGCGCAACCCGTACTGGAACCCGCGCCCGCCCGAGCGCGCATCGCTGCGCGCGCTGCTCGAAGACGCCTATGCGGGCCGCCGGCCGGCGTGAGCGGCGCGACGCCGGCGAGCCCATTGCGGCGCGCGCGTCGCGCCGACGAAGAGACGAGACGGAGCCGAGTTCCGGCGCACGCGCCGACGAAGCGCCGAGCGCGATCCTCGACACGGTGCGCGCGACATTCGATGCCTGGCACGATCTGCGGCTCAAAACGATCATGAGCGCACTGGTACGGCATCTGCACGGCTTCGCGCGCGAGCTCGAACTGACGCCGGCCGAACGACGCTGCAGGTTTCGCGAACTTGGTACGATCGCGCTTACCGCGCGCCAAGGCCGGTAGCGGCCGGCGCGTGCCGGCCGCCGCGGCGCGCGCCGTCGTCAGGAGAATCGCTTCATGTTGCAGGCTTTCGCGGTATTGCTGACCTTCCAGTGTCTCGGGGAAGGGGTGTCCTATCTGTTCGGTTTGCCGGTGCCCGGCCCGGTGATCGGCATGCTGCTGTTGTTCGGTTTCGCGATGCTGCGGCCGCAGGTCGCCGACGCGATCGAGCCGACCGCGCTCGAACTGCTGCGCCATCTGTCGCTGCTGTTCGTGCCGGCCGGCGTCGGGATCATGGTGTCGGCGGGCCGCGTGCGCGGCGATGCGGTCGCGGTCGTCGTCGCGCTCGTCGTCAGCACGACGCTCGCGATCGCCGTTACCGCACTCGTCACGCGCGCGCTGCTGCGGCGCCAGCAACGCGCGACCGGCACCGCGGAGGGCACGCGATGACGGCCTTCCCGAAGCTCGGCGCGATCTGGGTCTACCTCGCCGCGAGTCCGCTGCTCGGACTCACGATCACGTTGATCGCGTATCTCGTCGCGCAGGCCGTCTATGCGCGTGCCCGCTTCAATCCGCTCGCGAACCCGGTGCTGATCGCGGTCGCGCTGATCGTCGCGCTGCTGACGCTGACGCGCACGCCCTACCCGACGTATTTCGAAGGGGCGCAGTTCGTCCACTTCCTGCTCGGCCCCGCGACCGTCGCGCTCGCGCTGCCGCTGTATCGCCAATGGGCGAAGCTGCGCCGCGCGGCGTTGCCGCTGCTGATCGGCCTCGTCGCCGGTTCGCTGACGGCGATCGTGTCGGCGGTCGGCATCGCCGCGTTGCTCGGCGCGTCTCATCAGACGATTGCGTCGCTTGCGCCGAAGTCCGCGACGACGCCGATCGCGATGGCGGTCGCCGCGGAGATCGGCGGCATTCCGTCGCTGACGGCCGTGCTCGTCATTTCGACCGGGATCTTCGGCGCCGTCTGCGCGCGCAGCATCCTGAACGCGCTGCGCATCGACGAGCCCGCGGTGCGCGGCTTCGCGCTCGGCGTCGCCTCGCATGGCATCGGCACCGCGCGCGCGTTTCAGGTCAGCGAGGAAGCCGGTGCGTTCGCCGGGCTCGGGATGGGACTCAATGGCGTGCTGACCGCGTTCGTCGTGCCGATCCTGCTGCCGATCGTATCGCGCTGGCTCTGAGCGGCGCGGTGCGGTCGTACGGCAGTCTCGCATTGCGCGTTTCGATCGCGGCCGGCACGTATGCGGGCCGTTATCGCCGGAATTCACGAATGCACAAGGACAATTCCGCGGCGATCGGCTAACGTTGCATCGGCGCCGTCGTGCGCAACCGACATCCGTCGCGAGCGCGCCGGCGCCGCTCGATTCACCCTCGACAATCGACAAGGAGATCCGGCATGAAGCAGTCTCGCGTGGTTTCGGTGGCAGTGGCAGTCACGGCGTCGTTCGGTCTGCTGTTGACCGCCGCGCCGGCGGCATGGGCGCAGGACACGACGGCGGCATCCGCGCCGACGCAGAAGCAGCTCGACAAGGCGAAGAAGAAAGCGGCGCGCAAGGCGGCACGCGAGCGGCACGCGAAGGACCTGAAGGCGATCGGCACGGGCAGCGGCTATCGGCTGACCAACGATCAGAGCAACTATCCGCAGAACGCGGTGCAGAAGGCGCCGGCCAACGCGGCGCCGGCCGCGCCGGCTTCCGGGCAGTAACGCCGGCGGCGCCCGCCGCCTGCGCGCGGCGTCGCGGCGCCACGCCCGTAACGCGCATGGTCGCCCCACGCGCGCGACCTGACGACGGGCTTACGAGGCGAGCTTCACCGCGAGTTCCGCGACGTGCTTGCCCTGATAGCGCGCGATGTCGAGTTCGTTCGCGCTCGGCTGACGGCTGCCGTCCGCGCCCGCTAGCGTCGTCGCGCCGTACGGCGTGCCGCCCGTGATCTCGTTCATGTTGACAAGCCCGCTGCACGCATACGGCACGCCGACGATCACCATCCCGTGATGCAGCAGCGTCGTATGGAACGACGTGATCGTCGTTTCCTGGCCGCCGTGCTGCGTGCCCGTCGACGCGAACACGCTGCCGATCTTGCCGACCAGCGCGCCCTTCATCCACAAGCCGCCCGTCTGGTCGAGAAACGTGCGCATCTGGCCGGCCATGTTGCCGAAGCGCGTCGGCGTGCCGAACAGGATCGCGTCGTAGTTCGCGAGCTCGTCCACGGTCGCGACCGGTGCGGCCTGATCGACCTTGATGCCGATCGCCTTCGCCTGATCGGCGGGAATCGTCTCCGGCACGCGCTTGAGCGTGACCTCGACGCCGGGCACCGATTTCGCGCCTTCCGCGACGTGCTGCGCCATCGTTTCGACGTGTCCGTAGGACGAGTAGTAAAGAACGAGTACCTTGGCCATGTTGCGAATCTCCGCTTAAAAGAAGCCCCGCACGCGGCGGGGCCCGGTTTCCCGAGCAGGCGTCATGCCCACTCGGCCGTCACTTCGATCGGACGCAGGTCGAAGACCAGCACTTCGGCGTCGTGGCCATCGGCGAACGTCAGCGCCTGTTCGCCGCGAATCCGTGCGCCGTCGCCTTCACCGAGCGTCACGCCGTTGACCGTGACGCTGCCGCGCGCGACGTGCACGTACGCGAAGCGATCCGGCGCGAGCTCGAGCGTCGCGCGTTCGTCGCCGTCGAACAGGCCCGCGTAGATCCGCGTGTCCTGGCGGATCTTCAGCGAACCGGCGGTGCCGTCCGGCGACACGACGAGCGCGAGCTTGCCGCGCTTGTCGTCGGCCGCGACGTGCGTCTGCTGGTAGCGCGGCGCGGCGCCTTTCTCGGCCGGCCCGACCCAGATCTGCAGGAAGTGGACGGGCGCGTCCGGCGAGTGGTTGAACTCGCTGTGGCGCACGCCGGTGCCGGCGCTCATCAGCTGCACGTCGCCCGGCACGATCACCGAGCCGGTGCCCATCGAATCCTTGTGCTCCAGCGCGCCTTCGAGCACGTACGACAGGATTTCCATGTCGCGGTGCGGGTGCGTGCCGAAGCCGCGCGCCGGCGCGACGCGATCGTCGTTGATCACCAGCAGATCGGAGAAGCCGACCTGCTGCGGATCGAAGTAGTTCGCGAACGAGAACGTGTGGCGGGAGCTGAGCCAGCCGTGCTCCGCACGGCCGCGTTGGTTTGCTGCACGGATGTCGATCATGATGGGTCCTTGGTGACGCGTCGCCTCGGAGGTGGGCAGTCGCGCTGTGTTGACATCCATCGTAGGTCAATCGATTTGACAAATAAATCGCTGAGGCGATAATCACTGTCGCACCCAAGTGGACAATATGGAACTCAACGACCTCCGGATCTTCGTCGCGACCGTCGATGCGGGCAGTTTCACCGCAGCGGCCGATCAACTGATGCTGTCGAAGCAGTTCGTCAGCCGGCGCACGATGGCGCTCGAGGCATCGCTCGGCGTGCGCCTGCTGCACCGGAACACGCGCAATCTCGCCGTGACCGAATCGGGCCAGGAGTTCTATGCACGCGCGCAGCGGATCCTCGCGGAAGTCGCCGACGCCGAGCAGGCGATGTCGGTGCGCAGCACCGAACTGCACGGTTCGCTGAAGATCAGCGCGCCGCTGTCGTTCGGGATCACGCACGTCTCGCCGCTGATCGCCGAGTTCCTGTCCGCGCACCCGGCTGTGCGGCTCAATCTCGATCTGACCGATCGACGCGTCGACGTGATCGGCGAGGGCTTCGATCTCGTGCTGCGGATCGGCGCACTCGAGGATTCGACGCTGATCGCGCGGGCGCTCGGCGCGTGGAAGATGATCGCGTGCGCGAGCCCCGCGTATCTGAAGCGGCACGGCGCGCCCGCGACGCCGGCCGAGCTCGCGAATCACACGTGCCTGCTGTACGGGCGCGAGCGGCGCGTCGGCTGGGAGTTCCGCGTCGACGGCGCGCCGCGCACGTTCGACGTGCAGGGGCCGCTCGTCGCGAACAACGGCGAAGTCGTGCGCGATGCGGCGATTGCGGGGCTCGGCATCGCGCTGCTGCCGTCCTTCATCGTCGGCGCGGCGCTCGACAGCGGCGCGCTCGTGCCGGTGCTCGACGCGTACGCGCCGGCGCCAATCACGCTGAACGCGGTGTTTCCCCAGCATCGCGAAGGCTTCGTCACGCTGCGTACGTTCATCGGATTTCTCGCCGAACGCCTCGGTCCGCGCGCGTGACGCGGTGCGGCGCGGTGCGGCGCGCGTCGCGCTCGCGTTCACGTTGGCCTGCACGCCCGCTGGCCCAAACGATTCCCCGCGTCTGGCACTATCGCCGCGCATTTTGGCTTCGAATACTGGGTTCGACGATTGCGCGCGACGTGCCGCAGCGCGCTCGCATCGCTGTTCCCGACGAACCCGTTAGCGAGGAGGCGCGCATGCTCCGATATCTGATCGGCATCGGTATTCCGTATCTCGGTGTGATGGGCGTGCTGCCGTGGGTCGCGTCGCAGGACCGCTACGTGTTCGGCGTGCCGTTTCTGTTCATGTGGATCTTCGCGTGGTTCGTGCTGACGTCCGGCTGCCTGTTCGCGTGCTGGATGCTGTTCGACCGCCATGCACCCGGCGCATAGCCGATTCGTTCGCGCGGACCGCCGGCCGCCTGCGCTTTCCGGCGAACCCTTCGTTCCCGTTCTTTCGCCGAGGTGCGCATGTCCACGGTCGTCTTCGCCGCGCTGATCGCGCTGTCGCTTTACCTGGCCTACCGCTCGCGACGCGGGCACGGCAAGCAGAGCGTGCATGACTTCTTCGTCGCGTCGGGCCAGTTCGGCACGGCGCTGCTGTTCTTCCTGACCGCCGGCGAGATCTACAGCATCGGCACGATGGTCGGCTTTCCGGGCGGGATCTACGCGAAAGGGCCGACCTACGGCGTATGGTTTCTCGGCTATATCCTGCTCGCCTATCCGATCGGCTATTTCATCGGCCCGAAGATCTGGGAAGCCGGGCGCCGGCATCATGCGATTACGCTCGCGGATCTGTTCAAAGGCCATTACGGCAGCCGCGCGCTCGAGCTGATCGTTGCGCTCGCATCGATCGTGTTCCTGATTCCGTGGGGGCAGATGCAGTTCACGGGGCTCGCCGCCGCACTGAAAGGACTCGGCTGGCACGTCGATCCGCTGTATCTGATTCTCGTCTGCGCGGCGCTCGCGTTCACGTATATCGCGATGTCGGGCGTGCGCGCGTCCGCGTATATCGCGATCCTGAAGGACATCCTGATGCTGGTCGCGATCGTCGTCACGGGCACGGCCGTCGCATTGAAGGTCGGCAGCGTGCATCCCGTATTCGAAGCCGCGAGCCGGCACGTGAGCAACACGATGACTGCACCGCAGCTGCGCTTCTCGATGAGCACGATGCTCTATCAGTCGCTCGGCTTCTACATCATGCCGTTCGCGGTGCAGGGCTTTTTCACGGCGCGCGGGCCGAACACGATTCGCCGCACGCAGGTCGCGATGCCGCTGTACATGCTGATGTATCCGTTCCTCGTCGTCGCGTCGTATTACGCGATCAGCGCGAACCTGAAGCTTGCGTCGCCGAACGATGCCTTCTTCGCGGCCGTCGTCCATCTGCTGCCGGGCTGGCTGATCGGGCTCGTCGCGGCGGGTGCCGCGTTGTCGGGGCTGCTCGTGCTGGCCGGCATCTGTCTCGCGATCGGGCCGATCGTCACGCGCAACCTGATGCCGAATCTGCCCGAGACGCGCCAGAAGCGCGCGGCGAAATACGTGATCGTCGGCTATCTGCTGCTGTCGATCGCGACGACGATGCTGACGCCGAATCTGATGCTCACGCTGATCAACACGACGTTCTACGGCATCGCGCAGTTTCTGCCCGGCGTGCTGATCCTGCTCGCCCAGCGTCGCGTGCGACCCGTCGCCGTGGCATCGGGCATGCTGTGCGGGCAGGCGCTCGCGATGCTGTTTTACCTGTTGCATGTCGATTTCGGCGGCATCAATCTCGGCCTGGTGTGCCTCGTCATCAACATGCTGGTCGTCGCGGCCGTGCACGCGACGCTGCGCGGGCGACCGGTCAAGCACTATGCGGTGTCCTGACGCGCGTGTCGCGCGTCTCATGGAGGAAAACCATCGATGCAAGCATTCGCGAGCCCCGACGCGCGCGTGACGATCTTCGCCGCGCGCCGCATCCTGACGATGAATCCGGCGCAGCCGGCGGCCACGCACGTCGCGGTGCGCGACGGCCGCATTCTCGCGGTCGGCGACGCCGACGACGCGGCCGCGTGGCACACGCGCTTCGGCGCATGCGCGACCGACGACACGCTGCGCGACCAGGTGCTGATGCCGGGTTTCGTCGAAGGGCATTGCCATCTGATGGAAGGCGCAATGTGGGATGCGGCGTACGTCGGCTACTACGATCGCCGCGGGCCGGACGGCACGCGATGGCCGGGCCTGCGCTCGCTCGACGCGGTGCTCGACCGGCTCGCGCAGGCCGAGCGCGCGATGACCGACGACGGGCCGCTGCTCGCCTGGGGCTTCGATCCGATCTTCTTCGGCACGTCGCGGCTGACGGTGCGCGAGCTCGATCGCGTGTCCGCGCGCCGGCCGATCGCGATCCTGCATGCGAGCGTGCACCTGATGAACGTGAACGGCGCGATGCTTGCGCAGGCGGGCATCGACGAAGACACCGACATCGACGGCATCTCGCGCGACGCCGACGGGCGGCCGACCGGCGAATTGCAGGAGTTTGCGGCGATGTTTCCGGTCTATCGGGCGATCGGCAGCAAGCTCGCGATTTCGGCCGGCGAGCAGCCGCATGCGATCCGCAATTTCGGTCGCGTCGCGCAGCTCGCGGGCGTGACGACGGCGACCGATCTCGTGAACGATCTTTCGCCGGCAGGCAATCGCACGCTGCGCGACGTGACGGGCGACGTCGACTATCCGGTGCGCATCGTGCCGGCGTTCGCGCCGCAGCGCAGCCCCGCGCGCTCGGCCGACAGCGTGCTCGCCGAAGTGGCGCGCAATACCGACAAGCTGCGTTTCGGCGCGGTGAAGTTCATCGTCGACGGCTCGATCCAGGGCTTCACGGCGCGCGTGCGCTGGCCCGGCTACGCGGGCGGCCAGCCGAACGGGCTGTGGCTGATTCCGCCCGCGCAGCTCGTCGACGTGTTCGCGCCGTTTCATCGCGCGGGATTGCAGCTGCATATCCACACGAACGGCGACGAGGCGACCGAGGTTGTGCTCGACGCGATGACGACGCTGCTCGCGCGCGATCCGCGCCCCGATCATCGCCACACGCTGCAGCACTGCCAGATGGCGGACGCCGCGCAGCTCGCGCGCATCCGCGCGCTCGGGATGTGCGTGAACTTCTTCGCGAACCATCTGTACTACTGGGGCGACGCGCATTACGCGCAGACGATCGGCCCCGACCGTGCGAACCGGATGGACGCGGCCGGCTCCGCGCAGCGGCTCGGCATTCCGTACGCGCTGCATTCGGACGCGCCGATCACGCCGCTGAATCCGCTGTTTACCGCTTGGTGCGCGGTGCAGCGCGAGACCGCGTCGGGGCGCGTGCTCGGCGAGCACGAGCGAATCTCGGTCGACGACGCGCTTCGTGCGATCACGCTCGGTGCCGCGTATACGCTGAAGATGGATCATCTCGTCGGCAGCATCGAGGTCGGCAAATGCGCGGATTTCGCCGTGCTCGACGACGATCCGTCGCGCGTTGCGCCGGCGCGGCTCAAGGACGTGCGTGTGTGGGGCACCGTGCTGGGCGGACGCGTGTTCCGCGCACCGCAATGAACGCGGCCGCCGCGCCGATCGATCTCGCGGTCGTCGGCGGCTATCTCGGCGCGGGCAAGACCACCGTCGTGAACGCGATCCTGCAGGCCCGGCACGGCCGCCGCATCGCGGTGCTCGTCAACGACTTCGGTGCCGTCAACATCGACGCGCGCCTCGTGCGTGCGCGTGGCGACGACGTGATCGAGCTCGACAACGGCTGCATCTGCTGCACGATCGGCGGCGCGCTCGTCGATGCGCTGACACGCGTCGCGGCGCGCGATGTGCGTCCCGAACTGCTGCTCGTCGAAGCCAGCGGCGTCGCCGATCCCGCGAAGATCGCGCAGATCGGCATGCTCGACGGTGCGTTCCGGCTGACGTCGGTGCTCGTCGTCGCCGACGCGCTGGCGCTCGACGATACGCTCGCCGATCCGCACGTCGGCGCGATCGCGCAACGGCAGCTCGACGGCGCGAGTGCGCTCGTCGTCACGAAGCTCGACCTGCTTGCGCCGCCGCAGCGCGACGCGGCGCTGGCGCGTGTGCGTGCGCGCGCGTCGACCGACATCGTCGTTGCCGCGTCGCACGGCGCGATTCCGCTCGCGCTGCTGTTCGATGCCGCGGTGCCCGATCGGCGCGCGACGCTGCGCATCGCACGCGGGCACCGGCCGATCGGCAGCGACGCGATGCCGGCGCTCGCGAGCGTGACGGTCGCGCTGCCGCAGGTGCTCGACAAGGCGCGGCTGCGCGCGTGGCTGAAGGCGCTGCCGCGCACGATCCTGCGCGCGAAAGGCGTCGTGCGCGTCGCGGACGGCGACGACGTCGCGCTGCGCGTATGTCAGGTCGCGGCACGGCGCGTGCGCCTCACGCCGCACGAATCGGAAGCCGAAGCCGACCGGCGCTGCGCGATGGTGTTCATCGGCATTCTCGATGCCGGCACGGCGGCTGCGCTGCATGACGGGCTCGCGCAATGCCGCGCGTCGGGCGTGGCGGCGTCGCCGTCGCCGGTAGATTGACGGCGGGCGATGGCGCGCCGACGCCCGAGCGTCGGTCTTTATCGTCAAAGCAGATAAACGTATCGAAATCGCTTCGTTGACGCTTGTGTTGCGGCGCTCGTAGATTCGCGTTTTTGACCGAATCGGAGGGCTGCACCGTGACGACCACTGCCACCCGCGACGCGGCACCGGATGCCGCCGTGCGACCGCCCGTGTCGCACGCGTCGGCCGCGCCGCAGCGGTTCGAGATCGTGCCGTTCGATGCGCCGCTCGGCGCCGAAGTCGTCGGCATCGACCTGTCGCAGCCGCTCGACGCCGACGCGTTCGCGCGGATCCGGCGCGCTCATCTCGACCATCATGTGCTCGTGTTTCGCGACCAGCGCATCACGCCGGACGAACACGTCGCATTCAGCCGCCGTTTCGGCCCGCTGCAGACCCACGTGCTGCATCAGTTCGCGCTGCCCGGCCATCCGGAAGTGCTTATCGTGTCGAACATCGTCGAGAACGGCAAGCCGATCGGCCTTGGCGACGCCGGCTACTTCTGGCATTCCGACCTGTCGTACAAGCGCCGCCCGAGCCTCGGCTCGCTGCTGCACGCGCAGGAGCTGCCGGCCGAAGGCGGCGATACGTTGTTCGCGAACATGCATCTCGCGTGGGACACGTTGCCGGCGGCGCTGCGGCGCGCCGTCGAAGGGCGCCGCGCGGAGCACACCTATCTCGCGCGCTATGCGGAGCTGCAGGCACGCAGCCCGTGGCGGCCGAACCTGTCCGCCGAGCAGATCGCGCAGGTCGAGCCGGTCGTGCATCCGGTCGTGCGCACGCATCCGGAGACGGGCCGCCGCGCGCTGTTCGTCAGCGAGCATTTCACGACGCGCATCGTCGGGCTGCCCGACGATGAAAGCCGTGCGCTGCTCGACGAATTGTTCGCGCACAGCGTGCGCGCCGAGCATCAGTATCGGCATCGCTGGCGCGACCACGACCTCGTGTTCTGGGACAACCGGTCGCTGCTGCATCTGGCCGCCGGCACGCCCGACCATCTGCGCCGCAAGCTGTACCGCACGACGATCGAAGGCGACGAACCGTTCTGATCGCACGCCGCACCCGTTTCCGCCACTCATTTCCGACCGGAGGTCCGATGTCGTTTTCGTTTCTGTCCGCGCTGACCGGCGCTGCATCGCGCCGGCGTCGCGCGCTCGCCGCGACGTTCGCCGCCGCACTCGCATTCGCGGGCATGGCGGCGCCGCAGGCCGCGCAGGCCGAAGGCCGGATTCGCATCGCCGAGCAGTTCGGCGTCGTCTATCTGATGCTGAACGTCGCGCGCGACCAGCAGCTGATCGAGAAGGAAGGGCGCAAGGCGGGGCTCGACATCAAGGTCGACTGGGTGCGGTTGTCGGGCGGCGCGGCCGTCAACGATGCGCTGCTGTCCGGGGCGGTCGACATCGCCGGCGCGGGCGTCGGCCCGCTGCTGACCGTGTGGGACCGCACGCGCGGCCGGCAGAACGTGAAGGGCGTCGCGTCGCTCGGCAATTTTCCGTACTACCTCGTCAGCACCAATCCGAACGTCAGGACGATCGCGGACCTGAGTGCGAAAGACCGGATCGCGGTGCCGGCCGTCGGCGTGTCGGTGCAGTCGCGCGTGCTGCAGTATGCGGCCGCGAAGCAATGGGGCGACCGTCAGTTCGACCGGCTCGACGCGCTGACGCAGGCGATTCCGCATCCGGACGCGACGGCGGCGATCGTCGCGAACAGCAACGTGATCACGGGCCACTTCGGCAACCCGCCGTTTCAGGAGCAGGAACTGGCCGGCAATCCGAACGCGCATGTCGTGCTCAATTCGTACGACGTGCTCGGCGGTCCGAGCTCCGCGACCGTGCTGTACGCGACCGAGGCGTTTCGCCGCGACAACCCGAAAACGTACCGCGCGTTCGTCGCCGCGCTCGCGGATGCCGCGCAGCAGATCGCAGCGGACCCCGAGCGTGCGGCGGACGTCTACATTCGTGCGAACGGCTCGAAGATCGATCGCGCGTTGCTGCTGAAGATCCTGCGCAATCCGCAGGTGCAGTTCAAGATCGCGCCGCAGAACACGCTGCGGCTCGCGCAGTTCATGTATCGCACGGGCGCGATTCGCCACGAGCCGACGTCGTGGCGCGACTATTTCTTCGACGATCCGGCGACGGCCGGCGGCAGCTGAGTGCGCCGACGCAAGCGTCGCCGCTGCTGCAGCGGCGGCATGCACGCTTATGCATCGCCCGGATTAGGTTATGCGCAATCGTTGGTTGGTGTGCGCACCGGGCAGCCGTATCGTGATGCGTTATCGACGTTTTATCCGCGAGAGCTTCGATCGTGAATGCCCCTTCTTCCCGCACCTGGCTGCCGCCGTTCGCGGCGCGCGATCGCGCGTCGTCCGATACGGGCACGCCTGCGTCCGCGTCGCGTGACGCCCATCGCGCGGCGCCGCAGGCCGCACCTTCCGCCGCGCACAGCGCACGTCTGCTCGCCGTCGACCGCGTGACGCTCGAGTACCGCACCGGCACGCGCATCGTGCGTGCGACGCAGCAGGTCAGCTTCGACGTGTACGGCGGCGACCGCTTCGTGCTGCTCGGCCCGTCCGGCTGCGGGAAATCGACGCTGCTGAAGGCGATCGCCGGCTTCGTCGAACCGGTCGCCGGCACGATCTCGCTCGACGGTGCGCCGGTGCACGGGCCGGGCCCGGATCGCGTGGTCGTGTTTCAGGAGTTCGATCAATTGCCGCCGTGGAAGACCGTCGTGGAGAACGTCGCGTTTCCGCTGCGCGTCGCCGCGAAGCTGACGCGTGCCGAAGCGCGCGAACGTGCGCTGCACTATCTCGACAAGGTGGGGCTCGGCGCGTTCGCCGATGCGTATCCGCATACGTTGTCGGGCGGCATGAAGCAGCGCGTCGCCATTGCGCGCGCGCTCGCGATGCAGCCGCGCGTGCTGCTGATGGACGAGCCGTTCGCCGCGCTCGATGCGCTGACGCGCCGCAGGATGCAGGAAGAGCTGCTGCGGCTGTGGGACGACGCGCGCTTCACGCTGCTGTTCGTCACGCACTCGATCGAGGAAGCGCTCGTCGTCGGCAATCGCATCCTGCTGCTGTCGCCGCATCCGGGCCGCGTGCGCGCGGAGCTCAACAGCCACGCATATGGGCTCGACAGCGTCGGCAGCGGCGATTTCCGCGCGAGCGTCGCGCGCATTCATCGGCTGCTGTTCGACACCGATACATCGCAGACGGGGGAGGCCGCCTGATGCGACCGTTCGATCCTGTCCTGCCGCCCGTGCGCGCGGAATACGAGCGCGAGCTCGAACCGCCGCGCGATGCCGAGCGCGCGGCGCCGTTGCCGTTGGTGCGACGTGTCGCCGACGCGGCGTGGTTTCGCCGCGCGGCGATCGCGTTCGTTCTGATCGCCGCATGGGAGATCGTCGCGCGCGTCGTCGCGAACGATCTGCTCGTGCCGACCTTCGGCGCGACGCTGGCCGCGTTCGTCGACGGCATCGTGTCGGGCGAGCTGCTCGTGAAGACCGGCATCTCGATGTCGGTGCTGCTGCGCGGCTATGCGCTCGGCGTGCTGCTCGCGTTCGTGCTGACGTCGGCGGCGGTGTCGACGCGCTTCGGCCGCGATCTGCTGGCGATGCTCACGTCGATGTTCAATCCGTTGCCGTCGATCGCGCTGCTGCCGATCGCGTTGCTGTGGTTCGGGCTCGGCACCGGCAGCCTGCTGTTCGTCCTCGTGCATGCGGTGCTGTGGCCGCTCGCGCTGAACATGTATACCGGCTTCGTCGGCGTGCCGGCGACGCTCAGGATGGCGGGCCGCAACTACGGCCTCACTGGCCTGCGGCAGGTGCTGCTGATCCTCGTGCCGGCCGCGCTGCCGTCGATCCTGTCCGGGCTGCGCGTCGGCTGGGCGTTTGCGTGGCGCACACTGATCGCGGCGGAACTCGTGTTCGGCGCGAGCGCCGGGCAGGGCGGGCTCGGCTGGTACATCTTTCAGAACCGCAACGAGCTCTATACGGACCGCGTGTTCGCCGGCCTGGCGGCCGTCATCGTGATCGGGCTGCTCGTCGAGCATCTCGTGTTCGACACGCTCGAACGCGTGACCGTGCGGCGTTGGGGCGTCCAGCACTGATCGGTACCGACACCGATGCGCGCCCGACGGCGTGCCGCTCGGACGGAGGTTGTCCACAGGGTTATGCACGAAAACTGTGGACAGCTTGAGGCATGCGGCCGTGTGAGCCCGGTTCCGCGAGGGAGGCGCATGGTGCCGCGTCATGCGGCGTCTCGATTTTGCGTGCCGGCGATCGGTTCGATTGTCCACCAAATCGTGACAGCCAATCCGAATCCAGCCAATTGATGAATTTCGGCGGGACAGTAGACTGCACCCGTGCTTCGCCGAAACCGCTCCGAAACCGCGCCGTGAAGGTGTGGCCGGGACGGTTCTACGTGACGCGCGCCGACCGGCGCACGGATCGATCGTGCGAGGAAAGGGTCCGTTGTCGACGTCGCCGCCCGCGCGGCGGCCGCGCGCTGCGGATGCAACGAACGTCAATTGAAGGATGACTGCCATGCGTTACCTGTCGCTGGAATCGAAGAAGGACGAGCTGCTGCTGGCCGCTCGCGTACTGTTGATGATCCTGTTCGTGCTGTTCGGCTGGCAAAAGCTGACCGGCTTTGCGGGCACCGTCGCGTATATGGCGTCGACCGGTTCGCCGTCGCCGGAGCTGTCGGCGGCGATCGCGGTGGGCGTCGAGCTGGTCGGCGGCGTGCTGATCGCGATCGGGTTCTATACGCGTCCGCTCGCGCTCGCGTTCGCCGTCTACACGCTCGCGACCGCGTTCATCGGCCACCGCTACTGGTCGCTCCAAGGCATGGACCAGTACCTCGCGATGATCAACTTCTACAAGAACATCAGCATCGTCGGCGCGTTCCTGCTGCTCGCGCTCACGGGCCCCGGCCGGTATTCGCTCGACCGGCAATGACGAAGCGGCGCATCCGCGCGGATGCGGCAGCCCGGCGCGCGACAAGTGCGCCGGGCTTTTTTGATGGGACGCCCGCGCTTCGCTAAGATGGGCGACCGGAATCCGCTATGGCCTGCGCCCGCACTGCACATGACAGCCTCTTCCCCGTCGTCCCGTCCCGCCACCGTTCTCGTGATCGGCGCATCCGGCCTGCTGGGCCGCGCGGTCGTCGCGTCGCTGTCGCGCGATCCGGCATTCGGGACGATCGCCACGATCCGCAACCGCGATACACGCGGCGCACGTCTGCTCGCGCTGCCGCCCGACAAGATCGCGATGCTCGACGTACTCGATCGGCCGGCGCTCGAACGCGCATTCGACCTGCATCGGCCGGCGGCGGTCGTCGTCTGCGCGGCCGAGCGGCGCCCGGATGTCTGCGAGCGCGATCCGGCCGGCGCGCGCGCCATCAACGTCGACGCGCCGGCCCGCATCGGCGCGCTCGCCGCGCGCTACGGCGCATGGACGCTCGGCATCTCGACCGACTATGTCTTCGACGGGCGCGCGGCACCTTATCGCGAGGACGCGACGCCGAATCCGCTGAACGTCTACGGCCGCACGAAACTGGAAGGCGAAGCGGCGCTGCTCGCCGCGTCGCCGCTGTCGTGCGTGCTGCGCTTGCCGCTGCTGTACGGACCGATCGCCGACTGGAGCGAGTCGGCGGTGACGAGCCTCGTGCCGGCGATCGTCGCATCCGCGCGCGCGGGCGCCGAGGCGGTCGGGATGGATGCATGGGCGATCCGCTATCCGACCTACACGCCCGACGTCGCGGCCGTGATCCGCGATCTCCTGCATCGGCATCTGGCCGGTGCGTCGGTCGTCGGCATCCGCCATTGGTCGGGCGACGAAGCGATGACGAAGTACGAGATCGCGCAGCGTATCGCCGAGGCGATGGGCCTGCACGCATCGCTCGCACCGATCGACACGCCGGCCGATGCGACGCCGCGTCCGTACGACTGCCATCTCGACGCGGCGCGGTTGCACGCGCTCGGCATTCGTCATGCGACGCCGTTCGACACCGCGCTGCGCGAGGTGCTGCGTGAAGCACCGCCGCTTCCGTCGCCATCGGCTGCGCCTCACAAGTCCTGAAACGCGCGGGCCGCGCACTGTTATCATTCGCGCCATGCCGCCTGTGCCAGGGGGCGGAGCCGGCGGCGAGGAGGTCGTTGCCGGCCGCGTGCGTCGTGCGCGTGCGCGTGTTGCGGTTCGACGGTGTGGTGTGGACGGCGCGCCGGCGTTCGACGAAGTTCGGACCCGTTCGGTCGGCCGCGTCACAGATTGCAACACGGATCGGCGGAACTTCGTGTTAGGTTCGGCCATCGGAGTTTTTCAGAAAACATGCCCAAAGAGGATGAATAAATGACCCAGGCCCTGCGGGATCTCGAAGCGCAGCTTCGAGACCTGAACATCAAGCTGTCGGAAGCCAAGCAGAAGGAGAAGCAGGCCGCACTCGCGGCATTCAAGCAGCAAGTCGAGCTGTACGGCATCACGCAACAGGAAGTGCTGAGCGCGCTCGGTTATATCGTCCAGCGCAAGCGCAAGGCGCCGGCCAAGTATTACGATCCGACGACCGGCCGCTCGTGGTCCGGCCGCGGCCCGAAGCCGAAATGGCTCGAAGGCAAGGATCTCGATTCGCTGCTCGTCGATCGCGAAGCGAAGACGTGGTGGCCCGGCGACGATCAGGGTTGATGCAGGTCGCGCCGGACGGCAGGCCGGCGCCGCTCGCGTTGCGCGAGCAGGTTTTTCCGGCGATATGTGGCGTCGCCGTTCTTCTGCGGTTTCACCGCGGCATCCCGTTCAGCCGGTCGTCGATCGTTCGACGGCCGGCTTTCCTTTTTTCTGCGGCTGCCGATTCGCCTAGAATGTCGCGAACATTTTTCGGCAGAACACGATGGCAGCAGACATCCCTTCTTCGGCGCTCGGCGATTCGTCGACGTCGCCTGTGCAGCAGGTCGGTCCCTACGCGTGGAAGGCGCTCGCCGGCTCGGCGATCGGCTATGCGCTGGACGGCTTCGATCTGCTGATTCTCGGCTTCATGCTGCCCGCGATCACGGCGGCGCTGCGGCTGACGCCCGGCGAGGGCGGCGCGCTCGTTACATGGACGCTGATCGGCGCGGTCGCGGGCGGCATTCTGTTCGGCGCACTGAGCGATCGCTACGGACGCGTGCGCGTGCTCACGTGGACGATCATGCTGTTCGCGATCTTCACGGGCCTGTGCGCGTTCGCGCGCGGCTTCTGGGATCTGCTCGTCTACCGGACCGTCGCAGGGATCGGCCTCGGCGGCGAGTTCGGCATCGGCATGGCGCTCGCGGCCGAAGCGTGGCCGGCGAACCGGCGTGCACGCGTGTCGTGCTACGTCGCGCTCGGCTGGCAGGTCGGCGTGCTGCTTGCGGCGCTGCTCACGCCGTGGCTGCTCGCGCATATCGGCTGGCGCGGGATGTTCGTCGTCGGCGTGGCGCCCGCGCTGCTCGCCTGGGTGCTGCGCAACCGGCTGCACGAGCCCGAGGTGTTCGTGCAACGCGCCGCGCTGCCGAGGTCCAATGCGTTCCGGATGCTCGTCGCCGACGGCCGCACCGCGCGTACGAGCGCCGGCATCGTGATCTTGTGCGCGGTTCAGAACTTCGGCTACTACGGCATCATGATCTGGCTGCCGACGTTCCTGTCGAAGCAGATGGGCTTCTCGCTGACGAAGTCGGGGCTGTGGACCGCGGCGACGGTCGTCGGAATGATGCTCGGCGTCTGGGTGTTCGGACAGCTCGCGGACCGCATCGGCCGCAAGCCGACGTTCCTGATCTATCAGCTCGGCTCGGTCGCGACCGTCATCGCCTATGCGCAGCTGTCGAATCCGACCGCGATGCTGTGGGCCGGCGCGTTGATGGGCATGTTCGTGAACGGAATGGTGGGCGGATACGGCACGCTGATGTCCGAAGGCTATCCGACCGCGGCGCGCGCGACCGCGCAGAACGTGCTGTGGAATATCGGCCGCGCGATCGGCGGCTTCGGCCCGATGACGGTCGGCGCGCTCGCCGCGCGCTACTCGTTCCAGACGGCGATTGCACTGCTTGCGGGCCTGTACGTGCTCGACATGGTCGCGACGGTGTTCCTGATTCCCGAACTGAAGGGCGTCGAACTCGAGTAGCGCACGCGCGCTAATGCGCGGCTTTTCGTGCGACGATGCGCGGCCCGCGCGCAATGTCGGTCGCGACGACGCGTATCGCGTCGATCAGCGCGCGCGCCGCCGGCGACGGCGGGCTGCCGCTGCGCGTGATCAGCCCGATGTCGCGCGTCGTATCGTGCATCGGCACGTCGAGCACCGCGAGCAACCCCGACTCGCATTCGTAATGCAATTGCTGCGCGGACAGCACCGCCAGCATGTCGCTATGCAGCAGCAGCCCGCGGATCACCGCGAGATCGGCGCTTTCGACGGTCGGCATCGGCGGCTTGAGCTTCATGCGCCGGAACAGCGCATCGAACAGGCCGCGTGCGGGCGCATGGCTGCGCGGCAGGATCCATTGCGCGGCCGCGAGGCTGCGCAGCCCGAGATTGCGCACGCGCGCGAGCGGATGATCGCGGCGCGCCAGCACGACGAGATTCTCCGACATCAATCGTTCGTTCTCGAGGTCGCCGGCTGCATCGTTCGCGCGCAACGCGCCGAGGATGAAGTCGATGTCGCCCGCGCGCACGCCCGCGACGAGCGCTTCGTACGCGCTTTCGTCGGTGATCACGCGCACTTTCGGGAAACGCGTGACGACGCGCGCGAGCGCTTCCGGCAGGATCAGCGTGCGGCCGAGCGGCAGCGCGCCGACGGTCACCACGCCCTGGATGCTGCCGTGCAATGCGGCGACGTCGTCGGCGACATGCCGCAACTCGTTCAGCGCGCGCCGCACGTGCAGCAGAAACGTTTCGCCGTCGGCCGTCAGCAGCAGGCCGCGCGGATGGCGGTGAAACAGCGCGAAACCGGCGCCGCTTTCGAGAATCCGGATCGCGCTGCTGACGGCCGGCTGCGTCACGCCGAGCGCGCGGGCCGCGCTCGGCATGTGACGGTGCCGCGCGAGCGTCGAGAACAGCTGCAGCCGCCGCGTGTTCAGCAGATACGCCGGCAGCCCGCCTTCGCCGGGCGCACGGCGGCGCGACTGCCGCAACGCACACCAGTTCGCGAGTTCGCCGAGCTCGGCGAAGACGCGCTCGCTGCGTTTCAGCACCGCGCGTCCGACCGGCGTCGCCAGCATGCCGGACGGCTTGCGATCGAACAGCGGTTCGCCGAGCGCCGCTTCCACTTCCTGCACGGCACGCGTGACGGCCGATTGCGCACGAAACAGGGCGGCGGCCGCGCGGCTGACGCTGCCCGTTTCGGCAACGCGCTGGACGGCATACAGACACGCAAGGTTCGGCAGATCGTTGGAATCCATGGTCGCGGAAGTTCGATGGAGGACGGGCGCGCGTCGTCGCGGCCGCGCGCCAATGACGATCGACTTTACCGGAACGGCGGCGCCCGAACTTGCGTCGTGCTTATCGACGTATCTGTTTTATTTATCGGGGATGAATCGGGCGACGGCGGCACGCGTGCCGGGCAACGCGCGACGGCCGCGGGCGGAAGCCCTGTCCCGCGGGCCTGCGGCGTGTGCGGCACGCCTGCGGCGCGCTCGCCGAACGTGTACTGCGTGCGACTTTCCGCTCAAAACCAAGGGTTTACCCCGACTGGGTGGCGACGATGCGCAATGGGTAATTTCGGCCTGGTCAGCAGCGTGAGCGCCGTTGCCGGCGACCGGGCGGGCCATCTGATCCGTTGTTCGTCCGATCGAAACGGGACATCGGGCGGCAACGGCGAGCGGCGACACGCGCGCCGCGCACCGTCCGCCGCGACGGTGGCGACGCGCACACCGCACACGCGCATCCACTCTGCCGGACCGTCGAGTCGACGATCCGCATTCGAACATCGCGAAGGAGCACACAGGCCATGGCACGGATTATCGGGGGCATCGCGGCCTCCCACACGCCCACGATCGGGTTCGCGTTCGACAAGAACAAGCGCGACGATCCGGTCTGGGCGCCGATCTTCGAGAACTTCGCGCCGCTCGCCGCATGGCTCGACGCGCAGCGCCCGGACGTGCTGCTGTTCATCTACAACGACCATGTGACGTCGTTCTTCTTCGATCACTACTCGGCATTCGCGCTCGGCGTCGGGCCGCAATGGCATCCGGCCGACGAAGGCGGCGGTGCGCGCGACCTGCCGCCGATCGCCGGCGATCCGGCGTTCGCCGCGCATATCGGCCAGTCGCTGATGGCCGACGAGTTCGACATGTCGTTCTTCCAGAACAAGCCGCTCGATCATGGCTGTTTCTCGCCGTTGTCGGTGCTGTGTCCGCATCGCCCGGACTGGCCGGTGCGCCTCGTGCCGCTGCAGATGGGCGTGCTGCAGCTGCCCGTGCCGTCCGCGCGCCGCTTCTACCGGCTCGGGCAGGCGCTGCGCCGCGCAATCGAGAGCTATCCGGAAGACCTGCGCGTCGCGATCGTCGCGACCGGCGGGCTGTCGCACCAGGTGCACGGCGAACGCGCGGGCTTCAACGATCCGGAATGGGACCGGCGCTTTCTCGATCTGTTCGAGCGCGATCCCGAACGTCTCGCCGGCATGACGCTGGCCGAATACGCGACGCTCGGCGGCTTCGAAGGCGCCGAGGTCGTGATGTGGCTCACGATGCGCGGCGCGCTGCCGGCCGGCGTCGTGTGCCGGCATCGCAGCTACTACCTGCCGTCGATGACGGGCATCGCGACCGCGATCTACGAAAGTGCGGACCCGGACGTCGACACGGCCGCCGTCGAACGGCACCGTCGGCGCATCGCGGCCGAGCTCGACGGCGTCGAGCGCCTGCCCGGCACGTATCCGTTCACGATCGCGCGCGCGGTGCGTGCGTACCGGATCAACGACTATCTGCACCGGATGATCGAGCCTGCCCATCGCGCGCAGTTCCTCGCCGACCCCGAAGCGAGCTTTGCGGCGGCGGGCCTCAGCGACGAAGAGCGCGACCTGATCCGCCGGCGCGACTGGGCCGGCCTGCTGCGCTACGGCGTGATCTTTTTCCTGCTGGAAAAACTCGGTGCGGTGACGGGCGTGTCGAACCTGCACATCTATGCGGCGATGCGTGGCGAATCGCTGGAAGATTTTCAGCGCACGCGCAATGCGCCCGGCGCGCTGTATTCGGTCGCCGGCAAGAGCGCCGGGCCGCTCGGCTGGGACGCCGGCACGGAGGGCAACGAAAGCTAGCGAATGCGCACGCGGCAACGTTGCCGCGTGCGTCGCCGGCCTCCGCAGGAGACCGGCTCAGATAAATAGGATGGCGAAGCAAATCGCGGGTCGCTACCAAGGAGACAGGAGAAACAGGATGGCAAGTGGAAAGACAATCGACATCAAGTCGTTCATCGACGACCGGCCGGTGTCGCGCTACCAGTGGCTGCTGGTCGCGCTGTGCTGCCTCGTCGTGATTGCGGACGGGATGGATGTCGCGATCATGGGGTTCGTCGCGCCGTCGGTGATTCGCGACTGGGCGATCTCGCGGCCCGAATTCGGGCTCGTGATGAGCGCGGCGCCGATCGGCCTCGTGATCGGTGCGCTCGTCGCCGGCCCGAGCGCGGACCGGTTCGGGCGCAAGCGCGTGCTGATCGCGTCGGTGTTTCTGTTCGGCCTTTTCACGATCGCGACCGCGTATGCGGGCTCGCCGGTTCAGATGGCCGTGCTGCGGCTGCTGACCGGCATCGGGCTCGGCGCCGCGATGCCGAACACGACGACGCTGCTGTCGGAGTATGCGCCGCAGCGGATGCGGTCGCTGATGATCACGATCATGTTCACGGGCTTCAATCTCGGCTCGGCGCTGATCGGTTTCGTCGCCGGCTGGCTGATTCCGCTGCACGGCTGGCGCGCGGTGCTGCTGTTCGGCGGCGCGCTGCCGCTGCTGCTGATTCCGCTGCAACTGTGGCTGCTGCCCGAATCGGCGCGGCTGCTGGCCGTGCGTGGTGCGCCGTCGCAGCGCATCGGCGCGTTGCTGAACCGCGTCTGCGGCGCACGCTTCGACGGCAACGAGACGTTCGTCTCGAACGAGCCGCCGCTGCCGACGCGCAAGCCGATCGGCGTGCTGTTCTCGCAAGGCTATGGCGTTGTCACGGTATCGCTGTGGATCACGTACTTCATGGGACTGCTCGTGATCTATCTGCTGACCGGCTGGCTGCCGACGCTGATCAAGGATGCGGGCCTGTCGGTCAGCACGGCCGCGAACGTGACGGCGATGTTCCAGATCGGCGGGACGATCGGCGCGATCGGCGTCGGCTGGCTGATGGACAAGGTGCGGCCGGCACCCGTGATCGGCGCAGCGTATCTCGGCGGCGCACTGTGCGTGGCCGTGCTCGCGTGGGCCGGCGCGCTGTCGTCGTCGCTCGCGCTGCTCGTGTTCGCGGCCGGCTTCTGCATGAGCGGCGCGCAGACGGGGCTGAACGCGTATGCGCCGGGCCGCTACCCGACCGTCGCGCGCGCAACCGGCGTGAGCTGGATGCTCGGCATGGGCCGCTTCGGCAGCATTTTCGGTTCGGCGATCGGCGGTGCGCTGCTCGGCCTCGGCTGGAAGTTCGACGCGATCCTGTCGATGCTCGCGGTGCCCGCCACGTTCGCGGCGATTGCGATCGTCACGACGCAGCGCGCGGCCGCACGCGAACCGAAGGAAATGGAAAAACCGGCGCACTGACCGCGTCCGCGCGATCGCGCGTCCCGCGTCGCGGGACGGCGCCGACACGCGGCATCCGGCCAGCCCGTCATGCAACAGGAGTGTCAATGATCATCGATATTCACGGCCACTACACGACCGCGCCGAAGGCGCTCGAGACCTGGCGCAATCGCCAGATCGCGGCGATTCACAGCCCGTCCGAGCGGCCGAAGGTCGCGGAACTGAACATCAGCGACGACGAGCTGCGCGAATCGCTCGAGCCGAACCAGCTGCGGCTGATGCGCGAGCGCGGCCTCGACCTGACGATCTTCAGTCCGCGCGCGAGCTTCATGGCGCACCACATCGGCGACTTCGACGTGTCGAGCACGTGGGCCGCCGTCTGCAACGAGCTGTGCTACCGCGTGCACCGGCTGTACCCCGACCGCTTCGTGCCGGCGGCGATGCTGCCGCAAAGCCCCGGCGTCGACGTCGCGACCTGCATTCCGGAGCTCGTCCGGTGCGTCGAGGCGTACGGCAACGTCGCGGTCAACCTGAATCCCGATCCGTCCGGCGGCCACTGGACGAGCCCGCCGCTGTCGGACCGCTACTGGTATCCGCTGTACGAGAAGATGGTCGAGTACGACATCCCCGCGATGATCCACGTGAGCACGAGCTGCAACGCGTGCTTTCACACGACCGGCGCGCACTACCTGAACGCGGACACGACCGCGTTCATGCAGTGCCTGACGTCGGATCTGTTCAAGGACTTTCCGACGCTGCGCTTCGTGATTCCGCACGGCGGCGGCGCGGTGCCGTATCACTGGGGGCGCTTTCGCGGCCTCGCACAGGAACTGAAGAAGCCGCTGCTGACCGAGCATCTGCTGAACAACGTGTTCTTCGATACGTGCGTCTACCACCAGCCGGGCATCGATCTGCTGACCGGCGTGATTCCGGTCGACAACATCCTGTTCGCGAGCGAGATGATCGGCGCGGTTCGCGGCATCGATCCGGAGACCGGGCACTACTACGACGACACGAAGCGCTATATCGAAGCGTCGGCACTCGACGCGCAGGCGCGCTACAAGATCTACGAGGGCAATGCGCGCCGCGTGTATCCGCGCCTGGATGCGCAACTGAAAGCGAAGGGGAAGTGAAGATGAACGAACTCGGCGTGGTTTACCGCACGATCCATCGCGCGGACGCGCAGATCGCCGCACGGCTCGGCGAACTCGGTACCGCGACGGTGCACGAGGCGATGGGGCGCACGGGGCTGATGAAGCCGTACATGCGTCCGATCTATCCGCGCGCGCATGCGGCGGGCACGGCCGTGACCGTGCTGCTGCATCCGGGCGACAACTGGATGATGCATGTCGCGGCCGAACAGATCCGGCCGGGCGACGTCGTCGTCGCGGCGATCACCGCGGACTGCACGGACGGCTATTTCGGCGATCTGCTCGCGACGAGCTTCAAGGCGCGCGGCGCGCATGCGCTGATCATCGACGCGGGCGTGCGCGACGTCGCGGTGCTCGAGGCGATGCAGTTTCCGGTATGGAGCAAGGCGATCTCCGCGAAAGGCACGATCAAGGCGACGCTCGGCTCGGTGAACGTGCCGGTCGTCTGCGCGGGCGCGCTCGTGCATCCGGGCGACGTGATCGTCGCCGACGACGATGGCGTCGTCGCGGTGCCGGCCGCGCAGGCGGCCGACGTGCTCGACAAGGCGCTTGCGCGCGAAGCGAACGAGGCGAAAAAGCGCGAGACGCTCGCGTCCGGCGTGCTCGGCCTCGACATGTACGACATGCGCGAGCCGCTGCGGCAGGCCGGCCTGCGCTATATCGACTGACGCGGAGGCGACGATGGCACACGCGCCCCGCACGCCGGCCGCGATCGCCGGCATCTCGTCGATGGCGACGCGCCCGCTGCTCGCCCGGCTCGTCGAGTGCTATGCGCACGACACGGGCGGACGCGTCGACGTCACGTCGATCGGCGGTGTCGATGCCGCGCGTCGCGTGCAGGCCGGCGAGCCGTTCGACTTCGTCGTGCTCGCTGCCGACGCGATCGAGCGGCTCGCGGCCGAGGGCCGGGTCGATAGGGAAGGCCGCGTCGACGTCGCGCGCTCGGCCATCGCGGTGGCGGTGCCGGCCGGCACGTCGCGCCCCGATCTCGGCACCGAAGCCGCGGTGCGCGACGCGGTGCTGCGCGCACGCCGGATCGGCTACTCCACCGGGCCGAGCGGTGTGCATCTGAACCGTTTGTTCGCACGCTGGGGCATCGCCGATGCGCTCGCGTCGCGCATCGTGCAGGCGCCGCCCGGCGTACCGGTTGGCTCGCTGATCGCATCCGGCGACGTCGAGCTCGGCTTTCAGCAATTGAGCGAGCTGACGAACGTCGACGGTATCGACGTCGCGGGCCTGCTTCCCGACACGATTCAGTCGATCACGGTGTTCGCGGCGGCCGTCTGCACGGCGGCGCGCGAACCGGCTTCGGCCGCGCAGTTTCTCGCCTATCTGGCTTCGCCGCACAACGATGCGGCAAAGCGTGAATGCGGGATGCAGCCGGCGTGACGCCGTCGTGCGCGGGGCGATGTCGGCGCGCGCGTCGGCGGTATCCCGAGCGATAAACAGATCGGATGGCACGGCGCGCGGTTCGCAACGCAGCGATACGACGTCGCTGGTTATGCTGACCACGGAACGTCGCGCCTGTCGATGCACGGCGTTCAACCGCGTGTCGACGCTTTCACGAACGGCCGTCGCGCGACACGCGCGTATGGCTCGCCAATCAAAACGACAGGAGACGGACATGGAGACGAACGGCAACGCAGCGTGCGCGCGGCGCACGGGTGGACGCGAGACGGGCAGCGGAACGGAGCGGCTGCTGCGGCGGCTGACGATCGCGATCGGATGGCTCTTCGCGGTGATGCTCGGCTGGCCGCTGGCGGCGAGCGCGGCAAGTGCAGCGAGCAGCGGCGGTCTCGCGAATCTGCCGGCCGTGATGCCGGCGATGTCGTGTCAGGCGATCGCGTCGCTCGACCTGAGCGGCGTGACCGACGGCCCTGTCACGATCGCGTCCGCGACCGTGCTGCCCGCGGGCACGGTCGTCGGCAACAACACGCTGGCCGCGCCGATGTGCGACGTGAAGGGGACGATCGGCCCCGGCGCGTCGCTGTTCGAGCTCCAGCTGCCGACGCAAGGGTGGACGCAGCGCTATCTGCAGACCGGATGCGGCGGCTTGTGCGGCAATCTGTCGGTCAACGCGCCGATGGCGTCGACCTGCGTGCCGGTGACGAACGGTACGATCGCGATGGCCGCGACCGACATGGGGCACGAAGGCGGCAACGACGGCACCTGGGCGCTGGACCCGCGCGCGAAGCTCGACTTCGCGTATCGCGCCGAGCATGCGACCGCGCAGGTCGCGAAGGCGATCATCCAGCGCTTCTATGCACGACCCGCACGCTATTCGTACTTCGACGGCTGTTCGGACGGCGGCCGCGAGGCGCTGATGGAAGCGCAGCGCTACCCCGACGATTTCGACGGGATCGCCGCCGGTGCGCCCGCGAACGATCTGATCGTGCAGAACACGTTTCATCACGCGTGGCCCGCCGCCGTGAACACCGATCCGAAGACCGGCAACGCGATCCTGCTCGCCGGCAAGCTGCCGATGCTGCATGCCGCCGTGCTGAAAGCATGCGATGCGCTGGACGGTGTCGTCGACGGCGTGATCGACAATCCGCGCGCGTGCCGCTTCGATCCCGCGACGCTCGTGTGTGCAACCGGCCAGGCGAACGCGACCTGCCTGACGCCGCAGGAGGCGGCGGTCGTACGCCGGCTTCACGACGGCGCGACGACGGCCGACGGGCTGCGGCTCGAACCGTTCGTATCGCGCGAGTGGGGCTCGGAGCTGAACTGGACGCTGTTCGTGCCGGCGACGGCCACCGCGCAGAGCGGCACGATCGGCTTCGTGCTGCCGTTCCTGCGCTACCTCGACTATTACAACGCGTCGTATCCGTCCGCGACGATCGGCGATCTGAAGTTCACGCTCGCGGGTTTCCTGAAGACGGTGGTCCCCGTGTCGAACTACCTGGCCGCGACCGATCCCGACCTGAGCCGCTTCGCGGGCCGCAACGGCAAGCTGCTGCTCTGGCACGGGCTCGAGGACCAGCATATCTCGCCGCGTTCGAGCATCGAATATTACGAAGCGATGAAGCGCTACATGGGCGACGCGAACGTCGACCGCTTCGCGCGCTTCTATCTGTTCCCGGGCGTCGCGCACTGCGGCGGCGGCCAGGGGCCGAACGTGTTCGACGTGCTGACGCCGCTGATGGCTTGGACCGAGACGGGCACGACGCCGGGCCGGATCGTCGCGTCGATCGTCGACGCGAGCGGCAACACGACGCGCACGCGGCCGGTGTTTCCGTACCCGGCCACCGCGCGCTACACGGGCAGCGGCAGCACCGACGACGCGGCAAACTTCGTCGCCGACACGCCGAAGGCCGATCCGTTCGTCGACCTGCACTGGGCCGGCGAATGGCTGTACTCGCCGGGCTACGAAGCGACGTGCCGCGTGAACGGTTCGCAACTCGCGTGCACGGGCGGCAACGGCTGGCGCGCGTACCGCCCCTGATCGAACGAGCGGCGTCGATGCGCCGCTCGCCATTTCAATCCTGTCAGACAAAACCAACGAAGGAGACATATCGATGAAGAAGCAGGCATGGCGGACGGCGCTGACGTCCGGCGTCGCGTTCGCGGTCGCTGCCCCGGCATTCGCGCAAAGCAGCGTCACGCTGTACGGGATCGTCGACAACGGCATCGGCTACCAGAGCAGCGCGACGACGGTCGGCTCGACGTCCGGCGGCAAGTCGCTCGTCAAGATGAATCAGGGCGTGTGGGCCGGCAGCCGGTTCGGCCTGAAGGGCACGGAGGATCTCGGCGGCGGCACGAAGGCGATCTTCACGCTCGAATCCGGATTCAATTCGGGCACCGGCGCCGCGCAGTACACCGACGCGATGTTCGGCCGGCAGGCGTGGGTCGGGCTCACCAACGCGACGTACGGCACGCTGACCGCCGGGCGGCAGTACGCGTCGTACTACCAGACGATGGCGCCGTTCAGCCCGATCACGTGGATCACGGGCTACTACGGCGCGCACCCGGGCGACGTCGACGGGCTCGACACCATCTACCGTGCGAACAACACGATCGAATATACGTCGCCGAAATGGTACGGCCTGACGCTGAGCGGCTCGTACTCGCTCGGCGGCGTCGCGGGCAGCACGAACGCCGGCTCGACGTGGGCAACCGGCATTCAGTATGCGGCCGGTCCGCTCGGTGTCGGCGTCGCGTTCGAGCGCATCAACAACTCGAATACCGCCGGCGGCACGTGGGGCGCGAATTCGACGACGTCGAACGGCGGCTCGCAGATCGGCGTGTCGGCGGTCACGAACGGCTATCAGACGGCGAAGGCGCAGCAGCGCTTCGCGGTCGGCCTCAGCTACCGGTTCAGCGACGCGTGGGATGCAACGGCGACGTACACGAACACGCAGTACCTTCCGGGCGCCGCATCGAAGTTCTTCAATACGGCGATCTTCAATACGGCGGGCGCGGTGCTGCACTGGAAGCCGTCGGCGGTGTGGGATTTCGGTGCGGGCTATGCGTATACGCGCGCGACGGAATCGAACGGCATCACCGATAGCGCGCAATATCATCAGTTCAACCTGTCGCAGTACTACTCGCTGTCGAAGCGCACCGGGCTGTATCTGCTCGAAGCGTATCAGCATGCGAAGGGCAAGACGCTCGGTACGAACGGCGCCGGCAATATCGTCAATGCGACCGCGACGCTCGGCGACGGGCTGAACACGGCGCCGTCGTCGACCGGCAATCAGTTCGCGTTCGGTGCCGGGATCATTCACCGGTTCTGAGACGAACGGGAAGCAACGCCGATTTCATGGAGGGGCGTGAACGGGCCGACAGGCCCGTTTTTCATGGTCGTGCGACTGCTGCGCGCATTCGGCCGATCGCCCGGTATGGAACGCGCGTTCAGAACGAATGCGTGATCCCTACATGCGCGAGCAACTGCGACCTGCCCGACGACGGCCCGTTCGGATAGGTCGCGGCCGTCGCGCCGTTGCCCGACGCGAGCTGCCACGTCAGCGTCGCCTGCACCTGCGTGCGTTTCGACAGCGAATACAGGTTGCCGGCTTCCAACGTGTTCCAGTGCATGCCTTCCATGCGCGAATACGTGTAGTCGAGCGTGACGGCCTCCGCCGCCGTGAACTGGTAGAGCGTGCCCGCATCGATGTTCTGCATGTGCGTGGCCGCCCGCGCACCCTTGATGTCGGTACGCGTGTACAGCAAGTTGATCGTCCACGGCTGCACGACCCGGTATGTGAGTCCGATGCCGAGATTGTCGACCGCGTTGGACTGGAACGTCTGCTGCGCCGACAGCGTCTGCCCGAGAAAGCGTGTCCAGCCGAAGTAGTTGTAGAGATCGAGCACGCGGCGCTTGCTCGTCATGTAGGTGACGCCGGCCGACAGCGGTCCGCGATCGTACGTCGCGTACGCGCCCGCGCTGTGCCCGCTCGCATCCGAGCCCGCAAAGCCGTATAGCGCGCCGACCCGCACGCCGTACCAGTCGGGGCTGCGGTACTTGACGGCGTTCTCGATCTGGTAGCCGTTGGTCAGGCTGTCCAGATTGCCCGCATGGAACGAGTACAGGCTGCGGTTCCAGAACGCATTCGAATAGCGGATCGCGACGTCGTCCATCAGATCGGACTGGCGGCCGAGCGTCAGTGTGCCGAGCGGCCCGTCGAGGCCGACGTAGGCCTGCCGGTCGAACAGCGTATTGGTCTTGATCAGCGCGCCCGTGTTGACGTTGAAGCCGCTCTCGAGCGCGAACACGGCGCGATAGCCGCCGCCGAGATCCTCGTTGCCGCGCAACCCCCAGCGCGTCGGCGAACCGATGCCCGAGGCGGTGCCCCACGACGAACCGCCGCGCTTGTTGCTGATGTACGTGATGCCGGAATCGACCTGCCCCCATAACGTCAACGCGCTGCTTTGCCCATGGGCGAGCGAAACCAGCGAGACGCCGCAGCCGGCGATCAGAAGCGTGCGAGGCAGGATTTTCATGTGTCGGATTTCGGAAGTGGAGTGAGGGCAGATCTGTGTCTAAGTGACCATAGGTGGTCGTTTCGTTATTACGTGGAAAAATCATAGGACTGCCGCTCGACGCCGTGCAAGCGGAAAAATAATCAAGCGCTGCTTGACCGGCATTTTTGACCACGCGATGATCGCGGCTCCGATGGTCGAAATGTCCATGTATGGTCATTCAAGGGCCAAACCGACGACACCGACGAGAGACGACCGAATGCCCGATACCGCTGCCCGGAAACCCACGCGCGTCCGCTTCCTGATGCTGTTTCTCGTGTTCGTCGGCACCGTCGTCAACTATGTCGACCGCGCGAACCTGTCGGTCGCCGCGCCGCTGCTCAAGCACGAGTTCGGGCTCGACCCGGTGGCGATCGGCGTGCTGTTCTCCGCGTATTCGTGGACGTACGTGCTGGCGAACCTGCCGGGCGGCTGGGTCGTCGATCGCTTCGGCTCGCGCGCGATGTATGCGCTGGCGCTGCTGATCTGGTCAAGCTTCACGTTCCTGCAGGGCTTCGCCGGCCGCTTCGCGACGCTGTTCGGGCTGCGGCTCGGCGTCGGCGTCGCCGAGGCGCCGACCTTCCCGATCAACAACCGCGTGGTGTCGATCTGGTTTGCGCAGCGCGAACGCGGCAGCGCGACGAGCGTCTATCTGGTCGGCCAGTACATCGGCATGGCGGCGCTGACACCGGTGCTGTTCTGGATCGCCGGCACGTTCGGCTGGCGCGCGATCTTCTTCGCGACGGGCCTCGTCGGCATCGTGTGGGCCGGCATCTGGTATCTGCTGTACCGCGATCCCGAGCAATGCCGATGGGTGAACCAGGCCGAGCTCGATCACATCCGACGCGGCGGCGCCGTCGTCGAGACCGGCAAGCCCGCGCGCGGCGAACCGTTTCCGTGGCGCAAGCTCGCGATCGTGTTCAGCAACCGGCAGATCGTCGCGATCTGTGCGGGCAAGTTCGCCTCGCTGTCGTCGCTGTACTTTTTCCTCACCTGGTTCCCGAGCTACCTGATCAGCGAGCGGCACATGACGGTGCTCAAGGCAGGCGGCGTCGCCTCGGTGCCGTTCGTGGCCGCGTCGATCGGCGTACTCGCCGGTGGTGCGCTATCGGACTGGCTGCTGCGACGCGGCGCGAGCGTCGGCACCGCGCGCAAGACGCCGATCATCACGGGCCTGCTGCTGGTGCCGACGATGACGCTGACGGTGCTGACCGACACGAACTGGATCGTGATCGCGATCATGTCGTTCGCGTTTTTCGCGCAGGGCGTCGCGTCCGCGTCGTGGTCGCTGATCGGCGACATCGCGCCGCGCAGCATGCTCGGCATCACGGGCGGCGCGGTCAACTTCGTCGGCAACCTGTCTGGTATCGTTACGCCGATCGCCATCGGCTTCATCGTCCGCGAGACGGGTTCGTTCGGGTGGGCGCTCGGGTTGATCAGCGTGTTCGCGGTGATCGGCGCGCTGTGCTACACGTTCCTGCTCGGCGAGGTCAAACGCATCGACCTCGATCCGCCCGAACGCGGCGGCCGCTCGCCCGAACCGCTGAAGTCGACCGTGCAAGACTGACACGCCAGCCCACGATGAATCCAGATACACCCGATACGACCGGCACGCCTGCCGACGACGAGACTTACCTGGTACCCGCGCTGGAGCGCGGCCTCAGGGTGCTCGAACTATTCAATGCGCGCGAGCCGGTGCTGACGCCCAACGTGATCGCGCAGCGCCTCGGCCTGCCGCGTACGACCGCGCTGCGTCTCGTGCAGACGCTGCATACGCTCGGGTACCTCGAACGCGCGAATCGCGACCGCGACTACCGGCTCGGCGCGCGCGTGATGAAGCTCGGCTTCGACTATCTGAGTTCGCTCGCGCTGACCGATATCGGCACGCCGGTGATCGAGCGGCTGCGCGACGAGACCGGTTTCGCGAGTCATCTGGTCGTGCGCGACGGACGCGACGTCGTGTTCGTCGCCAAGGCGTGGACGCACGATTCCGTGATGAGCGCGATCAAGGTCAATATCGGCACGCGGATTCCCGCGCATGCGTCGGTACACGGCCATGTGCTGCTCGGCGATCTCGATCTGGCGGAGCTCGAAGCGCTATTTCCCGAACCGATGCTGCCGACCTACACGCCGCATACGCCGCGCACGGCCGCCGAAGTCCATGCGCGTGCGCAGAAATATGCGGCGGAAGGCTATGCGCTGAGCGAGTCGTCGTTCGAGCCCGGCATTTCGGTGGTCAGCGCGCCCGTGCGCGACGGAAGCGGGTTGATCGTCGCGGCGGTCACGCTGACGGTCGCGCGGCCTTTCCTCGAGAAGTCGATGCTCGACCAAGGGCTCGTCGGCAAGGTGCTGAAGGCCGCCGGCGAACTGTCCGAGCGGTTGAACTACCGCGCGCCGGAGCCGGCGGGCACGCGCGACTGACACGTTACGCGCACGGCAGGAAACCGCCGCACCTCACCGGTTCGGACCGACGAGCCGCCGCGCGGCGTCCAGGCATCGCCGCTCGTCGCCGGGCCGGCCAATCAACTGCACGCCCGCCGGCAGCTCGCCCTTCGCGTGGCACGGCGCGCTGACCACGGGCAGCCCGGCAAACGAGATCGGTTGCGTGAACATGCCGAGCGTCGTCTTCGGATCGAGCGCCTCGCCGTTGACGTCGACCGTTGCATCGGAGAAGCGCGGCGCGACATACGGCGTTGCCGGCGCGATCAGGATGTCGAAGCGTTCGAACAGTGCAGCCAGGCGTGCCTGCCACTCGGCGCGATGGGCGAGCGCGTCGGCGTACGCGGCATCGCCGATGGCGAGCCCGGTGCGAATACGCTCGCGCAGATGCGCGGACACGCGCGACGCGTCGGCATCGAGCAGCGCGCGATGACGGCGCGCGACCTCGAAGTTCGACACGAGGCGCGCACTCGCGCGGATCGGCTCGAGCACCGATTCATCGATCGGCACGGCCTGCACATGGTCGTGTTGCGCGAAGCACGCGGTCGCTCGCTCGACCGCACGGCGCACCTGCGCATCCGCCCGGCGTTCGAATTCCCCGGTGAGCACGCCGACGCGCAGCGGCGCGTGGCCGATCGGTGCGTCGTCGCGGCTCGTACAGGACAACGCGTCGTAAAGCGCGCAAAGATCGTCGAGGTTCGCCGCGAACCCGCCGGCCGCGTCGAGCGAAGACGCATACGGCACGCAACCGTCCATCGACAGCCGCCCGTGCGTCGGCTTGATCGCCCATACGCCGCACAGTGCAGCGGGTGCGCGAATCGAGCCGTTCGTGTCGCTGCCGAGCGCGAGCGGCACGTGGCCGGCAGCCACTGCGGCCGCCGATCCGCTCGACGAGCCGCCGGTCATGCGTGAAGCGTCGGCCGGCAGGCGCACCGCACCGAAATGCGGATTGACGCCGGTCGCGCCGCACGCGAATTCGTCCATATGCGTTGCGGCGACCGGCACCGCGCCGGCCTGCACGAGGCGATCGACCATGGACGCGTCGCAGCGCGCCGCAGGCGCGCGAAGCCGGGTCGGCGAACCTGCGACGGTCGCATAGCCGGCGACGTCGAAATTGCTCTTCACGACGAACGGCACACCGGCGAGCGGCCCGGCGTCGCGGCCGGCGCGCACGCACGCGTCGATGCGCGCCGCCGCCTCGAGCGCACGGGTATCGAAGCACGTGCTGATCGCGTTGAACTGCGCATGGCGCGCGCCGATGTCGTCGAGCGCCTGCCGCGCGACCTCGACGGCGCTCAGCCGGCCCGCGCGAACCGCGCGCGCGATGCCGTGTGCGTCGCGCATGTCGATCGTATCGGTCGGCATGATCAGGCGCGGCCGATGAAGCGGCGCGGGATCGACAGGATCAGCGCAGCCGCACCGAACAGCGTGAGCGCGAGCAGCGCGACACCGATCTCGGTGCTGCCCGTCATCGCCTTCAGATAGCCCATGATCGACGGCCCGACGAAGCCTGCCACGGCCGCGCCGATGTTGACGAGCCCCGCGCCGCCCGCGGCGGCCTCGCCGGCGAGGATGCGCGACGGCAGGCTCCAGAACATCGCGAGCGTGCTCATGATGCCGGCCACGCCGACGGTCAGGCACACGACCGCGAGCAGCGGGTGCGCACGCATGCCGACGCTCGCGAGCAGCGCGACGCCGCCGACGATGACAGGCGCGGCGGTGTGCCAGCGACGCTCGCCGGTGCGCACCGAGTGCTGCGCGTTGAGCACCATCGCGACCGAGGCGACGAGATACGGGACCGCGCTGACGACGCCGACCGCGAAGTTGCTGAGCGAGCCGAGCGCCTTGATCATCGTCGGCATCCAGAAAATCAGCCCGTAGTTGCCGACGTTGTAGAGGAACGACGTCGCGAACAGTAGCCACAGCGTCGGCTCGCGCAGCGCGGCGCCGAGGTGGGCGCGCTTGCCTTCGGTTTCCTGCGCCATCTCCGCGTGGATCATCCGCTTCTCGGCGTCGGTCAGCCAGCGCGCGTCATCGATGCGCTCGGTGACCGACGCGAGCAGATAGAGGCCGAGCAGCACGGCCGGCAGGCCTTCGAGCAGGAACATCCATTGCCAGCCGCGCAGCCCGAAGCCGCCGTGCGTCGCGTCCATGATCCAGCCCGACAGCGGGCCGCCGATCACGACGCCGAGCGGCATCGCGAGAAACAGCAGCGCCATCACGCGCGACAGGCGTCGCGACGGAAACCACACGCTGAAATAGGCGATCACCGCCGGGAAGAAGCTCGCTTCGGTCACGCCGAGCAGGAAGCGCAGCACGTAGAAGCTGGTCTGGCCGGTCGTCGCGAGCGTGCCGATCGACACGACGCCCCACGCGAGCATCGAACCGGCGATGCATTTCTTCACGCCGATGCGCTGCACGAGCCAGCCGGCCGGCACCTGCAGCAGCAGATAGCCGACGAAGAACAGCCCGGCGCCGACGCCGTATGCGGCTTCGGACAGGTGCAGGTCGGCCGCCATCTGCAGCTTCGCGAAGCCGACGTTGACGCGGTCGAGATAGCCGAAGAAGTAGCACACGAGAATCAGCGGAATGATGCGTCGCGTGAGCTTGCCGTAAAGGGCGTCGATATCGGCGGCGGTGCCGGCATCGCGTTCGGATGGCATGTCGTGCATCCGTGCCGTGTCGTTGGTGCTTGCCATGATCAGTTCCCCGCGAGGCGGTCGTTGTGGCGAATCGGCGTGGCGGCCTGACGGCGCAGCGCGCGGCCCGGGCGTGCGCCGGTGTGCTGCCCGTGCGCGAGCACCGCGCGGCCGTTGACGAAAACATGGTCGATGCCTTCCGGGCGCAGCGTCGGATGCTCGAAGGTCGCGCGATCCAGCACGCGTTCGGGATCGAACACGACGAGGTCGGCGCAATGACCGACCTTCAGCTCGCCGCGCCCGGCAAGACCGAACTGCGTGGCCGTGAGCCCCGTCATCTTGTGCACCGCCGTCTCCAGCGGAAAGAGTCCGCGCCGCCGCGAGAATTCGCCGAGCACGCGCGGGAAGGTGCCCCACAGGCGCGGATGCGGACGCGTGTCGTTCGGCAGGCCGTCCGAGCCGACCATCGTCAGGTCGTGCCGGAAGATGCGCTCGACGTCGCCTTCGTCCATCACGAAGTAGATCGCGCCGGCCGGGCGCAGCGCGTCGATCGCCGCGTCGACCGAATCGCCGAACAGCGGCAGCAGTTCATGGAAATCGCGGCCGGCCAGTTCCGGATGCGGCTTCGACCATGCGAGCATCACGCGCGACGACTGGCGGATGCGATCCGCACGCAGCATCGTCGACGTGGCCGTGTACGGATGGCAGTCGAGGCACAGCGGCTGCAGCGCGCGTTGCGCGTCGATGCGCGCGAGCGTCTCGACCGAGCGCCCGTGGTTTTCCTTGCCGGCGACCTTGTGATGCGACAGCACGACACGCACGCCGAGCGCGCGGCCGATCGCGAAGGCCTCGTCGAGCGATGCGAGGATCTGCGCGGTCTCGTCGCGCAGGTGCGTCGCGAATACGCCGCCGGTGTCGCGCAGCGGCGCGCACACGTCGATCAGCTCGGCCTGCGTCGCGGCGGCGGCGGGCGGGTAGAACGTGCCCGACGACACGCCGAACGCGCCTGCGGCCATTGCCTCGCGCACGTCGGCGCGCATCGCGGCGATCTCCGCCGTATTGGCTTCGCGCTGCAGATCGGCGACGTGACGCACGCGCAAGGTCGAGTGGCCGACCAGCGCGGCCGTGTTGACCGCGGCAGGCGTCGCGTCGAGCGCGTCGAGATAGGCGGCGAAGCTCGGAAAGCGGAACCGCTGCCATGCGCCGAGCAGGTCGAGCGGCTGCGGCACCTCGTGCTCGGCCAGCAGCGGCGCGAGGCTGATCCCGCAGTTGCCGGCGACGACGGTCGTCACGCCTTGCGCGACCTTCGGCTCGACATCGGGATCGGTCAGCACGAACGCGTCGTCGTGCGTGTGGCTGTCGATGAAACCGGGCGCGACGATGCGGCCCGAGACGTCGATGACCTGATCGGCCGACGCGTGCGACAGGTCGCCGATCGCGGCGATGTGCGCGCCGCTCACGCCGATGTCGGCGCTGAAGCGGGCGGCGCCGGTGCCGTCGATCAGTTCGCCGTGGCGCAGGATGACGTCGAAATGCATGGTGGCTCCTTGCTGCAGCCGGGCCGTGGGGTGGGCCGGTACTGTCTGCCACTTATCGTCCGCGGCCAATTTCCGGCCGTCCAATGCGAGTCTGCTCGCGATTCATGCGCGAACGCTATCAAACCGGCATGCGCAACTTATTCCCGCGCGGCGGCGGCCTTGACCAGCGCGCACAGGTCGCTCGCCATGCTCGACATCGACACCGCGCGATGCCGGACGATGCCGACCGTGCGCGAGATGACGGGGCTCGTGATCGGCACCGCACGCACGTCGGGCGACGCGAGCATGCCGATGCCGTCGACCGCGCTGCGCGGCAGGATCGCGCAGCCCACACCGGCCGCGACGAGTGCCGCGACGCACGAGATGTGCTCGACTTCGTAGAACCAGCGCAGGCGCACGGCTTCCTGTCCCATTAGCATTTCGAGCAGCAGCCGGTTGCCGCTGTCGCGCCCGCCGATTACGAGGCGCGCGTGGCGCAGCTCGGCGAGCGTCACGCCCTCGAGCTGTGCGAGCGGGTCGTCGCGATGCACGGCCAGCACGTAGCGATCGGGAAACAGCGGCTCGAACAGCAGATCCTCGTCGTCGCCGGGATGCAGGCTCACACCAAACTCCGCGATGCCCGCGCGCACCTGCGACAGCACGAAGTCGTGATTGCCGTCGAGGATCTGCACGCCGATCAGCGGATATTTCTCTGCATACTGAAGCAGCACCTTCGGCAGCAGCTGCGCGACGACGGTCGGAATGCTCGAGACGCGCACCTTGCCGTAGCGCTTCTCCGCGATTTCCTGGATCGACGACAGCATCATCCCGAGCTGCGCGATCTGCTCGCGCGCCATCGGCAGGAACTGGCGGCCCACGCCGGTGAGCGTCACGCTGCGCGTCGTGCGCTGGAACAACTCGACGCCGAGCGCCTGCTCGAGTTTCTGGATGCGACGGGAAAGCCCCGGCTGCGTGAGGTGCAGCTTCTCTGCCGCACGATGGAACGTCCCCAGTTCCGCGACGGCGACAAACGCTTCGAGTTCCGAGTTTTCTACTTTCATGGCGCTTCCGCATCAATTCCAAACGGGTCGTCATTGGACGACGGATTTTGATACGCCGACCATTGTCACCGAAAAATATTCGCGGGGCCGTGCAGCGCCTTGCTGGCAGCGATGCGAAAGACGTTACCTCCACAACCGTCGAACGAGCTCACGCGACCATGAGACCAGTCCATCGATTCGCATTCCAAAATCACGTTTGCGACGATGCATGGCGTCGATGAAGCGCATCGCGTGCGTCGTCAGTTAACGTCCGATGTCGGTGCCGCGCCATGCGTCATTCACGCCGAGCCGGGCAGGGGGGCGACGTCCGTCATTCGTGCGCGGCCATAGCGCAGCCTTTGATCGGGAGCATGGCCGCGAACTCGGCAAGCCCGGTTGCGCCCCTTTTCTTGAAAAAAGCGTCGAATGGCCGCTGTGAGAATCGGTGGTGCGTCCTGGCAACGTTGTTGTGTGAGTGTGTCTACTTAAAGCGCTTCGACGCGATTCGAGGCACACTTGCGCTCAGGATCTATCGCGCTTGGATCCGAAGAATCGATGGGCACGCAATGGAGGGTGGCATGAACGGACTGCAGTCATCGGCGGCCATGCTGTGTGTCGGATGCGCCATCGTCTGCGGCGCTGCGTATGGCGCGGGCGGCGGGGACGCGTCGCCATGTCGTGCGGCGAACGCTGCGCCGCCGGGTATGCAGCCGATGTTGCCGGATCGACAGGGCGCGTCGATGATCGCCGACTCGACGGTTCGCAGCTTTTCGACGCAGGGATGCGCCGGCGCCGTGCTGAAGGGCGAGCGGGGAACGGCGACGGTCGACGGGGACAAGATCGAATTGAAGCAGGGCACGGTGTACGTGAACGGCATTTCGTACGGGGCCGTGACGCCCGCGCAAACGGTCGAATACGACGTCGCGCGAGGGGCGCGCACGTTGAGGGTGGATGGGGAAGTGCGCACGCCGGCGCGATGATGGGCGGACCTGCGTTGTGCAACTGACGGCGATCGACCGGTTTGAAGATCGACCGCGTAGTCATCGATTGCCCGCGCAGACCGTGGATCGGACAAATCGATGCCGACACGCGCAACGGAAAGCGGCAACGGCTCGACACCCCCGACGAGCCCGACGAGGCGCGCGTTTTCAACCGGATCGCCAAGGTCGGCAACGCTTCCTGCGAGCGGGATGCTCGCCGCCCCGCGATTATCCACGATTCGTGCAAGACGAATCCCCGGTTGAGCGGATTATCCGCGCCGCGCTTTCCGGCATCCTGTCGTCCATGCGTTGCGTGCACCCGCGCATGTCGCGCGCACGCCGACCGAGCGCCGCACACCGGCGCATCGAAGCAGACGCAAGACGTACCGACGACACACAGGGAGAACCGGAAATGACCCAGACATTCAAGATCGCCGCGATCGCCGGCGACGGCATCGGCCAGGAAGTGATGCCCGAAGGCGTGCGCGTGTTGCAAGCGGCATGCGCGAAGTTCGGCCTGAACCTCGAGTTCACGCATTTCGAGTGGGCAAGCTGCGACTACTACCTGCAGCACGGCAAGATGATGCCGGACGACTGGTTCGAAACGCTGCGCGGCTACGATGCGATCTACTTCGGCGCAGTCGGCTGGCCCGACAAGGTGCCCGACCATATTTCGCTGTGGGGTTCGCTGCTGAAGTTCCGCCGCGAATTCGACCAGTACGTGAACCTGCGTCCCGTGCGCCTGCTGCCCGGCGTGCCGTGCCCGCTCGCGAATCGCAAGCCCGGCGACATCGATTTCTATGTGGTGCGCGAGAACACCGAAGGCGAATACACGTCGGTCGGTGGCAGGATGTTCGAAGGCACCGATCGTGAATTCGTGCTGCAGGAGTCGGTGTTCACGCGTCACGGCGTCGACCGCATCCTCAAGTACGCGTTCGAGCTGGCGAATACGCGTGCGCGCAAGAAGCTCACGGCGGCGACCAAGTCGAACGGCATCGCGGTCAGCATGCCGTACTGGGACGAGCGCGTCGCCGCGATCGCGGCCGGCTATCCGGACATCGCGTGGGACAAGCAGCACATCGACATTCTGTCGGCGCGCTTCGTGCTGCAGCCGGATCGCTTCGACGTGGTCGTCGCCTCGAACCTGTTCGGCGACATCCTGTCGGATCTCGGTCCTGCGTGCACGGGCACGATCGGTCTTGCCGCATCGGCGAACCTGAATCCGGAGCGCATCTTCCCGTCGCTGTTCGAGCCCGTGCACGGCTCGGCACCGGACATCTTCGGCAAGAACATCGCCAACCCGATCGCGATGATCTGGTCCGGCGCGATGATGCTGGATTTCCTCGGCGATGGCGACGCACGCTTCAAGGACGCGCACGACGCCATCATGCGCGCGATCGAGACGGTGCTCGTGAGCGGGCCGCGCACGCCCGACATGGGCGGCACGGCCGATACGACGGCGCTCGGCAAGGCGGTCGCGGCCGCACTCTGACGCTGGCCGTACGCGACGCGCGATGCGCAGGCAGACGGACGTCAGTGCGGCGTGGTCGCCGCGGCCGGTTGCGCGGCGAAAGCCATCGCGTCGGCGGGTTCCGCTGCGCGGCACATGGCCGTCACCCGCACGCCGTCGCCTTCGTCGTCGGGCCGCGCGTGGCCCTGCTCGAGCATCAGCCGCACGGTGCCGTCGGGCAGCAGTGCGCGATACAACGCGCGATAGTCGCCGTGCTTCGCCATCGCTTCCTGCAGTGCGGCATCGCGCGCGGCGCGATCGTCCGGATGCACGCGTGCCTGCACTTGCGCATGACGATGCGGCGCATCGTCACGCTCGACGCCGAACAGCCGGCACCATTCGTCCGAGACCATCACTTCATCCGGTGCCTGCCGCCATTGCCACGCCCCGCGCCCGGCCAGGCGCTCGGCGTCGGCGAGCAGCGCGATCTGCGCACGCAGCTGCTGTTCCAGCGACTTGCGCACGCTGATGTCGATCGTCGTGCCGACCATCCGCGTCGGCCGGCCCGCATCGTCGACGAGCGTCGCGGTGCGCGATTCGATCCAGCGCACGGTGCCGTCCGGCAGCACGATCCGGAACTCCCACACGTACGGCTTGCGCGCGTCGATCGCTTCCCGCAGCGCGCGGCTGTTGAGCCAGCTGCGCTCGTCGGGATGCAGGATGTCCCAGAACTCCTCGTTGCTATGGATTTCGCGGCCGTACAGCTTCGCGCAGTTGTCGGAATAGATCAGCTCGTCGGACACGAGATTCCATTCCCAGGTGACGATGCCGGCCGCTTCCTGCGCGTGCTTCATGCGCGCTTCGCTCGACACGATTTCGGCGGTATAGCGGCGGCGCAGGTCGGTCATCGGCAGTTCGGGCTGCGCGCCGATGCCGAGATCCTTCACCGCGTCGTCGCCGTAGCGCAGCCAGACCCAATTGACGTCGAGGAACGCGGCGAGCTTGCGCAGGTTGGAATAGTCGATCTCGCCGCCGCGCGTCCACTTGTGTACGGCCGGCCGCGAAATGCCGACCGCGTCGGCCACCTGCTGCAGGCTCAGCTTCTTGTGCTCGAGGAGCACCTTGAGACGGAACGCGAACGTATCCTCGGACATCCATTCCTCTTTCTGACGGCGGCGCGCGGCCAGGCGACAAGGCGGCATCGGCCGCGGCGCGCGAGGGGCGGGCCGCGGGCGATGCCGCCGCGTCGAAAAGGAACGGCGCGCCGGGGTTCCTGTATCCGGCGTAGTTTACCGGATACGGCGCGCGGGAAAATTTACAGGTCGATCACGAGGCGCGGCGTGCGCGCACGCGAGACGCACAGCAGGATCGTCTTCTGCGCGGCCTTTTCGTCGTCGTCGAGATACTGGTCGCGGTGATCGGCCTCGCCTTCGAGGATCGCGACCTCGCAGGTACCGCACACGCCTTCGCGGCACAGCGAGTCGATCGTTACGCCGGCGCGCTCGATCGCCTGCAGGATCGTCGTGTCCTCGGGCACCTCGAGCTCGATGCCCGAGCGCGCGAGCACGACGGTGAAGGCCTGGCCGGCCGTATCGGTCGCGGCGAACTGTTCGGCATGGAGCTGCGACTTCGGCCAGCCGAGCAGCGCGGCATTCGCATAGACGGCGTCGTTCAGGCCTTGCGGTCCGCACACGTAGACGTGCGCGTCGGCGGGCAGCGTCTTGAACAGGCGCATCAGATCGAGGCGCTGGCCGAGGCTGTCGACGTAGGTATGCACGTTCGCCGCATGCGGGCCGGCCTTCAGCTCGTCGACGAACGCACCGTGTTCGGGGCTGCGGTACGCGTAGTGCAGTTCGAGCTCGACATCGCCGCCGGGCGCATGCTCGGCGAGTTGCGCGAGGAACGGCGTGATGCCGATGCCGCCGGCGATGAACACGTGGCGGCGCGCGCCGCGTTCGAGTTCGAACAGGTTCGCGGGCGCGCCGATCGCGAGCCGCGTGCCGGGCGCGACCTGCTCGTGCATGAACGCCGAACCGCCGCGCGACGCTTCCTCGCGTCGCACCGCGATCTGGTATTGGCGCGTGTCGTGCGGCGAGCTCAGCAGCGAGTACGCGTTGTGGTGCCACCGCTCGCCGTTTTGCATCGACACGAGCACGTGGGCGCCGCCGCTGAACGGCGGCAACGGCGCGCCGTCGGGCAGCGCGAGCGTGAAGCGCTTGATCAGCGGGGTCAGGGTTTCGACGGCGACAACGTCGACGAAGATCGATTCACGGGCGTTCATCAGGCATTCCTTTGCCGGCGGGTAAAGCAGGGATTCGGTACAGCAGAAAAAGGCGCGCGACCGAAGCGCGCGCCCGTCACGGAGATCAGGCGCTCACGCCGCCCATGCACAGGTATTTGATCGACAGGAAATCCTCGATCCCGTACTTGGAGCCTTCGCGTCCGATGCCCGATTGCTTGACGCCGCCGAACGGCGCCACTTCGTTCGAAATCAACCCGCTGTTGATGCCGACGATCCCGTATTCGAGCTGCTCGGCCACGCGCCACACGCGGCCGATGTCGCGGCTGTAGAAGTACGCGGCGAGGCCGTAGATCGAGTCGTTCGCGAGACGCACGACTTCGTCGTCGCTCGTGAAGCGCACGATCGGCGCGACAGGTCCGAAGATTTCCTCGCTCAGCACGGCCATCCCCGGCTTCGCGTCCGCAAGCACGGTGGGCGCGTAGAAGTTGCCGCCGCGCGCGTGCGGTGCGCCGCCCACCAGCACGCGCGCACCTTGCGCGACCGCGTCGCGTACGAGGCCGTCGACCTTGTCGCGCGCGGCTTCGTTGATCAGCGGGCCGATGTTGACGCCGGCATCGAAACCGTCGCCGACATGGAATGCCGCGACGCGCTCCGCGAAGCGGCGGCAGAATTCGTCGTACACGGCGTCGTGCACGAAGAAGCGGTTCGCGCACACGCAGGTCTGGCCCGCGTTGCGGTACTTCGACAGCAGCGCGCCTTCGACCGCGCGCTCGAGATCGGCATCGTCGAACACGATGAACGGCGCGTTGCCGCCCAGCTCGAGCGACATCTTCTTCACGGTATCCGAGCACTGGCGCATCAGCAGTCGGCCGACTTCGGTCGAACCGGTGAAGGTCAGCTTCTTCACGAGCGGGCTCGAGGTCATTTCCGCGCCGATCTCACGCGACTTGCCGGTCACGACGTTGACGACGCCGGCCGGAATGCCGGCTTCCTCGGCGAGCGCCGCGAGCGCGAACGCGGACAGCGGCGTCTCGTTCGCGGGCTTGATCACGATCGTGCAGCCGGCCGCGAGCGCGGGGGCGGCCTTGCGCGTGATCATCGCCGCGGGGAAATTCCACGGCGTGATCGCCGCGCAGACGCCGACCGGTTCCTTCGTCACGACGAGGCGCTGATCGGGGTTCGGGCTCGGGATCACGTCGCCGTCGATGCGCTTGGCCTGCTCGGCGAACCATTCGACGAACGACGCCGCATAGGCGATCTCGCCGCGCGCTTCGGCGAGCGGCTTGCCTTGCTCGCGCGTCATCAGCGCCGCGAGCTCTTCCTGGCGCGCCATGATGAGCTCGAACCAGTTGCGCAGCAGGCGCGCGCGCTCCTTCGCGGTGGTCTTGCGCCACGTCGCGAACGCCGTATGCGCGGCCTCGATCGCGGCGCGCGCCTCGGCGGCGCCCATGTTCGGCACGCGTGCGATCCGCTCGCCGGTCGACGGATTGGTGACGTCGAGCACCGCGCCGTCGTCGGCGCCGCGCCACGCGCCGGCAATGTAGGCCTGCTCGCGCAGCAGGCTCGGTGATTGAAGGGCAGTCATGTTATGTCGTCCTGGTGCGGGGTGTCAGTCCTGATACTTTTGTGCGAGCAGATGATGGAAGTGCGCGATGCCGTGTTCGCTGATGCCGCTGCGTCGCTGGTCGACCATGATCCGGCCCTGGCCGCGATAGCCACGCGACTTCAGCCCCTTCTGCACGCTCTCGACGAGGCGCAGGTCTTCCGGACGGAACACGTTGCGGTACCACTCGATCAGGTTCTTCTGATAGTCGGTCAGCTCTTCGTTCAGGAAATAGATGTCGTAGTGCTGCAGCGTCACTTCGGCGTTGACCGGGAATTCATAGATCACCGTCATGAAATCCGCGCCTGGCGGCACGTTGAACATCGTGCACGGCCACGCCCAGAAGCCCTGGAAGCTCGCGTCCTTCATCGACGGGTCGAGCTTGAACGAACGCTCCGACGATTCCGCGTGTCCGAACTGCAGCGTCCAGTTGCCGTGCAGCGTGTGCGTGTACTGGTCGATCTTCACCGAGTCGGAGAAGCCGGGGTGCGCGGGGCCGCAGTGGTAGCACTCGAGATAGTTGTCGACGATCGACTTCCAGTTCGCGGGTGTCTCGCTGACGAACCGCGCGGCGAGCTTCAGGTCGTCGATCACCGGGCACGCGGCGCGCAGGCGCGCCTCCATGCCGGGCAGCTGCGCCTCGACCGTGCCGGCGTTCGGGTTCAGGTTGATGAACACGAAGCCTGCGTATTCCTCGACCTTGACCGGCACGAGGCTCGCGTTCTCCTTGTCGAACGCCATCACGTGATCGCAGTTGTTCGCGTGCGCGAGCGCGCCGTCGAGCTTGAACGTCCACGCGTGGTACGGGCACGTGATGACGTTCTTCGCCTTGCCGCTGCCTTCGAGCAGCTGATGCCCGCGGTGCGGGCAGACGTTGTAGAACGCGCGCAGCACCTTGTCCTTGCCGCGCACGATCAGCACGTTTTCGCCAATCACTTCGCGCGTTACATACTGGTTCGCGTCGGCCAGTTCGCTGCGATGCGCGACGCAGATCCACGTGTCGGCGAAGATTTTCTCTTCCTCGACCTTGAAGACCTCCTGCGACGTGTAATAGGTTTTCGGAATCGTCCACGCGAGTTCCGGGTTCGAGCAGAAATCGGCCGGCAGTTGCGGCAGCTTGGCTTTCTGGTGGAATTCGATCGGCAGGTAGGTCATGGCGTCGTGCTCGGTGCGGTACTTTGATTAACTGACGGTTACGATAAAACTGACGGTTAACGAAATATAGAAGATGTGCAGCCGGTTTTGGATCAGGGTTATCCCGAGATTGGCGGCTTTTAACGCGCTTATTTCGCCTGATGCGGGCCGAACATCGTGAGCACGTCGGTTTGACCTTGCGTCAATAGGAGATTGCGCTAGTACGGTGCCGGAGGAGAAGTGCGTACCATTGTTAACCATGAGTTCATCGTTAACTGTAAGGTAACGTCGCAGGTGTACGGTGGCCGGCCGCGGCGCGATCGGATCTCGATCGGCTAGCGGCGCCGCGCGCCACCGCCGCCGACAGACGCAATGGAGGAGACATGAGACAGCAGGCAGTGGCCGACGGCCTCGCGATGGAAGGTCGCGGCAAGTCGCGCATCGAGGCGCGTTCGATCGACTATGTGCCGCTCGCGGAGCGGCGCGGCAAGGCCTGGCACTTGTGGCCCGTCTGGTTTACCGGCGACGCGAATCTCGCGACGATCGCGTGCGGTGCGATCGGCGTGAGCATGGGCGGGAATCTGCTGTGGAGCGCAATCGCGGTGCTGATCGGCAATCTGCTCGGCACGTTCTTCATGGCGTTCCATTCGAGCCAGGGCCCGCAGCTCGGGCTGCCGCAGATGATCCAGTCGCGGCCGCAGTTCGGCTACATGGGTGCGCTGCTGGTATGGGTCGTCGCGCTCGTCACGTATGTCGGCTACAACTCGTTCAACCAGCTGATGGCCGGCCAGACCGCGCATCACTTGCTCGGCACGGAGCCGCACGTCAGCTATATCGTGTTTACCGCGATCGCGGTGGCGCTCGCGATCTTCGGCTACGACCTGATTCACAAGGCGCAGCGCTGGCTCGCGATCGCGCTGCTGGTTGCATTGAGCGTGTTCAGCGTCGGCATCTGCGTGAAGGTGCCGTTCCCGGCCGAACAGCTGTCGTTCGCGGCCTTCAAGGCGACGCCGTTCCTCGTGCAGCTGTTCGCGGCGGCGGCCTACCAGCTGTCGTGGTCGATCTACGTGTCGGACTACTCGCGCTATCTGCCGCCCAAGACCGGTGTGCGCGCAACGTTCTGGTGGACCTTCACCGGCGCGCTGATCGGCGGCGCGTGGATGATGCTGGTCGGTACGGCCGCGGCCGCGCTGAACTCGAAGATCGAGATTGCCGATGCCGTGCAGCGTGCGGGCGACGCGATCCATCCCGGTTTCGGCTCCGTCACGCTGCTGCTGTCGCTGCTCGGGCTGCTCGCGATCACGGGCCTGAATTTCTACGGCGCTTCGCTCACGCTGCTCAGCATCACCGATTCGTTTCGGCCGCTCAAGTCGAGCGCGGGCAAGCGCGTCGTGAGCCTGCTGATCGTTGCGGTCGTCGCGACGTCGCTCGCGTTCGCGGCGTCCGACGACTTCATGGGCAAGTTCGGCGACTTCCTCGGCATTCTCGGTTATCTGTTCACGCCGTGGACCGCGATCAACCTCGTCGACTTCTTCTTCGTGCGACATACGCATTACTCCGTGCGCGAAATCTTCAATCCGCGCGGCATCTACGGCCGCTGGAACTGGCGCGGCCTTACCGCGTATGCGGTCGGCTTCGTCGCGATGATTCCGTTCTTCAAGACCGAGATGTACAGCGGCCCCGTCGCACGTGCGCTCGGCGGTACCGATATCGCGATGCTGGTTGGCCTGCCCGTCGCCGCGCTCGTCTATCTGTGGGCGTGCCGCTCGCTCGATACCGAAGCGGAGCGCAAGCTCGTCGAGGCGGCCGATCGCGGCCTGAACTGATCCGCACGGATCGTCGACTTCGCGATGAAACGATGAACCCCATGTTGAAGCGGGTGCTGTCGCTGGTGGCGCTGGGTCTCGCATGCGCGGCCGCCGATAGCCGTGGGCAGGACGCGGTCATGCAAGGCGGCGTGCTCGCCAGTGCGTTCGATGTGGCCCGCGCGCGCGCGCCGAAAGGCGGCGACGAAGACGTACGCCGGCGCACGCACCGCCATCTGCAGTTCGCCCCGAACGGAAGCGCGCGATGAACGAGACGAGCGCGATGCCCGAACTCGGCGACCTGCGCGTGTTCTGCATGGTCGCGCGCAAGGCGAGCTTCAGCGCGGCGGCCGACGCGCTCGCGATGTCGTCGTCGTACGTCAGCAAGCGCGTCGGGATGCTCGAGACGAGCCTCGGGATTCGCCTGCTGCATCGCTCGACGCGACGCGTGTCGGTGACGGACGCCGGCGAGCGCGTCTACGCGTGGGCCGAGAAGATCCTCGACGACGTCGAGCATCTGGTCGAGGATGTGTCGAGCACGCGCCGCGTGCCGCGCGGCACGTTGCGCGTGTCGAGCAGCTTCGGCTTCGGCCGCAACGTCGTCGCACCTGCGCTGGCGGAATTGTCGGACCGCCATCCGCAGCTCAACGTCCGGCTGGAACTGTTCGACCGGATCGTCGATGTCGCGGCCGAGGGCTTCGACGTCGACATTCGCATCGGCGACGAGATCGCCGGCCATCTGATCGCGAAGCAGCTTGCGACGAACCATCGCGTGCTGTGCGCGTCGCCCGACTATCTGGCGCGGCATGGCGCGCCGAAGCAGGTCGGCGATCTCGCGTCGCACGCCTGTCTCGCGATCAAGGAGCGCGACCATCCGTTCGGCGTGTGGCGGCTCGACGCGCGCGGCGAGACGGTGTCCGTGCAGGTGACGGGGCCGCTGTCGAGCAATCACGGCGAGGTGGCCGTGCAGTGGGCGCTCGCCGGGCGCGGGATCGTGCTGCGCTCGGTGTGGGACGTGCAGCCGCTGCTCGATGCGGGCCGGCTGCAGCGTGTGCTGCCGGGCGTCACGCAGCCCGCGAACGTCTGGGCCGTCTATCCGGCGCGGCTCGCGCAGTCCGCGAAGGTGCGCGCGTGCGTCGAGTTTCTGAAGGACAGGCTCGGGGCATAGGGGTGCGGGTTACGCAGCGTTGAATTTTTCGTTGCGGGAACCTTGCTCCACCTATGCCGCAGGTGCCGCAGCGGTCTGCCGTAGAAGGTGTGTCGACGCGAGCGCGTCACCGCGGCGTTGTCCGCTGCACGTTGCCTCAACGCGCATGCGCGTCCGTCGAGACGGCCGGCAACGGCCGGTGCGCGATCTCTTCCGCGTCGGCGCGCGAGAGCCCGAGCCCTTGCAGCAGGACGGTCGCGGCCCGCTCCGGAAAGTCTTCGTTGCCGAATCCGCGTGTTCCGAATCCACGCGTCATGGGGCTGGACGGGATGGCGAATTGCAAGTCCGCGGCAATCGCGGCGAGGACCGTGCCCCCGACGGAAAGGACGGACATCAGCGGATCGGCGACATCGAACCGTCCGGCGGACGCGCCTTTCTGCACGTCGCGCAGCAGCCGCTGTCCGAGCCCGTGGCTCAACGCGCGCGCGGATAAACCCTCGCGGATCAGGAATTGCCCCCAGACCGGTTCGCGCCGCGCGCGCAGCAACGTGTGTCGAACCGATACCGAAATGACTTCGGCGGGATCCGACAGGTCTGCTGCGGCGCGGTCGAGCGTATCGGCAAATTCCTCGAATACCCAGTCCACGAGCGCTGCATAGATCGCTTCTTTCGATTCGAAGTGGTTGTAGAACGAGCCGAATCCGACGTCGGCCGCCTCGGTGATCTCGTTGATCGCCACGCCTTCCGCCCCTTTTTCCGCCATCAGCCCGAGCGCGGCTTCCAGCAGCCGCGCCCGCGTTTCGCGCTTGCGGCGGGCGCCGCGCGGCTCGCGTTCCGGGGCGGCGAGGTCGGAGGTGCCCTCTGCAGGGCGCTTGTCCAGGCGGGACTTCGGTGAATTCGGCATGGCATCACGGTCGTGCATCGAAGCCCGAGTATAGACTCAAACATCATGATTGACAAAGTTATCAGTTATGAGTTGAATGTCACTTACCGGCCGAACCGAGCCGGGCGGATCGATTACTGGAGTGCATGTGGAGACAAATGTGCAGATGAATGGCCGCGTCGACGCGCCGCCCGGTCGTGACCGGGAGAGCGTCGACGCGCTGCCGTCGAGCGTCGATGTACTCGTCGTCGGCTTCGGGCCGGTCGGCGCGGCGGCAGCCAATCTGCTCGCGCGCGACGGCGTGAACGTGCTCGTCATCGACAAGGCGACCGACATCTATATGGCGCCCCGGGCGATCGCCCTCGATAACGAAGCGTTGCGCATCCTGCAACTCATCGGTATGACGGAGCACGAACTGGAAACCGTGGCGATCCCATGTGTGCGGATGCACTCGCCGCTGCTGGGAGAGTTCGGCAAGGCCGAGACGCTCGGCAGCATCGACGGGCATCCCAAGCTCGTGACGTTCTATCAGCCGACCCTCGAACGCTGTCTGCGGCGCCGCCTGCAGCGATACGCGTGCGCGCAAACGGCGCTCGGCGTGTCGCTGCTCGGCATCGAAGCCGGGCACGACGCGGTCGCGGCAACGCTGGATCTCGGGCAGGGACGGACCCACACCGTCCGGGCCGGTTACGTGATCGGCGCCGACGGCGCGAGTTCGCTCGTCCGTCAATTGATCGGGCAGGAGTTCAAGGGCAAGACCTTCATGGAGGACTGGCTCATCGTGGACGCGCGCAACGTCCCCCGCCCGATCGACCATGTCGAATTCATTTGCGATCACCGGCGGCCGACGCCGCACATGGTGGCCCCCGGCGCGCGCGAGCGCTGGGAATTCATGCTGCGCCCCGGCGAAACGCGCGAGGAGATGGAATCCGACGCGCGCATTCGCGAACTGCTTGCGCCGTGGGGCAACGTCGACGACATGGTGATCGAGCGCAAGGCGGTCTACCGCTTTCACGCGCGGACCGTGAATGCGTTCAGCCAGGGACGTGTCTTTCTGGCGGGGGACGCGGCGCATATTACGCCGCCCTTTGTCGGGCAAGGGCTGGTCGCGGGGCTGCGCGACGCCGCCAATCTGTGCTGGAAGCTCGCGTCGGTGATCCACGGGCGCGCAGCGCCGAGAATTCTCGCCACTTACGACCAGGAACGGCGGCCTCACGTGAAAGCGATGATCCGGTTTGCGAAGCTCATGGGGCGGCTGGTGATGCCGCGTAACGCCGGAGTCGCATTGCTTACGCACGGCCTGATGCGCGCCACCCGGCTCGTGCCGAAGTGGCGCGCCTATTTCGAAGAACTGGAGATCAAGCCGGCCAACGCATGCCGGCGCGGGCTGTTCGTCCCGGGCCGCACCAGGTCCGGACTGGTGCGCGGGGCGGTGCTGCCGCAGGGCTGGGTGCGCGGAACCGATGGCCGGACCTGCCTGAGCGACGATGTACAGGGCGCCGGCCTCACGTTGATCGGGTTCGGCCGCGACGCCGCCGCGGCGCTCGACAGCGGGACGGCCGCGGCCTTTGCCGCCGTCGGCGGAACGGTCGTCCAGATCGCGCATCGCGGGCAGCGGCTGCATCTTGCGGCGAGCGGCAGCTGGGAGGATCTCGAGGGCGTGTTCCTGCCTCGCGCCGTGCCGCTGGGGTGGGCCGCGGTGGTCCGGCCCGACCGGGTGATCGTTCACGACGGGCCGGCGAGCGAAGCCAACCGTCTGGTTGCCGAGAGTCTGGCCCTGCTCGGAATGCCGATCGGCACAACGTCCTCCGTCACCGAACCTGTTCAATCTCCCGTCTGAGGCCTTCGACATGCAACTGACCACACCGCAACCGGCTCGCCATGCGCGGCCGACAACGAAAGCATCCGCGCTGGCGTACCTGATTTTCGATCGCCCCGATCTTGCCAGGGCAGAGCAATTTCTGAACGACTTCGGACTTCGTACCGTTTCGCGCGATAGTGAGCAAATGTTCCTGCGCGGCGCCGGGCCCGCGCCGTTTTGCTATGTCGTCCGAAAGGCGTCCAAAGCGCGCTTTGTCGGCTTCGGCCTGCGCGTGAATCGGATCGAGGATCTGCATGCGCTGACGCGCGTGCCCGGCGCATCCGATGTCGAGGCGCTGGACTGGCCGGGCGGCGGCCGTCGTGTGCGTCTCGTCGATCCGTCCGGTTTCCGCGTCGATGCGGTGTGCGGCCAGGCGATGGCCGCCCCGCTGCCGCATCGGCATCCTTTGCCGCTCAACACCATCGACGGCGCCTCCCGCATCAACGACACGCAACGCCCGCCGCAGGGTCCGCCGGAGGTGATCAAGCTCGGCCACGTCGTGCTGGAGCTGGCCGATTTCCAGCAAACTTGCGCGTGGTACACGCAGCATTTCGGGTTCATCCCGAGCGACGTGCAGGTGCTGCCGGACGGTTCGCCCGCCGTGGCGTTCCTGCGTCTCGATCTCGGTGCTGTCCCGGCCGACCATCACACGCTCGCGCTGGCCCAGGGCTTTGCACCGCTCTACAGCCATAGCGCCTACGAGGTCGTGGATACCGATGCGGTCGGCATGGGCCAACGCGTATTGCGCGATCAGGGCTGGACGCATGCATGGGGTATCGGACGGCACATCCTCGGCAGCCAGATCTTCGATTACTGGCAGGACCCGTGGGCCGACAAGCACGAGCATTACTGCGACGGCGACCTGTTCACAGCCGACGTGCCAATGGGCGTGCATGCGGTCAGTCGCGAAGCGATGTCCCAGTGGGGGCAGGCGATGCCGCGCAGCTTCACGAAACCCAAATTCACGTTGACCAGCGTTGCCGCGCTCATCCGCAGCCTGCGGCGCAGTCCGGATGTCACGGTCGGCAAACTGAAGACGCTCGCCAGGCTGTTCGCATGACGCGGCGCCCATTCGTTCAGCTATCCTGAGGCACATTCATGTCACTGCATGTTCTGCATTACCAGCATCGAGGACGCGCCCGGTGGGGCGTGATCAGGCAGGGGGCGATCACGCCGATCCCGGGCGAGTTCGAGACGACGGCCGATTTCGTGCGCGCGAACCGGATCGAGGAACTGGCCGCGCTGTCCGGGCCGACCCTACCGGAATCGGAGGTGACGTGGCTGTCGCCCGTCACGCGCAATCAGCAATTCGTGTGTCAGGGCGCCAACTATCGCCAGCACATGATCGAATCCGGCATGGATCCGGACGCGAAGACCTTCAACATGATCTTCACGAAGGCGGCCAGTTGCGTCGTGGCCGCCGATTCGCACGTCGTGCGGCCACGGCATGTGCGATTTCTCGACTACGAGATCGAGCTCGGGCTGGTGATGAAGCGCGATATCTCCACTCGCCAGACGGTCACCGATGCAAATCTGCATGAATACATCGCCGGCATCGTCATCGTGAACGACTACTCGGCCCGCGACGTGCAGATCCCTCAGATGCAGTTCTACAAAGGCAAGAGCTACCGGACGTTTGGGCCGGTCGGCCCTTATCTGTGCATGCTGGAGGCGAGCGACATGGCGGCGCTGCGCGGACTCGACCTGACGCTTACGGTCAACGGACAGGTGCGGCAGAAGGATTCGACGGCCAATCTCGTCTACGGGCCGGCCGAGACGCTCGCCGAACTGTCGGCGGTGCACGACCTGCATGCGGGCGACCTGATTGCGACCGGTACGCCCTCCGGCTGCGCGCTGAGCGTTCCGTCGCCGGCGAAGCAGCGCATCGCGGCGTTGCTGCCCGAGGCCGCCAAATGGCGCATGTTCATGAAAATCCAGGCGGGAAGAAGCCAGTATCTGCGGCCCGGCGACATCGTCGAGGCACGCATCGCCAGCGCGGACGGGCGGATCGATCTCGGCGTGCAACGCAATCGCATCGTGGACGAACGCGCATGAACGGAATCTCCACTCAAGCGGACGTCGCTGCGATCGAAGCGAACGGCCCGTCGGCGGATTTGCCGGCAAGCACATACGAAATGATTTGCCGCGGCGCCGCGCTCGATCCGTCGGCGCCTGCACTGTCGTTCTTCCTGCATGTCGACGATCATCGGCACGCGGTGCGCTGGAGCTATCGCGAACTGGTCCGCGACATCACGCGTACCGCGAATTTCTTCACGCGCGTCGGCGTGCGTCGAGACACGGTGATCGCCTATATCCTGCCGAACCTGCCCGAAACGCATTTCGTGATCTGGGGCGGCGAGGCGGCAGGCATCGTCTGCGCGATCAATCCGCTGCTGGAATCGGCCGCCATTGCCGAATTGCTGAACGCGGCGAAGGTGGAAGTCCTGGTGACGCTCGCGCCGTTTCCCGGCACCGATCTGTGGCCGAAGGTGCAGTCGGTGCTCAACCGGGTCGGCACGCTGCGACATCTGGTGCTGGTGAATCCTGCCGATCGCGTGCGCATGCCGAAGCGATTCGTCGCACGGCTGTTGCAGTGGCGGGAATGCGTCAGGTTGCACGGCCGGGGCGGGGTGCGAAGTGCGGTGCCCGCGCGCATCGGACTTCACGATTTCGGCCGCGCGATCGCGCGTGAGTCGGGGGCGGCGCTCGACAGCGACCGCCGCTTCGATCCCGACGATCTTTCGTCGTTCTTCTGTACAGGCGGCACGACCGGCCTGCCGAAGATCGCTATGCGCCGCCACGGCAACGAAGTGGCCAACGCGTGGAGCGTCGGACAGTTTTTCGGCGCGGGCATCGGCCCCGGCAAGACGATCTTCTGCGGCCTGCCGCTATTCCACGTCAATGCGGTCCTGGCAACCGGGCTCGTGCCGTTTTCGCGCGGCGCCCACGTCGTGCTGGGCACACCGCAAGGCTATCGCGGCGACGGCGTCGTCAAGCGCTTCTGGGAGCTGGTCGAGCACCATCGCATCAACTTCTTCAGCGGCGTGCCGACGCTCTATGCGTCACTGCTCGACGTACCGATCGGCGAGAGGAACGTCGGTTCGCTCGAATACGGGCTGTGCGGCGCGGCGCCGATGCCGGTCGAAGTGTTTCGAACGTTCCAGGAGCGAACCGGCATCCGGATTCTCGAAGGCTACGGACTCACCGAAGGCACGTGTGTGAGCAGCGTCAACCCGCCGTTCGGCGAGCGCCGCCTCGGCTCGATCGGGCTACGTGTCCCGGGGCAGCTGATGAAGGCGGTGGTCGTCGACGACGGCGGCCGATACATCCGCGATTGCGTCGCGGACGAAATCGGCCTGCTCGTGATCGCCGGTCCGAACGTCTTTGCCGGCTATGTCCAGCCGGAGCAGAACCGGGATCTCTGGCTGGAACTGGGCGACGGTCGCCGCTGGCTGAATACGGGCGACCTCGGATGCTGCGACGAAGACGGTTACTTCCGCCTCACCGGCCGCAAAAAGGACCTGATTATCCGGGGCGGCCACAACATCGATCCGGCAACGATCGAGGAGCCGCTACATCGTCATCCTGCGGTGCAGATCGCGGCAGCCATCGGTCGACCCGACGCGCATGCCGGCGAGTTGCCGGTCGCGTATGTCCAGCTGAAGGCGGGCGCGCATGCGACCGAGGACGATCTCGCGGAATTCGTGCGCGGGCAGATCGGCGAGCGCGCCGCTCTGCCGAAGCAGATCCGCATCGTGGACGCGATGCCATTGACGGCCGTCGGGAAGATATTCAAGCCGGAGTTGAAGCGCCGGGAAACGGCCGACGCGCTTCGCTCGGCACTCCACGAAGCCGGTATGCCGCATGCGCGCGTCACGGTCGAAAACGATGCATCGCGCGGTGTGTCGGCCCAGGTCGCACTGACTGACCCTGCACTGCACACCCACGCGAGTGCGGTTCTTGGACGTTTTCCGTTCGCTTTCACGATCGATACGACAGCGCAGGCGCCGGTCGATGCGGACGGTGAAGACGGACGGGACGAGCGTGCGCGGACTCGATAGAACCGACGCGCGCGCTCGCAACGGCTGACTGAAGGCTGAAGCCGCCGAACCGCATGCACCGGCGGCGTTTCGATATTTCGTTAAGGGATGCAGATCGTCGATTGAATCGATTCGTTACCGGCCTGCTTAATTTAGTAGTTCAAATGTATACGGGAGGTGGACGGAAATATAGCGCGTGACATGTTGGAACGAGAGAAAGGCCAAACAGCACCGGCAGCGGAGATCGGACAGGGCCATGCCGCACACAGGTCGATTCGCCAATGGAAGGAGACGGGATGAAATTCACGAAGAAATTAGGATTGTCCGGCATCGCGGTACTCGTGTGTACCGCATCGATTGCCGGCCGCGCGAACGCGCAATCGAGCGGCAGTATGCAATTAGGCGTCGGCTGGCTGCACGTCATGCCGCAGGGGCATGCAGATCCGATTGTCGTCGACAGTATCGCGGGAGCGCCGGTCAATCGGCAACAGAGCGGGACGGGCGCGCATGCCGGTGCGGCGGACGCCGCGAGCCTGATGGCGGAGTACTTCGTGACCGACAGTATCGGCGTCGCGTTCCTGGCTGGCACGCCATTTACGACCGACCTGATCGGTAACAATGCGTTGGCCTCGTTCGGGGTGATCGGCAAGACGAAACCGCTGGCGCCCGTCCTCGAAGTGAGATATCACTTACTTGCGGCCGACGCGAAGTTCAGGCCGTTCGTCGGGCTGGGCGTCAACTACACGTGGTATTCGGACACGCGCATCGTCAATGACGCGTTCCGTAACGCGACGTGCGGACCGGGCTGTTCGACCCGTGCATCGTTGAGCGCTTCGTGGAACCCGACGTTCGAGCTTGGCGCGAACTATGCACTCGGCAAGCATTGGTCGATCAACGCGTCGCTGTCCTATATCCCGTTGTCGACCACGTTGACGACGCATGCCACCACCGCAACGGGTGTCGATATCGTGACAAAAATGCGCATCAAGGTGAATCCGCTCGTGACGCATCTCGACCTGGCTTATACGTTCTAGCGTTGTGGAATCGCATTGGCGGGCGATGGCGTCTTCGCTGACGGCCACCGGATCGGATCGCCCGCCGATTGTCCGTTTCCGCATGTCGTGCCCGTTTGCGCAGCAGATCTCAACGCACACGATTGTCACGCATCGCCGTCGAGGCTGTCGCGCGGCGCGCGGCCGGTCCAGCGCCGGTACGCATGACGGAAGCTGCGCGGCTCGCTGTATCCGAGGTGCTCGGCGACTGCCGCGACCGTCAGCGCGTCGTCGCCGAGCAGCCGCACCGCCTCTTCATGACGCACGGTGTCCAGCAGCGACTGGAACGTGACGCCGTCCTTCTCGAGCCGCCGGCGCAGCGTGCGCTCCGTCATGTGCAGCGCATCGGCGAGCGACGTCATCGACTTGAAGCGCGACAGGTCGCGCGTCATCAGCGCCTTCGCGCGATCGGCGAAGCGCGTGCCGACCGACGCGGCCCATTGCCGCTCGAGCGCCTCGCACTGGCCGTGCAGCGCATTGAAGCTGACCTCGTTCGCGAGCCGCGGCGTTTCCGTGCCGTTCACGGCAGTAAACACGAGACTGTTCTCGCCCGCATTGAAAACCGCCTTGCAGCCGAAATGCCGCACGTAATCGGCCGCATGGCGCGGCGTGCGGCGCGCGAGCAGCAACTGGTTGGGCCAGACCGGCTTGCCGACGAGATCGGACACGATCAGCCGCAGGCTCGACAGGCACATGTCGGTCTGGAACACCTCGAGATCGGGCTCGCCGTTGTAGCGCTCGATCGTCACCGTCATGCCGTCCGCATGCGCGTGCACGCGCACGTCGAAGTACAGCCCCATGAACAGCGGAAACTGGCTCATGCAGCGAAACGCCTGCATCACCGAGCCGCTGATCAGCATCGCGTAGCCGGCAAGGCCCAGCGTCGACACGTGCAGCCGCGCGCCGATCCACAGCCCGATCGACGGCACGCCGCTGCATCGCAGCAGATTGCGGAAGCAGCGCTGCTCCTGCGCGCGGTTCACGTACAGGTTAGGCGACGCGACCTCGTCGGCGCCGAGCCCCGTGCCTTCGAGCAGCGCGGCACTGTCGATGTGTCTGACGCGGCATTCGTCGAGCGCGACCGCGATCGCGTGGACGGTCGCGGGAATGTCTTCCTGGCGTCCGGCCGGACGCGCGAGATCGGAAGACGAACGCAGGCTGCGTTCGGCGCTGCTTTGATGTCGGTGAGACCGGCTGTCCATGGCAATGAGGCGGCGACGGGATCGCGTAGAACATAGCCGGTATGTGCGCGCGGCGCCAGAGGCGTCGCATGCGTCGCGCGCCGGCGCGGCCGCGCATGCCTGCCTGTCCGGAAATATCCCTCGATTACGTCCGCATTTGTCATTCGTCCTCGCGTTTTTGGCGCACCACACTCTGTCCGACATCGCGCTGGGGCCGTCGACGGCCGCGAGCGGCGCGACACGACACGACGGACGACATACACGTGAGGACAGCATGACAGACAGCACATCCGCTCGACGCGCGCCGCACGCCGCGTTCGACGATTCCGCTTCCGACGCCGACGCGCGCGACGCCTTCGCGTCGCGGCACGCGCGTCCGCTCGGCCTGTTCACGCTCGTGATCTTCGGTCTCGCCTACATGCTGCCGATGACGGTGTTCACGACGTACGGCCTCGTCACGCGCGAGACGAACGGCCACCTCGTCGCCGCCTACGCGGTCACGCTGGTCGCGATGCTGTTTACCGCGCGCAGCTACGGACATATGACGCGTCTGATGCCGAGCGCAGGGTCCGCGTACACGTTCGCGAGCCGCAATTTCGGCACGTCGGCCGGCTTCATGGTCGGCTGGGCGCTGCTGATGGACTACCTGTTCATCCCGATGATCAGCTATCTCGCGATCGGCATCTACATGAAGCAGATCGTCCCTGCGGTGCCGCCCGCCGTCTGGATCGTCGCGAGCATCGCGTTCATCACGGCGCTGAACGTGATCGGCATCCGGCTCGTCAATCGCGTGAATCTGATCCTGATCGCGAGCCAGCTCGTGTTCATCGCCGTGTTTCTCGTTGCAGCCGTGCGCGTGGCGGGCGGCGACGCGCTGCCGACGACGCTCGCACTGCCCGCCACGGACGACGCGCACGCGATCTTCTCCGGCGCCGCGATTCTTTGCCTGTCGTTTCTCGGCTTCGACGCGGTGTCGACGCTGTCCGAGGAAACGCGCGAGCCGCGGCGCACGGTGCCGCGCGCGATCCTGCTCTGCACGCTGGCGAGCGGCGTGCTGTTCATGCTGATCGCGTATGCGGGGCAGGCCGCGTTTCCGGACTGGCGCGCGTTTCGCGATCTCGATTCGGCGAGTCTCGAGCTGATGCGGCATATCGGCGGCGGCGCGCTGTCCGCGTTTTTCGTCGCGGTCTACGTGGCCGGCTGTTTCGCGAGCGCAATGGCCGGGCAGGCGAGCGTCACGCGCGTGCTGTTCGCGATGGGACGCGACCGCGTGCTGCCCGAATGCGTGTTCGGCCGTCTGCATGTAAGGCTTCGCACGCCGGTGCGCGCGACGCTCGCGGTCGGCGCCGTGTCGCTGTCCGCGCTGTTCATCACGCTCGATCTCGCGTCGACGATGATCAGCTTCGGCGCGCTCGTCGCGTTTGCGGTCGTAAACCTGTGCGTGATGCGCAGCTATCTGTCGCGGCCTGAACATCGCACGGCGGCAGGCTGGATCCGGTTCGGCGCGATGCCCGCGATCGGCTTCGCGCTCAACGTCTGGCTGTGGTCGGGGCTGTCGCGCCAGACGTTCTACGTCGGCATCGCGTGGCTCGCGGTCGGGCTCTGTCAGCTCGTCTGGCTCACGCGCGGCTTCACGCGCCCCGCGCCGACGCTGACGATGAATTGAACGGCCGGTCGTCGCACCGGCACTGATAAGGAGGAACGAGGCTATGAACGTCAATCCCGATACCGATCTGCAGGCGCTCGCGAAGCGCCATCTGCTGATGCACTTCACGCATGCCGACGCATACGGCGACGCGGCGCTGACCGTCTTCGACCGCGGCGAAGGATGCTGGCTCGTCGATCGCGACGGCAAGCGCTACTTCGATGCGCTGGCCGGGTTGTACTGCGTGCAGGTCGGCTACAGCCACGGCGCGGAGATCGGCGACGCGGTGCGCGAGCAGATGACGCGGCTGCCGTTCGCGACGAACTGGAGCTACGCGCACGAACCGGCGATCCGGCTCGCAGAGCGGCTCGCGACCTTGGCGCCGGAGGGGCTCAATCGCGTGTTCTTCACGTCGAGCGGATCGGAGTCGAACGAATCGGCGATCAAGCTCGTGCGCCAGTATCACCAGGCGCGCGGCGAGCCGCAGCGGCGCAAGTTCATCGCGCGGCGCGTCGCGTATCACGGCACGTCGTTCGGTGCGCTCGCGCTGAACGGCATGACGGCGTTCCGCAAGCACTTCGAGCCGCTGATGTCGGGCGTGCGGCACGTCGGCAACACGAAGCGCTACGGCCGTCCGGTCGACGAGACGGAAGCGCGGTTCACGCGTCATCTGCTCGACGAGATCGAGTCGCTGATCGTGCAGGAAGGACCGGACACGGTCGCGGCGATCGTCGTCGAACCGCTGCAGAACGCGGGTGGCAGCCTGACGCCGCCGGCCGGCTACACGGCCGGGCTGCGCGAGATCTGCGACCGGCACGGCGTGCTGCTCGTCGCCGACGAGGTGATCTGCGGGTTCGGCCGCGTCGGCGAGTATTTCGGCTCGACGCGCTACGGGTTGAAACCGGACATCATCACGTTCGCGAAAGGAATCGCATCGGGCTACGTGCCGCTCGGCGGCGTGATCGCGAGCGACGCGGTGGTCGACGCGGTACTCGCAGGCCCGCAGCAGATGTTCCTGCACGGCGCGACCTACGGCGGCCATCCGGTTGCCTGCGCGGCTGCGCTCGCGAACCTCGCGATCATCGAGCGCGAGCGCGTGCTCGACAACGTGCGCGACAACGCCGCGTATTTCCGCGCGACGCTCGATGCGCTGCTCGAGCTGCCGTGCGTCGGCGACGTGCGCGGCGACGGCTATCACTATTCGCTCGAGCTCGTGACGGACAAGCAGGCACGCCGCTGGACCGGCGGCATCGACGCGCGGACCTTCGTGTCGACCGTGCTCGCGCCGGCGATCTTCGATGCGGGGCTGCTGTGCCGCGCCGGCGTCGATCACGAAGGCACGCCGATCGTGCAGTTCTCGCCGCCGCTCGTGATGACGCGCGACGAGATTACATGGTTCGTCGCGCAGATTCGCGACGTCGTCGCCGACGCGTATGCGCGCGCGACGCGCTGAGCGCACGAGCCGCACGCACCAAACCCACAGGAGCATTCGATGCGTACGTCCCGACAAACCTACATCGCCGGACAATGGCTCGACCCGGCGGACGAGCGATCGATCGACGTGATCGATCCGGCCACGGCGAGGCCGTATGCGCGGCTCGGCATCGGCGGCACGGCCGAGGTCGATCGCGCGGTCGCCGCCGCGAAGCAGGCGTTCGATGCGTATGCGCGCTGGCCGGTCGACGCGCGCGTTGCGTTGCTGTCGCGCGTGCTCGACATTTACCGGCGCCGCTACGACGAAGTCGCGCAGACGATCAGTCAGGAAATGGGCGCCCCGATCGCGTTCGCGCGTGCGATGCAGGCCGCGGTCGGCACCGCGCACCTCGAGCAGACGATCCGCGCGCTGCAATCGTTCCGCTTCGCCACGCAGACCGATTCGCTGCTCGTCTCGCACGAACCGATCGGCGTCTGCGCGCTGATCACGCCGTGGAACTGGCCGATCAACCAGATCGTCTGCAAGGTGGCAGCTGCGCTTGCGGCCGGCTGCACGATGGTGCTGAAGCCGAGCGAGATCGCGCCGTTCAGCGCGATCCTGTTCGCGGAGATCCTCGACGAAGCGGGCGTGCCGCCCGGCGTGTTCAATCTCGTGCACGGCTACGGACACGTCGTCGGCGATGCGCTTGCGCGGCATCCGGACGTCGACATGGTGTCGTTCACGGGCTCGACGCGCGCAGGCATCGAGGTCGCGAAGGCCGCGGCCGATACCGTCAAGCGCGTGCATCAGGAGCTCGGCAGCAAGAGTCCGAACCTGATCCTGCCCGATGCGGACATTGCCGACGCGGTCGCGCGCGGCGTGCGCAGCTGCTTCAGCAACAGCGGCCAGTCGTGCAACGCGCCGACGCGGATGCTGGTGCACGTCGATCGGCTGGCCGACGCCGAAGCGGCCGCGCGCGACGAGGCGCGGCGCACGATCGTCGGCGATCCGCGTTCGCCCGAGACGACGATCGGGCCGGTCGTGAGCCGCACGCAGTTCGAGCGGATCCAGCAGTTCATCCGGCTCGGCATCGACGAAGGCGCGACGCTGATCGCGGGCGGCCCCGGCCGGCCGGAGGGGCTCGGCGACGGGTTCTACGTGCGGCCGACGGTATTCTCGAACGTGACGCCCGACATGACGATCGCGCGCGAGGAAATCTTCGGGCCCGTGCTGTCGATCATCACGTACCGGACCGAGGACGAGGCGATCGCGCTCGCGAACGATTCGGTGTACGGGCTCGCCGCCTACGTGCAGTCGAAGGATATCGAACGCGCGCGGCGCGTGGCCGCGCGGCTGCGGGTCGGCAACGTGCACATCAACTATCCGCCGTGGAATCCGGCCGCGCCGTTCGGCGGCTACAAGCGATCGGGCAACGGGCGCGAGTATGCGGAATTCGGCCTCGCCGAGTATCTGGAAACGAAGGGCACGACCGGCTACGCTTGAGCGGCATGTCGATCCGCGCACGCCGACGCGCATCGTCGCGGCGTCGCCGTGCGCGATCGCCGCGCGCCGTTCGGTCGATGCGGACGGCCATGACGATGCCGCGCGCGGCCGGTCGCCGCGCAACGAAACCGACGATCGCGCGCGGACCGGCCGCACGCGACAACGAGGACGCGACACGATGAAGATCCTGATCGCACGGATGAATCACGAGACGAACACGTTTTCGCCGGTGCCGACGCCGCTTGCGGCCTTCGGCCGCGACGGCCCCGACTGGGGCGACGACGCGGCGCGCGCAAACCGCGGCATGCGCACCGCGATGGCCGCGTTTCTCGACGCCGCCGCGCGCGAGCGCGCCGACGTCGTCACGCCGGTGTCGGCCGCCGCGAATCCGAGCGGCCCCGTCTCGGCCGACGCGTATGCGGCGATCTGCGAGGCGATCGTCGCGGCCGCGCCCGGCTGCGACGCGGTGATGCTCGATCTGCACGGCGCGATGGTCGCCGAGCAGAGCGCGGACGGCGAGGGCGATCTGCTCGAACGCGTGCGCGCGGTGCTGCCCGGCGCGCCGATCGCGGTCGCGCTCGATCTGCATGCGAACGTCACGCAGAAGATGATCGATCATGCGGACGTGATCGTCAGCTTCAAGACCTATCCGCACGTCGACATGTACGAGACGGGCGAGCATGCGGCGCGCCTGCTGTTCGACCGGCTGCACGGCCGCGCGCGGCCGGTGCTCGCGTGGCGCCAGCCGCCGCTGATGACCTCGACGCTGTGCAGCGCGAGCGCCGAAGGCGCGATGCGGCGTGCGGTGGAGGCCGCGCGCGCGGCGGAAGCGGACGGGATGCTCGCCGTGTCGGTGCTGCCCGGCTTCTCGCTCGCCGATATTCCTGCGCCGTGTATCAGCGTCGTCGTGGTCGGCGACGGCGACCGCGCCGCGGCCGACGCAGTGGCGGCACGCATCGCGCGCCAGATCTGGGAGGCGCGCGACGCATTCGTGTATCGCAGCGCGCCGCTCGCGGAATCGGTCGCGCAGGCGGCGGCGCTCGCGCGCGGTGCGCAGCGGCCGGTGCTGATGCTCGATCACGGCGACAACTGCATGTCGGGCGGCCCGTGCGACACGATGGACGTGCTCGAGGAAGCGCTCGCGCAGCGGCTCGACGGCATCGTCAGCGGCCCGCTGTGCGACCCGGACGCCGTCGCGCAGCTGATCGCCGCCGGTGTCGGCGCGACGGTCACCGTGCCGGTCGGGAACAAGCGGCCGTCGCACGGCGGCGTGCAGCGCGAGCCGTTCGTCGCGACCGGCATCGTGCGCGCGCTGACCGACGGCGAATACGTGATCACGGGGCCGACGTATACGGGCCAGCGCGCGTACATGGGCCGCACGGCCGTGTTCGACATCGGCGCGGCCACGCTCGTGATCTCGGAGCGCACGCAGGAGCCGTGGGATCTCGGCGTATTCGAGAGCGTCGGGATCGACCCGCGTCGCGCGCGATTCCTGCTGCTGAAGTCGCGGATGTATTGCCGGCCGGTGTTCGTGCCGATCGCCGCCGCGCTCGTCGAATGCGACAGCCGCGGCGTGACGAGCTCCGACTACGCGTTGTTCCGCTACGCGCGGCTGGCCCGTCCCGTCTATCCGCTCGACGCGATCGATCGATGGGCGCCCGCGGCGTAAGCGGCATGCGTGCGCGGTGACGTGCCGAACGCCGGCATTGCCTCGTTTCGTGCATCATGCGAAGGCGCGACCCGCGATGGCGCCGGGTCGCGCGTTTCCTGCATCCGCACCGACCCGGAGAACCGACCGCTCATGCCTACGCATTCCTTCCGCCTGCGCCGCACGCGCGCGCTCGTCGCGCTCGCGCTGGCCTCCGCTACCGCCGCCGTGCATGCCGCCGACTGGATCGTGTCCGGCAACGACGGCAAGTATCAGCGCGTCGAAGGCCGCGACACGTATCTGCCGTCGCCGCCCGCCGACGCGCTGACGCTGCTCGACGCAAGCACGTTTCCGCCGAAGGTCGCGCAGACCGTCGACGTCGAGAACGGCATTCAGGGGCCGCCGCAGGCCGTCGCGATCGCGCCCGACGCGAAGCTCGCGCTCGTCGGCGCGCCGACGCGCTACGACACGGCCGCGAAGCAGCTCGTGTACGACACGTTCGTGCAGGTCGTGAATCTCGGCGCGTCGCCGCCGAGCATCGCGCGGATCGATCTCGGCACCCATCCGCAAGGAATCGCGATCGATCGCTCGGGCCGGCTCGCGCTCGTCGCGAACGTCGACGGCAGCGTATCGATCCTGCGCATCGACGGCACGCAGGTCACGCTCGACGGCAATCTGAAGATCGGCAAAAAGCGGCTGGCCGGCATCAGCTTCACGCACGACGGCAAGCATGCGCTCGTGTCGCTGCGCGACGAGCAGGGCATCGCGGTGCTGAACGTCGACGACGGCAAGGTGACCGACAGCGGGGCACGTTTGAGCACGGGCGTCGCGCCGTACACGATCGACGTGTCGAGCGACGGCCGCTGGGCCGTCGTCAGCAACGTCGGGCTCGCGGGGCTGCCCGGCTATACGGGTACGCTGGCCGGCGATGCGGACACGATCGCGCTGATCGACGTGTCGCGCGTGCCGTTTCGCACCGTCCAGTATCTGACCGTCCCGTCGCTGCCCGAAGGCGTCGCGATTTCGCCGGACGGCAAATGGATCGCCGTGCAGGCGATGGACGGGTCGAACCTGACGGCCGACAATCCGGGCCGGCACAAGCGCGGCAAGGTGCTGCTGTTCGAAATCCGCGACGGCCATGCGGTGCAGACGAGCGAAGTGCCGGGCGGCGAGGCGTCGCAGGGCATCGTGTTCACCGCGGACAGCCGGCACGTGATCGTGCAGTTCAACGTCGAGCGGCAGCTCGCGCTTTATGCGGTCGAGGGCGGCAAGCTGCGCGATACGGGCCGGCGGATCGCGCTGTCGGGCGGGCCGTCGTCGCTGAGGACGCTGCCGCGCTGACGCATGCGCCTGTCGCGCGACGCGGCGCGCAGGCGCCGATGTGCGCGCGGCACGCGCCAGCCATGCCGATCACGGACGCAGCAGATCGAAGCCGCCGAACACGACGACCCCGCTGAGCGCGATCATCGCGACCGAATGCTGGCCGAAATACAGAATCGCGGCCGCAAGCCACGTCGTGATGCAGAAGGCGCCGATGCGGGCCATCGTGGGTTCCTCGAATCGAGAATCGGTTGAATGGGCGATCGCCGGCGCCGGACCTGCGGCCTGGTGCGTTGCTCGAATCGGCGGATGACGCGGGGATGAACAACGGGCGACCGGTGCGGCCGCGGTGACGGCGCGCGTTGCGCGGCACGATCGGCGTGCGGCGTGCGGGCGGCCGGCGAAAAGCGCGATTTTACCAGCGTCGTCGCGGTGGTCATCCGGCCCTTCGATGCGGCATTCGCGTGGCCCGTCTGCCGCGGCCGGACCCTCAAGTTTCGTGTGACGAATGCCGTCAACCGGTTGTAAGCCACGCACCGATCAACCGATACGACGCGTTCATTCATTCCGGACCGACACGATGCAGATCGATCTTTCCGCGACCCATGCGTCTGCGTTGCCCGCCGCCGGCGGCTCCGCGGACGCGGCCTTGCCTACTTCATCGACCGCGCCCGCCGGTGCTGCGTCGGCGGCCGGCGCGTCGAGCGACACGACGTCCACCGGCGCAACGCCGACGGGACCGACGCTCGGCGCGGCCGGCAGCGATGCCGACAACCCGGCCCTCAAGCAACTGAAGCAGCTGATCGAGCGTTTGCAGAAGCAGCTCGCGCAGCTGCAGCAGCAGATCGCGCGCGCCGCGCAACGCGCGAAGACCGACCCGGCCGCAGCGGTCGAACAGCAGGCGCTGAGCGCGGAAGCGAGCGCGGTGTCGGCCGCGCTGTCCGCGGCGATCGGGCAGCTTGCGCAGGTGCTGCAGCAGTCGGGCGCATCGTCGGCCGGCGCGCTCGTGTCGACGCAGGCGTGACAGGCCGCCGCGCGACGCAGCGCGCACGCGGGCGCGTTCGCGCGTTGCCCGCCCATTAGTTTTTCTTTCTGCTCGCGCAACATATCGTCGATTGTCGGCACGCGGCCGGCAGCGGATAGTCCTGCATCGGCAGCCGGCCGGCGCGCCACGTCGCGTCGCCTGTCCGTCGCCGTTGCCGTTGCCGTTGCCGCGCGCGGCTGCGTGCGCCGAAGCCGTCCGTTCCACCGTCCGACAGGAACCCGAACCCATGCGAATTACCGTCACGCGCGTCGTCGCAACGCTGCTCGTCGCGACCGCCGCAATTGCCACGACCGGTCGCGCGGCCGAACTCACGCAGGCGCGCGTCCGCCAGATCGTCACGCAGCAGGTCGCGCCCGCAATGAAGCAGTACGCGATTCCCGGCGTTGCGATCGGCGTGATCGTCGACGGCAAGCGCTACGTGTTCGACTACGGCGTGATGGCGAAGGACACCGGCAAGCCGGTGACGGCCGACACGCTGTTCGAGATCGGCTCGGTCAGCAAGACGCTGACTGCAACGCTGGCGGCCGATGCGCAGGAGGGCGGCGAGCTGTCGCTGTCCGATCCCGTCGCGCGCTACGTGCCGGCGCTGAACGGCAAGCCGGCCGGCGCGCTGACGCTGCTCGAACTCGGCACGCATACGGCCGGCGGCCTGCCGCAGCAGGTGCCGGACGCAATTCACGACGACGCGACGCTGATCGGCTATTTCGACGCATGGCGTCCGGTATCGGTGCCGGGCACGCAGCGCGTGTATTCGAACGTCGGCATCGGCACGCTCGGCTGGATCACCGCGAAGGCGATGAAGCGCGACTTCGCCGAGCTGATGGAGCGACGGCTGTTTCCGGCGCTCGGCATGACGCACACGTATATCGACGTGCCGGCCGCGCGCCGCGCCGACTACGCGCAGGGCTATACGGCCGACGGCACGCCGATCCGGATGAAGCCGGGCGGGCTGTGGCAGCCGGCGTACGGCGTGCGCACGACGGCCGCCGATCTGCTGCGCTTCGTGCAGGCGAACATGGGCGCGATCGACATTGCGCCGCGGCTGCGGCGCGCGATCGAGCGGACGCACACCGGCTACTTCCGGGCCGGTCCGCTCACGCAGGACCTGATCTGGGAGCAGTATCCGTATCCGGTCGCGTTGCCGACGCTGCTCGAAGGCAACGCGTCGAAGATGCTGTCGGACGCGGTGCCGGCCGTTGCACTGACGCCGCCGCTCGCGCCGCAGCGCAACGTCTGGATCAACAAGACCGGATCGACCAACGGTTTCAGCACGTATGTCGCGTTCGTGCCGGCGAAGCGGATCGGTTTCGTGATGCTCGCCAATCGCCGCGTGCCGAACGAAGTCCGCGTCGAGATCGCGTACCGGATACTGGCGTCGCTCGGCGGCGATCGCTAGCGCTCGCTACCTTAAGGCGCACACGCGTGCTGCTGCACGCGCCATGCCGTCGAAGGCAGCGCTCAACCTTGCGCGGCGACGACCGCGATCTCGACCAGCAGATGCGGCGCCGCGAGCTTTGCCTCGACGGTCGCGCGTGCCGGTGCATGACCTGCCGGCACCCACGCGTCCCACACCTCGTTCATGCCGGCGAAATCGCGCGCGATGTCGGCGAGCCAGACCTGCGCGGACACGAGCCGCGTCTTGTCGATGCCGGCCTGTTCGAGAAAGCCGTCGATCTTCTCGAGGACCTTCGCGGTCTGCACCTTGACGTCGGGCGACGGATCGGCGGACGTCTGGCCGCCGATGAAGACGAGGCCGGCGGCCTTGACGACGCGGCTCATGCGCGCATTGGTTTCGATGCGAACGATTTCGGACATGATGACAAACGCTCCTTCGCCATGACGGCAGGTGGAAAGATTCAGTGAGTCGCAGGCGCCGCGCCACGTACGTGCGCAAAGCGATCGATCGCGAATGCGTCGAGCGGCACGGACGGCGTGCCGTCGAGCATCAGTTCGGCGACGACCTGCCCGCAGCCGGGGCCGAGCTGGAAGCCGCTGCCGCAATAGCCGAACGAGTAGTAGAGATCGTCGGCCGTGCGGCTCGCGGAGATCACCGGCAGCGCATCGTCGGTGAATGCCTCGACACCGGCCCACGCGCGGTTGATGCCGAGATCGCGCAGATGCGGAAACAGATCGACGACGGTGCGCGCGCTGCGCGCGAGCCGCATGAAGTCGACTTCGCCGTGCCGCGCCTGCAGATCCGCATGGCCGATCAGCTTGCCGCCGATCACGACCGTGCCGTTGTCGAACTGCTTGAACGACAGCGGCCGCCCGGTCGCGCCGAGCGTCGCGCGGCAAAACGGCGCGACGCGCTGCGTGACCATCAGCATCAGTCCTTCCGCATGCAGCGGCACCGGTTCGCCGGCCGCGCGCGCGAATTCGCCCGACCACGCACCGGCCGCGATCAGCAGTTTGCGGGCCGCGAACGCGCCGCGCGGCGACTGCGCGATCCAGCGCGTGCCGCGCCGCTCGAGATGCGTGACCGGCGTGCGTTCATGAAAGCGCGCGCCGTGTCGCTGCGCGGCGATCCGGAACGCGGCGGTCGTGCGAAACGGCAGCGCGTAGCCGTCGCGCTCGACCCAGATGCCGCCCGTCACGTGCGGCGCGAGCGCGGGCTCGAGTTCGCGCACGCGCGCGCGGTCGATCAGCGTTTCGTGCGTGTAGCCGTGCGCTTCGAGCAGCGCGACGCGCGCGCGGCATTCGTCGAGCTCCGCCTCGGTTTCGGCGATCTTCAGCTGGCCGGACGGCACGAACCCGCCCGTATCGCCGATCAGATCGGGCAGCGTGTGCCACAGCTCGCGCGACAGCAGCGCAAGCGGAATCTCCTCGAGCGGCCGGCCGAGCGTACGCACGCCGCCGGCGTTGACGCCCGACGCATGGCGCGCGACGTAGTCGGCCTCGAGCACGATCACGCGCGCGCCGCGCCGCGCGAGTTGCCACGCGCTGCTCGTGCCGTGCAGGCCGCCGCCGATCACGATCGCATCGGCTTCGTCGCGTATCGCGTCGCGTGTGCCGGCCATGTCAGTCACCGGCCAGTTCGCCGAGCGTGATCGGCTTGATCGGCGGCCGGATTCGGTAGTAGCCGACCGTGTCGGGCGCGACGCGGCGCGCATCGGCGATCACCTCGGTGACGGTCAGCCCGCACAGGCGTCCCTGGCACGGTCCCATTCCGCAGCGGCCGAACGATTTCGCCTGGTTCGGGCCGACGCAGCCGAGCGCGACGAAGCCGCGCAGCTCGCCGGCCGTCACTTCCTCGCAGCGGCAGACGATCGTGTCGTCGGCGGGAATGCGGTTCGCGTCGCGCGGCCGGTACAGGCTGTCGAGGAACGGCCGGATCCGCAGCGCGCGGGCAAGCGCGTCGCGATGCGCCGCCGCTTCGCGATCGCGCGCCGCCTCGTCGAGCGCACCGAGCTGCGCGGCGACCGCGAGCGCGGCGAGCGTGCCCTGTTGCGCCGCGGCCTGTGCGCCGCCGATTCCGGCGCCGTCGCCGGCGACGAAGATGCCCGGCACGTCGAGTTCGCCCCAGGCGTCGACCTGCGGCGTAAAGCAGAGCTGCGCGTCGTCCCAGCGGTGCGTGGCGCGCAGGGCATGCGTGAACTGCGTGTTCGGAACGACGCCTTGATGCAGCAGGATCACGTCCGCGTCGATGCGATGCGCGCGGCCCTGCGCCGTAAACGTCAGGGCAGCGGCGCGAGGCTGGCCGTCGTCGCCCGCGCGGCTCGCGATCGCGAGATCGTCGGCGCCTTCGTGGATCGGCACGTTCGCGTCGCGCAGCGCGCGCATCATCTGCAGCCCCTTGCCGAGGAACGGCCACGCGCGCAGCGCCGCGAACAGATGCTTTTTCGCGCGCCAGCGATCGGCGGGGCGCGTGGTGTCGACGAGCGCGCGAATCGGCACGCCGGCGCGCAGATACTGCCAGCCGAGCAGATAGAGCAGCGGCCCGCAGCCGGCCAGCACCGGCGGCGTCGACGGCACTTCGCCCGCGCTCTTCAGCAGGATCTGCGCGGCGCCCGCGGTCAGCACGCCAGGCAGCGTCCAGCCGGGAATCGGAAACGGCCGCTCGAGCGCGCCGGTGGCGAGAATTACGCGGCGCGCGTCGAAGCGGCCGACCTTGCCGTCACGCAGATAGTGCACCTGCCGCTCGCGCGTGACCTGCCATACCGTCGTGCGCGTCAAATGACGGGCGCCCGAACGCGCGAATGCGTCGGCGAGCGCGGCGCCGGCCGCGTAGTCGGGGCCGAGGATCTCGCGGCGGCGTGCGTCCGCGCGCTCGATCGCGCGATAGATCTGGCCGCCGACTGCATCCTGCTCGTCGAGCAGCACGACCGACAGCCCCGCGCACGCCGCGCGCGTGGCGGCGCCGAGGCCGGCGGGGCCAGCGCCGACCACGACGACGTCGACGGTTTCCTGCATGAATTCAGCGGTCATCGGCGTTCTCCAGTGACGCGGCGGCAAGCGCGGATTCGGGCGGCAGGTCGCGCGCGCCTTCCTGCGTGCGCACGCACATGCCGTCGCGCACGTCGACCATGCAGCTCTGGCGCGCGGGCACGCCGTCGATTTCGACGAGACATTCGAAGCACGCGCCCATCATGCAGTAGGGCGCGCGCGGCGCATGCGACACGGGCGTCGCGCGAAAGCGCTGTACGCCGGCCGCGAGCAGCGCGGCAGCGACGCTGACGCCGGCCGGCACGCGCAGCGGCGCATCGTTGAAGCGGATCTCGACGGTCGCCGCGGCGGCATCGAGCGGCTTGAACAGGGACGAACTCGGGTGGGCAGTCATGGGCGGGCGGACAAGGTCAGTAAGCGGGAGCGGGCCGGGCGGCAGCGGCGATCGTGTCGGGCGCGTCCGGAAAGCGACGTGCGGACAGCGCGGGCAACTCGTCGGGCACCGGCGCGCCGACGATCCACGGCGCGATGCGCATCGCATGCGCGGCCGCGAGCGTGACGCCGCTGTGGCACGTGACGACGAACGCGCCCGGATGCTGCAGCGATTCGTCGTAGATCGGAAAGCCGTCGGGGCTGTACACGCGCAGCGCGGCCCACATCCGCACGAGCCGTACGTGCTGCAGCATCGGAAATGCGCGCACGCCGCGCCGCGCGATGTCGGCGAGCACCGGCGTCGTGGTCAGGTCGTCGAAGCCGACTTCCTCCATCGAGTCGCCGAACTGCACGGTGCCTTCGTCGGTCTGCCGCACGTTGATGGTCGGATAGCGGAGAAACGGTGCGACGCGTTCGCTGACGAGCACCTGCCCACGATTCGGGGCGACCGGCGCATGGAGCCCGACCTGCGGCGCGAGCGTGCGATTGCCGAGGCCGGCCGCGAGCACGAGGCGTTCGGCGCCGAACGTGCCCGCCGCGCTGTCGGCGACGAAACCGCCGCCTTCGGCGCGCACCTGCCGCACGCGCGCGCCGGAGACGAGACGCACGCCGCGATGCTGCATCGACGCGTGCAGCGCGCGCAGCAGCTTAAGCGGATTCACGTGGCCGTCCATCGGCGTGTAGCTCGCGCCGACGACCGCAGGCCCGATGCCGGGCAAGCGCTCGCGCAGTTCGCGATGATCGAGCAGCTCGAACGGATAGTCGCCGAGCGCCGCCTGCAGCGTCGCGAGACGCGTGCGGCGCTCCGCGAGCTCGTCGTCGGAGAAGCAGAGATGGAAGCCGCCCGGCTGGCGCAGTGCGACATCGACGCCGCTGTCCTCGAGCAGGCTCGCGGCAAGCTGCGGCCAGCGCACGGCCGAGCTGCGCGACCAGCTCGCGTAGGGCGTGCGGTCGTGGCCCTTGCCCTGAATCCAGACGAGGCCGAAATTGCCGCGCGACGCGCGAAAACCGCCGTCGTCCTCGTCGAGCACGGTCACGCGCGCGCCTTCGCGGGCGAGGCCGTACGCGACGGCCGTGCCGACGAGGCCGCCGCCGATCACGAGCACGTCGGGGCTCGCGGCTGCAGGTCGAATCATCGTGCTTCTCCGATCAGGATGCGATCGAGCCCGACGAGCCGGTCGAGCAGGAGCATCAGCAGGACCGTGCCGACGATCAGCACCGCCGACACCGACGTGACGAGCGGATCGATCGTCTGCGCGATCTGGTTGTACATGGCGACGGGCAGCGTCGTCGTGCCCGGTGTCGCGACGAAAATCGTCATCGTGAGCTCGTCGAAGCTCTGGATGAACGACAGGACCCAGCCGCCCGCGACGCCGGTGCGGATCATCGGCAGCACGACGCGGCGAAACGCGGTGAAGCGGCTCGCGCCGCACGACAGCGCGGCACGCTCGGCATCGCGGTCGAGCCCGATCGCGGACGACAGCGCAAGCCGCAGCGCATACGGCAGCACGATCACGACGTGCGCGGCGACGAGCGCCCAGAACGAGCCGCTCAGATGCAGCAGCGACAGGAAACGCAGGAACGCGATGCCGAGCACGACCGCCGGAATCATCATCGGCGACAGGAAGAAGCTCGTCAGCGCGCCGCGTCCCGGGAAGCGGTAGCGAGCGATCGCGAGCGCGGCCGGCACCGCGAGCGCGACGCCCAGCGTCGCGGCGACGAGCGCGAGCCGAACCGACAGCCAGAACGCCGACACGATATCGCCGTTGTCGAGGATCGCGCGAAACCAGCGCAGCGACGCGCCGTCGAACGGCATCGAGATATAGCCCTTGTCGGTGAACGCGACGAGCATCACGGCCGCGAGCGGCGCGACGATGAACGCGACGAACAGCGCATGGAAGGCGAGGGCGGCAAAACCGTTGCGTTGCATGGCGTCGCTCCGTCAGTCGAAGATGTGCTTGAAGCGGCGTTCCGCGAGCCGGCTGCAGCCCATCACGATCGCGACGTTCGCGATCAGCAGCAGCACCGCGATGCTCGCGCCGAGCGGCCAGTTCAGCGTGCCGAGGAATTCGTCGTAGGCGGCCGTCGCGACGACTTTCAGCCGGCGGCCGCCGATCAGCGCGGGTGTCGCGAACGCCGATGCGGACAGCGCGAACACGATGATCGAACCCGACAGCACGCCGGGCAGAATCTGCGGCAGGATCACGCGGCGAAACACGCGCATCGGCGACGCGCCGAGCGACAGTCCGGCCCATTCGACCTGCGGGTCGAGCTTCTGCAGCGTCGCCCATACCGCCATCACCATGAACGGCACCAGCACATGCGTGAGCGCGACGATCGTACCCGTCATCGTGAACACGAGGCGCACGGGCTCGTCGGTGATGTGCAGCGCCTGCAGCACATCGTTCAGCACGCCGTTGTTGCCGAGCAGGATCTGCCAGCCGAGCGTGCGCACGACGACCGAGATCAGCAGCGGGCCGAGCACGACCAGCAGGCAGATCGACTGCCACGGCTTGCGCATGCGCGCGAGCACGATCGTCTCCGGCACGCCGAGCACGATCGACAGCAGCGTGACGGCGGCCGCGAGGCCCGCGGTGCGCGCGAAGATCGTCAGATAGTAGGGATCGCGAATGACTTCCAGATAGTTCGCGAGCGTCCAGCCCGGCTGCGTGCCCGCGATGTCGCTGAACGTGTGGAACGACAGCACGAGCGTGAGCAGCAGCGGCGCGAGCAGCAGCGTCGAGAACAGCAGCAGCGCGGGTGCCGACAGCAGCCACGGCGCGGCACCGCCGCGCGTATCGTCAAGCGTGGCCATGCGCGCCCTCCCGCGTCAGCATCCGCAGATCGTCGTCGGCCCACGCGAGGCCGACTTCGCTGCCTTCGTCCGGCGGCGGCGCGCCGGTGTTCGACTGCGTGACGTGCAGCTTGCCGAGCGCCGTGTCGATCACGAGCAGCCACTGGTTGCCGACGAACACGCGCGTCGCGACGCGCCCGTGCAGCCGCGCGTCGCCGTTCGCGAGCCGCATCTTTTCGGGGCGGATGTAGACGTTGACGGGGCCCGCGACGTCGCGTCCTTCGTGCGGCACGTGCAGCGTCGTGCTCGCGACCGCGACTTCCGCGCAGCGCGGATTGCGTCGCAGCACTTCGCCTTCGAACGTGTTCGTGCGGCCGAGGAACACGGACGCGAACGGCGTGGCCGGCCGCTCGTACGCGTCGAACGGCGTGCTCAGCTGCGCGATGCGGCCGCGATGCATGACGGCGATGCGGTCGCTCATCGTCATCGCCTCGACCTGATCGTGCGTAACGAGGATCGTCGTGATCCCGAGGCGCTTCTGGATCGCGCGCAGCTCGATGTGCATTTCCTCGCGCAGCTTGGCGTCGAGGTTCGACATCGGCTCGTCGAGCAGCAGCAGCTCGGGCCGCATCGCGATCGCACGCGCGATCGCGACGCGCTGCCGCTGCCCGCCCGACAGCTCCTTCGGGTAGCGCGCGTCGAGGCCGTCGAGCCGCACGAGCGCGAGCGCCTCGGCGATCCGCTCTTCGCGCTGCGCGCGCTTCATCTTGCGCATTTCGAGACCGAAGCCGACGTTGCCGGCGACCGTCATGTGCGGAAACAGCGCGTAGCTCTGGAACACGACGCCGATGCCGCGCTTCTCCGGACGTTCGTGCGTGATGTCGCGGCCGTCGAGCGTCACGCGCCCGGCGGACGGCGCCACGAAACCCGCGATCATCTGCAGCATGGTCGTCTTGCCGCAGCCCGACGGCCCGAGCAGCGACAGAAACTCGCCGCGCTCGACCGACAGGTCGAGCTGCTCGATGGCCGTGAAGTCGCCGTAGCGTTTCGAGACATGTTGCAGGGTCAGAAAGCTCATGGATCGGATTCCTTGCGAAGCGGCGGCGCCGCGCGATCAGCGTTCGACCGAGCGGTTCCAGCGCTGCGTCCATTCGGTGCGGCGCGGGTTGATGGTCGTCCAGTCGACGGTCGTCAGCTTCGCGACCTGGTCGGGACCGTAGGGCACGCGCGCGGCGACGTCCGGCGCAAGCTTCACCGTCCGGTTGACCGGGCCGAGCCCGATCGCCTGCGCTTGCAGCGCCTGGACTTCCGGCGTCAGCAGGTACTGGATGAACTGCTGCGACAACTGCGGCTGCGCGTTTTCGGCGACCGCGCACGCGGCGACCTGCAGCGCGACCGCGCCTTCCTTCGGATACACGAACTTCAGCGGGAAGCCGGTGTTCTGCAACGACACCGCGCGGCCGCTGCCGTACGGTGCGGCGATCACGTCGCCGGCCTGCATCAGGCCGTCCATCTCGCCGGGCGTCGGCGCCCAAGACAGCACGTTTGGCGCGACGCGTTTGGCCATCGCATCGAAGCCGGGATCGATGCGTTTCTCGCCGCCGCCGTTCAGGCGCGCGAGCATCACGAGCGTGTGCAGCCCGTACGTGACGGTGATCGGCGGCATGCCGAGCTTGCCCTTCAGTCGCGGGTCCTCGAGCGATTTCCACGAATCGGGTGCCGGCAGGCCGAGCTTCTTGAACGCGTCGGCGTTGTAGCCGATGCCGGTCGCGACCACGCCGACGCCGACCGCCTCCGGACCGAGCCGCGCAAGCGGATAGAGATCCTTCATGATCGGCGCATCGTCGATCTTCGCGCACAGGCCGAGCTGCATGGCCTGATACATCGGGCCGTCGTCCATCACGGCGACGTTGATCTGCTGATGGCCCTTCTGCGCCTGCAGCTTCGCGAGCGTGTCGCTCGAATTGCCGGCGACGTAGACGATCTTGACGTTGTGCGCCTTCTCGAACGCGGGGATGACCTTCTGCCGATAGAGCTGTTCGTTCGATCCGCCGACGTTCGCGACGTACAGCGTCGTTTCCGCATGCGCGGCGACCGACGCGCTCAGCGCGAGCGCCGCGCCTGCGGCGAGGAGCGGTTTCGCCGCGACGCGGCGCGAGGCGGGAGACAAGCGGGACGGGCGGCGGTGCGGCGAACGGTTCATGACGGCGATCTCCATTCGATTGTGGGGGGGCGGCGGCATCGGGACGTGCGCCGATGCAATGCAGTCTGGCGCTTGTGGTCCATGCCGTCCAATACGAATAAAATGCCAGTCCATACCGAAATGTGATGGATCAGGGTTAGGCTCTACGGGACGATACGGAGTGGCACGATGAACCTGAAGCAGATCGAAGCGTTTCGCGCGGTGATGGTGGCCGGCTCGATGACGGCTGCCGCGAAGGCGCTGTTCACGACGCAGCCGAACGTGAGCCGCATGATCGCGAGCCTCGAGCGCGATACGGGGCTCACGCTGTTCGAGCGTGTCGGCGCGCGGCTCGTGCCGACGAGCGAGGGCACTGCGTTCTTTCGGGAGGTCGAGCGCGCGTATGTCGGATTGCGCGGGCTCGCGAATGCCGCGGAGCAGATTCGCAATCTCGGCAGCGGGCGGCTGCGGATCGCCGCGATGCCGGCGGTCGGCTATACGCTCGTGCCGCGCGCGATCAAGCGTTTCCAGGAGCAGTATCCGGGCGTCACGGTGTCGCTGCACGTGAACACGTCGGCCACCGTGAATCACTGGACCGCGTCGCAGTTCTGCGATATCGGCGTGGCCGTCTACGTGAGCGAGACGTCGAATTGCGAGGTCGAGCTGCTGTCGAAGGTCGCGGCCGTCTGCGTGATGCCGGGTCAGCATCGTCTCGCGAGCAAGCGCACGATCAAGCCGGCCGATCTCGCCGGCGAGTCGTTCATCTCGCTCTGTCAGGGCGACGGGATGCGCACGCTAATGGATGCAGTGTTCGAGCGCGCGGGCGTCGAGCGCAAGCTCGCGACCGAAGCGCAGTACACGGCGATCTGCTGCGAGATGGTGCGGCTCGGGATGGGCGTGACGCTCGCGCATCCGGTCGTCGCGCAGGCGTTCGCGGGGCCGGACGTCGCGATCCGTCCGTTTTCGCCGGCCGTCACGATGCCGACGTATCTGCTGTTTCCGCCGCAGCCGTCGCGCGACCGGCTCGCGGCCGCGTTCGCGACGCTGCTCGCCGACGAGCACGACGCGGCGACGGGGCGGACGTCGGCGCGAGGGCGTCGTTAATTATTTTGTTTGTGCAATCGTCGGTGCCGATGTGGCATGGCACATCGATGCGGACGAACCGCCGGCTTCGCATGCGGCGGTCGGCGTCGCGGCCGCTAGCCGACCCAAGCGCCGATTCGCGCGCAAGCGGCAACGCACGCCGCTTGCATCGCGCGGTCTGCCATAACGCTCGTCAATTCCCGTACATATCGAAGTCGAAGTACTTCGACTGAATCTTGTTGTAGGTCCCGTCGCTGCGGATCTGCGCGATCGCGCGGTTCAGCGCATCGCGCAAATCGGTATCGGCCTTGCGCACGCCGGCCGCATCGCCGTTGCCCATGATCTTCGGGTCGTAGACGACGCCGCCCGCGAACGAGAAACCCTTGCCGCGCGGCGTCGCGAGGAAGCCGAGCTGGCCCTGCACGGCGTCCATCAGCACGCCGTCGACGCGCCCGTTTACGAGATCCGCATACGCCTGGTCGTAGCTCGGATACGGTACGACCTCGACCTTCGCCGCCGCCCATTTTTCGCGTGCATAGGTTTCCTGGATCGTCCCCTGTTCGACCGCGATGCGCTTGCCGGCCAGCTTCGCCGCGTCGGGCAGCAGCCCCGAGCCCGTGCGTGCGATCAGGCGCGTCTGGTTGCGGTACAGCCGATCGGTGAAATCGATCTGCTGGCGCCGCTGCTCGGTCGCCGCCATCGACGACAGGATCACGTCGAACTTGCGCGCCTGCAGCCCCGGAATCAGTCCGTCGAAGCTGCTCGACACCCACACGCATTTCGCGTTGAGCTTCGCGCAGAGCGCGTTGCCGAGATCGATGTCGAACCCTTGCACGCTGCCGTCGGTCGCGGTCGATTCGAACGGCGGATAGGTCGGATCGACGCCGATGCGGATCGTCGTCCATTCCTTCGCCGAGGCGAGCGTCGCGCAGGCCATCGCGGCCGCGGCGACGAGCATCGTGATACGCGTCTTCTTCTTCATGGTCAGGCTCCGTTCGTGTGGGGAAGCGGGGGCGGGCACGGCGTCAGCTCGGGAAGTCGCCGCGGCGGAAATCGTCGGACAGTTCGACGGCGTCCGCCAGTTCGTCGACGGTGATTGGCTTGATCGGCGCACGCACGCGGTATTGGCCGACGTCGGCGACGTCGCGCTGCTGTACCTCGGCGATCAGCTCGCCGACGGTCGTGCCGCACCAGCGTCCCTGGCACGGACCCATCCCGCAGCGCGTGAACGCCTTCATCTGATTCGGGCCCTGGCAGCCGAGCAAGGCGAGCCGGCGGATTTCGCCGGCGGTCACTTCTTCGCAGCGGCAGACGATCGTGTCGCCGTCGGGGCGGCGCAGCGCGGCGGGCGGCGTATAGAGCGCGTCGAGCAGCGGCCGCACCGCGAGATGACGGCGCCACGCCTTCAGCAGCGGCCGTTCGCGTGCGGCCTGTTCGTGCGGCGCGAGCGCGCCGACGCTCGCCGCGATGTCGAGCGCCGCGACCTCGCCCGCGATCGCCGCGGCCTGTGCGCCGCCGATGCCGGCGCCGTCGCCGGCGATCCAGACGCGTGCGACGCTGCTGCGTCCGCGCACATCGTGTTGCGGCCGCCAGCACGCGGCACGTTCGTCCCATTCATGCGCACAGCCGATCGAGCGGGCGAGTTGCGTCGACGGGATCACGCCCTGATGGAGCAGCACGAGCGACGTGTCGAGCGCGTGTGCGATGCCGTCCGCGTCGCGAAAACGCAGATACTGCGCGCGGCCGTCGCCGTCGACGCGCACGTCGGTGGCGCCGCGATAGACCGGAATGCCGGCGTCGCGCACCGCGCGCAGCATGCGCCAGCCTTTCAGCAGATAGTCGGCGCCGCGCAGCGCGGGCAGCGCATGCGGGAGCGCGCGCCGCCAGGCATCGCGCGGCGTCGTGTCGACCAGCGCGCGCACGCGCCGGCCCGCATTCAGCAACTGCGCGGCGAACAGCCACAGCAGCGGGCCGCTGCCGGCGAGCACCGTATCGGCCGAGGGCGCGAGCCCCGACGATTTGAGCAGCGTCTGCGCGGCACCGACGCCCATCACGCCGGGCAGCGTCCAGCCGCGCACGGGCCACGGGCGCTCCTGCGCGCCGGTCGCGATCAGTACCGCGCGTGCATCGATTTCGAGCGTGCCGCGCGCGGCGCCGCCGAGCGTCAGCATCGCGACGGGCGCCGGCTCGAACGCGATCTGCCAGACCACGCTGCGCGGCAGATAGTGCGCGCCGCTCGCGAGCAGCCCGTCGATCAGCGGGCGTCCCGCCGCATAGTCGGGGCCGAGCCACTGCGCGAGCTTCGCCGGCACATCGGCGAGATTGCGATAGATCTGTCCGCCCGGCGATGGACCTTCATCCGCGATGACGACCGACAGCCCGGCGGAGCGTGCGGCCACGGCGGCCGCCATGCCGGCCGGCCCTGCGCCGACGATGAGCAGATCGCATGTGCGCCGCGTCATGCGAGCCTCGCTTTGCCGTGCATCGCGCGCACCTGCATTCCGTCGCGCACGGGCGTCATGCAGCCCTGCACGTTCGGCACGCCGTCCACTTCGACGAGACAGTCGAAGCAGACGCCCATCATGCAGAACGGCCCGCGCGGCGAAGCGCTGACGGCCGTCGAGCGGCAGGCGAGCGTGCCGGCCGCGAGCAGCGCAGCCGCGACGCTGTAATGGGCCGGCACGTCGTGCGCGATGCCGTCGATATGAAGGCGTACGCGTTCGCGTATCGCGTCGGCGGGAACAACCGATTCAAACATGCCGGGCCTCCTTCGATGCGGCGAAACGCGCGGTCGTAAACGCGGACAGCTCGGCCGGCGTCGCGCGCCCGGCAATCCACGGCGCGACGAGATCGGCGTGCGTCGCGGCCAGCGTCACGCCGCTGTGACAGATCGCGAGATACGCGCCGGGGTGCGTGCGCGACGCTTCGTAGACGGGCAGTCCGTCCGGCGTCATGATCCGCAGCGCGCCCCACGCGCGTACGATCCGTGCATGCGCGAGCGCGGGGAACGCGGTGCGTGCGCGGCGCGCGATGTCGGCCATCGCAGGGCGCGTCTGGCCGTCGTCGAAGCCGACGTCTTCGGCCGAATCGCCGAGCAGCACCGAGCCTTCCTGCGTTTGCCGGACGACGAGCGTCGGATAGGCGAGAAACGGCGCGAGCCGTTCGGTCACCATGATCTGCCCGCGCAGCGGCGAGATCGGCGCTGCCATGTCGACCATCGGCGCGAGCCGCGCATTGTCGAGGCCTGCCGCGAGCACGACGCGCGCGGCTTCGAGCCGCACGTCGCGCGTCTCCACGTCGAAGCGGCCCGCGCGCGGGCGAATCTCGACGACGTCGTGACGCGGCAGATAGACGCCGCCGCTTTGCACGAACGCCTGCAGCAAGGCGCGCAGCGTATAGAGCGGATTGGCGTGGCCGTCGTTCGGCGACCACAGCGCGCCGGCCAGCGCGGCCGACGCGGCGGGAATGCGGCTGCGCAGCGCGGCCGGATCGAGCGCTTCGTAGGCGAGCGCCGCGTCCTGGCGGCGCAGCGATTCGAGCAGCGCGATCGCGTCGTTCATGTCGGCCGCATGCTCGAACAGTTCGATGCCGCCCGGCCGCTCGAACCCGCAGTCCACGCCCGTCTCGCGCTGCAGCTGCGCGGCGAACGCGCCCCAGCGCTCGGACGATTCGCGCGACCAGCGCGCATACGGCAGGCAGCGGCCGCCCTTGCCCTGCACCCAGACGAGCCCGAAATTGCCGCGTGCCGCGCGGAATGCGATGTCGTCGCCGTCGCACACGGCGACGCGCTCGCCGAGCCGCGCGAGGCCCCAGGCGAGCGCCATCCCGACGAGCCCGCCGCCCGCGACGACGACGTCGAAGCGGCGCACGTTCATCGGCGGCTCCGGCGTGGGGAGTTCGGGATAGGGATGTTATGGTGCATGGCGGCGGCGTTCGTGGCGGAATGTACGTTGCGGGATCGATGTTCGGACAGGCAAAATGGGTTGTCCAATACAGGTTGATCAACGACCCATAACCCAATGTTATGACGACGCCTTCACTGAGAATCCGCCAGATCGAAGCGTTCCGCGCCGTGATGCAGCGCCATACGGTCACGCGCGCGGCGCGCGATCTGCATATTTCGCAGCCGGCCGTGAGCCGGCTGATCGCCGATCTGGAGGCGCGCGTCGGGTTCGTGCTGTTCGAGCGGCAGCAGGGGCGTTTCACGCCCACCGCGCAGGCGCGCGTGCTGTACGAGGAAGTCGAGCGCGCGTTCGTCGGGCTCGATCGCGTCGCGCAGGCCGCCGAGCAGATTCGCGCGATGCGGCGCGGCACGCTGCGCGTGGCCGGCTCGCCGGCCGTCGCGCTCGACCTGCTGCCCGAGCGCATCACGCGTTTTGCGCGCGCGCATCCGGGCGTCGACATCACGCTGCTCGCGCACAGCGCGTCGACGGTCGTCGACAAGATCGCATCGGGGCAGTGCGACGTCGGACTGATCGCGGAGCCCGTGCCGCATCCGGCCGTACGCAGCGAGCGGCTTGCCGACGCGCCGATGTGCTGCATCGTGCCGCGTACGCATCGGCTCGCACGCAAGCGCGTGATCCGCCCCGACGACCTGCGCGACGAAGCCTTCATCTCGTTTCCGCCGAGCTTCGAGGCGCGCAGCGCGATCGACCGCGTATTCGTCGAAGCGGGCGTGTCGCGCGGGCTGTCGATCGAGGCGCAGCTGTCGCAGACGATCGTCGCGTTCGTCGCGAACGGCGCCGGCGTCGCGCTGATCGATCCGGTGACGGCTGCGTATGCAGCCCATCGCGTCGCGGTCAAGCCGTTCGAGCCGATCGTGCCCGATCACTTCTATCTGGTGACGTCCGCGTCGCAGCCGCTGTCGATGATCGGCGAAGCGTTCTGCACGGACTTGCGCGAGGCGTTTGCGCGGATGCGCGGCGCGCGCGATCCCTGACCGGCCCGCCGCGGGCCGGCGGCACGGGTGTCAGTCGCCGAACAGCGCGACGAGATCGGCGATCCGCCGCACGCCCGTCTTCGCGAAGATCGACTTGATCTGGCTTCGTACGGTGCTGATGCGCACGCCGTTGCGCTGCGCATATTCGGCGGGCGTCAGGCCGCCCGCGATGCCGGTCGCGACGGCCATTTCGGCCGGCGTCAGCGCGAACGGTGCGCTTTCGGCGAGCGGCCGCGCGGCGCCGCGGAACGGACGCCGCGGCAGCAGCATCGCAAGCGGACGCGTGTCGCGGTCGAGCGACGCGGTCAACTGCGGCTTGAGCGGAACGACTTGAATTTCGAATGTCGGGCGACGCTCGCGATCGAGCGCATACAGCGGTTGCGGCGCGGCGACGTGCGGCGGCGCGCACGCATCCTTCACGCGCTGCGCCAGTTGCGGCGCCACCTGCGGCGACGATGCGACGAGCCGGTCGGCCTGCACGCGCAGCTCCGTCGATTCGCCAAGCAGTGCGCTCGCGGCCGCATTCAGATAGCGCACGCGCAGCGTGTCGTCGACGACGATCACCGCACGCGGCAGCGCATCGAGCGCCGCGGCCATCATCGGCGCACGATCGTGCGTCTGCGCGGCCGTTTCGCGCACGCGAAAGACGTTCGGCAAATGATCGAGCACGCGCTGGAGTTCGCGCACCGTATGCGCGTCGTAAGGCCGGTGATTGACCGGGCGATGCACGGCGAGGATCAGCCGTCGATCGCCTTCGAGCCGCATGCCGCCGCACGAATAGCGCAGCCCTTCGCGGATATAGAAGTCCTGGTAGTACTCGCTGCGATCGATCACGCTGTCCGGCAGGAAGCGGTGCATCGGATACATGCGGCCTGCGGGTTCGCGCATCAGCACCTCGCGCGCGAGATCGAGGCCGTGATAGTGGCTCGCATACGCGTCGGCCCAGCCCGAGCCGTAACCGGTGAAGCGGTATTCGAGGAATCGGCCGGTGCGCGCGTCGTGCACGAAGCAGTTCGCGGCGCGCGCATCGGCGAGGGCGACGAGCGCCTGAAGCGCGACATGCCACTGTTCGGGATCGATGGCGGCCGCATAGAGCGCCGCGATCGACTCGTCCGCCGATCGTATCGTGGTCATCCCCGTACCCCCGTTGGCGCATGCGCGCCGCCGCACGTTCGAGCTGGACGATCAGCGCCCACCCGTCGAACGAATGCCGTGCGATCGATTCTAGCAAGCGCCCCCAGTTTTGGGGATGCTGCTGCGATGCGGAATGTCTACGATCGGCAACAGGCTCGCGGTTCGGCGTGCTGGCGCACATTTCGATACCGACGTTTTGCGCGCTGCGGGACGCCGCCTCGACCGCGGCGTCATTGATCGGACGATAGCGCGGTACGACGCGCCGCGCCGACAAGATTCCGACACACGCCGCGCGTACCGTCATCGTCGAGCACGCGCAATCTTTACGCACACGGGGATACGGCGGCAGCGCGAGCAGCAGGTCGGGGATGTCATGTTTCGGGGGGCAGGATCAACATGCTGACGAGAGACTATGTCGAACGCGAGCTGTCGCACATTCAGAAAATGATCGCGATGCTCGAAAGCGATAGCGGCACGAAGGCGTATCAGCCGGGCGCCGCGCGCGTGAGTTGTCCGAGTTACTGGAGAGCGCGCATCGAAGCGCTGCTGTCGACGCCCGACATGCCGCGTCATGCGCGGAAAATCAGCGAAACGCTGCTCGTGAAGATCGACGGCATGGAAGCGCGATTCGCGGCGCGTGCGTCCGCGCGCAGATAGCGGTGCCCGTTCGCGCGTCGGTGCGTATCGGCACGCATCGGCGCGATCAACGCAAAGGCCACGGAAACATCCCGTGGCCTCGTGGTGCGCGCAGCCGGTGCGGCCGCCCGCGTCGGTGCATCGTGCGCCGGCTTAGCCGAGCGTCTTCGACCAGTTCGCGTACCAGTTGCGGAACAGCGTGTACTGCGTTTCCGCGTAGTTGCGCTGCGCGTCGCTCAGCACGTCGGTTTCGTTGAAGTGCAGCGTGTATTCCTTGTCGCCGTTCAGCACCATCAGGTACTTGTAGAACAGCACGAGATCGCAGCCTTCGTCGAACGACGACAGCACCGCCAGCGCCGACTCGAGTTCCTTCGCGCGCGCCCGTGCGACCGCATCGCCTTGCGCCGCCTTCTTGCACAGCTCGACGAGGTGCAGCACTTCGCGCGGCAGCGCGTTGCCGATGCCGGTGATTGCGCCCGCGGCGCCGCAGTTGACGAAGCCGTGGAAGACTTGCGTATCGACGCCGGCCATCAGCGTCACGCTATCGTCCTGCGACGTGATGTTCTCCGCCGCATAGCGCATGTCGGCCGCGCCGCCGAATTCCTTGAAGCCGATCAGGTTCGGATGCTGGCGACGCAGCTCGAAGAACAGATCGGCGCGCGTCGCGAAACCGTAGTACGGGCTGTTGTAGATCACGGCCGGCAGATTCGGCGCGGCCTTCAGGATCGCGGAGAAGTGCGCCTTCTGCGCGGCCGGCGACGCGCCGCGCGACAGCACGCGCGGAATCACCATCAGGCCGTGCGCGCCGACGGCGGCCGCGTGCGCCGCGTGCGACACGGCTTCCTTCGAGTTCACCGCGCCGGTGCCGACGATCGTCGGCACGCCGGCCGCGACCAGGCGCGCGACGCCTTCCTGACGCTGCGCTTCGGTCAGCAGCGGCCAGTCGCCCATCGAACCGCAGTACACGACCGCGCGCATGCCGATTTCCACCAGCTCCTTGCCCTTCTTCACCAGTGCGTCGAAGTCGGGCTGGCGGTCGGCCGTGCAGGGCGTCATCAGCGCAGGAATGGTGCCGGTAAAAATGTTGTCGCTCATCACGTTTCCTCTTTCAGATTGGATCAACTGCCGTGGCGCCCGCGGCGTGGCCTGTGTGCGCTCGTCTCCTCGTCCGTGCAAGGTGGCCGCGGCTTCGCCGCCGGCCGACCTCGCACGCCGATGAACGCATTCTAGATGCTTCGAATATTTTATACAATATAAAGTTAAAAGGGCGCGGCCCGGAATGTTGCGGCGTACGCAGCAGGGTCACGCCGTGCCGTGCGGAAAAGGCGCGGAGCTGGCAACGCGGCGCGCGCTGAGCGACCGACTTCGCACCGCCCCGCCGCCGGCGAGCCGCGTATTTCCATCCTGTTGGATTGCGTAATGGATATTGTATAAAATCGTGCCGCGAGCAGGCTCGCGTAAAGAAGCAGAAAGCACAACGCAAGACATGAACAGGAGACACCCATGACAGGTCAGGTCGGCGACGCAGTGTCGCCCGGTAATGCCGCCGCGCAGCGTTCGGCGTCCAAAAGCGCGTTGAAGCGCGTAGTCGCCGCATCGATGGTCGGATCGATCGCGGAGTGGTACGAATTCTTTCTGTACGGCACGGCGTCCGCGCTGGTTTTCGGCACGCACTTCTTCAGGAAGACCGGCAATCCGGTCGACGGGCTGCTCGCCGCATTCGCGCTGTATGCGGTCGGGTTTGCCGCTCGCCCGATCGGCGGGCTCGTGTTCGGCTACTACGGCGACAAGTTCGGCCGCAAGCATCTGCTGCAGGTGAGCCTGATCGTCGTCGGCGTCACGACGTTTCTGATGGGCTGCCTGCCGACGTTCGATGCGATCGGCTACTGGGCGCCGGCCCTGCTCGTCACGCTGCGGCTGATCCAGGGCTTCGCCTTCGGCGGCGAGTGGGGCGGCGCGGTGCTGCTCGTCAGCGAGCACAGCCCCGACAACCGTCGCGGCTACTGGGCCAGTTGGCCGCAGGCCGGCGTGCCGGCCGGCAATCTCGTCGCGACGATCATTCTGCTCGTGCTGTCGAGTTCGCTGCCGGAGTCCGAGTTTCTTTCGTGGGGCTGGCGCGCCGCGTTCTGGTTCTCGGCGGTCGTCGTGCTGATCGGCTTCTGGATCCGCCGCAAGGTCGACGACGCGCCGATCTTCAAGGATGCGCAGGCGCGCCGCGAACGGAACCAGGAGAAGCAGCTCGGCGTGATGCACGTGCTCAGGCATCACTGGCGCGAGGTGCTGATCGGCATCGGCGCGCGGTTCGCGGAAAACATCCTCTACTACATGGTCGTCACGTTCTCGCTGACGTACCTGAAGCTCGTCGTCGGCGCCGACACCACGCGGATCCTGAAGCTGATGTTCGCCGCGAACGCGATCCACTTCTTCTTCATCCCGCTGATGGGGCTGATGTCCGACCTCGTCGGCCGCAAGCCCGTGTATCTGACCGGCGCCGTGCTCACCGCGTGCTGGGGGTTCGTCGCGTTTCCGATGATGGACACCGGCAACGACTGGATCATCATGGCCGCGATCGTACTGGGCCTGTTCATCGAGTCGATGACGTATTCGCCGTATTCGGCGCTGATGACCGAGATGTTCCCGACCAACGTGCGCTATACCGCGCTCTCGCTTTGCTATCAGGTCGCGCCGCTGATGGCCGGCTCGCTCGCGCCGTTGATCGGCCTGTCGCTGCTCGAGCGCTATCACTCGTCGACGCCGATCGCGATCTATCTCGTCGTCGCGGCCGCGATCTCGATCGTCTGCGTCGGCGTCGCGAAGGAAACGCGCGGGAAATCGCTGCGCGATGTCGATGCGGACGCGCAGCGGCGCACGGCATCGTAGGCGTCCAGCCGAATCCCGATCGATATACGAAAGCCACCGTTCGCGGTGGCTTTTTCGCGTCGGCGCGACCTGGCACACGGCGCGATGCGCGCATTCAGCGGTTCGTCGCGCGAAAACGCTCTGCTAATATCGTAGAAAATATGCAATATCCACCGTCGCGCCGCCGCGCGCCGACGGTCTAGCCGAAACCGCAAACATGAACGAGAAACGCCCCGCGCTGGTCTATGCGACGCGCGCCGAAGCCGCAGCCAACGAACTGCGCCGCCGCATTCTGTCAGGCGAATACGTCGACGGCTATCAGCTGCGCCAGGACGCGCTCGCGACCGAACTCGGCATCAGCCGCATTCCGCTGCGCGAAGCGCTCGTGCAGCTCGAAAGCGAAGGGCTCGTGAAGATCCTGCCGCACAAGGGGGCGGTCGTGTCGGAGCTGTCGCCGGAAGACATCACGGAGCTGTTCGAACTGCGCGCGCTGCTCGAACCCGTGCTGCTGAAAAAATCCATCCCGAAGCTGACCGCGGAAGATTTTGCACGGCTCGACGCGATTCTCGCCGAATACAGCAAGGTGCTGCACGCGAGCCAGTCCGGCCGCTGGGGCGAACTGAATACCGAGCTGCATCACGTGCTGTTGTCGCGCGCCGAGCAGCCGAAGACGGCGGCGATCGTCGCGTCGCTGCTGCAGCAGACCGATCGCTACACGCGCGTGCAGCTGTCGCTGTCGCAGGCCGCGCGCGACGTCGCCGAGTCCGAGCATGCGGAACTCGTCGCGCTGTGCCGCAAGGGCGACGCGCGCGCGGCCGCGTCGTTGCTGAAGCGGCATATCGAGCACGCGGGCGGCGAGCTGAACGCGTTTCTGCGCGAACGGCGGCTCGGCCGCTGACCGCGCCGCGCGCGCGCACCCGCGGCGCTCAGCCGCCGCCGATGCCCTGCAGCACCTTGCCGGTCCCGCCGCACACCGTGCACGGCCGGCCCTCGACCATCCCGGTGCCGTGGCATGCGCCGCACAGATCCTCGCCGACGCCCGGCGCGTCGGGCGGCCCTTCGTCGCCGGGATTCAACGGTTCGTCCGGATTCGGCCCTGCCGAGCGTTTCGTCGTCTGCATCGCGTGCCTCCTGTCAGATTGACGGATGCACGCGGCGGCGCATCGCGCGTGCCTGCTCGTGCGATGGAGGCGCGACCGAGGCGCGCCGGCGCCGAGTGGGGCGAGTCGGCGCCGCGTCGAAGCCCGGCGCCTGCGGCACGCGTGCTGCACGCACAGGCAACCCGGCTCGGCTCACCTGCGCGACGCGGTGCTTACAACGACGGCGCCCACGTCGTCCCGAACGGATTCGACTGGTCGATGCCGGGGAAGTCGACGAACGCCTTGCTGCAGTCGACGACGTTGGCCGGACGCGCGTTGTGCGTCGCCGTGCCGTCGACGACGACGCGGTTCGCCGTCGATGCGAATATCGGCAGGTTCACGTTATGCAGCGTCAGGTTCGCGTCCGAGGCGATCACCGAGATGCTGTCGGGCGAATCGGCGACCACGTCGGTCAACGTCATCGCGAGCGGGAACGCCGGTTCACCGTAGCCGCCGGTATTGGCTTCGAACCCCTGCAGCTTGACGCCCGCCTCGCCGAAGATCGCGACGTTCGCGAGCGAGATGTCGTGGAAGTTCGGATAGAGCGGACCGCCGGCCGGCACGGCCTTGGTGCTGTAGTACGGCGTGAACAGCAGCGCATTCTTCGCGTCGCGAATGCAGATGTTCGCGTAGTGGATCTGGCTGACTTCGCCGCCGCGTGCGTAATCCGACTTGATCCGCAAGCCTTCCTCCGAATCCTGGAACGAATTGTCGTAGACCTGCACGTTCGTCACGCCGCCGTTCGTCTCGCTGCCGATCGAGATCCCGTGCCCCCAGTAGATGTGGTTATGCGCGATCGCGATGCCCCACTTGCGGTCCGCCCGCACGTCGCGGTTGCCGTCGATGCCGGGCAGTTGCGAGCCGGCCGGCGACGGATTGTTGCCGCCTTTCAGCGCGATGTCGTCGTCGCCGGTGCTCACGTAGTTGTAGGCGAACACGACGTTCTTCAGATAGCCGTCGAACGAAACGGGGCTGGCCGACGCCGTCGTGCTGCCGGTCGACAGTGCGGCCGAGATCGGCCTGGACGCGGAGCCCGGATCGAATGCGTCGGTGTTCTTCACGTTGTCGGCGTTGAACGTCTGGCCGTTGTAGAGCGGATTGCCGTTGCCGGCCGGATTCGCGAACGCGGCGAGCGTCGGCGTCTGCACCTTCACGCTCCAGACGGTCAGGCCGTCGATGCCGCTTGGCACGACGTGGAAGTTCGGGCTGTTGTTCAGCGTGATGCGGTACAGCGTCAGGTTCTTCGCGTAGTTGAACACCATCAGCCGGAAGTTCGACTGCGAGCCGAAGCCGGTCGTCCCGTTCTGCACCATGTTGCCGAGATACGCGAGATCCCACCACGTCATGTTGCGCACGGTCGATTTCGAATCGACGACGGTGCCGCCGTCGTCGCACGCGGTGCCGTCCGGCGCGACGGTGCCGTTGCGGTAGGCCGCGTACGTGTTCGAGCAGGTCATGTCGACCTTCATCAGCGGATATTTCGCGTCGGACGTCACGAGTTCCGCGTAGCCGCGCCCGTCGATCCGGCCGTCGCCGACGACGGCCGCGTTGACGAGGTTCGTGCCCGTGATCAGCGCGAGACAGTTCGACGAGCTGCCGGCCTTCGTCGCGCTGACGGCCGTGTTGCCGCAATACGGTCCCGCCACGTTCGGTGCATACGCCTTCACGTCGCGCGATGCATACAGCGTGACGCCCTTGTCGATCCACAGCGTGACGCCGGACGGCAACGTGAGCGGCCCGCTGATGAAGCCGTTGCCGGCGCCGGCATGGTTCACGACGAGCCGCACCGCGAACTTGCTCGCGCGGTACTTCGGTTGCGCGAGCGTTTCGCCCGACGCGCCGGCGAGGTTCACGTTCGGCACGGCCGCCGCCTTCTGCGATGCGGTCGCGGCCGCATCGGCGGCGGCGATTGCCGCGCCGACTTCGGCGTCGACGGCCGCGCCGCAGGCGTCGAGCGCGGCCTGGATGCGCGCCTGGTCGGGATTCGCCGTCGCGGCCGATACGGCCTTGCCGACGCCGGATGGCGACGGATCGGCCTCCGGCGGCAGCGAGCCGTCCGGACGGCTGACGAGCGTATTGCTTGCTTCGAGCGTGCTGCAGACCTGCGCGTCGGTCGGCAACGCGGGCTCCGCGGGCAGGTTCGGGTCGACCGTCGTCGTGCCGACCTGGAACACGCTGTTCGCCGACGGTGCGGCCGCCAGGGCGGCGCTCGCGCCGGGCTCGTCGCCGCCGCATGCGGCGAGCGTCGCGGCCGACGCGAGCAGGACCGCCAGCAGGCCGAGCGCGCGCGGGCGCGCGTGCGGCCGGAATCTACGGGATGTCATCACGCTGTCTCCTGAAGGGCATCGGTTGCATCCGATGCGGTTGGGGGTATCGGGTGCTGCGCGGTGTTGCGGGGCGGGCGCGGCGGGCAGGGCCGCGGTCGCGCGGCCGGTGCCCGGGCCGATGCATGCTCGTGACATGCGGCGTGGGGCGACTGTGGTCAGTCATCCTATAACGTTCCGCCGACCGGCGAAAGAGTGTGCAGCGGCGGCCCGAAAACGGCAAAACAGCGGGGCGGTTTCCGTTGTGGACGGGTTCCGGAAAACGTTTCGCAAAACCGCGCGAGAATGGAGAAGCCCGTTCCACTTTCTGGGCAAAAGACCGTGGTGGGGCGCGTTTCTAGGGGTATGCACCAAGTGAGTTAAACGATTAACCGACGTACATTGGCGCAACACATCATACGACGTACGACTGCGGCGCCCGAAACCGCTCGCAGCCAGGCGGCCGGCATGCCGGCGCGCCGCAGCGTACCTCGCCGACGAACGCGTGCCGGAGGATCGCCGAGCCGCAACTATCAAGGAGACTGACGATGAAGCACCGATTCACCCGCTCCCGTACCGCGCTGGCCGTTGCGCTCCTCGCCGGCTTCGCGGCATCGGCTCACGCGCGCGTGTTCCGCTCGGCGGACGTGCACGGCGACAACTTCCCGACCAACATGGCGGTGAAGTACATGGGCGACGAGCTGTCGAAGCTGACGGGCGGCAAGGATTCGATCAAGGTGTTCGGCAACAGCGCGCTCGGTTCGGAGAAGGACACGGTCGATCAGGTGCGGATCGGCGCGATCGACATGGCGCGCGTGAACGGCGCGTCGTTCAACGAGATCGTGCCGGAATCGCTGATCCCGTCGTTCCCGTTTCTGTTCCGCGACATCGACCATTTCCGCAAGGCGATGTACGGCCCGGCCGGCCAGAAGATCCTCGACGCGTTCGCCGCGAAGGGCATGATCGCGCTGACGTTCTACGAGAGCGGCGCGCGTTCGATCTACGCGAAGCGCCCGGTGCGTTCGCCGGCCGACATGAAGGGGCTCAAGGTGCGCGTGCAGCCGTCGGACCTGATGGTCGACGAGATCAAGGCGATGGGCGGCACGCCGACGCCGATGCCGTTCGCCGAGGTCTACACGGGCCTGAAGACGGGCCTCGTCGACGCGGCCGAGAACAATCTGCCGTCCTACGAGGAAACGAAGCACTTCGAGGTCGCGCCCGACTACTCGGAAACGCAGCACGCGATGACGCCCGAGGTGCTCGTATTCTCGAAGAAGGTGTGGGACAAGCTGACGCCGGAAGAACAGACGGCGATCCGCAAGGCGGCCGCCGATTCGGTGCCGTACTACCAGAAGCTGTGGACCGCGCGCGAGGCGTCCGCGCAGCAGATCGTGACGAAGGGCGGCGCGAAGATCGTGCCGGCGTCGCAGGTCGACCGCGCGGCCTTCGTGAAGGCGATGCAGCCGCTCTGGGCCAAGTACGAGAAGACGCCGCAGATGAAGCAGATCGTCGACGAGATCGAGGCCATCAAGTGACGCGTCACACTTCCCTGGACGGAGGGGCCGCCGGTGCGCCGGCCTCGGCTGCCGCCGACGATGCCGCGGCGGCGCGGCCGCATCCGGTGCCGGTGCTGCGCGGCGTGAACGACGTGCTGTTCCGCGTGCTGGCCGTGATCGCGTCGCTTTGTCTCGCGGCGCTCACGGTGCTCGTGTTCTATGCGGTCGTGATGCGCTACGTGTTCGAGAACGCACCCGACTTCGTCGAGCCGATCGCGCTGCTGCTCGTGATCGTGATCGCGATGTTCGGCGCCGCGATGAAGGTGCGCGACGGCGGCCATATCGGCCTCGACTCGTTCGTGCGGCGGCTGAACCCGCGTGCGCGCGACGCGGTCGTCGCGTTTCAGCATCTGAGCCTGATCGGCTTCGCGATCGCGATCCTCGTCGGCTGCGGCAGCATGGCCGTCGAAACGATGGGCGACCGCATTCCGATCATCGGCCTGCCCGAAGGCGTGCGCTATCTGATCACGATTCCTGCGGCGGTCGCGATCATCCTGTTCTCGCTCGAGCACCTGCTCGCGCTTCGTCGCGCTTCAAGACCATAAAACGCCATGGAACTCGCGATCCTGTCCGTCAGTTTTCTGATTTTCCTCGTGCTCGGCGTGCCCGTGTCGTTCGCGCTCGGGATAGCCTGCGTGCTGACCTATATGGTCGAAGGGCTGCCGATCGCGACCGCGATGCAGTCGATGATTTCGGGAATGAACGCGTTCTCGTTTCTCGCGGTGCCGTTCTTCATCTTTTCCGGCGAGCTGATGCTGCACGGCGGCATCGCGGACCGGATCCTGCGCTTCGCGCAGGCGACCGTCGGCCACTTCCGCGGCGGGCTCGGGATGGCGAACGTCGTCGCGTGCACGCTGTTCGGCGGCGTGTCCGGTTCGCCGACGGCCGATACGTCGGCGATGGGTGGCGTCGTGATTCCGCTGATGAAGCGCGAAGGCTACAGCGCCGCGTACGCCGTGAACGTGACGACGCACGCGTCGCTCGCCGGCGCGTTGATGCCGACGTCGACCAACATGATCATCTACGCGTTCGCCGCGCAGGGGATCACCGGAATGCTGCACGGCCAGCCGGTCAGCGGCGTGTCGATCGGCGATCTGCTGTTCTCCGGGCTGCTGCCCGTGCTGTGGGTGATGGGCTTCGTGCTGGCCGCCGCGTACTGGCAGGCCGTGCGTCACGGCTATCCGCGCCGCGCGGACGGCTCGTCCGCGCTGCCCGCGTTTCCCGGCTGGTATGCGGTCGCGCGCAGCTTCGTCGGCGCGGTGCCGGGGCTGCTCGTGATCGCGATCATCCTGGTGTGCGTCGCGAAGGGCATTGCGACCGCGACCGAGGCGGCGGCGATCGCGGTCGTCTATTCGCTCGTGCTGACGGCGATCGTCTATCGCACGCTGACGCTCGACAAGCTGCGCCGCGCGTTGTCGCATGCGTCGCGTACGACGGGCGTCGTGCTGCTGCTGATCGCGGTGTCGAACATGCTGCGCTTCCAGATGTCGTATCTCGAGATTCCCGATGCGATCGAAGGGCTGCTGAAGCAGTCGACGGCCGCGCCGTGGCTGATGCTGCTGTACATCAACATCATCCAGGTGTTTCTCGGCACGTTCGTCGACATGGCCGCGCACATCCTGATCACGACGCCGCTGTTCCTGCCGATCGCGATGGCATGCGGCGTCGGCCCCGTGCAGTTCGGCATCATGCTGCTGCTGAACTGCTCGCTCGGCCTCGTGCACCCGCCGATCGGTTCGGTGCAGTTCGTCGGCTGCGCGATCGGCAACGTGTCGATCGGCGAGACGACGAAGATGGCATGGCCTTACTACATCGCGATTTTCAGCGCGATCAACATCGTCACGTATCTGCCGTTCTTCTCGACCTGGCTGCCGAGCCTGATCAGCGGGCACCCCGTGTACTGAACGCCGTTTGCCACGCGCCTCGCGGCGGCGCCGGACGAAGCGAATCGTCCGGCGCCGCCGCGTTTTTTCGTTGTCGCCATCGGATGCCGAACGTGTTCACGAAGGCGAAGCGACTCGGGCGCGCGATCGCGACGCTCGCGCGCCGCATCGGTCACGCGCGCTCGCCGGCCGGCGCGAATTTGCGGTCGCGCATGCGCGCATCGTCCGTTTCGCCGCGCATCAGCGCGATGGCCTCGGCGCGGCTCCCGACGCACGGCGCGGAGCCCGGCAGCGGCCGGCGCGCACTCTCGCGCAGCGCGAGCACCGACACGATGCCGATGAACGACGCACCCATCAGGTAGTACGCGGGCATCATCAGGTCGCCGGTGCGATCGACGAGCCAGGCGGCGACGAGCGGCGTCGTGCCGCCGAACAGCGACACCGACACGTTGAAGCCGATCGCGAGCGCGCCGTAGCGCACGCGCGTCGGAAACAGCGCGGGCAGCGCGGACGGCATCACGCCGGTGAACGTCGACAGCAGCGTGCCGTAGATCAGCATCCCGGCAAACACCGGCAGCATCGCGCCGCTGCGAATCAGCATCAGCGCGGGCACGGACAGCACGAGCAGCCCGACGCAGCCGAACATCATCACGGGCTTGCGGCCGATCCGGTCGGACAGATGGCCCGCGTACAGCGTCATCGGCATCATCAGCACCATCACGATCAGCACGAGCACGAGGCTGTGCGATTCGTCGAAGTGCAGCGTCGACGACATGAAGCTCGGCAGATACGACAGCGCCATGTAGTCGGTCACGTTGAAGATCAGCACGAGGCCGACGCATTGCAGCAGCGGCTTCCACTGTTCGACGAGCAGCGCGCCGAGCGTCTGTTTCGGTCGCGCGCGTTCGTCCGCTTCGCGCGCTTCGGCTTCCTTCTTGAAGGCCGGCGTTTCCTCGAGCTTCAGCCGCACGTACAGGCCGACGAGGCCGAGCGGACCGGCGATGAAGAACGGCACGCGCCAGCCCCACGACAGCAGCGCTTCGTGCGAGAGCATCGCGGTCAGCAGCGCGACCGTCGCTGCGCCGAGCGTATAGCCGATCAGCGTACCGAACTCGAGGAAGCTGCCCATGAAGCCGCGGCGCCGGTCGGTCGAGAATTCGGCGATGAAGGTCGCCGCGCCGCCGTATTCGCCGCCGGTCGAGAAGCCCTGCACGAGCCGCGCGACGAGCAGCAGCACGGGCGCCATGATGCCGATCGACGCGTAGCTCGGGATCAGGCCGATCGCGAAGGTGCCGACGGCCATCATGATCATCGTCATCGCGAGCACGCGCTGACGGCCGATGCGATCGCCGAGCGGGCCGAACACCATGCCGCCGAGCGGACGCACGAGGAACGCGGCCGCGAACGTGCCGAAGGTGGCGAGCAGCTGCGCGGACGGGCTGCTGGACGGGAAGAACACCTTGCCGAGCGTGACGGCGATGTAGCTATAGACGCCGAAGTCGAACCATTCCATCGCGTTGCCGAATGCCATCGCGCCGACTGCACGCTTGAGCACCGCGCGGTCGACGATCGTGATGTCGTCCAGCTTGACGGACTTGCGCGAAGAGCGGGCTTTCGCGGGGCGCGCTTGCGACGTACTCAATGATGTCTCCTGGAAGGGCCTCGATGCCCGGCCGAGCGGACGCGCGGCGCGCGTGCGCCGGCCATCGGGGGACGAAGCGGATGTCTCGGTTCGCGGCGATGCCGTCGACGCGCGCGCGCCGGCCGACACCTCGCGAGTGTGTTGGTGGAAAACAGTGTAGAGAAACGGGCGGCACCGACTATCGGTCATCCGCCCGGAAACCGGTCGTAAACGACACGGATGGCGCCCGGTGACAACTGGCGGCGCGGACGCATCTGCGCGGCGGGGCAGGCGGTCCGCATCGCGCCGGCGCCGGTCTATACAGCAACGCCGCGCGCGCGGCCGACGCCGCATGGCGCAGGCCGGCGCCGCGCAGACGGGCTCAGAACGCGTGCCGAATCCCGACGTTCGCGCCGACGGTCGTCCCCGTCGCGCCATAGAGCGCGTTGTTGATGCCGAGCCCCGTGTTCATCGCGCCGTGGTTGTCGACCATCGCGACCTGCGCGTAGAGCGAGGTCGCCTTCGACAGGCTGTAGCTCGCACCGACCGCCGCGAGCAGCGAATGATTCGCGGTGTCGTTGCGATCGCTCGTATACCAGACGCCGCCGTTCAGATCGACGGCCGGTGTCGCCTGATAGTCGAGCCCGCCGCCGTACACGTTGTTGCTGAACGAGCCGCCGACCTTGTAGCTCGCGAACGAGGCCTTCGCGGTGACGGGCCCGAACCGGTACGCGGCGCCGATCGTGCGGCCGACGAACGCGACGGTGCTCGGCACCGGCGTTGCCGCGGTGCCGCCGTCGTTGCCGTCGTAGAACGCGGCGTTGATCATGAAGCCGCCGTGCTCGTACTTGAGGCTCGCCGAATACTGGCGTCCGGCCTGGAAGTTGCCGGCGGCGCCGCCGAACGCGAACATCGCGCTGCCCGTCAGGCCCGCGATCGTCGGGCTCGTATACGACACGGCGTTCGCGTTGAACAGGCCCGTCACGAGCACGTTGTCGACGTACGGAATCAGTCCGCTGCCGAAGTGCGAGAAGCTGCGCGGATCGGAATCGAAGATCGCGAGCAGGAACGGTGAATACTGCAGGCCCGCCTTCACCGTGCCGAACGCGCCGTCGAGTCCGACCCACGCCTGCCGGCCCAAGAAATTGCCGTTCGAATGATTGAACGCGCCATTCGTGACGGCGAAGCCGCTTTCGAGCTGGAACTTCGCTTTCAGGCCGCCGCCGAGATCCTCGGTGCCCATCATGCCGAACGTCGTCGGCGTCATCCCGGTGTCGGTCATCGCGAACTGGTGGCCCGCGTTGCGTCCGGTCGTCGCGTCGAGCGTCTTGTTCGTATAGAGCAAGGCGGCGTCGAGATTGCCGTACAGCGTCACGCTGCTTTGCGCGAACGCGCCGCTGCAGGCCATTGCGCCGGCGGCCGCCGCGCAGCCGATCCAGAAGGTGTGCTTCATGTGTGTCTCCAGTGTTGTTGTACGTCGGAAAGCGTCGAACAGAATCCAAATGCATCGAACAGCGAAGGCGACGTCTGCCGGCGAACCGGCATCCGTCGCGCAGGCCGTGCAGGCGGATGGCGCGCGGCGGGAACGCACGGCGGCACGATCGGTTGGCGATCTGCGCGCGAGCGCGTTCGCGGCACGGGTCGGTGCCGGAACGAGCGTGCGTCGAAGATGTCGTGAGCGGCCGGCAATGCCGGCACGCGCTACAGTGCGCGGGCGAGCTGCTCGAGAATCGCCGGATTCTCGAGCGTGGACGTATCCTGCGTGATGGCCTCGCCCTTCGCGAGCGAGCGCAGCAGGCGCCGCATGATCTTGCCCGAGCGCGTCTTCGGCAGGTTGTCGCCGAAGCGAATGTCCTTCGGCTTCGCGATCGGGCCGATCTGCTTGCCGACCCAGTCGCGCAGCGCCTTCGCGAGCGCCGCGGCTTCTTCGCCTTCGGGCCGCGCACGCTTGAGCACCACGAACGCGACCACCGCTTCGCCCGTCGTGTCGTCGGGACGGCCGACCACCGCGGCTTCGGCCACGAGCTCGTGCGCGACGAGCGCCGACTCGATCTCCATCGTGCCGAGCCGGTGACCGGACACGTTCAGCACGTCGTCGATGCGGCCCATGATCGTGAAGTAGCCGGTGTCCTTGTCGCGCACGGTGCCGTCGCCGGCCAGATACAGGCGCCCGCCGAGTTCCTCGGGGTAGTAACTCTTCTTGAAGCGCTCCGGGTCGCCCCAGATCGTGCGGATCATCGACGGCCACGGCCGCTTGACGACGAGAATGCCGCCCTGGCCGTTCGGCACGTCCTGGCCCGTCTCGTCGACGACCGCGGCCATGATGCCCGGCAGCGGCAGCGTGCACGAACCGGGCACCGTCGGCGTCGCGCCCGGCAGCGGCGTGATCATGTGGCCGCCGGTTTCGGTCTGCCACCACGTATCGACGATCGGGCAGCGCTCCTGGCCGACGTGCTTGTGGTACCACATCCACGCCTCCGGATTGATCGGCTCGCCGACCGTGCCGATGATGCGCAGGCTCGACAGGTCATAGCTCTTCGGATGCACTTTCTCGTCGGCCTCGGCGGCCTTGATCAGCGAGCGGATCGCGGTCGGCGCGGTATAGAACACGCTCACCTTGTGATCGCCGATCATCTTCCAGAAGCGTCCCGCATCGGGATACGTCGGCACGCCTTCGAACACGACCTGCGTGCCGCCGCAGGCGAGCGGCCCGTACGTGATGTAGGTATGGCCCGTGACCCAGCCGATGTCGGCCGTGCACCAGAACACGTCGGCGGGTTTCCAGTCGAAGGTCCACTTCATCGTCTGCGCGGCCCACAGCAGGTAGCCGCCCGTGCTGTGCTGCACGCCCTTGGGCTTGCCGGTCGAACCGGACGTGTAGAGGATGAACAGCGGATGCTCGGCGCCGACCCATTCGGGCGCACAGGTGTCGGATTCGCCGTCGGCCAGTTCGTGCATCCACAGGTCGCGATCGGCATGCCAGTCGATCTTGCCGCCCGTGCGGCGATAGACGATCACGCTCTTCACCGCGTCGCAGCCGCCCATCGCGATCGCTTCGTCGGCGATGTTCTTCAGCGGCAGCGTCTTGCCGCCGCGCACCTGTTCGTCGGCGGTGATCAGCGCGACTGCGCCGACGTCGACGAGCCGTTCGTTCAGCGATTTCGCGGAGAAGCCGCCGAACACGACCGAGTGCGTCGCGCCGATGCGCGCGCAGGCCTGCATCGCGACGATGCCTTCGATCGACATCGGCATGTAGATGACGACACGGTCGCCCTTGCCGATGCCGCGTTTCTTCAGCGCATTGGCGAAGCGCGAGACGCGCGCGAGCAGGTCGGCATAGGTGACGCGCGTGACGGTGCCGTCGTCGGCCTCGAAGATTACCGCGACGCGCTCGCCGTTGCCGGCTTCGACGTGGCGGTCGAGGCAGTTGTACGACGCATTCAGTTCGCCGTCGTCGAACCACTTGTAGAACGGCGCATCGGACTCGTCGAGCACCTTCGTAAACGGCTTGTGCCACGCGAGGCCCTCGCGCGCGAGGCGCGCCCAGAACCCTTCGTAATCGCGCTCGGCCTCGGCGGCCAGTGAGCGATAGGCTTCCATGCCGGAAAGGGTCGCGCGATCGCGCGTGTCGGCCGTCGGTTCGAAGATTCGACGTTCGTGAAGGATCGAGACGAGGGCGGTCAAGGTGTTCTCCGTGGAAAAGCACAACGTGTCATGCAATGGCGAACGAAACGCAACATGCATGCCAGTCGCGCGACGATGCGCGCCGTGTGTACGCCGGTGCCGCCGGTGCGAGGCGGCAGGCACGCCGTGCTTTGATCGGTCGACGCAGACGCCGCCGCCGGCGGCCGCGGGCGTGCGCCGAAATGCAGCAGCGGCTGTTGCAGGTGTCAACACGACGCGCGGCGCAGTGGGCGCATCGTGTGCGTGCATCATCCAACGAACGGGCGCAGCACCGCCAGCGCGTCCGATGCGCGAAGGCGTGCGAGTGCGGACGCTTCGATCTGCCGCACGCGTTCGGCCGACAGATTCAGACGGCGGCCGATGTCGCGCAGCGAGCAGCCTTCGCCCGCATGCAGCCCGTAGCGCAGCCGCACGATCAGCGCTTCGCGCGGCGGAAGCCGGTCGATCGCGGCGGCGATCGCAGCGCGCCGCTGCGCCGCGTCGGCCGCGTCTTCCGGCGACGGCGTCGACGCATCGGGCACGACGTCGACGAACGTCATGTCGCCGTCCGGTGCGATCGGCAGGTCGACCGAAACGGGTTCCTTCACGATCGCCATCAGTTCGCGCACCTTGTCGACGGGCTCGCCCATCTGAGCGGCCAACTCGTCCGGCGTCGCGGCCGCGCCCGCACGCTGCCGATGTTCGCGCGCGAGTCGCGCGAGCTTGTTGATTGCATCGACGGTGTGCGTCGGCACGCGGATCGTGCGTCCGAGATCGGCGAGCGCATGCGTGATCGACTGCCGGATCCACCAGGTCGCGTAGGTCGAGAACCGGAAGCCGCGTCGGTGATCGTAGCGGTCGATCGCCTTCAGCAGCCCGATGTTGCCTTCCTGGATCAGATCGGCGAACGGGAGCCCGCGATCGGGATAGCGCTTCGCGATCGACACGACGAGCCGCAGGTTCGCGTCGAATAACGCCGTCTTCGCCGCGTGCGTCGCGCGTTCGATCGCATCGAGCCGCGCATCGAGCAGCGCGACCGTACGCGGCGGCAGTACCGATGCGCGTGCATCGGCTGCGATCGCTTCGCGCGCATCGAACAGCACGGGCGCGCTGCGGATCAGCGCGCGCTCGCATTCGGGATGCGCGGCGATGCCGGCCGCGAGCCAGCGCGCGTGATCGTCGTCGTGCGCGCCGTGGCACCGCCAGGTCGTCTGCGACGGGATGCCCGCATGGTGGAGCACGCGCGTCATACGCGCGCGCTGTTCGCGATGACGTCGTGCGCGGCCGCGCAGCGGTGCGCCGATGCGCTCGACCGCACGTGCGGACAGCCGCAGCGGGCGCAGCAGCGCCGCGGCATCGCGCACCGCGGCGCGGTACGCGGGCGACGCCGTGCCGCCCGACGTCAGCGCGGCGCGCATGTCGCGCGCGAGCGCATCGAGCGACGACAGACGGGCGAGTGCCGCGTCGCACACGTGCGGGTCGCCCGGCCGCATGTCGTCGTGTTGCGCGTCGCCATGCGGGTCGACGGCGGCCGCTGCATCGGCATGCCGGCCCTCATCGACGAACATCAAATAGGCCGATGCAGCGGCCCGGCCTTCCGCGATCTCGCGACGGATCGACGCCAGCGCATCGAGCGCATCGGGATCGCCGCACAGCACCGCGACCGACGCCGCGCGGCCGCGCTCGATGCGCTGCGCGTATGCGATCTCCTCGTCGTGCGTGAGGAGCGGCACCGTGCCCATCTCGCGCAGATAGAGCCGCACCGGATCGGTCGTGCGCGGCGCGAGCAGATCGAAGGCCGCGAACGCACTGTTGCTCTCGGCCGCCGCGCGGGAGAGCGGTGGGGGCCGGAAATGCCGGTCGAGCGACCAGTCCGTTTCCGCGTGGGCATCGTCCGATACCGCGATGCCGAGTTCCGCAAGGACGGCCGTCGCGGCGTCGATGCCGGCATCGTGCGCGTCGTCGTCGGGCAGCGCGTCGATTACGTCGCCGCGCGTCACGAAGCCGCGCGACAGGCCGAGTGCGATCAATCCGGCGAAAGGCGCGCTCGCCGATGCGAGCGCGTCGTCGTGGCCGGCCGCGGGCGCCGGCTCCCGTGCATTGGACATCGCCGATGCGTCGCGCGCGGCATCACGCGCGCTTTGCATACACGTTGCACCAGCCGTCCGCCGCGACCGCCTTGCCGCCGAACATCGGGCACGTGCCTGCTGCGTCCGCGGCCTCGCCCTTGTAGAACCGGCAGTTCGCGCAGCGCTGGCCGGGCTGGTATTTCGGGAACTGCGCCGTATCGACGGCCGAGGCGTGCGCACGGTAGCCGAGCGATTTCGCCGTGGCGTCGTTTTCGTCGACGAGCGGCGGCGCCGCGACCGAGGTGCGCGCTGCCGCGAGCGCCGCGCACAGGCCGAGCGTGTGGACGATGAAGGTTCTGCGAGTCGTCGAGTGAGTCACTGTCGTATGTCCCGATGAAGAGAAAAAAACAGAGGCGTGCGGCGCCGTTCGCATCGGCGTGCCGCGTGCGGCCGTCACTGTCCCGCGGCTCGATGGCCGGCGGGGCCGACGACGAGCGGCGCGGTCGATGCGCGCGCGGTATCGGCCGTCAGCTTGCTCTTGCCCGCGACATAGCCGTTCGACGCGAGCAGGAAGGCCATCAGGTCCGCGTATTCGTCGTCCTTCAGCTTGCCGGGCTGGTCGGCCGGCATGTTGGTCGCCATGTAGCCGAACACGCCGCCGATCGTCAGATGCGAATGCGACAGCGGCGCGAACGACGGGCCGCTCAGCGCAGGCGCGGTGTTGCCTTCGAGATCGGCGCCGTGGCATTTAGCGCAGGCGTTGCCGTACAGCGTGCGGCCATGCTCGACCTGGGCGGCGTCGAACGTCGGCGCGTGCTCGGCGGTGCTCGCGGCGATCCGGATGAAGCCGCCGCCGGCCGGCAAGCCGCGCGCGCGCACGATGCCCGCGCGCATGATGCCGCCGGCGACGGGCGGCATCGCATCTGCGTCGCGCGCTTCGAGTGCGTTGGCCGGCAGCGTCCATTTGCGCGTGAGCGCGGCGAGCCGGCCGTCGCGCTTCATCTGCGTGAGCGCGGTGTCGATCCGCTGCTGCAGCGAGGCCGAGCGCGGCGCGAACGCAAATGCCAGCTGCCATGCGGTGTACGGCGACGATGTTGGCGCGATGCGAAACGCCTGCTTCGGATGCGCGGCCTGATACGCGACGACGGCCGGATACCAGACGATCGCGCGATGCGCGCGGCCGGTGGCGACTGCCGCGACGGTCTGCTCGGACGTGTTCTCGAGATCGAAGTGCGCGTTCTGCTGCTGGACCGCGATCAGTTGCGCGGGGCTCGCGTACGTCGCGGCGACGATCTCGCGGCCGCTCGTCGACGCAGCCGCGTCGCGGCGCGTGACGCTCACGTAGCCGGAACGCAGATAGCCCTGCGAGAACAGCAGCGTCGTGTCGGACGCATCGGCGATCGCCGAGCGCGGGAAGCCCGCGAGCACGTCGCAATCGCGTTCGAGCAGCCGCACGAGCTCGTGCGCGGAGACGCCGTCGTCGTCGCCGCCGTCGACGCCCGGGGCGGCGAACGTCGCGACGACGCCGGCCGTGCGGAACGCTTCGCGCGCGACGGCCTTGTCGAGCGCAGCGGTCGGCGTGCCGGGAAGCGAGCACACGCGCACCGGCGCGGCCGCGGCGGGCAGTGCCGTCAGCGCGGCGCCGGATGCGAGCGCGCAGGCCGCGGCGAGGTGGGGAAGTCGGAGGTTCATGTTCGTACGCTCGGATGGAAGTCGGGAAGCGCGCCCGCGCGCGGCGGCGCGGGCGCAATGCAACGGCGGCTCAGGTGCGATCAAGAGCGAACACGTAGAGCGTGCCGCCGCGCGGCACGTCGTCCGCCGCCTTCGCCATCGGGCCGCCCCAGATCGGGTTCGCGCCGCCGTAGCCGGCGAGCACCGCGACGTATTCCTTGCCGTCGACCTCGAACACCGACGGCTGCGCGATGATGCCGCTCGCGAGCTTCGGGCTTTCCCACAGCACCTTGCCGGTCGATACGTCGAACGCGTACAGGTGTCCGTCGAGCGAGCCGCTGAACGCGAGGCCGCTCGCGGTCGTCGCGACGCCGCCGTTCCACGGCAGCTTGCTCCAGTGGCTCCACACCTTCTTGCCGGTGTTCACGTCGATCGCCTGCAGTTCGCCGTATCCTTCGCTGCCGGGCTCGGGCTTGATCTCGAAGCCTTCGCCGAGATACGGCAGCCCTTCCATGTAGTTCACCGACTTGCCCGACAGGCTCATGCACGCGTGCAGCGACGGCACGATCGCCAGGTGGCGCTCGGGGTCGTACGACACCGACCACCAGTTCTTGCCGCCGAGGAAGCTCGGGCACGTATCGATCGTCGTGCCGACCTTCGGATACTTCGCCGGATCCTGGATCGGCGTGCCGTCCTCGGTGTAGCCGGTGACCGACGTCGCCTTCACGAACGGCTCCGCGTAGATCAGCTTGCCGGTATCGCGGTCGATCGCGTGGAAGAAGCCGTTGCGGTCCGCATGGATGATCGCGTCGCGCGCCTGGCCCTTGTAGCGGATCGTCGCGAGGATCGGCGTGTTCACGCCGTCGTAATCCCACGTGTCGTGCTTCGTGTACTGGTAGTGCCACTTCAGATCGCCGTTCTTCGGGTCCAGCGCGAGCAGCGAATCCGAATAGAGGTTGTCGCCGGGACGCAGATCGGCGAGCCACGGCCCCGGATTGCCGACGCCCCAGTACAGCGTGCGCGTCGCCGCATCGTAGGTGCCGGTCAGCCACGCGGGTGCGCCGCCGTGCGTCTGCATCCCGTCCGGCCAGGTGTCGCCGTGTTTCTCGCCCTGGCCCGGAATCGTGAAGCGCTTCCACAGCAGCGAGCCGTCGTTGGCGTTCAGCGCGGCGATGAAGCCGCGCGCGCCGTATTCGCCGCCCGAGCTGCCGACGACGATCGCACCGTCGAGCGCGAGCGGCGCGAGCGAGAACGCGTAGCCGAGGCCCGGCTCGAACATCTGCTTCTTCCACACGAGCGTGCCCGTCTGCGCGTCGAGCGCGGCCACTTCGCCGCTGAGCATCGCGACGTACACGTTCTTGCCGTAGAGCGCGACGCCGCGGTTCACGACGTCGCAGCACGCGGTCTTGAACGACTCCGCACCGAGCTTCGGCTCGTATTTCCAGAGCTGCGCGCCGGTCGCTGCGTCGAACGCGTAGACGTTGTCCTTCGGCGTCGTCACGAACAGATAGCGGCCGTTGACGATCGGCGTCGCTTCGAAACCCTGCTTCAGTTCGGCCGGAAACTTGTAGCTCCAGGCCTGCGTGAGCCGGCCGACGTTCGACGCATCGATCTGCTTGAGCGGCGAGTGCGCCTGGCCGTTGTACGTGCGGTAGTAGGTCAGCCAGCCCGGATCGTGCTGCGCATTCGTCAGGCGCTGATACGTGACGGCCGGATAGTCGGCCGCGGCGTCCACGAGGCCGGGATTCAAGGCGATGGCGGCTGCCGCCGCGATGCCGATCGTTGCCAGTCGGCTCGTCGAAGCCGAGAGTTTCTTCATGGTTGTCTCCTGAGTCATTGTGGTCGCACCGCGGCAAACCGATCGCCGGGCCGGCATGGACGGGTTCCGGATCCAGTGCGACCTCGGTCACGCAAATCGCATGCCATTGCGCTCGCGGCCTTGTACGGCAAGGGTCGGCGCGCGAATCGAAGGCGGCGCCGGCAATGCGCGGCATGGTCGGCCGCGGCGCGCATCTGTTGCGTTCGGGAACAGCTGGGTGTGCGCACTGTTGCGAAACATGACAGTGCGGACGGCACGCAGGTGCCGGTTGGCGTGGCGATGCGGCGATGTGGGCGCGTGCGTCGATCGACCGACATTGCGTCATTGCATGCGTCGCCCGTGCATCGCGCGGTGCGCATCGCCAATCGCGGTCGGCCCACCGACGACAGCGCCGACCGAAGCGCAACACCCGTCGATACGAAGATGGTGCGTGTGCCGCACGGTGTCGCGGCGGCACATGGAAGCACACCGCGCACATCGCGATTCGCGCTCATCGGCATGCTTCTTGCCATCGGCAGTACCGGCGATTCGTCGCGCAGCATGCACCGCGGCACGCACGCGAGATGCATCGCGAGACCGACAAGGACAGCGGAGGAGACACGATGAAAGAGACCGCACCGCCGAAGCGGCGCGTCGCGGCATGCCGCGCGCGCATCGGGCTGTGCTGCGGCGGCGCGGTCGGCGGGCTGCTGATCGCATGGCCCGCGCATGCCGCACCGGACGATAGTCCCGACGCGACGACGCTCGCCCCGATCGTCGTCGTCGGCACCACGCCGCTGCTCGGGATCGGCACGCCGCTGTCGCGCGTGCCGTCGAACGTGCAGACCGTGCGCAGTGCCGAACTCGACCGCCAGCATCGCAGCACGCTGGCCGACTATCTCGACAAGAACGCGACGAGCGTCGACATCGCGGAGGCGCAGGGCAACCCTTACCAGCCGGACATCAACTACCGCGGCTTTACCGCGTCGCCGGTCGTCGGCACGCCGCAGGGTCTGTCGGTGTTCGTCGACGGCGTGCGCATCAACGAATCGTTCGGCGACGTCGTGAACTGGGACATCCTGCCGCCGTCCGCGATCGACACGCTTCAGCTGATTCCCGGCTCGAACCCGACCTACGGGCTCAACACGCTCGGCGGCGCGCTGGCGATCACGACGAAGAACGGCAGCACGAGTGCGGGCGGCGCAGTGGAGGTCGGCGCGGGCTCGTGGGGGCGCAAGACGGTGCAGTTCGAGCAGGGCGGCCGTGTCGGCGATCGTGTCGACTACTACCTGAACGCAAACGTGGCGAACGACAACGGCTGGGCCGACCACAATGCGAGCCGCGTGCGGCAAATCTTCGGCAAGCTTCGCTATACCGATGCGGATACGACGCTGTCGCTGTCCGCCGGCGGCGCGGACAATACGCTGCACGGCACGCAGACGATTCCGCGCTCGTTCCTCGACAATCCGCGGCAGGCCTATACCTATCCGGACCTGAACCGCAATCGCGCCGGCCATCTGACGCTGTCCGGCGATCATGCGTTCGGCGATCGCGTGCAGCTGAGCGGCAACCTGTATTACCGGCGGTATCGGAACACCAACGTCAGCAGCAACGTGAGCGAAGACGCCGGCCGCGCCGGCGACGATGACGCCGCCGAGGGCACGTCGGCGTCCAACGACCGCTCGACGATCGCGACCGAGCGCTACGGCGCGAGCCTGCAGCTCACGTTGCTCGGCAAGCCGGCCGGCTTCGACAACCAGCTCGTCGTCGGCGCATCCGCGGATCTGGCGAACGCGCATTTCGAGCAGGCGTCGCAACCTGCGGCGTTTACCGATTCGCGCGCGGCGATCGGCATCGGCGAATTCCAGCAGACGACGCGCGCGAAGACGCGCAACGCGAACTACGGCTTCTATTTCGACGATACGCTGCAGCTCACGCCGCAATGGTCGATGACACTGGCCGGCCGCTACGACTGGGCGCGCGCGGCGATCGAGGACATCAGCGGGCTGCAGCCGCTGCTTACTGCCCGCCATACGTTCTCGCGCTTCAATCCGGCGATCGGCATCACCTGGAATCCGGTGCCCGGCCTGACCGCGTACGCGACCTACAACGAAGGCATGCGTTCGCCGACCGCGATCGAACTCGCGTGCGCCGACCCGGCCGCGCCGTGCTCGCTGCCGAACGACTTTCTCGCCGATCCGCCGCTGAAGCCGGTGATCGCGAAGACGGTCGAGTTCGGCGCGCGCGGGCGCGTCGGTGCGGCGACGACGTGGAGCGCGGCGCTCTACCGCACGACGCTCGACGACGACATCCAGTTCGTCAGCAGCAACGGCGGCGCGGGCACGCTCGGCTATTTCCAGAACGTCGGCAAGACGCGCCGGCAAGGGATCGAGCTCGCCGCGCATACGCACGTCGGGCCGGTCGGGATCGGCATCGGCTACAGCTATGTCGACGCGTCGTACCGCTCGACGTGGACCGAGCACAGCGCGAGCAACTCGAGCGCCGATGCACGCGGCAACATCGTCGTGCGATCGGGCGACCGCATCCCGGGCATTCCGGCAAGCACCGCGAAGCTGCGGCTCGACTATGCCGCGACGCCGACGTGGAGCCTCGGCACGAATCTCACGTACCGCAGCGGCGTGTTCGCGCGCGGCGACGAAAACAACCGCGACGCGGGCGGCAAGCTGCCGGGTTACCTGCTGATCGACGTCGACACGACGTGGCAGGCGACGAAACATCTGCAGCTGTTCGCGTCGATCACGAACCTGCTCGACAAGCGCTATGCGAGCTTCGGGATGCTCGGCCGGAATTTCTTCAACGGTCCGAACCATACGTTCGACGGCGCCGCTGCGGTCGACGAGACCTTCGTCGGGCCGGGCGCGCCGCGTGGCGCGTGGGTCGGCGTGCGCTATGCGTGGGACTGAGCGCGCGCCGCGCGGTCGTTACGCATCGCCGAACAGCGTGCGGATCGCGCGCGCGAGACGGCGCGCGAGCGCGGCATCGCTGGCGAGATGACCGGCCGGCACGCGTTCGACGATCGCCGTCGGCACCGCACGCGCGAGGCGCGCGACGTTGTCGACCGGGCAGACCGCGTCGCGCGTGCCGTGTACCGCATGCAGCGGTACGCCGGCGTGCGCGGCGCGACGCGCGAGCGACAGCAGCCGGCGCTCGCCGAGCCAGCAGCGGCGCTGCAGATAGTGCGCCTGGATCCGATATTTGTCGGCGAGGCGGTCGAGCGCGCGCGGCGTCGTGCGCATGCGACGCGCGGGCGCGCCGGCGAGCAGCGCATCTTCGTACGCGCTCCACGCGCGCGCGATCGCGCGGCGTCGACCGGCATCGACGCCTGGCCGCAGCCCGCGCGCGCAGGCGGCGAGCAGGCGATCGGCGCGCGATGTGCCGGCCGCCGCGGCCAGTTGCCGCCACGCGCGCGGTGCCCGTGCGCGCGAGCCGACGAAGAACGCGCGCAGTTCGCGTGCCGACGTCAGGAACAGGCCGCGCAGCACGACGCCCGTCACCTGGGCCGGATGCCGTCCCGCATAGGCGAGCGCGAGCGCCGCGCCCCACGAGCCGCCCACGACGCCCCAGCGCGCGATGCCGAGCCGCACGCGAAGCGCCTCGAGGTCGTCGATCAGTCGCATCGTGTTGTTGTGACGCAGGCCGCCGCGCGGCGTCGACGCACCGGCGCCGCGCTGATCGACGAGCACGACGCGCATCCGCTGCAGGTCGAACAGGCGCAGCATCGCGGGCCGGCTGCCGCTGCCGGGGCCACCGTGCAGCACGACGACCGGATGGCCGCGCGGATGGCCGGCTTCACGCCAGGCGATCGCGCAGCCGTCGCGCGACAGACGGCGAAGGGATGGGGCAGACGGTCGGCGCTCGGGTCGTCGGTTCATGCGGGCGATGATAGAGGAACGCGGGTGGCGGCGGCGCGCCAAAGCGCGAGCGGCATGGCAACACATGCGCAAATCGAAGCGGGCTTCGCGCGCGGCGACGTGCATGGCGGGGTTCGTCAGCGTCGCGTCGTGCGCATCATGTGCTCATCACGGCCTGTGCGACCGCGACAACCGTTGATCGTCTTTCAATGACCTTTCGAATCGCCGGTACGGTCGGCACGCGTCACGACATCGCGCCGCGATCGCCTCGATGGCCCGATGTTTGCTTGTATCGGGACAGAAGAGTCCGGCAACCGACCGGAAGGATCCCCGGAGGAGACAATGCGCGACGACGTTCATCCGGCCGCCGATACACGGGCTGCGCAAGCGCCCGGCTGGCCGACGCCCACGATCCGGAAGTCCCATCAGCGGTCCGAGACGTTCGGCCTGCAGGCGTCCGCACGCCCCGACTACGATGTGCTGTCCGCCACCGAACTCGCGCTCAAGCGCGAGCAGAACCGCGTGCTGTGCGTGCACGCGATGCCGGTGATGGAGACGCTGCACGAGCAGATCGTCAATACGCAGAGCATGATCGTGCTGACCGACGCGGAAGGGCTGATCCTGCATTCGATCGGCGACGACGACTTCCTGCGCCGTGCGGAGCGCGTCGCGCTGCGCCCCGGCGCGAACTGGGCGGAGGACCGGCAGGGCACCAACGCGATCGGCACGGCGCTGGCCGAGCTCTGTCCGATGGTCGTGCACGGCGACCAGCACTTTCTCGCGGCGAACCATTTCCTGACCTGTTCGAGCGTGCCGATTCTCGATCCGTACGGCGACGTGATCGGCGTGCTCGACGTGACGGGCGACCATCGCAGCTATCACCAGCACACGATGGCGCTCGCGAAGATGTCGGTGCAGATGATCGAGAACCATCTGTTTACGACGACGTTCCAGGAGACGCTGCAGGTGTCGTTTCACGGCCGGCCGGAGTTTCTCGGCACGCTGATGGAAGGGATCGTCGCGTTCACCGCCGACGGCCGCTTTCTGTCCGCGAACCGCAGCGCGCAGTTCCAGCTCGGCATGCCGCTGTCCGCGTTGCGTGCGCATACGCTGGCGTCGCTGTTCGACGTGACGAGCGCGCAGCTGATCGACCGGATGCGCGCGAGCACCGAGCCGCACGTGATGCTCAATCTCGGCAACGGCGCGGTCGTTTGTGCGCGCGTGCAGTTCCGGCGTGCGCTGCGCGCCGAGGGCAGCCGCCCGGCCGACGTGCACGACGGCGGCGCCGTGCCGGCCGCGCGGCCCGCGGCTGCACACGGCGCCGCGAGCCTGTCGCGGCTCAGCTATCTGGACACCGGCGATCCGCAGGTCGCGGCCGTGATCGCGAAGGTGCGCAAGGTGATCGGCAAGGACATTCCGGTGCTGATCACGGGCGAGACCGGCACCGGCAAGGAACTGCTCGCGCAGGCGATCCACAACGACTCGCCGCGTCGCGACGGGCCGTTCGTCGCGGTGAACTGCGCGTCGATTCCGGAGACGCTGATCGAGTCGGAGCTGTTCGGCTACGAGGAGGGCGCGTTTACGGGCGCGCGCCGCAAGGGCGCGACCGGCAAGCTGCTGCAGGCGAACGGCGGCACGCTGTTTCTCGACGAGATCGGCGACATGCCGTATCCGCTGCAGGTGCGGCTGCTGCGCGTACTGCAGGAGCGCATCGTCAATCCGCTCGGCTCGACGAAGGCGATCGGCGTGGACATTGCGATCATCTGCGCGACGCACCGCGATTTGCGCGAGATGATCGCGCAGAACCGCTTCCGCGAGGATCTGTACTACCGGCTGAACGGCCTCGTCGTCCGGCTGCCGCCGCTGCGCGACCGCACCGATCTCGCGGTGGTCGTGCAGAAGATGCTGCAGCGCGAGACGCTGTCGGGCCCCGGCCGGCGGCCGCTGAGCGTCGCGCCCGACGTGATGGCGCTGTTCGAGCGCTGCGCGTGGCCCGGCAATTTCCGCCAGCTCGCGAACCTGCTGCGTACCGCCGCCGCGATGGTCGACGACGACGGCGAGATCCGCTGCGAGCACTTGCCCGAAGACTTTTTCGACGACCTGCGGCGCGACGACGCGCACTGCGCGCACGACGGCGCTGCATCGCCGCACGCCGCGCCCGATCCGTTGGCGACCGGCGATGCGCGGCTGCAGGACGTCGCGGCGTGCGCGATCGCCGCGGCGCTCGCGCGGCACGGCGGCAACGTGTCGGCGGCCGCGCGCGCGCTCGGCGTGTCGCGCAACACGATCTACCGGAAGATGCCGTCCGTCGGCACCGCGCCGCTGCGCACGGACGAACACTGAAGGGCGGCCTCACTGTCACACCCGCTGTGTCAGCTTGCAACACCGGTGTTCAAGGATTCAACAGTCGCGCAGCCGGACGCCTGCCGCCCGCCGCCTGCGCCGACGGCAATTGAAACCGTTTTGTGGGTGATTCGTAAGGTTGTCGCCGCAACGACCGCGCGGCGGCATCCGCACGTCGTCGCACAGGCGATACGCCCGCCCGGCACGCTCCTTGCTGGATAGTGATCGACCGCCGATCGACGCGGTTCATTCGATGCAACTCAACTGAACAAGGAGACATGCCATGCAGTGGACGACCCCCGCCTATACCGATCTGCGCTTCGGTTTCGAAATCACGATGTATATCGCCAACCGCTGATCGGCGTACGCCGCGCCGCCGCCTGCCGCGCAGGCGGCGGCCGGCATCGGAGCACGCATCGATGAAGATCAGGATCCTCGGATCGGGCGCAGGCGGCGGACTGCCGCAATGGAACTGCAATTGCGCGAACTGCCGTCGCGCGCGCGCCGGCACCGACGGCATCGTGCCGCGCACGCAGTCGTCGATCGCCGTCAGCAGCGACGGCGTCGACTGGGTGCTCGTCAACGCATCGCCCGACATCCTCGCGCAGCTGCGCGCCGCGCCCGAACTGCAGCCGGCGCGCGCCGTGCGAGACAGCGGGATCGTCGCGGTCGTGCTGTGCGATGCACAGATCGATCACGTGACGGGGCTGCTCATGCTGCGCGAACGTACGTCGCCGCTGCCGCTGTATGCGAGCGCGCCGGTGCTCGACGATCTCTCGACCGCGCTGCCGCTCGTGCCGCTGCTCGGCCACTACTGCGGCGTCGACGCGCACACCATCGCGCTGCACGAACCGTTCGCGATTCCGGGCGCGGGCGGCATCCGCTTTACCGCGGTGCCGGTCGACAGCAAGGCGCCGCCGTATTCGCCGCGACGTGCGGCCGCCGTGCCGGGCGACAACGTCGCGCTACTGATCGAGGACGTCGCGAGCGGACGGCGCGCGTTCTACGCGCCGGGCCTTGCCGACGTCGACGATCGCGTGCAGGCCGCGATGCAGGCCGCCGATCTCGTCCTCGTCGACGGCACGTTCTGGACCGGCACGGAGATGATCGAGCTCGGCCTGTCGGCGAAGCACGCGGCCGACATGGGCCATCTCGCGCAACGCGGCGACGGCATGCGGCCGGGGATGATCGACCGGCTGCGCGCGTTGCCGGCACAGACGCGCAAGGTGCTCACGCATATCAACAACACGAACCCGATTCTCGATCCCGCTTCGGCCGAGCGCGCGCATCTGCACGGGCACGGGATCGAGGTCGCGCACGACGGGATGCATTTCGAGGTATGACCATGAACGCACCGATTTCCGCGGCGGCGCTGCACGCGAGCCCGTGGAGCGCCGACGAATTCGAGGCGCGTCTGCGCGCGCTCGAATCGCGCTATCACATTCATCATCCGTTCAACCGGCGGCTCAACACGGGCGCCTGCACGCCCGCGCAGATTCGCGGCTGGGTCGCGAACCGCTTCTACTATCAGATCAGCATTCCGCTGAAGGACGCGGCGATCCTCTCGAACTGTCCGGACCGCGACACGCGCCGGCTGTGGGTGCAGCGCATCCTCGACCAGGACGGGCACGGCGACGATGCCGGCGGCATCGAAGCGTGGGTGCGGCTCGGCGAGGCGGTCGGCCTCGACCGCGCGTCGCTGTGGTCGCTCGAGCACGTGCTGCCCGGCGTGCGCTTTGCCGTCGACGCGTACGTGAACTTCGCGCGTCGCGCGACGTGGCAGGAGGCGGTGTGCTCGTCGCTGACCGAGATGTTCGCGCCGCAGATCCATCTCGACCGGCTCGCCGGCTGGCCGTCGCACTATCCGTGGATCGACGCCGACGGTCTGCAGTATTTCCGCAGCCGCGTGCCGCTTGCGCAGCGCGACGTCGAACACGGCCTCGCGGTCACGCTCGCCCATTTCACGACCGCGGCCGCGCAGCGGCGCGCACTCGAGATTCTGACGTTCAAGCTCGACGTGCTGTGGTCGATCCTCGATGCCATTGAAAAGGCGTATTGCGCATGAATTCCGTCGACGTCAGCGGCGTGCCGCTGCGCCCCACGCTGAGGGGCATGTACCGCCTGCAATGGGAGGCGGCCCAGGATGCCTACGTGCTGCTGTATCCCGAGGGCATGGTGAAGCTCAATCCGAGCGCGGGCGAGATACTCGCGCGCTGCGACGGCACGCGCGAACTCGACGAGATCATCGGCGAACTCGAACGGCTGTTCAGCACATCCGATCTCGCGTCGGACGTTTATCGCTTCCTCGATCATGCGCGACTGCGCGGCTGGCTGGACTGACATGACGCGCGATCCGAACCGGCCGTCGCCGTCACCGTCGCCGCCGCTGTGGCTGCTCGCCGAGCTCACCTACCGCTGCCCGCTGCATTGCGCGTTCTGCTACAACCCGGTCGACTTCGCGACGCACGGCGCGGAACTCGACACCGACACGTGGCGCACCGTGATCGCCGACGCGCGCGCGCTCGGCGCCGCGCAGCTCGGTTTTTCCGGCGGCGAGCCGCTGCAGCGCGACGATCTCGAAACGCTGGTCGAGCACGCACGCGCGCTCGGCTTCTACACGAACCTCATTACGTCGGGCATCGGCCTGACCGCCGCGCGCATCGAGCGGCTGAAGGCGGCCGGGCTCGACCATATCCAGCTGTCGCTGCAGGATTCGACGCGCGAGCTGAACGACTTCCTGACCAGTACGCGGACGTTCGAGCTGAAGCGCAGCGTCGCGCGCCTGATCAAGTCGCACGGCTATCCGATGGTGCTGAACTGCGTGCTGCATCGCTACAACCTGCCGCACGTCGACCGCATCATCGAGATGGCGCTCGACCTCGGCGCGGATTTTCTCGAACTCGCCAACACGCAGTACTACGGCTGGGCGATGCTCAATCGCGACCAGTTGATGCCGACCGCCGAGCAGTTGCGCGATGCGGAGGAGACGGTGAACCGCTACCGGAAGCTCGTCGGCGAGCGTTGCAAGATCCTGTTCGTCGTGCCCGACTACTTCGAGCAGCGGCCGAAGGCGTGCATGAACGGGTGGGGCTCGGTGTTCCTCGGCGTCGCACCGGACGGCACCGCGCTGCCGTGTCATGCCGCGCGTGCGCTGCCGGGGCTCGCGCTGCCGAACGTGCGCGAGCGCTCGCTGAAGGAGATCTGGTACGACAGCGACGCGTTCAACGCGTTTCGCGGCGACGGCTGGATGCGCGAGCCGTGCCGCAGCTGCGACGAGCGCCATGTCGATCACGGCGGTTGCCGCTGTCAGGCCTACCTGCTCGCCGGCGATCCGGCCGAGGCCGACCCGGTATGCGCAAAGTCCGCGCATCACGGCCGCGTCGAGCACGCGGTCCGGCTCGCGCGCCGTGCGACGCCGCGCGACGAACAGCCGCTCGTCTTTCGCAGCGTCGCGAACTCGATCGCGCGCTCGCGCGGCTAACCGCGCGCGGTTTTTGCGGCGCGCCGCGCGGCGCCGGCCACGAGCGCCGCGAACGCCGCTTCGTCGGCGCGCAGCCCGCGCGGCGCGCGCCGGATCACGAGCGTATCGAGCCGGCCCGACTCGTACATCTCGAGCACGTCGGGGTGGATGTAGCAGCGCCGGCACACGGCCGGCGTGTTGTGCAGCATGTCGGCGACCGCGCGCACGGTCTCGACGATCTGCTTGCGGGCCTCCGTGACACCGCCGTGCGGCGCGCGGCGCAGCAGCGCGAGCGCCTGCACGCTGCCGGCCCAGGTCCGGTAGTCCTTCGCGGTGAATTCCGCGCCGGCGACCTCGCGCAGATAGTCGTTCACGTCCGCCGAGCCGATCGAATGGCGTTCGCCGTCGTCGTCGACGTACTGGAACAGCTCGTGCCCCGGCAGCTCGGCGCAGCGCCGCACGATTCGCGCGACGCGCGGATCGTCGACCGTCACGTCGTGCTCGACGCCGCTCTTGCCGACGAAGCGCAGCCGCACCTGCCCCGATTCGATCTTCAGATGCCGCTTGCGCAGCGTCGTCAGCCCGTACGACTCGTTCTCGCGCGCGTATTCCGCGTTGCCGATGCGCGCGAGCGTCGTGTCGAGCAGCCGGACGATCGTCGCGACGACCTTCTCGCGCGGCATCCCCGGTCGCGCGAGGTCGCGTGCGACGCGTGCGCGGATGCGCGGCAGCGCGAGCGCGAACGCGGCCATCCGCGCATACTTGTTCGCGTCGCGCGTCGCCCGCCACTGCGGGTGGTAGCGGTACTGCTTGCGCCCGCGCGCGTCGCGGCCGGTCGCCTGCAGATGGCCGCGCGGGTCCGCGCAGATCCAGACGTCGGTGTACGCGGGCGGAATCGCGAGCGCGTTGATCCGCGCGATCTCGTCCGGATCGCGGATCCGTTCGCCGTCCTGCGTGTAATACGCGAAGCCGTTGCGGACGCGACGACGCGTGTAGCCCGGCTGCCGGTCGTCGACGTGGCGCAGCGTGGCGGCCGCGCGCGCGTCGGACATGCGCATGCCGTCGCCGGCCGCGGAGCGGGGCGCGCGCGGCTTCATGCGGCGATGCACGGCAAGCTGCGGGGAAGCGCTGCGACCATCGTTCTTGTCTCCTGTGAGGTTCGTGGCGATCGGATGTGTGCCGCACCGCGCGGCGTGCGCAGGTCGGTGGAGCAAGATGCGTGCGCCGTTCGGGCAACGCCGCGACGCGTGTCGCGACACGCTTAGGTGTTTATACGTATGCCAATTCGGATATTGATTCAATCCAATATTTCATTGGCAGGTTATCGGACTTGTTTCTAGACTGATCCGGGGCCCATCAACCGCCGCCCCGTCCGCACGCGGCCGTCAGAATCAGAACAGCGCAGCACACGGCCGTCGCCGCGATACACAACGACATCATCGGAGACGCAACATGACGATCATCAGGAAGCTCGCGGCCGGCGCGCTCGTGGCCGCGACGGCCATGCTGGCATCCGGCGCATACGCGCAGCAAAAGCCGATCACGCTCGGGTTCTCGCAGGTCGGCGCGGAAAGCGCGTGGCGCACCGCGAATACGGTGTCGGTCAAGAGCGCCGCCAAGGAAGCCGGCATCAACCTGAAGTTTTCCGATGCACAGCAGAAGCAGGAGAACCAGATTCGCGCGATCCGTTCGTTCATTGCGCAGAAGGTCGACGTGATCGCGTTCTCGCCGGTGGTCGAGTCGGGCTGGGAGCCCGTGCTGACCGAAGCGAAGGCCGCGCACATTCCGGTGATCCTGACCGACCGCGCGGTCGACGTGAAGGACCCGTCGCTCTACGTGACGATGATCGGTTCGGACTTCCTCGAGGAAGGGCGGCGCGCGGGCCACTGGCTCGAGGAGCGCTACAAGAACGACGCGGGCCCGATCAACATCGTCGAGCTGCAGGGCACGGTCGGCTCGGCACCGGCGAACGACCGCCGCGCGGGCCTGCTCGAGGTGATCAAGAACAATCCGAAGTTCAAGGTGATCGCCTCGCAGAGCGGCGACTTCACGCTCGCCGGCGGCAAGCAGGTGATGGAGGCGTTCGCGAAGACCTACGGCAAGCAGATCAACGTCGTCTACGCGCACAACGACGACATGGCGCTCGGCGCGATCCAGGCGATGGAAGAGGCCGGGATGAAGCCCGGCAAGGACGTCAGCGTCGTGTCGTTCGATGCGACGAAGGGCGGCTTCCAGGCGATGATCGCCGGCAAGATCAACGTCGACGTCGAGTGCAGCCCGCTGCTCGGGCCGCAGCTGATGACGGCCGTGAAGGACGTCGTGGCCGGCAAGCAGCTGCCGAAGCGGATCGTCACGAACGAGACGGTGTTCCCGATGAATGTCGCGGCGCAAGTGCTGCCGACCCGCAAGTACTGAGCACCGCCGACGGCGCCGGCGGCGGCGCAACGGCCGCCGTCCGCCAACTCCATCGAATCGAGGGCGATCCATGACGAATTCGCCGGTGGTCGAGATGACCGGCATCGACAAGGCGTTTCCGGGTGTCCGTGCGCTGCAGCAGGTGAACTTCCGGCTGTTTCCCGGCGAAATCCATGCGCTGATGGGCCAGAACGGCGCGGGCAAATCGACGCTGATCAACGTGCTGACCGGCGTGCATGCGCACGATGCGGGCGAGATTCGCGTCGGCGGCGCGCCGGTGCGTTTCGCCGCGCCGCGCGAGGCCGAGGCGGCCGGCATCCAGACGCTGTACCAGGAAGTGAACCTGTGCGCGAACCTGTCGGTCGCGGAGAACATCTTCGCGGGCCGGCAGCCGATGCGGCGCGGCGCGATCGACTGGAAGACGATCCATGCGCGTGCGCGCGCTGCGCTCGCGGAACTGGATCTGTCGCTCGACGTCACGCGCTCGCTCGACGCGTATCCGATCGCGGTGCAGCAGATGGTGGCGATTGCGCGTGCGGTGTCGGTCGAGGCGCGCGTGCTGATTCTCGACGAACCGACGTCGAGCCTCGACGACGGCGAGGTCGCGCGGCTGTTCGACGTGCTGCGCCGATTGAAGGCGTCGGGCATCGCGATCCTGTTCGTCACGCATTTTCTCGAACAGACCTATGCGATCTCCGACCGCATCACCGTGATGCGCAACGGCGAGCGCGAAGGCGAGTATCTCGCGCGCGATCTGCCGGTCGATGCGCTCGTCGCGAAGATGACGGGCCGCGAACGATTGTCCGATGCGTTGCAGGCGCGTGCGGCCGAGGCGGCGCGCGGCGGCGCGAGCGCGCCGTTCCTGTCGATGCAGCAGGTCGGCCGGCGCGGCATGATCAGCGCGCTCGACCTCGACGTGCGGCCCGGCGAAATCGTCGGGTTGGCCGGACTGCTCGGCTCGGGGCGCACCGAAACCGCGCAGCTCGCGTTTGCCGCCGAGCGTGCGGATACGGGCGCGATCGAGATCGACGGTGCGCGCGCACGGCTCGCGTCGCCGCACGACGCGGTCCGGCACGGGATCGCGTATTGCCCGGAAGACCGCAAGAAGGAAGGGATCGTCGCCGCGCTGTCGATCCGCGAGAACATCGTGCTCGCGCTGCAGGCACGGCGCGGCTGGTGGCGGCTGATCGGCCGCGCGCGTCAGCGCGAGCTCGCCGACGCGTATATCGAGCGGCTCGGCATCAAGGCGCGCGACGCGGAACAGCCGATCGGGCTGCTGTCGGGCGGCAACCAGCAGAAGGTGCTGCTCGCACGCTGGCTCGCGACCGATCCGAAGCTGCTGATCCTCGACGAGCCGACGCGCGGCATCGACGTCGCCGCGAAGTTCGACATCATGGAGCGCGTGCTCGGCCTGTGCGCGAAGGGGCTCGCGATCCTGTTCATCTCGTCGGAGATCGGCGAGGTCGTGCGCGTGAGCCATCGGATCGCGGTGCTGCGCGATCGGCGCAAGGTGGCGGAAGTGTCGGGCGCCGACGCATCCGAGGAACAGATCTATCGATTGATCGCCGGAGGCCAGTCATGACGCGGCTTCGTACGCTTCTTCGTCATCCGCTCGTGTGGCCGGTCCTCACGCTCGTGCTGCTGTGCGCGCTCGACGTCGCGCATCGGCCGGGCTTCCTGTCGATCGCGCTGCTCGACGGCCATCTGTTCGGCGCGCCGATCGACATCCTGAACCGCGCGGCGCCGCTCGTGATCGTGTCGCTCGGGATGACGCTCGTGATCGCGACGCGCGGGATCGACATCTCGGTCGGCGCGATCGTCGCGATTGCGGGCGCGGCCGCGGCGATCGTGCTCGATGGCGATCCGTCGCGCGTCGGCACCGCGCTCGCGGCCGCACTCGGCGTCGGCGTGCTCGCCGGCGCATGGAACGGCGTGCTCGTCGCGTTCGTCGGCATGCAGCCGATCATCGCGACGCTGATCCTGATGGTCGCCGGCCGCGGCGTTGCACAGCTGCTGACGGGCGGACAGATCATTCCGATCGGCGCGCCCGGCTATCTCGCGCTCGGCGGCGGCTACCTGGCGACCGTCCCGTGCTCGGTGTGGTTCGCGGTCGCGACGATCGTCGCGATTGCGCTGCTCGTCAATCGCACGGCGCTCGGGCTGTTCATCCGCGCGATCGGCGTGAATCCCGTCGCGACGCGGCTGGTCGGGCTGCGCGCCGGTGCGGTCGTGTTCGGCGTGTATCTGTGTTCGGGCGTGATGTCGGCGCTCGCCGGGATTCTCGCGAGCTCGAACGTGCGCAGCGCCGACGGCAACAACGCGGGGCTGCTGCTCGAGCTCGATGCGATCCTCGCCGTGACGCTCGGCGGCACGTCGCTGCTCGGCGGCCGCTTCAGCCTCGCGGGCTCCGTGCTCGGCGCGCTGATCATCCAGACGCTGACCTATACGACCTATTCGATCGGCGTGCCGCCGGAGGCGACGCTCGTCGTCAAGGCCGTCGTCGTGATCGTCGTCACGCTGATCCAGTCGGACGCGGCACGCGCGCTCGCGCTCCGCCATCTGTCGAAACTGATAGCTGTTGCGCGTTCGCGCGCGACGACGGGAGCCACGCCGCGATGAACCGATTCCTTGGGCGGCTCGCCGACCCGCGCACGCTGCCGATCGTCGTGACGATCGTGCTGTTCGCGGCGCTGTTCGGTTTCGGGTCCGTGATGTACACCGGGTTCTTTTCGATGCAGGTGCTGACCGGCCTGCTCGTCGACAACGCGTTCCTGCTGATCGTCGCGATCGGCATGACGTTCGTGATCGTGTCGGGCGGCATCGACCTGTCGGTCGGCTCGGTCGTCGCGCTGACGACGATCTTCTGCGCGGTCGGCGCCGAGCGGCTGCAGTGGCCGGTATGGGTCATCGTGCCGCTCGTGCTCGCCTTCGGCGCGCTATACGGCGCCGCGATGGGCGCGCTGATCCACTACTTCCGGCTGCAGCCGTTCATCGTCACGCTGGCCGGGATGTTTCTCGCGCGCGGCGCGTGTTTCCTGATCACGACGCAGTCGATCACGATCAACGAGCCGACGTTTCATGCGATCGCCGCGATCAGTGTGCCGATCGGCGGCGGGACGCTGAGCGCCGGCGCGCTCGTCGCGCTCGCGACGCTCGCGGCCGCGATCTACGTCGCGCACTTCACGCGCTTCGGACGCAACGTCTACGCGATCGGCGGCAACGAGCGTTCGGCGCTGCTGATGGGGCTGCCGGTCGCGCGCACGAAGGTCGGCGTCTATGCGCTGAGCGGCTTTTGCTCCGCACTCGGCGGCGTCGTCTTCACGCTGTACGTGCTGTCCGGATACGGGCTGCAGGCGCAGGGGATGGAACTCGACGCGATCGCCGCCACCGTGATCGGCGGCACGCTGCTGACGGGCGGCGTCGGGTACGTGATCGGCTCGGTGTTCGGCGTCGGCATCCTCGGCACGATCCAGGTGCTGATTACGTTCGACGGCACGCTCAGCTCGTGGTGGACGCGCATCGTGATCGGCGCGCTGCTGTGCGTGTTCTGCCTGCTGCAGCGGATCATCGAGCGGCATGCGGCGCGCCGGCGCACGGGCGGCACAGGCCTGGGCGCGCACGGCAAGACGGCGGACGCGGTGCCGCCGCCGGCCGCGAAGCCGGGCGAGGATGCGGCGCTCGTATCGTCGTTCAGGTAGCGGGCGGTGACTGACGACGGTTTGTGGCGGACGGCGAGTGGCGGACGGCGAGTCGCGTTGCGCTCGATCGAACACGCGCACGAAAAACGAAAACCGAAGTGCACGGATCGCGTCGCCAACCTTTCGATACGCTCGCCGATGTTCAGATGCTTCGTCAGCGGCGTTTCACACGTTCCCGGTTCCGATCCCTCCGCGCGGCGCCGCCGATGTGCGCGCACCGTGTGCGTCGTTCATCGCTCGTCGTGAGCGGAAAGCGGCGAGTTCAATAAAGGCGGGTGCGACGCTGGCGTCGCGCTGCCGGTCACGTCGCGGATCGTTTCTGCCGATCGTCCGGCGGAACAAAGCGGGTATCCCCACGGATCGACGCAGGCGCCCCGTCGATCGCCGCGCTCACGCCGCATAGCCGAGTTCGGCGCTGATCAGCGCCGCCTCATGGCGCAGCGCCGTCGCGACCGGCCCGTCGATCGCCGCGTCGAAGCCGCCGGTCGCGCCCAACGCCGTGATCGCCGCGCACATATGCCCGTTGGCGTCGAAGACAGGTGCCGACACCGCACTGATGCCTTTCAGGTTCGTGTCGCGCACGGTCGCGACACCGGCCGCGCGAATCTCGCGTTGCAACGCGCCGACCGGATCGCGCCGATCGAGCTGCGCGCGCAACTCGGCCGGCGCCGACGCGAGCTCGTCTTCCGCGAGCTGCCGCACGCGCGGCTCGTCGAGCAGCGCGACGAACAGCCGCCCGGTCGCAGACCACAGCAACGACATGACGGAACCCGCACGAACGTTGACCGTCACCGGCAGGCCGGGCTCCTCGAAACGCATGATCGTCGGCCCGCGGTTGCCCATGATCGCGACGAAGCACGTCACTTCGAGACGCTCGCGCAGCCGCACGAGCGACGGTTCGGCGAGCCGTATCGGGTCGGCCATCCGCATCGCGGCGAGCCCGATCGAGATGCACTGCGGCCCGAGCACGTATTGCTGCGTGCCGCGGTCCTGCGTGACGAACGACTCCTCCATCAGGCTCGCCAGATAGCGGTGCACCTTCGCCGGATTCTCGTCGAGCCGCGCGGCGAGCGCCGTCAGCGTCGCACGGCCGCCGCACGCGGCGAGTTCCTTCAGCACGAGCAGGCCGGTCGATGCGGACTGAACGCGCTGCCGGCGGTCGCGCTCGGCGGGCGCGGTCTTCTTCGTTCTGGCGATTTTTTCCATAGGCCGGATTCTAGCCCGACGACCGGCGGCACCCGGCCGCCAAGGTTTACCCCAGTCGTTCGATTACGCATTGCGTATTAGATTTACGCAAAATCATAGCACGGGAGCGAATCATGTCCGTCACGGAGCGCGACGCGTCGTCGTCGAAATGTCCGTTTCATCCTGCGCCGGCCGCGGCGACCGCGCCGAACGGCTGCCCGGTCAGCGCCGCCGCCGCTGCGTTCGACCCGTTCGACGACGGCTATCAGCAGGATCCGCCCGAGTACGTCCGCTGGGCGCGCGAGCAGGAGCCGGTGTTCTACAGCCCGAAGCTCGGCTATTGGGTCGTCACGCGCTACGACGACATCAAGGCGATCTTTCGCGACAACCTCACGTTCAGTCCGTCGATCGCGCTCGAGAAGATCACGCCGACCGGCCCCGAGGCCAACGCGGTGCTCGCGTCCTACGGTTTTGCGCTGAACCGCACGCTCGTCAACGAGGACGAGCCCGCGCACATGCCGCGCCGCCGTGCGCTGCTCGATCCGTTCACGCCCGACGCGCTGAAGCATCACGAGCCGATGGTGCGCCGGCTCGCGCGCGAATACGTGGATCGCTTCATCGACGACGGCCATGCCGATCTCGTCGACCAGATGCTCTGGGAAGTGCCGCTCACCGTCGCGCTGCATTTTCTCGGCGTGCCCGAGGAAGACATGGACACGCTGCGCGAATACTCGATCGCGCACACGATCAACACGTGGGGCCGCCCGAAGCCGGAAGAGCAGGTCGCGGTCGCGCATGCGGTCGGCAAGTTCTGGCAGTTCGCGGGCAAGGTGCTCGACAAGATGCGCGAGGATCCGTCGGGGCCGGGCTGGATGCAGTACGGCATCCGCAAGCAGAAGGAGCTGCCGGACGTGATCACCGATTCGTATCTGCACTCGATGATGATGGCCGGCATCGTCGCCGCGCACGAGACGACCGCGAACGCGACGGCCAACGCGATGAAGCTGCTGCTGCAGCATCCCGACGCGTGGCGCGACATCTGCGAGGATCCGTCGCTGATCCCGAACGCGGTCGAGGAATGTCTGCGGCACAACGGCTCGGTCGCCGCATGGCGACGGCTCGCGACGAAGGACGTCACGATCGGCGGCGTCGACATTCCGGCGGGCGCGAAGCTGCTGATCGTCACGTCGTCGGCGAATCACGACGAAGCGCGCTTCGCCGACGCGGACCTGTTCGACATCCGCCGCGAAAACGCGAGCGACCAGCTGACGTTCGGCTACGGATCGCATCAGTGCATGGGCAAGAATCTCGCGCGCATGGAGATGCAGATCTTTCTCGACGAGTTCACGCGCCGTCTGCCGCACATGAAGCTAGCCGAACAGCGCTTCACGTATGTGCCGAACACGTCGTTTCGCGGCCCCGAGCACCTGTACGTCGAATGGGACCCCGCGCTCAATCCGGAGCGCCGCGACCGGTCGGTGCTGCGCCCGCGCGCGGCGGTACGCATCGGCGAGCCGTCGTCGCATGCGGTGAGCCGCGCGGTGAAGGTCGAGCGCGTGTCGATCTGCGCCGATCGTGTCGCCCACGTGCGGCTCGTGTCGGCCGACGGCCGCCCGCTGCCGCGCTGGACGGCCGGCTCGCATATCGACGTGATCTGCGGCGATACCGGCATCACGCGCCAATACTCGCTGTGCGGCGATCCGGACGAGCGCGATGCGTACGAGATCGCGGTGCTGCACGAAGCGCAGAGCCGCGGCGGATCGGCATGGGTGCACGCCAATCTGCGCGCCGGCGACGTGCTGAAGATCCGCGGCCCGCGCAATCACTTCCGCTTCGCGACCGACGCGGGCAAGGCGATCTTCGTCGCGGGCGGCATCGGCATTACGCCGATCAGCGCGATGGCGCGCGAGGCGCAGGCGCGCGGCATCGACTACGAAATCCACTATAGCGGCGCGCGGCGCGCATCGATGGCCATGCTCGACACGCTGGCGGCACTGCACGGCGAGCGTCTGCATGTGTACGTGTCGGAAGAAGGCACGCGCAACGACTTTCATGCGCTGTTCGCGCAGCCGGCCGACGACACGCACGTCTACGCGTGCGGCCCGGCGCGGATGCTCGACGCACTCGAAGCGAGCTGCGCGCACTGGCCGCGCGATGCACTGCGCGTCGAGCACTTCGTGTCGACGAAGGCGGTGCTCGATCCGTCGAAGGAGCAGCCGTTCGAAGTCGAACTGAAGGATTCGGGCATCACGCTGACGGTGGCGGCGAACCAGACCGTGCTCGACGCGTTGCAGCACGCGAACATCGACGTGCAAAGCGATTGCCGCGAAGGGCTGTGCGGATCGTGCGAAGTGCGCGTGCTGGCCGGCCGCGTCGATCATCGCGACAACGTGCTCACGCGCGGCGAACGCGACGCGCACGACCGGATGATGACCTGCTGTTCGCGCGCCTGCGGCGGCGAGCGGCTCGTGCTCGAACTTTGAACGCGCGGCGCCGCCGCGGCGCCCCGCATCAACCACAAAAACGACCGGAGACATGCGCGATGAAAAAGCGTGCCAACCTGATGTTTGCCTGCACCGTCGGCACCACGCTCGAGTGGTACGACTTTTTCGCGTTCGCCGCGTGTGCGGTGCTCGTGTTCGACAAGCAGTTCTTCGTCGTCGGCAATCCGCTCGCGGCCACGCTGCTCGCGCTCGCGACGTTCGCGGTCGGCTTCGTCGCGCGGCCGCTCGGCGGCATCGTGTTCGGGATGATCGGCGACCGCATCGGCCGGCGCAAGACGCTCGTCGTCAGCCTGTTGATGATGGGCATCAGCACGTTCTGCGTCGGTCTGCTGCCGACCTACGCGTCGATCGGCATCGCGGCGCCGCTGCTGCTCGTGCTGCTGCGGATCGTGCAGGGCATCGCGGTCGGCGGCGAGGCAACCGGCGCGATCCTGATGATCGCCGAGTCGATGCCCGGCACGCAGCGCGGTTTCTGGACGAGTTTCACGATGTTCGCGGGCCCGCTCGCCAACGTGCTGACCGCGTTCGTGATCGGGATGGTGCAGCGGTTCTACGGCGATACGGCGTTCGTCGACTGGGCGTGGCGGATCCCGTTCTTCATCTCCGCGCTGCTCGTGATCGTCGGCTTCTGGACGCGGCGGCGCGTCGAGGAATCGGCAGCGTTCGCCGCGCTCGCGGCCGCGCATCGGACGGTCGAGCGCGCGTCGCTGCGCGAAGCGTGTGCGGGCAACTGGCGGCAGATGGCGCGTGCGTTCTTCGTGAAGGCCGCGGAAAACACGTTCCTCTATCTGTTTTCGACGTTCGCGCTCGGGCTCGCGACCGGCTATCTGCACTTCAGCCGGCCGCAGGCGCTGTCCGCGCTGATGTGGGCGTCGGCGATCGAGGTCGTCGTGATCCTCATCGCTGCACATGTGTCCGACCGGATCGGACGGCGCCCGGTGCTCGTCGCCGGCCTGATCGGCGCGGCGGTCGCCGGGTGTTCGCTGTTCACGCTGTCGCCGGGCAGCGACTATGCGCATCTGCAGCTTGCGCTGATTGCGTGCCTGACCTGCCACGGCATCATTCTCGGGCCGATGGCCGCGTACATGGCCGAATTGTTCCCGACGCGCGTGCGCTTCACCGCGCTGTCGACGAGCTATCAGCTCGCGTCGGTGCTCGGCGGCTCGATCGCGCCGATCGTCGGCACGCTGCTCGTCAGCTATACGGGCTCGGCGATCTTCGTCGCCGGCTACGCGATCGTGATGGCGCTGCCGGCGTTCGTCGCGGTGATCGCGTCGCGCGAGTCGCGCGGCCAGGAGTTTGCGTTCCAGCCGGCGTCCGACGGCAACGCCGCCGTGCGCGCGGACCAAGCGCCGCGCGCGACACGGGCGTAAACGACGATGCCACCGCCGCAATACGGGCGGCGAACACGCGGCTACGCGCGCGCTTGCAGCCGACTGCGGCGAGCGCGCATGCGCGACGCGACGCCGGACCGGCCGCGCGCGAGCGTCGGAAGCCGCTATCCGGTACGCCGCACGCCGGATTACAGAATCGTCATCCGGCGGTCAGCGTCGCGTGCGCCGCGATCGCGAGAATGGAAGCGTCGGACGGTGAACCGCATCCGGTCCCGTCGACGGCGCATCGTCGATGCGTCCCCATCGAACCGTTCTCGGGAGTGCCATCATGAACCGCAAGCTGATTGCCGCCGTCGCACTGGCAGCCGTCGTCGGAGCGCCGGCCGTCGCGTTCGCCCAGACCTCGTCGTCCGGCCTCACGCGCGCCGAGGTGATTGCCGATCTCGTCCAGGCCGAACGCGACGGCACCGTGCCGACGTCGAACTGGGACTATCCGCCGAGCGCGCAGACGATCGCGCGCAATCGCGAGCTGTATGCGATCGCGCACGGCGAGCAGCGCACCGCGACGGCAGCCGTGTCGACGTCCGGAAGCGCGGCGAGTGTCCAGTGATGCCGCGCGGAACGACGATGCGTGCGGCGAGGTTCGCGATCGCGGTCGCGCTGACGGCCGCGATCGCACCGGCGTTCGCGCGCGGGCAGCCGCAACTGCCCGACGACGAAGGCGGTCGCGCGAGCGTGATCGGTGCGCTTTTTCCGTCAGATGCGGCCGTCACGCGCGGCGTTGCCGGCCGCCCGCGATCCGGCGATCAATCGGCGGCAGGCGTTGCAGGATGCGATGCTGCTCGAGCGGACCCGGACCCGGACGCGGCGGCGGCATCGGCAACCGCGGCCGCGCGCCGCGCATGCAGCCGCAACGCGAGCCAGCAGAGCGCGGCCCCGAGCCCGCCGAGCAGTCCGCCGAACGTGCCGATCCACGGCAGCCCGAAATCGTTCGCGATGTGGTTGCCGAGCAGCGCGCCGCCGCCGATCCCGACGTTGTACAGCGCCGAATAGATCGACATCGCGAGGTCGGTCGCATCGGGCGCGAGCTTCAGCACCCACGCCTGCATCGCGAGACCGAAGCAGATGATCGCGCCACCCCATGCGACCGTGTGCGCTGACAGCGTGACGATCGTGAGCGCGCTTGGGAACAGGATCAGCAGGCACGTCGACGTCGCGACGATCGATCCGAGCAGGAATTGCGCTGGCCTTGCCGGAAACAGGCGGTTGAAGCAGACGGCCGCCGGAATGCCGGCCGCGCCGAACAGCACGAGGATGTACGTGATCCGGTTCTCGCTCGCATGATTCACGTGGCGGACGAACGGCTCGATATACGTGTACGACGTGAAGTGCGCGGACACGACGAGGATCGTGATCGCGTACAGCAGGATCAGCGCCGGATTGCGCAGCAGCGCCGGAACGCTTGCGAGCGAGCCGGTGCGCTGGCTCGGCAGCTCAGGCAGCGTAAAGCGCAGCATCAGCAGCGGGACGACCGCCGTGGCGGCGATGGCGAGGAACGTCATCCGCCAGCCGAGCGTCTCGCCGATCACGCGGCCGAGCGGGATGCCGGCCACCATCGCGATCGCGGTGCCGGTCGCGATCAGCCCGAGCGCGCGGCTTTTCTTGTCGGGCGGTGCGAGCCGGACCGCGAGCGCGATCGAGATCGACCAGAACACCGCGTGCGCGCCGGCGATGCCGAGCCGGCCGATGACGAGCAGCGGGAAATTCCACGCGACGCCGGTCACGACATGGCTCGCAATGAACAGCGCGAATACCGAGACGAGCAGCCGGCGGCGCTCGACCTTGCGCGTCAGCAGCGTGAGGGGCAGCGACGTGAGCGCAACGGTCCACGCGTAGATCGTCAGCATTAATCCGACGTCGGTTGGCGCCATATGAAGGCTGTCGCCGATCGCACCGAGCAGCGCGACCGGTACGAACTCGGTGGTATTGAAAATGAAGGCGGACAGGGCCAAGGCCCATACTCCCCACCACGAATGCGTGGCGGCGGGCGATTCGGAAGGCGTCGTGGGCGTCTGCATAGTCGGAACAGGGCGGTCGTCGTACCGCTCGGCGCGCGTGGCGACGCGGCGTTCGGCGGCTCAACGCGCAAGCTTACCTGCTGTGCGCGCGCGCGGTTCGCTTCGCGTGCGCGACAGGCGGGCCGGCGGCCGGGCGCGGCGGCGCCGCCGAAAGAAATTCCAGAACATCGCGGTCGCATCGGGCCCGGTAGCCGAGTGGAACGGCTCGCGCGGATCGCCGCCGCTCCACGCATGCGCGAGCCGGCGCACGACGCACACCCGGACGATCGCGCGGCCGGCGCGCAGATAGTCGGTGTATTCGGCGTCCCCGTCGACGTACGTGCGCTGCTCGCCGACGCGCGGCGCGCCGTGTTCGTCGACGAGCCGGTTCAGCCGCGCGAACGCGAGGCCGAGCTGCGCCGCATTGCGGTCGGCCACGACCGCATCGAGCGCGCCGTGCACGATCAGCGCCGGCATCCCGGGATATGCGGCAGCGTCCGCGCATGCGTCCGCGACGCCGATCGGGTCGTCGCGCAGACCGCGGCGCATCAGGCCGACCGCGGCCATCGTCGACAACGGCGGCGCGATCGCCGGGCCCGAATGCAGCCCGACGGCCGCGAACAGATCGGGATAGCGGATCGCGAGCCGCGCCGCGAGCCCGGCGCCGGCCGACATGCCGGCCAGATAGATGCGGTCGCGGTCGATCGCACGCTCGCGGGCGACCGCATCGATCAGCGACGCGATCGCCGGTGCCTCCGACTGCGACGCGTCGCCATGCCAGTTCCAGCAGCGTTGCGCATGCGCGGTTTTTGCCTGTTCGGGAAACAGCACCGCAAATCCGGCGCGCTCCGCGACGCGGCAGATGCGCGTGCCGGCCGCGAACGACTCGGCGGTCTGCTTGCATCCGTGCAGCATCACGACGAGCGGCATCGCACCGCGCGTCGGCCCGGCTGCGGCAGCGGCCGAGGCGGGCAGATACAACGCATACGCAAGATGATTGATCAGCTGTCCGGCGGCCGGGCGCGCCGAATGAAACGAGCGTAGCCAGGTGCCGGGTGCGTCGCGTACCGACGTGCGGGCGGCGGGCGCCGCGGCCGCGCGTTTGGCGGTTCGCACAGCGCCCGCGCGCGCGACCGACGTCGCGGGCCGCGCGGGTTTCTTCTTCGGCCGGGCGGCGGTCGCGATGCCGCGCAGGTCGAAAGGCCATAACCGAACGCCGGATTTTTTCCTGGGCATCACGCGTTCCGTGCCGGCAGCGCGCTCGACAGCTGCGAACGCCGGCGGAGGTCGATGGAGGCAGCGCAGGTGTCGTGCTGCCGCGAACGTCAGCGTGCCGTGTGCGATCGTCTGTCGGTACGGCCGGACGAACGATCGGTGTCATCGAATGACGCGACGGCAGCAACACCGATACCGAGCGATCGCTCGGTCGGCGGAGCCGGACATTCTAGTCGAATCGGATGAAACGGGATCGGCAGAAAAACAGGCGTCCGGCCCGATTAAAGATAATTGAGCAGCACGACCATCGTCGCGTTGACGGGGCCCGGTTGCATGCTCGGTTCGGTCTGCACGTAAGACGCCGTCATCGGAATCGAATAGTTTCCGCCGACGGTTCGGTCGTAAGCGCTCAGCAATTGAGGAGACTGGAACGTGACCGGCGTCCCCGCTTCGTCGGTCAGTTGCACGCCGATGCCCGCGGTCGTGGAACCGGGTGCCAGTTGCAGCGTGCCGGGTATGGCGGAAACGACGCCTTGTGTCGGGTAAAAGCCGAATTCCACGCGATTGAAACCGGCTGGGCAATCGTTCACGCGGATCTGAAACGGCGTCTTGCCGATCGATGAACCGACGCCCTTGAATTGCGACGTATAGACGGTCGGCATCAGGACCGTCTCCTCCGGAATCTTGCATGCGCCGGCGATGGCCCGGACGCTGCCGTTCAGATAGATCGACGTCTTCGTGCCTGCCCACGATCCGTCGTCGTAAGTCAGGAGGTAATAGGTGTTGAACGACCCGCTCGCGAATTTCCCGCTCGATATGGGCGCACTGTTCCGGAGCAACTGAACCTCGCCGGTGCCGGAGAAACGCCCGCTGAATCGCTCTTTGACCACCTTCCCGTCGAGGACGACCTGCACCGAGACGCCCGGCACATTCGTTTCGAGCGAATCGCTCGTCGTCGGGGAACCCCAGATGCTGCCTTTGTTGTACCGAAGCACCTGCGTGATGGTGCAAACGGGCTTTCCGCATACATCGTTCGGTGTGAGCGTGTAGCGGGCGAACACGGTGCCGACGCCGATACCGGTGGGTGCGGTCATTTCGGCATTGCCGAACGCATAGATGCTCGCACTGAGCGCAAGCGAAGAATGGATGAGCGCCGCTACGACGAGCGCAGGGCGAATGATACGGAGCATGATGTTCATGGGCTGCCTGGCAAGTAGGATGACGAACGTCCTGGAAATCCGGATCCGGGAACTGCCTGGACAATGCCGTGGCGTTCGTATGAGTCGACTCCCTTTTCAAGCCGGGGGATCGGGCGGGTGGATGAATGCCGATCGCATGCACGTGAGAATCGGTGCCGCGATCGCCGTGCCGGCGATCTTAGCAATGCGTCTCCACGAGGGAAATGGGACGATTGCTCGAAATATTGAGATTAATTAGGACGTGTCCGATTTCGTGGCGATCCTCCGTATATCGGCGCTGGTAATCGGTGCGGCCGGTACTGGTCATTCGACTGCTTTCCCGAAAATACGGCTTGGTGCGGTCCTGCGCGGCGTTAGTACAAGTCTTATCGATTATTCAAAAATCGAGCATCTGTCCCATATCCATCCTGTAAACGGATTGATAGTATTCGCTCGGTCGATCCGCATTCAAAACAACTTCATGTGGATCGGCGGCTGCGATGTAGCGGACATGTCGAGATGATGGTCCGCATCGCTGTACGGGGACCATCATGGATAAATTCAGCGTTCGAACCGTGATTGCAAACGACCGGCCGTTGATGCTCGCCGGAATGGAATACGTTGCGATCCACTCAGGCGCAATCGAACTTGCCGCACTGTGCAGAAGTACCGATGAGCTGATCGAAACGCTGCAGAACGTGCGATGCGATGTCGTGCTGCTCGATTATTCGATTCGCGGCAGCGGAAAGCTTGAAGGACTGGCATTGCTCGGTTATCTGAAGCGCACGTTTCCGGATATGGCGATCGTGACGTTGCTAAGACATGAAAGCCCCGTTCTTGCGCATGCGATTCTGCAAAGCGGCGTGTCGAGCATCGTCAGCAAGTTCGACGAAGTCAATCATATCGTCACCGCGATCCACATGGGTTATGGCGGCGGTCAGTATCTGTCGCCGAAAGTGCGGTCCGCGCTGGAACATGCGTCGACCGAAAACGGCGACCGCATCGCAAAACTGTCGCCGCGCGAAATCGAAATTATCCGGCTTTACTTGTCCGGACTATCGGTCGGCGAAATTGCGGTGCAGTTGAAGAAGGGTAAGCAGACGATCAGTGCGCAGAAAACGTCCGCAATGAAAAAGCTCGGTGCAAAGACCGATGTCGCGCTGATCGAATGTGCAATGAATCTCGGGCTTGGCGATTTATCGCCATGATCGGTGGGAAATTATGAAGAAACCGATTGAATCGGGAGTGGCGCGCTGTCGTGACGGGCGCATGGGAGGTGATGGATGGCGTGAGTTATTGACTGATTGAATAACGAAGTCTTTCGATTTACTTCGCTTGGTCGACGAATACCGTCGATTTTTTATTGACCGATAGAAACTGGAAATCTCTATGACCAAATATTCACTCCTGACGGCGGCAGCCGGTCTGGCATTCGTCGCGATGAACGCGGCACACGCGTCGGAAGGCACGATCACCTTCCAGGGCTCGGTGGTCGCGTCCACCTGCAAGATCAACGGCGGCACGAACGATCTGACCGTGCAGCTGCCGCGCGCAGCGACGAACCAGCTGGCGACCGTCGGTGCAACGGCCGGCCGTACGCCGTTCACGCTCGCGCTGTCGGGCTGCACCACCGACAAGAAGGGCGAAGACGGCACGACCGTGATTCCGGCGCCGGTGAAGAAGGTGTCGGTCGCGTTCGAACCGGGGCCGACCGTCAATGGCAACGGCCGTCTGAAGCTGACGGGTGACGATGCCGCGAAGGGCGTCGAGATCGCGATCCTGAACGATAAGTACCAGCCGATCAAGATCGGCGCCGACACCGGCATGCAGGGCGTGCAGGTCGCCGACATCGACACCGCGCTCGACGGCACCGGCACTGCGACGCTGCAATTCGCGGCGCAGTACGTCGCGACCGGTCCGGTCACCGGCGGCTCGGCCAATTCGAACGTCACGTACTCGCTCACGTATCCCTGATCGGCGACGCGTCGATTGACGTTGCCGGCCGCCTCGCGCGGCCGGTCGGCGTCGGCTCTTTCGAATGCGTGACAAGCAGTTGATTCGCAGTACCAATGACAGGAGAGGAAAGATGAACGCACGTTCCTACCGCCACCTGCTCGCGTGGATGACGTTCGCGCTGAGCTTTTCGTTTGCACACGCGAGCGTGACGTTGTCCGGCACGCGCGTGGTGTTCGACGCGAACGAGAAGGAAGTCACGATCCAGATGACCAACGACGGCAAGCGTCCGGCGCTGGTTCAGACGTGGATCGACAGGGGCGACGAACGTGCTGCTCCGGAGAGCATCGACGTCCCCTTCGTGATTACCCCGTCGATTTTCCGCATCGAAGGCGGCAAGGGCCAGACGCTGCGGATCCTCCACACCGGAGAGCCGTTGCCGGCCGACAAGGAGTCGCTGTTCTGGCTGAACGTGCTCGACGTGCCGCCGAAAGCGGCGGTCGATGAGGACGCGAACCGGCTGCAGCTCGCGTTCCGCACACGCGTGAAGCTGATGTACCGGCCGGCCGGGCTGTCCGGCAATGCGCTCGACGCGCCGTCGCAACTGAAATGGCGGATCGCGGCCGACGCCGAGCGTCGTCCGGTGCTCGAAGCGACCAACCCGACCCCTTACGTCGTCAACCTGTCCGGCATCGCGCTCGTCGCGAACGGCAAGACGCTCGAGGCGGGAGTCGGCTTCGTGCGGCCCGGCGAGACCGCATCGTTCCCGATCGACGGCGCACTGTCCGCCGACGTTACGGCCGGCAAGGTCGTGTTCAGCAGCATGGACGACTGGGGCGCGAGTCATGCCCATCAGTCCGATGTCGCGCAATGACCGCACGGCGTGACCCGTTCGCAACCGGTTAGGCCCGCACGGGTCTGCCCGGCCGATACAACCGAATCGAAACAAGGGCGTGGTGAATATGGAGAAGCAAGTCATGGATCGGAGGCTAGACAACCAGCCGCGTCTGAAGCCTATCTGCGCACTGCTTCTCACCATTATCGCGGGATGGCAGGCGCAGGCGCGTGCCGGCGAGCCCGGTGAAACGTTCCAGGTCGCGCAGACGGAGTTTGCACAGGTCGAATTCGAGAGCGCGTTTCTGCAAGGTGCCGGCGCGATCGACGTGTCGCGCTACGGGCGCGGCAACGTCGTGCGGCCGGGCCGCTATACGCCGGACATCTACGTCGACGGCCGCTGGGTCGGCCGCGCCGACGTTCCGTTCAAGGCCGCCCCGAACACGCCCGACGCGCAGCCGTGCTTCGACCGCGCGCTGCTCGACCGGATCGGCGTCGATCGTGCACGCCTGCCGAAGGACATTCGCGCGACGTTCGAGCAGGAAGAGGCGTGCCTGCGTATCGGCCAGATCATTCCCGACGCGTCCGTCAGTTTCGACTTCAGCGAGCAACGGCTCGATCTGAGCATTCCGCAGATCGCGATGCGCCGCAGCGCGCGCGGGTACGTGAGTCCCGATCAGTGGACGGCCGGCGTGCCAGTCGCGATGCTCGGCTACAACGCGAACACCTACCACTCGCAGATGCGCGGCGGGCACGGCAACACGCAGGGCTACGTCGGTCTCGACGGCGGCCTGAACGTGCAGCGCTGGCATTTCCGGCACAACGGTTCGTTCAGCTGGGACGATCGCGGCGGGCGGCGCTATCAGAACGTCGCGACCTATTTGCAGCGCGATGTCGCGCGCTGGTCGTCGCAGTTCGTTGTCGGCGATACGTATACGTCCGGCGATCTGTTCGATTCGACGTCGTTCCGCGGTGTTCGGCTGTACACCGACGACCGGATGTTGCCGGAATCCCAGCGCGGTTATGCGCCGGTCGTGCGCGGCGTCGCGAACTCGAACGCGAAGGTCACGATCACGCAGAACGGGATGCGGCTGTACGAAACGACGGTCGCGCCGGGCGCGTTCGTGATCGACGATCTGTACCCGACCGGCTACGGCGGCGATCTGCATGTGACCGTGACGGAAGCGGACGGCTCCGTCCACGCGTTCTCGGTGCCGTTCGCGGCGATCCCGCTGTCGCTGCGTCCGGGGCAGAACCGCTACAGCTTCACGGCCGGCGCGGTTCGCAACCTCGACAACACGTCGCCGCTGTTCATGCAGGCGACGTGGCAGCGCGGGTTCACGAACACGCTCACCGGCTACGGCGGCGTGACGGTGGCCGAAGGCTACGTGTCTGCAATGCTGGGCGGCGTGCTGAACACGTCGCTCGGCGCGATCGGCGCCGACGTCACGCACGCGAGCACGCAGGTGCCCGGCGAGCGCCGCTACTCGGGACAAAGCGTCCGCGTGAGCTATGCGAAGACGGTCGCCGCCACCGGGACGAACATCGCGATCGCCGCGTACCGCTATTCGACGAACGGCTTCTTCGGGCTGAACGACGCGATGCGCGCGCGCGACCAGGCGGCCTCCGACATCCGCTCGTCGAGCCTCTACCGGCAGCGCAATCGCGCATCGCTGACGCTGAGCCAGCAGTTCGGCGACACGTGGGGCAGCGTGAACGCGACCGTATCGGCGGCCACGTACTGGAACCGCAGCGGCTCCGACGTCGATTACACGATCGGCTACAACAACACGTTCCGCAACATCGCGTATACCGTGTCGGCCACGCGCCAGCGCAATGCGTTCGCAGGATCGAGCACGATGATCTATGCGGGGCTGTCGATTCCGCTCGGCCGCACGCGGCCGGCCATCGTGTCGACGAACTTCAGCCACGATTCGCGTGGGTCGACGCAATGGCAGACCTCGCTGTCGGGGTCGGCCGGTACGGACGGCAAGCTCGCATACGGCGTCAACGTGATGCACCGCTCGGGCTTCGGCAATTCGCAGACGAGCGGCGGTGCGAACTTCACGTATCGCGGCGCGCTGGCCGAACTGAGCGGCAGCATGGGCGCGAGCGCCGACTATCAGCAGTACTCGGTCGGCGTGCGCGGCGCGGTTGTCGCGCATCCGGGCGGCGTCACGCTGTCGCAGCCGGTCGGCGAGACGTTCGCGATCGTGTCGGCACCGCATGCGGCCGGCGCGCGGATCACGAACTCGACCGGTGTGCAGGTCGATCGCAACGGTTACGCGATCGTCCCGTATCTGTCGCCGTTCTCGATCAACGACATCACGATCGACCCGAAGGGGCTGTCGACGGACGTCGAGCTGCGGGAAACCAGCCAGCGTGTCGCGCCGCTCGCAGGCGCGGTGCCGATGGTGACGTTCAAGACCGTATACGGCCGCTCCGCGGTGATTCGCGCGCGTCAGCCGGACGGCACGCCGTTGCCGTTCGGTGCGGCGGTGAAGGACGGCAAGGGCGCGGACGTCGGCATCGTCGGGCAGGGCGGAAAGATCTTCGCGCGCGGCCTCGCGGATCAAGGCGAGCTTACCGTCACGTGGGGCGCAGCCGACTCGGCATCCGCGTGCCGGTTGTCGTACGCGCTGCCGGTGCGCAAGCGAACTTCCGGCTATCAGCCGCCGCAGAGCCTCGATTTGCCATGCGCCGCGGCGCCCGCTGCCGATTACGCGCCGGCGCTGTCGAACCGCACGACGTCCGGCGCGTGACCGCGGCGCACGCCGTCGCGCGTGCGAATGCGACATTGCGATCGGCCGCGAGCCGACCCGATCGCTCGATCAACGAAAGTGTGTACGCCGAGGGGCATTATGCGCAAGGATTTGAAGCGTCTGCTGCAGATGCTGAAGTACGCGTCGCTGGCCGTTCTGCTGGTCCATGGCCAGCAGGCGCTCGCGGCTTGTACGGCCGCCCGGTGGACCGTGACGTCGAACGTGATCGGCATTTCCGCGCTATCGTTCTCCGGGCCGGCGGACGCGGTGCAGCACGGATCGTTGCTTGCACCGACTGCAACGGCGAAAGTGAACGGATGGCGTTACGAGTTCAACGAGCCGACGACCAATGCAGATTGCCAAAATCTGAAGGGCAGGTTCCAGTCGCTGGGAAAAGTGGTGCCCGGCGTACAGCACGTGTGGAACGGAGGACAAGTGTCGGACATCTGGGAAACAGGCGTTCCGGGTGTCGGCTATGCGCTTCTGATCCAGACCTTCCGCGGCCCCGAAACCGGCGTGAAAGAAGGCGGAATCGATGTGCCGTACGGCAGTGCGGCAAGCCCTTCGTCAATGGAAACGTCCATCACGGTGAAAGCCGCGCTTGTCGTGACCGGACGTCTCGCAACCGGCAGCTACCGGGTCCCGACACAGAACGTCGGCAGGTACACCATCATCGACGGCAGCGGAAAGCCGCTGACCGCCGATATTCCGTTGGCCAGCGTGCCGATCACCGTCGCGGCGCAGGGCTGCAAGGTGGTCGCGGGGGACGGCCAGACGGTCACGCTGCCGAGAGTCATTACGTACGACTTCAAGGAGGTCGGCGCGACATCGGCCGTTTCTTCTTCGTTCGAAATCGGTCTCAAATGCGATACCACGCTGGCCGTTCATGCGACGCTGACGGATGCGAACGATCGATCGAACCTGTCGACGGCACTCACGCTTGGGCCGGGCTCGACTGCGAGCGGGTTCGGTCTGCAGATCTTCCGCGATAAATCGTCGACGCCGATCGCGTTCGGCCCGGAATCGTCGACGAAGGGCAATCCGAACCAGTGGCTGGTCGGGACGGCCAACGCGTATAACACGCTGTTGATTCCGTTTACCGTGAAGTACGTGAAGACCGAGCCGAAGGTCGGGCCGGGAACCGTCAACGCGCGGATGTTCGTCACGTTTTCATATCAGTAGCCGGCAGGCGGCGCCGGATGCGGCGCGGTGACGCGTCGTTTCGGTCGGGATGCGCGATCGATATCGGTCGGCTTGCGAGAGCGGGCGTCGCCGGCCCGCATTCGCGCAGTCGCATGACTCATGCGTGTAAGCCGGCATCAAGCTCACGGTGCGCCGCACTCAGGACCACGCCGCCACGGGCGTTACACCCCTTCTCGAGAAAATCGGTCACCGAATCGCGACCCGGCACGAACGCGGGCAACTGCAGCGGCGCATCCGCGTTGCCGCGATGATACGTGCCGTGATGGCACGCGTGCTGCAGAATGTCGCCGTGCCGCATCCGTGGCGGCTTGCCGCTCGTGAACGTGAAATCGATCGGCTCGTCGAGGGCGCCTGCGTCGACACCGGCGACATACGCGACCTACCCGTCGTCGGCGTCGGCCGCGTCGCGCGCGAGCGTGTCGAGGTCGGGCAATGTGTCGGACCGAGCGGCGCGAAATGCCGGCCGGCGAAGAAACGGCAGGCGATCCGTTCGCGGCGCGCGCACAGATGACGAAATTGTCATCTTCGGGTCGGGCGCCGGTAAGGCGACACCGGCTACGCTCGTTTCATCCCGTTACCGAATCGGGTCGATCCCGTCTCGCTCGCCTGCGCCTGCGCCTGTGCCGCGCGGTGCTCGATGCGCGGCAGCGGCGGCCGCCGGCCGCGACCGGTCCGCGTTTCCGTATCCGGAGCGACAGATGAATCGGTTTGCTTCCATTCGCGTATTGCCGCGGCGACGCGACCGGATGCGTACCGGATGCGTACCGGATGCCGGCGTGCTGCCGGGCGCGCGGCCGGTGCCGACGTGCGCGGAGCGGCGCGTCGCCGAATGCGCGTAGTGCCGCCGCGCGACCGCGCCCGGCTGCCGAAGCGCGGCGGCCGACGGTCGCATGTGCCCGTCCGCCGGTCTGCCGCACCGGCCGGCGCCGGTCGCGCCGTATCCCGATTTTTCCCGGTAACATCACCGAATCTCCGCCAACCGCCTGCGATGGAGCCGATCATGCGCATCCTGATAGTGGAAGACGAACCGAAGACCGGCGCCTATCTGAAGAAGGGGCTCGAGGAATCCGGCTTCAGCGTCGATCTCGCGACCGACGGCGCGCAAGGGTTGCTGCTCGCGCAGGAAGAGTCGTACGACGTGATCGTGCTCGACGTGATGCTGCCGGTGCTCGACGGCTGGGGCGTGCTCAAGCGGCTGCGCGACACGCATACGACGCCGGTGCTGTTCCTGACCGCGCGCGACGACGTGCAGGACCGCGTGCACGGGCTCGAACTCGGCGCGGACGATTACCTCGTCAAACCGTTTGCGTTCGTCGAACTGCTCGCGCGCGTGCGCACGCTCGCGCGCCGCGGGCCGCCGCGCGAGACCGAGCGGATCACGGTCGGCGATCTCGACATCGACGTCGTGCGGCGGCGCGTGAAGCGCGGCGCGGTGCGGATCGACCTGACGCCGCGCGAGTTCTCGCTGCTGCAGCTGCTCGCGCGCCGGCACGGCGAAGTGCTGAGCCGCACCCAGATCGCGTCGTACGTGTGGGACATGAACTTCGACAGCGACACGAACGTCGTCGAAGTCGCGATCCGGCGGCTGCGCGCGAAAGTCGACGACGATTTCCCGGTCAAGCTGATCCACACGGTGCGCGGCGTCGGCTACGTGCTCGAACCGAAGGACGGCGCATGACGCGCGGCCGCTCGCTGACCGCGACGCTCGCGATCGCGTTCGGCGCGACCACGCTCGCGGCGTTCGGGCTCGTCGGCACCTATGTCTACAAAGGACTCGAACGGCAGGTCAGCACGCAGGACGATCTCGACATCGTGCTCGCCGCGCGCCATGCGCGGCGGCTCGCGAGCGAACTCGAGTCCGTCGACGCGGTGCGCGCGCACGCGGATCGCCTGACGAGCCAGGTGCTCGGCAACGAGGCGCTGTCGATGGCCGTCGTCGATACGGACGGCCACGTGCTCGCGCGTCACAACGTCGAGCGCACCGAACTCGGCGAGCTGCGCGACGCAGCGCCGGCGGCGGCCGGATCGTCGTCGGTGCTGCCGGACGCCGGCCTGTTTCCGCCGCACGCGGCGGCGGTGCCCGCGACCGAGCGCATCACCGTCGACCGCATCGCATCGTGGACGGCCGACGGCGGCACGCCGGTGCGCGGCGTCGTCACCGATGCGGCGCTGCGCGACCGGTCGCAGATCCGCATCGCGGTCGCGCGCAACATGAGCGATCGCGCGGAACTGCTGCACGGCTATCGCGACACGCTCGAGATCGCGGGCGGCGTCGGCGCGCTGTTCGCGATGCTGCTCAGCGTGTGGCTGATCCGCACGGCGCTCGCGCCGCTGCGCGAGATCGTCGCGAACACGGGCGCGATCACGGTCGACAAGCTCGACATGCGCGTCGACGCGTCGCGCGCACCGCGCGAGCTGCGCGCGCTCGTCGACGCGCAGAACGCGATGCTTGGCCGGCTGCAGCAGGCGTTCGGCCATCTGTCGCAATTCAGCGCCGATCTCGCGCACGATCTGCGCACACCGCTGAACAACATGCGCGGCGCCACCGAAGTCGCGCTCGCACGGCCGCGTGCCGTCGCCGAATACCAGGCGCTGCTCGAATCGAATCTCGAGGAGTACGACCGTCTCGCACGGATGATCGAGAACGTGCTGTTTCTCGCGCGCGCCGAACATCCGGGCTTCGTCACGCGGCAGCGCGCATTCGACGTGCGCGACGAGCTCGCACGCATCGCCGGCTATTTCGAAGGGCTTGCCGACGAAGCGGGTTCCACGCTGCACGTCGACGGAAGCGGGCATCTGACCGCCGATCTCGAACTGTTCCGCCGCGCGGTCAGCAATCTGCTCGCGAACGCGCTGCGCTATACGCCGGCCGGCGGCACGATCGCGCTGCGTGTCGACGAGACCGACGACGCGGTGCACGTGAGCGTCGCCAATCCCGGCGAGCCGATCGATCCCGCGCTGCTGCCGCGCATCTTCGACCGCTTCGTGCGCGGCGATCCGGCACGCAGCGGCGGCGTGCCGGGTGGCGCGGCCGGTCTCGGCCTCGCGATCGTCCGCTCGGTGATGGACTTGCACGGCGGCACCGCGCGCGTCGAAAGCGACAGCAGCGGCACGCGCTTCATCCTCACGTTCGTCAAGCATCCGGCTTCGTAGCGGCTGCACCGATCGCGGCGTTCGCCACCGCGTCGGCGCCGGCGTGCCAGCCGCCGCCGAGCGCCTTCATCAGCGCGACCGCCGCTTCCATCCGGCGGGCCGCGATCTGATCGGCGAGCCGGCGGTTCGTCAGCGCGATCGTCTGTGCGGTCACGACATCCAGATAGCTGACGGCGCCTGCTTTGAAGCGGTTCGTCGTGAGCCTCAGCGACAGGTCGGCCGCATCGGTCGCGCGCTGCTGACTGCGCGCTTCGGACGCGAGCGCGTCGAGTGCGGACAACTGATCCTCGACCTGCTGAAACGCGACGAGCACGGTTTGCCGATAGTCGGCGACGGCGCCGTCGTACTGCGCATGCGCGCCGCGCAGCGACGCGCTGCGGCGGCCGCCGTCGAACAGCGTGCCGGCGAGCTGCGGGCCGAGCGACCAGAACAGGCTCGGCGCGGACAGCCACGGTGCGAAGAAGCCGCTTTCGAGCCCGGCGCTTGCCGACAGCACGAGATCGGGGAAGAACGCGGCGCGCGCTTCGCCGATTTGCGCATTTGCGGCCGCGACGCGGCGCTCGGCCGCCGCGATGTCGGGCCGCCGTTCTAGCAGCTGCGCCGGCACGCCGGCCGGAATCGCCGGCACGTCGAACGTCTGCACGCGCGGCGGCAGCGCGAACGTCGACGCGCTTTCGCCGACGAGCGTCGCGATCGCGTGCTGCAACTGCGCGCGAGACGCATCGATGTCGGTGTCCTGCGTGCGCGTCGATTCGAGCTGCGTCTGCGCCTGCGCGACCGCCGACGCGTCGATCGCACCGGCGGCGAGTTGCTGCTTCAGCAGCGTCAGCGCGTCCGTATACGCGCGAACGGTATCGTCGAGCAGCTGCTTCTGCGTATCGAGCGAGCGCAGCGCGAAATAGTCGGTCGCCAGTTCGGCAGTGACCGACAGCTTCACGGCTTCGAGGTCGGCCGCGCTCGCGTCCGCATTCGCCTGCGCGCCGGCCACTGCATCGCGCACGCGGCCGAACACGTCGGGCTCCCAGCTTGCGGCGACGCCGGCTTGATAGTCGGGCGTCGTCTTGCCCGCGAGCGACGAGCCGAGCCGGTTCTGCGACACGCGCGCGCGGCTCTGCGCGACGCCGGCCGTGATCGTCGGCAGAAAGCCCGCATGCCGATAGTCGACCATCGCGCGCGCCCGTTGGAGCTCGGCAACGGCTTGCTTCACGGTCTGGTTCGACACGTCGACGCGCGCTTCGAGCGCGTTCAGATCGGCGTCGCCGAACACGGTCCACCACGCGCCGCGCGGTGCGGCATCGGCGGGTGCGGCGACGTCCCAGCCGGCCTGCGCGCCCGCATAGTGCGCGGGCACCTCGACCGAAGGGGGCGAATAGGGCGGCAGCGTCGAACAGCCGGCGAGCACAGCGGCGATGCCGAGCGCGACGACGCGGCGCGCGAACGGGAGCGGAGAAAGGATGCGCATGGCAGGCACCTCGCAGGTTGTCGTCGATGGGTCAGTTGCGCGCGGGCACGGCAACCGGCGCCGCCGCGGCGGCCGCGCGCATCGCGCGCAGGTTCGCGTTCGACGCCGCATTGGCCGCAGCGGTCGGCCGAGCGTGAGCCGACGACGACGCAACCGGCACCGCTTCATGTGCGGTCGACACGATCTTTACCGCTTCGCCGGCCGTGATCGCATCGCCCGGGTTGTCGATCACGCGGTCGGTCGCCGCGAGCCCGGCGACGATCTCGACGCGCGTGCCGAAGTCTCGGCCGATCTGCACGGTCTTCAGCGCGGTGCGTCCGTGCGCGTCGACAGTCGCGACGGTCACGCCATCCGGACGGAACAGCAGCGCGCTGACGGGCAGTTCGAGCGCGGGCGCCGCGCTCGGCACGACCAGATGCGCCTGCGCATATGCACCGGGCATCAGCGCGCCGTCGCGGTTGTCGACGTCGATCTCGACGCGCAGCGTGCGCGTGACGGGATCGATCGCGCCCGCGGTGCGCGCGACGCGCGCGGGAAAGCGCCGCCCCGGATACTGCTGCGTGGTCAGGTAGACCGGCGTGCCGGCCGATACGCCTGCCGCGCTGTCCTGCGGCACGTCGACGAACACGCGCAGCGTGTCGGTCTGTTCGAGATGAAACAGTTCGCCGTACAGCCCCGGGCTGCCCGGCGTGCCGCCGGCCGTGACGAGCGTGCCGACGTCGACGTTGCGCGCGGTGATCACGCCGTCGAACGGCGCGGCGACCGATTCGTACGACACGAGTTCGGCGAGATGCGCGACGTTCGCCTGCGCGGACGCGAGCATCGCGCGCTTCGCGTTCATGTCGGCGACTTTCGTGTCGGTGTCCTGCTGCGATACCGACTGCGTTTTCAGCATGTCCTGCCAGCGCTGCGCGGTCGATTTCGCATAGTCGTAGTTCGCCTGCGCGCTCGCCGCGTCGGCGCGTGCCTGCCGCAGCTGTGCGTCGAGATCGGGCGCCGCGATCTGCGCGAGTGTCTGGCCCGCCTTCACGTGCGTGCCGAGATCGGCACTCCAGTGTGCGATATAGCCGCTCGTGCGCGCATAGATCGACGCCTCCGCGTACGGCATCACCGCGCCGGGCAACGTAAGCGTCTGATCCGCAGGTGCGGCGCCCGGTACGATCACGGACACGGGCAGCGCCTGCTGCGCGGCAACCTGCGTGCGTTGCGCGGCGCGCGCATCGATCCGCGGCACGATGCCGATCGCGAGCAGCGCGGCGGCGGCCGCGATCGCGGCAAGCGGCAGCGCGACGCGGCGCCGGCGGTGCGCCGGCGGTGCATCGGGAAGTGCGCCGCGTGCGGCGGCAGCGGGTCGGTGCGCGTCGGTGGGCGGCGCGAGCGGTTCGAGGGTCGGGTCGGTCATGAGGAATTCCCCAGTCGGTCGATTCGAATGGAAAGGGCGGGCAGCCGCGTTCAGCGCAGTGCGGGCGTGTCGGGTGCGGCGCGTTCGGCGGCCGCCGCGCGGCGCCGTGCGAGCCACGCGTGGACGAAGCCGAACAGCACCGGGACGAACAGCAGCGTCGACAGCGTGCCGAACGCGAGCCCGCCGATCACCGCGCGTCCGAGCGGCGCGTTCTGCTCGCCGCCGTCGCCGAGACCGAGCGCCATCGGCAGCATGCCGATCAGCATCGCGAGCGCCGTCATCAGGACCGGACGGAAGCGGCTGAAGCCGGCTTCGAGCGCGGCCTGCCACGGCGACGCGCCGCCGGCAAGCTGTTCGCGCGCGGTGTTCACGACGAGAATGCTGTTCGCGGTCGCGATGCCGATGCACAGGATCGTGCCGGTCAGCGCGGGCACCGACAGCGTGGTGCGCGTGACGAACAGCATCCATGCGATGCCGGCGAGCGACGCGGGGAGCCCGCCGACGATCACGAGCGGGTCGAGCCACGACTGGAAGTTCACGACCATCAGCAGATAGACGAGCGAGATCGCGAGCACGAGTCCGCCGAGCAGGCCCGTGAACGATTCGTGCATCGCCTGCACCTGGCCGCGCAGCACGATCGACGAGCCGGGCGGCAGTTGCGCGCGCGCGTCGTCGACGAGCTTCGTCACGTCCGCGGTCACGCCGCCGAGGTCGCGCCCCTGCACCGACGCGAAGATGTCGAGCACCGGCTGCACGTTGTAGTGCGACACGACGGCCTGCTGCGTCGCACGCGAGAACGTGCCGAGCGCGCCGAGCAGGTTCTGCGCGGGCGCACCGGCGGCCGGGCCGCCGGCCGGCGTCTGCGGCGCGCGCGCGGCGCTCGTCGGCAGCGGCACGTTCGCGAGCGCCTGCAGCGAGTTCACCGTGTACTGCGGCGTCTGCACGAGCACCGGATAGCTGACGCCGTTGCGCGGATCGAGCCAGAAGTTCGGCGTCGTCTGCGAGCTGCCGGACAGCGCGATCAGCAGGTTCTGCGCGACGTCGCGCTGTTGGAGGCCGGCCTGGATCGCCTTCGTGCGATCGACGTTCACGTCGATCGCGGGCTCGTCGCCGGGCTGCTGGATGCGCGCGTCGACGAGCCCGCGCACGCCGCGCAGCTTCGCGAGCAGTGCATTCGCGACCGCACGGTTCCGGTCGAGCTTGTTGCCGACGATCTGGATGTCGATCGGCGCAGGCAAGCCGAAATTCAGGATCTGGCTGACGATATCGGCCGGCAGGAACGCGAATGTGACGCCGGGGAACGACTGCGCAAGCACGTTGCGCAGCGTCGCGACATACGCGGCGGTCGGCGCGTGATCGGGCCTCAGGGTGATCATCACGTCTGCGTCCTCGCTGCCGATCGGGTCCGACGAGTCGTACGTGAGGTTGATCCCGCTCACCGGCACGCCGATGTTGTCGAGCACGCCCGCGAGTTCGCGCGGCGGAATCACGGTGCGGATCTTCGCTTCGACTTCATCGGTGAGCCGCGCGGTTTCCTCGATCCGCGTGCCGGTCGGCGCGCGCAGGTGCAGGCGAATCTCGCCGGTGTCGACCGACGGGAAGAAATCCTGCCCGGCAAATGCATACAGGCCGGCCGACGCGATGCACGCGAGCAGGAACGCGGCCGCGAAGCGGCGGCGTCGCGCGATCGCCGCGGACAGCAGCGCGCGGTAGCGCAGCCGCACGGCCTCGAAGCGGTGTTCGAACGCGGCCTGGAACCGCGCGAGCCGCGCGAACATGCCGCGCGGCGGCCGGCCCTGGCGCTTCGCGCGCATCAGTGCCATCGCGAGCGTCGGCACCAGCGTGCGCGAGAAGAAGTACGACGCGATCATCGCGAAGATCACGGCCTCGGCGAGCGGCACGAACAGGTAGCGCGCGACGCCGGTCAGCAGGAACATCGGCACGAACACGATGCAGATCGACAGCGTCGACACGAAGGTCGGCACCGCGATTTCGCCCGCGCCGGTCAGGATCGCGTCCTCGAGCGGCGCACCGAGTTCGAGATGATGCGTGATGTTCTCGATCGCGACGGTGGCGTCGTCGACGAGGATCCCGACCGCAAGCGCGAGCCCGCCGAGCGTCATGATGTTGATCGTCTGGCCGAGCGCCGACAGCGCGAGCAGCGACGTCAGCACCGCGAGCGGAATCGAGACCGCGATGATCAGCGTCGCGCGCCAGCTGCCGAGAAACAGCAGGATCATCAGCGCGGTCAGGCACGCGGCGATCAGCGCTTCGCGCACGACGCCCTGCACCGCGGCCTTCACGAACACCGACTGATCGTCGAGCGGCGCGATGTGCAGCGCCTTCGGCAGTCCGGCCTCGATCTTGGGCAGCATCGCCTTCACCTGGTCGATGATCGTCAGCGTCGATGCGCTGCCCGTCTTCTCGACCGTCAGCAGCGCCGCGCGCCGGCCGTCCGCACGCACGATGTTGGTCTGCGGCGCATAGCCGTCGCGGACGTGCGCGACGTCGCGCACGTACACGACGTTGCCGCCGACCGTCCTCACCGGCAGGTTATTCAGTGCGGCGACGGTCTGCGTGCTGCCGTTCATCTGCACGTTGTATTCGCGCGTACCGATCTTCGCGGTGCCGCCCGGCAGGATGAGGTTCTGCGCGTTGATCGCGTTTACGACGTCGATCGGCGCGAGCCCCTTCGCCTGCAGTGCGCGCGTATCGAGATCGACGACGATCTGCCGGATCTTGCCGCCGAACGGCAGCGGCACGGCGGCGCCCTGCACGGTCGCGAGCTGCGTGCGGATGAAGCTGTTGCCGAGGTCGTACAGCTGCTGTTCGGCGAGCGTGTCGCTCGACAGGCCGAGCTGCAGGATCGGCACCGTCGACGCGTTGTACGTGATGATGTTCGGCGGCAGCGTGCCGGGCGGCAGGATCCGCAGGATCGAGGCCGCATTGCTCGCGGCTTCGGCGATCGCGCGGTTGATGTCGGCGCCCGGGTGGAAAAAGATCTTCACGACCGACACGCCGTTCAGCGACTGCGACTCGATGTGCTCGATGTCGTCGACGTCGGACGTGAGCGCGCGTTCGTAGTTCGACGTGATCCGCTTCGCCATGTCCTCGGCCGAGAAGCCGTTGTACGACCACACGATGCTGACGACCGGAATGTCGATGCTCGGAAAGATGTCGGTCGGCGTGCGCAGCAGCGCGAGCGGTCCAGCGATGAAGATCAAGAGCGCGAGTACGACGAACGTGTAGGGCCTGCGCAGCGCCAGCCGGACGATCCACATGATGTTGCTCCTCGATGCAGGGCTCGGATTCGCATTCGTTGCGACAAGCGTGCAGTCTGCCGTCGCGGCGTTGACCCGTCGCTGACCCGAAGATTACGAAGCCGTTATCTGGGCACCCGGGCCGAGGATCTCGAATTTGGCGTTTGCCGATCGGTGCTGCGCGCGCGTACGCGATGGCCGAACGCGTTTCGTCGCCCGGGCAATGCGGAGCACCCGCACGGCAACACGGCGCCGCCCTCGCGCCGGTGCCGACAGCCGCGCATCGCTTCGTCCATAATGTCGAACCCCGACCATCCGCCTGTCCAGACGATTGCCAGGAGCTTGACCGATGTCGTTGCGCACCGATGCAGACTTCTTCCTTCTTCTCGCCGACTCGTATCGCCGGCTTCTGAACCGGCCGCTCGTGCCTGACGGCCTGAACGCGGCGGACGGCGCCGCATGGCTGTACGACGCCGCGCCGTTCGGTATCCTCGCGCACGACACCTCGGCCGATCCGGTGTTCGTGTACGGCAACAAGCGCGCGCAGGCGATCTTCGAATATGGCTGGGACGAACTGACCGCGTTGCCGTCGCGGCTGTCGGCGGAACCGATGGAGCGGCGCGAGCGCCAGTCGTTCCTCGAGAAGGTCGCGCGCGACGGCTTCGTGTCCGACTACCGCGGCGTGCGCGTGACGAAGTCCGGCAAGCGTTTCTGGATCGAGCGCGCGACCGTGTGGCAACTCGTCGACGCGGGCGGCATCGTGCGCGGCCAGGCCGCGATGATTCCGCAGGTGCGCACGATCGACCCGGGCGCATGAACGCACGACCGCGACGCGGCGGCGCGCGGATAACAACACCGTAATGAAACGCTCACCGTCCGGAAAGCGCGTGAATCGCAGAATGAACCCGACTCTTCATCGCATCGATGGGGAGCGGAAGTCCGGCTTCGTCAGCGGACGCGAACACGTCATTTTCAAAGGTGAACATCATGAACAGCTGGATCCGTGCAGTCGTGCTTTCCTGCGCATTGAGCGCGCCGCTCGTCGCATTCGCGCAAACCGCCAACGGCCCCGTCACGCGGGCCGACGTGCGCGCCGATCTGGTGCGCGTCGAGCAGGCCGGCTACCGGCCGGTCGGCACCGATCCGTCCTATCCGGACGACATCCAGGCCGCCGAGGCGAAGGTCGCCGCGCAGCAATCGCAAGCGGCGGCCGCACAGCCGAACGCCGGCGCGAACGCGCACGTCGCGTTGGTCACATCGGTCGCGTCGGTCGACACGCAGCGTCCGTACGAGCATCACTGAGCCGGTGATGCGTGTCGTACGACCGACCGCGCGCGTTACGCCGCGCGGTCCATCGAACGCCGCTCAAGCGGCGGACAGCACGACCGACACGCCCGTTGCCGTGTACACCGGCGTTGCGTGGAACCCGTCGACGATCACCGTCGAGAATTTCGCTGCCGCCGCCGCGCCGTCGACCAGCGCGATCGTATCGCCGGCCTTCGGCGCATAGCCGTTCACGAATTTCACGCGCAGCGTGCCGCCCGCGATCGTCAACGGGCCGCCGACGCGCAGACGCCCGCCGCCGTTGCCGTCAATGTCGAGTTCCAGCGTCGCGCCGTCGAGCTGCGTATAGCGCGTCGCGATCGTCACCGGCGCGGCCGCCGCGATCCGCACGCTGCCGCCCGTGCCGACGTACACATCGCCGCTGCCGAACGCGGACGCCGATGCGGCCGTGAGCGTGCCGCCGGCGACCTGCGTGCCGCCGGTATAGCGGTTGTTGCCCGCAAGCGTGAGCGTGCCGCTGCCTTGCAGCGTCAGCTTGCCGGCGCCTGCGATGTCGTTGCGCCACACGTCGGCCGCGTTCAGCCCGCCTTTCGATCCGTCCATCGACACGGTCACGTTGCCGTTGAACGCGCCGTACCCGTCGGCGGCGGCGAACAGGTTCAGCCGGCCCCAGCCTTCCGCATCGTCCATCACCGGATAGCCGGACGGCATTTCGGTGGTCTTCAGCACGACGCGGCGCTGGTCCGCGCTCAGATACGGGAAGCGCGTCAGCAGCAGGATCTCCGCGCCCTTCGGCACGACGGGCGGTGCATCGGTCGGCTCGATCGGCGCGAAGCCGAACGTCATCCGGCGCAGGAATGCGGCCTTGTTCGTCGCATAGTCGGCGAACCGGTCGGTGGCCGCGGTGCCCGAATGCGCGAACGCGGCGAAGGTCGCGTCGGTCGTGCCGGTGAGCTGCTGCAGCGTCTGGTGCGCCTGCGCGTACGCGGCCTGCGCATCGTTCGCGTACACGGTGAGGTTCGCCGCGCTGACCGCCAGCGCGAGCATGCGTCCGCCGATCACGTCGAGCGGCGAGTGCATGCCGGCGAGGATCCGGTTCTCGCCGAGTTCCAGCCCGCGGCCGACCATTTCCTGGAAGCGCTCCGGCACGAGCCACGCCATCGTCACCGCATCGCGCACCGCTTCGGCCGTGTGGCCGCTGACGAAACCGCCGTCGGTCGCGGGCGTCGTGCTTTTCGCCGGCACGAGCGTCGGCGCGACGACGACGCTCGAGCTCCAGCGGTACGGCCGTGCGTATTTGTAGAAGCGCTTCGCCGGCTCCGTCGACGCGTTGCTGCCCATTTCGTTCAGCAGATCGACCACTTTGCCGAAACCGGCGTTCGCGCTGCCGCCGACGCCGACGTTGTTGCCGGTGTCGTTGTACAGCACGGTCGTCGCGTCGGCCGGCACGCTCGTGATGCTCGTCGTCTGCTGTGCCGCGGTGCGCCACGCGGCGGTCAGCGGTCCCATCCCGTCGGTCACGCTGTACCCTTTGCCGCGCCGGTCGTCGAAGTACGCGGCGTCGGCCTGCTGCGGCGTGCGCGCGGTCGTCGCATCGATCACGTATTGCACGTTCGCGGACAGCACCGCCGCGTTCAGGATCGTCCCGCACGGCGTGCCGCTGTCGGGCAGCCCGGAGCACGTTGACGGCGAGATCGCGGGAAACGCGCCGTTGGCCGGCGCGCTGACGCCCGCGTCGACGAGCATCGTCGACGGCTGCCACAGGTCGAGGAAGCGGCTCAGCAGGCGCACGGCCGCGTTCGTCGACAGCGTCGCGTAGCGCGCGTCGCCGCGCTGGTTGGTCGCGATGGTGTCGACGAATGCGGGCACGCTCGGCACCGGCGCGCTGTCGACGAAGCCGGGGTCGGGCGGCGGCGCCGGTACGGCCGCCTGCGGCGTGTCGGTGGCGACGATATCGTCGCCGCCGCCGCACGCGGCAAGAACGATCGCACTCGACAGCGCGGCCACGTGCAGCGCGAAACGATTCGATGACGCGAACATGCAGCACTCCATCCTGAAAGCCGAAGATGGCGAATTGTCGGGATCGATCGTGACGTGGCCGTTACGGATTTGTTGCGCGTCGTGCCGCCGTGCGGTGCATCGCGCGACGCGGCGCCGTCGCCGTGCGGCGTGCGAGGGTGCGCTGTGCGGGCGCTAGACGATCGCCGGTTCGGCTGGCGCGGCGGTTTCGACGTCGGCGTGGCACACGCGATTGCGGCCGCGGTGCTTCGCCGTATACAGCGCACGGTCGGCGCGACGCGCCAATGCATCGGCCGATGCCGCACGCGCGTGGTCGGCCGTCGCGCAGCCGATGCTGACCGTGAACGCGGGCACCGGATCCGCAAATCCGTCGAGCCGGTTGCGTTCGACGTCGCGGCGGATCGCGTCCGCGATCTGCATCGCGCCGCGCGCGTCGGTATCGGGCAGCACCGCGACGAATTCCTCGCCGCCGTATCGCGCGGCGACGTCGCCGCGCCGGCATACATGCGCGCGAATGCAGGCGGCGAGAAAGCGCAGCGCCGTGTCGCCGTGCGCATGCCCGTAGCGGTCGTTGTACTGCTTGAAGCGATCGGCATCGATGAACAGCACCGACAGGCTGCCGCCGTCGCCGCGCTGCAGCCGCGCGCACGCGTCGACGAGCATCGCATCGAGCGCGCGGCGGTTGTGCAGGCCCGTCAGCGGATCGGTACACGCGAGGTCGGTCAGCCGCTGCTGCTTGCGCAGATTGTCGCGCAACGCGAACGCAAGCAGCCAGACCACCGCGCAGAACAGCGCGCCGATCACCGACGCCGACACGCCGACCGTCCACGACAGCCGCGTGATGCCGGCCAGCACGTCGCGCTCGGCCGGCGCGACGACCGCGATCAGTGGCGTGCCGGGCACGCGCTGGAACGTATACAGACGCAACGTGCCGTCGATCGACGAATGCGCGGCATAGAACCCCGACTCGCGGCTCACCATGCGCTCGAACGACTTCGAGCGGCGCAGGCGCGTCATCTGATGCTCGCTGAGCGGCGGGTTTCTCGCGAGGATCGTGCCGTCCGCGCGCAGGATCGCCGTGACGCCGTGCGGCCCGACGTTCAGCCGCGACAGCAACTGGCCGAAGTACGCGAGGTCGATCGCGACGACGGCAATGCCATCGAACGTATGGTCCGGCCGCTCGATGCGCCGCGACAGCGCAATCGATTCGGCGCCGCCGCGCGAGCGTGCGCGATACGCTTGCGACACGTAAAGCCCGACGCCGTCTGCCTTGCGATGGACGTTGAAATAGTCGCGATCGCTGAAATCCCAGCGATGCGACGAACTGCAACATCCGTCGATCAGCCGACCGTACCGGTCCGTCACGCCCATTCCCGTCACGTACTGCGCGGCCGTGCGCTCGAACAGCAGGTCGTGCCGCAAGCCGGCGTCCATGCGTCGCACGGCCGGATTGCCGAGGTCGGACGCCAGCGCGACGAGCGCGGCGTTCGACGTTTCGACGGTCCGCGCGATCTCGCTGACGAGCACCGCGGCGACGTTGCGCGACGTTTCATGCGCATGCTCGACGACTTCGCTGCGTGCGGCCCACAGCGTGAGCGCGCTGATCGCGAGCGCGGCCAGCGACATCAGCGTGCCGAGCGCGCCGACGAACAAGGTGTGGCGCCCCGCCCAGTCGGCGATTTTCTCGATTGAAGTGGAGGCAGACATGCTCGCGCGTGTCGTGCCGGCCCGCACAACGCGCACGGTCGGCATCAAAATCCGGGTTAACGGCAGTGGCGCGAAGAAATGGAGGCCCGGCGCGCGGTGCGCGCGGGGCTGGGGCGCCGCAAACGTGTGCGCGGCGATACGGGCCGCGCGATGCGCGCGATCAGGCGCGCGTGCCGGTATCGTCGACGAGGCGCCCGAGGCGCACGACCGTCACGCCGGGCCGCAACTGACGCAGCGACGGCATCACGAGCACGCAGTCGGGATAGGGCGTGACGACCGGTTCGCCGTTCGCCGACGATGCCGACCGTCTCGACGGGCAGCGGTGATGTTGTGTTCTGCATGTTCATCCTGCGGAAGACGTGGGAAACGTTCGTTGCGGTCGACGGATACGGCCCCGGCGCGATCGAGTGCGAGGACGTGTGTCGCGTCGCGATCGAGGTATGGCGTTGCAGGATCGTCAGTCAAGCGTCACCACGTATTTGCCTGACGATCGGCCGGACGCCAGCTTCGTCAGCGCCTCGCCGGCGCGAGCGAGCGGCAGCCTGGCGGCAATCCTCGGCTTGATCGCGCCCTGCTCGTACAGTCGGAAGATCGCCTGCTGGACGGCGCGAACCTTCTCGGGTTGCCGATCCCGATAGTCGCTCCATTGCAGGCCGCTGACGGCAATGTTCTTGACGAGCAGTTAGTTGACCTTGACCTCGGGAATGCGTCCGGACGCGAAGCCGACCACGACCGCCCGGCCGCACCATGCGATCGCCCGCAGCGCGGCATCGAACGCGTCTCCACCGAGCGTGTCCAGCAGCACGTCGACACCGCGATCGACGGTCGCCGCGCGCACCTGCTCGCGCAGCGAATCGCGCAGGTTCGGCGCGGTCAGGTCGATGATGGCGTCGGCACCCGTCTCGGTCGCGACACGGGCCTGCTCGGCGCCGCTGACGGCCGCCAGCGCCCGGCCGCCGAGACTCTTGACGAGCTGGAGCGCCGCGGAGCCCACACCGCCGCCCGCGCCCGTGACGAGCACGGACTCGCCTTCGCAAAATCCGCCACGTTCTACCAGCGCGAAATACGCAGTCTGGTACACGAGCCCCATGGCGGCGGCATCGTCGAAGGGCATCGAATCGGGGAGGACGAAGCACGATCGCTGGTCGACGCTGACCCGCTCGGCGAATGCACCGTACTCCATTTGCGCGACCACGCGATCGCCTGGTCGGATGTGCGTGACGTTGCGCCCGACGGCACGCACGATGCCGGCCGCGTCCTTGCCCGGTGCGAACGGACGCTCGGGCAGCACCTGATACGTTCCGCGTACGACGAGCAAGTCCGGATAGTTGACGGCCGCGGCGCGCACGTCGATCAGGACGCTGTCGTCGCCGACGTGCGGATCGGGCAACTCGCCGAGTGTCAGCTGTTCCGGTTCGGTGAATGCGTGGACCACGATTGCTTTCATGTCCGTACCCTCACCGGTTCAACAGCGCATTGTCGGCCCCAAGGGCGGGCGAGGGCCGATCGCGGCATGGATCGCGGAAGGGTGCGGCTACCGGCACCGGCAGAGCAGGCAGCGTGCTGCCGGCTGCCGTGCGCACCGTACGATCGAATACGCCGCGCGAAACGAAATGCGGATCGCGGCAGGCCTCCTCGAGGCTCACGACGCGGCTCGTGCAAACGTCCTGACCGGCGAAACGGTCGAGCCAGTCCGCGAGCGGACGCTGCGCGATCGCATCGGCCACCGCGTCGGTCGCCTCGGCGGGAGACAGCCGGGCCAACGCCTCCGCATCCAGCCCGACGAGCGCGACGAAGTTGCTCCAGAACTTGTCCTCGATTGGTGCGGCCTCGAGAAAGGCATCGTCGGCCGTGCGATAGATCTGGTAGCGCGGCGATCCGCCCGTCACGAGTTCCGACGCGGGTCGCGGCCAGCGGCCGCGTGCGCCGCTGCCGAGGCCCCAGTACAGGAACGTGAAGAGGTTGTCGGCCATCGCTACGTCGAGATGGCAGCCCTGGCCGGTCTGGTCGCGCTGCCGCAGCGCGAGCAGGATGTTCATCATGGCCGGATACGCGCCGCCTGCGACATCCGCAATCAGCGCCGGTGGCAAGCCCGGCCGGCCGTCGACGCCGGCCGTCAGCGACAGCATGCCGGTTGCCGCGACATAGTTGAGGTCGTGAGCCGCCTCGTGTGCGCGCGGCCCATGTTGTCCGAAGCCCGTGATCGAGCAGTACACGAGCCGAGGGTTGCGTTTGGCGAGCGCGGTATAGCCGAGGCCGAGCCGTTCCATCACGCCGGGGCGGAACTGTTCGATAAGCACGTCGGCCGCATCGATCATCGGCGCCAGTCGCTCGAATGCGTCGGGCGCTTTCAGATCGATGGCGATCGATCGTTTGCCGCGGTTCAGCAATACGAAATTGGTGCTGTCGTCGTCGATCTTCGGTTCGTACGCGCGCATGTCGTCGCCGCGCTCCGGCCGTTCGAACTTGATCACCTCCGCACCGGCCTCGGCGAGCAGCAGCGAGCACAGCGGTCCCGGCAGCAGCGTACTGAAGTCGAGCACTTTGAGTCCGGCGAGCGGTTGCGTCATTGCGCACCTCCGCTCGCCCGTTCGGCAGCCACGCGAGCGCGGCGTGCGGGCGCGTAGGGTGCTTGCCCGAGCGCCCGGTAGAGCGCGTCCGTAATCGAAAAGTGGTGGGCGAGACCGGTGCGTTCGAGCAGCGAGATCGGCCCCTCGGGATAGCCGAGCCCGAGGCAGAGCGTCTGGTCCAGGTCGTCGGCGCTTGCCAGTTTCTCGTCGAGACGCGTCAACGCCGCATTGAAGTACGGACGAATCAGCCGATCGACGATGCGCCCCGGAAAGTCGTTGCAGACGGCAACCACCAGCCCGGAAGCCTCGAACGCGGCCTTGGCGGCATCGATTGCAGCCGTCGACGTACCGGGTTGCCGGACCAGTTCGACGAGCGCACTCGGCTCCGCGTCGCCGAGCCGAAACCGTGCGAACCCGACGACATTGCTGCCTTCGAGCCCGCGACGCTCGCCTGTGTGGACGCCGAGACACTCGGTACCCAGCTCGATGGCGACGAAGGTGCGCGACGCGAGGCCGGTGGACGCCGCATAGGCGCGTCCTGCGTCGGCGCCGACGAACACCAGCGCGTCGCCGCCGGCGCACGCCTGCTCCAGGAACGGGTGCGCGGCAGGGAAGGACCGGCTTTCGCCGGCAGTGACGATCTCATAGCGCATGTCAGGCTCCGAACATCTTGTTGTCGCGGTACACGTGAAAACCCCGGCCGGTCTTCTTGCCGAGTCGATTCGCGGCGATCATCCGCCGCACGAGCGGCGGGCAGGCCGCACGAGGCTCGTGGGTCAAGCCGTACATCGCGTCGCACAGCAGCTTCTGCGTGTCCATGCCGACGAGGTCGAGCAGTTCGAGCGGACCCATCGGGTAGCCGAGCGCCGTCTTGATGGCGACGTCGATGTCGGCGGCTTCCGCCACGCCCTGCTCGAGGAGGCGGATCGCATCGTTGTTGAACGGGATCAGAAAGTAGTTGAGGATAAAGCCGGGCGTGTCCTGCGTGGCGACCGGCTTCTGTCCCATCGCTTCCGCGAACGCCCAGGCTCGCCGGAACGTTTCGTCGGAGGTCTCGAGACCGGGCGACATCTCGACCAGCTTCATCAGTTGCGCAGGCAGGCAGAAATGCATGCCGACGAACCGGTCGGGCCGGCCCGATCCGCCGGCGATCTCGGTGATCGAGATCGTCGACGTGTTGGACGCGAACAGCGTCGTCGCCGGGCATATCGTGTCGAGGGCCCGGAAGACCTGATGCTTGACGGCGAGATCCTCGAACACGGCTTCGATCACGATATCGCACTGCGCGAGTCGCGCCAGCTCGGTCGTAGACTGCCAGCGTTCCATGGTCGCGGCAGCGCCGCCCGCGGGCAACTTGCCGCGTTGCTCCGATTTGGCGAGAAAGGCCTCGGTCTGCGTGCGTGCGTTGTCGAGCGCGTCCTGTCGCGCATCGAAGACGATGGTGCGAAAGCCCGCCCGCGCCGCGACGATCGCGATCCCGGCGCCCATCGTGCCCGCGCCGGCGACGCCGACGGTCTGAATGGTTGTCATGAGTGTCTCCTATTTCTTGAGAAAGCTGCGTCCGATCAGCTGACGATGAATCTGGTTGGTGCCTTCCCAGATTTGCGTGATCTTCGCGTCGCGCATCAGGCGCTCGACGCGGTAGTCGTTGCAATAACCGTAGCCGCCGAACAGCTGCACGGCGTCGGTCGTAATGCGCATCGCGGCATCGGACGCCCGCTGTTTCAACACGGACGCCTCGACGCCGAAATCCTGTTCACCGGCATCGATGCGCGCGCCCAGCTGCCAAAGCAGCGATTCGCACAGGATCAGTTCAGAGGCCATGTCGGCCAGCATGAACTGAATGCCCTGAAATTCGAGAATGCGCTTGCCGGATTGCCGGCGTTCGTTGATGTAGTCGACGGCATCTTCGAACGCGGCCCGCGCGATGCCGAGTGCATGTGCGGCGATACTGGGACGAGACCGGTTGAGCGACCCGAAGAGAATGCGCAGACCGTCGCCCGGATTGCCGATGAGATTGGCACGCGGCACGCGGCAGCCGTCGAACGACAGGCTGGCGGTGCTCGATGCGCGCGTGCCCATCTTGTGCTCGGTTCCGAGCACGCGCAGGCCGTCGGTGCCCTTTTCGAGGATCAGCACGGAGATCGCGGCTTTCGCATCGTCGATCGTCGACCATTTGCCGAACAGCAGATATAGATCGGCGACGTCGCCGTTGGTGATAAAGATCTTGCCGCCGTTGACCACGATGTCGTCGCCATCGGGCGTGAAGGTCGTGCGCATGCCGGTCGCATCCGATCCCGCCGCGCTTTCGGTGATCGCCAGCGAGGCAAGCGCGCCTTCGGCGATGCGCGGTAGCAGCCGGTTTTTCTGCGCTTCGTTGCCGTACTCGATGAGCGGCTTGATCGCATGGAAATTGGTTGCCCAGATGATGCCCGTCGACGCGCATGCCTTCGATATCTCGCGCACGCAAGCCAGATAGCACAGGTAGGAAAGCGGAGCGCCGCCATAGGCCTCGGGGACGAACATCGCGTTGAGTCCGAGTGCGTTGATCGCCCGCAGGTTGTCCCACGGGAACGTGCCGGATCGATCGTATTCGGCGGCACGAGGCGCAAGTTGCGACGCGCAGAGATCCTTGACGCTGTCGAGAATCATCCGTTCTTCTTCGGCAAGCGGGAGGCGTGCGTCCAGCCGTTCCAGAATGTTCATAGAGAGTCCTTGCATCAAAGGGCAATGCCCTGGCCGCCATCGACATAGAAGGTCTCACCGGTCACGAACGCTGACGGGAGCTGGAACAGGCCGGCGACGAATCGCCCGATGTCGTCGGCCTTGCCGGGGCCACCGAGCGGGATGCGCTTTTTCAGGAACGACTGCAGTGCCCCTTCGTTGAGCTCGTCGCGATTCAGGTCGGTTTCGATGTAGCCCGGCGCGACGTTGACGACCCGGATGCCTTGACGCGCCCACTCGACCGCGAGACAGCGCGACAACGCGCCCACCGCAGCCTTCGATGCGCAATACGCCGCATTGCCCTTGACGCCGAGCTTGTCGTAGAACGAGCCGATATTGACGATCAGCGATGCACCGGCGTTGCACAGCAGCGGGTAGGCGGCCTGGCTCGCGAGCAGGACCGACGCTGCATTGGTGAACATGACGCGTTCGAAATCTTCGAGCGCAAACGTCGCGGAAGGGCCTTGCAGGTGAATGCCTGCATTGTTGACGAGGCCGACGACAGCCTGCCCCGATGCCTTCGGCACCGACGAGAACGCGGCATGCACGGCCGGTGCGTCGGTGATGTCGCACCGTATCGCCATCATCCTGCGCCGCGCTTCGCCGTCGAGATCCGTCACGTGCGGCAACTCGCCGGACCGGGACAGACACACGACACTGAATCCGGCCATCGCGAGTTCGGCCGCGATCGACGCGCCGATTCCGCGGCTCGCTCCCGTCACGATGACGGTCCCGTTGAGACGATCACGCATCCTTGAACTCCGGCGTCCGTTTTTCGATGAACGCGCGCATGCCTTCGGCCGCGTCGGCGGTCTGGTAGGCGAGCGTCGACAGATCCGCCTCGATGGCGAGGCCTTCGTCGAGCGTCGTCGCGACGCCGCGGGCGACTGCTTCGCGCGCGAATTGGGACGCGCACCGGCTGTAGCCGACGAACTCGGCCATGAATGCCTTGCCAAGTTCGACCGGATCGCCATCCGGCACGATGCGGTTGACGAGCCCCCATCGTTCGGCCTCGGTTGCGTCGACGGTGCGGCCCGACATCACGAGTTCGATTGCGCGTGCCTCGCCAATGAGGCGCGACAGGCGCTGCGTTCCGCCATATCCGGGAATCAGACCCAGTTTGATTTCGGGCAGTCCCATGCGCGCGTGCGACGTCGCGATGCGGAAGGTGCAGGCCATCGCCAGTTCGAGACCGCCGCCGAACGCATATCCGTGGAGCACTGCGACGGACGGGATCGGCAATGCGGCCAGTGTGGCGAACGTACGCTGACCACGCTGCGCGCCGCGACGCTGATCCATCAGCCCGCGATCCATCAGTTCCTTGATATCGGCACCGGCGCAAAATGCCTTCGGGCCTGCGCCCGTCACGATCAGCGCGCGCGCAGTCGACGCGGCAACGTCGTCGAGCGCGCGGGCGAGCGCGTCGATCATCGAAAACTGCAATGCGTTGTGCGCGTCGGGCCGATTTAGCGTCAGCAGCGCGTAAGGCCCGGAAAAATCGAGTTCGATTGCCATGTTCAGACTCCTGCGGTAACGGGGGCCTTGTATCGGACCGAGACGGGCTTCAACTCGCCGCGTAACGTCATCTCGACCAGATCGCGCTTGAGGATCTTGCCGCTGGCGGTAAGCGGAAACGCATCGAGCGGCAGGTAGTACTCGGGCATGTCGTATTTCGACAGCCCGCAGTTGGCGAGGTGGGCCAGCATGTCGTGCGGATCGAGATGCTGGCCCGTACGTACGATCACCGACAGGCAAACCTTCTCGCCGAGCCGCTGATCCTGTACCGGATACGCGGCCGCGCGCTCGACGAGCGGATGACGCATCGCCAGTTCCTCGATCCGCGCGGGATGGATGTTGTGTCCGCCGCGAATGATCAAATCCTTTTTGCGACCGACGATCACGAGACAGCCGTTGTCGTCGAGCATGCCGAGGTCGCCGCTCATGAACCAGCCGTGAATGTTGAAGGACGTTTCCGTCGCGACCTGATTGCTGAAATAGCCGAGCATCAGCAGTCCGCCACGGCCGCCGATTTCGCCGATCTCGCCGGGCTCCGCTTCGACGTCCGAGTCGTCCTGTTTCCACAGGCGGACTTCGTAGCCGCGGCACGCGCGCCCGCATGTCGAAACGATGGTGTCCGGCGTGTCGTTCGGGATGGTGTAATTGTGCGAGCCGTTTTCAGTCATGCCGTAGACGTTCTGCGGAGTCACGCCGAGACTGAGAAACTTTTGTGCGACTTCCCGGGGAATCGCGGCGCCGGCCATGTAGAACGTGCGCACGTCGCCGAGCGCGCGCAGGTTGCGATCGCGCACGGCCTGCAGGATGTCCATCGCATGGGTCGGCACACCCATCACATAGGTCGCGCCGGTTTCGAGAATCCAGTCGAGTGCGTGCTTGCTGCCGCGCAGGTTCGTCATCACCAGCTCGAGACCGGCCACGAGCATCTGCTCGATCGCAACCGTCGCGATGTGATGACTCATCGGACTGAGCGTGAGGAGCGTCGTATCGGACGTGTGCCCCCAGTCCTCGACCAGTGCACGGCCGTTGGCCAGCAACGTGTTGTCGCTGTGCATGACGCCTTTGGGCTGCCCCGTCGTGCCGGACGTAAACGCGAGGTAGACGATCTTGTCGGGGTTCAGGTCGGGCGGCGCGACGGCCGCTGGCGGCTGGCGTTCCGGAAACGGCAGGGCGCCGGCCAGGTCGGCCGGCCGATCCCGCAGCGGATCGGGAAGGGCGAACACCGCAGCGAGCGTCGGGATCTCGTCGATGCGCGCGAAGATCGAATGGCGATCGGCGTCTGCACCGTATCCCGGCATCGCGAACAGGGCGCGGCATTGCGTGCGGTGCAACAGCGTGCGGATCTCCTCGACCGTGTAGTTCTGGTGAAGCGAAGGGCAGCAGACGTAGCCGTTCCGCGAGCAGGCGAGAAAAACGATCGCGGTATGGACGACGTTGGGCAGCCAGATGCCGACGCGATCGCCCGGTTTCAGGCCCTGCCGGTGAAGCGCTTCGGCGACGCTGTCGACCCAGTCGACCACTTCGCGCCACGTGAGGCGCACGTCGGCATCGCGCAACGCGCAGGACGTCGGACGTTCGCGCGCATGCCGGCGGGCCAGCGTGTAGAGCGTCTCCTGCTGCCATACGCCGGACAGGTAGTAGTCGCGCGCGTTCTGCGGATTGTGAAGAGTCAGGATGTTCTGCATGGCGTCATCCGCGCATCAGTGCCCGAACTTGCTCGGGTCCGGCTTGCGGCGCTCCGCGAATGCGGCGGCCAGTTCGTCGTGCTCCGCGGTGTCGAGATAGCCGCGCAGCAGCAGGTCGTGCGCCATGCGCGACAGACCGCTCACGCCGCCGTGGCGTGCATTGAACGCGCCCTTCAGCGACGCGAGCGCGAATGCACCGCGCTCGGCGACTTCCAGGGCGTACTCGCGCGTCGCGGCCTTCAACTGATCGTCCGGCACGACGCGGTTGATCAGGCCGATCTCGAGTGCCTCGCGGGCACTGATCTTCGGGTTGCGAAACCAGATGTCCTTCGCGCGCTTCTTCCCGACCAGGTCTTCGAGGTACCACGTGCCGTAGCCGCCGTCGAAACTGCCGACCATCGGACCGACCTGCCGGAACACGGCCGATTCCTTCGCGATCGTGAGGTCGCACACGACCTGAAGAACGTTGCCGCCGCCCACGGCAAACCCGTTGACGGATGCGATCACCGGCTTCTGAAGACGGTCGATGCTCTCGTACATTTCCAGCGTCGGCAGCACCCCCGCATAGAGCGTCGTGTCAGGCATGCCTTCCTTGCGGCCGCCCGTGCAGAAGAACTTGTCGCCGGCACCGGTGATGACGACGACGCGCGTCCGTGTTTCGCGCCGGATCGCATTGATGCAGTCGCGCACTTCGTGGCACATCGTCTCGGTGAACATGTTGCCGTCGTCCGGTCGGTTCAGCGTGATCGTGCCGATCGGGCCGTCTTCCTCGTAGAGGATTTCCGAGTAGTTCATTGTGTCTCCTGTTCAAACGATTTCTGCGTCGATAAGACCCGCGATGCAAACGGCGGACATGGATAAGTGATCCCGGAGAATGCGCTCGGTGTCCTGGCCCAGGGCCGGCGGCGCACTGCGGTAAACGGCGCTGCCGCCGTCGAAGCGAATACCGAGGCCGACCTGCGGCACGCGGTCGACCGTGCCCCGAGCCGCGAAGAACATCCCGTCGTCGCGCAGCGGCACGTCGTCGACCAGTTGATCGATCGTGTTGATCGGTCCGGCGGGAATGCGATGTTTCGCGAACAACGGAAGCCAGTGGTCGCGCGATTGCGTAGCGAGCAAGGCCGCGATCGTGGCCACGATGCGCTCACGTGCATCGCGTCGCTTCGCGTTCGTATCGAAGCCGGACGCGCGGCCGTATTCGGGCTTGCCGACGGCTGCCCAGAACCGATGCCAGATCGCATCGTTGCCGAGGCCGAGCGTGATCGGGAAGTCGGCCGTCTCGAATACCTGATAGATCGCGATGACGGAATCCGTGCCGCCCGAGCGCATCGGCGACTCGCCGGAACCCAGATAAGGCACGATGCGCGGCGCCATGAACCGTGCGGACGTGGCGACCATCGAGATATCGATTTGTTTGCCGGCGCCTGTGCGCTGGCGTTCGAACAGCGCAGCGAGCACGGCCATCGCGATGTCCTGACCGGCGAGCAAGTCGGCCGCGGGCGTGCCGATTTTCTGAGGCGGCCCATCGGCCTGGCCGGTCAGATGCATGATGCCCGAATAGCCCTCTGCGATCAGGTCGTAGCACGGCAGGTCGGCGCGCTCCCCGTGAAGGCCGAAGCCGGTTACGGACGCGTGGACGAGCATCGGATTGATCGCCTTCAACGTCGCGTAGTCGAGTTCGAGCTTTTCCTGTACGCGCTGCGTCGTGTTGACGACGACGACGTCGGCTCGCCGCACCAGATCGTGGGCGATCCGGCGCCCCTCGGAGCGGGTCAGGTCGATCGTCATGCTGAGCTTGTTCCTGTTCATGCTGAGGAACCACAGCGATTCGCCATCGAGAAACGGCGGCCCCCAACTGCGGCTGTCGTCTCCGCCCTGGCGCTTTTCGATCTTGATGACCTCGGCGCCGAGATCGGCAAGCAGCAGCGTGCCGTACGGGCCGGCGACCGAGGTCGTGAAGTCCAGCACCCGTACGCCGTGCAGGCATGTCAGCCCGGGCCCGGAAGCCACGAGGGGAAGTGTATTCAGTGCGTCCATTGCGATCGAGTTCTGATGGGTGCGTCTCTCGATGCAACGACCGTGCCAAGCGAGTGGCGTGGAGTTTGCTTGCTCCGTATACGAACGCGCGCAGCGTCAATGCCGACGGGCGTCCCGCACGCGCTTGCGTCGCGGCGTGAGGGTCGGCGCACGATCGTCGACTTGGAATCGGACTGTATTCATGCTGTACTTGACGCAGTACCCGACAACAGATGTGTAGCCGACAAATACACTTCGGGGTAAACCCAGCCCCTTGGCATGGTGGGAGACATGAAACGCGAATCTGAAGGCATTCTCGTGCTGGACGACGACGGGAACACCACGTTTGCAAGCGGTCTCGGTCGAGATGCGCTGGTCTCGACGTCGCTCGGCCGGCTTTGGCGCAACCGCGACCGCACGCCGGTGAAGCGCCTGTCTGCGATGACGGAGTTTGAACGCCCGCTGACGATTGCGGCGATTCCGACACGCGATGCGGTGTGCTTCCTGATCTTTGCACTTCAGGAGGCCGATGCGCTGAGCGAATTCCTCGCAGGGGTGGACCTCGCAGAAGACATCCTCAGGCACTTCATCACCGATCCGTACAAGGCAATGATCGTGGTCGATACGGCCGGCAAGATCGCCTACATGAGCCCGGTCCATGAAAAATTTTTCGGACTGAAACATGGCGAGGCCGTCGGTCGTCACGTGACGGCGGTCATCGAGAACACGAAGCTGCATGAGGTGGTCGCGACCGGGAAAGGGCAGGTCGCGCAATTGCAGGAGATGAACGGAATCTCGCGCGTCGTCTCGCGCCTGCCGATCTTCGATCGCAACAAGCGCGTGGTGGCCGCGATCGGGCAGGTGATGTTCAAGGGCCCCGAAGCGATGCGCGAGCTGACGGCCGAGCTCGCACGCGTGAAGCAGGAGCTCGATTTCTACAAGCGTGAGCTGTCCGGCATCCGCAACCGCAGCTATGGGCTCGATCAGATCGTCGGGAGCAGCGAAGCGGTACGGCGACTCAAGGAGGACATCCTGCGTGTCGCGCCGCTCGATGTACCGGTCCTGCTGGTCGGCGAAAGCGGGACGGGAAAGGAGATGGTCGCGCACGCGATCCACATGCTCAGTCCGCGCAGCGACAAGCCGCTGGTATTGGTGAACGCCGCGGCCATGCCGCCCAACCTGGTCGAAAGCGAACTGTTCGGCTACGAGCCCGGTGCGTTTACCGGAGCGGATCGCAAAGGGAGAAAAGGCAAGTTCGAAGCGGCGGACACCGGCACGCTGTTTCTCGACGAGATCGGCGACATGCCGGTCGACATGCAGGTCAAGCTGTTGCGTGTGCTGCAGGACGGGCACTTCGAGCGCATCGGCGGCGACCGTGCACGCCATTCCGACTTCCGGCTGATTTCGGCCAGCAACCGGGATTTCAAGGCAATGATCGCGAACGCGAGCTTTCGGCTCGACCTTTTCTATCGCATCAGCGCCGTCACCTTGCGCCTGCCGGCGCTGCGCGAGCGGCTCGACGACATTCCGGAGCTCGCCGACACGTTTCTCGAAGCCTTCGCGATTCGTCACGGCGCGCCGAAGAAGGCGATCGCCGACTCCGCCATTCAGTTCCTGCAGTCGCGCGAATGGCCGGGCAACATTCGCCAGCTGCAGCATGCGGTCGAACGCGCCGCGATCTTTTGCGACGGCCCCGTCCTCTCCATCGCAGACTTCGGCAGTCTGGAAGGCGCGATACCTGCGCGGCTCGCCGAGCCCGTGGGCGAGGCACTGGCGGTGCCGAACAAGGGCGCCGTCGATATGCGGGAAGCGAAGGAGCGTGTCGAGTCCGAACTGATTCGCGACGCGATGCGGCGCACCGGCGGCAACAAAAAGCGGGTTGCCGAGGAGCTCGGCATTTCGCGCTCGTACCTCTACAAGCGCCTGAGCGCGATGGACGACCCGCAATCGGACAAGCCGCTGTCTCCGTAGCAGCACGGCCGCACACGCGGCGGCCGCTCTCTGCCGTTGCCGTCGCGCTCCGACGCGTTACGCCGTCCGTCGCCCGCTGCGCTGCGTAACCGGCAGATCGACGTTGTCCTTGGCCACGCGAATCGCACTGTCGAAGCTACGTTCGGTCGCAACGTGTCGATGATCGACACTGACGAACCAGGTTTCACCCGAGACGCACCAGCGAATACGCCGTTCTTCAAGCAGCGAAGAGAACCAACGCCAGACCTCTGCATCTTCGTCGTTTGCGGCGCGTGCCGCATTGATTCTGGTTTGCCTCATGTCATCGTAGAGATCCATGCCCACCTCGTCGAACGTGCTCAACGTCGTTGTCCCGATGTTCGTCCAGGCTCGCGGGCTCACAGCTCCGCGTTCTTCGTCTCCGGTCCCATGAGCGCGCCGACGCACGCCACGATGCCGCCGATCACGAGCAGCGCGACCGGTGCATATCGCGACGGGACCAGCGCACCGAGCCAGTTCATGTAGAACGCGTAGAACGACGGAATGATCACCGACAGGCTGTAGCCGACGCCGAATCCCGTGGCACGGACGCCCGTCGCAAAACGCTCGTTGATATAGGTGACGATGACGGCCCATGCCGAACTGACCGTGATGGCGAGCGCGCACACGAGCAAGCCGATGTGGACGAGACTCGCGCCTTGCGCTTCGATCAGCGCACCGAGCAAGCTGGCGCCGATCGTCGACGACAGCACGCCGATTGCGGCCAGCATCGTGCGTCTGCCTATCCATTGGCCCACGATTCCGGCACCCACGTAGGCGAAACAGAGCACGGTATAAGCGATCATCAGCGTAACCGTCATCTCGAATGCGGACAGATGCAGGGTTTTCAGCAGAATGCCTGTCGGCAGGAACAAGCCGACCACGTTTTGCGTGAGCCAGAACCCGGTCATCATCAACAGCACCTGCATCAGGTTGCGAAACTGCTGGCCGCTGACAAGTCGCGTCGCGGAGGTCGCTTCAGGCTGCCGTGCGGATTTTCCCGCCCATACTTCGGACTCGGAGACCTTGCGCACGTAATACACCGCAAGCAAACCGGCCATCGCTGCACCGATGACGAATGGAAGACGCCAGCCCCACATTGCGTAAGGCGAATCGGGGCCGCCGAGCGGGAACAGCGCGAACATCGCCATGGCCATCACGTTGATCGCGACATAGGCCGCCGGAAAACCGGCGAGGATGAGCCCGCCCACGAGCCCGCGCTGCTCCTTTCTCGAGTACTCGATCGCGAGCGGCAGCGCGCCGGTATATCCGCCGCCGAGGAATATGCCGTCGACGAACCGCAGGAGGACCAGCAGCCAGTACGACGCGATGCCGATGGAGGCGTAGCCGGGAATGAGTGCAATCAGCAAGGTCGCCACGCCGAATCCCGTCACTGACAGGATCGATGCGGTGCGACGGCCGACGCGATCGGCGATGCGGCCGAACAGGATGGCGCCGAGCGGGCGGCCGAGCAGCGTCGTGATGAAGACCAACGACTCGAGGATCGCCTGGTGACCGCCGGACACATGCTTCGGGAGGAAATACGACTGTATCGGCGCAAGAATGATCACCGGCAGATAGATGTCGAACATGTCGATGAACTCGGAAAACACCGCACCCTTGATGGCGCTGTTCCGCTTCTTGTCGAGTGACTGTTCCATCGCGACCTGTGTTGCGTGGCCGGCGCGCACAACTTCGTCCATGCTTGTCTCCAGTTTCATTCTTTGTCGATCCGTCCATGTGTCGGCCGTAAGCGCCGGCATGCCGTCTCGTTGTCGATGTCCGACCGAACGGCGGGCCGACCGCAGCGGCCGTATGTGACGGCAGTGCCGGCGAACCGGCCGGAAAGGCGAAGCGATATTCGTGCCAAGGAGTGCGACGCTCAGGCTATCGCTTGGCGCGCACGCAAGTCCGTATGGACGACCCGCAGCGATCTATCTTGGCTGCTTCGATCGGCCCGGTGCAGTGGCCGAGCCGAGGACACTTCGTCGATCCTGTGTCTGCCGGATCGACACTGCGCGCAGCCGCCAGGACGCCGTGACGATATCGTCGAATTCTTCACCTGCGGTTGCGCGGCAAGGATGCCTCCGTGTATCACCGCTCGATCAGGCGGCTATTTTGGTTGACATAATGCGTATGATCGTCGGATTTGGTTGTAGCGGCTAAGTTGTAATGGCCGCTTTGGGGCGCGGCTTAGCCGATGACACTTCGCGGCCGCCATTTGCGCCGCGGCGAATGTCGCCGAAGCGTCAGCGTCCGTGACCGCCCGGCTATCGACGGCTGCTTGCGGAGGAACGCGGTTCGGTGGTGGTGGTGACTTGGCCGGCGTCGGTGATGGCGGCGGCCACGTTCATGCATGTGATGCGCGATTCTCGGCATCGGTGCCGTTTCGCGTGATGCAGCGTAGCGTCCGTTCGGGCCGGTGCCGGGTCGGGCGACTTGCGACTGAGGTCGTATGCTTGCTCTCGGCCGCCGATCAGATCGGTGCTGTCGCCACATTGCACGATGCCGCCAATCGGCGCGACATCACTCTTTACGACGCCGCAGCGTCACACGCTGCCCTAGCTTAGACGGCGTCCAAGGAGTGCTACACAAGGCTCGAAATCAGGTGGCAACCGCACGTCGCACGGTGGCCGTGCCGCGAGATCGGAATGCCGTTGTCCTTCATCGACTCGTCACCTTCTTCAATGACGTTCGGTGACACCTCCGGATGCAGTGGACACGATACGCGGTCGCCCTTACGTGCTACGTAGCGGCCATCGAACTTCATCGACGATGAGCCCGTCTCGACTTTGCCGCCGTGGTCGGTGTCGTCACCTACGCGAATTAGATTTATCATGAACCAAACACTCGGACAGTATATTATTTTGCCCTATCCACAACTCTAGGAGGAATCTTCGCAGACAATCCTTTCAAATGCATTTGACGCCGATATTCCCTATATTCCGAAATAGCCAATTCCTTGGCATCAATTTCCCAATATGCGTCAGCCAAATTTAGGCGTGCAACAGTGCGATTTGGAAATTTTTTAACCAAGGATTGCAGAAGTTGCGCCGCCTCACTATTTCTCTTATATTTTTCAAGGAAGAATGCCAAATTGTTAACATCTTCGACATTTTCCGCATCAATATAAGCGGCAAGTTCGGCAACTTGAAAATGAGGAATCTCAGAAACATATTTCTCTAAAGACGTCGGCGCTTGAGTCGCCTTTTTAAATTCATCTAACTCACCACGAATTTCGTCTTGAACCTGTTTCTTTGATTCATATGTTAGAGAGTCGTTTTTTCCAATGGGCGAACACCCACTGACTCGCAATACATCCTCCACCGGGACCACCGTTCCCGATGTTATATCCGGTTTTTCTCCATTAATCTGCCGAATCAAACACCAATTTTTATCTGCGGCACTCCACTTGTAGATATGGCGATATATCTGCCCGCCTTGACTTGAGCACGAGCCATCAACAGCCAAAAGATTTGTGTGAGGGACGATATAGGCGCCCATCATGCTACACTCATCAAAATTCTCAACCCTATACGAAAGGGTTCGCCGCAATGAGGGTGAATAGTATTGGATATCCAAACCATTATTCATTGCCTTTGACGAAAAGACACCAGGCCTTCCAATGCCTTCAAAGTCACCGGCCATTTTGCTTTTATCCGTCAACGCCCAGGCACAAGAGACACCGAAAACAAAGAACAAAATGAACGCAATTCCCAGTACATTTTTTCGATTCATAATCCAATCCTTTATCAGGATGCCATCAGTGCCGCCAGTCTCGCCTCTGCGCGCGGACGCACGACAGTAACATGATACCAATTTTGATCCTTGGGCTTACCGTGCTTATCTACCGGCTTGCCCGCTGCGTCGTCAAGATCAAGATATCGCCGATACCCTTTTATGGCCTCGTCCTTATCTTTAATCGTGCCCGCCGCCGACGAACCCGGATCGTGCCAATGCCCCCAGCCAAATGAGGCGCGTTTTTCATTAAAGGCGCGACTCTCCTCAAATTTGTACACTCCTTCGCGATTCAATTTTGCGCAATCTTTCAATCCAAAAAACTTGATGGCTTGATTTATATATTTGAGTCGATGTTCGTATCCATTAAACCCCCCATTTATGATGCGACATACCCAAATGAAATCATCATCCTCACTAGCTTTGAGCAAATTAGCGTGGATCGCAAAATACCATGCCGCAGACAAAACAGAATGAGGCGCCCTCTCGAGTTTCTCCATTGCCGATTTTCCGGACGTCACATCTTCATTCGAATATTCCTGATATGCGTCGTAGTTCTCTTCGTGAGTAATCTGAATCAATCCGCGCCCCCTCCACGGATCATACGGCAGTGGCCCATTGTCTTTCGATAGCTCGCGGGTATATCTGAACTCTCCGCTTTCCGTGAGAATTTGCGCAATAAAATGCGCGCGCTGCATACACGCATCCATTTTATAGTCGATAAATGCTTGATTAATCGCATCCAAATATTCGTTGATCTTTTCGTCAGCACATACCGTCGCAATTTTCCTCATGCTCGAAAACTCAAGCCGCGAACCGGTACACCCGCAACCTCCATTTATCAAAAAATTCCCGATCAACCCAATCGGATGAACATGCCACGGCGACAGGTCCGCTGGAAATCCATCGACTCCCTTGATTTGCTCCCACCATTGAAGCTTCGCGAGTCGATCAAGCTCGGTCTTCCACAGCTCGGTCTGCTTCTTCATCAGCGGGGTAAGCTCTTCCCACTTGCCAAGGCCGCCGCCCCATTCGGTTTCATTGCGCACCACAAGATGCGAAATCGCCTCGGCCATCCATCGCGTTTCCAGCGCGTGCTTCAATTCCTGAGCCGTCACCTTGCCGTCATCGTTCGTATCGATTGCCTTTTCGAGCGTCGTGATGAGTTCACCGGCGTTCACCTTTGCCGCCGTCCCCATGAACTCCGTACCCTCTTCGTCAGCGAGATACTGCTCGGTCGCATGCAGAAACCGTTTATACATATCGGCGGGGCTGACGCTACCGTTGTCGACCAAAACGAACCCCGGCCATTCCCACGGGCTTCGAAATTGCACAAGGGGGTTTCCAGTCTCGCATACCCACCCTTGCCGCGCAGAACCGTCCTTCGAACCAATCGTGATATTCCACCAGTGTCGGCCCTTGTCGTCGATCGCGACGTTCTCAGCGCCGAGCTTGTCAAGGTCGGCACGACGATAGACGTCCCGGAAGTCCGCTCCCGGACCAGTCGCTTTCGCACCGTCCAACGGGAAGTTCTGCCACCCCGAAACGTTCCCGGTACTGACGGTGTTCGCCAGACGGCTTTCCACCCACAGCGGTTTGCCAACGTCCGTGAGCGTTTGAGTGCCCTTCTTATGCCCCTTCGCGGGCTGCGTCGTCACGCTCTTGGGCTGCACTTTCACCCACCGCGAAGCCTTTGCGTCGCCTGTCGGCACGAGCTTCAAACCGGCTTGGGTCAGCTGCTGATCCGGCGCGGGTATTTCGCTCACCAGTTTGGCCCCAGGCATGATCTCCAGGAGCGGTTTGTTTTTGTCGTTCAGTTCCTTCGCCCGATTACGGCTTTGGTCAATGAAGTCTTTCAGGTCCGGCCCCGCGAACACTTCGAGGTGCAGCATCGGATAGTTCGCTTGCGGCGGTAGCGGACCTGCTTTCGTGGCCCATTGATACTGTCCGACGTGGGCGATGACTTCACCTGCTTTGACGGGGTGCGGCTCCTTGAGGATCACGACTGAATCGAGCGGGTTCGGATCGACCACCGCGTCCAGTTCCGCTTTGAACAGGTAGCCCCACGGCGCTTGAGGCGATACGGGCTGACCGACAACAGCCGGCAGAATGGTGCCCGACTTCACGGCCTTGATCTTGATCCAATCCGGATGGGCGGGGTCGCCTTCGCCGGCAATCACCTCGGCTCCTTTTGGCAACACTCCGATTACCTTCCCCTTCGGCAAGTCGCGAATGTTCAAACCTGTCTCGGGTGGTGGTGGGGGAAGGCCCGGTGCAGGATCGACGGATGGCAGGTCGTCCAAATGATAATCGGGCAACGCCGGATTCCCGAATGGATCGTTGGACGTGCCCGCCGGGCGCGCGGGTGCCTTAGGCTTGGGTAACGATTGCTTATCCTTCGCCTTGTCGCCCACGCGATAGTATCGCTCCCCCTCCCAATATGACATCGGCACCGGAAGCAACGGGTCCGGGCGCGAATTGGATTTCGCCTGTTCGATGGCCTTCCGATAGGTCTCCCAATCCATCGTGTGCATGTACAGGCTGAAAAAGACGAGCGGCTTGCCGTCCGCCGGTTTGCTGTCAGCGGGCGGGCTATCGGCTGGCGCAGGCGTAGTACTCGGGGCAGCCGAAGCAGGTTTCGCTGGTTGATCCGGTACCGGTTTCGGCGGCAGCTTCAGTTCGTGCCGTACCAGCACAAACCCGGTCGAATAGTGCGCCAGCGTGTTGTCCGGGTACGTCGTTTCCTCGTATTTCGTGTTCAGCCGGTACGCGACAATCTTGCCGTCTGCGATCGCGCGCACGCCACTGTCCTGATTCAGCATCTCGGCGCTACCGTGGGAGAAGTGCACGCCGCCGTGCCACATGCCGCTGGCGCCGAGCGGATAAAAGCCGTTCTCACTCTTCGCCAGCGCCTTGAAATACGTCATGGGATCCGTCGCGTCGGCCTGCCCGACGGGCGTAAAAGGATAGGCCCAGTTCAATGGTGTATCGGCGGGCTCGATAGGCTTCTGCGCCGGTTTCGGTGCGGCCGGTGGGTGATGTTTCTTCTTAGGATCCGTCTTGCTCATGATTCCCGACTCGGATTCGGTTTTCAGAATTTATTGTGTTGATGCTATATCCGCCGTACGACTCAGCCAGAGAACATCGTAAAGCGGCCGCCGTCGGTCGATACCGGCGACGAATGAAGCGGATTCTGTAGAGAGCTACTTGCTGCACCGGCCTTGTCCCAAGTCGCGCACTTCTCGATAATTTGCCCCGACGTCGCGTTCTCGATCATGTTGCCGGTCAACTTGATATACGAGCCGTTCGCCCCGATCCAGATTTCGTCGGCCGACAGAACCATTTTCTTCCCCGCCGTAATTCTCATATCCTGCGAAGCGGCGAAACTCATCGAGCCGTTCTGTGCCTGAAAATCCACCGGGCCAGTCGCCGCATAGATTTTGACGCCGAGCTTTTCCGCAAACAGGCTGATCTGCTCCAGTACGCTGGCGAGCAACGCGCGACCGGCCGACAGGTTGATGTCTTCACCAGCAACCACGTTGGCCTGCTTGTTTGCCGTGATGTGTGCCGAACCTTGCGTCGAGGCGGCGACGCCTTCCGGACTCGAAAGCAGCAGGATCGGCTTCGCAAAGCCACTCGCATTGCCCGTGCCGCCGCCCGCCGTACGTCCACCGTTGCCAGTGGTACCCGCCACGGTGTGGCGCGTCGCATCGGTGAACGATTTCAGTGCCTCGCGGCCGTCTTGCTGACTTTGTGCGCGGTTGGTCTGGCTCGCTTTCGATGTCGTTTCCAGCGTCGCTTCCGCGCGGGCAAGTTGCTCCGATGCCGCCGTTGCGCTCATCGGCTGCGTGGACGCCGGGTGGGTTGACACATACAGCCCCTGTTCGGCACGCACTGCGCCGTAGCCCAGCGACTTGAGGTCGAAACCGTAGCCGATGAACGCGCCCCGCGTGTTGCCCGAATGCTGAATGAGGTAGCCGAGGTGCAAGTGCGAGCTGTAGCTCGTCGAGTACAAGTGCACGCGGTTTTGCCCGGTGGCGTCGTCCATCATGAGCTGGTTGTAGCCTTCGCCACCGTATTCGCGCGACAGCAACCCCGAAGTCAACCCGTGCGTATGCCATTCGGGCATGCTTTTCCCACCGTGCATTCGGGACAAAATCACCGGGCGATCGCAGTCGCCATTGATGAAGCCGACCAAGACTTCGTCGTCCTTGCGCAGCGGGAACATTCCGCCGCGTTTATAGCCCGCATCCGGCATCGCAGCGCGTATCCATGCCGACACGTTCTGGTCACCCTCATTAAGCCGATCGGACGTTAGCCGGACTTTTGCGCGCAGCATGTCGTCCGTATAGATTTCCTCGTTCTCCGGTCCGCCGACGATACCGGTCTGAAGCTGCATGACGGGTTTCTTGTGTTCAAACGGACTGCGAAACGCGACGCGCCGTCGTTGCGCTTCGATCTCCACGTGGAAAAAGCCGACGCCTCCATCCTGATGGCGCACGGAAGAACCCGCACCGCTCGCACGCGCGTACTCGACTTCCGCGCGCAGACTCCTGCGGAATCGCTGAAGATTCTCGATACCCGGCACGTTGTTCTGAATAAGCCAGTTCACCGAAAGAATCGCCATTTCGCGATCCTCGACCGACTGCGTATCATGTACCGGATGTCCGGTCAGCACGCCGTAGCGCCCCGGCCATGCGCTGCGCAACGCGCCCACACCGTAGAAGCGCTGCGCGCGCGAGCGCCACTCTTCAGTGATGAAGTTCGCCTGGCGTTCGCCCGTGTCCCGGTCCGACCACGTATATGCGCCGGTGTATTCGTATTGCTCGCCCAACCCCGGAACCTCGTCAAGATCGAGCGCGGGCATGGTCACGTGCTTGGGCAGGTCCGGACGCTTGTAATCGAAGGTGCCCGTATCGAGTTCGGCAGACTGGAGTTCCTGGGAATCGACCCACTCGCAGATGCCGTCGAATTCCTCGTCCCGTACCGAGCGGCTGAACGCAATGGTCTTGTTTCTCAATTCCGGAACCGCGAACAGATCGTCCATCACGACGACCTTGTGCGATTTGCCATCCTCGGCCACCTCGAAACGCGGAAACACGCCGAGTTCCTCGAACGTTCGATGGACGTAGTTCCAATCGGATTCCCATTGCATCCGGTAGGAATATGAACGCAGGCCTCGGCTCAGTTGCCACGTAAAGTTACCGGCTGCCTGTGGGTATTTCCCAAGCACATCCGACACTGTTTGCTGTGCAGGCGTCTCGATCCAGTCGCGTCGATCGCTTCCGAGTCGAAGCAGCGCGAGAAACGAGTTGAAGCGGAGCTGATAGTAGGCGTTGCCACCGTCCGCGCCCAAGCGACTGAACGCCGTCACATAGCCGTGAATCGGCATTTCGCTGCCGTCGGTCTGCCGAATCCACAGAGTCACGGATTGCCGAATCAGCCCCTTGGCATGAATTGTTTCAAGCCGGGTAGAAATCGCGTCGATTGTGAATTCGAAATCGCGCCCAAGGCACGCTCGCCCGCGAACATACAGCGGGACCAACCAGTCCTCACCAAGTGGCGTATCAAGACGAACAATCCGTCCATATTGCACAAATTGAGAGCGCAGCGCCTCGTTCAACAGATCGGAAACCATCGAGCGACCCCGTGCCATGTAGAAACACAAACGGCCGCCGGGCAGAGCCGGGCGGCAGATTAGCATTGGTTTTGGGAGAAGGCCCTTGATTTCGGCCACTTCTCGGGCCTTCGGGCGTCGGCGCGGTTCGAACCGCCAAGCCGCGCGACGCCGCTATTCATCTTATCAAAGCGCGATTCTACGTCGCCAGGCACCGATGGTGTCAACGTCCGGTGTCTTGCGGTCGGTTCGCCTCGCCCCCGTACCGGGCGCCCTGCGGCACACCGACCAGCGTGCCGGTTACAGCGGGATCGGGCTGCGAGGCCGGCACTGCCGCTGTTTTGGTCGCGAAGTGGTTGAGCCTGCCCGGCAGGCGACCTACGGCGAGCCTATCCGAACTTTTGTGTGTGAGGCATAAACTGATGGCCAAGGAGCCACGTTATGCCACGCAAACGCAAGGAAGAAGTGCCGGTAGAACCGGGCAAGGGATTGAACCTGGACCCGGAACTGATCAAGCAACTGGTGCCCGGGACGCTGGATCGGGCGACGATCAACGAACAGCTCGCGGCGCTCAAGAAGGCAATCTTCGAGCGTGCACTGGGCGGCGAACTGACCCACCACCTGGGCTACGAGAAGGGCGATGCCAAGCCGGCGGGCCGCACGAACCATCGCAACGGCACCAGCCGCAAGCGCATCGCAACCGACAATGACCTGCTCGACGTCGAGATTCCGCGCGACCGCGAAGGCACGTTCGATCCGGTGCTGATCGCCAAGGGCGAGCGACGCTTCACAGGCTTCGACGACAAGATCATCGCGATGTATGCCCGCGGCATGAGCGTGCGGGAGATTCAGGGCTTCCTGCTGGACATGTATAGCATCGAGGTGTCGCCGGACTTCATCAGCACGGTGACTGATGCCGTGATCGACGAAGTGCGCGAATGGCAGCAGCGACCGCTCGAGCCGATGTACCCGGTCGTGTTCTTCGATGCCTTGCGAGTCAAGATCCGCGACGAAGGCGTGGTGCGCAACAAGGCGATCTACCTGGCGCTGGGCGTGCGCCGCGACGGCACACGCGACGTGCTCGGCCTTTGGATCGAGCAGACCGAGGGCGCCAAGTTCTGGCTGCGGGTGGTGAACGACCTGAAGCTGCGCGGCGTGCAGGACATCCTGATCGCCGTGGTCGACGGCCTGAAGGGCTTCCCCGAAGCGATCAACACGGTGTTCCCGGAAACGACGGTCCAGACCTGCATCGTGCATCTGATCCGGAACTCGCTGGACTTTGCCAGCTGGAAAGACAGGAAATCGGTCGCAGCGGCGCTCAAGGAGGTCTATCGGGCACCGTCGGCCGAAGCGGCCGCCGTGGCGCTGGACGCGTTCGATACGAGCCCGTGGGGTACGAAATACCCTCCGATTGCCGCGCTCTGGCGCCGGGCCTGGGATCAGGTGATTCCGTTCTACGCCTTCGCGCCTGACATCCGGAAAATTGTATATACGACCAACGCGATCGAGTCGCTGCACATGCAGCTTCGAAAGATCATCAAGGCGCGCGGCCACTTCCCGTCGGACGAGGCCGCGCTCAAACTGATCTGGCTGGCGCTGCGCAACGTCGTGGCCAAGTGGACCGGCTCTCGGCACGATTGGAAGAGCGCGATGACCCAGTTCGCGCTGCTTTACCCGGAACGATTCAACATTGGAATCTGAATCTCAACCCGCCTCACACACGGAATTCCGGATACCTCCCCTACGGCCGACGCACCTGACAAAACGAGCCGACAACTGTCGGCTCAATCTCTTTGACTTTGCTTACTCGGCCGCTACACGGCGAACATTGACGAGACGCGTATGCGATCTGCCACACCTCGACGCTCTGTTTCTGTTGCCCGCATTCTTCGCCGGTAGGTACAGTCCTCGTCCAATCATCGATACCGAATTCGGACACTCGCATGTCATGCCGCTCCGCTTCGTGACGCCCCGCAGCTTCCCCGCTCAGTTCTGCGTGAGCGGATTGAGCGTCGTACACAGAAATCCCGTGCAGTTGCTTGCGCTGAAATAGAACGACGCCGGCGTGCCGAACGCCAGATCGCCAAGATACGCGTTGCCCTGCGCGCCCATCGTGTTCGACTGATCGATGAACCCGGCGCCGGTCGACTGGACCGCGGTCGACCGATATGCAAACACCGGCGACTGCGTTCGGTCCTTCACGTACACCCACGCGCTATCGCTGCCGAACATCATCGCGCCCTTCGCACGATAGCCTTTCGCCCCTTCTTGGTTCGCCTGCGCAATGAAATCGGCGACGGTCGACGTCGGTGTCAGCGCATCGTAGGTATAGGTCGCGGCGGACGCGTTGTTCTTCATATACAGGTTCGCCTGCTGCGAGCCGATCATCATCGGCCCGACAAACCAGTAGCCTGACTGACCCTGGTCGTTCGCCTGCGCGATAAACGCGGCGGTGCCGGTCGGCGGATTGGCAGCCGCATACGTGTACGTCGCCGACGAGCCGCCGTCCTTCCGATAAAGTTCGCCGTACGTGAGCGGCCCTTCATAGCGGTAGCCGCTCGCGCCTTGCGCATTCGCCTGTGCGACGAACGCGGCGACATCGGCGGGCGGTGATTGCAGCTGATACGTGTACGTCTGCGCGGCGCCGTCGTTCACGAAAATCGAACGCGTCGCGGCATCGGCCGCGTAGTACGCATCGCTCAGATAGCGATACCCTTTCGCGCCCTCGCCGTTCACGAGTGTCAGGAAACTCGCGGCATCCGATGCCGTCGGCAATGCCTCGTAACGCAGCGTCACCGCGCCGCCGCCAGACCCGCCCGTCCCGCCGCTTCCTCCGCCCGTTCCCCCGCTCGTACCGCCGCCGTTGCCCGTACCACCGCCCGTGCCACCACTGTTCCCGCTGCCCGAACCCGAGCCGGCCGGCGCGGCCGCTGAAGGACCGTCATCGCCGCCGCATGCGGCGAGCACGACACAGGTGAGCGCGATCAATGCGAAAGCTTTCATCGAAATTCCCCCGACTGGGCAAGCGCGCACGGCGCCTGCGCGCGCGTACGCGTGTGACGAACGCAACGTAGACCGGCGAACACGCCGCCGGCCGGCGCGACATCAGTTGACCTGCAGCTGACCGCCGCGGCCGAGGCCGCCCTTGACGTCCTGCGCCTTGTAGCTGCGCAGTGCGACGACCATCTTGTTCCATGCGTCGATGAATGCGACGACGGTCGCCTTGCCTTCCGGCGTCGACGAGAAGCCGGCCAGGCCGCCGCCCACACCGCCGCCGAGGCCGCCGAGCGCCGCGCCGTAATTGGTCGCCGTCGAGCTGCCTTCGGCTGCCGCGATCTGCACCGCAGAGCGGACGTCGAACAGCGTCAGCGTCACGACCGACGCCTTCGTCTGCAGATGGCCGGCCACCGCCGCCACCGCACTGTTGCCGATCAGCCCGCCGATCATGCTGCCGATGCCGCCGATCGGCGAATCGCTGATCACGATCTGCGGCTCCATGTAGTAGTCGGCGGCGACGCGCTGCCCCTTCTGCTGTTTCGAGCCGGCGCGGTATTCGCCCGAGTTGCGCTGCAGCTGCGTGATCCGCGACAGGCGCGCGTCGGTCTTCTGATTGCCGAGCGACGTGATGACGAAGCAGTTCGACTGCTGGACGGCGAGTCGCAGCAGCGGATCGATGCTCGTCACCTTGGTCGCGCTGCCGAACGGACCCCACCAGTCGGCATTGCGGCCGTCGTCGACGGCGATCGTGCCGAGCGGCGTCGTGCAGCGCTGCAGTTGCGTATCGGCGCCGGCACTCGTGCCGCCCGCCGCGGCACCGGTCACGCCGGCGTTCTGCCCGCCGGGCGTCACCATGCCGCCGCAGCCGGCGACGGACGCACAAAGCGCTGCCACGAGCGCACCTTCAGTGAGACGTTGGGAAAGGATGGTCTTCATGTCGTTGTCGATCGATAGAGTCGTTGTTCGGCTTATGTGTCCGTGCGAACTTCGATAAGCCCCCCGGCATCGCGCGCGATGGTGGTCTCCCCGCCGCCGCTCCCGTTGCTCCGGTCCCCGTCAATAGCCGTACCAGTACGTCTGTCGCCAGACGCCGTAGTACGGATAGCCCGAGTACCAGTAGCCGTAATAGACGTCACGCCATTGCGTGCGCCATTTCCAGTCTTCCTCGTCGGCCTTCTTCTCGCTGCGCGCCATGTCGAGCAGCTTCTTCGATTCCTTGTCGCCTCGGGCAACCGCGATCGACAGCCACTTTTCCGCTTCGCGCGGATCGGAGCCCATTTCCTCGAGACCGAACAGATAGAAGCCGCCGAGCGCCTTCTGCGCATTGAGATCGCCGCGCTCGGCAGCGTCGCGCATCCATTTGAGCGCCTGATAGCTGTCCTGGCGCACACCGTCGCCGCGGAAATAACGCAGGCCGAGATCGTAGGCGGCCTTCGGTTGGGTTTTCGCAGCCTGCTTCAGCGAGGCGATGCGCGGATCCTCGCGCTCGTCGGGGTCGTCCTTCTTTTGATAGGAAACCTGATCTTTAGGCCGATCGGAACAGCCGGTGTCGTCGCAAATCCGTACCGTGCCGCTCGTCGCGGCCGGATTCTGCACGCACGCGACCAACAGCAACAGCAGCCCCGGTGCAAGTAAACGGCGATACATGAGTTCTTCCTTCGAGTTTTATTTGCGCCGCACTGCTTTGCGCTATCCCACCCCGTGAGCGCACACCCGGCCGCGTGCGACGACGGTCATCCGCCGGCGCCGACACGCACGTTCAGGGCTCTCTCAGGCTCCATCTTCGATCGTTGCGTCATGTCCGCCGCGGCGCCGGTTCGGTCGCGAACGGCTCAGCGGCAGCGCCGCGCCAAACATGACGCGACGGGACAATAGTGACGTGGTGGGCAATATTAACGAAGAAATATGGCATGTCAAGGTCATTTTCTTTTTATAGTTTGCATATCGCGTCACTTTTTAATGACGCCCCATGACCTTATCCGATTCGATGGCAGGCGCGCGCTACTCGCGCAGCGCGTCCTGCGAGCCGCCGTCGCCTTCGACGGCCGCCACCGCCTGCGCGATCTCGTCGCGCAACGCGCCCCACAGCGGCGAAAACGTCTGCAGTCCTTCGTCGCGCACGGCCTGCTCGAGCGCCGTACACAGCTCGCCGAGCACACGCGGTCCCGATGCCGCGAATCCGCCGCCGAGCGAATGCAGTTCACGCGCGACCGTGTCGACGTCCATCGCGGGCAATGCGCGATCGATCGTCGCGAGCGACGCGAGCGTCACGCGCCGCATCGCCGTCTGCAACGCTTCCGGCATTGCGCATTGCGTGTCGTCGGAAACGAGAGCGTCATCGTGCGCTTTCGCACCGGCACGCCGCGGCGCGGCTCTGCCGAGCGCCTGCGACAACGCGCCGAGCAACACCGGCTTGCGCAGCAACGCGCGCACGCCGGCGGCCGCACACCGCTGCTCATCGTCGGCGCCGACGTGCGCGCTCATCGCGATCAATGCAATATCGGCGTCGCGCGCGCGAATCGCGTCGGCTAGCGCCCAGCCGTCCATGTCGGGCAGGCCGAGATCGGTCAGCACGACGTCGAACCGACGTTGCGCGAGCGCGGCAAGCGCGTCCGCACCGTTTTCGACGAGCTGCGCGTCGACGCCCAGTTCGCGACACTGATCGGCAAGCAGCACGCGTGTCGCCGGATGGTCTTCGACGATCAGCATGCGCAACGAAGGATCGCAGGCGATCACGCGGCCTTCGTCGCGCGCATCGGCATCGTCGCGCGGTGCATCCTGCGCGATCGGCAGCGGAACGACGACGCTGAACGTGCTGCCGATGCCCGGTTCGCTGTCCACCGCGAGATCGCCGTCCATCGCGGCAACGAGCCGCCGGCACAGCGCGAGGCCGAGGCCCGTTCCGCCGTAGCGCCGATGAATCGAATCGTCGGCCTGCCGGTACAGTTCGAAGATCGCCGCCTGTGCGGCGTGCGGGATGCCGATGCCGGTGTCCGTCACGCGCACCGCCACTTCGTCGAGCCGGCCTTCGCGCACCGCATCGGCCGTCACGGCCACCCCGCCGGCGTCGGTGAACTTGATTGCGTTGCTCAACAGGTTCGTCACGATCTGCCGGATCCGGACCGGATCGCCGATGCGGTAGCGCGCCAGCGTCGTCGCGACGTCGCACGTCAGGCTCAGCTGCTTGGCGGCGGCAAGCGGCCGGAACGACTCGGTCACGTCGTGGAGCAGCGCGGCGCAGTCGAACGGCACCGCATCGATGCGCAACTGGCCGGCCTCGACGCGCGACAGATCGAGCACGTCGTTCAACACGTGCAGCAGCGACGACGATGCGGAATGCGCGGTCGCGAGCCGTTTGCGCTGCACGTCGGGCAACGTGTCGCGGCTCATCAGTTCGAGATTGCCGATGACCGCATTCAGCGGCGTACGGATCTCGTGACTCATCGTCGCGAGAAACACCGACTTCGCGCGATTCGCCTGATCGGCCGCGCGTCGCGCCGCGTCGAGCGATTGCTCCGTCAGCTTGCGCGCGGTGATGTCGACGACCGTGCCGAGCAATGCGTCGGCACCCCGATATTTGACGCGCGTTACGTTGACGAGCAGATGCGTATCGCCGGTGGGGCCGGCCGCGCCTTCGAGCGCGATTTCGCGCGACAGCGACGCGCCGTGCGAATCGCGGAACGCGCGCCACAGCCGCACGGACAGCGGCTCGCGCGGCGTCGCCCGCTCGTAACGGTCCATCGTCTCGTTGCACAACAACACCGCGCCGTTCGCCGCGTCGATCAGCGCGAGTCCGACCGGTGCGGTGCGGATCAAGGTCCGGCTCAGTTGCTCGCTGTCTTTCAGACGCATCGCGCGCGCGTGCGACGGCACGAGGATGCGCCGGTTCAGCAGCAGCAATCCGCCCACCAGGAGCGCGAGGCCGAGCGCGGCCGCCAGCGCGATCGATGCGAGGCGCGGCCCGAGATCGGCGAGCACGGCGCGCGCCGCGACGATGTCGACGAGTTCCCAGTCGGTGCCGGGAATACGATCGCGCATGAGCCAGTCGTGTCCGAACCGATGCGCGTCGATGCCGCGTGCGGGCTTCGCGAATGCGGCAAGCGACTCGATCGCCCGCGTCGCGTCGATCCCGCTCGCATGCGCCGACTGCAGCAGCACGTGACGCTGCGCATCGACGATCGCGAGCATGCGCCCGGCGCGACCGTCGCCGAGCGCGCGCTGCAGGTTCGATACACGCGTCGCGTAGACGACGAGCGCAACCGGCGCGTTGCGGCTGTCGAACACCCAGCTTGCGACGCGCACCATCGGCTCGGACGTCACAGGATCGGGACGCGGCGGCAGCCAGATCGCGCCATCCCGCACGCGCTCCGGATGCGCGTCGCCGTCGCGTACCTCGTTCATTGCGTCCGGCCACGTCTGCGACAGCGCCTGGACAACATCGAGCGAATCGCGCGGCGACGACTGCGCATCCGTGCGTGTCCTCATCAGCAGCGCGGCGAATCGGCCGTCGCGGCCGACGATGTAGACGTGATCGGGTCCGGCCGTGGTCTGGTGGCGCCATACGCCGTCGCCGAGCAATCGCTCGCTCAGCGCGAGCAGCGCCAGGTGGCGCGATCCTGCATCGTGCGCGATCTGACCGACGTAGGACAGGCGCGGATCGCGCACGTCGCGAAACGATGCGCGCTCGCGCGATGCAAACAGCGCGGCCAGTTCGGCCGACGGCCGCGCCGCGTCGTCCCATGCGCCGTCGCCGACGCTGGCGAAGCGCTTCACGAGCGTCGCGCTCTCCGACATTTCGAGCAGCAGTCGGCTTCTATCGATGAGGAAGCGCGCACGCATGGCCGCCTGGTAATCGCTGACCTCGATCCACGCGACGGCCGCCGCGCTCGCGACGATGAAGACGCCGAGCACCGCGCCGCCCGCGATCAGCAGCGTGCGCTGATAGACACGCATCCATCCCGGATCGAACTCGCGCCGGCGCCGCGCGCGCCGCCGCTGCATCAGCCATCGCGCGATTGCGCGCATGCCGTACGCGGTCAGACCGCGGGCCCGGAATCGTCCGGCTCGCCGGCCATCGGCAAGCCGTCGGCGCGGATCAGCTCGGCGTCGCTCGTGACACCGAGCTTGCGCATCGCGGCGAGTTTCTGCGCGCTGATCGTCTTTTTGCTGCGATGGAGTTTTTCCGCGATTTCGGTCACCTTGTAGCCCTCGCGAAACAGGCGGACGATCTCGGTCTCGCGCTTCGACAACGTCGCGCCCGCGGCGGATTCGGTCCGCTCGAGCAGCGATGCAATCGTCGGCGACAGATAGCGCCCGCCCGAATGGGCCGCGTGAATCGCGGCGATCAGATGCGACATCGGATCCGACTTGCTGACGATGCTGTTCACGCCGAGTTCCTGCAGCGCGCGGAACACGGCCGGCGAATTGAGCATCGTCACGGTCACGTAACGCAGAGTCGGGAAGCGGCGGCTCAGATACGACAGCAGCGTCTGACCGTCGCCGTATTTGCCGCTCGGCATCACGTAGTCGAGCACCAGCACGTCGCACGCGTGTGCGTCGAGCATGTCGACCAGCGACGTCGTATCGCTCGTGACAGCCACGATCTCGATCGTCGGCATCGCGCTCAGCGCCGCTTTCATGCCGTGCACCGACACCGGATGGTCGTCCGCGATAACGACTCGCACCGAAAATTCGTTCATTGAATACTCGCGTCGGCAGGCGGCATCGCGCGATGCATCGCTCAATCTTTCATTTTCCAAACAGGAGCGAATTGTATCTCAAAATAACACGGGGATTTTAAGCCGGTTGGGCGGCCGGCATTTCGGCGATTTAGCGAAGGTTTGCCTTTAATCGACCTGCTTTTGCCGTCATTGACGCCCCGACTGGCGACGGCATCATTCGACACTGCCCGACGAGCACAGGTCGGCATCACGGAACGCGTATTGTCAGGCGTTTCGCCGCTGCGCTATGATACGTGCCGACCCGTCGGTGAAACGTTTGCGTCGCACTGCGTTCGCGACGGGCTCGACAGCGGAACACGGGCTCGTCCCGCGGTTCCGCAAAAAGTTGCGCCGTTCGAACACGAGGCGAGACGGCGCTTGAAGGCATCCGTTCTTGGCACGAGGAAGATGCACTTCAATACATGGAGCGCGGCGCGATGGTGCGAAGCATCCAGAACAGACAATCCGCCCGATGCGGGACTGCGCGGCTTCATTGATGACCGTGCAGCGCGCATACCGCGCGGACGCCATTGCGCTGTCGGCTCCGTTGAACCCGCATCATGCGGGTTTTTCTTTTTCGTCAATCGTCAACGAAAGCGCCCCCTCTGACGCATGCCTTACGGTTACCCAGGTCGTGCCGATCATGACGGCTCGGCGCCGATCGCGATACTCAACGCTTCGCCTGGCTGCCCTCCGGAAGTTCGAACAGCCCGTCCGGCAACGCGTCGAAGAACGTCAGCACCTGCGCAGTCGAAACGACATCGGCGTATTTGGCGTTCATATCGCACAGATTGATCGCATGGCTCGCCTGCGAGCGATCGAAGCAGGCGTCATGCGGGACGGCGACGCGATAGTTGAGGCTGAACGCGTCCACCACCGTCGCACGAACGCAGCCCGATGTCGTCGTCCCGACCACGATCACGCTGTCGCAGCCGAGCAAGGTCAGGTAGCTGGACATATTCGTCCCGAAAAAGCCTGACGGTTTTTGCTTGTGAATCACGACGTCGCGCGGCCCCGGGGCGATGTCGGCCACGATCTCGTTGCCGTCGACACCCGCTGCGGACGTCACGCGGCCGTCTTCGTTCGCGCGCTTGTTTTTCCAACGCCAGCCGCCGTCGTCCCATCCGTCCTCACGCCGGAAGCCGGTCGTATAGATGACCGGTACGCCCCTGTCGTGCGCCTTGTCGATCAATGCCTTCAGATACGGCATGGCGATCCACGCGTCTTCGCCGCACGAGTTGCGCCATCGTTTAATGGACTCGAGGATCGGCAACGGCCGTTCGTCGGTGAACGCGTAGCTGACATCGATGACGAGCAATGCCGGCCGTTTGCCGAAGCCGGCGGGATCGGCATAGCCGGACTGCGCGAATACCGCTTTGTCGCGTTCGGTGAGAAATGCGTCCCACAGAGCTTCCTTCATGGTGAAGTCCTTTTGAAAAATGGATTCGATTCGACTCGTCAAAACGCGCACCCGATCAAACAAGACCCGTGATCGCGTAGATGCCGATCACCAGAAAAACGGCGAACGTCTTCAGCAGCGTGATGGCGAAGATGTCGCGGTAAGCCTGCCGGTGCGTCAGCCCGCACACAACGAGCACCGTGATGACACCGGCGCTGTGCGGCAGCGTATCGAGGCCGCCGCTCGCCATCGATGCCACGCGGTGCAGTATCTCCATCGGAACGTGCGCTGCAGCCGCGGCGCGGGCCATCGCGTCGCCCATCGACCCCAGCGCGATGCTCAGCCCGGCCGATGCCGAGCCAGTGATACCGGCGAGCGCGCTGATCGAGAGCGCCGACTTCACCAATACGCCGCCCGGGAAATCGTCGATCGCGCCGCGCACCAGCAAGAAGCCGGGCAATGCTGCGATCGCGGCGCCGAAGCCGAATTCGGATGCCGCATTCGCCACGGCGAGCAGCGCCGCCGCCACGGCCTGCCGCAGGCCTTCAACCAGGCGCGCCCGAACCGTGCCCGCACTCGCGAGCAACACGAACGCGATCGACGCCAGCAAACCGGCTTCGACGGACCAAATGGCGGTCGCCTTGCCGACATCGACCGACATCGGCGCAGCGACGCCGGGCAAGGTCGCCTGCAGCGTCGCACCGAAGGAAGCCTGTATCGCGAGCATCGCGCCCCAGTTCACGAACGCGACGACGAAAAGCGGCGTGATCGCGACGATGCGGTTGACGGGGCGCACCGGCGCGACGGGCACCACGGGCACGACCTCCTGAACGGTATCGTCGCCGTAGCCCTCATCGCGCAACGCACGGGCGCGCCAGGTCAGATAGGCAACGCCGGCAGCGAGCTCCAACGCGGCACCGACCACGCCGAGCCAAGGCGCAGCCCACGTCGTGGTCCCCAAAAACGACGTCGGAATGATGTTCTGGATTTGCGGCGAACCGGGCAGCGTATCCATCGTGAACGAGAACGCGCCGAGCACCACGCAGGCGGGAATCAAGCGCTTGGGCACACCCGTCTGTCGGAATAGCGCCGACATGAACGGATAGGCGGTAAAAACCACGACGAACAGCGGTACACCGCCGTAGGTCAACACTGCGCACAGCAGCACGGCGGCGAGTACCGCGTGCTGCGAACCGAGTTTCTGTATCACCAGGTCGGCAATGGACGCGGCGAATCCCGACATCTCCATCAACTTCCCGAACAGCGCGCCGCACAGAAACACGGGGAAATACAGTTCGAAAAACATCGCCGCCTTCGGCATGAAGATCGTCGAAAACGCCGGCAGCGTCGCGGACGGTTTCGTGCACAGCACGGCCAACAGCGCGGCGATCGGTGCGAGCACCACCACGCTGAAGCCTCGATACGCAAAGACGATGACGAATGCCAATGCACCGAACAGAATCAGGTAATCCACGTCGCCTCCAGTCTTCCTATGCGCCTCTTCGAGCCGAGACGCGTGTTGTTATCGTGCGATTCACTCGGCATCGTCGATGTGCGCCCAACGTTCCGTCAGCCGCGCCAGATGCGTGAAGTCGGCCGCGAAGCCGAACGTCGCGCCCGTCATCGTCAGCATCTGCTTGACCAATTGGCCGATCGGCATCGGCACGGCCAACGCATCCGCTTCGGCGAGGCACAAGTCGACGTCCTTCAAGGACTGCCCGACCGGAAAACCGAAATCGAACGTGCGCGTCAACACGGCACGCGGATACTTATCCTCGGTTGCGCTGTTGCGGCCGCTGCTGCGATTGATCACGTCCAGCATCAAGCGCGGGTCGAGTCCGGCCTTGCGGCCGAGCGCGAACGCCTCCGCAGTCACGGCAAGCGAGCACACCGACATGAGGTTGTTGACGACCTTCAGCAATTGGCCGAGGCCCGGTGCGTCGCCGCACCGGACGGGAACCCCGAGATGCGCAAGCAACGGTTCGACCTCTCGATACGGAGCGTCGGCGCCGGCGGCCATCACCGTCAACGTGCCGTCCGCTGCACCACGCCGGCCCCCGCTCACGGGCGCGTCGACCAGCGCGATGTCATGTGCCGACAGCGCCCGTGCGACGGCCGCGGAGACGCGCGGACCCGTCGTCGAGAGGTCGACGACGATGCGAACCGCATCGCCCGCAATCAAGCCGTCAGCCCCTAACGCCACGTCGCGGACCGCCGCGGGATCGGGCAGGCAGATGAACACCGTCGCTGCCTCGCATGCCACCTCGGCCGGCGTAGCCCGCGACGTCACGCCCAACGGCAGCAGCGCTTGCGCGCGCGCCGGATCGCGATCGCAGACGATCAGCCGATGTCCCGCCTCGGCCAAGCGCGTCGCCATCGGCATTCCCATGATGCCCAAACCGACGAAACCGATCGTCCCGTTCATGCTCGACGCTCTCCCTCGTATGCCCGACGCGTTGCGGGCCCGGTCGAATTCCTACGCATCGCGGGCAAGTGCGGCGATTTCGTCGGCCAGCACCTCGTTCGCAATCTTGAACGCGCCGACAGCGGCCGGCGCGCCACAGTAGCCCGCAGCCTGCATCAGCACCTCGCGTATCTCGATCACCGAACAGCCGTTGCGGATCGCGCCGCGAAAGTGCAAACGCAACTCGTCCGCGCGATCGAGCACGATCAGGAACGCCAGCGTGACGAGACTGCGTGTCGAGCGCGGCAGGGCATCGCTCGCCCAGCAGCCGCCCCATACGTGCTCGGTCAGCCACTGCTGCATGGGCCGATTGAATGGATCGTCGCGCCGCAGCGCGTTGTCGACGTAGGTATCGCCAAGCACGGCACGCCGGGTCGGCGTGCCGTCCGAGTGAATCGGGCGGTCTTCCATGATGGGTCGTCTCCTGAGTCGATCGTTGCCGCGCGTCGATCTATGGGTGAAGCGGCTTTTCTGTCGTTCAACGTGGTGGCTGGCTCGGCGCCGCGCTTCGGCTTCGCTATGCGCAAAATTCTTAGACGATTCATCGCAGCCGTCTTTCCAACACATCGGTGACCGAAGGTCGATGCACGTGTCGTGCCATGCGGCAACGCACCACGTCCGGAGCGGCGTGTCGCGGGCATCGGCACGCGCTCGCGCGAGCAACGTGGCGGCTCGATTGTCAGGAAACGTATTTTCGAACGACAGTTTCGCGCCGCGCGATGTTTCCGGTGAAGACACCCTTCGCCCCAACACACATCGCTCCGCACGCCGATGTCAGCACCGCCGCCGCAATCGCCGTCCGGGCTCTTGCGGAGCCGGACAGCGAGGCTCGAATCGAACCGAAGGCGACCGACGATGCCATCGCACGATTCGACGGTAACCGGATGTGCGCTGTCGCCGGCCTGAACGCGTCGCGATGGCAACGCACGGGCGTGTGCGCGCAAGCGGCATGGGCGATGTCATCCTGATGGACAAAGCGCGCCACATCACCCGCGCGCCGTGATGGCCGCGCAGAATGTCAGGCCGCAGCCACATGGATGGCGCGACGTTGTCTATCGCGCAAACATCGTGTCGATTCCATGTTTTTGTCGACGACACAACGACATGCCGCTTTGCCCCGTCGTCCGCTCCCGGAGGCCTCAGAACCCACTGGCACACATGTTGCAAAACACACGGCATCGCCCACGGCGAGCCGCGTTACATGCCCAACTACAAATCGGAGACTCTCGTCATGCGTCAATCGGTCAGCGCCGACTCGTGCGCACCCCCTTCCTCCCCGCCGGTCGCCGTGCCGTTGTCGCAAGCCATATGGGCAGCGTCGATCGGCACGGCATTCGAGTGGTACGACTTCGCGTTGTACGGGTCGCTCGCGGCCGTGCTGGCCGGCAAATTCTTTTCGGGCGTCGACTCGAAAACCGCGTTTCTGTTCGCCCTGCTGACATTCGGCGTCGGCTTTACGATCCGCCAGCTGGGCGCGCTGATCTTCGGGCGCATCGGCGATCGGATCGGCCGCAAGCGAACCTTCGTCGTGACGATCTGCATGATGGGCGGCGCCACGATCGGCGTAGGGCTGCTGCCGACGTACGAAAGCGCGGGCCTGTGGGCGCCGTTCACGCTCATCGCGTTACGGATGCTGCAGGGATTGGCTGCCGGCGGCGAATACACGGGCGCCCTGACGTATGTGGCCGAGCATTCGCCGAATCGCCGCCGCGGCTTCAACGTGTCGTGGACGACCGCCGCCGCGACCGTCGGTTTGCTGCTCTCCTTCGGCGCGATTCTGCTGGCCCGCGAAATCTCGGGTGCCGGCTTCGACACCTGGGGCTGGCGCATGCCGTTCGTCGGCTCGATCGTCATGCTCGCGATCTCGCTGCTGTTGCGGTTGCGCATGGAGGAATCGCCGGTGTTCAAGGCGTTGCTCGCCAACAAACGCATCTCGCGCGCGCCGCTCAAGGAAACCTTCCTCGATCCTGCCAACGTCGGCCGGTTGCTGATCGCTTTCCTGCTGTGCGCGGGCGAAACGGGCATGTACTACGTGGCCGCGCTCTATCCGACCTTCTTTCTGACGCAGACGCTCAAGGTCGGTCCCGCTACCGTGACGACGCTGGTATTGCTCGCGACGATCGCGTGCCTTCCCGTCTTCCCGCTCGCCGGATGGCTGTGCGATCGGCTCGGACGCAAACCCGTATTCACGATCGGTTTCGTCGCGACCGCCGCGTTGATCTTCCCGATCTTTCACGGGCTTGCTCACTTCGCGAATCCCGAGTTGTCGACGGCGCAGGCCAAGGCGCCCATCACCGTCACGACCGATACGTCCACCTGTTCATGGATGTTCGATCCGCTCGGCACGCGACGCTTCGTGAGTGCGTGCGACAACGCGAAGCGGGCATTGGCCGCGGCCGGCGTCAGCTATTCGATCGTGGACCAGAGCAGCGCGCGCGTGGATGCGACGACGACGATTCGTGTGGGTCGCAGAAGCCTGAGCAGCATTGACACCAGTCGACTCGATCCGGCCGCCGCCAAGCAACGATCGGCGCAACTCGCAAGCGCGGTGCGCGATTTGCTCGTCGAGCACGGGTATCCGCAGCAGGCCGGCTCGGCGCGCATCAACGCGCCGATGGTCTGGCTTCTGATGGTGATTTTCCTGTCGGCCGCGATTGTGGCGGTGATGCCCGTCGGCCCCGCACTGGTCGAGATGTTTCCGACGCGGATTCGATACACGTCCATGTCGGTCCCCTACAACCTCGCGGCCGGCTGGGTCGGCGGGCTCTTGCCGACGTTCGTGTTCGCCATCTCGACGCAGACCGGCAATATCTTCTCCGGCCTTTGGTATCCGCTAGGCTGGACCTTGATCGCACTCGTCGTCTTGATCCTGTTTTTCAGGGAAACACGCGATGTCGATATCAGCGCCGCCGATTGACGGGCATCGCATCTCAAACATCGATTCAAAAAGTCGTGGAGAAAATCCGATGAAGGTAGGACTGGAGGGGAAAACGGCGATCGTGACCGGCGCGAGCCGCGGGTTGGGCAAGGCCATCGCCGAGGAATTCGCGCGCGCCGGCGCGGCCGTGATGGTGATCGCTCGCGAATCCGCCGATTTGCAGCACACGCTCGATGCGGTCAACCGCTCAAGCGATGCCGATCACCGCCTGCTGGGCATCGACCTGACGGCCCAGGATGCCGCAGCGATGGCCGTGCGCTTCGCCGCTAGCGAATGGGGTCGGCTCGATATCTTGGTCAATTGCGCGGGGACGACGAAACGCGGCGATTTTCATGCGCTTACCGATGCCGACTGGCACGACGGCTTCGCGCTGAAGTTTCACGCGACGGTGCGACTCTGCCGTGCCGCATGGCCGATGCTGGTCGAACGCAAGGGCGTCGTACTCAATACGATCGGCGTGAGTTCCCGCACGCCCAGTGCAGATTTCACGATCGGCGGATCGGTCAATTCGGCGTTGCTCAATTTCACGAAGGCGCTCGCCGATCTCGGGCGCACCGACGGCGTGCGCGTCAATGCGATCAACCCCGGCTATATCCGCACCGATCGACTGTCGCATCGCATTCAAGCCTTGGTGCGTGAACGCGGGATCAGCGAGGAGACGGCCCAAGCGCAGCTGCTGCACGAATACGGCCTGCAGCGTTTCGGGGAACCGCGCGACGTCGCGCATTTGGCAACGTTTCTGGCATCCGATTGCGGATCCTATATTCACGGCAGCACGATCGATATCGACGGCGGCGCCAGCAAGGGTATCTAGCTGCGCGTGTCTTGATCCTCGCCTCGCCAAAAGCAAGCGTTTGCTCGTCGCCGGCACAACGTCGGTGAGCGGCGTTCGCGCGCCGGCATGTCGCGCGATGCCGATGCCGAAACCGACACCCGCATCGACACACCGCGCCGCAACGCCCTCAGCCCCCGCCCGCCTCGCCCGCGCGCTCGACCTCACGCGATCCGTCGTGCCCGTGCTCCTGCCCGCGCTCGCGCGCGAGCACCGGCGCAAGCGCGCGCCCTGTGTGGCTCGCCGCCACCTCGACGAGCGCCTCCGGCGGCGCAGCCGCGACGATCGTGCCGCCGCCGACGCCGCCTTCCGGGCCGAGATCGATGATCCAGTCCGCCTCGGCGATCACGTCGAGATCGTGCTCGATCACGACGACGCTATGCCCGCCGTCGACGAGCCGATGCAGCACGCGAATCAGCTTCGCGACGTCGGCCATGTGCAGGCCGACCGTCGGCTCGTCCAGGACGTACAGCGTATGCGGCGCCTTCTGGCCGCGCCGCGTGACGTCGTCGCGCACCTTGCTGAGCTCGGTCACGAGCTTGATCCGCTGCGCCTCGCCGCCGGACAGCGTCGGCGACGGCTGACCGAGCGTCAGATAGCCGAGCCCGACGTCCTTCATTAGCTGCAGCGGATGCGCGATCGTCGTGATCGACGCGAAGAACTCGACTGCCTCGTCGATTTCCATCGTCAGCACCTCGCCGATGTTCCGGCCGCGCCACGTGACGGCGAGCGTCTCGGGATTGAAGCGCTGCCCGTGGCACACGTCGCACGGCACTTTCACGTCCGGCAGGAAGCTCATCCCGATCGTGCGCACGCCCTGCCCTTCGCACGCCGGGCAGCGGCCGTCGCCGGTGTTGAACGAGAACCGCGACGCGGTATAGCCGCGCGCGCGCGCTTCGAGCGTGTCGGCGAACAGCCGCCGAATCGCGTCCCACACGCCGATATACGTGGCGGGACAGGACCGCGGCGTCTTGCCGATCGGCGTCTGGTCGACTTCGAGCACGCGGTCGATATGCTGCCAGCCGTCGATCGACTCGCAGCCCTGCCACACGTGCGCGACGTTCAGCGCCGGCCGCGGCGCACTGCGCGCGAGCACGCTCGAGCGACGGTTCGCGGCCGGCGCGTCCTGCGCGGCGCTCTTGCGCGCGCGCCGCACGGCCGGCGAAGACAGCACCGAGCGCCCCACCGCGTCGAGCAGGTTCGTCATCAGCACGTCGCGCGCGAGCGTCGACTTACCCGACCCGCTGACGCCCGTCACGGCGACGAGCCGTGCGAGCGGAATGCCGACCGTCACGTCGCGCAGGTTATGCAGGTTCGCGCGATGCACGGTCAGCCAATGCTCGGGCACCGCCTCGGCGTTCCTGCGGCCCTGGGCGACGACGCTGCGACGCGGCTGCAGCGGATGGACCATCGGCTGCGCGAGCAGGCGCCCCGTCAGCGACGACGACTGCGCGGCCAGATCGGCGACCTTGCCCTGCGCGACGAGCGTGCCGCCGCGCTTGCCGGCGCCGGGCCCGATGTCGATGATGTGATCGGCGCGCCGGATCGTATCCTCGTCGTGCTCGACGACGACGAGCGTATTGCCCTTGTCGCCGAGCTGACGCAGCGCATTCAGCAGGATCTGGTTGTCGCGCGGATGCAGGCCGATCGTCGGCTCGTCGAGCACGTAGCACACACCCTGCAGATTGCTGCCGAGCTGCGCGGCGAGCCGGATGCGCTGCGCTTCGCCGCCCGACAGGCTCGGCGCCGCGCGATCGAGGCTCAGATAGCCGAGCCCGACCTCCTCGAGAAACGCGAGCCGGCTGCCGATCTCGCTGACGATGTCGCGCGCGATCTGCGCGTCGCGGCCGACGAGCCGCAGCCCGTCGATCCAGCGGCGCGTGTCGGACACCGTCCACTGCGCGACTTCGACGATCGGATGCCCGTCGAACGTGACCGCGCGCGCCGTGGGGTTCAGCCGCGTGCCGCCGCAATCGGCGCACGGCTCGTCGCCGACGCCTTCCGGTTCCTGCTCGTCCGACGGCAGCGTCTGTTCGCGGCCGCGGCCGTCTTCGGCGAATACCGTGTCGTCGTACACGGCGCGCTGCTCGCGCGTGAGCGCGAGCCCGGTGCCGACGCACGTCGTGCACCAGCCGTGCTTGCTGTTGTACGAGAACAGCCGCGGGTCGAGCTCCGGGTAGCTCGTGCCGCACACCGGGCACGCCCGCTTGACCGACAGCACCTTGACGTCGCCGACCCGCGCGGTGGAATGGCCGTTTGAGATCGCGTGATGCAGATCGTCGAGCGGCGCGAGCAGATGCATCACGCCCTTGCCGATCTCGAGCGTCTCGTCGAGACGCTGCCGCAGTTCGGCCTCCTTGTCCGGCGACACGACGAGGTCGGCAACCGGCAACTCGATCGTGTGTTCGCGGAAGCGGTCGAGCTTCGGCCACGGATCGACCGGCACGAACTCGCCGTCGACGCGCAGATGCGTGTGACCGCGCGCCTTCGCCCATTTTGCGAGATCGGTATACAGCCCCTTGCGGTTCACGACGAGCGGCGCAAGCAGCCCGACGTGCTGGCCGCGATGTTCGCGCAGCAGCTGCGCGGCGATCGATTCGACCGACTGCGACGCGACCGGCGTGCCGTCGTGCACGCAGTGCTGAAGGCCGAGCTTCACGTACAGCAGCCGCAGGAAGTGCCACACCTCGGACGTGGTCGCGACCGTGCTCTTGCGGCCGCCGCGCGACAGCCGCTGCTCGATCGCGACGGTCGGCGGAATGCCGTACACGGCGTCGACTTCGGGCCGGCCGGCCGGCTGCACGATCGAGCGCGCGTACGCATTCAGCGACTCGAGATAACGGCGCTGCCCTTCGTGGAACAGGATGTCGAACGCGAGCGTCGACTTGCCCGACCCCGACACGCCGGTGATCACGTTGAACTTGCCGTGCGGAATGTCGACGTCGAGCGCCTTCAGGTTGTGCTCGCGCGCGTTCACGATGCGCACGACGTCCTCGCCTTCGATCGCGCGCCGCGCGCGTGCTGCGTTGAGCGCGGCCTGCAGCGGCACGCCTTCGTCGGCCGGCTCGGCGGCCGACGCATCCATCGCGCGCTCGTAATCGCGCAGCGCCGCGCCGGTATGCGAACCGGCACACGCCTTCACATCGTCCGGCGTACCGGCGCACAGCACGAGGCCGCCGCCGTCGCCGCCTTCCGGACCGAGGTCGATCAGCCAGTCGGCCGCACGGATCACGTCGAGGTTGTGCTCGATCACGATCAGCGAATGGCCGGCCGCGAGCAGCTTGCCGAACGCCTGCATCAGCTTCGCGATGTCGTCGAAGTGCAGGCCGGTGGTCGGCTCGTCGAACATGAAGAGCCGCGACCGCGCGATGCGCGCCTCCTGCGTGACCACGCGCCGCCCGTTCCCGGCCGCCGCCGATTCGGCGAGAAAGCCCGCGAGCTTGAGCCGCTGCGCTTCGCCGCCCGACAGTGTCGGCACCGGCTGACCGAGCTTCACGTATTCGAGGCCGACGTCGACGATCGGCTGCAGCACGCGCAGCACGTCCGCGTCGCCCGCGAAGAACGCGGCCGCCTCGCTGACCGTCAGGTCGAGCACGTCGGCGATGTTCAGCGCGCGGCCGTCGCGGGCGATCCGCACTTCGAGCACTTCGGCGCGATAGCGCCGGCCGTCGCAGTCCGGGCAGCGCAGATAGACGTCGCTCAGAAACTGCATCTCGACGTGCTCGAAGCCCGAGCCGCCGCAGGTCGGGCAGCGCCCGTCGCCCGAGTTGAAGCTGAACGTGCCGGCGCCGTAGCCGCGCTGCAGCGCGAGCGGCGCTTTCGCGAACAGCTTGCGGATCTCGTCGAACGCGCCGACGTAGCTCGCCGGGTTCGAGCGTGTCGTCTTGCCGATCGGCGACTGATCGACGAACACGACGTCGCCGATCTGCTCGGCGCCGGACAGCGCACGGTATGCGCCCGGCGATTCGGTCGGGCGCCCGAGCTGACGCGCGAGCGCCGGATACAGCACGTCCTGGATCAGCGTCGACTTGCCGGACCCCGATACGCCCGTCACGCAGACCAGCCGCTGCAGCGGAATCTCGACCGTGACGTCGCGCAGGTTGTGCTCGCGCGCGCCTTCGAGCACGATGCGCGACGTCTGTGCGTCGACCGGCCGGCGCGCCCAATGCGACGCATGCGCGACCTGCCGGCGGCCGCCGAGATACTCGCCCGTCAGCGTGGCTGCGCCGCGCACGTCGGCCGGCGTGCCGTCGTAGACGATCGTGCCGCCGCGCTCGCCGGGGCCGGGGCCCATGTCGATCAGCCGGTCGGCCGCGAGCATCACGGACGGATCGTGTTCGACGACGACCAGCGTGTTGCCGGCATCGCGCAGCCGCTGCATCGCCTCGACGATCCGGTTCAGGTCGCGCGGATGCAGCCCGATGCTCGGCTCGTCGAGCACGAACAGCGTCTTGGTCAGCGACGTGCCGAGCGCGGTCGTCAGGTTGATGCGCTGCACCTCGCCGCCGGACAGCGTGCGGCTTTGCCGGTCGAGCGTCAGATAGCCGAGCCCGACGTCGCACAGATACTTGAGCCGCGTACGCACCTCGGCCAGCAGCAGCTTCAGCGCGTCGTCGAGCAACGCGCTCGGCAGCGTGAGCGTGTCGAAGAAGCGGCGGATCCGATCGATCGGCAGCAGCATCAGGTCGTGCACGGTGAGCCCCGGCAGCGCCTCGAGCTGCGCGCGGCTCCAGTCGACGCCGTGCGGCATGAAGCGATCGGCCGGCGCGAGCACCGCGTCGGCATTCTCCTTCGAGCCGAGCCGCCACAGCAGCGATTCGGTCTTCAGCCGCGCGCCGCCGCAGGTTTCGCACGGCGTGTAGCTGCGGTACTTCGACAGCAGCACGCGGATGTGCATCTTGTACGCCTTCGACTCCAGATAGCCGAAGAAGCGCCGCACGCCGTACCACTGGCTCTGCCAGCTGCCGGTCCAGTCGGGCGAGCCGTCGATCACCCAGTCCTGCTCGGCCGGCGTGAGCTCGGCCCACGGCACGTCGCGCCGGATGCCGGCCTTCGCCGCGTAGCGCATCAGGTCGTCCTGGCATTCCTTCCATGCGGGCGTCTGCATCGGCTTGATGGCGCCGCCGCGCAGCGTCTTGCGCGCATCGGGAATCACGAGGCCGAGATCGACGCCGATCACGCGGCCGAAGCCGCGGCACGTCTCGCATGCGCCGTAGGCGGAGTTGAACGAGAACAGCGCGGCCTGCGGCTCCGCATAGCGCAGATCGCTTTCCGGATCGTGCAGCCCGGTCGAAAAGCGCCAGACCTCCGGTTCCGGCGCGACCGCGCCGTCGGCTTCCGGCGCCTGCGCGAGCACGTAGACGTTCACGCGCCCGCCGCCGCGCTTCAGCGACGCCTCGATCGCCTCGACCGCGCGCGCCTTCTCGACCTGATGCAGCCGGAAGCGGTCGGCCACCACGTCGAGCACCTTGCGCGGGCCCGTCGGCGACGCAACCTCGCGCTGCGCCTGCACGCGCGTATAGCCGCTGGCCGACAGCCACTGCTCGACTTCCTCGTCGGTCACGCTATCGGGCAGTTCGACCGGGAACGTGATCGCGAGCCGCGGATCGTGCTCGGCCGTGCGCGCGAGCAGATCCGCATGGATCGTCTCGGGCGTGTCGTGCCGCACCGGTCGCGCGGTCTTGCGGTCGAACAGCTCGGCCGCGCGCGCATACAGCAGCTTCAGGTGATCGTTGAGCTCGGTCATCGTGCCGACGGTCGAGCGCGAACTGCGGACCGGGTTCGTCTGGTCGATCGCGATCGCGGGCGGCACGCCGTCGACGCGGTCGACCTGCGGCCGGTCCATCCGGTCGAGAAACTGCCGCGCATACGCGCTGAACGTTTCGACATAGCGCCGCTGCCCCTCGGCATACAGCGTGTCGAACACGAGGCTCGACTTGCCCGAGCCCGACGGGCCCGTGACGACCGTCATCTCGCCCGTGCGCAGGTCGAGATCGAGATTCTTCAGGTTGTGCTGGCGTGCGCCGCGAATGCGGATCAGGTGGCTCGATGACAATGGATTACCCGTCGGAAAGAGTTGGCCGGCGTGCGCGGCGCCGGACGGCGGCGCACGCTCGCGGCCGCGCGCGTGACGCTGCGCACGGCTCAATGTCGACGGATACTATACTGTATATTCATACAGTTTTCCAAGACGCCCGCATTCATGGCGGTCTTCACGGCCGCCGTCACGGCTGCCCCGCGCCGCCCGACGCGCCGTAGATCTGGCCGGTCACGTAGCTCGCCTGCGCCGACGCGAGTTCGACGTAGATCGACGCGATCTCGGCCGGCTGTCCCGGCCGGCCCATCGGCACCTGCTCGCCGAACTTCTCGACGTTCTGCTCGGTCTGCCCGCCGCTCACCTGCAGCGGCGTCCAGAACGGCCCGGGCGCGACGCCGTTCACGCGTATCCCGCGCTCGATCATCTGCTTGGCCAGCCCCTTCGTGAAATTCGCGATCGCGGCCTTCGTCATCGCGTAGTCGAGCAGGTTCGCGGACGGATCGTACGCGTTCACCGACGTCGTATTGACGATCGCCGCGCCGGCCGGCATCCGCGGGATCGCCGCGCGCGTGATCCAGAACATCGCGTACAGGTTCGTGCGCAGCGTCCAGTCGAACTGCTCGGTGCTGATGTCGAGGATCGACGGGTGGCTCTGCTGGCGCGCCGCATTGTTCACGAGGATGTCGAGCCCGCCGAGCGCGGTGGCGGCCTGCTCGACGAGCCGGTTGCACGCGGCCTCGCTGCGGATGTCGACCGGCAGCGGCACCGCCGTGCGCCCCGCACTGCGGATCAGCTGCACGACTTCGCGTGCATCGGGCTCCTCGTCCGGCAGATAGACGATCGCGACGTCCGCGCCTTCGCGCGCGAACGCGATCGCGACGGCGCGGCCGATGCCCGAGTCGCCGCCCGTGATCAGCGCCTTGCGGCCCGCCAGCCGGCCGCTGCCGCGATAGCTGCGCTCGCCGTGATCGGGGCGCGGCGTCATGCGGCCTGCGAGCCCCGGCCACGGCTGATGCTGGGCCGGAAACGGCGCGTGCGGATACAGCGGGCGCGGGTCGCGCGGCGCGGTATCGCCGGCGGACGGGGCGCCCGTCTGCGCGACGGCGGGCATCGCGACGCCGGCCACGAGCCCTGCGGTCGTGCCCTGCATCCATTTGCGCCGCGATGCGGAAATTTCATCGGATGACATGATCGAGACTCCATCGACCGCCCGGCGGGAACGGCCGTGTCGACAGCGCCCGCGGCACGCGCGCGACGCCTGGTCAGAATTCGGTTATCGACCGCGGGACGCCGGTCGGGCGCGTGCGCCCTACAGCGGCCGCGGCCGGTCGCCGGCGTCGTCGGGCCCGTCGTGCTCCTCGGGCCACGGCTTGTCGTTCGCCGGGTCGCGCACCTCGGTCTCGCGCGGATCGTCGGGCGCGACCTTGCCGACGTCGGCGTCCGGAATTTCGTCGAGCTCGCCGCCGCCCGGCGCATGGCCGGGCGGGCGGCCCGCCTCCGGACGGTGCGGCGGCTCGGCCGGCTGCAAAGGCTGTTCGTCCTGCGTGCCGGGGCGCGCGCCGCGCGTGTCGCGTTCCTGTTGCTGTTTCGATTGCGTCATGGTTCTTTCCGGTAGATGCCGCTGCAACCGTACGCCGCCGCCGGAGCGGCGGCGGCCTGCAGCGTGGCCGCAAGCAAGCGCCATTCCGACGCGCGTGCGACGGTGGCGTGCGACCATGCGGCGAATTGGCGGGACTCCGCGGCGACCGGCCCGCCGTGCACGCCGCCGCACGCGCCGCGGCTTGTCCGTCCGCTACACACGATGCAGAATTTACAAGCGCCGCACGCACGAGGGCCGACTCGCGCGCGGCGCGGCCGCCCCGTCCCGCGCGGCCAGGCGGTCGTCCGGGCGGACGCCGGGGTGCGGCACGCACATTGCTACGCCCGGCTACCGCATTGCGGCATCGTCAGACTGCCGTGGTTTGGGGCAACGACAGGAAACGACTCGTCCGGTGTCGTGCGCGCATCGCCTGCCGGCGGCGCGCGCAACGACCGCGAGGACGAGCATGGCCATGCGGCAGCGCGCGCGGTACCACGGCGACCACCGTGCGCAACGCTTCACGGCAACCCGTAGCGAGACACAACAATGGTTTCTCCGCTGGAACCGGCGCCGAGCGGCGCCGACCATTTCGTCCAGTTCTACGATTCCGTCGAGCAATTGCTGCCGGAGGTCGTCGCATTCGCGGGCGAAGCGCTGCGCAGCGGCGGCAGCGCGATCGTGATCGTGCGCGCCGACCGCCTCGCCGACGTCGTCGAGCGGCTCGGCGCGCTGGTCGCGGCGATCGGCGAGCCGGCACGCCGGCGCGTGTTCGTGTCGGACGCGGAAGCACTCCTTGCGCGCTTCATGAACGGCGACATGCCCGATCGCGACCGTTTTCAGCGCTCGGTCGGCGCGATCGTCGAAGCCGCGATCGCCGCGGGCCGGCCGGTGCATGCGTTCGGCGAAATGGTCGCCGTGCTCTGCGCGCGCGGCCAGCCGGACGCCGCGCTGCGGCTCGAGGCGCTCTGGAACGAGCTGATCGAGCGGCACCGCTTCTCGCTCTATTGCGGCTATCCGCACGATGCGTTTCCGGGCGCCGAGCAATCGACGCTGTTTCGCCACGTCTGCGCGCTGCATCGGCGCGTGCTGCCGGCCGCGTCGCTGCGCAACGACGAGCGCGAGCTGCATTTGACGCTCGCGCTGTCGCAGCAGCGCTCGCGCGCACTCGGCGCCGAGATCCGCCGCCGCGAGGACGCCGAGCGCCAGCGCAACGGCGTGCTGATGCACGCGCCGCTGCCGATCGCGCTGCTCGCCGGCCCCGAACACCGCATCGTGCTCGCGAACCACCGGTTTTCCGCGATGTGCGGACGCACCGACATCGTCGGCCGGCCGCTCGCCGCCGTGATGCCCGGCGCGGACTCGCCGGCCGTCACGCGCGCGCTCGACGATGCGCGCGCGCACGGCGTGTCGACGACGATCGGCGAACATCGCGACCGCGCGACGCCTGAGGGCGCGCGCGTCTATCGGCTGCACTTCAACCCGCAGCCGCAGGCAGACGGCATCGGCGTGATCGTCAGCGCGGTCGAAGTGACCGAGCATGTCGCCGCGCGCGAGAAGCTGCAGGCGGCCAACGCGGAGCGAGACCGGCTGCTCGCCGAGCTGCGCGACGCCAATCACGCGAAGGACCAGTTCCTCGCCGTGCTCGGCCACGAACTGCGCAATCCGCTGACGCCGATCTCGCTCGCGCTCGAGCTCGTGCGCAGCCGCGAAGGCCACGCGACGCCGAACGAGATCGCGATCATCCAGCGGCAGCTCGATCACATGGTGCGGCTGATCGACGATCTGCTCGACGTGTCGCGCATCACGCGCGGCAAGATCGAGCTGAAGAAGGAAGCCGTGCGGCTCGGCGACATCGTCGACCGCGCGGTCGAAGTCGCAAGCCCGCTGCTCGAACAGCGCCGCCATCGACTGCACGTCGACATCGACGCGGACGTCCGCTGTCACGGCGATCCGGTGCGGCTGTCGCAGGTCGTCGCGAACCTGCTGACTAACGCGGCGAAGTACACGGCGCCGGGCGGCGACATCGGGCTGCACGTCGCGCGTGGCGACGGCGACACGATCGTCATCGAAGTGCGCGACAGCGGCGCGGGCATTCCGCCGGACCGGCTCGACAGCATCTTCGAACCGTTTTTCCGGCTCGGCGGCGAGCCGGGGCGCATGGACGGCGGCCTCGGCATCGGTCTCGCGCTCGTGAAGAGCTTCGTGATGCTGCATGGCGGGACCGTCCGCGCCGACAGCGCGGGCCCCGGTCTCGGCAGCACGTTCACGGTGACGCTGCCCGAATATCGGCCGCCTGCAGTCGAGGCCGACGCGCGCGAACTCGAACATCCGCCCGTCGCGGTGCCGGTCGGCACGCGCCGCCGCGTGCTGCTCGTCGACGACAACGAGGACGCGGCGGCGACGCTCGCGCAGTGGCTGCGCGACGCGGGGCACGACGTCGCGGTCGTGCACGACCCGCTGTCCGCGCTCGGCGCGTTCCGCTCGCACGAGCCCGACGTCGCGATCCTCGATATCGGGCTGCCGGTCATGGACGGCTACGAACTGATCCGGCGGCTGAAAGCGATCGAGACCGACAAGCCCTGCACGTTCCTCGCGCTGACCGGCTACGGCCGGATCGCCGATCGCGAACGCTGCCTCGAAGCGGGGTTTCGCCATCATCTCGTGAAGCCGGTCGATCCGGCCACGCTGCATCGCGCGATGGACGACAGCGACCCCGTGCATGCGCCGCCGCTGGCGCCTGTGGCATCCGTCGCATCCGTGGCGCCCGTGCCGGCCGCGTCGCCCGTTCCGCCGCTGCCGCAGGTCGACGGGCAGCCGGAACTGTGAGCGCGTAGCGGCCGCGTTGCCGGTGCGTATCGTGTGCGGCGCCTGCGGCACGCGCGATGCTCGTCCATCGTAACGGCCGATTCCGCGGCCGCGATCATCACGGAGGACGATCATGACCGGCACCCCGACCCCGCCGCAGGAACACGACGATACCGGCCGCCCGGCCGAACCGCCCGCGCCCGAGCGCAACGACGATCTGCCCGAACTGCCGGATCCGACGGAAGTCGGCGAAGACGGCTAGCGTCGCCGCACGGCGCTCGCGCCACGGCGCCTGTCTGCACGGCGCGCTCGCGCGGCGCCTGTTGCACGGCGCCTCTCCCTCACCCCTTGTTGCCGGGCTCGCGCGTGCGCTCGCCGTACGTGTCGTTGCCGCAATGCGGACACTTCGGAATCCGCTCGCCCTCGCGCACGTGCGTCGAGCGATGGCACTTCTCGCAGCGGAAGTCGCCCGTCTTCTCCGCTTTCTCGCCTGCATGAGCCGTCATCTCGAATCTCCATGACGACGCGCGCACGCGCGCCGGCCGCACGCCGACGCGCTGTGGCCGTCGTCGTTCAGGTGCGCCGCCGGTCGTGCGCGAGCTCGTCGGACAGCGCGCTGTCGTCCTCCTGCAGCGGCTCGCCGGGAATCCGGCGTTGCGCCGACTGCTCGAGCGGCGGCTCGGTCGCGGCCGTCGCGCCGCCCTCCGCGTCGAGCTGCCGCTCCGCCATCAGCCAGTACGCTTCCGCGTTGCCGTCCGGCGAGCCGGCGTCCTGCCAGAGACGGTACGCGCGTTCCCTGATCTGCGCTTCCCTCTCGCCGTTCTTCACGTTCTGCCGATCGTCCATCATCTTCTCCCGATGATCGATGCGTTTGCTGCCCGTGCGCCGGGCCTTGCGCGGGGCCGCCATCAGCGCTCCGGCCGCGACGGCGACGAGACGGCACCGAGCGTCGACGACATGCCGCCGTCGGCCGAGGTCGCGAGATCGCCGAGCGCGACGATGCCGACCAGCCGCTTCTCGCGGTCGACCACCGGCACGCGACGGATCTGCGCGTCCTCCATCTTCTTCTGGACCTCCGCGATGTCGTCGTCCTCGTAGCACCAGTTCGCGGGTCCGCTGACGACGCCCTCGATCGACTCGTCGGGCGGCACGCCCATCGACACCGCGCGCACAACGATGTCGCGATCCGTCAGCATCCCGATCAGCCGCGTTCCGTCGCACACCGGCAGCGCGCCGACGTTCAGGTCGTCCATCAGCTTCGCCGCATCGCGCAGCGTCTGCGTCGGCCCGATCGTCGCGGCGTCGCGCGTCATTACATCGGCTACTTTCGTCATGGTTCACTCCTTCCAAACCGGAAAACCGCAAAGCGCGGTGCGGCGAACGAGCATCGGGCGTTCCGCGCGCAGATTCGCGCACCGGCGCGCATCAGTTCTCCGCCGAACAGCGGATCGACTTCAGGCCGGCGGGGCCCGCCATGCCGGTGAGCCGGTGCACCATCGCGTCGTTGTCGGGCGTTTCGCGCCATTGCACGACGAAGGTTTCCTCGCGCAGCGACTGCGTCGCCGCTTCGTGAAACGCGCGCACGCGGCACTTGAAACCCGCCTCGCGCATCAGCGCGAGCAGGCGGTCGCGGCTCGTCGACGCGATCTCGTATTCGACCGTCACGAGCGCGGTGCGCGTGCGCCGCAGCCGCTGCTCGACGTGCCGCAGCGGCCATATGACGACGAGCCCGACCGCGAGCCCGAGCGCGCCCAGCTGCAATTGCCCGCCGCCGATGCAAAGCCCGATCACCGTGACGAACCACAGCGTCGCGGCCGTCGTCACGCCGGTGACGAGCCCGTCGCGATGCAGGATCGCGCCGCCGCCGATGAAGCCCATGCCGGTCAGGATCCCGAGCGGCAGCCGCATCAGATCGAGCTGCGCGAAGCTTTGCGGCGTCTTGCCGCTCTGCCCGAGCAGCGCGTTCACCTGCAGCATCGCCAGGCACGCGGCGGCGCAGACGAGCATCGCCGTGCGCAGGCCGGCCGTCTTGCCGGCCTCGCTGCGGTCGAAGCCGACCAGCGCGCCGGCGACCAGCGACAGTGCGACGCGGGCGAGGATGTCGCCCCATTGAAGAACGATCGGCATCGTGTCCATGTGCGCGCTCCGCACGCCGACGCGCGATCGGCACGCCGTCGCGCGCACGCGGCAGCGCACAGCGCGCGCGGGATGCCGGCCGACGACGTCGGCGCTTGCCCGCACCGCGGGGATCGCGGTGGATGCGACCGATCAGCAAGTTCCGTCCCCGCTACATCGCCACGCGCGCGCGCCGTCGTCCGACAAATGCGTCGCCGATCGCGATTGCCTCCCCGCGCGCGTCGTGCGGCCGTTCGTGCACGTGTAGAACCTGTCCGCGCGATTGTAGAAAGGTGTCGGCGGTGTGCGACGTCCGCGGGGCGTGTCTGCGCGCCCGCTGCTTGGCCGCTGCAATGCGCGTCGCCTCTGCATGCGGCGCCGTGCGGCGCGCGGCCGGGTGCTGCGGGTACGGCCGATGCGCGATCGCACGCCATCGCGCCCGCCTGCGGCGCTTCCGAACCGCTTCCGCCATGGCCGTGATCACGTTTGCCGCGTCGATGCAGAAGAGCGCCGCCGATACGCCGCCGCTCGCGCGCCCGCTGCGCTCGATCGTCGTGTTCCGCGCACTGCGGCTCGGCGACATGCTGTGCGCCGTCCCCGCCCTGCGCGCGCTGCGCGACGCGCAGCCGGCGGCCGCGATCCGCCTCGTCACGCTGCAGGCGGCCGCGCAGTGGATGGGCCGCTACGATCGCTACGTCGACGACATCGCGGTTTTTCCCGGCGATGCGCGGCTGCCGGAGAGCACGATCGACGAAGCGGCACGCGCGGACTTCGATGCGACGCTTGCGCGCTGGCAGCCCGATCTCGCGATCCAGATGCATGGCGACGGCCGCGTGACGAACGCGATCGTCGGCCGGTTCGGCGCGCGGGCCGTCGCCGGCTTCACGCGCACCGATGCCGTGCCCGCGACGCGCGCGTGGTTGCCGTATCCGGACTGCGGCCCCGAGCCGCTGCGCCTGCTGCGGCTCGTACGCGCACTCGGCGCAGCGACGCCGTCGACCGACGCGCCGCACCTCGAATTTCCGCTGACGCCGGCCGACCACGCGGAGCTGCGCGACAGCGGGCTCCTCGCACGGCTCGGCGACCGGCCGCTGCTCTGCGTGCATCCGGGTGCGAGCGCCGCGCACAAGCGCTGGCCTCCCGACGCGTTCGCGCACGTCGCGCGCCATCTCGCCGCGTGTCACAGGCTGACGATCGTGCTGACCGGGTCCGCGGCCGAGCAGCCGCTCGCGCGTCATGTCGCCGCGCTTACGGGCGGCGACACGATCGACGCGACCTGCGGGCTGTCGATCGGCGCGATGGCCGCGCTGATCGCGCGTGCCCGGCTCCTGCTCTGCAACGACACCGGCGTGTCGCATCTCGCGGCCGCGCTGCGCGTGCCGAGCGTCGTCGTATTCGGCCGCGCGGACCCCGAACGCTGGGCCCCGCTCGACCGCGACCGCCACGTGTGCGTGCGCGACCCCGACGCGACGCGCGTGAACGACGTGCTCGAAGCGGGCTGCATGCTGCTGTCGCGCGATACGCGCGCGCAGGCGGCGGCCGCGCTGTCGCCGCCGCGCGGCGAGGTGTCCGCGCGCTAGCGCCGCGTGTCCGAACCGATCGAGGAGAGGCCGATGCAACCGATCCATGCTGCCGACATCACGTACTTCCACGATGCGGCGCTGCTCGCGCGCGTCGACGACGACTGCGGTGCGACTGTCGACGATGTCGGTCCCGCGTGGCGGCAGATCCATCGCAATCACGACTGCAATGCGTCGCTGTGGCGCCACGAGGACGAAGCGCGGCGCCGCGACGTGGCCGATCGCGCGATCGTCGAGAACAAGCGCGCGATCGATCGGCTGAACCAGCAGCGCAACGACGCGGTCGAGGCGCTCGACGAGGTGCTGCTCGCCGCGCTGCCGCCCGCGCACGCGGATGCGCGGCTCAACAGCGAAACGGCCGGTTCGATGATCGATCGGCTCTCGATCCTCGCGTTGAAGATCCATCACATGGGGTTGCAGCTCGCGCGGGACGACGTCGACGCCGCGCATCGCGCATCGTGCCGCGCGAAACTCGAACGCCTGCGCGAGCAGCGCAGCGATCTCGCCGCGTGCCTCGATGCGCTGCTCGCCGACGCGGCGGCCGGCACGGCACGCTTCAAGGTGTATCGGCAGTACAAGATGTACAACGATCCGGCGTTGAATCCGTATCTGGGCGGCCGCGTCGCGAACGACACGGCGGCCGCGAACGCGGGATCGGTCGCGGCGACTGCAGCATCGGCTGCAGCATCGGCCGAGGCGACACGTGACGATGCGGCCGAACCGGCCGCACCCGACGACCCGCCGCCGACACGGCCGACCGATGTTCCGCCCGACATGCCGCCGACGCCGCCGATGGACGTTCCGCCCGATGCGCCGCCGACGCCGCCGGGCCCGCCGCCAGGTCTGCCGCGCGGCGCGGCCGCCGACGCGAACCTAGCCGCGTCGCGCCACGCAGCGCACACCTCACACGACGCGCACGACGCGCACGACACGATCGACCGCCCATCGCCGACACAGACGGCATCGCACGCAGTCGACGTGCTGATTCCGACCTGCGACCGCCCGCACGCGCTCGCGCTGACGCTGACGACCGTCGCGCTGCAGACGCATCGGCCGTTGCGCGTCGTCGTCTCCGATCAATCGGCCGTCGCGGCTGCCGACGATGCGCTGCTGCGTGCCGCCGTGCGCTTCGCCGGCGCGCAGGGCGTCGACGTGCAGATCGAGCGCCACGTGCCGGCGATGGGGCTCGCCGAACAGCGCGCGTTCCTGCTGGCGCATGCGCGTGCGCCGCGCTGCCTGTACGTCGACGACGACGTGATTCTCGAAGCCGATCTCGTCGCGCGCCTCGTGCACGCGCTCGACACGCAGCGGTGCGGCTTCGTCGGCTCCGCGCTGCACGGGCTCAGCCATATCGACGACGTGCGCGCGCACCATCAGCAGGTCGAATTCTGGGACGGTCGCGTGAGACCCGAGGTGCTCGCGCCCGGCGGTCCCGAATGGGCGCGCCATCACCTGCACAGCGCAGCGAATCTGTATCACGCGCAATGCCGGCTGCGCGTGCCGCGCGACGCGTCGCGCGTGTACCGCGTCGCCTGGGTCGGCGGCTGCGTGCTGTTCGATACCGCGAAGCTGCGCGCGAGCGGCGGCTTCGAATTCTGGCGTGCGCTGCCGACGCGGCATTGCGGCGAAGATGTGCTGGCGCAACTGCGCGTGATGGCGCGCTTCGGCGGCTGCGGCCTGTTTCCGTCCGGCGCGTATCACGCGGAACTGCCGACGACCGTGCGCGAGCGCGACGTCGATGCGCCGTTCGTGCTCGCGCACCTGATCGACGAAGCCGCTCATGCGATCCGTTGACGGACATATCGGCGACGTCCGGTCGATCGCGGTGGTCGGCCCGGACGCGCTCGGCGACACGATGATGACGCTGCCGGCGCTGCGCGCCTTGCGCGTCGCCTACCGCGACGCGTGCATCGTCTACGTCGGGCTCGACTGGCATGCGTCGTTCTTCCGCGATCGGCCGGGCCCGATCGACGTGGTGCGCGTCCGGCCGGCCGCCGTCGATCCCGGCCGCCCGCTGCCGCCCGACGCCCCGCCCGTTGACCGGATGTTTCGCGTGCGTGCCGACGATCCGCCGTTCGATGTCGCGGTGCAGCTGTACGGCGGCGGCGCACAGGCCAATCCGTTCACGCGCGCGCTCGGTGCGCGGATCGCCGTCGGCGCGTGCGCACCGGGCGCGCCCCCGCTCGATCGCTGGACGCCCTACGGCCGCTGGCAGAACCGGCGCCTGCTCGCGCTCGAAATCGTGAGCCTGGCCGGCGCGACGCTGTGGCCGGCCGGCCCCGACCTCGCCGTGATCGAGCGCGACCGCCACGCGATGCGCGCGGCGCTGCCGCCCGACATCGCGAAGCATCTGCACGAGCTCGTCGTCGTGCAGCCGTCCGCACGCGATCCGCGGCGGCGCTGGTCGCCGCGGCATTTCGCGGCGGTCGCCGACCGGCTCGCGGCGCGCGGGCTGCGCATCGCGGTGGTCGGCACCACGCAGGAGCGGCCGCTCGTACGCGCGGTGCTCGACGCGATGCACGCGCCCGCGCTCGATCTGGCCGGCGCGCTCGACATCGGCGGCCTCGCGGCGCTGCTCGAACACGCGGCGCTGATGCTGTCGAACGACACGGGGCCGCTGCATCTCGCGGCCGCGCTCGGCACGCCCTGCGTGGGCATATTCTGGTTCACCAATGCGCTGCAGGCCTTGCCGCTCGCGCAGGGCCGCTGTCGCGCGGCGGTGTCGGCGCGCATCGTCTGCCCGGTCTGCGGCGAGCCGAACTTGACGTCGCGCTGCGCGCACGACGACAGCTTCGTCGACGACGTGACCGTCGACGAAGTCGCGACGCTCGCCGACGAAGTGCTCGCCGAGCGTACCTAGCCGCGCCGCTTCCCGAACCGCTTCCGGCCACTTGAAAGGAGTTCGCTCATGCTGACGCAGCAAACGAAGGACATCGTCAAGGCAACGGCCCCCGTGCTGGCCCAACACGGCTACGACATCATCCAGTGCTTCTATCGGCGCCTGTTCGACGCGCATCCGGAACTGAAGAACGTGTTCAACATGACGCACCAGCAACAGGGCCAGCAGCAGCAGGCACTTGCGCGCGCGGTGTACGCGTATGCGGAAAACATCGAGGATCCCGGCAGCCTCGCGGCCGTGCTAAAGAACATCGCGAACAAGCACGCGAGTCTCGGCGTGCGGCCCGAACACTATCCGATCGTCGGCGAGCATCTGCTCGGCGCGATCAAGGAAACGCTCGGCGATGCGGCCACCGACGCGATCGTCTCCGCGTGGGCGCTGGCGTACGGCAACCTCGCCGATCTGCTCGCCGGGATGGAAAGCGGGCTGTACGAGCAGGCGGCGACGCGCGTCGGCGGCTGGACCGGCTGGCGGACCTTCATCGTCCGCGACAAGCGGCCGGAAAGCAGCGTGATCACGTCGTTCGTGCTGGAGCCGGCCGACGGCCGGCCGGTCGCCAATTTCGAGCCCGGTCAATACGTGAGCGTCGCGGTCGACGTGCCGACGCTCGGCCTGCAGCAGATCCGCCAGTACAGCCTGTCCGACATGCCGAACGGCCGCACGTACCGGATCTCGGTGAAACGCGAAGGCGGCGGCCCCTATCCGCCCGGCTATGTGTCGTGCCTGCTGCACGATCACGTGAACGTCGGCGACGAGGTCCGCCTCGCCGCGCCTTACGGCTGCTTCCATATCGACGTCGATGCGAGCACGCCGATCGTGCTGATCAGCGGCGGCGTGGGCCTCACGCCGATGATCAGCATGCTCAAGCGCGCGATCGAGGATCCGAAGCGGCAGGTCGTGTTCGTCCACGGCGCGCGCAACAGCGGCGTGCACGCGATGCGCGACCGGCTGCGCGAAACCGCGCGCACGCATACGAATTTCAGTCTGATCGTGTTCTACGACGATCCGCTTCCGCAAGACCTCCCCGGCCGCGACTACGACCATGCGGGCCTTGTCGACGTGAATGCGATCAAGGATGCGATCCTGCTGCCGGACGCCGACTACTACATCTGCGGGCCCGTGCCGTTCATGCGGCTGCAGCACGATGCGTTGAAGCAGCTCGGCATTCCGGAAGCGCGGATCCATTACGAGGTGTTCGGGCCGGATCTGTTCGCGGAATGATGCGCGGCGCGCGGGAATTGCGATCGCGACCGGCGCGTGACGTCCCTGCGTATGCGCCGGTGCGGCACTGCAGTCGATGAGCCGCCGCGCCGACGCGCAATCGTCCCGAGCATGGCAAGCCAATCACGTCGGCATTTGCGTTCATCGGGATAAGTTTTCTTATCATAACGACATCATCCCTATACGTAACTTCGGCTTTCAAAAACGCACGTCGCGTCGGCACCGGTGAAACGCACAGCATGCAACGCCTCACCGGGCAGGCCGAGACCCGACGCGATCGCTCGGCCTTACATCGTCGACGACCGGTTCGACCGCAGCCGCGCAAACCGCTTGACCTTGAACTTCGCTTGAAGGTTATGGTTAACGTCCGCGCGCGTACCGAGGCCACCGGTACGCGCCCTGCCCTGCGGCAAACCACGTCGCGCGATCCGCGGCGGCCCGTGGCCGATCGCGACAGGACTACCGAACATGACTCGACGCATCCTCCACGTCGTCACCAACATCGCGCATTACGCCGACCCGTCGCAGCCGACCGGCCTGTGGCTCGCCGAACTGACGCACGCGTACGACATCTTCGCCGCGCGCGGCCACACGCAGCAGCTCGTCAGCCCGAAAGGCGGCGTGTCGCCGCTCGAGCCGCGCTCGCTCAAATGGCCGCACGCGGACGCCGCCGCGAAAGCGTGGCGCGCCGATCCGGCCCATCAGACGCTGCTCGCCAACACCGCACGCCCGGACGACATCGACGCGGCCGCGTTCGATGCGATCTACTTCACCGGCGGTCACGGCGTGATGTGGGACTTCCCCGACGATGCAGGGCTGCAGCGGCTCACGCGCGAGATCTACGAACGCGGCGGCATCGTCGCGGCGGTCTGCCACGGCTATTGCGGGCTGTTGAACACACGCTTGTCCGACGGGTCGCTGCTCGTGACCGGACGCCGGCTCACGGGCTACGCGTGGATCGAGGAGGTGCTGGCCGGCGTCGCGAACAAGGTGCCGTACAACGTCGAAGCGGAAATGAAACGGCGCGGCGCGCGCTATGAGAAGGCGCTGCTGCCGTTTACGTCGAACGTCGTCGTCGACGGGCGGCTCGTGACGGGACAGAATCCGCAGTCGGCGAAGGCGACGGCCGAGCAGGTCGCGGCGCTGCTGTAGCCGCCCGCGCGCGCAACGCAACGAAACGCAACGCATGCGCCGGCCCATCGGTGCCGCATCGGCCGGCGATTTCGCGACGCGTCGCAGCGGTGCGCGGTGGTGCCGCATCGGCACCGCACACGTCGTTGCGGAATCGGCTCAGATCGCGTCGAAACGCAAGCCCGCATGCCGCACGAGCCGGTCGACGAGCCGCTCGCCGAACATCGTCGCGGGCGTCCAGAACCCGCCGCCGGGCGTGCCGTCGTTACCTGCGCGGCAGTCGAGCGCGAGACAGATCGCCGCCTGCCCGAGCATCTTGCCCGTCGACCCGTAACCGGGATCGCGATCGCCGGTCACCTTCAGGCGCACGATCCGCCCGCCCGATGCGTGACCGAAGAAGCGCAGATCGAAGCAGCCTGCGCGCTGGGCAGCGAGGCTCGGCCCTTCGCCTGGCTTCGGCAGCAGGAAACGCTCCATCGCGCTGCGCACGGGCTTCACGAGCACGCCGGCCATGAATGCGCCCAGCGCGACGACGGTCGCCCGCGCAACGACGCTCCCGCGGATACCGTGCCCCGTCACGATCGCTTCGTCATAGCGGAAGCCGTTGCCGTATGCGTCGCCGGCCAGCGCGTTCGAACGGTGCACGACGCGCTCGTTGACGGCCGCCATCACGAACGGCGCGATCCACGCGTCGCAATCGCGATCGAACTCGGCCGACCGGACCGCATGCTGACGCACCGTGAAGCGATGATCGCGCGGGCACAACGCATACGGATCGAGCAGCATGCGGCGCAGCGCCGGATCGGCCGCGGCCTCGCGAACGACATTGATCATGCTCGCGACCGTTCCGCCCGACGCGCCGCCCTTCAAGGTCTTGACGCGCATCGTCACGTGCTCGGCCGGCGCGCCCCATTCGTGCAGCGCGCGTTGTTGAAGAACGTACACGCCGAGATCCGACGGAATCGAATCGAAGCCGCAGCAGTGCACGATGCGCGCGCCCGACTGCGTGGCGGCTGCTTCGTATCGGTCGATCATGCGCTTGATCCACTGCGTCTCGCCGGTCAGATCGCAATAGTCGGTGCCGCTTTGCGCGCAGGCGCGCACGAGCGGCTCGCCGTACAGCGCATAGGGGCCGACGGTCGACACGACGACGCGCGTCTGCGCGCAGAGCGTCTGGAGCTGCGCGTCGTCGGACGCGTCGGCGACGAGGATCGGCAGCGTGCGCGCCGCGTCGCCGAGCGAATCGCGCAACTGCGCAAGCTTCGCTTCGGAGCGGCCGGCAATCGCCCAGCGCAGCGTGTCGGCGCCGCTCGAGAGATGTTCGGCCAGATGGCGCGTGAGGATCTGGCCGACGAAGCTCGTCGCGCCGAACACTACGAGGTCGTAGGAGGGGTGGGTCATCGATGATTCCTTGGCGACACGATGGGATAACGCGCGCTCAGCGCTACGAGCGGCGCGACGAACAGCAGTTGCACGCTGCCGGAACGGTAGTAGAAATTCGGCGCCCGGATGGCGCCGAGCGACGACTCCACGATGCGCTTTGGAATGCGCCGGAAGAAGTCGACATTGCCCGCGGCCGGGTCGCGTGCGAAGTCGTCGAGATCAGGATTCGTCCGGAACCGGTCGTAGTAGCCGCCTGCGGGCACGTCGACCGCGTGCGGCCCGAATTCGACTGACGTGGTGCCGGTGCGCATGTCCATGTCCTGCCTCTCCTCGCTGATTCGTCGCGGCAAGGCGCTAGACCGCAAGCCCGCCGCCTTAAAGACCCTCAGCCGGCACTCTAGGCTTGAACTTCACTTCAAGGTCAAGGACCTGCATTAGAGGAACGCCTCGGCGCGCCTCGAGCACGCGCGCCGTCGCGCGACGCGCGCTGGGCGCAATCGACGTCAGTGGGCCGGCTGCCGTAGAGAAAATGGCTTTGTCATTGCTCGCGGATAGCGCGGCGAGCGGCGCGCACGGCTACGGTTGCGCGGGCGCCTGCGCGTCGCGCGCCGCCGCATCGGCAGGCGGAGCATCAGCGCTCGAAGCATCAGCACGCGCCACACCATCACGCCCACCCTCCCGCTCCCCCTCCCGCCAACCCCCGCCGAGCGCCTTGTACAGCGCGACGAGATCGGTCGTCGTCTGCAGCGCGCCCTGCACGGCCTGCTGACGCCCTTCCGACCATTGCCGCTCCGCGTCCAGCACGTCGAGAAACGGCGACAGCCCCTTGCGGTAACGATCGCGCGCGAGTTCCAGCGCGCCCTGCTCCGCGCGCACGGCATCGTCGAGCGCGGCCGCGCGCGTCTGGTCGGTGCGGTACACGGCGAGGGCATTGTCGACGTCGCGCAGCGCGACGAGCACGGTCTGCCGATACGCGAGCGCCGCCTCCGCCTGACGCGCCTGCGTGAGCCGCAGATTCGACACCAGCGCGCCGCCCGAAAAAATCGGCAGCGACACCGCAGGCCCGAACGCATAGAACAGATGCGACCAGTGCGCGAGTTCGCGCACATGTGTCGCGCGCAGCCCGACTTGCCCGGTCAGCGACACGTCCGGATAGAACTGCGCGACCGCGACGCCGACGTCGGCCGTCGCCGCGTGCAGGTCGGCTTCCGCGCGCCGGATGTCGGGCCGGCGGCGCGCGAGCGTCGACGGCAGGCCGACCGGAACGGCGGGCGGCACGCCCGGCAGCGCACGCGGCGTGTCGAGCCAGTCGTCGAGCGCGCCCGGCGCACCGCCGACCAGATAGGCAAGCCCGTTCTTCAGCAGCACGATCTGCTGATCGAACTGCGGTAGTTGCGCACGCAACTGGGCGAGCCGCGCGTCGGCGCTGCGCACGTCGAGGTCGCTCGCCAGGCCGTGTGCGGCCTGCTCGCGCGTCAGATCGCGCAGTTCGCGCTGCGCGCCCACGAGTTCGTCGGCGAGCGCGCGCTGCGTCTGCGCACCGCGCAGCTGCAGATAGGTCTGGGCGACTTCCGCTTCGAGCGACAGCAATGCGTCGTCGCGGCTCGCGACGGCCGCACCCGCCTGCGCATCGGCGGCCTCCACCGCGCGCCGCACGCGCCCGAACAGATCGAGCTCCCACGACGCGTCGAAGCCGGCCTGCCACAGGTTGACCGGCGATTCCAATGCATCGAGCGCGCCGCGCGCACGCTGCTGCACGGCCGCGCCGGTGCCCGCCCCGAGCCGGTCGAGCGGCGAACCGGGCGCGCCGAGCCGGTCGATCTGCCGGTCCAACCCTTGATCTTCGACGAACCCCTTCAGGCCGAGCTGCTCGCGCTGATAGCTCGCGCTTGCGCGCACGTCGGGCAAGCCCTGCGCGGCGGCGGCACGCACCTGCGCACGCGCCTGCGCAATGCGCAGCACCGCGGCCTGCACGTCGAGGTTGTCGCGCGCCGCGCGTTCGACGAGCCGGTCCAGCAGCGGATCGCCGAACGCGCGCCACCAGCGCGGATCGGGATCGGCGTCCGTCGTCGGCGTGGAAGCCGGCGCGCGCGCGCCCGACGCGGGCGCGGCCGCGTCGGCGCGCTGCAGCGCATGCCAGCCCGCGGGCACGTCGGCGCGCGGCGGTGTGAAATCCGGGCCGACCGTACATGCGCCCAGCAGCGTGCCGGCGACCGCGGCAGCCGCGGCGGTCGCACGGCGCAGCGCGCGCGGCCGGCGGCTGCGGCGGGCGGCGTCGCACGTCGTCATGTCAATGCCCTCCCCCGGCGCGTGCGGCCTTCACCGGCGAAAACAGGAATGTCAGCGGAATGCACGCGGCACAAAACACCGCGAGCAGCGCAAATACGTCGATATACGCGAGGATCGTCGCCTGCGACACGAAGGTCTCGTAGAGCCGGCCGTTCGCGGTCTGCAGCGCGGCCGCCGGCGTGCCGCCCGACAGCTCCGCGATCGCTCGCGCGTTCGCATGCAGCGCGTCCTGGAAGTTCTGCGACAGCGGCGACGTATGCGCGGACAGATGCGCCATGCGTGCCTGCGTGCGTTCGCGAATCAGCGCAGTCGACACCGAGATGCCGATCGACCCGGCGACGTTGCGGAACATCGTAAACAGCGCCGACGCATCGTCGTTCAGCCGCTGCGGCACGGTCAGATACGCGAGCGTCGTGATCGGCACGAACATGAAGCCGATCGCGAGCGACTGCGCGCAGCGAATCATCACCAGATGCCGATAGTCGATGTCGGGCACGAGCATGCGCGAATAGGCCAGTGCGAAGGCGAGCAGCACGAAGCCGAAGCCGACGAGATAGCGCGTCTGCACGTGCGGCATCAGCCGGCTCACGAGCGGAATCTCGAGCGTGATCAGCAGCGCGCCCGGCGACAGCACGAGACCGGCGAGCGTCGCCGTGTAGCCGAGATGCTGCTGCGCGAGCTGCGGCACGATCACCGCGCTGCCGTACAGCACGGCCGCGAACGTCGCAATCGTCACGCAGCCGAGCGCGAAGTTGCGATCGCGCAGGCACGACAGATCGACGACGGGCTTCCTCGTGCGCAGCAGCCAGAGCGTCGCGCCGACGAGCCCGAGCGCGGACAGTACCGCGAAGGTCCGGATGAACGTCGAGCCGAACCAGTCCTCGTCCTCGCCGCGATCGAGCATCACCTGCAGACAGCCGAGCCCGATCGCGATCAGGCCGATCCCGACGTAGTCGACCGACAGCCCGCGCACCGCGCCGCGTCGCCACGGCGGATCCTCGACGAGCTGCATCACGGCGAGCACGGTCAGCACGCCGATCGGCACGTTGAGCAGGAACACCCAGCGCCACGAGAAGTGATCGGTGATCCAGCCGCCGAGCGTGGGCCCGAGTACCGGCGCGACGACGATCGCGATCGCCGACACCGAGAACGCGCGGTTGCGCTGCTCGGGCGGAAACGTGTCGAGGATGATCGACTGCTGGTTCGGCTGCAGCCCGCCGCCGAACAAGCCCTGCAGCACGCGGAACACGATCAGCTCCCCGAGGTTCGTCGCGATGCCGCACAGGAACGAGCACGCGGTGAACGCGGCGATGCAGAGCACGAAGTAGCGCTTGCGTCCGAGCAGCCGGCCGAGAAACCCGGAGATCGGCAGCACGATCCCGTTCGCGACCAGATACGACGTGAGCGTCCAGGTAGCCTCGTCGTAGCTCGCGGACATCGTCCCCGCGATGTGCGGCAGGGCGACGTTGACGATCGTCGTGTCGAGCACTTCCATGAAGGCGGCGAGCGTGACCACGACGGCGACGAGCCACGGATTCGCGGCCGGCCGCCAGTCGCCGCCGGGTGCCGCCGCCTGATCGGCGGGCCGGTTCATCGGCCGAGGGCCGCTCGGATGAACGGCAGTCGAAGGTCGGACATCGTTGCGCTCCGTGCGCGGCGCGCCGCATGCAGCGGCGGCCGGTCATTTCAGATGGACGGTCGGCTCGACCGACAGGCCGAGGCCGAGCGGCGGATTGCGCGGCAGCGGATCGTCGAGCACGATCTTCACCGGCACACGCTGGACGATCTTGACGAAGTTGCCGGTCGCGTTCTCGGCCGGGAACGCGGAAAACCGCGAGCCGCTGCCGAGCTGGATGCTGTCGACGTGACCGTGCAGATCGAGATCGGGATAGGCGTCGACCGACACGTCGACGCGATCGCCGACGCGCATCCGCTTCAGTTGCGACTCCTTGAAGTTCGCGGTGATCCACACGCGCGGCGTCACGATCGAGAAGATCGACGTACCGGGCTGCAGGAACGAACCGAGCTGCACGTTGCGGCGCGTGACCCAGCCGTCCGACGGCGCGCGCATCGTGCAGTACGCGAGATTCAACTCCGCCTGCTCGAGCTGCGCGCGCGCCTGCAAGACCTGCTGACGGCGCTCCTCGACGACCGTTTCGGCTTGCCGGATCTGCTGCGGCACGAGGCTCGCGGTGCGCGCCTGCGCCTGCGCCATCGCGACGTTCGCGTCGGCGCTCGCGCGCTGCGCGTCGGCCGCGTCGATCGCCTGCTGCGAGGTCGCGCGCACATCGACCGCACGCTGCCGCGCCTGCGCGGCCAGCGCCTGCCGGTACGCGGCTTCCGCCGATTCGATCTGCGCGCGCGCCTGCCGGTACTGCGCCGGATACTGGACGCGCGCGATGTCGAGCTGCACGCGGGCCGCGTCGAGCTGCGCCTCGGCGAGACCGAGCTGCGCGCGCGCCGCGTCGACCTGTGCGCGGTAGTCGCGCGGATCGATCTCGACGAGCACGTCGCCGCGATGCACGTAGACGTTGTCGTCGACCGCGAGGCGCGTCACGTAGCCCGACACGTGCGGCGCGACGGCGATGGCATTGCCGTCCGTGTACGCATCGTCGGTGCTCTCCTGATTGCGCGTCGCGAACCACCAGACGAGCCCGCCGACGACGAGCAGCAACGCGATCGCGCCGAGGATGATCAGCGGCTTGCGGCCCGGCCGCTTGCGTTCGCCGCCGTCTCCCGCGCCATCGCCGTCGCCGCCGGTGCGGCCGCCGCGATCGTCGTGCGGATGCCTGTCTCCACCGCCGCCGCCCGGTGCGTCGGCGTCGCGCTCGCCGCGCGGCTCGCCGTGTCCGCTGCCGGTTCCGCTGCCGCGGCCGGCATCGTCGTCGCCGGCACGCGCGACGCGCACGGGCGCGCCGCCCGGCTCGCGGTCGAGCGGCGCATCGGCCGTGCGCGCGCTTGCGCGACGCCGGACGCCGCGCGCGGTGCGCGTCCGCGCCTGCCGTCGCGCGAGCGGCGAAGCGCGCGTCGGTGCGACGCGGTCTCGCAGGCGATCGGGCAACGGGGACACGGTGACCTCGGACATCGAACAGCGCTCCTGTGTGCAACCCGTGCGCACCGACGTGCGCGCGGGCCTCATGGCGCGCGATCGAAGCAAGTGCCGCGCCTGCCCGGCTCCTATCCATGTCGCACCGACGACGCGGCAGCCGCTCCGACGCGCATTTTTTACAACGACGGTTGCACCGGCCGCGCGGCGTCGCGCGAGCCGGCACGCGCGATGCGCGCGAATCCGTCCCGTTCCGACAGGAGGCGTTCGATGACCCGTCCCACCCCGCTCGACACCGATACGCGCGGCGAAGATCGCGGCGACAGCACGCCGGGCCCCGAAGGCAAGCGCGGCGGCACCGCGACGCCGCCGCCGCGCAGCGCGCGCGATCCGGCAGAAGGCAAGCCGCAGCCGGCCGATGCGCTGCCCGGCGCGCAACCGGCCGATCACGGCGACCGCGCCGCTGGCAAGCCCTGACGGACGGCCGCGCGCCCGGCGACACGTCAGCAGAAATGACAACGCGTTGAAAAACCGCGGACGCACGCGGCCACGGCCGCCCGCGCGGCGCGCGCCGCACTACGGGCCCGCGACGTGCTCGGCATCCGGCGCAACCGTCGTCCACTTTCACACGGAGGCTTCATGTTCATTCACAACACCCGATTGCAGTACACGGTGCGCGTCGACGCGCCGAACCCCGGTCTCGCCAACCTGCTGCTCGAACAGTTCGGCGGACCGCAGGGCGAACTCGCCGCCGCGATGCGCTACTTCACGCAGGCGATCACCGAGGAAGATCCGGGCCGCAAGGACATGCTGTTCGACATCGCGACCGAGGAGCTGAGCCACCTGGAAGTGATCGGATCGCTCGTCGCGATGCTGAACCGCGGCGCGAAGGGCGAGCTCGCGGAAGCGGTCGACGAACAGGCCGAGCTGTACCGCAAGCTGAACGGCGCGGGCAACGACAGCCACGTGACGCAGCTGCTGTACGGCGCCGGTTCGCCGCTGACGAATTCGGGCGCGGTGCCGTGGAGCGCCGCGTACATCGACACGATCGGCGAGCCGACCGCCGATCTGCGCTCGAACATCGCGGCCGAGGCGCGCGCGAAGATCATCTACGAACGGCTGATCAACGTGTCGGACGATCCGAGCGTGCGCGAAGCGCTCGGCTTCCTGATGACGCGCGAAGTGTCGCACCAGAAGTCGTTCGAGAAGGCGCTCTACGCGATCACCGCGAACTTCCCGCCCGGCAAGCTGCCGCCGATGGAGCCGTACGACCGCGTGTACTTCCGGATGCAGGAAGGCGCGGAGCCGATGCCGGGCCCGTGGAATCGCGGCGATGCGCTGTCGGTGCGGCGTGGCGAGCCGGCCGTCGACGGCGGCGACGGCCTCGCGACGGGCGCAGTCGATCCGACGCAGTCGCAGGCGCTCGAAGCGATGGCGCGCCGGCTCGCGTCCGACCCGAACTGCGATCCGACGACCGGTGCCGAGCTCGGCGCCGGTGCACCGCACGACAGCACGACATCGCCGGTGCCGCCGGTGTCCGGCACGCCGGGCGTGTAACGCACAAGGGGCGCGTACGCGCGCCTCGGCCCGCATTCACCGAAACGACAGGAGAACGAGGCATGGCAAGCGAAGCGAACGTAGTAGACGAGCGGTTGATGGAATGGCTGCGCGACGCGCATGCGATGGAGGAACAGGCCGAGACGATGCTGTCGTCGATGGCCGGCCGGATCGAACATTATCCGGACCTCAAGCGGCGCATCGAGCAGCACATCGAGGAAACGCGCGAACAGGCGCGGCTGATCCGCAGCTGCATCGAGCGGCGCGGCGGCTCGGTGTCGACCGTGAAGGATCTCGGCGCGAAGACGATGGCCTGGGTGCAGGGCATGTCGGGGATGTTCGTGTCGGACGAGATCGTCAAGGGCGGCATGGCGAGCTACATGTTCGAGCACTTCGAGATCGCCGCGTACCGCAACCTGATCGAGGCCGCGCGCGTGGCCGGCGACGTCGAGACGCAGACGATCTGCGAGCGGATCCTGCCCGAAGAGCAGGCGATGGCGGCCTGGCTCGAGCACAACATGGCGGGCGTCGTGCGCACGTATCTCGCGCGCGAGATGCGTCCGAACACGACGGCGAAACGCTGAGCGGTCGCGGCCGGCCGCGCCGCCGCGGCGCGTGCGACCGGCCGCTCGCCCCCGCTCGGCGGGCCGCCGCGGCAGGCACGCGGCTTGCGCGATGCTCCGCCATGAATGCCCCCGCCGCCTGTCCGCTACCCGACATGAAACTGCCCGATCCCGCCGACTTTCCCGTTCGCGCGGTCCCGCTCGCGCCGCTGGCGAAGGAACGCGCGACGGTACTCTGTCATCGCAACGGCCGCGTGCTGCTGGTCGCGCGCCGGCCGTCGTCGCGCTGGACGCTGCCGGGCGGCGTGATTCGCCGCGGCGAGTCCGCGCTCGACGCCGCGCATCGCGAGCTGCACGAGGAAACGGGACTGACGGGGCTCGACCTCGCGTATTTCTTCTACGTCGACGGCAATGTGAAACGCCATCACGTGTTCGTCGTCGATCTGCCGGCCGGCATGCATGCGTGCCCCGGCCGCGAGATCGCGCTGTGCCGCTGGGTGCCGATCGACGCGGTGGCGCGCTGGCCGGCCAGCACGCCGACACAGCGCATCGTGCGTCAGCTCGCGCAGCTGCGCGACGTCGCGAGCGCGGACGCACCCGCGCTTACGCGCCGTCCGCCTTCCCGGTCAGCGCCGTGACCGATTGCTCGGGCTCGCGCGCAAGCCCCTGCGCGAACACCTTCAGCCCTTCGAGCAGCGGCGTGATCGCTTCCCACAGCGCGTCGTCGTTGAGCAGCCGGTAGACGCCGCGCACGCCCGGCGCGACATGTTCGTGCTCGGCCGGCTGCCACGCGCCGATGTGGCGCAGTGCGTCGGCGGCCGCGAACATCGTCTTGCCGAACTGTTCGGGCGGCACGCGCGAGAGCGCCATCACGAGCATCGCGAGATTCTGCACGCCGGTCTGCGTGCCGGGCTTGTCGAGCGCGCCGACCAGCACCTCGGCGATCTTCGCGTTCGCGCTGACCACGTCGTTCGCGAAACGCAGGAAGCCGTGACGGTGCAGGCTGCCGAGCAGGCGTTCGAGTGCGTCGTGCGCATTCGGTTCGGAAGGAGGGGGTGTCGTATCGTCAGGCAGGCGTTCGGCCATCGGCTGTTCTCCGGAACGGGCGCCGCCGCGTGCGGCGCGACAGGAACACCCGCGGCAGGTACGCCGCGGGGCGAATGACGGCGCGCCCGGCGCGGGCGCACGCGGGCGGGCGGCGGCGCGCGAGTGTCGCGCACGCCGCCGCGCCGGGGCGCATCAGCTCGCGCCGTCGCCCGCGTCGGCGCGGTACTCGCTGCGCGTGCCGAGCCCGTCGTCGACGGTCCGCACGCCGTCGACGGCCGACACGCCGTCGACGATCGCCTGCCGCTCGGCTTCGTCGATCGCGCCGCTGAGCCGCACATGGCCGTCCTCGACGCTCACGTCGATGTCGTGCGGACGACCGGTGAGCCGCGCGAGTTCGGCGCGCACGCGCGCCGCGAGCAGCGCGTCGTCCGCATGCTCGGGCTGCCAGTGTTCGCGCAGACCCGCGATCGCACTGCGCGCGCGATCGGTCGCCTGTTTCGCGCAATTGCTCGCATAGTCGACGACGCCGTGTCCGCCGGCCGCGGCCTTGTCGCAGACGTACGCACGTCGGCGGCGGCCCGACGCCGGATCGAGAAAGTACATCGCGACCGCGCCGCATGCGACGGCCGCAGCAAGATTCATCAGCGGTTTCAGACGAGTCTGGGATTCCATGGCAACACCGTACGCAATACCCGGGGACGGCCGGGCTTCGCCGCCTACGCAGCACGCGCCGTTCCTCCATCGTGCGCGAGCCGCACAAGCTGCCGCGGCTGCACGCGCTGCGTCGGCGGCGCAATCCGCGTCGCGCGCTCGGTACACGGTACACGGCACTCAGCGCGATGCCGCGTGCCGCCGCGCATACCGCCAGCCGCGCACGCACTCCTCCGCATACGGAATCACCGCGAACACGAGCACGGCCGCGAGCAGTACGACGATGTAAAGCGGCTCGGTCGGCCGCCAGCGCAGTGCGAAGTCGGCCGCGTGCACGCCGTCGCGCAACCGTGCGGGCAGCACGATCCACGCGATCAGCGAGAGCGCGACGAGCGGCATCATTTCGAGAAAGCTGTGCACGTGCTGCTCGAACGGCGACACGTCGCGCCGCGACACGGCGAAGCGGACGTCGGCCAGCGCGGTGAACTCGTGCAGCACGAAACCGGCCGCCATCAGCGCGAGCACGGTCAGATCGATTTCGAACAGCAGCGCGACGAGCAGCGGAATGCCGACCTCGACGAGCTGCGCGACATGCAGCAGCGACTCGCGCACGCCCGACGTCGAGGCGATCTGCGAGCGTCGATGGCAGAGCCAGTCGACGAAGCCGGCCGCGATCCAGAGCGGCAGCACGAAGAAGCGCAGATAGCCGTCCGCGAGTTCGGTCGCGCTCATCGGTACGCGCTCGCAGCGCGGCGAACGAAATGACAAACGCTTGAAAAATGCGGATGTCGGGCGCGCACGCGCGATGCGGCGGTGCCGAAAAGCGCGTTCGTCACGACGCGTCCCGCGGCGCGTCGGCCATGTCGCGCACGCGTGCGCAATCCTCTTCGAGGCCTTCGCGCGTGCCCGCCCGCTTCGCGAGCTTCATGTACGCCTGCGCGAGCTGATTCAGCTCCTCCTCCGACGCGTCCTCGATCCCGATCAGCCGGTCGCTCGCGGAACGCGTCGCCGCGACGAGTTCGTCGAGCTTCAGATGCAGCGCGACGCTGTCGCGGTTCTGGTTCCGCTGCAGCAGGAACACCATCAGGAACGTGATGATCGTCGTACCCGTGTTGATCACGAGCTGCCACGCGTCGGAATAGTGAAACAGCGGCCCGCTGACGAGCCACAGCAGTGTCACGGCGACGGCCGAGCCGAACGCGATCGGCGAGCCGGCCCACGCCGTGACGCCGGACGCGAAGCGCTCGAACGCGCGCGTGACGGGATGCGGGGCCGACGCGCGGTCGGTCCCGTGACGGTCGGCCGCGTCCGGCCGGACGCGGGATGAATCGTTCGCTTCGCGCATGACACCTCCCGGATGGAACAAGTAAGTGCACCCGCACGCGGACCGCGCGCCGCGGCGACATGGCGGCGCGGGGTACGGTCCCCGATGGGGGCGTCGACGCTGTGTGAAGCAACGCGCATGCCCGGGGGCGGTGCGCCGATGCGCCACGCACTTCGCACTTCGCACTTCGCACTTCGCACTTCGCACTTCGCACTTCGCGCTTCGTGCTGCGTGCTGCGTGCTGCGTGCTGCGTGCTGTGCGGGCGTTCGGAGCGTATGCGATGTGGCGGTTTGCATGGTTTGCGCGATGCGCGCGCCGTGCCGTGCCGCGCCGCGCCGCGCCGTATGCGCCGCATGCATCCTCTGCACCCTCACCGCGGCGCGTGCGTATCCTCGTCGTCCGGGAAGTACCGCGTGTCGGTCCACTGCGCGATGCCGTCGAGATCCGGAAAGATCGTCGCGACGCTAATTCCGACGCGCGCAAGCTCATGCCGGATCGCGGCGAACCGCTCGCCCGGCACGACGATGCGCGTGAGGCGCCCCGCGAAGTCCGGCTGTTCGTCGAGCGGCGCGAAGCACTGCGCATCGGCGTCGTAGCTATGGATCGTGAACCACCCGTCCTGCGCGGTGATGCGCGGCATCACATGGCGCGGCCGGAACACTTTCGTGCGCGTGACACCGAGCGGCGCGCGCCGCTCGGCGATCGTCGCGATGTCGTCCGCGTCGTGACGCAGGCACCAGACGACACCGTCGACGCCCGCCTCCGACGCGCTCCTGACCGCGAACCACAGCGCGGCGAGCGCGCTGCCGGACCAGTCGAGCAAGCGCGTGCGCATCCCGTGCTGCTGCGCGATCGCGAGCCAGTCGCACGCGTCGAGATTCGGCGCCGGTTCGAGATGCGGCAGCGCACTCCGCATGAATTCGTCGAGCATCCGCGCTTCGATATCGGGCGTCGAGCGCCTACGCGCGATGCTTGGCGCGAGCGCCCAGCCCGCGTTGCACTGCCCGCGAAAAAGCCGCGCGGCGCGGCCGTCGTCCTGCGCGCCGATGCGCGTCATATAGTCGGCGACGCTGTCGATCGCTTCGCCCGCGTCGCATGCGCGTTCACCTGCCATCCGTCGTCTCCCCTTTTCGTCGGCCGCGACAGCCGCGGCCGTCACATATGCTCGTACCCGACGTCGCCGCGCACCTTGCCGCGGAACACCCAGTACGACCAGCCCACATACATCAGCAGCACCGGCAGCATGAACGCGGTGCCGATCATCAGGAATTCCTGCGACATCTGCGCCGACGCGGCCGACCACAGCGTCACGGACGGCGGCGCGACGTGCGGCCACAGGCTGATCGTGAGTCCCGAGAAGCCGAGAAAGAACAGCCCGATCGACGCGACGAACGGCAGCACCTCGCCGCGGCCGTGCAGCGCGCGCCAGGCGAGCCACGCGAGCAGCGCCGTCAGCACCGGCACCGGCGAGAAGAATAGCAGGTTCGGCCAGGCAAACCAGCGCGCGGCGATCGCCGGATCGGCGAGCGGCGTCCAGATGCTGACCGCGACGATGAACACGATCACGCCGATCAGTGCGTGGCGCGCGGCTCGCCGCGCGGCGAGCTGCAGCGGCCCTTCAGTCTTCATCACGAGCCAGGTCGCGCCGAGCAGCAGATAGCCGACGACGAGCCCCGCCGCGGTCAGCAGCGGAAACGGCGCGACCCAGTCCCAGCTCGTGCCGGCGAAACGCCCGTCGACGACGCGAAAGCCCTGCACGAACATGCCGAGCACCGCGCCCTGCGCGGCGGTCGCCACAAGCGAGCCGCACGCGAACGCCCCGCTCCAGAGCCGCTTGCGCGCGCCGACCACGCCGCGAAACTCGAACGCGACGCCGCGAAACAGCAGCCCGAGCAGCATCAGCAGCACCGGAAAGTAGACGCCCGGCACGACGACCGAGAACGCGCCCGGAAACGCGGCAAGCAGCAGCGTGCTACCGAGCACGAGCCAGGTTTCGTTGAAGTCCCACACCGGCGATACCGACGCGATCATGCGGTCGCGCTCCGCTTCGTCGCGGCGCCAGAAGAACAGCATCCCGACGCCGAGATCGAAGCCGTCGAGCAGCACGTACATCAGCACCGACAGCGCGAGCACACCGGCCCACAGCGGTACGAGATCAAGCCCTGTCATCATTTGCTCCCGGTGGTTGCGCGCCGCTGTCCGACACGGCCGACAGCGGCCGCGCGGGCCGCTCCGAGACGGCCGCGCCCGGCGTTCCCGCATGCGCGGGCGCCGTGTCGGGCCCGAGCCGCACGAGCCGGCGCAGCAGCACGAAGCCCGCGCCGAAGATCGCCAGATAGCCGATCGCATAGAGCGCGAACGACAGCGCGACGTCGCCCGTCGTCAGCGACGGCGTGACCGAGTCGGCCGTGCGCATCAGCCCGTACACGGTCCACGGCTGCCGGCCGGCTTCGGTCGTCGTCCAGCCCGCGAGCACCGCGACGAAACCGATGGGCATCGCCAGACGGCACGCGTGCAGCCAGCCGCGTGCCGCGTACAGCCTGCGTCTGCGCCACAGCGTGAGCCCGCGCACGACGATCGCGAGCATCAGGATGCCGAGCCCGACCATCAGATGGAACGCGAAGAACACGACCGGCACCGACGGCCGCTGGTCGCGCGGCCAGTCCTTCAGCCCGTGCACGAGCCCGTTCCAGTCGTGCGTCAGATACAGGCTACCGAGGCGCGGAATCGACACCTCGAAGCGATTCGTCTCGCGCGCCTGATCGGGCCACGCGAACAGCGTCGCGCGCACGCCGCGGCCGGTGTCCCACAGCCCTTCCATCGCCGCGAGCTTCACCGGCTGATGTGCCAGCGTGTTGAGGCCGTGCGCGTCGCCGAGCGCGATCTGCACGGGCACGGCGATCGTCAGGAACCATAGCCCCATGCGGACCATCACGCGACTTTCGTCGGGCGCGCGCCGCTGCAGCAGATAGTGCGCGCCGACCGCGAGCACGACGAACGCGGTCGTGACGAGAAACGCGGTGACCGTATGCGCGAGCCGGAACGGGAACGACGGGCTCAGCAGTACCGACAGCATGCTGTCCGGATAGAAGCGTCCGTCGACGATCCGGTAGCCGGTCGGCGTCTGCATCCAGCTGTTGACCGCGAGAATCCAGAACGACGACAGCAGCGTGCCGAGCGCGACCAGCACGGCCGACATTGCATGCGCCCACGGCGGCACGCGCCGGCGGCCGAACAGCAGCACGCCGAGAAACGCCGACTCGAGAAAGAACGCGGTCAGCACTTCGTACGCCATGAAGCCGCCCACGACGTTCGACGTCGCCGCGACGAACCGGCTCCAGTTCGTACCGAACTGGAACGGCATCACGATGCCCGATACGACGCCCATGCCGAACGACACCGCGAAAATTCGCAGCCAGAACGTCGACAGCCGCAGATACACCGTACGCCGCGTCGCCCAGTGCAGCACCTCGAGCGTCGCGATGAAGCACGACAGCCCGACGGTGAACGCGGGCAGCAGGATATGAAACGCGATCACCCAGGCGAACTGGAATCGCGACAGCAGCAATGCATCGATGTCCATGGGACCTCCGGTCAGGCGCGACGGCGCGGTCGCCATGCGCGCTCACGGCGTCGCGCCGTGCGCCTTCTGCCAGCGCTCCATCAGCGCGATCTCGTCGCGCTGCGCGGCGACGATGCGGCTCGCGAGCTGCCGCAGCGTCGGATCCTTGCCGTATTTCAGCTCGACCTGCGCCATGTCGATCGCACCCTGGTGATGCGGCGCCATATGCGAGACGAAATCGCGATCGGCGTCGCCCGTATAGCGCGCGGCGTCCATCGCTTCCATCATCCGGTGGTCCGCGCGCTGGAAGGCCTGCGTCGACGAGTCGGGCACGACGGTCGGGTCGGTCGGCCGCAGTTGCGCGGCGGCCGGCATCGCGGCCGCGCCCGCCGCGAGCGCCGCGCAGGCGGCCGCACAGCGCAGCGGGCGGACGAATCGGTGGGAATGAATCGGCATGACGAACCTCCTTGTCGAATGAAAGGCGGCGCAGTGCGCGGCCCGGCGCAAGGCGCGCAGGCACCGTGCCCGCGTGCTGGCGGCACGCCGATCGCGATCGCGCGGCCGTTCAGCGACGCCGCGCACGCGCGTGTCCTTCGCCGCGCGCGACGAGCGTGCGGATGCGATCGGCGGTACGGCACGCGATCGCCTGAATCGTCAGCGACGGATTCACGCCGCCGACGGTCGGAAACACGGAGCCGTCGCAGACCCACAGGTTCGGGATGTCCCAGCTCCGGCAATCGGCATCGACGACGCTCGTCGCCGGATCGTCGCCCATGCGCACGGTACCGGCGAGATGGCAGGTGTCGTCCTCTTCGTGCCAGATGTCGCGCGCGCCGGCCGCGTCGAGCGCGCGCGACATCTGCGCGAGCGCGTGGCGGATCATGCGCCGGTCGTTGTCGTCGTACGCGTAGGTCACGCGTGCGACCGGCAGCCCGTACGCGTCGCGCTCGTCGGCGAGCGTCACGCGGTTGTCCGCGCGCGGCAGCGTCTCGCCGACGATCTTCAGCCCCGCCTGGAAGTTGTAGCGCGCCATCTCGCGCTTGAGCGCATCGCCCCACAGCCCGCGCGACGCGAGCTTGCGCGCCCATTCGATCGGCAGCGGCCCCTGGCTCATCCAGCAGTAGCCGCCGAAGAAGTCCTTGCCTTCGTCGACGTAGTTCCAGTGCTCGGTCAGCGACAACGACGGCGGCCCCTTGTACCAGCGCACCTCGTCGTCCATCGTCCCCCCACGACGCCTGGTTCAGTTGCGCCATCAGATAGCGGCCGACGAGGCCCGAGCTGTTCGCGAGCCCTTGCGGATGGCGGCCGTTCGCGGACAGCAGCCGCAGCCGCGGGCTCTCGATCGCATAGCCCGCCACCACGACGTTGCGCGCGCGCTGAAATCGCGTGCGGCCGTCGCGGCGATAGTGCACGCCCGTCACGCGATCGCCTTCGGCCTCGATGCGCAACGCCATCGCGAGGTCGCGCACTTCGGCGCCCGCGGACACCGCACGCGGAATCCACGTGACGAGCGCGCTCTGCTTCGCGTTCGTCGCGCAGCCGGCGATGCAGAAGCCGCGATGCACGCACGGATGCGCGCGGCCGCGCGGCGCGGACAGCGTGGCGAGCGGCGTCGGCGCCCAGTCCATGCCGAGCGCCTCGGCGCCGCGCGCGAGCACCAGCGCGGCGGCGTTCAGCTCGTGCGCGCGATACGGATAGCGCGGGCGCGGCGGCCCCCACGGATAGCGGACCGGGCCGCTGATCTTCAGCGCCTGCTCGACCTCGCGGTAGTAATGCCACATCTCGCGCCAGTCGAGCGGCCAGTCGACGCCGTAGCCGAGTGCGCTGCGCGAGCGGAACCATTCGGGCCGAAACCGCAGCGACACCATCGCGAAGTGCACGGTGCTGCCGCCGATCGCGCGGCCGCTGTTGTTGGTGCCGAGCGTCAGCGGATCGGCGCCGTCGCAGATGCGTTCGTCGGTCCAGAACAGCTTGCGCTGATGCGACTCGTCCGATGCGAACTCCTCGAGCGGCCGCCACCACGCGCCCGCGTCGAGTGCGACGACCGAATAGCCGTATTCCGCGAGCTTGCACGCGAGCGTGCCGCCGCCGGCGCCGGTGCCGACGATCACGAAGTCGACCGGATCGTCGTCGCGAAACATGCGCATCGGCATCCAGCCGCCAATGCGCAGCGGGTCCGGTGCACGGCCGTCGCAGCCGCGCGGCGTCGTCGCGGACAGCGGCGCGTCAGCGGCCATCGTCGTCGCCTCCGACGCGCGCTTCCCACGGGTCGCGCCGATTGAAGTCCATCCGCACGTAGCCGCGCGGGCTCGCGGGGCCGCCGAAGCCGATCTCGTTCCATGCGTACGGATGGCTGTAGTACGCACCGCAGACGTCCATCAGCACGCGTTTCGTGAAGAACGTGCGCGCGTCCATGCCGGCCCAGGCGGCGCGATCCGCGGCATCGATCTCGCCGCGCTGCACTGTGCGCAACAGCGCGTCGGCCGTGTCGTCGTCGAGCGATGCGAACGACGCGCGATGCGCGCGATACGCCATCGCGTCGAGCGCCGCGAGGCCGATCTGCCACGCGTCGCGCAGCGGCGGCAGCCGCGCGTCGCGAAAGCCGTCGCCTTCGTCGTTCGCGAGCCGCGCATCGATCAGCACGGCGGTCGGTATCGCATCGCTGCCGGCCGGCTGCGGCACAATCCGCGCGCAGAGTGCGCGCAGCGTCGCAAACCGCTCGGCGTCGAGCGCGCGCGGCGCGGTGGCCGCGACTTTGAGCCGCGCGTCGATCGCGCGACGCGTCGCGTCGTTCCACGACGGCGTGTCGCGTTTCGCGAGCACGTCGTAATCGGGATAGCGCGGCAGCACGGCCGCGCGCTCGTTCTCGCGCTTCATCGTCCCTCCCGTTCGGCCAGCGCCGTCGCCGCCAGGCCCGCGATCGCGAGTGCCGTAAACGCCGGCGGCGCAGGCAGCGGCGGACCGGACAGCACGTTCTGCGACCAGTTGCGCCAGCCGCCCATCTGCCGCGCGACGCCGCGTGCATGGAACGCGACGCCGACGAGCCCGAGCAGCGCGGTCGTGCGCATCCAGAACCGGCAGAACGGCCGTGCGGCGCGCGGGCGCGACAGCGCGACGTGCGCGGCCGCGAGCGCGGCGACCGGCGGCGCGATCAGCGGCGCGAACATCGCGCGATGCTGGAACGCGCCGCGAAAATGCAGCAGGCCGACCTCGCCGAGCGTGCCGACGAGCCCCGCGGCGACGAGCCCTGCGAGCACACGGCCCGCAGGGCGGCCGCCGATGCACGGCGCGGCGGCCGGCGAGTCGCGCATCCGTTCGCCGGCCGCGCCGAGCGCGCCGGACAGCAGCAGCGCGACCGGTGCGCCGAGCGGCGCGCCGTAGAACAGGTTGTGCCAGCTGAAGCGGCCCACGCGCTTCGTCACGTTGTACAGATGGAATGCGGAACCGGCGAGGCCGGTCGCCGCGGACGCGACATGCACGGCATCGCGCAGCCGGTGTCGCGCGGGTGTGTCGTCCGCGTGACCGTGCACGCTCGCGATCACCGACAGCGTCGACATCACGAGCGGCGCGACCATCGCGCGGTTGTGAAACGTGCCGCGATAGTGCTCGACGCCGCTGTCGGCCAATACCGAGCCGGCCAGCAGCAGCGCGCTGCGGTTCAGCAGCCGCGCGGCATCGCGCAGCAGCTGCTCGTCGCGCGCGGTCGCGGGCGGGCGGAAAACGCGCATCGTGCCTCCTGGTCCTTCCGCTCGTTCAGGTCGTTCAGATCGCATAACGTTGCGCATCGGCCGTCCTCAGTTCGAGACCGACGCCCGGCCGTCCCGCGTCGATCTCGAGCGCACCGTCGATCAGCGGCGGCGCGCCGTCGAACAGCATGCGTTCGATGCGCACGTGATCGTGAAACCATTCGACGTGCCGCATGCGCGGCGCGACGCAGCCGACGTGCCGATGCAATGCGGGTGCGCAATGCGCGGACAGGTCGACGTGATACGCGTCGGCGAGCGCGCCTGCCGCGAGAAACCCGCTGACGCCGCCGCAGCGCGTCGCGTCGGCCTGCAGCACGTCGACCGCGCCGGCTTCGAGCAGGCGCCGGAAGTCGTCGGGCGTATACGCGTATTCGCCGGCCGCGACGTCGACGCGCGCGCCGACGTGCTCGCGCACGAACCGCAGCCCCGCGATATCGTCGCTGCTGACCGGCTCCTCGAACCAGCGGACGTCGTAGCGCGCGGCGCGCTCCGCGAACGCGAGCGCGGTGCGCGCCGAGTACGCGCCGTTCGCATCGACGAACAACTCGACGTCCGCGCCGAGCGCGTCGCGTGCGGTCTGCAGCCGCGCGGCGTCGCACGCGTCCTGCACGCCGATCTTGATCTTGCACGCGCGAATGCCTTCGTCGCGCCAGCCGCGGAGCTGCGCGGCGAGCGTCGCCGCGTCGTAGGTCGTAAAGCCGCCGCTGCCGTAGACCGGCACGCGTTCGCGGCGCCGGCCGAGCAGCGTCGCGAGCGGCACGCCGGCGAGCTTCGCCTTTGCGTCCCACAGCGCGACGTCGAGCGCCGAGATCGCGGTCGCTGCCACGCCTGCGCGGCCGATGTTGCGCACCGCGCGCCACAGCGCGTCGACGGCAGCCGGCACATCGGCGAGCGGACGGCCGCGCAGCGCGTCGGCGAGCAGCGAGGTCGCGAGCGACGCGGCACTCGCATCGGTGTACGTGTAGCCGAGCCCCGTCACGGGCCCCGCATCGATCTCGACGACCACGATCGTCGTGGCGGTCCACGCATAGGTGCCGTCGGCCTCCGGCCGGTCGGTCGGCACGCGATACGCGCGCGCCCGCACGTCGCCGAGGGTCGGCGCATCGGAAAGACTCATCGTCGCGCTCCGTGGCTGCGTGCCGTCGCGCATGCAACCTGCATACCTGTCAGCTTCGCGCGGCACGCCGCTTGCGCCGCGGCACGTTCATCGCCGCGCGCACCGGCAGGTTGCGTGCGGGTCACCGCGAACCAAGGAGAAACGGCATGGCGACAGTGGCGGATTTCATCGTCGAACGGCTGTACGACTGGGGCGTGCGCCGCGTGTACGGCTACCCGGGCGACGGCATCAACGGGTTCTTCGGTGCGCTGAACCGCGCAGAGGGCAAGATCGAATTCGTGCAGGCGCGACACGAGGAGATGGCGGCCTTCATGGCGTCCGCGCATGCAAAATTTACAGGCGAACTCGGCGTCTGCGTCGCGACGTCGGGGCCGGGCGCCGCCCACCTCGTGACGGGCCTGTACGACGCGCGGCTCGATCATATGCCGGTGCTCGCGATCGTCGGCCAGCAGGCGCGCGCGGCGCTCGGCGGCCATTATCAGCAGGAGGTCGATCTGCCGGCGCTGTTCAAGGACGTCGCGGGCGCGTTCGTGCAACTCGCGACGGTGCCGGGCCAGGTGCGCCACCTCGTCGATCGCGCGGTGCGCACCGCACTCGGCGCGCGCGCGGTCACCGCGCTCGTGCTGCCGAACGATCTGCAGGAGCTCGACTATGCGGCGCCGAAGCGCGCGCATGGCACCGTGCATTCGGGCGTCGGCTATACGCGGCCGAAGGTCGTGCCCTATGCGGACGATCTGCAGCGCGCGGCCGACGTGCTGAACGCCGGTTCGAAGGTCGCGATGCTGGTCGGCGCGGGCGCGCTGCACGCGACCGACGAGGTGATCGCGGTCGCGGACCGGCTCGGTGCGGGCGCCGCGAAGGCGCTGCTCGGCAAGGCCGCGCTGCCCGACGATCTGCCGTGGGTCACGGGCTCGATCGGGCTGCTCGGCACGAAGCCGAGCTATTCGCTGATGACCGAATGCGACACGCTGCTGATGGTCGGCTCCGGCTTCCCCTATTCGGAATTCCTGCCGAAGGAAGGTCAGGCGCGCGGCGTGCAGATCGATCTGAAGGCCGACATGCTGAGCCTGCGCTTTCCGATGGAGGTCAATCTGGTCGGCGACAGCGCCGAGACGCTGCGCGCGCTGCTGCCGCTGCTGAACGCGCGGCACGACACCGCGTGGCGCGAGCGCATCGCGCAGTGGAACGACGAATGGCGCGACACGCTCGCCGCGCGCGCCGCCGCGAGCGCGAGCCCCGGCCGCGGCGTGAACCCGCAGCGCGCGTTCACCGAACTGTCGCCGCGGCTGCCCGACGACGTGATCCTGACCAGCGATTCGGGCTCGTGCGCGAACTGGTACGCGCGCGACCTGACGATGCGGCGCGGGATGATGGGTTCGCTGTCCGGCGGCCTCGCGTCGATGGGCGCGGCCGTCCCGTACGCGATCGCCGCGAAGTTCGCGTATCCGCTGCGGCCCGTGATCGCGTTGGTCGGCGACGGCGCGATGCAGATGAACAACATGGCCGAGCTGATCACGGTGTCCAAATACTGGCGCACATGGGCGGATCCGCGCTGGATCTGCATGGTGCTCAACAACGAGGATCTGAATCAGGTCACGTGGGAGCAGCGCGTGATGGAAGGCGATCCGAAGTTCGACGCGTCGCAGCAGATTCCGAACGTGCCCTACTCGCGCTTTGCGACGCTGCTCGGGCTGAAGGGCATCTACGTCGACGATCCGGCGCAGCTCGGCGCCGCCTGGGACGAAGCGCTCGCGTCGGACCGGCCGGTCGTGCTCGAAGTCAAGAGCGACCCCGAGGTGCCGCCGCTGCCGCCGCACGTCACGCTGCAGCAGGCGAAGCATTTCGCGGAGACGCTGCTCAAGGGCGACTCGCGCGAGCACAACGTGATCGTCGAAACCGCGCGGCAGGTGCTGTCGGCCGTATTGCCGGGCAACGGCGAGCGCGGCGGCGGCAAGAAAGAATCGTAAGCGCACGTGGCGCCGGCGTGCCGCGTTCGGCGGCGCCGGCGGCCCTACGCGACGCCGACGTCGTCCTGCTGTGCGTCGCACTGCAGCGCGAGTGCCGCGTTGACGAGCGCGACGTGGGCGAGCGTAAACGGAAAATTGCCGCACATCCGGTGCGTGTGCACGTCGTACTCCTCGGACAGCAGCCCGACGTCGTTGCGCAGCGCGAGCAGCCGTTCGAACAGCGCGTGCGCATCGTCGTCGCGGCGCTGCAGGCGGTACACCTGCGCGAGCCAGAAGCCGGCCGCGACGAACGCGCCCTCGTCCCCTTCGCAACCGTCGACAAAACGCTCGGGCCGATAGCGGAACGGCAGCCCGTCCTCGAGCAGTTCGCGCTCGATCGCGGCGACCGTCGCCGCAACAGGCGGGTCGCTCGCATCGAGCATCCCGCTCAGCGGAATCAGCAGCAGGCTCACGTCGAGGCCGTCGCCGTCGAAGCGATCGACGAAGCGCCCGAGCTTCGCGTGATAGCCGCGCGCGAGCACCTCGTCGCGCACGGTGTCGGCCCAGCGCCGCCAGTCGTCGAGCGGCGCGTGATGTCCGAACGCGCGCGCCGAACGGTACGCGCTTTCGACCGCGGCCCACACCATCGCCTTCGACGACGTGAACTGATGACGGCCGCTGCGCACTTCCCAGATCCCTTCGTCGGGCTCGCGCCAGATCGTCGCGAGATGGTCGATCAGCCGCCGCTCGAGCAGCCAGGCGTCGTCGTCCGGCGGCAGCCCGTGACGGCGCGCCTGATACAGCGCGCCGAGCACTTCGCCGTAGACGTCGAGCTGCTGTTGCTGCGCGGCCGCGTTGCCGAAGCGCACCGGCCGCGCGCCGCCGTAGCCGGCCAGGTGCTCGGCCTGCCATTCGTCCGCGCGGCGGCTGCCGTCGGCCGCATAGAGCACTTGCAGCTGCGACGGATGATCGGCGATCGCGCGCACGAGCCAGTCGCGCCAGCCGGCCGCCTCGTCGCGATAGCCGCAGCGCGCGAGCGCGCGCAGCGTGAAGCTCGCGTCGCGCAGCCAGCAGAACCGGTAGTCCCAGTTGCGCACGCCGCCGAAGCGCTCCGGCAGCGAACTGGTCGGCGCGGCGACGATGCCGCCGGTGCGTCGGCTCGTCAGCAGCTTGATGGTGATCAGCGCGCGTTCGATCGCGTCGCCGTACGGCCCCTGCGCGGCGTGGCTGCGCGACCACGCGCGCCAGAACGCGTGCGTGTCGCGCAGCGACGCATACGCATCGGGCACCGCCGGCGCGCGGTCGTACGAGCGCGCATAGCTGATGCAGATATCGATGCGCTCGCCGGCCGCGATCGTCGGCGTGCCGACCAGTCGGTCGTCCTGCACGTCGAGCCGGGCATCGGTGTCGACCCACATCGCGTCGCCGCCCGTCATCATCCGCCAGCGGCGGCCGAAGCGCCGGCACCACGGCAGCGCATAGCCGTAGTCGAAGCGCACGCCGAGCTCGACGTCGAGCGCGACGCACCCGTGCTCGCCGCGCACGCTGCGGATCAGGCACGGATCGTCCGCGGCCCAGCTCATCCAGTCGATCACGACGATGCGGCCCGACGACGTGTCGAACGTCGTTTCGAGAATCGCCGTGCCGGGCAGATAGCGACGCGTGGCGCGCGCGTCGGGCTCGCGCGGCGCGAGCCGGAACCGGCCGTTCTCGGGCGTGCCGATCAGCGCGGCGAAGCACGGCGGCGAATCGAAATCCGGCCAGCAGAGCCAGTCGATGCTGCCGTCGCGCGCGACGAGCGCCGCGCTTCGGCCGTCGCCGATCGGCGCGTAGTCCTCGATCGGCGTCGCACTCATCGGTTCAGCTTCCGCGCGGCCACGACGCCGGCCGCGACCAGCACGAACGCCGCGCCGAATGCGAGCGCGCGCGCGGAGCCGAGCGCGCCGTCCGCGCCCGTGCGGTGCGCCTCGTCGGTGAACGCGCCGCGCGTCGCGTGCCCGTCCGGCACCGTCTCCCACAGGTTCGAGGCGCGCACGCCGGCCGGTTCCGCGCGCTGCTGGCCGCGCACGGCCGTGTACGCGAGATAGCGGTCGAAGCAGCCCGGCGCGACGCCGTTCGCGAGGATCGCCGCGAGCGACGACCAGCCGACCCAGCGCTCGCGACACGGCCGACGCGCGGCGCGCACGATCGCATCGGCCGCGACTTCCGGCGCGTATACCGGCGCGACGGGCCGCGGCTTGTTCGGCAGTTCCGATTCGGCCCAGTCGAACTGCGGCGTATCGATCGCGGGCAGTTGCACCATCGTCACGCGTATGCGGCTGCCGTCGTGCAGCAGCTCGCAGCGCAGCGCGTCGGTGAAGCCGCGGATCGCATGCTTCGCGCCGCAATACGGCGCCTGCAGCGGAATCGACCGATACGCGAGCGCCGAGCCGACCTGCACGATCGTGCCGCGATCGCGCGTGCGCATCCGCGCCAGCGCCGCGCGCGTGCCGTTCACGCAGCCGAGATAGGTGACGTCGGTCACGCGCGCGAAATCCTCCGGCGCGATCGCGTCGAACGGCGCGAACACGGTGACCATCGCGTTGTTGACCCACACGTCGACGGGCCCCAGCTCGCGCTCGATGCGCGCGGCGGCCGCATCGAGCGCGGCGGCGTCGCTGACGTCGACCGCGATCGGCAGCGCCTGCACGCCGTACGCCCGCACTTCCGCGGCGGCGTCCTCGAGCGCGCGCGGATCGCGCGCCAGCAGCGCGACGTTCGCGCCGAGCCGGGCAAAGGCATGAGCGGTCGCGCGGCCGACGCCGGCACTCGCGCCCGTGATCGCGACGGTTTTCACGTTCGTTTCCTCCGATCTGCTCCGTGGCCCGCGCGTCGCGGCCGTGCACACGCCGCGCGCCAGGGACGCGGGCGACGGAGCAACCGGCATGCCGCGCGACGGCCGGCGCATGCGATCCGGCCGCACGGCGCGCGCGCACGCCCGATTTACAACGCCGCTGTAACGCGGCCGCCGATGCACGCGCGCACGCGTCGCGCGCCGCACTCGCCGCGCGCACGCACGGAAATTGCTGCACCGCCTGTCGCCGTCGTCGTCCGCCGCATTCGGCAAGGAGTCGCGTTGCTGGTCCCGCTTTCCCCGAACGTGCGCCGCGTCGCGTGCGCCCTCGCGTGTATCGTTGCGTCCGCAGCGATTGCATGCGCGCAGGCCGCCGCCGAACCGCTGCCGCTCGCGTATGTCGCGCACGCGGCGGGCCCCGCCGCGCGGCCGGTGTTCGTGCTCGGGTGGGCGCTGCTCGCGCTCTGCACGTTCGTCTGCATCGCGATCGCGACGCTGCTCGCGCTGGCGCTGTTTCGCCGCCGCAGGCGCGAGGCCCGCGGCGGCGACGGCGTGCGCTTCGTCGCGATCGGCAGCGCGGTGTCGGCCGTGCTGCTGTTCGGCGCGCTCGTCTACATGCTGCGCGTGCTGGGCGCGGTCGCCTATCCGCCGCGCCCGCCCGTGCTGACGATCACCGTGATCGCGCACGACTGGTGGTGGGCCGTGCGCTATCCGGGCGAACCGGCGCTCGTCACCGCGAACGAAATCCATATTCCGGTGGGCGAGCCGATCGCGATCGAACTGAAGAGCGCGGACGTCATCCACGCATTCTGGGTGCCGCAGCTCGCGGGAAAGACCGAGACGATTCCCGGACAGACGAACCGGCAGTGGCTGCAGGCCGACCGGCCCGGCGTCTATCGCGGCCAGTGCTCGCAGTACTGCGGCGCGCAGCACGCGCACATGGCGTTCGACGTGGTCGCGCAGCCGCCCGACGCGTTTCGCGCGTGGCTCGACGCGCAGCGCCGGCCGGCCGCCGCACCGCCCGCGGGCGCGGCCGCGCACGGCGCGCGCGTGTTCGCCGCGCGCTGCGCGGGCTGCCACGCGGTGCGCGGCACCGACGCGGCCGGCGATGCAGGCCCCGACCTCACGCACCTCGCGTCGCGCCGGTCGCTCGCGGCCGGCACGCTCGACAACACGCCGGACAACCTGCGCCGCTGGATCGCGCACGCGCAGCAGATCAAGCCGCAGACGCTGATGCCGTCGTTCGCGCTCGCGCCGCGCGACGCCGACGATCTCGCCGCCTATCTCGCGACGCTGCACTGAACGGAGGATGCCGATGGCCGTCACCCACGACTCCCGCCCCGTGCTCGAGCGCGTGCCGGATCTCGGCGACGCGCCGCCCGGCTCGCCGGACGAGCGCGCGCTCGCCGCGCTGTGGGAGTCCGAGCCGGGCTGGCGCGGCTGGCTCGGCACCGTCGACCACAAGCGGATCGGCCTGCGCTACATCGTCACCGCCTTCGCGTTTCTGCTGCTCGGCGGCGTCGAGGCGCTCGTGATGCGCATCCAGCTCGCGCGGCCGAACGCGACGCTGCTCACGCCCGCGCAGTACGACGCGCTGTTCACGATGCACGGCGTGACGATGATCTTCCTGTACGCGCTGCCCGTGCTGTCCGGTTTCGCGAACTATCTGTGGCCGCTGATGCTCGGCTCGCGCGACATGGCGTTTCCGCGGCTGAACGCGTTCTCGTACTGGGTGTTCCTGTTCGCGGGGCTGTTCCTCTACGCGAGCTTTCCGCTCGGCGCGGTGCCCGACGGCGGCTGGTTCAACTACGTGCCGCTCACGTCGCTCGACTACAGCGCGGGCGCGAACATCGACATCTATGCGCTCGGGATGATCCTGCTCGGCATCTCGACGACGGGCGGCGCCGCGAACTTCGTCGTCACGCTGCTGCGCATGCGCGCGCACGGCATGTCGATCGACCGGCTGCCGATCATCGTGTGGGGCACGCTGACCGCGTCCGTCGCGAATCTGGTCGCGGTGCCGTCGGTGAGCCTGGCGTTCTTCCTGCTGTGGCTCGACCGCAATGCGGGCACGCACTTCTTCGACGTCGCGCACGACGGCCGCCCGCTGCTCTGGCAGCACCTGTTCTGGATGTTCGCGCACCCGTGGGTGTACGTCGTCGTGCTGCCCGCGATGGGGATCGTGTCCGATGCACTGCCGACGTTCTGCCGGCGGCCGCTCGTCGCGTACGAAGCCGTTGCGGTGTCGACCGTCGCGACGATGCTGATCGGCTTCGAGGTCTGGGTGCATCACATGTTCGCGACCGGCATTGCGCCGCTCGCGCTCGCGTTCTTCGGCGCGGCCAGCATGCTGATCTCGATTCTGAGCGCGGTCGCCGTGTTCGCGTGGATCGCGACGATCTGGACCGGGCGGCCCGTGTTCCGCACGCCGTTCCTGTATTTCGCGGGCTTCGTGCTGATGTTCGTAATCGGCGGCGTATCGGGCGTGATGACGGCGGCCGTGCCGCTCGACTGGCAGCTGACCGACACGTACTTCGTCGTCGCGCATCTGCACTACGTGCTGCTCGGGATCAACGTGTTTCCGGTGCTCGGCGGCATCACCTACTGGTTTCCGAAGTTCACGGGCCGGATGATGAACGAACGCGTCGGCCGCTGGACGTTCTGGGTCGTGCTGACCGGCTTCAACGTCGGCTTTTTTCCGATGCACGTGTCGGGGCTGCTCGGGATGCCGCGCCGCATCTACACCTACCCGTCCGGCATGGGCTGGGATACGTCGAACCTGCTGACGACGATCGGCTCGTTCGTGTTCGGCATCGGCATCGTGATGTTCGTGATCAACGCGCTCGTCAGCGCGCGGCGCGGCGCGCGCGCCGGCGACAATCCGTGGGGCGCGCCGGGCCTCGAATGGTCGGTCGCGTCGCCGACACCCGCCTACAACTTCGCGGTGCTGCCGCTGATCGCGTCGCGCCATCCACTGTGGGAAACGCGCGGCGAGCCGCGCCGCTCGAGCCTGCGCGTCGGCTACCGGCTCGCCGACGGGCGCGAGGCGCTCGCGGTGTCGCCGCTCGCCGCGACGCCGAGCGCGATCCTCAAGATGCCGGAGGACACCTGCGTGCCGTTCGTGCTGTCGCTGCTCGCGACGGCCGTGTTCGCCGCGATGCTGGTGCGCTCGCCGACGCTCGTCGGCGTTGCCGCGCTCGGCTGCGCGATCGCGCTCGGCGCGTGGCTGTGGCCGCGCCGCTCGCTCGGCCAGCGCGCCCCCGCCCCCGAGCGCGACGGCGTGCCGCCGCCCGCGCCGTTCACGATGCAGGAGCCGGCCGCCGTCGCTGCACCGCCGGCCGCGCCCGCGCCGTATGGCGCGCCGCTGCCGGTCGGCAGCTGCGGCAAACGCGCGGGCGGCTGGTGGGGTGTGCTGACGCTCGTCGTGACCGAGGCCGGCCTGTTCGGCTATCTGCTGTTCAGCTATTTCTACCTGCAGTCGCAGTCGGCCGCGCCGTGGCCGCCCGAAGGGATGCCGAAGCTCGGGCTCGCCGGCGTCGACACGGCCGTGCTGCTGTCGAGCAGCGTGTTCGTCTGGCTCGCCGAACGGGCGGTGCGCGCCGGCCGCCGGCCGCGTGCCGTCGCCGCGCTCGCCGTCGCGCTCGTGCTCGGCGTCGCGTTCGCGCTCGTCCAGCTGCACGAATGGCGCGAGCATCCGTACGGGCCGACCGCCCATCTGTACGGCAGCCTGTATTTCACGATCACGGGCTTTCACCTTGCGCACGTCGTCGCGGGGCTCGCGATTCTCGCGCTGCTCGCCGGCTGGACCGCGGCCGGCTTCTTCGACCGCGAGCGGCGCGTCGCGCTGAGTGTCGGCGCGCTGTACTGGCACTTCGTCGATTTCGTCTGGCTGTTCATCTTCACCGCGCTGTACGTGACGCCGTACTGGCTCAGGAGGCCCGGATGACACGCGCCCGCCGTTCGCTGATGCCGCTATTCGCGATCGCGGCCGGGCTCGTCGGCGCGCCCGCGCTGTGGTTCGCGCAGATGGCTGCGTCCGAGACGCTCGCGTCGACCGCGTGCTATCCGCTCGGCGTCGCGCAGCTCGCGCCGCGCTGGGCGCATGTCGGCGTCTGGCTCGCGCTCATCGCGGGCGGCGCGTTCGCGCTCGCGGCTGCGTGTGCGGCGTGGATCGCCCGTGTCTGGCGCCGGCCCGACGAGCCCGACATCCGCGCGGCGACGCGCGACGACAGCACGCGGTTTCTGGTCCGCTGCGCGGTGCTCGCCGCGCTCGGGTTCGTCGTCGGTCTCGTGTTTACCGGGATCGTCACAGGTTTCGTGGGGCCGTGCAGTCCATGGCGCTAATCTCGTCCGCTCGCTTTCGGTTTCGCTTCCGGTTTCGGTTTCGCTTGCGCTGCGCGCGTCGGCCGGCGATCGTGGCGCTCGCGCTCTCCGCCGTGCTCGGCGGCTGCGATCCGCTCGACGACGGCAGCGCGCAACGCGATACGGCCGATGCGGCATCGGCGGCGTCCGCGCCGGAGCCGGCATCCGGATGGCGCTTCACGCGGATTCGCGCGCCGGCCGATGCGGCGATGGCCGCGCGCGCGGAGCGCGATGCGCGGCTATCCTCGCGGCACGGCGGTGCGGCGGCGGGCGGCGGTGCGTCGGACGCGCAAGCGTCGGCATCCGCTGCCTCGGGAACCGGCGCTGCGGTGCCGGATGCGTCGGCGCACGACGACGTGCGCCGGCCGCTCGTCGCGGCGACCGCCGCGGATGCCGATGCCGCGCTGATCGAGCGCGGCCGCTATCTCGCCCATGCCGGCGACTGCTCCGCATGTCACGATGCGGCCGACCACACGCCCTACGCGGGCGGACAGCCGGTGAACTCGCCGTTCGGTCCGATCTATGCGCCCAACATCACGCCCGATCCCGTACACGGGATCGGCCGCTACACGCTGCAGCAGTTCGACGATGCATTGCGGCGCGGCGTGCGCGCGGACGGCAGCAACCTCTATCCGGCGATGCCGTATGCCTCGTTCGCGCGGCTCCATCCGGACGACGTGCGTGCGCTCTACGCGTACTTCATGCACGGCGTCGCGCCGTCGCCGCAGGCCGGCAAGCGCACGGCGCTGCCGTTTCCGTTCAATCAGCGCTGGGCGCTCGGGCTGTGGCGCCTGGTGTTCGCCAACGACGAACGCTTCGTGCCGTCGCCGTCGCACTCCGCGTCATGGAACCGCGGCGCGTACCTGGTGCAGGGGCTCGGCCACTGCGGCGCCTGCCATACGCCGCGCGGCCCCGCATATAACGAGCGCGGCTACGACGAGCGCAGCGCGAAGTTTCTGACGGGCGGCGTGACCGATCACTGGTTCGCGCCGAACCTGACCGGTGCGGACAACGACGGACTCGGCCGCTGGTCCGTCGACGACATCGCGGCATTCCTGCGCGACGGCCACACGCGGCACGGTTCGGTGTTCGGTGCGATGGCGCCGGTCGTCGGCGAAAGCACCGCGCTGCTGACCGACGGCGATCGCCATGCGATCGCCGTCTATCTAAAGTCGTTGCCCGCGCAACCGACTGCCGCGACGAATCCGCTCGGCGTCGGCATGCCGCGGCTGACCGCGGCCGGCCCGCGCCCCGAAGGCGGCCAGCAGGCGCCCGGCGCGGGAGTGTATGCGAGCTTTTGCGCGCGCTGTCACGGTGTGGACGGAACGGGCATACCGCATCACGGCCCGCCGCTTGCCGGCAATCCGGTCGTCGTCGCGGCCGATCCGACGAGCGCGATCCGCATCGTCGTCGAAGGCGCGCGTCCGGCACCGGGCGAACGCGACCGCAGCGGCGTGCAGCGGATGCCGGCGATGCGCGGCGCGCTGACGAGCAGCGAAATCGCGGCGGTCGTCAGCTACGTGCGCGGCGCATGGGGCAATCGCGCGGCGCCGGTGTCGACGCAGGATGTGCGCAGACTGCGTGCGGCGATTCATCGATGACGTGGGAGACGGGCGGTGCGCCGCGGAACGCAGGCACGCAGGCACGCAGGCACGCAGGCACGCAGGCACGCAGGCACGCAGGCACGCAGGCAGACTACGACAAATTCACGGTGTGCCGACAGCAACGCGCATACGGGCCGCGCGTTCAATCTCGACTAGTTGCTTTCGCAACGACATCCGTAACGCTTCTTGTCACCGCTAACGAAAAATATTGCAAGGCAGGACGGCCACGACTGACCGCCCGCCGCGTTCGTCCACTCACTGGCACAGTACTGCGCGCCAACGGCAGGCTGACACATACCGACAATCGCGGCAAACACGCATTCGATCACGACGCGCGCGCCACCGAGACACCGCCTCGCGCGCACCATCGCCGCCACCGCATCACACACCTGCTCGCAAGCGCTCCACGATCGCCACCCTCGCCTCGCCCGTTACACCGCGCGCCGCACCAGCATCGCCCGAATGTTCGAGATCGCGCGCGCCGGATTCAACCCCTTCGGGCACACGCTCGTGCAGTTCATGATGGTCCGGCAGCGGAACAGCCGATACGGATCCTCGAGGTTATCGAGCCGCTCGCCCGTCGCGAGATCGCGCGAATCGGCGATGAACCGGTACGCCTGGAGCAACGCGGCCGGCCCGACGAACTTGTCCGGATTCCACCAGAACGTCGGACACTGCGTCGAACAGCACGCGCAGAGGATGCATTCGTACAGCCCGTCGAGCTGGTCGCGCTCGGCCGGCGACTGCAGCCGCTCGCGCTCGGGCGGCGGCGTATCGTTGATCAGATACGGCTTGATCGAGTGGTATTGATTGAAAAAGTCGGTCATGTCGACGATCAGGTCGCGCACGACCGGCAGGCCCGGCAGCGGGCGCAGCGTGATCTCGCGCGGCAGCGTCTTCATGTTGGTCAGGCACGCGAGCCCGTTCGACCCGTTGATGTTCATCGCATCGGAGCCGCAGATCCCTTCGCGGCACGAGCGTCGATACGAGAGCGTCTCGTCTTCGCGCTTCAGGCGCCCGAGCACGTCGAGCAGCATCCGGTCGTCGGGCTGCACGGCGATCTCGTAGCGCTGCATGTAAGGCGCCGCGTCCCGATCGGGGTCGTAGCGATAGATATGGAGGATGCGCGTGTCGTCGTCCATCGTGTCTCCCGGCAAGCGGCCGCCGCGCGGCCGCACAGTGGCAGAGGCGGCGCAAGCGCCGTGCCGTCAATCGTCGTCGACGCGCTTGTCGACCAGATAGCGGCCGCGCTCGACGCCCGCACGCAGCGCTTCGTCCTCGGTCAGCCATTCGGGGCCGGCCGGCTCCGGCACGATCAGCTCGATGCGTGCGCCGTCGACGTAGAGCTGCACTTCGTCGCGCCATGCGCCGCGCTCGTTGCGCCGCGCCCACACGCGGATCTCGTGGCCGCGATACGGATCGCGTACCTGTGCGTCCTGTTGATGCTGCACGATGGCCTCCTGTGCTTATCTGCGATCACCTGAAAAAAATGCGCGCCGCACGACGGCCACGCGCGCCCGATGCTGCGCGCGCACGCGGCGTACCCGCGCGCGGCGAACCGGCACGCCGCTTGCATCCCCGTGGCATCGAACCGTCCCGGCACCGGGTCGGCACCACCTCGGGAGACACGCGATGATCGGCCACGTCGAACTCCTCGGACGCCTGCTGCTCGCTGCGCTGCTCGGCAGCGTGATCGGCCTCGAGCGCGAGCGGCTGAACTGGGCCGCGGGCCTGCGCACGCACATGCTCGTGTGCGTCGGCTCCGCGCTGACGATGCTCGTGTCGACCTACGGCTTCGAAGACGTCGCCGGCCGCAACGGCGTCGTACTCGATCCGTCGCGCGTCGCCGCGCAGGTGGTGTCCGGCATCGGCTTTCTCGGTGCCGGTTCGATTCTGCTGCGCGGCGAAGTAGTGCGCGGGCTGACGACCGCGGCGAGCCTCTGGGCCGTCGCCGGTGTCGGTCTCGCGGTCGGCGGCGGCATGATCGTCGCGTCGGTCGGCGCGACGGTCATCGTGCTCGTGATCCTCGCGGGCGTGAAGCCGCTCGAACGCCGCTTCATCGCGCAGCGTCAACAGCGCACGCTGCGGCTCGTCGTCGAGCGCGGCGGGCTCACGCTACGCACGCTGCACGACGCGCTCGGCACGCGGCACGTGCGCGTGAAGCGGTTCATCGTCCAGCAGTCGGACGACGATCCGGACACCGACGACATCTCGGTCTCGTTCTCGCGAACGAGCCCGGTGGAATTCGCGGCGATCTGCCGGACGCTGCAAAACCTCGCCGGCGTACGGATCTGCCGTCCCGACACTTCGTCAAGGAGTCTCGTGTGACCCAGACCGATCTGCTTTCGTATCTCGTCACCAGCCAACTGGCCGCGCGCATGCGTTCCGGCGCGTGGCTCACGATCGGCCAGGTCGTCGGCGCGCTGCGCGCATGGCTCGCGTACCACCACGCCGAATGCGACTGGCTCGACCGGATCCGCATCGTCGAAGCCGCCTCGGCGATCGCGGAAGGCATCTACGAGGTCGCGACGGCGCACGGCCAGCCGGCCGACGGCGAGCGCGTACGCCTCGACGCGCATTCGCCGGAAATGCAGGCGCTGCGCGCACGCTGCGACGTGCTGCTGCAGCGCATCGACGGCGACCGGGACGTCGACGCACGATGATCGTGCCGGCCCGCGGCTCGCGCACCGGCTTCGCGACGGCCGGCCCGGCGCGCGCCGACGACGCGCAGCGCGGCGCCGCACCGGGCGACGCGATCGTCCGGCACGGCCTGCTCGAGGTCGGCCGCAACTGCGACACGATTCGTCATGCGGACCGCTTCGCGACGTTGATCGACGGCGACGCGTATTTCTCGACACTGCGGGCCGCGCTCCTGCGTGCGCGCCATACGGTGTTCATCCTCGGCTGGGACGTCGACAGCCGGATGCGGCTCATGCCGGGCGGCGCCGACGACGGCTTCCCCGATACGCTCGCGGCGTTCCTGCACGCGCTCGCGTCGCGCCGGCACAACCTGCGGATCTACGTGCTCGCGTGGGACTTCGCGATGATCTACGCGCTCGAGCGCGACTGGCCGCCCGTCTATCGTGCGAGCTGGCGCGCGCATCGCGGGATCGTGTTCCGGCTCGACGATGCGCATCCGCGCGGCGCGTCGCATCATCAGAAGCTCGTCGTGATCGACGACCGGCTCGCGTTCGTCGGCGGCCTCGATCTGACGCGTGCGCGCTGGGACACGCCCGCGCATGCGGCGGACGACCCGCGCCGGCGCGACGAACAGGGCATGCCGTACGGACCGTTCCACGACGTGCACACGATGTTCGACGGCGACGCGGCCGCAGCGATCGGCGAGCAGGCACGCGCGCGCTGGCTGCGCGCATGCGGACGGCCGATCGCGATCCGCGCGCACAAGCATCTCGAACGCGACGACGATCCCGACCCGTGGCCGCCCGGCGCGCAGGTCGACGTGCGCGACGTGCAGCTCGGCATCGCCTATACGGCGCCGCGCCATCGCGACTCGGCGCCGGTGAGCCAGGTGCGCGAACTGGTCGCCGACACGATCCGCACCGCGCGCCGCCATCTGTATATCGAGAACCAGTACTTCACCGCGGCCGTCGTGCGCGAGACGCTGTCCGCGCGCCTCGCCGACGAGGACGGGCCCGACGTGACGGTCGTCGCGCCGCGCGTGCAGAGCGGCTGGCTGCAGGAAGCGACGATGGGCGTGCTGCGCGCGCGGCTGCACGCCACGCTCGTCGCGGCGGACCGCTTCGGGCGCTACCGGCTGCTGTATCCGCACGTCGACGGGCTCGGCGACGGCTGCGTGAACGTGCACAGCAAAGTCGCGATCGTCGACGACGAATGCCTGATGATCGGCAGCGCGAACCTGAACAACCGCTCGATGCTGTTCGACACCGAATGCTGCGTCGCGCTGGTCGCGGCCGGCGACCCGCGCGTGCGCGCCGCGATCGCCGGCACGCGCGACCGCCTGCTGGCCGAGCATCTCGGCACGACGCCCGCGGCCGTCGCCGACGCGTTCGCGGACGCGCTCGCGCGCGGCGCACGGCCGAACGACGCGCTCGACCGGCTGCGCAAGGACCGCGGACGTTCGCTGCGCACGCTCGATCCGTCGGTCGCGCCGCAGCTCGACGCGCTCGTGCCGGTCAGCGCGTGGCTCGATCCCGAGCAGCCGATCGAGCCCGATCGGCTGATCCGCGAGTTCGTGCCGCGCGAACAGCACCGCACGCTCAGCGCGCGCTTCCTCGTGCTCGGCGCGATCGTGCTGCTGATCGCCGCGCTCGCGCTCACGTGGCGCTTCTCGCCGCTCGGCGAGCGCCTGAACGTCGCATCGCTCGCACATGCGGCCGCCGGCATGTCGCGACTGCCGGCCGCGCCCGTGCTGCTGCTGCTCGGCTACGTGATTGCGGCGACGCTCGCGGTGCCGATCACGCTGCTGATCGCGGCGACCGGCCTCGTGTTCGGCGCGTGGCCCGGTTTCGCCTATGCGGGCGCGGGCACGCTGATGGCCGCGGTCGCGACCTACGGACTCGGCCGCTGGCTCGGCCGCGACGCGGTGCGCCGGCTCGCCGGCGCGCGCGCGAACCGGCTCAGCGAGCATCTCGGCAAACGCGGCGTGGTCGCGATGACGGTGCTGCGGCTGCTGCCGATCGCGCCGTTTACGGTCGTCAACCTCGTCGCGGGCGCGTCGCATATCGGGCTGCGCGACTTCGTGATCGGCACGGCGATCGGCATGCTGCCCGGCATCGTGCTCACGGTGATCTTCGCGAACCAGCTGCTCGCCGCGTTCAGCCATCCGGGGCCGACCGCGTTCGCGTGGCTCGCGGCGATCGGCATCGCGCTCGTCGGCGTGTCGGCGCTGCTCGTCAGGATGCTGCGGCGATGGCGCTGATCCGGCACACGGCAGCGCCGCCCGAAGTCGTCACGGCCCCCGCGCCGCCCGCGGCCGCGCCGGGCGGCCGCGACCTGCGCATCGCGACGTACAACATCCACGGCGGCTACGGCCCGTGGCACGCGCGCGCAGCGGACCGGATCGCCGCGGTCATCGACGAACTGGACGCGGACGTGATCGCGCTGCAGGAAGTGCCGCTCGGCGGCACGCGCGGGCCCGACGTGCTCGCGCATCTGCGCGACGCGACCGGCATGCACGCGGCGGCCGGCCCGACGATCGATACGGCCGAGCGCCGCTACGGCAACGCAGTGCTGTCGCGCTATCCGATCCGCGCGGCGCGCACGCTCGATCTGTCGTTCCATCAGCGCGAGCCGCGCGGCGCGCTCGATGCGGACATCGACTGCCGCACCGGCCCGCTGCGCGTCGTCGCGACGCACCTCGGGCTGTCCGCGCGCGAACGCAGCGCGCAGGTGCAGCGGCTGCTCGCCGCGTTCGACACCGGGGCGATGCCGGTGATCCTGCTCGGCGACATCAACGAATGGTTCGTGCGCGGCCGCGCGCTGCAGGCGCTCGTCACGCGGTTCCGGCGCGCGCCCGCGCCGCGCACGTTCCCGACCGTCTGCCCGCTGTTCTCGCTCGACCGAATCTGGGTGCATCCGGGCGAGCTGCTGGTCGACGTCGCGGTCCATCGCAGCGCCCGCGCGCGGCACGCGTCCGACCACTATCCGCTCGTCGCGCGGATGCGCGCGCCGCAGCCGGAGCCGAAGCCGGAGCCGGCCGCCGCACCGTTCGACCGGCCGGGCACGCCGCTTGCGCGCAAAGACGCCCCCTGACGACGGAGAGCTCCATGCAGATCGACGAACTCGACGGAACCACGCTCGACTACTGGTCCGTGCGCGGCCTCTGCGCCGACCACGAAGATACGCTGCGCTTCACGGCCGTCACGCCGACCGTGGTCGTGACGGCCGCGTGCGACGCGCTGCGCCGGCTCGACGCGCACTTCGCGCCGACGCGTTCGTGGGCCGACGCGGGCGCCGTGCTCGATCGCGTCACGGACCTGCGCATCGTGCGGCGCGGCGGCGAGGTCGAGTGCGACGCGTCGTTCGCCGACGGCCCGTCGACCTGCGCCGCGCGCGGCCCGAATGCGCGCGTCGCGTTGCTGCGCGCGTACGTGCGCGCCTGCTTCGGCGACACGGTCGACGCGCCGCCCGATTTCCCGCACCGCATCGAGCGCGGCGCGATCGTGCGCTACGACCCCGGCGCGCCGCTGCCCGAAGCGGACGACGCCTCGGCGCTCGGCGACAGCACGGACATCCGCTCGGTGCCGCGCATGTGAGCGTGCGCCGCGCCGCCGCGCGTTCCCGGTACGCACCTCATGTAAAAACGACAGGGCCGCATCGGCGCGGCACCGCGCCGGCGTTGTCGCGCGGCGCTGCGCGGAGCGGGCACGCGCGTTGCGTTCGGCTTGCGCCCTGATCGCCCTCGCTGCCTGCCCGAACGCTCACATGGAACCTGTGCCGACCTTCGCTCCGCATCTCTACTTCTGCGACGCCCGCCTCGTCGGGCCGCTCGACGCATGGTCGGCGACCTTCGCGCATGTCGCGGGGATGGGCTTCGATCATGTGCTCGTCGGCGCGTTCTGGGCGTCGAGCCCCGCCGGCTTTGCGCGCCACGTCGCGGATTTCGACCGGCCCGCCGACGTGTTCGGCACGCGCGACAGCGCGCTCGACACCTTCGCGCGGCTCGCGCAGCTCGCGCAAGGGCACGGGCTGCGCGTGCTGCTCGAAGTCGTGCCGGAGCGCGTCGCGCGCGACAACCCGCTGCGCGCCGCACATCCGCACTGGTACGTCGAGCGTGCGCACGACGACGCGCTGATCGACCCGCGCAGCGCCGCACACGCGCAGGACATCGCGCACGCGAACCTGACCGACGACGCGGCGCGCGATGCGCTGTCGGCGTGGTGGCGCGCGCATCTGACGGCCTATGCGCAGGCCGGCGCCGCCGGCTTTCTGGTCGACGCGCCGCAGCACCTGCCGGCCGCATGGTGGGCGCAGTGGCGCGCCGCGCTGCAGCGCGTGCGGCCGTCGCTCGCGCTGATCGCCGGCGTGCCGGGCCATGCGCGCGACGCGCTCGCGCCGCTCGAATCGGCCGGCTTCGACGCCGTGTTCTCGTCCGCGCGCTGGTGGGATCTGCGCGCGCCGTGGTTCGTCGACGAGCACCGCTTCCTGCGCCGCATCGGCGCACCGATCGCGTTTCCCGACGCGTTCGACGGCCCGCGTCTCGCGGACGACTGGCGCGATGCGCCCGACGAGCGCGTCGCACGGGCCTATCGCCGCGCGTTGTGGACGGCCGCCGCGGTCGGCACGGGCTGGCTCGTGCCGATGGGCTTCGAGCGCGGCGTCGCACTGCCGCTGATGGCACGCGATGCGAGCGCCGCGCGCTACCGCGCCGCGTTCGACGCCGCGCGCTTCGATCTGTCGAGTACGCTCGCCGACGCGAACGCCTGGCGCCGCGCGACGCCGGTCGCGGCCGCACGCGGCGAACTGCTGCAGCTGAGCGCGCCCGACGCACCGGCGACCGTATTGCTGCGCGGCACGAGCGCGTCGCTCGAATACGACGACGACGCGCTGCTGATCGCGCTGAACCCCGATCTCGACGCCGAAGCGCGCGTCGATCCGGCGACGATCCTGCCCGGCGTGCCGGGCGGCTTCACGCACGTGGCGACGCCGAACGACGCGCCGTCGCGCACGCCGGCCGCGCTCGACGCGTTCACGCTCGCGCCCGGCGCCTGCGCGCTGCGCGACGCGCGCCGCGCGCCGCCCGCGACGCTGCCGGCGGACCCCGAACGCGACCAGGACGCGCTGTCGGCCGCGCTCGGCGCCGACCGGATCGCGATCGAGCGCGTCGAGCCGGCCGTCGACGGCGGACGCTTTGCGGTCAAGCGCGTGGTCGGCGAGACGCTCGTCGTGCGCGCGTCGATCTTCTCGGACGGCCATGCGCATCTCGCGGCCGTGCTCGCGTGGCGCGCGGCCGGCGAAAGCGACTGGCGCGAGGTGCCGTTCGTCGCCGAGCCGAACGATCGCTGGCGCGCGCAGGTGACGCTCGACCGGCTCGGCCGTCACGAATTCCGCGTGATCGCGTGGCGCGACGACTGGGCGTCGCTCGTCGACGACGTCGCGAAAAAGCGTGCGGCCGGCCAGGACGTGTCGCTCGAACTGCGCGAGGCGCAGCTGCTGCTCACGACCGCCGCGAAGCTCGCCGATCCGGTCGATCCGCAGGCGCGCGCGCGCATCGAGCAGCTGACGAAGGAATTCAAGCGCGCGTCGCCGGAGGACCGGCTCGCGCTGCTCGGCGCGCCCGCGCTCGCCGATGCGGTCGCCGCGCTGCGCTACCGGCCCTTCGTCACGCACGACGATACCGTCTATCCGGTCGACGTCGACCGCCGCGCCGCGTGCTTCTCGAGTTGGTACGAGATGTTCCCGCGTTCGGCGAGCAACGATCCGGATCGGCACGGCACCTTCGACGACGTGATCGCGCACCTGCCGCGCATTCGCGACATGGGCTTCGACGTGCTGTATTTCCCGCCGATCCATCCGATCGGCACAACCGCGCGCAAGGGGCGCAACAACAGCCTGCAGGCCGCACCCGACGACGTCGGCAGCCCGTACGCGATCGGCTCGCCCGACGGCGGCCACACGGCCGTGCACCCGCAGCTCGGCACGCTCGATTCGTTCCGCCGGCTGATCGACGCGGCGCGCGACCACGGGCTCGAGATCGCGCTCGACTTCGCGATCCAGTGCTCGCCCGATCATCCGTGGCTCAAGGCGCACCCCGGCTGGTTCGCATGGCGTCCGGACGGCTCGCTGCGCTATGCGGAGAATCCGCCGAAGCGCTATCAGGACATCGTGAACCCCGACTTCTACGCGCCCGACGCGCTGCCCGGCCTGTGGCTCGCGCTGCGCGACGTCGTGCAGTTCTGGATCGACGCGGGCGTGCGGATCTTCCGCGTCGACAATCCGCATACGAAGCCGCTGCCGTTCTGGGCGTGGATGATCGCCGACATTCGCGGCCGCCATCCGGACGTCGTGTTCCTGTCCGAGGCGTTCACGCGGCCCGGGATGATGGGCCGCCTCGCGAAGCTCGGCTTCTCGCAGTCGTACACCTACTTCACGTGGCGCGAATCGAAGCGCGAGTTCATCGAGTATCTGACCGAACTGACGCAAGGCCCCGCACGCGAGTACTTCCGGCCGAACTTCTTCGTGAACACGCCGGACATCAATCCGCGCCACCTGCAGAACGCGCCGCGCACGCAGTTCGTGATCCGCGCGGCGCTCGCGGCGACGCTGTCCGGCGCATGGGGCATGTATTCGGGATTCGAGCTCGGCGAATCGGCGCCGTTGCCGAACAGCGAGGAATACGCGGACGCGGAGAAGTACGAACTGCGCGCGCGCGACTGGAGCAAGGCCGCGCACATCGGCGCCGAGATCGCGCGGCTGAACCGCGCGCGGCGCGACAACCGCGCGCTGCAGACGCATCTCGGCATCACGTTCGTCGACGCCGACAACGACGCGGTGCTCGTGTTCATGAAGGCGACGCCCGCGTTCGACAGCGTGGTGGTCGTCGCGATCAGCCTCGATCCGTGGCATCCGCAGGCCGCGAACTTCACGCTCGACGGCGCGCTGTGGCGCGGCCTCGGGCTCGTCGAAGGCGAACCGCTCGACGCGCACGAGCACGATGCCGCGCATCCGACGACGTGGCGCGGCCATCGGCAATACGTGTCGCTCGATCCGCACGTGCGGCCTTACACGATCTGGCGACTGGCGCCCGCCGCCGGCGCGGCGCGGGCACCCAGACCCGCCACGGACGACGACCGTCGCTCGTCGGGAGGACATGGAAGATGAAACGCGAAGATTCCCTCGACGACGTGCGGCGCGCGCAGTTCGCGTCGCATCCGCGCGCCGGCTCGCCGCGCCAGCGCCGCGTGCGCCGGCCCGCGCCCGCGCTCTGCGCGGACGATCCGCTGTGGTACAAGGACGCGATCATCTACCAGGTGCACGTGAAGTCGTTCTTCGACTCGAACAACGACGGCATCGGCGACTTCCCGGGGCTGATCGCGAAGCTCGACTACATCGCGGAACTCGGCGTCGACGCGATCTGGCTGCTGCCGTTCTATCCGTCGCCGCGCCGCGACGACGGCTACGACATCTCCGACTATCGCGACGTGCATCCCGACTACGGCACGCTCGCCGACGTGCGCCGCTTCATCCGCGAAGCGCATGCGCGCGGCATTCGCGTCATCACCGAGCTCGTGATCAACCATACGTCGGACCAGCATCCGTGGTTCCAGCGCGCGCGGCGCGCGAAGCCGGGCTCGATGTACCGCAACTACTACGTGTGGTCCGACACCGACACGAAATACGCCGGCACGCGCATCATCTTTCTCGACACCGAGACGTCCAACTGGACGCACGATCCGGTCGCGGGCCAGTACTACTGGCACCGCTTCTACTCGCATCAGCCGGATCTGAATTTCGACAATCCGGCCGTCGTGCGCGAAGTGCTGCAGGTCATGCGCTTCTGGCTCGACCTCGGCATCGACGGGCTGCGCCTCGACGCGGTGCCGTATCTCGTCGAGCGCGAAGGCACGAACAACGAGAACCTGCCGGAGACGCACGCGATCCTGAAGCGGATCCGCGCGACGATCGACGCCGAGTATCCGAACCGGATGCTGCTCGCCGAAGCGAACCAGTGGCCGGAGGACGTGCAGGAATACTTCGGCAACGAGGACGAATGCCACATGGCGTTCCACTTTCCGCTGATGCCGCGCATCTACATGTCGATCGCGAGCGAGGACCGCTTTCCGATCATCGACATCATGCGGCAGACGCCGGCGCTCGCGCCGAGCAACCAGTGGGCGGTGTTCCTGCGCAATCACGACGAACTCACGCTCGAGATGGTCACCGATTCCGAGCGCGACCTGCTCTGGCAGACCTACGCGAGCGACCGCCGCGCGCGGCTGAACCTCGGGATCCGGCGCCGGCTCGCGCCGCTGATGGAGCGCGACCGGCGCCGCATCGAGCTGATCAATTCGCTGCTGCTGTCGATGCCCGGCACGCCCGTCATCTACTACGGCGACGAGATCGGCATGGGCGACAACATCCATCTCGGCGACCGCGACGGCGTGCGCACGCCGATGCAGTGGTCGTCGGACCGCAACGGCGGCTTCTCGCGCGCCGACCCGGAACTGCTCGTGCTGCCGCCCGTCATGGGTTCGCTGTACGGCTACGACGCGATCAACGTCGAAGCGCAGACGCGCGACCCGCACTCGCTGCTGAACTGGACGCGGCGCATCCTCGCGACACGGCGTGCGACGCAGGTGTTCGGCCGTGGATCGATCCGCTTCCTGCGCCCGGAGAACCGCAAGGTGCTCGCCTATCTGCGCGAACTCGAGGGGCACGACCCGGTGCTCTGCGTCGCGAACCTGTCGCGCGCGTCGCAGGCGGTCGAACTCGACCTGTCCGAATTTGCGGGGCGCGTGCCGATCGAGATGACCTCGGACTCGCCGTTCCCGCCCGTCGGCCAGCTCCCGTATCTGCTCACCTTTCCGCCGTACGGCTTCCTCTGGTTCGTGCTGTCCGCGCACGGCCGCGAGCCCGCGTGGCGGCAGCCGCATGCGGAACCGCTGCCCGAATACGTGACGCTCGTGATGCGGCGCGGCGACACGCGGCCCGACGTCGCGCAGCTGCACACGCTCGCGCACGACGCGCTCGCGTCGTGGCTCACGCGGCGGCGCTGGTTCGCGTCGAAGGACCGCACGATCGCCGACGCGCGCCTGAACGTCGTCACGCCGATTCCGGGCGAATCGTTCCAGTACGCGGAAGCCTGCGTGACGGTGCGCGGCGACAGCCACGCGGAGCGCTACGTCGTGCCGCTCGCGGTCGCGTGGGGCGGCGAGACCTCCGGCCCGCTGTTCGCGCAGCTCGCGCTCGCGCGCGTGCGGCGCGGCCATACGGTGGGCTATCTGACCGACGCGTTCGCGCTGCCCGCGTTCGCGCACGGGATGCTGCGCAAGCTGCGCGCGGGCGCGACGGTGCCGACGTCCGACGGCGGCCATCTCGCGTTCCTGCCCGAGGCCGCGCTGGCGTCGCTCGACCCCGGCGACGAAGCCGAAGTGCGCTGGCTCGCGGCCGAGCAGAGCAACAGCTCGCTCGTGATCGGCGAGGCGATCGTGCTGAAGCTCGTGCGCAAGGTCGCGCACGGCGTGCATCCCGAAGCCGAGATGAGCCGGCATCTGACGCGCATCGGCTACCAGAACACCGCCGCGCTCGCCGGCGAAGTCGTGCACGTCGATCCGGACGGGCGCCCGCATACGGTCGCGATCCTGCAGCGCTTCGTCGACAACCAGGGCGATGCGTGGACGCGTTCGTTCGACTTTCTGAAACGCGCGGTCGACGAGCTCGCGCTGCCGGCCGCCGACGACGCCGACACGACCGAGCCCGACGCCGAGACGGACGCGCTGCTCGGCTATGCGGCGTTCGCCGGTGTCGTCGGCAAGCGGCTCGGCGAGCTGCACGTCGCGCTCGCGCAGCCGTCCGACGATCCGGCGTTCGCGCCCGAGCGCGCGACGCCCGAGCATGTCGACGGCTGGTGCGCCGACGCGATCGCGTCGTTCGAGCAGGCGCTCGACTGTCTCGGCACGCGGCTCGACGGCCTCGACGCCGACACGCGCGCGGCCGCCGAACGGCTGCTCGCGTCGCGCGACGCGGCCGTGCGCGCGCTCGGCGAACTCGTGCCGCGCACGCTCGACGCGCACTGCACGCGCATCCACGGCGACTTCCATCTCGGGCAGGTGCTCGACGTGCAGGGCGACGCGCTGCTGATCGACTTCGAAGGCGAGCCCGCGCGCGCGCTCGAGCGACGCCGTGCAAAGTCACACCCGCTGCGCGACGTGGCCGGCTTCCTGCGCTCGCTGTCGTACGTGAGCGCGACCGGACAGTTCGCGATCGAGAAAGCGCCGCCGCAGGCCGCCGACCGCAAGCGCGCGCTGTTCGAGCGCTTCGGCCGCGCCGCCGCCGACGCGTTCGTCGACTGCTATCGCGCAGCCGCCGAGCATGCGCCGGTGCGCTTCGTCGATCCGCGCTACACCGACCGGCTGCTCGCGCTGTTCCTCATCGACAAGGCGTCGTACGAGCTCTGCTACGAGGCCGCGAACCGTCCCGACTGGCTCTGCGTGCCGGTCGGCGGCCTCGCGGCCCTCGTCGAGCGGCTGCTCGAACATCGCGGCGCCGAAGACGGAGACGAGTCATGACCGACGCGCTGTTCGACCGCGCCGACATCGACGCGCTGCTCGGCGCCCGCCATCCCGATCCGTTCGCCTGCCTCGGGCCGCATGCGCACGACGGCGGCACGATCGTGCGCGCGCTGCTGCCCGGCGCGCAGCACGTGCGCGTGCTCGCGCCGGACGGCGCCGAGCTCGGCACGCTCGCGCGCGTCGACGACGCGGGCTGCTTCGCCGGCACGCTGGCGCACGACGGCCGCTACCGGCTCGCGGTCGAGTGGCCGGGCGCGCGGCACGTGATCGACGACCCTTACGCGTTCGGGCTGCTGCTCGACGACGCGACGCTCGCGCGCTTCGCGGCCGGCAACCCGTCGGCGGTGCTCGACTGCCTCGGCGCGGTGCCGACCTGCATCGACGGCGTCGACGGCGTGCGCTTCGCGGTCTGGGCGCCGAATGCGCAACGCGTATCGGTCGTCGGCGACTTCAACGCGTGGGACGGCCGCCGTCATCCGATGCGGCTGCGGCTGCCATGGGGCGTGTGGGAGCTGTTCGTGCCGGGGATCGGCGCGGGCGAGCGCTACAAGTACGAGCTGCGCGCGGCCGACGGGCGCGTGCTGCCGCACAAGGCCGACCCGTGCGCCCGCGCGACCGAGGCGCCGCCGCGTACCGCCTCGATCGTCGCCGATACCGGCGCGGTCGACGATTTCGCCTGGCACGACCACGCGTGGCTGCAGGCGCGCGCGCACGGCGACCGCTATCGGCGGCCGTGGTCGATCTACGAGGTGCATCCGGAATCGTGGCAGCGCTATCCCGAGCAGATGGACCGCAACGCGACCTGGGACGAGCTCGCCGAGCGGCTGATTCCGTACGTGCGCGGCATGGGCTTCACGCACGTCGAATTCATGCCGATCGCCGAGTATCCGTTCGGCGGCTCGTGGGGCTATCAGCCGCTCGCGCAGTTCGCGCCGTCCGCGCGCTTCGGGCCGCCCGACGGCTTCGCGCGCTTCGTCGATCGCGCGCATGCGGCCGGCATCGGCGTGCTCGTCGACTGGGTGCCCGCGCACTTCCCCGACGATCCGCACGGGCTCGCGCAGTTCGACGGCAGCGCGCTGTACGAGCATGCCGACCCGCGCGAAGGCATGCATCCCGACTGGCACACCTGCGTGTTCAACGTCGGCCGCAACGAGGTCGGCGCGTTCCTGATCGCGTCGGCGCTCGCATGGGCGCGCCGCTATCACGTCGACGGCATCCGCGTCGACGCCGTCGCGTCGATGCTGTATCGCGACTACTCCCGCGCGGCCGGCGAGTGGGTGCCGAACATCTACGGCGGCCGCGAGAACCTCGAATCGGTCGCATTCCTGCGCGCACTGAACGACACGCTGCACGGCGACGATGCGCCGCCGGGCGTCGTCACGGTCGCCGAGGAGTCGACCGCGTGGCCGGGCGTCACCGCGTCGACGCACGACGGCGGGCTCGGCTTCGACTTCAAGTGGAACATGGGCTGGATGCACGACACGCTCGCGTATCTGCACGAGGATCCGGTGCATCGCCGCTATCACCACGACCGCATGACGTTCGGGCTCGTCTATGCGTTCTCCGAGCGCTTCGTGCTGCCACTCTCGCACGACGAGGTCGTGCACGGCAAAGGCTCGCTCGCGTCGAAAATGCCCGGCGACGCCTGGCAGCGGCTCGCGACGCTGCGTGCGTACTTCGGCTTCATGTGGGCGCATCCGGGCAAGAAGCTGCTGTTCATGGGCAGCGAACTCGCGCAGTGGGCCGAGTTCGCGCACGACGGCACGCCGCACTGGGATCTGCTCGACGCGCCCGCACATCGCGGCGTGCAGCGGCTCGTGCGCGACCTGAACCGCACCTACGCGGCGCAGCCCGCGCTGCATGCGCTCGACTGCGATGCGGCCGGCTTCGCCTGGCTGATCGGCGACGACCGCGACAACAGCGTGTTCGCGTTCGCGCGCCGCGACGATGCGGGGCACACCGTCGTCGCCGTCTGCAACTTCACGCCCGTGCCGCGCACCGGCTATCGCGTCGGGCTACCGGCGCCCGGCGCGTGGCGCGAACTGATGAATACCGACGCCGCCGTCTACGGCGGCACCAACGCCGGCAACGACGGCGCCGTGTGGGCGGAGGATGTGCCCGCGCACGGCGAAGCGTGGTCGGCAACGCTACGGCTGCCGCCGCTCGCCACGCTATGGCTCACTCCGGCATGACCGACGGCGCCCTCGACACGGAGACTCCCCCCATGCCGACCGCCCTGCCCCCTCGCCTGGAACCCGGCCGCAGCTATCCGCTCGGCGCGACCTGGGACGGCCTCGGGACGAACTTCGCGGTGTTTTCCGCGCACGCACACCGGATCCAGCTGTGCATCTTCGATTCGACCGGCCGCAAGGAGCTCGCGCGCCTCGACCTGCCCGAATGCACGGACGAGGTGTGGCACGGCTACCTGCCCGGCGCGCATCCGGGCACCGTGTACGGTTTTCGCGCGGACGGTCCGTATCAGCCGCAGGCCGGCCATCGCTTCAATCCGACCAAGCTGCTGATCGATCCGTACGCGCGCAAGCTGCTCGGCCATTTCCGCTGGTCCGACGCGCTGTTCGGCTATCGCGTGCATTCGAATCGCGGCGACCTGTCGATGGACCGGCGCGACTCGGCGCCCGCGATGCCGAAGTGCATCGTCGTCGACGAGGCGTTCGACTGGAGCAACGACCGGCGCCCGTGCGTGCCGTGGCGCAGCACCGTCATCTACGAGACGCACGTGCGCGGCGCGTCGATGCGCCGGCCGGGGCTGCGCGCGCCGGAGCGCGGCACGTTCGCGGCGCTCGCGCATCCGGCCTTCGTCGATCACCTGCTCGCGCTCGGCGTGACGACGGTCGAGCTGCTGCCCGTGCATGCGTTCCTGCAGCAGCGCGAACTGCTGAACCGCGGACTGCGCAACTACTGGGGCTACGACACGGCGGCGTTCTTCGCGCCCGAGCCGTCGTATCTGTCGACGCGGCGGCTCGACGAGATGCGCATCGCGATCCGTCAGCTGCACGCGGCCGGCATCGAGGTCGTGCTCGACGTCGTGTACAACCACACCTGCGAAGGCAACCAGCTCGGGCCGACGCTGTCCTGGCGCGGCCTCGACAACGCGAGCTACTACCGGCTCGTGCCCGACGACCGGCGCTATCACGTCGACGAGACCGGCTGCGGCAATACGCTGAACCTGTCGCATCCGCGCGTACTGCAGATGGTGATGGACTCGCTGCGCTACTGGGCGACCGCGTTCAACATCGACGGCTTTCGCTTCGATCTCGGCGTGACGCTCGGCCGCGAGGATCACGGCTTCGATCCCGGCGCGGGCTTCTTCGATGCGCTGCGGCAGGACCCCGTGCTCGCGCAGCGCAAGCTGATCACCGAGCCGTGGGACGTCGGCCCGGGCGGCTATCAGCTCGGCCGCCATCCGCCCGGCTTCGCCGAATGGAACGACCGCTTTCGCGACACCGTGCGCCGCTACTGGCGCGGCGACGCGGGCCAGCGCCCCGAGCTGGCCGCGCGGCTCGCGGGCTCGGCCGACCTGTTCAACCATCAGCGGCGCCGCACGTGGGCGTCGATCAACTTCGTCACCGCGCACGACGGCTTCACGCTCGCCGACGTCGTCTCGTATGCGGGCAAGCACAACGAAGCGAACGGCGAAGGCAACCGCGACGGCCGCGACGACAACTGCAGCGCGAACTGGGGCGTCGAGGGGCCGACCGACGATCCGGCGATCCGCGACGTGCGCGGCCGCGTCGCGCGCTCGATGCTCGCGACGCTGTTTACCGCGCTCGGCACGCCGATGCTCGTGGCCGGCGACGAATTCGGCCGCACGCAGCACGGCAACAACAACGCGTACTGCCAGGACAACGAGCTGTCGTGGCTCGACTGGGAAGCCGCGCAGCAGCCGGAGGCCGTGCAGATGACGCGCTTCGTGTCGCGGCTCGCCGCGCTGCGGCGCATGTATCCGGTGATGTCGACGCCGCGCTTTCCGTCCGGCGACCGCGACGGCGCGCCCGGCATGCGCGAGATCGCGTGGTTCGACGAGCACGGCGACGAGGTCAGCGTGCCCGCGTGGCAGGATCGCGAGCGCCGCGCGCTGACGATGCGGCGCGTCGGCACCGGGCGCACGGGCCGCACCGAGGCGCTGCTCGTGATGCTGAACGCGTCGGCCGAGACGATCACGTTCAAGCCGCCGCCGCCCGCGCTTGCGTATCGCGTGCTGGTCGACACCGCGACGCCGGACGGCGGCCCGCGCGACTGGCCCGCCGACGGCCTCGAGGTCGCCGCGCACGCGGCCGTGATCGCGGTCGCCCCCGTGCCGACCGACCTGTCTTCGAAGGAAACGCCATGACGTCCCATTCCGCCGCTTCGTCGTCCACGCATGCGTTCGAGTTGTCGTTCGGCGCGACCTGCCTCGACGCCGGCCATACGCGCTTTCGTCTGTGGGCGCCTGCCAGCCGCCGCGCGCAGGTCGAGCTGCACGGCGCGCAAACGCTCGAGATGACGGCCGCCGGCGACGGTTGGTTCGAACTCGTCGCGCCGGTCGGCGCGGGCGCGCTCTATCGCTATCGGCTCGACGACGAGCTCGTCGTCCCCGATCCCGCATCGCGCTTCCAGCCGTCCGACGTGCACGGCCCGAGCCAGGTCGTCGATCCCGCCGCGTATCGCTGGCGGCACGGTGCCTGGCGCGGCCGGCCGTGGCACGAGACCGTGCTGTACGAGCTGCACGTCGGCGCATGTGGCGGCTATGCGAACGTCGAGCGGCGCCTGCCCGACATCGCATCGGTCGGCGTGACCGCGATCGAGCTGATGCCGATCAACGCGTTTCCCGGCACGCGCAACTGGGGCTACGACGGCGTGCTGCCGTTCGCGCCCGATGCGTCGTACGGCCGCCCCGAGGAACTGAAATCGCTGATCGACGCGGCGCACGGGCTCGGGCTGCAGGTGTTCCTCGACGTCGTGTACAACCACTTCGGCCCGGACGGCAACCTGCTGCCGCGCTATGCGCCCGCGTTCTTCCGCGACGACCGGCACACCGCGTGGGGGCCTGCGATCGACTTCTCGCGCGCGCAGACGAGCGCGTTCTTCATCGAGAACGCGCTGTACTGGATCGACGAGTACCGGTTCGACGGGCTACGCATCGACGCGGCGCACGCGATCGACGACGACGCGTGGCTGCGCGAGCTGGCGCGGCGCGTGCGCGCGGCCGCAGGCGAGCGCCACGTGCATCTGGTGCTCGAGAACGAACGCAATACCGCGAGCCTGCTCGGGCCGGACCGCTTCGACGCGCAGTGGAACGACGACTTCCACAACAGCGCGCACGTGCTGTTGACCGGCGAGCGCGACGGCTACTACCGCGCGTATGCGGACGCGCCGCTGCGCCATTTCGCGCGCACGCTCGGCGAAGGGTTCGCGTACCAGGGCGAACCGTCGCCGCTGCACGACGGCGCGCCGCGCGGCGAGCCGAGCGCGCAGCTGCCGCCGACCGCGTTCGTGTCGTTCCTGCAGAACCACGACCAGATCGGCAATCGCGCGTTCGGCGAGCGGCTGCGCGCGCTCGCGAACGACGACGCGCTGCGCGCGGTCACGGCGCTGTTGCTGCTCTCGCCGCAGATCCCGCTGCTGTTCATGGGCGAGGAAGACGGCAGCACGCAGCCGTTCCAGTTCTTCACCGACTATCGCGGCGCGCTCGCCGACGCCGTACGCGAGGGCCGCCGCCGCGAATTCGCCGCGTTTCCGGCGTTCGCCGATCCCGCGCATCGCGACGCGATTCCGGATCCGAACGACCCGGCGACCTTCGCGCGCTCGGCGCTGCACGAACGGCCCGACACCTGGCCCGATGCCGATGCGTGGCGCCGTTTCTACCGCAGCGCGCTGACCGTGCGCGCCGCGCTCGTCACGCCGCATCTGCCGGGTGCGCGCGCGCTCGGCGTCGACGTGCTGGCCGACGACGAGACGGCGCGCGCGCTTGTTGCACGCTGGCGGCTCGGCGACGGCAGCACGCTGACGCTCGCGCTGAACCTCGGGCCGCGCGCGACGGCGCTGCCCGAACTGCCGGTCGGCAAGATCGTGTTCGAGACGCCGCCGCGTGCGCGCGACGCGCTCGTCGACGCACGCCTGCCTGCACGCGCATGCATTGCGTGGCGCGACGGCGCGGTCAACCACGATGCGCTGAACCATCGCGCGAACGGACACGCGCGGCCATGACGACCGACATCCCGATCGCATCCCTCGCGCGGGCGGCGGGGCTGCAGACCGGCTGGACCGACGCGGCCGGCGTGCCGCGCCGCGTCGACGACGACGCGCTGTTCGCGCTCGTCGACGCGCTCGGCTGGCCGTGCGGCACGCCGGTCGAACGCGTGGACAGCCTCGCCGCGCTCGTCGATGCCGATGCGGCGCCGCCGCGCATGATCACCGCCGACGCCGGCATGCCGATCGCGCTGCCGGCCACCGTGGCCGGGCCGGGCGCGCGTTATCGCGTGACGTTCGAGACGGGCGGGCACGTCGACGGCCGCGTGGGCGGCACGAGCGGCGACCCGCTGCTGCCGCCGATCGTGCGGCCCGGCTATCACGCACTCGACGTCGGCGAGCAGCGGATCGCCATCGCGATCGCACCGCGCCGCGTGCGCGCGGCCGAGCGCCTGCGCGGCACGCCGGACGCCGGCAACCGCTGGGGCATCGCCGCGCAGCTGTACGGGCTGCGCCGCGCCGGCGACGACGGCGCGGGCGACTACACCGCGCTCGCGCAGCTCGCGACGCACGCGGCGCGACACGGCGCGCATGCGGTCGCGATCAGTCCGACGCATGCCGGCTATCCGGCGCTGCCTGCGCACGACAGCCCCTATTCGCCGTCGTCGCGGCGCTGGCACAACGTCGCGTATCTCGACTGCCACGCGGTGCCGGGCGTCGGCCGCGTCGCCGGCGACGAAGCGGACGGCGCGGCCGACGCGCGACTCGTCGACTGGCCGCAGGTGCTGCCGCGGAAGCTGCGCCGGCTGCGCGCGCGGTTCGACGCGCTGCGCGCCGGCGGCGGCACCGCGCTCGACGGGTTCGAACGGTTCCGCGCGGCGGGCGGCGCGGCGCTCGACGCGCATGCGCGCTTCGACGCGCTGCAGGCGTTCTGCGTCGCGCGCGGGCTCGGCTCGGACTGGCGGCAATGGCCGGCGCCGTGGCGGATGCCGACCTCGGTCGAAGTCGACGCATTCGCGCAGGCGCACGCCGATACGGTCGCGTTCCATGCGTTCCTGCAATGGTGCGCGGCGCACGCGCTGACGGACGCGCAGCAGGCCGCGCGCCGCGCGGGCATGGCGATCGGGCTGATCGCCGATCTCGCCGTCGGCTCCGATCGCGCGGGCAGCGATGCGTGGGCGCACGGCACGACGCTGCTGCGCGGGCTGTCGCTCGGCGCGCCGCCCGACGCGTTCAATGCGGCCGGCCAGGCGTGGGGCGTGACGACCTGGACGCCGGCCGCGCTGCGCGCGAACGGCTTCGCGCCGTTCATCGAGCTGCTGCGCGCCGCGTTCGCGCACGCGGGCGGCATCCGGATCGATCACGTGCTCGGTTTCGCGCGCATGTGGGTCGTGCCGGACGGCGCGAGCGCACGCGACGGCGCGTATCTGCACTACCCGTGCGACGACCTGCTGCGGCTCGTCGCGCTGGAGGCCGCGCGGCACCGCGCGATCGCGGTCGGCGAGGATCTCGGCACCGTGCCCGACGGGTTTCGCGATCGGCTCGGCGCGCGGGGCGTCGCCGGAATGCGCGTGCTGTGGTTCGAACGCGAGCCGGACGGCGCATTCCGGCCGCCGTCGAGCTGGGACCGCGACGCACTCGCGATGACCTCGACGCACGACCTGCCGACCGTCGCCGGCTGGTGGCGCGGCATCGATCTCGGCTGGCGGCGCATCGCGGCCGAGCACGAGCAGGCGCGAGGCCGGCCCGCGGATGCCGGGCCGGAGGATCGTCACGTCGTGAGCGATACGCGCGACGTGAACGATACAAGCGACGCGAACGACGCCGACACCGTCGAGCGCACGTATGCCGACCCCGACGCGGCCGCCGCACGCGCCGCGACACCGGACGATCTCGCCGAGCGCGATGCCGCGCGCGCCGCGCTGTGGCGCGCACTGCAGCAGGCCGGCTGCGCGCCGAACGACGCACCGCCGCCGCCGGCCGATGCGCCGCCCGTCGGCGCCGTGCTCGCGTTCGTCGCGCGCGGTGCGTCGCCGCTCGCGATCGTGCCGCTCGAGGATTTGCTCGCGCTCGACGCGCAGCCGAACCTGCCCGGGCCGCCGTGCGGCCATCCGAACTGGCGGCGGCGCCTGCCGCGCACCGTCGACGCGCTGTTCGACGCCGACACGCGCGCGCGCATCGCGGCGCTCGCCGACGCGCGCGGCACGCCGGAGCGACGCGCATGACGCCGCGCGCGACCCTGCGGCTGCAGCTGCATGCCGGCTTCACGTTCGACGACGCGGCCGCACACGCGGACTATTTCGCGCGGCTCGGCATCAGCCATCTGTATCTGTCGCCGATCACGACCGCGGAGCCCGGCTCGCGGCACGGCTACGACACCGTCGACTACGGCGCGATCAGCGCGGAACTCGGCGGCGAAGCGGGCTTCGTGCGGCTCGTCGAGGCGCTGCGCGCGCGCGGGCTGCGCGTGATCGTCGACATCGTGCCGAACCACATGGGCGTGGGCGGCTCGTCGAACGGCTGGTGGAATGACGTGCTCGAGTGGGGCCCCGCGAGCCCGTATGCGCGCTATTTCGACATCGACTGGCATCCGCCCGACCCGACGCTCGACGGCAAGGTGCTGCTGCCCTGCCTCGGCTCGCCGTACGGCGACGCGCTCGCCGCCGGCGACATCACGCTCGGCATCGACGCGGCGGCCGGGCGCTTCACGATCGCCTGCGCGGGACGGCAACTGCCGGTCGCGGTCGCGACGTATGCGGAAATCCTGCGTGTCGCGAACCGCGCGGACCTGAACGCGCTCGCCGAACGCTTCGATACCGCGGCCACGCGCGGCAGTGCGCGCGTCGCCGCCGCGCATGCGGCGCTGCGTGCGCACGCGGCCGCGCACGGCCGGCATGCGTTCGACGCGGTGCTGCACGGCACCGATCCGCGCCGTGCGCGCTCGCGCGCGTGCCTGCACCACGTGCTCGAACGGCAGCACTACCGGCTCGCGTGGTGGCGCACGGCCGCCGACGAGCTCAACTGGCGGCGCTTCTTCGACATCGCGACGCTGGCCGGCGTACGCGTCGAGGACGACGCGGTGTTCGACGCGGTCCATGCGCTGCCGTTGCGGCTCCATGCGGCGGGACTCGTCGACGGCGTACGCGTCGATCACGTCGACGGGCTCGCCGATCCGCGCGCGTACTGCCGGCGGCTGCATGCGCGCCTCGCCGCGCAGCGCGACACGCCGCCGACGATCTACGTCGAGAAGATCCTCGCGCCCGGCGAAACGCTGCGCGCCGACTGGCCGATCGACGGCACGACCGGCTACGACTTCATGAACGACGTCGCCGCGCTGCTGCACGATCCGGCCGGCGCGGAACCGCTCGGCGCGCACTGGGCGGCCGTGTCGCGCTCGCCGCGCACGTTCGCGCAGGAAGCGGTCGACGGCAAGCGCCGCGTGCTGCTGCGCCAGCTCGCCGGCGAACATGCGCGCGTCGCGCGCAAGCTGCACGACATCGCGCGCGCGTCGCCCGCGACACGCGACATCAGCCGGATCGCGATCCATCGCGTGCTCGGCGAACTCGCGGTGCACCTGAGCGTGTACCGCATGTATCCGGCCGACGACGAACTCGCGCCCGACGATCGCCGCGTGCTCGCGCAGGCGTATGCGTGCGCCCGCGCGGCCGTCGATCCGACCGATCGCATCGCGCTCGAACGCGTCGCGCAGTGGCTCGGCCTGCCGGGCACGCGCGCGCCGCGCGCCGATGCGGCGCGCCGGCATGCGGCGCGCGTCGCGTTCGCGCAGCTCACGGCGCCGCTCGCCGCGAAGGGCGTCGAGGATACGGCGAACTACCGCTATGGACGGCTGCTGTCGCGCAACGAAGTCGGCTCCGATGCCGGCGATTTCAGTCTGTCGCGCGGCGCGTTCCATGCGCGCAACCGGCGGCGCGCGCACCGTTCGCCGCACGCGCTCGTCGCGACCGCGACGCACGACCACAAGCGCGGCGAAGACGCGCGCGTGCGGCTCGCCGTGCTGAGCGAGATCCCCGACGCATGGCGCGCGGTCTCGCTCGACTGGTCCGCGCTGAACCAGCCGCATCGCGGCCGCGCGCATCGCGACCTCGACTGGTCGCCGGGGCCCGCTGCCGAGGCGATGCTGTATCAAACGCTCGTCGGCTGCTGGCCGCCGTCACTCGCCCCCGACGACGCGGCCGGCCTCGCGGCGCTCGCCGATCGCGTCGTGCAATGGCAGACGAAGGCGCTGCGCGAAGCGAAGCAGCAGACCGACTGGCTCGCGCCCGAACCGGACTACGAGCACGACAGCGAGGCGTTCGTGCGCGCGATCCTGACGCCGCACGGCGTCGGCGACTTCGTGCATCGGCTGCATGCGTTCGTCATGCGTATCGCGCCGGCGGGCGTCGTCAACAGCCTCACGCAGACGACGCTGCGCCTCACGTCGCCCGGCGTGCCCGATCTTTATCAGGGCACCGAACGGTGGGACCATTCGCTCGTCGATCCGGACAACCGGCGCGACGTGCCGTTCGCGGCGCTCGCGGCCGAGCGCGTCGACGGCCCCGTCAGCGCGTATCTGCCGACCTGGCCCGATGCGCGCGTGAAGCGTGCGCTCATAGAGCGGCTGCTCGCGCTGCGTGCGCAGCATACGTCGACGTTCGCGAACGGCCGCTACGTGCCGCTGCGCGTGCGCGGTCCGCTCGCGCGTCACGTGGTCGCGTTCGCGCGCTGCGACGACGCGGCGACGATCGTCGTCGTGACGACGCGGCTCGCGTGCCGGCTGCTCGGCGACGCGCCCTCACTGCCGCGCGTCGAACCGGCGCAGTGGGACGACACGGCCGTCGTGCTGCCGGCCGGCGCGACGGGGCCGTGGGCCGACTGGCTCGATGCGAGCGAGGCCGGCGACACGCCGGACGGCTTGCTGCGCGTCGCGCACTGCCTGCGCGCGCTGCCGGTCGCGGTGTGGGTCGGGCCGCCGCCGCGCGCATGACGAGGCGCACCGCGGCGGTCGTTTTTTACAGAAGCGCCGGCATGATGGCGGCAGCGCGACCGCGCGGCTGCGTCACGCGCGGCTGCGTCACGCGCGGCGTCGCCGATCGGCGCTCACGACCATTCTTCGGGCGGCAACGGCGCACCGTCCTCCTCCCAATGCGCATCGCCGGCGCCGCGCGCGTCGTGGCCGGCCGTCAGCGTGCCGTGCGCGGCGCCGTCCTGCGGCCGCCGCTTGGCGCGCGACGCATGCGCGCGCAGCCGCGGGCGCGTCGGCGCGACCGTGCGCGGGCCGTCGCGGCGCGTCTCGCCCGCTGCCTGCTCGTTCGTCTGCTGCGTATTCGACATCGCCTTCATCATTGCCTCCCGGTTCGTGGGTGTCGATCGCAGCGATGCCGCAATTTCGGTGCCGTGCACAGGCAGGCCGATTGCTACACGAGCACGATCGAGACTCGCTCCCGGAGGTGACATGCCGAACAACGACAACGACACGCAAGCGGGCCGCCGCCGACTCGGCGGATGGTTGGCCGGCGAGGAAAAGCACATGGCCGCGTTCCGCACACGCATTGCCGCGGACGCGCGCGCACGGGCCGGCGAACGGCTGCGCACGCCGGCCGTGCAGGAGCTCGCGCGACTGTTCGACGATCACGCGGTGCTGCACATGGGGCTGTCGCGCGCGATCGACGAGGCGCTCGCGACGGGCCGCGACCTCGGCTACCGGTCGATCGGCGAGCTGATGACGGTGATCGACTATCTGATGACGTACACGCCGCCCTTCAGCGAATCGAGCCTGATCGTGTGTCCGCTGAACGCGTTCCTCGACTGGCCGATGTGCATGCCGTCGGGCCGCGCGGTATTCCGCGACGCGACCGTCAACGCGCATCTGAAGCGTGTGCTGAACGTCTGGTGCGATTTTCTCGGCGGTCCGCACTCGCGCGACCACCTCGTGACGACGGCGCCCGACGGCTGGCTCTGCGAAGAAGCGCGCAAACGGATCGGCATGTCGCAGTTCCAGTACCGCGAGGATCAGCCGCACTGGGGCTTCGACTCGTGGAACGACTTCTTCACGCGGCGCTTTCGCGCGGGCGCACGGCCGGTGGCCTCACCCGACGATTCGCACGTGATCGTCAGCGCGTGCGAAGCCGCGCCCTATCACACGGCCACGAACCTGCAGCTGCGCGACCGGTTCTGGATCAAGGGGCAACCCTATTCGCTGCGCGACATCTTCACGCCCGCACGGCTGCCGCTCGCCGAGCACTTCGTCGGCGGCGATCTCTACCAGGCCTATCTGGCCGCGTACAACTACCACCGCTGGCATGCGCCGATCCGCGGCACCGTCACGCACGCGTACCGCATCGACGGCACCTATTACTCGATCGCCGACGTCGAAGGCGAAGACCCGTCCGGGCTCAACGATTCGCAGGGCTACATGACGGCCGTCGCCACGCGCGCGATCGTCGCGATCGCCAGCGACGATCCGGGCCTGGGCACGGTGGCCGCGGTCTTCGTCGGGATGGGCGACGTATCGTCGTGCGTGATCGAGGTCGTGCCGGGGCAGCGCGTCGAAAAAGGCGACGAGATCGGTTATTTCCAGTTCGGCGGCTCGACGTACTGCCTGCTGTTCGAGCCCGGCGTGATCGATCGCTTCCTGCATGCGCCGAGCGACGATGCGCCGCCCGTGCAGGTCAATGCCGCGGTCGCGCTCGCGCGCTGAACATGCATGCGGCGCGCTCCCCAGGGCAGCGCGCCGCATGCGATCGAGCCGGTCGTCACAAACTGTTGTCGTTCGTATAGCCTCCGCTGCCGCGCTGCACAGAGCGCAGGATCGACAGTCCGTCGGGCGTCAGCTCGGGCCGGCGCGCGCCGGACGCGTCGCTCTGCATGACGACCAGTTGGCGTTCGACGAGCGCGACGATGTCGTCGCGATCGAGCTGGATTTGTTCTGGTGCGCGCTGGACCAGAAACAGCGCGGCAAATTCGTGAGCAGTCAACATGCTCGTCTCCCCAATGACGGCGTATTTTCCGATGCGGCGACGCCGCAGTCGCGGCCGGCAGTGCACCTGCCGGATTCGGTGACGACATGCATGAAGCATGCCAATGCGAGCCGCGCGCACTGCATCGGCCCGGCCGAGCGCGGGGCGGGGTCGAATCCGCGTCCCGCGCGCTGCCGGTGAAAAGTTTTCAATGACGTGTAACGGCCGGACGACCGCGATGCACGGCACACGCTCAACGCGCGCCGTGCACGGGGTCAGGACCGTGGTGCGTGCGACGTCGCCTGACGCGCGAGCGCCGCGGCCGCGCGCCGCTGCACGCGGAAATAACCGCTATGCAGCACCGCGCCGCCGTGGCCGTCGGCGACCACGTCCGCGCAGGCCTCGGCGATGCGCTGGCGGCCCCGTTCGAACGCCTCGCGCAAGTCGGCCTCGAGCGCCGAGCGCGCACCGAAGTGATCCTCGAGCGCTTCGGCCGTGATCGCGCACTCCGCCGGTACGCCGTCGATCTCGACGACGAACTGCAGCTGCAGCGTCGCGCCGTCGAACACGGGTGGCGGATCGCCCGCAATCGTCGCGCGTGTGCTCATGGGCGCTCCCGCGGCGCATGCGCGCGGTCGGCCGCGAGGCATTCGATCAGCGCGCCGTTGAACGCGTCGAGATCGTCGGGCTTGCGGCTCGTGATGAGATTGCCGTCGCGCACGACGCGCTCGTCGACCCACTTGCCGCCGGCGTTGCGGATGTCGTCCTGCAGGCTCGGCCAGCTGGTCATCGTGCGGCCGTCGACGAGCCCGGCCGACACGAGCAGCCAGCCGCCGTGACAGATCACGGCGACCGGCTTGTCGGCGCCGATCGCGGCCGTCACGAACTCGCGCGCGGCGGGAATCATCCGCATCGCGTCGCCGTTCACGACACCGCCCGGCAGAACGATCGCATCGTAGTCGCCCTGCTTCGCATCGTCGAACGTATGGTCCACCTTGACGCGTGCACCCTTGTCGACGTGCCGGAAACCCTGGATCTCGCCCGGTTGCTGCGAAATCACGTCGACCTGCGCACCCTCGGCGCTGAGCGCACGCTGCGGTTCGACGAGCTCGGCCTCCTCGAAGCCGTCCACGGCGAGGATCGCGACCTTGCAATTGGCGAGTTTGCCGCTCATGAAAAACCTCCATGCTGGTTGCGGCACCGATCGTGCCGTCACCCGACAGCAGCAATCGACGTGCCACGCCCGGTGCGCTATCCCGCACAACGCGCGCATCGGCCTGGGCTCGGGCTTCGCGAGCGACGCGCAAACCGCTCTCCGACCCTGCCGGCGCGGCGCGCGCGGCGGCTTCCATCGTTCACTGCAAAGATTTCAACGGCATGTAACAGGCAGGTTGCGCCCGTGTGCGGGCTCTCGCGTGCGACACGCGCCGTCGCAATGTGTCGCAGCATCGAGACAGTTTCGCGGCCGCGGACACCCGGCGGACACCCTGCCGGTCACTGCAGACGCGTCGCGACGTCGAGCATCGCGTCGGTCAGCTCGACCGTCAGCGTCTGGTCCTCGTCGAGGTCGGGCAGCCGTTCGAGCATGGCCTGCACCGAGTCGTGCAGCATCGCGTGCACGCGCATGCGGGCGCCGTCGTCGAGGTCCGCATAGCGCTCCATCGTGTCGCAGTCGAGCGCGAGCACGACCGAGTGGCGCACGGCGTCGGGCGGCGCATCGGGCGCGATCGCCCACGCCGCATGAAACGTGATCCTGCCGGTCGCCACGTCGAGGTGCACGGTCGTGTTGAGGTCGTCCGCGTCCGGGTCTTCGTCGATGTCGTACGGCTCGATTCCGATTCGGGGGTTCGATTGCATGATGTCCTCCTGCGTGGTCGCCGCGCCCGCCGCGGCGGGCGTCGGCCATCGCGCCGCGCCGGCCGCGAGCCGGCGCGACATCGTCAGTAGCCGCTGGAATCGGCGCTGCCCTGCCCGCCGGCACCGCCGCCGCCGGAGCCGGTCGCGCCCGGCGAGCGGCCGTTGCCGGCGCCCGCGCCCTTCGCGCCGGGCTTCGCGTGGCCGCTCGCGCCGCTGTGCGAGGACATCGCGCCGCGTCCGCCGTCCGACTGCTGCATGTTCGGCGGCGGCGGCGCGGCCGTATCGCCATTGCCGGTGTAACTGCTCGAGGTGCCGGCCGACAGCGGCGCGCCGGAGCCGTGATCGGACTGTTGCGAGTTCTGTGCCAGCGCCGGGCTCCCGGCGGCCGCGGCCGCGAGCATGGCAGCGGCCGCGCAGCCGAGCACGCGGCGCGCCGGGGATTTCGTTGTGGATAAGGCTGACGTCATGACGGATTCTCCGTAACGGAAATGAAGTATCTGCCCCGTTTCTTCAGCAAGGCCCATGCCGTCAGTGGCTCGAATGCGCGCGTCGTGCGCCGACCGCGGCCGGCACGCGAATTGCGGGCCGTCGTCGCATACGCCAACGACGGAGCGTCATGCAATGCCTTCTTCCTCTCCGCCGCACGCGCGCGGCAAACGCCTGACGCGGCGTGCGGGCCGCGCGCGCAGCACCGATCGCGGCCACGCGACACGCTGGTCGGCCGACGTCACGCGCGACAGCGACGCGCTCGACCTCGAACCCGACATCTTCAAGTCCGACGATCCGGGCGAGATCGCCGCGTCGCTGAAACGCTCGGCCGAGCGCAGCCGCCGCCGCAACGCGACGCCGTTCCAGTCGGCGATGTCGATGCTGAACTTCTACGTGAACCGCGCGGGCCGCAACCTGCCGAAAACGCGCCGCACGACGCTCGAGCGCGCGAAGCGCAAGCTGCGCGAAGCGTTCGGCCGCAAGCCGTGACGCACGCGTGCGCCTGCCTCCCGTTTCCGGACTGCACGCATGCATGAAACGCTGTGGTATCTGATCACCGGCGCGGTGCTGATGGGCATGGGCATCGCGACGTCGGCGCTGCGTCATCTGCCGTGCAGCACCGCGATGATCTATCTCGTGCTCGGCATCGCACTGGGCCCGGCGGGCGCCGGACTGCTGCACGTCGACATCGAACACGACGCGGCGCTGCTGCGGATGATCGTCGAGATCGGGCTGCTCGTGTCGCTGTTCGCGATCGGGCTGCGGCTGCGCGTGCCGCTGTCCGATCCGTTGTGGCTCGTGCCGTGCCGGCTCGGACTGCTCGCGATGATCGTCACCGTGCCGCTGCTCGCCGCCTGCGCGGTGTTCGCGCTCGGCATCGCCTGGGCGCCCGCGCTGCTGCTCGCGGCGATTCTCGCGCCGACCGATCCCGTGCTCGCGCACGACGTGCAGGTGCACGACCCCGGCGATCGCGACCTCGTGCGCTTCGCGCTCTCCGGCGAAGGCGGGATGAACGACGGGATCGCGCTGCCGTTCGCGCTCGCCGCGCTCGCGCTCTGCGGTGCGCCGGAGGCGACGCACGGCAGGGCGCCGCTGTCGCTGTCGTTCGCGCTCGCGACCGCCTGGGGCATCGTCGGCGCAGCGGCGATCGGCGGCGGGCTCGGCTGGATCACGACGAAGACGATCGGCTGGCTGCGCATGCGCTACGCGCAGGCGCTCGGCTTCGAAGGCTTCTTCGCGCTCGCGCTGATCGTGCTGTCGTACGGCGCCGCCGAAGTCGCGCATGCGTTCGGCTTCATCGCGACGTTCGCGGCCGGCGTCGCGATGCGCCGCGTCGAGCATCGCGCGAGCGGCGACCGCGATCCGCGCGAAGTGATCGGCCAGGTCGACTCGGCCGACGTCGTTGCAACCGAAAAGGATCCGGACAAGGCCCATGCGTTCATGGCCGAATCGGTGCTCGGCTTCACGATCGAACTCGAACGCATCGCCGAAGCGGTCGTGATGACGATGGTCGGCAGCGTGCTCGCGACGCTGCCGGGCCCGCTGATCACGTGGCGCGCGCTCGCGCTGGCCGCGCTGCTGTTCGTCGTCGTGCGGCCGCTCGCGGTGCGGCTCACGCTGGCCGGCTCGCGCGCGACGATCGCGCAGCGGCGGCTGATGGCCTGGTTCGGCATCCGCGGCATCGGCTCGTTCTACTACCTGCTGTTCGCGCTCGAGCACGGGCCGACCGATACCGTGCGCCCGCTTTCGGCGCCGGTGCTCGCGGTCGTCTCTGCATCGGTGGTCGCGCACGGCATCTCGGCGACGCCGTTGATGAACTGGTATCACCGCCGGCAGCGCCGGCATTGACGGCGCTCAGCGCGCGGCGAGGCGCGTGCGCATCGCGGCCGTGATCCGCTGGCGCGTGCCTGCGTACGCTTCCCACGGATCGTGCTCGAGCGCGTCGAGCCGTTCGTGCACGGTGTCGATCGTCCACTGCGCGCCGCCCGTCGTGGCCGGCACTTCGTCCCAGTCGATCGGCACCGACACGCCCATGCCCGGCCGCGCACGCACCGAGTAGGCCGCGATCGTGCTCGCGCCACGCCCGTTGCGCAGATAGTCGATGAAGATCTTGCCGCGCCGGTGACGCGGCCCCATCGTCGCCGTGAAGCGGTCGGGCAGCGCGCCCGCGATGTGCTGCGCGACCGCGCGCGAGAAGTCCTTCATCTCGTCCCAGCCCGAATGCCGCGTGATCGGCACGACGACGTGCAGCCCCTTGCCGCCGCTCGTCTTGCAGAACGACACGAGGCCCAGCTCGTCGAGCAGCCCGCGCACGAGCTGCGCGGCCTCGATCATCGTGCGCCACGGCAGCGCGGGATCGGGATCGAGGTCGAACACGATCCGGTCCGGCCGCTCGATGTTCGACGCGTGCGCGTTCCACGTATGCAGTTCGATCGTCCCCATCTGCGCGGCGCCGATCAGCGCATCGACGCTGTCGATCGACAGCAGCGGACCGTGTCCGGGATCGAGTCCCGGATGCTGCGTGACGAACGGAATCTCGCGGCGCTCCGCATGCTTCTGGAAAAACAGCTCGCCGCCGATGTCCTGCGGCGCGCGCACGAGCGACACCGGGCGGCCCGCGAGATCGGGCAGCGCCCACGGCGCGACGCGCTCCCAGTAGTGCGCGAGATCGATCTTGCGCGTGCCGCTCTCGCGATCGAGCACGCGTTCCGGATGCGTGATGCGGACCTGGCCGACCTGATCGGGCGCCGACTTGCCGCGTGCGGCGGGCGTGCGATGCTGCGCGCGTTCTTGCCCGCCATCGTGCGTGTCGGCGGCGGCGCGGCCGCGCCGCGCGGATGAGGTCGTGCGCTCGTCCATCGTGTTCTCCGTGGTGGGGTGGCGTGCGACTTCCCTGACGATCTGCGACGCCGGCTTGTCCTCGCGCAGCGCCACGAACGCGGCTTGTCGCACGATGCCGTCGCCGGTCCATTCCGCGAATTCGCATTCGGCGACGAGCGTCGGCTCGACCCAGTGGACGCGCGTGCGCGACCACCCTTGCGGCGGCGGATCGAACGGCGGCGACGCGCGTTCGCGCTCGCGCAGCAGCGGCGCGAGCTTGTCGAGCATCCGCGTGTCGAAGCCGGTACCGACACGGCCGACGTAGCGCAGCGGCGCCGCGCCGCGCGTGCGCTTGCCGTTCGGCGCCGGTTCGTGCACGCCGAGCAGCAGCGCGCCGAAGCCGTGGCGGCTGCCGGTCGGCTCCGTATAGCCGCCGATCACGAACTCCTGCCGGCGCCGGCATTTGAGCTTGATCCAGGCCGGCGAGCGTCCCGCGCGGTAGCGTGCGTCCGCGCGCTTGCCGATCAGCCCTTCGAGGCCCGTGTCGCACGCGTTCGCGATCAGTCCGACCGCATCGCTGCCGAGATCCGGCGAAAACCGCAGGCGCGCCGGATCGGCGTCGTCGAACAGCGGTTCGAGTTGCGCGCGGCGTGCGGTCAGCGGCGCATCGCGCAGGTCATAGCCGTTCAGGTAGGGCAGATCGAACACGAACAGCGTGACCGCATCCGACTGCCCGGAACCGAGCGCGTTCTGCAGCCGCTGAAAATCGGGCAGCCCGTTCTCGCCGAGCACGACCGCTTCGCCGTCGAGCCATGCATCGTCGACGTCGAGCCCCGCGAGCGCATCGCGCAGCGCGCGCAGCTTCGGCGTCCAGTCGCGGCCCTCGCGCGTCATCAGCGTCACGCGCCGCCGCGCGCCCTTGCCCGCGATGCGCGCGAGCATCCGGTAGCCGTCGAACTTCAGTTCGTAGCGCCAGTCGCCGTGCGTGGGCGGCGCATCGACGAGCGTCGCGAGCTGCGGCGCGACGCGCTCCGGCAACGGCGCGCGCACCGCACCTTCGACGCGCGACAGCGCGGGCGGCCGTTTCGCTTTCGTCGCGCGGGCGCGCGGCGCGTCGGTGTCGGTGTCGGCCTCCTTGCCGGCTGCCTTCTCACCGCGCCGGCGCGCCCGCGCATGCCCGTTCGCCGCGCGCCCGCGCGCCGCGCCGTCGTGCACGCTGCCGGGCTGCTGCGCGACGACGTCGTACGCCTCGGCGCTGCGCGCGTCGTCGTCGCGCTCCTTGATCAGCAGCCACTGCTCCTGCCGCCCTTCCTGGCGGCCGCTGCGCACGAGCGCCCAGCCGCCGTGCAGCTTCTCGCCGTCGAGCCGGAATTTCAGCTTGCCTGCGCGATAGCCTTCGCGCGCCTTCGCGAGCCCGCCCTCGGGCGTCCACGTGCCCTCGTCCCAGACGATCACCGAGCCCGCGCCGTAATGGCCGGCCGGAATCTCGCCTTCGAACGACGCGTATTCGAGCGGATGATCCTCGACGTGCACTGCGAGCCGCTTGACCGACGGATCGAAACTCGGCCCTTTCGGCACGGCCCACGACTTCAGCGTGCCGTCGAGTTCGAGCCGGAAATCGTAATGCAGGCGCCGCGCGTGATGCTCCTGGATCACGTAGCGCAGCGGATGCCGGCCGCGCTCGGCCGGCTGCGCGTCGGCCGGCGCGCGGCGGCGGCGCGTGCCTTCGGGTTCGGGCGTCGCGTCGAAATGACGCTTGCGGCGATACGGATCGAGCTTGCCGGCCATCGTGTCACCTTGCGTGTCGCGGCGTCATGCCGCGCGCTTCTTGCTGCGCGCGGCGGTCTTTTTCGCGGCGGCGCTGCCGTCGCCGCGCTTGTCGCCGGCCTTGGCCGCCGACGTGCGCTTCGCGGCCGTTTTCGTCGCCGTCTTGGCGCTCGTCTTCGCGGCGGTCTTCGCGCCGCGCTTCGCGGCCGGCTGACGACGGCTACGCGTGCGCGCGTCGGCGTCCTCGTCGTGTTCGTCCTCGTTCGCGGCCGCGCGGTCCGAACCGCGGCCGCCGCCGCGCAGGCTGCGCTTGAGCAGCTCGGTCAGATCCACGACGTTCGACGGCACGTGGCCGCGATCGGCCGGACGTTCCTCGATTTCCTCGATCCGCCCTTGGCGCACCTTGCGCTCGACGAGTTCGAGAATGTCGTCGCGGAACGTGTCGTGATACTGCTCGGGCGTCCATTCGCCGGACATGTCGTCGATCAGCTTCTTCGCCATCGCGAGCTCGCGCGCGCTCACGCCCGCGCGCTTCGCGTCCTCGACCGGCGTCGAGAGCTCGTCGAGCCCGCGCAGTTCGTCCTGCCAGCGCAGCGTGTCGAGCGCGAGCAGCGGGCCGACCGGAATCAGCGCGCCGAGATGCTGCTTGTCGCGCATCACAACCAGCGCGATGCCGATCTTGCCGCTGTCCTTCAGCGCGTCGCGCAGCAGCGCATAGACCTTTTCGCCCTTGCGGTCGGGCACCAGGTAGTACGGCGTGTCGAGATAGAGGAACGACACGGCCTCCTGATCGACGAACGTCAGGATGTCGACCGTCTGCGTCGATTCGGGGTTGGCCGCGCGGATCTCCTCGTCGGTCAGCACGACGTAGCGCTCCTTCTCGTACTCGTAGCCGCGCACGATGTCGTCGCGCGACACCTCCTTGCCGGTACGCTTGTTGATCTGCCGATAGCCGACCGGGTCCATCGAGCGCTTGTCGAGCAGCCGGAACGACGGTTTCACGGTGCGCGTGGCCGGAAACAGCTGCACGGGCACGTGCACGAGCCCGAAGCTGATCGCGCCTTTCCAGATCATCCGTGCTGCCATGCCTTTCCTCCTTGCGGGCAGCCGCGCACGCGCACGGTGTGCGGGGGCGCGCGCGGCGTGCGCGGCCTGCGGGTGCAGCCGTGGCCGCACACCGCGCCGCGCGGGCATGCGGCACGCCGTGCGGCGGCCACACGCGACACGCGTCGCTGCGCGCGAGCGCGCATGGCGCGGGCCGTGACGAGCGTCACGGCCCGCGCGACGCGTCGCCGATGTCGGCGGCGCTCACGTCGAGCGCCGCACTGCATTCGATCGCCGCATCTTCGACGCGCGGCTTGTTCTCGTCGATCGCGCGCCGCGCGAGATCGCACAGATAGGTGCGCACGCGCAGCCGCTCGGCGGTGTCGAGCGCGGCGTAGCGGGCGATCACGTCGGGTTCGAACCGCAGATCGACCGCACACCGCCACTCGCGCGCGCTGGCCTCGACCGGCGCGCGCACCCACGACACCTGGATCGTCAACCGTCCCGACGCGTCGTCCGCGTGGACGACCACGGTCGACTGCGACGGAAAGCCGTTCGCCAGCGCATGCTCGATTTCGGCGATGCGCTGCGAACGGTCGGACGCTGCCGTCATCGGCGTACGACGCCCAGCAGCAGCGTGACCAGGAAGATCACGACGAAGATGTAGAACAGGATCTTCGCGATCTCGGCCGCGCCGGCAGCGATGCCGCCAAAGCCGAAGACGGCTGCAATGATCGCGATGACGAAGAAGATGAGTGCGTATCGAAGCATGGATTCCTCCTGGGGAACAGCGACCGTCGACGCCCATCGTCGTCGATCAAGAATCGTGCTTGTGCCTGGGTTTGCCGTGGGTCGGCGTCGAGGCCATTTTCTCGAGCTCTTTCTCGCTCATCGATTTGGCCATCGACTTCGACGGCGGTTTCAGGTCCTGCATTTTGGTGCGGCCGCGCTTGGCCGACAGGGCCGCCCCTGCCGCGCGCTGCTGGGCCTGGGATTTCGCTGGCATGGTTCGCTCCCTCGGTTTGCGCGCGCCGCGCTGCGGCGCGCGATCGGTTCGGCCGCACGCGTCGTCATGCGGCGTCGCGGCGGCGCAGCTCGGCCGGCGGAATCTTCATCGCCTGCCGATACTTGGTCACCGTACGGCGCGCAAGAAGGATGCCGCGGCCCGCGAGGTTCTGCGTCAGCGCGACGTCCGACAGCGGATCGGTGTGCCGTTCCGCGGCGATCATGTCGCGGATCAGCACCTTCGCGGCCGATGCCGAGCAGACGCCGCGCCCCGCCGCCTCCAGCTTGCGCGGGAAGAAATGCTTGAACTCGAACGTGCCGTGCGGCGTCGCCATGTACTTGTTGCCGGTCGCGCGCGACACGGTCGATTCGTGCAGGTCGAGCTCCTCCGCGATGTCGCGCAGCACGAGCGGCTTCATCGCGATCTCGCCGTAGCGGAAGAAGTCGCGCTGCCGCGCGACGATGCATTCGCCGACGCGCTGGATCGTGTCGAAGCGCTTCTGCACGTTGCGGATCAGCCAGCGCGCTTCCTGCAGCTGCTGGCCGAGCGGCGAGTCGCGCTCGCCGCTCGACTGCGCGAACAGCGTCGCATAGCGCTCGTGCAGCCGCGCACGCGGCAGCACGGCCGGATTGATCGTCACGACCCACTCGTCGCGCACCTGGCGCACGATCACGTCGGGCACCACGTAATCGCCGCGCGTGCTGCCGTAGTGGTTGCCGGGACGCGGGTCGAGCCCGCGCACGAGCGCGCACGCGGCCTGCAGCGTCTGCTGGTTGCAGCCGATGCGCCGCTGGATCTCGGCGGTCTCGCGGCGTGCGAGGCGTTCGAGATGTTCGCGCGCGATCGCCTTCGCTTCGGGCAGCGCCGGCGTGCCGGCCGGAATCGCGTCGAGCTGCAGCAGCAGGCACTCCGACAGCGAACGCGCGGCGATGCCGGGCCGGTCGAGCATCTGCACGAGCCGCAGCGCGACGGACAGATCGCGCTCCGATAGCAAGAGCGCGGGATCGGCCGCGCCGAGCAGGTCGCCGAGCTCCTGACGCAGGTAGCCGTCGTCGTCGAGCGCGTCGATCACGAGGCGCGCCGCTTCGCGATCGCGCCGGTTCAGCGGATAGAGCCGCAGCGCCTCGTGCAGATGCTGATGCAGCGACGGCTCGGCGGCCATCCATTCGCCGGGCGACAGATCGCCGCCGTCTTCACCCTGACGGCTGCCGCCGCGCGGCGCCGGCGCGGCCGTATACGACAGCTCGCCGTCGACCGGGCGCACGTCGTCGCGCTCGGGTGCGGCCTCCGGTGCCGCGGCTTCGGCCGCCGGATCCGGCGCGGCGGCCTCGTCGTCGCCCTGGCCGTCTTCGAGGAAAGGGTTCGTGTCGAGCGCCTGCCGCAATTCCTGCTGGAATTCGAGCGAAGACAACTGCAGCAGGCGCAGCGACTGCTGGAGCCTTGGCGTAAGTGCCAGATGCTGTCGCATCTGGAGCGCAAGCGTGACGGACATCTGCGGTCCTCCTGAATGGGTTCGCGAAAATTCGTATGCCGGACTTATGCAGCTTCCATGCCAGCCCCGCAGACGCCCACCGGACGGGGCTTTGGCGCCTACGCGCCCTATTTTTCGCCCCTTCCGCACCCGCTTTTTTACAAGCGGGCGGCAAGTTTGGAGGCGCAATTCGCGTGCGCGCCGCCGCGCTAGCGTTTCGCGTCGATCCGGTCGACGGCCGAGCGGTCGAGAAACGCGGTCGTCACGTCGGGCAGCTCACGCAGCAGCCACGCGGCCATGTCGCGCTCCTGCTGCAGCAGGCGCTCGCAGCACGCGTGGATCTCGGCCTCGCCGGCCGCCCGCGCGGCCGCGATCAACGCCGTATAGGCGGCGATCTCGACCTGCGCGAACGCGTACGCGGCCATCGTCGCCTTCACCACTTCGTCGCCCGACAGCATCGCGGTCGCCACCTGCCCGTACGCGCCGATGCGCGCGCCGAGATCCTTGATCGCGGACGGCGTCGTGCCGAGCCGCTGCAGGCACGCTTCGACGAGCGCCTGCTGGCCGAGCGTGTCGTCCCGATGCCGTCGCAGCCGGTCCTGCAGCAGCGGGTAGTGGCCGACACGACGCGCCTGCGCGTCGAGCAACGCTTGCGCGTGATGCTCCATCGCATACGCGTCGCGCAGCCAGTCCTCGAGGTGGGCGTGCGGCGTCGCCATCCGTTGCTCCGTCGCGCCGATCAGTACTGCATCGGCGGCGGCGTGCCGGGCGCCGGGCGCGTGTTGGTCGGCGCGCCGCCGACGTTCGGATCGGGCACGCCGGTCGGCGTGCCGGTCGAGCGCTGCGGCATCGTGTTGCCCGGCGACGGACGCGTGTCGTAGCGCGTGTTCGCGTCCGGCATCGTCTCGGTCGGCGGCGACGCGTTGCCGCCCTGATGGGGCGGCGGCGGCGCGCCCGTCGTGCGGACCGTGTCGGGTTGCGTGCAGGCGCTCATCGCGCATGCGGCGGCGGCCGCGCAGACGGCGAGCGAAAGCGAATGGATCGATTTCATCGAGACCTCCATGCAAGGGGGGCCGGCGTGCGTCGCGCGCACGCTCAGAGCCGGTTGAAATGAAAGTCGGCCGCGTACGCGGTCGGCCCGCGCCGCGCCATCATCGCGTCGAACTCGGCGGCCATCCGCGCGAGCGCACCGCGCTGCCGCGCGACGTCGGCCTGCTCGAGCGCCGCGAACGCGTCCGCGTCGAAGGTGACGGTCAGCGACGCCGGATGCCCGTCGACGCGAAAGCCGATATGAAGCGCGCCGGCCGGCTGCTCCTCGACGTGGAACGGCATCGCGCGCGCTTCGAAATGACGGCCGAGCGTCTCGGCGATGTCGCGCAACATGCCCTGCTTCACCAGGATGCTCATCGCGTGCGCTCCTGCCGCGCGGGCGGCGTGGCGGCGTGCGCAGGCGGCACGGGCGCCGGCGGCTCGCGTTCCGGCGGCCGGTGTTCGGGGGGATCGCCTTCGGGGTCGTGGTACGGCTGCGGCACGTCGGGCGGCAGTTCCGGCGCGGGCGGCGGCACCGGCTCGGGCTCGGTATCGGGCATCGGCGGATCGGGCCGATGCAGCGAATGTGCAAGGTCCTCGTTCATGGGCGCTCCGTGACGGTCGTGTCGCGAACGATGTCGCTCGCGGTAGCGTCGCCGTGCGGGGCCGCAAGCCGCGTTCCGTCCGGTGTGCGGCCTGCGCCGCGCGAGCGGCCCGCGTCCGTGCGAGGCGCTGCGCGCCACCGTGACTTCGCTACACCGCGCGCTGCAAATCTTTCACGCGGGCGATGCACGCGGCGATTGCGGGCGGACGCGACGAGACGCACGTGCAAGCGCGCGCGACGCGACGGCGCGGCAAGCGCGCACGGCATGCGCGTACCACGCCGCACATCGCATCCCGTGCATGCGCGCCGCGACGCGCATGACGCGCATGACGCGCAATACGCGAGTCGCGCGACACGCGCAGCCGATCTGTACCGCGTGCGACGAGCGAAGGCCATCGCTACGTGTCGTACGCGGCCATCACGAGCCACAGATGGCGGCCCTCGTCTTCCACGCGCGCGGCAAGCGCGTACGAATCGCCCGGCTCGCACGCGCGCTGCAGCGCGAAGCGCGCGGGCTCGGTCGCGCCGAACGTCTCGTCGCCGAGCGGCCGCACGTCGGCCTTGCCTTCGAACATGCGGCGCTCGGGCCGGTAGATCAGCGGCTCCTGCTTCCACGCGGTGAAGTGGTGCTTCACCGAATCGAATCCGCCGCCGCATACGTTGACCTCGTAGCGCACGCGCGGCTGTCGTTTGATCGGAATCATCGTCGTGCCTCCCGCTCGACTGTCGCGCCGGCGCGCTCGTGCGGCGCCGGCGCAGTTACGTCCTGCGCGGCAAGCCGCGTGCCGCGCGACCACTACGGGAACGCGCATTGCGCGAATTCGTACGTCATCGACACGGAGACTTGCCATGAACGATACGACCCGATCCGAAGAGCGCACGCCGTCGTCCGGGCAGCAGACGGACCCGACGCCGCCGCTGAAGGATCGCGACAGCGCGCGCACGCGCCATTCGGAGCGCCACATCGACAAGTCGCTCGAAGACACGTTTCCCGCGAGCGACGCGCCGTCGACGGGCGGCGTCACGCGGATCGAGCCCGACACGCCGCCCGGCACGCACGACGACGGGCCGTGGCAGGAAAAGCGCGAGCAGGACGAAGGCGGACGCTGAGCGGCACGCCCGTTGCGAGAACGACGGGCCGAACCCGAAGGAGGAAGGACTACATGCATCGCGTCAACGAAATCATGTCGCAGGACGTCGTGCGCATCGCGCCGACCGACTCGATTCGCCACGCCGCGGAACTGATGGCGCGCTACGACATCGGCGCGCTGCCCGTGTGCGACAACAACCGGCTGGTCGGGATGGTCACCGACCGCGATCTCGCGGTGCGCGCGGTATCGGCCGGCAAGCCGCCCGACACGCGCGTCCACGAAGTGGCGTCCGGGCCGATCGAATGGTGTTTCGACGACGATTCGCTCGACGAGATCCAGCACTACATGGCGGATGCGCAGTTGCGCCGTCTGCCGGTCGTCGATCACGACAAGCGGCTCGTCGGGATGCTCTCGCTCGCCGACATCGCGACGCGCACGGCCGGCCCGTCGCGCGACGCGCTCGCGAACACGCTGGAAGGCGTGTCGCAGCCGAAGCAGGCGTGACGGACACGGTGTCCGTTCGCGTCATTACCCCGAACGCGCGGCCCGCGCCCGATGCGGCCGGCCGCGCCCCCGCAGCAGGAGGACAATCATGCAGACTCCCGATCAAGGACAGACCCGCATCGTCGGCAAGGGGGCCGCGACGGCAGACGGCCCCGGTCCCGACGTGATGGCAGCCGATACGCTCGAAGGCAACAAGGTCTACACGACCGACGGGGACGATGTCGGCAAGATCAAGGACATCATGCTGGACGTGCGCTCGGGCCGCGTCGCGTACGCGGTGCTGTCGAGCGGCGGCCTGCTCGGCATCGGCGACAAGCTGCTCGCGATTCCGTGGAGCGCGCTGACGCTCGACACGGAACGCAAGTGCTTCCTGTTGTCGGTATCGTCCGAGCGGATCCGCAATGCGCCGGGCTTCGACAAGGATCACTGGCCGGCGATGGCCGACCCGCAATGGGCGGGGCCGCTGCACGAGTATTACGGCAGCACGCCGTACTGGAGCGCGGGCGACGAGCTCGGCCTCACCGATCCGACCGAAGACCTGAACGATCCGCGCGCGCGCGACGGCCGCCTGTAATCGCGACGTGTCGCCGGCGACGGCGACGCGGTCCGCACCCCGCCTCCGGCGGGGTTTTTTTATGCGCGGGCCTTTATATGCACCGCGCGCCGTCACGCGTTTTTACAACCCGCGTGTAACGGCGCCGTCCGCGCCGTCGAGCCCGTCCGCGCGTTCGGCGCCGTCCAGGCGCCCCGCACCGTCCACGCGTTCGGCGCCGTCCAGGCGTTGCGCGGCGCGCGCACCGCATGCGGCTTCCAGGTAACGCAGCAGCGGATGCGGCGTCAGCGGCTTCGCGCAATGCGCGTCGAAGCCCGCTTCGCGCGCGCGCTCGCGATCGACCGGCGACGCGAACGCGCTGCACGCGACGAGCAGCATGTCGGCCGTGCGCGGGTCGCCGCGCAGCCGCCGCGCGAGCTGCAGCCCGTCGAGCCTCGGCATCGCGACGTCGAGCACGATCGCGAACGGCTGCCAGTCGCGCGCGACGTCGCACACCGCGAACGGATCGTCGACGACGCGGCATTCGAAGCCGCGTGCGTCGAGCAGCAGTTGCAGCGCATCGGCCGCGTCGCGATAGTCGTCGACGACCAGCACGCGGCGCGGGCGGCGCGGCACGCTGTCGGGCGAGCGCCACAGCAGCACGTCGTCGGCGGCCGGATCGTCGCCGGGGGCAATAGGCATGGCTTTTCTCCTGTGATCGAATGCCGGATGCCGGCGGCCACGCAAGGCGCGCGCCCATATTGACCGGCGGTGGCATGCGGGTTGCTGTGTACTGTCGTATTCATCGAAAACGGGAGCCGTCGATGCCAGCGATCGAGTCTTTGTCGTCGGCCGGCACGCGATGCGCGCACGCGCGCCGCGCGCCGGCATGCGGAGCGCGGGCGCGATGACGCGCGCAGCGTCCGCATCCGGCGCCGACGACACGCCGGACGATCAGCGCCCCGCGACGCTCCACGCATGCCGGCGCTGCGGGCTGTGGGAACACGCGACGCAGCCGGTGCCGGGCACCGGCCCGCGGCACGCGTCGATCGTGCTGGTCGGCGAGCAGCCGGGCGATCAGGAGGACCGCACGGGCGTGCCGTTCGTCGGCGCCGCCGGCCACGTGCTCGACCGCGCGCTCGACGCGGCCGGCATCGATCGCCGCTCGGTCTATCTGACCAACGCCGTCAAGCACTTCAAATGGGAACCGCGCGGCAAGCGGCGTCTGCACAAGACGCCCGCGCAGCGCGAGATCACCGCGTGCCGCTACTGGCTCGATCGCGAACTCGAGAGCGTGCACCCGCGCGTGATCGTCGCGCTCGGCGGCACCGCGCTGCGCGCCGTGCTGCAGGACAACGACGCGACGCTGCAGCGCACGCCGACGCCCACGCGCACCGCGCAGGGCTACCTCGTCGTCGCGACCTACCATCCGTCGTACGTGCTGCGCACGCGCGGCGCCGATTCGCGCGAGCACGCGTACCAGACGCTCGTCGATGCGCTGCGCACCGCGTCGAAGCTCGCGCGCGACGACGGCACGCCGAAGGCGGGCCGCGGAGACGCGGAATGAGCGGCGCGCGACGCGACGCGCCGCCCGCCGACGACACCGCCAAGCCCGCCCCGCTGCCGTGGTACCGCCGGCTCGGACCGGGGCTGCTGGCCGGCGCGTCCGACGCCGACCCGAGCAACGTCGCGGTCTACGCGCAGGCCGGCAGCCAGGTCGGCTTCAACATGCTGTGGATGATCGTCGTCACGCTGCCGATGATGGTCGCCGTGCAGATCGCCTCCGCGTGCATCGGCCGCAGCAATCGCGAAGGGCTGATCGCCGGCATCCGTCAGCACTATTCGGCGCGCGCCGCCAAGGCGCTGATCGCGCTCGTCGTGATCGTCAACGTCGTGAACGTCGGCGCCGACCTCGCGGCGATGGGCGACGCGACCGCGCTCGTCGTCGGCGGCCGCAGCTACTGGTTCGCGCCCGTCTACGGCATCGTCTCGCTCGCGCTGCAGGTGACGATGTCGTACGAGCGCTACGCGCGCTGGCTGAAGTGGCTCACGTTCGCGCTGCTCGCGTACGTGGTCGAGCTCGCGTTCGTGCACGTCGACTGGCCGCACGCGCTGCATGCGCTCGTGCTGCCGCAGATCGCGTTCTCGCACGCCTACGCGACGACCGCCGTCGCGGTGCTCGGCACGACGCTGAGCCCGTATCTGTTCGTCTGGCAGGCCGCCCTGGAAGTCGAGGAAGCGCAGGCCGCACAGCGCAACGGCGCGAGCGCGAGCGACACCGCACTCTGCGACCGGCAGGCGCAGCGGATCCGCGTCGATACGTGGGCCGGGATGGTCGTGACCAACGCGGTGTCGTTCTGCATCATGGTCGTGGGCGCAGCCGTGTTCTATGCGCGCGGCGAGCACGACATCGCGAGCACCGCACAGGCCGCCGAGGCGCTGCGGCCGATCGCGGGCGAAGCCGCGTTTCTCGTGTTCGCGTTCGGCATCGTCGGCTGCGGCCTGCTCGCGATTCCCGCGTTCGCCGGCAGCGCGGCATACGGCTGCGCGGAAGCCTGGCGCTTCCGCGAAGGGCTGAACGAGCCGGTGCGGCGCGCGCCCGCGTTCTATACGGTGCTCACGCTCTGCGTCGTCGTCGGCATCGCGATCTGCTTCAGCCCGATCGATCCGATCCGCGCGCTGTACTGGAGCGCGGTGCTCAACGGCGTCGCCGCGGTGCCGATGCTCGTGATGGTGATGCTGCTGTCCGCGCGGCGCGGCGTCGACGGGCGGCCGGGCACCGGCATCGTGTCGAAATGCTTCGGCTGGCTCGCGGTCGCGCTGATGGCGGTCGCGGTCGTCACGATGGTCGTCGACATGGTGGCGTAGTCGCGAACGGCGGGAAAGGCGGGATAAGCGGGACCGCCGCCGCGCGCGATGCGGTCAGCCGCCCGGCTGCATCACCGCCTTGATGCAGCCGTCGCTGCGCGTGCGGCTCAGTTCGTAGAGCGCGGGCCCGTCCTCGAGCCGCGCACGGTGCGTGACGACGAACGACGGATCGATCCGACCGTCCGCGAGGCGTCCGAGCAGCTCGTCGCTCCAGCGCGGCACGTGCGTCTGCGCCGCGCGCAGCGTCAGTCCCTTGTTCACGATCGCGCCGACCGGCACGTCGTCGACGAGGCCGCCGTACAGCCCCGCGATCGACACGATGCCGCCGGGCCGGCACGCATAGATCGCTTCGCGCAGCACGTGCGGCGGGTCGACGCCGGGTGCCGACGTTTCCTTGAAGCGGTCGAGCGGCGCATCGACGGCGTCGATCGCGTGCGCGTGGAGCCCGACCGCGTCGATGCACTTGTCGGGGCCTTTGCCGCGCGTGTGTTTCGCCAGCGTGTCGGCTACGCTGAGCTTCGTGAAATCGAGCGGCGTCGCGCCGAGCGTGCGCGCGCATTCGAGCCGCGCGGGCACGCAGTCGATCGCGATCACCTCGCGCGCGCCGAGCAGCCGCGCGGCCAGTGCGGCGAACAGGCCCACCGCGCCCGCGCCCCACACCGCGACGACGTCGTTCGGCTGGATCGCGCACTGCGCGGCCGCCTGCCAGCCGGCCGGCAGCGTGTCGCCGAGCGGCAGCGCGCGTTCGTCGTCCAGCTCGTCGGGCAGCCGGATCGGCGCGACGTCGGCGAACGGCACGCGCACGTATTCGGCGTGGCCGCCCGCATAGCTGCCGGCGAGATGGCCGCCGCCGAGCAGGCCGCCGGTGCCCTGCCCGTACACGCGCTCGACGAACGCGCGATTCGGGTTCGAGGCCTCGCACACCGAGTAGTTGCCGCGCCGGCACTGCTCGCATTCGCCACAGGCGACGACGAACGGCACGACGACGCGATCGCCGACGTGCAGACGACGGTTCTCGCGTCCGACCTCGACCACTTCGCCGACGAATTCGCGCCCGAGAATCGCGCCGTCCTTCAGCCCCGGCATCGCCGCGTCGTACAGATGCAGATCGGCGCCGCCGATCGCGCAGCGCCGCACCTTGACGATCGCGTCGCGCGGGTGCTCGATCGCCGGATCGGGCACCCGCTCGTAGCGCACGGTGCGCTTGCCGTGCCAGCACAAGGCCATCATCGGCGTTCTCCCCGCGGCCGGCGACGCGTTACATCATCTTGCCGCGCGAGCGCTCGGCGCGCGCCGCGTCGGCGGCCGACTCGACCTTTTTCACTTCTTCCGGCGGCGGCAGCACGGCCTTGAAGCCCATCGACTGGATCCACATCTCGCGGGCCCAGCCGCGCGTGTGGTACAGGTGATGGTCTTCGTCGGCCTCGACCTCGTCATGCGCGGCCTTCAGCACCTTCGCCGCTTCGCTGTCGGGCAACTGGTCCGCCGCATAGCCGATCAGCTCCCAGTTCAGGTGGTCCTTCGTTTCGGCGAGCACCACGCACTCGGCCGCGACGACCTGCGCGACGGCCGGGTCCGCCTGCTGCCGCGCCTGCTCGATGACCTGGACCAGCGATTCGCCGGTGGCCGCCACCGCCGCGCGGCCGGGCGACTGCGCGTCGGGATCGAGGCCGAGGGTCTTGAACACGTCGCGCAGCACCTCCTGATGATGCAGCGTTTCGCGATGGTACTTCTCCCACTCCTTGTGCAGGTCCTCGTCGGTCGCGCACTGCAGCGCGGCCTCGTAGATCTTCGCGCCGCCAAGCTCGGTCTCGTACGCCTGGCAGAGCAGTTCGAGGATGCCTTCGTGCTTCGATTGCCGTTGGGCCATGACTGCCTCCGAAAAATCGGGCCGCACGCGCGGCCCACAGGTTGAACCGGGCGCGCGTTACTGCGCGCCCACCTTGCGCTGCAGCGCCTCCGCCATGCTCAGGTGATGCTTGAGCGTCGGCAGCGTCGATTTGGCGAATGCGCGCAGATCGGCATCCTTGCCGTCGCGCGCCTCGCTCTCGAACAGCGCGATCGTCTTGCGGTGTGCATCGGGGCCCGCGGCCGCGACGTACGCGACGTCGAAGTCGTGGCCCTGCTTGCCGCGCAGCGCCTCGACGTCCGGGTCGGCGATCTGCTCGGCCTGCGGCTTGATGCCCTTGCGCGCGGCGAGCTTGGTCAGCTGCGCGTTCGCCTTGCCGTGGTCGGCGACCATCCGCTTCGCGAACGTGCGCACGTCGGCCGACTTCGCCTGCTTCAGCGCGAGCTGGCTCGCCTGCACTTCGGTCTTGCCGCCGAGCGCCGCCTTGTCGACGAACTCGGCGTCGGTGCCCTGCGGCGACTTCGCGATGCCGCTGTCGGCAGCGGCCGCGCCCGACGACGGGTTCACGACGCCGCCCGGCACGTGCGAATTCGATGCCGGCGGCTCGCTCGGCATCTGTGCGTGCGCGGCCGTCGACAGACCGAGCACGCCCGCGGCGGCGAGTGCCGCGATCGTCCAGTTGTGGGTTCTCATTCGGTTCCTCCTTGCGTGAGGCGGCGTCAGCCGCCGACGATCGAGCCGCCGTTCGGGTGCAGCGTCTGCCCCGTCATGTAGCTCGCGCCTTCGGATGCGAGCAGCACGTAACAGCCGATCAGTTCGTCCGGCTGCCCCGGCCGCTTCAGCGGCACGTTCGAGCCGAATTTCGCGACCTGCTCGGCCGTGAATGTGGACGGAATCAGCGGCGTCCAGATCGGCCCCGGCGCGACCGCGTTCACGCGGATGTCGCGCTCGGCGAGCTCGATCGACAGCGAGCGCGTAAACGCGACGATCGCGCCCTTCGTCGCCGAATAGTCGGGCAGCTTCGGGCTGCCGTGATAGGCCGTCACCGATGCGGTGTTGACGATGCGCGCGCCGGGCTGCATGTGCTTGAGCGCGGCCTGCGTGCAGAAGAACATGCCGTACACGTTGGTGCGGAACGTGCGTTCGAGCTGTTCTTCGCTGACTTCCTCGAGGCTCGGCTGCGGATGCTGTTCGCCCGCGTTGTTGACGAGCACATCGAGCCGGCCGAGCCGCTCGACCGTGCGCGCCACCGCGTCGAATGCCTGCCGCCGGTCGCCGACGTCGCAGGCGATCGCTTCGCAGCGCCGCCCGGCCTGCTCGATCAGCCGCTTCGTATGCGCGGCATCGTCGGACTCCTTCAGGTAGACGATCGCGACGTCCGCCCCTTCCTTCGCGAAACCGATTGCCACCGCGCGCCCGATCCCGCTGTCGCCGCCGGTGACGAGCGCGACCTTGCCCGCGAGCTTGCCGCTGCCGACGTAATCGGCGGCTTCGTCCCGCGGCTTCGGATTCATCTCGCGCTCGGTGCCCGGTTGCTGCGTCTGCTTCTGCGGCGGCGGCGTCTGTGCCGTGGTCATGGGGTTCCTCCTTCAACGACGGTGTGCGCAGCGCGACGCAAGCGCCGTGCCGTGCGCCGCGCGCCCGCGCGGCGCCGACGGCGCGGCCTCGCGCGCGCGGCATTGCAAAATGCGTGCAGAAAATACGCGGCTCAACGCGGTCCCGCGGCGCCGGCCTCGTCGGGACGGCGCACCGGATCGAAATCGCGCCACTCGCCGTTCTGCCAGTCGCCTTCGACGCGCTCGATCGACGTCGCGCCGGTCGCGCGCAGCACGTCTTCGGCGGTCGTCGCGCTGCCCGGCGTCACGCGCGCGGCGAGGATCACGCCCGATTCGGTCTTCGCGAGCGTGCCGCGCCCTTCGGCCTGCTGCCCGCGCATCCGGCCGAGCGCGCCGCCGAACGCGCCGAGATACGCGCCCGCGAGCGCGCCCGCGACCGGCACGAACCAGTAGCGCAAGCCGATCGCATAGACGATCAACCCGACGACGAGCCCGATCGCGAGCCCGCGCATCACGCCGACGACCGCGCCGCGGCCGCCGGGCTTCGCGGCCGTATCGGCGTATACGTCGCCGCCGACCGGAAAGCGCGCATGCTGCCCGTCCGGATTCAGGAAGAAGATCGACACGTCGTCCGGGCCGAATGCGCGCTCGTAAAGGCGGCGCGCGCCGCCTTCCGCTTCCTCGAAGGTCGTGAACCGACCTGCGACGATCATCGCCATTGCTCTGCTCCTCGTGACGGTGCACCGCGCGCGCGGCCGGCGCGCGGCGGCGCGGCGGCGCGGCGGCGCGGCGCTTACATCAGCCGGCCCAGTTCCTTCGAGACCGACGCCGGCGTTTCGTACTCGCGATCGGGGATTTGCTTGAGCATCTCCAGCACGTCCGGATCCGCGTGCGAGCGCTCCGCGCACTCGACGACGTCCGACTTGCTCGCCGGATAGTCGAGCCCCTTCAGCGCCTTCTGCACGTCGATCGGGCTCGGCGGCTTGCCGTGCCCGGTCTGGTGCCCGCCCTTGTCGTGATCCTGCTGCGTGCGCTCGCCTTCGTGCGCGCGCGAGTGGCTGTGCTCGTGACCCGTATGTTGTCGGGATGTCATTGCGATGCCTCCTTCGAAAAGTGAAACGAAATCACGCCGCGGCGCGGCGCGACCGCGCGACGGCCGCGAACAGCAGCGCGGCCGCGGTCAGCGCAACGGCGCTCGCGACCTTCGGACGCTGCACGACCGTGTTGTACGCGCACGAGCGCAGCACCGGCCCTTCCATGCCTTCGCGCTCGTGCAGCGCATGACGCGACTCGTAGAGCGCGTTGTCGTCGCGCGGCCGCGCCGGCCGCACCGTGCGCTGGCCGCGCGAGAACAGCGTCGCCGCGAGCCGGTCGAACAGCCGCGGCGCGTGATACGCGCTCGCCGACGTCAGCTTTGCGGCACCGCCGACGAACAGCGTGCGGCGCGGATGCGCGGCCGCGAACAGGATCGCGTCGGCGACGAGTTCGGGGTCGTAGATCGGCGGCGGCAGCTTCGGCTCGACGTTCATGTAGTTCTTCGCGTGCATCACGAACATCGTGTCCATCGCGGCCGGCTTGATCAGCGTCACGGACACCGGCAGCCGGTCCGACTCCAGTTCGAGCCGCAGCGAATCGGTAAACCCCTTCACCGCGTGCTTCGACGCGACGTACGCGCTCTGCAGCGGCAGCGGCGCGTCGGACGCCTCGCTGCCCATGTTGATGATCGCGCCGCCGCGCAGGTCGTTCTGGCGACGGAAATGGTCGGCCGCCACCAGAGAGCCATGCACGACACCCCAGTAGTTCGTGTCGAACAGGCGCCGCTGATCCTCGAGCGGCACCGTCGCCGCGGTGCCGAAAATCGACACGCCCGCGTTGTTGACCCAGGTATCGAAGCCGCCGTACGTCTCGACCGCCTGCGCGGCCGCGCGCTGCAGATCCTCGATGTTCGCGACGTCGCCGGCGACCGGCACCGCGAGGCCGCCGTGCTGGCGGATTTCTTCGCAGAGCGTGTCGAGCGCGTCCGCGTTGCGCGCGAACAGCACGAGCTTCGCGCCGCGCCGTGCCGCCTTGCGCGCCGTTACGAGGCCGATGCCGCTCGTCGCGCCGGTGATCACGATCGTCTGCTCGCCGACCGGTTTGAGCATGCAGTTCATCACTGGACTCCTTCGGCGGTGCCGTCAGTTATTTCGGCCGGATCGTCAGCTGGTCGCGCACGCTCTGCACGCCGTCGACCTTCTTGACCGCGTCGACGGCCATCGTGCGCTGCTGTTCGTCCGGCACGCTGCCGGTCAGCATCACGACGCCATGCCGCGTCTTCACGTGGATGTCGCCGCTCGTCAGGCCGCTCGTGCCGACCAGTTCGGCCTTCGCCTTCGTCGTGATCGTCGCGTCGCGGATTTTCGTGCCGGTCGACGAATGCGACGACGACGAAGACGAGGACGAAGACGCGCTGTCGTCGCCGGCGGCGTACACGTTCGGCGCGGCGAGCGCGCAGGTGGCGGCGGCGACCGCGATCGCGAGACCGATGCGGCGCGTGCGACGACCGCGAAGTCGCGGAGAACGGGCTTGCAGCGAGTTGAGCTTCATCGTGACCTCCTTTTTGTCACGCCGGGCGAGCCGGCAGGTACGCCACGCCGGCGCAAGCGGCGTGCCGCACCGCCCACGCGCGCGTCACGTCCGGTCGAACCGCGTTCGGCGCCTGCACGCCGATGATCAGACGCCCTTTCATCCAACGCGTTGTAATTTTTGCGGCGCTCTCCCGTACGCGCGCACGCGCGTAGCAGCGGGCATGACGATTGCCGGAGAAGCTTCGAGGGACGCACCGGCGCGGCCCCGATATCGGGAGCGACACCATGCAAAGAATCGCGTTGATCAGTGAACATGCGTCGCCGCTGGGGGTCATCGGCGGCGTCGATGCAGGCGGGCAGAACATCTATGTCGCAAACGTCGCGAAGCAGCTCGCCGAGCGCGGGCTCGACGTCGACGTGTATACGCGTTGCGACAATGCGCACCTGCCGGAAGTCGTACGGATCGGCACGCGGATGCGCGTGATCCACGTGCCGGCCGGCCCGCCGGTCGACGTGCCGAAGGAAAAGCTCCTGCCGTACATGGGCGCGTTCGCGGAGTACATGATCGCGCGCATGCGCCGCGAGCCCGATCCGGTCGACGTGATGCACGCAAACTTCTTCATGTCCGGCGAAGCGGCGCTGCGCGTGAAGAAGCGCCTTGGCATTCCGCTCGTGACGACGTTCCATGCGCTCGGCCGCGTGCGGCGTCTGCATCAGGGCGCGGCCGACGGCTTCCCCGATGCGCGCTTCGCGATCGAGGACACGCTCGCGCGCCGCTCGGACCGGCTGATCGCCGAATGCCCGCAGGACGCGCTCGATCTGACCACGCACTATCGCGCCGATGCATCGCGCATCGAGATCGTGCCGTGCGGATTCGACGCGCGCGAATTCCGGCCGGTGCCGCGCGCGGCCGCGCGTGCGCAGCTCGGCTGGCCCGAGGACGCGTTCGTCGTGCTGCAGCTCGGCCGCCTCGTGCCGCGCAAGGGAATCGACAACGTGATCGACGCGCTCGCGCGCATGCCGCGCGATCCGCAGCGGCCAACGCGGCTGTACGTGGTCGGCGGCAGCCAGGCGACGCCCGACCCGGCGAACGATCCGGAACTCGCGCGGCTCGTCGCGCTCGCGCACGACGTGGGCATCGCCGATCGCGTGACGTTCGTCGGCCGGCGCGACCGCGACGCGCTGCACCTCTACTACAGCGCCGCCGACGTGTTCGTGACGACGCCGTGGTACGAGCCGTTCGGCATCACGCCCGTCGAGGCGATGGCGTGCGCGACGCCGGTGATCGGCAGCGACGTCGGCGGCATCCGCACGACGGTCGAGGACGGCAAGACCGGTTATCTCGTGCCGCCACGCGATCCGGCCGCGCTCGCCGAGCGGCTCGTGCAGTTGCGCGCGCAACCGGATCGCTGCGCGGCGCTCGGCCGCGCGGGCTACGAACGCGCGCACCGCTTCTATACGTGGCGCGGCGTCGTCGACCGGCTCGTCGACGTCTATCGCGACGTCGCGCGCGAGCGTGCGGGCACGACGGCAGCCACGTCGCGCCGCACGCCGGTCGCGACGACACCGGCCGTGCTGGCCACCCGCAAGGAGAATGCGTGATGAAGGGCTACGATCGAAAACGCGTGCTCGTGACGGGCGGCGCCGGCTTTCTCGGTTCGCATCTCTGCGAGCGTCTGGTGACGGCCGGCCACGACGTGCTGTGCGTCGACAATTTCTACACCGGTGCGAAGGACAACATCGCACACCTGCTCGACGCGCCGAATTTCGAGCTGATGCGTCACGACGTGACGTTCCCGCTCTACGTCGAAGTCGACGAAATCTACAACCTCGCGTGCCCCGCGTCGCCCGTGCACTACCAGCGCGACCCCGTGCAGACGACGAAGACGAGCGTGCACGGCGCGATCAACCTGCTCGGTCTCGCCAAGCGCGTGAAGGCGCGCATCCTGCAGGCGTCGACGAGCGAGGTGTACGGCGACCCCGACGTGCATCCGCAGGACGAACGCTATTGCGGCCGCGTGAATCCGATCGGCATCCGCGCGTGCTACGACGAAGGCAAGCGCTGCGCGGAAACGCTGTTCATGGACTATCACCGGCAGTACGGCGTCGACGTGCGGATCGCGCGGATCTTCAACACCTACGGGCCGCGCATGCATCCGGCCGACGGCCGCGTCGTGTCGAACTTCATCACGCAGGCGCTCGCGGGCGAACCGCTGACCGTCTATGGCGACGGCACGCAGACGCGCTCGTTCTGCTACGTCGACGACATGATCGACGCGCTCGTGCGGCTGATGGACGAGCCGGGCGACGCGTGCGAGCCCGTCAATCTCGGCAGCGACGACGAGATCGCGATGATCGACGTCGCGCGCGAAGTCGTGCGCGTGGTGGGCGCGACGGTGCCGATCGAGTTTCGTCCGCTGCCGGCCGACGATCCGCGCCAGCGCCGGCCGAACCTCGACGCGGCGCGCAAGCGGCTCGGCTGGCGCGCGACGACGCCGTTCGCGAGCGGGCTCGCGCATACCGCGCGCTATTTCATCCATCGGCAAGCGGCGCACCATGCGCCCGGCGATCTCGTGCGCAGCACGCAGATCGCGTCGCACATGCTCGCGCAGATCGGCACGCGCAACCGCGCGGCGCCGACGTCTTGAGCGCGGCGCACGCGTCGGCTCAGTCGTCGCGGCTCGTCACGCGCGCGATCTCGCGCGCGAGATCGCCGACGTCGACCGGCTTGCAGAGATAGCCGTCGAAGCCGGCCGCGCGCGCGCGCCGCTCGTCGGCGAGCCCCGCGTGCGCGGTCACCGCGACGACGCGCGGGTTGCACGCGTCGTCGCCTTCGGCCGCGCGCCGGCGGATCGCGTCGAGCAGCCAGAAGCCGTCGCCGTCCGACATCGCGAGATCCGACAGCACGACGGTCGGCCGCATCTGCGCGGCGATCGTCACGGCCTGATGGCCCGACGATGCGACCGCGACTTCGGCGCCGAGCGTGCGCAGCGCGGCGGTCAGGCTCGCGCGCGTGGTCGCGTCGTCGTCGACGATCAGGATCCGCTGCGTGTCGAGGCCGAGCCGTTCGCGCGCGACGACCGTCTGCGCGATTCCCCATGCCATCGCGCCGATCGGCTGCCAGCCGGCCGGCAGCTTCACGGTGAAGGTCGTACCGCGATTGCGCCCCGCGCTGTCGACGACGACCGTGCCGCCGTGCAGCTGCACGATATGCCGGACGATCGACAGGCCGAGCCCGAGGCCGCGCCGCGACGAGGCAGGCGAATCGTCCGCGCGCCGGAACATGTCGAACACGTGCGGCACGAACTCCGGCGCGATGCCCTGCCCGGTGTCGGTCACGGTCAGCACGGCATGCGTGTCGTCGTGCGCGACGCTGACCGTGACGTCGCCGCCGGCCGGCGTGAATTTCAGCGCGTTCGATACGAGGTTCGACAGCATCTGCCGCAGCCGCTCGGCGTCGCCCGAGACGATGCAGGTCGCGACACGCGACTCGAATTCGAGCGCGATGCCGGTGCTCGATGCGGCCGTGTGGAACGCGGCGACGACATCGGCGAACAGCCGCACGACGTCGACCGGCATCGTGTCGAGCCGCAGCTTGCCTGTGGACAGCGACGACGCATCGAGGATGTCGCCGACCATGCGCGTGAGCGAGCGCGCGCTGCGGTCGATCGCGTCGATCGCCTGCACGCGCAGCGTGTCGTCGCCCGAATTGCGCAGCACCTCGATCCAGCCGTAGATCACGTTCAGCGGCGTGCGCAATTCGTGCGATACGGTCGCGAGCAATTCATCCTTCAGACGATTCGACGTCGCGGCCTGCTCGCCCGCGTCGCGCGCGCTGCGCAGCGAGCGTTGCGTGCGCCGGTCCTGACGGCGCTGTGCGCCGGTCTCGCGCAGCGTGATCGACAGCGCGACGCCGTCGCGTGCCTCGCCGCGCACGGGCCGCGCGGCGACCGTCGCGCGGAAGCGTCCGCCGTCGCGTCGCACGCAGAGCAGGTCGACCGGCCCGACGATTTCGCGCAGATGGTCGAAGGTCTGCACGAGCGGATGACGCTTGAGCCAGCGCATCGCGATCAGCGAGTCGAAACGGCGGCCGTACGCCGCCTCTTCGTCGTAGCCGAAGATGCGCTGCGCGGCCGGATTCCAGCTGACGATACGCGCGTCGCGGTCGATCCCGATGAGCGCGTCGGGCGACGCGTCGACGACCGCGCGCCGGACCTGCGCGGCGTCCGCCCGCGCGCGGTCCGCGCTCGCGTCGCGCAGCAGCAGCACTGCGCCGTCGACGTTGCCGTCCGCATCGGCGATCGGCGCGGCCGTCTCCGCGACCGGCACGGGCTCGCCGCCGGCCGCGCGCAGCCAGTGACGCTCGCAGGTCGTGCGCGTGCCGCCGAGCGCATGTTCGAGCGCCGAGGTCTGCACGCGCCGTCCGTCGCGATCGGTCAGCTGCAGCACGTCGCGCAGCGCGCGGCCGGCCGCGTCGTCCGGCCGGCAGCCGAGCAGCGCGGCCGCCGCCGCGTTCACGTAGGTCAGCCGCGCGTTCGTATCGGCGGCGATCACGCCGTCCGGCAACGCATTCAGCAGCGCCTCGAACTGCGCGCGCGCCGCGGCTTCGCGGCGTCGCGCACGCTCGTTCGTCACGCGCGCATGGCGCACCGCCGCGACGACTGCGCACGCGAGCACGCCGATCAGCGCAAATTCGCCGAGCCGCACGAGACGCTCCGACAGCGACATCGCGTACGCGGCCGGATCGGACAGGAACAGCGTCCACACGAGCACGCTGCTCGCGAGCGTCGCGATCAAGCCAAACAGGAACGACGTCGCCCAGGCGATCGCCGCGAGCAACGGGTAGTACACCGCGAGCGGCATGTTGGCGCCGCCGAAGCGAATCGCGAGCGCCTGCAGCACCGTCGCGATCGCGACGAACATGACGGCCGTCGCGCAATTTCCGGCATGCGTGCGCATCTTTTCACTCATCGGCTGCGCTCCCGGCGTGTCGCCCGGCCGTCGTGGCGCGGCGCCGGCGCGGGCATGCCGCGTGCTTGCCGATGCGCACCGCGGACGCTGCCGCATACGATGGAGTCCCCTCTGCCATGACTGCTCCCACTCGCTGGCTCGTTGTTTCGCCGCATCTCGACGACGCGGTGTTCAGTTGCGGGCAACTGCTCGCGCAGGCACCCGGGTCGGTCGTCGTCACGGTGTTCGCCGGCATTCCGCCGGCCGGGACCGTCGCGCCGCCCTGGGATCGGCGCGCCGGCTTTCGCAGCGCGGACGAAGCGATGCGCGCGCGCCGCGACGAAGATCGCCGCGCGCTGTCGATCCTCGATGCGCGGCCGGTATGGCTCGACTTCCTCGACGACCAGTACGGCACGCCGGCCGCGCCGTCGGCCATTGCCGCGCGCGTGGCGGCCGCGATCGCCGAGCATCCCGGCTACGGCGTGCTCGCGCCGGCCGGCCTGTTCCATCGCGACCATCTGCAGGTGCAGCAGGCAATGCTGATGCTGCTGCGCGACGATGATACGGCGCGCGTGTGGCGTTTCTACGAAGACGTGCCGTATCGGCGCATCGAGGGGCTGATGGCGAAACGCGTGGTGGGCTGGCGCGAGCACGGCTGGATCGCGCGGCCGGTCGGCTCGCCGGCCGGCGAGCGCACGGGGGCCCGCGACGCCAAGGCGCGCGCGGTCGAAGCGTACGCGAGTCAGATCGCGCTGTTCGAGCCGCATATGCTCGCGGACCTCCGCAAACCGGAAACGTACTGGCAGCTCGAATGCGACGTCACGTACGCGTAACGCCCGCACGCGTCGCGCTGACGGCGCACGAGCCGCGCGTGACCGCGGTCGTGCTCACGTACCGGCGCCCCGACGAGCTCGCGCGCACGCTCGCGCGGCTCACCGCGCTGCCGGACCGGCCCGCGATCGTCGTCGTCGACAACGCGGCCGACGCGGCGACGGCCGCACTCGTGCATGCGCGCTTTCCGCACGCGGCGCTCGTCGCGGCGCCCGGCAATCCGGGCGCGGCCGGCCGCAATCTCGGCGTCGCGGTCGCGCGCACGCCCTACGTCGCGTTCTGCGACGACGACACGTGGTGGGCGGCCGGCTCGCTGCGCGACGCGGCCGATCTGCTCGACGCGTATCCGCACGTGGCCGCGCTCACGGCGCGCGTGCTGGTCGGCCCGGACGAGCGCGAGGACCCGACCTGCGGCGTGATGGCCGCGAGCCCGCTCGAAGCGCCGGTGCCGCTGCCCGGCCGCCCGATCCTCGGCCTGCTGGCCGGCGCGACGATGTTCCGGCGCGAGGCGTTCGTGCGCGCGGGCGGATACCATCCGCGCTATTTTCTCGGCGGCGAGGAAGCGCTGCTCGCGCTGGACCTCTGCGCGGCCGGCGACTGGCTCGTGTACGCGCCGACGCTGACCGTCCATCACTATCCGTCGACGGCGCGCGACACGCGCACGCGCGCGAGCGTCGCCGCGCGCAACGACGCGTGGACCGCGTGGCTGCGCTGGCCGGCCGGCGCGGCGCTCGTGCATACGGTGCGGATGCTGCCGCGGCTGCGGCGCGAGCGCGGACTCGTGCGGGCGTTCGCGGGCTTGCCGTGGATCCTGCGCGAGCGGCGCGCGATCGCGCCGCACGTCGAACGGATGCGTCGCCTGATCGCCGCCGACGACGCGCGGCGCAACGCGCGCGCGCGTGCGTAGACGGGCTCGCGGCGGCATCAGGAATCCGACTTGTCCGATTCGTTTTCGAGCTGCGCGAGCCGGTTGTAGATCGTCTTCAGACTCACGTCGAGCACTTCGGCGGCCTGCGCCTTCACGCCGCCGCACTGCGCGATCGTGCCGAGGATCAGCTTGCGGTCGACTTCCTCGAGCGGCGTGCCGAACGGCACCGTCACGCGATCTTCATGAGAATCGACCATGCTCGAGAGCTCGTCCATGATCGGCGGCGGCAAGGTCTCGATCACGTCGACGTCGCTGAAGATGCTCGCGCGCTGCACGAAGTTGCGCAGCTCGCGCACGTTGCCGGGCCACGCGTACGTCTTCAGCGCCTCGCGGGCGGCCGGCGCGAAGCGCAGGTTGCGGCCGCTTTCCTCGTTGTAGCGCTGCAGGAACGCGTCGGCGAGCATCGGGATGTCGTCGCCGCGCTCGCGCAGCGAGGGCAGCGGAATCGGGAACACGTTGATGCGGTGATAGAGGTCGGGCCGCAGCTTGCCGTCGGCCATCGCGGCTTCCGGGTCGCGGTTCGTCGCGGCGACGATGCGCACGTCGACGTCGATCTCGCGCGTCGAGCCGAGCCGCGTGAGGCGCCCCGTCTCGAGCACGCGCAGCAGCTTGACCTGCGATTCGAGCGGCATCTCGGTGATTTCGTCGAGGAACAGCGTGCCGCCGTCCGCCCGCTCGAAAAAGCCCTTGTGCTGCCGCTCGGCGCCGGTGAAGCTGCCACGGTCGTGGCCGAACATCTCGCTCTCGACGAGATTCGCGGCGATCGCGCCGCAGTTGATCGCGAGGAACGGGCCGCGCCGGCGCAGGCTCAGATCGTGGATCGTCTGTGCGGCCAGCTCCTTGCCGGTGCCGGATTCGCCAGTCAGCAGCACCGACGCCTCGGTGCGCGCGACGCGGCCGATCGCGTCGTAGACGGCCTGCATCGCCGGCGAGCTGCCGAGCATGCGACCGAAGCGGCCGAGCCGCTGCAGTTCCGAACGCAGCTCCGCGATTTCTTCATGCAGCGCGGTCGTGCGCGGCACGCGCGCGAAGATGCTGTTCAGCCGCTGCATGTTCAGCGGCTTCACGAGATAGTCGGTCGCACCGCGCCGCAAGGCGTCGATCGCGGTTTCGAGGCTCGCATGACCGGTGGTCAGCACCATCTCGCAGTGCGCGCGTTTCGGTAATGCATCGAACAGATCCATACCGTTGCCGTCCGGCAGCACGAGATCGCACAGCACGAGATCGGGGGTATGCGTCGCGACGAGCGTACGCGCTTCTTCGAGCGTCGCGGCCGTGTCGCACGTGAGCTGCTGCGAGCGCGCGAGCGTCGCGAGCATCGTGCGCGTATCGGCATCGTCTTCGACGATCAGAACGTAAGGCATCTGGGCTCCTTGTGGTGCGGCCCGGCACGCGAGCGGCCGGAACCGCGGCGAGTAGGCAGCGCGTCGACCGCCGGGGCACTCGGCGGCGCATCACGCGATGCGCGTCATCGGGGCAGACAAGCAGTCCTGCCATCAGTAACAGTGCTTAGCAGTATAGAAGAAGCATGTCTTGCGTGCTCGCTTCATCGATTAAATCTATCCGTTTCGGCCGCGCGGATTGCGATATTCAATGCCTCGCAAACGATATCGACGATATGCTCTGTGCACGAACAGGCGACGCACACCGCGTCGTTTTTTCCTTTCTGCCGTGACGTATTCGGTCAAAACTTCCCACTCCGATATCAGACCATGTCGAAATCCGACGATGACGGCACGCGGCTGTTCGGCCGCTCGCGCTCGATCCAGACCCTGATGCTGAAGGTGTCGCGCGTCGCCACGACGCGCGCAAGCGTATTGATCGTGGGTGAGAGCGGCGCGGGCAAGGACATTGTCGCGCGACTGCTGCACGACATGAGCCCGCGTCGGCGCGGGCCGTTCGTGCCGGTCAATTGCGGCGCGATTCCCGGCGATATCGCCGAGTCGCAATTGTTCGGCCACGAGAAAGGCAGCTTCACCGGCGCGGTGGCGCAGCACGTCGGCATGTTCGAGGCCGCGCGCGGCGGCACGCTGTTTCTCGACGAGATCGCCGAGATGCCGCTCGAGCTGCAGGTCAAGCTGCTGCGTACGCTCGAGTCGAACACGATCATGCGCGTCGGCGGCCACGAAGCGATTCCGATCGACGTGCGCATCGTCGCGGCCACCCATCACGATCCGGTCGAAGCGGTGCGCAGCGGGCGCCTGCGCGAAGACCTGTTCTACCGCATCGCGACGGTCGCGCTGCACGTGCCCGCGCTGCGCCAGCGCGAGGACGACGTCGGCGAGATCGCGATGCAGATCGTCGAGCGGCTGAACACGCGCCATCGCACGCGCAAGCGGCTGTCGACGCAGGCGATGAAGGCGCTGCGCGCCTACACGTGGCCCGGCAACGTGCGCGAACTGCGCAACGCGGTCGAGCGCGCGTTCATCCTCGCGGACGAGCAGATCGACCTGCAGCTGCCGCGCCGCCAGCCGCCGCGCGAGGAAGTGCGGCACAACGCGATGACGCTCCATATCGGCACGACGCTCGCGCATACGCAGCAGCGCTTCATCGTCGCGTCGCTGCGGCATTTCAACGGCGACAAGCCGCGCACCGCGAAGGCGCTCGGCATCAGCCTGAAAACGCTGTACAACCGCCTCGCGCTGCTGCCCGAGCACGAGCGCAATCTCGTCGCGAACCTGTCGGGCGGCACCGGCACCGCAGGCGGCGGATCGGGAAGCGGCACGAACCCGGCGACGAACGCGTCGAGCCAGTGAGCGAGCAGGCGGGCCGCCGTCGCGCGGCCCGCATCGATGGCGCTACGCCGCGACTTCGGTCAGCGCCGCGTCCCAGTCGCGCACGAAGCGCTCGATGCCGAAGCGCTCGCGCGCGTCGCGGCGCGCGGCCTCGCCCCACGCGCGCGCGAGGTCCGCATCGCGGATCAGCATCCGCATCGCCTCGATCAGCACCGCCGGGCGCGTGTCGGCCGCGCCGTTTACGCCGGTCTTCACGAGCTGCGCCATCTCGGTCGTCGCGAGCGCGACGATCGGCAGGCCGATCATCATCGCCTCGATCACCGCGAGCCCGAGGCTCGTATAGCGGATCGGATTGAAAAAGAACCGGTAGTGCGACAGGAAGTGCGGCAGCGCCGGATTCGGCACTTCGCCGATGCCGCCGAGCTCGCTCGAGCCCATCCCGACCAGATCGAGCGGCACGCTGCGGCGCACGTGCTCGAACACGTCCACGCCGAGACGGCGGCCGCGGCGCGCGAGGTTGTTCACGACCGACACGCCTTTCGGCAGCGTGCCGTGATAGGCGACGTTGTCGGGCACGAGCACGCCGTGCTCGATCACGCGCGTCGGCGTGATGCCGTTGTCCCACATCAGCGCGTTGAACGGCGTCACGTGCACGAGCATCACGTTCGGGTCCTGCACGGGGTGCAGCGTGTCGGTCGGATGCTCGCGCGGCGGATCGTGCTCGACGAACAGCGTCGGCAATGCGCGCTGCGCATCGCTCAGCAGATGCAGCCGGTCGTGCTGGTAGTGGCTGTGATGCTGATACAGCACGCAGTCGAACGCGGTATCGCGCACGCATTCGACCGGCACCTCGTGCACGTTGTCGCCCCACGGCAGATGGCCGACGCGGCCCGCGTAACCGGGCGGATGCTGCGGTTTCGTCACGATGAAGAAATCGTGCGGCGCCTGCGACAGGTAGTACAGGTAGTTGCCGTGCACGTGCCAGGTCAGCACGCGCAAACGCTTACGTGACATGACGTCTCTCCTCCGCGAGCAGCGCGCTCGCCTGATCGATCACGTCGTCGACGCCGATCGCCACTGCACACTCGTGCTCGTACGGGCACGCGTCGTACATGCAGGGCCGGCATGACGGATAGTTCGCGAGCACGCGGTGGCGCTCGCCGTCGAGCGGCGCCCAGCGTGCGGTGTCGCTGCCGCACGCGACGACGACGCTCGGCGTGCCGAGCGCGGCCGCGACGTGCGACACGCCGGTGTCGTTGCAGAGCAGCAGGCGCGCGCGGCCGATCAGCGCGGCCAGCGCGCCGAGCGGCGTGCGGCCGCACAGATTCACGCACGGCCGCCCGAGCTGTTCGGCGAATGCGCCGGCGAGCGCGATCTCCGCGCGCGTGCCGGTCAGCACGATCTGCCAGCCATCGTCCGCGAGCCGCCGCGCGGCGTTTGCGAAACGCTCGACCGGCCAGCGGCGCGACGCCATCCGCGCGCCGGGGTGCACGATCACGTAGCGGCCGGCTTCGAGCGCGTATTCGTCGCAGAGCACGTGCCAGAGCGCGTAGTCGAGTCCGCCGAGCGGGAATTCGAGGTAGTCGCCCCAGTCGGGATAGCCGAGCGCGTGCATCAGCCGCAGATAGCGCGTGACTTCCGGCTCCTCGTCGCGCCAGACGATCGAACAGTCGAGCGCGGCCGCGTCGCCGTCGGCCGGCATGAAGCCCGCGGTGCGCACGGCGCCGAGCGACGCGACGATCGCGTTGGTCCGCGCGCCGCTGCCGTGCAGCTGGATCGCGAGATCGAACTCGCGCGCGCGGCACTTCGCGATGAACGCGTCGCGCGCGGCAGCTTCCGGTTCCGCCTGCTCGCCGAGTCCCGGCGCGCCGGGAAACGCGATGAAGTCGTCGATGTAGTCGCCGAAGCGCGACGCGAATTCGCGCGCCCACGGCAATCCGATCAGCGTGATGTGCGCATCGGGCGCGCCGCGACGCAGCGCGCGCAGCGCCGGCACCGCGCACAGCATGTCGCCGAGCTGCAGCGCGCGGAACACGGCGATCGTGCGCGGGGCCGGCGGGGAGGACGTGTCGAGCGTCATAGGAAGAACACCCGGAAGTGAAGTGCGCCGCGGATGCGCCAGTACAGCGACACCGGCGGAATCGCGATCGACGTGACGATCATCTCGGCGACGTGCGACGGCGTGAGCGCCGTGCCGCGCAGCCGCTTGCAGCAGAACCACGCGGTGATCGCGGCCCAGATGCCTGCGAACACCGCGCCGGCCGCGTTCCAGCGCGCGACGAAGCAGACGAGCGCCGCGAGCGCCGCGAACACCGCGCCGTAGTAGTGCCAGGGCGGCACCGGCCGGATATGGCGCCGGTACGTCGTGCGATGCTTCTTGTACAGCAGCGCGTCGAAATAGACCTTCGACTGCTGGCCGATGCTCGCGCCCCAGCGCGCGGGCCGCACCGGATGCACGATGCGCGCGTCCTCGACCTCGACGATCGGGCCCGCGTGCTCGCGCAGCGCGAACATCAGGTCCGCATCCTCGCGCCACGCGCGCGTGAAGCGCTCGTCGAAGCCGCCGACGCGTTCGAGCGCGGCGCGCCGCACGAAGCAGTTCGCGGTCGCGAATTCGGCATGCGCGAGCCCCGCCGCGTCGCGTTCGTAGTCGGTCGGCCGCGGCCGCAGCGGCACCTCGATGCGCCCTGCCGCCGCGGCCGCGGACGGCTCCGCGAGCAGCGCGGCCGCGCCGTGGCGCAGCCAGGTCGGATCGGGAATCGTGTCGTCGTCGGTAAACGCGATCAGCGCGCCGCGCGCGCTGCGCCAGCCGACGTTGCGTGCACCGGCCGGCCCCTGCGTGTCGGGCGCGCTCAGGTAGCGGATCGCCGGCACGTCGGTCATGCGCGCGCGGCATGCGTCGACCACCGGCCGCGCGCTGCCGGCCGGATCGTCGTCGACGACGATGATCTCGTACGTCGTCGGATCGAACACCTGCACGCACAGCGCGTCGAGACAGCGTTCGAGCAGATCGGGCCGCCGGTAGGTCGGCACGACGACGGACACGACCGGCGGCAGCTGCGTGTCGCGCATGTTCATCGCGGCTTCTCCATGAGGAACGAGCCGATCACGAGCGCATCGAGCGGCGAGGTCCAGAAGCATTCGATCGCATCGCGCGGCGTGCAGACGATCGGCTCGCCGCGCGTGTTGAACGACGTGTTGACGAGCACCGGCACGCCGGTCAGCGCGTCGAACTCGGTCAGCAGCGCGTGCAGCAGCGGGTTCTGCTGCGGCGCGACCGTCTGCACGCGCGCGGTGCCGTCGATATGGCGCACGGCCGGAATCCGCTCCGCGCGCTCGGGCCGCACGTCGTAGACGAACAGCATGAACGGCGCATGCAGCGGCTCGCGCCGCCCGCCCGAGAACCACTCGTGCGCCTTGCTTTCGAGCGCGACCGGCGCGACCGGCCGGAAATCCTCGCGATCCTTGATCCGGTTCAGCTTGCGCTGCATGTCGGGATCGATCGGCGACGCGAGAATCGAACGCGCGCCGAGCGCGCGCGGGCCGAACTCCATGCGTCCCTGGAACCAGCCGATCACGCGGTTCTGCGCGAGCAGTGCGGCCGTCTGCGCGGCGACGTCGTTCAGCCGCCGATACGGCAGCTGCGCTTCGCGGATGAAGGCCTCGATCGCGTCGTCCTCGAACGACGGGCCGAGATACGCGTGATCCATGCGCCAGTCGCCGCGCGCGCCGCGCTCGCGGAAGTCGGTCCACAGCGCGGCGCCGAGCGCGGTGCCGGCGTCGCCGGCCGCCGGCTGCACCCACACGTCGTCGAACGGGCCGCGATCGCGAATGCGCGCATTCATCACGCAGTTCAGCGCGACGCCGCCCGCCATCGCGAGCTGCTTCTCGCCGGTTTCGGCCGCGAGCCATTCGACCGCGCGCAGCGTCGTTTCCTCGAGCACCAGCTGCAGCGCGTGCGCGATGTCGCAATGGTTCGGCGTGATCGGCCCGCCGCGCTCGCGCGCGGGGCCGAACAGCGCGACCAGATCCGCCTCGTCGACGTCGTACCGGCCGTCGCCGCGATAGCGCACGAGCTGGCGCATCTGATCGGCGTAGATCGGCTTGCCGTACGACGCGAGCGCCATCACCTTGTACTCGTCGGACGAATGCAGGAAGCCGAGGTAACGCGTGACGCGCTCGTACAGCAGCCCGAGCGAATGCGGCAGGTCGACCTGCGCGATGCGCCGGTACGTGCGTCCGTCGAACACGCCGTAGCTCGTCGTCGCGCGCTCGCCGCGTCCGTCCATCGTCATCACCGCGCAGCGCTCGTACGGCGCCGCGAGAAACGCGCTCGCCTCGTGCGCGAGGTGGTGTTCGACGAAATGCCAGCGGAACGGCCCGTCGTGCGTGACGCCGCGAAAGCGCCGCTGCAGGTGGTGCGGCGCGCCGCCCGCGAGCTGACGCGGCGCGTTGACGATCGACGACAGGAACAGCGGATGCCACGGCGACTCGCCGCCCGGCGGCCGCGCGTGCGCGGACGGTTCGAGCGGCAGCGTGAGCGACGGCTGTCCGGCGCGGCGATCGAGTTCGAGCCACGGATCGTACGAATACGCGACATGCTGCACGTCCGCGAGCGCGATGCCCGCTTCCGCGAGACAGTAGTCGATCGCGTGATACGGCAATTCCCAGGTCGAAAACGGCACTGGCCGTTTCGCATGCTTCACGTGCGTGAAGCGTTCTTCCTCGGCCGCGGCCACGACCACGCCGTCGCGCACGAGGCACGCGGCGCTGTCGTGAAAGGCGGCGTTGATGCCGAGCGTATAGATCGGTTCGGGCATGCGTCAGCTCCTGGTGATGACGTGCGCGAAAGGAATCACGTTCGACGCGCCGGCTGCGCTGCCGGCGAGCGACGTGTCGGACGCGGCGGCTGCGCGGGCACCCGCGTGCCGCGCACCGCGCGCGTTGCCGCGCAGCAGCGCGTGCGCGGCATCGACGACATCGTCGACGCGCACGCCGCGCAGGCACGGATGTCCCGGCTGTTCGCACACGCTGCGATAGCAGTTGCGGCACGGCACGTCGACGTTCAGCACGCGATGCGGAACGCGCCACGGCGTGTGCTGCGGATTGGTCAGCGCGTAGAGATCGACGACGGGCGTGCCGAGCGCGGCCGCGAGATGCGCGGGGCCGCTGTTGTTCGACAGCAGCAGGTCGGCCGTCTCGATCAGCGCGCCGAGCTCGCCGAGCGGCAGCGTGCCGGCGAGCGGCAGCGCGCGCGGGCCGATCCGCTCGCACACCGCGTCGACGAGCGCGCGTTCGCCGCTGCCGCCCGTCACTGCGACGCCGTCGAACTGCGACACGAGGCGCGCGGCCGCGTCGCCGAAGCGCTCGGCCGGCCAGCGCCGCGACGCGGCGCTCGCGCCCGGATGCACGACGAGCCAGCGCCCGCAGCCATGCGCGTCGCCGCGCCGCGGGCCGCCGAAGCGCTGCAGCGCGGCGCGCAGCCGCGCCTGCACCGCCCGGCGCGCCGCGTCGCCCGGTTCGAACGCCATCCGCCAGTCGGCGGTCTTCGCACCGATCGTGCGCACCAGCGCGAGCTGGCGCGCCACTTCGTGCCGCACCTGCTGATCGGGCTCGGTCTCCGCGACGCGGTCGGTCAGCAGCCGGTACGGGTTCTCGCGGCAATGCGCGAGCCGCAGCGGAATGCCGGCGAGCCAGCACATCATCGCGGCCGGCAACGGGCTCTGGCTATACACGGTGAAGATCACCGCCGCGTCGAAACGCGCGGACAGCAGCCGGTCGATCATGTCGAGATCGGCGACCGGGTCGGCCGGCGCGTCCGGATGCTTGACCCACGGCGCGTCGTACGTCCACACGTCGTCGACCATCGGCAGATGCGCGCCGAGCGCCGCGGCCGTGCTCGACGTGAGCAGCGTCAGATGCCGGCCGTTGCCGCTTTCCTTCAGCGCGCGCAGTGCCGGCGTCGTCATCAGCACGTCGCCGAGATTGTCGAGCCGCACGCACAGAATGCGGCGCGCGCGGTCCCACGCGGGCGCGCTCATTGCCGCACCCGCGAGCCGTGACGGCGCGTGGTTTCGCGCACGACGATGTCGGCCGCGAGATCGAGCCGGTCGACGACGAAGTGCGGCGTGCGTGTCGCGTCGATCCGCCATTCCGTCTCGTAGCCGCGATCGACGAGGATCGTGCGGCACTGCGCGGCGCGGCCCGCTTCGATGTCGTCGAGAATGTCGCCGATCATCCAGCTCGCGCCGGCCTCGACGCCGAGCGCGGCGACCGCGCGGCGCAGCATGCCGGGCCTCGGCTTGCGGCACAGACAGTCGCATGCATAGCGCGGCACGCTGCCCTGCGGGTGATGCGGGCAGTAAAAAAAATCCGCCAGCGCCGCGCCGTTCTCTTCGAACAGTTCGGCAAGACGCTGGCGGACCGCGCCAAGCTGAGATTCGGTGAAGCGGCCGAGCGCGACGCCCGGCTGGTTCGAGACGACCGCGATCGGCATGCCGGTCGACGCGAGCGAGCGCAGCGCACGCGCGGCGCCCGGCGCGAGCCGCATGCGGGCCGGATCGACGTTGTACGGCACGTCGTCGAGCAGCGTGCCGTCCTTGTCGAGCAGCACGGCGCCGCGCGGACGCGGATCGTGCTTCAGGGCCATGATGTCTCCTTCATCGGCAGCACCATCACTTCCGGTACGACCGTGCCCGGCGGCTGCGTCAGCACGAAGCGCACCGCGGCCGCGACGTTCTCGGGCGGCTGCAGCGTGTCCTCGTCGATGTCCGGGAAACGATCGAGCAGGAACGGCGTGCGCATCCCGCCGGCGACGATCGCCGAGACGCGCACGCCGGCCGGGCGCAGCTCCGCATGAAGCGCATGCGACAGACCGAGCAGCCCCCACTTCGTCGCGTGATACGCCGATGCGTTCGGCCACGCGCGTTTCGATGCGGTCGACGCGATGTTGACGATATGCCCGCCGCCGCGCGCCTTCATCATCGGCACGACCGCATGGCACATGAGGTATGGACCGAACAGGTTCGTCATCAGCACCTGCTGCCATGCGTCGACGCTCACGTCGTCGATCGGCGCGGTCACGTCGATCGCCGCGTTGTTCACGATCACGTCGAGATCGCCGACCACTTCGCGCGCATCGTGCACGGCCTGCAGCACCGACGCCTCGTCGCGCACGTCGAGCGGACGGCCGACCGCCTTCACGCCGTGCCGCGTAAGCCGCTGCGCGACGGCCGCCGCGCGGTCGCCGTCGAGATCCGCGACGACGACGTGCGCACCGTTGCGCGCGAGTTCCTCGCAGATCGCTTCGCCGAGCCCGCGGCCGCCGCCCGTGACGAGTGCGGTGCGGCCGGCGAGCGGCAGTTGAGCTGGATCGTGGGTCCCGTTCACATGTACCTCCCTGTCGGCGTCAGAAGAACTTCGTCGGAACGCTTGTCGTGACAAGCGTCATCGCAGGGAAGACAGCGAGATTCGTGCCCGTCCGTTTCGAACCGCGTTGCGTCGCGCGTCGCGGCGCGTTCGCTGGCTTTTTTATAACCGGCTGTAAAAACGTGCCCGCACCGCGCTGCGCTCGCGATCAGATCGCGAGCGCGTCGGGCGTCGCCTGCGCGCGATGCTTCGCGAGCGCGCGCAGGCAATGCGCGATGCAGCCCGCGAACGCCTCGTCGAACCACGGCTGCGCGCCCGATACGCCGACCACGATCCCGTGCTGTGCGACGGCGCCCCACAGGTTCGTGTCGCCCGCGCGCAGCCGGTACGGCTCGAGCGCCTGCACGACGTGGCCGTCGCGGCCGGTTTCCCACGACAAACGCGCTTTCGCGCGCGCATACGCGCGATAGTCGGCGTCCCAGTCCTTCGGGTCGGGCAGAGAGAACTCGTAGAGGATCGCGTCTTCGAACGACGCGTCGTGCGGGCCGAGCGCCGGATCCATGATCACGATGTGCAGGCAGCCGCTGTCGCCGACGAAGTCGCTCTGCAACGCGGCCGACAGCGTCGGCAGCAGCAGTTCGACGGCCGCGATCGCGGCCTGGCGATCCGCGAGCGCGCTACCGCCGCGACGTGCGGTCAGCCCTTCGGGGGACGGATTCAGATGAGTCGGCATGTGAGTCTCCGGAGGAAAATGCGAGCGCGCGCAGCGCCGCGATCAGGTCGGCCGGCGCCGCCGGCTTGGTCAGATACGCATGGAAACCCGCTTCGACGGCGCGCGCGCGGTCGCGCTCGCGCGCGTGGCCGGACAGCGCGAGCGCTTCGATGGACGATGCGCCGTCCTCGTTCGCGCGCGCCGCTTCGAGCTGACGCACGCGCGTCATGACCGTATAGCCGTCTTCCTCGTCGTCGCCGAGGTCGATGTCGCAGACGAGCAGCGCCGGCCAGTCGTCACGGCGCGCGCGCCATAGCGTGTCGAGCAGCGCCTGGCCCGACGCGAACGCGTCGACCTGCGCGCCGGCCACCGTCAGCAGCGCGGTCAGCGCATCGCGCGCTTCGTCGTGATCGTCGACGCAGGCGATGCGCAGGCCGTCGAGCGGCCTGTCGGCGATCGGCACGGGCACGGCGTCGGCCGGCTGCATCGACGCCGGCGCGATCGCGCAGAGCGGCAGCGCGACGTGCAGCGTGACACCGGTGTCGTCGCGTTCGCGCACGACGTAGCCGCCCGCCTCCTCGATCGCGTTCTGCAGCGGCTCGAGAGCGAGCAGCGACAGCTCCGGCGCATCGACGCCCGCGCAGGCGACCGTGATCCGTGCATCCGGATCGTGCCGCTCCGTATAGACCTGGACGCGCCCGCCGCTGCCGCTCACGTCGATCCCGTTGCGGCACAGCTCCCACACGAAGCGCCGCAGCGCGGCCGGATCGGCCTTCACGATCAGGTCCTCGTCGGACAAATGGCGGAACACCGGCACGCCGCGCCGCTCGGCCGCGTCAGCGAGCCCGTCGAGCACCTGCGACACGAGCGGATTGATGCGCACCGGCTGTCGCGCGAACTTCGCCTCGGTGCGTTCGAGCTCGCGCTGCTTCGCCTGCAGCGCCCACATCTGCGCATAGACGCCGCCGCTCGCGAGCAGCTCGTCGTGCGTGCCCTGTTCGACGAGCCGGCCGTACTCCATCACGAGGATGCGGTCCGCATCGACGATCGTCGACAGCCGGTGCGCGATGATCAGGCTCGTCCGATGTTGCGCGACACGCATCAGCTCCTGCTGGATCGCGCGCTCCGAGCGCGTGTCGAGCGCGGACGTCGCCTCGTCGAACACGACGATCGGCGGCGCCTTCAGCAACGCGCGCGCAATCGCGACGCGCTGCCGCTCGCCGCCCGACAGCCGCACGCCGCGTTCACCGACGCGCGTGTCGTAGGCATCGGGCAGCCGCTCGATGAACGTGTCGAGCTGCGCGCTGCGCGCGGCCGCGACCACTTCCGCGCGCGTCGCGTCGCGCTTGCCGTACGCGATGTTGTACGCGATCGTGTCGTTGAACAGGATCGTGTCCTGCGGCACGATGCCGAGCGCGTCGCGCAGGCTGCGCTCGGTGACGAGGCGCAGATCCTGGCCGTCGATGCGGATCGTGCCGGCGTCCGGCTGGTAAAGCCGGAACAGCAGCCGCGCGAGCGTCGACTTGCCCGAGCCGCTGCCGCCGACCACCGCGACCGACTGGCCGGGCTCGATCCGGAACGACACGTCCCACAGGATCTGCCGGCTCGGCTCGTAGCCGAAGTCCACGTGCTCGAACTCGATCGCGCCGCCGCGCACGACGAGCGGCTGCGCACCGGGCACGTCGCCGTCCTCGCCCGGCTTGCCGCGCGCGTCGAGCAGCCCGAACAGCCGCTCGATGTTCGTCATCGCGTCGTTCGCCTCGCGGAACACGAAGCCGAGCGCGTTCAGCGGCAGGCTGATCTGGATGATGTACGCGTTGATCAGCACGAGGTCGCCGACCGTCATCGCGCCGGTCGCGACGCGCTCGCCGGCGAGCAGCATCACGGCCGCGATGCCGGCGCCGATGCAGGCGCTCTGCCCGATGTGCAGCGTCGACAGCGCGTACTGGTTGTCGACGCCCGCGTCCGACCACGCGTTCAGCACGCGGTCGAGCCGGTCGCGTTCGACGTCCTCGCGCGCGAAGTACTTGACGGTGTCGACGTTCAGCAGGCTGTCGACGATGCGCGAATTCGATTCGGCCTCGAGCGCGTTCACGCGGCGCTGGTAGCGCATGCGCCGCCGCGTGAACACGATCGTGTACGCGGCGTAGACGGCGAACGTGACGAAGATGATCGCGGTGAAGCCGCCGCCATACTTGCTGACGACGATCACGAGCACCGAGCCGATCTCGATCGCGGTCGGCACGATCGTAAACACGGCGACGCCAAGCAGATAGCCGATGCCGGCCGTGCCCTTCTCGAGGTCGCGCACGACCGCGCCCGTCTCGCGCTGCGAATGGAAGCGCGCGCCGAGCCGGTGCAGATGGCCGAACGTGCGTACCGTGAACGCGGCGACCGTGCTCTGCGTGACCTGCACGAACGTCATGTCGCGCACTTCATTCAGCGCGTTCGACGCGAACCGCACGACCGCGTACGCGAACAGCAGCAGCACCGGCAGCGACGCGGGCCGCTGCGCGAGCTGGCCGAAGTCGTCGACGATCTCCTTCAGCAGCAGCGGTACCGACACGGCCGCGGCCTTCGCGAGCACCAGCAGCGCAATCGCCGCGAGCACGCGCGCGCGATAACGCCAGATCGCACGCCACAGCTCGCCGGCGATCCGCAGCCGCAGGCTGCGCGTATCGCGTCGCGTGTCCCCGGTCGCCGGCGTCATGCGCGCACTGCGTTCCGTTGTGGCGGGTTCATGACGGCCGTCCTCCGTCAGTGATGGCGCTCGCGGCCCGGCGTGCTGCCCGCCGCGGTGCCGCCGGTGCCCGCTGCGGCGCCGCTGCCTGCAGTGCCGCCGCCGCCCGCGTCGCTGCTGCCCGCGCCCTGAGCCGACGTGCCGGGCTCAGGCTCGCGCACGGCCGGCTGGGTCGGCGTAACGGTTCGCTGCGCGGGGTGCAGCACCATGCCGCTGTCGTGCTCGCCTTCGCGCTTCACGCGCACGCGGTTCTCGACGTCGCGCACGCACATGCAGTCGTCCGCGATGTCCTCGATCGCATGCTTCATCCAGCGCGCGGGCACCGTGCCGTCGAGTTCGACGCGGCCGTCGCTGACCTGCACGCTCACGTCGCTGACGTCGATGTCGAGCGCATGCGCGAGCCGTTCGCAGACGTCCTCGCGAATCCGTTCGTCCGAGCGCGTATAGCCTTTCGGGCCGCGCCGGCCGCGCATGGCGTCGCGCGCCGCGCCGCTGCCGAAGCGCGACAGGTCCGGCGCGTCGGCCGTACGCGGATCGTCGTAGCCGCGCTCGCCGCCGCCGTACCAGCCGAGCCGGAAGTGTCCGCGCAGGCCCGGCGCCTCGTCGCGGCCGCCGCCGTATCGGTGCGGGTCCGGCCCGCCGCCCGGCTGCCCGCGACCGCGCTCGGCCTCGTACGCCGCGCCGCGCGCGCCGCGCGGTTCACCCGGTCCGCCGGGGCCGCCGTGCCATTCGGTGCGTGTGCCGCGCCCGCCGAGTTCCGCCGCGGGCCGTGCCGCGCGCTCGGTCCATTCGCTGCCCCATTCCTCGGGGCCGACGTCCTCGCTCGCGAAGCGCCGGTACGCGGACTCGTAGTCCTCCTCGGGCCGCAGCGCCGGATCGTCCGGAAAACCGCGCTCGCCTGCCTCCCGGTACGCGCGTTCGCTGCGTTCCTGCCAATCGGGCGGGCCGCGCCGTTCGACCGGCCGCCCGGGATATCGTCGTTGCATCGTGTCCTCCTTGGCCGCGTGCGCGGCGAGCGGCCCCATGCCGCCCGGCGCGCGCGCCGCGTCGCCGGCGCAATCGGCATGCCGCGCGTGCGGCGCCCGAACGCGTACGCCGCACGCGCCGGTCGTGCCGATCTGCAACCGAATTGCAGTTTTTGCGTGTGCGTCAGCCGGGCTCGCCGCCACGCTCGCCGTCGCGCTCGTCCAATTCGTGGGATTCATCGGCTTCGCCCGCGTCGGGCGGCTCGGCGAGCTGTTCGAGCCGGTCCGGCTCGATGTCCGCGCTCTCCTCGAACGTCGCGTCGCCGTCCGCCGCCGCGCGCTCGCCCGTGCCCGCGCGGTCCGTGTCGCTGTCGAGCGTCGCGTCGCCACGCTCGAGCGCATGCGCGTCGAGCGGCGAGTCGACGTCGAACGAATGGCGCCGCGCGCCGGCCGTGTCGCTGCCGCTGTCCGACGAGTCGCTCGGGCCGAGCGCGCGCCCGTCGCGGCCGCGGCTCGCGTTCTCGTCGTCCGGGCCGGCCGGCTCGTTGTCGGGATTCAGTGTGCTCATCGCTATGTCCTCGCGGTTGCCATGCGCGGCGCGGCCGCAGCGGGCCGCGCCGGTCGTCGGGCGTGCGAGGGACGCAAGTGCCGTGCCGGCCGCGAGCGCGCGACGCCAGGCGGCCGGCGCGGACGGTCCGGGCGACCGACGTGCGTAAGCGGCGCGGTCGTCGGTCTGGTCGGCCGGCGCCGGCGAGCGACGCGAGCGATCGGATCCGTTCATTGCGTGCGGCCCGGCACAGTCCGTGCATGCGGATTGGCGAATCACGCGGCGATCCCGTATGCTCTCGGGGTGCCGCCCCCAGCCACTGCGCCGCCGTCCCGCTGTCCTGCGGGCGGCCCATGGCGTTCCATTTGCAGCTGAGCTCGCCTCTGATGACGAAAGACGACATTCGACCCCATTCGAATCCCCCGCCGTCCCCCGCTCCGGACGGTGGCGACCTGCTGCACCGTTTCGCGGAATTCCGTTTCCAGACCGTCGTCGCCTCGATCACCGACTATGCGGTGTTCATGCTCGACACGCAGGGCCACGTCGTCACGTGGAACGCCGGCGCCGAGCGCATCAAGGGCTACCGCGCGAGCGAAATCGTCGGCAACCATTTCTCGCGCTTCTACCCGCCCGAAGCAGTCGCGGCCGGCCGCCCGTCGTACGGGCTGCGCGAAGCCGCGACACATGGCCGCTTCGAGGACGAAGGCTGGCGCGTGCGCAAGGACGGCTCGCTGTTCTGGGCCAGCGTGACGATCACCGCGGTGCGCGACGAGTCGGATCAGCTGTGCGGCTTCATCAAGATCACGCGCGACATGACCGAGCGCAGGCGGCTCGAGGAACTCGAAACGTCCACGCATCGGCTCAGCGTATTCATCGCGATGCTCGCGCACGAACTGCGCAACCATCTCGCGCCGCTGCGCCATTCGGTCGGCGTGCTGCAGAGCCTGCCCGATCCGGCGCCCGCGCTCGCGCAGTGCCGCGACGCGGTGCATCGTCAGGTCGCGCAACTGACGCGGCTCGTCGACGATCTGCTCGACGTCGGCCGTATCACGTCGGGCAAGGTCGAGCTCGAGGATCGGCCGGTGACGGTACGCGATCTCGTGGCGCGCGGCGTCGAAAGCGTGCAGCCGAAGCTGGCGACCCGCGAGCAGCAGATCCACGTCGATCTGCCGCCCGAGCCGATCGTGCTGCGCGGCGACGATGCGCGGCTCGTGCAGGTGCTGCACAACCTGCTCGACAACGCATCGAAATTTTCGCCGCGCGGCGGGCGTATCGACATCAGCGCGCGCGTCGAAGGCCCGGTCGTCGCGATTCGCGTGATCGATCGCGGCGTCGGGATCGCGCCCGGCGCGCTCGAGTCGATCTTCGATCTGTTCGAGCAGGAAGGCGCGGCCCATCGGCCGACCGATGGCTTCGGCCTCGGCCTCGCGATCTGCCGGTCGTTCGTCGAACTGCACGGCGGGATGATCTCGGCGGAGAGCGACGGCCCCGGCCACGGCGCGACGTTCATCATCCGTCTGCCCGTCGAACGCGCGGCGCGCGCGGAGCCCGAGCTTCCTGCCGCGTGCGCGGCCGCCGACACGCCGGTCGCGCCGCTGCGCATCGTTGTCGTCGACGACAACCGCGACTCCGCGGACACGCTCGCGGTGCTGCTGCAGGTCAAAGGCCACGCGCCGCGCGTCGCATACAGCGCCGACGAAGCGCTCGCGCTCGCACGCGACTACACGCCGCATCTGATGCTGATCGATCTGACGATGCCGGACGTCGACGGGTATGCGCTGCTGCAGGCGTTGCGCCGGATCGACGCGCTCGCCGACACCGCGTGCGTCGCGTTGTCGGGGCACGCGCAACCGTCGGACCGTGCGCGCAGTACCAGCGCAGGCTTCGACGACCACCTCGTGAAGCCCGTCGAAATGCCGGTGCTCGACGCGCTGCTTCAGCGCGTCGCACGCAAATTCCACGCTCGCCCGTAAGCGGCCGCGCTCACGCCATCGCGCGGCACATCGCCGCGCAGGCATCGCAGGCGAGCGCGCAGCGCCGGCAGTGCTCGTGCGTATGGCGTCGGCATTCCGCCGCACAGCGCTCGCACACCTGGGCGCACAGTGCGCAGATCTGCGGTGCGAGCACGCTGCGGCGGGCCATCGCGCCGGACGCGAAGCGGCACAGCAGCGCGCAGTCGATGTCGAGCGCGATGCATGCGGTCAGCGCGCGCGGGTCGGGCTCCGCGAGACACGCGCCGGCGCAGGCGTCGCACGCATGGGCACATGCGTCGCATGCCGCCATGCACGTGTCGTAGCGCGCGTTCAGTTCGGTGCGGTTCGTTGCGGGTTCCATGATCACGGCTCCAGTTTCACTTTGATCCAGCCCGGCTCGCGCACGTCGAAGGCGCGATACGCGTCGATCGCATTGGTCAGCGGCTCGCGCTGCGTCAGCACCGACAACGGATCGAACGCACCGCTGCGCACCAGCTCGATCAGTTGCGGCGTGATCGTCCGGTGATTGCAGTTGCCCATCTTGATCGTCAGGTTGCGGTTCATCGCCTCGCCGATCGGAAACACGCGCGCCTGCGGCGGATAGACGCCGATCACCGCGACCGTGCCCGCCTTCGCGACCGCGCGCACCGCCCATTGCAGCACCTGCGACGGCCCGTCGCCCGGCATCCAGTAGCGGCCGTCCGGCTTGCGGCGCGGCGCGACCGCGTCGACCTCCGCATCGAACGCACGCGCGGCGTCATGGTCCGCCGCAGCCGGCCCGTGCGTCGCGCGCATCGCGTCGACACCGACCGCGTCGATCACGCGATCGACGCCGATTCCACCCGTCAGACGCAGCACGGTGTCGACCGGATCTTCCTCGGAGAAGTCGACCGCTTCCGCGCCCTGCGCACAGGCCATGTCGAGACGCGATGCGATCCGGTCGATCGCGATCACGCGGCCCGCACCCATCAGCTTCGCGCTCGCGATCGCGAACTGCCCGACCGGGCCCGCGCCGAACACGGCGACCGTATCGCCCGGCTTCACTTCGGCGAGCTGCGCGCCGAAATAGCCGGTCGGAAAAATGTCGGACATCAGGATCGCGCGATCGTCGTCGATTTCGTCGGGCAGGCGGATCAGGCTCGCGTTCGCGAGCGGCGTGCGCGCGTATTCGGCCTGCAGTCCGTCGAACGCGCCCGTGTCGGCCGGGCCGCCGAAGAACGCGGTGCCCGCGCGCGGGCCGCCCGGATTCGCGACGTCGCACTGCGCGGTATAGCCGGCACGGCAGTACACGCAGTGGCCGCATGCGATCGTCGACGGAATCAGCACGCGGTCGTCGCGCCGCAGATTACGCACGTCGCGGCCGACCGCCTCGACGATGCCGACGCCTTCGTGCCCAAGAATCGTGCCCGGCTTCATGCCGCCTAGCGTGCCGCGCACCATGTGCAGATCGGTGCCGCAGATCGCGCTGGCCGTCAGGCGCACGACCGCGTCGGTGGTGTCGGCGACTTCCGGATCGGGTACGGTATCGATGCGGATGTCGCCGATACCGTGAAATACGACTGCTTTCATGTCGGACCTCCTTGTCGAATGCGGCAACGGCATCGTCGCCGCCACGCGGTCGAGCAAGGTGCGCGCCCGCATCGCGCGCGTGACCGATGCGCGGCGCGGATCGACAAGGAAGCAGGCAGGGATGGGGGCTGCGGCGGGCGAGTTGGCGATGCACGGCCTTGCGATCTTCGCGATGCCGCTCGCGCGGCCGTTCACGCCGGTTGCAATTCGCTATACGCGATGGGTGAACTTGCAGCGTGCGGCGCACGCGCGCGTGCGCGCTCGTCTCCGGCGTTTCTCGCGTCCCTCGCGTCTTTGGCGGCGTCTTCCGCGTTACGCCACCGCGCGCCGCGCCTGACGGCCGCGCAGCCATTCGAGCGCGAGCAGCAGGCTCGTCGAGAACACGATCAGGATCGTCGCGAGCGCCGCGATCGTCGGGCTGATGTTTTCGCGGATGCCGGTAAACATCTGCCGCGGCAGCGTCGTCTGGTCCGCACCGGCCAGAAACAGCGTGACGACCACTTCGTCGAACGACGTCGCGAACGCGAACAGCGCACCCGACATCACGCCCGGCGCAATCACCGGCAGCGTCACGCGGAAGAATGTCGTCACCGGATTCGCGCCCAGCGACAGGCTCGCGCGCACGAGGTTCTGGTTGAACCCCTGCAGCGTCGCGGCCACCGTCGTCACGACGAACGGCACGCCGAGCGCCGCGTGCGCCGCGATCAGCCCCGTGTACGTGTTCGCGAGCCCCAGCGGCGCGAAGAACAGATACATGCCGACACCGACCACCACCACCGGCACGATCATCGGCGAGAGCAGCACCGCCATCAGCAGCCCCTTGCCGCGGAACTCGGCCTTCGTCAGCCCGATCGCGGCCAGCGTGCCGAGCACGATCGCCACCAGCGTCGCCGACGGCGCCACGATGAAGCTGTTCTTCGCGGCCATGCGCCACTCGTCCGACGCGATCAGGTTCTCGTACCAGCGCGTCGAGAACCCCGGAATCGGATACACGAGGAACGTGCTCGACGAGAACGACAGCGGCACGATCGCAAGCACCGGCAGGATCAGATACAGCAGCGTGAGCACGACGAGCACGCGCAATGCGACGTACCACGCGCGCTCGACGAGCGACATGTGCGGCGCAAACAGCGGCCTGGCCAGTTTCATGGTTCCTTCTCCTTCCCTGTCGGCCCGCGCTCAGCCGAGGCTCACGTTGGTGCGCGTGAAGCGCCCGTACACCGCATACAGCACGAGCGTCGCCGCGAGCAGCAGCCCGCCGAGCGCGCACGCCATCCCCCAATTGATCGTCACGTTCGTGAAGTACGCGACGTAGTAGCTCACCATCTGATCGTTCGGGCCGCCGAGCAGCGCCGGCGTGATGTAGTAGCCGATCGCGAGGATGAACACAAGCAGCGCGCCCGCGCCGACGCCCGGATACGTCTGCGGCACGTACACGCGCCAGAACGCCGCGAACGGATGGCTGCCGAGCGAGACGGCCGCGCGCTGGTAGGTCGGCGGAATCGACTTCATCACGCTGTACAGCGGCAGGATCATGAACGGCAGCAGGATGTGCGTCATCGAGATATAGACGCCCACGCGATTGAACAGCAGCGCGAGCGGATGCGCGATCAGGCCGCTGCCGATCAGCGCCTTGTTGATCAGCCCTTCGTTCTGCAGCAGCACGATCCACGCGGCCACGCGCACGAGCACCGAGGTCCAGAACGGAATCAGCACGAGGATCATCGCCAGGTTCGCGCGCCGCTCCGACAGCGTCGAGATCCAGTAGGCGAGCGGATAGCCGAGCAGCAGCGCGAACAGCGTCACGGCAATGCCGATCACGAACGTGCGGCCGAAGATCGCCAGATAGATCGACTGATCCGGATCGGCGTGCACGATGTTACCGAAGCCGTCCTGCTTGTGATCGAGCGCGGCCAGCAAATAGAACGGCGAATAGGCGCTGCCGTTTTTGGCGATGGCCTGCCAGTAGGCGATCTCGCCCCAGCGCGCATCGAGTTCGATCAGTTTGCTGCGCGTGCCGGCCGGCGTCAGCGCCGCGCCATCGTCGCTTTTCAGCGGCATCGCGCGCGCCGTTTTCGCGACGAGCGAGCGATAGCCGGGAATCTCGGTGTTCAGCCGCCGTGCGAGCGCACCCATCGCGTCGCTGTCGGCGACCTTCGTCATGTCGGTGGCGAGCGCCGCGTAAGCGGCGTCGGCGGGCGGCGTCTTGCGATCCCACTTCGACAGCGCGGCGACCGTGTTCGGCAGCGCGGCGGCGATCTCGGGGTTCTGCACCGCGCGCGTGAGCAGCGTGCCGATCGGCACGACGAACACCAGCAGCAGGAAGATCGCGAGCGGCGCGATCAGCAGCAGCGCCATCGTGCGCTTGCGCGCTTCGGCGGCTTTCAGTTCACGCTTGAGCGCGGCCGTCGACGTCGGGGAAGAAGCGATCGTCATCGTGTTCAACGGAGGTGTCTCCGGACCGGACCGCGAACCGCGACTCGCGGTCCGGCGGAAAGCCGCGCGATGCGTACCGCTGCATCGCACGGCGGACAACGTCAGTGCCTGGACGCGCACGCGCCCGCGCACTGCGGACTCACTTCGACGCCCACGCGGCGAAGCGCTGCTCGAGCTCGTCGCCGTGGTCGGTCCAGAAGCCGATGTCCTGCAGCACGGCGTTCTTGCCGTTGGCCGGCGAATTCGGCAGATTCGCGAGCGTCTTCGCGTCGAGCGACTTGATCGCGGCGAGGTTCACCGGGCCGTACGCGATGTGCTGTGCATATGCCTGCTGCGGCTTCGGCGTCAGCGTGTAGGCGATGAACTGCTCGGCGAGCGCCTTGTTCGGCGAACCCTTCGGAATCGCCCAGTAGTCGAGATCGTAGATGCTGCCGTTCCACACGATCTTCAGGTTCTTGCCTTCCTTGCGCGCCGCGTCGATGCGGCCGCTGAACGCGGTCGACATCACGACGTCGCCGGCAACGAGGAACTGCGGCGGCTGTGCGCCCGCCTCCCACCACTGGATGTTCGGCTTCAGCTCGTCGAGCTTCTTGAACGCACGATCCTGTCCGGCCTTCGTGTTCAGCACCTTGTACACGTCCTTCGGCGCGACGCCGTCGGCCATCAGCGCGAACTCGAGGTTGTAGCGTGCACCCTTGCGCATCGCACGCTTGCCGGGGAATTTCTTCACGTCCCAGAAATCGGCCCAGCTCGCCGGTGCGGTCTTCAGCTTGTCGGCGTTGTACGACAGCACCGTCGACCAGACGAAAATGCCCGCGCCGCAGGTCTGGTACGCCTCGGGAATCAGATCGGTCTTCTTCGCGATCTTCGACCAGTCGAGCTTCTCGTAAAGGCCTTCGTCGCAGCCGCGGCCGACGTCGCCGGACTCGACGTCGACGACGTCCCAACTCACGTGCTTCGCCTCGACCATCGCCTTCACCTTCGCCTGCTCGCCGTTGTATTCGACGGCGGTGACCTTGTTGCCGGTCGCCTTCTCGAACGGCTGGTTGAAAGCGGCCTTCTGCGCATCGCCGTTCGCGCCGCCGAAGTTGACGACCGTCAGTTCGGCAGCGGACGCCGACGCGCCGAATGCGGCCAACGTCAGCGCAACGGCAATGCGGCGTGCGGTAAAGCGGGTTCGATTCATGGTGGTTCCTCTCCGGTCGCGGTGAAAATGCGTAGTGGTGGTGATCGACGACAACTGACAGACTGCGGGGAAACCGGCGGCCGCGCCGGCGTTACGCGAACACGCGCAGATGCGCGGGCGCGAACGACAGCGAAACCGGCGCGCCGGGGAAAAAGTTGTCGAGCGCTTCGGTGCCGAGCGGCACCTTGACGAAGCACTCGCCTTGTCCGGGCACGGCGCAACGCATGCGCACATGATCGCCGAAATAAATCAGCCCGAGCGCTTCGCCCGCGACGCGATTCGCGGCGACGTCGTGCGGGGCCGGCGGTTCCGGCGCGCGGGAAAGACGCATGCGTTCCGGACGGATGCACGCGATCGCGGCTGCGCCGGGCGCGGCATTCGCGACGTTGCGCCCGACGAGGCGCGTGCCGTCGCCGAGCCGCAGCTCGCAGAACTCGCCGTCGACGCGCTCGATCGTGCCGCGCAGCCGGTTGCTGTCGCCGATGAAGTTCGCGACGAATTCGTTGCACGGCGATTCGTAGAGCCGGTCCACCGTGTCGAGCTGCTGCACGATGCCCTTGTCGAATACCGCCACGCGGTCCGACATCGTCAGCGCCTCGCCCTGGTCGTGCGTCACGTAGACGAACGTCACGCCGAGCTTCTCGTGCAGCGCCTTCAGTTCGTACTGCATGTGCTCGCGCAGCTGCTTGTCGAGCGCGCCGAGCGGTTCGTCCATCAGCACGAGCTTCGGCTCGAACACCAGCGCACGCGCGAGCGCAATGCGCTGCTGCTGGCCGCCGGACAGCTGCGCCGGATAGCGCTTCGCGAAGCGCTCCATCTGCACCATCTTCAGCGCATGCGCGACACGCTCGGCGCGCTCGCCCGCCGGCAGCTTGCGCACCGTCAGCGGATAGGCGACGTTCTGCTCGACCGTCAGATGCGGAAACAGCGCGTAGTTCTGGAACACCATGCCGATGTTGCGCTTGTGCGGCGGCACGTGATTGAGCAGCTCGCCGTCGAGGCGGATTTCGCCGCCGGTCGGGAATTCGAAGCCCGCCAGCATCATCAGGCACGTGGTCTTGCCCGAGCCGGACGGCCCGAGCAGCGTCAGGAATTCGCCGCGGCGAATGTCGAGATCCAGCGATTTGACGACGAGCGTCTCGCCGTCGTAGGTCTTTCGCACGCCGCGAAAACTGACGATCACATCATCGGCCTTCATTCTGTTGGTCTCCTGCGAAGCCGCATCCGATGCATCGCGCGCATGCCGGCGCCGTTCTCGTTCTACGTATTCGGCGGCCGCCGGTTACCCCGCGCGCGTGAATTGACTATAGCAATCAATGGCTATAGCCTGTATAGCCAAATCGCACTCGATGATAATGCCATTTCATGCGAGCCGTCCTGTTGACCGACCTGTTGGCGCGCGCATTGTCCGATGGCGGCAGCGATACGCTGCAGCACCGGATCTACGACGTCGTGCGGCGCGGTGTGCTGGATCATACGCTCGCCGCGGGGCAGAAACTGCCGTCGTCGCGCACGCTCGCGCAGGAACTCGGCATTTCCCGGATCACCGTCTCGCTCGCCTACGATCGACTGATCGCCGAGAACTATCTCGTCGCGCGCACCGGCAGCGGCACGTTCGTCGCGCCGACGAGCCCGCGGCCGCTGAGCGGCCCCGGCGAAATCGTGCATACGCGCCATTCGATGACGCTGTCGCAGCGCGGCGCGATGCTCGACCGGCTGCCGGGCGGCGTCACGCAAAGCTACGGCCCGTTCGTGCCCGGCGTCGCCGACACGCCGATGTTCCCGTTCCACGTATGGCGCCGGCTGATCGCGCGGCATATCGGCAAGGGCGACCTGTCGCTGTCCGGCTACGCGCTCGACGGCGGCTACGCGCCGCTGCGCGCCGCGGTCGCGCGCTACCTGAAGATCTCGCGCTCGGTCGTCTGCGAGCCCGAGCAGGTCATCATCACGTCCGGCACGCATCAGTCGATCGATCTCTGCGCGCGGCTGCTCGCCGATCCCGGCGACGTCGCGATCGTCGAGAACCCGTGTCACTGGGCGTTCCCGACCGTGCTGTCGGCCGCCGGCCTCGAGCTCGTCGCGAGCGCGATCGATGCGGCCGGCCTGTCGCTGAACGACATCGATACGCCGGCGCGCGCGCGGCTGGTCGTGACGAGCCCGTCGCACCAGTATCCGACCGGCGCCGTGATGCCGCTGTCGCGCCGGCTCGAACTGCTGCAGAGCGCACGCACGCGGAACCTGTGGGTGATGGAAGACGACTACGACAGCGAATTCCGCTACGACGGCATGCCGCTGCCGTCGCTTCAAGGACTCGACAGCGACGCGCGCGTGATTTACGGCGGCACGTTCAGCAAGGCGATGTATCCGGGCGTGCGCATCGCCTATCTGGTCGTGCCCGCGCATCTGGCCGACACGTTCGCGAAGGCCTGCGCGAAGCTGTACCGCCCCGGCCAGCTGCACATCCAGGCCGCGCTCGCCGACTTCATCGACGACGGCCACTTCGCGCAGCACGTGCGGCGGATGCGGATCGAATACGCGCAGCGTCAGCAGTTGCTGCGCGACGCGCTGCATGCGGAATTCGGCAGCACGATCCGGCTGTCGGACGCGCGCGCGGGACTGCATCTGTTCGCGAGCTTCGATGCGGACGTGTCGACGCGTGCGCTGACCGACGTCGCGCGCGCGGACGGTCTGATTCTCGGCCGGCCGCATTTCGTCGCGCCGCACGCGCTCGCCGATCGCAGCATCGTGCTCGGCTACGGCGGCGTCGCGCAAAGCGCGATCGGCGATGGCGTGAAGCGGCTCGGGCGCGCGTATGCGCGCACGCTCGAGGCGACGTAGCCGCGGCTGCGCGCGAACCGTCACAGGGCGGCGAGCGCGCCGTCGGCGGCCGCGAGCAGCAGATCCGCGTGTTCCTGCGTAAACGGCAGCAGCGGACGGATCTTCAGCACGTTGCCGCGCACGCCGGTCGCGCTGATCAGCACGCCGCGCTCGCGCATCAGATTGACGACGCGCTGCGTCTCGTCTTCGGCCGGCGTCTTCGCGTGGCGGTCGCGCACGAGCTCGACGCCGAGGAACAACCCGTCGCCGCGCACGTCGCCGATCAGGTCGTGCTTGCGCGCGAGCGTGCGGAACCCTTCGCGCAGATACGCGCCGATCCGGCTCGCGTTCGCCTGCAGACCGTCGTTGACGATCACGTCGAGCGTCGCGGCCGCCGCCGCGCACGACACCGGATTGCCGCCGAACGTATTGAAATAGCGCGTGTCCTTGCCGAACCGCTCGAGCACCTCGGCGCGTGCGGCAAGACCGGCGATCGGATGACCGTTGCCCATCGGCTTGCCCATCGTCACCAGATCCGGAACCACATCGTGCCGCTCGAAGCCCCACATCTTCGAGCCGGTACGCGCGAAGCCGGCCTGCACTTCGTCCGCGATGAAGACGCCGCCGGCCTGCCGGATCGCCGCGACCGCACCCTGCAGAAAACCGCGCGGATCGGCGAACACGCCGTCGCTCGTGAACAGCGTGTCGACGATCAGCGCGGCGGGCCGCACGCCGTGCCGCACGAGGTCGTCGATCGCGCGCTGCACGTCGCGTGCGAACCGCGCACCGACGTCGGCGTCGTCGCCGCGATACGTGTCGGGCGGCGCGACCGCGCGCACGTGCAGGCCGAGCGGCACGTGCCGGCCTAGCGACGGCGAGATCTCGGCGATCGCGGCCGTCACGCCGTGATAGGCGAGCTGCGTGACGATCACGCCGGTGCCGCCCGTGTACTGCTTCGCGATGCGCAGCGCGAGATCGTTCGCCTCGCTGCCCGTGCAGGTGAACATCGCCTGCGACAGCGCGTCGGGCATCGTGCGCAGCAGCCGTTCCGCGTAATCGAGTATGCCGTCGTGCAGATAGCGCGTGTGCGTGTTCAGCGTGCTCGCCTGCTTCGCGATTGCCTCGACGACTTCAGGCCGGCAATGGCCGATCGACGCCACGTTGTTGTACGCGTCGAGATACGCGCGGCCGGCGCTGTCGTAGAGCCACACGCCTTCGCCGCGCACGATGTGCAGCGGCGTTTCGTAGAACAGCCGGTACGCGGGCCCGAGCACGCGCGCACGCCGCTCGACGAGCTCACGCGCCAGCGCGTCGAGCGCCGATGCGCGCTGCGGGTCGAACGCATTCAGCATCGCCGGATCACTGCGCATGACGATTCTCCTGTTCGTGGCGGATCGCGTCGCCGATGATGCGCGCCGCGTCGCCGTCGGGCAGCGCGGCGAGCCGGTGCAGGCCCGTCCACGACAGCGCGTTGTTGCGCAGGATGTAGGCGCTGTTCTCGGGATGCTCGCGCGCGCGCCAGCCGGTGATCAGCACCGTCATCAGCAGCCGCGCGACGATCAGCTCCGGCAACACCGCCAGTTCGTCGCCGCTCAGCGGGTTCTCGCGGTGGTACGCGCAGATGCAGTCGACGGCCGTCTCGAGCGGATTCGGCGTGTCGGCAAGCTGATACGACGATGCGACCGCCAGCTCGTTGACGAGCGGCGCGTGCACCATGTCGCCGAAATCGAGAATCGCGGTGATGCGGTCGGTGTCGGTCTCGTCGACGAGCACGTTGTACGGGTTCAGATCGTTGTGAATCACCTGACGCCGCAGCGTCGTCATGCGGCGCGCGGTGTGCACATCGTGGCGGTCGAGCAGATGGCGCGCGAGCGCGCGCCGCTCGCCGCCGTCGACATAGTCGAGCAGCGGCCGCAGCTGCGACAGATGCTGGATGTCCCACAGCAGCCGGTGCCCCGCATGCGCGTGCGTGAAGCCGCGCAGCGCGCGATCGAAGCGGCCGAGCGCGGTGCCGAGCGCGCGGCGCTGCCGGCGCGAACGCTCGACGCGATGCAGCGGAATGCCGGGCGCGAACGTGATCATCCGCACCGCCTGGCGCGCGTGCTCGCCCGCGACGGCGCGCCAGTGAATGTAACGGCCCGACCGGTCGCGCATCAGCCGCGGCACCGGCAGCGTCGCGTCGGCCTCGATCACCTGCAGCTGCGCAAACGTCTGGAACTCCGTCACACCCGCCTGCTCGGCCGGATGCGTGAGCTTCAGCACGTACGATGCGCCATCGACCGCGTCGATGCGGAAGTTCTGGTCGCGTTCGCTCGCCAGCGCGCTTGCCGTGCCGACGATGCCGAACGCGTCGGCCGCCAGCGCCTCCGCTTCGTCGATTCCGATGCGCGGCGATGCGACGGAAAACAGCGTGTCGTGCCTGAACGGGCCGGCGGCAGCATCATGCATCGTCGCCTCCTGCCGGCCGGCATGCGCTGCCGCCGCTCGATGAATCGACCTTCACGCGCGTCATGTTCGTCCTCGCTCGTCGTATGGATGTCGAGCGAACTCTAGAGCACACTGGCTTTATGGCGAATAGCCACTTGTCGTCAGGTTATAAGGCCACTTTGGTAGCGACGGTGGGCGCGGTCGCTGGCTGGGACGTTCGGCCGTCCCGCTGCGGCGGCGGACGCCGGCCGTCAATCGGGCTCGGCGTCGGCCGCGCCGTCGCGCGCCTTCGAGATCGCCTCGACGAGCTTCAGCTCGTCGTCGAGCGACAGCGTCGTGTCGAGCACGTCACCGCCGAAGGGCGCGAGTGCGGCGCCGAGCCGGACGACGTCCAGTTGCGTGACCGCGAAGGCGAGCGTCACGGTGCCCGCGCGCACCTTGCGCGCGACGCGCCCGATCAGCGCATCGTCGACCGGCCGATCGCGCAGCGCATCGAGCGATGCGTCGATGCGCGCGAACGCGTCGGCGAGCAGCGAACCGTGCGACACGCGTGCAGGATCGGCCGCGTGCGCGGTCCGGCTACCGTCGCGCGCACATTCGACGAGCACGACGCCCGAGAGCGCCACCGTCTGCGCGTCGCGCAGCGCGGCGAGCGCCGCGAGCGCGCGATGCGCCGTGTCGAGATCGGGGTAGGACAATGCAATCAGCGTATTCATCGGCAACTCCGGCTGGAGGTGCGTCGCGCCGCAGGCGGCAGGCCGGCGGGGCACGCCTGCATCGCGACCGCCGCAACGGCGGTCCGCCTCGCCCATCGGAGGATGGTCGTCATCGGCTTCGGATGCAACGTGCGCGCGGCGCTGGTACGATCGTCGCACCGAAGCGACGATCACGATCGATGGAGGGTTTCGAACGATGCACGCCAGCGAAATGTTCATGGGTCACGAGATTCGCGTCGAGGCGACGCGCAACGAACGCGGCGCGTGGGTCGCGCACGTGCGGATCTTCCGCGACGGCGCACCGGTCGACCTGCCGGCGCCCGAGCTCGTCACGCCCGAATGGCTCACCTGCGACGAGGCGCTGCGCGGCGGCCTCGACCAGGGGCGCATCATGCTGAAGACGCACGACCGCTGAGCGCGACGCGCTCATCGTTCGCCGCCGGGCCGCGCGGGCGCACGCACGCAGCGGCCCGCATCGAACGCGTCGCGCATCAGCCGCGATACGTCGTCCAGCGTCAGCTCGACCGACGTCGAGCCCGCAGTGTCGCGATCGACGATCCGATGACCGATGTTGCGCTCGGCGATCGCGTTGAGCAGTGCGTCGACCAGATACTTGTCCATTCCGTTTCCCGTCAGGCTCGCGCATTCGTTGCGTACGCAACGTTGCCGAAGCCGTTTGCGTCAAGACCGATGCCGTGCCGGACGCGCGCGATGGCGCCGCCTGCGCACGGCCTTCGCCGTCATCCGCCGGCGATCTGCGTTTCGAGCGCCGCCTCCGCACGCAGACAATCGAGATCGCGGCCGATCGTCGCGACCGCGAGCCGCACATCGCCGCGCCAGTAGCTGACCGAGCCGTCGTGCGCGCGCAGGTCGCCTTCGATTTCGACGCGATCCCAGTGCTCCGCATGGCCGACATAGCGAATCGTCATGTCGTAGTGCTGCGTCCAGAAGAACGGCACCGCATCGAACGGCCGTTGCCGGCCGAGCATGTTGTGCGCGGCCGTGCTGCCCTGCCGTTGCGCGACGACCCAGTGCTCGACGCGAATGCGCTCGCCCGTCAGCGGATCGGGCCAGCGCGCGATATCGCCGGCCGCATAGATGCCGGGCGCGCTCGTCTGCAGATAGCGGTCGACGCTGACGCCGCGGTCGACCTCGAGGCCCGCGTCCTGCGCAAGCGCGACGTCCGGCTGAACGCCGATGCCGACCACGACGAGATCGGAAGGCAGCACGTCGCCGGTCGACAGCGTCACGCGATCGTGCTCGATCCGCGCGAGCGTCGCGCCGAGATGAAACACGACGCCGTGCGACTCGTGCAGCGCGCGCACCGCATCGCCGAGCGCGTCGCCGAGCACGTGCGCCATCGGATGCGAACCGGGCGCGACGACGTGCACGTCGAGCTTGCGCGTGCGCAGCGCGGCGGCCGCCTCGAGCCCGATGAAGCTTGCGCCGACGACCACGCAGCGGCGCGCGGTCGCAAGCCGCGCGATCAGCGCATCGCAGTCCGCGCGCGAACGCAGCACGCACACGTGCGGCAAATCGGCGCCCGGCACCGTCAGCCGGTTCGGTACGGCGCCCGTCGCGAGCAGCAGCGCACCGTAGCCGAGCCGGCTGCCGTCCGCGAGCTCGACCGCACGCTGCGCGGCATCGATGCGTGCGACGCGCGTGCCGCAGCGCAGGTCGATCTTCCTGTCCGTGTAGAACGACGGCGCGCGCAGCGGCAGCCAGTCGGCCTCGGCCGTGCCGGCCAGATAGTCCTTCGACAGGTTCGGGCGATCGTACGGCGGTTCGTCGTCGGCGCTGAGCAGCGTGATCGCGCGCGTGTAGCCTTCGTCGCGCAGCGTGACCGCGGCCGAGATCGCGGCCGCCCCGCCGCCGACGATGACGATCGACTCGGGCGCCTCGATCGGCGCGGGCGACGGTGCCGACGCGCGCGCATCGACGACGACCGCGCGGCCGTCGCGACGTTCGACGCGCCAGCATTTGAGTCCGTCGAGCGCGGGCGCGCGCAAGCGTGCGCCGCTACGCAAACAGAAGGCCGCGTGATGCCACGGGCAGCGCAGCGTGTCGCCGACCAGCAGCCCTTGCGCAAGCGGTGCGCCGTAATGCGGGCACTGCGCGCCGACCGCGAACAGCGCATCGCCGCGCCGCACGAGCAGCACGGCTTCGTCGCCGACGCGGCCTTCGATCATGGCGCCGTCCGCGATGTCGTCGAGCGCGATGCCTTGCGCGAGATCGGAACGCGGCGCCGAGGAGGCGTTTCCAGACATGGGATCGCTCCCGCACGGTTCGTCAACGCTCCCATTATCGGCGTCCTTCACGAAAAGAACAGGTACAGCGCGCGCCGCAGCGCACGCAAACGCGACTGTAGCTTGTGCGCGATGCGCGGCCGGCGTAGAACGTCAGCACCGTTGCGGCGCAGCACGCCGCATCGGCGGCGCGCCTGCCGCGCCGCTGTCCCGACCCGCGTCCGGAGTGCATGATGGCGACCGTCCTCTGCGTGCTGTACCCCGACCCCGTCGACGGCTATCCGCCGCGCTACGTGCGCGACACGATTCCCGTCATCACGCACTACGCGGACGGCCAGCTCGCGCCGACGCCGTCCGGGCCGCCCGGTTTTCGGCCGGGCGAACTCGTCGGCTCGGTATCGGGCGCGCTCGGCTTGCGCGACTATCTGGCGGCGCACGGTCATACGCTGATCGTGACGAGCGACAAGGACGGCCCCGACTCCGAATTCGAGCGCCGGCTGCCGGAAGCGGACGTCGTGATTTCGCAGCCGTTCTGGCCCGCGTATCTGACCGCCGAGCGGATCGCGCGCGCGCCGAAGCTGCGGCTCGCGCTGACTGCGGGCATCGGCTCCGATCACGTCGATCTCGCGGCGGCCGCCCGCGCGGGCATCACCGTCGCGGAAGTCACCGGATCGAACAGCGTCAGCGTCGCCGAGCATGTCGTGATGACGACGCTTGCGCTCGTGCGCAACTATCTGCCGTCGCACGCGATCGCGCAGCAAGGCGGCTGGAACATCGCCGACTGCGTATCGCGCAGCTACGACATCGAAGGCATGCATTTCGGCACGGTCGGCGCCGGCCGCATCGGGCTCGCGGTGCTGCGGCGGCTGAAGCCGTTCGGGCTGGCGCTGCACTATACGCAGCGGCATCGGCTCGATCCGGCGATCGAACACGAACTCGCGCTGACCTATCACGCGGACGTCGCGTCGCTCGCGAGCGCGGTCGACATCGTGAATCTGCAGATTCCGCTCTATCCGTCGACCGAGCATCTGTTCGATGCCGCAATGATCGCGCGCATGAAGCGCGGCGCGTATCTGATCAACACCGCGCGCGCGAAACTCGTCGATCGCGACGCGATCGTGCGTGCGGTCGCCTCGGGCCATCTTGCCGGCTACGGCGGCGACGTGTGGTTTCCCGAGCCCGCACCGGCCGATCATCCGTGGCGCGCGATGCCGTTCAACGGGATGACGCCGCATATCTCGGGCACGTCGCTATCCGCGCAGGCGCGCTACGCGGCCGGTACGCTCGAAATTCTGCAGTGCTGGTTCGAGCGCCGGCCGATTCGCGAGGCCTACCTAATCGTCGACGGCGGCACGCTCGCGGGCACCGGCGAGCAGTCGTACCGGCTCACGTGACGCGCGGCGCGCTCAGCCGACGCGCGCGGCCGCGAGCTTGCCGACCGTAATCACGGCTTGCTCGATTTCCGGCGACCACGGGCTGCTGTAGTTCAGCCGGATGAAGTTTCGATAGTTGTCGGTGATCGAGAACATGTAGCCGGGCCCGATCGTGATGCCTTCGTCGAGCGCGAGCTGATACAGCCGCATCGCGTCGACTTGCGCGGGCAACTCGATCCACAACACGTAGCCGCCCGCCGGGCTCGAGATGCGCGTGCCTTCCGGAAAGAAACGCGACACCATCGCGCGCATCAGGTTCGCCTGCTGCGCATAGGCCTTGCGCAAGCGCCGCAGGTGATGCTCGTAGCCGTCGCGTTCGAGAAACTCGGCAATCGCGAGTTGCGGCAGCGACGGTGTTGCGAGCGTGTTCAGGAATTTGAGTTTCTCGACCTGTTCACGATAGCGCCCCGGCAGCGCCCATCCGATCCGGTACGCGGCCGTCAGGCTCTTCGAGAACGACGAGCAATGCAAGACGATGCCTTCCCGGTCGAACGATTTGAGCGCGCTCGGATGCGCATTGCCGAAATACAGTTCGTTGTACACGCCGTTTTCGATCAGCGGCATGTTCACGCGCGTCGCGAATTCGACCAGCTCGCGCTTGCGCTCGTCCGGCATCTGAAAGCCCAACGGGTTCTGGAAGTTCGGCATCACCATGCACGCGGCGATCGGCTGCGATTTCGCGATCGCCGCCAGCGCCGCGATGTCGATGCCGTATTCCGGATGCGTCGCAACCTCGATCGCCTTCATCCCCAGTCGCTCGATCGCATGCAGCATCGCGTAGAACGTCGGCGACTCCACGGCAATCGTGTCGCCCGGTTTCGCGACCGCCTGCAGACAGAGATTGATCGCCTCCGTCGCGCCCACCGTCACGATGATCTCGTTCGGATCGACCGACATGCCGTTTTCGAGGTAGCGCCGTGCGATCTGCCGGATCAGCCGCGGATGGCCGGGCGGCAGCCCGTCGGTCACGCCCCACAGCGACTTGTCGCGCCCGGCCGCATACGCGTAGCGGTTCAGCTTCTCGAACGGAAACAGGCTCGGGTCCGGATACGGCGAGCCGAGCGGCACCGCGTCGTCCGTGCCGATCGAGCGCAGCGTCGACAGCACGAGCCGGCTCACGTCGACCGACGACGAAATCGCGATCGGCTTCGACGGACGTAGTTCGCGTACCGGCGCATGCGCGTCGTCGCGGCGCAGGTTCACGAAGTAGCCCGACTGCGGCCGACTTTCGAGCAACCCGCGGCTTTCGAGCAGCAGGTACGCATGCAGCACGGTCGTGATGCTGATCCGATGCTGCTGGCTTGCCTGCCGCACCGACGGCACACGATCGCCGTGCCGGTACACGCCTTGCCGAATGAGTCTCTCGATGTCGTTCGCAAACTTCTCGTAGAGCTTCATCCGCCTCGCCTCGTCGGCGATGATCGGACGGGCCCCGCGTCGGCGCGCGGCGCGCGCCTGCATCGTCGCACGAGGCCGGAAAGCCGCGCACGGCCCGCGGCATGCGGGCTCGGGCATCGTCCAGTACCGTAAGTGAAGGCGGGTAGCAATGCGGATTCCATCGTGACAAGGATCGGCATCCTACTGCGTCAATTCGGCGAATGTAAGTGACAGTTTCGCGGGCCGACGCGAATTTCATCGGGTGTAATGAACAGATCGGCGCACCGCGCGACGCCTTCGTTGCCGCGCGATGCGCACGCGTGCGCTCACGCGTCGTCGACGTCGTGCGCGTCGTGGTCGATCGCGACCTTGCATGCGCCGACGACGACCGTCAGCTGCGCCGCGTCGAGCGCTTCGACCCATCGGCGAATCTGCAGGCACCGGCCGGTGCCGGGATCGGCGACGCGTTCGGCATCGTCGGTGCTCACGTCGACGGCCGCGATCGCGCGGTTGTCCGGCAGCGGCGACAGCGGCGCCGAGATGTCCAAGCGCCGGTATGTCTGTTCGATCTGCATCGCTTCCTCGCGATCGGCATGCATCGACGCCGTGCTCAGCCGAGCGCGTGGCGCATCACCTTGCCGCCGAATCCCGTCACGACGTTGTCGACCGAGAACGGCGTCGCCTCCTTCGCCTCGAGAATCACGGCGGCGCTGGCGGGTGCGAGCGTCGCCGCGACCGATTCGACGAAGCGGCCGTCGAGCAGCGCGCTGCCCGCCGCATCGGCGAGCACGCCCGCGCCCGCACCGGCGGCGAAGCCTGTCACGACGCCCAGCGGGCCCGCGAGCAGGCCGAGCAGCGCGCCGGCGATCGCGCCGATCGCGCCGCCGCGAAACGGCCGCGCCTGGGCGTCGAGCACCGCGAGCTTGCCGGCCGCATCGCGTTCGACGACGACACCGTTGTCGATCGTGAATCCTTCGTTCTTCTCCGACAACGCGTCGAAATCGTTCGCCGCGCGTCGGGCCAGGTCCGCGCTGCCGAATACGGCAACGATCAGTTGCTTGCTCATCCGATCCCCCTCGTTTGCAAGGCGCGCCCCGCCGCGGCGCGACGGTTCGGCGCGGGCGCTTGCCGGCCGGCGCGAAGCAGCCGCGCGGCCGGCGTGCGTTCAGATGCCGGTTGCGCGTTCGCGGGCGCGCGCGGCGTCGACATACGCGCGTGCGGCCGCAGCCTGCATCGCCGCAGCCGGTTCACGCTGCGCGCCGGCCGCGTCGCGCGCAGCGCTCGCCTGCCGATACGCCTGCTCGGCCGCGTGCTGCAAGTCGATCGCGCGTGCGATGTCGTTCGGGTTTGTCGTCATGCGGGAGCCTCCGTCGTGCGCGTCGCGCCGCGACGCCGTGCCGTTTGCCAACCGAAAGCTTGCGCGTGCGTCGATCACCGGCTCGCACGCACATCGTCCTCGACGTCGCCGACTTCGGCCGGATACCGGTGCTGGCCGAAACTGAGGATCAGCACGCCGAGCGCGAGCAGCACGATGCCGAACGTCGTCATCAGCATCCGCTCGGGGCTGTCGGTCGCGCCGCGCAGGATCAGGTCGCGCGCGAGCGACGTCATCGCGATGAACAGCGGAAAGCGCACCGGTAGGCGGCCGAGCCGCAGATAGCGCACGTCCATCGCGAGCACTTCGAGATACAGGAACATCAGCAGCAGGTCGGTCAGCGACACCTCGCCCGCGAGCACGACCTTCCACGCCTCCTGCGCCATCGCGAACGCCGTCGCGAGGCCGATCACGATCAGCCCCGCGAGTTCGGCCGCATGGAGAAAATGGCCGAAGCGGCGGCGAATGCGCTCGGCGGGCGAACAGGCGACGGTGGACGTATTCAGCATGTTTCGTGATTCGATGGAAAACGCGCGCAGCTCAGCGACGCGCGGCATGCAGCGCGTGCGGCGCAGCGCGGCGCGCCTCGGCGACGTGTGCGTCGGGCGGCCGGATGCCGGCATCGGCCGTCGCATCGTCGACGGCCGACAGCGTGCGAACGCAACACTGATGAAACGCGATGCCGGCATCGGTGCATGCGATGCCGTCATCGGCGCAGCGCAACAGCAGACGGCAGCCGAGATAGCGTTCGAGGCCGTCGATCCGGTCGCTCACGTGCGCGGCGCCGAGCTTCAGTTCGGACGCCGCACCGGGCAGTCCGCCGTGCTCGACCACCGCAACATAGATGCGCATCGCTTCAAGCAGATTCATCGTCGTGCTCCTCGTCGGCGGCCGAGCGAACCCAATCTACTGCACACCACCTGCACAAACAAGAGCACAGCCGCGCGTGCGGCAGGAGTACAGCCGCGCATCGGCACGATGGATTCGGTGCATGGTTTGTGCATTCGCAGGACAGATCGGCGATACGTGTTCCAAAGACTCGCCGAAGCTGCTAGATTGCAGGCTCGACCGCGCGATGCGAAGCGAACGTCGCGCACCGGGCGCATGCGCCGCGCCCGCGTGCATCGCTTTTCCGCATGCGCGGCGATTGCACCGCATTGCGCGTTGCGACCGTACGCAGCGCGTTTCATCCGCATGTCATACAAGAGAACAGTCGCATGACCGAGTTCATCCGTTTCCGTCCGCGCGCCGCGGCAGCCGCGCGCCGTCCGTCCCGACATGACTGACCGGCAGGCCGCGATGGAAACACGTCCCCCGCTCTCCCAGGCCGTCCACAGTCCGATCACGCGCAGCGCGATCTTTCTCGTCGCGACGATCAATCCCGGCGACGCCCATGCCGACACGATCCGCTCATGGTGCGGCGACATCGCCGCGCTCGTGCGCTCGGTCGGCAAGCGCGTGCCGGGCGGCAACCTGTCGTGCGTCTGCGGCTTCGGCTCCGACGCATGGGACGCGCTGTTCGGCGAACCGCGTCCCGCTGCACTGCATCCGTTCCGCGAATTCGGCGCCGGCCAGCGCGTCGCGATCGCGACGCCCGGCGACATCCTGCTGCACATTCGCGCCGATGCGATGGACCTCTGCTTCGAGCTCGCGACGCAGCTGCTCGCCGCGCTCGGCGATGCGGTGACCGTCGTCGACGAAGTGCACGGCTTTCGCAACTTCGACCAGCGCGCGATGATCGGCTTCGTCGACGGCACCGAGAATCCGGAAGGCCGCGATGCGGTCGACTTCACGGTGATCGGCGACGAGGATGCGCCGTTCGCCGGCGGCAGCTACGTCATCGTGCAGAAGTACCTGCACGACATGGCCGGCTGGAACGCGCTGCCGGTCGAGACGCAGGAGCGCATCATCGGCCGCACGAAGCTGTCCGACATCGAGCTGGCGCCGGACGTGAAGCCGTCGTCGTCGCACAGCTCGCTGACGACGCTCGACGAGAACGGCAAGGAAGTGAAGATCCTGCGCGACAACATGCCGTTCGGCCGGCCGGGCGCCGGCGAATTCGGCACTTATTTCATCGGCTATGCGCGCTCGCCGGCACCGATCGAGCAGATGCTCGAGAATATGTTCGTCGGCCGCCCGCCGGGCAACTACGACCGGCTGCTCGATTTCAGCCGCGCGGTTACCGGCTCGCTGTTCTTCGTCCCGTCGGCCGACCTGCTCGACGCGCTGCCCGACCGCGCCGCACCCGCCGAGGCCGCCGAGGCCGCCCCGTCATCGAACGAGCCGCACCGCGACGGCTCGCTGAAAATCGGATCGCTCAAAGGAGTCAAAAGCGTATGAACAATCTGCACCGCGAACTCGCGCCGATCTCCAGCGCCGCCTGGGAGCAAATCGAGGAAGAAGTCGCGCGCACCTTCAAGCGTTCGGTGGCCGGCCGCCGCGTGGTCGACGTCGAAGGTCCCAAGGGCCCCGAACTCTCGGCCGTCGGCACCGGGCACCTGCGCGACGTCGCGGCGCCGCGCGAGCACGTCGATGCGCGGCTGCGCGAGGTGCGCACGATCGTCGAGCTGACGGTGCCGTTCGAACTCGACCGCGCCGCGATCGACAGCGTCGAGCGCGGTGCACGCGACGCCGACTGGCAGGCGGCCAAGGAAGCCGCGCAGCGACTCGCGTTCGCGGAAGACAGCGCGATCTTCGACGGCTATCCGGCCGCCGGCATCGTCGGGATCCGCGAAGGCACGTCGAACCGCAAGCTCACGCTGCCGAGCGATGTCGGCGCCTATCCGGACGCCATCAGCGATGCGCTCGAGGCGCTGCGCCTCGCGGGCGTCGACGGCCCGTACTCGGTGCTGCTCGGCGCCGATGCCTATACCGCGCTCAGCGAGGCGCGCGATCAGGGCTATCCGGTCATCGAGCACATCAAGCGGATCGTCAGCGGCGAGATCGTCTGGGCGCCGGCGATCAGCGGCGGCTGCGTGCTGTCGACGCGCGGCGGCGATTACGAGCTTCATCTCGGCGAAGACGTGTCGATCGGCTATGCGAGCCACACCGACAAGGTCGTTCGCCTGTATCTGCGCGAAACCTTGACGTTCCTGATGCTGACGAGCGAAGCGTCGGTCGCGGTCGCGCCGGCTGCCGGCACGGCCGCCTGATGCGCCGCCCGCGCGCGATGCCGGCCCGGCGTCGCGCGCTTTGCGGCCGCACCGCGGCCGCCCGTTCGTCGCCGATCGAACCCATCCCGCATGGAGGGAATCATGAGCGATACGAATGATGCAATGCAGAAGCTGCAAGCCGCGGTCGACGGGCTGAAGCAAACCGTCGACGCCAACGCCGGCAGCCGGGCCGCCGAGGTCGCCGTGCTGTTCACCGTCGTGTCGCTGATGCTGGCCGAACTGCCGCCCGACACGCGCAATCTGATCGAGGATTCCTTTTCCGTATGGGCTGACGGTCTGCCGGACGCCGCGTTGTCCGCGAGCGTCAAGCAGATCGCGCGACAGCGGCTCGCGATGACGTTCGACGCGTGACGCCGCCGCGTCGCGCGCGAGCGCCGGCCGGCTCGCGCCATGCAAGCCGCCCTCTTCGTCGCCGCTTGCGCGGCGCACAGCGGTTGCGCCGCGCGCGCGCCCGCCCCTGACACACCGGCCACCGCAGCCGCCGCGCGCCGTCGCGCGCTCGCGCTCGCGCTGCGCTTTCCCGCGCGCATCGTCCGCCCCGCACCGCCGCCCGGCGCGTTGCGCGCCGAGGTCGCGGCACGCGCCGCGCGCGCCACCTGCCGCCGCCTTTGCCCTCGTCCTGCGCCGCGCCCGCCCGTGCGGAGCTGCGCACGCGCGTCTGTACTCCTCGCGGCCCGCGTTCGCGCGCATGCGAGGGTGCAATTTGCCGACGGACCGGCACGGAACTGTGTCTTGGATGGCTTGCGGCGATTCGCTATTTTGAACGCAGTCGAAGTCGTGCCGCGGGCTCCACGAAGCACGCGCGTACGCGGTGCCGAACGCCGTCGCCGGCTGCCGCGTCGCGCGCTGCGCGACGGTACGGGCGCCGAGCGCGCGCCGCCGCGCCGCGCCGCGTGTCGCGGTCGGCACGTTCCGTTGCCGCCACGCATCGGGACGTCGCCCTTCGATCCACTTTCATTGACAGGAGCCAGACCACCATGCCCGCACTTTGCGACATCTGTCACGCCCGGCCCGCCGTTGCGCGCGCCACCGTGATGCAGGACGGCGAACGCAAGACGATCTCGATCTGCGACTATCACTTCCGGCAGCTGATGCGCCATCAGAGCATGCTGAATCCGTTCGACTCGCTGCTCGGCGGCGGTCCGTCGTCGCTGTTCGGCGGCCTCGGCGAAGCATCGCCGCTCGCCGCGGAAATCCCGCGCGAATCGGTCGATCCGACCGACGCGTTCAGCGAGCAGACGCTCGAGCTGCTGCAGCGCGCGGCCGAGAAGGCACACGAGCTGCGGCGCAACGAACTCGACACCGAACACCTGCTGTACGCGCTCGCCGACACCGACGTATGCGCGGCACTGCTGAAGGAACTGAAGCTGTCGCCGCAGGACATCAAGGCCTACATCGACGAACATGCGCACACCGGCAACGCCGATCCGGACCAGTCGCTCGAGAAGCTGTCGATCTCGCCGCGCGTGAAAAAGGCCGTGCAGTACGCGTTCCAGGCGTCGCGCGATCTCGGCCATTCGTACATCGGGCCCGAGCATCTGCTGATCGGGCTCGCATCGGTGCCGGACAGCATCGCCGGCACGCTGCTGAAGAAATACGGCGTGACGCCCGAGGCGCTGCGCCAGAAGGTCGTGAAGGTCGTCGGCAAGGGCGCCGAAGACGGCCGCGTCGACACGCCGACCGGCACGCCGAATCTCGACAAGTTCGGCCGCGACCTGACCGCGCTTGCACGCCAGGGCAAGCTCGACCCCGTGCTCGGCCGCGCGCAGGAAATCGAAAGCGCGATCGAGGTGCTCGCGCGCCGCAAGAAGAACAACCCCGTGCTGATCGGCGAGCCGGGCGTCGGCAAGACGGCGATCGTCGAAGGGCTCGCGCAGCGGATCGTCAATGGCGACGTGCCGGAAGTGCTGCGCGGCAAGCGCCTCGTCGAGGTCAACATCAATTCGATGGTCGCCGGCGCGAAATATCGCGGCGAGTTCGAGGAGCGCGCGAAGCAGCTGATCGACGAGGTTACCGCGAAGCAGGACGAACTGATCCTGTTCATCGACGAGCTGCATACGATCGTCGGCGCGGGGCAAGGCGGCGGCGAAGGCGGGCTCGACATCGCCAACGTGCTGAAGCCGGCGCTCGCGCGCGGCGAGCTGAGCCTGATCGGCGCGACGACGCTGAACGAATACCAGAAGTACATCGAGAAGGATGCGGCGCTCGAGCGGCGCTTCCAGCCCGTGTTCGTGCCGGAGCCGAGCGTCGAGCAGACGATCGTGATCCTGCGCGGGCTGCGCGACAGCCTCGAAGCGCACCACCAGGTCACGTTCTCCGACGACGCGTTCGTCGCCGCCGCCGAATTCGCGGACCGCTACATCACGTCGCGCTTTCTGCCCGACAAGGCGATCGACCTGATCGATCAGGCGGCCGCGCGCGTGCGGATCGGCGCGACCTCGCGCCCGGTCGACATCCAGGAAGACGAAGCGCAGATCGCGCAGCTCAAGCGCGAGCAGGACTACGCGACCTCGCGCAAGCGCTTCGACGAGGCGAAGCAGTTCGAAGAACAGATCAACGCGAAACAGAAGGCGCTCGACGAGAAGATGGAAGCGTGGCAGCGCAAGACCGGCTCCGAGACGCTCGAGGTCACGGTCGAATCGGTCGCCGAGGTCGTCTCGCGCCTGACCGGCATTCCGGTGTCCGAACTCACGCAGGAAGAGCGTCAGAAGCTGCTGAAGATGGAAGAGCAGCTGCGCGAGCGCGTGGTCGGACAGAACGACGCGGTGGTCGCGGTCAGCGATGCGGTGCGCCTGTCGCGCGCGGGGCTCGGTCAGACGCATCGGCCGATCGCGACGTTTCTGTTCCTCGGGCCGACCGGCGTCGGCAAGACCGAGCTCGCGAAGGCGCTCGCCGAAAGCGTGTTCGGCGACGAGCAGGCGATCATCCGGATCGACATGTCCGAATACATGGAGCGGCACGCGGTCGCACGGCTGATCGGCGCGCCGCCCGGCTACGTCGGCTACGACGAAGGCGGTCAGCTGACCGAGCGCGTGCGGCGCCGTCCGTACAGCGTGATCCTGCTCGACGAGATCGAGAAGGCGCATCCGGACGTCTACAACGTGCTGCTGCAGGTGTTCGACGACGGCCGGCTGACCGACGGCAAGGGACGCGTCGTCGACTTCAGCAACACGATCATCATCGCGACGAGCAACCTCGGCGCGGCGATCATCATGGACAACCTCACGCAGCCGGAAGCCGCGCGCAAGACCGACAAGGCGATCCGCGAAGAACTGATGCAGGTGCTGAAGGGCCACTTCCGCCCCGAGTTCCTGAACCGGATCGACGAAGTGATCGTGTTCCATGCGCTGTCGAAGGAGAACATCCGCTCGATCGTGCAGATCCAGCTCGATCGCGTCGTACGCACCGCGGCCGCGCAGGACATCCAGCTCGTGATGGGCGAATCGCTGATCGAGCATCTGACCGAAGCGGGCTATCAGCCGGAATTCGGCGCGCGCGAACTGAAGCGTCAGGTGCGGCAGACGATCGAGACGCGGCTCGCGAAGGAAATCCTCGCGGACGCGCTGAAATCCGGCGATCGCGTCGAGGTCGACTACGACAAGGGCCGCGGCGAAGTGACGTTCAACAAGCTGGCGCCGGACGAGGCGAAGGATGCGAAGGCCGGCAACGGCCGCGCGAAGGGCAACGGCAGTGCCGCTGCGGCCGACGGCCGGCCCGACGGCGAGGCCGGCGCGAGCGACGGCGCGCCGGCCGAGGTGCCGCCGCCCGCGAAGAAGTCCGGCAAGAAATCGTCCGGTGCGAAGAAGGAAGCGCCGTGAGGCCCCGGCCGGTTGCGCGGCGGCACGTCGCCGCGCGCGCCGGCCGCCGATGAACCCGCGCGGCCCGACATCGGGGCGCGCATGAGCGTCTGCGTCCGCCGGGCGCAGACGTCCCCGCCGTCGCACGGCGCAACCCGGGCTGCCCGCACCGCGGCGCAGCTGATGGAGAATCACATGACAAATCGACGCGAAGTGCCAGGCATCAGGAAGTACGACGGGCCCGCCGGCGGTTGGGGCGCGCTTCGCGCGACAGCCGAGGCCGTCCGCACGCAGATGGAGACCATCGAGGCACCGATCACGCTGATGCGCACCAACCAGCCGGACGGCTTCGACTGTCCCGGCTGCGCGTGGCCGGACAAGGAGCACAAGTCGACATTCCAGTTCTGCGAGAACGGCGCGAAAGCCGTCACGTGGGAAGCGACGACCAAGCGCGTGACGCCCGAGTTCTTCGCGGCGAATACGGTTTCCTCGCTGCTGCGCATGTCAGACTACGAGCTCGAGAACATGGGTCGGCTCACGCATCCGCTCGTCTACGATCGCGCGACCGACACGTTCCGCGCGGTCGAATGGGACGACGCGTTCGCGCGCATCGGCGAAGTGCTGCGCGCGCTGCCGCCCGAGCAGATCGAGTTCTATACGTCGGGCCGTGCCTCGAACGAGGCCGCGTACCTGTATCAGCTGTTCGCGCGCGAACTCGGCACGAACAACTTCCCCGACTGCTCGAACATGTGCCACGAGCCGACGAGCGTCGGGCTGCCGCAGTCGATCGGCATCGGCAAGGGCACCGTGTCGCTCGAGGATTTCGACCGGTGCGAGCTGATCATCTCGATCGGCCACAACCCCGGCACGAACCATCCGCGGATGATGGGCACGCTGCACGAATGCGCGCGCCGCCACGTGCCGATCATCGTGTTCAATCCGCTGCGCGAGCGCGCGCTCGAACGCTTCGCCGATCCGCAGGACATGATCGAGATGGCGTCGTTCGGTTCGACGCGGATCGCATCGACGTACTATCAGGTCGATGCGGGCGGCGACGCGGCCGCGCTGAAGGGCATCATGAAGGCGCTGCTGCAGCTCGAGGCCGAGCGCGGCGACGTGCTCGATCGCGCGTTCATCGCGCAGCACACCGAAGGCTTCGACGCGTTCGCGGCCGATCTCGAAGCGACGTCGTGGGACGACATCGAGCATGCGAGCGGGCTCAGCCAGGCACAGCTCGAACAGGTCGCGCTCGCCTATGCGAAGTCGAACGCGACGATCGTCACGTACGGGATGGGCGTCACGCAGCACAACAAGGGCACCGCGAACGTGCGGCTGATCGCCGATCTGCTGCTGCTGCGCGGCAACATCGGCAAGCCGGGCGCCGGCATCTGTCCGCTGCGCGGCCATTCGAACGTGCAGGGCAACCGCACGGTCGGCATCACGGAAAAGCCGTCCGCCGAGTTCCTGAAGAAGCTCGAGGACGTGTTCGGCTTCACGCCGCCGTCGCATCACGGGCACGACGCCGTGCAGGCCATGCAGGCGATGATCGACGGCACCGCGAAGGCGCTGCTCTGTCTCGGCGGCAATTTCGCGGTCGCGCTGCCCGATCCCGAGCAGTCGTTCCCCGCGATGTCGAAGCTCGACCTGAGCGTGCATCTCGGCACGAAGCTGAACCGCTCGCATCTGCTCGTCGCGAAGGAGACCTATATCCTGCCGGTGCTCGGGCGCACCGAGCTCGATGTGCAGGCCGGCGGCCCGCAGTCGGTAACGGTCGAGGATTCGATGTCGATGGTCCATGCGTCGGCGGGCAAGCTGAAGCCCGCCTCCGAGCATCTGCGCTCGGAGCCCGCGATCGTCGCCGGCATCGCGCATGCGACGCTGCCGAACAGCAAGGTCGCGTGGCTCGACCTGATCGCCGACTACGACCGGATCCGCGATCTGATCGACCGCACGATTCCCGGCTTCGAAGCGTTCAACGAACGGATCCGCACGCCGGGCGGCTTCCGGCTGCCGCTGCCGCCGACCGAACGCGTGTGGCCGACGCCGACCGGCAAGGCGATGTTCTCGGTGTACAAGGGCGTCGCGGAAGACGCGGAAGTGCTCGGCGGCGAGCAGGTGCTGCGACTCATCACGCTGCGCAGTCACGACCAGTACAACACGACGATCTACGGGCTCGACGATCGCTATCGCGGCGTGTTCGGGCGGCGCGACGTGCTGTTCATGAATCCCGCCGATCTCGAGAAGTACGGTCTCGAGCACGGCGACCTCGTCGACATCGAGACGATCGGCGCGTCCGGCCGCACGCTGCGTCTCGAGAAGATCACCGCGATCGAGTACGACATCGCGCCCGGTTCGGTCGGTGCGTACTATCCGGAAGCGAACGTGCTCGTGCCGCTCGACTATATCGACAAGGAAAGCGGCACGCCGTCGTACAAGTCGGTGCCGGTGCGCGTCGTGCGCTCGGCGGCCGTCTGAGCGGCGGGCCGGCGCGCGGCATGCCGTGCGCCGGCCGCGCAGCGCTTGTCGCCCGCGTCGCGCGCCCGGCTCAGCGCGCGGCGCTCGACGGCAGCGACGCGGCCGTCTGCTTGCGGCGATACGCGCTGTCGCGCGTCGCGAGCCAGTAGTACAGCGGCGAGGTCAGCACGAGGCCGACCAGCCACGACAGATCCGCGCCGCCGAGATGCGCGGGAATCGGGCCTGCATACATCGGCGTATTCATGAACGGAATCTGCACGACGATCCCGACCGCATAGGCGAGCAGCGCCTGCGGATTGAAGCGTCCGTAGATGCCGCCGTCGACGAGGAAGATCGACTTGATGTCGTACTTCCCCTTGTGGATCACGTAGAAGTCGATCAGGTTGATCGCGGTCCACGGCACCAGTACGACGAGCAGCGCGAGCACGAGATCGACGAGGTGGCCGATGAAGTTCGTCGACGCGCCGATCGCCGCGTAGCAGCACGCCACGAAAATCACGACCGACAGCACCGCGCGCGCCTTCGCGGTCGGAATCCACCGGTACGCGAACGTCTGCACCGACGTGATGACCGCGAGCACCGCGCCGTACAGGTTCAGCGCGTTGTGGCTGATCACGCTGAGCAGGAACAGCACGAGCATCAGCGGGCCGAGCGCGCCCGTCGCCTGCTTGACCGCGTCCATCGTGTCGGCGCCGGCCGGCACCGCGAGCACCGCGACCGCGCCGAAGATGAACGCGAGCGTCGAGCCGATCGCGCAGCCGAGATAGGTGGCCCAGAACGTCGACGCGACGCCGACGTTCTCCGGCAGATAGCGCGAATAGTCCGACACGTACGGCGCGAACGCGATCTGCCAGAGCGCGGACAACGATACCGTCGCGAGCCAGCCCGCGAAGTTGAAGCCGCCGCGCGTGAAGAAATCGTCGGTGCTCACGTGCGACAGGATCGTCCAGAAGCCGACGGCGATGCCGATTCCGAGCACCCACGTGCCGATCCGGTTCAGGATATGGATGAACCGGTAGCCGACAATGCCGATCAGCCCGGAGCCGACCGCGCCGATCACGATGCCGACCGGCACCGGCACGGCCGGCGCAATTCCGTGCACCGACTTGCCGGCGAGCACGATGTTCGACGCGAAGAAGCCGACGTACATGACGGCCGCGATCACCGTCACGAGCAGCGCGCCCCACGAGCCGAACTGCGCGCGGCTCTGGATCATCTGCGGGATGCCCATCTGCGGCCCCTGCGCCGAATGCAGCGCCATCAGCACGCCGCCGACCGCCTGGCCGACGACGATCGCGACGATCGCCCACATCAGGTTCAGATGAAAAATCTGCACGCCGAGCGCGCCCGTCACGATCGGCAGCGGCGCGATATTGCCGCCGAACCAGAGCGTAAACAGATCGCGCACCTTGCCGTGCCGGTCTGCGGGCGGCACGTAGCCGATCGTATGCTTCTCTATCATTGGGGACGCGTTGCGGTCCGCGGTCGTCATGATGATGTCTCCTGTGCAGCGCGGCGGGTGCCGGCGCGGTCGATGTCGGAGACGATGGTGCGCCACGCGCGGGGCGACCGGAAAATACTAAAAATATTTCCGAGCCATATGAAAAAGCTCTGCAGCGACGATCGCGGCCGCCGATTTGTTCGGGTATGGTGCTACCCCGACATCCTGGAACCGCCGCCCCCGCGCGGCGCCAGGCCGAGCGATAGAGGTGCTTCGTGGCTCACTACACTTTGCGGCAGTTGAAATACTTCGTGACGACGGTCGAGGCCGGCAGCGTCGCCGAGGCGTCGCGCCAGCTGTTCATCGCGCAGCCGTCGATTTCCAGCGCGATCAAGGGTCTGGAGGAAAGCTTCGGCGTGATGCTGTTCATCCGCCATCACGCGCAGGGCGTGTCGCTGACGCCGAGCGGCACGCGCTTCTACCGGAAGGCGCAGGAACTGCTGCGCATCGCGCGCGAATTCGAACAGAACGCGCTCGCGGACAACGACGTCGTGTCCGGCCAGATCGACATCGGCTGTTTCGAGACGGTCGCGCCGCTGTATCTGCCGCAGTTGATCGCCGGTTTTCGCGAGCGCTATCCGGGCGTCGACATCCGGCTGCGCGACGGCGATCAGCAGGAACTCGTGCAGGGGCTCACGGCCGGCAGCTTCGATCTCGCGTTTCTCTACGATCACGATCTCGACGCGACGATCGAGACCGAGCCGCTGATGCCGCCGCAGCAGCCGTACGTGCTGCTGCCGGAACACCACCGCTTCGCGAGCCAGGCGCAGGTGTCGCTGCACGACCTGAGCGTCGAGCCGATGATCCTGCTCGACGTGCAGCCGAGCCGCACCTACTTCGTCAGCCTGTTTCACGAACTGGGGCTCACGCCGAACATCGTGTTCGCGTCGCCGTCGATCGAGATGGTGCGCGGAATGGTCGGCCAGGGCTTCGGGTTCTCGCTGCTCGTCACGCGCCCGCATTCGGAATACACGTACGACGGCCGCCGCGTCGTGACGATCGGCATCAGCGAAACGGTCAGCCCGTCAGGGCTCGTCAGCGCGCGGCTCAAGCGCGGGCAGCTGACCAAGCAGGCGCAGGCGTTCGTCGAGTTCAGCCGCGAACGGCTCGCACAGATCCACGCGGCGCCGCCTCGCTAGCGCACGGCGCCGCGTTCGAGCGCCGGCATGTCGGCGCGTCGAACGTCGGTGCATCAAGCGCGTTGCGCGAGATGCGCGGCCAGCCGCGCGAGCATCGCATCGCAGCCGTGCAGCTGCGCGAGCGTCACGAATTCGTCGGGCTTGTGCCCCTGATCCATGCTGCCCGGCCCGCAGACGACGGCCGGAATGCCGGCCGCGCCGAACAGCCCACCCTCGGTGCCGAACGCGACGGTGCCGAACGCGTCCGAGCCGGTCAGCATCGCGAGCAGCCGCGCCGCATCGGTGTCACGCGCGGTCGCGAGGCCCGGATAGGCGCCGAGCGGCTGCAGCCGGATGTCGGTATCGGGCTGCACCGCGCGCATGGCGGGCAGCAGTTCCGTTTCCGCATAATCCTGCAGCGCGCGCGGCACGTTCTCTGCGTCGAAGCCCGGCAGCGCACGCACTTCGAAGTCGAACGTGCATTCGGCCGGCACGATGTTCAAGGCGCGGCCGCCGTCGATCAGCCCGGCCTGCACGGTCGAGAACGGCGGATCGAAGCGGCCGTCGCGGTGCTCGGGACGCGCAAGCGCGTCGCCGATCTCGCCGAGCCGGCCGATCAGCTTCGCCGCATAGTGGATCGCGTTCACGCCAGACGGCGCGTACGCCGAATGACAGGCGGCGCCCTTCACGTGACAGCGCATCGCAAGCTTGCCCTTGTGGCCGAGCACCGGCTTCAGCTCGGTCGGCTCGCCGATCACGCAGAGGCGCGGACGATCCGCGCGCTGCGCGAGCGCCTCGAGCATCGGCCGCACGCCGACGCAGCCGATCTCCTCGTCGTACGAAAACGCGAGATGCACGGGCTCGCGCAGCGGCTGCGCGACGAATGCAGGCACCGCGGCCAGCACCGACGCGATGAAGCCCTTCATGTCTGCGGTCCCGCGTCCGTACAGGCGACCGTCGCGTTCCGTGAGCCGGAACGGATCGACGGTCCAGGTCTGTCCGTCGACCGGCACGACGTCGGTATGGCCGGACAGTGCGATCCCCCCGCCGCCGCGCGGGCCGATCGTCGCGTAGAGGCTCGCCTTCGTGCGTTCCGCGTTGTAGAACAGTTCGCTCTCGATCCCGAAGCCGCGCAGATAGTCGCGGATGAAATCGATCATCGCCAGATTCGAATCGCGGCTGACCGTCGCGAAGCCGATCAGCCGTTCGAGCAGCGCGCGGCTCGCTCCGTCACTCATCGCCGGGCACTCCGTAGCTCGGCGCGGCGGTCGGATCCAGCGCGCGTGTCTGGTAGTCGTGCATCTGCGGACGGTACGCGCGCCACAGCGCATCGAGCTGCGCGATCGGCGCCGTGTCGGCCCAGTCGACACGCAGATCGACGATCGGCCAGGTCAGATCGCCCGCGACCTGCAGCGCGGCCGAATGCACGGGCCCCGCCTCGCCGCCGGCCGCGACCGCCGCGTGCATCGCGGCAAGCAGCCGATCGGCGAGCAGCCCGTGTGCGCGCTCGAAGGCCTCGACCATCGCATCGATCACGCCGGTCGACGCGAGCAGATTGCCGGCCGCGACGCATTGCTCGCCGGTCGCCGCGTGATGCGTGCCGAGCGCCTCGCTGCCCGTGAAGCACGCGGTGCGCCCCTGCCCGTCGATCACCGTGACCTGCCGATACTGGCTCCAGCCGTTCGCGCTCAACGCGCGGTCGAGCGCCGTGCGCGGCGCGCACTGCTCGCGCTCGATCCGGTCGAGGATCTGCGGGCCGAGCGCCGGCAGCGTGACGTTCTGCGTCGCGACCGCGCCGACGCCCGCACGCACCCACGGACAGCGCGCGCCGACCGCGATGCTCGACGAGCTGATCGCGATCCCGAGCTGCCCCGTCTCCGGGCAGCGCCCGACGATCGAGAACGTCATGCCGCCTCCTGCGTGCGGTTCGGCTGCCAGTTGTCGGGAATCACCGCGATTACGTCGATTTCCATCAGCCATTGCGGCTGGCCGAGCGCCGATACGACGAGGCCCGTCGAGATCGGATAGACGCCCTTCAGCCACTTGCCGACTTCGCGATACACCGGCTCGCGGTAGCGCGGGTCGATCAGGTACGTCGTCGTCTTCACGATATGCGTGAGGTCGCTGCCCGCTTCCTCGAGCAGCTGCTTGACGTTCTTCATCGCCTGCTCGGCCTGCGCGCGCGGATCGCCGAGACCGATCAGATTGCCGTCGAAATCGGTGCCGACCTGGCCGCGTACGTAGACGGTATTGCCGGCACGCACGGCCTGGCACAGATCGTTGTCGAGCGACTGGTTCGGATAGGTGTCGCGCGTGTTGAACATGCGGATGCGGGTATGGGTCGGTTCGCTCATCGGTGTCCTTCGTTCGGGTCTCGTGTCGGATGAAACGCCCACCGTGCGCGGTGCGCATTCGTGCGGCGGGCGCGTGAAATCGGGCGGCGACGCTGAGTCGAGTTCAGCTCAGCGCGTCCGCGAGCGGGCACGCGGCCGGCGCGCTGCCGGCGTCCTGCGCCGCACGACGCTGCGCGCCCGTGTGGTAGTCGAGATATTTGCGCTGCGTCGCGATGTGATCGGCGATGTGCCTGGCGTCGTGCCACACGCCCCAGATGAAGCTCGATCCGCGTCGCGACAGCCACGGCAATCCGACGAAATAAATGCCGGGCTCCTTCGACACGCCGCGCTGATGCTGCGGCTTGCCGTTCTCCGCGAACGCGTCGACCTTCAGCCAGCCGTAGTCGACCGCATAGCCGGTCGCCCAGACGATCGACGTGACGCCGGCCGCCGCGAGATCGAGCGTCGCAAGCGGATGCGTCACGCAGTCCGGATCGGGCAGAATGCGGCGCGCTTCGGGCTCGTCGGGCAGATCGAGGCCGTTGCGTGCCGCGTACGCGTCGGCCGCGTCGAGCAGCGCGAGATAGTTGGCGTCGCCGCGCGCGAGATTCGCCGCGAGATCCGCTTCGAACGTGACGACGCCGCTGTCGAACGCGCGCGTCATCCCGACCAGCGTCACGCCCTGGTTCGCGAGCGCGCGGAAATCGACCGTGTGGCCGCCGCGCGCGCCGCTAACCGCGATCGTCACGTGTTCGCGGCCGGGCGTCGCGACTTCCTTGTCCCATTCGCCGAGCACGCCGAGCCACCAGCAGAAGTCGCGGCCGCGATACGCGCGAGGCGGGCGATCGTGCGGGCCGACCGACAGATAGACGCGGCGGCCCGCGCGCTGCAGTTCATCGGCGATCTGCACGCCGGACGAGCCGGCGCCGACCACGAGCACGCCGCCGTCCGGCAGTTGCGCGGGATTGCGGTAGTCGGCGGAGTGGATCTGCGTGAGGCGCGCGTCGCGCGGCGCGATCGGCGGAATCACCGGACGCTGGAACGGGCCGGTCGCGACCACCACGCGCATCGCGTCGATACGGCCGGCCGAGGTCTCGACGACGAAGCCCGGCTTGCCCGCCTGGCGCACGACGCTCGTCACTTCGACGCCGGTCCGGATCGGTGCGCCGATCTTGCGCGCATAGGCTTCGAAGTAGTCCGCGACCTGATCCTTCGATGCGAACGCGTCGGGATCGAGGCCCTCGAATTCGAGCCCCGGAAAGCGGTCGTGCCACGCGGGTCCGTTCGCGACCAGCGAATCCCAGCGCGCGGTGCGCCAGCGCTCGGCGATGCGGTCGCGCTCGAGCACGAGATGCGGCACGCCGAGCTTGCCGAGGTGCTCGCTCATGGCCACGCCGGCCTGGCCGGCGCCCACCACCAGCGTATCGATTGCGGTTGTTTCGACTGTCACGTCTGTCTCCTTCTGAAGTGCGGCCCGCGCGGCACCGGCGGTCGCGCGAGTTCGAATGAAGACATTCTGCTGACGCGCCGCGCGGCGCGAAATGAGGTTTTTTGTCGTCGTTGGCGAGAAAAAAGCTGGCCCTGCCGCGGCGCCTTGTCAGGCGGCCGCGCGCACCGGGCCGTGCGCGCGTCCGTCTCGGGCGATCGCGTTCGTCGGCCTCGCACAATGCTCAGACGAAACGTCGTGCAGCCCGTTGCCCGCGCAACGGTCCCCGATTAACGGCATGCGGACCGACAATCGTTGACGGTCTTCGCCGCGCGGAACTGGTACGATGCGCGTCGTTTTCCCTGATCGTCACACCGCCGCGCGCCGGTCCGGCCCCTTTGCAGCAACCGCCGGAACCGCGCGCCCGCGCAAGCAACATGAAGAAATTGATGCAGTACCTCCGCACCCTGCACCGACTCGACCGCACACTCGTCGCGCGCGCATGCGCGCTGCTGTCGATGGCGGCGCTGCTTTATCTGATGTGGCCGTCCGCCGAGATCGCGCGGCTCGCGATGGAGTCGACGCTGCGTTGAATCTCGGAATCGCACCGCGGCGCGACGCACGACGCGCGCGCGGGAGCACGCCGTTACGTGATCTGATACGTCGACGCCGGCACATACTCTTCCGGCAAGTCGCGTTCGCCCAGCTCGAGCACCGAGCGCTCGATCGTGCGCGTCATCGCGTCGAGCGCGAGCGCATTCGGCGCGAGCCCGAACGGCTCGGCCACCTCGTTCGCGATCGCCTCGAGCGCGATCAGCGTGTACGAGATGAACACGCAGATCAGCGGCGTGAAGAATTCGGTCGAGTCGACGAGGCCGAACGGCAGCAGCACGCAATATGCATACACCGTGCGATGCAGCAGCACGCTGTACGAGAACGGAATCGGCGTCGAGAGGATTCGTTCGCAGCCGCCGACCGTCTTGCCGAGCGCATCGAGCTGCGCGTCGAACATCCAGCAGATCGTCTCGCTGCCCGGCGTGCGGCCGAGCGCGTGCACGAGCTCGCCGCGCAACAGGTCGAGGATCGCGACGGGCCGGTACGCCTTGCGCGCGAGCAGGCCCGCACGCTCGGCGCCGAGGATGCGCTCGAGGTCCGGCAGCGGATCGGTGTGCCGCAGCTCGTGCTTCAGCGCATAGGCAAACGCGATCAGCCAGTCGGCGAGCCGGTTGCGCTGCGCGTCGTCGACGCTGTCGGGCAGGTAGCGCCGCATCTGCGACGTCAGCGCGCGTGCGGCGATCAGCAGATTACCCCACAGCAGCCGCGCCTCCTTGAAGCGCTCGAAGCTCGCGTTGTTGCGAAACGCGAGGAAGATCGCGAGCGCGAGCCCGAACAGCGTGAACGGCGCGGTGTTCAGCGGAATCTTCTCGCCGAAGATGCGCCCGTTCGTGAAGACCGCCAGCGTGCTGACGATCGCCATGAAACCGAGTTGCGGAATGATCGATTGGAGCACGGAGCCGTTCCATACGAACAGCATCCTGAGCCAGTTTTGTCTTGGTCTGACGATCATGGTGAGTATTCCCACTGACCGCGCGTGCGCGCGGACATCCTGCGATGCGCGACGGCCCGCGCTGGGCGGGCCGCTGTTCCGTTCCGTGCCGGCTTGCGCCGGTCAGTGATAGCCGATGTCGCCCTCGCGCACCTTGCCGCGGAACACGCGATACTGCATCGCGTTGTAGACGAGGATCACCGGCAGCACGATCACCGTGCCGACGAGCGCGAACAGCTGGCTCGAACGGCTCGACGACGCATCCCAGATCGACAGCGACGGCGGCACGATGTTCGGCCAGATGCTGATCACGAGCCCCGTATAGCCGAGGAACACGATGGCGAGCGTCAGGAGGAACGGCGTGGCCTCGTGCCGGTGCTTCACCGTGTGGAAGATGCCCCAGACGCACGTGACGACGAGCACCGGCACCGGCAGGAACCAGCCGAGATTGCCGCTGCCGAACCAGCGATGCGCGACGGCCGGCAGGCCGATCACCGTCCACAGGCTGACGACGGCCATCACGCCGAGCAGCACAGCCGTCAGCGGCTTCATCAGCTCGCGCATCTTGCGCTGCAGCTCGCCGTCGACCTTGAGGATCAGCCAGCCGCAACCGAGCGTGGCATACGTGACGAGCACGCCGATCCCGCAGAACAGGCTGAACGGCGAGAGCCAGTCGAACGGCCCGCCCGCGAAATGGTTGTTCTCGATGCGGATGCCCTGCAGCAGCGAACCGAGCACGATGCCCTGGCAGAACGCGGCAAGCGCGGAGCCGCCCATGAACGCGAGATCCCACATGTGCTGCGTGCGGTTCGCCTTCGCGCGCAGCTCGAATGCCGCCCCGCGGAAGATCAGCCCGACCACCATCAGGATCAGCGGCAGGTAGTTGGCCGGCAGCAGCGTCGAATACACGACGGGAAACGCGCCGTACAACCCTGCGCCGCCGAGCACGAGGAACGTCTCGTTGCCGTCCCACACGGGCGCGACCGTATCGAGCATCACCTGCCGCTCGGCTTTCGCGTCGAAGAACGGAAACAGCAGACCGATGCCGAGATCGAAGCCGTCGAGCATCACGTACAGGAACACGCCGAGGCCGATGATCGCGGCCCACACGACAGGAAGATCGATTTGCATGGCTTACTCCGCTTCGGCCGTATCCAGCGACGTCGACAAGGCGCGATTGCGCAAGCCCGGATGCCGGTGGAGCTCGATATACCCGGCCTGCGCGGCCGGCCCGTGCTTCATCAGTTTCATCATGTAATAGATGCCCGTTCCGAATACGAGGAAATACACGACGACGAACACCAGCAGCGATACGCCGACCTGCTGCGCGGTAAGCGGCGACACCGAATCGACCGTGCGCAGCACGCCGTAGACGGTCCACGGCTGCCGGCCGACTTCGGTCGTGATCCAGCCCGCGAGCAGCGCGACGATGCCCGACGGCCCCATGCCGAGCACGAACCACTGGAACCAGCGCGTTTCGTAGAGGCGCCCGCCCTTGCGCAGCAGCAGCCCGAGCAGCGCGGTCAGCAGCATCAGCATCCCGAGGCCCGCCATGATCCGGAAGGTCCAGAACACGACAGGCGAGTACGGGCGATCCTGCGGCGCGAATTCCTTCAGTCCGCGAATTTCGCCATCCCAACTGTGCGTGAGGATCAGGCTGCCGAGGTGCGGCACCTGGATCGCATAGCGCGTCGTCTCGGCCTGCATGTCGGGCAGGCCGACGAGGTTCAGCGCGGTACCGCCCTTCTCGGTCTCCCACAGCCCTTCGATCGCCGCGATCTTCGCCGGCTGATACTCGCGCGTGTTGAGGCCGTGCGCGTCGCCGACGACGATCTGGATCGGCGCGAGCAGCAGCAGCATCCAGAGCGCCATCGAGAAGCTGCGCTTGACCGGTTCGTCGCGGCGCCCCTTCAGCAGATGCCATGCACCGCATGCGGCGACGATGAAGCCCGCGACGATGAACGCGGCGATCGTCATGTGCACGAGACGATACGGGAACGACGGATTGAACACGACCTTGAACCAGTCGACCGGCACGACGAGGCCGTTCTCGATCCGGTAGCCCTGCGGCGTCTGCATGAAGCTGTTCGACGCGAGAATCCAGAACGTCGAGATCAGCGTGCCGACCGCGACCATCAGCGTCGCGAAGAAATGCGCGCGCGGGCTCACGCGCTGCCAGCCGAACAGCATCACGCCGAGAAAGCCCGCTTCGAGGAAGAACGCCGTCAGCACCTCGTAGGTAAGCAGCGGCCCCGTGATGTTGCCCGCGATGCGCGAGAAGCCCGACCAGTTCGTGCCGAACTCGTAGGCCATCACGACGCCGGAGACGACGCCCATCCCGAAGCCGATCGCGAAAATCTTCGACCAGAACTGGAACATGGATTTGTAGGCCGCGTCGCCGGTGACGAGATAACGCCATTCCAGCACGGCGAGGAAGCTCGCCATGCCGATGCTGATCGCGGGGAACACGATGTGGAACGACACCGTGAACGCGAATTGCAAGCGTGCGAGATGGAACGCATCGAAGATTTCCATGATCGTAATGTGCTCGTGGTTGTGAGGACGTGCGCCCGAAACAGGAAATCGCGCGACGGCTCGATTGCATGTACGAGCGCAGCTGGACCACGTCGCACGGCATCGAAGCGTGAATGACGATAGCGCGTTTCGAACGATACGCGCAATCGCTCTCGCGCGCATCGAAACTGTGCTCGCCGCGTCGCCGAAGATGTGTACACGGAAAACCGGTTGCGCGTGCAAACGGGCGCCAGCTGTACTGCTTTCCGTGCCGCGGCGCTGTGCACACGCGGCCGCGCCGAACGCCCTTAAGATCGTTTCCCAAGCCCGCCCGGCACGGCTGCGCGACGCGGCGCGGCGCCGCGGCAGGCCCGTCGCCGTCGTCCGGCGCAGCGCGCGGGACGCCGCCGGCAGGCCGGCCGATTCGACTGGAGAAACCCGTATGGAATCCTGCGTTCGCGACGAAGCGCCGGCCGGCAGCATCGGCTGTCATGTGACGCGTCACCGTGCCGGCGCGTCGCAGCGCGTCGTCGATCGCGTCGTCGACGAATGCCCCGTTGCACTCGTGTTCAACGGCATCTCGCATACCGTGATGATGGCGACGCCGATCGATCTCGACGCGTTCGGCGTCGGCTTCGCGCTCAGCGAAGGCATCGTCGAGCGCGCGTCGGACGTATTCGACATCGACACCGTGTACCGGACCGGCAGCGCCGAAGTGCAGCTGACCGTGTCGCAGCAGGCATTCATGGCGCTGAAGGCACACCGCCGCGCCCTCGCCGGCCGCACCGGCTGCGGCGTGTGCGGCATCGAAAGCATCGCGCAGCTCGATCTGCGTCCGCCGCGCATCGCGGCCGCCGGCAGCGCGACCGACATCGCAGCGGACGCCGTCGCGCGCGCCGCGCGCACGCTGCCGGCGCGGCAGACGTTGATGCATGAGACGGGCGGCATCCACGCGGCCGCGTGGTGCGACCGCGACGGCAACGTGCTCGACGTGTTCGAGGACGTCGGCCGTCACAACGCGCTCGACAAGCTGATCGGCTGTCTCGCACGCCGCCGCGCGGACTTCGGCGCAGGTTTCGTGTTCCTGTCGAGCCGTGCGAGCTACGAGCTCGTGCGCAAGGCCGCGCGCGTCGGGATACCGATGCTCGCGACGATCTCCGCGCCGACCTCGCTCGCGATCGACGTCGCGCGCGAAGCCGGCATCCGGCTCCTCGGCTTCTGCCGCAACGACGGCTTCGTCGAATACGTGTCGCCGGCCGCCACCCTTTCCACCCTGTCGCGTTGAAACCCTTGCTCGATTTCCATACCGCCCAGCAGTATTTCGCGACCGCGTTCGCGCCGCTCGATGCGGCCGTGACCGTGCCGCTCGCCGATGCGGTCGGCCGCATCCTGGCCGCGCCGCTGTTCGCCTCGCTCGATCAGCCGCCCGTCGACCAGAGCGCGATGGACGGCTACGCCGTGCGCGCCGCCGATCTGGCCGGCGCCGAGCCGCTGCGCGTCGCGCAGCGCTGCTATGCGGGCGATGCGCCTGCGCCGCTCGCACCGCGTACGGCCGCGCGGATCTTCACGGGCGCGCCGATTCCGGCCGGCGCCGACACGGTCGTGATGCAGGAGCACGCGCACGAGCGCGACGGCCGCGTGACGTTCGACGCCCCGCCGCGCGCCGGCACGCATATCCGGCGGCGCGCCGAGGAACTGCGCGCGGGCGATCTGCTGATTCCGGCCGGCGTCCGGCTCGGCGCGATGCACGTCGGCGTCGCGGCCGCGCAAGGCGTGTCGACGCTCGGCGTGCGGCCGCCGCTGCGGGTCGGCATTCTGACGACGGGCGACGAACTCGTCGCGTGCGGCGCGCCGCGTGCGCCGCAACAGATCTACAACAGCAATGCGCCGATGCTCGCTGCGCTGGTCGCGGGCACCGGCGCGGCCGTCGTCGCGAACCTGCATGCGCAGGACACCGCGGACGCCGTCGAGCGCGCGTTGCGCGACCTGCATGCACGCTGCGAGCTCGTCGTGTGCGTCGGCGGTGCATCGGTCGGCGACAAGGATCTGCTGCGCGGCACGCTGAACGCGCTCGGCGCGTCGTTCGTCGTGTCGGGCGTGCGGATGAAGCCCGGCAAGCCGGTCGCGCTCGCGCGACTCGATGCGCGGCCGGTCGTGCTGCTGCCCGGCAATCCGGGCGCCGCGACGACCGCGTTCGCGCTGTTCGTCGCGCCGCTGATCCGTCGGCTGCAGGGGCGTGCCGAGCGGCTGCCGGTCGTGCCGTCGCTGCCGCTCGACATCGACGTCGAACCCGATCCGCAACGCGAGCGCTTCATCCGCGTGCGCTGCGACGTCGCGCCGAACGGGCTGCCGCTGCTCGATGCGCTGCGGCAGCAGGGCGCGGGCACGCTGAACTCGCTCGCGCATGCGAGCGGTCTCGCGCGCGTGCCGGCCGGCGAACGGATCGCGCGCGGCGACGCCGTACCGTATTACGACTTCGCGCGCTGGCTCGCATGACCAGGCTGCGCGCAGCGTCCGCCGACGCGAACTGTATCCCTGCATTTCGCGTGCGATTGTGCCTCTGCCGGCCCACGCGCACGCACTATCCTCACGAGGAGGCTCGCCGCGGCCCGTGCATCCGCACGCGACCGCACCGCGACGCCGCCCCGCTTACCCGATGCAGGCCGACGAACCGATCGTGAACGCCATCGCTTCCGCCGCGCCGGCCGGCGCCGCCGTGTCCGGCGACGCAGCGTCCGACGCCCTCCTCCGCACGGTCGACGCGCTCGACCGCCCGTTGCGCGATCTGCGGCTGTCCGTCATCGATCGATGCAACTTCCGTTGCGGCTACTGCATGCCGCGCGAGATCTTCGGCTCGGACTATGCGTTCATGCCGCCGGCCGACCGGCTGTCGTTCGCGCAGCTCGAACGGATTGCGCGCGCGTTCGTGTCGCTCGGCGTCGAAAAGATTCGGATCACCGGCGGCGAGCCGCTGCTGCGCCGCCACCTCGAAACGCTGATCGAACGGCTCGCCGCATTGACGACCGTCCACGGCCGTCCGGTCGAGCTCGCGCTGACGACGAACGGTGCGCTGCTCGCCGCGAAAGCGCGCACGCTGCGCGACGCCGGGCTCGCGCGCGTGACCGTCAGCCTCGACGCGCTCGACGACGCGGTGTTTCGCCGGATGAGCGATGCCGACGTACCCGTGTCGCGCGTGCTGGCCGGCATCGAAGCCGCGCAGGCCGCGGGCCTCGCGCCCGTGAAGGTCAATGCGGTGATCGAGCGCGGCGCGAACGACGATCAGATGCTGCCGCTCGTGCGCCACTTCCGTCATACGGGCGTGAGCGTGCGCTTCATCGAATACATGGACGTCGGCGGCGCCTATGGGTGGTCGCACGACAAGGTCGTGACGGCAGCGCGGATGCGCGAGCTGATCGACGCCGAGTATCCGCTCGTCACCGTCGGCGGGCCCGCGCACGACGCGACCGCGATCCGCTGCCGTCATGTCGACGGCGGCGGCGAAGTCGGCTTCATCGCGAGCGTGTCGCATCCGTTTTGCGGCACGTGTTCGCGTGCGCGCGTATCGGCCGACGGGACGCTCTACACGTGCCTGTTCGCGACGCAAGGCACCGATCTGCGGCCGTGGCTCGACGATGCGACGCCGCTCGACGGCCTCGTCGCCGCCGTTCGCGCGCGCTGGACCCAGCGCGGCGACCGCGCATCCGAGCAACGCGCCGCGCGCGCCGCCCGCACGCCGCGCCATCCCTATCCGACCGTGCGCATGTCGCTCGTCGGCGGCTGACACGCCGCCGCGCGATGCCGGCCGATCGCCTCCTGGAGAACCGTCATGACGATCTTCACCGAACCCCACGCCGAGCCGCCCGACGATCCGCTGCGCGGCGAACATCCGCAAGAAACGGCCGTGCCGCACGGCGCGCCGCTGCCGGCGATCGCCGCCGGTTTCGAAGTGCGCGTGCAGTATCAGCCGATCGATGCGGGTGTCGAGCTTGCGCCGATCGTGCGTAATCCGCACGTCGGTGCGGTCGTGAATTTTCTCGGCGTCGTGCGCAACGAAGGCGACATCGACGACGTCGTCGCGCTCGAAGTCGAACACTATCCGACGATGACCGAGCAGGCGCTCTGGAGCATCGTCGAGGAAGCGACCGCTCGCTGGCAGCTCGAGACGGTCAGGATCGTGCATCGCGTCGGACGCATTCCGCTCGGCCATCCGGTCGTGCTCGTCGTCGTCGCCGCCGCCCATCGCGCGGCCGCGTTCGACGCATGCGAATTCCTGATGGACTTCCTGAAGACGCACGCGCCGTTCTGGAAGAAGGAGATCCGTCAGGACGGCGCGTCGGGCTGGGTCGAAGCGAAGGCGCTCGACGATCAGGCGATGCGTCGCTGGGGCTGAACGACATGAAACTGACGATCAAGTACTTCGCGAGCATTCGCGAACAGCTGCAGGTCGACGAGGAAACCGTCGACATCGATGCAAGCGAACTCACGGTCGACGCGCTGCGCGGCACGCTCGCCGCGCGCGATGCACGCAGCGCCGACGCACTGCGGATGGACCGGCCCGTGCGGGCCGCCGTGAATCTCGAGATGGTGACGGGCGACTTCGTCGTCCGCGACGACAGCGAGGTCGCGTTCTTTCCGCCCGTGACGGGCGGCTGACGTCACGCCGATCGCGACGATCAGCGGCGCCGCACGCGCGCTCGCCGCGGACCTCGCGATCTCGGCCGCCGCGAGCCTGCCTGCGATCGCCGGCATGTGGGCCGTGCGGCCGCTGCGCGACCGCATGTCGCCGACGCGGTTTCGCCGCACCGTGCTGCTGGTCGTGCTCGTCGCTGCCTTGCAGACGATCTGAGAATCCGGCGTGCGACCGCACACGCCGACACCGACCGCGCCGGGGACGGCAGCCGACGGCGCTGCCGCACGCGAGCGCGATTCGGCGGCGCGTGCGCATGGGTTCTGAAAGCTCGCAAGCGTACGATGCGCAGGTCGGCCGCATCGCCGGCATCGTGCCACTTCAGAGATTCGACATGGAAACCTACCTGCTGCTCGGCTGCGGCCTCGGCGTCGGCCTGCTGATCGCGATCTGGGGCGTGTGGTCGCTGCGCTGAGCGGCTCGCGCCGCGCGTCGGTCAGCGCACGCAACCGGCGGCCAGCTTGCCGACCGTAATCACGGCCTGCTCGATTTCCGGCGACCACGGGCTGCTGTAGTTCAGCCGGATGAAGTTTCGATAGTTGTCGGTGATCGAGAACATGTAGCCGGGCCCGATCGTGATCCCTTGGTCGAGCGCGAGCTGATACAGCCGCATCGCGTCGACCTGCGCGGGCAGCTCGATCCACAGCACGTAGCCGCCGGCCGGGCTCGAGATGCGCGTGCCTTCCGGAAAGAAGCGCGACACCATCGCGCGCATCAGGTTCGCCTGCTGCGCATAGGCCTTGCGCAAGCGCCGCAGGTGATGCTCGTAGCCGTCGCGTTCGAGAAACTCCGCAATCGCGAGCTGCGGCAGCGACGGTGTCGCGAGCGTGTTCAGAAACTTCAGCTTCTCGACCTGATCGCGATAGCGGCCCGGCAGCGCCCAGCCGATCCGGTACGCGGCCGTCAGGCTCTTCGAGAACGACGAACAGTGCAGCACGATGCCGCTGCGATCGTAGGACTTCAGCGTGCTCGGATGCGAGTCGCCGAAATACAGTTCGTTGTACACGCCGTTCTCGATCAGCGGCATGTTCGCGCGCGTGGCGAACTCGGCCAGCTCGCGCTTGCGCTCGTCCGGCATCTGGAAGCCCAACGGATTCTGGAAGTTCGGCATCACCATGCACGCAGCGATCGGCTGCGACTTCGCGATCGCCGCCAGCGCCGCGATGTCGATCCCGTATTCCGGATGCGTCGCGACCTCGATCGCCTTCATCCCCATTCGCTCGATCGCGTGCAGCATCGCATAGAACGTCGGCGACTCCACCGCGATCGTGTCGCCCGGTTTGGCGACCGCCTGCAGACAGAGGTTGATCGCCTCCGTCGCGCCCACCGTCACGATGATCTCGTTCGGATCGACCGACATGCCGTTTTCGAGGTAGCGCCGCGCGATCTGCCGGATCAGCCGCGGATGGCCGGGCGGCAGCCCGTCGGTCACGCCCCACAGCGACTTGTCGCGCCCGGCCGCATACGCGTAGCGGTTCAGCTTCTCGAACGGAAACAGGCTCGGGTCCGGATACGGCGAGCCGAGCGGCACCGCGTCGTCCGTGCCGATCGAGCGCAGCGTCGACAGCACGAGCCGGCTCACGTCGACCGACGACGAGATCGCGATCGGCTTCGACGCACGCAGTTCGCGCACCGGCGCATGCGCGTCGTCGCGGCGCAGGTTCACGAAGTAGCCCGACTGCGGCCGACTTTCGAGCAAGCCGCGGCTTTCGAGCAGCAGGTACGCATGCAGCACGGTCGTGATGCTGATCCGATGCTGCTGGCTTGCCTGACGCACCGACGGTATGCGGTCGCCGTGCCGGTACACGCCCTGGCGGATCAAGCGCTCGATGTCGTCCGCGAGCTTTTCGTAGAGCTTCATCGCGCGCTCCGTGCCGCGCGCATGCCCGCCACGCCGCCGCGCGCGTGGCGGCGGTGCGCGGCGCCGCCGCGAAGCGCGGCGTACCACTCCGGTTTTGCCTTTTCCATCACCCTGACCTCCGTCTATCGATGCCGGTGGATCCGGGACGGCAGGATCGGCGGCACTGTGTACTTGATGATGGAAGCTTAAAAGCAGAACAGCCGGCCGCGCGTACACACATCGGGCACACAGACAAGAGTACAGTTTCGCGCGACATGCATCGGCGCCGAACTGTACATCTTAGGATTCGGCGCGTGCAAGGCGATAAAACTGTTCGATTGCACGGTTTTTCATCCGAAGCCCTCGATGAGTGTCGAAAACTTGCCGATCGCACGGTTTTCACTTGAATTTCGGCGTCGACGTGCAATACTGCTCGTTCGTACAGTTTTTTGTCCGCCACGGCTGCGCGTGTCGCGGCCGTCACCGGAGTGCTCCATGCGTTACACGATCGAACAGGCGTCCGACATCGGCGGCGTGATCCGCGCCGCACGCAAGGCGCAGCAGTTGCGCCAGGACGACGCGGCCGGCAGCGTCGGCGTCAGCGAGTCGTTCATGGTGAAGGCCGAGCGCGGCGCGGACACCGTCCAGTGGGGCAAGGTCTTCCAGATCCTGCAAGGGCTCGGCGTGCAGGTCGTGGTCGACCTGCCGGACGTCAGCGGTGAGCTGCTCGAACGCCAGTCCGCGCGCGCCGCGCAGCGCGCCGAGATCCGCGCGCGGCGCGCGGCCGAGCGTCTGCTGCTGCGCGCCGACGCGGCCGCGCCGGCGTCCGACCGGCGTGCGGGCGAACGCACGACGGATGCGCGCGTGCTCGCGGCCGCGCGGCTCGTGCTCGCGGCCGGCACCGCGCCGCGCAGCGCACGCTCGGGCAAGCGCGCCGACGCCGGCGCGTCGCGCGCGCTCGACATCGCGCACCGCGTGCTCGCCGAGGCCGGCGAAGCGCCGCCGCCCGCCACGCGCACGAACGACGGCGAGGCCTCGCATGACTGAACGCGCGCTGATCGCAGCGATCGGCGCCGAGCCGATCGGCACGCTGCACGAAAACCGCAACCTGTGGGCGTTCGAATACGCGCCGTCGTGGCTCGCGCATCCGGCGCGCTTCGCACTGAGTCCGCACCTGCCGCTGCAGGCCGACATGCTGCGCGACGGCGCGACGACGCGTCCCGTCCAGTGGTACTTCGACAATCTGCTGCCCGAGGAGGCCGTGCGTGCGCTGCTTGCGCGCGACGCGGGGCTGCCCGACATCGGCGATGCGTTCGCACTGCTCGAGCATTACGGGCGCGAATCGGCCGGCTCGGTCACGCTGCGCCTGCCCGACGACGCGGCGGACGACGACACGACGCTGCGCCCGCTCGACGCGGCCGCGCTCGACGCGCGCATCCGCGCGCTACCTGCCGTGCCGCTCACGCACGACGCGCCGAAGAAGATGTCGCTCGCCGGCGCGCAGCACAAGCTGCCGGTCGTGCTGCGCGACGGCCGTCTGTTCGAGCCGAGCGGGCAGGCCGTCTCGACGCATATCCTGAAGCCCAATCATCCGCACGCGCACGACTATCCGCATTCGGTCGTCAACGAATGGTTCGTGATGACGCTCGCGCGCCGCGTCGGCCTCGACGTGCCCGACGTCGAGCGCCGCTACGTGCCTGCGCCGGTCTACGTGATCCGTCGTTTCGATCGCGTCGACACCGACGCGGGCGTCGAACGGCGCCACGCGATCGACGGCTGCCAGGTGCTGAACCTGCCCGCGACGATGAAGTACACGGGCTGGTCGCTCGACGCGCTGGCCGCACTCGCGAACGCGTGCCGCGCGCCGGCGCCGGTGCGGCTGCGGATCTTTCGCTGGCTCGTGTTCTGCGTGATCGTCGGCAACGGCGATTCGCATCTGAAGAATCTCAGCTTCATCGTCGGCGACAGCGGGCTCACACTCGCACCGCACTACGATCTGCTGTGCGACAGCGTCTACGAAACCGCCGCATACAGCGCGCGCGGCCGCTGGCCCGATCTGACGGAATTCACACGGCCGGTCGCGGGCGTGCAGCGCTATGCGGATTTCACGCGCGACGTGCTCGAACGGGCCGGCGCAGCGCTGGGCCTCACGCGTGCGACCGCGCAGCGCCATCTCGACACGCTCGTCGCGCAGATTCCGGCGCACGCGGACGCGCTGCTCGCCGAAGTCGCGCGCGAGAACGATGCGATGCGCGATGCGCGCCCTGAGTTGACCGCGACGCTCGGCGGCGAGATGCATCTGCTGCGCGCGATCCGGCACATCGTGATTGAGGAGATGGTCGAGCGGCTGCGGCCGCGCTGACGGTCGCGCGCCGTTCGCGGCGCCGCGCGCTGCGTGTCGTGCGTCGAACCCGCGTGCAGGGCATGCGCGGCGCGGCGCGCGGTTGCCCGCTACCGCGCCGTCTGCTGCCGCTGCACTTCCTGCGCCTTCATCTGCAGATAGTCGCTGCGATCGACCTCGTGCAGTTGCCGCGGATACTGCTCGGTCGCGTCGAACCAGCGCACGAGACGCTGGTCGAGCGGCTTGTCCAGCGTCGCGAGATACGCGTCGATCGCGAGGTAGTAGCGCATCGTGTTGCGCTCGAGCAGCCCGCGCACGCCGCCGACATAGTGCGGCTTGCCGCCCGACGCATCGGCGACGGTCGTGAAGCCGACCTTGTCGCTGCCGATCGTCGACAGGTACGTCTTCATCGCGAGCCGGCCGACCGTGCCGAAGCCGTACGAATACGTCAGATGCAAAAACGTGCGCGACTCGCCGAGCGGCACCGCTTCCAGCGCGATCCGGTAATCCTTCGTGCTCATCGGCCCGCTGTCGGCAGTCAGGTCGACCTGGAAATAATCGGGTGTCGCGGCCGCGACGCGATAGCGAAACTGCAGCCGGTACGTGTCCGACAGTTTCTGCTCGGTCTTGCGTCCGATATTCACGTCGAGCACCGCGCCGCTGCCGCCGGACGACGCATGGCAATACTTCGTGTTCAGATGCAGGATCAGCACCGCACACCAGTTCGCCGGGCCCTGCGCAGGATCGTTGAGCTTGCCGTTGACGACCTGGAACGGATAGTCGACCACCGCGTAGATGTCGCCCTTCAGCGTCGATGCCGCTTCCGAGGATTCAAGGTACAGCGGGCGGTGGAACGGGTTGTTCTTCAGTTGATCGCCGAGGCTGCGATAGCGCTCGAGCAGCGCGGCGGCGCCGTCGGCGCCGAACGACAGGGCGCTCGAGGCGATACAGCAGAGCGCGACGAGCGCGCGCGCGGCAAGCCCGGCGAACCGCACCGGGCGCAGGCGTTCGGATAGCTCCATTCATGTGCTCCAGCAGGTTGCGCGACAGGGCTGCGCATCAAACGGACAGCATACGCCCGGATCGACAGCGATGCGCCCGCGCGAGTTTCATCGCACGCAAGGATCGGCGATCGGGCGGGCGCCGCACGCCGTCGTGCTATCCACAGTTTCACTGGACAACCATGTGGAAAACCGGCGCTCTCCCTTGTCCCGCCTGGGTTTGCACGGCGCGCCCATAAAATGGGCAAGGTACCGGGTCCGGATCGTCGAGACGGCGTTTCACCGCGGCATCGGCCGAGCGCCGACGAGCCGCCGCGTCGCCCGCCCCCATCGAGCGTCCCCCGCGCTGCACGCCGCCGCCCGAAAAACGGGCGCGCCCGACGCTCACTTGTCCGCCGCGAACGCACTGGCCATCTGCCGCGCACGCTTTACGTCGTCGCCGTGCAGATAGATCGACGTCGTCGAGATCGACGCGTGGCGCAGGTTGTCGCGCACGGTCGTCAGTTCCGCGCCGCGCGCGAGCGCATGCGTCGCATGCGTGTGGCGCATCCAGTGCGGGCTCGCCTGCCGCAGCTTCTGTGCGAGCGCCGGATTGTCCGCTTCGATGAGATCGGCCGTCTGCACGAAGAAGCGCTGCATCACCTTCCACAGCCGCACGCTCGTGATCGGCGCCGCGCCGTCCTCGGTGAGCCGCGGAATCAGCGGCGTGTCGGGCCGCCAGCGAACCGGCGTGACCGGTAATCGGCGTGCGACCAGATAGCGATCGAGCGCCGTCCGCGCGAGCGGCGGCAACGCGACGCGCGCCGCCTTGCTGCCTTTACCGACGACTTTCAGCCACGCGTCGCCGTGCGCGTCGGTGTCGATGTCGCCGAGCGTCGCGCCGACCAGTTCGCTCGCGCGCAGCCCGGTCGCATAGCCGAAATCAAGGATGAAGCGCAGCCGCTGCGCGGCCGCCGGCGTCCATGCGGCGGCCGGCACGTCGGTCTTGCGGAACTCGAGTCCGTCGGCGATCGTCCGCACCAGCAGCCATTCGCCTTCGGTAAACGCGTGCGACGTATCGAGCGCGCTCGCGCCGCGCGTGTCGCGCACCTTCACGCCGGCGAACGGATTCGCGAGCACGTAGCGCTGCTCGATCAGCCAGCGGAACATCGCGCCGAGCACCGAGAGCGCATACGCGGCCGAGCGCGCCGACAGCGCGCCGGAAAACGGCCGCCAGTCCGGCGCGCCGCGTGGCCGCACGGGCCCGATCCAGCGCTCGTGCGGCGTCGGCCGCCGCAGGAACGTGCGATACGCGAGCGCGTCTTCGGTCGTCAGCGACGACAGCGCACGGCCGCGCTCGACGATTGCCCACAGGATCAGCCGCTCCGCTTCCTTCCGGTATGCGCGCCGCGTCGCGGCCGACTCGTGCAGCGACAGCCACGCATGCACGGCCGCGTAATCGTTGTCGGCGTCGAGCGTGCAGGTCGCGCGCGGTGCGCGGAACGTGCCGGCCGATCCGTCGACTTCGTGCGGCAGCTTCAACTGCTCCCACGGGACGATCGTGCCGCGCGGCGTCGCGGCAATCAGCGCGCGCGCACGCTCGGTCAGCGCCGGATGCGCGGCGAAGAACGCCTCGATGCGCCGCGCACCGGCAAGGCCGAGGCCCGCGATCGCCTTCCACCACTGACGCCGGCGCGGAATCCGCACGGTCAGATCGGCAAGCGTCGCGATCCCGTGCGCGCGCAGCGCGGCGACCGCGCGCGCGGGCAGCCACGCATCGATCGCGTCGCCGATCTGCGGCACCGGCGCGCGCGCATGCCGCAGCACGCCGATCGCGTCGGTTGCGGCCTTCGCTTCCCGTAAACGCTCACCGTCGGGATGCGCAAGACACGTCGCGAGATCGGGGCGGCCGACCTCGCGCGCGATGCGCACGAGCCGTCGGCGAATGCCGCCGATCACGCCGCGCGCCGAGCGGCCGTTGCCGAGGCGGTCGGGCAGATAGCGCTCGACCGCATCGCGCACGGGCATCCCCGCATACCACGCGCGCAGCGCGGCGAGTTCATCGGCATCGGGAAACCCTGCGGGCACAGGGACAGGATCGGAGGAAGACAGGAGCGTGACGCGCGGTTTCATGGGCGCCAGTTTGACAGAACTGCGCGCGGCAGAAAACGCTTGCCGCACGGCGCCGCCCGCGATCCGGCGCGCGCTGCCGTGCGCTGCCGGCAGCGCGTCGTCGTAGGCGGCGACCGCCTCAGCCCGTGACCGGCGTGCGCCGCACTTCGGACAGATAGATCAGGATCAGCGACACCCACACGACGCCGTACAGCAGCATGAAGCAGGTCGTGCGCACGCGCAGCAGATCGAGCAGCAGCCCGAACAGGATCGGCAGCAGAAACCCGCCGAGCCCGCCCGCCAGCCCGACGATGCCGGTCACGACGCCCATGTTGTCCGGGAAGTCGTCGGCGACGTACTTGAAGGTCGACGCCATCCCGAGCGCGAACACCGCGCCGAGCACGAACGTCAGCGCGACGAAGCCGGCGACCGGCATCGACACGTTGATCGCCGCCGTGCCGTCGATCGTATGAATCACGAAGTCGGTAGCCGGATACGACAGCAGGAAGAGGCAGATCCACGCGACCCACAGCCCCCACCAGGTGACGGCATGCGCGCCGAAGCGGTCGGCGAGCGCGCCGCCGAGCGCGCGCAGCACCGAGCCCGGCAGCGAGAAGCCGGCCGCGAACGCGGACGCCATCACGAGCGACATCCCGTATTCGGCCTTCAAGTACTGCGGAATCCACAGCGACAGCGCGGTAAAGCCGCCGAACGTGATCGAGTAGTACTGGCAGAGCCGCCACACGCGCGGATCGCGCAGCACCTTGAACGAATCGACCCACGATCCGGCCGCCTTGCCCGCGCCCGGATCGCGCGCGGACATCAGCCAGAAGATCACGGCCGTGACGAGCAGCGCGACCGCGTAGACGCGCGGCACCGTGCGCCAGCCGTATGCGGACAGCAGCAGCGGCGTGACGAACAGGTTCACGGCCGCGCCGCAGGTGCCTGCGCCGAACACGCCCATCGCGAGCCCGCGCCGCTCGGGCGGAAAGAAACGCGCGACATACGGCGTGCCGACCGCGAACGATGCGCCCACGCAGCCGAGAAACAAGCCGATCACGAGAAACTGCCACAGCGCATTCGCGTAGCTCACGAGATAGACCGGCAGCGCACACACGACGAGCAGCGCCGTCATCACGATCCGGCCGCCGAAGCGGTCGGTCCACGTGCCGAGCGGCAGCCGCATCAGCGCGCCGGTCAGCACCGGCGTCGACGTCAGCAGGCCGAATTCCGTGCTGTTCAGCCCGAGCTCCGTGCGCAGCTGCACGCCGAGCACGCCGAACATCATCCACACGACGAAACACACGATGAACGCCAGCGTGCTGCCGGCCAGCACCGACCATGCGCGCAGCGGAATCGCCGGCGCGCCCGCGGGCGGCACCGGACGCTGTTGTTGTCGAATTGCCATATCAGAAAAATCCCGTGTCATTGGACGAGCGGCCCGTTTGCGCCGTCGAAGCGCACGCCTTCGATGTGCGCGCCGCCCGCGAGAATCGCCACGTATTGCCGCATTGCGCGCTGGCGCACGCGCGCGGTCAAATGCGCGGCAATCTGCGCGGCGACTGCGTCGAACGGCACCGTGTCGCCCGGTACGCGGCGGTCGATCCGCACGATATGAAAGCCGAAGCGCGTGTTGACGAGTTTCGGCAGCACGCCGAGGCCGTCGGTATCGAACAGCGCGGCTTCGAACTCGGGCACGGTATCGCCGCGCAGCAATTGACCGAGGCTGCCGCCGAGCTGCGCCGACGGACAGTTCGACGACGCACGCGCCACCGCATCGAACGTATCGGGCGCGGCCACCACGTCGGCGAGCGCACGCTCGGCGCGCTGCCGCAGCGGCGCGAGCGGCACGCGGCCGGTCACCGCGAACAGCACGTGACTCGCATAGACGATGTCGTTGCGCCGGAAGCGCGCCGGATGCTGCGCGTAATAGCGCTCGCAATCGGCGCGGTCGGGTTCCGGCACGTGCGTCAGCTCGCGCGCGAGCAGCGCGTCGAGCGCCGCGTCGTCGAGCGGCGCGCCTTCGTCGAGCAATGCGAGCGACACCGCACGCTGGCGCAGCAATTCGCGCACGGCGAGCGCATGCCGCGCCGCATCGAGCGCGTCGCGCGCATCGCCGTGATGCTCGGCTTCGGCCGCGATCGCGTCGTCGCCGATCGCGATGCCGTTGACGACGAGCGGCGCCGTCGCGGCTTCGGAGAGAACGTCGTTCATGCGATCTCCTCAGCGCTTGCGCACGAGCTGATACGGGCGGACCAGATAAGCGACCGACGCGATGCCGCTCCAGATATGGACCATCCGCGTGAACGGCGAGACGAGGAAGATCGTGAAGCCGAGCAGGATATGCAGCCGGTACGTGAGCGGCACGCCGACGAGGAGGCTCGCGACGTCCGGCCGAAACGTCACGACGCCTTTCACGTAGTCGGTCAGTTGCTCGAACATCGCGCCGTCCATGTGGCGCGTCGACAGCACGACGGTGCCGAGCCCAAGCGCGAGCTGCAGCCACAGCATCAGCACGATCGCGACGTCGGACTGCCGGCTGCTGCGACGGATCCGCACGTCGCCGAGCCGCCGCCAGATCAGGATCGTCAGCCCGACGATCGACACGAGGCCGGCCGCGCCTCCCGCCACCATCGCGACGAGCTGGTGGCCCGACGCCGACAGAAACGGCGACACAAGCCAGTGCGGCGCGAGAAACCCCGCGAAGTGCCCGATCACGACGACGAGCACGCCCCAGTGAAACAGGTTGCTGCCGAGCCGCAGCGCGCCGTGCCGCAGCAGCTGCGACGAGTCGCTTTTCCACGTGTACTGCTCGCGGTCGAAACGGATCAGGCTGCCGAGCAGCAGCACCGCGAGACAGAGATACGGGTAGATCCCGAACAGGAACGTATGCAGGTAATCGTTCATCGCTTTCCCCAGTAAGACGCGGCACTCACGCGCGACGCGCGGGCCGCCGGTCGTGGAATTGCACGGTTTGCTCCGCCGGCGTCGCCGCGCCGACGAAACGCACGGCTTCGTCTGCATACGCGGCATCGAGCGCGCGATAGTCGGGATGCTCGGCCGCCGCGTCGTCGTCCGCCGACGTCGGCGCATCGGCCGGTGCGAGCCCGGCCATCGGCAGCAGCGCGCCGACGACGAAGCTGTAATGACTGCGGCGCTGCGCGAGCTGCGCCGCGAGCGCGCGCAGGATGTCACCGGTCTCGCCGAGCAGATCGCGCGCGTCGAGCGCCGGCAGCCGCGACAGATATTCGAGGAACACCGGCAGATAGTCCGGCAGTTCGCCGGGCTTCAGATACAGGCCGTGCCGCTCGTACATCTGCAGCAGATCGACCATCGCCTGGCCGCGATCGCGCGATTCGCCGTGCACGTGCTCGAACAGATGCAGCGAGGTCGCGCGGCCGCGGTCGAACAGCGCGACGTAGTTCTCCTGCAGCGTCAGCAGATCGCGTTCGCGCAGATACGCGAAGAACCGCTCGAGGCCCATGCGCACCGCTTTGGGCCAGCGCGTGCGCGGGCCGTCGCGCAGATGTGCCTCGATGGAATCGAGCACGTCGACGAGCGCGTCGTCCGGATAGTCGAGCAGCGCCGCGAATGCCGCGTAGGTCGGATCGGGTGCGCGGCTCATCGCGACACCTCGCGAATCGGAATCGTCTTCGTGCCCTTCTCCTTCTTCGCGCTGAACAGGCTCGCGGACGAACGGCCGTCCGAACAACCGTTGCCGAACGAGAAGCCGCACGACGCGCGCAGGTCGTACGCGTTCTCCGCATATTCGCGATGCGTGGTCGGGATCACGAAGCGATCCTCGTAGTTCGCGATGGCGAGATAGCGGTACATCTCGTCGACCTGCGCGACCGACAGCCCGACCTGGTCGAGCACGCCGCGCGCCTCGATGCCGTCCACGTGCCGCGCGCGCATGAACGCGCGCATCGCGAGCAGCCGTTCGAGCGCGAGCTTCACCGGCGCTTCGTCGCCGGCGGTCAGCAGGTTCGCGAGATAACGCAGCGGAATGCGCAGCGATTCGACGTCGGGCAGATAGCCGTTCATCCCGAGCGTGCCGCTGTTCGCGGCCGCGTTGATCGGCGACAGCGGCGGCACATACCAGATCATCGGCAGCGTCCGGTATTCGGGATGCAGCGGGAACGCGATCTTCCAGTCGATCGCCATCTTGTAGGTCGGCGAGCGGCGTGCGGCCTCGAGCCAGGCGGCCAGCACGCCGTCGCGCTCGGCCTGCGCGATCACGGCCGGATCGTCGGGATCGAGGAACAGCGACAGCTGCGCTTCGTACAGATCCTTGTCGTTCTCGACGCTCGCCGCTTCGCCGATGCGGTCGGCGTCGTACAGCAGCACGCCGAGATAGCGGATGCGGCCGACACAGGTTTCCGAGCAGACGGTCGGCTGCCCGGCCTCGATACGCGGATAGCAGAAGATGCACTTCTCGGCCTTGCCGCTTTGCCAGTTGTAGTAGATCTTCTTGTACGGGCATCCCGACACGCACATGCGCCAGCCGCGGCACTTGTCCTGGTCGATCAGCACGATGCCGTCCTCCTCGCGCTTGTAGATCGAGCCCGACGGGCACGACGCGACGCACGCCGGATTCAGGCAGTGCTCGCACAAGCGCGGCAGGTACATCATGAACGTGTTCTCGAACTGCCCGTAGATCTCCTTTTGCACGTCCTCGAAGTTGTAATCCTGCGCGCGCTTCTCGAACTCGCCGCCGAGGATTTCTTCCCAGTTCGGCCCCCACTCGATCTTCTCGAGCCGCTGGCCGCTCACGAGCGAACGCGGCCGTGCAACGGGCATCGCCTTCGTGTCGCCGGCTTCCTGCAGATGCGCATAGTCGAACGTGAACGGTTCGTAGTAGTCGTCGATTTCGGGCAGATGCGGGTTCGCAAAAATCTGCGCGAGCAGCCGCCACTTGCTGCCCAGACGCGGCTCGATCTTGCCGTCCGCCCGGCGCTGCCAGCCGCCGCGCCAGCGGTCCTGGTTCTCCCAGTCCTTCGGATAGCCGATGCCCGGCTTCGTCTCGACATTGTTGAACCACGCGTATTCCATGCCTTCGCGGCTCGTCCAGACGTTCTTGCAGGTCACCGAGCACGTGTGGCAGCCGATGCATTTGTCGAGATTCAGCACCATCGCGATCTGTGCGCGTACCTTCATGATGCTTCTCCTTCGCGTACGGCCTGCGTTGTCGGGTGGCCCGCGTGTTCTTCTCCGTCGAGCCAGTCGATCCTGTTCATCTTGCGCACGATCAGGAACTCGTCGCGGTTCGAGCCGACCGTTCCGTAGTAGTTGAAGCCGTACGACAACTGCGCATAGCCGCCGATCATGTGCGTCGGCTTCAGCGCGATGCGCGTGACCGAGTTATGGATGCCGCCGCGCGTGCCGGTGATTTCGGAGCCCGGCGTGTTCACGATCTTTTCCTGCGCGTGATACATCATCACCATCCCGGCCGGAATCCGCTGGCTCACCACCGCGCGCGCACACAGCGCGCCGTTCGCGTTGTAGCACTCGATCCAGTCGTTGTCGGCCACGCCGATCGCCTTCGCGTCGTCCTCCGACATCCAGACGATCGGCCCGCCGCGCGACAGCGTCAGCATCAGCAGGTTGTCCGTGTAGGTGCTGTGGATGCCCCACTTCTGGTGCGGCGTCAGAAAGTTGAGCACGCGTTCCGGGTTGCCGTTCGAGCGCTTGCCCAGCATGTGCGCGTAGCTGCCCGTGTCGATCGGCGGCTTGTACACGCAGAGCGACTCGCCGAACGCGCGCATCCACGGATGATCCTGATAGAGCTGCTGGCGGCCCGTCAGCGTGCGCCACGGCACGAGCTCGTGCACGTTGACGTAGCCCGCGTTGTACGACACGTGTTCCGACTCGATCCCGCTCCACGTCGGCGACGAGATGATCTTGCGCGGCTGCGCCTGGATGTCGCGGAAGCGGATCTTCTCGTCCGCACGCGCGGCGGCCAGATGCGTATGATCGATGCCCGTCGTGCGCGACAGCGCACGCCAGGCCTTCACCGCGACTTCGCCGTTCGTCTCGGGCGCGAGCGCGAGAATCACCTCGGCCGCGTCGAGCGCGGTGTCGATGCGCGGGCGGCCCTGCGCCGCGCCCGCCTCGACGCGATAGTTCAGCTCGCCGAGCAGTTTGACTTCGTCCTTCGTGTCCCAGCCGATTCCCTTGCCCGCGTTGCCGAGCGTGTCCATCAGCGGGCCGAGCGACGTGAAGCGCGCGTACGTGTTCGGATAGTCGCGCTCGACGACGGCCACCGACGGCATCGTGCGGCCCGGCACCGGCTCGCATTCGCCGCGCTTCCAGTCGCGCACGTCGAACGGCTGCGCGAGCTCGGCCGGCGTGTCGTGCGCGATCGGTGCCAGCACGACGTCGCGCTCGACGCCGAGATGGCCGTCGCAGAGTTCGGAGAAGCGCTTCGCGATGCCCTTGAAGATCTCCCAGTCGCTCTTCGCTTCCCACGCGGGATCGACGGCCGCCGACAGCGGATGGATGAACGGATGCATGTCGGACGTGTTCATGTCGTCCTTCTCGTACCACGTCGCGGTCGGCAGCACGACGTCCGAATACATGCAGGTCGTCGACATCCGGAAGTCGAGCGTCACGAGCAGATCGAGCTTGCCGCGCGGCGCGTCGTCGCGCCACGTCACTTCGTCGGGACGCCGGCCGCCCGTCGCGCCGAGATCTTCGCCCTGCACGCCGTGCGTCGTGCCGAGCAGATGCTTGAGGAAATACTCGTGCCCCTTGCCCGACGAGCCGAGCAGGTTCGAGCGCCAGACGAACAGGTTGCGCGGATGGTTTTCCGGCGCATCGGGGTCTTCGCAAGCCATGCGCAGCGTGCCCGACTTCAGCTGCTGCGCGACTTCCGCACCCGCCTGCGCCGGATCGGCAAGCTGCGCGCCGACCTGCAGCGGATTGCGCGCGAGCTGCGGCGCCGACGGCAGCCAGCCCATCCGCTCCGCGCGCACGTTGTAGTCGATCGGCGCGCCCTGGAACTGCGACGGATCCGCGAGCGGCGACAGCAGCGCGGCAGGGTCCATCGGGTCGTAGCGCCACTGGTCCGTGTGTGCGTAGAAGAACGAGGTCGAGTTCATGTGGCGCGGCGGCCGGTGCCAGTCGAGCGCGAACGCGAGCGCGGTCCAGCCGGTCTGCGGGCGCAGCTTCTCCTGGCCCACGTAATGCGACCAGCCGCCGCCCGGCTTGCCGATGCAGCCGCACATGATCAGCATGTTGATGATCGCGCGGTACGACATGTCCATATGGAACCAGTGGTTGATTCCCGCGCCGATGATCACCATCGACTTGCCCTGCGTCTTGTGCGCGTTTTCCGCGAACTGCCGCGCGACCGCGATCACGTCGGCGCGCTTTACGCCCGTGATCGCTTCCTGCCACGCGGGCGTGTACGGCAGATCGTCGTCGTAGCTCGCGGCCACGTCGCGGCCGCCGAGCCCCTGATCGAGCCCGTAGTTCGCGACGAACAGGTCGTACACGGTCGCGACGAGCATCTCGCCGTTGCGCGTCGCGATGCGGCGCACGCCGATCCGGCGCGACAGTTCCGCGCGATGCTGCGTCGAGTTGAAGTGCGCATGCGGCTGATTGCCGAAGTACGGAAACCGTACGTCCACCACGTCGTCGTGCTCGGTCGTGCACGACAGCCGCGGCGACAGCGCCGCGCCGCCCGACGTCTCGCTGCGCAGGTTCCACTTGCCGGCGTCCGCGGCGTCCCGCTGCGCCCAGCGGAAGCCGACCGAGCCGACCGGTACGACGAACTCGCCCGTCGCATCGTCGATCGTCACGGTCTTCCACTCCGGATGCGCGGCCTCGTCGAGCGCATCGTCGAAGTCCGACGCACGCACGAGCCGCTCGGGCACGTAGCCGTCGCCGTGCGGCACGAGCCGCACGAGGCACGGCATGTCGGTGTAGCGCTTGCAGTAGTCGACGAAGTAGTCGCTGCGCGCCGGGCCCGCGAGATGAAACTCCTTCAGGATCACATGGCCCATCGCAAGCGCGAGTGCCGCGTCGGTGCCCTGCTTCGGATGCAGCCACAGGTCGCCGAATTTCGCGCCCTCCGAATAGTCGGGGAACACCGACACGACCTTGGTGCCGCGATAGCGCGCCTCGACAAGGAAGTGCGCGTCGGGCGTGCGCGTCTGCGGGACGTTGGAACCCCACATCATGATGAACGTCGAGTTGTACCAGTCCGCCGATTCGGGCACGTCGGTTTGCTCGCCCCAGGTTTGCGGCGATGCGGGCGGAAGGTCGCAGTACCAGTCGTAGAAGCTCAGGCACACGCCGCCGATCAGCGACAGATAGCGCGAGCCGGCCGCATACGACACCATCGACATCGCCGGGATCGGCGAGAAGCCGACGACGCGATCGGGGCCGTGACGTCCCACAGTGTGGACATTGGCCGCCGCGACGATCTCGTTGACCTCGTCCCAGCTCGCGCGCACGAAACCGCCGAGCCCGCGCCGGCTCTGATACGCGCGGCGCGCTTCGTCGTCGTCGACGATCGAGCGCCAAGCCTCGACCGGCGCCATCGTGCGGCGCCGCTCGCGCCACAGCTTCACGAGCGCGCTGCGCACGAGCGGATGCTTGAGACGGTTCGCGCTGTACAGGTACCACGAGTACGACGCGCCGCGCGAGCAGCCGCGCGGCTCGTGATTCGGCATGTCGGGGCGCGTGCGCGGATAGTCGGTCTGCTGCGTTTCCCACGTGACGATCCCGCCTTTCACATAGACCTTCCACGAGCACGAGCCGGTGCAGTTGACGCCGTGTGTCGAGCGGACGACCTTGTCGTGCTGCCAGCGCAGCCGATAGCCGTCCTCCCACTGCCGATCCTCGTCGGTGACGGCACCGTGGCCGTCGGAGAAGCGCGGCCGCGCCGTCGTGAAGTAACGCAATCTATCCAGGAAATGGCTCATGGGGATCTCGTTCTTTTACGGTCTTTCGGCAGACCTTGATCATTTAAGGAGGCCGCAACGGCGAAGTAAAGGACGCCGTTTCGGCCGCATGCTGCGCGTAACGGTTCATCGTCGTGGCGGCGACGTCGGGCGTATCGCTTCTCGATACGAATCGCGACATTGTTGACTCGAGCGATTCGCCGGAAGCCGAACCATGTCGATGTCCTGATCGATTCGTACGCCGTTGGCAGCATGTCGGCGACAGTGCTGCCGTCGCATCATGTGTCGCGCTTGTCGGCGACGTTCAGCATCACGACGAATCCGCACACGCCGACGATCAGCGCGATCGCGCCGCCGTGCAGCGCGGTCGGCTCGTCGAACAGCAGTCCGACGACAACGGCCATCATCCCGAGCAGCGTCACGAACACCGCGAGCGTCGCGATGACGATCTTCGACGGGCGGCCGCTCATCATGCGTCCGCGCCGCTGCCCGCATCGGACGACGCAGGTGCACGCTCGCCGCGAATCAGCAGCACCGGACAGCATGCGCGGCGCACGAAGCGCTCGGCGACGCTGCCGAGCAGCATCCGCTGAATCCCGCGCCGCCCGTGCGTGCCGACCACCGCGAGATCGACGTCGTGCTCGTTCGCATAGCGTTGCAGCCGCGCGGCGACATCCTCGCCGAGGCCGTCGGTTTCGACGAGTTCGGTGTCGCCGCTCACCGATGCTTGCCTGATCGCGTGCTCGGCCTCGCGCAGTGCGTCGATCCCGTCGCGGCGCAGTTCGTCGACGAGCGCCTGCGGATCGAAGCGGCCCGCGTACGCGAACAGCGCGGATCTGTCGACGACATAAACGACCGCCACTTGCGCACCATTCGTTTTCGCAATCTTCAGCGCTTCGTCGAGCGCGTGTTTCGACGACGCACTGCCGTCGAACGCGACCATGATCGTGTTGTACATGCGGATCTCTCCGGTTGCCGCCGCACGGAGGTTCGTGAGGCCATGCGACCATCATCCGCGGATCGGCGGCACCCGACGTTGCGCGCGGTCAATCGAGCTCGCGCCGCTGCGTGCGTCAAAGCGACGCGCCGGTCGCGTCCGCGCCCTGCAGCCCGCGCATCGAAAACGTTATCATCGGCATGATTCGTTTCGTCCGGCTCGTTTGCCGGCTTCCTTTCACTACGCTCAACCGACATGACAACGACTATCGAACGCGTGGACGGCGCCGCCCAGCATCTCGTCGCCGCCCGCCATGCCGGCGCGCCCGGCCCGCTGCTGCCCGATGCTTTCCGTCCCGAAGACGTCGACACCGCGCTCGCGATCCAGCACCGCGTCGCGGACCTGCTCGGCGAGGCGATCGGCGGATGGAAGTGCGCGCTGCCGCCACCCGAGCGCGTCGTCGTCGCGCCGATTTTCGCGTCGACGATCCGCGAAGCCGGCGCGCCGTACCGCGTCGTCACCAGCACGCCGAGCGTGCGGATCGAGCCGGAGATCGCCTTCGTGCTCGATCGCGACCTGCCGGCGCGCGCGCAGCCGTACGGCGACGCCGACGTGCGCGACGCGATCCGCGAAGTGCGGCTCGTGCTCGAAGTGCTCGGCTGCCGCTATGCGGAACCGGCACGCGCGACGAAGCTCGAATTGCTCGCCGATGCGCAGTTCAATCAAGGCTTGTGCGTCGGGCCCGTCGTGCGCGACGGGCTGCATGCATCGCTCGAAGCGTTCGAGATTGCGTTCGAAGGCGAGCTGCACCGCACGATCGACGGCCGCCATCCGGACGGCGATCCGCTGAAGCCGCTCGTCTGGCTCGCCAACTTCGCCGCGTCGCGCGGCGAGCCGCTGCGCGCCGGGCAGATCGTGACGACCGGTTCGTATGCGGGCGCGATCGAGGTGCCGCTCGGCGACGCGCTGACGGTCCGCTTCGGCGAACTCGGCAGCCTCGCGGTCACGCTGACCGCATAACGCACCGCCGTCCACGCACGCCGGCAACGCAATCCGGCATCATGGACGGCGTGCCCCTTCCGCTCCGCGTCCTCGCCATGCCGCCGATTCCGCTACCCGCGCTGCTCGATCGCATCCTGCGCACCGTCGTGCGCCGCTATCGGCTGCCGCCGCTCGCGCGCTCGTCGTCGCTGGACGCGTCGACGAACGCGGCCACCGTGATCGCGACCGTGATCGAGGAGGCGCGCCTCGCGCTCGCCGCGCACACGGCGCCCGAAGCCGCGCTGCAGGACCGCTTCGTCGCCGCGCTCGCGCGCATGATCCGCGATGCGGTCGATCCGCACATGGGCGACCCGGCGTTTCAGGCGGCGGTGCTGCGTCACGACGCGCCCAGCGTGCGCGACTACGCGGCGTTGTCCGCGCATGCCGACCAGGACCGGCGCGCGCTGCGCTCGACCGTCAACACGCTCGCGCATCCGGCGAAGCGTGAACGTTGTGCCCATGCATGGCAACGCGACGCGCTCGCGGAGCTCCATACCGCGGCGTTTTCCGCATCGTGGAGCGCGTTCGATGCGACGGTGCGACGGTGGCGTGCGCACCCGGACACCGCAAGCGATCCCGTGTTTAGCCGCGAACTCGCGAAACTGACGGACAGCCCGGCGCTCGCGCGCTTGCAACGCATCGATGCGCTCGCATCCGACCCGTCCGTGCGCCGCTACCGCGCGCTACTCGCGCGGCACGGCCCGCAGTCGGGCAGCGCGCTGGCGGTGGCACAAGGCGTCACGTCGCGGCAACGCGGTGCGGCCGTCGAAGCGGCGGCCGCGCAGGCGCTCGACGCACTTGCGCAGCGGCTCGATGCGCACGACGGCACGCCGCGCTATCGCGTCGTGACCTCGATGCGCGTGCCGTCGGCGATACCCGGTCCGCACGATCGCGCCAAGACGGAATGGGATGCCGTATTGCTCGAACGTGCGAACGACGACGCGCAGGCGCCGGTCTGGAACGTGTGCTTTCTCGTCGAAGCGAAGGCGTCCGCGGATGCGGCGACCACCGATCTGCCGAGACTGCAGCGCGGGTTGCGGCTGCTCGCCCAGGCCGATGCGTACACCGTGTATTCGTTCGACACGCGACAGGGCGCGGTACGTGTAACGGGCGCGTCGCTCGGTGCGCTGACGACCGACGAAGCGACGCTGCCGCGCGAAGTGATGTACTGCTGCGACGAGCGCGCGGAGGTGACGCCGCGCCTGCTCGGCGCGGCCAGCCGCATGCAGCTGCTGTGCGCGCAGGCGAGCCTCGACTATGCGAGTACGCTGCTGCGGACCGGCGACGCCGATCCGCGCATGCTCGGCGTGATCTGGGAAGCGCTGATCGGCGTGCCGCAATGGCGCTCCGTGCTGCACCAGTATTCGACGCTGCGTCAGGTGCGCGAGCTGATGGTGCGGATCGACGATCTGCTGGTGGCGATCGACGACGCGGCGGCGTGACGCGCGACCGCCGCGTCGCGTCCGTTCATCGTGCGCCGTCGTGCGTGCGCGGCGCCGCGTCGTACCAGCGTCGCGATCGATTCACGACACTGACGACGAACAACATCACCGGCACCTCGATCAGCACACCGACAACCGTCGCGAGCGCCGCGCCCGAGTGAAAACCGAACAGGCTGATGGCGGTCGCGACGGCGAGTTCGAAGAAATTGCTCGCGCCGATCAGGCTCGACGGACCGGCGACGCAGTGCGCGACGCCGAGCCGCCGATTCAGCAGATACGCGAGACCGGAATTGAACAGGACCTGGATCAGGATCGGCACCGCGAGCAGCGCGATCACGCGCGGCGCGTCGACGATCGCGTCGCCCTGGAACGCGAACAGCAGCACGAGCGTGGCGAGCAGCGCGCCGATCGAATACGGGCCAAGACGCGCGACGGCGTGACGGAAATAGGCCTCGCCGCGCGCGAGCCAGCGCCGGCGCAGCCATTGCGCGACGAACGCCGGAATCACGATGTACAGCGCGACCGACATGATCAGCGTGTCCCACGGCACCGTGATCGCCGATAGCCCGAGCAGCAGCGCGACGAGCGGCGCGAACGCGACGACCATGATCGCGTCGTTGAGCGCGACCTGCGACAGCGTGAAATACGGATCGCCGTCGCACAGCTGCGACCAGACGAACACCATCGCGGTACACGGCGCGGCCGCGAGGAGAATCAGACCCGCGACGTAGCTGTCGAGCTGCGCGGCGGGCAGCCACGGTGCGAACACGTGACGCACGAACACCCAGCCGAGCAGCGCCATCGAGAACGGCTTGATCAGCCAGTTGACGAAGAGCGTGACGCCGATGCCGCGCCATTGGCTGCGCACGCGCACCATCGCCGCCAGGTCGATCTTGACCAGCATCGGCACGATCATCACCCAGACGAGCACGCCGACCGGCAGGTTCACCTGCGCGACCTGCATCCGGCCGAGCGCGCGAAACACATCCGGCAACAGCTGGCCGAGCACGATACCCGCGACGATGCAGAGCGCGACCCACGCGCTCAGGTAGCGCTCGAAAAACCCGATGGCCGGACGCGCGGCGCCGAGCGTCATATCAGTGCCGCTCATCGCACGCCTCCGCCGGCTCTTCGCCGATCGCGCGCATCGCGCGCCGAATCGCGTCGCGATCGAGCGCGTCCAGCGGCAGCGCAAGGAATCGGCTCACGCGGTGCGCGATCTGGCGGCGCACCTTGTCGAATACGCTGCGTTTCTCGTCGTCGCTGCCCGCGCACGCGGCCGGATCTTCGAACCCCCAGTGCGCCGCGATCGGCCGACCCGGCCACACCGGGCACGCTTCGCCGGCCGCCGCATCGCACACCGTCAGCACGAAATCCATCTGCGGCGCACCGGGCCGCCCGAACTCGTCCCAGCTCTTGCTGCGCAGCTGCGACGTATCGTAGCCGAGCGCCGCGCACTGCTCGATCGCGAACGGATTGACGACACCCGCCGGGCGGCTGCCCGCGCTATACGCGCGAAACCGGCCGTTTCCCAAGACGTTGAACAGCGCTTCGGCCATCACGCTACGCGACGTGTTGCCGGTGCAGAGAATCAGAATCGAATAAGGTCGGTCGGTCACACGCGGCTCCACGGAAGATCACGACGGATTCGCCGCGGGCGGGCAGCAGCCGCGCGCCTCGCTCGCCGCGCAGCTGGCGCCCGCGCAGCAGTTCTCCGTCAGGAAACCGATCAGGCCGTTCATGGCGTCGAAGTGCGCCGTATAGAACACGAAGCGCCCTTCCTGCCGCGACTGCACGAGGCCGGCATGCGACAGATCCTTCAGATGAAACGACAGGCCCGACGGCGACAGCCCGAGCCGTTGCGCGATCTCACCGGCGGCGAGGCCGTTCGGGCCGGCCACCACGAGCGCACGGAAAATCGCGAGCCGTGATTCGTGCGCGAGCGCGCTCAGCGCGCGGACGACGTGATTGGAATCCATGCGCGGCACGATAGCGCATTCATTTCTATATTTCAAGTAGTGTTGAAATAAAGCCGCCCTGCGTGCCGCATTCGAGTGCGCGGCGCCGCGGCCGCGCACGATAGGCGGCCGGACGCCGAGCTCAGTACAGCTTTCGCGGCGGCAGCGCGCGCCGCACGCGCGCACGCTGGCGCACGACGGCGCTCGCCTTCTTGCGCTTGCGCATCGCCGTCGGCTTCTCGTAGCTCGTGCGGCTGCGCAGTTCGCGAATGAGCCCGGTTTTCTCGATGTCGCGGCGGAACCGGCGGAGCGCGACGTCGATCGGCTCGTTGGCTTTCAGCGTGATGCTGGTCATGAATGATCCTGTGTTGAAGCGTTGATGGGAAAAAACGTCAGCCGAGCCGCGTCATCACGGCGCTCGCAATTTCGTCGGATTCGAACTCCGTATAGCCGGAGCCGATCGTTAGCGCACGTACCGCCGCGAACATCCGGAACTCCTGCTGATGCGCGAGCGCCGAGTCGCCGACGCCGGACGGCAGCGCCGTATCGGTTCCGCTTACTTCGCCGCGCCGGATCAGGTCGAGAAGATCGTCGATGATCATGGATGCCTCCGAAGGCCAGGATGTGTTGCCGGTCGCGTCAAAGCGTGTCGGCAAAGAAGCCCGGCTTGTCGCGGTTATCGTCGATGATCGTTTCCGCATAGCGCAGAGACGCGCGGCGCGCATCGCCGGCCGTATCGAACGGCGACAGCTCGGCAAGGCGGAACGTCTGGCTGCGCGTCAGCATGTCGCCTGCGCCGCGCTGGCAGATCTTCACGGCGGCGTCGAAGCCCGCGTCGTAGTTGTGCGCGCTGCCGAGCTGCGCCGGCACGTGCGGATAGATCAGCGGATAGATTTCGAATCCGCGATAGAGATGCATGCTCATGGTGAACTCCTGAGGCTCGTGGCGACGAATCGCGCGGACGAGCGCGTGCTGCCGGTAGCGCCGATGCAGGCGCGGCGGACGGGATAACGGGACGACGATGCGCGTGGCAGAGGCGCGACGCGGTAAAGACAGCCGATGGAGGGGGGAGCGGTCGAACAGCAGCGGCGGCTCGGAGAAGTTCATCATACGCGCATCGGCCGCTGCGCGCGCGGGTTATTTCCGGCGTCGCGCGGCGCGTGCAAGACGTCGCAGCGAGGCTGCCGTCGCCGCATGCGACGCGCTCGCAGCGCGGACGGTTCGCGGACCGACTGCGGCGCTCAGCCGCGCGTATCGATCCAGTTGCGTGCCCAGCGCGCCGAGTGGCGCAACGCGGCTTCCTCGCTGCTGAAGTAGTCGAGCGAGTAGAACTCGTAGCACGTCGGCTCGGCGCGGCAGCCGGTGCGGCGCAGCGTCAGGTTCGACGAGAAGCTTCCGTCCGGAAGCCGATGAGCGGAAGGGGCGACGGCATAGCCGCCGTAATGTTGGGTATTCGTTGCTTGCATGGTGATTCAAATATCTCGGTGTTGGCGACAAGAACGCGCCGGCAACCCGGATGAATTCGGGAACCGGGCGATTCGAGCGAGTGCAATCCGCAACACGTGGACGAACGTGTACCAGGCTCGCGTGAGCCTGTTCCGTTGTTGCCGTTGAACCGTTCGACGATGCCGATATCCGTCACGTGGCGCCGCAATGCATTGCAGATGCATGCAGTTACGCTACGCCGCCGACGGGGCATCGGAAAAGGGTCAAGGAGGGAGAGGACAACAGATGCCGCGGCAAGGCGGCAATGACGAGCAGCAATCGCGCTTCTTGAAGATTTCAACGGCGGACAATACGTGGTACCGACGATACTGTCAAGCGATTTCGCGCTGTGACGTCGTTTTCTGCGATTTTCGGGTTCCGTCGCACTGTACGAACGCGTGCGGCGATGCGGCCCTTCATGCCATCGTCCGGATCCCGAAGCAAATGCGAACGCGCCCCGCGTGCGGCGATGCGCGCTCGTCGAACGTCGAACGTCGAACGTTGAGCGCGAAAGCGCGCATCAGCGCAGCGTGCAGGCCAATTCGTCGAGCTGCGTGATCACCGTGTTCCAGCCGTCGAAGAAGCCGAGCTTCTCGTGCTGCTCGCGCGATGCGTCGTCCGGATGCATCACGTGCGCGACGTAGCGCGTGCCCTCGCCCTCGTCGGTCATCGTGATGATCGCGGTGAAACCCATCCACGGCGTATTCGGGCGCCAGCCCGCGGTCAGCATCGAGGTGAACGCGAGACGCGACTGCGGCACGATCTCGAGAAAGCAGCCGGGGTTGTCGCTGATGCCTCCGTCCGGCCCTTTCATCAACGTATGAAACGCGCCGCCCGGTTTCAGATCGAACGCGAGCACGTCGGTGGTCCACGGCTTCGGACACCACCACAGCTTCAGCAGATCGGGTTCCGACCATGCGCGCCACAACGCGGCGCGCGGTGCGCGCAGCACGCGCATGATCATGAGGTCGCGCGAGTCGGCGCTATCGGCGGCGTTTCGGGTCATCGGCTTGCTCCTGTTGATGAAGTCGTTCGACGAATTCGACCATGCGATCGGATCGCGCTTCCCACATCGCGCGCTGCTCGGCGAGCCAGCGCTCGGCTTGCTGCAGCCGCTGGGGCTGCAGTTCGCAGGTGCGCGTGCGGCCGGACTTCGACGTGAGGATCAAGCCGCTGCGTTCGAGCACCGTCAGATGCTTCATGAACGAAGGCAGCGCCATGTCGAACGGCGCGGCCAGCGTCGAGACCGTCTGCGCACCGCTCGCCAGCGCGCAGACGATCGCAACGCGCGTCGGATCGGCCAACGCGTGGAAGACGTCGCCGATCGACGACTGATACTTATCCATGCGGCTAAGTATAGGCGTCGGGGCGCGCGTGTTCAACCGGAACTTGATGCGGGTGCTGCAGCGGCTGTCGTGAGAGTCAGAGGACGCTCACGCGTCATCGTGCGCCCACCTTCCACAACGTCACTTCGTGCAACGTCTGGCCGGGCTTCAACACGGTCGTCGGGAACGCCGGATGATTCGGTGAATCGGGGAAATGCTCGGCTTCGAGCGCGAACGCATCCGTTTGCCGATAAACGGTACCGCCCTTGCCGACGACGCTGCCGTTCAGGCCGTTCGACGTGTAGAACTGGAGCCCCGGCTGCGTCGTGTATAGCGCGAGAAAACGGCCCGACGCCGGATCGTAGGCGCGCGCCGCAAACGCGCGCGCCGCTTCGCCGCCGTGATCGAGCACCCAGTTGTGATCGTAGCCGTGCGCCATTGCCAGTTGCGGATGCGCGCTGCGCAAGCGTGCACCGATCGGCGTAGGCGCGCGCAGATCCATCGGCGTGCCGGCGACGCTCGCGAGTTCGCCGGTCGGAATCGACGTCGCGTCGGTCGGCGTGAAGCGCGACGCGTCGATCTCGATCAATTGCCGCTCGACGCTGCCGCTGTCGTGCCCGGCGAGATTGAAATAGCTGTGGTTCGTCAGGTTGACGACGGTGTCCTTGTCCGTCGTCGCGCGATAGTCGATGCGGATCACGTCGTCGTTCGTCAGCGTGTAGGTCACGTCCGTCGTCAGTGTGCCGGGAAAGCCGTTCTCGCCGTCGGGGCTCACGTAGCGCAGCGTGACGCTCGCACGCTGGCCGTCGCTGCGTGCGGCGGTGACCGTCCACACCTTCGCGTCGAAACTGTCGGGCCCGCCGTGCAGCGTGTTGCGTCCGTCGTTGAGCGGCAACTGCCACGTGTTGCCGTCGAGCGAGAAACGTCCGTGCGCGATGCGATTTGCGTAGCGGCCGATCAGCGCGCCGAAATGAATGTTGCCGTTGTGCGCTTCGTAGTCGGACAGCGAATCGAAGCCCAGCACGATGTCGGCGACCTTGCCGGTTCGGTCCGGCACTTCGAGCGCCGTCACGATGCCGCCGTACGTGATGACTTTCAGCGTCACGCCGTGCGCGTTGCTCAGCGTGTACTGGCTCACCGCGCGACCGGTGCGCGTGATGCCGTAGTCGCTGCGGTGGATCGCTACGTCCGCCGACGGCGATGCCGCGTTCGCCGCGGTGCCGACTGTTGCGTACAGGAAGATCGTAGCGATTGCGCGCTGCAGCCAGAGTCGTTTCATCACAAGCCTCCGAAGCGGTTTCGTTCGTATCGCGGTGCGCGTCCGTGCGTTGCGGAAAGCGTGTGCTGTGCGCAAGTTGTATGCCTGCTGGCGTCTTTGCGATGCGTGAGCGCGTGCGTCGACGCGGGGCGGCATGTGAGCGAATAGAACGGATAGAGACGCGGAAGTTCAGCGGTACGCTGCGGCGGGTGGGCGGGAGGTCGTCGCGCGGCGTGGAAGGCGGGAACGGGCGACGTCATGCCGACGGTTGTTCCGCGGGGATTGCAAGTGTGCGCGTGCTGTGTGCGGGCGAGAGCGAGAAGAATCACGTTTCGATATTGCGCACGCGTTGCGCGTATGCCACGAGAGAGGCCTCGTCCCGCCTCGCGCAAGGGCATAGCCGTTGCAGCGCGTCTTCGGGCGCTCAGGCATCCGGCCAAGCCGTTCGACGATCACGCGCCGTCGCGCCGTCAGCGCTCGAAGATGAACGCACATCCGCTCCGCCCTTCAGTGGGCACGGAGCAATCGCGACGCGCCGACCCGCGCGAGCACATACGCGCGACTAAACCGCGCCGCGCATCTGCGCGACCGTGCGCGGCCGCACCGCGACCGTCAGAATCGCCGCGCCCGCCAGCGCTGACGCGCCCGCGAGCACGAACGCGCCCGCATATCCGCCACCGTATTGCACGAGCCAGCCGGTCAGGCTCGGCGACAGAATGCCGGCCAGATTCGCGAGCAGGTGCACGAAGCCACCGGCCGCACCGACGCGCTCGCGCGGCACGATTTCCTGCAGCAACGACCAGCACGCTTGCGGCGCCATGAACGCGAACAGGCTCGCGATCGCGATCAGCGTGACGGCCGCACCGAGGGAATTCACGCGCGACGCGAGCAGCACGCACGCCGCCGCGACGCCGAGCCCGACGACGATCACGATCTTGCGTGCGAACAGCACGTCGCCGCTGTGGCGGTAGATGCGGTCCGATACAGTGCCGCCGGCGACGAAGCCGACCGTCGCGCCGAGCCACGGCAGGATGCCGACCACGCTCATCTGCTTGATGTTCAGATGCTGATAGTCGGTCAGATAGCTGGGTAGCCACGACAGGAAGAAATACAGCACGTAGTTGAAGCTGAAGAACGCGAGCGCGACGCCGAGCACCGGACGCGACAGCAGATAGTGCAGCAGCGGACGTGCCGCGTGCGCGTCTGCTGCGTGCACGTCGCGCGTGCCGTGTACTGCGTCAACGCCGCGATCCGCTGCGATCTCGCGCGCCTCTTCCGGCGACACGCGCGGATGCGCGGCAGGTTCGTCGCGGAACAGCCGCCACCATGCGACAAGCCACAGGAAGCCGAGCGCGGCGATCACGACAAACGACACGCGCCAGCCGAACTGCAACGCGACGAGGCCGACGATCGGCGCAGCAATCGCCGCGCCGAGCGGCTGCCCGGCGTTCGTCCAGCCGACCGCTCGCCCCGCTTCGCGACGCGGAAACCAGTTCGAGATCGCCTTGTTCGTCGTCGTTCCCATCGGCCCTTCACCGATCCCGAACGCGACGCGCACGACCAGCAGATGCACGAACGACCCGGCCAGCGCCGTTGCACCGCAGAACAGCGACCACACGCCGGCCGCCCACGCGAACACGCGGCGCGGCCCGAAACGATCGGCAGCCCAACCGCCGACGAAACAAAACACGCAATAGCCGACGAAGAAGCTGCTGAACAATACGCCCATCTGCGCATCGCCAATGCCGAGATCGCGCTTGATGATCGGTGCGACGACCGACAATGCAGCGCGGTCCAGATAGTTCAGCATGCCGGCGCCGAACAGCAGTGCGCCGACCCACCAGCGGTATCGTGTTTTCATGTCGTCTCCTGTTGACCGGGCGGGCGGCGCTGCCGGGTGCCCCGGTTCGATGTTTTGCGACCGCGCGGCCGATGCCGGCAACCGCTTCGCGATCTTCGCTCCAACGCGCGGCTGCGCTGTTCAGCAGATCGTTGCGTGCGCAATCGTATTGCGCGCCAGTACCGCGTCGTCCGGCACGAAGCCGAGCCCCGGCATGTCGGGTAGCCGCAGTCGCGCACCGGGGCGCTGCGCGTCATGCAGCCGTTCGGGCCAGTCGAGATACGGAATCTCGAGCGCGACGTCGACCGGCAGCGTCGCGACCAGATGTGCGGTCGCCAGCAGGCCCGCGCCATAGTAGAAGCAATGCGGAACAACGCGCACGCGGTGCTGCGCAGCCAGCGCGATGACCGCACGCATCGCGGTCGGTCCCCCGATCTTCGCGACGCTCGGCTGCGCGACATCGAGGGCGTCGTGTTCGAACAGATTGCGAAAGCCGGCGACGCCCGATGCGTTCTCGCCGGCCGCGACGCGCACGCCGGTGCCGCGCACACGCGCGATCGCGCGCGCGTCGTCGCACGGCCATACCGGCTCTTCTATCCAGCCGAGCCCGAGATCGGCCAGTTCGCCGACGCGACGCACGGCTTCGTTCGCGGTCCAAGGACAGTTCACGTCGACCATCAGCTCGCCGCCAACCGGCAATGCATCGCGGGCGGCCGCGATCGCCGCGCGTTCAGTCTCGTGCAGCTTGATCCGCCGAAACCCTTCGTCCCATGCGCGCCGCACGTGGCGGGCGACTTCGCCGGGCTCGTTCTCGTAGCTGACGAGGCTCGCGTACACGTCGATCTCGTCGCGCCGTGCGCCGAGCCAGCGATACAGCGGCTGCCCCGCGTGCTGCGCGGACAGGTCGTGCAGCGCAGTATCGATCGCGGACAGCGCGTACAGCACCGGCCCGGTTCGTCCGAACGCATGCAGCGCGCGGTCGGCCGCGTCGCGCAATGCGCCGATCCCGCCGGGCGTCGGTTCGAATTCGGCGCCGCGGAACCAGCGCCCGACGGGGCCTTCGACCGCGGCGAACGTGACGGGATTGATCAGATGGCCAAACGCTTCACCCCAGCCGACGCGGCCCGCTTCGTCGGTGACCTTGACGAGCAGCGATTCCATCCGACGCAGCGATCGGTCGGCGGCATTGTAGGTGTCCGCGGCGGGTGCCGACGTCGGGGCGGGGCGGCGGCCCGCGTCGAATGCGAGCGACAGGCGAATGACTTCGATGGCGGCAATTCTCACGAGCGGATTCTCGAGGGGGTGACGCTGCGACGGCAGCCCATATGATCTGTCATCATATGACTAACGTCGCTAAAATACAAGGCAAAGCCGAAACAAAGCCGAGATTTTGCGCCGGAACGCGAATTGTCCAAGCGGTTTTGTTATATGACGTCTTATGTGCACACTCTCCCTCGTATAGCAAGCGCGTCCCGGCGACACGGTACTCACGGCCGCGATAGACATGGCTACAGCGGTCGGGACCGCGTTCTTCGCAATCTTCAAGCGGCACTCCGGCATGTCGCCGTCGGCGTTCTACATGTAGCGCGCTTCGGCGCTGCGCCCTTTCGGATGCGTGGACGCCGCGCCGCCCATACGCATACGGCCGCCCGAAGGCGGCCGCATGAAAACGGAAAACGCGTGCCGTCTACTTGCTGTAGTCGTACACCCCCCGCCCCGTCTTCCGCCCCAACCGCCCCGCCGCGACCATCTCGCGCAGCAACGGACACGCGCGATACTTCGGATCCCCGAAGTCCTTGAGGAACACGTCCATCACGGCAAGACAGACGTCGAGTCCGACGAGGTCCGCGAGTGCGAGCGGCCCGATCGGATGGTTCGCGCCGAGCTTCATTCCCGCGTCGATCTCCTCGGCCGACGCGATCCCTTCCGCGAGCACGAAGAACGCTTCGTTGATCATCGGCACGAGAATCCGGTTCACGACGAAGCCGGGCGCGTTCCGCACGCCGATCGGCGACTTGTCGAAACGCTCGGTCAGCGCACGCACGGCCGCCGCGGTCGCATCGCTCGTCTGCAGCCCGCGGATGATCTCGACGAGCGGCATCAGCGGCACCGGGTTGAAGAAATGCATGCCGACGAAACGCGACGGATCGGCGAGCAACGCCGCGAGCGCGGTAATCGAGATCGACGACGTGTTCGTCGCAATGATCGCGTCGGGCCGTGCGACCGATTCGATCTGCTTCAGAATGCGGCTCTTCAGCTCGACGTTTTCGGTTGCGGCCTCGATCACGATGTCGACCGACGCGAGCTTCGCGTAATCGGTCGAGGTCGAGATGCGTGCGAGCGCGGCATCGCGCGCGGCGGCGGCGAGCTTGTCTTTCGACACCAGCCGCTCGAGGCTGCCCTTCAGCGTCGCGAGTCCCTTCTCGAGCGCGGCGTCCGTGACGTCGATCATCACGACGTTGAGTCCTGCAACGGCGGCGGTCTGCGCAATGCCGTTGCCCATGGTTCCGGCGCCTACGACGCCGACGGTTTCGATGGCCATGACGATTCCTCTTATTCGATGCGTGTGTGCGGTGTGGAGCGGTCGATTATCAGATGTTCTCGAAGATCGCCGCAATGCCCTGCCCGCCGCCGATACACATCGTCACGAGCGCGTACCGCCCGCCGATGCGCTTCAGCTCGTACAGCGCCTTCACGGTGATCAGCGCACCCGTCGCGCCGATCGGATGACCGAGCGAAATACCGGAGCCGTTCGGGTTGACCTTCGCCGGATCGAGGCCGAGCTCCTGCGTGACGGCGCAGGCCTGCGCGGCAAACGCTTCGTTCGCCTCGATCACGTCGAGATCGTCGATCTTCAGTCCCGCACGTTCGAGCACCTTCTGCGTGGCCGGCACCGGGCCGATCCCCATGTACGCGGGATCGACGCCTGCATGCGCATAGGCGACGAGACGCGCGAGCGGCTTCACGCCCTGTGCGCGCGCCGCATCGCCGCTCATCATCAGCACGGCTGCGGCCGCATCGTTGATGCCGGAGGCGTTGCCGGCCGTCACCGTGCCGTTCTCCTTCGCGAACACCGGACGCAGTTTCGAGAAATCCTCCGCGCTCGCCTCGTGGCGCACGTGTTCGTCGGTGTCGAATGCGACCTCGCCCTTCTTCGTGCGAATCGAGATCGGCAGGATCTGATCCTTGAAGCGCCCTTCGGCAATCGCGCGCGCCGCGCGACGGTGCGATTCGAGCGCCAGCGCATCCTGCGCGTCGCGCGAGATACCGTATTTCGCCGCGACGTTCTCGGCCGTCACGCCCATGTGGATCGACTGGAACGGGTCGTGCAGCGCGCCGAGCATCATGTCGACGAGCTTCGCGTCGCCCATGCGCTGACCGAAACGCGCGGCCGGCACGCTGTACGGCGCGCGCGTCATGCTCTCCGAGCCGCCGCCGATCGCGACGTCGGCATCGCCGAGCAGGATCGTCTGCGCCGCGGACACGATCGCCTGCAGGCCCGAACCGCAGAGCCGGTTCACCGTCAGCGCGGGCGTGTGCTGCGCGACGCCGCCGTCGATCGCCGCGACGCGCGCCAGATACATGTCCTTCGGCTCGGTGTTCACGACATGGCCGAACACGACATGGCCGACGGCGTCGCCCGGCACGTTCGCGCGCGACAGCACTTCACGCACGACCTTCGCGCCGAGCTCGGTCGGCGAGAAATCCTTCAGGCTTCCGCCGAAATCGCCGATTGCGGTACGGACACCGCTTACGACCACGACTTCCTTCGCTGCATTGCTCATCGTCTTGCTCCGGTTCGTTCGCGCACGCCCATGCATGCGCGTGATGCGTCACATGTTCGGATAATTCGGCCCGCCGCCGCCTTCGGGCGTGACCCACACGATGTTCTGCGTCGGGTCCTTGATGTCGCAGGTCTTGCAGTGCACGCAGTTCTGCGCGTTGATCACCAGACGATCGCTGCCGTCGTCGTTCTTCACGAACTCGTACACGGCCGCCGGACAGAACCGGCCCTCCGGCCCCGCATACGTGCGCAGGTTCACGTTCACCGGCACGCTCGGATCCTTCAGCGTCAGATGCGCCGGCTGGTTCTCTTCGTGGTTCGTGTTCGAAATGAACACCGACGAGAGGCGATCGAACGTCAGCTTGCCGTCCGGCTTCGGATAGACGATCGGCTCGCACTGCGACGCCGGCTTCAGCATCTCGTGATCCGCGTGCTTATGATGCAGCGTCCACGGCACGTTGCCACCCATCAGCTTCTGCTCGATGCCGACCATCAGCGTGCCGAGATACAGCCCCTTGGCCATCCACTGCTTGAAGTTGCGCGCGCGGTACAGCTCCGTGTACAGCCACGACTGCCGGAACGCATCGGGATACGCATTGAGTTCGTCGCTCTGACGGCCCGCCTGCACGGCGTCGAACGCCGCGTCGGCCGCGAGCATGCCGGTCTTGATCGCCGCATGGCTGCCCTTGATCCGCGACGCGTTGAGGAAGCCCGCATCGTCGCCGATCAGCGCACCGCCCGGAAACACCGTCTTCGGCAGCGACATCAGGCCGCCCGCGGTGATCGCGCGCGCACCGTACGACACGCGCTTGCCGCCTTCGAGGAATGCGCGGATCGACGGATGCGTCTTGTAGCGCTGGAACTCCTCGAACGGCGACAGATAGGGATTCGTATAGCCGAGGCCGACCACGAAGCCGACCACGACCTGGTTGTTGTCCATGTGATACAGGAACGAGCCGCCGTAGGTGTCCGGCTTCAGCGGCCAGCCGGCCGTGTGGATCACGAGGCCCGGCTTGTGTTTGGCCGGATCGATTTCCCACAGCTCCTTGATGCCGATGCCGTACGCCTGCGGATCGGCGTTCGCGTCGAGCTTGAACTTCGCGATCAGCTGGCGGCCGAGATGGCCGCGGCAGCCTTCGGCGAACAGCGTGTACTTCGCGTGCAGTTCCATGCCGAGCTGGAAGTTCTCGGTCGGCTCGCCGTCCTTGCCCACGCCCATGTTGCCGGTCGCGACGCCCTTCACCGAGCCGTCGTCGTTGTAGAGAATCTCCGCGGCCGGAAAGCCCGGAAAGATCTCGACGCCGAGCGCCTCGGCCTGCTGGCCGAGCCAGCGCGTGACGTTGCCGAGCGAAATCACGTAGTTGCCGTGATTCTTGAAGTTGTCGGGCAGCGCCCAGTTCGGCGTTTGCACCGCGCTCTTCTCGGACAGGAACAGGAAGCGGTCTTCCGTCACCTCGACGTTCAAGGGCGCGCCGCGTTCCTTCCAGTCCGGGAACAGCTCGGTGAGCGCGCGCGGGTCCATCACCGCGCCCGACAGAATGTGCGCGCCGATCTCGGAACCCTTCTCGAGCACGCACACGCCGATCTCGGTGCCTTTCTCGGCAGCCAGCTGCTTGAGCCGGATCGCGGCCGACAGCCCGGCCGGGCCGCCGCCGACGATCACGACGTCGTATTCCATCGATTCGCGCGGGCCGTACTGCGCGATCAGATCCTGTGTGGTCAAAATCCTGTCTCCTCCGGTGTGCGTCCGCGTGCGCTCGGCTCAGAACTGGTCTTCCGTCATCGCGAGCACGCCCTGGCCGTTCTTCGCGCCGACGATCGACGCCGCGAGCCCGTTCGCCTGCACGAGCACGTTCTCCGCATAGCACTGCGCGATCGCGATCTTCGCGTCGAAGAACGCCGGGTCGTTCGCGCGCTGCGCATCGGCCGCGACGAGCGCACGCGCCATCTGCCAGCCGCACAGCACGATGCCGGCGAGCTTCAGATACGGCACGCTGCCGAGAAATACCGCATTCGGATCCTGCTTCGCATTCGCGAGCACGTAGTCGACCACCGACGACAGCGCCTGCGCGCCCTGCTCGAGCTGCGCCTTCATCGACGCAGCCGCCGCGCCGTCGAGCTTGCCGAGCGCCGCGACCGTCTCGCCGATTTCCGCGATCAGCGCGCGCGCGACCGCGCCGCCGTCGCGCAGCGTCTTGCGGCCGACGAGGTCGTTCGCCTGGATCGCCGTGGTGCCTTCGTAGATCGCGAGAATCCGCGCATCGCGGTAGTACTGCGCGGCGCCCGTTTCCTCGATGAAGCCCATCCCGCCGTGCACCTGCACGCCGAGGCTCGCGACGTCGTTCACCATCTCCGTGCTCCAGCCCTTCACGACCGGCACCAGATATTCGTAGACGGCCTGATGACGCGCGCGCGTCGCCTCGTCCGGATGACGATGCGCGATGTCGCTGTGCGCGGCGGCCACGTACGCCAGTGCACGTGCGCCTTCGGTCAGCGCGCGCATCGTGCCGAGCATGCGCCGCACGTCCGGGTGATGGATGATCGTGACCGACTGCTTCGCCGAGCCGTCGACCGGACGGCTTTGCACGCGCTCCTTCGCAAACGCCGCCGCTTTCTGGTACGCGCGATCGGCGACGCCGATGCCCTGCATCCCGACGCCGAAGCGCGCCGCGTTCATCATGATGAACATGTATTCGAGCCCGCGATTCTCTTCGCCGACCAGATAGCCGATTGCGCCGCCGTGATCGCCGTATTGCAGCACCGCGGTCGGGCTCGCCTTGATGCCGAGCTTGTGTTCGATCGACACGCAATGCACGTCGTTGCGCGCGCCGAGCGTGCCGTCTTCGTTGACGAGGAATTTCGGCACGATGAACAGCGAAATGCCCTTCACGCCTTCCGGTGCGTTCGGCGTGCGCGCGAGCACCAGATGGACGATGTTGTCGGCCATGTCGTGCTCGCCCCACGTGATGAAGATCTTCGTGCCGAACACCTTGTAGGTGCCGTCGCCCTGCGGCTCCGCGCGCGAGCGTACGAGCGCGAGGTCGGAGCCGGCCTGCGGCTCGGTCAGGTTCATCGTGCCCGTCCATTCGCCGGAGATCAGCTTCGGCACGTAGCGCTGCTTCTGCTCGTCGCTGCCGGCCGTCAGCAGCGCCTCGATCGCGCCGTCGGTCAGCAGCGGACACAGCGCGAACGACAGGTTCGACGCGTTCAGCATCTCGATGCACGGCGTCGCGATCAGCTTCGGCAGCCCCTGGCCGTCGTAGTCGGTCGGATGCTGCAGCCCCTGCCAGCCGCCTTCGACGAACTGGCGGAACGCTTCGCGAAAGCCGGGCGTCGCGCTCACCACGCCGTCCTTCCAGCTGCTCGGATTGCGGTCGCCCTCGACGTTCAGCGGCGCCAGCACCTCGCCGCAGAATTTCGCGGACTCTTCGAGCACCGCCTGGGCGGTGTCGTACCCGGCATCCTCGAAACCCGGCAGCTGCGCGACGGCGTCGATGCCGGCCAGTTCCTTCAGCACGAACAGCATGTCCTTGACGGGGGCGGTATAGCTCATGGTCGTATTCCAATCAGGCGGTGAATGAGATGCGCCACGGGGCTCGATACGGCAAAACCGGCCAGATCCGGGCGACGTTGCGAGCCATCCTAACGCCGAAGCCCCGAATCCTTATTGTCATATCCGGCCCACCTAGTGACAAAACGGGCCACGCGACGCGCGGCGGAGGGGTGGAAAAGTGGTCTGGACGCGCCCCGGCGAGCGTCACGAATCCCGGGATCGATCCCCGTCCGATCGCTTGTCGCGCTTGCGCGTCGCGGCCAGCGCGATCGCCGCCAGACCGAGCAGCGGCAGGATGCGCGCCCATAGCGTGTGCCAGAACTCGCGCTCCCGCGCCTGCGCGAACTTCGCCGGCGCAGCGATTTCCTCGGGTGTCGGCGGACCGGTCACATACTCGTCCAGTGAAATCTTCGAGATTTCGTCGCCCGACGTCGTGTCGGCATACGTTTCGCCGGCATCGAACGACACGCCCTTGATCAGTGCGTCGAAGTCGTCTCGCACGGCGCGTTCGATACTTTGCGCGCCCGCGCCGCCGAGCACGACCTGCATGCCGACCGTCGCGCGACGCCCCAGCGTGACGGAGGTCAGGTAGTACGTGTTGCCGGTCGAACCGCCCAGCGCGAAGTCGTTGTAAATCCAGTCCAGCCGATGTGCGGCCGGATCCCATCTCGGCGTGCGTATCCACTCGACGTGGTGCAGGGTCGGCCGCGATTCGTGAAGCTGACTCAGAATGTTTGTGCTGCGCGCCTCCATCGTTTTCCGCAGCACTTCGGGGTCCAGTCGCGCCTGATCGACCGGCACGTGTCCCTGGCGCGCAAGCACCACGCTCATCGCCCAGACCGCGTTGTCCGGCACCAGCAGCGCACGAGGCATGGCATCGAGATCGACGTTCGCCGCCAGCCAGCCCGCCTTGATCAGCGGGCCGCGCAGGCTGCGCACGGCGTCCGGGGACAGATACCGGAAACCGGCCGGCACCGACACGGACGCCAGATCGCCGACGCGCACGCGGCTCGGGCCGTGCTGCCAGCGCGCGTCGCGCCACAGGTCCGCTGGCGGGCCGCCCAGCATCGCGGCCAGCGGGCCGTCGTCGGTCCGGCCCGCCTCGCGCTGCATCACGTCCTGCCGCGAGTCGACTGCGTCTCGCGCCTGCGCTCGCCTGACTGCGGCGATCCGGTCGGGCGACACCGGCGCCGCGGCCGCGCCCGACGTGCCGTGGTCCTGCCGATAAACCGCGCAGGCCGCCTCGACGTCGCGCGGCCAGATCGTGTCGCCCTTGCCGTCGCGCACCGCCTGAATGCCGCAATCCAGCGTCTCGACACGGGCGAGCAGACGGCCTTGCGTGTCGATCCACACGCTATTGCGCAGATCATGCACGGATTCGTTGTCGGTGATGCGCCAGATATCGCCAATCCGCGGCGTCTGAGCGCTCGATTCCCATGCCGGCTCTACGATGCCTTCGTAGCGCGGCGGCATCACGGTGCGGCCCTGCCGGTCGATCAATTGCCACGCTTTCCCCGGATACTTGACGAGCGCCGCACCGTTCACGAACGGCCACACCTGTTCATAGAGAGCCGGAGGCAACACGGTCCGGCCATCTCGGTCCACCAGCGCAAGCCGGCGCCGGTCCGTGCAATCCGCGGTGCAAATCCACGCGAGGCCGTCGGAGAAGGTCGACGCACCGTAGACGCTGCGCCAATCCGGCCGTGGCTGCACGATCGGCTTGCCGGACGCGATGTCGAGCAGCCCCATGCCCGAGCCGTCCTGCGAATAGAACATGCGGCCCTCCGACGGCTCGCCGCTGCTCCTCTCGGCCGTGAACAGCACCTTGCCGGCAGCGTCGCGCAGGACCAGCCCATTGGGTGCGGGTCCCGATTCGATAATGCGATCGCGCATCACCGGTCTGAAATCGTAGCGGTGCCCCCACGGGACGATCAGCCGGCCGGTTCTATCGATCAGCGCCGTCTCATAGCTGTCGTTGAGCCCGCGATCGACCTGTGCAACCCCGAAATGAAACGCGCCAGCTCGTGCGTACGTGCCCGACACGGCCTGCCGCCCGTGCGGATCGATGTACGTCGCTTGCGAATTCCCGCCGGCCGGCACGCTCGTCGCCGCCACACCTTCGCTGAATGCGCCCGCGGTTTCGAAACGCGGCGGGATGACCCAGCTGCCTTTCGGATCGATATAGCCGTAACGACCATCCGCAAACTGCGACGCGGGAGCGAGGCCGTCGCGGAAGCGGCCGATGTCCCGAAAGGACGGCTCGATCAGCCAGCGGCCGGCCGTGTCGAGCAGGCCCGCGCGGCCGGCCGGTGTCGTGACGACCCAATAGCCGTCGCTCGCGAAGAACTGACCGTACCTGGGTTCGATCGCCCATTTGCCGCGGCGATCGAGCAGTCCGCAGCGCGTGTCGAATACGGTCGCGCAGACCGGGAACAGCCGCGGTGACGTCGTATCGGCCGTGCCATCCTCCGCGCATGCGCAGACGGCGTGAAGCGACAACAACAGGACGCAGCAAAGTCTCGGCAGGAAGTTGGGCATGGCGGGTCCGGGGTGGCGTTTGCATCGCCGAAGATCGAGATAATGCACCGCTGCGCGTCCGCATGCAGCCGCGGCCCGGTTCGAAAACGGCAGGGTTCGTCACGCAGCAGCACGCATCCCCGCACCGCACGCGACATCCGCGATCGCCCCCATCATCGCGCCTTTCCGCCCCCATCCCCAAAGGAAGCCGCCTATGGGATCCGTCGATGGATGCCGTCCATGGGAAGCGAAGCCCGAACGGAGCCGGTTATGGGACGCGCGCCGCGCAAACCACCACCGCGTCCCCACACGCTAAGCACGCCGCCGATACGTCCCCGGCGTACTGCCCGTCCAGTGCCGGAACGCGCGATGAAACGCGCTCGGATCGTCGAAGCCGATATCGGCGCCGATCGCCGCGATCGTGTCCTGCGTGTCGGTGAGCCGCTGGATCGCGATGTCGCGCCGCAATTCGTCCTTGAGCGCCTGGAACGTCGTGCCTTCCGCGGCCAGATGGCGGCTCAGCGTGCGCACCGAGCAATGCAGATGCTCGGCCGCCTGTTCGATCACCGGCAGATCGGGCAATGCCTCGGACAAATACTGCCGCACGCGGTGACAGACGCGCTGCTCGCTGAACGTCTCGAAGATCCAGTCGCCGGGCGCGCGTGCGAGGAACTTGCGCAGGTTGCGCTTGCTCTGCCGGATCGGCGCGTCCAGATAGTCGGCGCTGAAGCGCATCAGCGTGCGCTCGCAGTCGAACTGCACGGGCCCCGAGAAGAAATAGAGATGATCGACCGCGTGGCGCGGCCGCGGACACGCGAACTCGATCTGCAGCAGCGGAATCCTTTGTCCGATCAGCCAGGAGCACACGCCGTGCACGAGCTTGAGCATCAGTTCCTGGCCGAGCGCGCCGATCGGCCCGACTGCCGGATTCGGCCGCAGCAGCACCTGCGCGACGAGGCCGTCGCGCTTCGACTCGACGAAGAAATCGTCGAGCAGAATATGGAAGAACTGGCCGAAGCGATGCTGCGCGGTTTCGAGATTGCGCGCATCGAGCAGGCTCAGGCACAGATATTTGAGCGTGCCGCCGCGCAACGGGCGCGAGAAGATGCCGGGCATCTCGTCGTCGAGCTCGATCGCGAGCGTGCGGTATAGCGTCGAGAACTGCTCCTCGGTCACGCGCGCGTGCGGCTCGCTGCGCAGCTCGGCCGGGATGCCGGCCTCCCGCAGGTAGCGCTCGACGATATCGTGCTGTACGCCGGCGCTCGCGAGAAAGCCGTTGACGAGCGAAATCGGCACCGTCGCGCTGGGCGGCGGCAGCGCGCGCCCGGGCCGGGCAGTAGGTGAATCTGAGCCGGTCATCGCGTCCCCGTCGATCGAACGGCTCGCATTGTACTGCAGCGGCTGCCGGCGCCGCGCGCGCACGACGGGCCGCGTCGCGCGCCGCACGGCGCCGTCCGCACGGCCTCGCGAGCCCATCAGTCGGCGCGCGACAGTTCCCGGCGCAGGATCTTGCCGACCGTCGACTTCGGCAGCCGCTCGACGATGCGCACGCACTTCGGCACCTTGTAGCCGGCGAGGTTCGCGCGGCAGTGCGCGACGATGTCGGCCTCGGTCAGCGTGGCACCAGGCGCGAGCACCGCGAACAGCTTCACGGCCTCGCCGGTGCGCTCGTCCGGCATGCCGATGCACGCGCATTCGGCGACACCGGGCAACGCGGTCGCGACGGCCTCGACCTCGTTCGGATACACGTTGAAGCCCGATACGAGGATCATGTCCTTCTTCCGGTCGACGATGCGCAGGAAGCCCGCCGCGTCGAACACGCCGATATCGCCGGTGCGGAAATAGCCGTCGGCCGTGAACGCCGCCGCGTTCGCGTCCGGCTGCTGCCAGTAGCCCGTCATCACCTGCGGCCCCTTCACGCAGATCTCGCCCGGCTCGCCGATCGCCGCCTCGCGATCGCGCTCGTCGAGCAGCTTCACGTCGGTCGACGGCAACGGCAGGCCCGTCGTGCCGGTGAAGCGATCGACGAACAGCGGATTGAACGACACGACCGGCGACGTCTCGGACAGCCCGTAGCCCTCGCGGATGAAGTTGCCGGTGATCGCCTGCCAGCGCGCCGACACGACGTCGATCGTCGCCGCGCCGCCGCCGATCGAGAGCCGCAGCCGCGACCAGTCGACATCGCCGAGCCGCGGATACGCGTTCAGCGCCGCATACAGCGTGTTCACGCCGACGAACACCGTCGGCCGCGCGGCCGCGAGCACGTCGACCAGCGCATCGACGTCGCGCGGATTCGCGACGAGCCAGTTCTGCGCACCGGCCGTGAAGTACGACAGGAAGTTCACCGTCAGCGCGAAGATGTGATACAGCGGAATCGCGGTGACGATCACCTCGTCGCCCGCGCGCAGCGCGTCGGACATGAACGCGGCGAACTGCGCGACGTTCGCGACGAGGTTGCGATGCGACAGCGCCGCGCCCTTCGACAGCCCGGTCGTGCCGCCCGTGTACTGCAGCAGCAGCAGATCGTCGCCGCTCGGCGCGACGGCGTCGAACGTGCGGCGCGCGCCGTCTTCGAGCGCGTCGGCGAGTGCGATCGTCGCCGTCGGCAATGCGCCGCGCGCCGCGTCGGCGACCGGCACGATGCCGAGATCCTCGGGCCCGACGGTCAGCACCGTACGGATCCGCGTGCGTGCGATCACGTCGGCCAGCGTGCCGGTCGATCCACCGCATACGACGATCGTCTCGACGCCCGCGTCGTTGAGCTGATGTTCGAGTTCGCGCGCGGTATAGAGCGGATTGACGTTCACCTGCACCGCGCGGAGCTTGGCGACGGCGACGAACGCGATCGGAAACGCGGGCACGTTCGGCAGCATCACCGCGACGCGATCGCCGCGGCGAACGCCGACGACCTGCTGAAGATACGCGGCGAGCGCGGACGACAGCCGATCGACGTCCGCATAGGTCAGCGTGCGTGCGCCCGCGCGAAACGCGGGGCGGTCGGCGAAGCGGCGCATCGCGTCGCCGAGCATCGCCGTGACCGATGCATCGCGATCGGCGTCGATCTCCGCGGGAATCGGGCCGTACGACCCGATCCAGGGTCTGTTTGTCATGATCGATCTCCTCCGTGGACGGCGCGCGCGGACTGTCGGCCGTCCCGATCCGGCATGGCGCCGTGCACGCGGCTGCCTGCGCGTCCGGGTGACGCGGGCCGCCGCCTGAACGGCGACTATCGCTTGCGCGGCAGCCCTTGAAAATGATCGGCGCGGCCGAAAAGGTGATTGAAACGGACACGCGCACGCCCGGATGTGTGTCGGCGCACACACGCGTGCCGCGCGCAGCCGCCCGCATCAGGGTGAACCCGGTGGCGCGGCCGGACGTTCGCGGGCAGAATCGCTGGCCCGGACAGGTACTAAAACGGACGGACACTCCCGCCATGACGCGCAGCACGCTTCCGAACCCGCCGGCCGCCCCCGCGGCGGCCGTGCCGGACGCGCCGTCGATGCACGCGCTGCACGACCGGCGCTATTCGCCGACGAAGCTCGCGGTACTCGTCGACGTCGCGTCGGCGCTCGGCGTCGACGCTGCGGTCGTGCTCGACGGCACGGGGCTCGATGCGGCCGCCGTCGCCGATCCCTTTACGCTCACGTCGTCGCTGCAGTTCCTGACGGCCGCGCGCAACGCGATTCGCGCATACGACGGCACCGATCTCGGCCTGCGCGTCGGCAGCCGGCTGCACGCGTCGAGCTACGGGATGTACGGCTACGCGCTGCTCTGCTCGACCTCGCTCGCGCACACGTTCGATTCGGCCGTCAAATACCACCAGCTCGCGAACCGCGTGCTCGCGATCCGCTGGGTCGAGCACGACGGCATCGCGTCGTGGCTGTTTCCGGACCCGCACGAAGTGGCACTGCCCGATCTCGACACCGCGCTGTACCGATTCCTCATCGACCTGCAGTTCGCCGTGCACGTGACGATCATCAAGGACGTGATGGGCGCGTGGTGCGTGCCGGCGCGCGCGCACTTCGCGCAGCCGCGGCCGCCGCATGCGGCGCTGCTGGCCGACGTGCTCGAATGCCCGATCGCGTTCGACCAGCCGCGTCATGCGCTCGGCTATCCGTCGGCGTGGCTCGCACGCGCGCCGCAGCTCGCCAATCCGATCACGGCCGCGCAGGTGTCGTCGCAGTGTGCGCGGCTGCTCGACGAATTGCGCAGCCAGGCCGACGTCACGCGGCGTGTCTATCAGGAACTCACGCGCACGCCCGGCCAGTTTCCCGACATCGACGCGATCGCGGACAGCCTCTGCATCACGTCGCGCACGCTGCGGCGCAAGCTCGAAGCCGAAGGCACGTCGTACAGCGCGCTGCTGACGAGCGTGCGCAAGGCGCTCGCGATCGACTATCTGAGCACGACCACGCTCAGCATCGACGATATCGCGTCGACGCTCGGCTTCAGCGACGCGGTCGGATTCCGCCATGCGTTCAAGCGCTGGACCGGCACGACGCCGAGCGACGTGCGGCGCAAGCGCGGCCGATGACGCGCGATGCGCGTCGGCGCGAGCGGAAAGCGAAGAGCCGAGAGCCGAGGACGTCGCGCGACGCATCGTGCGCCGTACCGCGATCGACGCGGCTCAGCGCATGTCGCCGCCCGTCGACGCGCCGTCGCCGCTCGCGGCCGATGCAACGGGCAGCGCGAATTCGAACACCGCGCCGAACCCCGCACGATCGACAAGCCGGATGCGGCTGTCGTTGAGCAGCAGCATCCGATGCACGATCAGCAGGCCGAGCCCGCCGCTGCGCGCCGCCGCGCCGCTCGCGGGCCGCTGCGGCCGCTGAAACAGCCCTTCGCGGCGCGCCGGCGGAATCCCTTCCCCCGTATCCGACACGGTCACGAGCACGCGGTCGCCGCGCGGCTCGACGGCGACTTCGACGTCGCCGTGCGCGGGCGTGTGCCGCAGCGCGTTGTCGATCAGGTTCGTCAGCACGCGCTCGATCATCGCGACGTCGGCCGACACCGCCGGCACGCGCGACGGAATCCGCGCATGCAGCGCAATGCCGCGCGCCTGCGCGGTCAGCTCGAACTTCTGGAACACGTCCTGCACGAGATCGACGATCGAGAACGCCTCGCGCTCCGGCTGCACGCCGCCCGACTCGAGCCGCGCGAGTTCGAACAGCGCCTGCGCGAGCCGGCCGACCTTCGCGCTCTGCGCGAGCGCGATCGACAGATAGCGGCGCCGGTCGGGCTCGCCGAGCGTGTCGGCCTTCAGCGACAGCGTCTCCAGATAGCCGTGCAGCGACGTCAGCGGCGTGCGCAGGTCGTGCGAGATGTTTGCGATCAGTTCGCGCCGCTGCTGGTCCTGCCGCGTCAGCGCGCGCCATTGCTCGCCGATCCGGTCGGCCATCTGCGCGAACGCCGATTCGAGCACCGCGATGTCGTCGCCGCGCCGGCCGGGCGCGCTGCGCGGTACGGGCGGCTGCGTGTCCGGCGCGCCGTCGGCGTCGAAGCGGCGCATCGCGTCGGTCAGACGGCGCAGCGGACGCGTGATCAGGCTGAACGCGACCAGCCCCGCGAGCAGGCCGAGCAGCGCGACGAGCGCCATCGACCAGAGCGTCGTGCGCAGCACGTTGCCCGCCTCGACGCGCGCGGCAAGCTGGTCGTGCGCCTCGCCGAGCAACACGACGTAGATGTAGCCGGCCGGCGGCTCGCCCGCGCGCTGCAGCGGCGCCGCGCTGAACACCTTGCGTGCGTCGGCGCTGCGCGGATCGTCGCCGAGGATGGGCAGCGGGTCGCCCGCGATGAAGCGCTTCACGGGCGCGAGATCGACGCGGCCGCGCTTCACGTGGCCGGGCGGCGCATCGTCGCCGACGATGCGGCCCGCGTTGTCGAGCAGGTACACCTCGACGCTCGGGTTTACGCCCATCAGCTGGCCGAACAGCGTGCGTACCGCATCGGGGCGCAGCCCGTTCGCGCCCATCAGCGGCGTACTGTTCGCGATGTGCGCGGCGAGATCGCGCGACAGCGCCTGCACGACCTCCTTCTCGCGCATGTCGTTCGCGCGGATCTGCAGCCACGCGGACGCGCCCGAGCAGGCGAGCAGCAGCACCGAGAAGACGAGCGACAGGCGGCGGGTGAGCGTGAGTCTCATCATGCGTCCCGCTGCTCGGGGGCCGCGAGCTTGTAGCCGCGTCCCCATACGGTCAGGATCCGCACGGGTTCGGCCGGATCGGCCTCGATCTTCGCGCGCAGCCGGTTGATGTGCGTGTTCACCGTGTGCTCGTAGCCTTCGTGCTGATAGCCCCATACCGCATTGAGCAGATCCATGCGCGAGAACACCTTGCCCGGATGGCGCGCGAAGAAGTACAGCAGATCGAACTCGCGCGGCGTCAGGTCGATGCGCGTGCCGTCGACGCTGGCCTCGCGCGCGATGGGGTCGATGGACAGTCCCGCGACGTCGAGCGTGCCCGCATCGATCCGCGAATCGCGCGCGAGCGCGTCGACGCGCCGCAGCAGCGCCTTCACGCGTGCCACCAGTTCGAGCACCGAAAACGGCTTCGCGAGATAGTCGTCCGCGCCGATTTCGAGACCGAGGATCCGGTGCACCTCGCTCGAACGCGCGCTCGTGATGATGATCGGCGTGTAGCGCGCCATCGCGCGCGCGCGCCGGCAGATTTCGAGGCCGTCGACGCCGGGCAGCATCAGATCGAGGATCAGCGCGTCCCAGCCGCCCTGTTCCAGCAGCCGCAGCCCTTGCGCGCCGTCCGCGCTGTGCACGACCTCGTAGCGTTCGTCGCGCAGATGCAGGCTCAGCACGTCGGCGATGTCGGCGTCGTCCTCGACGATCAGGATGCGTTTCGGATGGTCCATGGCGATGGCGCGGCGCGCCGGAGCGCGGTCGGGTTGCGGGGCGGATGCCGGATCGGACGGCGCCCGGCTCGAATGGCGGCGCGCGGCCGCTGCCGCCATTGTGCAAAATTTTCCGGCGGCAAGGGATCACAATTCATTTAACTTTCCGTGAGGACTTCGACACCGGCCGCTGCCTACCCTGTGCGCATGTTTTCAGGACCTGCCCTCAGGAGCCGATCATGCCCACCCGCAGACACTTTCTGTTCGCCGGCACTGCCGGCCTCGCCGCGCTGGCCGCGCTGTCGTCGGCCGGCCGCCGCGCGCTCGTCGGCCGCGCGTTCGCCGCGCCGCCGGCCGGTCGCTTCGAAGTCGCGCTGAGCGACGCCGAATGGCACCGCCGGCTCACGCCTGCGCAGTACACGGTGCTGCGCGACGCGGGCACCGAGCCGCCCTACAGCAGCCCGCTCAACGACGAACATCGGCGCGGCACGTTCGCGTGCGCCGGCTGCGATCTCGCGCTGTTCTCGTCGAGCGCCAAATTCGACAGCCACACCGGCTGGCCGAGCTTCTGGCAGCCGCTCGATCACGCGGTCGGCACCGGTGCCGACACCTCGTTCGGGATGACGCGCACCGAAGTGCATTGCCGCCGCTGCGGCGGCCATCTCGGCCACGTATTCGACGACGGCCCGCCGCCGACCGGCTTGCGCTACTGCATGAACGGTCTCGCGCTCGTCTTCCACCCGGCGGCCGCCTGATCCGGCCCCGATCCGCTGACTCTTCGGAGACGCTCCCATGCTGCTCATCGTCCTCGCCTATCTCGGCGGCGTACTCACGATCCTGAGCCCGTGCATCCTGCCGGTGCTGCCGTTCGTGTTCGCGCGCGCCGACCAGCCATTCGTGCGCACCGGCCTGCCGCTGCTCGTCGGGATGGCGCTCACGTTCGCCGTCGTCGCGACGCTCGCCGCCGTCGGCGGCGGCTGGGTCGCACAGGCCAATCAGGCCGGCCGCTGGGCCGCGATCGTGCTGCTCGCGATCTTCGGCCTGAGCCTGCTGATGCCGCGCGTCGCGGAACATCTGACGCGCCCGCTCGTCGCGGCCGGCAACCGGCTCACCGGGCTCGCGCAGCGCGACGGCCGCCCGGCCGGACCCGTGTCGTCGCTGCTGCTCGGCGTCGCGACCGGCCTGCTGTGGGCGCCCTGCGCCGGCCCGATCCTCGGCCTCGTGCTGACGGGCGCGGCACTGCACGGCGCGAACGTCGGCACCACGCTGCTGCTGATCGCGTACGCGGCAGGCGCGGCGACGTCGCTCGGCGTCGCGCTCGTGATCGGCGGCAAGGTGTTCGCCGCGATGAAGCGCTCGCTCGGCGCCGGCGAATGGATCCGCCGCGGCATCGGCGCGGCGCTCTTGGCCGGCGTCGGCGCGATCGCGCTCGGTGTCGACACCGGTGCGCTCGCGCAGTTGTCGACGATCGCGACGGGCGGCCTCGAAACGCGCCTCGTCGACCGGCTCGGCGGCCGCCCGGCGGGCATGCCGATTGCGATGGCGGCCGTCGACGGCGCGCCCGGTCGCATGCAGCGCGATGCCGGCCCGGGCCCCGCGATGATGGCGGCGGCCGATACCGCGGCAGCGGAGCGCAGCGCAGCGCCCGCCGGCGCGATGATGCGCGCGGCCGCGCCGATGGCCGCACCGGCCGCGCTGCCCGTCGAGGGCACGCTGCCGCCGCTCGACGGCGCGGTGCAGTGGCTGAACTCGCCGCCGCTGACGGCGGCCGCCCTGCGCGGCAAGGTCGTGCTCGTCGATTTCTGGACCTATTCGTGCATCAACTGCCTGCGCACGCTGCCGTACACGAATGCGTGGGCGCGCAAGTACGCACGCTACGGGCTCGTCGTGATCGGCGTGCACGCGCCGGAGTTCGCGTTCGAGCGCGACATCGGCAACGTGAAAAAGGCGGTCCACGATCTCGGCATCGACTATCCGGTTGCGATCGACAACCGCTATGCGATCTGGCGCGCGTTCAACAACGAATACTGGCCCGCGCACTACTTCGTCGATGCGCACGGCCGCATTCGCCGCCATCACTTCGGCGAAGGCGAATACGCGGAATCGGAGCGCGCGATCCAGTCGCTGCTCGCCGAAGCCGGGCACCCGGACGCACTGAACGTGCCGGTCGGCCTGGCGGGCAGCCCCGCCCAAGGCGCACTCGCCGCCGCCGACAGCGCGGACGTGCGCTCGCCCGAGACCTACGTCGGCTATGCGCGTGCGGAAGACTTCGCGTCGCCCGGCGGCGTCGTGCGCGATGCCGCGCATCGCTACGACGCGCCCGCGCATCCCGCGCTCAACGACTGGGGGCTGGCCGGCACATGGCAGGTCGGCGCCGAGCACGCGACGCTCGCGGCGCCGGCCGGCCGCATCGTCTACCGGTTCCATGCGCGCGATCTGCATCTCGTGCTCGGCCCGGGCGCGAACGGCAAGCCGGTGCGCTTTCGCGTGACGGTCGACGGCGCCGCGCCCGGCGACGCGCACGGCAGCGACGTCGATGCGCAGGGCTACGGCACCGTGACCGGGCAACGGCTGTATCAGCTCGTGCGGCAGCCGGGCGCGATCGCCGACCGCACGTTCTCGATCGAGTTTCTCGACGCCGGCGTCGACGCGTACGCGTTCACGTTCGGCTGACCGCGCCGGCGCGCACGTCGCGCGCCGCTCGCCCGTTTCGAACCGACTGCGAAGGAGTACCACGATGAACACGACATCCTCCCCACAACCGGCGCGCCGGCGGCGCACGGCGATGCTGCGGCGCATCGGCGCGCTCGCCGTCGCGGCCGCCGCCGTGATCGGCTATCAGCGCGCCGGCCAGTCCGCCGAGCCGACGCGCACGGCCCCCGCCCCGACGCTCGACGAGACGCCCGGCGCGTCGCACGACGAAACGGCCGTGCTCGCCGGCGGCTGCTTCTGGGGCGTGCAGGGCGTCTTCGAACACGTGAAGGGCGTGAAGCAGGTCACGGCCGGCTACGCGGGCGGCGCATCCGAAACCGCGCATTACGCGCTCGTCGGCACGGGCCTGACCGGCCATGCCGAATCGGTGCGCATCGTCTACGATCCCGCGCGGATCACGTACGGCCGGCTGCTGCAGATCTTCTTCTCGGTCGCGCACGACCCGACCGAGCTGAACCGGCAGGGCCCGGACGAAGGCACCCAGTATCGTTCGGCGATCTTCCCGACCAGCGCGCAGCAGCGCGCGATCGCGACCGCGTACGTCGCGCAGCTCGGTCGCGCGCATACGTTCGCCACGCCGATCGTCACGCGCGTCGAGCCGTTCAACGGCTTCTATCCGGCCGAGTCGTATCATCAGAACTACCTCGAACTGCATCCGGACGCGCCCTACATCGCGTTCAACGATCTGCCGAAGGTCGCCGCACTGCAGCAGCGGTTTCCGGCGCTCTACCGCGCCGATGCGGTCCTGTGGCGCGACGCGAGCCGCTGACCGGCGCGGCGGCGGCGGCGGCCGCGCAGGCCGCCGCTGCTTCGTCATATGAAATGTCCGACCGCAACAGCGGGACAAATGGACATCGATCGGGCTTGGCACGGCAACTTCGCGTAGACTCCTCCAGATCGCCGTCGCGTCACGCGACGATCACCATCTGGTCAAGCAAGGAGGCGTCACGCATGCGCGCAGTGCCTTTGCCCGACAGCAACACCCTCGAACCCGCCAGCGGCGCGCTCGTGCGCGATCTGCGCCGCGTGCCGATTCACCCCGATTACTGGTATCCGCTCGCGTGGTCGCGCGAGCTCAAGCGCGGCAAGACGCTCGGCGTGCGCTTCGCCGGCGAGCCGATCGTGCTCGTGCGCACCGAATCGGGCGCCGTCTACGCGCTCGAAGACCGTTGCGCGCACCGCCAGGTGCCGCTGCATGCGGGCGTCGTCGCCGGCGAAACGCTGCGCTGCTGCTATCACGGCTGGACCTACGACTGCAGCAGCGGCCGCTGCGTCGACGTGCCGTATCTCGGCCGCGAGCGGCTGCCGAACGGCGTGCGCGCGTATCCGTGCCGCGAAGCGCACGGGCTGATCTTCGTGTTCCCCGGCGACGCGACGCGCGCCGACGAACGGCCGTTCCCGCTGCTCGCCTCCGCGGACGACCGCGGCTACAAGACGCGCCGCTTCGGCCGCGAGGTCAAGTGCCACTACTCGTTCATGCACGAGAACCTGATGGACATGAACCATCAGTTCCTGCACCGCAAGCAGATGGGCCAGATGCGCGCACGCTGCGTCGGCCGCCGTCGCGGCGACGACTGGGTCGAGGTCGACTACACGTTCGCGCGCATGGAAGGCAAGCAGCCGGTCGGCGAGGCGCTCGTGTTCGGTTCGAGCAAGAAGCCGGGCGACCAGGCGAACAAGAGCGTGATGACGGTGCGCACCGGCTACCCGTATCAGACGCTGCAGATTCGCTCGAGCGAGGGCACGCTCGTGATGGACCTGTGGATCGTCTACGTGCCGCTCGATGCCGCGCAGCGCACCAACCGCACGTTCGGGCTGCTGTCGATCCGCAAGCCGGGCGTGCCGTTCGCGCTCGATCTCGCGTGGCCGCTGCTCGTCTGGTTTACCGAGCGCATCTTCGGCGAGGATCGCTGGATCGTCGAGCGCGAGCAGGAAGCGCACGACCGGCAGGGCGCCGACTGGAACCACGAGGTGTTTCCCGTCATCAACGAACTGCGCGACCTGCTGCGCCAGTGCGGCGCGCGCACGGTGATCCCGATCCGCGAAGTGGACGACGTGCGCTGACGCGCGCCGCCGCCCGCCCCGCGCCGCAGGCTCAGTGCGCGCGCTCGACCGGTTGCGGCTCGCGCAGCCGGTTCGCGATGCGCGCCGCCTCGTAGTAGCCGGCCACGGGCGGCCGCTTCAGGTAGCGGCCCGCGCCGCGCACCGCGCGCAGCTCGCCGTCGGCCCAGGCGAGCGCACCGCGCGTGAGCGTGTGCGTCGCGACGCCCTGCACGGTCATCCCCCCGAACACGTTGAAGTCGACCTGCTGGTGATGCGTGTTCACCGAGATCGTCTTCGTCGCGGCCGGATCCCAGACGACGAGATCCGCATCGGCGCCGACCTGCACCGCGCCCTTGCGCGGATACAGGTTGAAGATCTGCGCGGCATTCGTCGACGTGATCCGCACGAACTCGTTCGGCGTGATGCGGCCGTGGTTCACGCCGTGATGCCACAGCACCGACATTCGATCCTCGACGCCGCCGCAGCCGTTCGGAATCTTCGTGAAATCGTCGCGGCCCATCGCCTTCTGCGAGGCGCAGAACACGCAGTGATCGGTCGCCGTCGTGTGCAGCTGCCCGGCCTGCAGCCCGCGCCACAGCGCTTCGCGATGCTCGGCCGAGCGGAACGGCGGGCTCATCACGTGCGCGGCCGCGCGCGTCCAGTCGGGATCGCGATACACGGCCTCGTCGATCACCAGGTGGCCGGGCAGCACTTCGCCGAACACGCGCAGCCCTTCGCTGCGCGCGCGCGTGATCGCATCGACCGCGTCCTTCGCCGAGACGTGGACGATATACACCGGCACGCCGAGCACCTGCGCGATGCGGATCGCGCGGTTCGCCGCCTCGCCTTCGACTTCGGGCGGCCGCGACAGCGGATGCGCTTCGGGGCCCGTCATCCCGCGCGCGAGCAGCGCCTGCTGCAGCCGGAACACGAGTTCGCCGTTCTCCGCATGGACGGTCGGCAGCGCACCGAGCTCGAGCGAACGCGTGAAGCTGTTCACGAGGATCTCGTCGTCGGCCATGATCGCGTTCTTGTACGCCATGAAATGCTTGAAGCTCGACACGCCGTGCTCGCGCACGAGCGTGCCCATGTCGCGATGCACCGACTCGTCCCACCAGGTGACGGCGACATGGAAGCCGTAATCGGCCGCCGCCTTCTCGGCCCAGCCGCGCCATTCGCGAAACGCGTCCATCAGCGGCTGCTTCGGGCTCGGGATCACGAAATCGATGATGCTCGTCGTGCCGCCCGCGAGCCCCGCGGCCGTGCCCGAGTAGAAATCGTCGCTCGCCGTCGTGCCCATGAACGGCAGTTCCATGTGCGTATGCGGATCGATGCCGCCCGGCATCACGTACTGGTCGTGCGCGTCGACGATCGTCGCGCCGGCCGGCGCGTCGATCTTCTCGGCGATCTGCAGGATCGTGCCGCCGTCCTGCGGCTCGGCGCACAGCACGTCCGCGCGATAGGAGCGGTCCGCATCGATCACGGTGCCGCCGCGAATCAGGATTGCCATCTCGTTGCCTCCTCGTTGACTGTCGGGTGCCGCATGGCGCGCATGCCGCGCGTCATGCACTCGCGATCTGCGCGCGCTGCGCCGCGCGCCATCTCATCCACGTGCCGTACACGCACGACGCCAGCACGAGGCCGACGAACCACGCGTAGGTGTACAGCGTATTGAAGAACGCCGGCACGTTCGGGAACGACGCCGGAAACGCGGTATGCAGAAAGCCGGGCAAGTTCGGCAGCACGCCGATCGCGAGCGCGGCGAGCGCGGCCGGATTCCAGCCGCGCGCATAGCTGAAGCCGCCGCTTTCGTCGAACAGCGCGCGCGTGTCGAGCTGCGTGCCGCGAATCAGGAAGTAGTCGACCATCAGGATCCCGGCCACCGGGCCGAGCAGCGCCGAATAGCCGACGAGCCAGGTGAAGATGTAGCCGTCGGTCGTCGCGAGGATCTTCCACGGCATCATCACGATCGCGATCGTCGCGGTGATCAGCCCGCCCGTGCGGTACGAGATCCGTTTCGGCCAGAGGCTCGAGAAGTCGTACGCGGGGCCGACCAGATTCGCGGCGAGGTTGCAGCACATCGTGTCGAGCGTCAGGATCACGAGCGCGATGCCGACACCGATGCCCGTCATCCGGCTCGTCAGATCGATCGGATCCCAGATCGCGTTGCCGTAGATCACGACCGTCGCGGACGTCACGACCACCGACACGACCGACAGCAGCGCCATCGGCACCGGCAGCCCGAGCGACTGCCCGATCATCTGGTCCCGCTGCGAATGCGCGAAGCGCGTAAAGTCGGGAATGTTCAGCGCGAGCGTCGCCCAGAAGCCGACCATCGCGGTGAGGCCCGGCCAGAAGGTCGCCCAGAACAGCCCGGCCTTCTTGCCGCCGGCCGCGAACTGCGACGGCGCGGACAGCATCGAGCCGACGCCGCCCGCCTTCGAGGTCGCCCACCAGACGAGCGCGATGCACATCACGACCTTGATCGGCGCCGACCAGCTTTCGAGCCAGCGGATCGAATCGGTGCCGTGCACGATGAAATACAGCTGCAGCGCCCAGAACACCAGAAAGCACGCGAGCTGCCCGAACGAGATGCCGACGAGCGGCAGCGCCGCGCCGTGCAGCGCGTTGCCGGTCAGGATGTTCAGCAGCGTGTAGATCGCGCTGCCGCCGAGCCAGGTCTGAATCCCGTACCAGCCGCACGCGACGATCGCGCGCAGCAGCGCCGGCAGTTTCGCGCCTTGCGTACCGAACGACGCGCGCACGAGCACCGCATACGGAATCCCGTGCTTCGCGCCTGCGTGGCCGATCAGCAGCATCGGCACGAGCACGATCAGATTGCCGAGCAGCACGGTCAGCACCGCCTGCCACGGCGACATGCCTTCCTGGATCAGGCCGGCCGCCAGCATGTACGACGCGATGTTCATCACCATCCCGACCCACAGCGCCGCGAAGTGATACCACTTCCAGGTGCGTTGCGCCGGCGTCGTCGGCGCCAGATCGTCGTTGTACAGGCTGCCGCCCGGCATCGCCATGCCGTCGGGTTCGGCACCGTTCGCTGTCGCTTTCATCGGATGCGCTCCACGGAAACGTCCGCGCCGGCATCGCTCGATGCCGGCCGACGGAATCGAAAACGGCGGCCCGGCTCGCACCGCGCCGCCGGCTACCGCTCAGGCCGCCTTCGCATGCTTCTCGGGCGGCGCGGCGCCCGCGCCTGCGTCCGCGCGTGCCGGGTTGTTCGGATGCGTGGTCCAGTTCGCGTAGCCGCCCGCATCGACGCGCTCCATCGTGATGCACTGTTCGACCGGACACACGTGCATGCAGAGGTTGCAGCCGACGCAGTCCGCATCGACGACTTCGAAGTGCCGCACGCCGTCCTTCTCGCGCGTGATCGCCTGATGCGAGGTGTCCTCGCAGGCGATGTGGCACAGCCCGCACTGGATGCAGCGGTCCTGGTCGATGCGCGCCTTGATGTCGTACTGCAGGTTCAGGTACTTCCAGTCGGTGACGTTCGGCACCGCGCGGCCGCGCACGTCGTCGAGCGTCGCATAGCCCTTGTCGTCCATCCAGTTCGACAGCCCGTCCACGAGGTCCGACACGATCCGGAATCCGTAATGCATCGCGGCCGTGCAGACCTGCACGCTGCCCGCGCCGAGCACGATGAATTCGGCGGCGTCGCGCCATGTCGAAATGCCGCCGATGCCGGAGATCGGCAGGTTCGGCGTTTCCGGATCGCGCGCGATCTCCGCGACCATGTTCAGCGCGATCGGCTTGACCGCCGGCCCGCAGTAGCCGCCGTGCGTGCCCTTGCCGTCGACGGTCGGGATCGGCGCCATCTGGTCGAGATCGACCGCGACGATCGAATTGATCGTGTTGATCAGCGACACGCCGTCCGCGCCGCCCTTGTAGGCGGCGCGCGAACCCATCCGGATGTCGCTGATATTCGGCGTGAGCTTCACGAGACACGGCAGCTTCGTGCCTTCCTTGACCCAGCGCGTGACCATCTCGACGTATTCGGGCACCTGCCCGACGGCCGCGCCCATGCCGCGCTCGCTCATGCCGTGCGGACAGCCGAAGTTCAGTTCGACCGCATCGGCGCCGGTGTCCTCGACGAGCGGCAGGATCCATTTCCAGTCGCGCTCGTTGCACGGCACCATCAGCGACACGATCAGCGCGCGGTCGGGCCAGTCGCGCTTCACCTGCGCGATTTCGCGCAGGTTCACGTCGAGCGGACGATCGGTGATCAGCTCGATGTTGTTCAGCCCCGCGATCCGCTGGCCGTTCCACTGCACGGCGCCGTAGCGCGAGCTGACGTTGACGACGTGCGGATCGAGTCCGAGCGTCTTCCAGACGACGCCGCCCCAGCCCGCCTCGAACGCGCGGTTGACGTTGTAGGCCTTGTCGGTCGGCGGCGCGGAGGCCAGCCAGAACGGATTCGGAGAAGTGATGCCCGCAATGGTGCAGCGAAGATCGGCCATGTTCGGCTCCGTGAAGGTGGGGTCGTTGTCGTCGATACGAGGACGCGCGATGCACCGCTCACGCGGCGCGCACACTGCGTTGCGCGAGCGCGGCGTCGATCGACGCGGCTGCGCGCTTGCCGTCCTGCACCGCCTGTACCGTCAGATCGATGCCGCCCGTCGCGGCGCAGTCGCCGCCCGCCCATACGTCGGGCCATGCGGTGCGGCCGTCCGCGTCGACGGCGATGCGCGCGCCGTCGGGCGTCAGCAGCGCGGGGGCGACGCCGTCCGGCACGAGCGTCTGGCCGATCGCCTTCAGCACCATGTCCGCGTCGATCGTCAGGCGCTCGCCGGACGCCGTGTCGAATTCGACGCCCGTCACCTGACCGCCTGCACCGATCATCCGCACCGGGCGCGCATGCGTGACGAGCGTCACGCCGTTCTTCTGCGCGAACTCGCGTTCGGCCCAGGTCGCACTCATCGCTTCGACGCCGCGTCGATACACCATCGTCACGCGCTCCGCGCCGAGCTTGCGGCTCTGCACGGCCGCATCGACCGCCGTGTTGCCGCCGCCGATCACGACCACGCGGCGCCCGACCGGCACGTTCTCGAGCGCATCGGCCTGCCGCACCTGTTCGATGAAATCGACCGCGTTCATCACGCCCGCGAGCTGCTCGCCCTCCACCGCAAGCGCGCGCACGCCGCCGAGGCCGATCGCGAGAAACACCGCATCGTGCCCTTCGCGCAGCGCGTCGAGCATCAGGTCGCGGCCGAGCGCGACGCCCGTCTTCAGTTCGATGCCGCCGACCGACAGCAGCCAGTCCACTTCGCGCTGCGCGAAATCGTCGACGGTCTTGTAGGCGGCGATTCCGTATTCGTTGAGCCCGCCCGCCTTCGCACGCGCATCGAACAGTGTCACGCGATGGCCGGCGAGCGCGAGCCGGTGCGCGCACGCGAGCCCGGCCGGCCCCGCGCCGACCACGGCGACGTGGTATCCCGTGTCGGGCACGCGCTGGAAGCGCACCGCGCCGCTCGCCATCGCCCAGTCGGTCGCATGCCGCTGCAGCGCGCCGATCGCGACGGGCTGCGCGTCCTGATGGTTGCGCACGCATGCGCCCTCGCACAGGATTTCGGTCGGACAGACGCGCGCGCACATTCCGCCGAGCGGATTCGCGGACAGAATGTCGATCGCCGCGCCCTTCAGGTTGCCGTTGCCGATCTTGCGGATGAAGCCCGGAATGTCGATCTGCGTCGGGCAGGCGTGCACGCACGGCGCGTCGTAGCAGTAGTGGCAGCGGCTCGCGGCCGCCGCGGCCGCGGTGGGGTCGAGCAGCGGCGCGATGTCCGCGAATTCGCAGGAGAGCTGCGTGGACGACTGGCGATGCGCGGCGATATCGCCGGTTGGCTGGGTGGTCATACGCGTTCCTTCGGCTGGGTGGAGACAAAGCCGTCCCCGCCGGCTGCGTTGCGGCGCCGGGACGATCGTGCTGCTGAATGCGGTACGGCGGCGGCGTGCGGGCCGCGCGCCGCGTTACGGCTGCTGCGTCATGACACCGGCTCGCACGCGCGCGATAGCATCGCGTGCAGCAATACGTTCGCGCCGGCCTCGATCCATTCGGGCGTCGCGTCTTCGACCTCGTTATGACTGATGCCGTCGACGCACGGCACGAACACCATCGACGTCGGCGCGACCTGCGCGAGATAGCACGCATCGTGGCCGGCACCCGACACGATGTCGCGATGCGAATAGCCGAAGCGCTCGGCGGCGTCGCGCACGGCCTGCACGCACGCCGGATCGAATGCCACCGGCTTGTAGTAGAAGATCTGCTCGAGCGCCGTCTCGAGGCCGATGTCGGCCGCGATGCGCGCGACGCCGTCGCGCAGCGCGGCATCCATCTGCGCGAGCACCGCATCGTCCGGATGACGGAAATCGACGGTGAAGAACACGCGGCCCGGAATCACGTTGCGCGAGTTCGGATGCACCTGCATCATCCCGACCGTCGCGCAGCCGAACGGCGCGTGATCGAGGCCGATCCGGTTGACGAGATCGACGACGCGCGCCGCGCCGAGCAGCGCATCGCGACGGCGCGGCATCGGCGTGGGGCCGGCATGCGCTTCCTGTCCGGTCAACGTGATCTCGTACCAGCGCTGCCCTTGCGCATCGGTGACGACACCGATCGTCTTGCGCTCGGCCTCGAGAATCGGCCCTTGTTCGATATGCAGCTCGAACGCCGCATGCAACGGCCGGCCGCCGCACGGCACGTCGCCCGCATAGCCGATGCGCCGGAGTTCCTCGCCGATCGTCTTGCCGTCGACGTCCTTGCGCGACAGCCCGTACTCGAGCGTAAACACGCCCGCGAACACGCCCGACGCGACCATGGCAGGCGCGAAGCGCGAGCCTTCCTCGTTGGTCCAGATCACGACCTCGACCGGATGCTCGGTCTCGATCCCGTGGTCGTTCAGACTCCGAATCACCTCGAGACCGCCGAGCACGCCATAGATGCCGTCGAAGCGGCCGCCGGTCGGCTGCGAATCCGCGTGCGAGCCCGTGACGACCGGCGCCGCATCGGCGACGCGCCCGGCGCGGCGCATGAACACGTTGCCCATCGTATCGACGGTCACCGTGCACCCCGCTTCCTTCGCCCAGCGAACGATCAGGTCGCGGCCCGCCTTGTCGAGATCGGTCAGCGCAAGGCGGCACACGCCGCCCTTCGGCGTCGCGCCGATCTTCGCCATTTCCATCAGGCTGTTCCACAAACGCTTGCCGTCTACCTTGACCGACGGATCGATGGCCGTCCGCTTCAATGCTTCCGATACCGCATTCATTCGCGTCGCTCCTGTGGGGTCGGTGAGGTCGTCGATCCGGTCTTCGCCGGTGCGCATGCGGTCCGTTTCGGCGCACACGTGCACGGCTGCGGTGCGTGTGCGCATCGTTGACGCGTTTCGTCCGACACATCGCCGGCGGGGTTAGCACGGCTGCTCGCCGCGCATCGAATCCTGTCCGATTGGACAGGTTTTAGACGATCAAAATTGCCAAAGCAATGTCTTTCTTTGCGCGATCGAACGAGCGAGAAACGTGCCACCGCATCGCAACATCGCGTGCACCGGCCGCACGGCCGTGCATGGGCGCGACGCGCACGAGCGGCTAGAATGAAGCCCAACGCGGCATGCGCGCCGCGCAAGGACAACGATGAGACATGACGACGCGAGCGCCGCAGTGACCGAAAGCGATCCAGCGCACACGCCTTTGCGGCGACGCAAGGCGCACATCCGCGAGAGCAACGAAGCGCATCTGCTCGCGTGCGCGGAAGCCGTGTTCGCCGAGCGCGGGCTCGACGGGGCGAGCACCGCGATGATCGCGGAGCGCGCCGGTTTGCCGAAGGCGAACCTGCACTACTACTTCCCGACGAAACTCGCGCTGTATCGCCGCGTGCTCGACGATCTATTCGAGGACTGGCACCGCGCGGCCGGTTCGTTCGAGGCCGGCGACGATCCGGTGGAGGCGATCGGCAACTACGTGCGCGCGAAGATGGCGCTGTCGCGGCGCCGGCCGCTCGGCTCGAAGGTGTGGGCGAACGAGATCATCCACGGCGCCGAGCATATGCAGGACATTCTGTCGGACCGCGTGAAGCCGTGGTTCGATACGCGCGTGAAAGTGATCGATGGCTGGATCGCGCGCGGGCTGCTCGCGCCGATCGATGCGCGCGCGCTGATGTATCTGATCTGGGCGACCACGCAGCACTATGCGGATTTCGACGCGCAGATCCGTGCGCTGAGCGGCAAGCGTGCGCTCACGCAGAAGGCGTTCGACGAGAAGACCGAGCAGGTCGTGCAGCTCGTGCTGCGCGCGTGCGGCGCCGTGTCGCCGAAAGCGCCGCGCTAGCGCGCGCAAAAAGGGCGACGCGAGCGCGCAGCGGCGTGGCCGCGTGCGTCACTCGTCGTCGCCCCTCGCACCGCGCGCGCCACCGTGCCGCGCGCCGATGCACTCGCCGTTACGCGACGCGTTCGATCGCGATCGCCGTCGCTTCGCCTCCGCCGATGCACAGCGACGCGACGCCGCGCTTCAGGCCGTACGTTTCAAGCGCGGCCAGCAGCGTCACCATCACGCGTGCGCCCGATGCGCCGATCGGATGACCGAGCGCGCACGCACCGCCGTGCACGTTGACCTTGTCGTGCGGCAGATCGAGATCGCGCATCGCCGCCATCGGGACGACTGCGAACGCCTCGTTGATCTCGAACAGATCGACGTCGCGCAGGTTCCAGCCGGTCTTTTCGGATAGCGTGCGAATCGCGCCGATCGGTGCGGTCGCGAACAGATTCGGCTTGTTCGCAAACGTCGCGTGCCCGACGATCACGGCCTTCGGCGTGAGACCGAGACGCTGCGCTTCGGAGCGGCGCATCATCACGAGCGCGGCCGCGCCGTCCGAGATCGACGACGCGTTCGCCGCCGTGACGGTGCCGCCTTCACGGAACGCGGGCTTCAGCGTCGGGATCTTGTCGAGCTTCGCCTTGCCCGGCTGCTCGTCGATCGACACGACGGTTTCCGTCTTGCCGGCCTTCACCGTGACCGGCGCGATTTCGGCCGCGAAGCGGCCTTCGGCGATCGCGCGCTGCGCACGCGTGAGCGACGCGATCGCGAACGCGTCCTGCGCTTCGCGCGTGAACTGATAGGCCTGCGCGCAGTCTTCCGCGAACGTGCCCATCAGGCGGCCTTTTTCATAGGCGTCCTCGAGCCCGTCGAGGAACATGTGATCGAGCACCTGGCCGTGCCCCATCCGCATGCCGGCGCGTGCCTTGGGCAGCAGATACGGCGCATTCGTCATGCTTTCCATCCCGCCCGCGACCGCGACCTTTGCCGAGCCGGCATACAGCAGATCGTGCGCGAACATCGCGGCCTTCATCCCCGAGCCGCACATCTTGTTGACGGTCGTCGCGCCGGCCGACAGCGGCAGGCCGGCCTTCAGCGCGGCCTGACGTGCCGGCGCCTGCCCCTGTCCGGCCGGCAGCACGCAGCCGAACACAATTTCGTCGATGCGCTCGGCCGGTACGTTCGCGCGCTCGAGCGCCGCGCGGATCGCCACCGCGCCGAGATCGCTCGCGCTCGCCGCGGCCAGGTCGCCCTGAAAGCCGCCCATCGGCGTACGCGCCGCACCGACGATTACGATCGGATCCTGTGTCGTCATGATTCGTTTCCTCCAGTGTCAGCGCGGTGCCATGCGCAACGCGCCATCGAGACGGATGACTTCGCCGTTCAGCATCGTGTTCTCGGCGATATGGCGCACCAGCGCCGCAAATTCTTCGGGACGTCCGAGCCGCGGCGGGAACGGCACGCTCTTGCCGAGCGCGTCCTGCACTTCCTGCGGCATCGCGGCCATCATCGGCGTGGCGAAAATGCCCGGCGCGATCGTCACGACCCGAATGCCGAAGCGCGCGAGCTCACGCGCGATGGGCAACGTCATGCCGACCACGCCGCCTTTCGACGCCGCATACGCGGCCTGTCCGATCTGGCCGTCGAACGCGGCCACCGATGCGGTGTTCACGATCACGCCGCGCTCGCCTTCCGCGTCGGCGTCCTGCTTCGACATCGCCTCGGCGGCAAGCCGGATCATGTTGAACGTGCCGACGAGGTTGATCGATACCGCACGCGTAAAGCGCTCGAGCGAATGCGGGCCGTCGCGGCCGACGACCTTCTCGCCCGGCGCGACGCCCGCGCAGTTCACGAGCCCGTCGATGCGGCCGAACGCGTCGCGTGCGGCCGCGATCGCGGCCTGCCCGTCGGCTTCGCTCGTGACGTCGGTCTTCAGCAGGCGTGCCGCCGCGCCGAGCTCGTGCGCGACGCTCGCCAGCGCGTCGCCATTGACGTCCAGCAGCATCGCCTTGCCGCCTTCGGCGACGACCATGCGCGCCACCGCGGCGCCGAGGCCGGAACCGGCGCCCGTGATCAGGAAAACGCGATCTTTGATCTTCATTCGGAGTCCGTTATAGAAGTATTCAGGATTGGGCAGCGGCCTTGTCGGCCTCCATCTTGCGCAGCACGAAGCGCTGGATCTTGCCGCTCGGCGTTTTCGGCAGCGCGTCGACGAACTCGGTCGCGCGCGGATAGGCGTGCGCGGACAGCCGCCGTTTCACGTGCAGACTCAACGCTTCGGCGAGTGCCGGCGTGCCTTCGTAGCCGTTCGACAGCACGACGAAGGCCTTGACGATCTCCGTGCGCTCGGGATCGGGCACGCCGATCACGGCCGCCTCGCTGACCGCCTCATGTTCGATCAGCGCGCTCTCGACGTCGAACGGGCCGATTCGGTAGCCGGACGACGTGATAACGTCGTCCGCGCGGCCGATGAAGCTGACGGTTCCGTCCGGCTCCAGTTCGACGTTGTCGCCCGTGCGGTAATAGCCGCCTGCGATCGCCGGCGTGTCCTGCCGCCAGTATCCGTCGAACCACAGCAGCGGCGAACGCGCGATGTCGATCGCGAGCGTGCCGGGCTCGCCCGGACCGAGCTCGCGACCCGCGTCGTCGAGCACCGCGACGCGGTAGCCCGGCATCGCGAAACCGGCGGAACCGGGATGGACGACGTGCGCGAGCCCGTGATGGTTGTTCACGACCATGCCGAGCTCGGTCTGGCCGTAATGATCGTAGATCGGCGCGCCGAGCGCCGCATCGAACCAGCGCACGACTTCCGGGTTCAGCGGCTCACCCGCGCTGCTGACCACGCGCAGCTTGCCCTTGATACGCCCGGCCGCATCGGAGCCGGCCGCCATCAGCATCCGGTACGCCGTCGGCGAACCGGCGAGGCTCGTAATGCCGAGCCGTTCGATCACGTCGTAGGTGCTGTCGACCGTAAAGCCGCCTTCGTACAGCGTCGTCGCGTGGCCAAGCAGCAGCGGTCCGGTGATCGCGTAATACAGTCCGTATGCCCAGCCGGGATCGGCAATGTTCCAGAACCGGTCTTCGGCGCGCAGGTCGACGGCATCGCACATGTACTGGCGAAACGCGAGCAGCGCGCGCAGCGGCACGGGCACGCCCTTCGGCAAGCCCGTCGTGCCCGACGTCGACATCATCATGAACAGGTCGGTGCCCTTGCGCAGTACGGGCTCGAACGTATCGGACTGCGCGTCCAGCGCCGCGCGGAAGTCGATGTCGCCGTCCGGCAGCGGCGCTTCGGGAGCGCGCACCGTCGCGACCGGCGGACAATCGGCAACCTCGTCGAGCTTCGCGCGGTTCGCGACGTTCGTCACGACGAGTCGCGCATCGCTCATGCGCAGCCGGTGCTCGATCGCCTTCGGACCGAACGCCGTGAACAGCGGCTGATAGACGGCGCCCGCGCGCCACGTGCCGAGGATCGTCGCGACTAGTTCGGGCGTGCGCGGCAACAGCCCGGCCACGACATCGCCCGGCTTCACGCCGCGCTCGACCAGCAGGTTCGCGACGCGCGCCGCAAGCGCTTTCATCTGAGCAAACGTGAAGCGACGATGCGCGCCGTCGATGTCGATCCAGTCGAGTGCGACCGCATCGCCGGACGCATGACGGTCGCAGCATTCGACGCAGGCGTTCAGGCCGTGCTCGAGGTCGCCGTGCAGGTGCGCCGCGACAGTGTCGATTCGGAACCGGGCCACGGCGTCGGCATACGCCGGCACCGCCCGGGCGGTTGCTCCATCAGGCATGCGTGTCTCCTGTTCGTTATGACCGCCGGCGGGCCGCAGGGCGTCGGGGGTACATCGATGGTAGACAGCCGTCACATTGCAATCAATGACAAACAGAAACTAGAATCGTGATCGGTTTTGCCATGTCGGGAGACAGCAGACGAAATGGGGCCGCAAATGATCTCGCCGGGCTTCGTCGAGGATGCGCTTGCATGCATGCGTCGGCAAGGGCTTCCGATCGCGCCCGTGCTGCACGCGGCCGGGCTGCCGCCGGTCGTGCGCGAGCCCGTGACGCCGCAGCAGTACGGCCGGCTGTGGCTCGAGATCGCCAGCGCGCTCGACGACGAATTCTTCGGGCTCGCCGCGCGCCCGATGCGGCGCGGCAGCTTCACGCTGCTGTGTCACGCCGTGCTGAACGCCGGCACGCTCGAAAAGGCGTTGCGGCGCGCGCTGCAGTTTCTGCGCGTGGTGCTCGACGAACCGCACGGCGAACTCGTCGTCGCGGACGGGCTGGCGCAGATCGTGCTCGCGCCGTCCGACACGCCGTATCCGGCGTTTGCATACCGGACGTTCTGGCTGATTCTGCTCGGCGTCGCGTGCTGGCTGATCGGCCGGCGTATCCCGCTGCAGCGCATCGATTTCGCGTGCGCGAGCCCCGCGCAGCGCAGCGACTATCACCGCTTCTTCGGCGTGCCCGTGCATTTCGATCGTCCGGACAGCCGGCTCACGTTCAATGCCGCGTATCTGTCGCTGCCGACAATCCGGTCGGCGCAGGCATTGAAGACGTTTCTGCGCGGCGCGCCCGGCAATCTGCTGGTGCGCTATCGGCACGATACGGGCTGGGTCGCGCGAACGCGCACGCATCTGAAAGCGTTGCCTGCAGCCGAATGGCCGGACTTCGACACGCTGGCTGCGCGGCTCGGCACGACGCCGCCGACGCTGCGGCGACGCTTGCGCAGCGAAGGACAGAGCTTCGCGTCGATCAAGGACGAACTGCGTGGTGCGCTCGCGCAGTCGCTGCTGCGAGAACAGACGTTGAGCGTCGCGGAGATCGCGGCCGCGCTCGGATTTACCGAACCGAGCGCGTTTCATCGTGCGTTTCGGAAATGGACAGGCACGAGTCCCGGCGCGTTTCGGCGCGACATCAACAACGCGACGCAGGCCGAGCAGTGAGGGGCCGGTTTGTGCAGAAGCTGGCGGTCGATGCGTTTGCTCCGTCGGCTCTCGCGCACCCGCTGCTCTCGGGCCGACGCGGGGCGGAGCCCGGCTGTGCGCAATGCTCGGACCAGGTTGCGCGTGACACCGCCTGCTCACATACCGAGCGGTCCTTGCCGGCGAGGTCGCTGCGATGATGATGGTCGATCTGGGTGTTGCTTCGGTGCTGGGTGTCGTCGGATCCGCCGTGTCGCTGGTGGCGCCCGTGCCGTACGCGCTCGCGATCTACCGTCGCACCGTTCGCCCGCATCTGTTCACGTGGCTCATCTGGTCGGTCGTCACGGTCATTGCCGCGGCCGGTCAATTCGTGGCGGGAGCGGGACCGTCGGCGTGGTGCACGGCAGCGATCGCCGTCACCTGCATGCTGACCTTCGTAGCGAGCATCTTTCGCGGCGAACGCAGCTGGACTCGCGCCGACTGGGTGTTCCTGTGTGCTGCGCTATCGGCCATTCCGCTCTGGATGCTGACCGATGATCCGACGCTGTCGATCTGCCTGGTGACGTTGATCGAGCTGGCCGGCCTCGGCCCGACCGTTCGCAAGACGATCCGCGATCCGTGGAGCGAAAGCCTGACCTATTTCGCGCTCTGCATCGTCAAATACGCGCTGGCAGTGCTGGCGCTGCAGAGCTGGAGCGTCGCAGTCGCGTTTTACCCGATCGTCAATGTCCTGGCGTCGATCGGCATCTGCGTGGTGATGATCGCGGGACGACGTCGATTGCGGTTGAAAGCGAAAGTCGAGCGCGGCTCGTGAACGATACGACGAACGGGAGACGAAATGCGGCACACCATTTACCGTACGTGCCGCCCGCGCTTCGGACACCAAGCCGTTGACGATGCTGGCTCGCCTGTCGAAGGCGCACTGAGGGTGTCCGTGAGAATGGCTCGACTTTGGGAAACGCATCTCACGATCACGCCGGAGACGATCGACGAGCCGATCGGCTATGTCGCCTAGTGCGAGCGTCGGATCGTCGGTTTCCGGGTCAGGGCAGCGATCGATTGCGAGCGACCGACACCTGAAGGCTGTTCGCCCATCCGGATCATATCGGTCGGGGTATTGGCCGCGCCCTGTGGACGGCGGTTCGGACAGAACTGCAGCGCGAGGCATCGCGAGTTTCGTGATCGAAGCCGACCCGAATGCAGCAGCGCTCTATCTGTCGCTCGGCGCGTAGAAGATCGGCGAAAAGGAATCGGCCGTCGTCCCGGGCAGGTTTTTGCCGATCTTGCGGATCATGGTTTGAGCGGGGAAACGGTTCGAGAATGAAACGCCAGAGAGCAGACGGTCGTGCCGAATCACTCGGTCGTTTTCGCGCATCTCCCGCGCATGCGATGCGCTGGAGACGGGAAGAGGATTAGAGCGACGCATTTCGGCCGTCACAAATGCAAAAACCCCCGCCTGCTCGGGCGGGGGTTCTTGGCTTAGGGAGCCTGACGATTACCTACTTTCACACGGGAATCCGCACTATCATCGGCGTAGAGTCGTTTCACGGTCCTGTTCGGGATGGGAAGGGGTGGGACCGACTCGCTATGGTCATCAGGCAAAGAGGGTTGTTGCGCTGCTTCGCAGCGCAACCAATCGGGAAGAAGCAGTAATTTTGGGTTGTGCGTATCGCACACGAGAATCCAACGTGTCGCTTTGGATCGCAGCCGGTGCTGTCGCACGGCGCCGATCTACAAGGCAGACTTGTTATAGGATCAAGCCTTACGGGCAATTAGTATCGGTTAGCTGAACGCATTACTGCGCTTACACACCCGACCTATCAACGTCCTGGTCTCGAACGACCCTTCAAGGAGGTCAAGCCTCCAGGGATATCTCATCTTAAGGCGAGTTTCCCGCTTAGATGCTTTCAGCGGTTATCTCTTCCGAACATAGCTACCCGGCGATGCGACTGGCGTCACAACCGGTACACCAGAGGTTCGTCCACTCCGGTCCTCTCGTACTAGGAGCAGCCCCCTTCAAATATCCAACGCCCACGGCAGATAGGGACCAAACTGTCTCACGACGTTTTAAACCCAGCTCACGTACCTCTTTAAATGGCGAACAGCCATACCCTTGGGACCGGCTACAGCCCCAGGATGAGATGAGCCGACATCGAGGTGCCAAACACCGCCGTCGATATGAACTCTTGGGCGGTATCAGCCTGTTATCCCCAGAGTACCTTTTATCCGTTGAGCGATGGCCCTTCCATACAGAACCACCGGATCACTATGACCTGCTTTCGCACCTGCTCGACTTGTCGGTCTCGCAGTTAAGCACGCTTATGCCATTGCACTATCAGCACGATTTCCGACCGTACCTAGCGTACCTTCGTACTCCTCCGTTACCCTTTGGGAGGAGACCGCCCCAGTCAAACTGCCTACCATGCACTGTCCCCGATCCGGATCACGGACCAAGGTTAGAACCTCAAACAAACCAGGGTGGTATTTCAAGGACGGCTCCACCGAAACTAGCGTTCCGGTTTCATAGCCTCCCACCTATCCTACACAGATCGGTTCAAAGTCCAATGCAAAGCTACAGTAAAGGTTCATGGGGTCTTTCCGTCTAGCCGCGGGTAGATTGCATCATCACAAACACTTCAACTTCGCTGAGTCTCGGGAGGAGACAGTGTGGCCATCGTTACGCCATTCGTGCAGGTCGGAACTTACCCGACAAGGAATTTCGCTACCTTAGGACCGTTATAGTTACGGCCGCCGTTTACCGGGACTTCAATCAAGAGCTTGCACCCCATCATTTAATCTTCCGGCACCGGGCAGGCGTCACACCCTATACGTCCACTTTCGTGTTTGCAGAGTGCTGTGTTTTTATTAAACAGTCGCAGCCACCAGTTTATTGCAACCCCTTCACCCTCCTGGCGCAGGCCAGTCAAGCTACAAGGGCGTACCTTATCCCGAAGTTACGGTACCAATTTGCCGAGTTCCTTCTCCCGAGTTCTCTCAAGCGCCTTAGAATACTCATCTCGCCCACCTGTGTCGGTTTGCGGTACGGTCATCGTTAGACTGAAGCTTAGAGGCTTTTCTTGGAACCACTTCCAATTGCTTCGCGACCGAAGTCGCTCGCGCCACACCCTTGAATCCTGCGCCCGGATTTGCCTAAGCGCCTTCTCCAATGCAGCGACCGGGACGTCCAACACCCGGACAACCTTCCGCGATCCGTCCCCCCATCGCATCTAACGACGGTGCAGGAATATTGACCTGCTTCCCATCAGCTACGCATTTCTGCCTCGCCTTAGGGGCCGACTCACCCTACGCCGATGAACGTTGCGTAGGAAACCTTGGGCTTACGGCGAGGGGGCCTTTCACCCCCTTTATCGCTACTCATGTCAGCATTCGCACTTCCGATACCTCCAGCACCCTTTACAAGGCACCTTCGCAGGCTTACGGAACGCTCTCCTACCATGCGTGCAAGCACGCATCCGCAGCTTCGGTATATGGCTTAGCCCCGTTACATCTTCCGCGCAGGACGACTCGATCAGTGAGCTATTACGCTTTCTTTAAAGGGTGGCTGCTTCTAAGCCAACCTCCTGACTGTTTTAGCCTTCCCACTTCGTTTCCCACTTAGCCATATTTGGGGACCTTAGCTGGCGGTCTGGGTTGTTTCCCTCTTGACACCGGACGTTAGCACCCGATGTCTGTCTCCCGTGATTGCACTCTTCGGTATTCGGAGTTTGCTATGGCGGGGTAATCTGCAATAGACCCCCCAACCATGACAGTGCTCTACCCCCGAAGGTGAGACACGAGGCACTACCTAAATAGTTTTCGGAGAGAACCAGCTATTTCCAGGTTTGTTTAGCCTTTCACCCCTATCCACAGCTCATCCCCTAACTTTTCAACGTTAGTGGGTTCGGACCTCCAGTACGTGTTACCGCACCTTCATCCTGGCCATGGATAGATCACCTGGTTTCGGGTCTACGCCCAGCAACTGAACGCCCTATTCGGACTCGCTTTCGCTACGCCTGCCCTATACGGTTAAGCTTGCTACTGAACGTAAGTCGCTGACCCATTATACAAAAGGTACGCCGTCACCCCTTACGAGGCTCCGACTGTTTGTATGCATGCGGTTTCAGGATCTATTTCACTCCCCTCCCGGGGTTCTTTTCGCCTTTCCCTCACGGTACTGGTTCACTATCGGTCGATCACGAGTATTTAGCCTTGGAGGATGGTCCCCCCATCTTCAGACAGGATTTCACGTGTCCCGCCCTACTTGTCGTACACCTAGTTCTTTCATACTGCTTTCGCCTACAGGGCTATCACCTGCTATGGCCGCACTTTCCAGAGCGTTCGGCTAACAATACAAATAAAGAGTACAAGGCTCATCCCATTTCGCTCGCCACTACTTTGGGAATCTCGGTTGATTTCTTTTCCTGCGGTTACTTAGATGTTTCAGTTCACCGCGTTCGCTTCGCATGGCCTATGTATTCAGCCATGGATACTCCATAAGGAGTGGGTTTCCCCATTCGGACATCCCCGGATCAAAGCTTGTTTGCCAGCTCCCCGGGGCTTTTCGCAGGCTACCGCGTCCTTCATCGCCTGTGATCGCCAAGGCATCCACCACATGCACTTGTTCGCTTGACCCTATAACGAGTCTGTCTCGTCGACAGTCGTTACAGGTTGAGTTCTCGCGTGTCGCTCAGCGTTAGTGCTTTAGCACTTACGCGGAGCCCACACTACGTGTGTGCCGTATTCCAATTAGAGCCGAACATGAAGTTCGAATCATCTTGAGATACATCGATACAATCACAACCCGGATAGTTTCCACGTCCATCTCATAAGACGCTTCCGCTATCCAAATTACTTACTTCTTCCTGATTGTTAAAGAACGACAGCCGATACAGTTTCCTGCATCACTCTGACTGGCTCAATCGCCAATGGCAAATGCTCGTCTCACATGTCACTTTCGTGTGAGTCAAACGCTTCCCATTGAAGATTGGTGGAGGCAGACGGGATCGAACCGACGACCCCCTGCTTGCAAAGCAGGTGCTCTCCCAGCTGAGCTATGCCCCCATACAGAGACTACCCAGGTTTCTTCTCGCCAGACAACTTGGTGGGTCTGGTTGGATTCGAACCAACGACCCCCGCCTTATCAAGACGGTGCTCTAACCGACTGAGCTACAGACCCCTGAGTCTGTCTTGATTACAGCCGATAAGCGTGAGCGCTCAACTTCGCGAGATAGCTCTGGAAAGGAGGTGATCCAGCCGCACCTTCCGATACGGCTACCTTGTTACGACTTCACCCCAGTCATGAATCCTACCGTGGTGACCGTCCTCCTTGCGGTTAGACTAGCCACTTCTGGTAAAACCCACTCCCATGGTGTGACGGGCGGTGTGTACAAGACCCGGGAACGTATTCACCGCGGCATGCTGATCCGCGATTACTAGCGATTCCAGCTTCATGCACTCGAGTTGCAGAGTGCAATCCGGACTACGATCGGTTTTCTGGGATTAGCTCCCCCTCGCGGGTTGGCAACCCTCTGTTCCGACCATTGTATGACGTGTGAAGCCCTACCCATAAGGGCCATGAGGACTTGACGTCATCCCCACCTTCCTCCGGTTTGTCACCGGCAGTCTCCTTAGAGTGCTCTTGCGTAGCAACTAAGGACAAGGGTTGCGCTCGTTGCGGGACTTAACCCAACATCTCACGACACGAGCTGACGACAGCCATGCAGCACCTGTGCGCCGGTTCTCTTTCGAGCACTCCCGAATCTCTTCAGGATTCCGACCATGTCAAGGGTAGGTAAGGTTTTTCGCGTTGCATCGAATTAATCCACATCATCCACCGCTTGTGCGGGTCCCCGTCAATTCCTTTGAGTTTTAATCTTGCGACCGTACTCCCCAGGCGGTCAACTTCACGCGTTAGCTACGTTACTAAGGAAATGAATCCCCAACAACTAGTTGACATCGTTTAGGGCGTGGACTACCAGGGTATCTAATCCTGTTTGCTCCCCACGCTTTCGTGCATGAGCGTCAGTATTGGCCCAGGGGGCTGCCTTCGCCATCGGTATTCCTCCACATCTCTACGCATTTCACTGCTACACGTGGAATTCTACCCCCCTCTGCCATACTCTAGCCTGCCAGTCACAAATGCAGTTCCCAGGTTGAGCCCGGGGATTTCACATCTGTCTTAACAGACCGCCTGCGCACGCTTTACGCCCAGTAATTCCGATTAACGCTCGCACCCTACGTATTACCGCGGCTGCTGGCACGTAGTTAGCCGGTGCTTATTCTTCCGGTACCGTCATCCCCCGACTGTATTAGAGCCAGGGATTTCTTTCCGGACAAAAGTGCTTTACAACCCGAAGGCCTTCTTCACACACGCGGCATTGCTGGATCAGGCTTTCGCCCATTGTCCAAAATTCCCCACTGCTGCCTCCCGTAGGAGTCTGGGCCGTGTCTCAGTCCCAGTGTGGCTGGTCGTCCTCTCAGACCAGCTACTGATCGTCGCCTTGGTAGGCCTTTACCCCACCAACTAGCTAATCAGCCATCGGCCAACCCTATAGCGCGAGGCCCGAAGGTCCCCCGCTTTCATCCGTGGATCGTATGCGGTATTAATCCGGCTTTCGCCGGGCTATCCCCCACTACAGGACATGTTCCGATGTATTACTCACCCGTTCGCCACTCGCCACCAGGTGCAAGCACCCGTGCTGCCGTTCGACTTGCATGTGTAAGGCATGCCGCCAGCGTTCAATCTGAGCCAGGATCAAACTCTTCAGTTCAAACCTGTTACTGTTTTCGGTTCTCTCGAACCGGTCGCTCACTCAAAGCTGACAGGTCATATGAATTGCTTCATAAACCTGACTTACTTTAGTGTGAGACTCTTGATACTTTTGCTATCCCGATCCGAAGATCAGGCCTCGCTCACATCAAGCGCCCACACTTATCGGCTGTTAGTTTTTAAAGAACATGTCTGCGAGCAGATCGTCTTGCTCAGCAGCGCTGCGTTGTCAGCAGCAGAGAAGCGAGATTATGAACACCGTTTCGCAGCTCGTCAACAACTTTTTTCACTACATCGTTGCGACTGCGCGGTTCTTCTTCCTTCGTCGGGCGGGTGCTCTATGCTGCAGCACACGTCCGGCTCCGCTTCCCCTCTCGCGCTGCGTTTCCGTTAGCGCGAAAGAGGCGTGATTCTATGCAGCCCACGCCCAACGCGCAAGCGGTTTGTGAAAATATTTTTAAAGAGACGCGACGCGCCACAGCACGTTCCTGCTTCTTCTATATATACGCGACGCTCACGCCACGGCCGTGTCTGCCGGTTGCCCGTAACGTGTGTCGAACAAGCTGCCGCGCGCGGTCGAGTATCATGCCGCGATCGCATACACACTTACGATGACGATGGACAGCTTCACACAATCGGGCGAGGCCGATCTCCGCGCCGAATTCGCTGCGCTGCGCGAACGCGCCGCCACCCTGGAAGAACGGGTCCCGCCGCTGCTGCAACGCATCTCCGATGTATTGCCGCGGATCAGCGGCGAAACGGAACTGGCGGACGAGCATCGCGAACGACTCGTCGGCGCACGCAACGCAGCGATGGTATCGATCGAAAACTATCAGCAAGCGATTCCGTTCGTGCAGACCGCCGATTCGATCATCGAGCAGCTCGACAAAACGCCCGCGCGCGACGAGGACGCGGAGTGGCGCGAAGCACTGCTGCAGCGACTCGACGAACTCATCGACGTCGCCATCGTCATGATCGACGACGCGGACAATTACTTCGAGCAGGCGCGCGCCTGCGATCTGGCGAGCGTGCCCTCGTCCATCCTCGAGGACTGACGACTCATCGCATCGCACATCGGAATCGGCATTGTGCCGACTTCACGCATGCCGACGCTCCGACGTTCGACATGTGCTGCGTCGGCCGCAACGGCCGGCCGCTTGCTCGGACCGAATGGCGCGCTCGGTCGCTCTCCAGCGCGGGAACGCAAAACAACGACGCAGCCGCCACTACGACGGATCGAGGACGATCGGCTCCGCCACGACCGGCACACGGATATGCCCGCCTTGCGCATCGCCATACGCGTGCGCGCTTCCTTCGATCACGAATCGTGCCGTCACCGCGCATAACGCCGCATCGCGCGCATCGACCGTCCGCAGCGTTGCGACGTCGATCCCGAGCCGTTCCAGCAACTGTCGACGCTGAATCCGCTTCTGCTTCGCCGACGCCGTAGCCTTGCCGAGCAACGCGCACGTGATCGCATACGGATACGTCTCGAAACTCACACGGCCGCCGCCATAGTGCGCGTCGACCAATAGCGGATACGCGCCGGCGAGCGCCCGATACACGCGCTCACCCACGAACATCCAGTCGAAGAAGCCCGACGCACTCGAGATCGCCTGCTCGCGCGTCGGCGTCGGAAAACACGAAATGCGCTCCCGCGCGAGCGCCTGCTCGACCGGCCGACGTCCGTTACCGGCCCACCATTGGCTCGGCGCGTCGACACCCACGGCAACGACGTCATGTTGGAGGCATAGCGGCAGCAGTGCTTCGGGCGCGATCCGCGCCTCATGGCAGACGACCGTCGAACCGCGCAGGATCACGAGATCGCACTGCTTCTTGTCGCCGCCGACGTCGACGCCGGCAACCGCGCGCGTCGACGACGCCTCACCGCGCCTGCCCCGCGCACGGCCGGTCGAACGATCGTCACGCATCGCGGCGCCTCACTCGCTCGGCCGCGTGGCGTACGCGGCATCGAAGATCGCTTCGAGCCCCGGATGCACGCCGCGCATCCGGTCGACGACCGACTTCGCCCAGTCGAAATACGCCTGCTTGCGCTCGAGCGGCCAGTCGGCCGGAGGATGCTGCGCAATGTCGCGCAGATTGCAGATCTTGTCGGCGAGCTTCACGAGCTTCGCGCGGCGGCTGATGTGGGCCGCGTGCTCGACCTGCAGCCGCTTGCGCGTTTCCTTCGGCAGCGACTTGTCGTCGGTGACTTCGAGCACGATGTCCGCGACGTCCTTGCCGAACAGACGCAGCAGTTCCAGCTCGGTCGTCTCCGTGTCCTCGATCGTGTCGTGCAGCACGGCGGCGACGATCACGCGTTCGTCCTCGATGCCGACTTCGTTCGCCAGCACGTCGGCGAGCGCGATCGGATGATTGATGTATGGCGACGCCTCCTCGTCCTTGCGACGCTGATTCCGATGCCGGTCCGCCGCGAACGCGATGGCCGCGATCAGCTTGTTCATGACACCTCCCGTCGTATGGACGCACGCGCGGCTGCGTCGACCGCCCGCGCACCGAATCCGTCATCGTACGCGCATGCGGCCGCCGGACGCGTGCGCTGCCATACCGGCCCGCTGCGTCTCATGCAGCCGCCGATTGCCGCTGCAGCTCGATCACGTTGACCTGGGCGCCGAACACATCCGCGATGAGCGGCAGCAGATGGTCGTGGTGCGTCAGGAACAGCACCTGCGTGCGCGTCGACAGATCGCGCAGCGCCTCGAACCCGGCCTTCGCACGCGTATCGTCGAAATTGATGAACAAATCGTCGGCGACGAACGGCAGCGACGTCCGGCTGCCGAGCTGCAACTCCAGCGCCGCGATCCGCAGCGCGAGAAACAACTGGTCGCGCGTGCCTTCGCTGAGCCCGGCCACTTCGACCGACGTGCCGCTCGTGCGCCTTGCATAAAGCGCAGGCGGCGTCCGCTCGGTATCGACGGTGAGCCGTGCAAACTCGCCGAGCGTCAGCCCCGCAAAAATCTCGCCGGCGCGCCGCAGCATCGGCCCTTGCTTCTGGTCGCGATAGCGATCGGTCGCCCACTTCAGCAAGCGGCTCGCCGTCGCGGCTTCCAGATACTGCTCGGCCGCATCGCCCATCGCGGCCAGCGCTTCCTGACGCTTCGCCTCCGCGAGCGCCGCATTGGCGTGTCCGTCGATCGCGCCGAATGCCTGCTCGGCGACGACCTGCTGCTGCGCGAGCGCATTGAGCCGCTTGCCGACATCCTCGATCGATTGCTTCACGGCTTCGAGGTGCGCGGGTACGGCCGCAATCTCGTATTCCGCGACTTCCGCTTCGAGCGCCGCGCGCGACAGCCCGTCTCCGTCGCGCGTCAGCTGCTGTTGCGCGGCATCGACCGCTCGCCGAAGCGCGCGACGACGGTCGGAACGTTCGGCAAGCCGCAGCGCTTCGTCGATCGTCGCGACGCCCGCCAGCTGAAGCAGCGGGTAGACGCGCGCATCGGCGCCGGCCACTGCTGCGGCAGCGTCGGCGACCTTGTCGTCGGCCTGCCGGATCGCTTCGTCCGCACGCTCGATCGCGCGAGCGGTTTCCACCGCGGCAGACAGGCGCGCGCTCAGCCGGCGCGCGACTTCGAGCCAGTCGCCGATCGTCAGCCATTCCGGCGCCAGCGCTTCGGCGAGCCGTCGCGCGCCTGCCTCGAGCGCGGCCAGCTCCGCGCGCATCGTCGCGATCCGGTTGCGCGGCGCATCGGCCGCAGCAAGCTCGGCCGTCACCGTATTCGCGAGTGCCAGTGCGCCCTCCGCTGCCGCGAGCGACGTCGCGCTCGCGGCAAGCCGTGCATCGGCGAGCGCGTCGCGCCACTGCTGCTGCCATGCGTCGTACGCGTACTGCGCCTGATCGACGCGCGATCGCGCCGTCGCGCAGCCGCGCTCGGCTTCCCGTGCGCGTTCGTCGAGGCTCTCCTTGCGCGCACTCGCCTTCTCCGCGGACTGCACGAACGTCTCGGCCGTCGCGACGAGCGTGTCCAGCCCTTGCGCGTCGTCGCCGCGCGATACGGCGCGCAACGCCGCGCGCAGTGCCGACTCTGCGCGCGTGCGCGTGTCGCGCAGCATGTCGCGTTCGTTGCGCAGCCGCTCGACGTCCGCCTGCGCGACGAATACCGCATCGCGTCGTGCCAGCCAGTCCGTCATTGCATCGAGCGGCATGCCGGGCACGCCGGCCGCCGCAGCGCATGCCGCCCACGCGTCGCGATGTGCGGCGAGGTCGCGTTCGCGGTCGTCGAGCACCGCTTGCCGGCGTGCGACGCGCGCACGCGCGGTTTCGACTTGCTGACGCAGCGATTGCAGCGTCGCGGCCGCTTGCGTCGCACCGAGCTGCGCATCGACGAGCTGGTCGGCGACGCGAATCGCGTCGTCGACGGCCGGTGCGCCCGCCGCGAGGTCGACCGCACCGCTGCGCACATCGCTCCATGCACGGTCGCGGCGCGCACGGGCGGCAAGCACTTCCGCGGTCGTGACGACGGGGTGGTTCTCGGCGAAATGCCGTTCCTGCAATGCCAGCCGTTCAAGCTCTTCCTGCGCAGCGTCGCGCGCATCGCGCGCCGCTGCGACCGCACTCATGCATTCGCTTTCCGCCTTGAGCAGCGCACCGACCCGTGCCGCGGACGGCACGTCGAGCGCATGCAACGCGTCGACGGGCCGGCGCCACGGACCGAGCGCATCGAGCGCGCCGGCCAGCACGCGCTCGGCGCTCGCGATTTCGGCTTCAAGCGCATGCTCGCGCTGTCCGATGTTGCGCAGGCCGCGCGCATCGACGAGCGCGGCACGAAGCGGCTCCGGTACGTCGACGGTCGACACGCTCGCCAATTGTTCGCGCACCTGATCGGCCTCGCGCATCCGCTCGTCGAGCGAATCGCGTGCGCCGACGAGCGCCTGATGAAGCGCGCCGTGTTCGCGCAGCAGGCTTTCGACCGTCTTCAACGCGAGCGCCGACGGCAACGCTGCGCGCAATGCCGATTCGTCGCTCGGCCAGCCGAGTTGCGCAGCCGCGTCGAACGCGGCCGACAGATGCCGGTCGACTTCCGCGCCGAGCAGCAGCAGATCCTGTGCGTGGTGCGCGCACGTGGCGCGCAGCCGTTCGAGCGCTTCGATGTCGGCCGCGCGCGCGAGCGCATCCGTATCGCCGTCGATCGCATCGCGCGCCTGCCGCTTGGCGATCAGATCCGCGCGGCGCGCCTCGAGCACCTTTTGCTCCGCGGCGAGATCGCCCTGCGCCTTCAGCAGCTCCGCACCCGCGGACGGCGGCAGGTCCACCACGTCGCCGAGCTCCGCCAAAGCGGCCTCGTTGAGCGCCAGTTCCTTCAGATACGGCGCAAGCCGTCGGACGCGCTCGAATTTCGAGCGCAGCGATTCGAGCCGCCGCAGCTCCGTGCGCGCCAGCGCGATCTCGTGCTCGACCGCTTCGCGCGCTTCCTTCCTGTCGACCCAGTCGCGCGTGCGCACCTGCACTGCCTTCAGTTCGGCCACCGCTTCGTTGAACGCCGTTTCGGCAACCGCAAATGCGCTGCCGCTGCGCCGCGGCGCCCACAGTTCCGCGGCCCGTGCGTCGAGTTCGTCGCGCACGGAGCCGAGCCGGCCGACGCCGGCCGCCGATTCGAACAGCACCTGGCCGAGCTTGTCCGATGCGTCCAGGATGCTGCGTCCGCCATCGACAAGCCGACCGTGGTCGAGCCCGAACATCTGCTCGAAGAATTCGCGCGTCGCGCCGTCAAGCACGGCCGCGAGATAGTCGTCGGGCAGTTTGTCGTCGTCGGGCGTACGCAGCGAGCTGCGGCCGCGCGCGCGATGAAACGCGAGCGTCGCGCCGCCGCTTTCGAGCACGCCGCCGATCCGCAGATCGGGCGTGCCATGCAGAAAGTCGAGGGGCGTCTGCAGCTTCATCCCGAACAGCAGTTCCGTCACCGCCGTCCGAATCGTCGACTTGCCGGCTTCGTTCGGCCCGACGATCACATGGAAATCCTGCGTCGCCGCCGGAAAAAGCAATGTCTCGTCGGTGAACTTGCCGTACCGAATCAGATCGAGTTGACCGATGCGCATCGCTTATTCTCCTCTCGCCAGTCGCGCGAGCAGCGCGGGACCGACCTGCCGAACCAGTGCCGTCAGATCGCCTTCGCGCGCGAGCGCGAGCAGCGGCACGTCCTCCTTCACGTCGCTGCGCACCTTGCCGAGGAACGGCTTCAGATCGCGTTCGAGCAGCGCGAGGAAATCGGGATCGTGCGCGGCGTCGGCGAGAATCTGCTTCAGATCGTCGAGCGCTTCCAGCGGTTCGCCGGCGCCGTACGGCTGCTCGGGCGGCGACGTCGCGAGCCGCACCTTCTCGAGCCACAGCCGCTCATTGCCGATGATGCCGATCTGATTCAGCACCTCCGCACGCAGCTGCGTCGCGCGCCCGAAGAACAATCCGTGCGCCGGCGTGCGTCCCGTCACCGTCACGCGTACCGCGCGCGGCACATGCGCATCGACGCTCAGCAGCGTCTCCAGCGAATGCCCGATCTTGCGCGACAGATCGGCAACGCTCACGCAGTCCGACGCGTCGACCGCCAGCGATTCCCAGCGCAACACGTCGAGGTACAGACGCTCGACCTGCGTGCGTCCCTGCTCGACCGTCACGAGCACCGCACCGCGCCGCCCGGTCTCGCGGATATGCCGTCCCTGCAGGTTGCCCGGAAATACGATCGTCGACGGTCCCGTCCATTGCTGAAACTCGTGCACGTGGCCGAGCGCCCAGTAGTCGTAGCCCTTCGCATGCAGTTCCGCGAGCGTGCACGGCGCGTAGTTCGCGTGCGCCGCATAGCCTTCGAGCGCCGTATGCAGCACGCCGATGTTGTAGTAGCCGGGCACCGGATCGGGGTAGCCGGTCGCGAGATTGTCGACGACCGCCTTGTCCTTGAAGCTCTGTCCGTGCAACGCCACTTCGAACTCGGGCAGCCGATGCGTTTCCGGCTTGCGATGATGGAATACGGTGACGTTGTCGGGCAGCGTCAGCTTCTTCGTCATTTCGCTTTCGGCGTCGTGGTTGCCCCACAGCACGAACGCGCGGATGCCGGCCTTGCGCAGACGTCCCATCTGCTGGCCGAAGAAGATGCCCGTGTTGTGATCCTTCCAGTCGCCGTCGTACAGGTCGCCGGCGATCACGAGAAACGCGACTTCCTCGTCGATCGCGCGATCCACCAGTTGCCGCAACGCATCGCGCGACGCACTGCGCAACTGCGCGGCCGGCGCGTCCGGATACGCACTCAGGCCGTGCAGCGGGCTGTCGAGATGAATGTCTGCCGCGTGGATGAACTTCACGAAATACCCCTGTTGGATGGCGCGCGTGGCGGTTGCCGTCGTATCGCGTGCGATCGACGTCGCGCTGCATCATGCTGGCGGTTGCCGACGGCTGGCGATGGTACCTGAAAGCGCTCGCCGCAATCGAGCCGCAGCAGCGAAGCATGATGCCATCCCGAACGGGTGCGGCGCCATTCGCATGCGTTCGTCCGTATCGGAGATGCGAGGCCGGGGAAGGACGTCGCATCGCGCGCGCGAAAAATAACGGCCCGGCCCGCATCGAAGCGGGCCGGGCCGTTACGGACCTGGATCGGTTACTGCGCCGCGCCTTGCGCCGACACCGAACCCTTCAGGCCGACCGACGCGCCGCCTTGTGCAGCGTTCGTCGTACCGGCCAGCGCTTCGCCGGCCTTCGCCTTCACGCCGCCCGCGACGTCGCCTGCGGTCGTCATCGCGCCTTGCGCGTGGGTCTTCGCCGACGCCGCGGCATGCTTCACGTGCGCCTTCGTCGAATGGACGGCCGACGCGGCAGCATCCTTCGCCGAACCTGCGGCCGTGCCGACTGCGTGCGTCGCGCCGCCGACCGCGTTACCAGCTGCCGAACCGACGCCGCCGACCGTCTTGCCGACGCCGCTCAGCGCGCCGCCGATCACGTTGCCCGAACCGGCCGCATTCGCGCCCGCGCCGCCCTGCGCGCCCACGCCGCCGCTCAGCAGCGGCGTCTGCACCTGTGCGCCGACGCCGACCGAGCCGTCTGCACCGGTCTGTGCCGTCTGCGCGAAAGCAGCCGAGGTCGCGACAGCCGACAGCGCGGCACCCAGCAGGATCGTGCGAATCTTGTTCATGGTCATTCTCCCCAAAGATGTTGTTGCTGCGGGCCGCGTTCATGCGGCTTGTCGCATGCCTCGCCGCGACATGCGGCAAGTGGGCGTAATGTAGCCGGCGTCGCGTACGAAACCGCTGTTTTGCGGGGACTGTTACTTCCGTTGCAAATGCTGACGATTGACTCACACAGTTTGACAATTGCCGGATTGCGGCGCGATCGACTCGAGTCGTCCGGCACTTCAGCAGGCCGGCATCGTGTGTTTCGACATGCGGTTCGCCAATGTTTGACGGCGCTCGGCGCGCGCGCTATCGCAACAACGAAACGCCCCGCCGCCGATCGCGATCGGAATGGCGGGGCGGTGGCTTGGCTCGCGCCGGCTTCGTGCTTACGGTCGGATCGTGTCGCCGAGCACGAGACCCTCGCGACGCGGATCGGTCCCGCCCTGCAGCGCAGGCGTCTGACCGAGCGTCACGCGCATCACCGTATTGACGCCGCTCGCCTGCGCCGACGTCGAGACCTTGTGGCCGAGCGCGAGCAGGCCGGCAATCAGCGGATCGTTCGCGCCATTGTTCGACGTGATGACGTTCGGATGTTCGCCGCCGATCGTCGTCGTCGGGCTATTGCTGGCGCCGAAATCGACGAGGCCGGCCGACTGCTGCGCGTCGAGGCCCCAGTCCAGCGCGCCGACGAGCGTCTTCACCACGTACTGCGGAATCGTGCCGCCGCCCGGCGAGCCGGTCGCCATCACGAAGTCGCCGCGCGATCCGTCGGCCGCCTTGGCGAACACGATCGTCGGCGCCATCGAGCTGCGCGGCCGCTTGCCGGGCTGCAGCCGGTTCGCCACCGGATTGCCCGCGCTGTCGAGCGGGTTCGCCGAGAAATCGGTCAGCTGGTTGTTCAGCAGAAAACCGTGCGTCATATGGAACGAGCCCATGCTCGATTCGACCGTCGTCGTCGCGCTCAGCACGTTGCCGTCGCCGTCGACGATCGTGAACTGGTTCGTGCCGTGCTCGATCAGCGTCGTGTCGACGCCGAGCGGCACCGCGCCGAGATCGCCCGGCTGCGCGGTGCCCATGCTCTTGCCCGGATCGATCAGCGCCGCGCGCGACTTCAGATACGGCTTGTTCAGCAGCGTGTCCCACGTGCCGCCCGGCAGCGGCACGAAATCGGTGTCCGCGACGTACTTGTCGCGATCCGCGTACGCGAGCCGCTCGGCTTCCGACACGAGATGCACGCCGGCGACGGTCGGCTTGCCGCCTTCGAGATCGATCGCGGTCGGCTTCAGCGACTTCAGATCGAAGTTCTCGAGAATGCCGAGCGCCGACGCGACCGCAATGCCGCCCGACGAAGGCGGCGGCATCCCGCACACCCAATAGCTGCGATAGGTCGTGCATACCGGTTCGCGACGTTTCGCTTCGTAGGCCGCGAGATCGGCGAGCGTCGTCTTGCCCGGCGTGATCGTCGAACCGTCCGCGCCCTTCGCCATCGCGATCTTCGCGACGATGTCCTCTGCAATCGGCCCTGTGTACAGCGCCTTCGCGCCCGACTGCGCAAGCGCCGTCAGCGTATCGGCGTATGCGGGGTTTTTCAGCACGGTGCCGAGCGTCTTCGGCGAGCCGTCGGCGTTCAGGAAATACGCAGCGGCGTCGGGATCGCGCTTCAGGTTCGCGGCATTCGCCGCGATCGCGTCGGCCAGCCGGCCGCCGATCGGAAAGCCGTTCGTCGCGAGCGCGATCGCGTCGCCGAACAGGTCTTTCCACGCAAGCCTGCCGTGATCCTGCTGCAACGCCTCGATCAGCCGCGGCACGCCGATCGTGCCGATCGAGCGGCCGCTCGCGCGAGCGTTCGGCTGCGGCGGCGACCGGTCGCTCTGGTCGTCGACATAGCGCAGATAGTTTTCCGTCGCGGCCGCAGGCGCGGTTTCGCGGCCGTCGTACGCCTGCAGCGTCTTGTTGCGCGCATCGTAGTACAGCAGCACGCCGCCCGAGCCGAGGCCGGTCGCCTCGGGCACCGTCAGCCCGAGTACGGCTTGCACGGCCACGGCCGCATCGGCTGCCGTACCGCCTTTCTTCAGCACCGCGCATCCCGCCGCGCTCGCGTAAGCGTTCGAGGTCGCGACCAGATAGCGCTTCGCATAGACGGGCTTCATGCCGGTGCGATAGCCGGACGACGCTTCCGGCAACGACGGGTCGCCCGGCTGGTTCGAGCCCACCACGACGGTCGCGCCGCCGTTGTCGAGCGCGAGACAACTGGTGTCGGCCGTCGTGGACGAGCGGGCCGCTTCGTTTTCCACGTCGCCGCCGCACGCCGTCATCAGGACGGCTGCGAGCAGCGCGGACGCATACGGGAAGATCGCTGTTCTATTCATTGTCGGTCGACGTTGTCGCGCATCGTTGTGAAGTACGTCTCGTCGCCCGCGCCCCCTCGGCATGCGGGCAATGGGTTCGATCGTCGCACGGATGATTTTTTTTCCGCAACTCGTCGATGAGCGCAAGCCGCGCGTGGGTAAGCTCGCGCACTGTGCGTTCGCCCGATTTGCAGACTTCGCTGCATTGCGGCTATAACGGCGTCATGGATACGAGTCGCTGGATCGACGATCCCGTCGGGGCATTTCGGGCGTGGCAGCAAACGAGCGCGACGGGCGCGCGGCGGCAGCCGTTCGCGCCGCGCTCGATCGTGCAGCACGTCGCGATGTTCGAACGATTTCTACGCCACCTGCATGCGCACCGCGCATCGCTCGCGACGTTCGGGCCCGACCACGTCGCGACGTTTCTGACGGAACTCGAGCGCAGTTGCGCGCCCGGCACGTCCACGCGCGTGCGCTATGCGAAGCTGATCGACCGGCTGTGCCGGCATCTCGTCGAAGCCGGCGTGCGCCGCGTGCATCCGGCCGCGCGTGCGGCGCACGCGCTCGCGTGGCCCGACACCGAGCCGGAGCCCTGCTATCTGCCTCCCGACGCGGACGCCGCGCTGCAACGTCACGTGCAACCGCGCGCCGACGATACGCCCACCGCATGCAGGAACCGCGCGATCGTCGCGCTGCTGCTCGCAACCGGCATCACGTCGGCGGAAATCCGCGCCACGACGCGCGACGCACTCACGCTCGACGAACCCCGACCGGTGCTGACCGTGCCGCGCGAGCGGACACGGCCGGCACGCCGGATCGAACTCGCTGCATTTGCCGTCGCGCCGCTCGCGGCGTGGCTGGCGGCTTGCGCGCCCCATTCGGATGCGTCCGCGCGGCTCTTTCCCGCGCCGCGCGACGGCGGGCCGATGAACGACATGTTTCTGCTACTCGTCGTACGCGACGCACTCGCCGCGATGGGGTTCGAGGCGTCGGACATGAGTCCGCGTGTGCTGCGCAATACCTTCGCGCGCCGTCAGTTGCTGGCCGGTCACACGCATGCCGACGTCAGCGCGATGCTCGGCCTCGTCAGCACGCGAACCGTCACGCGCATCCGGCAAACGCTGCCGCCGAATGCGGCCGCCGACCGCGCGGCGCACGAGCGGTGAGCGCCATCGCGCAAAGAGCGCGAGCGTTACGGGTCATTCGGGCTTCGATTGAATCAGCCGCAGAATGCGGCTGTCGTACGGCGATTGCATGATCTCGACGATCCGCACGTCGGCGGCGGCGGGATGCAATGGGTTCAACAGAAAATTGTGCGCATGCGGGACGACGACGCTCGGTACGCGCAACAACGCGGTGGGCTGCGTATGCAGCCATTCGGTGCCGGCGCTGCGCGTCCAGTCGACGTTCGTCTGCCAGTCGGCCGGCGCATCGGCCTCCACGATTTCGGCGACGTCGACCGATTCGGCCGCTTCGACGCGAAGCAACTGGTATCCGCTCGGCAGCTGCGCGACTGTCGCGATTTCGAAATGAACGAGCGTCTCGAGCAAGGCGAGCGCCGGATGTTCGGCGAGATAGACGACCGGTTGCCCGGCGAAGTGCCAGCGCCCGCCGGCACGCAATCCGCCGATCCCTCTCAGGTCGGCGTAATTGCTGATTCGCCACAGCGTCGTCAAGCGAAATACCCTTCGTCGATTTGCGTCAGCGCCTCTTCGACCAACCGCGCGCCGTGTTCGGTGCTCGCCATGTCGAGCGACGTGCGGCCGCCGAAGCGTTGCAGGCCGCGGCGCAGCCACGCCATCGCCTTGTCCTGATCGCCGAAGGTGGCCGTCGCCTGCGCGACGATCCGCGCGAGCCGGATGGCCTTGTCGGACTCCTCCGGCGACAGGCGCTCGTGCGCCTGCCGACGATGGCTCAGCGTGCGCCGCGGAATGATGAACGCTAGCTCGTCCGACTTCAGGCCGCGCTCGGACAGACGGTCGATCACCGAGACATCGACGCGCGCGCTCGCCAGTTCGGCGAGATCCGCGCCCGAGCGCACAGGAATCGCGAGCAGCTGCTCGAGAATCGTGAATTCGGCCTGGCGCGGATGTGCGACGCCCGAAGGATGAAAAGCGATGGTGCTCATGAGCTGAGTCTCCGGCAATTTGCCCGTTTATTATAGGCGTTTTGCCGGAGGTCGGCGGGTTGTCGTGGAGGCGCGGTTTTTGGCCGGCGAATGGGCAGCAGGCGCAGCAGGAGGTGCGAATCGGAGATTCGCCTTGGAGGGTGGCGCGCGTCTTTCAGTATATAAAGTGACGTCGTAGGCGGGTCGGGTTGTCACGTAACAACTTATTAAGGGCCAATCGGCGAGGGTCCAGCATGGATCAGCGCTCGAGCTACCGCGCGCTGCTGTCGCGGGTTCGTTCCGTTAGAGGACGAGTCGGTCCTTACCGGCCGGGCCGCGCTGTCTGCGCCCCATTTCTAAAGCAGGAAGTCGCCCATTACGGCGCACGGGGCGATGCAGGCAGGTCCGGCCCTTCGCACCGTCAGCGGGCATTCAGCCGAGACAGCCGCAACGAATTCGTTGCGGCGGGCGACGGCCATACCCGCCCGGCCCGCCTGCAAGCCACTCCCCGAATCAGGCCGCCCACGCCGACGACCGAATCACGCTGCAGAAATTCGTCGCATGAAAATGCGGATCCTTGTCGGCGAGCACGTCCGCCTTCACATTGCCGAACGTCGTGTGCGGCTTATGTTTGATCCCGTCGTAGAACGCCTGAATGATGTCCTCCTTGAAGTGCGGTGTGCGCGGATGCGCATGAACGACAGCTTCGCGCTCGACGTCCGTGAATTCGGAATACGCGAGGCCGAGCACATCCATTTCGACGCCGGCCGTCACGAGCGCGATCACCGGATGCATGTGCTGCGGAATGCCCGGCGTCGTATGCAGCGCGATCGACGTCCACACGAGGTCGATGTCTTGTTGAGCAATGCCCTTGCTCTTGAGAAAATCGCGCGCCGCATTGGCGCCGTCCACCTCGAAGCGCTCGCACGCACTGCTGTGCCGATGCGTCAGCCCCATGTCGTGAAACATGCACGCGCAGTAGAGCAGCTCCGGATCGTACTTCAGCGCCTGGCGGCGACCGGCAAGCGCCGCGAAGTAGTACACGCGACTCGAATGGTGGAACAGCAGCGGGGACTCGGTATCGCGGACGAGTTCGGTGATCTCGCGCGCCAATTGGCTATCGGGAATCGTGATGCCGGCAACGTTCACAGTCATGGTCGACCTCCATTGAAGATATGTCGATTTTGTGCATCGCGAACGCTGTCTTCAACAGACGTATTACGCCAAATCCTGCCATTTTGCGCGATCGGCTGACGCGGCCGGCAAAGCGTGTCCGATTCGGCCCGCAGCACCGCTTCAGTCCCGCCCCGTGCGGCTCGCGCACGTCTATACTGCAACGCGTCGCGTTGTCAGTCATGCCATCGTTCATGCCGAAAGTCGTGGGTGTTTTTGCCGTCCCGGGTGTTCAGTTGCTCGACGTTTCCGCGCCGCTCGACGTGTTCGCGCAGGCGAACGTCGAATACGGAAAAGCGTTCTACACGCTGCGCGTGATCGCGTGCGAATCGGGGCCGATCCGCAGTTCTTCCGGCGCGCAACTGTTGCCTGACTGGGTCGCGCCAGACGTCCCGGCGCGCATCGATACGCTGCTCGTCGCGGGCGCGCCGGGCGCGGGGCGCATCGCGCTACGCACCGACGTGCTTGCATGGCTACGCTCCGCGGCCGTACAGAGCCGGCGATACGGCTCGATCTGCACGGGTGCGTTCGTACTGGCGGAGACCGGCCTGCTGAAGGGCCGCCATCTGACGACGCACTGGGCCGTGGCCGAAGCGCTTGCCGAAGCACATCCGACGATCACCGTCGACGCCGACGCGCTATACGTGCGCGACGGCAAGCTCCGTACCGGCGCCGGCGTGACGGCCGGCCTCGATCTCGCGCTGGCACTCGTCGAGGAGGACCTCGGACGCGACATCGCCCGACGCGTCGCGTCGCAGCTCGTGATGTTCTTCAAGCGACCGGGCGGGCAGCTGCAGTTCAGCCGTAAAGGCGAAGCGCGGCCCGCCGGCCGCTCGGTGCTGCAGGAAGTGCAGCGCTGGATCGCGGCGCATCCGGAACTCGCGCACTCGGTCGCCGACCTGGCGAAGCACGCAGGCATGAGCCCGCGACACTTCGCGCGGCTGTTCCGCGCGGAAGTCGGCATGACGCCGGCCGCGTGGGTCGAAGCGACGCGCATCTCGGCCGCGCGTCAGTTGCTCGAGAACGGCCGCGATACGCCGAAGCAGGTCGCAGCGAAATGCGGCTTCGCCAACGTCGATACGCTGCGGCGCTCGTTCGCGAAACACGTCGGCATCACGCCTGCCGAGTATCGGAAACGGCAGGCCATCGTGACCGAATAGCAGCCGCGTGGCGCGCGTCTTCGTCGGCGTTGTCTTTGATCCGGTGCGTCGCGTTGTTTCGCATTGCTCGGTGCCGGCGGGGTCGACCCGATGATGCTTCAGGGCTCGCGTCCATACAGCCGATGACGGCACAACACGTTGTGTTGACAACCTTTTCTCGTTTCACTCGACAAGCGCTTTTCGATGCCCGGGCATGCGGACGCGCTGCTGCGCACGCGTCCGTTGCATCGCGCCGATTCGGCCGCCGCGGCGCGTGCTCCGCCTACATCGTCCAATCTCCAGACAAATGGCGCCTGCCCCGCAATCCGCGAATCGTTTACTCGGTTGCAATAATGATTCGCCCGCACGCGTATTTCCGGTCCGTTACGCGATCGCTACGATGCAATCGACCGCTGAACGCAAACAGCGAAGCGCGAAATCAACGAAACCGGAGGTCATCATGAAGTCGTTCATCTACGCTGCCGTCGCAGCCGCCGCACTGTCTGCATCGTATGGCGCGTTGGCGCAATCCAACCCATCGGGTCAACTGACGCGCGAGCAGGTGCGCGCCGAACTCGTCCAGCTCGAACAGGCCGGCTACAAGCCGGAAGTTTCCGACACGCAGTATCCGCGCGCGCTGCAGACCGCGCAGGAACGCGTGACGAACGCCGATGCAACCGGATACGGCGCGCAAGCTGCGCCGCGCATTCATGCCGGCCGCGTCGCCGCCGCCCGCCAAGACGGCCGCGATTCGATCTACTTCGGCCAGTAATGCCGCCTGCGTACTGCGGTACGCGCGCGCCGTGCCTCGCACCCCGCTGCCGATCATCGGGGCGGGGTGTTGTTTTGTCGGCGCGTGCACATCGATGCAGGCGTGCATGCCAACGCGCGCACCGTGACACGCAGCGACACGATGCGCCCCCTCCCCCGCCGCTCGGCCTGCCGTCCTGAACGCCGGCACCCCGCATTTGCGCATAGAATGGCCGCGTGGTCGGCGCCGGCCGCAGCGAACGCGAGCGTCATCTCGAACCGCCGGGCAAGCCCCGATCGTCATCGCGTTCGCCGGCCGACTCCGATGCCGCATCAATGGCATTTTTCGAAAAGGAGCGGTTTCATGTCTCAAACATCCGGTTCCATGATCACGTTTCGCCGCCCGGACGGCCAGGAGCTGCAAGGCTACCTCGCGACGCCGGAGAAGACCGACGGCGCGCCCGCGGTCGTCGTCATTCAGGAATGGTGGGGCTTGAACGACCAGATCCGCGGTGTCGCGGATCGCCTCGCGCGCTGCGGTTACTTCGCGCTCGTGCCCGATCTGTATCGCGGCAAATCGACCGTCGAGGAAGAAGAAGCGCACCATCTGATGACGGGGCTCGATTTCGGCGATGCCGCGTCGCAGGACATTCCCGGCGCCGTCCAGTATCTGAAGACGCGCGCCGAGCGCGTCGCCGTGACGGGCTTCTGCATGGGCGGTGCGCTCACGCTGCTGTCGCTGCAATTTGCGGACGCCGACGCCGGCGTCACCTGGTACGGCTTCCCTCCGCTCGACTATCTCGATGCGTCGAAGATCAAGGTGCCGGTGATGGGTCATTGGGGCACGCAGGACGCGTTCTTCACGATCGACCAGGTCGACGCACTCGAAAAGAAGCTGAGCGACGCCAAGGTCGACATCGAATTCCACCGGTATCTCGCTCATCACGCGTTCGCCAACGAAACGGCCGTCGGGCCCGGCCGCATCGCTGGCACGCAGTTCGATCCGGTGTGGTCGCAGTTCGCGTGGGACCGAACGCTGACGTTCTTCGGCCGCACGCTCTGGCAAAAGGCGGCCTGACGGCCGTTGAACGGGCGAGCGCAACGCTCGCCGCTCGATCGATGTATCGCTCTTGCCGGCACGGTCGCATGCAGCGGCGCGGCCGGCAACATGCGCACCGATTGCGAACCGGAGTACGTGGCGCGCCGCTTCCGCAAAAGCCGCGCATCCGATGCCAAGGATTCCGTATCAATGATGGCCGCACGTGCGGCCGATATGTCATGCGTTCGCGCGCGACTCCTGTGCCGCACAGAGCGCGGCCTCGTCGGCCGCGAGCATTTCAGGCACGCACTCGCGCAGAAAATCGACGAACGTCCTGATCTTCGCATCGAGATACTGACGAGACGCATACAGCGTATAGACGGTCAGCTTCTGCAGCCGGTACTCGGGCAACACGCGCACGAGCGCTCCGCTCGCGAATGCCGGCAAGGCCGTCGACATCGGCAATGCGCCGATGCCGAGACCGGCGCGCAGCCCTGCGCCGAGTGCGTCGGCGATGTTCACCTGAAAGTCCGGCAACGGCAGTTCGAACGTCTCGCGGCCGTTGGGTCCATCGAGATGCCAGCGATCGCGCGGAAAGATCGGCGTGACGATCTGCAGGCAGGCGTGCCCTTCCAGATCGCTCACGGTACGCGGCGTGCCGCGCTCTTTCAGATATGCAGGCGACGCGCACAGCACGCTATGCATTTCGCCGAGCCGCTGCGAAACGAGGCCGGAGTCGGGCAGTTCGGCCGTGCTGAGCTGCAGCGACACGTCGTAGCCTTCGTCGATGATGTCGGGCACATGCTGCGACAGCGTCAGTTCCACCGCGACCGACGGATAGCGCTGTCGATAGCGAACGACCGCAGGCACGACGTACGCCTGCCCGAAGCTCGTCGTCGCGTGCACGTGCAATCGCCCCGACGGCTTTGCCTGCGCGTCGGCCGCCTCGGCTTCGGCTTCGTCGATATACGCGAGAATCCGCTGGCAACGGTCGAGGTAGCGCTGGCCTGCGTCCGTGAGCGCAATGCGGCGGGTGCTGCGATTCAGCAGACGCGTGCGCAGATGCGTTTCCAGCTGCGCGACCGAGCGGGATGCGTAGGCTGTCGTAATGTCCAGCCGCTGGGCGGCGCTCGTAAAGCTGCCCTCCTCCGCGACCCGGACAAAAATGCGCATCATCTGTAACGTGTCCATCGCCATGTCCCCGGGATTGAAACCGCACCGTGCCGCGGCGTCGCCGCGTGTCTCCGTCGTCGAGAGCCGCTACGACTGCGGCCGGTCCGGCGCGAATTGTGCGGAACAGTACAGCAGCGTCGGTAGCGTGTCCAGTTCGCCGTGCGCGGTCTCGTGCGGTGCCCGCAGCGCGGCGGAAGAACGCGTTCCGCAAGGCGTGCGAACGGGCATATCGCGCCGTCCGACGTCATGCCGGGACGGCACGATACGCCCTGTCCATTAGACGCGCGGCGCCGGGTCGAACGGATCGCGCAACACGATCGTGTCGTCCCGTTCCGCGCTGGTCGTGATCATCGACACGGGGACGCCCGCGACCGCTTCGACGCGTGCGATGAACGCCTGCGCGGCATGCGGCAACGCTGCACGCTCGCGCACGCCCTTCACGCTGCGTTGCGAGCCGTCGAACCGCTCGTACACGGGCCGTGCACGCGCTTGGGCATCGAGACTCGCGGGCAGATGGTCGACGCGCGCGCCGTCCAGTTCATAGCCGACGCAGAGCTCGATCGAGTCGAAGCCGTCGAGCACGTCGAGTTTGGTCAGCGCCAGCGAATCGATACCGGACACCCTGACGGCCTGACGCAACTGCGCGGCATCGAGCCAGCCGCACCGCCGCGGCCGGCCGGTGTTCACGCCGAATTCCTGTCCGCGCGTGCGCAGCGCTTCACCGGTCGCGTCGGTCAGCTCGGTCAGGAACGGGCCGCCGCCCACGCGCGTCGCGTAGGCCTTCGTCACGCCGAGCACGTGCCCAAGCTTCGACGCGCCGAGCCCGGTCCCGGCCGCCGCCGCGGAGGCCACGGTTGCCGACGACGTCACGAACGGATACGTGCCCCAGTCGATGTCGAGCATCACGGCCTGCGAGCCTTCGAAGAGGATGTGCTCGCCGCGGTCGGTCGCGTCGTTCAGGTCGGCCCACGCCGGCCGCACGAACGGCAGGATCTTCGGCGCGACGTCCATCAGCCTGTCGAACATCGCATCGCGCGAGCAGACCTCGAGGCCAAGGCCACGGAACCATGCGTTGTGATAGTCGACCAGCGCCTCGAGCTTGTCGGCGAGGCGGGCAGGTTCGGCAAGATCGCCGACGCGCAGCCCGCGGCGGCCGACCTTGTCCTCGTACGCCGGCCCGATTCCGCGCAGCGTCGTGCCGATCGGCTCGCGGCGCAGCCGCTCCTGTGCCTCATCGAGTGCGCGGTGAATCGGCAGCACGAGCGTCGCGTTTTCGGCGATCGACAGGTTGTCCGGCGTCACCTGCAGCCCTAGCTCCGCCATTCGCGCGATTTCGGCGAGCAGCGCTTCCGGATCGAGCGCAACGCCGTTGCCGATCACGCCGCGCTTGCCGCGCACGATGCCGCTCGGCAGCAGCGCGAGCTTGTACGTCTTCCCGCCGACGACGAGCGTGTGACCGGCGTTGTGACCGCCGTTATAGCGCGCGACGACATCGGCCCGTGCCGCCAGCCAATCCACGATCCGCCCCTTGCCTTCGTCGCCCCATTGGGCGCCTACCACGACCACATTTGCCACGCTCGATTCTCCATGTGAGAAATTCAGACACTCGCGTCGGCCGATGCGGCCGCTCGTGTGGCATAGTCGCAAAGCGTCTCCCGGCAATCAAACGATTAAATCTGAGCGATCTCGTCAGAAAAACTCACACGGACTCGAAAAGCATGGCACGTCGACTTCCGCCGCTGAATTCGCTACGCGCATTCGAGGCCGCCGCGCGACTGGGTAGCTTCACGCTCGCCGCCGACGAACTGTGCGTCACGCACGGTGCGATCAGCCGGCATGTACAGCAGCTGGAGACCTGGCTCGGCAAGCCGCTGTTCGAACGTCTGAATCGACGCGTCGTGCTCACCGATGCAGGGCGTACGTATCTTGCGGAAGTCGGCGCATCGTTCGATCGCATCGCGCTCGCGACTGCGCAGCAGTTCGGGCAAGGCCAGCAGCGCGTGCTGCGCGTCAATGCGCCCGCAACGTTTTCGTTGCGCTGGCTGGTGCCGAAACTGTCGTCGTTTCAGGTCGCCCATCCAACGATCGAGGTGCGGCTGTCGACGTCGAACGAGCCGATCGACAAGCTGCGCGACAGCGCCGATCTGATCATCCGCGGCGGCCCGCAGACGATCGACGGTTACGTGGCCGACGAATTCCTGTCCGAAGTCCGCTTGCCGGTGTGTGCGCCGAAGCTGCTCGAGCGCACGCCGCTGCGCACGCCGGCCGATCTGGCGAACTTCACGTTGCTGCATGCGGCCACCTATCCCGGCATGTGGCCGGAATGGCTCGCAGCGGCCGGCTGCCCGAATCTCGCGCCTCGGCATGCGCTGACGCTCGAACATTTCTACCTGACGCTGCAGGGCGCGCTCGACGGACTCGGCGTGGCAATGGGGCCGATCGCGCTCGTCGCCGACGATATTGCCGACGGCCGGCTCGTGCAGCCGTTCAGCGGCCCGGCGTTGCCGGCGTGGCGGTATTTCACCTACGTGTCGGCCACGCGGATCGACGATGAAGCGGTACGCGCGTTCAGGGACTGGCTGAAGCTGGCGGGACGTGCGGAGCGTTCGGGCGGTCTGCGCTGATCGGCGTGTGAGGTGCCTGCCGGATGGGCCGGATGGGCATGCCGGGGAGCCCGGCGTAGAAGGGATTGTCGAGACGCGATGTGTCGATCGCCGATCGAAAGCGACTCGTGGAGCGCCGCAGTCATCGCTGCGGCGCGCAAGCCGCGAGGACATCCGCGGCTTGCGAACCGGTCGGCGCTTACTGGCCCGAACCGGCGGCCTTCTTCTCGGCGTTCTGGAGGTTCTGCGGATAATTCGGATCGTTGACGGCCGGCTTGTAGCCCGCATCCTCGAGCTTCTTCAGCTCAGCGGTATTCTTCGCGCGCGCCGCCTTGCGTTCGGCTTTGCGTTTGGCACGTGCCGCCTTGCGCGCTTCCTGCTTGGCAGCCTTGGCATCCTGCGCGGCCGGTGCGCTCGCATCCGACTGCGCAAACACGGGCGCCGTCGAGCCAAGCAGGAACGCAGCCGCAGTCGCGGCCAGCATCAGTTTTTTCGTCTGGATTCGCATCGCTGAACTCTCTTGTGTAATGGGTCACGGACAGACAGCACATCGAGATACCACCCCTGCTCCCCGAGCGGTAGAGAAACCGGACGGGGCCTGTGCATCATAACCGCGTTACGCGACGGCCGGGTTCACGTCGCGATGGTGGCTTGGGGATACGTTTATGGGAGATATCTGGCCGAGTTGGGCTAGCCCGGGTGAAGCTGCGGCCGATTTGCGGTTCGATCGGATTTGGGAACGAAGCTGTTATCGCGATGTGAAAGATCGTGTGAGGTGCCAAGCGCGACAGTGCTACTCGCAGTGGTTCAGCAAGGGTCCGGCGAGCGGGTTGTCCAAAGCGGCGCGGCTCGGTGAGGACAAGTCTGCTTGCCACAAGTCCGCTCGACAGCGATTCAACCGGGTGAATGGTCGTCTGCCCCACAGCTGTTTCCGTGCGGCGCCCGCGTCGATTGCGTCCGGAATGACACGACTGCGCTGCCTGGATGCTCCCATAGACGGGAACCTATACGGTCCGATCGCCGTTTTGCGGGCGGTTTTCTCCCATAGGTTTCTACGTTTGCAGTTTGTGAGTAGGTACTCACATGTGAGGCCACGTTGGACGTGTAAGTCCTTATTAGCAAAAGGAATTCTTGCGTTACTCAACTCCGGTGAGCACCACTGTGACAGTCACCTTGAACCACGTTGGCATCGTTGGGTAGCGGTTTATGGGGTAGGTCTTTCTGCAAAAGCACACGTGTGTTTACATCTTTAGAAAGCAACGTTTACTTCTTTAACTACTTTTAGCAGCCTCACAGCCTTGTCCAGTAAGGGTTTGAAGGGGGATCGGTACCCATTTATGGGAGCACAGGTAGAAGATCGTGGGGGGTGAGGTCTGTGGATTTGGGGGATTGGGTACCAGCCTGTGGGGAACCGGGGATGTGGATATGGGAAGAGCGTACCCGTCTATGGGATTTCAGACCGGAAATGGCTTGGGTAGCCATCTATGGGATCGCCTTCAGGTAGCCATTTATGGTGCGTTGCTGCGAAATGCCGAATGTCGAGAGGCATTGCGTTCCTGTTTGGGTAGCCGTTTATGGTATCGGCGAAAGGTAGCCGTTTATGGGCAGCGGTTCGGCGCTCGGGATGGCATCGAAGGTCATGCGCGCGGCGTGGTCTCCCATAAACAGGTGCCTCCGACGAGAAAGGTACCCTTTTATGGGAACGCAGTAAGGTAGCGGTTTATGGGATGCTTTGGCGCGGCCCCTGCGGCGATCGTGCGAAACCTCTCACTGTCGATGCGTTTGAAGGTATCCATTTATGGGATTTTGAAAAGGTAGCCGGCTATGGGAGAAAATCGCGACCGTGCTGCACGGCACCACGAAATGCCGGTTCCGTTCCGGTTCAGCCGGATAAGTTCCCATGGAAGGCTACCTTCGATTCGGCAAGCGCCATGCCGGGCGCGGGTGTTCGAGCGTCAAAGGTAGCTGTTTGTGGGACGCATTTTGGCCGAAAGGTATATGCCTATGGGACGACGCGCCGATCGACACATAAAAAATTTCCCTTTTGCGTCGACGGCTTAGCGTCCGTTGTGCAAGTGACGCTGGAACAGGGGCGTTGCTCGCCGCCGCGAAAAGGTATAAAGTCCGCCCTCAATACGGTCACCTTATCCGGACACCACGATGCCGCGCAAGCCCGCAAGCAAAGGCTCCGACAAACAGGTTTCGCTGTTTCAGACACCCGAGCCTCCCGACTTGCTGCGCAAGGCGGTCCAGGCGATTCACATCGCGCCCAAGTCGGGGAAGATCGGACTGCAGCAGCGCAAGATGTTCAGTTCGCTCATCAAGAACGCGCTTCGGCAGGAAGCGTTCGAGCCCGGCCGCACGAGCTTCTCGATTTCGATTGCCGCGCTTTCGCACGAGAGCGGGCTGAACAGCAACAACACGAAGTACGTGAAGGATACGGTCAATTCGCTGATCAGCACCGTCGTGAACTGGGACTACCTCGCCGCCGACCGGTCGACCGTGTGGAAGGCGTCGGGCTTGCTGGCGGGCGCGGAGCTCGAGCAATCGGTCCTGAAGTACAGCTTCTCCGACCAGATTCGCAGCGAACTGCTCAACCCCGAGATCTATGCGTTGATCGATATGCGCATCGCGCGCGAGTTTCGTCGATCGCATTCGCTTGCGCTGTGGGAAAACACCGTGCGCTACGAAGGGATCGGCATCACCGCCAAGATCCCGCTGCCGAAGTTCCGCGACCTCATTCTGGGTCAGGACAAGGCATCGCAGTCGTACAAGGAGTACAAGCTGTTCAAGAGCAAGGTCCTCGTGCCGTGCATTCAGGAGGTGAACGAAGTATCGGACCACACGCTTGAACTGATCGAACACAAGTCGGGCCGCAGTGTCGAGGCCGTGCAGTTCAAGGTCACGCGCAAGCCGAGCGCCGATACGGTCGAGGAAGGCGACGTCAAGAACGAAGCGCTCGTCGATGAGGTCGCGAAGTTCGGCATCCCGCGCTCCGAAGCGCGTCGGCTCATTACGCAATATGGCGTACAGCGGATCAAGGCGGCGATCGCCTATACGCTCAATCGGACTACGAAAAAGAACGCCGCGCCGATCGACAACGTGGCCGCGTATTTCCGCAAAGCGCTGACGCACGGCTACACGCTGTCCGACGGACAAGGCGCCGAGACCGGCGCAGCAGTCCAGGAATCCGCGCAAAGCAAGCAGGAGCAGATTCGCGACAAGTATCTGGCCGCGAAGGTCGAGGAAGCCGGCGCGTATTTCCGCGAGCTCGAGATCGACGATCAGACCAAGCTGATCGAACGCTACAACGAGACCGTTGCCGGGTCGAAGGACCTGACGCTGTCGCCGAAGAAGAAGGCAAGCAAGCTCGCACAAACGAGCTTCTTCCGCTGGCTCGCGCTCGACACCTGGGGCGAGCCGACGTCGGACGATCTGCTCGAGTTCCTGCTCAAGAGCAGCCTCGCCACCAACTGAACGAGACCGCGCGGATCCGCGTCCACGTACGTCGGATCGCTCCGACGTGGCGTGCGGCGTGGACGCGAGGTCTGCGTTGTTTCGTTTTACTGCTGTGCGGCGGTCAGTGCGGCGACGTATTCGTCGATGACGGCCTTGAGCTTGTCGGCGAGCGCTTCCTGATGGGTTGCGTCCACGCCCTTCAGCTGCAGGTCGAGACGCCCGTCGGGATATGTCTTCAACTGGCCGATCGCGCGTGACTCGAGCGCGAAATCGTGACGGACGCTGTAGCGCGTACGTCCCGCCTTCTTGGTGTCGTCGCTCTGCGCGCGCAGGAAGTTCTCGAGGTCGCGCACCGACTTCTTGCGATCGATGACGGCCGTCAGCAGACGGTCGGCGGTCGCCTCGCCCAGGCGCTCGAAGATCAGCTTAAGGAAATACGCTGCCTGCAGGCCGACGATGTCGCTCGCGGCCGCCATGCGCTCGAGCAGCGTATTCGGCAGGGCGTTCAGCGACAGCGTCTTGCTGATCGATGCCTTGTCCTTGCCGATCTTTTCCGCGAGCGTGTTCTGGTCGGGGAAGACCTTCTCGTCGAGCAGGCGCTTCCATGCCACTGCGTCGTCGAAGATCGTCTGGCGTTCGTGATCGTGGTTGGCGCGATACGCGATCGTATAGAGTTGCTCCGGCGTGTGATCGGTGCGGAACGTCGCGTTGATCGTTTCGTCGCCGTTGATGCTCGTGGCGCGCAAGCGGCGTTGACCGTCGATCACGACGAGCTTGCCCGGAAACTCCGGCAGCCGCGTGACCTTGATCGGCTCGATCTGCCCTTCTCGCTTCAACGTCAACGCGAGTTCGTGCAGGCTCGATTCGGAGTAGAACACGCGCGGATTGAACGGGTTCGGAATGCAGTCCTTGACGGCGACGCGTTGCGGCGCGCCGAGATCCAGCGCATCGGGTGGCGTGACGCCGGGGGCGGCCGCCACCGCGGCGCCGACGCCTGTTTTCGCCGCCGAGGGCGGCTCGGGTATGCGCGTTTCGAGCGCCGCGTTTTCTTGCGCGAGCCCGCGCAGCAGCCCTGCCGCGAGATGCAGATTGCCGGTCGGCTTTTTCTCTTTGGATGTGTCCTTAGCCATGAGCGGCTCCCGTTGCGCGCGTCGATGCGATGTATTGGGCCATTTCGGTCACGAGCTTTTCGATCTCGGCACGAGCCTCTTTCAGCCCCTTCAGATACCGGTTGTGATGGTGAATGGTCGTGCCGAGCGCGAACGTTTGGCGATAGACCTCGCGTTGTGCGATCTGGCTGTCGAGCAGATGCTCCCCTATTTCTTCTGCTCTTAGAATCTTTAAAATTTCTTCACGCATTTTAGTTTTTCCATTGACGCTATTCAGCATTAATGCGGAAGAGAGATTGGGATTGCGAACGGCGCGCATCGACTCGATCATGCGGATCATCGCGACGGTGCTGTACAGGTCGGCCGGCGACGGCGACAACGGCACCAGGCAGAAATCGGCCACTTCGAGCACGGAGGCAATGCGTGGGTCCTCAAGGTTGCCGGGACAGTCGACGACGATGACGTCGAAGTTTGCATCCTGTTTTTTTATTTCGGCGCCGATGCCGCGCCCGGCAGGTGCCAGCGACAGGACCGTCATCGGAAGCGTGTTCTCGCCGCTCGTTACCCAGCGGACGGAAGTGCCTTGAGGGTCGGCGTCGATCAGCGCGACTTTGTTCCCGCCGGCTTCGAATGCCGCGGCGATATTGACGGAGATGGTTGTCTTCCCCGTTCCACCTTTTTGATTGCTTACGGCGATTTTGAAGGCCATTAAATTCTCCACGGAGTTTTGCGTAATATATTCAGCGAAACGCTGATTGTCCAGACAAACGCTTTCACAAAGCTCGATTTTTTACGAAATGTGGTTGTCACGTGACAAGTAGGTCGAATGGCTGGGTGGCTCGGATCACGACGCTGGATAGAAAAATGATCGTGCGGCGATTCCGGAGCACGCGGGTTGATAGGTCTCGTTAAATTGCGCTTCGCGAACGCGGGACTATAGAAGTGCGACAGTAGGGCGGGCGGTTGTTACGTGACAACCGGGATGCCCGTAGCGACGTACCTCCACGGCGCTCGCGCAGGAGAACGACGCTGAGTTAGGCGCCTTTTTCGATAAATTGGGCTCCCGTTGCGCTTGTCGCGGCCCCTCTGGTTCGCGGTTGTTACGTGACAACTACCGCCGGCGACGCTCAGCGGGCTGCCGGGGTCTGCCGCCTTAAATCAACGCCCCTTTTGCTGCTTCATCTCCTCGACGATCGTGTCAGTAGGTCCCTGACGCCTACGACGTTCCGTAACTGCAGAAGTGCGTAGCACGGCTGCGGGAGTCGAGTTGTCACGTGACAACGACGTGGGCCGTTGGATATCGCTCCGGGCGGCTCGAAAGAAGAGAGGGCGCTACGTTCGCCGCGGAAAGACCGCCGTTGGAATCGGGCCGGGCGGCATCGGGCTCAACTGCACGCCGGCCGAGTTAGCAGCTGCCGCATCATGCAACGATGTGTCCCTAATAAAAGGGCACCGGAAACCCCGCCTTGCATCGCAACGCTCTTGATTACACGTCGGACGCTGGCGATCTCCGCCAATGTGCTCGAGTGGGCCGAGCGTAGTGACGTGAAAACCGCCCTCTGCAGGCTTTGAGCGCAACCGTGAAACAATCGCGAAAAATTGAAGCGCCGCGGGGATCCTTTTGGCACAAGGGTTTACGCTGGATTGCTCAAGCTGTTTCACGGAGAATACACCGCGTTAGGGCGGGAAACGGGGGCGGATGACGGCTCACGCCTCAGGACATTACCCGGTGAGCTTCTTTGAGAGTGACGCTGTATTGATTGATACGTGTTAGGTTGTGATCAATACGAATCGCCCGTGCACAAGATTCATTGCCGAGTCTGATGCCCGAAACGGCGGTCATGCCGCGCGCCGATCCCGGCCGGTTGTCACGTGACAACGCGTGTGCAAACCGACGCAACGCACGGTTTGGACGAGGGCCTGCCGATATTCGCAAGGGGATATCGCCCGTGAGCTTACCTCTCGGCTTCCGCCGGACACAACCGCCAGCGGCGCGCCTTCCTTCCGGACGCGCTTTTCGCCTCAGGCACGGCCCGCCACCATTGCTCGCCGCGATGCGGTGCATCGAGATCGAGACGTTCACCCATCCGCGGCGTCGACAGTGCAACGCCACGCGCCACAGCCAGTGCCGTCACTCTTTCGAACGGATCTTGCCAACGATGCATGGCAAGGTCGAATGTCCCGTTGTGTATCGGTACGAGTCGTCGTCCGCGCAGATCGATATGAGCCTGAACCGTTTCTTCTGGCTGCATATGCACGTACGGCCACTGCGCGTCGTACGCGCCAGTCTCGATCAATGTCACGTCGAACGGCCCCAAGCGCTCGCCGATTGCCTTGAAGCCATCGAAGTAACCGGTGTCCCCGCTGAAGAACACACGAAGATCGCCATCGACGATGACCCATGACGCCCACAGCGTGCTGTCGCCATCGAACAGGCTTCGGCCGGAGAAATGCTGCGCGGGGGTGGCCGTCAGCGCCAACCCATCGATCTTGACGCTTTGCCACCAATCGAGCTGCTGCACTTTCGCTGCATCGACGCCCCATTCGATCAAGCGGTCGCCGACGCCCAGCGGCGTGACGAATACGCGAGTCGTTGAAGCGAGCGCGAGCACCGTTTCACGATCGAGGTGATCGTAGTGATCGTGCGACAGGATGACTCCGCGCAACGGAGGCAAGTCGCCGAGCGCGATCGGCGTAGGGTGGAACCGCTTCGGACCGAGCGTGCGGAACGGCGATGCGCGCTCCGAAAACACGGGATCGCACAACCACCATTCGCCGCGCAACTTGATGAGCAGTGTCGAATGCCCAAGACGGTACAGGCTGCGGTCCGGCGCTTCGTCGAGTTCGGATACGGTCAGCCGATCGACGGGCAGTGCAGCGGCGGGCATCGTGCCTTGTGGTTTATTGACGAGCATGTTCCATGCGATCCGGAGCATCTTCCCGAATCCCTCGGCTGGCCGCGGCCTCACGTTGACGAAGCGCTCGCCGTTATGCTGCGTTGAACGACGACCATACGCGCGACTACGCTTCCCGGCCGTAAGGCCCAGCGCGCGCTGCACATAAGTAAAAGGTGAGTCCATGTTGGACTCGTCCGAAAAAGTACACTCAGCAGTGTAGTTTCTTATTCGAAAAAGTAAACTGCGCGGTGTAAAATTTTTCGAATGAACACCATCTCGTCTCCACAGCGCCTCACCGACCGCAAGCGTGCTGCCATTGTCGATGCGGCGATCGAGGCGTTTCTCGCTTCCGGTTACGACGCAACGAGCATGGATCGAATCGCTGCCCACGCCGGCGTATCGAAGCGCACGGTCTACAATCATTTTCCGAGCAAGGACGCGCTGTTCGTCGCGATCCTGCAGAAACTGTGGAACGCGACGCAGGACGACGGCACACCTGCATATCGCGACGATGTCCCGTTGCGCGAGCAACTCGTCGCGCTGTTGAATCGCAAACTAAAGTTATTGAACGACGAGTCGTTCCTGGCACTTGCGCGTGTCGCGATCGGCGCGGCGATGCATTCGCCGGAGCGCGCACGCGACATGGTCGCGCGCCTCGGCGAGCGCGAAGAAGATGTCACCGTATGGATCCGCGAAGCGTCCGCCGCTGGACGTTTGTCTGTATCGGACCCTATATTCTCCGCCCAACAACTGCATGGCATCGTGAAGGCGTTTGCGTTCTGGCCGCAATTGACGATGGGCCAGCCGCCGCTCGATTCGCAGGAGCGACTAAGGGTTGCCGAATCGGCGGCCGACATGTTTCTCGCGCGCTACTCGCGCGCCGACGGCAAGGACGCCCCGGTCAAATCGTGAGATTGAGCGCACTTCCTGCGCGGGGCGGCGAGGCCGGAATCGCTGAAGCCTGCTGCGCTTATCGACACCGATATGCATATCACCAGTACGGACGCATCGGAGCGTGAGGACCGATCGATGAAAACGCTGCTGATCGTCTATCACACGATGACCGGCGGGACGCGGCAGATGGCCGAGGCGGCGGCCGCGGCTGCACGCGACGAATCGAGTGTCGACGTCCGGCTGCAGCGCGCGGATGCGACTACGCCGGAGCACGTATTGACCGCCGACGCGTATCTCTTCGCGACGCCGGAAAATCTTGCGGCGATGTCCGGCGTCATGAAGGATTTCTTCGATCGCTGTTATTACCCCGTCCTCGATCGCGTGAACGGCCGACCGTACGCGGCGATGATCTGCGCGGGCAGCGACGGTCAGAACGCGCTACGCCAGATCGATCGGATCGCGACCGGCTGGCGACTCAACAACGTGGCGCCGGGCCTGATCGTATGCACGCATGCGCAAACACCGGAGCGCATTCTTGCGCCGAAGACCATCGGCGCCGCCGATCTGGCGCGCTGTGCGGAGCTCGGCGCAGCGCTCTCGGCAGGACTGGCGCTCGGCATCTTTTGATTCGTGATGCCGTCGCCGCATGCGCGCTCGACTAATCTCCCGTCTTCGCCGCTTCCGGTCGATGATGTTCCGGCCAGAGACGCTTTACGAGATCGCGCGAAGCGCCGTAGGCATAGCAGCTGTCGATTTTCACCGGCTTGCCGTTGCTGTCGTACTCGTTCAGCGACGACGGGCGAAATCCGACCATCGTCTGATACGCGGCCGTCGCGAGCGGCGTAAGGATCTCCTTCAAATGCGTGCAGGTGTCGCACGATGGCAGACGCTTGCGGACCTCGCTGTTCCACCCGGCACCGATGCGCAGGCCGACCAGCGCCTGCAGCGAATCGCCGCCGCCGGGACATTGCGCGTACGGATGCGATTTGATGAAGGTGGAAACCGCGCGAACGATCATGTCGCCATCGAAGACAAGCGTGACGCCCAGATCGTGAATCGGCGCATGTGCGGCGATCATCCGCGCATCGCCGGGCGGCGTAAAGTCGACAGGCTTTCGGTCCGTCAGACACGCCGTCACTTCGAACAAGCCGTCGCTGCGTCGATAACCGCGCATGTCGATCTGCCGATGATGAATTTCCTCGCGCGTGACGTCTTCCTGCGCGGTGTCGTGTGGGGAAACCATGGATCTGCTCCGTTGCGCAACCGGGTTTGCATAGGCAATGTGTATGCGGCCCGGCACGCGATAACGTGAACGCACAACAGCCGGACGCTGCACGACATACTACGCACTTTCGTGCTTTTCGGCAGCGATGCGACTCGGGACGAAAAGGATGCGTACGCAACGAAATAGACGGGCATCGACGCGCGTTTCGCGCCGTCCGTTCATCGCACCGCTGAGGCTGCGGGATATAGGTGGCAAGATTCGCGCGATCTTGCGCAACGCGATCTCGACTCCTCATGGCACCATGCCTCCGTCTCACGATTGGAGAATCGTTCCTTCCCGTCGCGCAGCACGCCGCCACACCGGAAATCATCGTGCCCAATTGCGCCTGACATCCCGTCCATTTTCGTTACCCAGCACCGCCGCTTTCCTGCGCTCACCGACCCGTCGGTCGCAGTCCGCGTCCGCGCATTCCGGCCGATCCGGACCAGTGAGTCAGCCGTCATCCGCGCGTACCGGTATACTTCGACTCCTGCCTTGTCCGGCATCTTGGCCGGTGCCTGAAACAGTGGCGTGCGCGATGCGGTTTCGTCGCGATCCGCGTCGGCGGCAGATGCTGCAGCCGATGCGGCGAAGCGCGTGGTCCGACGTCGATACGCGCGATGGCCGCGCGAATCACGCCTTACACTCCTGGTGGATTGAATTTATGGGTTTTGAACAACTTGCCGAATTGCGGGCGCAGCTCGCAGCGAAGGCCAAGCAGGAACGGAACGCGAAGCGGCCGGCAACGCGTCCGGACACCGGCGCGAAGCCGTCCGGCGATCGTCCGCCTCGCGGGGCCAAATCGGGTGCCGGCACCAAAGCAGCGACGAGCGCGAAGGCCGCGCCGGCAAAGCCGTCGGCGCCCGTCGATCCCGTGATCGTCGCGATCGGAAAACTGCAACGGCGTTTTCCGCGCGCTTTCCCGAAGAATCCGGCACCGAAGGTGCCGCTGAAGGTCGGCATCTGGGAAGACCTCGCGCGCGAAGCACAGACGCTCGGTCTGAGCGAAGCGGAGCTGCGCGATGCGATGTCGACGTGGTGTCGCGGCAACCGTTACTGGTCGTGCCTCGTTGAAGATGCGGTCCGCGTCGACCTGCAGGGCAACGAAGCAGGGCGCGTGACGCGCGACGATGCGGCGCGTGCGCGACACCTGAAGTCGCGGCGTCCCGGCAAGAGTGCTGCGAAGCCGGCGAAGGGCGCGCAGCAGCCGAAGGCCGACGCGCAGACGGACGCCGCCGTGCAGCAGCCGGCCGCCGCGGACACTCAACGGCCGGCAGAACCGGCGCCGCAGGTCGAACAGCAAGCGGCTGGTAACGAGTAAGGTCGGATACGTCGCCGCGCCATCGCGCGGCGACGTCTTCGGCGGCAGGCATGCAGCCGACCTGTCGCGTCGTTCTGAACTGCGGCGCGGTAAACGCGAAGTGACAAATGTCACCGCGCGAGCAGCGGCATGGATGCTTGCACGGTTCATCGACGCGTAGCATTTCGCGTTCCCAAGCGAAGTCGGCACACGATTCGTGCGAAGTGCAGCTCGGAAAATTCGTGATCCTGATCGAGCGACGACACATACCGTTCGCCATGAACGAACGGACTTGAGCCCATTGCGCTGCCGATGCTCCGTGTTCGAGACCACATCCTGCGCCGACATCGCCATCGTCCATGGTCCCTTTCGACGCGAGGCTCGCCGGAAATGATGCGATACCTTCGCCCATCTCTCGATGAGCAACGCGACGCCTGGTAAGCAAGGCGCACGCGTTCATCAATCGGGCGCAATCTTCAGTGACCGACGCACCAGGCGTAACCACCGTACCGACAGCATCCGCGCACGGCGCACCGCCCACCGTTCGCCCCACAAGCCCCCAACGGCCTACATTCACCCGCCGTTCTGAACCAGCCGAATCAACGTTCCATCGAGATCAACCAGCGCACCGACCTTACCACCCCACGCCTCGCGCTTTGGCCGATGCACGCGAGGCCATCCGGTCGTCGTCTCCGGTATGCCGGCCGCGATCACTTCATCGAAGAACGCGTCGACGTCGTCGAGGCGAAAACAGCAGCTGAACCAGCTTTCAGCCGGATCGAGATCGGCATGCCGAAAGAACTCGAGTAACAGATCGCGTCGCCGCAGAATCATCCAGTCTTCATCGCGCCAGGTTTCGATAAAACCGAACTTGGCGTAGAAGCGCGACGTCGCGTCGAAATCGCGCGAGGGCAGATTGGGGCTGGCAATATCCGTCATGGCGAGATGCTCCGAGTAGCGGCACAGCGAACCGAGGCGACGCAGTCACGCAACCGTCGCGACCGACTATCGCTGCGGAGGAAAGCAAACAGGAAAGTCCTCGCAGCCCGGACATCCGGGCGCGGGCCCCGGCGGCAAGCCGAGCGATGCAGCGGCTTCCTGCGCAAGGAATTTCTTCCAGCGCAGCTGGCGGACGTTGCGCGCCGCGACCGCAGGAAAATAGCGATCGAGCATCGTCGCGACCGCGTCGCGGCCGTCGAGCCCGAGATCGCGCCACAGATGATCACCGCGCAGACACGCATGCGCGATGATCGAAGCGACGCAGTCGGCGTCGTCGACCGCCACTGCAGCGCCGACATCGCGCATCAGCAGTGCATGCAAGGTCGCGACGAACGTGGCATGTGCGGGCGGCAAGGAGCGAACGATAAAAGGCGCTGCCAATGCCGCGGCGACGTCGCCGGACAGCGCCGGAAAATGTCGCGCGAGCAGCCGCATCAATTGCGCGTGCGACAGACCGAGCAGCGCGAGCTCGTTGCGGCGCGCGCGCGCCGCAACGAGCATGGCGAACAGTCTCGCGTCCGGATTGCGCTGATCGACCGCGCCCGACAGCAGCGACGGCAACGTCTCGGCGCCCGCCGCACACGCGCTCGCATCAACCGGCTTCGAATCCTTCACTCGATGCCGACGATCACGCTCGATGCCTTGAACATCGCCGTCGCGGCGCTGCCGCTCGCGAGTCCGAGTCGCTCGACGCTATCGTTCGTGACGATCGCGATGATCTCGGTGCCGCCGGCCGTCCTGATCGCGACCTCCGAATTCACGGCACCCTTCGCGACCGACGCGACGGTGCCCGCGATGCAGTTGCGCGCCGAGACCTTGCCGGCATCGACATCGACCATCACGATGACCGACGACGCCTTCACGAGCGCGAACGCTTTCGTGCCTGTCGACAGGCCGAGCGACGCGGCGCTGCCGTGCGTGATGACCGCGACGATCTCGAGGCCGTCCTGCGTGCGCAGCGTGATTTCGTCGTTGACGGCGCCCGTCTTGACGGCGCTGATCTGACCGGTGAATTGATTGCGGGCACTGGTTCGCATGGCGAGTCTCCGGGGACGGGCCGCATCGCGCGCGGCAAATGGACAACGAAAGTGCGGTCGAGTTTACCGCCGATGCGACCGGCGTGCGGCATTCGCCCTGCACGACACGCTTATCGCGCGTTATTCGCCGCGCCGTCCGCCGTCCGCCGTCGCCGGCCGTGCCGACGACGTCTCCTGCTGCGATGCAGCGGGCGTCGCGTCACCTTCCCATCCGCCGCCGAGCGCGAGAAACAATCTCACCTGATCGGCCGCGACCTGTCCTTCGGCGGCCGCGACTTGCGCGTGCACGCTGGTCAGCGTGCGTGTCGCGTCGAGATCGGCGATGAACGACTCGCGTCCGGCGCGATAGAGCCGATGCGTTTCGTCCGCGGAGCTGCGTGCCGACTCGTACGCGGTACGCAGTTCGTCCGCGCGCTGCACGTCGGCCGCATACGCGGCGAGGCTCGACTGCGTTTCGCGCAGCGCATTCAGTACGACGCCGTCGAAATGCGCGAGCGCACCGCCGGTCGCGGCTTCGGCCTCGCGCACACGCGCGCGCTGTCCGTTGACCGGAAAGGTCCAGCTGATCAGCGGGCCGAACGACCAGCGATTCGTCGTCGACGAGAAGAGATCGGCGGCGACGCCGACCGATCCCGCCGACGCGCCGATGCTGATCGACGGATACAGCGCGGCGGTCGCGACGCCGATGCGCGCAGTCGCAGCCGCAAGTTGACGTTCGGCCTCGCGCACGTCGGGACGGCGGCGCAGCAGCGCGGCGCCGTCGCCGATCGGAATCGGCCGGCGCAGCTTCGGCAGCCGTGCGCATTCGGTGACGGCCTTCGGCAAGTCGGCCGGTGCGCGCGCGAGCAGTGCGGCGAGTTGGTACTGCGCGATCTTGCGGCGGCTTTCGAAGCGCGGGATGTCGGCGGCGAGCGTGCGGACCTGCGTGACGCCGCGCGTCACCTCGGTCTGATTGCCGCGACCGACGTCACGCAGCCGCTGCGACAGCGCGACACGCTGCCGCTGCAGCGCGACCGATTGCTTCGCGATCTCGAGCTCCTCACCGGCCGAACACGCTTCGACGTAAGCGCGCACGACGTCGGCGACGACCGTGATGCGCGCGAGATCGGCGGCGGCCTGCACGGCCTCGCTGTCCGCGCGCGCCGCTTCGACGCCGCGCCGCAGCTTGCCGAACAGATCGATCTCGTACGACACGTTGATGCCGACCGACCCTTCGTTGACGACCGGCAGCTTGTTCTCGAGCAGATACTGCTCGGCCGATTCCTGCGCGCGTTGCACCGCGGCTTCGGTGCGGCCCGAGAAGCCGCCCTGCTGGTTCGCGACCTCGAGCGCCGCACGCGATCGCGCGAGATTGGCCGCCGCGACGCGCAGGTCGGTATTCGACGTCAGCGCGCTGCGCACGAGGTCGTTGAGCGCCGGATCGTCGTACAGCTGCCACCAGTTGCCGGGTACCGCATCGTGCGAAACGAGCGTCCCGTTCGCATCGTCGAGCGCGTGATTGGCAAGCGGTGCGTTCACGTACGCCTGCTGCGGCAGCGTGTAGTCGGGGCCGACCGATTTGCATGCGCCGAGCGCGAGGGCGAGCGGTGCAAGCGTCGCCGCGACGCGAAGACCGGGCCGCTTCATTGCGACGCTCCCGCCGCGCTGGCGGCCGTGCCGGACGCGGTAGGTGCGACAGGTGCGGCCGGCGCGACCGGCTGCGCGCGATCGCGGCGCCGCGCATCGGGCGCGCGCACGGCGACGGTCGCGGTGCGCCCCGCGATCATGCGGAAATCGTCCGGCACTTCGTCGAGCGCGACGCGCACCGGCACGCGCTGCGCGAGCCGCACCCAGCTGAAGGCGGGATTCACGTTCGGCAGCAGGTTCGACCCTTGCGTGCGGTCGCGATCCTCGATCGCCGCGACGATGCTCTGCACGTGACCGCGCAGCGAGTGCGGTTCGCCCATCACGAAGATGTCGACGGGCTGACCGATATGGATGCCGCGCAGCTTGGTTTCCTCGAAATAGCCGTCGACGCGGAACGAGTTGCGATCGACGACCGACAGCACGGCACGGCCGGCCGGCACGTATTCGCCGACGCGCGGTGCGCGATCGTTCAGATAGCCGTCGACGGGGCTCACGACGGTCGTGCGCTGCAGATTCAGCTTCGCGGTGTCGAGCGACACCTGCGCATCCTGCACCGCCGCTTCGCCTTGCTCGACGCGCGTGCGGCTCTCCTCGACCTGCTCGCTCGCGACGAGATTGCCGAGCTGCAGGTTGCGCGCATATTCGCGCTTCGCTTGCGCGAGCGTCGCGCGGCGCTGGGCGAGCGTCGCTTCGGCGAGCCGTTCCGCGAGCGCGTAGCGCGCGCGGTCGATCACGAACAACACCTGCCCACGCGTGACGGCCTGGTTGTCGGCGACTTCGACGGACGTGATCAGCCCCGACACGTCGGGCGCGACCTGAATTACGTCGGCGCGCACGTGCCCGTCGCGCGTCCATGGCGAGAACATGTAGTAGTCGATCACGCGCCATAGCACGAGCGCGGCGACGACGACGACGATCAGGGTGAGCAGGACCTGTCCTGCCGAGAGCCAGGGTTTTTTCACGTTCACGTTAGGTAGCCACGAAATGGTGGGACACGATCACGACGGCGGCGAATACGAACACGTAGATGCCGAGATCGAAGATCGAACGGTGCCAGACGAGGCGGTAGAAGCCGATGCGATCGAGCACGGTGCGCACGGCGACGTTGATCAGGTAGGCGATCAGCATCAGCACGAGCGGAGCGGGCACGAACACGCCGAGAATGTCGATTTCGCCGATCATGGTCGCGGTCGGAAAGTCGGGTAGGGAAGCGGCATCATGCCTGCGCTCCGTCGGGCGTTTGCGGCGCGCGCGTGGACGCGGCCGGATACAGCGACAGACGCAGGCCGACGAGCGCATGCAGCGCGTCGCGCAGCCGGCGATGCATGACCGGGATCGCGTGCCCGGCCGGCGGCGCATCGCCGGGCGCGGGTACCGCGCCGGGCAGATTGCGGCCGACCACGCGCCGCAGCGCATCGTCGATCGATTCGAGCAGCGCGGGCGGTACCGGCTGACGCGCGTTCGCCGCGGCGCAGCGCGCGTAGTGGTCGGTTACGCCGGCGAGCACGCGATCGATCGCGTCAGACAGATCGCCGGACAATTTGCGCCGCAGCCGGCGCAGATCGAGCGCGTTCAGCGCGATGCGCAGGTCGCGGAAGCTCTCGATCGACGGATGACGGTGGTCGTCGGAGGCGCCGAGACGCGGCAGCAGTTGCGTCACGCGATCGAGCATGCGCGACGCATGGTTGCGCTGGTCCTCGAGCGGTTGCGTCGAGGCCGAGCGTGCGACGTCCTCCCAGCCCGAGCGCAGCAGCCGCCGCACCGCGAGCTCGGCGCCGAACGGCCGCGTCGCGCGTGTCCACACGTAGGCGAACAGCAGTCCCGCGACGCCTGCAAGGTTGCTGTTCAGAAACACGAAGAAGTCGGCGTCGTAGGCGCCCTGGATGCTGACGAACGTCGCCGTGTTGACCGCGACGAGCATCGTGACCATGTTGAACTGCGGTCGCGGCAGCAGCGTGCCGATCAGGATGAACGGGCCCGCGAACATCAGCACGAGCATCGGGAAATCGTGCACGTGCGGCAGCACGACGAAGAGGTAAAGCCCCGCGAACACGACGCTCGCGGCCGTCGCGAGGAAGAACCGGAACACCATCGGCGCCGGTTCGTCGAGCGCCGCGAAGAAGCTGCACGCGACGGCCACGAGCGTGACGGCGCCGGCACCGTCGTGCCAGCCCGATTCGATCCACAGCCAGCATGCGAACACGATTGCGCCGACGACGGTCAGCGTCGAGAACAGCATCATGCCGCGATCGAAGAAGCGCTCGGTGCCGCCGAGCCGCCAGTGCCGGTAGCGCGGCTGCCACACGCCCGATTCGTTCGCGATCAGCGCGCGCAGCGAACGGCAGTCCTGCCAGATGTCGATCACCTGGCGCAGCCGCCATAGCGCGTTCGACAGCAGCGCGCCGTCCCAGCTCGCGAGTGCCTCGTCGGTCGGCTGCAGCGCCGCGATGCCGGCGCGCAGGCGGTCCGCGACCGGATCGTCGGCCATGTCGCCGTCGGTGCCGGGCTTGATCGTGGGCAGCGGTGCGTCGAACCACGCCGCGGCGTCGGCGAGCAGGGCATCGAGTGCGGGCGGCCGCACGTGCAGGTCGCGCATCAGCGCGATGAGCGGATCGGCAAGCGACGACATCAGCGGCAGGAACAGCTGCATTCGCCCCGCGAGCGCCTGCGCGCGCGACAGCACGCGCGGATGCGCATGGTCGTAGCTCAGTTGGCTCAGCAGGAATTCGAGGCCCGTGATCGTGGTCGCGAGCCGCTGCCGGCAGGCGCTCAATGCCTTGCCGGCGATACGGCCGGACAGCGTTTCGCGCCCGTAGAACGCGGCATCCCTGAACCAGGCGTCGGTGCGCTCGATCAGCGTCGGCGCGAGCCGGTTCGGAAACACCGTGCTGCCGACCACGCTCGCGCAGACGATCCCGAGCACGATCTCTTCGGTGCGCGCGATCGCGACGTCGAACACGCTGGCCGGGTTCGTCACGGTCGGCAGCGCGACGAGCGGCATCGTGTAGCCGGCAAGCATGAACACGTAGCTGCGCGCGGTGCGGTCGGAGATCGCGAGGTAGAGCAGCGTGCCGCACCATGTTGCGACGATGACGCTGAACAGGAGCGGCGTCTCGACGAACGGCGGCACGAAGAAGATCGCCGCCGCCGCGCCGAGTGCGGTGCCGAGCGCGCGATACAGCGCCTTCGAGCGCGTCGCGCCGACGAACGGGTTCGACACGATGTAGACGCTCGCCATCGCCCAGTATGGACGCGGCAGCTGGAAGTACAGGCCGAGATACAGCGCCAGCATCGATGCGGCGAATGTCTTGCCCGAGAACAGCCAGTCGCGAAGGCTCGGGTAGGTCATGACGCGGAAGCGGCGGAGTGCGGCGCGCGCGGCGTCGATGCATGTGCGTCGGCGCCATTGAATGCGGTCAGCACGCGCAGCGTCGCTTCGAGGTCGCTGCGCGAGATCCCCTTGAGCACCTGCGCGCGCAGCACGCGCAGATCTTCCTCCATCTTCTCGGTGACGGCGCGGCCCTCGGCCGTCAGCGAGATCGTTTTCGCGCGACGATCGTGCGGATCTTCGTCGCGGCGCGCGAGGCCGGCCGCGCACAGCTGATCCAGCAGACGCACGAGCGACGGTCCTTCGATGCCGACGTACTCGGCGAGCGTGCCCTGACGCACGCCTTCGCCGAGGCGACCGGCGATCAGCAGCGGCGTCGCGCACGCTTCGGACACGTTGTACGCGGTGAGCATGCTGTCGCTCGCGCGGCGCCACTTGCGCGCGCTGAGCACCAGCAGGCTGCTGACGGCGAGGCGGAGATCGTGCAGATTCGTCATGGGCGAGATGATAGGGCAAAACCATTCGATAGCAAACTATCGTTCGTTGTTACCCGGCTGTCACGTCGTCGTGCGGTTCGGCCGCCCGCAACGACGAATCTAGGCCGCGCGCGACGCACGGTCAAGCGGCGCGATGCCGAGGCTGTGCCTTCGTCCGGTCCGGTGCGCTCAATATTGAATAGTCTGACGTCAGCCGTTCCGCGACACCGCGCTCGGGCACGGCGCGGGCGCCGCGCGTGCGGAGGCCGGACTGTCATCTTTTCGTAAGACATGCGTAGCAGGCACGCGAAGTGCACGCCGCGGTACGGCCCGCAGCGTCCTGCTTTCGCACGCGATTGCACTAGGACAATATTTTTCGGGTGTCTTTCTGAGCGACCATGCGGAAGCAACGACGGAGACATCGAGATGGGACGGACCGAGGTATCGACACGCTGGCACGACGCGATCGGCGCCGTGCATGGCATCGAGTCGAAATACAAGCGGCTCGTGAAAGCGATCGCCGCCGACATCGAGAGCGGCGCGCTTGCGCCCGGCGCACGGCTCGCGCCGCAGCGCGACGTCGCGGCCAGTCTCGGCGTCAGCGTGCAGACCGTGACCAACGCGTACAAGGAGCTCGAAAGGCAGGGCCTGATCCGCTGCGAGGTCGGGCGCGGCAGCTTCGTCGCCGCGCGCGTGACCGAGTCGATGTCGAACTACATGCTCGATACGGCCGAACGCGAGCTCGTCGATTTCTCGATCGCGCGCATCGTGCATACGCCGGAACACGACGCGGCATGGCGGGCCGTCTGCGCGGAGCTGGCCGGCACCGAGGATCAGCCGTGGATCCGCTCGTTCCGGCCGATCGCCGGCCTCGACGCGCATCGCGAAGCCGGCGCCGCCTGGCTCGCGTCGCTGAACATGCCCGTGCACCCGGAATCGTTGCTGATCACGAACGGTGCCGCGCACGGCATTTTTCTCGCGCTCGCGTCGATCGTCGGCCCGGGCGACACCGTGCTCTGCGAAAGCCTGACCGATCATGGCGTGATCGGCTCCGCGAACGTGCTCGGGTTTACGCTGAAGGGGCTCGAGATGGACGAGCACGGGATCCGCCCCGAACACTTCGAGGAAATGTGCGACGGCGAGCGGATCAGCGCGCTCGTTTGCACGCCGACGCTCAACAATCCCACCGTTTCGATGATGTCCGATTCGCGACGCCGGTCGATCGCGCGGATTGCGGCGCGCTACGGCGTGTACGTGATCGAGGACGACGTGTACGGCGCGCTTCCCGCCAAAACCGCCACGCCGATCGCGAGCATGATTCCCGAGCTCGGCTTTTACTGCACGAGCATGACGAAATCGGTGCTGACGGGGTTGCGCACCGGCTACCTGGCCATGCCGCGGCGCCTTGCTCTGCGCGTGGAGAGCGTGCTGCGCGTGAGCAGCTGGATGGCGACGTCGCCGATCGCCGAGATCGCGACGCGCTGGATCGCGGACGGCACCGCGCGCCGGCTCGTCGAGCTGCAGCGGCAACGGCTCGCGGTGCGGCAGGAGATGGTGAAGGCCGCGCTCGGACCGTATCTGCTCGGCGCGCATCCGAACGCGCTGTCGGCGTGGCTGCGCGTGCCCGACTACTGGCAGGCCGATCGCCTCGTGCGCGAATTGCGCACGCGCAAGATCGCGGTCACGTCGCCCGATCCGTTTCTCGTCGGCGGTACCGAGCGGCCGAACGCGGTGCGCGTGTGCATCGGCGCGGAAACCACCGACGCCGCGTGCAATGCGGCGCTCGAGACGATGGCCGGCGTGTTCGAGCAATATCCGCACGTGCACGATTTCCACTGACTTTCCGCTGCAGCGATGCGGCGCCGCACACGAGCGCCGCACAATGTACCAGGACATTCGAAAGCGCAATTTGGAACATTAGACTGGATCGCACCACATCAATGAGGCGTGCGTTCCATGTCCTTCCTGTCGCTGTCCGACGTCTACCGCGCGCGCCAACGCATCGCCGGGCGCACGTGCGTCACGCCGCTCGTCGCGTCCGCTGCGCTGTCGGCGCGCGCCGGCGTTCCCGTCCACCTGAAGCTCGAAACGCTGCAGCCGACGGGCAGCTTCAAGATCCGCGGCGCGACCAACGTGCTCGCGGAACTCGCGGCGCAGCGCGTGACGCGCGTCGTTACCGCATCGACCGGCAACCACGGGCGCGCGGTCGCTCATGCGGCGCGCGCGCTCGGCCTTGAAGCGGCCGTCTGCATGTCGTCGCTCGTGCCGGCGAACAAGGTCGATGCGGTGGCCGCGCTCGGCGCGCGCGTCGCGATCGTCGGCGACAGCCAGGACGACGCGCAGGCGGAGGCGCGACGCCTCGCACGCGACGAAGGCTATGCGTACGTGCCGCCGTTCGACGATCCGCGCATCATCGCGGGCCAGGCGACGATCGGCGTCGAGATTCTCGAAGCGCTGCCCGATGCGGGCACGCTGATCGTCCCGCTGTCCGGCGGCGGGCTGTTCAGCGGCGTCGCATTTGCCGCGAAAGCGATCCGGCCGTCGATTGCGGTGATCGGCGTGTCGATGGCGCGCGGCGCAGCCATGCATGCGAGCCTCGCTGCCGGTCGTCCCGTCGACGTCGAAGAACAGCCGACGCTCGCCGATTCGCTCGGCGGCGGCCTCGGTCTCGACAACCGCTACACGTTCGACCTCACGCGCGCGCTGGCCGACGACGTCGTGCTGCTCGACGAGCGCTCGATCGCACGCGGCATCGCGCACGCGTATCGCGAAGAGCGGCTCGTCGTCGAAGGTGCGGGCGCGGTCGGCATCGCTGCGCTGCTCGACGAAGCCGTTCCGCGCAGCCGGCGCGACGGGCCCATCGTGGTCGTCGTGAGCGGCGCGAACATCGACATGGCCGCGCATCGCCGGCTGATTGCGGAGAACTGATATGGCGCATCCCATCACGCTGCTCGGCCAGACGCAACTGCGCACGCTGGTGCCGCTCGATCTCGACGCGATCGATCAGGTCGAAGCCGCGTTTGTGTCGCTCGCGACGGAGCCCGTCGCGATGCCGCCGATCCTCAATCTCGCGCTGCCTGCGCGTCACGGCGAAGTCGATGTGAAAACCGCCTACTTGCCGCGCTTCGACAGCTTCGCGATCAAGATCAGCCCCGGCTTCTTCGACAACCCGTCGCTCGGCCTGCCGAGCCTGAACGGGCTGATGCTCGTGCTGTCCGCGCGTACCGGCCTGACCGAGGCCGTGCTGCTCGACAACGGCTATCTGACCGCCGTGCGCACCGCCGCCGCGGGCGCGGTCGCCGCGCGTCATCTCGCGCGGGCCGATGCGCGGCGCGTGGCCGTGATCGGCGCCGGCGAACAGGCGCGGCTGCAGCTCGACGCATTGCGGCTCGTGCGCGACGTCGCGCATGTGACGGTCTGGGCGCGCGATGCCACACGTACGGCGCAATTTGCTGCCGACGTGCGCAGCGCGCATGGCATCGAGGCGACCGTCGCGCGATCGGTGCATGCGGCGCTCGCCGATGCCGACATCGCGGTCACCACGACGCCGAGCCGCGAGCCGCTCGTGAATGCCGAGGATCTGCATCCGGGGCTGCACGTGACTGCGATGGGCTCCGATGCCGAATACAAGACCGAACTCGCGCCGTCGATATTCGCGGCCGCGCGCTACGTCTGCGACCGCTTGCAGCAGACCCGTGTGGTCGGCGAGCTGCGGCATGCGATCGCGGCCGGCGCCGTCGCGGCCGACGCGGTCTTTCCCGAACTCGGCGAAGTGATTGCCGGCCGTTGCGCCGGCCGCACGCATCGCGACGAGATCACGATCTGCGACCTGACCGGAACCGGCGCGCAGGACACTGCCATTGCCGTTCTCGCGCTGCAGCGCGCCCGCGCCGCGGGCGCCGGAACGATTTTTCACAACGACCTCACGACCTGAGAGGAGACAGATGTCTGCAGTCATCGAAACCTACGAAGCCGCGCCGCGTCTTGCGTTCGCGCGCAGCGAATACGCTGCGCGCATCGCGAAGACGCGCGCGGCGATGGAGCGGGCCGGCATCGACCTGCTTATCGTCACGGACCCGACCAACATGGGCTGGCTGACCGGCTATGACGGCTGGTCGTTCTACGTACACCAGTGCGTGCTGCTGCCGATGGACGGCGAACCCGTGTGGTTCGGCCGCGGCCAGGACGCGAACGGCGCGAAGCGCACCGTGTTCATGGCGCACGACGACATCGTCGGCTATCCCGATCATTACGTGCAGTCGCCGGATCGCCACCCGATGGACTACTTGTCGACCGAAGTGATTGCGGCGCGCGGCTGGGGCGCATTGCGCATCGGCGTCGAGCTCGACAACTACTACTTCAGCGCGGCCGCGTACGCGTCGCTGCAGAAGCACCTGCCCGCCGCGCGCTGGGTCGACGCGACGGCACTCGTGAACTGGCAGCGCGCGGTGAAGTCGCCGCGCGAGATCGAATACATGCGCGTGGCCGCGCGCATCGTCGAACGGATGCATGCGCATATCGTCGAGACGATCGAGCCGGGCATGAAGAAGAGCGATCTCGTCGCGCAGATCTACGCGACCGGCATCGGCGGCGCCGACGGCTTCGGCGGCGACTATCCGGCGATCGTGCCGCTGCTGCCGACCGGCGCCGACGCAGCCGCGCCGCATCTGACCTGGGACGACACGACGTTCGAGCGCGGCGCCGGCACGTTCTTCGAGATCGCCGGCTGCTACCGCCGCTATCACTGTCCGCTGTCGCGCACGGTCTATCTCGGCAAGCCGCCGGCGCACTTCATCGAGGCCGAGCGCGCGGTAGTCGAAGGGATCGAGGCCGGGCTCGCGGCCGCGAAGCCGGGCAACGTCTGCGAGGACATCGCCAACGCGTTCTTCGCGGTGCTGCGCCGCGCGGGCATCGAGAAGGACAGCCGCTGCGGCTATCCGATCGGCGCGAGCTATCCGCCGGACTGGGGCGAGCGCACGATGAGCCTGCGACCGGGCGACCGCACGGTGCTCGAACCGGGCATGACGTTCCACTTCATGCCGGGGCTGTGGCTCGACGACTGGGGCCTCGAGATCACCGAAAGCATCCTGATCACCGAAACCGGTGTCGAGACGTTCTGCAACACGCCGCGCAAGCTGTTCGTGAAGGAGTAGACCGATGCGTGCTTCACCGATTGTGCCGACCGTCGACTTCGACGCGGACGGCGAACAGCACGGCTTCCTCAAGCTGCCGTACTCGCGCGACGACTCCGCGTGGGGCGCGGTGATGATTCCGGTGACCGTCGTGAAGCGCGGCGACGGGCCGACCGTGCTGCTGACGGGCGGCAATCACGGCGACGAGTACGAAGGACCGGTCGCGCTCGCGAAGCTCGCCGGTTCGCTGAAGGCGTCGGACGTGACGGGCCGCGTGATCATCGTGCCGTTCATGAACTATCCGGCGTTTCGTGCCGGGCGCCGTACGTCGCCGATCGATGCGGGCAACCTGAACCGCAGTTTTCCCGGGCGGCCCGACGGCACCGTGACCGAGAAGATCGCCGATTACTTCCAGCGGCACCTCTTGCCGCTCGCGACGCACGTGCTCGACATCCACGCGGGCGGGCGCACGCTCGACTTCGTGCCGTTCGCGGCGATTCACGTGCTCGACGATCGCGAGCAGGAAGCGCGCTGCGAGCGTGCGATGCGCGCGTTCGGCGCGCCGTATTCGATGCGCATGCTCGAACTCGACAGCGTCGGCCTGTACGACACGGCGGCCGAAGCGGCCGGCAAGGTGTTCGTGTCGACCGAACTCGGCGGCGGCGGCACGTCGACCGCGGCGAGCGTCGCGATCGCCGAGCGCGGCGTGCGCGGATTTCTCGCGCATGCCGGCGTGCTGGCGACGCATCCGAACGAAGACGGCGGCGTCGCGCGCACGGCGCCGCGTACGACGACGCTGCTCGACATGCCCGACGGCGCGTGCTTCACGACGAGCGAGCATCGCGGGCTGCTCGAGATGTGTTGCGACCTCGGCAGCGAAGTGGAGGCCGGCGACGTGCTCGCGCGCGTGCACGACATCGACCGCACCGGCGTCGCACCGGTCGAATACGTCGCAAAGCGGCGCGGGCTGCTGGCCGCGCGGCATTTCCCGGGCCTCGTGCAGGCCGGCGACACGATCGCGGTGGTCGCCGACATCGTCGAGCGCAACATTCCGGTCGCTGCATAGGATGCGCACGCCGTGATCAAGCTCGACCGATACGATCTCGCGATCCTGCGCATTCTCGAACGCGACGGGCGCATCACGAAATCGAAGCTCGCGGAAGCCGTGAACCTGTCGATCTCGCCCGCGTGGGAGCGCGTGCGCAAGCTCGAGGAAAGCGGCGTGATTCGCGGCTACCGGGCCGACGTCGACTGGGTCGGCGCGTTCTCGGGCAGCCGCATCGTCGTCGAGGTGACGCTGTCGCGTCATACCGCGCCCGACATGCGGCGTTTCGAGGAACGCGTGAGCGCGGCGCCCGAGGTTGCGCAATGCTACGCGACGGGCGGCGGCGTCGACTACGTGCTGCAGGTGGTCGCGCGCGACATCGATCACTACCAGCGCTTCATCGATGCGCTGCTGATGGAAGACCTCGGCATCGAGCGCTACTTCACGTACATCGTGACGAAGGTCGTGAAGTGCGAATCCGGCGGCGCGCCGGACTGGCAATGAAAACTTCGCGCCGGCGCGCGGCAATACCGAAAAAACCGCAAGCGCCGGCCGCATAAACCGAAATTTCCGGAGCCGGCGGCACGACAGAATGAAGCTCGTGCCCAACCAACGAGGAGACACAGCATGCTGCCCGGACACCCCGTTCTGTTCAAGTCGATGTGCTATGTCGACGGTCGCTGGATTCACAGCGACAGTGCCGCGACGGTCGCCGTCGTGAATCCGGCCGATCAGGCCGTCATCGGCCACGTGCCGATGCTCGAGCGTGCGCAGATCGTCGCGGCGATCGATGCCGCGCAGCGTGCCTACGAAACGTGGCGCTGGACGCCGCAGGCCGCGCGCAGTGCGGCGCTGCTGCGCTGGCACGCGTTGATCCTGCGCCACCTCGACGACCTCGCCGCGCTGCTCTCGCTCGAGCAGGGCAAGCCGCTCGCCGAGGCGCGCGGCGAGATCCGCTACGCGGCAAGCTTCGTCGAATGGTTTGCGAACGAGGCGAAGCGCGTCGCAGGCCGCACGATACCGACGCATATCGACGGCGCGCAGCTCGGCACCGTGATGGAGCCGGTCGGCGTCGCCGCGTTGATCACGCCGTGGAACTTCCCGGCCGCGATGATCACGCGCAAGGCCGCAGCGGCGATCGCGGTCGGCTGTACGACCGTCGTGAAGCCCGCGCACGAGACGCCGTTCTCGGCGCTTGCCCTTGCGCAGCTGGCCGACGAAGCCGGCTTCCCGGCCGGCGTGTTCAACGTCGTGCTCGGCGAGCCGCAGATGGCGATGGAAACGCTGGTCGGCGATGCGCGCGTGCGGTCGGTGAGCTTCACCGGCTCGACGCGTGTCGGCCGCCTCGTGACCGAAACGGCCGCGCGTGCGGGCATCCGCAAGGTCGCGCTCGAACTCGGCGGCAACGCGCCGTTCATCGTGACCGAGGACGCCGATCTCGATCAGGCGGTGCGAATTGCGGTCGCTGCGAAGTTTCAGACGTCGGGGCAGGACTGCTGCGCGGCGAACCGGATCTTCGTCGCGCGCCCGCTCTACGACGCATTCGTCACGCACTATGCGGATGCCGTGCGCGAACTGAAGACCGGACCGGCGTTCGAGCCGGACGTCGACGTCGGGCCGCTGATGCATCAGGCGGCATTCGACGCCACGGTCGCGCGTGTCGACGACGCGCGTGCGCGCGGCGCGCGCATCGTGGCCGGCGGTCGCCCGCATGCGCTCGGCGGCTGGTTCTACGAACCGACGGTGATCGCGGACGCCGCGTCCGGCATGCGCGTCTACGACGAGGAAAACTTCGCGCCGATCTCGGCCGTATGCGCATTCGACACGCTCGATGAAGTCGTCGCGAAGGCGAACGACACCGAGTACGGGCTCGCCGCGTATGTGTGCGCGACGCGCATCGACACGATTTTCCAGCTCGTGCGCCGGCTCGATTTCGCGATGGTGTCCGTCAACGGCGTGAAATTCACCGGTGCGCCGATTCCGTTCGGCGGCATGAAGGCGTCGGGCCTCGGCCGCGAAGGCGGCATCGAAGGCTTCGAACCGTTCACCGAAACCAAGTACTTCTGTCTCGGCAACCTCGGCCTGCCCGTCGCGGCGGCGGCCTGATCATTCAAAGGAGTTCATCATGACGCAATCCATCGACGCGCTGCTGCGCGAGGACCGTGCCCACTTCATGCATCCGTCGACGCACGCGTACGACCACGAAACCGGCGCGCTGCCCGGCAAGATCGTGCGCGGCGGCCAGGGCATTCGCATCGAGGACCATCAGGGCAAGCGCTATATCGACGCATTCGCCGGCCTGTACTGCGTGAACATCGGCTACGGCCGCACGGAAGTGGCCGACGCGATGTACGAGCAGGCGAAGCAGCTCGCGTACTACCACACGTATGTCGGGCACTCGTCCGACGCGATCATCGAGCTGTCGTCGCGCATCATCGACTGGGCGCCGGCCGGCATGAAGAAGGTCTATTACGGGATGTCGGGTTCCGATGCGAACGAGACGCAGGTCAAGATCGTCTGGTACTACAACAACGTGCTCGGCCGTCCGAACAAGAAGAAGATCATCTCGCGCGAACGCGGCTATCACGGTTCGGGTATCGTGACGGGCAGCCTTACGGGCCTGCCGAGCTTCCATCAGCATTTCGACCTGCCGATCGACCGCGTGAAGCACACCGTTTGTCCGCACTGGTACCGGAAGGCGCCGGTCGGGATGAGCGAAACGCAGTTCGTCGCGTACTGCGTGGACGAGCTCGAGAAGCTGATCGCGCGCGAGGGCGCCGACACGATCGCCGCGTTCATCGCGGAACCGGTGATGGGTACGGGCGGCATCATCGAACCGCCGGCCGGCTACTGGCCGGCGATTCAAGCGGTGCTGCGCAAGCACGACATTCTGTTGATCTCGGACGAGGTCGTCTGCGGGTTCGGGCGCCTCGGCTCGAAGATGGGCGCGCAGCACTTCGGCATCGAGCCGGATCTGATCACCGTCGCGAAGGGGCTGACGAGTGCCTATGCGCCGCTGTCGGGCGTGATCGTCGGCGAGAAGGTGTGGGACGTGATCGCGCGCGGCTCGCAGGAGCACGGGCCGATGGGCCACGGCTGGACGTATTCGGGGCATCCGGTCTGCGCGGCCGCCGCGCTCGCGAACCTCGCGATTCTCGAACGCGAAAACCTCGTCGGCAATGCGGCCGAAGTCGGCGCGTATTTCGGCGCGAAGCTGCGCGACGCGTTCGGTGCGCATCCGCTCGTCGGCGAAGTGCGCAGTGTCGGGATGCTCGCGGCGCTCGAGTTCATGGCCGACAAGGACGCGCGTACGCCGTTCGATCCCGCGCTGAAGATCGGCGCGCAGGTGTCGGCCGCCGCGTTGCAGCGCGGTGTAATCGCGCGCGCGATGCCGCACGGCGACATTCTCGGTTTCGCGCCGCCGCTCGTGATGACGCGTGCGGAGGCCGACGAGATCGTCGCGATCGTGCGGGAAGCCGTCGACGAGGTCGCGGAGCGGAATCTCGCCGTGGCGGGGTAAGCGCGCGATTCGGCTGTGCGCGTTCTCGCTGCGGCAGCGCATAACGGGCGCCGTCGTACGAAAGTACGGCGGCGTTTTTTTTGCGAGTCTCGAAACGCTGCCTGCCGGGGAAGCGCCGCGAATCTCGTGAACGCGCGGCGACCTTTCACCAATTGTCAGTGCAACGTCGCCGGACGCACGATACGCGGGAATCGATCAGTAATCCCACGTCACGGGCACGAAACGAAAGCGATCGCCGTTCTTTGCGATGTGGCCGATGGACGGGAACGCGACATGGGCCGCGGCCAGCATCGCGCCCGTCTCGGCGGCTTCGCGCAGCAGCGCGATCCGCACGTCCACCGACGCTTCGGGATCATGCTCGAAGCCGTTCTGCCAATCGGGATGGTCGAAGTTGACTTCAAAAATCGCATCGCCGACGAAGGTCAGTTTCTCGCCTTTCGATGCGACATCGACGACACAGTGCCCCGGCGTGTGCCCTCCCGTCACGCGCGCCGATACGCCCGCCGCGATGTCGACGCGCTGATCGAACGGCACGATGTTTTCGCGGTAGCGTTCCACAAACTTCGCGGCGGCCTTGCGGAGCGCCGGAGGAACGGTCTCGGGCATCACCGTCTTGCTGAAGTCCGGATCCTTCCAGAACGCGACTTCCTTCGCCGACACGTGAATGCGCACGTCCGGGCGCAGCCGCGCCTTCACACCATCGACATTCAGGCCGCCGACGTGGTCCATGTGCATATGCGTGATCACGATATCGGTAATCGCGGCCAGGTCGATGCCGGCCGACTCCAGGCGCATCATCGACTGACCGGCGCGCGTGAAGTATTCGAAACCGTCGCCGACGCCCGAGTCGATCAGGATCAGGCGTTCGCCGCTGCGCACGAGCGCGATATTCAACGCCCAGTCGAACATGTCGCGTTGCAGGAAGCGACCGTCGAACCATGCGTTGCGGTCCGCTTCGCTCACGTTGGTGGACATGGTGGAGGTCGGCAGCGGCAGAACGCCGTCGCTGATCAGCACGACATCGACGTCGCCGACGCGCACGGCGTAGCGGGAAGGCACGAGCTCGCCCGAACCGCCTCTGCCGAGATTGTCGGTGACGGGTCGCCCATTGTGGATGGTTGCGCTCATATTCAATAGTCCTGTTGATTGAGTGGAGTCATTCGCACCGGGCAGCGCGGTTCACGAGCACGAGTGCGAAGCGTTTGCGCTTCCTTTTTGCTCGTATTCGACCGGGCATGCGAAGCATTCTAGTGAGCGGAGGCGAACGCCAGTAGCGTCGAGAATGCCCACACGATGTTGTTCTAAAGACAACAAGCCACGATGGCGAACGTTGTTCTTGGGCACGCGTTAGAGAACGATGCACGCGTCAGGCTCCCCGTCGGAGGCGTGACGGGTTTCGCCGAGCATATCCAGCAGTTCACGTTCGATCTGACGGCAGATCGGCACCGAGCCGCACGCGATCAACGCGTAAAATTGCCGTCTCGACCAGTAGATGAACTCGGGCAGCGTGTACGCTTTTCGTAGGTGCATGGTGTACGCCTCGCTGCGGGGAAACCATCGGGCGAGCCGAGATTCAGATTGTCAGCCGTGCCATACGGAATCTGAACGGCACTGCATCCGACGCGCGATCGGCGGAAACAACCGCCGCTCACGTGGCGTCGAGCCCGCCGTCGACCGTCACGACCTGGCCCGTCATCCATGCCGCCTGCGGTGAGGTCATTGCGACGATCCAGGCCGCGACGTCCTCGGGCTCGCCGCGCCGGCCGAGCGGGATGCGCTCGCGCTCTTGTGCTTTGATCGCATCGACCTGGGCGGTCGACAGGCTCATCCGCTCCGACAGGAATTCCGTTTCGGTCGGGCCGGCCGCCACCGCGTTGACGCGTACGCCGGCCGGTGCGAGTTCCAGCGCCCAGCAGCGCGTCATATGTTCGAGCGCCGCCTTGCTGGCCGCGTAGTGCGACAGCAGCGCCGCAGCCTTGTGCCCGTACGTGCTCGACACATTGACGATGCTGCCTCGCACGCGGGTCAGATGCGGCAGCGCAGCGCTCGCCAGCAACGACGGCCCGAGCGTGTTGACGGCGAAGATCGCGCTGATCGCTTCGAAGCTGGCCGACGAGAGCGGGAGGATGGCGCCGGCACCCGCGTTGTTGACGAGCACGTCGAGCCGTCCGCAGCGCGCGATCACGGCATCCACGGTGCGAGCCGCATCGGCCGCATTGCCGGCGTCCGCGACGACGTAACTGACGCCGGGCACGCTTTGCGCGATGGCGGCCAGCGCGGCCTCGCGGCGCCCCGTGATGACGACGTGCGCGCCTTCGCGCGCGAACGCGACGGCGGCCGCGAGCCCGATGCCGGCGCCACCGCCGGTGATCAGTACGACTTGCTTGTCGAATGACGGCATGAGTCCCTCATGGAAACGAAGGTGAACGTGGCGCGACGCAGACTTCCGGCACGGAAGAGCGTCGCGCGAGAATGACGACACGCGCTCAGTCTTCGCGCGAATCGTCGGCGGACGCGAGGGCCACGACCTGGGTGATGCCGTCGTGCGCCATCTTGGTGTACGGGCAGAAGCGCTCGGTATTTCGAACGAGTTCTTCCGCGACCGCGCGCTCGACGCCCGGCAACCGAACCCGGATATTGGCATTCAGCATGAACAGACCGTCCATCGGATCGCGGCAGAAGTCGATCGACGCCGACACCGACGCGCTGTCCATCGGTACGGCCGCCTGCGCGGCCAGCAGGCTCAGCGCGCCGTGAAAGCACGCGGCATAGCTCGCGGCAAACAACTGTTCCGGGTTGGGTCCGTCGCCGGGGCCGCCAAGCGCGGGCGGCAGACGCAACGCCAGCTCGAGCTGACCGTCGTCCGAGCGGGCGATGCCCGATGCGCGGCCATGCGCCGCGGCGCCGCCCGTCACGGTCACCGTGGCCGAATACAGCGTCTGGGGCTCGCGTCCGCGATACTTGTCGAGCAGCGATAGCGGCGGTGGGCGCAACGGAGTCATGGCACGCGCGATCGTCGGTATTCGCTCAGCTTGCCGCGCGGTTCTGCGCGAACCATGCGTCGAACGTGGTGGCGCCGAGATGCGCGCCGGGCCCCGGCACGAGCGTATCGTCCTGCACCGTCGCGCCGAAGTAGCCAGCCGCCGGGTCGCGGATCACCGTGCGTGCGTCGTGCGTGACGGACAGAAAGTGCTGAACGAGGTCGGCGATCGCCACGCGGTCCGGACCGCCGATTTCGACGATGCCGTTCAGCGGTGCACCGAGCGTGAAATTGGTGACGGCCGAGGCGACGTCGTCCGACGCGATCGGCTGGAAGTGGGCGGTCGTCAGCCGGATCCGTTCGCCGTCGGTACCCGATTGAGCGATCGCGCCGAGGAACTCGAAGAACTGTGTCGAGCGCACGATAGTAAACGGTATGCCCGACTCCCGGATCAGGTTCTCCTGGATGATCTTGCCGCGAAAGTACGGGCTTTGATGGAGACGATCGGTTCCGACCACCGACAACGCGACGTGATGGCGCACGCCAGCCGCGTGCTCGGCTTCGAACAGATTGCGCCCGGACACCTCGAAGAAGGCCTTCACGGCCGCCTCCTCGAACGACGGCGCGTTCGCGAGATCGACCACCACGTCCGCACCCGCCAGCGCGTCGCGCAGTCCTTCGCCGGTGATCGTATTGACGCCCGTCGCAGGCGCCGCCGCGACGGCTTCGCGGCCGCGCGCGCCGAGATACTTGACGACCTTTCTGCCGATGAGCCCGGTCCCACCAATGACGACGATCTTCACGAATGTTCTCCTTGAACGAGCGTGCGCGTCGCGCGCCGCTGCGTGTTACCGAATCCGGCGTGCGTCGCGTGGTCGCGACGACGCCTGTCTGTTGCCGAACGGCGTACGCATCGAATTGCGCGCCGTTCGAACAGTGCGCATGGTAGGCACGGACCGTTCGGCCCGATAGGGCACCACAGGCCCCTACAGTGTTGTCGCGCATGCATCAATCGACCGCCTCGAACGTCGTCGTCATCGTGGTCATCGTCGTCGGGCACTGCAGGTCGCGTGCGCGCGTCTGCTCGATCATGTAGTCGATAAATGCGCGGATGCGTGTCGGCAGGTGCTTTCGGCTCAGGTAGCACAGGTAATGGCCGCCATCGTCCGGCGCATGCTGGCCGAGGCAGCTCACCAGCTGCCCGTCGGCCAGCAGGTCGCAAACCTGGTAGGCGGGCAGCTGGGCGATGCCGAGCCCGTCGAGCACGGCACGCACGACGAGATCCATGTCGTTGAACGTGTGATGCGCGGCGAGCTGCGCCTGCTGCGCGAGCCCGTCGACCTTGAATTCCCATTCCTTCACGCGGCCCGACGCGGTGCGCAGATTGATGCATCGATGTTGCGCGAGTTCGTTGACGTGGCGCGGCAAGCCGTATCGATGCGCGTATGCCGGCGACGCGCACACGATCATCTGCATCGGAATCAACTGGCGCGCGACGATCGCGCTGTCCTCCATGCGCCCGTCGCGAAACGCGACATCGATGCGATCCGCGGAGAAGTCGACCGGCCGGTCGTTGAGCAGCAGCTCGAGCGAGATGTCCGGGTACCGCGCGTGGAAGTCGCGCAGCAGCGGTGCGATGACCTTGCGGCCGAAGCCGGGCGTCGAGCCGATCCGCAGGTGGCCGCTGGGCGGGCCGCTGCGCAGTTCGCGCATGTCCTCGAGCGCCTGCGCGAGATGGTCGATGCCCGGGCGGCAGTTCTCGTAGAACAGTTCGCCCTCGCGCGTGAGCGACATGCTGCGCGTCGTGCGCTGGAACAGCCGCGTATCGAGCCGGTCCTCGAGCCGCTGCACGTGGCGGCTGACCGACGAGCGGCCGACGCCGAGGCGGTCGGCCGCGCGGGCGAAGCTCCCTTCGGTGACAACGGCAAGAAAGGTGACGACGCCCGCATAGCAGCTCGAGAAGCTGCGGGCAAACGGATCGTCGGCGTCAGTGCGGCGGATGGAGGTGTCGGACATGGGGGCGCGAAAGTCGTGGTTCCGTATTCGACAAGACGTTTCGGCTCCGCCGCCTGTGACACCGTCGGTCCATTTTTTTTTCGGGGAAGCGGGAGGTCATGTCCGGTTCACTTTTCCGGCACGAGCACGGGCGCACCCTTGTCCTTCAACAACAGCACGATGAACTTTGCGGATTGCGTCAGGCTCGCGTTGCGGCCGACCGTGTGCAGGTCGCCCGGCGCTTCGTAGAACGTCTGGCCCGGCTTCAGCGTGACGGACTGCCCGCCCTTCACCTGCATCACGATCGAGCCCTCGACGACGTACACGAACGCGTGCGCGTAGTGGCGGTGGACGGGATCGCCCGCGCCGGGCGGGTACTCGACCGAAATCATCTCGGCTTCCTTGCCCGGATAGTCGTCGAGCGGCTTCGTCATCAGCGGCGCGACAATCGCCGAGGGTGCCGCCTGCGCGCCGGCGGCCATCACGCCGCCCAAAAGCGCGAGCAGCAGCGCGTGTTTCATGCGGATCATCTGGGGATTCCTGTGAGCCGCCGGCCGCAGTCGGACGGCGGCGATAAAAGGATGGACGAAACGGCAGGCCCGAGGCTCAGGCGAGATTCGCCTTGTCGAGGCCGAAGGCCTTGTCCGACGAACCGGGCACGGTCCGGAACGCCACGTTCGCGCGGTTCCAGCCGTTGATGGCCATCACCTCGAACGTTAGATCCGACAATTCCTTTTCGGATAGCTGGCCGCGCACGCGGTCGTAGACGTCGTCCGGGACGCCGTGTTCACCGAGTTTCGTCAGCGCCTCGGTCCATGCGAGCGCCGCTCGCTCGCGCGGCGAGAAAAGCGTCGATTCGCGCCATGTCGCGAGATGGTGCACGCGCAGTTCGCGCTCGCCATGAAGGCGGGCCTCCTTTACGTGCATGTCGAGGCAAAAGGCACAGCCGTTCATCTGCGACGCCCGGATCGACACCAGGTCGCGGATCGATTCCTCGATCGTGCTGCTGCGCAGCAGGTTGCTGAGCTCGATAAATTTCTTGAACAGTTCAGGCGATTGCTGAACGTAGTTGAGACGCTGCGTCATGACGGCTCCTGGCGATGAAGAGGGGGATCACCCGCGCTGCGCGGGTGCCGCGAGCGGCAGTGAGCCGCGCGAAGTCATCTTAGGAGTGCGCCGCCGGGTGCGGAAGGTACGGGAAGGGACGCATCGTGTTGCGTCGGCTGCATCAATCGGCGCAGGGTGGCCCACGCCCGATCGCCGATCGTCCGCCGTCACGCGGCGGGGTGGACGGCCGCGATGCGCGCCAGTTTGTCCGGATTGCGCTGCACGAGGATCCGGACAATGCGCGTGCCGTCCGTCTCGAACGCCATTGCCGATTCAAGCTGTCCGACGATGAAGCGCAGCATGGCCCACTGACCGTTCAGCACCACCGGCCGCATCTCGACACCGCTGCCGTAGCGCAGCCACGCCGCGTAGAACAGCTGAGCGATACGCCGGCCGCCGAGCATCGGCTTCGGGAAGCTCTGCACCTTGCCGCCGCCGTCGCCGATCAGCATTGCATCTTCGGCGAGCAGCGCCTGGATCGACGGGAAGTCGCCTTGCGCGGCAGCTCGCGAGAACGTCTGCAGCAACTGGAGGTGCGTCGCGCGCGGGACGGCTCGGCCCGGCCGGCGCTCGTCGCGCAGTTGCGCCCGCGCCCGGCTGACCAGCTGTCGGCAGGCCGCTTCGGTCTTGCCGATCACCTTCGCGATTTGCTCGTAGTCGACGTCGAAGATTTCGTGGAGAAGGAAGGCCGCACGCGCCTCGGGCGTCAGTCGTTCGAGCAGCATCAGAAACGCGACCGATACGTCGTTCGCGCGCTCCGTCAATTCTTCCGGCGTCGCGGGCGAATCTCCGAGTTCCGGTTCCGGCAGCCAAATGCCGGGGTATTGCTCGCGCCGGCTCTTGGCCGTCCGCAGTCGGTCGATCGACAGCCGCGTCGTCACCGTGACAAGCCACGCCTCGGCGTTCTCGATCGCCTCGCCCGTCGCCTCGTGCCAGCGCAGCCACACGTCCTGCACGATGTCCTCGGCATCCGCGACGGAGCCGAGCATGCGGTACGCGATCTTCTGCAGGCGCGGGCGAAGCGCGTCGAAGGTCAGCGCGTCGTCATTCATGTGACACCTTGCAGTCGCATATGCGCCGACGCGTCGGCGCGCGAGCGGCGAGCCGATTCATCAAATGGACGTGAGCCTGCAACGGGAACGGCGAGCGCATGTCGGTGGACGGGCCAAGGATCCGGATCGGCCGCTGTCTGCGGCCAAATGCGAAGTGAAAAAGGAATTCGGTGCACGTCTTGCAGTCATGCCGACGGTGGCTTCTACCGAGGCATTTTCGGTCAAGGTAGAGAGCCTTCGTCGTGATGCGCAATGCGGGACTGGCCAAGTGTACAACGGGCTCGGAGGTCGCGGAGAGGGCGTTTGTTGTCACATCGATGCCGCCCGCGATGAACCCTGAAACGACGAACCCGGCCGCAGCCGGGTTCGGTTCATCGTCACCGACGCACGCTCGCGTCGCAGCACCTCAACGTGCCTGTCCCGGCACCGTATCGCCGCGCAACGAACATCCGCGCGTCTCGATCACGGCGACCAGCGCCACCAGACCGACCGCGCACGCGGCCATCATGTAATAGGCGGGAATCAGCGCATTGCCGGTTCGCGCGATCAGCCAGTCGTTGACGATCGGCGCGGTGCCGCCGAACAGCGACGTCGACACGTTGTAGGCGATCGCCATGCCCGCGTAGCGGACGTGCGTCGGGAACATCGCCGGAAACATCGCGGAAATCGTCGCGAGTTGCGGTACGTAGAGCACGCCGAGCACCGCGAAGCCGATGAACGCACCGAGCACGCCATGCGTCATCAACGTAAACATCGGCACGGCGGCGACGAACAGGCCGACGAGCGAGATCCACCACATCGTCTTGCGGCCGACGCGATCCGACAGCCAGCCCGCGAACGGCAGCAGCACCATCATCGCGAGCATCCCGATCAGCGGGATCAGCAGCGACATGTTCTCGCTGACGCCGAGCTCCTTGTGCATGTACGTCGGCATATAGGCGAGCAGCACGTAGTTGACGACGTTCAGCGCGACGACGAGCCCGCCGAGCAGCAGCAACGGCCGCGCATAGCGAACCAGCAGGCGGCCGATCGGCATCGCGGCCGGCGCGGCCTGTTCGCGGCGGTGCGCCTGCTCCTCGAGTTCGCGAAACACCGGCGTTTCTTCCAGACGCGAGCGCAAATAGAAGCCGACGAGACCGAGCGGCGCCGCGACGAGGAACGGCAGGCGCCAGCCCCAGGCATGCATCGCCGTGTCGCCGAGCAGCAGCGCGAAGCCGAGCATCAGCAGCGCGCCGAGCGAGAAGCCGGCCAGCGTCGCGAATTCGAGAAAGCTGCCGCACAGCCCGCGCCGCGAGTCGGGCGCGTATTCGGCGATGAACGTCGCTGCGCCGCCGTATTCGCCGCCGGTCGAAAAACCCTGCACCATGCGCAGCAGGATCAGCGCGGCCGGGGCGAGCCAACCGGCCGTCGCGTAGGTCGGCAGGAGGCCGACGAGCAGCGTCGCGCCCGACATCGTGAGCACGGTCAGCGCAAGCACGCGCTTGCGGCCGAGCCGGTCGCCGAGCGGGCCCCAGAACAGGCCGCCGAGCGGGCGGATCAGGAACGAAATCGCAAACGTGCCGAGCGCGAACAGCGTCGCACTGGCCGTGTTGCCGGGAAACAGCGCAGCGGAAATATACGCGAGTCCGTACGCGTATATGCCGTAATCGAACCATTCGGTCGCGTTACCGAGCGCGGCGGCCGCGATCGCGACGCGCGGCAGGCTGTGCGGCTCGTCGCCGCGATGGGAAACCGTATCGTCCGGGACGGACGGCGCGGAGACGGAAGTCCACGATGGCACGTATCGCATAAGGGATCCTCGTTGGCAGCATGCGCCCGGGCGGGCGCCGACGAGGTTCAAAGTAATCCCGCCAATTTGCCATGCCCGATGTCATAGGACGATGTCGGGATTGGGGTTTTCCCCGTGCCGAAGACCCGCGCGGGCCGCTCGCCGGCGACCCGCGGCCATGAGACGCCGCGTTATCGGACGTGCGGCAGCAGCGCGCGCAGCCAGTACGCGACGGCGACCGCGCCGCCGTCGGGCGTGCCGATCGCGCGTTCGCCGAGGTAGCTCGCACGGCCGGCGCGCGGCGTCATGCGCGCGGTGTCCTGCGCACCGCGTTCGGCGGCGTCGACGGCGGCCGCCCACGCGCCGGCGCTGTCGCGGCCGTCGTCGAGTGCACGGTCGAACGCGGCGGCGGCCGGCACCAGCGCGTCGAGCATCGTTCTGTCGCCGGCACGGGCGCCGCCGAGCTCGGCGATCGCATCGACCGCGCTGCGCAATGCCGCGGCCCAGTCGCGTGCCGACGGCTGCGCGACGCCGGCGAGGCGCCGCGATGCGCGCAGCAGCGCGGTCGCGTAGAACGGGCCCGAGCTGCCCGCGATCGCGCGGCGCAGTGCGGCGCCGAGCGCGGCGAGCGCATCGGCCGGCGTCGCATACGCGGCTTCGGGCAACGCGAGCATCGCGTCGGCGGCACGATGCATGCTTGCGCCGAGGTCGCCGTCGCCGGCGGCGGCATCGAGCTCGGTCAGCGTCGCTTCGTGGTCGATCAGCGTGTGCGCGACCGCGTGCAGCGCCGGGCGCAGCCGCTCGGCCCACGCGCGGCCCGCCGCGTCGAGCGGCGGCGGCGACGGTTCCTGCGGTGCCGCGGCGGCGACGCGGATCTGCGCGTTGACGGCGCCGCCGCCGGGCCACGCGCGCGCCTGCGTCGGTGCGTCGAGCAGCGCCGCCCGTTCGTCGTTGAGCCGCAGCACCGAGATCGAACAGCCGGGCATGTTCAGCGCCGACAGGAACGTGCCGGCCCACGCGCGCTCGACCGCGATGCCGCGACGGCTCAGGTTTTCGTAGGCGGCGCGCAGCACGATCGCAAGCTCCATATCGGGCGTCGCGCCGAGACCGTTGACGAGCAGCGCGACGCGTTCGCCGCGGTCGAGCACGAGGTCGGCGACGATCGCCGACAGCAGCGTGTCGGCGAGCGCGTCGGCCGGCAGCGGCGCCGTGCGTTCGACGCCTTTTTCTCCGTGAATGCCGAGACCTAGCTCGATTTCGTCGTCGGCGAGACTGAATCCGGACTGGTCGGCGCCCGGCAGCGTGCAGCCGTCGAGCGCGACGCCCATCGTGCCGAGATCGGCGGCCGCATCGCGCGCGATCGCCGCGACGCGCGGCAGCGACAGCCCGCGCGCGGCCGCCGCGCCCGCGAGTTTGTGGATCAGCACGGTGCCCGCGATGCCGCGCCGCTGCGCGCGCTCGACGCGGCCGCGCAGCGATACGTCGTCCGCGACGATCACGGTCTCGACCGGAATGCCTTCCGCGCGCGCGAGTTCGGCTGCCAGACCGAAGTTGAGCCGGTCGCCGGTGTAGTTCTTCACGACGAGCAGCGCGCCGTTCGGGCCCGCTGTCGCGCGGATCGCGGCGAGTACCGCGTCGGTGGACGGCGACGTGAACACTTCGCCGCACACGGCCGCACTCAGCATTCCGTCGCCGACATAGCCGCCGTGCGCAGGCTCGTGCCCGCTGCCGCCGCCCGACAGCACTGCGACCGTGCGCTGCGACGGTTCGGGCAGCGGGCGGCGGACGAGCACGTGCTCGTCGCCGAGCATCGCGAGATGCGGCGACTGTCGCGCGATGCCTTCGAGCATTTCACGCACGACGTCGGACGGACGGTTCACGAGTTTTTTCATGGCGACGGTTTCCGGGCAGATGAAAGCCCGCGGGCCGAACCGATCCGGCGCCTCGGGCTGTCGGGTTGCGGGAATGCGCGCGCCGTGGCGGCGGTGGCGTGGGGCAGTGCCATGGATGTCGCCGGCGCGCGCTTCGGTGCCACGATACATCAGGTCGGCACGCCGCTCCACGAGCGGCGTGCGCGAGCGGATTCGCGCCGGCGTCGGGTAGCGAAGCGCGGCTACTTCAACGCGGCGATCTCGTTTGCGCGGATCAATCTCGCGCGTAGCACGTTGCGGCTGATGCCGAGCAAGCGCGCGGCCTGAAGCTGATTGCGGTGACTGAACTCGAACGCGACACGCATCACGGTGTCTTCGATGCGTTCGTACAGTCGGCCGTGACCTTCGTCGAACAGCGCGCGCAGCGCGGCTTCGAGTGCGGCCTGCGCGCCCGCACACGGCTCGTCTCGATGTGGTGCCGCAGCGGCCGTGCCGGCCGAGGCGAACGTCAGGTCGGCGTGCTGCAGCGTCTCGTGGCGGCTCACGAGCAACGCATGATGGATGACGTTTTCCAGCTCGCGGACGTTGCCGGGCCAGTCATACGATTCGAGCGCGCGTGCGGCGCGCGCGTCGATGCTGCGCGGCCCGTAGCCGAGACGGCGGCGGTAGTCGTCGACGAAATGGCGCGCGAGCGGCAGGATGTCGGCCGGCCGCTCGCGCAGCGGCGGCACCGCGAGTTGCACGACGGCGAGCCGGTAAAAGAGGTCGCCGCGGAAATGGCCGGCCGCAACCGCCTGCTGCAGATCGACGTTCGTCGCGGCGACGACGCGCACGTCGATCGGAATGCCGGCCCGCGCGCCGACGCGCACGACTTCGCGCTCCTGCAGCACGCGCAATAGCTTGACCTGCATCGGCAGCGGCAGGTCGCCGATCTCGTCGAGAAACAGCGTGCCGCCGTCGGCGGTTTCGAACCAGCCGGCCTTCGCGCCGAACGCGCCGGTAAACGCGCCTTTCTCGTGACCGAACAATTCGCTTTCGACGAGCGTCGTCGACAACGCGCCGCAGTTCACCGCGACGAACGGGCCGTCGCGACGACGGCTCGCCTGGTGCAGGCGACGCGCGACCAGCTCCTTGCCGGTGCCCGTTTCGCCGACGATCAGCACGTTCGCGTCGCTCGGTGCGACCGCGCGGATCCGCTCGAGCAGCGCGTGCGAGCGCGGATCGGCGAATACGCCGGCGTTCGCGCGGATCGACGAAGCGGACGCCGGCGCGCCCGTGTGTGACGGCTCGGCGGTAGCGGAATCGGCGTCGCGGTCGGCGGCGGCGAGGTCCGCACCGCTCGGCCATGAGTCGGAGAGAAAACGGTTCATGAATCGAAACGCGTCGTTGAACGGAAGGGCGCACGCCAGCGCGCATTGCTGCCGCGGTGCTGCCCGAGCAGCAAAGTGTCGATCGTTTCGCGCCGCACGGGAAACATCGATTTCTGATAAGCAAAGTCGCGAGCTTGCGCAGCGGCGCGGGCGTGCCGATGCGGTTCGAAGCGTTGCTTTCGCTGCTGCGACGCTTGCAGCGCCAACGCCGCGCCGCAAAGTCGGCCGCGCGCCACGCGAAAGACCGTCGTCGACGTTCTGTCAGAATACGCGCGTCATCCCCTGTCCGATCGCGGAATGGAACTCAGACAACTACGTTATTTTCTCAGCGTCGTCGAACACGGCAGCATGGGCAAGGCCGCGCTGGAACTCGGCGTGGTGACCTCGGCGCTGAGTCAGCAGATCAGCCGACTCGAAGGCGAACTGTCCACGCGTTTGCTACAGCGCACGTCGGGCGGCGTCATTCCGACCGACGCAGGGCTGGCGTTCTGGCGTCAGGCGCAACTCGCGCTGCGTCATATCGACGACGCGGCGCTCGCCGCGCGCTCGGCGCGTCTGTCCGGCCATGTCAGCGTCGGCATGGCGCCGAGCACGGCGAGCGTGCTCGGCGTGGCGTTCATGCAGGCAATGCGCGCGCGCTATCCCGATGTGCGGCTCCATCTCGTCGAAAGTCTGTCCGGTCACCTCGCATCGATGCTGAGTGCGCGCCAGATCGATCTTGCCGTGCTGTTTCGCGAAGAGTCCGCGCAACGCTGGAGCGTGCAGCCGCTGCTCGACGAGCGGCTGTTCCTGATCGGCGCGGCCGATCTTGACGGGATGCCGACACGCGGGTCGATCCGGCTGACCGATCTCGGCAAGCTGCCGCTCATTCTGCCCAGCGGTACGCACGGGCTGCGTTCGCTGCTTTCATCGGCGTTCAAGCGCGCCGAATACGAGCCGAACATCGTCGCCGAAGTCGACGGCCTCGCGCTGCTGATGGACATCGTCCGCACCGGCATCGGGGCGACCATACAGCCGGGCGCAGCACTCGCCAGACGCGAGAACGCGACGCTGACGAGCGTGCCCGTCGCGGAGAAATACGCGAGGCGGCCCAACCTGATCGCAAGCATTTCCGATGACGAACTGTCTCCGGCCGGGCTCGCCGCGCGCGTGGTCCTTGCCGATGTCGCGCGTCAACTCGTGCACGAAGGCCGCTGGCCCGGTGCACGGCTGCGCGAAACCGACTCTTCACAAAAAGTGAAGACCCGTTGACGGCCGCCTGATAGCGCAGCGGGCACGCGATCCCTACGATTTGTCCGAAAGGAGGCAAGTCTGATGGTCGATGTGCTCGTAATCGGAGGAGGGAATGCTGCCCTGTGTGCGGCGTTGATGGCGCGCGAAGCGGGCGCGTCGGTCCTGCTTCTCGAAGCCGCGCCGCGCGAATGGCGCGGCGGCAACTCGCAACACACGCGCAATCTGCGCTGCATGCACGATGCGCCGCAAGACGTGCTCGTCGATGCCTATCCGGAAGAGGAATTCTGGCAGGACCTGCTGAAGGTGACCGGCGGCATCACGAACGAACATCTTGCGCGGCTGACGATCCGCGCGTCGTCGTCGTGCCGGCCGTGGATGCAGAAGCACGGCGTGCGCTTTCAGCCGCCGCTGTCCGGTGCGCTCCACGTCGCGCGCACGAACGCGTTCTTCATGGGCGGCGGCAAGGCGCTCGTCAACGCGTATTACCGCAGCGCCGAAGCGCTCGGCGTCGACATCCGGTACGACACGCCCGTCGATGCGATCGAGCTCGACGGCAGCCGTTTCGTCGCGGCGCGCAGCGGCAGCCGGCGTTTCGAGGCGCATGCCTGCGTCCTCGCCGCGGGCGGCTTCGAATCGAACCGCGAATGGCTGCGCGACGCGTGGGGGCAGAACGCGCGCGGCGAATGGCCGGCCGACAACTTCCTGATTCGCGGCACACGCTTCAACCAGGGCGTGCTCCTCAAGCATATGCGCGACGCCGGGGCCGACATGATCGGCGATCCGTCGCAGTCGCACTGCGTCGCCATCGATGCGCGCGCGCCGCTGTATGACGGCGGCATCTGTACGCGCATCGACTGCGTGTCGCTCGGCGTCGTCGTGAATCGCGACGCCGAGCGCTTCTACGACGAGGGCGAGGATTTCTGGCCGAAGCGCTATGCGATCTGGGGGCGGCTCGTTGCGCAGCAGCCCGAGCAGATCGGCTATTCGATCATCGATTCGAAAGCGATCGGCCGTTTCATGCCGCCGGTGTTTCCCGGCGAAAAGGCGGACACGCTGCCGGAACTCGCACGCAAGCTGGGCCTGCCCGAACGGCGCTTCGTCGACACGCTGACGCGCTACAACGACGCGTGCCGCGTCGGCACGTTCGATCACACGGCGCTCGACGACTGCCACACCGAAGGCCTCACGCCGCCGAAGACGCACTGGGCGCGCCGCATCGATACGCCGCCGTTCTACGGTTATGCGTTGCGGCCGGGCATTACGTTCACCTATCTCGGCCTGAAGACGAACGAGCGCGCGCAGGTCCACTTCGGCGGCGAAGCCAGCGAAAACCTGTTCGTCGCCGGCGAAATGATGGCCGGCAACGTGCTCGGCAAGGGCTATACGGCCGGCGTCGGCATGTCGATCGGCACGGCCTTCGGGCGCATCGCCGGGACGCAGGCTGCACGTGCGGCACTCAAGACAACGGAGGCAAGCCGTGCAGCAGCCTGACGCACTCGCGACCGAACGCACGCACACGGCGTCGCCGGTCGATACCCCAAAAACTTCGCACGGCGGCGCGGCACGCGTGATCCCGATCGTGCCGATGAGCGCGAGCGAAACCGAAGTGGCGCGCCAGATGCAGATCTGCAACGCATGCCGCTATTGCGAAGGTTTTTGCGCCGTGTTCCCCGCGATGACGCGCCGGCTCGAATTCGGCAAGGCGGACGTCAACTATCTCGCGAATCTGTGCCACAACTGCGGTGCGTGCTATCACGCGTGCCAATACGCGCCACCGCATGAATTCGCCGTGAACGTGCCGAAAGCGATGGCCGAAGTCCGGCTCGACACCTACACCGAGTACGCGTTTCCTGCGGCGTTCGGCGCGCTGTACAAGCGCAACGGTCTGACGCTGTCGGTTGCACTCGCGGCCGGGCTCGCGCTGTTTCTGCTGCTCGGCACCGCATTGCACGGCGGCCTGTCGCGCGACGTCGGGCCTGCGAACTTCTACGCGGTCTTTCCGCACACGCTGCTCGCCGCGATGTTCGGCAGCGTATTTGTGTTCGCCATGGTCGCGCTCGGCGTGGGCGTCACGCGCTTCTGGCGTGACGTGTCGGCGGGAACGACACGCGCGAGCGCGCCGGCGGTGGCGGAAGCGGCGAAGAACGCGCTGACGCTCAGGTACCTCGACGGCGGCCACGGCGACGGCTGCAACGAACGGGACGATGCGTTCACGCTGGCCCGGCGCCGTTTCCATCACCTGACGTTCTACGGCTTCATGTTGTGCTTCGCGGCAACGGCGGTCGCCACGCTCTATCACTACGCGTTCGGTCTGGAAGCGCCGTATCCGTTTTTCAGCGTGCCGGTGCTGCTCGGAACGGCGGGCGGCATCGGACTGATCGCGGGGCCGGCAGGGCTGCTTTGGCTGAACCTGACACGCGCGCCGGAGCGCGGCGATCCGCGTCAGCGTCCGATGGACCGCGGCTTCATCGCGCTGCTGTTGCTGACCAGTGCATCCGGTCTCGCATTGCTCGCCGGTCGTACGACTGCCGCGATGCCTTCGCTGCTCGCCGTCCATCTCGGCATCGTGATCGCGCTATTCGCAACGCTGCCTTACGGCAAGTTCGCGCACGGCATTTTCCGCTCGGCCGCCTTGCTCAAATCGTCGATCGAGAAGCGGCAACGCAACGCGTCGAGCGTCGGCGCCGACTAGCGTCACGGGCGCCGCCGGCGCCCATCGCCACAAACACAATAGGCAGGAGACACCATGAGCCGTACCGAACCCATCGCCGCGACGTCCGGCGTTTCGCCGATGACGCGGGCCGCCGCCGTGCTGCGCGTGACCAGCGGCAATTTCATCGAACAGTTCGATTTCTTTCTGTTCGGCTTTTATGCGACATCGATCTCGAAGATCTTTTTTCCGTCGGACAGCGAGTTCGCGTCGCTGATGCTCACGTTCGCGGTGTTCGGCGCCGGGTTCCTGATGCGTCCGCTCGGCGCGATCTTTCTCGGCGCGTATATCGACAAGGTCGGGCGGCGTACCGGCCTGATCGTCACGCTCTCGATCATGGCGAGCGGCACCATCCTGATCGCGTGCGTGCCGGGCTACGCGAGCATCGGCCTGCTCGCGCCGGCGCTGGTGCTGCTCGGGCGGCTGCTGCAAGGATTCTCCGCGGGGGCCGAGCTCGGCGGCGTGTCGGTCTATCTCGCGGAAATGGCCACGCCCGGCAACAAGGGTTTTTACACGAGCTGGCAATCGGCGAGCCAGCAGGTCGCGATCGTGATGGCGGCGGCCATCGGTTACGGGCTGAACCAGTGGCTGTCGGCGCAGCAGATCGGCGCATGGGGCTGGCGCGTGCCGTTTTTCATCGGCTGTGCGATCGTGCCGTTTCTGTTCTTGCTGCGGCGCTCGCTGCAGGAGACCGCGGCGTTCCAAGCGCGGCGGCACCATCCGCAGGCACGCGAGATCTTCGCGATGCTGCTCGGCAACTGGCGGACCGTGGTCGGCGGCATGCTGCTGACGGCGATGACGACCACGACGTTTTATCTCATCACCGTCTATACGCCGACCTTCGGCAGATCGGTGCTGAAGCTGTCCACGTCGGACAGCCTGATGGTGACGCTGCTCGTGGCCGCGTCGAATTTCGTCTGGCTGCCGATCGGCGGCGCGATCTCGGACCGCATCGGCCGCAAGCCGCTGCTCGTCGCGATTTCCGTGCTCGCGATCTTCACGGCCTATCCGGCGCTGTTCTGGCTCGCCGATGCGCCGAGCTTCGCGCGCATGCTGATCGTGCTGCTGTGGTTCTCGTTCTTTTTCGGCATGTATAACGGCGCGATGGTCGCCGCGCTGACGGAAGTGATGCCGGTCGAAGTACGCGTCGCCGGGTTCTCGCTGGCGTTCAGTCTGGCGACCGCCTTGTTCGGCGGGTTTACGCCGGCCGTGTCGACGTATCTGATCCAGGCGCTGCATGACAAGGCAGCGCCGGGCTACTGGCTGAGTTTCGCCGCGCTCTGCGGGCTCGGCGCGACGCTGGCGCTGTACCGGCGGCGCGCGGACAGTGGCGAGTCGGCCGCTTCGTCGGCGGGATAGACATTGGGACGTCAGGTTCGAACACGCGACAAGCCCGGCTTCGCGCCGGGCTTGTCGCTTTTTGGGCGGCGTGGCGGCGAGCGCCAGCGGCTCGCAAAACGGCGTGCGCGCTACGGCAGTGCTATGTCCGTGTCGACTCAATATTGCGATCCGCAATGGCGCCATTGAATTCATTGCATTGCCGACATGTGTCGCGCGCCGTATCGTGGTCTCCATTCAAGGAGACGTTGATGAAGATCGCATTTTTGGGCGCCGGCGCGCTGGGCTGCGCCATCGGTGCCACGCTAACCGAAGCCGGTCACGAGACATGGCTCGTCGACCGGTTTGCCGCGCATGTCGCGGCCATGTCGCGCGACGGGCTGCAGATCGACGACGAGCGCGGCACGCGGCGCGTCAAGGTTCGCGCGACGATGGATCCCGCCGAAGTCGGCACGGTCGATCTCGTGATCGTGCTGGTCAAGTCGTTCCATACCGATGCGGCGATGCGCGGCGCGCTCGCGCTCGTCGGGCCGGAGACCGTCGTTCTGTCGCTGCAAAACGGCCTCGGTCATGAAGACGTGCTCGCCGAAATCGTCGGACGAGAGCGCGTGCTCGCGGGCAAAACCTACGTGGGCGGCGTATTGCACGCGCCGGGCCAGATTCAGAGCGGCGTCGCGGGCAAGCTCACGATCGTCGGCGAACTCGACGGCCGGATCACGGCCCGTGTGCAAGCGGTCGCGGACGCGTTCAACGGCGCAGGTTTGACCACGCGCGTCAGCGACAACATCCTCGGCACGATGTGGGACAAGCTGCTGATCAATGTCGCGACCGGCGCGATCACCGGCATCACGCGCCTGACCTACGGTCAGCTTTACGACGAGCCCGTCCTCAAGGCGACGGCGCTTGCGGCGATCGAAGAAGCGATGGCCGCGGCCAAAGCCGCCGGTGTCAGGCTGTCCATCGCCGCAGCGGAAGATGCGTGGAACATGGCCGCGGAAGGCCTTCCGGCCGCGTTCAAGACGTCGATGCTGCAAAGCCTCGAGAAAGCGTCGATCACCGAAATCGACTTCATCAACGGCGCCGTGGTGCGCTGGGGCGAACGGCTCGGCGTGCCGACGCCCGTCAATGCGACGCTCGTCGCCTGCATCAAGGGGATTGAACGCGCCATGATCGATCGCCGGAAAGAGGAGGTCTCGGCATGAGCGCCGCGAAAGCCTATCTCGAGCACGTCGCCATCCGGGTGAAGGACATCCATTGGCATATCCGCTTCTTCGAGGAAGTGCTCGGCATGACCATGCGCGAAGTCGACGGCAGCCGGGAAGCGCCGCGTCAATACTGGACGCTCGGCGGTCTGCAATTCATCAGCGAGCCGCATTACGACGGACCGGAGGGCCGGCTCGCGCATCTCGGCGTGATGTGCGAAGACCTCGACGCGGCCATCGCTGCGGCGCAGGCATTCGGCGTGACCGAAATGCCGCAGGGACGCAACTGGCTGCGCCTGCCCGACGGACTCGCGATCGAACTCATTCAGGCGAAACCGGCCACGTGCGTCGCACAGGCGCTGGCGATCGATCCGCGCGCGGAGGCGTGAGCATGAGCCGCATCATCGAAAAATACTGGGACGATGCGCAGGAAGGCGACGAATGCATCAGCCCGACTTACACGGTCACGCAACAACGCATTCTCGCCTATGCCGATCTCACGGGCGATCACACGCCCGTGCACGTCGATGAGGACTACGCGAACGCGAGCCACTTCGGCTGCATCGTCGCGCATGGCTTGTTCGGCTTGTCCGTCGCGGACGGCCTGAAGACGCAAAGCGACTATCGCTTCGTACCCGGCATGTCGCTCGGCTGGACCTGGGATTTCCTGCTGCCGATCAAGGTGAACGACGTGCTGCACGTCAAGTTCCGCGTCGGCGCGATGCGCGCCAGCAAGAGCAAGCCCGACTGGGGCATCGTCGTTCTGCCGTCGGAACTGATCAACCAGGACGGCCAGGTCGTCCAGCGCGGCGAGCATCGTCTGATGATTCCGCGTCGTCCGGGAGCGTACTGATGCAGGCCCGTCCCCTCGAAGGCATTCGCGTCGTCGATTACAGCCACTTTCTTGCCGGCCCGTATGTCGGCCGCTGCCTCGCCGCGCTCGGCGCAGAAGTCATCAAGGTCGAGCGCCCCGGCGGCGGCGATGCCGGGCGCCGGCACGCGACGATCCTGGACGATCAGCAAAGCGCCTATTTTCTGCAGCTCAACATGGGCAAGCGCGGTGTCAGCGTCGACATGAAGGACCCGCGCGGCAAGACGTTCATGCAACGCCTGTGCGACTCGGCCGACGTGTTTATCGAGAACTATCGTCCCGGTGCGCTCGGCAAGCTCGGTCTCGGCTACGCGGCGTTGTCGGCGCGCAATCCGCGGCTCGTCTACTGCTCGATCTCGGCGTACGGCCACACGGGGCCCGACGCGCATCGTGCGGGCTTCGGCCTGATCGCCGAAGCGAAGAGCGGCATCATGCAGATGATCGGCAATCCGGGCGAGCCGCCGCCGCTCATGCGCATTTCGCTCGGCGACATGTACACCGGCATTCACGCGGTCGCCGCGATCAACGCGGCGCTGCTCGGCCGCGTAGCGAGCGGGCGCGGGCAGCATATCGACATGGCGCTGTACGACACGCTGGTGTCGATGCACGAATATGCCGTCCAGTGCTACACGATGCAGGGCGTCGTTCCCGAGCAGACCGGCCACGACATGCCGACGTCCACGCTGTACGGCGTCTTCCGCGCCGCCGACGGCGACCTCGTCATCGCCGCGCAAGTCGACGATGCGTGGAAGCGGTTCGCGGCGGTCGTCGAGCAGCATGGCGGCCCCGCCGGTTTTGGAACCGACACGCGCTTTCACGACCTGAACGGCCGCAACGCCCATCGTGAAGCCATTCTTGCTGTGGTGAAGCCGTGGGTGGCCGGCCGCTCGGTGGCCGACGTTCTGGCGCTGCTGGACGAGGTCGACGTTCCTTGCGCGAAGGTGCAGCGCATCGACGAGGTCGTCAACGATCCGCAAATCGTCGCGCGCGGCATGGTGATCGAACAGGCGCATCCGCGCTTCGGCACGCTGCGTCTGCCGAACCTGCCGTTCCGTTTTTCCGATTGCGATACGTCGATTCGCGAAGTCGGCCCGGACCTCGGTCAGCACAACGTGGAGGTCGCGCAATCTCTCGGCTTCAGTGCAGCGGAAATCGACGCGATGCAAACCGACGGCGTGCTGTTCTCGAAAAGGAGCGCGTGATGAGCGACCAGTATGCGGTAATCGGCAATCCGATCGGGCACACGAAGTCTCCGCTGATCCACCGTCTGTTCGCCGAGGAGACCGGGCAGGACATCGCGTATGTCGCGATGGAGGCGCCGCTGGAACCGGACGGCGCGTTCGTCGACACGGTCACAGCCTTCATCGCGGCCGGTGGCAAGGGCATGAACGTCACCGCGCCCTTCAAGCTGAGAGCGTTTGCGATGGCCGACGAACGCAGCGAACGCGCGACGCTCGCGGGCGCCGTGAACGCGATGAAGTTCGAGAACGGTCGCGTCGTCGCCGAGAACTTCGATGGCGTCGGCCTCGTGCGCGACATCGAAGTCAATCTGCATCAGCCGATGGCCGGCAAGCGCGTACTCATTCTCGGCGCAGGCGGCGCCGTGCGCGGCGCGTTGCTGCCGTTTATCGGCGCGCGCCCCGCCGAACTCGTCATCGTCAACCGACATCCGGACAAGGCGCAAGCGCTCGTCGAGCAGGCAGGCGCAGGTAGCGCGCTGCGTGCGTGCAGCTATGCGGACCTCGAATCGATGGGACGCTTCGACCTCGTCGTGAACGCGACTTCGGCAAGCCTGACCGGGCAGCTGCCGCCGGTTCCGCCCAGCGTATTCAGCGCGAGCGGCAGCGCCTACGAACTCGCCTACGGCAAGGGCTTGACGCCGTTCCTGCAGCTCGCGCGCAGCGCCGGTGTGCAGGGCATCGCGGATGGTGTCGGGATGCTCGTCGAGCAGGCGGCCGAAGCGTTCGCATGGTGGCGCGGCGTTCGACCGCAGACGCGTGCGCTGATCGATCGGCTCACCGTTCCGCTCGTGCGACATGACGAGCAGGCTGCGCCCGAGTGAGCGCAACCGCCATTAGTGTGATGTTCTTGCGATCCGGAAAGCAGGGCGTCGAGTCCTGTCCGCGGGCGTCTATTCGTCGGACGTGCCGCATAGGCGCAACGAAATGACTACAATGGCGACATTGCGAAACACAATGAAGCCATGGGCACTGCCGAGCTGCCGGATCTCAAGCTGCTTCAGCTTTTCGACTTGCTGTATGACCTGCGCAGCGTGACGCGGGCGGCGGAGCAGCTCGGGCAGAGCCAGCCGACGATCAGCATCTGGCTGGGGCGGCTGCGCGAACATCTGCAGGATCCGTTGTTCGTGCGTACGCCCGCCGGGATGACGCCGACGCCTCAGGCAGACGCGTTGATCGGCCCATGCCGGGAAATCCTGGAGTCGCTGCGGCGGTTTTCGGCGTGGGAAATCTCGTTCGATCCGGCCACGGCCAAGCGGCGCTTCCGGATCTGCATGACGGATGCGAGTCACATCACGCTGCTGCCGAAAATGCTCGCGCATGTGCGTGCGCAGGCGCCGGGCATTCGACTCGAAGCGGCGAGAATCGACGGGAACACGGAGCGCGCGCTGGAATCGGGCGAGGCGGATCTCGCGATCGGGTATGTGCCGTGGCTTGGCAGCGGCATGTACCAGCAGCAGCTCTACATGCAGGATTGGGTTTGTCTCGCCAATCCCGATCATCCGCGCGTGCGCGCGAAGCTGACGCTCAAGCAATACCGCCGCGAAGGACACGTGATCATCGCGGCCGGCACGGGCGCGCAATTGCTGGAGCAGGCGCTGCTGCGCGAGAACATCGACCGCGACGTCGTGCTCGAGCTGCCGGGTATGCTCGGGCTTGGGTCGATCATCCAGTCGACCGATCTGATTGCGACGCTGCCGAGAAACATCGGGGAGACGCTGGCGCGCGTGAACGGGATCGCGGTTCATCCCTGCCCGTTTCCGGTCGACAAGTTTGCGGTGCGTCAGCATTGGCATGCGAAATACCACCACGAGGCGGGTAATCGCTGGTTGCGGTCGGTGGTGGCGGATTTGTTTCTGGATAGAAGTTAGTGGCGCAGGGCGCGGGCGGTTAAACGGCGGAATGGCCGGGCCGATGGATGACCGAATGGTAGCGAGCAGGTTGCGCTTTCGGTTTGCGTCGCGTCGCAGGAAGATCGTCGGTATGGCGCGTCGAAGCTGCAGCCGCAACGGTCGTCGGTTACGTCCGACCGCAAACGGTGAGAAGCGAGGGAAACGGTCGACACAGCGCCCCGCGCTGTAGTCCGATCACGGCTATTCAGTCCGTCGACCCAGGCCGCGATGCCACTCGCTTCTCCGGCGCTGCGCTTATTTCAATGCCCCTTCGGACACCAGCACCTCGCGTGCGGCCTTGAACGCGCTGAGCCCGTGCGGAATGCCCGAATAAGCGGTCGCGTGCAGCAATGTCGCCTTGATTTCGTCGACGCTTACGCCGTTGTTGAGCGCTCCCTTCACGTGCAGCTTGAGTTCGTTCGTATGGCCGCCGGCAGTCAGCATCGCGAGGTTGAGCAGACTGCGCGTTTTGCGGTCGAGCGTGTCGTCGCCCCATGCCCATCCCCACGCCCATGCGGTGGTGGCGCGCTGGAATGCCATCATGAAGGCGTCCGCCTTTTCCATCGATGCATCGACGTATTCGGGGCCGAGCACTTCACGGCGGATCGGCAAGCCTTTCTGAAACAGCGCCTCGTCTTCATTCATGATCGATCTCCATTGTTAATCCAGAGCGCCGGCGCCGGCCGGACACCGGCTCCGCGAACGCGAGCCGTCCCGCGACGCGAACAGGTAGCACACCAGCGCGGTGACGACGAGGCCGACCATCCACGAGACGTCGACGCCACCCAGAATCGACGCCCACGGGCCGCGGAAGAAGCTCTCTTGCATGAACGGAACCTGCACCGCAATCCCGAACACGTAGATCGCGGTGGTCTTGGCGTTGAATGCGCCGTACATGCCGCCATTGCTGCTGATGATCTCCGCGACGCGGTAGTGCCGGTTGTTGACGAGGTAGAAGTCGATCAGGTTGATCGCGATCCATGGCGCGAGCACGATGCGCAGCGCGAAGATCGCGTTCAGAAAGATCGCGATGAAGTTGCTCGACGCCCACAGGGCGATCGCGGTGGACGCCACCAGCAGCACCGCCGACACGGCGACGCGCACCTTGCGCCCCGGCACCCAGTGCGGGCGGAACGTCTGCGCGGCGGTGATGAACGACAGCACTGCGCCGTACAGATTCATTCCGTTGTGGCCGATGATGTTGACGAGAAACAGGAGGATCAGCACGTAGCCGAACGCGCCGGTCTGCTCGCGGACGGCCTGCATCGCGTCGGACGAATGTCCGGTGCTGACTGCGAGCACACCGAACAGGAACGCGAAGATCGTGCCTAGCGATGTACCGAAATAGGTATACGCAAACGTCTTCCCGAATCCGGCGGAGGCCGGCAGATAGCGAGAATAGTCGGACGTATAGGGCGCGAAGCTGATCTGCCAGATCGCGCACAGCCCGAACATCGCGAACCAGTTCGTGGAATCGAAATGCCCTCGCTCGAAGATCTGCGCGTCGAGCCCCGGCGCCATCAGCGCGATGCCGATCAGCAGCGCGCCGCCCATGAACCAGGCACCGATCTTGTTGAAGCGATGAATGAAGTGGCAGCCGATCACGCCCACCAGCGTCGCAAGCACCGCACCGACGACGGTCGCGGCGGGTACGGGTATCGCGGGCATGGCGGTGTGCAGCGTTTTGCCCGCCAGAATGATGTTCGATACGAAGAAGCCGAGGTAGATCAGCGTGGTGAACCCGACCACGAGCAGCGAGCCGTAGCGGCCGAACTGGGCGCGGCTCTGGATCATCTGCGGTACGCCGACGAGCGGCCCTTGCGCGGAAGTGAGCGCGTGAAAGATCGCGCCGAAGAATTGCCCGGCCACGATCGCGAGAATCGCGCTGACCAGGTCGAGATGAAACACCAGCACCGACGTGGCGCCCGAGATCACGGCCAGCGGTGCGACGTTCGTGCAGAACCACAGGGTGAAGAGATCGGCCGGCTTGCCGTGGCGGGCCTCCGGCGGAACATATTCGATCGAGTTGCTTTCGATGGCGAGAACGCCGCCGTCGCTGTCCTGCTTTGTCATGCTGTCTCCATCGTTATTGCCGGACCAAGCGGCGCCGCGCGGGCGCAGCCTGGTCTCCGTCGCTTATGAATCGATACGGCAGGCGATCGGATCGCCGCTTAGCGCATCACGAACGGGTCGCCGATCGGATCGTCCGACGTGCGCAGCCATACGGACTTCGTGGTCGTGTATTCGAGCGCGGCGCTCAGCCCGCCTTCGCGGCCGTGTCCGGATAGCCCAAAGCCGCCGAACGGCACGAGCGGCGACACGGCCCGATACGTGTTGATCCACACGATGCCGGCGCGCACGCGCTTCGACACGCGGTGAGCCCGCGTGAGACTGGTCGTGAAGATGCCGGCCGCGAGGCCATACGCGGTGCCGTTCGCCTTGTCGATCGCTTCCTGCTCGGATTCGAACGTGTCGACCGACAGCACCGGCCCGAACAATTCGGTCGTGATGCTGTCGGCGTGCGCGACGCCGGTGCAGTCGAGGATCGTCGGCGCGTAGTAATACCCGTCGCGCTCCAGCTTCTTTCCGCCGGCGAGCACGGTCGCGCCCTGACGCACCGAGCGCTCGACGACCGTCTCGATGTGGCGAAGCTGTCGCTCGGTACACAGCGGGCCGTATTCGGTTTCCCGCTCGCCGGGGGAACCGATGCGAATCCGCGATACGCGTTCCACGAGCATCGCGAGGAATCGATCCTTGACCGAAGCCTCGATCAGCAGGCGCGAACCCGCGACGCAGCTCTGGCCGCTCGCTGCGAAGATGGCCGCAACCTGCGCATTCACGGCGCTCTGGATGTCGGTATCGGCGAACACGATGAACGGCGACTTGCCGCCGAGTTCGAGCGACACCTTCGCGAGGTTATCGGCCGTATTGCGCACGATGTGGCGCGCGGTCTCGGGGCCGCCGGTGAACGCGACCTTGTCCACATCGGGATGGCTGCTCAGCACCGCACCGCATTCCGGGCCGAAGCCGGTGACGACGTTGACGACACCGGGCGGGAAGCCGGCCTCGTGCACGATGCGCGCGAACTCGAGCAGCGGTCCCGGTGCTTCCTCGGATGCCTTCAGCACGACGGTGCAGCCCGCGGCGAGTGCGGGGCCGAGCTTGACCGCGGACAGGAACAGCTGGCTGTTCCACGGCACGATCGCGGCGACCACGCCGACCGGCTGCCGCTCGAGCCATACCTGCATGTCGGGCTTGTCGACGGGGATGCTGCTGCCCTCGAGCTTGTCGGCGATGCCGGCGTAGTAGCGGTAATACTCGGCAACGTATGCGATCTGGCTCGACGTTTCGCGGATGATCTTGCCGGTGTCTTTCGTTTCGATTTCGGCGAGCCGCGGTGCAGCCTGTTCGACGAGGTCCGCGAGCCGGTACAGCAGTTTGCCGCGCGCCGACGCGGTCAGGCCTGCCCAGGCGCGATCGGTCAGTGCACGGCGGGCCGCCGCGACCGCGCGATTCACTTCGTCCGTGCGGGCTTCCGGCATCTGCGCCCACACGGCGCCGGTTGCCGGGTCGATGCTGCCGAAGGTGGCGGCGCCGGGCTCGAACTGCCCGTCGATATACAGCTGAAAATGTGCATTCATGACATCGTCCCCTTACCGGAACGCCGGCATCACGTCGCGGATCATCCGCTCGAGCGACGCCTTCTTGCGTTCGAACGGCATGCCCGTGTCGATCCAGAACGAGTACTCGTCGAAGCCGAGCGCCTCATAGGTCTTCAGACGTTCGATCACTTCCGCCGGCGTGCCGATCACGTTGTTCCGGCGCATCGCTTCGGGCGTGTAGAACGGATGCGCGGCGATTTCCTCGCGGCTCAGCGGCTGGATCATCCCGCGACTGACCGGACGTTCGTTCTTGAACCACGCGCCGAAGTAGTTGTAGAACACGTTGATTTCGTCGGCGGCTCGCTGCGCGTCGTCCTCGTTGCTCGCGACGTAGGTGTGACGCAGCAGCATGATCTGCGGACGCGGCACGTCGCTGTACTTCGCACACGCGGCGTTGAAATGGCCGACGAGCTTCTCGACTTCGTCGTCGCCGAGATGCAGCGGTGTGACCTGCACGTTGCAGCCGTTGGCCACCGCGAACTCGTGGCTGTTCGGATCGCGCGCGGCGACCCAGATCGGCGGATGCGGTTGCTGCAGCGGCAGCGGCGACGATGTCGTCGACGGGAACTTCCAGAATTCGCCGTCGTGCGCGTAGTTGCCTTCCCACAGCTTCTTCACGGCTGGAATCAGCTCGCGCATGCGCTGGCCTGCGCTCCACGCGTCGAGACCCGGCATCAGGCGCTCATATTCGAACGAGTAGGCGCCGCGCGCGATGCCGAGCTCGAGGCGCCCGCCCGAGATGATGTCCGTCATCGCGGCTTCGCCGGCGAGCTTGATCGGATGCCAGAACGGCGCGACGACCGTGCCCGTGCCGAGCCGTACGCGCTTCGTCTTGTTCGCGAGATCGGCGAGGTTGATGAACGGGTTCGGCGCGATCGTGAAATCCATGCCGTGGTGCTCGCCGGTCCAGACGGCGTGCATGCCGCCGCGGTCGGCGATCTGGCACAGCTCCACCATCTCGTCGTACAGCTGCTTTTGGCTGGTCTGGTCGGAGACGCGCTCCATGTGAACGAAAAGCGAAAAACGCATGATGGGACCTTTCAGGAAAGAAGCGGACGGACGGTGCCCGTGCTGTGATCGCCGAAGTACAGGCCGTAACTCTTCAGCTGGCTCTCCTTGCGATAGCGTTCGAGCATGCTGGCGAGCGCGCTGTCCTGGAACGCGTCCGCGTCGAGATCGTCGAGGCTCACGAATTCGCCGGCGGCCGCCGCTTCGTCCGGTGCGCTGCAGAGGAACGAGATGTACTGGTAGTGCGTCTCGGTATTGTTGTAGACCGAGTAGATAAAGCTTGCCGATGCGTCGGGCTGGTATTGCCGGAAAAGTTCGGCGAGCGCCTTGTCGGCGCCTTCACGGCCGATCTCCTTCGCGGGCAGTGTCCACTTGCCCTCGGCGGTGCGGATCATGAGCACCTTGTCGTCGCGCGCGATGATCGCGCTGACGACGACCTTCGGGCCTGCAATGACTTCGGTCGACAGCTTCGCCGGCGTGAAATACCCGCCGCGGTAGTAACCGAGCCCCGCATAGCCTGCCGAATGAAACGCCTCGACCTTGCCGATGATGATTGCGTGATCGCCCGCATCGATCACCTCGTGCGTCGTGCAGTCGAACCACGCGCTGACGTCGTCGATCAGCGGATTACGATGTGCGCTCAGATGCCAGCCGACGTTCGCGAAGCGGTTCTCGCTCGGGCGCGCGAACCTGTTCGACAGCTCCGTTTGCCCTTCCGCGAGGATGTTGATCGCAAAGTGGCCGGCCGTGGAAAACGTCTGGAAATTGCTCGACGTCTTCGCGATGCTGACGAGCAGCAGTGCCGGATCCAGCGACACCGACGAGAACGAGTTCGCGGTGAAGCCGAGCGGCTGGCCATCGTCGCGCGCAGTCGTGACGATCGTCACGCCCGTCATGAACGCGCCGAACGCATCGCGCAGCTCCCGGGTGTTGATCGTCGAGGCTTCCTGGCTGATTGCTTGGCTCATGTCACACTTCCGATTTCAGGGTTTCCGCCTGCGGCACGGTCTGCAGCCACGCACGCAGCGCGCGATTGACCGTGTCGGGCGCGGTCAGGTTGACCATGTGGCGCTCGTTCTCGATCACGACGGCCTTGCCATCCTGTGCGGCTTGCGCCATCTGTCGCGCCATCTCGGGCGTCGAATTCGGATCGTCCGAGCCGGTGAGCACGAGGGCGGGGCAGGCGATCCGGTGCCAGGCGTCCGCATACACCTCGTCGCCGTTCGCGAAGGCGTGGTACGCGGTCGCATAACCGACGAGGTCCACCGACTGCAGCCACGATTGCACCTTCCGTGCTGCGGCCTGCTGCGCTTCTTCCGCGTTGAACCAGCGCTTGAGCGGCGTATCGACGTCGATGGTGCCCGACCGCAGTTCGGCGGCGCGTTGCAGCACGGCTTCGCGCGCCTGCTCGGTTCGGCGGTAGACGCCGTTCAGGACTGCCACGCGCTTGACGAGATCCGGTCGCGTCACGGCGACGCCGGCCGCGATCAGCGAGCCCATCGAATGGCCGGCCAGGTTGACGGGGCCGACCTTCAGCGCTTCGATGAACTCTGCCGCCCACTGCACGAACTGCGGCAGCTCGGCGCCGGTGTCGAGCGGATCGCTTCTCCCGTGGCCCGGCATGTCGACGGAGATCACGCGAAAGTCGCGCGACAGGTCGTCGATCTGCGGATACCACGCGCTCGCCTGCATGCCGACCCCATGAATCAGCACCAGCGGTTCGCCCGCGCCCTGGTCGAGATAGTGGGCGACGCGCTTATTTGACAGCGGCAGGGTTCTTGACGTCATTTCCGAGCTCTGCGAGATCTTTGTAGCGGTCGCCGATGCGGTGATGCGGCCGGCCGGCGGTGGCCGCGCCGAGGGCAATGACGAGTTCGTCGGCGGCCGGCGCGTCCGGAATCGCGAACTGAAGCGTCAGGTAGTGCGAACGGCGGCCTTCGTCGTTCTTGTCCATCATCGGAATCAGCAGCGGCGCATTGGCCGGGCCGCGCGTGTTGTTGAACGCGAGATACGACTTCGCGCCGACGGCCGTCCGATACGTATTGCCGAAATGCAGCGTGTGGATCAGCGCGGATGCGTGCTCGATCTCGCCGTCGAGACCGACGATCGCACTCTTGCCGAACGCTTCGACGGCCTCGCCCGAACCGGCTTCGTCGAGGATCAGCTTCGTCAGGTGTTCGCTCAGTTGCGGCGCGAGCCTGCGGATCTCCGGCGACAGGTCCTCGACGTATCCGCGGCCCACCCACGGGTTCTTGATCACCGCGGCCGCGCCGATCATCTTCAGCGGTTTCGCAGCCACCTTGTCGCCATCCACGTACAGCGTTTCGACGTGGAGGACGGATTTCCGAATCAGGCTCATGGCACCTTCCTTTCATGCGTTGATTGTCGGATTCATTGTGGTATACCATGTTACGGCATGCCATGAGTGTTAACCCGTGTCTCGAAATTGCGCGAAAGCAGAGGTGAAAAATGAGTGCGTACTGGATTGCTCACGTGCAGGTGCTGGATCCCGTGAAGTACAAGGACTACACGGATCTCGCGCCGCAGGCGTTCAAGAAGTTCGGCGCCGTATTTCTCGCGCGCGGCGGCGCGTCGCAGACGCTCGAGGGCGAGGCGTTCGAGCGCCACGTCGTGATCCGCTTTCCCGATATGGACGCCGCGCTCGCGTGTTATCACTCGGCCGAATACCAGACGGCGAAGGCGAAGCGGGATGGACATTGCCGCGCGCAGATCTCGATCGTCGAAGGGCTGGAGGACTGAAACGGCGGCGTCGCCGGGCACGCTGCCGGCGGGATGGAAAGCTCGATGACAGTTAGGTCATAATATGGCATTCCATGTCGGCCGCCGCCTTTTGGGCTGGCGGCAGGCCCATTTCGTTTCCAGAGTGCCGTCCATGCAAGACCTGAAAATCGACCGCAATGCCAAGACCCTGCGCGAACTGACGCTCGACAAGCTGCGTGGCGCGATCGTGCAGGGTTATTTCCGACCGGGCGCGCGGCTCGTCGAACGCACGCTCTGCGACGAACTCGGCGTGAGTCGCACGGTGGTGCGCGAGGTGCTGCGGCATCTCGAGACGGAAGGGCTGGTCGAGACCGTGTCGCGGCAGGGGCCGGTGGTCGCGCGGCTCGATCCGGGGCAGGTCGGCGAGATTTACGAACTGCGCGGGCTGCTCGAAGCCAATGCGGCGCGCGCGTGCGCGGAGGGCGCGACGCCCGAAGTCGTGCAGCGACTGCGCGAAATTCGCGCGGTGATCGAGGATGCGTTCGAGAAGGAGGATCTGCCGCGCGTGCTCGAATACACCGAACGCTTCTATGAAGCGCTGTTCGAGGCGGCGGGCAAACACGTGTCGCTGACGGTCGTCAAGACGCTGAATGCGCGCATCAATCGGCTGCGTGCGCTGACCATCGCAATGCCGGGGCGCGGCAGCGATTCCAATACGGAGATGAACCGCCTGCTCGACGCGATCGAGCGGCGCGATGGCGACGCGGCCGCGGCGGCGTCGGCGGCGCACATCAAGCGCGTTTCCGAGCTGGCGCAGTCCGCGCTCGCGCAGCAGCAGGACGAGGCCGTCGACGACCGTTGACGACACGCCGGCGCGGGCGTCGATACGCGCGATTCACCACGAAAGGCCGTCGGCACACTTGCCGGCGGCCTTTTGTTTTGTGTGCCGATTCGACTCATGGTATTCCATAATACAGCGTCCATTGTTGTAGCCCATAAGATGGCATACCATAATCTCATCAAGCAGCACAGCCATCCCGGGAGGACGCCATGACCGAGTCGATAACCGAGCCGATCGAGCAGCAGCCATTCGACACGTCCGGCTTTCGCCGCGCCCTCGGTGCATTCGTCACCGGCGTGACGGTCGTCACGACGATCCAGCCCGACGGTTCGCCGCGCGGCTTCACCGCCAACTCGTTCACGTCGGTGTCGCTCGATCCGCCCTTGATTCTCGTGTGCATCTCGAAGACGGCGTCGAGCCATCCGGTGTTCTCGGCCACGCAGCGTTTTGCGGTGAGCGTGCTGGCGGAGAACCAGGCCGACGTGTCCGGCGTGTTCGCCTCGAAAGCACAGGACAAATTCGCCCGAGTACCGTGGGATACGCGCAAAACGGGTGCCCCGGTGATCCGGGATGCGGCCGCGAGCTTCGACTGCGTGACGCACGACGTGGTCGACGCGGGGGACCACATCATTCTGATCGGACGCGTGGTCGACTTCGCGCAGACGAGCGCGTCGCCGCTCGGCTATTGCCGCGGCGCATACGTGAACTTCAGCCTGTCGCAGGACGCGTTGTCCGCGGCGGGGTGCGCACGGGTGGGCGCGATTCTCGAACATCGCGACGGGCTGGTGCTCGTCGATACGCCGCACGGCCTGCGCCTGCCGACCGGCAGCCGGCTCGAACCGGCGAGCGACGCGGCGAGCCTGCGCGGTGTGCTGACGAAGCTCGGGCTCAACGCGCATCTCGACTTCCTGTTCGCCGTCTTCGAATCGGCCGGCGGCCGCGAGCCGGGCGTGCACATCTATTACCGCGGCCGCGTGATGCCCACCGGTTCGCCGTGGTTCGACAGCAGTATTCGCATCGTGCCGCTGTGGCAAGTTCCTTGGGACGAAATCGCCGATACCGCCGTGCGCTCGATGCTCGAGCGCTACGTGCGCGAACGCAGGCAGGACGCATATGGAATCTACGTCGGCGACACGGAGGCCGGTACGGTCCAGCCGCTGGCTGCCGCGTAACGGCATCGGCGGCGCGCGATGCGCCGCAGTGACGAACGAGGCGATCGAGCAGCCGGCGCGGCGGGCGCTGCCGGACCGAGCACGCGTATTCGGAGGGCTGCCGTTCCGGTGGCCGCAAGCCGCACCCGTTTCATCTGGAGAGAGACCATGAGCAGCAGAAGCATCCCGCGTTTCGCAGCACCGCGTCTGGCATCGCAGCTTGCCTGTATCGCACCGTTGGCCGTTCTTTGCGCCGCACCGGCGGTCGCTGCGGACCCGATCGTGTTCACGAGCTGGGGCGGGACGACCCAATCGTCGCAGCAGAAGGACTGGGCGCAGCCGTTCACGCAGGCGAGCGGCATCAAGGTGCTGATGGACGGACCGACCGACTACGGCAAGCTCAAGGCGATGGTCGAAAGCGGCAACGTCAGCTGGGACGTCGTCGACGTCGAAGGCGACTTCGCGTATGCGGCGGAAAAGGCCGGACTGATCGAGCCGATCGACTATTCCGTGGTGAAGAAGGCCGACCTCGACCCGCGCTTCGCGACGCCGTCTGCCGTGGGCAGTTTCTATTATTCGTTCGTGCTCGGCTACAACAAGGCGAAGTACACGGGGGCGCAGCCGCAGAACTGGGTCGATCTGTTCGACACGAAGCGTTTCCCGGGCAAGCGTACGCTTTACAAGTGGTCGGCGCCGGGCGTGCTCGAGATCGCACTGCTCGCCGACGGCGTCGCGCCGAACAAGCTGTATCCGCTCGATCTCGACCGCGCGTTCAAGAAGCTCGATTCGATCAAGGGCGATATCGTCTGGTGGAGCGGCGGCGCGCAATCGCAGCAGTTGCTCGCATCGGGCGAAGCGCCGATCGGCATGTTCTGGAACGGCCGTCTGCATGCGCTCGCGCAGACGGGCGTACCGGTCGGCATGTCGTGGAATCAGAACCTGACCGCGGCCGACATGCTTGTGATTCCGAAGGGCGCCAAGCATCGCGACGCGGCAATGAAGTTCCTGGCCGCCGCAACGAGCGCGGAGGCCCAAGCCAGGTTCGCCGCCAATACCGGCTATGCACCGATCAACGTGAAGTCGGCGGCGCTGATGCCGCCGGCGATCGCGAAAGCACTGCCCGACCAATACAAGGGTTCGCAGATCAATCTCGACATGAAGTACTGGGCCGAGAACCGCGATGCGATCGCGAAGCGCTGGTACGCGTGGCAGTCGAAGTAAGCCGGCGCGTGGCGTTGTACCGACCTGAACGCCGTTCAGGAGCCCGAACTGGACGGAACCGCCCGGTAGCGCAACGAACCTGCATGGGGCCAGTGGAAACAGGCACTGAAGTGCCGGCGCTGGCCGACAAAGGAGACACCATGCCAAACGTATTGAGTACCGTCGCGCATCCTGCCGCGACACCGCCGCGCAAGCGGCGCGACTGGCGCAGCGTGCGGCTGCTGGCACCCGCGATGCTGCTGCTCGTGATCTTTTTCCTGCTGCCCGTGCTGTCGCTGCTGTTGCGCAGTGTGCTCGAGCCGGCGCCAGGGCTGCACAACTACGCGCAGCTACTCGGCTCGACGACGTACGTGCGCGTGTTCGGCAATACGTTCATCGTCGCGACGGTCGTGACGCTCGTCACGCTGACCGTCGGCTTTCCGATGGCGTGGCTGCTCGCCATCGCTCCGCGCAAGCTCAGTTCGGTGCTGTTCGCGATCCTGCTGTTGTCTATGTGGACGAACCTGCTAGCGCGCACGTTCGCGTGGATGGTGCTGCTGCAGGGAACGGGGCCGATCAACCGCGCGCTGATGGCGCTCGGCGTGATCCGCGAGCCGCTGTCGCTCGTCAACAATCTGACCGGCGTGACGATCGGCATGACCTACATCATGCTGCCGTTTCTCGTGATGCCGCTGCATGCGACGCTGCGCGGCATCGACCCGTCGACGCTGCGCGCGGCCGCGGTGTGCGGTGCGAGCCGTTGGCAGGCGTTCTGGCGCATCCTCGTGCCGCTCGCGATGCCGGGCGTGGCGTCCGGTGCGCTGATGGTGTTCGTCATGGCGCTCGGCTACTTCGTCACGCCGACGCTGCTCGGCGGGCCGTCGTACATGATGCTGGCCGAACTGATCGCGCAACTCGTGCAGGAGCTGCTGAACTGGGGGCTCGCCGGCGCCGCGGCCTTCGTGCTGCTTGCCGTCACGCTCGCGCTCTATGCGTTGCAGCTGCGCTTCACGGGCAGCGCACGCGCCGCCGCCGGAGGCCGCTGACATGTTGCTCGATTTCGATCGCCTCGGCGCGCTGCGCTGGATTCTGGTGGCCGTGGGCGCGGCCGTCGCACTGTTCCTGCTGTTGCCGATCGTGTTTATCGTCGCGTTGTCGTTCGGCGATTCGCAGTGGCTCATTTTCCCGCCGCCGGGCTGGACGCTCGAATGGTATCGGCAGCTGTTTACCGACGCCGGCTGGATCGACTCGCTGCTGACCAGCGCGAAGCTGGCGATTATCGTGACGATGCTGTCCGTCGCGATCGGCTTTCTTGCCTCGCTGGCGCTCGTGCGGGGCAGGTTCCGGGGCCGCGAGGCGGTGCGCGGCTTCTTCCTGACACCGATGGTGCTACCCGTCGTCGTGCTCGCCGTTGCGCTCTATGCATTCTTTCTGCGTATCGGGCTCAACGGCACGATGACCGGCTTCGTGATCGGTCACCTGATCATCGCGCTGCCGTTTTCGATCATCTCGATCAGCAATTCGCTCTTGAGCTTCGACACGGCGCTGGAAGACGCCGCGCTGATCTGCGGCGCATCGCCGCTCACGGTGAAGCTGCGCGTCACGCTGCCTGCCATCCGGCTCGGCCTGTTTGCTGCCGCGGTCTTCGCGTTTCTCGCGTCGTGGGATGAAGTCGTGGTGTCGATCTTCATGTCGAGCCCGACGCTGCAGACGTTGCCCGTGCGGATCTGGGCAACGCTGCGGCAAGACCTGACGCCCGTCGTCGCGGCCGCGTCGTCGCTGCTCGTCGGACTGACGACCGTATTGATGCTGGCGGGCGCCGTGGTGCGCCGCGCACGCGCTCACTGAGGTACTACGCCATGACTGCTTTCCTGCAAATCCAGCGCCTGCGCAAGACCTACGATGACGTCGTTGCGATCGACCACGTGTCGCTCGACGTGCGCAAGGGCGAATTCATGACCTTCCTCGGGCCGTCGGGTTCGGGCAAGAGCACCACGCTTTATATCGTCGCGGGCTTTCAGGAGCCGACCGACGGACGCGTGCTGCTCGACGGCAAGTCGCTGCTTTCGGTTGCGCCGAACCAGCGCAACATCGGAATGGTGTTTCAGCGCTATACGCTGTTTCCACACCTGAGCGTGGGCGAGAACGTCGCGTTCCCGCTGCGCGTGCGGCGCCGGCCCGACGCGGAAGTCCGCGCCAAAGTGGAGCAGATGCTGAAGCTCGTACATCTGTCCGAATGCCGTGACCGGATGCCTGCGCAACTCTCCGGCGGCCAGCAGCAGCGCGTCGCGATCGCGCGTGCGCTGGCCTACGATCCGCCCGTGCTGCTGATGGACGAGCCGCTGTCCGCGCTCGACAAGAAGCTGCGCGAGGAAATCCAGCTCGAACTGCGCCGCATTCACCAGGAGACCGGTGTGACGATCCTTTACGTCACGCACGACCAGGAGGAGGCGCTGCGGTTGTCCGACCGTATCGCCGTGTTCAACCAGGGGCGGATCGAGCAGGTGGGCACGGGCGAGGAACTGTATGCGAATCCCGCGTCGCGCTTCGTCGCGAGCTTTATCGGCAACTCGAATTTCCTGCCGGTCAAGGTGACGAAGACACGCGACGGTCGCATGGGCGGCGTGTTTCCCAACGGTATCGAAACGGCCTCGGACGCGTTCCATCCCTCGCTCGCTGCCGGCGACGATGGCACGCTGATGATTCGTCCGGAACAGATACGCATCCGCCCGGTGCAATACGCGGGCGCGGCAACTGCGTCGGCCGTCGGCGCGGGTCTTCCCGTCACGGTGCGCGACATCACCTATCTCGGCGATGCGATGCACTACGCGGTCGCGACACCGTGGCAGCAGGAAATCTCGATCCGCACGCCGGCCGCCCATCGACACGGCAACGGCATCGTGATCGGCGCACAGGCGCTCGTCGAGTGGGATGCGCGCGACGCGCGCCTGTTCGCGCAAGCGTGACGGCAACGGCCATGCGTCACGCACTGCCGTCACTGAAAGTCGAGCGGCCTACTGCCACGCTGCGGGAGCTCGCGCTCGAGAAGATGCGCACCGCGATCCTCGACGCGCATTTCCAGCCGGGCGAACGGCTCGTCGAACGCTCACTGTGCGAGATCCTGGGCGTAAGCCGGACCGTCGTGCGCGAGGTCCTGCGCCATCTGGAAACGGAGGGCCTCGTCGACTCGGTCCCGAACCAGGGGCCCATCGTCGCGGTCCTCGACTTCGACACGGCCGCCGAGATCTACGAGATCCGCGCCTTGCTCGAGGGCGAGGCCGCGATGGCCTGCGCGGAGCATGCCGATGCGTCGCTCGTCGCAGATCTTTCGACGTGCATCGACCGGATCCGGCACGCGTTCGATACGCAGGATCATCACGCGGTGAAGGCGCTGACGTCGGCGTTCTACGAGCGCATGTTCATCGCCGGTAAAAAGCACGTTGCGTGGAGATCGTGCAGACGTTGATCGCTCGCATCAATCGGCTGCGTGCACTGACGATTGCTTCCGACGATCGCGGTCAGCAGGCGGTCGAAGAAATGCGCGAGATTCTCGCCGGGATCGCGCCGGCGACGGGAGGGCGGCACGCGAGGCAGCCGTCGCGCATGTGGCACGCGTGGCCGAGATGCGCGCAAGCTGCTGACGCATGGCCGCGAGAGCGCCGCGTGGCGCCAGGCCGGGTAGCGCGCAGGCTGCAGCGTCGCGGCCGTGGCCATTGCCACGCGCATCAATCGACCGGCGGAATCACTCCTTCATTCAAGGTCTTGAGAAGACGCGCCCGACGCTTTTCCAAATCGGCGATCTGACGCTCGATCGCCTCGAGCCTTGCCCGCTGAACGTCGGTGATCTGATCGCAAGAACGGGCACCCTCGATCAAAAGCATGCAGTCGGGGAAACCGCGAATATCGTCGATGGTGAATCCGGTCGCGATCATGCGCTGAATCTGCTTGACCTGCGTGACGGCCTTCTCGGGAAACATGCGATAGCCATTGCTCGCACGTACCGAAGCGAGCAGACCATGTTCGTCGTAGTGGCGGATCGACCGCACGCTGGCGCCAGTGAGTTGCGAAAGTTGTCCGATCGCCAGCAGCTGCCGGGAAGGCGTGTTTTTCATGCAAAGCAGCGTAGCACGATTCGCTTGACTCTCACATCAGTGTAAGGGTTGAGAGTAAGCGTACCGACACTCTCCCAGGCAAGACAATGAGCTTACGGACGTTCTCTCACCTTTTGATTTCCGCGCTCTCGGCGGTTACGCTGCTTGCGTCCGCCCCCGACGCGTTTGCCGCACCGAACAGCTATACGGTGACATCGGCGGACGGGGTAAGGATCGCCGTTCAGGAAAGCGGTAATCCGGGCGGCCCGCCGATCATTCTGGTGCATGGACTGCTCGGCAGCCGCCTGAACTGGGATGCGCAGGTGCGAAGTCGCGAATTGAGCCAATACCGGATCATTACCTATGATCTGCGCGGCCACGGTCTGTCCGGCAAGCCGTCCGGCCCGGAGCCCTATCACGACGGGAACCGCTGGGCGGACGACCTCGCAGCGGTAATCCGCGGCTCGCATGCGCGCAAGCCCGTCGTGGTCGGCTGGTCGCTCGGCGGCGTGGTGATCTCGAACTATCTCGCGAAATACGGCGATAGCGGGATCGCGGGTGCCGTGTATGTCGACGGCGTGGTCGAGCTCGCGCCCGGTCAGATCGTCGCACACCCCGACGTTTATCGCGACATGAATTCGGCCGATCTGAAGACGCATCTGGACGGCGAGCGCACCTTCGTCGGCCTTTGTTTCAATCATCGGCCCGACGCCGACACGTTCGCGCGGCTGCTCGCGAACGCCGCCATGGCATCGTGGGACATGCAGCGAGAAGTGCCGACCATGACCGTGTTCGCCGCGGAAGGGCTCGCCAAGGCGCGCGTACCGCTGCTCTTCATCTACGGAGGTCGCGACGTACTGGTCGACACGCGTGCGACGCTCGCCCGCGCGGCCGCGCTGAATCCGCACATCGTAAGTGAGGTGTACGCGGACGCCGGCCATGCGCCGTTTATCGAGGAGCCCGAGCGTTTCAACCGCGATCTGGACGCGTTCGTCAGGTCGGCATCGCAGCAAGGCCGCGACGTTTTACAGGGAGGTAAGGATGGAACGTGACGTCGGATGTTTTCGGCCGACGGTTCGCTACCTCGTCGTCGAAGGTCCTGCGCCTTTCCGCTTCGTTGTACGGCGCGCTTCGCGCAGTATTACGAGATCGCCGAGCGCGACGGCGTGTCCATATCGGCCGTCTCGACCACGACGCGTCCGAGCGCCCTGAACGGCGCAAGAAGCGCCTCGTCGGCCATGCTGGACGTGATCAACCGCCAGTCTCGTTCGAGCGGCGTCCAGTGTTGCTGCCGCGAGCGACCGAGCTTGTCGGCGTCGGCAAGCACAAACGTCTGAGCCGCGCGCCGGATGATGCAGTCCTTCAGATACGCTTGTTGCGCGCTCGCTTCGCACAGCCCGAACTCCGCGACCACGCCGTCCGCGCCGAGAAACGCCTTGTCGACGCTCAAGCGGCTCAGCGACAGCTCGGCGAGCGGCCCGAGCGTGCTCATGCTCGATTTGCGCAGATCGCCGCCGATCAACGTGAGATGGACGCCGGGCGCGTTCGCCAGCGTCATGACGGCAAGCAGGTTGTTGGTCACCACATGAAGATCGACGCGCGAGACGAGATGCCGCGCCAGCGCGGCGCAGGTCGTGCCGCCGTCGAGCAGCAGCGTATCGCCGTCGTGCACGTGAGCGGCCGCCGCGCGGGCAATCGCTTCTTTCTGCTCGCGCTGCGTCGCCTTGCGTTCCTCGAGCGACGCCTCCGGTTCGTGTGCGCCGATCAGCGCCGTCGCACCGCCATAGGTGCGCACGAGACGGCGCTGGTTCGCGAGCGTCGTCAGGTCGCGCCGCACGGTAGCTTCGGATACGCCGAGCGCGGCGCTGAGTTGTTCGACGCTGGCGTCGCCCGTCAGGACGAGATCGAGAATCGCGCGATGGCGCTCGGACGCTTTCATGGCTGACATCTGCAGGATGGGAGGTTGCCGATGTTACACCACGGCCCGCGCGCATTCCGTCACGCTGGTTGTGCGCTCAGCCGCGCCGCGTCGCGAGTTCGGCGCCCTGGCGCAGCGCTTCGAGCAGGCTGCGCTCGTCGGCGACGCCCGTGCCCGCAATGTCGAACGCGGTGCCGTGATCGACCGATGTGCGGATGACCTCCAGTCCCACCGTCACGTTGACGCCCGCTTCGAGCCCGAGCACCTTCACCGGGCCGTGACCCTGGTCGTGATACATCGCGACCACGAGATCGAAGTCGCCGCGGCCCGCACGGAAAAACAGCGTGTCGGCAGGCAGCGGGCCGGTCACGTCGAGGCCGCGTTCCTGCAACACCGCGACCGCCGGCACGATCTTCTCTTCTTCCTCGCCGTATCCGAACAGACCGTTCTCGCCGGCATGCGGATTGATCCCGCATACGCCGATGCGCGGCTTTGCGATGCCGGCCTTCACGAGGGTCGCGTGGCCGCGCTCGATCGTGCGCTGTACGAGGCCCGGCTCGATTTTGCGGATCGCGTCGATGATCCCGATATGCGTGGTCACATGAATCACGCGCAGTTGCGGCGCGACCAGCATCATCGATACTTCGTCGACGCCCGTCAGATGCGCGAGCATTTCGGTATGGCCGGGATACTTGTGGCCGCCGGCGTGCAGTGCTTCCTTGTTGAGCGGCGCCGTGCAGATGGCGTCGATCTGCCCGGCTTCCGCCAGCTTCACCGCGCGCGCGATGAATTGATAGGCCGCATCGCCCGCGACGGCGACAAGCGGCCGAAGGGCAGGTCGGCCGGAATCAGGCCGAGATCGATGCAGTCGATCGTGCCCGGCTCGTAGCGCGCGTCGGCCGCTTCCTGGATGCGACGGATCTTCGCCGTGCCGCCGACGATCTCGTTTGCTCGTTCGAGCCGGCGCGCATCGCCGATCACGAGCGGACGGCATTGCCGATAAACGACGTCGTGTGCGAGGCTCTTGACGATGATTTCCGG
>NZ_BDDJ01000002.1:0-2378699 GCF_001685525.1 Burkholderia sp. CCA53 | reverse complement strand
GCCGCGCCGTTCTGCCGGTCGAACGTGACCACGGCTGCGAACGGGCCCGTCTCGTAGCCGAGCGCGACGTCGTATTTCGAGCTGGTCTTCACGCTGCCCGGCACGTTGCCGAAGCCGTACATCGCGCCGAACTTGAAACCGCCGAACTCGCCGTCGTAACGCACTGCGTTCGACGAGCGCGTGAACATGCCGTCCTTGCGGCCGCCGGTCGCCATCGACGACGTCGCCCACGAGTAGTTCTGCGCATAACCCATCGGGTCGAACGGCAGCAGGTAGTCATAGGTGACGGTGTAGTTGCGGCCGAGCGTCAGCTCGCCCCATTTGCCTTTCAGGCCGACCGTCGCACGGCGCGCGAAGATCGAGTCGGGGCCGTCGTCGAATGCGCCGTTCGCGAGATCGATGCCGCTTTCGAGCCGGAACACGGCCTTCAGGCCGCCGCCGAGATCCTCGACGCCGCGCAAACCCCAGCGCGACGTGTTTCTTGTTGCCCGACTTCAGCTTGACCGAGCTGCCGCCTTCCGGCGCCGCGTGGTTCGTGTACTCGATGCCGGCATCCATGATCCCGTACAGCGTGACCGACGATTGCGCGTGCGCGGCGCCGGCCGCGAGACCGGCGACGGCGGCCGAGCCGGTCAGAACGGCGGCGCGGAGGGAACGTGACTTCATTGACGGTGTCTCCTTGGTTCTTGTGGTTGAGGTGAAACGGATGCGGCGCGCAGCCGACCGGGCGGACGCCGCCGGCCGTCCGCGCGCAAATGCACGCGGAGCGCGTGGTGCGATGGGTGCGGCGTGCACACGTGCGGGCGTGCACACGCCGCCCGGGTCAGCCCGCTTTCGCGAATGCCCAGCAGTCGTTGGCCGGAAACTCGATCCAGTGCTTGCCGGCCGCACGCGGCACGTGGCCGAACGCGCGCAGCCGCATGTCGCCGCAATGGAACAGGTATTCCCAGCGGTCGCCGAGATACATCGACGTGACGAGGTCGGCCTGCAGCCGGTTGGCGCCCGGGCCGTCGGCGACCTGCACGCGCTCGAGGCGGATCACGGCCTGCGCATCCTGGCCCGGCGCGAGCGTGTCGCGCGCGAGCGCGCGCAGCTCCCAGCCGTCGCCGCGAGCGTCACGCATTCGCCGTCGACGGCCGCGACACGCGCGTCGATCCGGTTGTTGCTGCCCATGAACTCGGCCGTATACAGCGAGCGCGGCGCGCCGTACAGCTCGGCCGGCGTGCCTTCCTGCTCGATGCGGCCGTTGCGCAGCAGCAGGATGCGGTCGGACATCGCCATCGCTTCGGTCTGGTCGTGCGTCACGCAGAGCGCGGAGAGCCCGAGCGACACGATCAGCTCGCGCAGCCACGCGCGCGCTTCTTCGCGCAGCTTCGCGTCGAGGTTCGAGAGCGGCTCGTCGAGCAGGATGACGGGCGGGTTGTAGACGAGCGCGCGTGCGATCGCGACGCGCTGCTGCTGGCCGCCCGACAGCTGATGCGGAAAGCGTTCCGCGAGGTGGCCGAGGCCGAGCTGATCGAGCGCGTTCTGCACGCGGCGTTTCTGTTCGGCCGCGGCGACGCGGCGCAGCTTCAGGCCGTAGCCGACGTTGTCGGCGACGGTGCGATGCGGCCACAGCGCATACGACTGAACACGAGCCCGAGCGAGCGCTGCTCGACGGGCAGATCGATGCGCTGCGCGCCGTCGAAGAACACGCGATCGTCGAGCTGGATGCGGCCGTCGGACGGCTGTTCGAGGCCGGCCACCGCGCGCAGCAGCGTCGTCTTGCCGCTGCCCGACGCGCCGAGCAGACACACGACTTCGCCGGCCTTCAGTTCGAACGACACGCCTTTCAGGATCGGATTGGCGCCGTAGCTGAGATGCAGATCGTCGACGATAAGCTTATCCATGAAGTTTCACTCCGAAACGCAGGGCCACGCCGAGACCGACGCCGACCATCGCAATGTTGATGACAGAGAGCGCGGCGACTTGATCGACCGCGCCGGTCGCCCACAGCGACACGAGCAGCGCGCCGATCACTTCGGTGCCGGGCGACAGCAGATAGACGGCGGTCGAGTATTCGCGCTCGAAGATCATGAAGATCAGCAGCCACGCGGCGAGCAGCCCGAAGCGCACGAGCGGCAGCGTCACGTCGAGCGAGACGCGGCTGCGCGTGGCGCCGACGCTGCGTCCGGCTTCCTCGAGCTCGGGCCGACCTGCAGCAGCGCGCTCTGGATCAGCCGCATCCCGTACGCGAGCCACACGACCGTGTACGCGATCCAGATGCTCCACATCGAGTTCTTCAGCTCGCGCAGCCCGGGCACGAACAGGAAAATCCAGAGGAACGCGAGACCGGCGAGCAGGCCCGGCACCGCGCGCGGCAGCAGCACGACGTAGTCGAGCAGCTTCGTCGCCCAGTCGTGGCGGCGATGGCCCGCGAACGCGACCAGCGAGTAGAAGCCGACCGCGAGGGCGCCGCCGATCACGCCGATGCCGAGCGTGTTGACGATCGCGCGCACGAGGTTGTCCTGTTCGAACAGCTCGGTGAAGTTCGCGAGCGTCAGCACTTCGCCGAGCGCGACGCCTTCGCCCCAGTTCGTGACGAACGCGCGCAGCACGATCCCGGAAATCGGCACGATCACGGTCAGCGCGAGCCACAGCGCGACGATCGCGAGCGCGACCCAGCGCCACACGCCGAGCGGGAGCACGGTCGAGCGGCCGGCCTTGCCCTTCACGGTGACGAAGCGGTTGGCCGTCTTCAGCAGGCGGCGCTGCAGCAGCACGAGCGGAAACGTGATCGCGACGATGCACACCGCGACCGCGGCCATCAGGTGATACGACGGCACGCCGAGCTTGTTGGTCAGCTTGTACAGATAGGTGGCGAGTACGAGATGGCCTTCCGGATCGCCGAGCACGAGCGGCAGCCCGAACACCTCGAAGCCGAGGAAGAACACGAGCACGCCGGCGAACAGCAGCGCGGGCATCGTCATCGGCAGGCTCACGTCGAGCGCGACGCGGAACGGCCGCGCGCCCGTCACGCGCGCCGCTTCCTCGACGTCCGAGCCGAGGTTGCGCAGCGCGGCCGACGAGTACAGGTACACGTGCGGCACGTGCGTGAGGCCGACGATTACCGTGATCGCGAAGATCGAATAGACGTTCCACGGCACGCTCTGCGCGCCGAACAGTTCCTTGAACCACACCGAGTAGAAGCCGACCGGGCCGGCCGCGACCACGTAGCCGAACGCGAGCACCATCGGCGACACGAACACGGGCGTGAGCAGCAGCGGTTCGAGCCAGCGGCGGCCGGGTAGGTCGGTGCGCACCATCAGGAATGCGAGGATGCCGCCGAGCGGGATCGAGATGAACAGCATCCCGCGGCGATGATGAACGAGTTCTTCACGGCCGACCAGAAGTCGGGGTCGCGGAAGATGAAACGGAAGCCTTCGATGCCGAGCGTCTTGCTGGCGTCGAAGAACGGCGCGGACAGCAGGCTCTGGAACAGGATGAAGCCGAGCGGCAGCGCGACCGCGACGGTCAGCACCGCGACGACGATCCAGCGCAGCATGCCGGCGAGCGGCTGCAGGCTGCGTGCGGGCAGCGCGGGAATCGCGTCGCCGTTGCCGGCGTGAGGCGGAACGGCGGCGGCCGCTCCGCGTGTGCTGGTTGAAAGCATGAGTTCGCCCCTGCGGCCATCGGAATGGCCGCCGCAAGGAAAATCGGAAAGGGGAAGGGTGCGGCCCGCGCGGCGTCGCGCGGGCGGCCGTCAGCGGATCAGCGCTTGATCGCCTGCTGCCATTGCTTCAGGAAGGCGAGCCGCTTCGACTGGTCGAGATAGACGAGCAGGCCCGTGCCGATCGGGATCGGCTTCAGCGAATCGCCGAGTTCCTTCGTGAGGCTCGCGGCCGACGTTTCGCCGGTCACGTCCGTGCGGATCGCGTACAGGTTCGCCTGGTTCGCGATCAGCGTCTGGCCGCGCTTCGACAGCAGATAGTCGACCCACAGCTTCGCGGCGTTCGGATTCTTCGCCTTCTTCGAGATCGTCGCGAGACGGCTCACGACCTGCGTATAGTCCTTCGGAAACACGTAGCCGATCGACTTGTCCTTCTTCGCCTTCGCGTACGCGTAGGAGCCGATGATGTTGTAGCCGATCAGGTTCTCGCCCGACGAGATCCGCTCCATCATCGCGCCCGTGCTCGACTGCAGCTTCGGGCCGGTCGCGCCGATTGCCTTCACGAGCTCCCACGTGACCTTCTCGTTCAGGTGCGCGTCCTGCGTCAGTGCGTTGAAGCCGACGCCGGACTTCTCTACGTCGTACGTCGTCAGCTTGCCCTTGAACCTGTCGGGCTGCGACGCAAGGAGCTTGATCAGGTCGGTGCGCGTCTTCGGCACTTCGTTTTCGGGGATCAGCCGCTTGTTGTAGACGATCGCAAGCGGCTCGAACGTCGTGCCGTATGCCTGCTTCTGGTATTGCGCCCACGACGGTACGTGCGCACTTTCCGGCGAGTCGTACGACGCCATCAGGCCGTCGTTGACGAGCTTCACCTGCAGGTCCATCGCCGAGCTCCACAGCACGTCGGCGCTCGTGCTGCTCGCCGCGTTCTCGCTGATGTAGCGGTTGTACAGCTCGGTGCTGTTCATGTCGTTGTACTCGACCTTGACGCCGTACAGGCTTTCGAAGTCCTTGATCAGCGGCCGCACGAGGCCCGTGTCGGTCGTCGAGTAGACGATCAGCTTGCCTTCCTGCTTCGCGGCGTCGATCACGCCTTGGTAGTTGCCCGGATACCCGGCCGGGACCTGCGCGGCTGCCGGTGCCGGCGGCCGCGCCCGTGACGATCGCCAGCGCGGCGGCGAGATGCTTCGGTGCAAACGGCATGTCTTCCTCCAGTTACGTTTTCTGTTGTGTCGTTCGAGTGACGCGGATGTTAAGTGCGATGCACTTTCAGCCTGCTTTCATTTCCGTTGACGATTGTGTCGTCCGCGTCATGGATTTCCCGAGGTCGATGCGGCGAGGCCGCAGTTTGTCGCGGCTCGCGGCAGGGATGGCGGGCAGGGCAAGGGGGCGCGTGCCATGCGCACGGCGACGGCACGGCGAGGATCGGCGCGAAAGCCGCCAACGCGCGCGACGCGCGGCCAACGCGTCGCCGCGAGCCGTTACCGACGCCGCGCAATCGATAGCCGCCGCCGCACATGACTTCCGGCATGGCCGAAGCGCCCGCGCATTGGAGCCTCCTGCGCAGCCGGCCGATATGACTGTCGACGGTGCGCTCCAGCGCGTCGGCATCCGCGTCCAGCCCGCGCAGAATCGTGCGGATGCGCGCCACGACGTCGGCCCGGTCGAACGGCTTCGTGATGTAGTCGTCGGCGCCGAAGCGCAGTCCTTGCAAGCGATCGAGGCGATGGCCTGCCGCGGACATGCTTCGATCTGCTTCGCGAGCGCCGTTTCGTGCGTGACTCGCCGGCGATCGGCTGCGCTGCATGCGACCGCGCAACCGGGGTTTGTGCGAGGCGTCGGTGCGGAAAGGATCATGTAATGTAGCGGCCTGACGTTTGCCTGACCGGAATCGCCATGCGTGTGCTGCTCGTCGAAGACAATCCCCTCCTTGCGCAGTCGCTGAACGACGCGCTGAGTGCCGCGCGGTTCGCGGTCGACCACATGGCGGACGGCGAGGCGGCGGACCACGTGCTGCGCACGCAGGACTACGCGCTGGTGATCCTCGATCTCGGGCTGCCGAAGCTCGACGGGCTCGAGGTGCTGCGGCGGCTGCGTGCACGCCGCAATCCGGTGCCGGTGCTGATCCTTACGGCGCACGGATCGGTCGAGGATCGCGTGAAGGGTCTCGACCTCGGCGCCGACGACTATCTCGCGAAGCCGTTCGAGTTGACCGAGCTCGAGGCGCGCGCCCGCGCGCTGATCCGGCGCAGCCTCGGCCACGAGCATTCGCGCGTCGAATGCGGGCCGCTCGCCTACGACAGCGTCGATCGCAGCTTCCGGCTCGCCGACGAGCCGCTGCCGCTCACGCCGCGCGAGCGCTCGGTGCTCGAGGTGCTGATCCTGCGCAACGGCCGCGCGATCAACAAGGAAACGCTGTCGGAAAAGATCTTCGGCCTCGACGAATCCGTCAACGCCGACGCGATCGAGATCTACGTGTACCGGCTGCGCAAGAAGCTAGAGAACAGCGGCGTCGCGATCGTCACGCTGCGCGGGCTCGGCTATCTGCTCGAAGCGAAGGCCGACGCGTGAAGCAGCCGAACCTGCGGGCCCAGGTTGCGCTGTGGTTGCTGCTGCCGCTGCTCGGCCTGCTCGCCTTCGATTCCTGGCTCACATACCAGCGCGCGATGAGCGCCGCACACGTCGCGTTCGATCGCACGCTGTCCTCGTCGCTGAAGTCGATCCGCGAAGGCGTGCGGCTCAACGATGGCGACATCGAGGTCGACCTGCCGTATCTCGCGCTCGAGATGTTCGAATCCGGCGACGGCGGCAAGATCTACTACCTGATCCGCGAGGACAACGGCCGCACGATCACCGGCTATCCCGACCTGCCGCTGCCGCCCGGCGACGACGCGGCCGGCGATCGCACGCTGTTCGTCACGCACTACTACGACGTCGTCTATCGCGGCGAGCAGCTGCGCATGGCCGCGCTGCGCGTGCCGGTGCACGACGTGCCGACCGCACAGACGCGCATCGTCTGGGTGATGGTCGGCGAGACGATCGAGGCGCGCCAGGCGCTGGCGCGGCAGATTCTCGTCGGCTCGCTGCTGCAGGAAGGGCTGCTCGTCGTGCTCGCGCTCGGCATCGTATGGCTCGGCGTCGGGCGCGGGCTGCGGCCGCTGAATCGGCTCTCGGCGACGGTCGCCGCGCGCAGCGAGGACGACCCGACGCCGCTCGATACGGGCGGGATGCCGAGCGAACTCGCGCCGCTCGTCGAGTCGATCAACCAGTACATCGGTCGTACGCAGCGGATGCAGGTCGCGCGGCGGCGCTTCTTCGCGGACGCCGCGCATCAGCTGAAGACGCCGCTCGCGGCCGTGCAGGCCGGCGTCGAACTGGCGCTGCGCCCCGACGAGCAGCCGCGCGTGAACGTGCATCTGCGTCGCGTGAACGGCGCGGTGCGGCAGGCCGCGAAGATCGTCCAGCAACTGCTGTCGTTGTCGCGGCTCGATTCGGACAGCGGCCATGCGGTCGCGCACAAGACGGTCGCGCTGCATCGGCTCGCGCGCAGCGTGACGCTCGACTGGTCGCCGGTCGCGCGCGCACGCGACATCGATCTCGGCTTCGAGCACGATGCGGACGTCACGGTGCTCGGCCAGCCCGATCTGCTCGGCGAGATGATCGGCAACCTGATCGACAACGCGATCCGCTATGCGGGCGACCGCGCGGTGATCACGGTGCGCGTGTCGCGCGAGGGCCAGTGCGCGCGGCTCGACGTGATCGACAACGGGCCCGGTATTCCCGAAGACGAGCGCGATGCCGTGTTCGAGCGCTTCCATCGCGGCAGCACGACGCAGACGGTGGAAGGCACGGGGCTCGGGTTGTCGATCGTGCGCGAGATCGCGCGCGTGCATCGAGGCAGCGTGGCGCTGGCCGGTGCGGCGGGCGGCGGGTTGATCGTCACGGTGAGTTTGCCGGCAGTGGACGACGGGGCGTCGCGCGTGCGCTGAGCGCGACTAGATTAATCGCCGAAGCCGATCTCCGCATCGAGCGGCTGGCCGACCTCGAGCCACGCACCAGCGCCTTCGACGACGATCGCGTTGATGCCGAACGTCAGCGCACCGTCGTAGTTCGGATTCGCGCGATAGGTCTGCAGCGTATCGGTCGGTTCGTGCGGCCATGCCGGATCGGGCGCGCCGGTGCGCTGGTCGATCGTCGGCATCGGGCAGCGCGTGCAGAGCTTCACGAGACGCAGCCGCACGCGCGTCGCGCCGTCGGCATCGAGGTGCTCGACGAAATCCTCTTCATACGCCTCGAGGTCGGACACGACGAGGTTCGGCCGGAAGCGGTTCATCGGAATCGCGGGCGCGCCCTTTGCGGCGAGTCGCGCATTCAGATCGTCGAGCGACGCCTGCCCGATCACGAGCAGCGGATAGCCGTCGGCGAACTGCGTATGCGCGTCGACGTCGCCCGTCCATTTGGCGCTGCACGCGCGCCGCGCGTCGCGCGCGAAGCGCACGAGTTTCGCGGGTTCGCCGAGCCATTCGCTGAACCACGCCGACGTGTCCGTGCCGGTATCGATCGCATCGACGGTGTCGCGCCACACGGTGGCGGCGATCGTCGGCGTGGCCGGCGTCGCGTCGCCGTCGAGCGGTGTGCGCAGTTCGCGCATGCCGGGCGCGTTCAGCACGAGCGTGTCGCCGTCGAACGCGGGCTGCACGAGCGCGAGGCGCGGATGCGTGCGCTGCGTGATCATCCGGCCCTGCGCGTCGGTCACCATCCAGTGGCGGTCGTACGCGAGGCCGGTATCGAGCAGTTGCGCACGCGGCAGCGCGATGCCGGCGCAGGATTTGATCGGATAGACGTGGAGTTCGGCGATGGCTGGCATGACGCTGGCTGAGGTGGACGAAACGGTCGAGTCGCGATTGTGCCAGATCGCACGACGGCCGTCCGTGCGGGCGGTCACGCGAGCGGGAAGCCGAGATCGAACGTCGTGCGCACGTCGAGCGGCTGGCGCAGCAGCCCGGACTTGAGGTAGAAATCCGCGGTGCGCTGCTGTTCGGCGATCACCGTTGCATCGATCGCCTGCCAGCGCGTGGCGCGACGCTGGAACTGCAGTTTCGCGGCTGCCGGCGGAATGCCGATGATCCGCGCGAGCGTCGCGGAATACGTGTCGACATGCCGGTACGACCATTGCTGCGCGCGCACGACGCGTTGCAGGAAATCGCGCAGCACGTCGCGCTTCGATGCGATCGCGGCGTCGGTCGCGGCGAGGTAGCTGAGCCCCGACCACAGGCCGCGGCCGTTGACGAGCACGCGCGCGCGGCCGCTCGTTTCGGCGAGCGCCGTATAGGGCTCCCAGGTCGCCCACGCGTCGATCGAGCCGGTCGCGAGCGCGAGCATCGTATCGGCCGGCGGCAGGAAGCGGAACGACACGGCGTCGGGCGGCAGGCCGGCCGCGTCGAGCGCCTTCAGCGTGACGAAATGGCCGATCGATCCGCGCGTGGTGCCGATCTGCTTGCCTTTCAGATCGGCCGCCCGTTTCAGCGTCGCGTCGGGCCGCACGAGCACTGCGGTGCCGAACGGATCCGAGCGGTTCGCGCCGATCACCTTGATGCGTGCGCCCGAGGCGAGCGCGAAGATCACCGGCGCGTCGCCGATCGGCCCGCAATCGACGGCCGCCGCATTCAGCGCTTCGGCGAGCGGCGCGGCCGCCGGAAATTCGGTCCACGCGATGTCGTAGGCGAGGTCGTGCAGTTCGCCGGCCGCTTCGAGCAGCGCGCGCAGCCCGCCTTTCTGGTCGCCGGCACGCAGCAGCGGTCGTGCACCGGCCTGCGCGCGCAGCGCGGCGGGCGCGACGGTCAGCGTGGCGGCGGTGGCGAGCGCACCGGCGTGCGCGAGGAAGTGGCGTCGGGTCGGATTCATCGTCAGGAGCGATCGTCGGAGAGAGGGTTCGGGGAAGTCAATGCGGCAGGCCGGCCTGCACGTCGCGTACGGGTTCGGCGTCGATGCGCAGCAGCAGCGCGGTCAGCGAATCGGCGGCGCCCGTTGCGCGCGACGGGCCTGCGCCGGCGTCCGCGCCGCAGAGCAGATCGGCGGTCGACCAGCCCGTGCTGCCCGGCAACGCACGCATCCGCAGCCAGCCGCGGCGGTCCGCGAACAGCTGCGTGCCGCCGAGCGCATCGGCCGGCACGCCGGCGATCGTCGCGAACGTGCGCCACGCGCCCGGCGACGCGGCCACGCAGTTCGCCCGCGCGGCCGTCGACGGCGGCAGCGGCGCGTCGTCGGTCGTGACGAGCAGCGTCTGCCAGCGCGGGTCTTCGGGCGGCGGCGCGCTGCCGGGCCGCAGCGCGACGATGCGCACGCGCTGTCCTTCGCGCCAGCGCGCGAGCGGCTGCGCCGTCGCCTCGCCGCAGCGCACGTCGAGTGCCGGCAGCGGGACCGGCACCGGCCACGCGCCGGCCGTCCGCGCGCCGCTGCCGGCCGACAGCGCTTTCAGGTAATCGAGCACGGCCCACGTGTCGGCGGCATCGAGCGTCGCGGCGAAGCCGGGCATCGACGGCGCATCGTGCGCGTCGCGCATGCCGTGCCGCACGTGCCAATACAGCTCGCCGTCGAGTCGCCGCGCGAGCAGCGTGCCCGCGAAGGTCGGCGGCCAATGCGCGAGCGTCGCGGCGAGCGGCCCTTCGCCGCGGCCGTCCGCGCCGTGACAGGCCGCACAGTGCCGCGCATACAGATTTGCGCCGTGCATCACGGTCGCGACCGAAAACGGCACCGGGCTGCGCTGGAAACTCGTCGGCACGGCCGGCGCAAGCCACAGCGACGCGGGCGGCCACGGCGTGCACCACGCGAGCGCGAGCGCGCCGATCGCTGCGGTCACGCGCCATCTGCGCGAAGCGACCGCGACGCAGCCGAGCGCCACCGCGAGCGCCGTCGCCGCACAGGCGAGCGCCAGCTGTCGCGTGAGTCCCGCATCGATGCGCAACGTCTCGAGCGCGATCCGCCGTGCCCACGGCCACGCGGCCTGTCCGTCGGCGTCGCCGGTCAGGCCGACCGCGTGCAACGCGCGCGCGAGCGCGATCTGCGCGCGATACAGCGACTGCAGGAACACGAGCGCCCAGTCGGCGAACGGCGGCACCGTCATCGGCGCTCCGATTGCCGCGCACGGCCGATGCAGTCTACCCGGCGAACGACAGCCCGCATCTACCAGCTCGCATCGAGCCCGAGATGGCGCAGCGCTTCGTGGCGCAGCGCTGCGAGGCGCGGGTCGCCGCGATGGCGCGGATACGGCAGGTCCACCTGCAGTTCGGCGACGATGCGCGCGGGACGCGGCCCGAACACGATCACGCGCTGCGCGAGGAACAGCGCCTCCTCGACGTCGTGCGTAACGAGCAGCGCGGAGAAACCGTCGCGTTGCCACAGCGCGATCAGCTCGGCCTGCATCGTCAGCCGCGTCAGCGAATCGAGCTTGCCGAGCGGCTCGTCGAGGATCAGCAGGCGCGGATCGTTGACGAGCGCGCGGGCGAGGGCGACGCGCTGCGCCATCCCGCCGGACAGCTGGTGCGGAAACGCGTTCGAGAACGCCTGCAGCCCGACGCGCGCGAGCGCGTCGTCGACACGATGCTGCGCCGTGCGTGCCATGCCGCGCGCTTCGAGGCCGAGCGCGACGTTGGCGCGGACGCGGCGCCACGGGTAGAGCGTCGGATCCTGGAACACGACGATGCGCGACGGGTCGGGGCGCGCGATCGGCACGCCGTCCTGCGCGATCGTGCCGGCGCGCGCGGCGTCGAGGCCGGCGACGAGCCGCAGCAGCGTCGACTTGCCACAGCCGCTCGGCCCGAGCAGCGCGACGAATTCGCCGGCGCCGACCGACAGCGACACGTCGTCGAGCACCGGCAGCGAGCCGTCGGGGCCGTCGAATGCATGGCTCACGCGACGAATGTCGATGCGCGCGCCGCGCGGCGCGGCAACGGCGGGCGTAATGGCGGGGGCGGCGCTTACCATTGGACGGTTCCTTTCTGCCAGGCGAGCGCGCGGTCGCGCAGCGCGAACAGCAGCGCGATCAGGCCGGAAAACAGCAGCGCCATCACGATCAGCGCCGCATACATGTTCACGTACGACGCCCAGCCCTGCGCCCAGCTCAGATACCAGCCGAGCCCCGATTTCACGCCCATCATTTCGGCGACGACGAGCACCGTGAACGACGCGCTGAGTCCCATGAAGATGCCGACGAACACGTGCGGCAGCGCGGCCGGAATCGCGACGCGCAGCACGAGGAAGCGCGCGCTCGCGCCGAACGTGCGCGCGACGTCGTAGTACTGCCGGTTCACGCTCGCGACGCCCGACCACGTGAGCACGGCGACCGGAAAGCCGGTGGCCAGCGCGATCAGGAACGCGGCGGCCGAATAGCTGGTCGGGAAGAAGTAGAACGTCAGCGGCAGCAGCGCGGTGGCCGGCACGGGGCCGAGCACGCGCAGCACGGGATGCACCCAGTAGCCGATGCGGCGCGACCAGCCGATCGACACGCCGACCGCGAAGCCGACGGCGACGCCGTACGCGAAACCGAGCGCGAGCAGTTTCAGCGTGTTGACGGCGCTGCCCGCGAGGCGCGGCCAATCGTCGACGTAGACCTCGATCAACGCCTGCGGCGGCGCGAAGAACGGCGTAGGCAGCCAGCCGGTCTTTGCGGTCGCGATTTCCCAGGCGGCGAGCACGAGCGGCAGCGCGACGAGCCAGGGGCCCGCACCGTGCACGCGCGCGAGCGGCGCGCGTACGGCCCGCACGAGCGGCCCGAGCGTCGCGGCGACGAGCAGCAGCACGGCGAACGCGCCGGCGGCGATCGCGAACGTGTCCGTGTAGGCCCAGTCGGTGAAGCCGACGACGCGGTTCGGCCACAGCTGCGTGACGGCCGCGAGCAGCGTCCATGCGAGCGCGGCCGCGATGCCGGCGGGCCACACGCGCGTGCGCCGCGCGTCGGCCGCGGATGCCGCGTCGCAGGCGCTGCACGGGACGCGCGACACTGCGGCGCCAGCGCCGCCGGCCTGTGCCGGCGCAGTGCGTGCGGTAGAAGCGGATTCGATCGTCGACATCGCGTCACCCCAGCACGTTTGCATAGACCTGCTGCGCGAAGCGCTGCGGATCCGTGCTCTTTTTCAGCACGTTGATGCGACGGAAATCGTCCGCATAGAACGCGATTTCCTGCTGCAGGTCGACGTTGGTCGGGTGGTGCGTATAGGTCAGCGTCGCATAGAGCTTGCGCAGGTCTTCCGTACTGATCTTCGGCGAATACTTCGCGAATACCTTGGCGGCCTCGTTCGGATTGTCGTGCGTGTATTCGGTCGCCTGCACGATCGAGCGCGCGAGCGCGGCGGCCGCCGGGCGGTCGTTGCGCACGAGATCGCCGCGCGCGCCGATCACGCAGCAGACCTTGCGCGCATATTCGCCGGACAGGTTCGTCGCGAGCTCCGCATAGGCGCCCTGGCTGCGCTTCTCGAGCAGATAGAGGTTCGGGTCGCCGTCGGCGATCGCCTGGATCTCGCCCTTGTCGACCGCGACGCCGAGCAGGTCGGCCGGATACTGCCGCCAGGCGATGTCGCGTTCGGGATCGATGCCGTTCTTCGCGAGCAGGATCGAGAAGAAGTGCTTGCCGGGCGCGGCGAGATCGCTGACGCCGACCGTCTTGCCCTTGAGCGCCTGCAGCGTCGTCACGCCGGCGGCTTTGGCGCCGACGAGCCGCACGCAGCCGCCGTGCGAGCTGCCGATGATCTTCACGTCGAAGCCGGCTTCGAGCGGCTTCAGCCAGCGATGGATCATCCCGACCGCCGCATCGGCCTTGCCGGTCGCGATCGATTCGAGCAGCTGGTCGGTCGAGCCGCTGTAGTTGATGAGCTCGACCTGCAGGCCATTGCGTTCGAAGAAGCCGCGCTCCTGCGCGACGACGATCGGCGTCAGGCAGAACGCGTTCTGGTTCCAGGCGAACGTGAGCTTCTTCAGCGGCGGCGCCGACCACGCGCGGCGGCCGAGCGTGATCGCCGGCGCGGCGAGCGCGGCGGCGCCGGCCGCGCGCAGCAGCCGGCGGCGTGTGGCGTCGTGCGCGTCGGAACGCGCGAGAACGGGGGTATCGGTCATCGTGGGTCTCCGGGGCCGGTCGTGCGGAACGGCGCTCAGTCGAGCAGGTCGGGTTCGTCGGCGACGACGCGCGCGTACAGGCTGTCGAACGCATGCAGCGCGCCGTCGGGGCCGCCGATCTGCCCGTGCGTGTGACGCGCGGTCGCGTGATCGATCGGCTGCGGCGTGCCGGCCGCTTCGGCGAGCAATTGCGTATGCGCGGCGTTGTCGAGCGCGATATACCACCATGCGGCCGCCTCGACCGTCGGGCCGGCCGTCAGGATGCCGTGATTCTTCAGAATCACGCCCTTGTGCGTGCCGCCGTCGGGCTTCGCGAGCGCATGCGCGATGCGCGCACCTTCGCTCGTGTCGACCACCATCCCCGTGAAATCGTCGAACAGCGCATGGTCTTCGTAGAACACGCAGGCGTCCTGCGTGAGCGGATCGAGCGGACGACCGAGCGTCGACCATGCCTTGCCGTAGGTCGAATGCGTATGCGCAGCGGCGACGACGTGCGGATGCGCGTCATGAATCGCGGCATGGATCGCGAACGCGGCCTTGTTGAGCGGCCGCGTGCCGATCACGGTTTCGCCGCGCGCGTTGACGAGCAGCAGATCCGACACGCGGATCTGCGAGAAATGCACGCCGAGCGGATTCACCCAGAAGTGATCGGGCAGCTCCGGATCGCGTGCCGTGATGTGGCCCGCGAGCCCGGACGCGAAGCCGAAGCGCGCGAACAGGCGGAACGCGGCCGCGAGCCGCTCCTGCCGGTGACGGCGCTCGGCCGCGACGTCGATGCGCGGAGCGGGCGGATCGAACCAGAAATGCTGGCGCGGCGTATCGGCGAGCACGAGGCCCGACGCGGTGCGCGTGGGCGGGGAAAGGACGGCGGACATCGTCGGCGTCTCCCGTGGAATCAGGCTGCGCGGCGCGACGCGTCGCGTGCGGCGACGGCGCTGCGCACGCGCGGAATCAGTTCGCGGCCGTAGTCGATCGCGTCTTCGAGCGGGTCGAAGCCGCGGATCAGGAAGGTCGTCACGCCGAGGTCGTAATAGTCGAGCAGCGCATCGGCGACCTGTTCGGGCGTGCCGACCAGCGCGGTGGAATTCGAGCGCGCGCCGGTGAGCTTCGCGATCTCGGTCCACAGCCGCTTGTCGACGCGCGAGCCGCGTTCCGCGGCGGCGAGCAGGCGCCGTGCGCCTTCGCTCTGCTGCGGGCTGCCGGCGCCGAGGCCGGCCGCTTCGCGCAGCCGGCGCGCTTCGTCGAGGATCCGGTGTGCGCGCGCCCACGCGGCGTCCTCGGTCGCCGCGAGGATCGGGCGGAACGACACCGAGAACCGGACCTGTCGGCCGTGCTTCGCGGCTTCCGCGCGCACGCGCGTCGTCAGGTCGCGCACCTGGTCGAGCGATTCGCCCCACAGCGCATAGACGTCCGCATGCTTGCCGGCGACCGCGAGCGCCGCGTCCGATGCGCCGCCGAAATAGATCGGCACATGCGGCTGCTGGAACGGCTTCACCTCGGAAAAGCCCTGCGTGAAACGGTAGTACGTGCCGGCGTGATCGAACGGCTGCGGCTCGGTCCAGATGCGCCGCAGGATGCCGAGATATTCGTCGGTGCGGGCGTAGCGCGCATCGTGATCGAGAAAGTCGCCGTCGCGCTGCTGTTCGCTGTCGGAGCCGCCGGAGATCACGTGCACCGCGAGCCGGCCGCCGCTGAACTGGTCGAGCGTCGCGATCTGCCGCGCGGCGAGCGTCGGGGCCGTAAAGCCCGGGCGATGCGCGAGCATGAAATGGATGCGCTCGGTCGCGGCGGCCGCGAACGCGATCGTCAGCGTCGCCGACGGGCCGGTCGAATGATGCGGAACGAGGATCCGGTCGAAGCCGGCAGTTTCATGCGCGCGGGCGAACTCGCGCACATAGTCGGGATCGACGACGCGGCCGGACGGCGGATGGATTTCCGACTGCTTCTGGCTCTGGATCATGCCGATGAATTCGACGCTCATCTGGGTCTCCGGGAGAGGTACACGGCCCGCGCGGCCGTCGTCGGCCGCCGGGCGGGAATGGAGCGCAGATTACCGCCGCGATCATGCGGAACGGAAATAATCAATCCCGATTTGAATATCAGATTTGCATGGTTTGGGTGGGAGGGCGTTACGCATACGCTGTGCGCTCGCGATGTCATGTCGGTCGAGACCGAGATCGAGATCGAACCGCTCGCGGAACCGGCACACGCGCCGTTCGTGCCCGGCGGCCGTGAATCGATGAAGATCGTGCGTCGGCCGCGACGCGCACGCAGGCACTGCGTCCGATCGAGGGCGGCGCTGCCGCCGGTATTGCCGTCGTACGCCGCCGCATCCTCCAATTCCCCGTTATCGAGAGAACCCGTACCGATGTCCGTCAGCCTTGCCGCTTCGCTGCCGTCGCGCGAGTCGTCGCTGCGCCGCCTGCCCGACGACGAGACGCGCCTCGCCGCGCTACTCGACCGTCTCGTGCCCGAACTCGCGGCCGATGCCGCGCGCAACGATGTCGACGGCCGTTTTCCGCACGAGAATCTCGCGCGGCTGCAGCGCGCGGGGCTGATCGCGCAGGTGGTGCCGCGCGAGTTTGGCGGCGCTGGCGCGACGCTCGCGCGCGCGAGCCGGATCGTCGCGGCCGTCGCACGCGCCGACCCTGCCACCGCGCTCGTCCTGACGATGACATATCTGCAGCACCGCGCGCTCGGCCGGCCCGACAACCGCTGGCCCGCGCAGGTGCGGCGCGCGGTGTTCGACAGCGCGGTCGCCGACGGCGCACTGATCAACGCGCTGCGCGTCGAGCCGGCGCTCGGTTCGCCGTCGCGCGGCGGGCTGCCCGATACGATCGCGCGTCGCGACGGCGACGGCTGGCGGCTGTCCGGTCACAAGCTGTACAGCACCGGCATTCCGGCGCTGCGCTGGCTGGCCGTGTGGGCGCGCACCGACGAACCGCAGCCGCGTGTCGGCGTGTTCCTCGTCGGGCGCGATCCTCACGTGGACGACGCACGGATCCGCGTGATCGAAAGCTGGGATCATCTCGGCCTGCGCGCGTCCGGCAGCCACGAGGTCGTGTTCGACGACGTGCGGCTGCCCCTCGATCATGCGGTCGACGTGCGTACGCCCGACGCGTGGTCGGTGTCGGCGGCCAGTCATGCGGACGTCGACGCGCAGACCGACCAGCAGGCGTGGATGGTCGCATTGCTCGGCAGTCTCTACGACGCGGTCGCGCGGGCCGCGCACGACTGGCTGCTCGCGTTCGCGACGACGCGCACGCCGACCGGCGTCGGCGCGCCGCTCGCGACGCTGCCGCGCGTGCAGGAGGCCGTCGGCGAGATCGAGGGCTGGCTGCATGCGAACCGTGTGCTGCTCGACGATCACGTCGCGCGTACCGATGCGGGCAATGCGCCGGCCGTGACGACGAGCGGACTCGTGAAGCGCACGGTGACGGAGCAGGCGATCCGCGCGGTCGAACAGGCGCTGAAGCTGTCCGGCAATCACGGCCTGAGCCGCCGCAATCCGCTCGAACGCCACTATCGCGACGTGCTGTGCAGCCGCGTGCATACGCCGCAGGACGACGCGATCGCGGTCGCGGCCGGACGCGCGGCGCTCGACGCGGCGGCGCGCCGCACAGCAGGCGAGGGCGCGGGCGAGGGCCAGACGACGCCTCGCGCATCGGCATCGGGCCGCTGCGATGCGTGAGCCTCGGGCCGGACGACGTCTCACGCGCGAGTATCGGGCCGACGCAATGCGCGAGCGTTGGCGAGCGACCGCCGGAGAGCGTCGCGCGACGCACGACGTGTGCGCCGGCCGCCGCTTACGCGGCTTCGTCTTGTGCGCTCGGCGTGAACGCTTCGCGCGCCTGCGCGGCGATCGCGTCGAGCGGTGCCGCGAAGCGCGCCGCATCCTGGCGGCGCAGCAGCCACAGATCGATCTGCGGCTTGAAATCGGCGAGCGGCACGATCGCGAGCGCATCGCGCAGCGGACTGCATTCGACGAGCGGCATCGGCATCAGACCGATGCCGATGCCGTTGGCGACGCTCTGCAACTGCAGGTCGCGGCCGTACGCGTCGAGCGCGACCGGCATCGGCAGCCCTTGCGCGTCGAGTGCGCGGCGCAGGCCTGCGCGAAAGCCGCAACCGTCCGGATTGAGCACCCAGCCGCGCGCATGGCAGTCGGCGAGCCGATAGCTGCGGCGCGGCCAGTCGCCCTTGCGGCCGACAGCGACGAGCCGCGTCGCCAGCAGTCGTTCGCCTTCGACTGCCGGCGGCAGCACCATTTCGCGCGCGAGAAACACGAGCGCGGCGTCGAGCTCGCGCCGCGCGATGCGCTCGACGAGCACGCCGCCCCAGGCGGTCGTGACCTGCGTCGCGAGCGCCGGCCATCGGCTCGCGAGCCGCGCGATCAGCTCGGGCAGCATGCGCTCGCCGAGACCCTGCGTGATGCCGATGCGGAATGCGCCGGCGGGCGGCCGCCGTGCGGCCGTCAGCTCGCGCAGCGCGTCGACTTCGCGCAGGATCGCGCGGCACTGGTCGAACACCTGCCGGCCGATGTCGGTCGGGCGCGGCGGTTTCGTGTTGCGGTCGAGCAGCGTCACGCCGAGCGCTTCCTCGAGGTTCTGTACGCGCCGCGTGATCGCGGGCTGCGTCATGCCGAGCTCGGCCGCGGCCTGGCTCAGCGTCTGGCAGCGAACGACCGCTGCAAAAGCGTCGATATCGCTAATTTTCATGTTTGTTCTGCATGGTATTTCCGGTGCATCATGACGATCCATCATGATGGCCATCATATTCGAGGAGCCGGTCGATGAGTACGCTTTCGTTGCATCAGTCGCCGCTGGGCCCGTTCGTCGACGGCTTGCGTGCGTTGCTCGCGTCGGGCGCGGACGAGGCGCGCATCGTCGACGAGGGCCGGGCGCTGCTCGCGGCGCTCGTCGCGCGCGACGACTGGCTGCCCGACGCGTTCGCGCAGCCCGATCCCGAGCGCTATCGCCAGTACCTGCTGCATCTCGACCCCGACGAGCGTTTCTCGGTCGTCAGTTTCGTCTGGGGGCCCGGTCAGTCGACGCCGATTCACAACCATACGGTGTGGGGGCTGATCGGCATGCTGCGCGGCGGCGAGCTGTCGCAGCCGTATCGGCTCGACGAAGGCGGCCGGCCGGTGCCGGCAGGCGACGCGACGCGGCTGCGCCCGGGCGACGTCGAGGCCGTGTCGCCGCGCATCGGCGACATCCATCGCATGACGAATGCGTTCGCGGATCGCGTGTCGATCAGCATCCACGTGTACGGTGCGAACATCGGCAAGGTCGAGCGCGCGGTGTTCCTCGACGACGGCACCGTGAAACCGTTCGTATCCGGCTATTCGAATGCGTGACGCCGCCTCCCGCACGCGGGAGGCCGCCGTTTTTTCCGTTTTTCCGACATCCCGTTCAACCGACAGAGACATCGTGACGCCAACCGCCGATTCCGTTTCCCGCTTTCCCGTCGCGTCGTACCACGACGTACGCGCACGCCTGCTCGCCCGCGACGAAATCGCGCTGATCGACGTACGCGAGGAAGATCCGTACGCGCAGGGCCATCCGCTGTGGGCCGCGAACTTTCCGCTGTCCAAGCTCGAACTCGACGCGTGGACGCGCATTCCGCGTCGCGACACGCCGATCGTCGTGTACGGCGAAGCCGACGGCGAGGATCTCGCGCCGCGCGCGGCCGCCACGCTCGCGCGGCTCGGCTATACCGACGTGCGGCTGCTCGACGGCGGTCTCGCCGGCTGGCAGGCCGCGGGCGGCGAGCTCTTCATCGACGTGAACGTGCCGAGCAAGTCGTTCGGCGAATGGGTCGAGGCCGAGCGGCATACGCCGTCGCTGTCCGCGCAGGAAGTGCAGGCGCTGATCGACGCGCGTGCCGACGTCGTGATCGTCGACGCGCGCCGCTTCGACGAGTATCGGACGATGAACATCCCGACGTCGACGAGCGTGCCGGGCGCCGAACTCGTGCTGCGCGTACGCGCGCTCGCGCCGAACCCGTCGACGCGGATCGTCGTGAACTGCGCGGGCCGCACGCGCAGCATCATCGGCACGCAGTCGCTGATCAACGCGGGGCTGCCGAACCCGGTGGCCGCGCTGCGCAACGGCACGATCGGCTGGACGCTCGCGGGCCAGACGCTCGAGCACGGCGCGGCGCGCCGTTTTCCCGACGAGATCGATCCCGCCTTGCGTGCGGAAGCGCGCCGCGCGGCGCGCGCGGTCGCCGAGCGCGCGGGCGTGGCGCGGATCGCGCTCGCGGACGTCGACGCGCTCGCCGCCGAGCCGGGCCGCACGCTCTACCGCTTCGACGTGCGCACGCCGGAGGAGTACGAGGCCGGCCATCTACCGGGTTTCCTGAGCACGCCGGGCGGGCAGCTCGTGCAAGAGACTGATCATCATGCGCCGGTGCGCGGCGCACGGATCGTGCTCGCGGACGACGACGGCGTGCGCGCGGACATGACCGCGTCGTGGCTCGCGCAAATGGGCTGGGACGTGCGCGTCGTCGAACCGGCGGGCGACGCGGCATTCGTCGAACGCGGCGAGCCGCCGCGCAATGTGCCGACGCCGCCCGAGGCGCAGGACGTGTCGCCCGCGACGCTCGCGGGCTGGCTCGAAGCGGGCAAGCGCGACGACGTCGCGATCGTCGACGTGACGGCCAGCGCGAACTACGTGAAGCGCCATATCCCGGGCGCGTGGTTCGCGGTGCGCGCACAGTTGCGCGACGCGCTCGCCGCGATCCCGCCGGCGACGCGCTATGTGTTCACGTGCGGGTCGAGCCTGCTCGCGCGCTTCGCGGCCGCCGACGCGCGCGCGTGGCTGCCCGACGGCGCGGCGGTGTTCGTGCTCGCGGGCGGGACGGCCGCGTGGATCGACGCGGGGCTGCCGCTCGAAAGCGGCGAAACGCGGCTCGCGTCGCCGCGCATCGACCGCTACCGGCGGCCGTACGAGGGCACCGACAACGCGGCGGCCGCGATGCAGGCGTATCTGGACTGGGAATACGGGCTCGTCGATCAGCTGAAGCGCGACGGGACGCATCACTTCAGCGTGATTTGACCGCGACGGGGCGCGCGGCCGCGCGCCGTGCGAGACGGTGCGTGGCGGATGCGGTGCGCATGTGCCGCACCGCATCCGCCGCCGCTTCAGCGCTTGAACGTGTCGACGGCCGTCCGGCCGACCGCCGGATCGTCGGTAAAGAAGCCGTCGATGCCCGCGCGCAGGTACGCCTGGATTTCGCGCACCGAGCCCGCCGTGTTGCGCGTGTCGGGCGTCCCGCCATCCTTCAGCGATGCGGGCAGGAAGTTGTTCTCCGGCCGGAACGTGTACGGATGCACGACGAGCCCGGCTTCATGCGCGTAGCGCACGTAGGGCGTCGGCTGCTGCAGCGTGCCGTCCGCGGCAACGGCGATGATCGAGGTCTTGTACGGGCCGACGCCGTTCGCATACGTCGCGATCTCGCGCATCCCGTCGCGCGTCGACAGGTCGCCGTAGGTGCGCTTGTCGTTGGCCTTCACGAAGTCGTACGGGCGCTGCGCGGCTTCGTCCATCAGCTGCACGAGCTTCCAGTTCGGCTGGCTCGCGCCGATCCGGTTGCGGATCGCCTTCAGGTTCGCAACCTCGAACGACTGGATGTAGACGGTCGCCGTGCGCGACGTGTACGGATCCTTCAGCAGCGCGTCGACGAGGCGGTCCTCGAGCGGCAGGCCGATCGACTGGAAGTAGGTCGGATGCTTGGTTTCGGGATAAAGATGAATCGTGCGTCCCGTCTGCGCGGACATCTGCTTCGCGAGCGCGACGATTTCGTCGAGCGTCGGAATCTCGAACTGGTCGTTGTACGCGGCGTTCGCCGGGCGGATCTGCGGAATGCGCTCGCGTGCGCGCAGCGTCTTCAGCTCGGCGAGCGTGAAGTCCTCGGTGAACCAGCCCGTCAGCTGCGTGCCGTCGATCGTCTTCGTCGTCTTGCGGCTCGCGAACTGCGGCAGCGTCGACACGTTCGTCGTGCCCGAGATCTCGTTCTCGTGGCGCGCGACCAGCACGCCGTCGCGCGTTGCCACGAGGTCGGGCTCGATGATGTCCGCGCCGTCCTCGATCGCCTTGCGGTACGACGCGAGCGTGTGCTCGGGACGCAGCGCGCTCGCGCCGCGGTGGCCGACCACCTGGATTTTTGCGGAGATCGGCTGCGTTGGGTCGGGCGTCAGCGTATCGTCGCCGCCGCACGCGGCGAGCACGAACGTGGCGGCACAGGCGAACGGGACGCAGCGCAGGACGCTCGGGCGCTTGAAGAACATGGCGATGGACCTTCGAATCGGGAGCCGGAAAAGGACGCGGTTGCGGCGGCGCGATGCATCATGCCGCGCCGCGCGGCATCGAACGGGACGCGATCGTCGCATCGCATCATTACATATGTATTACTTGTGCCTTTCTTGTTTTTGACGCCCGGCGTGCGTCGAACCGCCGTCGCCCGCGGGGCCCGGCGCCGGATGCACTAAACTTGCGGGAATTTTGCATCGCCGCGCCGGCCCGCGACGCCGTGCGGGCGCGACGATGCGGCGACTCGCGGCCGGCGCGGGCGCCCATGCGCCGGACGTGCGCGGGTGCCGCACCGGCCGATTTTTCCGAATCCATGACGACTCATACCGATCCCGCCTATCTGCTCGGCGACCTGCTGAAGAACGTTTCCCGCTCCTTCTATCTGACGCTGCGCGTGCTGCCCGACGGCATGCGCGAGCCGGTCGGTCTCGCGTATCTGCTCGCGCGCGCGGCCGACACGATCGCCGACACGGCGCTCGTCGTGCCCGAGCGGCGCGCGGCGCTGCTGAACGCGCTGCGCGACGAGATCGAGCGGCTCGGCGACGGCGTCGCGCTGTCGGCTGCACTCCACGACGTGACGCGGATGCAGACGGATTCGCACGAGCACGTGCTGCTCGGCTCGATGCAGCCGATGCTCGCGCTGCTGCGCGCGCAGCCGGACGCGGACCGCACGTCGATCCGCAAGGTCGTCGCGACGCTGACGTCGGGCATGGAATTCGACCTGCGCACGTTCCCGGACGAGCAGTCGGGCCAGCTTGCGGTGCTCCCGACGCGCGACGTGCTCGACCGCTATACGTATCTCGTCGCCGGCTGCGTCGGCGAGTTCTGGACCGACATGACGGCCATGCACACGCGCGCGGCGCGCGGCTGGGACGTGCCGGCGATGCGCGAGCGCGGAATCCGCTTCGGCAAGGCGCTGCAGATGACGAACATCCTGCGCGACTGCGCGAAGGATCTGCGGATCGGCCGCTGCTATCTGCCGGAGGACGCGCTCGCCGCGCACGGGCTGAGCGCGGCCGATCTGCTCGCACCCGACGCGTATCCGCGCGCGCGCGGCGTGCTGTTCGACCTGCTGCGCGTCGCGCTCGACCAGTATCGCGATGCCGGTACGTATACGGTGGCGATTCCGCGTCGCTTCGTGCGGCTGCGGCTCGCGTGCCTGTGGCCGATCCTGATCGGCCTCGAAACGCTCGAACTGCTGGCCGGCCACGACGGCTGGCTCGATCCGGCGAAACCGGCCAAGGTGCCGAGAAAGCGGATCTATCGAATCATGGCGTCGTCGCTCGCGTTCGTCGGATCGAACGCGGCGATTCGCGCGCGCATCGCGGCGCTCGTCGACGCGGTCGACGCACGGATCGCATCGCGGTAATCGGCACGGCAAGCATCGCGCGGCGGCGCGGTTGCCGCCGGCGTTCCTCTCTCGCGGCCCGCGTTCGCCGGGCCGCCGCGTTTCCTCCGACCGCGGTCGCCCGACCGCGTTTCGCACGACGATTCGGCTGCCGAAACGGAGGTGTCACGATCGTCAGCGATCCTGCGCGGTTGCGCGCCGCGAAGGCGTCTGACGACTTCGCGCACTCGATGTGCAGCAGTAAAAATGTAAAGCTAGGGTTTTCACCGGGAAATGCCGGAAACGCCCGCGCTGTAAGCGTTTCCGCGCCTTATGTAACCGTTTGGTGAACCCGCGCGTTGCGTCGATCATACGATGACCGACCGCGCGTATTGGGAAACAATCGGTAATCCGTCAGAATTGCGCCGGCATGTACTCGCACATGTGTCACAAGACCACACCAGAAAAGAATCATTCTTTGAGGACGGAGAATCAATGAAAAAGCGCGTCGTCGTCGCCATGACGGCAGCCGGCCTTGCGGCCGCTACCGCCGCCCACGCTCAGAGCAGCGTGACCCTGTACGGTATCGTCGATAACGGTCTGGCGTACCAGAATAACGCGGCACCGTCGACCGGCGCGACGAGCGGCGGTCATTCGAAGGTGTCGATGTCCACCGGCGTGTGGGCAGGCAGCCGCTTCGGCCTGAAGGGCAACGAAGACCTCGGCGGCGGCACGAAGGCGATCTTCCAGCTCGAAGCCGGCGTGAACACGGCAACGGGCGCATCGCAGTGGACGGGCGGCATCTTCACGCGTCAGGCGTGGGTCGGCCTGACGAACGCGGCGTACGGTACGCTGACGGCCGGTCGCCAGTACACGGCGTACTACACGCTGCTGTCGCCGTACAGCCCGACGACGTGGCTGACGGGCGCATACGGCGCGCACCCGGGTGATATCGACTCGCTGGATACGAGCTACCGCGCGAACAATTCGCTCGTCTACATGTCGCCGAAGTTCTACGGCTTCACGGTCGGCGGCTCGTACTCGTTCGGCGGCGTGCCGGGCAGCGTGAACCGCGGCTCGACGTGGAGCGCGGCGATCCAGTACCTGAACGGCCCGGCAGGCATCGCGGTCGGCTATCAGCGCGTCAACAACTCGACGCTCGGCGGCGGCGCGTGGGGCGACAACTCGACGGTCACGAGCGGCGGCCAGCCGGCCGTGTCGGCGATCAACAACGGCTACGCGACGGCGCAATCGCAGCAGCGCCTCGGCGTGACGGCCGGCTACCAGTTCACGCCGGCGTGGGACGTGTCCGTGTCCTACACGAACGTCCAGTACATCCCGGGCATCGGCTCGTCGTTCCACAACACCGCGATCTTCAACACGGCCGGCGCCGTGCTGCACTGGAAGGCAGCGGCTCAGTGGGACTTCGCGGCAGGCTACTCGTACACGGCCGCAACGAAGTCGAACGGCATCTCGAGCTCGGCGAAGTACCACCAGGTCACGCTGTCGCAGTACTACAGCCTGTCGAAGCGCACGGGCCTGTACGCACTCGAGGCGTACCAGCACGCGAGCGGCAATACGCTGAGCCGCGCGGGCGCGATCCAGTCGGCAACGACGCAAATCGGCGACGGCGTGGCAGCAGGTGCCGGCCAGAACCAGATCGCCGTCGGCGTCGGCATGATCCACCGCTTCTGATGTCGCGCGGCGCGTCAGCGCCGCTGCGGCCAAGCGGTACGCAGTACGGAAAAACCGGCCTTCGGGCCTAATGCCGTTCAGTTAAGCAACTGAACGGCATTTTTGTTTTGGGGAAGGAGTGGTTGTAAACGCTGCTCTGAGATGTTAACTTTTGGCGCGATGCTGACCGACCACCTGACCTTCATGCTCGATGCCGAACCTACCGACCTGAGCCGGTTGGCGGAGCATCTTCCCCATGCATGGATCGAACAGGCCATCGAAGCGACAGGCACGGCGAGCATTCGTCGCCGTCGCTTGCCGGCTGAACAGGTGGTCTGGCTGGTGATCGCGCTGGCGATCTATCGTCATTGGTCAGTCAGCGAAGTGGTGGACAGTCTGGAACTGGTGCTGCCCAACGAGACCACGTTCGTCAGCAAGAGCGCCGTCACCCAGGCCCGGCAGCGCTTAGGCCACGCCCCGATAGCTTGGCTGTTCGAGCAAACCGCGCAAGCATGGTGCAAGCAGGATGGTGCGCGCCATGCCTTCAAAGGGCTTAGCTTGTGGGCCATGGATGGCACCACGCTACGCACGCCGGACAGTGCCGCGAATCGGGAGCATTTCGGGTCCCAAAGCTACGCGAGCGGCAAGGTGGCCAGCTACCCGCAGGTGCGGGCCGTCACGCTGACCTCGATCCCGACGCATCTGGTAGCAAACATTGCGTTTGGCCGCTACGACACCAACGAGATGATCTACGCCAAGAATCTGCTGGCGCAGATTCCCGACCATTCGCTCACGGTCTTCGACAAAGGCTTCCTGGCAGCCGAGATCCTGTGCGGCCTGAGCTCGGGCGAACGCAATCGCCACTTCCTGATTCCGGCAAAGTCCAATACGCGTTGGGAGGTACTGTCGGGCAAACCGGACGATGCATTGGTGCGCATGCGCGTCTCGCCTCAGGCTCGGCAGAAATGCCCCGATCTGCCGGAGTGGTGGACGGCGCGTGCAGTGCGCATTCAAGATGCACAGGGGCGGGAACGTGTACTACTGACGTCGTTGACCGATCGGCGCCGCTTCAAGTTGGCCGATCTGGTTGCTTGCTACGAGCGGCGCTGGCAGATCGAGACCAGCTATCGCGAACTGAAGCAGTCCATGCTCGGTAGCGAACTGACCCTACGTAGCCGAACCGTCGACGGCATCTACCAAGAGATCTGGGGTGCGCTGATCGCTTACAACCTGATTCGCCGCGAAATGGCTTGCGCCGCCTTCGAGGCCAAGTGCGAACCGACCGAACTGAGCTTCGTTCGCTCGTTCCATCTCATCCAGCACGAGATGATGTGGGCTGCACGCACGCCTGCCTTCGCCAAGCTGCCCGCCGTGCTCAAGCGACTTCGCGAACACCTCAAGCTGCTCATCAATGTAAAACGGCCTGATCGCAAATGCGATCGGGCCGTCAAGTCCCGTCCTGCTCGTTATGCCGTCCGGTTCCTCAGAAAGAACCTTAACTGAACGGCATTAGGCCTTCGGGCCGGTTTTTCCATTGGTATCGGCACATCGCGCGCGACGCGCGCTCACCGCTCCATCGGCGACTTCAGCGGATCGTGCTCGCCGGTCAGTGCGAACACGACGAGCTGCGCCGGCTCGCTCTCGCTCGCATTGCGCGACACCTGGTGGCGCGCGCCCGGCGGCTCGTACCAGCCTTCGCCGGCGCGATAGCGCCGCAGCGGGCCGTCGTTGACTTGCGACAACACTTCGCCTTTCGACACGACCGCGAAGACCGAGCCGAGATGCCGATGCGGTTCGGATGCCTGACCGGGCGCATAGTCGACGATTGCGACGACCGCGAGCTTGCCCGGCGCTTCGGGCACGGTCTGTCGCATGATCGCGTGCGCGGCGTCGCCGGTCTCGTGTGCGTGCGTCGGCACGACCGACACGGCGCCGAGCGCGAGCACCGCGCCGACGAGCGCGCGGCGCAAGGAGGTGCGGGTCGTCATCGTGCGCACCTCACTCGGGCATCTTGCGGAACGCGATCGCAAAGCGATTCCACGCGTTGATCGTCGCGATCAGCAGCGACAGGTCGAACAGCTCCTCGTCGCTGAAGTGCGGCTTCACCGATTCCCACACCGCATCGGGCACGTGGTCCTCGGCGATCAGCGTCAGCGCCTCGGTCCATTCGAGCGCGGCGCGCTCGCGTGCGGTGAAGAACGGCGTTTCGCGCCAGGCGACGACGGTCGCGAGGCGGCGATCGGTTTCGCCGCCTTTGCGCGCGTCGGTCGTATGCATGTCGACGCAGAACGCGCAGCCGTTGATCTGCGACGCGCGCAGGCGGACGAGCTCCGCGAGCGGCTTTTCGATCGAGCTTTTCGCGAGGAAGTCCTCGGCGTTGCGCATCACCTTGATCGCATTCGGGCTGGCGGCATAGAAGTTCAGACGCGGTTGCATCGCAGGTCCTCTTTCGGTTGGAGCGCACGGTGGCGCGACGGACCTACTTTACGAGCCCTACTGGCCTGCTTGAATGGCCAATTTCCGGAAATATCAGGTGACCACCGGCGTGCGCCGGCTGGCGACGCCTTCGTCGAGCATCGCGGCGAGCCGCGTGAGCGTCGCGTCGATGCGTACCGCGTCGATGCCGCCATACCCGAACAGGAGCCCCGCGCGCACCGGCACGTCGACGTGAAACATCGAGATGCCGTACAGCCCGATGTCCTGCGTGCGCGCCGCGCCGATCAGCGCCGCTTCGTCGACGCCCGGCTTCAGCAGCGCGGCGAGGTGGATGCCGGCGCTCGGCACGATCGCGTCGAACCACGGCGCGAGCGCGCCGCGCAGATGCGCCACCACCATCTTGCGGCGCGCGTCGTAGTGCTTCTGCACGCGGCGCAGGTGCCGCGCAAAATCGCCGTCGAGCATGAAGCGCGCGAGCGCCGCCTGCGTCAGCGTGCACGTATGCCAGTCGACGATCTGCTTCGCCTTGCAGAGCGCGCCGCGCAGCGCGCGCGGCGGAATCGCATAGCCGATCCGCAGGTCCGGGAAGATCGTCTTCGAGAACGTGCCGACGTAGGCGACGAGCCCCGTGCGATCGAGGCTCTTCAGCGATTCGACGGGCCGCCCCTCGAAGCGGAATTCGCCGTCGTAGTCGTCCTCGATGATCACCGCGCGCCGACGCTGCGCCCATTCGAGCAGCGCGATGCGCCGCTCCAGCGACATCGGCATCCCGAGCGGGAACTGGTGCGAGGGTGTGACGTAGACGAGCCGCGCCTCGTCGGGCAGCCGCTCGGTCACGAGCCCGTGCGCGTCGACGGGCACGCCGATCACCGTTGCACCGACCGACGCGAACGCGGCGCGGGCCGGCGGGTAGCCGGGATCTTCGACCGCGACGATGTCGCCGGGCCGCACGACGACGCGGGCAAGCAGATCGAGCGCCTGCTGCGCGCCCTGCGTGACGATCACGTCGTCCCAGTTGCAGACCACCGCGCGCCGGAAGCCGACGTAGCGCGCGATCGCGCCGCGCAGCTGCGCATCGCCGGCCGGATCGTGATATTGGCCGCGCACGCGCGCCTGCTGGCGCAGCGCGTGATGCAGACAGCGTCGCCACGTGTCGAACGGGAACAGCGTCTTGTCGGTCACGCCGCCGCGGAAGTCGTCGCGCGGCGTGTCGGCCGGCATCGGCAGCGCGTCGGGCAGATCGTTCCACCATGCGCGCGCATCGACCGCGTCGGCGCGCGGCGTGTCGCGCACGAGCGACGGCCCCGGCGCGCCCGCCGCATGCGGGACGCGCGCGAGCCCGTCGGCGACGAACGTGCCGTCGCCTGCGCGCGTGTGCAGATAGCCTTCGGCGACGAGCCGTTCGAACGCATCGAGCGTCGTCTTGCGCGACACGCCGAGCTGCTTCGCGAGATCGCGCGTCGACGGCAGCCGTGCGCCGCCTTCGAGCCGCCCGTCGACGATCGCGGTGCGCAGCTGGCGGTAGATCTGGCCGGTCAGGTCGTGTCGGCCTTCGATGCGGATGGCGATGTCCATCGCAGTGGTTACCTCGATTTGGTCGTTTTGTGATCGATCGGCATACCGCGAGTATGCATCGGACAGGACGCCGATCGCGACCGTCGCCGCGCGCGGCACGGAGGCAAAGATGAAACCCTGCGGACGGCAGGGTCGAACGGCCGTTTACTAGACGACCGGTCTAATCAGCGGCTATGATCCGAGCTCCTGAACCGGACGAGCCGAACCGTGCGACATGCGGCGCGCCGGATGACGGGACGCGAGCGGCACGCAGACGTGCGCACGCGGGAAGGGCGGAGCGGCAAAGCGACGCGCTGCCGGCGGCGCACGCCGTGGCGCGACAGGCGCACAATCGGGCTGATGCGGCAACGCAGTCGCCACCGATGCGCGCCGACACCGCGTGTCGCGCGTGGCTTGTAGACGACTGGTCTAATACAGCGACCGGTTTTGTGTATCGCTGCCGCACGTTGCCGCACGAGCGCGGACTAACGGGCACGCACCGCGCGCATGCGGCACCGCGCGTCGTGCGCCGGCATGCCCGATGCGCGACACGGCTGCCGCCCGCGCGGCCTGTTCCCGTCAATTTCATAGGAGTGTCCGATCATGAAGATTCTGGTTGTCCTGACCTCGCACGACACGCTTGGCGACACCGGCAAGAAAACCGGCTTCTGGCTCGAGGAACTGGCCGCGCCGTACTACGCGTTCAAGGATGCGGGGATCGAGCTGACGCTCGCGTCGCCGAAGGGCGGCCAGCCGCCGCTCGACCCGAAGAGCAGCGATCCGTCCGCGCAGACCGATGCGACGCGCCGTTTCGATGCCGATCCGGCCGCCAAGGCCGAACTCGCGGCGACGCGCAAGCTGGCCGACGTGTCGATCGACGACTACGACGCGGTGTTCTACCCCGGCGGCCATGGCCCGCTGTGGGATCTCGCCGAGGATCTGCATTCGATCGGCCTGATCGAACGCACGCTCGCGGCCGGCAAGCCGGCGGCGCTCGTCTGTCATGCGCCGGGCGTGCTGCGCCACGTGAAGGACCCGAAAACCGGTGAGTCGGTCGTGCGCGGCAAGCGCGTGACCGGCTTCACGAACAGCGAGGAGGCGGCCGTCGAGCTGACCGAAGTCGTGCCGTTCCTCGTCGAGGACATGCTGAAGACCAACGGTGCGCAGTTCGAGCGCGGCGCCGATTGGGCGCCGCATGTCGTCGCCGACGGGCTGCTGATCACCGGGCAGAACCCGGCGTCGTCGGCGCCCGCGGCCGAAGCGCTGCTCGCCGCGCTGAGCCGGCGCTGAACGCGCCGCTGGCCAGGCGCCGTCGCGTCGCGCAAGCGGCGCGGCGGCATCCGTTTCGCGCCGTCGTGCAGCCGCACGACGGCTCAACCCGCCGTTTCGCAGGACCAAGCAAAAGGAGTCGTGGATGTCTGCCTTGTTCGAACCGTTCAAACTGAAGGATGTCACGTTGCGCAACCGGATCGCGGTGCCGCCGATGTGTCAGTACGTCGCCGAGGACGGCGTCGTCAACGACTGGCATCACGTGCACCTGGCCGGCATCGCCCGCGGCGGCGCGGGCCTCGTGATCGCCGAGGCGACGGCCGTGTCGCCGGAAGGCCGCATCACGCCGGGCTGCGCCGGACTCTGGACCGATGCGCAGGCCGAAGCGTTCGCGCCGTCGGTCGCGGCGATCAAGGCCGCGGGCGCGGTGCCCGGCATCCAGATCGCGCATGCGGGCCGCAAGGCGAGCGCGAACCGTCCGTGGGAAGGCGACGACCATATCCCCGAAGGCGATCCGCGCGGCTGGCAGACCATCGCGCCGTCGTCCGTGCCGTTCGGCGCGCATCTGCCGAAGGTGCCGCGCGAGATGACGCGCGACGACATCGCGCGCGTGCAGGCCGATTTCGTCGCGGCGGCCAGGCGTGCGCGCGACATCGGCTTCGAATGGCTCGAACTGCATTTCGCGCACGGCTATCTCGGCCAGAGCTTCTTCTCCGTGCACTCGAACCGGCGCACCGACGAATACGGCGGCTCGGCCGAGAATCGCGGCCGCTTCCTCGTCGAGACGCTGGCCGCGGTCCGCAAGGTCTGGCCCGAGCATCTGCCGCTGACCGCGCGTTTCGGCGTGATCGAATACGACGGCCGCGACGAGGAGACGCTCGCCGAATCGATCGCGCTCACGCAGCGACTGAAGCAGGAAGGGCTCGACATGCTGAGCGTGTCGGTCGGCTTCTCGACGCCCGATGCGCAGATTCCGTGGGGCCCGGCGTTCCTCGCGCCGGTCGCCGAGCGCGTGCGCCGCGAAGCGGGGCTGCCGGTGTCGTCCGCGTGGGGCATCGACACGCCGCAACTGGCAAACCGCGTCGTCGCCGACGAGCAGCTCGATCTCGTGATGGTCGGCCGCGCGCATCTGGCCGACCCGCACTGGCCGTACTATGCGGCCAGGCAACTCGGCGTCGAGCGTCCGTCGTGGACGCTGCCCGCGCCGTATGCACACTGGCTCGAGCGCTATCGCGTCGCCGAGAAGGCAGCGTAAGCCCGCGTCGCGCCGCGCGCATGCGCGGCATCGATGGATAGAATGGCGGTTCGCGCAGTGAGGTTGCTGCGCGAACCGCCATTTTTTCTTTCGACAGAGGTGCGATGGGCACTCACGTTTCGTCGTCCCGCGATGCGGCCGCGCGGCCGCGCGCGCAACAGATCGCGCGCGCCGTGCTGTATGCGGCGCTTCTCGCGCTTGCGCTGTGGGTGATCCGCGCATTCATTCCGGCGATCGCCTGGGCCTGCGTGATCGCGATCGCGATGTGGCCGCTGCTGCAGCGAATCGAGGCGAATGCGCTGCTGCGCAACCGGCCGACGCTGGTCGCGACGATCGTCACGGCGGCCGTGTCGCTGCTGGTCGTGCTGCCGGTCGCGATCGCGCTCACGCAGGCGATCGTGCAGGCGCACGACCTGCGCGAATGGTTCCAGTCGATCCGCGACAACGGCATTCCGCTGCCGGACGTCGTGAACCGGCTGCCGTACGGCGCCGCGCAGATCACGCAATGGTGGCAAACCAACCTCGGCCATCCGCTGCATGCGGCCACCGCGATGCACGGCGCGAGCGGCGAGAAGGTGCTCGCGTTCGGGCGGCAGTTCGGCACGCGCGTCGCGCATGCGGTATTCGAATTCGGCTTCATGCTCGTCACGCTGTTCGTGATCGTGCGCGCCGGACACCGGCTGGCCGGCGAACTGCTGCAGGGCGCGCAGCGCGCGTTCGGCCACGACGGCGCGCATCTGATCGAGCGGATGGTCGCCGCGGTGCAGGGCACGGTCACGGGCCTCGTCGTCGTGGGGCTCGGCGAAGGCGCGCTGCTCGGCGTTGCCTATGCACTCGCCGGCGTCCCGCATGCGGCGCTGCTCGGCGTCGTCACCGCCGTCGCCGCGATGCTGCCGTTCTGCGCGCCCCTCGTGTTCTGCGGCGCCGCGCTGTGGCTGTTCGTGCAGGGCGCGACCGCGTGGGCGGTCGTGATCGCCGTGCTCGGCTTCGTCGTCGTGTTCGTTGCCGAACACTTCGTGCGGCCGGTGCTGATCGGCAACTCGGCACGGCTGCCGTTCCTGCTCGTGCTGTTCGGCATTCTCGGCGGCGCCGAAACGTTCGGCCTCATCGGCCTGTTCGTCGGCCCCGCGCTGATGACGGTGCTGACCGTGCTGTGGGCCGAATGGCGCGCGTAAGCGTTGCATCCGGCACGCCGCGCACACCGAATTCGACATTTCTTTGCGATCCGAACCCCAAAGGTCGAGTAGCATGGGGCTTTCGGTCGCGCCGGCAGGCGCAGCAGAACTCTTCCCAGCATGCGATTGATCCGGATGTCCCGTCCCGCTGCAACGCTTTCTTTGGCCGCCGGCTGCCTGATGCTGCACGGCTGCGCGTGGTTCGATGCATGGCTGCCGTTCTCGTATTCGCGTATGCCGGTGCCGAAGGCCGCGTCGCGGCACGGCGCGACGCGCGACACGGTCGTCCACGCCGGCGGCAATCCGCGCAGCGTGTGGATGGTGCGCAACGGCAGCGGCGTTTGCTACAACTATCTGCTCGAACACGGCGACGAGCGCCGGCCGTACTTCGTCGTGTTCGACCGCGCCGGCGCGGTCACGCACCACGGCTTCGACACCTGCATGAACGCCGACCGCAGCGGCCGGCTGCAGGCGCGCAACGGCGGCGCGTAGCGCGGCAGCCGCCGGCGCGCTAGGCGATCGTGTCGACGACGCCGCCGTCGACGCGCAGCGCCGCGCCCGTCGTCGCCGATGCCTGCGGCGAACACACGTAGACGACCATGTTCGCGACTTCCTCGGGCGTCGCGGGCCGCTGAATGATCGAACTCGCGCGATGCTCGCGGACGAAGTCGACCGCGACGTCGTCGACGCTGCGACCGGTCTGATCGGCCGTCTCCTGCAGCATCGTGCGCACGCCTTCCGACAGCGTCGGCCCCGGCAGCACCGAATTGACGGTCACGCGCGTGCCGGCCGCGAGCTTCGCGAGGCCGCGCGCGATCGACAGCTGGGCCGTCTTCGAGAAGCCGTAATGAATCATGTCGACGGGAATGTTCAGTCCCGACTCCGACGACACGAACACGACGCGGCCCCAGTCGCGTTCGAGCATCCCTTTCAGATAGTGCCGCGCGAGCCGCACGCCCGACATCACGTTCATCTCGAAGTAGTGCGTCCATTCGGCATCGTCGATGTCGAAGAACGGCTTCAGCCCGTAGATGCCCGCGTTGTTGACGAGGATGTCGGCGTTCGGCGTGTGCTGCGCGATGCGCGCGGCGCCGGCGGCGCCGGACAGGTCGGCGGCGACGCCGTCGATATCCGCGCCGGGCGCGGCCGTGCGCAGGTGGGCGATCGCCGATTGGACCGACGCGTCGCTGCGCCCGTTGACGACGACGCGTGCGCCTGCGCGCGCGAGTCCTTCGGCGACGGCGAGTCCGATGCCGGCGGTCGAAGCGGTGACGACCGCGGTCTTGCCTTTCAGATCGATGTGCATGAGCGTACCGGAAGAAGAGGGAACGGAGCCGCCGGCGCATGCCGCAGCGGCCGGAGTTCCAAGCTTAGGCGAAACCGCGCGCGCCGGCAGCGAAGCGATGCGCGCCGCTTGCGCGGTGCGACGCAGTCTTGTACGGTGTGCATTCGTCATTCGCTCCGGGAGCCCGTCGCGTGCGCCGTACCGTCCGCTCGTCCACGATGCCGTCGCCGTTCTGGCGCGACGCCGCGCTGCCGTTCATCGAAGCGCGCACCGTCGACGACGGGCGCGAACTCTGCTACGTGAAGCACACGCACGACACGTTCTCGATCGGCGCGATCGTCGGCGGCACGAGCACGTACGTGAACGGCACGACGAACCAGCACGTCGGGCGCGGCGTGCTCGTCATCATCGATCCGGAACAGGTGCATGCGTGCAATCCGTACGGGCCCGACAACTGGGCGTACCGGATGGTGTACGTCGACGTGCCGTGGCTCGCGCGGCTCCAGCATTCGCTCGGCCGCGACGCGAACACGGATTTCCACGGTTTTTCGTCGAAATGGACGCAGCGGCGCGATCTGTTCGCGCAGTTCGGTCGTTTCTACCGCACGCTCGTCGCGCCCGGCGTCGACGCGCTCGCGAAGGAGAGCGCGGCGGTGACATTCTTCACGCGGCTGCACGGCGCGCTCGACCGCGCGGTGCCCGACGCGCGGCGCGGGGACGACAACGCGAAGCTCGCGCGGGCGGCCGACTACATCGCCGCGCACTGCCGGCAGCCGCTGACGCTCGACGCGATCTGCGCAGCGGCCGATCTGTCGCCGTCGTATCTGATCCGCGCGTTCGGCGCGCGCTACGGCATGACGCCGCATGCGTTCCTGATCGACCGTCGCGTGCAATACGGGCGTGCGGAACTGCGCCGCGGTCGTCCGATCGCCGACGTCGCACTCGACGCCGGTTTCGCCGATCAGGCGCATTTCCAGCGAGCATTCCGTCGGATCGCGGCCGCGACGCCCGGCCAGTATCGCGGCGCGGCCCGCTGAAGCGCCGCGCGCGCCGCGTGGCGAGGCGTCGCGATTACACGTCGAGCAGATACAACGCGCTTCCCGCCAGCAGCAACGCCATCAGCCGATTGAATACGCGCATCCGGCGCGCGCTCGCGAGCCGCTGCCGCAGCGATGCGCCCGCATACGCCCAGCAGCCGATCGACGCGAAACAGATCACGAGATACAGCGCGGCGAATTGCCAGACCTGCGCGCGATCGCCGTTGGCCGCATACGCGCCCATTGCCGCGACGCACGCGAGCCACGCTTTCGGATTGAGCCACTGCATCGCCGCGCCCGACGCCGCGGACGGCCCCGTGACTTTCGTATCGGCCGGCAGCCGGCCGTCGTCGAGTGCGAGGCGCCATGCCATGTAGAGCAGGAACGCGATACCGGACCAGCGTGTCGCGCTCGTCAGCGCGGGCCAGCGCTCGAGCGCCGCGTGCAGGCCGAGGCCGGTCAGCAGAAACAGCGCGACGAAACCGAGCGTCGCGCCGGCCGCATAGCGCAGCCCCGCGCGCAGCCCGTGACGCGCGCCCGCGCCGAGCGCGACGATGTTGACCGGACCGGGCGTGATCGACGAAGCCAGCGCGAACGCGGCCATCGAAACCAGCATGCTCATCGAATCTCTCCATGCGAATGTCGGAACTCGCATCGAGAGTAAGCATGCGGCGCGCGCGCGTATTGAAGAAAACTGCCGTCGGCGCGTCGCGCGAACTCAGTGCGCCGCGCGCGACGGGCGCGCGTGCGGCAGCGTCGCCGACGCCGGGTGGCCGGATGGGTCGTGCGCGCGCGCCGGTGTGTCGGCGGAAGGTTGCGCGCACACCGAGAAGCCGAACGTATTGACGCCGTCGGCGCACGTGACGAACACGCTGCCGCCGTGCATTTCGGCGACGGCCTTCACGATCGACAGCCCGAGCCCGTGATTTTCCATGCTGTTCGCACGCGCTTCCTCGAGCCGGTAGAAACGCTCGAACACATGCGCGCGCCGCGCGGGATCGATCGGCTCGCCGGGGTTCGCGACCGATACGTCGACGAGCGCGTCGCGCGGCGCGATCGTCACGTGCAGCGTCGCGCCCGGCGCCGAATGCTGGATCGCGTTGATCAGCAGGTTCGTCATCGCGCGCCGGAACAGCGACGGATCGACGGCCGCACGCGCGTCGCCGTGCAGTTCGGCGCGCAGTTGCGCTTCGTCGAGCGGGATTTCGAGGAAGTCGAGCATCCGCTGCACCTCGTGCGCGAGCGACACGTATTTCAGATCGGTCGCGCGTTCGCCGCGGTCGCTGCGCGACAGGAACAGCATGTCGTTGATGATCACGCGCAAGCGCTCGAATTCCTCGAGATTCGACTGCAGCGTCTGGCGCAGCCGGTCGGCGGAACGGTCCCGGCTCGTCAGCGCGACCTGCGTCTGGCCGATCAGAATGCTGACCGGCGTGCGCAGCTCGTGAGCGACGTCCGCGTTGAATGCTTCGAGCCGCTCGTAGGTCTGCTGGATGCGCTCGAGCGCGCCGTTGAACGAGGCGGCCAGTTCGCGCAGCTCGGCCGGCAGCGCGTCGGTCTGCAGTCGCTGCCGGCGGTTCGCGACGCTGACGGCCGCCGCGTCCTGCGACAGCCGGTCGAGAGGCGCGAGCCCGAAGCGCGCGACCGCGCGGCTCAGCATCAGCGTGAGGACGGTCGCGGTCGCGATCAGCGCGGCGAGCGTCCAGCCGAAGCGGCGCAGCATCCGCTGCGTGCGCTCGCACGAGCTCGCGACGATCAGCTTCAGCGTCGGTCGCGCGCCGCTACCGGCCACCGTGACGGTTTTCGTCATGACGTCGTAGCTGCTGTCGTTGAGCGCGTAGCGCTGGAACGCGCCGAGCGGTGCGCCGACCGGCACGCCGTCGACGGGGCGGCCGAAGCGGAAGTCCGGATTCGGCGTGTCGACCTGATAGCGCGTCGAGCCGTCGGGCGGCTCGAGGTCGGCCAGCTTCTCCTTCATCAGCCGGCCGCGTTCGGGCGTGAGCGCATGCGACACGATCATTTCGGCGACCTTCGCGCGCGTGTCGAGCGTCGCGCGCAGCTCGGCGAACAGCTGGCGCTCCATCATCACGAACAACCCGCAGCCGACGAGCGTAAACACGAGCAGCGACACGATGCCGAACATCGTCGACAGCCGCAGCGCGATCGAGCGTTTCATGTGCGCTTCTCCGCGTCGCCGCCGTCGTCGCGCGCTTCGAGGACGTAGCCCATGCCGCGAATCGTATGCAGCAGCTTGTCCGGGAACGGACCGTCGAGCTTCGCACGCAGCCGCTTGATCGCGGTTTCGACGACGTTCGCGTTGCTGTCGAAATTGACGTCCCAGACGAGCTCGGCGATCGTCGTCTTCGACAGCACCTCGCCGCTGCGCCGCGCGAGCACGCCGAGCAGCTGGAATTCCTGCGCGGTCAGATCGAGCCGCGTGCCGTCGCGCGTCGCGCGGCGGCCGATCAGGTCGACACGCAGATCGCCGATCGAGATCAGCGTCGATTCCTGCACGCGCGCGCGACGCGTCAATGCGCGCAGCCGCTCGATCAGTTCGAGGAACGAGAACGGCTTGGTCAGATAGTCGTCGGCGCCGCCGCGCAGCCCGCGTACGCGGTCGTCGACGCGGTCGCGCGCGGTCAGCATGATGACGGGCGTCTGCTTCTGCGCGCGCAAGGCGCGCAGCACGCCGAAGCCGTCGAGCTTCGGCAGCATCACGTCGAGCACGACCACGTCGTAGTCGAACTCGACCGCCTTCCAGGCACCGTCCTCGCCGTCGAGCGCGGTATCGACGACCCAGCCTTCCTCGGTCAGTCCGCTCTTCAGATATTCGACGACTTTCGGTTCGTCTTCGATGATCAGTACTTTCATGTTCGGATCCGTTATCGCGTGACCGCTGACGGGCGCGTGCCGGCGGCGTCCGCGGCCGCCATGTCGGAGGAGGTAGCGGCCGCGCCGTTCCAGCCGCCGCCGAGCGCCTTCGCGAGAAAGACCACGAGCGCCGCGCGCTGCCCCTGGATCTGCACGGCTTGCCGCTCGCTCGTCAGCAACTGCTGTTCGGCCGTCAGCACGTCGATGAAGGGCGCGAGCCCGCCCGCGTAGCGGTCCTGCGCGAGCGACACGAGCCGGCGCGCGTCGTCGACGGCGGCGGACGCCTGCTGCGCCGCGTCGGCCAGCACCGACAGTCCGGTCACCGCATTTTGCACCTCCTCGAACGCGGTGAGCACCGTCTGCCGATAGTTGGCCTGCGCGGCGACGTAGCCGGCCTGCGCGAAATCGACGCCGGCCCTCAGCTTGCCGCCCGCGAACAGCGATTCGCTCGCCGACGCGCCGATCGACCACAGCAGCGCCGGCACCGTGAACAGACCGGAGAAGCGCGTCGCGTCCCAGCCGATGTCGGGCGACAGCGCGATGCGCGGAAAGTACGCGGCGCGCGCGATGCCGATCTGCGCGTTGGCGGCGGCCATCGCGCGCTCGGCCGACGCGACGTCCGGGCGCCGCTCCAGCAGATCGCTCGGGATGCCGGTCGGCAGCGCGGGCGCATTGATCGGCACCACGCGCGGCGGCAGCGAGAACGCAGGCGCCGGTGTGCCGACGAGCGTCGCGATCGCGGTTTCGACCTGCGCGCGCTGCCGTACCAGCAACTGCGCCTGCGTGCGCGTCGCGTCGAGCTGCGCGCGCTGCTGCAGCAGGTCGAGGCCCGACACCGCACCGAGATCGTGGCGCGCGCTCACATAGTCGAGCGCCTTCTGCTGCAGCGCGATCGAGCGCTGCACGACGTCGATCTCCGCGTCGAGCTCGCGCAGCGCGAAATAGCTCGACGCGAGATCGGCGCTCAGCACGACGCGCGCGTTCGCGAAATCGTCGCGCGCCTGGTCGGTATTCGCCTCGGCGGCCTCGACCGTGCGCCGCACGCGGCCGAACAGGTCGAGCTCGTAGCTGACGCTCGCGCCGATCTGGATGTCGTTCTGCACCGTCGATACGTTCTGCGTCGCGTAGTTCGTCTGCGGCCTATCGGCCGAGATGCGAAAGCGCTGGCCGCTCGCGTTCAGCGAGACGGCCGGATATTGCGCGGACGCGACCGACGCGAGCGTGGCCTTCGCCTGGTCGTAGCGCGCGGCGACGGCCTTCAGGTTCTGGTTGTTGCGCTGCGCCTCGGCTTCGAGCGCGTCGAGCTGCGGATCGCCGAATGCGGTCCACCACGTCGCGTCGAGCGGCGCGCGCGCCGGCGCGGCCGGATGCCAGTACGCGTCGGCCGGATCGACGTGCCACGCGGCCGGCGTGTCGACCGCGGGCCGCCGGTAGTCGGGGCCGACCGTGCAGCCGGCGAGGGCGGCTGCCGCCGCGATCGCGCAGGCGGCGACGGCACGGCGCGGGCCGGTCGCGATCACGATCCGGCTCCTGCGGCGGCCGACGCCGGTTGCGCGGTCGGCGTCGACACGACGACCGTATCGCCGTTCGCGAGCGCGTCGCCCGGGTTCGCGACGAGGCGGTCGTCCGGCGTGAGCGCGCCGTCGACTTCGAGCGTCTGGCCGATCGTGCGCACGACCGTCACGGGCTTCAGATGCACGCGGCCGTTCGCGTCGACGCTCGCGACCGTCGGTCCTTCCGCGCGGAACAGCAGCGTGCTGGCCGGAATCTGCAGGCGGCCGACCGGCGTCATCGGCAGCGTGGCCTGCACGTAGGCGCCCGGCAGCAGCCGCTCGTCCAAGTTCGGCAGCGTGATCTCGACCTGCAGCGAGCGCGTCGCGACGTCGATCGCCTGCGCGGTGCGCGTGATCGTGCCGTCGAACGTGCGCCCAGGCAGCTCGGCCTGCGACACGCTCACGTGCTGGCCGACCTTCACCTGCTGCGCGTACGCCTGCGGCACCTGCACGTACAGGCGCAGCCGGTCGGCCTGCACGACCGTAAACAGCGCGCGCCCGGCGTTGCCGGAGCTGACGAGATCGCCGACGTCGACGTTGCGCTGCGTGACGACGCCGTCGATCGGCGCGACGATGCGCTGGAAGCCCTTCAGCTCGGTGAGCCGGCGCACGTTCGCGTCGGCCGCCGCGAGATTCGCGGTGCCTTGATTGAACGCGCCCTGACGGTCGTCGAGTTCCTGCTGCGACACCGCATCGCGTTCGCGCAACTGCTGCGCGCGCTCGAACGACGTCTTTGCGAGCGCGAGCGCCGCCTGTGCCTGCCGCCGTTGCGCGCCGGCCTGCGCGAGTTCCTGATCGAGCTCCGGCGTATCGAGTTCGGCGAGCAGCTGCCCTTGCTTCACGTGCGTGCCGATGTCGGCGTGCCAGCGCAGCACGTAGCCGCTCGCGCGCGCGTAGATCGGCGCCTCGACGTAGCCGCGCAGCGTGCCGGGCAGCGTCAGGCGGCCGCCGCTTGCCGCATCGACAGGATGGACGACGGTCACGTATTGCCGCGTGTTCTGCTCGGCGACGGCGTCGAGCCGGCCGCGGTTCAGCACGTTGACGACGATCGTGCGCGCGGCGCCCGCGGCGAGCAGCACGCCGATCACGATCAGCACGATCCGCGCGCGTCGCGACACGGCCGTGCGGGACGGCAGGTGCATCCCGTGGTCGTCCACCTGGATGCCGACGCTGCTGTGATGTTTCTCTTCCATGAATTCAACCGGTCAGGATGCGAGAGGTTAGGGTGCCGTGCGGCGTTCGCGCCGGCGCGCGAGCCGCGCATGCACGCCGCCGAACACGAGCGGCACGAACAGCAGCGTCGATACGGTCGCGAACAGCAGTCCGCCGATCACCGCGCGGCCGAGCGGCGCGTTCTGTTCCGCGCCTTCGCCGAGCCCGAGCGCCATCGGCACCATTCCGATGATCATGGCGAGCGCGGTCATGAGCACGGGGCGGATCCGCGTGGCGCCGGCCTCGAGCGCGGCCGCCAGCGGCGGTGCGCCGGCCGCGAGCCGCTGCCGCGCGAACGACACGACCAGAATGCTGTTGGCCGTGGCGACGCCGACCGTCATGATCGCGCCCGTCAGCGCAGGCACGCTCAGGTGCGTGCCGGTGATGAACAGCATCCACGCGATGCCCGCGAGCGCGGCCGGCATCGCGCTGACGATGATGAGCGGGTCGAGCCACGACTGGAAATTGACGACGATCAGCAGATAGACGAGCACGATCGCCATCGCGACGCCGGCGCCGAGCCCGAGATACGAGCTGCGCATCGTCTCGATCTGGCCGCGCATCGTCAGGTCGGTGCCGCGCGGCAGCGTGGCGCGCGTGTCCGACACGATGCGCGCGATGTCGCTCGCGACCGAACCGAGATCGCGGCCTTCGACGCTCACGTACAGATCGATCGCCGGACGGATGTTGTAGTGCGTGACGATGGCCGGCCGAGCTTCCGCGCGCATCCGCACGAGGTTGCCGAGCAGTTGCGCAGGCGTGCCCGTACGGCCGTTCGCGGCGACCGGCGTGCCGAGCAGGTCGTCGACCGACGCGATGTCGTATTGCGGGGTCTGGATCGACAGCGGGTACTGCACGCCCGTTCTCGGATTGATCCAGAACGACGGCGTGGTCTGCGAACTGCCGGACAGCGAGATCAGCATGTTCTGCGCGACGTTCTGCGCGGACAGGTTCAGCTGCTGCATGCGCGTACGATCCATGTCGGCCAGCAGGGTCGGCTCGTCATTGCGCTGCAGCACGTGCACGTCGACGGCGCCGGGAATGCGCCTGACCTCTTTCATCAGGCGGCTCGCGATGGTCATGTTACTCGCGAGATCGTTGCCGAGCACCTGCACGTCGATCGCGGCCGGCTGACCGAAGTTCAGGATCTGCGTGATGATGTCCGACGGCTGGAAGAAGAATTCGACGCCCGGAAAGCGCGCCGGCAGCGCCGCGCGCAGCGCGCGCACGTACTCCTGCGTCGAGCGGTGGCCGGGCTTCAGCGCGATCAGGATCTCGCCGTCGAGCGAGCCGATCGTGCCGGCGTTGCTGTACGACAGATTGATGCCGCTCACCGGCAGCCCGAGGTTGTCGACGATCGCGCCGAGCTCGTCGGGCGGCACGATGTCGCGCACGGCACGCTCGACGCGATCCGCGAGGCGCGCGGTCTCCTCGATCCGGTAGCCGGTCGGGGCGCGTATATGCAGGCGGATGTTGCCGGAATCCGCATTCGGGAAGAAATCGCGGCCGAGCACGAACACGAGGCCCGTCGACAGCAGGCAGAAGCCGAGAAAGCAGGTCGCGTAGAAGCGCCGGCGCACCAGCAGCATGCTGAGCAGCACGATGTACCACGCGCGCAGGCGCTCGAACGCCGCGTTGAACGCGCGATGCAGCCGCGCGAAGCGGCCCGTCGCGCGCTCGGTGCCGACGCTCGCCTGCTGCGGCCGGAACAGCAGCATCGCGAGCGTCGGCACGAGCGTGCGCGACAGCACGTAAGACGCGAGCATCGCGAACACGACGGCCTCGGCGAGCGGCACGAACAGGTAGCGCGCGACGCCCGTCAGGAAGAACATCGGCACGAACACGATGCAGATGCAGAGCGTCGACACGAACGCGGGCACCGCGATCTCGCCCGCGCCTTCGAGGATCGCGTCGTGCAGATCGGTGCCGAGATGCAGATGGCGCTCGATGTTCTCGATCGTCACCGTCGCATCGTCGACGAGAATCCCGACCGCGAGCGCAAGCCCGCCGAGCGTCATGATGTTGATCGTCTCGCCGAGCGCGGACAGCACGATCAGCGACGTGAAGATCGACAGCGGAATCGAGATCGCGATGATCAGCGTGCTGCGCCAGTTGCCGAGAAACAGCAGGATCATCATCGCGGTCAGCACGGCCGCGATCAGCGCCTCGTGGATCACGCCCTGCACGGCGGCGTTCACGAACACCGACTGGTCGAACAGCGGCGTGATCGTCAGCCCTTCGGGCAGCGTCGGCTCGACGCGCGGCAGCAGCGCCTTCAGGTCGGAAACGACTTTCAGCGTCGAGGCGTCGCCGCTCTTCTGGATCGATACCAGCACGCCGCGCTGGCCGTTCTGCCGGACGACGTTGGTCTGCGGCGAGAACCCGTCGCGCACCGACGCGACTTCGCCGAGATAGGTCGTCGCGCCGTTCACGGTCTGGATCGGCAGGTGCGTGATGTCGGCGATCGTGTCGGCCGACGCGTTCGTGTCGATCCGGTATTCGGTCGGGCCCATCTTCGCGGTGCCGGTCGGCAGCGTCAGGTTCTGGGCGTTCACGGCGTTGACGACGTCGGCCGGCGTCAGGCCCTTCGCGCGCAGCGCCTGCGGATCGATGTCGATCGCGACGACGCGCGTGCGGCCGCCGTACGGAAACGGAATCTGCGCGCCCGGAATCGTGATCAGCTGCGGGCGCAGGAAATTCAGCGCGATGTCGCCGAGCGACTGCTCGCTGAGCGTCTTGCTCGACAGCCCGAGCTGGATCACCGGAATGCTCGACGCGGAATACGTGATCACGAGCGGCGGCGTCGCGCCCTGCGGCATTTGCCGGACGATCGCCTGCGCCGACGCGACCGTCTGCGCGATCGCGGTCTGCACGTTGGCGCCGGGCTGCAGGAACACCTTGACGACCGCGATGCCCGGCAGCGACGTCGACTCGATGTGCTGGATGTTGTTGACGGTCGTCGTCAGCGAGCGTTCGTGCACGGACGTGATGCGGTCGCTCATCTCCTTCGCGGAGAAGCCGTTGTACGACCAGATCACGCTGACCACCGGAATGTTGATCGACGGCAGCACGTCGACGGGCGTGCGCATCAGCGCAAGCGGCGTGGCCAGCACGATCATGATGGCCATCACGATGAACGTGTACGGGCGCCTGAGCGCGAGATTGACGATCCACATGGAGGGGAGGCGGGCAGGCGGCGGTCAGGCGGCGATGACGGGAACCCGAATGATAGGGGCGCACGCGCGACGGTTTGCTGGCGCGAAACTGGCGCAGCCGTCAGTTTCGCGCGCGGTGCACCGGCCGGCGTCGATCGCTTGCACGGTCAGATCTGTTCGAGCCCGACACGCGCGAGCGCGGCCGGATCGACGACGTCGATCTGGTTGTACGCGAGCCGCAGCACGCCGCGTCGTTCGAGCTGCTGCAGCGCCTGGTTGATCCGCTGCCGCGACACGCCGACGAGCATCCCGAGCTCCTCTTGCGAGATCGCGAGCGAGCGGCCGGTGTCGGGATACAGATCGGGGTTGAACAGCTGCGCGAGCGCTTGCGCGACGCGCGCGTCGACGTCGAGCAGCCGGCTGTTCTGGATCGACGCGATGAACTCGCCCATCCGGTTGTTCAGCTGATGAATCACGAAGCGCGTAAACGGCAGGCTGCTGTCGAGCAGCGCGTGGAACGTGTCGGCCGGCACGAACAGCACGGTCGAGCGCTGGATCGCGACGACTTCGTACTTGCGCGGCTCGCGCTTGATCACGCTGCCTTCGCCGAACCAGCCGCCGGACGGCACGCCGGAAAACGTGCAGCCGCGCCCCGACGCGTTGAAGATCGCAAGCTTCAGCAGCCCGCGGTGTACGCCGATCCAGTATTCGGACGGCGCGAGCCGCTGCGCGATCACGCTGCCCGCGTCGTGACGCTCGGCGCGCGACTGCGCGAGCACGCGCGCCTGATCGGCCGGCGCCAGCGCACGAAACCATGCGCAGGCGCCGAACAGCGCCGACAGCGGCGGCAGCGGGCCCGTTTCCGCGGGGAGGTCCGCGGTGCGGAGGCAGGCGTCGGATGCGTCGTGCATGAATGCGGGTTTGCGAGGATAGGGATAACGCGAGGCGCCTGGTCGGCACTCTGTCGTTTCGATGACAGACGGCTCACAATAGCGCCCGTTAGGCTGTCGGCAATTGAACCACATCAAAACGATCCGGGGGGCAGGCCGTTGGCAGGCCGTTCGGATCGACACGGGAGACAGGATCATGACGCAGATGTTCGAGGCCGGGCTCGGCCGCCGCGAGGCGAACTACGTACCGCTGACGCCGATCGATTTTCTGGTGCGCTCGGCCGAAGTCTATGGCGATCGCGTCGCGATCGTGCACGGCGACGTGCGGCGCACCTGGGCCGAAACCTATGCCCGCGCGCGGCGCCTCGCGAGCGCGCTTGCGGCGGCGGGCGTCGGGCGCGGCGAGACGGTCGCCGCGCTGCTGCCGAACATTCCCGCGATGGTCGAAGCGCACTTCGGCGTGCCGATGGCGGGCGCGGTGCTCAATACGATCAACACGCGGCTCGACGCCGCGTCGGTGCTGTTCATGCTGCGTCACGGCGAAGCGAAGGTGCTGATCGTCGATACCGAATATGCGGACATCGCGCAGCGCGCCGCGCTCGAACTGCCGGGGCTGAAGATCGTCAGCGTCGCCGACGCGATGCCGGCCGACCCCGCGCGCTTCGCGGGCGCGGTCGACTACGAAGCGTTCGTCGCCGCCGGCGATCCCGACTACGCATGGACGCCGCCCGCCGACGAGTGGGAAGCGATCGCGCTGAATTACACGTCGGGCACGACGGGCGATCCGAAGGGCGTCGTCTATCACCACCGCGGCGCGTATCTCGCGGCGATCAGCAACATCCTCGAATGGGACATGCCGAAGCACGCGGTGTATCTGTGGACGCTGCCGATGTTCCACTGCAACGGCTGGTGCTTTCCGTGGGCGGTCGCCGCGCGCGCGGGCGTGAACGTCTGCCTGCGCAAGTTCGACGCGAAGACGGTGTTCGACCTGATTCGCCGCGAGCGAGTCACGCATTACTGCGGCGCGCCGATCGTGCAGAGCGCGATCGCCAACGCGCCGGCCGAGCTGCGCGAGGGCATCGACCATACCGTGCACGCGATGGTAGCCGGCGCGGCGCCCGCGCCGGCCGTGATCGCGAAGATGAAGGAGATCGGCTTCGATCTGCTGCACGTGTACGGGCTCACCGAGGTGTACGGCCCGGCCACCGTGTGCGCGAAGCAGGCGCACTGGGACGCGCTGTCCGACGACGAGCGTGCGCGGCTGAATGCGCGGCAGGGCGTGCGCTATCACCTCGAAGCGGGCGCGACGGTGCTCGATCCCGACACGATGGCGCCGGTGCCGGCCGACGGCGAGACGCTCGGCGAAATCATGTTCCGCGGCAACATCTGCATGAAGGGCTACCTGAAAAACGAGAAGGCGACCGACGAAGCGTTCCACGGCGGCTGGTTCCATACCGGCGATCTCGGCGTGCTGACGCCGGACGGCTATATCCGCATCAAGGATCGCCGCAAGGACATCATTATCTCGGGCGGCGAGAACATTTCCAGCATCGAGGTCGAGGATGCGCTGTACCGGCATCCGGCCGTCGCGGTCGCGGCGGTGGTCGCGATGCCGGACCCGAAGTGGGGCGAGGTGCCGTGCGCATTCGTCGAGCTGCGCGACGGCGCGAGCGCGACCGAGGAGGAGATCGTCGCGCACTGCCGTCAGCTGCTCGCCGGCTTCAAGGTGCCGAAGGCCGTGCGGTTCGGCGAACTGCCGAAGACCTCGACCGGGAAGATCCAGAAGTTTCAGCTGCGCCATGCGGTCGGTTCGGCCGGCGCGATCGATCTGGCCGGCGACAAGAAATAGGCGCGCGGCCGCGCGGCGCTGCTCACGCGTCCTGCGCGAGGCGGAACACGCTGACCGCATCGGACAGCTGCGCGGCCTGGTCGCGCAGCGCGACGGCCGCGCGCTCCGCATCGGAGATCAGCGTCGCATTCTGCTGCGTCGCTTCGCCGATCTGCGCGACCGCGACGTTGACCTGCTCGATGCCGGTCGATTGCTCGCGCGACGCGGCGCTGATCTCGCCGATCAGCGTGCGGACCTGATCGACGCGCGCGACGATGTCGCGCATCGTGCCGCGTGCGGCTTCCGCGATCCGATAGCCGTGTTCGACGGTCGTCGACGATTCGGCGCTCAGCGCGTCGATTTCCTTGACGGCCGCCGCGCTGCGCTGCGCGAGCGCACGCACCTCGGCCGCGACGACCGCAAAGCCCTTGCCGTGCTCGCCCGCGCGTGCCGCTTCGACGGCGGCGTTCAGCGCGAGGATGTTGGTCTGGAACGCGATGCCTTCGATCGCGCTCGTGATTTCGGCGATCCGGCGCGTCGTGCGGCCGATCTCGTCCATCGTCGCGACGACGCGCTGCACGGCCTCGTCGCCGCTCGTCGCGGCGACGGCGGCGTCCGCGACGAGCGTGTTCGCCTGCGCCGCGTGCTCGGCGTTCTGCTGCACGGCCGCCGTGATTTGCTCCATGCTGGCGGCCGTCTGCTCGACGCTGCTTGCCTGCGTCGCGATTCGCGCGGCGATGTCGCCGCTGCCGGCCGCGATGCCGACCGTGCCGCGCGCGATGTCGGCCGAGCCGCTGCGCACTTGCGCGACGATCTGCGCGAGCCCGTCGCCGATCCCGTCGACCGCCTGCACGAGCCGGCCGATCTCGTCGTGGCCGATGGCGCCGCGCGCGGCGCCGTCGCGGATCCGCACGCTGAGATCGCCGGCCGCGTAGCGCTCCGACGCGCGTGCCGCCGCATCGAGCGGCCGGCTCACGACGCGGCGCACGACGAACGCGAACAGCACGGCGAACGCGACGACGAGCACCGCGCCGATCAGCAGGAAGCGGTTGCGCGTCGCGCGCATGTCGGCGAGCAGTTCGTCGTCGAGCGCGACGCCGCCGACGAGCCACTGCCACTGCGGAATCGTCGTAAACGACACGAATTTGTCGGTCGGCCCCACGTCGTGCGCGGCCGGATCGGTCGACGTGTACGCGAGACGGCCTTCGCCGGCCGCGAGCATCTGCGTGTACGGCGCGCGGGCGTCGTCGGCGCGCTTGCCGGCCGCGTCGGGGTGAACGACGAACGTGCCGCGCGATGCGCCGTGCGAGGCGTCGAGCACGAAGTAGTAGCCGTTGTTGCCGATCTTCAGCGCGCGGATGCCGTCGCGGACGAGCTGCAGCTCGGCGCCGACGTCGATGCCGACGAACAGCGCGCCGATCACGCGGCCCGTCGCGTCGGTCACCGGCTTGTACTGCGTGATGTACGGGCGGCCGAACAGGTTCGCGAGGCCCGTGTAGGTGCGCCCGGCGACGAGCGGCGCATACGCGGGGCCAGCGCGGTCGAGCCGCGTGCCGATCGCGCGCGTGCCGTCCTGCTTCTTCAGCGACGTCGTCACGCGGACGAAGTCGTCGCCGTCGCGCGCGAAGATCGTCGCGATCGCGCCGCTTTTCTTCAGGAACGCATCCGGAATCGTGTAGTCGAGGTCGAGCACCTGGCCGCCTGCGGACAAGGTCGGCGCGGCCACGCCGTCGATGTCGACGGTGCGCGTCGGATCGAGTGCGAAATCGGGCGGAAGGAAGCTCTCGAATAGCGACATCGCGCGCGTCGCTTCGGCCGACAGCGCATTGTCGAACAGCCCGACCATCGCGCGGATCGACTGCTCCTTGTCGGCGATGCGCGCGTGCGCTTCTTCGGCGAGCTGCCGGCCCGCGAAGTGGGCGAGCGCCCATGCGAAAACGGTGAACAGCAGCGCGACCAGCACGCACGCCAGCGTGGCAAGGCGAGTGCCGACGCTCACCCGGCCCAATTGAATTGTTCTCATACGGCATCCTGAGTGGGGAGGGAGAGGGGCGGAACGCACGCGTCACCGCTCGTCGCCGTTTCAACGGCAAGTTCGGCGGATTCTTTAGCGGGGGCCGCGCGCGTGCGCGGATGCAAGGAGGATCGGCGGGCGCAGCGACGGCCGGCTGCACTCAGTGCAGCACGAGCCACGCGATCGCGAGATACCGCCCGACCTTCGCGATCGTCACGATCGCGAGGAAGCTCGGCAGCGGCTCGCGCAGTACGCCGGCGATCATCGTCAGCGGGTCGCCGATCACCGGCGCCCAGCTGAGCAGCAGCGACCAGCGGCCGTAGCGCGCATACCAGCGCTCGGCGCGCGCGAGCGCCGATGCCTTGACGGGAAACCAGCGGCGCTCGCGGAACCGTTCGATGCCGCGGCCGAGCGTCCAGTTGATCGTCGAGCCCGCGACGTTGCCGACGCTCGCGACAAGCACCAGCGCCCACACGGGTTCGCGCCCGGCGAGGAGCAGGCCGGCGAGGACGGCTTCGGATTGCAGCGGGAACAGCGTCGCGGCGAGCATCGATACGGCGAACAGGCCGCCGTAGGTGAGCAGTTCGGGCATCGCGCGATTGTACCGGGCGCGCTGCCGGCGGCGCGGACCGTGTCTTCGAACGGCGACGCGCGATCGCGCGCTCAGTTCCATCCAGCCATGATCGCGCCCATGCCGACGAGCAGCCCGCCCGTCACGCGGTTCATCGCACGCATCCGCGCGGGCCGCTGCAAGGTGCGGCTGAGCCGGTGCGAGAACAGCGCCATCGACGCGACGCCGCCCGCGAACAGCAGCGCGAACGTCGTCGCGAGCAGCAGGTACTGGGCGTTGAGGCTCCAGCCGGCGTCGGGGTGGATGAATTGCGGAAAGAACGACGGGAAGAACAGCAGCGTCTTCGGATTGAGTCCGGACGTCGCGACGCCGCGCCAGAACAGCGCGCGGTCGGCGTCGGCCGCGGTGGGCTCGGTGGCGGCGGACGCGTTTGCCGGCGTGCGGCTCAGCCATTGCTTCGCGCCGAGCCAGACGAGATAGGCGGCGCCGGCCCAGCGCAGCACGGCGAGCGCGCGCTCGTCGAGATGGACGAGCGAGTTCAGGCACAGCGCGGTGAGCGCCAGTTGCAGCAGCACGGCGAGCGTGCCGCCCCAGACGCACGGCAGCGCGCGACGCCAGCCCGCGCGCAGCGCCTGGTTCATCGTGAGCAGGTTGACGGGGCCGGGGGCGTAGACGAGAACGACGGAAGCAGCGACGAACGACAGGTAAAGCTGGAACGACATGACAGGAAGCGCAGGAACGGGACGGGCGCCGCGCGACCGATCGGATGGATGGGCGCGCGGCGGGCATTCGCACGCCTGCGTGACCGGCGCCGCAACTCGTGATCGCGGCCGCGCGTTCCGGGCGAAAGGGTCGTCGCGGGGAACGTGCCGGGCAACAGGCATGGAGAAAATGTATCAGTCGCGCCGGTTAAAAGGCTTCCTGTTTTCCAGCAAAACGACACCGAAACCGGAAGGTCGTTCAGATAGAATCGGGATTTTCAGTAGAAGATTCTTTTGATCATGGCTACACGCGAACGCTCGCCGAAAACGCTCGACAGTCAGGACCGCAAGATCTTGAGCGCGCTGCAGAAGAACGCGCGGCTGTCGAACGCGGAACTCGCGGAACAGATCGGCATGTCGACGACCGCATGCTGGAATCGCACGCGGCAACTCGAACTCGACGGCTATATCGACGGTTATGTCGCGCTCGTGAACCAGCGGATGCTCGGCTACGCGGACATCGTGATTCTGGAGGTCACGCTCGACCGGCACGAGGACGACGCGCTCGCGCGCTTCGGCGCCGAGCTCGCGGCGCTGCCGGAGGTGCTCGAGGCGTATCTGGTGTCGGGCGAATACGACTACTGGATCAAGGTCGCGGTGGACGGCACCGCCGGCTACGAGCGGTTCCTGCGCGAAAAGCTCTACCGGATATCGAGCATCCGGCACAGCCGCTCGATGTTCGCGCTGCGCTGCATGAAGGACGTGCCGTCGATCCAGGTCTGAGCGTAGCCGCGCGCGACGGCGCGGCGAGCGCGAAAAGGCCGGCAAGCGGGCCGCCGGCCGGGCCGTGGCCGCTCAGCGCGGCAGGCGCGCGTGCGCTTGGGCGATGACTTCGCAGTTTTCGAGGTGCAGGGCCCAAGCTTCGGCAAGCAGCGCGCCCAGACGCGACAGCCAGCCAGTCGATTCGGTGGAACGGTCGGAGACGTTAGTCGTTTGCATCACGAAGCCTCATTGAGGTGGTGAGTTAGGGGATACCCTAATGATAGAGAAAACTCACCGCCTTGTGAAATGCGATTTCGTTATATGAGAATTTCTAACGATTTGTGTTGCTGCTTCGCAACATGAACGGACGTCGCCCGGATGGCGCCGTGCCATGCGGGCGCAGGGGTCTGCCGCGGCGGCCGCGCTGCCTGCGCGCGGCGGTGTACGTCGATCGAAAGAGATAGGAGAAGCGCGGCGCCGCGGCCTTACGCGCCGATCCAGCCGAAGCGCCACGACAGCCGTCGCGTCGCGGCCAGCAGCGTCTGCGCGAGCGCGCTGTCCGGCCCGCGCGGGAAGCCGTGCGACGACCCGATGATCGCGATCACGAGCCGGATGCTGCCCGTGTGATCGAATACCGGCGCGGCGACCGTCGCGATGCCGGGCACCGGCGCATCGAACGCGAAGTCGACGCCGGCCGCGCGAATCGCCGCAAGCCGCTCGCGGAATGCCGCGTCGGGCGGCGTCGCGCGGCCGGCCAGCCGTACCGGCTCGTTCGCGAGCAGGCCGTCGAGCACGTCGTCGGACATGCCGGCCGCGAAGCTGCGGCCGATCGCCGTATGGACCAGCGACATCACGGTGCCGACCTGCAGGCTCACATGCTGCGGCCGCGCCGATTCCTCGAGCCGGATCACGGTCGGGCCGAGCGGCCCGAGCGTCGCGGACGCGACGCTCAGGTCGGTCGCCGCCGCGAGCGCGACGATTTCGGCTTCCGCGTCGCGCGTCGGCGATACGCGCTGCATCGCGATCAGGCCGAGCGCCTGCGCGAGCGGGCCGCCGTCGAAGCAGCCGGCCTCGTCGCGGCTCAGCAGGCCGATCTTCTGCAGGCTGACCAGATGCGGGAATGCCTTCGCGGCCGGCATCGCGGCGGCGGCCGCGAGATCGCGCAGCGGCAGCGCGCGGCCTGCCGACACGAGCGCGAGCAGCAGTTCGCCCGTGCTGTCGAGCGCGTTGATCCCGCGCTGCGCCTTCGCATCGTCGGCGAGCGCGGGCGGCACGCGCGCGACGCTCGCCGCCGCGGCCGGCGGCGCGATGTCCGGTGCGGCGCCCAGCGACGCGGTGGCCCGCCGCGCCGCGTCGCGCAGCGCGGCCGCGATCGGGCCGTCCCAGCCGACGTCGATCGATTCCGACGAACCGATGACGGTCAGCGCGAGCTGCAGGCGTCCGTCCGCGTCGAACACGGGCACGCACATCGCGCTGACGCCCGGGCTCGGCAAATCGACACTGCGCTCGATGCCGCGCGCACGGATCGCGTCGAGTTCGGCCTGCCGCGCGCCGGCGTCCGGCGCCGGCTGCGGCGTGCGCTCGAAACCGGCGAGCGCATCGCCGGCGCCGGCCTGGCTGGCGGCCATTGCCGCGAGTTGCGCGGGATCGCCGAACGCGCGGAATACGCGGCCCGTCGCCGTCGTGTCGAGCGACATTACCGACCCGACATGCAGGTTCACATGCAGCGGATAGCCGCCGTGCTCGATCCGCACGATCGTCGGGCCGAGCGCGCCCGGCACCGACAGCGCGACGCTGAGCCCGACCGTTTCCGCGAGCCGTGCCGCGTGCGGCAGCGTCGCGCGATACGCGGGCTGACGCTCGATCGACATGAGCCCGAGCCGCAGCGAGAGCGGCCCCGGCTCGTAGTTGCCGGTGATCGCGTCGCGCTTCACGAGCGCGAGCCGCGTCAGACTGACCAGATACGTATGCGCCTGCGCAGTGGACAGATCGGCCGCGGCCGCGAGCTCCGACAGGCCGAGCGGCTTGCGCCGGCGCGCGAGCGCATCGAGCAGCCGGCCGCCGACCTCGACGCTCTGGATGCCGCGCTGCGCCTTCGGCGCGTCGTCGGCGCTGACTTCGTGGTTCTGCACGCGTTGATCTTCCGTAAACGAAACCCCGCATGGTATCCGACGCCATTTGCAGCGTCGGTCCACAGGTTTACCCGTATTAGACAATAGCAAGCGACTTTGTCATTGACAAATAATCGTTGCAAGACGATGATCGGCCCATTCCCCTCAACACATGGCTCGCAGCCACGGAACGCAACATGGCCAAAGCATTTGCCTCCCAAGCCGATCTCGAAGAGAAGAAGATCACCTGGACGCAGCTGTCCGAGAACGCGTACGCGTACACCGCCGAAGGCGACCCGAACTCGGGTGTGATCATCGGCGACGACAGCGTGCTGATCGTCGATACGACCGCGACGCCCGCGATGGCGCAGGATCTGATCGCGAAGATCCGCAGCGTGACCGACAAGCCGATCAAGCACGTCGTGCTGTCGCACTATCACGCGGTGCGCGTGCTCGGCGCGTCGGCGTACTTCGCGGAAGGCGCGCAGCACGTGATCGCGAGCCGCGGCACGTACGAGATGATCGTCGAGCGCGGCGAGGCCGACATGAAGTCGGAGATCGAGCGCTTTCCGCGCCTGTTCGCGGGCGTCGAAACGGTGCCGGGGCTGACCTGGCCGACGCTCGTGTTCGAGCGCGAGATCACGCTGTTCCTCGGCAAGCTCGAGGTGAAGATCATGCACGTCGGCTCGGGCCATACGAAGGGCGACACGATCGTCTGGCTGCCGTCGCAGAAGGTGCTGTTCTCGGGCGACCTCGTCGAATACGACGCCGCGTGCTACTGCGGCGACGCGCAGCTCGAGCAGTGGCCGGCCACGCTCGAGGCGCTGCGCGCGCTCGGCGCCGAGAAGCTCGTGCCGGGCCGCGGCCCCGCGCTGCTGAATCCGGCCGAAGTGAACCGCGGCCTCGACTACACGAAGGACTTCGTGACCACGCTGCTCGCGCAGGGCCGCAAGGCGGTCGAGCGCAAGCTCGATCTGAAGGCCGCGATGGCGCTCACGCGCGAAGCGATGGATCCGAAGTTCGGCCACGTGTTCATCTACGAGCACTGCCTGCCGTTCGACGTGTCGCGCGCATTCGACGAAGCGAGCGGCATCACGCATCCGCGCATCTGGACCGCGGAGCGCGACAAGGAAATGTGGGCCGCGCTGCAGGACTGAGCCGCCTCCGGCGGCGCGCCGCGCCGCCGCCTTGCCGCGATGCCGTCCGGCCGCCGCGCAGCGCGGCGGTCCGCACGGCCTGACCCGCTCTCATAGAAAGCAGGGCGCACGAACGCCCTCGGGAGAGCGCTGCCGCGAAACGCGCAGTCCGTTCGAAGAGTTTGGAGAGAGACAATGTCCCGATCGCTTCCCGCCGAAGCGACGCTCGCGCACGCGAGCGCGCCGGCTTCCGCGTCCGCCGACGCGCAGCTGTTCCGCAAGATCGCATCGCGGATCGTGCCGTTCCTGTTCCTCTGCTACGTCGTATCGTTCCTCGACCGCATCAACATCGGCTTCGCGCAGCTGCAGATGAAGCACGACCTCGGCTTTAGCGATGCGATGTACGGCCTCGGCGCGGCCGTGTTCTACATCGGCTACGTCTGCTGCGAGGTGCCGAGCAACATGCTGCTCGCGCGCTTCGGCGCGCGCCGCACGTTCACGCGGATCATGCTGCTGTGGGGCCTCGCGTCGACTGGCATGATGTTCGTGTCGCAGCCGTCGCATTTCTACGTGCTGCGCTTCCTGCTCGGGGTGTTCGAAGCCGGGTTCTTTCCCGGCATCGTGCTGTACCTGACCTATTGGTTTCCCGCGAACCGCCGCGCGGCCGCGATCTCGGTGTTCTTCGCGGGCGTCGCGGTCGCCGGCGTGCTCGGCGGCCTCGTGTCCGGCTGGATCATGCGCGACATGAGCGGCGTGCTCGGGCTGCACGGCTGGCAGTGGATGTTCGCGATCGAGGGCGCACCGGCGATCCTGCTCGCGTTCGTCGCGTTCGCCTGTCTCGTCGATCGGCCGCAGGACGCGGCCTGGCTCAGTGCCGAGGAAAAGGCGCGCGTCGCCGCGCTGTGCGCGGACGGCAACACGCACGGCGCCGCATCGCACGGGCACAGCGCGCGCAGCGTCGCGGCCGCGCTCGCGAATCCGCGCGTGTATCTGTTCGCGTTCATCTATTTCTCGCTGACCTGCGCATCGCTGACGCTGAACTTCTGGATGCCGCTGATGATTCGCGACTTCGGCGTGACCGACGTCGTCGCGGTGAGCCTGTACACCGTCGTGCCGAATGCGGTCGGCGCGGTCGGGCTGGTGCTGATTGCGCGCCGCTCCGATCGTACCGGCGAGCGGCGCCGGCACTTCGCGGTCTGCACGATCGGCGGCGGCCTCGCGCTAGCCGCGCTGACGCTGCATCTGCACAGCTTCGTTGCGATGCTCGCGTGCCTGTCGGTCGCGGCGACGCTGATCTTCGCCGCGCTGCCGATCTTCTGGGCGGTGCCCACGCGCTATCTGTCCGGCAACGCGGCCGCGGCCGGCATCGCGCTGATCAGCAGCATCGGGATCACGAGCGGCATCGTCAGCCCGTGGGCGATCGGGCTGATCCGCACGCGCACGGGCAGCATGGATCTTGCCGTCTACCTGCTCGCCGCGCTGCTCGCGCTGAGCGGCGCCGCGCTGATGCTCGGCGTCAAGGACGAGCCGGCGCCGCGCGCGTGAGCTCCGCCGGCCGCGGCTCGACGGGCCGCCGCGGCCGGCGCTTCGCGTTCGCGCCCGTCTGTCCGTTCATCCGTTCATCCGTTCGTCGAGGAGACACACGATGTCATCGCCCCTTCAAGCGGACGCCGCGCGCACCGTCGCGCCCGGCGCTGCCGCCGACGATGCGCTGTACCGCCGCATCGGCACGCGTATCGTGCCGTTCCTGTTCGTCTGCTACATCGTGTCGATCCTCGATCGCAGCAACATCGGTTTCGCGCAGTTGCAGATGCGTGAGGATCTCGGGCTGACCGATGCGATGTACAGCCTCGGCGCAGTGCTGTTCTTCGTCGGCTACGTGCTGTTCGAAGTGCCGAGCAACGCGCTGCTGCGCCGCTTCGGGGCGCGGCGCACGTTCGCGCGGATCATGTTTCTGTGGGGCAGCGTATCGGTCGCGATGATCGCGGTCGACAGCGCGAAGCACTTCTATGTGTTGCGTTTCCTGCTCGGCGTGTTCGAGGCCGGCTTCTTTCCCGGCGTCGTGTTCTATCTGACGTACTGGTATCCGGCGCGGCGACGCGCGTCGGTGCTGTCCGTGTTCTATGCGGGCGTCGCCGTGGCCGGCATGATTGGCGGGCTGTTGTCGGGCTGGATCATGCGCGGGATGTCGGGTGTGCTCGGCTTGCACGGCTGGCAATGGATGTTCGCGATCGAGGGCGCGCCCGCGGTCGTGCTCGGCGTGATCGCGTGGTTCTGGCTGTGCGACCGGCCCGAGCACGCGCGCTGGCTGTCCGACGACGACCGGCAGCGGCTCGCCGCCGATCTCGCCGCCGACCGCGCGGCCGCGCCGGCCGGCGGCGCGCGTTCGCTGCGACAGGTGCTCGCGGAGCCGCGCACGTATCTGTTCGCGTTCATCTACTTCTCGCTGACGACCGCACTGCTGATGCTGCTGTTCTGGATGCCGCTGATGATTCGCGAATTCGGCATCCGCGACGTCGTGCAGATCAGCCTGCTGTCGATCGTGCCGAACGCGATCGGCGCGGCCGGCCTGATCGCGATCGCGCGACGCTCGGACCGGCGGCGCGAGCGGCGCCGGCATTTCGCCGCCTGCGCGCTCGGCGGCGCGGTCGCGCTCGCGCTGCTGACGCTGCACCTGCCGAACCTCGTCGCGATGATGGCGCTGCTGTCGATTGCCGCGATGCTGATCTTCGCCGCGCATCCGGTGTTCTGGGCCGTGCCGTCCGCGTACTTCTCGGGCGCCGGCGCGGCGGGCGCGATCGCGCTGATCAGCAGCATCGGCGTGTCGAGCGGGATGATCACGCCGTGGATCGTCGGTGTGATCCGCACGAAGACGGGCAGCATGGATCCGGCGATGCTGATGATCGCCGCGTTGCTCGCCGCCTGCGCCGTGGCGATGCTGATCGGTGTGCGCGCCGCGCCGCAGGGCAGCGCGGACGCGCGCGGCTCGGCGGCCGTTTGACGCCGATGCGCGGCGGCGGGCGGCGTCAGCGCGCGGCGGCGTAGCGCGGCGCCGGTGTGTCGGACGACAGGTGCGGCGCCATCGCACGGCGCGCCGCGTCGTAAGCGTCCCATTGCTCGCCTGCGTGCAGCGACGGAATCGTCACGAGCTCGCACCGCTCGAAGCCGACCAGCGCCGCATCGACCATATCGGACGCGGACATCACGATCGACTTCGGCAGATGTTCGATCGGCAGGCCGCCCGTCTGCCAGAACTCGGTCGCGGTCGCACCGGGCAGTACGGCCTGCACCTGCACGCCCTTGTCCGCGAGTTCGTGATGCAGCGACTGCGTGAACGCGAGCACGAACGCCTTGCTGCCGCCGTACACGCCGTTCAGCGTTTCCGGCGACAGCGCGACGATCGACGCGATATTGATCACCGCGCCATGCCCGCGCGCGACGAAGCCCGGCACTGCCGCGTACGTGAGGCGCGTGAGCGCGGTGACGTTCAGGTCGATCATCCGCGTCATCGCGTCGACGTCGCTCTCGAGCAGCGGCGTATGCGTGCCGATGCCCGCATTGTTGACGAGCAGTGTGATGCTCGCATCCTGCTTCAGCTTCGCTTCGACGACGGTGAGCGCGGCGCGGTCGTTCAGGTCGGCCTCGATCACTTCTACGCCGCGTCGCGTGTCGCTCGTGATCCGCTGCGCGAGCGCGTCGAGCCGCGTGCGGTTGCGCGCGACGAGGATCAGATCGTAGCCGCGGCGCGCGAGCCGGTCAGCATAGATCGCGCCGATGCCGGACGATGCGCCGGTGACGACGGCGGTACCGCGATGAACTTGACTCATGGTGTCGCTCCGTTCGAGTGAGGGTGGGGTGGAGGCATTCTGGCGCCGAACGCGTGCGACACAAATGACGTAGATGGGTATGATTCAGGACATCGCGCCGACGGACGGTCCGCCGCGCACGCGACGCGCGGCGCACGGCGCGGGAGCAACGGGCATGCACCGGATCGGCTTTCTGATCAGCGACGGGTTTCAGATCATGGCGCTCGCCGCGCAGTCGGTGTTCGAGTACGCGAATCTCGGCATCGGCGAGCCGTTCTATGCGGTCGATCTCTACTCGGTCGATGGCGGCGACGTGCGCTCGTCGCTCGGGCTCGCGATCGCGACGCGGCCGTTGAGCCATCGGCTGCGCATCGATACGTGGGTCGTCGCCGGCGTCAACGATCCGCTCGCGTCGCCGCCGCCGGACGGCATCGTCGCGTTTCTGCGCCGCCCGAACGCGCGCGCGAGGCGGATTGCCGGCATCTGTACGGGCGCGTTCGTGCTCGCGGAGGCCGGGCTGCTCGCGCAGCGCCGCGCGACGACGCACTGGGCGTACGGGCGCGCATTGCGCGAGCGCTTCCCGGACGTGCGCGTCGAGGACGACCGCATCTTCATCGTCGACGGCCCGGTGTGGACGTCGGCCGGCATGACGGCCGGGCTCGATCTCGCGCTCGCGATGGTCGAAAAGGATCTCGGCGCGGAAGCCGCGCGCTCGACCGCGCACAAGCTCGTGATGCAGCAGCGGCGTGCGGGCGGCCAGTCGCAACACTCCGAACTGCTGACGCTCGCGCCGAAATCGGACCGCATCCAGAATGCGCTGAACTATGCGCGGCAGAACCTGAAGCGCGCGTTGACCGTCGAGGAACTGGCCGACGCCGTCCATCTGAGCCCGCGTCAGTTCAGCCGCGTGTTCACGCTCGAAACCGGCCAGTCGCCGGCCAAGGCGATCGAGCGGCTGCGGCTCGAGGCCGCGCGGCTGATGATCGAGCGCAGCCGGCATTCGCTCGACGTGATCGCGAAGGAGAACGGGTTTCGCGACCGTCGGCATCTGCGCGACGCATTCGTGCGCAGCTTCGGCCTGCCGCCGCAGGCCGTGCGTCGCGACGCGCGCGCCGGCCTGGCGGCGGACGGAGAGGGTGCCGCATAGCGTGCGCCGCGGATCATCGCGCGACTATCGCATGACTATTTCGTGACGAACGGCGCTGCGGCGTCGGGCGCGCTGCGCGCATGCCGGCGCTGGCGCAGCAGCGCGACGCGGCAATTCTCGCGCGCCGTTTCGCGGCCGTCGTCGTCGAGCAGCACCAGATCGCCGCGCATCACGTTGAGCGTGATCACGTCGCTGCCCGGCGCGCCGAGCGTTTCGGGCGTATGCACGGACCCGGCCGGCTCGAGCACCGTCGAGCCCGCCTGCGCGACCCAGTCGTATTCGCGGTAGCGCCATGCGCCGCGCAGCGTATAGACGAACACCTGGCCGTCATGACGGTGGCGCGGCAGCGTGCGGCCGGCCGGCATCTTCAGCAGTGCCGTCAACGTGTCCTGCGCCGCATCGATATGCAGATACTTGATCGCGAGGCCGGGCAGCGTGTCGCTCATCGGCAGCCACGGCAGCGCGTCGTCGGGCAGGCACGAGATCGGCGGAAGGTCGGTCGGGAGCGGGGCGCGAGGCTGCGTCATGGTGCGGGACGGCATGGGAACGAAGAGCCGGCATTATCGCAGAGCGCGATGCGCGGGCCGAGGATCGCCGCGTGCCTGCCGGCGGCGTGCGGATATATACAGATAAACTGTACAGTTTCACTGCCGGTGTGCTAGCGTACGCCAATGAACCCGCGCGCCCTCCCTCCCGACACGCCCGATCCGGCCGCGCTCGCCGGCGAACTCCGCATCTCGGTCGGCAAGCTGATGCGGCGCATGCGGGAACAGACCCACGCGAACGACCTGACTTCGTCGCAGAAATCGGTGCTGCTGCGGCTCGACCGCGACGGCCCCGCGACGGTGTCGGCGCTCGCGCGCGCGGAGAGCGTGCGGCCGCAGTCGATGCGCGTGACGGTCGCCGCGCTCGAAGCGATCGGCGCGGTCAGCGGCGCACCCGATCCGGCCGACGGCCGGCAGACGCTGATTGCGCTGACGCCGGCGTTCCGCCGGACGCTGCAGGCGAACCGCGCAGCCAAGGACGACTGGCTGTTGCGCGCGCTGCAGGCGCAGCTGTCCGGGCAGGAACGCGCCGAGCTCGCATCGGCCGTGAGGCTGCTGCAGCGGCTCGCCGAGTTCGGCGAGCCCGGGCGCCGATGAGCGGCGCCGGCGCGTGCCGCGGGAGGCAACGATGAACGAACGGATCGGGCACCAGGAAACATCGACGACGGGACGCCGCAGGCCGCGTCGCCGCCTGCGGCGGGAGCGGTCATGAGCGTGCCGTCGACGGGCGTGTTCCGGTCGCTGCGCAGTTTCAACTACCGCGTATGGGCGGCCGGCGCGCTGGTGTCGAACGTCGGCACGTGGATTCAGCGCACGGCACAGGACTGGCTCGTGCTCACGCAGCTGACGCATCACGATGCGTCCGCGGTCGGGATCGTGATGTCGCTGCAGTTCGGACCGCAACTGCTGATGCTGCCGTGGACGGGCTACGCGGCCGACCGCTTCAACCAGCGCCGGCTGCTGATGACGACGCAGGCGCTGATGGGCGCGCTCGCGCTGGCGCTCGGCGTGCTGACCGTGACGGGCGTCGTGCGGCTGTGGCACGTCTATCTGTTCGCGTTCCTGTTCGGCTGCACGTCGGCCTTCGATGCGCCGGTGCGGCAGACCTTCGTCGCCGAACTGGTCGGCGACCGCGAGCTCGCGAACGCGGTCGCGCTGAATTCGACGTCGTTCAACGCGGCGAGGATGATCGGGCCGGCCGCGGCGGGCTTCATCATCGCGTGGGTCGGCACCGGCTGGGCGTTCCTGACGAACGGGATCAGCTTCGTCGCGGTGCTTGCGTCGCTATCGCTGCTGCGTACCGGCGAACTGCGCGAGAGCGCGCGCGCCGTGCATTCGCGCGGCAGCCTGCTCGAAGGCTTTCGCTACGTATGGGCGCGCGCGGACCTGAAGGCGACGCTCGTGATGCTGTTCCTGATCGGGACGTTCGGCCTCAATTTCCCGCTGTTCATCTCGACGATGGCGGCCGGCGTGTTTCACGTCGATGCGCGCGGGTACGGGATTCTGTCGTCGATGATGGCGGTCGGCACGATTTCCGGCGCGCTGCTGGCCGCGCGCCGCGACCGGCCGCGGTTCCGGCACTTGTGGGCGGGCGCCGCGCTGTTCGGCGTCGGCTGCACGCTCGCGGCGCTCGCGCCCGGCTACTGGCTGTTCGCGGCGGCGCTCGTGTTGACCGGGATCGCGGCGATGACCTTCACGAACTCGACGAACGCGCTGATGCAACTGTCGACCGAGCCCGCGATGCGCGGGCGCGTGATGGCGCTGCGGCTGGCCGTCGCGTTCGGCGGCACGCCGATCGGCGCGCCGGTCGCCGGCTGGGTCGCGAATCACCTCGGCCCGCGCTGGGCGCTCGGCGTCGGCGCGGCGTCGGGCTTCGCGGCGGCAGGCGTCGCACTCTATTTCCTCATGCAACTGCGCGCGCAGCGGCGCAGCGGCGCCGCGCGCGGCGACCGCGCGTGACCGTTCGCGGGCCGCGCACGTCGAGCCGGCCGGCGCGCGCCGCTACGACGCGCTGCCGCGCGGCTCCCCGCGCGGCGCCGCGTGCGCGGCTTCGAGGCACGACTGGAACAGCAGCGCGGCGCGCGACGGCCGCGGCGAGCGCCGCAGCAGGCTGACGAAGCGGCACAGGTAATTGAAGCGATGCGGCGCGACCGGCTGCATCAGCCCCTTTTTCTCGAAGCTTTCCGCGTAATGGTCGGGCAGGAAGCCGAGATAGCGCCCCGACAGAATCAGCGTCGCGATCGATTCCTGGTCGGACGCGGTCGCGCTGCGCGTGAGCTTCGCGCGATGGCTGAGCTCCATGTTCGGCGAATGGAAGCCGAGCCCGGCGAACGCGTGGTTGCGGATCGTCGTCCAGGTCAGCTTGCCGTGCGGCGCATCGAACAGCGGATGCTGACGGCCGCAGTACAGCAGCATCCGTTCGTCGAACAGTTCCGAATAGACGAGGCTGCCCGAGCTGCGGTGGGCGGGGATGATCCCGACCTGATAACTGCCGTCGATGATCCCGCGTTCGACCTCGTTGATCGACGCGACGTGCAGGTTCAGCGCGACGTCGGGCGCCTCGTCCGCGAACTGGCGGATCGCGTCGCCGAGCCGCGCGTTCGGATTCGTCGCGGTCTTGTCGAACACCGCGACGTGCAGTTCGCCGCCCATCCGGTCGTGAATGCCGTCGATCCGGCTGCGAAACGCCTCCATCGACGCGAGCAGCCGCAGCGTCTCCTCGTAGACGGTCTGGCCTTCGGGCGTCAGCGTGAAGCCGGCGCGGCCCCGCCGGCACAGCACGAGCCCGAGCCGCGTCTCGAGATCCTTCACGTGCCGGCTGATCGTCGAGATGCCGATATTCAGTTCCAGTTCGGCCGCCGCCATTCCGCCGCACTGGACGACGCCCTTGAAGACCCGCAGCAGCCGCAGATCCATGTCGCTGAGCTGCCCGAGCAGCGCGCGGCTCTTCGGTTTCTTTGCTTGCATAGTTGCGCAAGTGAACATTGATATTGCGATATTCAAAAGACTAATTGGCGTCCCGACAATGCGCAACATCATCACGAGGAGGAGGGGCGCGCCGCGCCGACCGACATGACCGACACCATCACCGCTCCGCAACAGGAACAGACGCCCGTGCGCACCGACGCCGCCTGGCTCGACGCGCACTGGATGCCGTTTACGGCGAACCGCCAGTTCAAGTCCGACCCGCGCATGATCGTCTCCGGCAAGGGCGCGTACTACACCGACGCCGAAGGCCGCAAGATCTTCGACGGGCTGTCCGGCCTCTGGTGTACGGGCCTCGGTCATGGCCGCGGCGAAATCGTCGAAGCGGTGAGCCGCCAGGTCGCGCAGCTCGACTACGCGCCGGCATTCCAGTTCGGCCATCCGAAGTCGTTCGAGCTCGCGAACCGGATCAAGGAACTGACGCCGGCCGGTCTCGACTACGTGTTCTTCACGGGCTCGGGCTCGGAAGCGGCCGACACGTCCCTGAAGATGGCGCGCGCGTACTGGCGCGCGAAAGGCAAGGGCACGAAGACGCGGCTGATCGGCCGCGAGAAGGGCTATCACGGCGTGAACTTCGGCGGCATCTCGGTCGGCGGCATCGGGCCGAACCGCAAGCTGTTCGGCCAAGGACTCGACGCCGATTTCCTGCCGCATACGCAGCTGGCCGAAAACAAGTTCTCGCGCGGCATGCCCGAGCGCGGCGCGGAACTCGCCGATCGCCTGCTCGATCTGATCGCGCTGCACGACGCGTCGAACATCGCCGCCGTGATCGTCGAGCCGTTCGCGGGCTCGGCCGGCGTGATCATCCCGCCGCAAGGCTACCTGCAGCGGCTGCGCGAGATCTGCACCGCGCACGACATCCTGCTGATCTTCGACGAAGTCATCACGGGCTTCGGCCGCGCCGGCGCGATGACGGGCGCGGAAGCGTTCGGCGTGACGCCCGACATCATGAACTTCGCGAAACAGGTGACGAACGGCGTGCAGCCGCTCGGCGGCGTGGTCGCGACCAAGGAAATCTACGACACGTTCATGGCCGCGGGCGGCCCCGAGTACATGCTCGAATTCCCGCACGGCTACACGTACTCGGCGCACCCGGTCGCCTGCGCGGCCGGTGTCGCGGCGCTCGACCTGCTCGTGAAGGAAGATGCCGTGGCGCGCGTGCGCGAGCTCGCGCCGCATTTCGAGGCGGCCGTGCACGGGCTGAAGGGCCAGCGTCATATCGCCGACATCCGCAACTACGGGCTCGCGGCCGGCCTGACGATCGCCGCGCTGCCGGGCGAACCGGCGCGCCGTCCGTACGAGATCGCGATGCGCTGCTGGGCGAAGGGCTTCTATGTGCGCTACGGCGGCGACACAATCCAGCTCGCGCCGCCGTTCATCGCCGAAAAGCGCGAGATCGACAACCTGATCAACGCGGTGTCCGACGCGCTGAACGAAGTGGACTGAGGCGCGCGCCGCACGATCCCGACCGTTGAATTGAATTCACGAAAGAGTCTGAACGATGAAACACGATAGCAACGTCACTTCCACGCTGGGCCACCTGATCGACGGCAAGCGCGTCGACGGCGGCAGCCGCGTCCAGCCGGTGTTCGACCCGGCGACCGGCGAATCGGACAAGAGCGTCGCGCTCGCCGACAAGGCGACCGTCGAAGCGGCGATCGCGTCCGCGCAGGCCGCGTTCCCCGCATGGCGCAATACGCCGCCGCTGAAGCGCGCGCGCGTGATGAGCCGCTTCAAGACGCTGCTCGAGGAGCATGCGGACGAGCTGTGCGCGCTGATCACGGCCGAACACGGCAAGGTGCTCGCCGACGCCATGGGCGAGCTGCAGCGCGGGATCGAGAACGTCGAGTACGCGACCTACGTGCCCGAACTGCTGAAGGGCGAGCACAGCAAGAACGTCGGCCCCGCGATCGATTCGTGGAGCGAGTTCCAGGCGCTCGGCGTCGTCGCGGGCATCACGCCGTTCAACTTCCCGGTCATGGTGCCGCTGTGGATGTGGCCGATGGCCGTCGCCTGCGGCAACACCTTCGTGCTGAAGCCGTCCGAGCGCACGCCGTCGTCGACGCTGCGCATGGCCGAGCTCGCGCTCGAAGCCGGCCTGCCGCCCGGCGTGCTGAACGTCGTGAACGGCGACAAGGAAGCGGTCGACACGATCCTGACCGATCCGCGCGTGAAGGCGGTCAGCTTCGTCGGCTCGACGCCGATCGCCGAATACATCTACTCGACCGGCTGCGCGCACGGCAAGCGCGTGCAGGCGCTCGGCGGCGCGAAGAACTTCGCGGTCGTGATGCCCGACGCGGACATCGACAATGCGGTGAGCGCGCTGATGGGCGCCGCGTACGGGTCGTGCGGCGAGCGCTGCATGGCGATTCCGCTCGTCGTCGCGATCGGCGAGGACACGGGCGATCGCGTCGTCGCGGGGCTGAAGGCCGAAATCGCGAAGATGAAGGTCGGTCCGGGCAACGGCGCAGGCGTCGACATGGGCCCGCTCGTCACGAAGCAGCACTTCGAGAAGGTGACGGGCTTCGTCGAGGCCGGCATCGAGGCCGGCGCGACACTCGTCGTCGACGGCCGCGCGGTGAAGGTCGACGGCCACGAGAACGGCTACTACCTCGGCCCGTGCCTGTTCGACCACGTGAAGCCCGGCATGCCGATCTATCAGCACGAGATCTTCGGGCCCGTGCTCGGCGTGATCCGCCTGAAGTCGCTCGACGAGGCGATGGCGCTGATCGACGCGCACGAGTACGGCAACGGCACCTGCCTGTTCACGCGCGACGGCGAGGCGGCACGCTACTTCAGCGACAACATCCAGATCGGGATGGTCGGCATCAACGTGCCGCTGCCGGTGCCGGTCGCGTATCACTCGTTCGGCGGCTGGAAACGCTCGCTGTTCGGCGATCTGCACGCATACGGCCCGGACGCCGTGCGCTTCTATACGAAGCGCAAGACGATCACGCAGCGCTGGCCGTCGGCCGGCGTGCGCGAAGGCACGGTGTTCAGCTTCCCGTCGAACCGCTGAAGCCGACGTCGCGCGCATGGCGTCGCGCGGCGCATGCCCGCACGGATCGGCCGATCCGCGCGGGCTTTTTTACGGGCGGCGCTTACGGCGTCACCAGGTGCCACATGTTCTTGAAGTTGTCGCCGTTGCGGTCGCCCTGTTTCATGTCCTTCGAGAAGAAGTACAGCGGCTTGCCCTTGTACGCCCATTGCGGGCTGCCGTCGTCGCGCTTGACGATCGTGTAAGGGCCGACCGGCACGTCGGTCGCGCTGGCCTTGTACGGCGGCCAGAAGGTTTCGCACTGGCCGGTGCAGGCGCTGGTGCCGGCGTTGGGCGTGTCCTTGTCGAACGTGTAGACCGTCATGCCGTTCGCGGCGACGAGCGCGCCGTTTTCGACTTTGGTGATCGAGCCTTGGGCCGACGCCGAGGCCGAGGCGATCGCGAGCAGGGCGGAGCTGACGAGCAGCGCGGCTTTCATGATTCCCTCCTTGTAGTCCGGTAGACGGCCGCGCGTCGCGCGCACGGGCGGCGTGCGCACGGAACGCGCGAATGGTGCCGGAACGCGGCGCCGCGCCCGCCGGTGCGAGCGACACGGGGTCGAGTGGCGGCAAGCGGCGCGCTACTTTCACGATAGGCGGTTTTTTGCGGCGCTGCGAGCACAACCGATTCGCGTCGCGCGGTGCGCCGTGTCAACGCGTTCCGGCCCGGTGCCGTTGTGGAGTGATCCGATTCCGCCGGAGTTCCCGATGCGCAAGTGGCTGATGCTGACGATGCTGGGCTGCGCGTGTGCTGCCGCGAGCGCGCAGACGCTCGTTCATTTCCCGTCGACCGACGGACCGCCCGCGACGATCCTCGACGGCTACCTGTTTCCGGCACCGGGCGCCGGCCGTCATCCGGCGCTCGTGTTCCTGCACGGCTGCGCGGGCATGTTCGCGCGCTCGGGCCGCGTGACGGCGCGCGAACGCGACTGGGCCGCGCGCTTCAACGCAGCGGGCATCACGGTGCTCGAAGTCGACAGCTTCACGCCGCGTCATCACGGCCAGATGTGCTCGCCCGCCAGCTTCGACGCCGCGATCTATCGCGCGCGGCCGTTCGACGCCTATGGTGCGTTGCGGTATCTGCAGTCGCTCGAGACGGTGATGCCCGACCGCATCGGCGTCGTCGGCTGGTCGCAGGGCGGCGGCACGGTATTGAGCGCGATTCGCGCATCGAGCACGGCCCGGCCCGCATCGCTGCCGGACGGCGATTTTCGCGCGGCCGTCGCGTTCTATCCGGCACGCTGCAGCACGAAGGCGCAGGGCGCCGAGTGGCAAAGTACGGTGCCCTTGCTCGTGCTGATCGGCGAACAGGACGTATGGTCGCCGTTTGCCGCGTGCAAGGCGTTGTTCGATTCGGTCGCGCCGGGCACCGATGCGACGTTTCATGCGTATCCGGGCGCGTACCACGATTTCGACTGGCCCGACATGCCGGTGCATACGGTGCCGGCGTTCACGACGCGTGCGGGTGTCGTGCCGATCGAAGGTACCGATCCGGCCGCGCGTGCCGATGCCCAGCAGCGCGTGCTCGACTACGTCGGCGCGCATCTGCTCGGAAACTGACAAGCATGCAAGGCACGGCCCGTGCATCGACGTCGTTCGTTGCATCGTCGCGTCGACCAGACAAGCCGCCTGCACTCGGCCTTCACGTTCGACGCGTTTATCGGGCGGCGTCTTCGCCCAACGCCTCGATGAACCGCGAAAACAGTTCGGGCTGCGACGAGATGCCGAGCTTCGCGTAAAGGTGGCGGCGATGCACCTTCACGGTCTCCGGTGAAATCGCGAGCCGTTCCGCGATCGCCTTCGACGAATTCCCGCGCAGCACCATCCGCGCGATCGCCATCTCGCGATCGGTCAGCACGCCGGCGCCGAAGCGCGCGAGCGCATGCTCGACGCGCGCGCCGAGATCGTCGTCGCGCGTCGCGCGCGCGGTGTCGCCGATCAGGCGCCAGTGCTGCCGCATCGTCGCGAGCACCCACGGCATCGCGGCCGTGAGCTTGCCGAGCGGCTCGACGTCGAAGCGCGCGGCCGCGCCGAGCGACAGTGACAGCAGCGTGTCGGCGTTCGGGCGCACGAGGATCTGGATTTCGTCGTCGCCGACTGCATCGCGAAAGTAGCTGAGGAAATACTCGCTCTGCCGGAACAGGTCCGGCGCGACTTCCTCGAGCCGGTAGCAGCCGTCGGCGAGCCCGTCGTGCGCGGCCTGCAGGAACGGATCGAGCAGATATAACCCGTTCAGGTAGAGCGGCACCGGCGACGCGCTGTCGCTGCCGCCCGCATCGTATTCGTCGAGCACGAGCGGCACGCCGTCGCGGCCGATCGCGGTCGCGAGCGCGTTGTCGAACGGCACCATCTCGTTGAGCAGCAGTACGAGAAAACGCCAGAAGCGCGGCTGGCCGAGATGGTCGATCGTACGGCCGAGCGCCTGATGCATCGCGATTTCGGAAAACAGACGGTCCATGCCAACTACCGAAGGGCGTAACACGAAGGGGGAATAGCGGTCCTGAATTTGGCTTCCTAGACTGCCACGCAATTCACCGGCCCGAGTATGGGCGTTCAAAAAAGCGCAGCATAGGAGAACGAGATGGCGATGATGTCGGAATCCACGGGCACGCTGCAAGCGACGCCCGACACGCACGACGCGCCGCGCGCGCTGACGCAGACCTTGAGCGTGCGCGACGCGGTGATGATCACCGTGTCGGGCGTGACGCCCGCAAGCTCGATCTTCGTGATCGCGCCGTTCGCGATCCAGCAGGCCGGCAGCGGTGCGGTGCTGTCGTTCGTGCTCGGCGGCGTGCTCGCGTTCGCCTTCGCGCTCTGCTATGCGGAGCTGTGCGCCGCGCATCGCAGCGCGGGCGGCGAATACGTGATGGCCAAGCGCGTGTTCGGCACGCTGCCCGGCTATCTGACCTTCATCGCGGTGCTGTCCGTCAGCGTGTTCATTCCGGCCGTGCTCGCGAGCGGCGCCGCGCCGTACCTGAACAGCGCGCTCGGCACGCATTTCGGCAACCAGTCGGTCGCGCTGACGATCGTGCTGCTCAGCTACGTGCTCGGCATGCTGAACATCAAGACCAATGCGTGGATCACCGGTGCGTTCCTGCTCGTCGAGATTGCGGTGCTGATGCTGATCGCGGCGCTCGGCTTCGGTTCGCCGCATCGCGGCGCCGACGTGCTGATCGCGCCGGTCGTCGCGAGCGGCAACGCGCTCGTGCCGGCGACGCTTGCCGCCATCGTGCCGGCGATCGGCACGGCGATCTTCTGCTACAACGGCTTCGGCTCGGCGGCCTATCTCGCGGAAGACCTGCGCGGCGGCAACCGCAACGTTGCGAAGGCCGTGCTCTATTCGCTGCTCGTGATTCTCGTCGTCGAACTGGTGCCGCTCGCGGCCATCGTGATCGGCGCGCCGTCGCTCACCGACATGGCGAAGAGTGCCGATCCGATCGGCTATGTCGTGCGCTCGCTCAGCAATCCGGTCGTGTCGCGTGTCGTGAGCGGCGGCATCTTCCTGTCGGTGTTCAACGCGATCATCGCGATCGTGATCGCGATGGGGCGCTTGCTGTACAGCAGCGGCCGGCACGCGCTCTGGTCGCGCACGTGCAACCGCGCATTCTCGACGATCCATCCGCGCTTCGAATCGCCGTGGCTCGCGACGCTCGCGCTCGCGGTGCCGTCCGCGGGCCTCGTGTTCGTGTCGAGCCTCGACGAGCTGACGGCGTTCACCGTCGACCTGCTGCTGCTGATCTATCTGGTCGTCGGGCTCGCGGCGCTCGCGAGCCGGCTCGTGCGCCGCGACGTGGAGCATCATTACCGGATGCCGCTCTGGCCCGTGACGCCGCTCGTCGCGGTGGCAGGTGCCGCCTACACGCTCTACACGACACTGTCGAGCGCGACGAAGCCGACCGATCTGCTGATCATCGCGGGGCTGCTGGTCGCCGCGCTCGCGATGTACGCGGCATGGGCGCGTCACAGCGACACGTTCCGCGCGCTTTGAGCATCGCGCCCGCCGGCTTGAACAGCGACTCTAGCGAGCTTTGAAACAACCGCCACACGGGAGGATTCGCATCATGCGCACGAGGGATCTCGGCATTCGCATCGGACTCGGCACGCCGGGCCGCTTCAACGCAATCACGGACGTACCGGGCGTGCGCGTCGGCCACTGCACGCTGAACGTCGACGACGGCGACGCGTCGGTGCGAACCGGCGTGACGGTGATCGAGCCGCGCGCGGGTGCGGCGCACGCTTCGCCGTGTTTCGCCGGCGTGCACGTGCTGAACGGCAACGGCGACGCGACCGGCCTCGAATGGATACGCGAAGCCGGCCTGCTGACGACGCCGATCGCGTATACGAACACGCATAGCGTCGGCGCGGTGCGCGACGCGCTCGTCGCGAACGAACGCGACGCGGCACGCGGGCGCGTGTACTGGTGCATGCCGGTCGTGATGGAGACCTACGACGGGCTGCTGAACGACATCTGGGGGCAGCACGTCGATGCGTCGCACGTGCGCGCCGCACTCGCGGCCGCACGGTCGGGGCCGGTCGACGAAGGCGGCGTCGGCGGCGGGACCGGCATGATCTGTCACGAGTTCAAGGGCGGCATCGGCACCGCATCGCGCGTGCTCGCCGCGAACGTGGGCGGCTGGACGGTCGGCGCGCTCGTGCAGGCGAACTACGGCGTGCGCGAGATGCTGCGCGTGGCCGGCTATCCGGTCGGCGACGTGCTGCGCCACGTGCATTCGCCGTTTCGCGCGCCGCAGGCGCAGGGCGAGGCCGGGATGGGTTCGATCGTCGTGACGCTCGCGACCGATGCGCCGCTGTTGCCGCATCAGTGCACGCGGCTTGCGCAGCGCGCGAGCGTCGGGCTCGCACGCGTCGGCGGTGGCACCGAGGATTCGAGCGGCGACATTTTCCTCGCGTTCGCGACCGGCAACGACGGGCTGCCGGTTGCCAACTACGGCAGTAAGGGCGTGGCGACGACGAACGTGAAGATGGTCAACAACGACCATATTTCCGCGCTGTTCGCCGCCGCCGCCGAAGCGGTCGAGGAGGCGATCGTCAATGCGCTGGTTGCGGCGCGCGATGTCGAATCGCGTGGCGCGCGCGTCGAAGCGATCGGGCACGGGCGGCTGCTCGACGCGTTGCGCGAAGTCGGTTGGCGGCCGGGGCGCGGCGTGTAGCGCGAAGGGGCGACGCGCGCGTTCGTGAGATCGATCGGCGCGCGATGCAGACCGGTCATGTGTGACACGGACATCTCAGGCGGCGGCGCGAACTCGCCGGCCGTGCGCCGCTCAGCTGCCGAAGTAGACGTTGCAGAAGCTGACCGGGCCGACGCACGCATTCGGATCTTCCGGATTCGATTGCGAACGGTCGAGGCGGCCCGCGGCCTTCATCGATTCGGCACGGGTCGCCTGTTGCGGCACGTCGGCCGGCGCCGGTTGCGCGTGAGCGACGGCAGCGGCAAGGGACAGGGCAACGACGGCGAGATGCAGCGGCTTCATGGTGACTTCTCCTGGGTAATCGCCAGTCCTGCTGGCAGTGCCCCGACTATAGGCGCGCGCTGCCTGAAGATTAATCACCGGCGCTGGAGAGCATATTTCCATCGTGTACAACGATGCCGTTGCGCGCGCATCGATCGTCAGCGGCGCGCGCGGTTGTACGGCGCATCCTTGTCGAGCAGCGCGCTGCGGATGAAGTGCAGGCAGCCGACGATGCGCTGCATGCTGCGACGCTCGTCGGGCACCGCATGCCAGGCGTTCAGCGCATGCTGCGCGGCGCGGATCGCGAGATTCGCCGATTTCAGCGTGCGCGCATGGCGGTGCGGCGCCGGATCGTCGAAAAAGCGCGGCAGGTCGTGCAGCACCGGGTCGATCGACGCGGTCCATTGCAGCATCTGCGGCGGCTTCGAGGCACCGAACGCGTGCAACTCGTCGCGCAGGTCGATCACCGCATGACCGACTTCGAGCGTCGCGAGCATCCAGCGCAGCGCGTCGCGATGCTGGCGCGTGCGCCGCACGAGCAGCGTGCGCAGCTGCGCCATCAGATCGTGCGTGCTCGACTGAAAGCGTTGTGCCAGGCCGTCGCGAGCGCCTTCGCACGCGAGCGTCACCTGGCGCCGCAGATCGTGTGCGATGCGTGCGGTGAGCCAAGGCATGTGCGTCGGGAACACGACCGCGAACACGATCGCGCACATCAGCATCGCCGCGACGACGGCGAGCCCGTTGTTGACGAGCAGCTCGGGGGTATAGGCGATCGTGTTGTCGGGGCCGGCGAGCAGGCAGAAGAACACCGCGAAGCCGATCCCGTAGCCGGACAGGCCGGGCCGCGTCGCGAGGAACGCGCCGACGCCGAGCACCGGCGCGAGCGCCGCGCATAACAGCGGAAAGCCGTCGATGTTCGGATACACGTAGCAGAGAAACAGATAGCCGGCCGCGGTCGCGCACGCGGCGCCGGCAGCCATTTGCGCGACGAACTTCGATGCGCGCGGCGACGTCGAGCTGAGCGCGCAGGCGATCGCCGTCGCGATTACCGCGAGCGCGCCGCTCGGCCATTCCGACGCGATCCAGAAGCAGCTCATTGCGCCGACCGCGACGACCGTGCGCAGAAACGTGAAGCCGATGAAGAACGCATTGGTCTTCACCGCGTAGCGCGTGACCGAACGCTCGAGCGCGTGGTCGTCCCGATCGAGCGACGCGAACGTATCGGCATAGCCGAGATACTCGCCGATGAAGCGGAACATCAGTTCGATCGCGGTATCGAAGTCGAGCAGCCCGCCGGCCGCACGATCTTCGATTGCGCGCCGCGACGCGCGTGCCGCCTTCGGCAGCGCACCGTGAAAGCGGCGCAGTTCGAGCAGCGCGCCCGTCGTCGACGCGACACCGCGCCGGCGCTCGTCGCGCAGCGCTGCAAGCCGTTGCGCGAGCCCGTCGATATGCGGCGCGAGCGCATCGAGCACGGCGTCGGCGCGGTTCGCGCGCACGCGCTTCAGCAGCTGATGCAGCGCGTGCAGCCGCGTGCACGCATTCATGAATTCGCTGTTCAGCCGCGCGAGCCGGCGGCTGCGCGCACGCATGTGCGGATCCTCGAAAGACGCGAATGCGCGGTTCGCCTCGAAGCCGACGATCTCGTCGACGAAATCGGCGAAGCGGCGCTCGAGATCGCCGCGCGCGACGTCGCCGACGAGCGCATCGACCGCGAACGCCGGGAAATTCGCATGACGCGCGCTCAGCGAACGCATCAACGCCTTCGCGGCGCTGAGCGGCAAGATCAGCGCACTGACCGCGCCCGAGCAGGCGATGCCGAGCGCGACTTCGCCGGCGCGCGTCAATGCGGATTCGAACAGCGTCTGCGGCGTCATCACGGCCGGCAGGCCGATCAGCGCGGCCGTATAACCGGCGAGCACGAAGCCGTACCAGCGGAAATGGCGATAGCGGACCGCGAGTGCGATGCAGCCGCCGATCCACAGCGTGATACCGGCCATATAGAGCTCGGGCTGCTGCGCGAACAGGCCGCCGAGCGCGAGTGCGGCGACGAGGCCGGCGGCCGTGCCGAGCACGCGATAAAAGCTTTTCGCGAACACCATGCCGGACATCGGCTGCATCAGCACGAAGACGGTCGTCATCGCCGTGCGCGGCTGCGACATTTCAAGGCGCATCGCAATGCCCATCGCGAGCAGCGCGGCCAGCACGGTTTTCGCGAGATGCAGCCAGATCATCCCGTCGGTGGCAGCCCAGTCGCGTGCGGCCTTGCCGAGCGGATCGAGCCGGGCGCTCCATCGTGGCGGTTCGACGGAAGATCGCTCGATCGCAGAATGTGGCTTCATGAAAGGAGGGGGCGCGCCGCGCGCCGGGCCGTTGCCGCAGCGCCTGCGAACGTGCCCGTTCGACTGATGAGGCGCCGATTGTAGGAGCGCGGCCGGCCGGCATTAACGCAGCTGCGGGGAAACGATAGTTGCAGCGCAAGTAACAATCTGCCGCACAGGCTGGAGGAAAATGGCGGCTCCGCTCTACGTGTGAACAGGAATGGATACGCTTCAAAACATGCGGGTGTTTACGCGCGTGGTCGAGACGGGCAGTTTCACCGCGGCCGCGCAATCGCTGAATTCGACGACCGGCGCGATGTCGCGCGCGGTGTCGGAGCTCGAGGCGCGGCTGCGCACCCGTCTGATGAATCGCTCGACGCGTCGTCTCGCGCTCACGTCGGCCGGCGAGAACTATCTGCGGCGCTGCCGGCAAATCCTCGCGGACGTCGATCGCGCGGAAGAAGAGGCCAGCTGCGCGCACGAGCGGCCGGCGGGCGTGCTGCGGATGCACAGCTTTGCAAGCGTCGGGCATCACTATGTCTTGCCGGCGCTCACGCGCTATCACGCGCAGTATCCGGAGGTGTCGATCGAGCTGTCGCTGTCGCAGCGGATGCCGGACCTGTTCGACGGTACGAGCGACATGGCGGTCGTCACGGCGTCGTCGCTGCCCGATTCGGAGCTCGTGTCGCACCTGCTCGGCTCGACGTTCAGCATTCTCTGCGCGTCGCCCGACTACGTGCGGCGGCACGGCGCGCCGGCACGCCCGCAGGAACTCGCCGCGCATGCCTGCCTGACGCTGCGCACGCCCGCGTTCCCGACGCACGAGTGGGTGCTCGAAGGGCCGGACGGCGTCGAGCAGATTCACGTAAGCGGGCCGGTGCAGACGAATACGGCCGAATCGCTCGCGCTCGCGATTCGCGACGGGATCGGGATCGGCATGCTGCCGCTCTATGCCGCGATCGATGCGCTGAGCGACGGCACGCTCGTGCGCGTGCTGCCCGAGCACATCCTGCAGAAGATGAACGTGTATGCGCTCTATCCGTCGCGCCGCTACATCGACGCGAAGGTGCGCACGTGGGTCGAACTGCTGCGCGCACAGGTGCCCGCGATGATCGAGCGCGACGTCGATACGCTGAACGCGATCGGTCGCGCATCGCAGCCCGCATGACGGCGATTGCGGCGCGCAGCGGCACGCGGCGCGCAATGGAACGGCAACGTTGAAGCGCCGCGCGCGGCAGGTTTCGTCGCGGCGCGACCGACGCCGCGTACGCGATCGAAGGTTCGCCTGCGGCGCCGCTCATCGTGCGCTCAGTGCGCTCAGCGCGTCGGCTTCGCGGCCGGACCCGATTCGGTCGTCGCGACGCCGGCCGGACCGTACGCGGTCTGCGCGACCTTGCGTTCGGCGATGCGCTTCGCTTCGAGCCGTTGCTGTGCGGCGAGCAGGTCGTCGGGATAGTTGCCCGCGTCGCCGAGCGCCGGGTTGTAGCCGACCGACTCGAGGTCGTACAGCTCCTGCAGCACCTGCGCGCGCGTGACGGGCGACTTCGCGGCTTGCGCGAACGACAGCGCCGGTGCGGCGAGCAGAACGGCGGCAGTAGCGGTGACGACGAGCGATTTCACGATGTTCTCCTGTAGGAAAAAGAGCGTTCGGCGCGGCCTCGGCCGGTCGGCTCGAACGATGATTCGACGTCAGTCTACGAAGCGCGGCCGCGCGCAAACAGCCCGATTCCGTGCAAGCTCCCTTCCAGCGCGCGCAACATTGGCGTCGGCGGCGCACGCGCGCCGGTACGCGTGCGCCGCCGACGCGCGTGTTCGCGTCAGAACCGCGTGCGCATCCCGATCGTGCCGACGATCTGATTCGGCGTGCTCGACGCGCCGCCGGACCCGTTGATGAATGCCTGGTAGCCGCGGCCGGACGCGTGCTGGTACATCGCTTCCGCATAGACGTCGGTGCGGCGCGACAGCTTGTAGACGGCCTGCAGGTCGACCTGATGCCATTTCGGATCGGTGCCGTGCCGGCTGTCCGGGTTCGACACGCTGGCGTCGGTGTAGACATAGGCGGCGCCGAGGCTGAAGGCCGGCGTGAGCGCATAGCGCAGGTTCACGTCGAAGTTGTTGAACGCGATCTGGCCGGTCGAGCCGAACGCGCCGGTGTTGTCGTACTGCGCGCGCGTATAGACGAAGCCGACCGTCGCGGGCCCGAACGTGTAGCCGATGCCGCCGCCGTACGAGCGCATGCGGTCGGCGCCGATCGACCAGCCGCCCTGATTCACGCCTTTCGCTTCGGCCGCATCGGTCGCGCCGGGGCTCGCGCTCGTCGTGCCCTTGGTGCCGTTCATCTGCAGGTAGGCGCCGGCAAGTTTCAGCGGGCCGTTCGTATAGCTGACGGCCGCGCTGTACGCGCGATTCGCGCCGAAGTTCGTCGCATTCGAAAACGCGTACATCGCGCCGAACTTGAAGCCCGCTACCGTCGGGCTCGTGTACTTGACGGCGTTGTTGATGCGCAGCGAATGGTTCAGGTTGTCGTTGTCGAACGGATGCGCGAAGCCGGCATCGCCGAAATCGCCGGCCGTTGCCGACAGCGGCGCGACGAAGTCGACCATCGTGTCGTACTGGCGGCCGAGCGTCAGCGTGCCGTACGCGTCGTGCATGAGCCCGACGTACGCGTGACGGCCGAACAGCTTGCCGTCCTGACCGAGCGCGCCGTTGTTCGCGTTGAAGCCGTTTTCAAGCACGAACAGTGCTTTCAGGCCGCCGCCGAGGTCCTCGGTGCCGCGAAAGCCGATGCGGCTGCCGTTGATCGTGCCGCTGGTCATGCGCCACAGCGACGCGCCGTTCGCGTTGTTCGTATACGCGATGCCGGCGTCGATCAGCCCGTACAACGTGACGGCGCTTTGCGCGTGGACGACCGGGGCGAACAATGCGGCGGCCGATGCGCCGGCAATAAGCGTTTTCTTCATCTCAAGACTCCTGCGTGTGGGATCGAAACGGGCGCAAGTATAGGAACGCGCACCGTGCGTGCGGCGCGCGTGCGGGCGAGCGGTCCTTTGCGGATCGAACAAGAGTCGTTCACAAAACCGACACGTCGAGCGGCGCGCGAGCGATGCGGGCCGTTGTCGCGCAACGGCGCGCCGCGCACAGGGTTCCGCTGTCGCATCGCCGCAACACGCGTGCGTCGGCCGACGACGGTTGATCGGCGCGATCGACGCGCGGAGAATGGGTGTCGTCCCCACCGATTGGAGGCAACGATGCCCACGCCAGCGCCCCTTCCGCCGATCAGTCCCGCCGTCTACTACCGCGATCCGCGTGCCGCGCTCGAATGGCTGGAGCGCGCGTTCGGCTTCGGGCGCGGGATCGTCGTCTATACGCCCGACGGCCAGGTCACGCATGCCGAACTGACGCACGCGGGCGGCGTCGTGATGATCGGCGGCTACTGGGCCGAGTTCGTCGCGAGCCCGCCGGACGTCGGCGGCCGCAACACGCAGAGCGTGCACGTGCAGCTCGCGACCGGCATCGACGCGCACTGCGAGCGCGCGCGGCAGGCCGGCGCGGACATCCTGCAGGAGCCGGCCGACCAGTTCTACGGCGACCGCACGTATCGCGCGCGCGATCCCGAGATGCACGTATGGACCTTCGGCGAGCACGTGCGCGACGTGACGCCGGAAGAAGCCGCCGCGCAAACGGGACTCAAATTCGAAGGGTGGTCGTGACGGGCGGCATCGCGCGTCCGGTTCACCCGTGTTCGTTCGATCGGGTTCACCGCATCCGGCTGCCGCGGCGCGCGTCGATGCGCGCGCGGCCGCTCCGCATCCACGAGGAGAGTTCCGCATGAATCTGTTCAATGCACGCCTGCGCGGCCGCGACGGGCTGTTTACGATCGGCATCGACGCCGGCACGATCGCGCGAATCGACGCGCAGCCTGCGCCGATTGCACCGACCGGCGCCGACGATCTCGACGCGGGCGGTCGCCTCGCGATCCCGCCGCTCGTCGAACCGCACATCCATCTCGATGCGGTGCTGACGGCCGGCGAGCCCGCATGGAACATGAGCGGCACGCTGTTCGAAGGCATCGAGCGCTGGGCCGAGCGCAAGGTGACGATCACGCATGACGACACGAAGGCGCGAGCGCACGCGGCGATCGCGATGCTGCGCGATCACGGAATTCAGCACGTGCGCACGCACGTCGACGTGACCGATCCGTCGCTCGCCGCGCTGAAGGCGATGCGCGAAGTGAAGGACGAGGCGCGCGGCTGGATCGACCTGCAGATCGTCGCGTTTCCGCAGGAGGGGATCGAATCGTTCGAGGGCGGCCGCGCGCTGATGGAGCAGGCGGTCGAGATCGGCGCGGACGTCGTCGGCGGGATTCCCCATTTCGAGAACACGCGCGAGCAGGGCGTCAGTTCGATCCGCTTTCTGATGGATCTCGCGGAGCGCACGGGCTGCCTCGTCGACGTGCATTGCGACGAAACCGACGATCCGCATTCGCGCTTTCTCGAAGTGCTCGCCGAAGAAACGCGCGTGCGCGGGATGGGCGCGCGCGTGACGGCCAGCCACACCACCGCGATGGGCTCGTACGACAACGCGTATTGCTCGAAGCTGTTTCGGCTGCTCGCGCGCGCGGGGCTCAACTTCGTCTCGTGCCCGACCGAGAGCATTCATCTGCAAGGGCGCTTCGATACGTTTCCGAAGCGGCGCGGCGTCACGCGCGTCGCGGAGCTCGACCGGGCGGGGCTGAACGTCTGTTTCGGCCAGGACTCGATCCAGGATCCGTGGTATCCGCTCGGCAACGGCAACATCCTGCGTGTGCTCGATGCGGGCCTGCATATCTGCCACATGATGGGCTATCGCGATCTGCAGCGGTGCCTCGATTTCGTCACCGATCACAGTGCGACCGCGCTGCAGCTCGGCGAGGGATACGGGATCGCCGTCGGCCGGCCGGCGAATCTCGTCGTGCTCGACGCCGACAGCGATTACGAGGCCGTGCGCCGGCAAGCGAAGGCGACGCTGTCGATCCGGCACGGCAACGTGATCATGCGGCGCGAGCCGGAGCGGATCGCGTATCCGGGCTGAGCGCCGGCATGGCGGCAGCGGTATTCGTCGAGCGCATGAATCGATTCTAAAAATACGTTTGTCTCATGGTGGGCGCGCGCCTACGATTCGGTGCTGACGGCGGCGCGCGCGGTGCGCGCCGTGTCGATTTACTCCGGTCACCGAACTCATGCGCGCCGATCTGCCGTCCGCTCCGTCCTCATCGTCCTCCGCTCCCACCGTGAGCCCGTTCACGCGGATCGCGGCCGTCACGATCGTCACCGGCATCGGCGCTGGGCTCGGCGGCATGCTGCTCGCGCTGCTGCTGCACGCGATCCAGCATCTCGCGTACGGCTATGGCGCCGCGCATCTGGTCGGCACCGAAAGCTTTCTCACCGGCGTGACCGACGCCGATCCGCTGCGTCGCGTCGCGGCGATGATCGTCTGCGGCATCGTCGCGGGCGGCGGCTGGTGGACGCTTTACCGCTACGGGCAGCCGCTCGTCGGCATTCGTCGCGCGGTGCAGGCCGGCGACCCGCGGATGCCGGTCGTCAGCACGACGATGCATGCGCTGCTGCAGATCGTCACCGTCGCGCTCGGCTCGCCGCTCGGCCGCGAAGTCGCGCCGCGCGAGATCGGCGCACTGATCGCGGGCCGGCTCGCGCATCGCGCGGGGCTGACGCGCGACGATTGCCGCTTGATGGTCGCGTGCGGCGCGGGCGCCGGCCTTGCGGCCGTGTACAACGTGCCGCTCGGCGGCGCGGTGTTCGTGCTCGAGGTGCTGCTCGGCACGTTCGCCGTGCGCGCGGTGGCCGTCGCGCTCGTCACGTCGACGCTCGCCGCCGTCGTCGCATGGATCGGGCTCGGCAACGAACACCAGTACACGATCGCGCCGTTCGTGCCGAGTGCGCCGCTCGTCGCGTGGTCGATCGTCTGCGGGCCGCTGTTCGGCTTCGCTGCCTACGGCTTCGTGCGGCTCACGACGCGGGCGCGCGCCGATGCGCCCAAGGACGTACGGCTGCCGATCCTCTCGATCGTCAATTTCGCGGTGATCGGCGTGCTCGCGATGCGCTTTCCGTCATTGCTCGGCAACGGCAAGGGGCCCGCATCGCTCGGCTTCGACGGCACGCTGACGATCGGCATCGCCGCGACGCTGCTCGTGCTGAAGGTCGCGATCGAAGCGGCCAGCCTGCGGGCCGGTGCCGAAGGCGGCCTGCTGACGCCGGGTCTCGCCAACGGCGCGCTGCTCGGCGTCGTGCTCGGCGGGCTGTGGAGCGCCGTCTGGCCCGGCGCGTCGCTGGGCGGCTGCGCGCTCGTCGGCGCGACCGCATTCCTGGCCGCGTCGATGCAGATGCCGATCACGGCCGTCGTGCTGCTGCTCGAGTTCACGCGCGCGAATCACGACAGCCTCGTGCCGATGCTGCTCGCGGTGGCCGGTTCGCTCGTCGCATACCGGTTTGCGCAGCAGCGCGCCGAACGGCGCGCGACGACACGCGCCACGCTCGTCACGCGCGCGACCGCCGCGCGCTGATGCGCTGACGCGCTGATGCACGATCGCGCGATACGATCGCGCGATACGATCGCGGCGGCACGCTCGGCCGCTTGGCGCCTGCCTCGTTTCCCGTCCATGCCGGTTCGCACGTCGAAGCGCATCGCGCGGTTCTGTGCAAGAATCCGCGCGACCCGCGCTTTCCCATAACCACATGCGCGCGGACGTCCCTATCAGGAAACGAGGAGTACAAGTTGATTCAACGCATTGCCCGCTTCTTCACGCAGGTGGTTCACCGCGTGCTGCCCGACCCGTTGATTTTCGCGATCCTGCTGACGATCGTCACGTTCGCGCTTGCGTTCGGCCTCACGCCGAATTCGCCGGTGCAACTGACGACGATGTGGGGCTCGGGCTTCTGGAACCTGCTCGCCTTCTCGATGCAGATGGTGATGATTCTCGTCACGGGCCACGCGCTCGCGAGTTCGCCGCCCGTGAAGCGGCTGCTCGTCGCGCTCGCGAGCGCCGCGCGCACGCCCGCGCAGGGTGTGATGCTCGTTGCCTTCGTCGGCGCGCTCGCGTGCGCGATCAACTGGGGCTTCGGGCTCGTGCTCGGCGCGATGCTCGCGCGGGAAGTCGCGCGCCGCGTCGCCGGCAGCGACTATCGGCTGCTGGTCGCGTCGGCCTACATGGGCTTTCTGAGCTGGCACGGCGGCCTGTCGGGCTCGGTGCCGCTCGTCGCCGCGACGAAAGGCAATCCGATGGAAAAGACGATCGGCCTGATCCCCGTGTCGCAGACGATCTTCACCGGCTACAACGCGTTCATCACGATCGGGCTGATCGTGATGCTGCCGTTTCTCGCGCGGATGATGATGCCGAAACCGGGCGACGTCGTCAGCGTCGATCCGGCACTGCTCGCCGAGCCGCCGAGCGTCGAGCGCACGCTCGGGCCCGACGCGACGCTCGCGGAGCGCCTCGAGGAGAGCCGCGCGCTGTCGGTCTTCGTCGCTGCGCTGTGTGCGGCGTTTCTCGTGCTGCGGTTCGTGCAGAAGGGCTTCGCGCTCGACATCGATACGGTGAACCTCGCGTTCCTCGCCGCCGGTATCCTGCTGCACCGCACGCCGATGGCTTACGCGCGCGCGGTGGCCGGCGCCGCGCGCGGCGCGTCGGGGATCATGATCCAGTTCCCGTTCTACGCGGGCATCCAGGCGCTGATGGACCATTCGGGCCTCGCGGGCGTGATCACGAAGTGGTTCGTCGACATCGCGAACGTGCACACGTTTCCGCTGCTCGCGTTCCTGAGTTCGGCGGTGATCAACTTCGCGGTGCCGTCGGGCGGCGGTCACTGGGTCGTGCAGGGGCCGTTCGTGATGCCGGCCGCGCAGGCGCTTGGCGCCGATCTCGGCAAGGCCGCGATGGCGATCGCGTACGGCGAGGCGTGGACCAACATGGCGCAGCCGTTCTGGGCCTTGCCCGCGCTCGCGATCGCGGGGCTCGGCGTGCGCGACATCATGGGCTACTGCGTGACGACGCTGCTGTTTTCGGGGGTCGTGTTCGTCGCGGGGATGTATCTGTTCTGAGCGCGTTCGGAACGGCCGGTGCGCGCGGGCGAGCGTCGGTTCCCACGCGCGCCGGCCCGCGCCGCACCCGTCATGCGACCGAACGCGCGCGCTGCCGTTCGTGTCCGTGACGCAGCGCCAGGCTCGCGAGCGCCGCGACGACGAGTGCGGCCGCCAGCAGCGTCAGGCCGTTCTTCGCATCGCCGGTCGCCTGTTCGATTGCGCCGACGACGGTCGGGCCGACGAAACCGCCGAGCAGGCCGCAGGTATTGACGAGGCCGAGGCCGCCGGCGAGCGCACTGCCGGCCAGCCGCGAGGCGGGAAACGTAAACACGATCGACTGGACGACGAAGAACATCGACGCGGCGACGCACACGCAGAGCAGTCCCGCGAGCGGGGAGGCGTGCGCGGCGCCGACCATGCCGGCCGCCATCACGACGAGGCCCGCGCACAGCAGCGCGCGCGAATGCCGCGATTCGCGCGCGAAGCGCGGCAGCGTCGCGGCGCCGAGCGCGGCGGCCAGCCATGGCAGCGCCGTGAGCAGGCCGACCGCGATCGGCGACAGCCGGCCCGATGCGCCGATGATCGCCGGCAGAAAAAAGATCACCGTGTAGATCGTCAGCTGATGGCAGAAGTACACGAAGATCGCGAGCCAGATCTGCGGGTCGCGCAGCGCGGCGCCGAATGCGTGGCCGCCGTGCGACGCGGCGCCGGCGTCCTGTTCCGCGGCGAGCGCGCGCTCGAGCGCACGACCCGTTTCCGGCGCGAGCCACGGCGCGGCGCTCGGACGGTCCGGCAGCCGTGTCCACACGACGAACGCGAGCAGGATCGCCGGAATCCCTTCGACGACGAACAGCCATTGCCAGCCGTGGAAGCCCAGCGTGCCGTCGAGTTCGATCAGCGCGCCGGCCAGCGGGCCGCCGACCACGTTCGCGATGCACACGCCGAGCAGGAAATAGCCGGTCGCGCGGGCGCGCTGTTCGCGGCCGAACCAGTACGTCAGATAGAGCATCACGCCGGGAAAGAGCCCGGCTTCGGCTGCGCCGAGCAGCAGCCGCATCACGTAGAACGATGTTTCGCCGCGCACGAACGCCATCGCAACCGACAGCGCGCCCCACGTGATCATGATCCGCGTGATCCAGAAGCGCGCGCCGACGCGGTGCATGATCAGGTTGCTCGGGATTTCGAATAGCGCGTAGGTCAGGAAGAACAGTCCGGCGCCGAGGCCGTAGGCGGCGGACGAGATGCCGAGATCGACGCCCATCGAATGCTTCGCGAAGGCGATGTTGGTGCGATCGAGAAAGCTGATGACATAGGCGGCGATCAGCAGCGGCATCAGTTTGCGGAACAGCAGCCGGTTCAGCGACGCGCTTGCGTCTTGCGCGGCGGACGGCAGGGCCTGAGCGTGATGAGTGGACATGCGGACGACTCCGTTAAGGGCGAACCGGCGCGCACGGCAAGCACGACGTGCCGCGTTCGACAGAGGCCGCCGCGCGGGGCGCGGCGAACGAGCAGACGACGGAGCCGCGCGCCGGCGGCGCTCGACGGGAGCGGGGCGATATCGGGCGTCCTGGCGCCGGTTCGGGCCGGCGCCGCGTCTCTGCGCTTGCGAGTCCTGCTTGAGTGGGCGTGCGAGCGCGCGATCAGAAGTTCACTGCGTCGCCGCCCTTGAGCGCGAGCATCGCGCGCGCCTCGGCCGGCGTCGCGATCTCGAGCGACAGCCCTTCGAGCACCTGCCGGATCTTCAGCACCTGCTCGGCGCTCGATTCGGCCAGTTTGCCGGGCCCGATCCAGAGCGAATCCTCGAGCCCGACGCGCACGTTCGCGCCCTGTGCGGCGCCGATCGTCGCGAGCGGAATCTGGTTGCGGCCCGCGCCGAGGATCGACCATACATAGTCGCGGCCGAACAGGCGATCGGCGGTGCGGCGCATGTGCATCAGGTCCTCCGGATGCGCGCCGATGCCGCCGAGCAAACCGAATACGCTTTGCACGAAGAACGGCGGTTTCGCGAGCCCGCGGTCGACGAAGTGCGCGAGGTTGTACAGATGCGAAATGTCGTAGCACTCGAATTCGAAACGCGTGCCGTTGGCGCCGCAGCGCGTGAGGATCGTCTCGATGTCGGCGAACGTGTTCTTGAACACGAGATCGCGGCTTTTCTCGAGATGCTCGCGCTCCCATGGGTGCTTCAGTTCGCGAAAGCGCTCGAGCATCGGATACAGGCCGAAGTTCATCGAGCCCATGTTCAGCGAGGCGATTTCCGGCTGGAAATGCAGCGCGGGACGCAGCCGCTCCTCGACGGTCATGTGCGGACTGCCGCCCGACGTGAGGTTGATGACGGCGTCGGTCTGCGCCTTGATCCGGGGCAGGAATTCCTCGAAGACGGCCGGATCCTGCGTCGGCTTGCCGTCGGACGGATTGCGCGCGTGCAGATGGAGGATCGCCGCGCCGGCGCGGGCGGCCGCAACCGCGGCCGCCTCGATCTCGTGCGGCGTGACGGGCAGATACGGCGACATCGACGGCGTATGGATCGCGCCGGTCGGCGCACAGGTGATGATGACTTTGCGAGCGTTTGCCACGGATCGGTTCCTTTCGTTGGACGGTGCAGGAGGGCTCAGAGCACTTCGACGTTGCCGCAGACGGAGATCGCCTGGCCGGTGATGCCGTGCCCGCCGGGCGAGCACAGGAACAGCGCGGTCGCCGCGATTTCGGCCGGCTCGGTCATCCGGCGCAGCGAGATCCGTTCGAGATAGCGCTGCTCCATCTCGTCGTAGCCGATCCCGAGCTGTTGCGCGCGCGCTTCGATCACACGGCGGATGCGCGGGCCGCGCACGATGCCGGGCTGGATCGCATTCACGCGAATGCCGAGCGGCCCCAGTTCGATCGCGAGGCTCTTCACGAGACCGACGACCGCCCATTTGGTGGCCGCGTAAGGCGTGCGGTACGCATAGCCGAGCCGGCCCGCGACCGACGACAGCGCAATGATCGCGCCGCCGTGCTTCGACTCGCGCAGCAGCGGCACGGCGCGTCGCGCGAATTCGAATTGGGCGTTCAGATTGATGGCGACCGTCTGCTCCCACTGCGCGGGATCGATCTCGTCGATGCCGCCCGTCGGGCCCGCGATGCCCGCGTTGTTGACCAGTACGTCGAGGCCGCCGAGCGTGGCCGCGACGTCCGCGAACACGCGCTCGACCGCCGCGCGGTCCGATACGTCGGCAAGCGTTGCGCCGATCGCGGCACGCGACGGCCGGTCGGCGAGTGCCGCGATCGCGGCCTGCGACGCGTCGCAGACATGCACGCGCGCACCGCATTCGGCGAACGCATCGGCGATCGCGAGGCCGATGCCGGATGCGCCGCCGGTCACGAGGACGCGAAGGCCGTCATAGGGTTTCAGCAGGTCGGAAGCGGTCATGCGCGGTTGTCTCCATCGTTGATGTTGTCGGATGCGGCGCGCCGTTGCGCACGGCGTTACGGCTTGGCGTTCACGCGGCGCGGCGCCTGCTCGGCGCGCAGCGTCGCGGCCAGATCGTGCGCGGCACCGCCGATGTCGAGCGCGATGCCGGCGCGCACGCCGGCGCCGTCGCGCCGCTCGAGCGCATCGACGACCGCGCGGTGCGCGTCCATCGAGCGCCGCATGTGCGGGATGTCGAGCGCGACCATGTTCAGGAATGGTCCGACGCGCATCCACAGGTTCTCGACGATCGCGAGCGTGCTGTCGCTCGCGCCGTGCGCGTAGATGGCGCTGTGAAACGCGAAATTGCTTTGCAGATACGCGCGCGACCGGCCGGCTTCGGCGTGCGCCTGCATGGCCTCGCAGGTCTTGCGCAGGGCAGCGATCTGGGCATCGGTCATGCGTGCGCACGCGCGTTCCGCGATGCACCCTTCGAGCGCGATGCGCACGTCGCGCAGTTCGTCGAGCATCTCGAGCGTCATCGGCGGCACGACGAGCGCGCGGTTCGGGCCGTCGACGAGCGCGCGTTCCGCGTGCAGTCGCGTGAGGGCCGCGCGCACCGGCATCGTCGACGAGCCGACGGCCTCGGCCACGCTGCGCAGGCTCAGCGCCTGGCCCGGCGCGAAGCGACCGCTCATCAGCGCTTCGCGCAATTGGCGATAGACCTTGTCGGCCATCGTTTCCTGTTCGATGGCTTTCAGTGCGGGCGGGACGATGCGAGGGGCCAAGGTGCGGTTCTCCTGGTTTGATCTGGGATCTGTGATCACACTTGCGATGGAGGAAGTGTCGGCGATGAGGCGGGGGTAGTCAAGGCGAAAGGGATTGGGGAAAACGTGGGGGTGGGGAGGGATGGCCGTCATGCGGGACGCATGCGAGGCGGTCGGCGCGTCGTGCTATCGGCAGGCGTCGCCGGATTCGCTGGCCAAGGTGGGCCTGCGCGCGGTGCCGCGAGCCGTCGCGTCGACGCGCGCCTGTGCTGCAGACGCAGAGCAAGCCGATTCCAGCGTCCGGATCGAATTGCGGACGCCGCCTTTCCTGACACACGCACGCCACCCGATCGCCAGCCGCCCATCGATCATGCAGAATCGAACCCTTCGTGTCCCCCGACAAGCACGCCATGACCGATCGGACCGATGCTCCCGGCCGCCGTGCGTACGCTGAATTTGCCCAGCGCTACGCCGACATCGCGCCGACCAAGCCGCACAACGCGCTTTACGAACGGCCGGCGACGCTTGCGCTGCTCGGCGACGTCGCCGGCCTGACCGTGCTCGACGCCGGCTGCGGACCCGGCATCTGCAGCGAGCACCTCGCGCGGCGCGGCGCGACCGTTCATGCCTTCGACGTGACGCCCGAAATGGTCGCGCTCGCCAGCGCGCGCTGCGCGGGGCTCGCCGTCGATGTCGCGCACGGCGATCTCGCCGCGCCGCTCGACTGGCTGCCCGATGCGTCATTCGACAAGGTGCTGTGTTCGCTCGCCCTCGACTACGTGCGCGATCTCGCGCCGACGCTGCGCGAATTCGCGCGCGTCGCGCGTCCCGGCGCGACGCTCGTGTTCTCGATGGCACATCCGATGCGCGACTGGATCGACGAGCGCACGCGCGGCGATCGCCCGTACTTCGAAACGTCGCGCTTCGGCATGTACTGGTCCGGATTCGGCGAGCCGAAGCCCTATGTCGAGGCGTGGCGGCGGCCGCTTGCCGACATCCTGAACGCGGTCGCCGACGCCGGCTGGCGGCTCGACCGCTTCGTCGAGCCGCAGCCGCTGCCCGAGATGCAGGCCGTGGCGGAGCGGCTGTACGCGGAGCTGTCGCTCGCGCCCGCGTTCCTGTGCGTGCGCGCGCGACGCTGATCACGCGCGTCGCACGACGCGCCCAGCTTCGCTCAGTGCCCCGGCTCGTCGGTCAGCGTGGCGAGGAACGCCTCGATGTCCTTGATGTCCTGCGCCGTCATCGCCGGCGTGTCGCCCGGCTTGCGATCGAATGGCGCGTCGGTCACGTCGACGTTCGCGCGGTACTTCGGCGGAATGTCGTCGTATTGGTCGACCTTGCCGTCCGCGCCGCGCGCATAGAACTTCTGCGGTGCGATGCTGCGTTCGTTGTAGAACGCCATTACCTGATCGAGCGTGTGGTACACGCCGTTGTGGAAGAACACGTGGCGTGTCGCCGCGTTGCGCAGCGTCGGCGTCAGGAACATTCCGCAATATTGCGTCTGGTCCTTCAGATCCTCGCGGAACGGTCCGCACACGCCGAGATCGTAGAACGACGGATCGCGGTTCTGCGCGAGCTGCCGGTTGCGCGGCACGGCGAGCGCTTCGTACTGGTAGTCGGTAAACATCGGCGGCAGCCCGTCGGCGCCGGGCTTCGACAGATGACAGCCCGCGCAGTTCGCCTTGTGCGGATCGTTGAACAGCCGCAGGCCGCGCAGCTCCGCCTGCGTGAGGCGCGCGCGGCCCTCGAGCCAGCGGTCGTACTTGCTGTTGTACGGATGGAACGACGGATCCTCGACCTGATAGCGCGCGATCGCGAACATCGCTTCGGACACCGCGAGTTGCGGACTGTCGAACACGCGCGGGCCGAACAAGTGCAGGAACTGCGTCCGGTGCGACGACTGCGACAGCTTGTGCGCGACCTCGTCGACGCTCGCATTCGCCATCTCGACGGGGTTCAGCAGCGGACCGAATGCCTGCTGCTGCAGCGTGTCCGCGCGGCCGTCCCAGAACATTCCGCCTTGCGGTACGAGCTGCGGTGCGGCCGAGGTGCCGGCCACCTTCTGCGCCTTCACGACGCCGGCCGCCGCGGCCGCCTGCTGCGCGACGCTCGGTGCGTCGTCGTTTTCGCCGGCATCGGGGCCGATGCTGAAGTTCGGCTGTCGATACAGGTACATCAGCGACGGCGGCGGCCGATAACCGTGCTGCGTCATCGCGAGGCCGCCCGGCTGCACGTCGAGCGCGTTCGGCGGCCCGTAGGCGTGATCGGGGTTGTGGCACGACGCACACGACTGCTTGCCGGACGCCGACAGCGACGCATCGAAGAACAGCGCGCGGCCGAGCTGCGCCACCGCGGACAGCGGCTGCACGGGCGGCCGCTGCAGCACGGTCGGATGCGGATTCGCGCCGGTCCAGTCCGCGACGATGTCGCCGATCGCGGCCGGCGTATGTGCGGGAAACGCGATCGCGAAGGCGCCGTAGCCGATGACGGCCGCGCCGAGCGCGAGCGCCGCGCGGCGTGCGAAGCGGAAAGGGGCGCGCGGCGCGGCGGCGCCGGGCGTGTCGGGAGACGGAAACGCGGAACGGACTGACATGCTGTCGCTCGGGAATCGAAGGCCGCACGAGGCGGCGCAATAAAACGAAAACGGCCGGCGCACGCTGCGCCGGCCTGCTGCGCGACGACGCCCGTCAGATCGACGGTGCGGCGCTCAGCGTGGTGCCTTGCGTCGGATCGAGATAGAGCGGCGTGGTATTCGGCTTCGACGCGAAGTCGAACAGCCCGCGCAGGTCGCCCGCCGATGCGTCGAACGAACCGCCGCCGATGCGCTGCCCGCCGAGCCAGTTGTCCTCGATGAAGCGCACGACGGACGCCTGGTCGATCATCGTGTGGTCGACGTAGTTCTGCTTCGCGTACGGCGAGATCACGACGAACGGAATGCGCACGCCGGGGCCACAACGGCCGTTCACGGTGCCGCCGTTCACGCCGGTCGTGCCGCCGCTGCCGCACTGGCCGTTGCCGCTGACCTGGTCGACAGCGTCCGACGACGCGCGGGTGGGCGCCGTGTACGCATGGTCGTACCAGCCGTCCGAGTCGTCATAGGTGACGATCACTGCGGTGTTCTGCCAGTCGGGCTGCTGCTGCAGGAAGTTGACGACCTTCGTGACGAACGCCTGCTCGTCGAGCGGATCCGAGTAGCCGGCATGGCCGTCCTGCGCGGCCGGCGCCTTCAGGAAGCTGACCGACGGGAAGTTGCCGGCCTTCACGGCGGCGAAGAAGTCGTCGGTGTCGTACTGGTGATTCGCCGGTTCGGGCGTCTTGCCGTCGGTTTCGACGCTCGAGCCGATCGCTGCGATCGAGCTCGGACGCGTGTGCTGCGGATTCGCGGTCGACGCGTAGTACTGGAACCAGTTGTGATGCGGGATGTAGTCGGCGGTCGCGGCGTTCACGGCGGTCGCGACGGTGCTGCGGTTGCAGCCGGTCGTGCCGTTGCTGTTCGTCGTCGACAGGTTGAAGCCGCCCATGAAGCCGCCCCACGTGATGTGGGCCGCGTTCAGCAGGTCGCCGATGTTCTTGCCGGACATCATCGCCTGATCGGTCGTGCTCGAGCAGACGTCGTAGCCGGGATCGACGTCGTTGATCATCGTGTAGCCGCCCTGGCCGTCGTTGATGTAGTACGAACTCTTCGCGAGCGTCGACGGCTGCGCGGACGTCTTCACGATCTGCATGCCGTTCGTCTGGCCCGACACGACGTTCAGTGCACCGGGCGTCGACGGACCGTAGACCGTCGTGTACGCGTTGTCGCTCATCGCGAAGCGCTGCGCATAGTTCCACAGCGCGGTCACCGTATTGCCGTCGAAGTAGCCCATCACCTGGCCCTTGGTGCCGAACGCGCCGGCGCCGCCGGACGAGCCCTTGCCCGTGTATTTCGGGAACAGGTCGGCAAGGCCGTTGTCCTCGGCCTGCTGTTCGGCCGTGTACGCGTGGTTCTGGTCGGCGGTCGCCGCCTGCGTGCGGTCGAGACGGAACGGGTTCGCGGCGTCGGTGCCGTTCGCGGTGTTCGTAAAGTTCGGGTTCGCCGTGAGCAGCGTGCCCGTCAGGCCGTTGACCGTCGGCGTGCCCGCCTTGGCCGTAAACGCCGGCTCGCCGGCCGGGTTCGTCGCGTTCGGATAGGTGCCGAAGTAGTGGTCGAACGAGACGTTTTCGCCGTAGATCACGACGAGGTGCTTGATCGGCGTGGCGGTCTGCAAGGCGTCCTGCGACGAGACGGGCGTCGCAGTCGGATCGTCGCTGCCGCCGCAGGCGAACAGCGTCAGCGCTGCGCCGGCGCAGGCGGTAACGAGCAAGGCTTGACGGAACATCGGGAAACTCCGGGTAGGTTTTCGACGGTGGAAGCGGCGCCGTCGCCGGGGCGTTGGACGCGGCGCGCGCGATAGAGCACCGGCATTGAAACAGCCTGACGTGAAGATATGGGGACGGACTGGTTTCGCCTGCATTGCGCTGCGGTATCGATTTCATTACTTCGTCGCGCGCGGCGAAAGACAACGGAAAGGGCGAACCGCGCGCGGGGCGCATGATGGGGAGCAGGCGTCGGTACCCGACATGAGCGAGAGGCCGTTTTTGACAACCGCGTGACAGCTTCATAGGATGAACACCCGCCGCGGCGACTTCGCCGTGCGCGTCATCCGGAGCCGTCAGCGTGCCGATCCCCGTCCTGTTTGCCGTTCTGTGTGCCGCCTTCCTGCACGCATCGTGGAATGCGCTGGTGCGCAGCAGCGGCGACCGGTTGCGCTCGGCCACCGTCCTGCAGATCGCGATCGGCGCGTTTGCGCTGCTGTTCCTGCCCGCGGCCGCGCCGATCGCGCCGGCGAGCTGGCTTTATGTGATCGCCTCGGCCGTGCTGCACGTCTTCTATACGCTGCTGCTCGTGCGCGCGTACGAGCACGGCGATCTCAGCGTCGCGTATCCCGTCGCGCGCGGCACGGCGCCGCTGCTCGTCACGCTCGGCGCGGCGGCATTCGCCGGCGAACATTTGAGCGCGGGTGCGCAGGCCGGGCTCGTGCTGATCTGCGCGGGCATCATGGCGATCGGACTCGAGCGCGGCCGCGCCGCGACGCACGCGATGGCGCAGGTCTTGCCGACGGCATTCGCGACCGGCGTGTCGATCGCCGCATACAGCGTGGTCGACGGAATCGGCGTGCGCGAAAGCGGCAGCACGGTCGGCTATACCGCGTGGATGTTCGTGCTGACGGGTGCGCTGATGGCCGCGTACTATCGGCTGCGCGCCGGGCCGCTGCGGGTTCTGCAGGATGGGGCGGAAACGGCGAAGGCGGCGTGCGGCGGCGTATTCGCGGCGCTCGCGTACGGCATCGTGATCTGGGCGATGGACCGGGCGCCGATGGGGCCCGTATCGGCGCTGCGCGAAACGAGCGTCGTATTTGCTGCGCTGATCGCACGCGTGTATCTCGGCGAGCGGCTGACGCCGCGTCGCGCGGCCGGATGCGCCGTGATCGCGGCCGGTGCGCTGTTGATCAGTACATTCGCTGCCGTGCGCTGAGTCGCGCGGAATAGTGCGGAATGGCGCGGCGGGGTCGGCGGCCGATGCTCAAACGGAAAGACCGGGCGCCCCGCACATCGCGAGACGAAAGAGCACGACCGCCCGTGCCGCGGCAAGCGCACGATCGCCCGTCACTCTTCGACCGGCATCGCGCTCGTGCACTTGATTTCGTCGAGACAGACGCTCGAATGCACGCCGCTCACACCGGGAATGCGCATCAGCGTCTCGAGCAGGAATCTCGACAATCCCTTCAGATCGTGGGCGACAACCTTCAGCACGTAGTCGATGTCGCCCGTCACCGAGAAGCACTCCTGGATCTGCGCGAGATCGGACACGAGCTTCTGGAACTTCGACAGGTCGCGGATATGCCCGCGCTCCATCGTCACGTGCACGAACGCCGTGACGCCGAAGCCGAGCGTATCGGGGCACAGCCGCGTCTCGTAGCGGCGGATCGCGCCGATCTCCTCGAGCCGCCGGTGACGCCGCAACGTCTGCGCGGGCGACAGTCCGACCGCTTTGGCCAGTTCGAGATTCGACGCACGGCCGTTCTCCTGCAGGATCGCGAGCAGGTGGCGATCGATGCGATCGAGAACCGGTTCAGGCATTTTTGTTTCCTCATCTGTCTCCTGGATGCAATCTTATCTCATAATGTAGGGTTTGCATGAACGGGTTACGAAACCCGATTTCCCGACCGCGACGCTAAACTGACGCCGGATTTTCGTGTGCGCCCGCCTGCTGCAGCGGCGGGCGACGGCCCGGCGACCGTGCGCAGACACGGCGACGGGCATCGGGCACCGCCACGCGAAGATTGCAGTCCCCAACCCGGCGGCTCCACGAACGGCCGCCGGCACAGCAAAACAGCGCCCGGCACCCCGAAGGCGCACCGCTTCCGGCGGAGGCGGACAGAGTGGAGAAGACATGGTTTCTGGAAACGAGAAGGACGGCCTGAAGCGTGGGCTGAAGAACCGGCACATCCAGCTGATTGCGCTGGGTGGCGCGCTGGGTACCGGGCTGTTCTTGGGCATTGCGCAGACGATCAAGATGGCCGGCCCGTCCGTGCTGCTCGGCTATGCGGTGGCCGGCGTCGTCGCGTTTTTCATCATGCGTCAGCTCGGCGAGATGGTCGTCGACGAGCCCGTCGCCGGCTCGTTCAGCTATTTCGCAGACAAATACTGCGGGCACTTCACAGGTTTCCTGTCCGGCTGGAACTACTGGGTGCTCTACATCCTCGTCAGCATGGCCGAGTTGTCGGCCGTCGGCATCTACGTGCAGTACTGGTGGCCCGGCGTGCCGACGTGGGTCTCCGCGCTCGTGTTCTTCGTCGTCATCAACCTCGTCAACCTGACCAGCGTGAAGTCGTACGGCGAGACGGAATTCTGGTTCTCCATCATCAAGGTCGCCGCGATCGTCGGCATGATCGGCTTCGGCGGCTGGCTGCTCGCGAGCGGGCATGCGGGACCGGAAGCGAGCGTCGCGAACCTGTGGCAGCACGGCGGCTTCTTCCCGAACGGCGTGTCGGGCCTCGTGATGTCGATGGCCGCGATCATGTTCTCGTTCGGCGGGCTCGAACTGGTCGGGATCACGGCGGCCGAAGCCGACGATCCGAAGCGCAGCATTCCGCGCGCGACGAACCAGGTCATCTACCGGATCCTGATTTTCTACATCGGCGCGCTCGGCGTGCTGCTGTCGCTGTATCCGTGGCAAAAGGTCGTGTCCGGCGGCAGCCCGTTCGTGCTGATCTTCCATGCGCTGAGCAGCGACGTGGTCGCGAACGTGCTGAACGTCGTCGTGCTGACGGCGGCGCTGTCGGTGTACAACAGCGGCGTCTACTGCAACAGCCGGATGCTGTTCGGCCTCGCGAAGCAGGGCAATGCGCCGAAGGTGCTGTGCTCGGTCAACCGGCGCGGCATTCCGCTCGCCGCGCTCGGCGCGTCGGCACTCGCGACGGGCGTCTGCGTGCTCGTCAACTACTTCATGCCGGGCAAGGCGTTCGAAGTGCTGATGGGGCTCGTCGTGTCGGCGCTGATCATCAACTGGGCGATGATCACGCTGATCCATCTGAAGTTCCGTCAGGCCAAGCGGGCAGCCGGGGAGGAGACGTCCTTCCGCAGTCTGGGCTATCCTTTCACGAATTACCTGTGCCTGGCGTTCATGGCTGGCATTCTCGTCGTGATGTACCTGACGCCGGATCTCCGCCTGTCGGTGTACCTGATTCCCGTGTGGCTCGCGGTTCTCGCGGTCGGGTATCGCTTCCGTCAGAAGAATGCCGGCTATGCGCTGCGTAACGGCGCATCCGCACGCTGACGCGCGCCGCGCCCGATCATTCCTCCAAACGAGACCGACATAGCCATGTTCGAACATATCGAAGCGTATCCGGGCGATCCGATCCTCACGCTGAACGAGAACTTCCAGAAAGATCCGCGCGACCGCAAGGTCAACCTCAGCATCGGCATCTATTTCGATGCCGATGGGCGGATTCCGGTGATGGGCGCGGTACGCGAAGCCGAAACGGCGCTGCAGCGCGAGAGCGGCCCGAAGCCGTACCTGCCGATGGTCGGTCTGGCCGCGTATCGCGACGCGGTGCAGGCGCTCGTGTTCGGCGCCGATCATCCGGCGCGTGCGGCCGGTCGCATCGCGACCGTGCAGACGCTCGGCGGCTCGGGCGCGCTGAAGGTCGGCGCGGATTTCCTGAAGCGCTATTTCCCCGACGCGCAGGTATGGCTGAGCGATCCGAGCTGGGAAAACCACCGCTTCATCTTCGAGCGTGCGGGCTTCACGGTGAACACGTATCCGTACTACGACGAAGCGACGGGCGGTCTGAAGTTCGACGCGATGCTCGCGGCGATCGACGCGCTGCCGGCGCGCAGCGTCGTGCTGCTGCATGCGTGCTGCCATAACCCGACCGGCGTCGATCTCGACGAAGGTCAGTGGGAAAAGCTGATCGACGTGATCGAAGCGCGCGAACTGCTGCCGTTCGTCGACATGGCCTACCAGGGCTTCGGCGCGGGGCTCGACGCCGATGCGTTCGCGGTGCGCGAACTGGCGCGGCGCGGCGTGCCGGCGCTGGTCGCGAATTCGTTCTCGAAGAACTTCTCGCTGTATGGCGAACGCGTCGGCGGGCTCAGCGTCGTCTGCGAAGATGCGGCCGCCGCCGAGCGCGTGCTCGGCCAGCTTGCCGGCGCCGTGCGCTCGAACTACAGCAACCCGCAAACGTACGGCGCAAAGGTCGTGTCGGCCGTGCTCAATACGCCCGCACTGCGCAAGCAATGGGAAGAAGAACTGGCGGCGATGTGCCGCCGCATCGCGCGCATGCGTCAGGCGATCCACGACGGGCTGCGCGATCACGTCAGCGGCGAAGCGCTCACGCGCTACGTGAAGCAGCGCGGGATGTTCACGTATACGGGCCTGACCGAATCGCAGGTCGAAGCGCTGCGCGAAGTGCACGGCGTGTACATCCTGCGCTCGGGCCGCATGTGCGTGGCCGGGCTGAACGATTCGAACGTCGGCATCGTCGCGGATGCGATCGGCCAGGTGCTGAAGAGCGGCGTCTGAACGCGGTTGCATGCGTCGCGAAAACCGGCTGTCTCCTCGACGGAGGCAGCCGGTTTTTTTATGCTGCCGTCCGCCGCCGCCCCCCTGTCGCGGTCGCAGGCACAGCAGTACGATCACGGAATCGTACGCAGATCGACACGGAACGCATGGGTATACGGATCGTACAGCTGGGATCGCCGCGCGCAGCGGGCGAAGGGGTGCGGATCGGCACGGTGCGTCGGCCTCCGCGCGGCGTGCCGAAAGCCGAATTCGCCTCGCGCGATTATTACGACGTGTGGCTGCCGACGCTGTCGCCGAGCGCCGAACTCGTCGCGCAGGCGCAGGCCGCCGAAAGCGACGCCGAATGGCGCGCGTTCAAGCGTCACTTCCGTGCCGAAATGGCGCATGGCGATGCGGCGAAGGTGCTCGATCTGCTCGCGGCGCTGTCGGCGACGACCGCGTTCTCGATCGGCTGCTATTGCGACGACGAAAACCGCTGCCACCGCAGTGTGCTGCGCGAACTGCTCGCCGAACGCGGCGCGACGATCGAACCGGCCGCACGATGACGGCGCCGCCCGCTTGACGCAGATCAAGCGTGCGGCGGCACGCGCCACTATGCTCACGTGAACGGATGCGGGCGCCCGCCCGCGCAGGCGCGGCCGCCGATCGCGCCGCCGGGCACGACGAATGCTCGACGAAACCGACGGCCGGCCCATGCAGCAGCTTCAGGCGGCGCGGCCATCGCCGGTTCGACGGCCGACACCGCAGGAGGAGTCATGACACTGCAGGGCAACATTCACGAGCGCGACTGGTCGGTCGAAGTCGAGACGCGGCCGTGCGAATCGGGCGAGTTCCGCTGCCGCGTATCGGTCGAGCACGGCACGGGTGCCGGGCGATTTCACCATACGTTCGAGCACAGCCACGCGTATCCGACCGAGCACGAAGCGATGATCGAAGGTTTGCGCGCCGGGATGACGTGGATCGAACTGAAGATGTCGCAGGCGTTCAACGTCTGAGGTTCACAGGCGACCGCCGGCGGCTGGCGGGCCGCCGCGGCCGCGCGTCGGTTCGCGTGCGTCACACGCGGGAGAGCGCCTGCGCGTCGAGAATGCGGACGCGTTTGCCGCGCGTTTCCACGAGCGCGTCGCGATGGAAGCGCGAGAACATCCGGCTGACCGTTTCCAGCTTCATCCCGAGATAGCAGCCGATTTCCTCGCGCGTCATCCGCAGATTGAATTCCGAGGCCGAATAGCCGCGCGCCTGGAAGCGCGACGACAGATTCAGCAGAAAATGCGCGACGCGCTGCTCGGCCGACATCGTGCCGAGCAGCAGCATCTGGCTCGATTCGCGCACGATCTCGCTGCTGAGCAGCTGATAGAGGAAGTGCTGCATCGGCTTGATCTCGCGGCACGCCGCTTCGAGCGCGTCGAACGGGATGATGCACACGACGCTGTCCTCGAGCGCGATCGCGTCGCAGCAGTGCCGACCGCTGCCGATGCCGTCGAGGCCGAGCGTTTCGCCGGCGATCTGGAAACCCGTCACGTGCTCGCGGCCGTCGCGATGCATCATCACCGTCTTGAACGAGCCGGCGCGTACCGCGTACAGACTGTGGAACGGATCGTCCGCGCGGAACAGCGCATCGCCCTGACGCACGTGGCGCGTCGCGCAGATGATCGCGTCGAGGCGGCTGTACTCGGCCGCGGTCAGGTGCGGCGGCAGGCACATCGCGCGCATCGCGCACGCGGAGCAGCGCGCGGCTGCCGGCTTGGCCGAATCGGCGCGCGCGATGGCCTGAAACGGGCTCGGTTGCGGGCCGGTCACGGGCGCGTCGAGGACGCAGGCGGTAGCAGTGGACATGAGACACTCCGGCACGGTCAAGGTCGGTGCGCGCGTGCGTGCACCAGCGATTCGATCAGGCGGCACGCGGCGTCGAATTCGACGGTCTTGTCGAAGAAATAATCGGCGCCGGCAGCCGCGCACGCCTGTCTGAATGCCGGCGCGGAATGGTTCGTCAGCACGATGGTGACGATGCGCGGGACGGCCTTCGACAACATCCCGATCAGGTCCAGGCCGCTGCCGTCGGCAAGCCGCAGATCGACGATCACGACGTCGGCCCGGCTGCGGTGGATCTGTGTCCACGCGCGCTGGCCGTCCTCCGCTTCGCCGACGACCGCGACGCCGCGGATCGCGCCGACGAGCAGCGCGATCCGGCGCCGCACGGGCACGGCATGGTCGACGAGGAATACCCGCAGCGCAGCGGGCGACGGACCGGCATTCATCGAGCCAGTATCGTGCTGCGCCGCGGAAAAGGAAATCGGCGGAATTGGAAGTTGGCGTAGGCCGCTTCGTCGCGTTGTAGGGGTTTTCCTACAACGGATGCGGCGCGACGAACGCGTGCGCGCAGCGGTCACCGCATGCTGCGTGCCGCGGGCGCGGCTCGGCGCCGCGTCGGCATCTCTGTGTCGGGCGCTCTTCAGCGCTGCGCGCGCGCGGCGAGCGCATCGCGCGCGGTGCGGCATGCGGCGAGATCCCATGCCGCGCAGCCGACCGTCTTGAACAGCATCGGGCCGCCGCGCGCGAATGTGCCGTTCAGCACGTCGGCGAGCGAGGCGACCTGCTGCCAGTCGACGTTCGCGCCGATCAGGTCGCCCGCTTCATGGCGTGCGCCGGCCGGGTCGTCGACGACGAGCCGGCTGTGCCGCACGGTGTCCGCTGCGATTTCGGCCGCATCCGCCGTGAACGCGCCGACGCCGACCACGAGCCGGCCTTCGCGCGCCGCGTCGCGATAGACGGGCGTGCGGCTCGTCGTCAGCGTAACGACGACGTCGATCGCATCGGGAATCGCATCGCCGTCGAGCGGCACGAGCTGGGGCGCGTGCGCGCGATGTGCCGCGCAGAATTCGGCCGCGCTCGCGGCCCGCGAACCGCGCACGTGCAGCCGCGCGTCGGGAAAGAGCGCCGTGAACGCCTCCGCGTGATTCGCGGCCTGCTTGCCCGTGCCGATCAGCAGGATGTCGCGCGGCGTGCCGTGCAGCGCCTGGACGCCGAGCGCGGTGACGGCTGCCGTGCGGCGACCGGTGACGGTCGGGCCGTCGAGCACGAAGCGCATCTCGCCGGTCGTCGCATCGCACGCGATCACCTGGCCGAGGATCGTCGGCAGCCCGCGCGCCGCATTGCCGGGACACACGTTGACGAGCTTGTGGATCGCGAGATCGTGCGCGCCGGACGGCATCGACAGCATCACGCCGCCGGCCTGCAGCGGCACGACGAGCCGCTCGGGGCTGACGATCTTTCCGGCCGCGTAGTCGGCGACGGTGCGGGCGAGCGTGGCGAGCAGCGCGTGGTAGTCGAGCAGCGCGGCCGTATCGGCAGCGTCGAAAACGGGAGTCCGGGAGAGAGCGGTCATCGTAGGCGTCGGTGAGCGTGGACGAGCGCGCGGTGCGCGCGACGGGCTGCCGGATACCGCGACAGGTGGCAGGCTGGATCGAATTTATACCAGTTTGCCGCGCGGCGGCAAGTCCGGAAACCGAGCGTCCGGTCGAGTTTGGTTCTAATATCTGTCCACCGATCGCTGTCGCGCGCCGCGCGGGCGATCGATCCGTTTCGATTCTCATCCGACCACGCAGGAGCCCCCAGACGATGTCCGCGCGTCCCGAATCCCCCGAAGGCGGTTTCCGCCCGCTGCAAATCTACGAGCAGGTTGCGGAGAAGATCCGGGACGAGATTCGTGCCGGACGCTATGCGCCCGACACGCGGCTGCCGTCCGAGCGCGAGCTCGCGGCGCTGTTCCAGGTCGGGCGGCCCGCGGTGCGCGAAGCGATCGGTGCGTTGCAGAACGAGGGGCTCGTGTTCACGAAGCGCAATTCGGGCACCTACGTCGTGTCGTCGCCGCTCGACGTGCTCGCGCAGCGCGGCGACGCGCGCGATCCGTCCGAAGCCGACGTGAGCCCGACGTCGACGCTCGACGTGCGGTTGATCCTCGAACCCGCGATCGCACGGCTCGCCGCCGCGCACGGGCGCGCCGATCCGGTCGCCGAGGGCTATCTCGCGCAGATGGAAACGATCAGCGACATCGACGATCCGCGGCAGCGCGCGCTATGGAACGAGAGCGACCGGCTGTTCCATCGGCAACTCGCGCTAATGACCGGCGACGCATTGATCGTGAAGATCGCCGACGAAGTCGCGAAGACGATGGATCAGCCGTTGTGGAAGCGGCTCAAGGACGACGGCATCTACGACGCAGGCCGGATCCGGCTCTACGTGTCCGAACACCGGCTGATCTACGAAGCGATCGTGTCCGGCGATGCGGACGCGGCCGCGTTCTACGTCGAGCAGCACATCCGGCGCGTTCGACGCGACATCGCGCCGAAATAGCGGTGCGCCGATCTGGTCGGCATCGGAACCAGATTGCTACCGATTATTTTGAAATTGCTTGCGGGCCGACCACGCGTCGTCTACATTGGTTGCGATCCAACCAGTCGGGAGCGCGTCATGCGATACCTCGTTACCGTGCTGTCGGTTGCCGTCGCGGCCGGCACGCTCGCGTCGGCTCATGCGCAGGAAGTCGTGACGATCGGCCACTCGGCGCCGCTCACGGGCCCGCAGGCCGCGAACGGCAAGGACAACGAAAACGGCGCGCGGCTCGCGGTCGACGAACTGAACCGGGCCGGCGTGAAGGTCGCGGGCAAGACGGTCACGTTCCGGCTGCTGTCGGAGGACGATCAGGCCGATCCGAAGGTCGGCGTGCAGGTCGCACAGAACCTCGTCGACAAGGGCGTCGTCGCGGTGCTCGGCCCGTACAACTCGGGCGTCGCGATTCCGGCGTCGCGCGTGTATGCGAACGCCGGCGTGCCGATCCTGCCGGTCGCGTCGAATCCGGCGCTCACGCGGCAGGGCTTCAAGAACATCTTCCGGATCGGTGCGAGCGACGAGCAGCTCGGCGGCACGATGGCCGCGTTCGCCGCGAAGACGCTGAACGAGAAGACGGCCGCGATCATCGACGATCGAACCGCATACGGGCAGGGGATCGCCGAGCAGTTCGCGAAAGTCGCGAAGGCCAACGGCATCCGGATCGTCGACCAGGAATACACGAATTCGTCGGCGACCGATTTCCTCGGGATCCTCACCAAGATCAAGGCCGGCAATCCGGACGTGATCTTCTTCGGCGGCTATGCGGCGCAAGGCGCGCCGATGGCCAGGCAGATGAAGCAGCGCGGGCTGCGCGCGAAGCTGCTCGGCGGCGACGGCATCTGCTCGGCCGACATGGGCAAGGTGGCGGGCGAGGCGGCGTCGATCGTCTACTGCGCGCAAGGCGGCGTCGCGCTCGACAAGACGCCGGCCGGCCGCGCATTCCTGAAGAAGTATCACGACACCTATCACACCGACACGCAGGTGTACGCCGTGAACTATTACGACGGCGTGAAGCTGCTCGCCGAGGCGATGGCCAAGGCCGGCACGACCACCGACAAGGCGAAGCTGATCGCGCAGCTCGCGAAGTCGAACTACGCGGGCGTCGCGGGCACCTATTCGTTCGACGCGAACGGCGACCTGCAGGGCGCGCCGACGACCGTCTACGTGATCCGCAACGGCTTGCCCGAGCCCTACGCGCGATAGCCGTACGCCCGTCACCGGCGGCGCGCCGCGCCGCCGTCGTTTCGCGTTCACGTTCTCGAATCGATCATGAAGATTTCCCGTTCCCTGTCCACCGTCGAAGTCCATACGGGCGGCGAAGCGTTCCGCATCGTCACGAGCGGGCTGCCGCGTCTGCCGGGCGACACGATCGTGCGGCGCCGCGCATGGCTGAAAGAGCACGCCGACGAGATCCGCCGCGCGCTGATGTTCGAGCCGCGCGGCCACGCCGACATGTACGGCGGCTATCTGACCGAACCCGTGTCGCCGAACGCGGATTTCGGCGTGATCTTCGTGCACAACGAAGGCTATAGCGACCATTGCGGGCACGGCGTGATCGCGCTGTCGACTGCGGCGGTCGAACTCGGCTGGGTGCAGCGCACGGTGCCGGAAACGCGCGTCGGCATCGATGCGCCGTGCGGCTTCATCGAGGCGTTCGTCCAGTGGGACGGCGAGCACGCGGGCCCCGTGCGTTTCGTCAACGTGCCGTCGTTCATCTGGCAGCGCGACGTGTCGGTCGACACGCCGTCGTTCGGCACCGTGACCGGCGACATCGCGTATGGCGGCGCGTTCTATTTCTACGTCGACGGCGCGCCGTTCGATCTGCCCGTGCGCGAATCGGCCGTCGAACGGCTGATCCGCTTCGGCGCGGAAGTGAAGGCCGCCGCGAACGCGAAGTATCCGGTCGTGCATCCGGAGATTCCGGAAATCGATCACATCTACGGGACGATCATCGCGAACGCACCGCGCGATCCGCGCTCGACGCAGGCGAACTGCTGCGTATTCGCGGACCGCGAAGTCGACCGTTCGCCGACCGGTTCCGGCACCGGCGGCCGCGTCGCGCAGCTCTATCAGCGCGGGCTGCTCGCGGCCGGCGACACGCTCGTCAACGAGTCGATCGTCGGCACCGTGTTCAAGGGGCGCGTGCTGCGCGAGACGACGGTCGGCGGGATGCCGGCCGTGATCCCGGAAGTGGAGGGCAGTGCGCACATCTGCGGTTTCGCGAACTGGATCGTCGACGAACGCGACCCGCTGACCTACGGTTTCCTCGTGCGCTGAACGCTTGCGCCGCCGGGCGTGCGCCGCGCGGCGGGGCGTCGCGCGAGTTTTGGTACGATGCTGCCTTTCCAGCAGATCCCCGACCCGCGTGAATCGCCGAAACGAGTCGTCCGTGCGCGACCTTCTTGCCCAATGGGTTGCGCGCGCGCAACCGGCCGCGGCCGCCGCCGCCGTGCCCGTCAAGCGTATGCTGGCCGCCGGCTGGCACCATCTCCGTCATCCGACGCGCCGCGGCGTGCTGCTTGCGGCCGCCGCCGTGCCCGCACTATTCGCGTTGTACGTGCTCGCGCTCGTGCCGTTCACGCCCGGCATCGGCGACATCCGCAAGGCGCGCGTCGATCAGCCGGCGCGCGTGCTGTCGGCGGACGGCAAGCTGCTCGCCGAGTTCAAGCCGTCGAACCGCGAATGGGTGCCGCTCGCACAGATCTCGCCGCACGTGGTCGATGCGCTGATCGCGACCGAGGATCACCGGTTCTACCAGCATCATGGCCTCGACTGGCGACGCACCGCGTCGGCCGCACTCCACACGTTCTCCGGCGACCGGCAGGGCGGCTCGACGATCACGCAGCAGCTCGCGCGCAACCTGTATCCGGACGAGATCGGCCGCGCGCCGACGCTCACGCGCAAGCTGAAGGAGGCGATCACCGCGCTGAAGATCGAGGCCGTGTACAGCAAGGACCAGATCCTCGAGACCTACCTGAACACGGTGCCGTTCCTCTACAACGCGTACGGCGTCGAGATGGCCGCGCGCACCTACTTCGACAAGTCGGCCGACGAACTCGACGTGCTCGACAGCGCGACGCTCGTCGGCATGCTGAAAGGCAACAGCTACTACAACCCGGTGCTGAACCCGGAACGCGCGCTGCAGCGGCGCAATACGGTGCTCGGCCAGATGGTGAAGTACGGAAAGCTGACGCCCGCGCAGTTCGCGCAACTGCAGCGCCGGCCGCTGCGGATCGACTTCGAGCGGCAGAAGGAGCCGCCGGGGCCGGCGCCGCACTTTGCGCAGCAGCTGCGCAAATGGCTGATCGCGTGGGCCGACCGCAACGACTACAACATCTATTCGGACGGGCTGATCGTCCGCACGACGATCGACGCGCGGCTGCAGCAGATGGCGACGCAGGCGCTGATCCTGCAGACGAACGAACTGCAGCGCATCGCGAACAACGCGTGGAGCGGCCGCGACGGCTGCGGGACCGACAACGAAGTGTTCCGCACTTTCATGCGCGAATCGCCCGAATACAAGGCCGCGCAGGATGCCGGCAAGGACGACGCGGCCGCGATGAAGGCGCTCGCCGCGGATCGCGGTTTCATGCGTGCGCTGTGCAAGGCGAAGACCGACGTGCAGGCCGGCTTCGTCGCGATCGATCCGCGCGACGGGCAGATCCGCGCGTGGGTCGGCAGCCGCGACTTCGCGAGCGAGCCGTTCGACCATGTCGCGCAGGCGCGGCGGCAGCCGGGCTCGACGTTCAAGGCGTTCGTGTACGGCGCTGCGTTCGAGCGCGGCATGAAGCCCGACGATACCTTCGTCGACCAGCCGGTGGAGATCCCGCTGAAAGGCGGCGAGGTATGGCGGCCGAACGACGACGTGCCGCCGACCGGCAAGCCGATGACGCTGCGCGATGCGCTTGCGCTGTCGCGCAACCGGATCACGGCGCAGGTGATGGAGAAGGTCGGCCCTGCGGCGGTCGCGCGGCTCGCGCGCGACATGGGCGTGCGCGAGAGTCCGCTCGAGCGCGTGCCGTCGCTCGCGCTCGGGACGAGCCCCGTGACGCTGAAGGAGATGGTCGCCTCGTACGCGACGATCGCGAACGACGGGCTGTACGTCGAGCCGCAGATGGTGACGCGGATCGAGAACCGTAACGGCGACGTGCTGGCCGAGTTCGCGCCGGCGCCGCCGGAACGCGCGCTCGATGCGGAAGCCGACAAGACGCTGCTCGACACGATGCGCAACGTCGTCACGCGCGGCACCGGCGCGAGCATCCGCACGCGCTTCGGCGTGCGCGGCGACGTGGCCGGCAAGACGGGTACGACGCAGGACAACGCGGACGGCTGGTTCATCCTGATGCAGCCCGCGCTCGTCGCCGGCGCGTGGGTCGGCTTCGACGACGGCCGCGTGACGCTGCGCAGCGACTACTGGGGGCAGGGCGCGCACAGCGCGCTGCCGATCGTCGGCGATTTCTTCCAGCGTGCACAGCGTGCTCGGCTGATCGATCCGAAGGCGACTTTCGATACGGAGCCGTCGCCGGGCTGGTTCGCGTCGGTGCGCGAGCGCGTGACGGATCTGTTCGACACGTGGTTCAGACCCGAGCCGAACAAGGCAGCCGCGCCGGTCAAGGTCCAGCGGACGCCGCGCAAGCCCGAGCCGGCCGATGCCGGTGCGGCGTCGAGCGAAGCGGCTGCGTCGGCCGCCGGTGCCGCGTCGGACGGCATCGTCGAAGAATGGGTGCCGGCGTCCGAAGTGGCGGCGTCCGCTGCCGCGCTGTCGGGCGCGGGTTCTGAGCCTTCGGTGCAGCCGCCGCCGCAGGTTCAGCCGCCTGCGTCGCCCGCGCCGGGCACCGCGACACCGGGCGGCGCGGGCGGCGGGAGCGCGGCGTCCCCGGTCGCGCCTGCGGCGCCGCTGCAGCCGTCGGCGCCCGGTGCGCCGGACGCCGGCGACGGCGCACAGTAAGGGCGGTCGCGACACCCGGGCGGCCGGCGCGTCGAGCCGGTCGTCGCTTCGCAGATTCATATCGTCCACAACGATAATTGTCAGAAGATTCGACTGCGCGATCGGCGATTGTATGTATCTCGTCAACAGTGAATTCGCGATTTAAGTATTTACCCTGATTGCGTGCACTCCTAGAATTCCACACATGCGCAACGACGTTCGTGTCCGAAGCGCCCGACAAAACAATCTGGAGGTAACGCATCATGAAATCGCTGATCAAGGCAGTTGCACTGGCCGCATTGGTTGCCGCACCGGTCGTTTCGTTTGCACAGTCGAACCAGCAGCCGCTGACGCGTGCGCAAGTGCGCGCGGAGCTCGTGCAGCTCGAAAAGGCCGGCTACAACCCGAACGACTGGTTGAACTATCCGGAAAACATTCAGGCCGCGCAGGCGAAGATCGCTGCCGCGAACGGCGATGCGACGGGCTACGGCGCGAACGCCGCAGCGGCATCGCAAGCGGGCCAGCGCGTTGCCGTGCCGGCCGCGGCCGACCGCTCGTCCGTCTACTTCGGTCACTGAGCGTCGTACGGCGGCCGCTCGGCCGCCGAAGCTACCGGCCGAACAAAGCCCGCACTCGATCCGGATTCGAGTGCGGGCTTTTTTGCGTCCGCCACGCGCGCCGACGGGCCGTCGCACGACGACGCTGACATTCGCACGCACGTGCGCTAGCATCCCGGACGGTGTCGCCGACGCGCGGCACGCGGCCTCCGTCCGTACCGGACTCCACGACGTCAACCAACAACAAGGAGCGATCCCATGCGTGTCCCGACCGCCGTGCTGCTGTGCACGCTGATGCTGGCGGCGAGCGTCGCCCATGCGCAGGCGAATTGCGCGAATGCGTCCGACCAGGCGACGCTGACCGCGTGCGCCGAGCACGCGTACAGGCAGTCCGACGCGGTGCTGAACCGCACGTACCAGACCGTCACCGCGCGGTTGCGCGACGCACGGCCGGTTGCCGACAAGCTGGTCGCCGCGCAGCGCGCGTGGATCGCATATCGCGATGCCGAATGCCAGTTCTCGAGCGCGAACGCCGACGGCGGCAGCGCCTATGCGATGGTGGTCGCGACCTGCCTCGACGATCTGACCAAGGAGCGCACCGAAACGCTCAAGGCGTATCTATCGTGCGAGGAGGGCGATCTCGCGTGCCCGGTGCCCGCGAAGTAGCGATACGCGCGCTCGCGCGGTGGCGCGTCATGCGTCATATGTCGTCGGCCTCGTCGACGAGCTTGTGCCGCAGCGCGTAGCGCACGAGCGCCGCTTCGTGCGGCATCTGCATCTTTTCCAGAATCCGCGTCTTGTAGGTGCTGACCGTCTTCGCGCTCACGCATAGCGCCTGCGCGATTTCGGTCAGCGTCTGGCCGGCCGCGATGCGCCGGAACACGTCGAACTCGCGGTCGGACAGCCGCTGATGCGGCAGCGTGTCGGCCGGCTCGTTGAGGCTTTGCGCGAACTGCTCGGCCATCGCGAGACTGACGTACACACCGCCGGACGCGACCTTCGTGACCGCGCCGACCAGCTCCGCACTGGCACTTTCCTTCGTCAGATAGCCCGACGCGCCCGCGCGGAACGCGCGCACCGCGTACTGCTGCTCCGCGTGCATCGTCAGCACGAGCACGCGCAGCGCGGGGTTCTCGTCCTTGATCTGCTTGATCAATTCGACGCCGTTGCGGCCCGGCATCGACAGGTCGAGCACGAGCACCTGCGCAGGCGTCGCGCGGACGAGCGCGATCGTCGACGGGCCGTCGCACGCTTCGCCGGCCACTTCGAAACCGGTCGCGTTCTGAAGGATGTGCCGCAGACCGTCGCGCACGAGCGTATGGTCGTCGGCGATGAGCACCTTGATCATGAGATGGGGTTGTCCTGTTCAACGTTGCCGAGCGGCAGGGCGACGGTGATCGAGAAGCCGCGCGCCGGCGCGGTATCGATCGTTACGGTGCCGCCGAGCATGTGCGCGCGCTCGCGAATGCCGATCAGCCCGAACGATTTGTCCTCGTGTGCGGGGCCGCCGGGCGGTGCGCCGTGGCCGTTGTCGGCGACGCGCAGCACGCAGAAGCCGTCTTCGACGTCGAGCCGCAGCGCGACGCGCGTCGCATCCGCATGGCGCGCGACATTCGTCAGCGCTTCCTGGACGATGCGGAACAGCGTGGTCGCCCCCGCGTTCGTGAAGGCGATGCCGCCCGTTTCGACATGGCGTTCGACGTCGATGCCGTAGCGGTTCGTGAAATCGTTGGCGAGCCATTCGATCGCCGGCACGACGCCGAGATCGTCGAGCATCACGGGCCGCAGATCGGCCGCGATGCGCCGCACCGACGCGACCGTCGCGTCGATCAGCTTGCGCATGCCCTGCAGATGCGCGAGCACGGTCGCGTCGGGCGCCGCGTCGCCCGGCGTGCGCAGCCGCTGCTCGACAACCGACAGATCCATCTTCAGCGCGGTGAGCTGCTGACCGAGATCGTCGTGCAGTTCGCGCGCGATGCGCGTCTTTTCCTCTTCGCGCACGTTCTGCAGATTCGCGGAGAGCTCGCGCAGTTCTTCGCGCGACTGCCTCACCGCGTTCTCGGCGCGCAGCCGCTCGGTGATGTCGCGCAGCATCACCGTGTACAGCTTGCCGGAGCCGTCGCGGATCTGCGAGATCGACGCTTCGATCGGAAATTCCTCGCCGTTCGCGCGCAGGCCGAACAGCACGCGCTGGCGTCCCATTTGCCGCTCCGACACGCCCGTCACGCCGAACTGGTCGACGTGCTTCGCATGCGCCGCGCGAAACCGTTCGGGGATGAAGCGCGACAGCGGCGCGCCGATCGCTTCCATCGCCGAGACGCCGAACACCTGCTCGGCCATCGGATTGAAGATCACGACCGTCTGCTTCTCGTCGATCGTGATGATCGCCTCCATCGACGAGCGGATGATGCCCATCATTCGCGCTTCGTTCAGATGACGGCTGCCGGCGCCCGCGTCGCCCGCGGCGGCCGCGCGGCTACGCATCAGTGCATGGACGAGCCCCGCGAACGCGATCGACGCGAGCAGCCCGGCCGCGAGCACGGTGGCGGCCGCGCGCTGCGCGCCCGTTGCGCTCGGCCGTCCGTCGGCCGAATACGCGAGCGTGAGCGCGGTGCCGCCGAAATTGAGGACCTCGGTGCGCCGCATCAGGTATGGCGACGTCGCGGCCTCGTCGGTCGTCGTCTCGGCGCTGACGATCGGGCGCGGATCGCTGCCCGCGCCGATCTTCAGGTCGATCCCGCGTTCCGCGTCGAGCGCGCGGTCGATCAGCCGCTGCGGGCTCAACGCGGCGAACAGGATGCCGTCCGGCTCGAGGTCGCTCGCGACGGACGGTGCGCCGGCAGCGCGCCGCGTAGCGGCAACCGGCACGAACAGCGTCAGCGTGCGTGCGTCGTAGGACAGATCGTCGTCGGCCGGATGCACGCCGAGCGCAACTTCGCCGGTACGCAGCGTGCGCGCGAGCGCCTGTGCGTCCGGTGCGCCGAAGCGCACGACCGGCGCGACGGACGGCGGCGCGCTCAGCGTTGCGGTCGCGAGCGGGCCGGCCGGCATCGGCGCGTGTCCGGCGAGTGCGGCGCGCGTCGCATCCGACAGCGGCGCGTAGCCGAGCTGCCGAACCGGCGAGCGGCTGGCGTCGAGATCGAGCGATTGGGCGTACCGCGTCCATTGTTCGGGCGTCATCTGCGGGACGAGCGCAAGCGCGCCGCGCGCGCTGTCGAGTATCCCGACGCCGGCCAGCAGTTCGTGGCGCAGCATCGCGGTCACGCGCGCGGTACGGCGCTCGAAGCGCGCATGGACGGCGTCCTGCCACTCGTCGCGCACCAGCAGCGCGACGCCGAGCGACAGCGCCGCGCCGATCACGAGCGCCGCGGTGCCGGCCGCAAGCGGCTGGCGTAACATGGTCCGGAAGCGCGCGGGCTCTCGGGCGCCACGGGTTGGGGTTCCTCTGGCGGTCATTGGCTGGCCATTCTGTTGTCCGCCACCCGGGCACTCGGGCGACGCGCGCTGCCCGGGCGAGAGCCGCGCCCGGCACAGTCGATGTGTTTTCAACGCGAAATTGTGCTCGCTTTGGGCGTTTTTTGTAATAGGGTCGGTTAAATGGGGCGCGGGCCGGCCGGTGCTCGCGTGCAGGATGCGCGTCGGCGCGATCGGAGGGACGGACATGTACAAGCGGATTTTCGTCGGGCTCGACGGCAGCCCGAGTGCGCGTCTCGCACTGAACGAGGCGATCCGGATCGCGGCCGCCTCCGGCGGCACGATCACGTGTGCGTACGTAGTCGAGCATCGGCCGCGGCTCGTCGACGTCGGCGCCGGTTTCCCCGAGACGCCGGACGACGACGCAGCGGCCGCCGATGTCGCGACAGCCGTGCTCGACGAAGCAAAAGCAGTGCTCGCGCAGCGGCAGGTGCCGGGCACCGTGCGCGCGCTCGACGCATACGGCGAGGAGGTCGCGGCGGTGCTGATGCGCACCGCGGCCGAAGCCGATGCCGATCTGATCGTGATGGGCACGAGCGGCCGGCACGGGCTGCGTCGGCTGCTGCTCGGCAGCGTGGCCGAATCGCTGCTGCGCGCGGCCGATCGCCCCGTGCTGCTGGTCCGGCACGACGAGCCGGCGCCGGCGCCGACTCGCACGTAATCGCCCGCGGCCGCGGTACGTGCCACGCAGCGGCGCCGGCGGTTGCATCGTGTCTATCACTTCTGGCAGGATCGGCCCAAGCCGCCGATCGTCGTCGCGTTGTCTGCGTCCGCGATGCGGGCCTCGCGCGCATGGCCGCGGCGCCCGATGCCGTGCCGCATTGGTCGGCGTGCGGCCGGTCTCGCGACCGTCCGTTGGCCGGATGCGGATTCGCCCCACTTACCGTTCTTCGTCGCCATGCCGATTTCCGCCGCGGACCTGATCCGCCAGTTCGACCTGCAGCCGCATCCCGAAGGCGGCTATTTCCGCGAAACCTACCGCGCCGCCGACACGGTCGTGCGTCCGTCCGACGACGCGCGTCGCGCCGCCTCCACCGCGATCTACTACCTGTTGTGCGATGGCGCCTATTCGTCGTGGCACCGGATCCGCTCCGACGAGGTCTGGCACTTCTATGCCGGCGATCCGCTCGAGGTATGGGTGCTCGACGAACGCGACGGGCTGACGATTCATCGGCTCGGCAATCCGCTCGTGCATCCGGGCACCGTGTTCCAGGCCGTCGTGCCGGCCGGACGCTGGTTCGGCGCGCGCTGCGCGTCGCCCGAGCAGGTCGCGTTCGTCGGCTGCACGGTGGCGCCGGGCTTCGAATTCGCCGAATTCGAGCTCGCCGACGCCGACGCGCTGGCCGAGGCGTTTCCCGAATATGCGCAGCACGTCGCCCAACTGGCGCCGCGCGCGCCCGGTTGAAGCGGGGCAGGGCGCCGGCCGGCATGCGCGCGGCGCCGGCGAAACCCGTTTAGAATGCGCGTCATGTAGTGCCGGTGCGCCGAGGTGGGTGCCGGCATTGCACAGCCGTATCGACGGCCGCCGTCGTCGCCCGGTCCGCATGTCATCCAGGAGCGCCGTCGTGTGGCATTTCCCGATCGCAATTCCATCGTCGCTCGGCCCGTGGGCCGTGTTCGCGAGCGTGCTGATCACGCAGCTCGGCGTGCCGGTGCCGGCCGTGCCGATGCTGATTCTCGGCGGCACGATGGCGGCGATGGGACAGGCCTCGTGGGCCAGCATGTTCGTCGCGGCCATCGGCGCGACGATGCTGGCCGATTCGCTGTGGTTCTTCATGGGCCGCACGCGCGGACGCCGGCTGCTGAATGCGCTCGTGCGCTTTTCGTTGTCGCTCGATACGACGTTGCGCTTCGCGCGTAACGTATTCGAAAGGTATGGCGCGCCGCTGCTCGTGCTGTCCAAATTTCTGCCGGGGCTCGGGCTCGTGTCGGCGCCGCTGCTCGGCACGACCGCCATCGGCGTCGGCGTGTTTCTGTTCTGGGATCTGGCGGGCGCGTCGCTGTGGGCGGCGTTCTGGTTGATCGGCGGCGCCGCGGTTCACGACCAGATCGTCCAGTTCGTGCTGTGGGTGCGCGCGAGCGGCGGCACGATCCTCGACGCGTTTCTTGCGATCTTCATCACGTTCGTGCTGTACCGCTGGGTGCGGCGGCTGCAGTTCCGCCGCTGGCTCGCGCAGGTGCGCATCTCCCCGCCGCAGCTCGTCGAGATGATGACGTCGAGCGAACCGCCGCTGATTTTCGACGCGCGGCCGCGTGCGATCCGCGAGCGCGAACCGTACCGGATCGCCGGCGCGGTGCCGCTGGATCTCGAGTCGCCCGATCTGCTCGACCCGGAAGTGCTGAAGCGGCCGATCGTCGTCTATTGCGTGTGCCCGAACGAGGCGACGGCCAAGCGCATCGTCGCGCAGCTGCAGCGCAAGAAGATGATCCACAACATCCGCGCGCTGAAGGGCGGCCTCGATGCGTGGGAGAAGCACGGCTATCCGGTCGAGCCGATTCCGGTCGATCTCGATACGTCGCGTTATTTCGTGCGGCCGGAGCATGCGGCGCTGGGCGGCGAATATACGGTGCGCGCGACGTTGAGCAAATGACGATGCGGTTGCGGGTTGGCGTTGTTTTGGGCGTGGCTTGGGGCTGCTGGGGGCGGTGAGCACACGCGGTCGCGTCGGAGCCCTTTCTGCTTTCGTGTTAATCGGCGTGCAGCAAGTAATCGAGTTTTCTCTCCGATGCTTTGCTCATGCGCCGATTCGAATGCACCCGCCACCCAATCGAATTTCATCTCCATTTCCCGCACCCTCACGGCGAGAAAATCGGCTGGCGTAAAACCGCCGATCTTTCTTATAATCGCGCCTTCCTATTGGGTGCCGCCAATCGCGCACCCATCACGCGCGATTGTTCGCGCCGAAAGCGGTGGATTCCGTCGCCGCTCGCCGCCGCGCTCAGCCGCGCCGCGCGGGCCGCGCGCGGTTTCCGTGAAAGGCCCGACCGGTCATTCCGGATTGTTCCGGAAATCGCCGGTAATTCGCGGCGATTCCCGAAGGATGGACGCACTATCCGTATCGCTTTCCAGTCGGAAAGCGGTCGCGCCGGTTTTTCGTTTTCGGCACCGATAACGGCATCGACGCTCGCGCATCGACCTCGACACAATGACGCGGCCGCCGTGCGGCCGCGAGGAGACGGACTTGAAACAGCAAGAAGACCAGCTTCGCCGCGGGCTGGAAGAACGGCACATCAACCTGATGGCGCTCGGCGCGACGATCGGCGTCGGCCTGTTCCTCGGCTCGGCCACCGCGATTCGCGCGGCCGGCCCCGCGATTCTGCTGACCTATCTGCTCGGCGGCATCGTGATCTTCCTGATCATGCGCGCGCTTGGCGAAATGGCGATCACCAATCCCGTCGCGGGCGCGTTCAGCCGCTATGCGCGCGACTATCTCGGCCCGCTCGCGGGCTATCTGACCGGCTGGACCTACTGGTTCGTCTGGATCGTGACCTGCATGGCCGAAATCACCGCAGTCGGCGTCTACATGCACATGTGGTTCCCCGCCGTACCGAACTGGATCTGGGCGCTCGCCGCACTCAGCGCGATGGGTGCCGTGAACTTCATCGCGGTCAAGCTGTACGGCGAATTCGAATTCTGGTTCGCGCTGATCAAGATCGTCACGATCGTGCTGATGATCGTCGGCGGCGCGCTGATGATCGTGTTCGGCATCGGCAACGGCGGCGTCGCGACCGGGATCTCGAACCTCTGGACGCATGGCGGCTTCATGCCGCACGGCATCGGCGGCGTGATCGATGCGCTGCCGATCGTGATGTTCGCGTATCTCGGCGTCGAAATGCTCGGCCTCACCGCGGGCGAAGCACGCAACCCGGAGAAGTCGCTGACGAAGGCCGTGAACTCGGTGTTCTGGCGCGTGCTGATTTTCTACATCGGCGCGCTGTCGGTGATCATGTCGATCTATCCGTGGGACCAGATCGGCACGCAGGGCAGCCCGTTCGTGATGACGTTCTCGCGGCTCGGCATTCCGGCCGCGGCCGGCATCATCAACTTCGTCGTGCTGACGGCGGCCCTGTCATCGTGCAACAGCGGCCTGTTCAGCACCGCGCGAATGCTCTACAACCTCGCGCAGCAAGACCAGGCACCGCGCGTGCTCGGCCGCGTCAATGCGAGCGGCGTGCCCGTCTATGGCGTGATCGTCTCGGTCGCGCTGCTGCTGGTCGGGGTGCTGCTGAACTACCTCGCGCCGCAGCACGTGTTCGTGTGGCTCACGTCGGTGTCGACGTTCGGCGCGATCTGGACGTGGTGCGTGATCCTGACCGCGCAGATGCGCTTCCGCCGCACGCTGTCGGCCGACCGCGTCGCGCGCCTGCCGATTCGCGTGCCGTTCTATCCGCTCGGCTCATACGCGGCGCTCGCGTTTCTCGCGTTCGTCGTCGTGCTGATGGCGTTCACGCCCGATACGCGCGTCGCACTCGTGATCGGCCCGCTGTGGATCGTGCTGCTCGGTATCGCGTACACGGTGTGCTACGCGAAGCGTCCGGCCGTATCGACGCCGAAGTCCTGAGCGGCCGGCGCCCGCGCGCGTCCTGCGTGCGCCATCCGGGCCCGCGCGTGCGCTGATCTCGATCATGCACGCACGGGCCGATACGCTTTATCCTGTCCCGATCGCTGGTCCGCGCTTCGCGTGGCCATCCGCCGATTCGTTCCGCGCCGGTCGTCCGTGGCCGCCGCGCGCGGCGCTGCGCGAAGCTCCCGTCGTCGTTGGCGACGACGCGTACGCACGGAGGCCTTCGCCATGCAGCCTGCCCAGTCCGCCCGGTCCATCGCGCGCGTCGCGCTCGCGATCGACCCGACACCCGAATCGCTGTCCGCCGCCCGCTATGTCCGCACCTTGCTGCGTCCCGGCATGCAACTGCGAATCGTTTGCGCGATCGACAACCCGCGCCTCGTGCTGCCCGACATTCCGCGCATCGATGCGTTGCTGACGTCGGCGCGCAAGGAAATGACGCACGACGCGCAGGCGACGATCGAACGCACCCTTGCACTGTTCGCGGACAGCGACGTCGAGCTCGAACCCGCGATCGTCGATACGTCGATCACCGGCGGCTCGGTCGCCGACGCGCTCGCGAACGACACCTCGCAGTGGGGCGCCGACGTGCTCGTAGTCGGTGCGAATCCGCATCACGGGCTGCTGCGGCTCGTGGAAGGTGCGATGTCGGACACGCTCGCGACGCGGGCGCATTGCGCGCTGCTGCTCGTCCCTGCGTCGTATGCGCGCGAGTCGGACGGCCCGCTGCAGCGGCTGATGTTTGCCGTCGACGGCAGCGAGCCGTCGCTTCATGCGGTCGAGGTGGGGCTCGGCTTCGCGGCACCGCAGACGCTGCTCTACGCGGCCTACGTCGTGGACCGCGCCGTTCGGCTCACCGACATCGTGCCGGTGCGCGCGCTCGAGAACGCCTATCGCGCCGAAGGCGAGGATGCGCTGGCGCGTGTCGCGCCGATGCTGCATGCGACCGGCAACCCGACGCGGCGCGGCATCGTCGAGACGCGCCCGACGAGCGACGACGTCGCGCACGCGCTGATGCGCGATGCGGTGCACTGGCATGCGGAACTGCTCGTGGTCGGCACGCACGGCCGGCGCGGCATTGCGGCATGGCTGATCGGCAGCGTCGCGCGGCGTGTCGCGCATCTGGCCGAGGTGCCCGTGCTGCTCGTACGCGGACAAGGCCGCTGAAGGCGCACGAAACGCGCAGCGCTTGATCTGCGTCAGAAACGGCGCACGGCGCGCATGCGACAGTGGCAGGCCATTCGACGCAGCGCGCCGCACCGTGCATGCGCAGCGGCAACGATGCAGCGCGGCGCGCGCCGGGCATGCGGCACACCGCCGAATCGTCACCGCCGCATGCTGCGCCGCTTGCACGCACGGACCGTCTTTTTCTGCGACCGGCCGCATCGCCCGCCACCGACGAATCGCGAACTCTCTGGCACGAGGGTAGGCTGCCGCAAGGCGGCCCTGGAAGAAGGGCGGGATGCCGCGATCCCGCCCGCTTTCCGGCATCGCCGGCATCGTATGCGTGCGCGGTCCGGGCGATCGCGACCCTTGACGTCGCATTTCGGCGAGTCTAAGTTGCACGCTACGGCGACGCGCCGACATGCACGCGGTGCATGTCCACCCGCCGCGACGCGTCCGGGGTGACGCGACATGTTCATCGATCCTGCGCGAACGGCCTGCCTCGGCCGCCTTTCATTGATCGCGCGCAAGCAAGCCGCGGCGCACCGCACGCCGCACGGCTTCCGACTCGTTACGCTTTCCTTGCCGTTCCGTTTCCGTCACTTCGACCGTCAGGAGTCCGTCGATGTCACAGGACGATTTACTCGATTCGCTGAAGGAAGCTGCCGCGCGACGTGCGATCGACGCGGAGCAATTGCATGCGATGCTCGACGCCGAGATACGCGCGCTGTCGTCCGGCGCGCGCGTGCACGACTACATCCGCGTGATCGCGATCCGCCATCTGCGCGAACGGATGCGCGAGAACGCCGATATCGTGCCGGATCCCCGTTCACGTGGTGCCGGCGACGATTCCCCCGGCGCCGACGCACGTTCGGGTCCCTGACGGTCCCGGCATGACGTGACGCGCGCCGAGGCTCGGCCCGAACGGACCGAGCACCGAGCGCGCGCGTTTCGTCAGACGTTTCATCGATTTGTCACGGACCGCTCAAGTCGGCGACGCACGTGCCGTTTACCCGGTGAATCCCTCCACCGGGCGTTTGTGCACCCTTACCGAGTCGTCGCCATGTTTTCGTCCATCCGCACCCGCATCCTCGCCGCGTGCGTCGCCATCGTCGTGTTCGCGCTCGTCGCTACCACCCTCATCAACTATTTCATTGCGCGCGCGTACAACGACGATGCGATCGATCGCAACCTGACGTCGGTTGCCAGCGGCCACGTAGTCGGGATCGCGGACTGGGTCGCGACGCGGCGCCGGATGGTCGAGTCGCTGCAGGACGCCGCGCTGTCCGCCGATCCGCTGCCGGTGTTCAAGCAGATGGCGGCCGCGGGCGGCTTCACGAACGTCTATGCGGGCTATGCCGACAAATCGTTCCGGTTTTCCGATCCGACCGGCATTCCCGCCGACTACGATCCGACCGGCCGGCCGTGGTACCGGCAGGCGGCGCAGGCCGGCAAGCCGGTCGTGACGCCGCCGTATGTGGATGCCGGCACCGGCAACCTGGTCGTCACGTTCGCGGTGCCGATTCTGCGCGACGGCGCGCTGAAGGGCGTCGTCGCGGCCGACGTCGGCATGGACAGCGTGATCGCGAACGTGAAGTCGATTCATCCGACGCCTGCCAGCTTCGGGATGTTGATCGACAGCAGCGGCCACGTGGTGGCGCATCCCGACTCGAAGCTGACGCTGAAGCCGGTCGCCGACCTGTCGCCCGATCTCGGTGCGATTCCCGCGGCGTCGCTCGCGGGTGCGAGCGCGCCGGTCGAGGTGCACGTCGGCGACGACGCGAAGCTCGTACGCGCGCAGCCGGTGCCGGGCACGGACTGGTACGCGCTCGTCGCGCTCGACAAGGCCGATGCGACGGGCGGCATGCGCTCGCTGCTGACCGCTTCGCTGATCACGATGATCGTGATCGTCGCGGTCGCGTCGTTGATCGTCGGTGCAATCACGACGACCGCGTTTCGCCGCCTGTCGCAGGTGCGGCTCGCGATGGCCGAGATCGGCTCGGGCGGTGGCGATCTGACGCAGCGGCTGCCGGCCGAGGGCCGCGACGAAGTGGCCGACATCGCGCGCTCGTTCAACCGCTTCGTCGACAAGCTGAGCGACGTGATCCGGCAGATTCGCGACGCGAGCGAATCGGTGCGCACGGCGGCGAACGAGATCGCGGCTGGCAATCAGGATCTGTCGTCGCGCACCGAATCGGCGGCGGCGAGCCTCGAGGAAACGGCCGCGTCGATGGAGCAGATCACCGCGACGGTCGGCCAGTCGGCCGCCGCAGCCGGTCAGGCGGACGAGCGCGCGGCCGCCGCGTCGCGCATCGCGTCGCACGGCGGCGCGGTCGTGTCGGACGTCGTCGCGACGATGGCGAAGATCGAGGAAGCGTCGGGCCGGATCGGCGACATCATCGGCGTGATCGACGGCATCGCGTTCCAGACCAACATCCTCGCGCTGAACGCGGCCGTCGAAGCGGCGCGCGCGGGCGAGCAGGGGCGTGGCTTCGCGGTGGTCGCGCAGGAAGTGCGCAGTCTCGCGCAACGCAGCGCGCAGGCCGCGCGCGAAGTGAAGGTGCTCGTCGAATCGACGGTCGACAGCGTGTCGGCCGGCTCCGGGCAGGTGCGGCAGGCTGGCGAGACGATGCGCGAAATCGTGTCGAACGTCGCCAACGTGACGACGATCATCTCCGAGATCACGCATGCGGCGAACGAACAGACGCGCGGTATCCAGGAAGTGAATCGCGCGGTCACGCAGCTCGACGAGATGGTTCAGCAGAACGCGGCGCTGGTCGAACAGTCGACCGCGGCGGCGTCGGCGCTGCAGACGCAGGCGAACGCGCTCGCGTCGACGGTCGGCCAGTTCAGGGTCGCGTAGCGCGTTCGCCGGACGCCGGGCGCGCGGCGTCGTCGCCGGCCTCGCGCATCAGCGCGAGCCGGTTGTACAGCGTCTTCAGGCTGATGCCGAGTGCCTTCGCCGCGAGCGGCTTGTTGCCCTCGAAATGGCGCAGCGTCGCGGCGATGAAGCGTTGCTGCGCATGATGCAGCGTCGCCCCGAGCGGCAGCGAGATCGCGTCGTCGTGCATCAGGTCGGCCGGCACCGGTTGCTTCGGCAGCGTGACGTCGATTCCGTCGTCCGCCAGGATGTACGCGCGCTCGATCGTATTGCGCAGTTCGCGCACGTTGCCGGGCCACGAGTACGCACGCAGCGCGGCGATCGCCGCATCGGTCAGCCGCTTGTCGGACCGGTGCCGCGCATTGAGCGCCGCGACGAACTCCTGCGCGAGCACCTCGACGTCGCCTTCGCGCTGACGCAGCGGCGGCACGACGAGCGCGAATGCGGCGAGCCGGTAGAACAGGTCTTCGCGCAGGCGGCCGTCGCGCACGGCGTCGGCCGGATTGTGGCGCGTCGCGGATACGATCCGCACGTCGAGCGCGATCGCTTCCGTGCCGCCGACGCGCAGGATCGTGTTCGACTCCAGCGCGCGCAGCAGCTTCACCTGCAGCGCGGCGGGCATTTCGGCGATTTCGTCGAGCAGCAGCGTGCCGCCGCGTGCGGCTTCGAAGAAGCCGATGTGCTGCGCGGTCGCGCCGGTGAAGCTGCCTTTTTCGTGGCCGAACAGCTGCGACTCCGCGATGTCGGGCGGAATCGCGCCGCAGTTGACCGCGACGAACGGCCCGTTGCGCCGCGGGCTCAACTCGTGCAGCCGACGCGCGACGATGTCCTTGCCCACGCCGCTTTCACCCGCGATCATCACGCTCGCGCCGGTCGGCGCGACTTTCTCGATGCGCGCGAGCAGCGCACGCATTGCGGCCGAGCGACCGGACAGCCGGCGTTCGTCTGCACGTTTCGCGCGGGACGACGTTTCCCGCGGCGGCTTCAGCATGTCGGTTGGCACTTCGATGTCACGCAATTCGTCCATTTGGAATACCGGGTATCGACAACGCGGGCGGCGCGAAGGTGCCGGCGCATAGAAATTTCCAATGCGCACGGCGCTGGCGATCGCTCGCGTGCCTTTTTTCGATCGACAGCCGCCTGGCATGCACGGTCGGGGGCAGGATTTCAAAACGATCCCATGCTTTTTTACAGAAAGCTAATGAAAAAACGTGCGTCCTGGCGCGTGCTTTGCGGCGACCGAGGTATCGCAGCGGGATAGCGGGGCCCCATCCGCGACGAAACGCGCTGTCATCTTCGCACGGCGCGCGCCGCGACATGGCGCAGCGTTGCACATCGCGGCCCGGCAACGCGCGGTGCGCGCCGTCCCGCGCCCGTGCGTGCGCCGCGCCGTGCCGCTGCCGGCCGCCGCAGGCTGCGGCGCTCGGACCGTTGCGGTGGTGGCGTCGGCGGGTATGACGGTTGCTTGCCGCGTGTCGCTCGCCCGGCCCGTTCGACGGTATGCCGGACCGCCCGGGCGGCACGCCGCCGCGCGAAGGATGCCGGCGCGAATGCAGGAACGCAATGAGGACCGTTACCCGTGAACTATTCCGGCAGGGTGCATGGGTCGTGCTGGCCGTCGGCGTCGCGTGCGCGCTGCAGGCGGGCGCGATTCGCGTGGTCGGCGCGCATGCGCCGTTTGCGCCGTTGCCTTTTTATGCAGGCGTCGCCGCCGCCGCGTGGCTGACGTCGCTCGCCGGCGGCCTCGCCGCGATCGTCGCGAGCACCGTCGTGATCGCTGCGCTCTGGTGGCGCGACGCGCCGACGGCGACATGGCTGGCCGACGCCGGCACGTTCGTCGCGATCGGCGTGATCGAATGCGCGCTGATCGCAGCCGTCAGGCCGTTGTTCGCGCGCACGCGTGCGGTCGACGACGCGCGCGACGCACGCCGGGAGCCGGCGGCTGCGCCGCCTCCATCCGAGGACGTGCTGTTGCGCCGCGTGGTCGATGCGTCGCCCGATGCGATCGTCGGCGTCGACGGCGCGCGGCGGATCGTCAGCTGGAACCGCGCGGCGCAGCGCATCTTCGGCGCCGACGCGGCGACGATGATCGGCCGCGATGTAACGACGCTGTTCGCGCCGCGCTGGCTGCGGCGTCAGCCGGTGCCCGCGTCGATCGACGAGGTACACGCGCCGGTCGGGCCGATCGACGTGCTGTGCATGCGGCAAGACGCACACTGCTTTCGCGCGACGTTTGCGGCATCGCCGATCGTCGATGCGAACGGGCATGTCGACGGCCTCTCGATGACGCTGCGCGAGGCGCGCGAGCGCCGTCGCGACGAGCGGCGCGATCGCCTGTCGCTGCGCGGCGCGCGCGACGCCCGTGTGCAGGCCGACACGGCGAACCGGCTGAAGGACGAACTGCTCGCGACCGTGTCGCATGAATTGCGCACGCCGCTGAACGTGATCTACGGCTGGGTCGAGGTGCTGCGCAGCGTCGACGGGCAGGGCTTCGCGCAGCAGGCGGTCGACGCGATCGATCGCAGCGCGCGTTCGCTCGCGCGGATGGTCGGCGATCTGCTCGACGCGTCGTCGCTTGCGACCGGCAAGCTGCGTCTGGAGCGTACGCCGGTCGACGTCGCGCGCGTCGTGCACGACGCGGCGCGCGAGTTCGGCGCGCCCGCGCATGCGAAGGGCATCACGCTCGTCACGGAAGGCGCGGGCACGGCGTGCGTGATCTCCGCCGACGCGGAGCGGCTGCATCAAGTGCTGTCGAACCTGCTGTCGAACGCGATCAAGTTCACGCCGAGCGGCGGACGCATCGTCGTGTCGCTCGCACGCGTCGACGCGCACGTCAGTCTGTCGGTGGCCGATACGGGGCAAGGGATGGCGCCCGAAGCGCTGCCGCATCTGTTCGATCCGTTCAACCGTCCGGCCAATGCGCCGGCATCGCCGCAGCGCGGCCTCGGGCTCGGCCTGTCGATCGTGCGCAACATCGCGGAGCTGCACGGCGGATCGGTGGAGGCGGCCAGCGAAGGGCCCGGTCGCGGCCTGACCGTCACGGTCACGCTGCCGGCCGGCTGGGAGGCGGACATGGCGGTCGTTCCGCTCGGCGCCATGGACAGCGTGCCGGCGGCGGCACTCGAACACCAGCGCGTGCTCGTCGTCGACGACGAGCCGACGTCGCGCGCGAGCCTCTCGGCCGCACTGCGGACGCTCGGCGCGCAGGTGTCCACCGCGCAGTCGGGGCGCGACGCGCTCGCGAGCATCGAGCGCGATCCGCCGACCGTCGTGCTATCGGACATCGCGATGCCCGACGGCGACGGATTCTGGCTGATCGAGCGCGTGCGGCGTCTGCCCGGGCGCCACGCGCGCATGCCGGTGGTCGCCGTGACCGCGCATGCGGGCGTCGCGGATCGGCAGCGGGTGATGGCCGCCGGCTTCGACGCGTATCTGTGCAAGCCGGTCGACGTGCCGACGCTCGCGAGCGCGATCGACGACGTGACGGCCCGTCGCACGCGCGAGAAGGACGGACCGGAACGGTAATGACGGCAAGCGCGGCCGGGCGGTCGCGCGCCGGCAGCGGAGGACGGGAGGACGACATGAACGAAACGAAACACGCGCCGCGCGCGAATGCGCAGCCGGCGCCGCCGCGCGTCGAACGTCGGCCGCCGGTTGCCGCAATCGCGCGCATACTGGTGTTGTCGTGTGCATGGATCGCGGTGCCTCGTCCGGCGGCGGCCGAGCAGGGCGTCGGCGCGAAGCTCGCGAGCCAGGCGTCGGCCGTCGGCAGCCAGCTGCGCGACGCGACGATCGCGTCCCGCGTCAGGGCCGCGCTCGTCGCGGAGCGCGGGCTCGCGTCCGGCGACATCGACGTGCAGGTACGCGATCACGTGGCCGAGCTGACGGGCACCGTGCCCGACGATCGGCAACGCGCGACCGCGCTCCGCGTCGTACGCGACGTGGACGGCGTACGCGGCGTGCGCGACAAGCTGCAGATACGCCCGAAGTAACGTGATGCGCGGGCAAGCGCCGGGCCGATCGGGCGTCGCGCGCCTTGCGGCCCCGCGCGGCACCGTGCAGGAGGGTTCGACATGGACACCATCATCGCGGGCCGTTTCTCGACGCTCGAGCAGGCGGAACGCTGCGCGCAGCAGCTGCGCGGCCACGCCATGCATCGGGACGACGTGAAGGTCTTCTTTCTCAATCCGCCGGGCCAGCATGCGCTGTTCTGGCTCGGCGGCGACGTCTATGCGGATTCCGCCGCCCGGCCGGGCGGGCTGGGCGCGCTCGAAGGCGTCGCGATCGGTGCTGTCGTCGGCGCGGCCGGCGCGGCGGTGCTGTCGATCGGCGGCCTGCATTCGTCCTTCGTGTGGCTCGGCGTGCCGCTCGTCGGCGCGTATATCGGCGCGCTGTGCGGGGCGCTCGGCCGGATGCGCGGCGATGCGCCCGAAGGCCGCGGCGCGCTGCGCGAGTGCGAACACGGCGTCGTGCTCGCCGCGCACGTGACGCGGCGTACGGCCACGTTCGCGCAACGCACGCTCGTGGCGAACGGCGCGCTGTCGGTGGAGCGCGTCGACGGCGCATGGGATCACGGCGCGTGGACCGACTTCTTCACGTCGGGGCATCGGCCGGCATGACGGGCGCCGGCGCCGGCCGCGACACCGCTCGCCGCGCAGCCGCGTGGCGTTGGGCGCGGCCGCGCGTCCGGCGGCGTGCGCGATATGCGGCGTGTGCGGTGGGGCTAGCGGCGGTGGGCTTGCTGACGGCGGCCTCGGCGGAGCCAGAGGCTTCGCCCGCGTCGTCGGCGCACGTCGCGCCCGGCGTCGTGAGCCCCGCGCCGACCGGCGACGAGGCCGACATGGCGCGCCGGCCGTCCGGCATCGATGCGGAGTTCGTCGACAAGGCCGCGATGCTCGGCAAGACCGAACTGCTCGCGAGCGAGCTCGCGGCCGAGCGTTCGTCGAACGCAGAGGTCAAGGCGTTCGCGCGAAGGATGAGCGACGAACACGAACGGATCGCGCGCGAACTGCGCCGGCTCGGCGCGGACAAGGGCGTACCGGTCCAGACGCGAATGCTCGTCGATCCGGCGCTGAACACGTTGCGCACGCTGAGCGGCCCTGCGTTCGACCGCGCGTACGTGCAACTCGCGGGGCCCGCTGCACACGAAGAGGCGATCCGCACGTATGAAGCAGAGGCGCGCGACGGACACGACGCACAACTGCGTGCGTTCGCCGCGCGCACGTTGCCGATGCTCAAAAATCATCTTGCCGCTGCACGCGCGCTCGCGAACGCCGTTGCGGGCGCGCGCTGATTGCGGCCATGCGCGAGTGCCGGCACGCGCCGGCGCGCCCATTCGCTAGCGACGCCGCGCTTCGTCTTCCGGGCCGCCCGGCGATGCTTCGTACGGCGGCGAATCGATCGCCGTTTCGCCTTCCTCGATGACCCAGTACGGCGTGCTGCCGTAATACGCGTGGACGGTCTCGGCCCAGGTCGCATCGGCCATCGCCGGCCAGTGGTCCTTGTCGAAGCCGGGCGCATCGCGCACGCGCTCCGCGGTGACCGGCAGCACGAAACAGCGGCGCTCGGCGTCGAGCGTGAGCCGGTTCCACGGCACCGCGAGCAGCTTGTCGCCGATCCCGAGCAGGCCGCCCGACGATACGACCGCGTACGCGATATGGCCGGATCGGACATCGAGCATGATGTCGGCGATCTTGCCGATGTCGTCGCCGTCCGTCGTCACGACGCGGTCGCCTTGCAGCGTACCGGCGGCCATCACGTCGGGCCCCGGTCCGTTCGAGCGCCGGCCGGCGCGGCCGACGATGCGGGCGCCTTCGGCGGGTTGTCTGTCGGCTGTCATCGCGTACCTCCTGTTCGAAGTGCGAAGTTCGAAGCGAACGGCATCGGCCGCGGCGGGCGTGGCGGGCCACCTCGTCGGCTGTGGTCGACGCGCCGCTGGCAGCGGCGATCGCCGGCTCAATGGCGACGCGGCAGCGACACGTCCTCGAGCGTGTTGACGAGTTCGTCTCGCGCCGGGCCGCCGGCGCGCGTCGCGATGTCGCCGAGCGACACGATGCCGACCACGCGGCGGTGCCGGTCGAGCACCGGCATCCGGTGCAGCTGCACGTCGGCCATGCGCTGCTGCACGTCGCCGACGCCTTCGTCTTCCGTACACCATTGCACGGGCTCGGACGCGACCGCGCGCACCGGCGTGTCGGGCGAGCGGCCGTGCGCGAGCGCGCGTACCGCGATGTCGCGGTCCGTCACGATCGCGACCAGCTCGCCGTGATCGCAGACGGGCAGCACGCCGATGTCGAACCGCTGCATCAGTTCGGCCGCATGGCGAATGGTGTCGGTCGGTGCGACGCACACCACGTCGCGCGACATGATCTCGTTGACGCGATACATGAACGTCTCCTTCGGGTCCGGGCGGCTGAACGGGCAAACGAGCACGGTGCGTGCCGGCTGCATGCGGCGCGCATGGCGCCGCGCCCGTCGCGGGACGGAGAAATTTGCCAGCCTGCTTGTACATCTTCCACGGCCGGCCGCGCGGCAGCGCGGCGGACCTCAGTGGCCGACGCCGGTGATCGCGACGATCGCGAACACCACTGCGCTTTCGATTGCGGCCAGTGCGGCGACGCCGGCTGCGCCGCTGATTTCATGCCACCTGCGTTCAATGCGTTTCATCGATCTGCTCCGGATTGCCGGCCCGACGACACGCTGCCGCGCATGCGGGCCGGGTGCCGCCGTCAGCCGTGATCGCGGGGCGGGGACGGGACATCCGGCGTGCGACGCGCACGTTCGCCGGACGGTTTCGCGGGGTCGACGCGCGTGCCGCCGCCGACGGCGGGCGGATCGCTGGCCGGAAACGTCTCCTCGAGTCCCTCGTCGATGCGTTCTTCCGTCTTGTCGTCGGACGGCTTGCGCGACGCGGCGAGAGCGCGGAGCGGGCCGGCGGCCGGTGACACGGCGTCGCGGCTGCCGGTGGCGTGAACGGTCATGGTCGAACCTCCTTTTCGTGACGAAAGCCGCAACGGGCGTGCCTGCGCGCCGACGACGGCATGGCCCTTGCGGGCCGCTGCGGCCGGCAGCGCGGGCGTAATGCGCGCCGCGGCCGGCGTGGACGAGAGGACAACGCGATGAATGCACCCACGGAAAGAATACGTTACGAGGCCAACGTCTGCGGCGGCGATTTCAGCCACGTGCGCGAACGCTTCGCGACCTGGAAGCGCGAATCGCTGATCTACCGGCCCGAGCGCCGGATGTTCGACGGCAAGGACGAAGTCCGCCAGCTCGACGACACGATCTACGACGGCCCCGAGAGCGCGCAGCGCGCACTCGCTGCATGCTGCCGGCCGTCGGACCGCTACGCGCTCGCCGTGCAGCTCGCGGGGGAAGGGCGCACCATGTGGCTCGTGATGGCGGCATACGCCGACTGAGCGGCTGGATTCGCGGCCCGGCAAACACGGGCAGCCGCGTCCGGGCACGCTGCTTGCGTAAGTCGCCGCGCCATTGACACGCGCGAGCCGTCGCGCAGGAGAGTCATGAAGACGCCATCCATGCTGCACCGTCCCGAACCGACGCCCGACGACTACCCGGAGCCCCCGACGCCCGGACACGACGATCCGGTCGATCCGCCCGTTCCCACGGGCCCGCCGCAGGGCGATCCGCCGTCGCAGCCGCCGCCGATGCGGATGCCGGGCGGAGGCGGTGCGCCGCAGCCGGCCGCGCGATCGCTGAAAGGAGGACCCTCATGGACATTCACGTGCAATCGCCCGACAAGCGCGCGATCGCCCAGGTGCTGGGCCGCTATTTCGAATCGCGCTCGCTGCGTTATCAGATCGAGGAACTACCGGGCGGCGTGCTGCACATCGGTTTTCATGCGAGCGGACGGCCGGCTGCGGTCACCGTCTCGTTCGACGATGCCGCGTACGACGCCTTCACGCATTGGGATGCGAGTCAGAAGCAGCTCGCGCTCGGCCGTCTCGGCGACAGCTTTTCGCAGATGATGGCGCAGCGCAACCCCGCCGCGCCCGGCGCCGACTATCACGTCGAGCGCTTCTGAGTACCGCGCGCCGCATGGACGCAAGGCAAGGTGCCCGCACTCGACGGGCGCTTTGCGGCCGTGCGCCGCGCGGGTAGGATGTTCGTTAATTCAGCGGACGCTACGTTCGCATGGCTGCTGCCCGCAGGCAGCGGCCGGCGCACGCTGCGTCCTTCATCAGGCATTCCTTTGCGAACCGACGGAGACTTCATGGCCCCTGTGCGCCCGTTGCTGTCACCCGGCTCACGCCGATTCGTGTTTGGCCTGTCCGCCTGCGCGGCGCTCGCGATCGCGGGCGCACGCGACGCGTCGGCACAGACGCCTTCGCCGCTCGGCGAGTGGCAATACTCGGCGGGCGTCCCGCTTCAGAAACTGTACGAGCCGACCATGCCGACCTGGCAGGTCAGTGTCGGCGCCGCGATGACGCTGCAGCCGCGCTATGCGGGCTCCGACCGCTATCGCGTGATGGGCGGCCCGAACCTCGACGTGCGCTATCGCGACCTGTTCTTCCTGTCGACGGGCGAGGGGCTCGGCGCGAACGTGCTGCGCGGCCCGAACTGGCGCGTGAGCCTGTCGGTCGGATACGACCTCGGGCGTCGTTCGGCCGACGATCTCGGGCATCTGAACGGGCTCGAGAACATCAACGCGGCCCCCGTGATGAAGCTGTCGGCCGACTACGTGGTGTCGAAGGACTTCCCGCTCGTGCTGCGCGCGGACGTGCGACGCAGCATCGGCGGCTCGAACGGCTGGGTCGGCGACTTCTCCGCGTACATGCCGATGCCCGGCAGCAACGAACACTTCTTCTGGTTCGCCGGGCCGACCGTCTCGTTCGCCGACTCGCGCTACATGAACAGCTGGTTCGGCGTGAACCAGGGCGCGTCCGCGCGTTCGGGGCTGCCGGTGTATTCGTCGCGCGCCGGAATCAAGTCGGTCGGTGCCGGCGTGACGATGGTCTGGTTCGTGAACAAGCACTGGTTCGTGACGATGGACGGTGCGATCGAGCAGCTGGTCGGCCGTGCGGCCCGCAGCCCGATCACGCAGCAATCGACGAACGGCGTGTTCGACATGTCGGTCAACTACCGCTTCTAGCCGCGCCGGTGGGTCCGCGCGTGCGGCGCGGCCGTCACATTTGCTATGATTCGGACCTGTACAAACGTACAGTGATCGAACCCCGTGACGCCATCCTCGCCGCAGCCGCCGGCCTTTTACTACCTGACGAACTTCGAACGCGCGCTCGCCTGGCTCGGCGAGCGCTACGACGACCTGCTCGACGCGGCCGAGCACGCGTTTCTTCGGCATTTCGCGACGCTGCCGCGGGCGTCGCGCGCGTTGCTCGTGCGGATGCTGATGCGCAACGGGGCCGATTTCCGCGCGAGCAAGCTGGTCTACGACGAGATCGGCTGCCCGCTCGATGCCGCGGCGCCGCTCGTCGAATGCGGGTGGGTCGATCCGGCGCCGGCACTGACGCTCGACACGCTGTTCGCGCTGTCGACGAAGGCCGAACTGCTGCAGACGTTTCCGTCGCTCGCCGCGCATGCGGCCGAACGCAAGGCGGACTGGCTCGAGCGCTTGCGGCCCGCACACGATATCGCGCAGACGCTCGACGCGTGGTGCCCGACGAGCGGCGATCGCGTGCTGCGCGTGACGGTCGGCGCGCTCTGCGACCGGTTGCGGCTGATGTTCTTCGGCAATCTCCATCAGGACTGGAGCGAGTTCGTGCTCGCCGATCTCGGCGTGTTCCAGTACGAAACCGTACCGTTCGGGCCGTCGTCGCGTGCGTTCCGGCAACGCGGCGACGTCGACGCGTATCTCGCGCTGCACGCGTGCCGCGAGGCGCTCGACGCATGGCCCGACGATCGCTCGTTCGACGCGCTGCTCGCTGCGATCGACGCGATCGACTGCGCGGAGCAGCCGTGGCTCGCGACGCGCCGCGCGAAGCTGCTGTTCGCGCTCGGGCAGACCTGCGAACGCCGCGCGGACTGGGACGGCGCGCTCGACGCCTATGCGCGCAGCGCATGGCCCGGCAGCCGACATCGCCGCATTCGCGTGCTCGAACGCGGCGGACGCGACGCCGATGCGTTCGCGCTCGCGCTCGAGGCACGCGGCGCGTACGAAAGCGACGAGGAGCGTCAGCGCGTCGAACGCATGCTGCCGCGCCTGCAGCGGCGCCTCGGCCGGCCGGTCGAGCGCGCGGCCGCGGCGCCTGCGGTGCCGCGCGAAACGCTCGTGCTCGTGCGGCCCGACGTGCCCGCCAGCGTCGAGTACGTCGTGCGCGATCACCTCGCGCAGCCTGAAGCACCGGTCCACTACGTCGAAAACACGCTGATCAATTCGCTGTTCGGGCTGCTGTGCTGGGAGCCCGTGTTCGCGGCCGTACCCGGCGCGTTTTTCCATCCGTTCCAGCGCGGCCCCGCCGATCTCCACGCACCCGATTTCGCCGCGCGCCGCGCGGACGCGTTTGCCGCGTGCTTCGCGCAACTCGAATCGGGCGCGTATCGCGACACGATCCGCCGCCATTACGCGACGAAAGCGGGATTGCAGTCGCCGTTCGTGTTCTGGGGCGTGCTGACCGACGAACTGCTCGAGCAGGCGCTCGCGTGTCTGCCGCCCGATCATCTGCGGCTCTGGTTCGTCCGCCTGCTCGCCGACATTCGCGGCAATCGGTCGGGGCTGCCCGATCTCGTGCGCTTCTGGCCCGACGAGCGCCGCTACGAACTGATCGAAGTGAAAGGCCCGGGCGACCGCCTGCAGGACAACCAGACGCGCTGGCTCGCCTATTGCGTTGCGCACGGGATGCCGGTGCGCGTCGTCGACGTCGAATGGGCCGACGCGCGCGTCGCGCACGCGGGCGCCGCCGCGATGGAGTGGTCCGCGTGAGCTACGTCGTCGCGGTGCGGGCGATGTGCGAGTTCACCGCGCGGCGCGGCGATCTCGACCTGCGTTTCACACCCGCGCCGACCGCGCTCGAAGGCATCGCCGGCCACGGCGCGGTCACGTCGAAGCGCGGCGCGGGCTACGAAACCGAGATCGCGCTGAGCGGCACGTGGGGCGTGCTGACCGTGCGCGGCCGGGCGGACGGCTACGATCCGGTGTCGAACCGGATCGAGGAAATCAAGACCTATCGCGGCAGCCTCGACGCGATGCCCGCGAACCATCGCGCGCTGCACTGGGCGCAGGCGAAGGTGTACGGGCATCTGATGTGCGCGGCGCGCGGCCTCGCGCAGATCGACGTCGCGCTCGTCTATTTCGACATCGTCTCCGAGCGCGAGACCGTGCTGACCGAAACGCTGAGCGCGGACGCGCTCGCTGCGTTTTTCGCCGAGCAATGCGCGTGCTTCGTCGGCTGGGCCGAGCGCGAGACCGCGCATCGCAGCGCGCGCGATGCGGCGCTGCGTGCGCTCGCGTTTCCGCATGCGCAGTTTCGCAGCGGGCAGCGTGAGCTTGCCGTGGCCGTCTATCGTGCCGCGCGCGACGAACGCTGCCTGATCGCGCAAGCGCCGACCGGCATCGGCAAGACGCTCGGCACCGTGTTTCCACTGCTGAAGGCGTGCGGCGAAGGCGAAATCGATCATGTGTTCTTCCTGACCGCGAAAACGCCCGGACGCGCGCTCGCGCTCGAGGCCGCGACGACGCTCGGCGCCGGCACGCCCGCGCTGCCGCTGCGCGTGCTCGAACTGGTCGCACGCGACAAGGCGTGCGAGCATCCCGACCTCGCGTGCCACGGCGACGCGTGTCCGCTCGCGCGCGGCTTCTACGACCGATTGCCGGCCGCGCGCGACGCGGCGATCGACGCGGGGCTGCTCGATCGCGATACGGTGCGCGCGGCCGCGCTCGCGCACGACGTGTGTCCGTACTACCTCGCGCAGGAGCTCGCGCGCTGGTCCGACATGGTGATCGGCGACTACAACTACTACTACGACGGCAGCGCGATGTTGTACACGCTCGCGCAGCAGAACCAGCGGCGCGTCGGCGTGCTCGTCGACGAGGCGCACAACCTGCTCGATCGCGCGCGCAAGATGTACAGCGCGTCGCTCGATCCGTTTGCGTTCGCCGCCGCGCGCGATGCGGCTCCGGCGCCGCTGCGCAAGGCGTTCGACCGGCTGGCGCGCGCGTGGGGCACGCTCAATCGCGCGCAGACCGCGCGTTATGCCGCGTATCCGCAGATTCCGGGGCCGATCGTGTCGGCCGTGCAGAATCTCGTCGCCGCGGTCGGCGAGTATCTGGCGGACGCGCCGCGCGCGAACGGCGACGCATTGCTGCGCTTTCATTTCGACGCGATCCAGTTCGGCGTGCTCGCCGACGCGTTCGACAGTGCGTCGATCTTCGACGCGACGCTGCACGGCGAACCGGTCCCGCGTCAGCCGGCGCTCGACGGCGTCGTGCCGGCCGGCCGCCGGCGCCGCGTGCAATCGACGCTGTGCGTGCGCAACGTGATTCCCGCCGGCTTCCTCGCACCGCGCTACGACGCCGCGCGTGCGACCGTGCTGTTCTCGGGCACGCTCAGTCCGTTCCACTTCTATCGCGACACGCTCGGGCTGCCGGCCGATACCGGGTGGCTCGACGTCGACGGGCCGTTCCGCGCGGAGCAGCTGACCGTGCGCGTCGCGAGCCACGTGTCGACACGCTGGCGCGACCGCGACCGGTCGCTCGAGCCGATCGCGGACCTCATCGCCGCCCAGTATGCGGCGCGTCCCGGCAACTATCTCGGCTTTCTGAGCAGCTTCGACTATCTGCAGCGCGTGGTCGCGCTGATGCAGGCGCGGCATCCGGACGTGCCCGTGTGGGCGCAGGCGCCCGGCATGGCCGAGAGCGAACGCGACGCGTTTCTGGCGCGCTTCGATGCCGGCGGCCGCGGCGTCGGCTTCGCGGTGCTCGGCGGCGCGTTTTCGGAAGGGGTGGATCTCGTCGGCGAACGACTGATCGGCGCGTTCATTGCGACGCTCGGACTGCCGCAGGTCAACGACGTCAACGAGCAGATGCGGCGTGCGATGGACGCACGTTTCGGCAACGGCTACGACTACATGTATCTGTATCCGGGGCTGCAGAAGGTCGTGCAGGCGGCAGGGCGCGTGATTCGCACCGAACGGGACGAAGGCGTCGTCCATCTGATCGACGACCGCTATCGACGACGCGAGGTGCGCAACCTGCTGCCGCGCTGGTGGCGGATCGGCTGACGCGTTCGACGCGGCCGCATCGGACGCGCGTTACAGCACGTTCAGCATTGCGAGCGCGGTTTCCTGCAGAAACGGCAGCACGCGCCGCACGGCCGCTTCGGACGTTTCCGCGCCGATCGGCATGTTCGTGCTCAGCGCGGCGACGACTTCGCCGTGACGGTTCTTCAGCGGCACCGCGATCCCGCGCACGCCGACCTGCAATTGCTGCTCGATCACCGCAAAACCGGCGTCGCGCGCGCGATCGACCTGTTCGAGCAGACGCGCCTTGTTCGTGATCGTATGCGGCGTGAACGGCGGCAGTTCGGTGCGGTCGAGCCAGGCGCGCACGGCTTCGCGGTCCGGATGATGGGCGAGCAGCACGACGCCCGGCGACGTCAGCGGCGCCGGCACGCGTGCGCCGAGCACGAAGCCCGTCGTCATCACGCGCGACACGCCGTTGCGCGCGATGAACACCAGCTCCCATTCGTCGAGCACGCTGACGTAGGCCGATTCGTTCAGCGACGCACTCAGTTGCTGCAGATACGGCTGCACGGTGCGCGGCAGCCGCGCGGAATCGAAATACGACCAGCCGACGCGCAGCACGCGCGGCGTCAAACCGTACAGCTTGCCGTCGGTATAGACATAGCCGAGCGATTCGAGCGTCAGCAGATAGCGCCGCGCGGCCGTGCGCGTCAGGCCCGTGCGCGCGGCGGCCTGGGTCGGCGTCATGCGCGCATGCTGGCTGTCGAACGCTTCGAGGATCGCCAGCCCTTTTTCGAGGCCGGCAATCCAGTCGCGTCGGTCGAGTTCGGGCTTTTTCATCGTCGGAGGGCGGTGACTGTATGCGCGGTGATCGCGCGGAATTGGGCGATTATCGCGCAGATTTGTCCAGCAATGGCATGTCGGACCACGGGGCGTCGTCCATCCGGACAGATTGGCAGGCCGCGTTATCGCGGCAATACGGTTGCGAGCTGTATCCAGCGACGTCCGTATCGCGACACGCGCGCGGAACGGCCTTGATTGCAGCAAGTATCAAGTGGTGTATGATTTGGTATCAATTGATACCAATCGGAGTTGCCCATGCTACTCGTTACCCCGGAAGCCGTGGCCGATGTCATGGGGCTTCAACCAGTGCCCCATACGCTTGCGGAACTCGAAGCGCGGGTGCGCGACGGGCTGCCGAAGTCCGCGTTGCGGGCGGGCGTCGAACACGCGACGCAAGGCGCGGACGCCAGACGTGCGCTGCTCGCGCGCATCATTCCCGAGGCGACCTACAAACGCCGCCGCGATCGGCTGACGCAAGACGAATCCGAAAAGACCGAACGCCTGGCGCGAATCGTCGCGACGACTACCTACGTCTGGAACGATGAAGAGGACGCTCGGGAATTCCTGTCGACGCCGCATCCCGAACTCGAGGGGCGAACGCCGCTCGACGTCGCGCTGACCGAGCTCGGCGCGCGCCGCGTCGAAGAGGTGCTCTGGAAGCTGCACTATGGGCTGCCGGCATGAAGTTGTTTCGCATCGCCGACGCGCGGAACACGATCTGGAGCGGTACCGGCGCGATGCTGGTCGGCGGCCGCTTCAACAGCCCGGGCCGCCCGGTCATCTACGCGGCGTTGACCTTTGCCGGCGCGATGCTCGAAGTGCTCGTGCACGCCCGTATCGGCAAGGTGCCGAAGACCCATGGATGGGTCGAAGCGACGGTTCCCGACGACATCGTCGTCGAACGCCACACCGCCGATACGTTGCCGGCAGGATGGGACGCGGCAGCGCCGCAACCCGCACGGCGCTTCGGCGATGCATGGTTGACGGAATCTCGCACGGCGGTCCTGGTCGTGCCGTCGGTCGTCGCACGGGCAGAATTCAACGTACTGGTGAATCCTGCGCATCCTGACGCAGCGCGCATTGTCGCGACCGATCCGCGACCCGTCGTATGGGACGAGCGACTTTTTGTGATGCCGCCGGTCGGACGATCCTAGCGTCTCGCCGATAGCCCGCGGCATGAAGCGCCACGTCACCGCCGATCGAACGTGACAACCGGATGCGGCACGAACCTCATGCGCGCCGCATCCTGCATTGCATTACTCGCTGCTCGTCCACTCCACATTCGCGCCGACCGAGCGCAGGTTCTCGACGAAACGCGGATGCGCGCGCCGGATCGGCAGCGCGTTCATGATTTCGGAGCGGCCTTCGATGCTCGCGGCGACCATCAGCAGCGCGATCGCGACGCGGATGATGTACGGGCTCTCGACACGCGCCGGCGTCAGTTGCAGCCCGCCGAACGTGATCAGCCGGTGCGGATCCGACAGCAGCACGTGCGCGCCGAACTTCGACAACTCGCCGGACCAGCCGAGCGCGCCGTCGTAGACCTTGTTCCAGAACATCGCGCTGCCTTCGGCGCGCACGCCGAGTGCGATGAAGATCGGCAGCAGATCGACCGGCAGGTACGGCCACGGCGCGGCCTCGACCTTGGTCAGGATGTTCTGCGTGAACGGCCGGCGCACGCGCAGCGGGCCGTCGCGCTCGGCGCGCGACCAGCCGTCGCGGTGCGTGACTTGCACGCCGAATTTGGCGAACGTGCGGTCGATCAGCGGAAAGTGTTCGGGCGACGAGTTGCGCACGGTGATGTCGCCGCCGGTGATCGCGCCGAGCGCGAGGAACGTTGCGATCTCGTGGAAATCCTCGGCGAAGCGAAACTCGCCGCCGCCGAGCTTGCTGCCGCCCGTCACGCAGAGCCGCGACGTGCCGATGCCCTCGACCGCGACGCCGATCATCGCGAGGAACTGGCAGAACTCCTGCACGTGCGGCTCGGACGCCGCGTTCATCAGCGTCGACGTGCCGTTTGCCGCGGTCGCACACAGCGCGAAGTTTTCGGTGGTCGTCACGGACGCATAGTCGAGCCAGTGATCGTTGGCCGTCAGTGGGCCGTCCGCACGCACGATCAGCGAGTCGGACGTGCGTTCGATGTGCGCGCCGAAGCGCTCGAACACCTCGACGTGCGGATCGATTTCGCGCACGCCGAGCGTGCAGCCTTTCACGTCGTTCTCGAGCCGCGCGACGCCGAAGCGCGCAAGCAGCGGCGGAATCAGCATGATCGACGAGCGCATCGCCTCGGGCAGGCGATGGACGGCCGGGTCGAACGTCGTGTTGCGGTGATGGAGTTCGAGCAGGCCGGTCGTGAAATCGACCGACACGTCGCTGCCGAGCGTGCGGAAGATATCGAGGATCTTGCGCACGTCGGTGATGTCCGGCACGCCGATCAGCCGTAGCGGCTGGTCGGTCAGCAGGGTCGCACAGAGGATCGGCAGGACGGCGTTCTTGTTCGCGGACGGCTTGATGTCCCCGCGCAGCGGGGTGCCGCCGTGGACGATGAGATTCGACATGATATGGGGGCGTATCGGTGGCTGACGTAGGCCCATATGATGCCATTGGTCGGCGCAGGGCGTGGAGGGTTCGGACGGGAAAAGGCGCTATCTGCGTGCGGGTTGACAGTGTTTGACTGCTGCATTGCACGTTGCGCCGCACTTGCGAGGCGCGCGCCGCCGGCGAGCAAAAAAGCAGCGGCCGGCCACGATCAGGGCCGGCCGTCGCGTTATCGCAAAGCGATCACTGCGCAGCCCGCATCCGCGCTGCCACCACGAGCGAAATCAGGCAGCCGGCCGCGAGATAACCGGCGACGAGGTGCCACGAGCCGCCGGCCAGGCTGACGAGGCCGACCGCGATGAACGGCGTGAACCCGCCGCCGACGACGCTCGCGAACTGGTAGCCGACGCCCGCGCCGCTGTAGCGATACTCGGCGCCGAACAGTTCGGTGAACAGCGGCTGCTGGACGCTGACGACCATGTCGTGCGCCGCGTTCGCGAGCAGGATCGAGAACAGCACGATCCATGCGATCGACCGCGACTCGAGCGCGACGAAGAACGGCACCGCCGATGCAAGGCCGATCAGCGCGCCGATCAGATAGATGCGGCGCAGCCCGAAGCGATCGGCGAGCCACGCGAAGCACGGAATCGTCACGCAGCTCACCGCGCCGACCAGCAGCCCGATGTTCAGGAACAGATCGCGCGACATGCCGAGGTTCGACGTCGAATAGCTGAGCGCGAACGCGGTGACGATGTACATCGTGAACAGCTCCGCGAGCCGCAGCGCGACGATCAGCAGAAACGCCTTCGGATGACGCGTCAACGCTTCCAGTACGGGCAGCCGCAGCTTGCGGTGGCCGTGCTCGACCTTCTCGACGAACTCCTGCGACTCGTCCATGCTCTTGCGCACCCACAGCCCGATCAGCACCAGCACGATGCTGAACACGAACGGCAGGCGCCAGCCCCAGGTCTTGAACGCGGCGTCGCCGAGCGTGTGGCTCAGGATCGACACGATGCCGGTGGCGAGCACGAGCCCGACGCCGTAGCCGACCTGGACGCCGCTGCTGTAGAACGCCTTCTTCTGCTTCGGCGCACTTTCGACGGCCATCAGCGCCGCACCACCCCATTCGCCGCCGACCGCGAAGCCCTGGATGGCGCGCATCGCGACCAGCAGCACGGGCGCCCACCAGCCGATCGTCGCGAACGTGGGTAGCAGCCCGATCGCGACCGTCGACAGCCCCATCAGCATCACGGTCAGCACGAGCATTCGCTTGCGGCCGAGCCGGTCGCCGTAATGGCCGAACACGACGCCGCCGAGCGGACGGAACAGGAAGCCGACGCCGAACGTCGCGAACGCCGCGAGCGTCCCCATCGTCGGACTTACTTTCGGGAAGAACTCGGCGTTGAATACGAGCGCGGCCACAATCCCGTACAGCAGGAAGTCGTACCAGTCGACGACGGCGCCGACGAAGCTGCCGATCGCGGCCTTGCGGGCCTGGGTGCGTGCCCGGGCGCCGGCAGCGGCGTCGAGGGTGTCGAAGGTCGGGGTCATGTTGATGTCTCCTGGCACGGGCGCATCAGGCTCGCGGGCCGGTGCCGCGCCGATGCTGCATTGAGTCGATGAGTGAACGGAGAATAGGGCGCGCGCCGCACGCCGGCAATTAGCCGATCGGTCGAGTTGCGCGATTATCGTTCAATTGCGTGCGTTTATCGAACGCTTTTGGGGTTTGCACTGAGCGGCCCCGGCAGTTGGCCGTTCGGCCAGGGTGTGCCGCCGTGAACGATCTGGTTAAAATCTGCACCATCGAAAGTTCGCCCGGCGCCGGCGGATGTCGGCCGTCTCGGCGGCCCGACATGCGGTTGCGCCGGGCCTCGTCCCCATAGAATGCATCCCTCGGAGACTGGAATGTCCGGCAATCCCCATCCACTGTCCAGCGATACGCCGCCCGTCGACGATCCGGCCGCCAATCCGCTCGGGATGGCGGGGCTCGAGTTCGTCGAGTTCGCGGCGCCGGTGCCGGACGCGCTCGCGCAGCGTTTCGAACAGCTCGGCTTCAAGGCGATCGCGCGGCACGTCAGCAAGGCCGTGACGCTGTATCGGCAGGGGCAGATGCATTTCCTGATCAACGCGGAACCGGACTCGTTCGCCGCGCGCTACGCCGAGGAATACGGGATGGGCGTCTGCGCGATCGGCATCCGCGTCGCGAATGCGCGGCGGTCGTTCGAACGCGCGATCGAACTGGGCGCGTGGGCGTTCGAGGGCGAGCGCGTCGGCGTCGGGGAGCTGAAGATTCCGGCGATCCAGGGCATCGGCGATTCGCATCTGTACTTCGTCGATCGCTGGCGCGGGCGCAACGGCCAGCGCGGCGGCGTGGGCGACATCTCGATCTTCGACATCGATTTCCGGCCGATCGACATCGCCACCGCGCACACCGATCTCGATTTCGCGGGCACCGGGCTGCAGCAGGTCGACCATTTCACGCAGACGGTCGGCGCCGGGCGCATGCAGGAGTGGCTCGACTTCTATCACGATCTGCTGCACTTCCGCGAGATTCACGAAATCGATGCGCACTGGCACGTGTCCGAGGAGTCGCGCGTGATGGTGTCGCCATGCGGCGCGCTGCGGATTCCGGTGTACGAGGAAGGCACGCGCCGCACCGAGCTGATGCACGCGTATCTGCCCGACCATCCGGGCGAGGGCGTGCAGCACATCGCGCTCGCGACGGACGACATCGTTGCGTCGGTCGACGCGTTGCGGGCGAACGGCGTCGAGTTCATCGAGCCGCCCGCGCGCTACTACGACGAGGTGGACCGGCGGTTGCCGGGGCACGGCGTCGATCTGGACGCGCTACGCCGCCGCGCGGTATTGATCGACGGCGAGATCGGGGAAGACGGCGTGCCGCGGCTGTTCTTCCAGACGTTCGTCAAGCGCCGGCCCGGCGAAATCTTCTTCGAGATCGTGCAGCGCAAGGGGCATCACGGTTTCGGCGAAGGCAATCTCGCGGCGCTCGCGCGCGCCCGCGACGCAAGCTGAACGCAGGCGCCGCCTGCTGCGCCCGGCCGGTCGGTCCGGCCTTCCGCGCTTTGCCGATGCGTGTGCGGGCGTGCGGGGAGGCTGCCGCGCCGCGCCGCGCTACGCGGCGATCAGCTTGCGGCTCTGGCGTCGCATGCCGTCGAAGATCGCATCGGCGACATCGGCCGGAAAATCGGCCGGCAGGCGTGCGCCGACTTCGGCAATCACCGGTTCCGTGCGCGCCGCGACGGCGGCGAGCGCGGTACGTACGTCGTCGTCGGACAGGCCGACGCGCCGTCCCTGCGCGATCCAGTGGCGCGGCTGGATGTCGGCGATCGCGTAGTGACGATTCTTGCCGCTGACGGCCATCGCGAGTCGCGCGCGACGCGGTGCCAGCTGGTTGCGGCGCGTGCCGATGATCGGATGCGCGGACAGCACGTCGTACAGCGGCGTGCTGCGATACGTGTTGCCGGGCAGAAGCGCGATGCTGAAATTCTTCGCGTGGCCGTCGATCGCCGCGAGTACCCAGAACACGAGCTGCGCGACGAAGAAGTTCATCCGGTCGCGCGCGGCATCGACCGAATTCGCGAGGATGCCCATGATCGTGTCGATGCCGGGGCCGCCGTCCGATTCGTATTTCGCGGCCGGCGGCGTGCCGGTCGCCTGGCACATGTCTTCCTGCGGCAGCCGCAGGATCCACGTGCCGTCGCGCGACAGCCGGCGATCGAAGCGCTCGACGATCAGCACCTTCTGATCGTCGAACTGGCCAATGTCGCAACGCGCGACCGGCAGGCCATAAGCGGCGACGATCTTCGAGCACAGCCACTCGTTTTCGACGGACGTGCGCATGTCGGCCTGCATGTTGCCGACGCGCCCGAGCGGCAGCTTGAAGATGTGCGTCGTCGGCGTGCTGCCGGACGGCACGAGCCAGCGGTTGCCGTGACGCAGCAGCGCCGTCTTTTCCTGCGCGCCGGCGATCGACAGCCGCAGGTCGGCCTCGTGTTCCGCATGACCGGGCAACGGCGCGGCGGTCGACTGGCGCAGCACATCGGCGACCGCCGCGTCGTCGAGCACGGTGCCTTGGATCGTGTCGAGGTCGACCGGCGTTTCGTCGGGCGGCAGCAGTTGCAGGGCGCCGACGCAGTCGCGGCCGATCGACGCAAGCAGCTCGAACGGCGAGGTCGAGCCGAGCCGGTAGCGTTGCGCGATGCGGCGTCGAATCGGCTGACTGTCCGGCAGCAGGTTGTCGAAGTAGCCGGCGACGACCGCGCCGTGATGCGGCTGGTTGCCCGGCGTGAACGGCAGGGACAGCGACAGCGGCCGCCCTTGCGGATCGTCGATCCATGTCGGCAGATAGACGAGGCGCTCGACGCCGCGCCTGACTTCCCAATAGCCGACCGGGATGCCGTTCATCCATAGATCGAGGCGATCGTGGCGGGTGGTGCGGACGACCATCGTTACCAGTCCTCCCGCTTTGCGACGCGGCGTTTGCGCGGCGTGGCGGGCGTCCGTTTGCCGGCGGCGCCGACGGGCGTTTTCGCTGCGGGTGCGGTTGCAGCCGTGCCGGCAGCGGCCGGTGCGGACGACGAACGCCGGCGCGCCGGCCGTTTGTTCGGTGCAACCGGTGCATCGGGGAGGGGCGCGGTGTCGGCCGGTGTCGAGTCGCGTCGGCTATTCGCGCGCGTACGAGCGTTGGCGGTAGCGGCGGTTTGCGCGACACCGGCCGAAGCGGCCGGATCGAGCGACAGACGCACGCCGAGCACGTTCAGCACTTTGAAGAGCCGTTCGATGCTGACTGCAGACGGATTCGCTTCGAGCTGCGCGTACGTTTGCTGCGTGACGCCGAGGCGGGCCGCGAGTTGCGCCTGCGTGAGCCCGGCCGCTTTGCGGAAGCCGACGAGGATCGGGCGCAATTGGGCCAACGTCTGAACGGGGAAGGACATGGGCGCTCCGGCGAAATACAGGCGATCGTTTGTCATCGAAGAATACAGTCTATGGTATGTATCGGCAAAATACAAACTGCAGCCTGTATTCGACAAAAACAGACGATAGCCTGTCAGATCGAAGCGTGCGATGCAGCGAGACGAAACGCCGTGCCGCGGTTCGCGGCTGTTCGCGCGACCGGTCGCGCGAACAGCGACTTACGGCAACGTCATCGTCGAGTGAGGCCTTGCCGGCACCCTCGGCTGCCCGAGCGGACTACGCAAACTGTTGCCGCGGTCGCAGCAAGTGCCGCTGTTTCGGCGGTATCAAATGAAGAAAAGGAGGGCGGCGACCGGTGCCTCGCTCCGGCCGCCGACAATCGGCGCCGTCGGCGGCTCGCATACAACCACCATCGTGCGATAACGGCGGCCGCCGTGCTCGGTCCGCCGCGCTGCCTCGACAGAACGATTCCGGCCGCTCGTCGTCCGTATCGGCGTCACGATCACCGGATCGAACGGCTCGCCCACGCCGCCAGACCCGGCCAATACCTGCACGCGCGCCGAACGAAACTCGCGCCGGTCCGGATCACGAGCGCGCCTATCGCCAGTGCGGCGAAATCGTCGACATGACCGAGTCCCACCCACGCTGCACTCATCGCGACCGTCGCGAGCAATGCCGACAACGCGTCGGCGCGCACATGCCAGCCGTTTGCTTCGAGGAGCGCCGAACCCGTTTCCCGCGCCTTGGCGAGCAGCCACCGCGACAGCGCGACCTTGCCGACGAGCGTCACGGCTACCAGTGCAAGCGGCACTGCGCCGGGCGCTACGCGCGGCGGCGTGTCGAAGTGCGTCGCCGCCTGCCAGATCATTTGCAACCCCGTCGCGACCAGCAACGCGCCGAGCCCGGCAAGCGCGATCGGCTCGAACGTCGGTCGGCGCTCCGGCGGCAGCCGTGCATCCATGCGGCAGGCGACGAGTAACAGCGCGTCCGCGGCGAGATCCACCGCAGCGTGCAGCGCGTCGGCGAGCAGGCCGGACGAATGCGCCGCCCATCCGGCGATGAGTTCGGTCGCGAGCAACAGGGCGTTGATCGCGAGACCGATGGCGAGGGCGCGGGAAGTGGCGGTGTAGAGATGAGGCGTGACGCGCGTCGGACGCTGCATGGCGAATTCGTCTGTCGAATCGGGAGCAGCCTCGAACGCTACCGGTCGATGGTGGCATGCGCATGACGGAGCGCAGCGCGGCGAACGCCTTGAGACGGCGCGAAAAGAAGCAGGCGCCCGTGGCGACGTCGATGCGGACTCACCGCCGCGCGAAGCGGCATGGCGAATCTCAACATTATAGAAGTAATGTCAAATATCACGCCCGAAATAATTGGAAATCCAACGGTTTACGTTATATTATTCACGAAAATCCTCCGCGCACCCGCCATGTCCGACCTGACTGCCGACGAATCCCGCCTCATCGCCGAAATCGACCGCCTGAAGGCCGCCTTCCCGAAAACCCGCGAGCTTTACCGCGAGGTCTGCGCGCTGCTGTTCTTCCGTTTCGGCATCACGCCGACTGCGAACCGTCTGTATCAACTCGTCCGCAAAGGCAGCATGAGCACGCCGACGGCCGTACTCGGCGAGTTCTGGGCCGAATTGAGGGAAAAGAGCCGCGTGCGCATCGAACACCCGGACCTGCCGGCCGACTTGCAGGCCGCCGCCGGAGAATTGGTCGCGACGTTGTGGAGCCGATCGTCGGCCGATGCGGCCGCCGCGCTCGACGCACTGCGCGCCGAAGTCGAAGCCGAACGGGCAGCGGCCAAGGCCGAAGTCGCCGCCTTGCAGTCGGAGCTGGCCCGCACCGAAACCGCGCTCGAGCAGCGCACGGCCGCGTTGCTCGCGGCACAGGTGAGGATTCAGGAGCTGGAGCAGGCGAGGGCGGCCGACGACGCCACGCGCCGCGCCCAGCAAGCCGAAATCGAACGCCTGAAGGCCGATAACGCGGAAGGCGATCGCGCGCTCGCCCAGGCGCGCGCCGACTTCACCGCACAGCTCGATCGGCTGCGCGACGATGCGAGCCGGGCGGAAGAGCGTCTGCGCGCGTCGGAGCGGCGTGCGCTGCAGGAAATCGATCGCGAGCGGCAGGCGGCCGCACGACTGCAAAAGGAACTCGACGCGACGAACGCGCGCGCCGACGAGCGCGACGCACACCTTCGCCGCGAAATCGGCGCGCTGCAGGCGCAGCTTGCCGACAGCCAGCATCGCTGCGGCGTACTGGAAGGGCAGCTCGACGGTGCACGCGCTGCACAGGCGGCAAGCGCCGCCGAGCTCGACGCGCTGCGTGCCGAGCGGGCGTCGGCATCGCGCGTGACGGCGCGTCGCGGCCCGATCCGGCCGATGTCGGCCGTACGCCCCACAAAACCGATCGCGCGGCGCCGCGTGCCCAAACCGGCATGAGGCTAAACAAACCGCAGCAGGCCAACGTTCACGGCGACCCACAAGGCGACCAAACTGCAACGCGCGAGACGTTGCGCCAACGGCGTTAGACGACCGGTCTAATCGCTGCTACCATACGCCATCATGAATGCATCCTCGGGCGCGGAAGTCCGCCAGCACATCCTCAATATCGCGAAGCCGATCATGCTCCACAAGGGGTTTTCGGCGGTCGGTCTGAACGAGATTCTCGCTGCGGCGGGCATCCCGAAGGGGTCGTTCTACCATTACTTCGGCTCGAAGGAGGCGTTCGGCGAAGCGCTGCTCGAGTCGTATTTCGAAGGCTACCTGGAGCATCTCGACAACCTGTTCGAGCGCCAGCCCGGCACGGGCGCCGAGCGGATGATGACGTACTGGAGCAATTGGCTGCACACGCAGTGCGCGGACGATCCCGAGGGCAAGTGCCTCGCGGTGAAGCTGGGCGCGGAAGTGTCCGACCTCTCCGAGGCGATGCGCGCGGTACTGCGGCGCGGCACGAGCCAGATCGTCGAACGGCTGGCGGCATGCATCGAGGCCGGCCTCGCGGACGGTTCGCTGCGCGGCATCGAGGATCCGCCGCACACCGCCGCGCTGCTGTACGAGCTGTGGCTCGGCGCGACGCTGCTGGAGAAGATCCACCGCAACCGCAAGCCGCTCGAAACCGCGATGGCCGCGACGCGGCAGCTGCTGAACCTGCCGCCGTCCGCGCCCGACGAGGCGCGGACATAAGCGGGCGCGCTGCGGCGCGCCTTGTTTTTACCTATCACACTAGACGACTGGTCTACTCATGGCGATCGCGATTCCTCCCCCGTTTTTGCCCTCGCAGCATCCGCGCCCGCAAGGGCAGCGGGGCGATCGCAGCGCATCGTGGATCGCGCGTAGTCCGCTCGTCCTTTCCTGATTCGATCGCGTGCGTGCACACGCATCCTTGTTGACGGAGGCTCACATGTCGCAAAGCAAGACCGCAAACCGCCGTATCGTCCTCAATTCGCGTCCGGTCGGCGCGCCCACCGCCAACGACTTCCGCCTCGAAACCGGCGACGTGCCGACGCCCGGCGCCGGGCAGGTGCTGCTGCGCACGGTATGGCTGTCGCTCGATCCGTACATGCGCGGCCGGATGAGCGACGCGCCGTCGTATGCGCCGCCCGTGCAACTTGGCGACGTGATGGTCGGCGGCACGATCAGCCGTGTCGTATCGTCGAACCTGCCGGCGTTCCGCGAGGGCGACCTCGTCGTCGCGGCGGGCGGCTGGCAGGACTATGCGCTGTCCGACGGCAGCGACCTGATTCCGCTCGGCCGCGATTTCCCGCATCCGTCGCGCGCGCTCGGCGTGCTCGGCATGCCCGGATTCACCGCGTATACGGGGCTGCTCACGATCGGCGAGCCGAAGGCTGGTGAAACGGTCGTCGTCGCGGCCGCGAGCGGTGCGGTCGGCGCTGTCGTCGGCCAGATCGCGAAGCTGAAGGGCTGCCGCGTGATCGGCGTCGCGGGCGGCGCCGACAAATGCGCGTACGTGACCGGCACGCTCGGCTTCGACGCGTGCATCGACCATCGCGATCCCGCCTTCGCGAGCCAGTTGAAGGCTGCCTGCCCGAACGGGATCGACGTGTACTTCGAGAACGTCGGCGGCGCCGTGTTCGACGCGGTCTGGCCGCTGCTCAACAACCACGCGCGCGTGCCGGTGTGCGGCTTGATCGCGCATTACAACGACACCGCGCTGCCGGCCGGCCCCGATCGTCTGCCGAAGCTGATGACGACGATCCTGAGCAAGCGCATCCGCATGCAGGGTTTCATCATCCTCGATTACTATGCGACCGGCTATGCGCCGTTCCTGAAGGACATGAGCGAATGGGTCGCGCAGGGCAGCGTGAAGGTGCTCGAGGACGTGATCCCCGACCTGACCGACGCGCCGGCCGCACTGATCGGCCTGTTCGCCGGCAAGAACTTCGGCAAGGTCGTCGTGCGCGTCGGCCCCGACGAACTCGCGTAACCGTTCCACGCATCCGCGGACCGGCGCCGGAAGACGTCGGCCCGCTACGTTGTCGATCGCTTTTTCAAAGGAGAAATCATGGCGCTCTACGTGATGGCCTCGCTGTTTCCGAAACCCGAACACGCGCAAGCCGTCGAGGCCGAACTGCGCAGCATGGTCGCGAAGACGCGGACCGAACCGGGCAATCGCCAATACGACCTGTTCCGCGAAGAGGGCGGCTCGCCGAACCTGCATCTGTTCGAAGTCTACGACGACCAGGCCGCGTTCGACGCGCACCTCGCGAGCCCGTACTTCGTCGCGTTCCGCGACAAATCCGCCGACTGGTTCGCGTCGCCGCCGGTGATCAAGGTGCTGAGCGGCATCGACGTCGCCGATTGACGTATCGCGTACCGCGCCCCGTCGCGACGGGGCCGCATGCAGCCGCCGCGCCCGCGCGGCGGCGACGACGACACGGCGCATCCAGCGCGCCGCTTCCCCACACACCGGCCCCGGAGGCTGAATGGTCACTCTGAACATCAACGGCGAGACCCGCACGGTCGACGCCCCCGACGACATGCCCTTGCTCTGGGTGCTGCGCGATCTCGTCGGCCTGACCGGCACCAAGTTCGGCTGCGGCATCGCGCAGTGCGGCGCGTGCACCGTGCATCTCGACGGCGTCGCCGCGCGCTCGTGCGTGTTGCCGGTCGCGGCGGTCGCGGGCCGCAGGATCACGACGATCGAAGCCGTCGGCGCGACGCCGGCCGGCCAAAAGGTCCAGCAGGCATGGCGCGCACTCGACGTCGTGCAGTGCGGCTACTGCCAGTCCGGCCAGGTGATGGCGGCCGCTGCGCTGATTGCGTCGAACCCGAAGCCGAGCGACGCCGACATCGACGCCGCCATGGCCGGCAACATCTGCCGCTGCGGCACGTACCATCGGATTCGCGCGGCGATCAAGCAAGCCGCGCAGGAGGCCTGACATGTCGCGCGGACTGATCGAAGCAGGCCATGCCGGCGCCGCCATGTCGCGCCGTTCGTTTCTGCGCTTCGGCATGTCGCTCGGCGCGGCGGCCGGCGGCGGACTGCTGCTCGGCTTCAGCCTGCCGGCCGCGGGCGACGATACGCGGCGCTCGGTGATCGGCGGCGACGCGGACGAACCCGCGCGGGCGGGCGTGTTCGCGCCCAACGCATTCGTGCAGATCGACCGTAGCGGCCGCGTCACGCTCGTGATGCCCAAGGTCGAGATGGGGCAGGGCGTTTACACCGCGCTGCCGATGCTGATCGCGGAAGAGCTCGAGGTGCCGCTGTCGAGCGTGACGCTGGATCATGCGCCGCCGAACGAAAAGCTGTTCCTCGATCCGCTGCTCGGCGGCCAGTTGACCGGCGGCTCGACGTCGGTGCGCTACGCATGGGAGCCGCTGCGTCGCGCCGGTGCGACCGCGCGCGTGCTGCTGGTGTCGGCGGCCGCGAAGCAATGGAACGTCGAGCCGACCGCCTGCCACGCGGAGAACGGCGAGGTGCGCCATCCGCCGAGCGGCCGTCGTGCATCGTACGGCGAGCTCGCGGACGCGGCCGCAAAGCTGCCGGTGCCGGCGGACGTCGCGCTGAAAAAGCCCGAGCAGTTCAAGCTGATCGGCACGCCAGCGAAGCGCCTCGACTCGCCGGAGAAAGTCGACGGTGTCGCGCAATTCGGACTCGACGTGCGGCTGCCCGGGATGCTCTATGCAGTGATCGTGAACAGCCCGGTGTTCGGCGGCACCGTTGCGAGCGTTGACGATACGGCCGCGAAGAAGATTCCCGGCGTGCGTCAGATCGTGCGCGTCGACGACGCCGTCGCGGTGGTCGGCGATCACACGTGGGCGGCCAAGCGCGGCGCATCGGCGCTGGTCGTCAAATGGAACGAAGGCGCGAACGCCAACGTGTCGACGAAGGATCTGTTCGCCGATCTCGCGCAGGCTGCCGCGAACGGCAAGGGCGCGGTCGCTCGCAAGGACGGCGACGTCGACCATGCCTTCTCGAACGCGAAGACGCGCGTCGACGCGGTGTACGAACAGCCGCTGCTCGCGCACGCGACGATGGAACCCGTGAACTGTACCGTGCACGTGCGCAGCGACGCCTGCGAGGTGTGGGTCGGCACGCAGGTGCCGACGCGCGCCCGCGACACCGCGCAGCGGATCACCGGCCTGCCTGCCGAGCGCATCGTCGTGCACAACCACCTGCTTGGCGGCGGCTTCGGCCGGCGGCTCGAAACCGACATGATCGGCCAGGCCGTGAAGATCGGCAAACAGGTCGGCGCGCCGGTGAAGGTCGTGTGGACGCGCGAAGAGGACATCCAGCACGACATGTACCGGCCGTGCTACCACGACCGGATCTCGGCCGCGCTCGACGCGAACGGCAAGCCGATCGCATGGCGGCACCGGATCGTCGGATCGTCGATCCTCGCGCGCTTCGCGCCGCCGGCTTTCAAGGACGGTGTCGATCCCGACGCGGTGGAGGTGGCGATCGATCTGCCGTACGACGTACCGAATCAGCTGATCGACTACGTGCGACAGGAGCCGCGCCATGTGCCGACCGCGTTCTGGCGCGGCGTCGGGCCGACGCGCAGCACCTTCGTCGTCGAAAGCTTCATCGACGAACTCGCCGCGCAGGCCAAAACCGATCCGGTCCAGTACCGGCGCGCGCTGCTCGACAAGACGCCGCGTGCGCGCAACGTGCTCGACATCGCGACAAAGGCGGCCGGGTGGGGCGCGGCGTTGCCGCAAGGGCAGGGCCGCGGCGTCTCGGTGATGCATGCGTTCGGCAGCTTCTTCGCGATCGTCGCCGACGTCGCGGTCGACGACGGTGAGGTGCGCGTGACGCGCGTCGTCTGCGCGGTCGACTGCGGGATGACCGTGAACCCGAACACGATCGAGGCGCAGGTGCAGGGCGGCATCATCTTCGGCATCACGGGCGCGCTGTACGGCGAAGTGACGATCGAGAACGGCCGCGTGACGCAGCGCAACTTCAACGACTATCGCGTGCTGCGGATCAACGAGACGCCGCCGATCGACGTGCATATCGTGAAGAGCGGCGAAGCGCCGGGCGGGATCGGCGAGCCCGGCACCGCGGCGACCGCCGCGGCCGTCGCGAACGCGATCTTCGCGGCGACCGGCAAGCGGCTGCGCAAGCTGCCGATCGGCAACCAGCTGAAAACGGCCTGAGGGGAGCGGCGACCATGCGAAACCTGAACCTGAGTGCGCGTGCGCTCTGCGCGTCGTTGCTCGCGCTGTCGGCACTGGTGACCGCGACGACCGCACATGCGGCGCAAGCGGCGCCCGCCGACAACGCGCTCGTCGCGCGCGGGGCCTATCTCGCGAAAGCCGGCGACTGCGTCGCGTGCCACACCGCGCCGCGCGGCATGCCGTTCGCGGGCGGCCTGAAGATGGCCACGCCGATGGGCGCGATCTACACGACGAACATCACGCCCGACACGGAAACCGGTATCGGCGGCTATACCGAAGCGGAGTTTGCCGACGCGTTGCGCAAGGGCGTCGCGAAGGACGGCCATCGGCTGTACCCGGCGATGCCGTACCCGTCGTACGCGAAGCTGAGGGACGACGACGTGAAGGCGTTGTATGCATACTTCATGCACGGCGTCGAACCGGTGAAGCAGGCGAACCGGCCGTCCGACATTCCGTGGCCGCTCAACATGCGCTGGCCGCTTGCGTTATGGAACATGGTGTTCCTCGACACGACGCCGTACGCGGACAAGCCTGCGAAGGACGCGATGTGGAACCGCGGCGCCTATCTCGTGCAAGGGCTCGGCCACTGCGGCTCGTGCCATACGCCGCGCGGTGTCGGCTTCCAGGAGAAGGCGCTCGACGAAAGCGGCGCGGCGTTCCTGTCGGGCGCGTCGATCGACAACTGGTTCGCGTCGAACCTGACCGGCGAGCACAATACCGGGCTCGGCCGCTGGAGCGAGGCCGACGTCGCGCAGTTCCTGAAAACCGGCGCAAACCGGCACGCGACCGCGTTCGGCTCGATGGTGAGCGTGATCAACCACAGCACGCAGGAACTGACCGGCGACGATCTGGCGGCGATCTCGCGCTACCTGAAGTCGCTGCCCGCGGCAGGCGGCACGGGCGCGCCCGAGTACCGCTATGATGCGAAGGCGACGCAGGCTGCACTGGCGCGACCGTCGGCCGATCCGGGCGCAAAGGTCTATAGTGCGTACTGCGCGCATTGCCACGGCACGGACGGGCGCGGCTACGCGCCCCTCCTCGCGCCGCTCGCCGGCAATCCGAACGTGCTCGAACGCGATGCGTCGTCGCTGATCAACGTGACGCTGAACGGCAGCGACACGCTCGTGATCGACGGCGTGCCTTCCGCGTATCCGATGCCGGCGTTTGCCGGCCAGCTGAACGACCGGCAGATCGCCGACGTGCTGACGTTCATGCGTGCCGGATGGAGCAACGGCGCGCCGGCCGTGCAGCCGGCGGATGTCGCGAAGCTGCGCAAGGCGACCGCCGCCGCGCAATGAGTGCCGTGCGGATCGTCGGCGACACCGATCCGCGATCGCATGCCGGCCAGTGCCGGCCGGCATGCCGACCGAACCGCGGGCGACGAGCCCGCACCGAACGCCGCCGCGCGCATTGCGCCGGCGACGCCCCTGATAACCGGCGTGCCGCCGTCCGCGGCGGCACGCTTTTTCGACGTAAAGCAGAGGTGTCTGGATGGCAAACGTGACTTATACGGATACGCAACTCCTGATCGACGGCGAGTGGGTCGACGCCGCGAGCGGCAAGACGATCGACGTGGTAAACCCGGCGACCGGCAAGGTGATCGGCAAGGTGGCCCACGCGGGCATCGCCGATCTCGATCGTGCGCTGGCCGCCGCGCAGCGCGGCTTCGAAGCATGGCGGAAGGTGCCCGCGCACGAACGCGCGGCGACGATGCGCAAGGCCGCGGCGCTGGTGCGCGAGCGCGCCGATACGATCGCGCAACTGATGACGCAGGAACAGGGCAAGCCGCTTACGGAGGCGCGGATCGAAGTGCTGTCAGCGGCCGACATCATCGAATGGTTCGCGGATGAAGGGCGTCGCGTGTATGGGCGCATCGTGCCGCCGCGCAACCTCGGCGCGCAGCAGACGGTCGTGAAGGAGCCGGTCGGCCCGGTCGCCGCGTTCACGCCGTGGAATTTCCCGGTGAACCAGGTCGTGCGCAAGCTGAGCGCTGCGCTCGCCACGGGCTGCTCGTTCCTCGTCAAGGCGCCGGAAGAAACGCCCGCATCGCCGGCCGCGCTGCTGCGCGCGTTCGTCGACGCCGGCGTGCCGGCGGGCGTGATCGGCCTCGTGTACGGCGATCCGGCCGAGATCTCGTCGTACGTGATTCCGCACCCGGTGATCCGCAAGGTCACGTTCACCGGTTCGACGCCGGTCGGCAAGCAGCTCGCGGCGCTCGCCGGTCAGCACATGAAGCGCGCGACGATGGAGCTCGGCGGTCACGCGCCGGTGATCGTCGCCGAGGACGCGGACGTCGCGCTGGCGGTGAAGGCGGCCGGCGGCGCCAAATTCCGCAACGCGGGGCAGGTCTGCATCTCGCCGACGCGTTTTCTCGTCCACAACAGCATTCGCGACGAATTCACGCGCGCGCTCGTCAAGCATGCGGAGGGGCTGAAGGTCGGCAACGGGCTCGAGGAAGGGACGACGCTCGGTGCGCTCGCGAACCCGCGCCGGCTGACTGCGATGGCGTCGGTCGTCGAAAACGCGCGCAAGGTCGGCGCGAGCGTCGAAACCGGCGGCGAGCGGATCGGCTCGGAAGGCAACTTCTTCGCGCCGACCGTGCTCGCGAACGTGCCGCTCGAAGCGGACGTGTTCAATAACGAGCCGTTCGGTCCGGTCGCGGCGATCCGCGGCTTCGACAAGCTCGAGGATGCGATCGCCGAAGCGAACCGGCTGCCGTACGGTCTGGCCGGCTACGCGTTCACGCGCTCGTTCGCGAACGTGCATCTGCTGACGCAGCGGCTCGAAGTCGGGATGCTGTGGATCAACCAGCCGGCGACGCCGTGGCCCGAAATGCCGTTCGGCGGCGTGAAGGATTCGGGTTATGGCTCGGAGGGTGGTCCGGAAGCGCTCGAGCCGTATCTCGTCACGAAGTCGGTGACGGTGATGGCGGTTTGACGGCGGTTTGATGAAGGACGGACGCACGCGCCGCCGGTGGGTGGCGTGTGCGGTCTGTGGGGTTGGGATTTCCGGTCGTTTTCGGAGATTCATGAGTTGACATAAGGTGAATTATCACACCAAACGGTTGTAGCGGCTAAGTTGTAATGTCCGCTTTCGTGCCGCGTAAGCTATCCGGCCGCCGGTTGTCCGGCGCCGGGAGCTTCGATGGCTGCGACAGAACGGATCACGATGACGATGCGAGAACTGGACCGATTCAAGGTTATTCAGGCCGTGGCGGACGGCAAGCTCAAGCCGTGGCGCGCGGCCGAGCGACTCGGACTGACGACGCGGCAGATTCGGCGACTGGTTGGCCGACTGCGGGAGCACGGGCCGCAAGGTCTCGTGTCGCAGCGGCGCGCGAAGCCCAGCAATAACCGATTGGACGCCGTGACGGCCGACCGGGCACTCTCGATCATCCGCGAACGCTATACCGACTTCGGGCCGACGCTGGCCTGCGACGAGCTCTGGGAATGTCATGGCATTCGGCTGGCCAAGGAGACCGTGCGGCGGCTGATGACCGACGCTGGCTTGTGGGTGCCACGGCGGCAGCGTCCGCCGAAGGTCTACCAGCCGCGGGCGCGACGCGCGTGCCTGGGCGAGCTGATCCAGATCGACGGCAGCGAGCATGCGTGGTTCGAGGATCGGGCGCCGCAATGCACGTTGCTGGTGTACGTCGACGACGCGACCAGCCGGCTGATGCAATTGCACTTCACCGCGACCGAGTCGACGTTCAGCTACTTCGAGGCGACACGCGCGTACCTCGAGCGCCACGGCAAGCCCGTGCCGCGTGGGCGCTCGAAGCCCGCATAGCGACGCGCGACCCAATGCAGGCGCACTCGGTGCCCGCCCCGCATGCCGTCCCAGGAACGACCCTTGCTCGCCTGATCCCGATCGAGACCCCATCGACATTCGAACATCGACGTGAAAAAGACATCAGGCGAGATTCGAATCGGCATTTCAGGCTGGCGCTACGCGGGATGGCGCGGCACGTTCTACCCGCAAGGACTGAAGCAGGCAGCGGAGCTGCGCTACGCGTCGAGCCTGATGCAGACGATCGAAATCAACGGAACGCATTACAGCCTGCAATCGCTGGACAGCTGGCAGCACTGGTACGCACAGACACCGCCGGGATTCACGTTCAGCGTAAAAGGCGCCCGCTACCTGACGCATCTGCTGCGCTTTCGCGACGAAGCGGCGACGGTCGGCGCCGCCAACTTCTTCGCACAGGGCGTGCTTGCGCTGAAAGACAAGCTCGGCCCGATCCTGTGGCAGTTCCCGCCCTCCCTGCGCTTCGACGCGGAGCACATCGAGCGCTTCCTGACACTGCTGCCGCACGATACCGAAGCGGCGCTCGCGTTCGCCGAACGGCATGACGCGCGCGTGAAGACGCCCTACCTCAGGATCGACCGCAAGCGCCGCTTGCGTCACGCGATCGAGGTGCGCCACGAGAGCTTCATGGATCCGGCGTTCATAAAGCTGCTGCGCCGCCACAAGGTCGCACTCGTCGTGTCGGATTCGACCGAGCCATGGCCGCAGTTCGAGGATCTGAGCGCGGATTTCGTCTATATGCGGCTGCACGGCACCGAAACGAAATATTCGGGCGAATACTCGGATGCCGCGCTCGACCGCTGGGCGAACCGAATCGACGCATGGCGCCGCGGCACGCAGCCTGCCGACGCACGGCTCGCCGCGCCGGAACTGCCGCCGCCGCGCGCGCAGACGCGCGACGTGTACTGCTATTTCGACAACGATGCGAAAACGCACGCGCCGTTCGACGCCCAGCGTCTGATGGAGCGCCTCGGCCTGCATGCACACGCGGCGGCGACGGCCGACGACAGCGCCGCGGCCGTCGCCGAACACGATGAACCCGAACCGCAAGGAGAAAAACGATGACCCTGCTTATCTACCTGGTCGGATGGATCATTTTCATCGGCGGCGTCGCATGGGGATTGATGACGCTGCATGTATCGCAGCACATCATCGAGATCGTCGCCGTCATCCTGTTCGGCATCGCCGTGATCACGGGCGCGACGCGCGCACGCAATCGCGACCGGTCCTAGCGCGATGCGTCCGTGCGCACGACCGCTCTGCGCACGCACGTCGCATCGTTCGCGGCCCACCACGTCTCAGCGCCGGTTCGATCGCGACACGACGTCGATCCACACCGCGAGCACCAGCACCGCGCCCTTGACGATCATCTGCCAGTACGCGTCGACGTCGAGCATCGACATCCCGTTGTCGAGACTCGCCATCACGAGCGCGCCGATCAGCGCGCCGTACACGGTGCCCGACCCGCCGCGCATCGACGTACCGCCGATAAAGCACGCGGCGATCGCGTCGAGTTCGCCCATCGTGCCGGCGGACGGCGATCCTGCGGCGAGCCGTGCGGTGTTCACGATCCCCGCGAACGCGCACATCAGCCCCATCAGCGCAAAAATCGCCAGCTTCACGCGGTCGGTGTCGACGCCGGACAGCCGCGTCGCCTCGAGATTCGATCCGACTGCATAGATGCGCCTGCCGAACACGGTCTGCGTCGCGATCCACGAGAACACGCCGAGCAGCGCGAGCAGCAGCAGGACCGGCACCGGAATGCCGCCGTAACGGTCGAGCGTCGCAACGAACGCGAACAGCACGGCACCCGCGCCGACGACCTTCGCCGCGTCCTGCCACACCGGCGCGACCGCGAGCCGGTAGCGGCGCCGCGTGCCGCGCTGACGCACGACGAGCAGCGCGACGAGCGCGAACAGCAGCAGCGCGAGGCCGTCGCCGACGGCGCGCGGCAGATAGCCCTGCCCGATGAACACGAAGCCGTCCGAGACCGGCGCGATGGTCGAACCGCCGGTCACACCGAGCAGCACACCGCGAAACGCGAGCATCCCGCCGAGCCCGACGATGAACGACGGCACGCGCCGATAGGTCGACCACCAGCCGTTGAACAACCCGATCAGCACGCCGAGCGCGAGCACGGCGGGCACGGTCGCGGCTACGGGCCAGTGGCGGTTCACGTCGAGAATCGCCGCGACGCCGCCGAGCAGCCCGAGCAGCGAACCGACCGACAGGTCGATCTCGCCCGCGATGATGACGAACACCATGCCGCACGCGAGCATCCCGGTGATCGACATCTGCCGCAGCAGGTTCGACACGTTGCGCGGCGTAACGAACGCGCCGTCGGTCAGCACCGAGAAGAACAGCCAGATCGCGGCGACCGCGAACAGCAGCGCGAGCACCTTGTAGCGGACGAAGATCTGCCGCAGCGGCCGGCCCGCGCCGCGGCGCGCGTCGGCACCGGGCGCACCGCCCGGCGCGCCGGCGGAAGACGTAGAGGAAGACAGTTCGGTATTCATGTCGCACTCGTTGCGGTGGGTTCGGTCGGGCGCCGGCCGGCTTTCAGCGCGGCGCCGAGAATCTGTTCCTGCGTCAGGCCGTCGTTGACGAAATCGCCGCGCAGCTCGCCCTCGCCGATCACGAGCACGCGATCGGCGAGCCCGAGCACCTCGGGCATCTCCGACGACACGACGATCAGCGCGACGCCGCGCTTCGCGAGCGCGAAGATCAGCCGGTAGATCTCCGCTTTCGCACCGACGTCGACGCCGCGCGTCGGCTCGTCGAGAATCAGCACCTGCGGGTCGGCGAGCAGCATGCGCGCCAGCACGGCCTTCTGCTGATTGCCGCCGGACAGGCTCGCGATCGGCAGGAACGGATGCGCGGCACGCACGGACAGCCGCTGCATCTCGGTGCGGATCGCGTTGAGTTCGGCGGCCGCGTCGATCCGCCCGCGCGCCGCGAAACGCCGCAGCACCGACAGCGTGATGTTGTGGCCGACGCCGAGCTGCGGAACGATGCCGTGCCGCTTGCGGTCCTCGGGCACCATCGCGATGCCCGCGCGGATCGCATCGCCCGGCGCACGGATCGCGAGCGGCCGGCCGTTCACCCGTACGTCGGCCGTGCACGCGCCCGGATACGCGCCGAAGATCGCCTGCATCAGCTCGGTACGCCCGGCGCCGACGAGCCCCGCGACACCGAGAATCTCGCCGCGCCGTACGCTGAACGACACGTCGTCGACACGCTTGCGCCGCGGGTTCGTCACGTCGTAGCAGGTCACGTTGCGCACATCGAGCACGACGTCGCCGATCTCGTGTGGCTCGCGCGGATACAGGTTGCGGATCTCGCGGCCGACCATCATCGAGATGATCCGGTCGGTCGTCAGCGCACGCATCGGCTCGGTCGCGACGTGGCGGCCGTCGCGGATCACGGTGACCGTGTCGCAGACGGCTTCGACCTCGTCGAGCTTGTGCGAGATGTACACGCACGCGACGCCGCGCCGTTTCAGATCGCGGACGATGTCGAGCAGGATGCGCGTCTCCGACGCGCTCAGCGACGACGACGGTTCGTCGAGAATCAGCAGCTTCGCGCGCTTGTTCAGCGCCTTCGCGATCTCGATCAATTGCTGATGGCCGCCGCCGTAGTTCATCACGGGCTGCGCGACGTTGATCGCGTCGATCCGCAGTTCGCGCAGCAGCGCCTCGGCGCGTCGCACCATCTCGGCATAGTGCATGCGCCCGCCGGGCAGCGTGATCTCGTTGCCGAGGAAGATGTTCTCGGCCACCGACAGTTCGGGCACGAGCATCAGCTCCTGGTGAATGATCACGATGCCCGCGCGCTCGGTATCGCGCACGCCGGATGCGACGAGCGGCGCACCTTCCCAGCGGATCTCGCCCTCCCACGTGCCGTGCGGATAGACGCCCGACAGCACCTTCATCAGCGTCGATTTGCCCGCGCCGTTCTCGCCGCACAGCCCGACGCATTCGCCGGGCCGCACGGTCAGGTCGATTCCGTCGAGCGCCTTCACGCCGTCGAAATCCTTGACGATGCCGCGCATCGTCAGCAAGGGTTCGGTCATACGTTCGTGCCTCGCAGTGTGCGCGCGGCCGCACCCGGCACCCGCGGCCGGCCGCGCGCGTCGCGCCGCTTACTGGCTCGCCAGCTGCGCCTGGGTGTAGAAGCCGTCCTTCACGACGACGTCGACGTTGCGCTTGGTCAGCAGCGTCGGCTGCAGCAGCACGGTGTCGACCTTCTTCTTGCCGTTGTCGTATTGCGCGTTGTACGCGGGCTTCGTGCCCTTCGCGAGATCGACCGCGAGCTTCGCCGCTTCGCCGGCGATCAGCTTCAGCGGCTTGTAGACGGTCATCGTCTGCGTGCCGGCGATCACGCGCTTGACGGCCGCGAGATCGGCGTCCTGCCCCGACACCGGCACCTTGCCGGCCAGATGCTGCGCGGCGAGCGCCTGGATCGCGCCGCCCGCGGTGCCGTCGTTCGACGCGACGATCGCGTCGATCTTGTTGTTGTTCGCGGTCAGCGCATCCTCGACGATCCGCAGCGCGGTCGATGCGCTCCACTCCGGCACCCACTGCTGGCCGACGATCTTGATGTCGCCGCGGTCGATCGCGGGCTTCAGCACCTTCATCTGGCCGGCGCGCAGCATCTTCGCGTTGTTGTCGGTCGGGGCGCCGCCGAGCAGGAAGTAGTTGCCCTTCGGCTTCGCGTCGATCACGCCCTGCGCCTGCAGCTCGCCGACCTTCTCGTTGTCGAACGAGATGTATGCGTCGACGTCCGCATCGAGAATCAATCGGTCGTACGACACGACCTTGATGCCGGCCTTCTTCGCTTCGGCGACGACGTTGCCGAGCGTCTTCGAATTGAACGGCACGATCACGATCACGTCGACGCCGCGCGAAATCAGGTTTTCGATCTGCGAGATCTGCCGCTCCTCGCTCGCGTCGGCGGACTGCACGGACACCTTCGCGCCGAGCTTCGTCGCGGCGGCGACGAAATAGTCGCGATCGCGCGACCAGCGCTCGACGCGCAGATCGTCGATGCAGAAGCCGATCTCGGGCTTGTCCTTGCTCGCGTGCGCGAGCGGCGCGCCAAGCGCGAGGACCGCCAGCGCTGCGGCGCCGGCGAGCGAACTCAATACGGTACGACGCGTCACGGATCTCATGTCTCCACTCCTCTTTATTGGACTACCTCGATACGCCGGGCGGGCGCCGGAATGCGCCGCCCGCTTCGAGCCATTGCAGGCCCCGCGCCATCGCGCGGCGGCCCCGCCGGCGGCCCGAGTTCCGGCGGTGCGAGCGGCGCGTCACGCGCCGGCCGCGAATACGGGTTCGAGCGCGCGATACAACGCGCGAAACGTCGGCCGCCGCACGTCGCGATACCACGCATGGCGCGCGCGGTCCGGCTCGCGTACCGCCAGCACGGGCGGCTGCGGACACACGATGTCGAGCGGCACATCGGGTTCGACCGCGAGCCGCGCAAGCCGCGCGGCACCGAGCGCCGGGCCGACGTCGCCGCCCGCGCGCAGCGTCAGCGCGCGGCCGGTCAGATCGGCGAGCATCTGCGTCCAGTACGGGCTGCGCGAGCCGCCGCCGATTACCGTGATGCCGTCCGGCACGAGCCCCGCCGCATGCAGCGCGTCGATGCCGTCGAGCAGCGCGAAGCCGACGCCTTCGAGCGTCGCGTTCGCGAGATCGGCGCGCCGCGTATCGGCCGTCAGCCCGTAGAACACGCCCTTCGCATTGACGTCGTTGTGCGGCGTGCGCTCGCCGCTCAGGTAAGGCAGGAACCATGGGCGCGCATCGCGCGCGTTCGCCTCGGCATCCGCGAGCAGCGCCGCGACGCCGTCGTAGCCGGCGAGCTGCGCGGCAAAGTCGATGCAGCCCGCCGCGTTCAGCATCACGGACATCAGGTGCCACGTGTCGGGCAACGCATGGCAGAAGCTGTGCACCGCCGATTCGGGATTCGCGCGAAAGCCGTCCGACACCGCGAAGTAGACGCCCGACGTGCCGAGCGACAGCAGCGCATCGCCGGGCCGCACGATGCCGACGCCGACCGCGCCGGCCGCGTTGTCGCCGCCGCCGGCGACGACCGGAATCTCGCGCAGCCCGAGCGTGCGCGCGACGTCGGGCAGCAGCGTGCCGGTGATCCGGTTGCCTTCGAACACGGGCGGCATCTGCGCTTGCGATAGTCCGCAGGCCGCGAGCAGCGTGTCGTCGTACGCGCGCTTTGCGACGTCGAGCCACAGCGTGCCGGCCGCATCCGACGGATCGGTCGCGAACGCGCCGGTCAACCGGTAGCGCAGATAGTCCTTCGGCAGCAGCACGTGCGCGATCCGCGCGAACACGTCGGGTTCGTGGCGGCGCACCCACAGCAGCTTCGGCGCGGTAAAGCCCGGCATCGCGACGTTGCCGGCGACCGCACGCAGCGACGGCGCCGCGCGTTCGAGCTCCGCGCACTCCGCATCCGCGCGGCCGTCGTTCCAGAGAATCGCGGGACGCAGCACGTCGCCGCGCGCGTCGAGCAGCGTCGCGCCGTGCATCTGGCCCGTGAGCCCGAGCGCGGCGATGTCGCGCGCGTCGATGCCGGCCGCACGTGCATCGGCGACGAGCGCCGCGAGCGCACCGCACGCAGCGTCCCACCAGTCGTGCGGCGCCTGCTCCGACCAGCGCGGCTGCGGCCGGCTCACCGTCAGCGGCCGCGTCGCGCTCGCGCGCACCGTGCCGTCGCGGTCGAGCAGCACGGCCTTCACGCCCGACGTGCCGAGATCGAGTCCGATGTACATGGCGTCAGCGCAGCGCGTAAATCGCCTGATTCACGATGTTCTCGAGCCGCTCCTGCGCGCCGCTCGCATGCTGCGGGTTCACGCCGCGCGCGAGCGCGTCGGCCGCGAGCGATTCGAGCGTATAGCCGCCCGACAGGATCTTGCGGCCGAACGCGTCGTCCCACTGCGCGTAGCGCTGCCGGCGCATCGCTTCGAGCCGGTCGTTCTCGACGAGCACGGCCGCGCGTTCGACGGCGAGCGCGAGCACGTCGATCGCGCCGACATGTCCGTAGAACAAATCTTCCGGATCGACACTCTGACGTCGCACCTTCGCGTCGAAGTTCATGCCGCCGGTCGTGAATCCGCCGTGACGCAGGATCTCGTAGAACGCGAGCGTGAGCTCCTCGACGCTGTTCGGAAACTGATCGGTGTCCCAGCCGTTCTGCGGATCGCCGCGGTTCGCGTCGACGCTGCCGAACACGCCGAGCGCGAACGCGTTCGCGATTTCGTGATGGAACGAATGACCGGCGAGCGTCGCATGGTTCGCCTCGATGTTCACGCGGATCTCGTCCTGCAGCCCGTATTGCGTGAGAAAGCCGTGCACGGTCGCGACGTCGTAGTCGTATTGATGCTTGGTTGGCTCCTGCGGCTTCGGCTCGATCAGCAGCGCGCCGCGAAAGCCGATCCGGTGCTTGTGCTCGACGACCATCGACAGGAAGCGCGCGAACTGCTCGCGCTCGCGCTTCAGATCGGTATTGAGCAGCGTTTCGTACCCTTCGCGGCCGCCCCACAGCACGTAGTTCTCGCCGCCGAGCCGGTGCGTCGCGTCGAGCGCATGGCGCACCTGCGTCGCGGCCCATGCGAAGACGTCCGGGTTCGGGTTGGTCGCGGCGCCCGCCGCGAAGCGCGGATGCGAGAACAGGTTCGCGGTGCCCCACAGCAGCCGCACGCCGCTCGCCTGCTGACGCTCGCCGAGATAGTCGACCATCCGCGCGAAGTTGTCGACGTACTCGCGCAGGCTGTCGCCTTCCGGCGCGACGTCGGTGTCGTGGAACGTGTAGAACGGCGTGCCGAGCTTCGTGAAGAACTCGAATGCGGCATCGGCCTTCTGCCGCGCGCGCTCGAGCGCGTCGCCCGGCTGCTGCCATGGCCGCCGGAATGCACCCTGCCCGAAAATGTCGTGACCGGGCCACACGAAGGTGTGCCAGTAGCAGACGGCGATCCGCAGATGTTCCTCGAGCGTCTTGCCAAGCACGCGCTTCGTGCGGTCGTAGTGGTGATAGGCCAGCGGGTTGTCCGACTGCGGCCCTTCGTAGCGAATCGCGGGAATGTGTTCGAAATACGACATGGCGTCTCCGTCCGGTGTCTTGTTGCAGCGCAGCGTGCGTCGCGTCGACGCGCGGCGCCGGGTTGCGGTCTGGCAGGATCGTGCCCGTGCGCCTGCCGGCCGGCAATTGCGAAATTGCGCAGCACGCTTAACGTTTCTTGCCAGCCGCGCGCGCGGCACGCGGATTCCGTCCTACAATCGCCGGACATCGAACCGTCGCGCGCCGCCCGCCGGACGCGCGCCCCAGGAGACAACGGCACGGCGCCCGCGGCGCCGGCCCCGAGACCGAGATGAACCGCGCCCGTTCCGCCCCGACACCGCACCGCATTGCGCTGCTGTTCAACGCCAACAAGGTCTACGACCGCGAAATCATCAGCGGGATCGGCCAGTACCTGCACTCGACGCGCGTCGTGTGGGACCTGTTCCTCGAAGACGACTTCCGCTGCCGGCTCGCCGGCATCGAGCGCTTCGACGGCGACGGCATCATCGCGGATTTCGACGATCCGGCGGTCGCCGACGCGCTGGCCGGCTCGCCGCTGCCGATCGTCGCGGTGGGCTCGTCTTACGAGGATCCGTCCCACTATCCGGACGGCGTCCCATACATCGCGACCGACAATCCGAAACTCGTGTCGCTCGCCTATACGCATCTGATCGGCGCGGGGCTGCCGCATTTCGCGATGTACAGCCTGCCGGCCGCGCAGGAAAACCGCTGGGCGCAGCAGCGCGAGCTGGCGTTCGACCGGCTCGCGCGCGCGGACGGCCTCGACGCGCCGATCTACCGCGGGCTGCCGACGACGGCGTCCGGCTGGAACCATGCGATCGAGCAGCTGATCGACTGGCTGAACGCGCTGCCTAAGCCGGTCGGCGTGATCGCGGTGACCGACGCGCGTGCGCGGCATCTGCTGCAGGCGTGCCTGATCGCCGGCATCGCGGTGCCCGAGCAGGTCGCGATCATCGGGATCGACAACGATCCGCTCACGCGCACGCTGACGCGCATTCCGCTGTCGTCCGTGATCCAGGGCACCGAGGAGATGGGCCGCACGGCCGCGCACCTGCTGCACCGGATGCTGCGCGGCGCACGCTTTCCGGGGCAGCGCATCCTCGTGCCGCCGGTCGGCATCAACGTGCTCGAATCGACGCGCCATCAGCCGGTCGCGAGCCCGCACGTGATGCGCGCGCGGCACTTCATCCGCCAGTACGCGTGCCAGGGCATCAAGACCGAGCAGGTCGCCGACTATGTCGGCGTGTCGCGCTCGCTGCTCGAAGAACACTTCCGGCGCGAACTGCAGCGCACCGTTCATCAGGAAATCCTGCGTCACAAGCTCGAGGCCGCGCAGGCGCTGCTCGCGAGCCGCAATGCATCGAGCGCCGAGGTCGCGATCCGCTGCGGATTCACGTCGCTGCAGTACATGTATGCGGTGTTCCGGCGCGAACTCGGCTGCACGCCGCGCGAATACCAGGAACGCGCGGTGTCCGCGCACTGACGCTCATCGTCGACGACCGACTACTCATGACCTTCGATACCGATTCTTCCCGTACCGCGTCCGACGTCGCCCGCATTCCGTCCGAGCCGTGGGGGTCGCTGCCCGGCGGCGATCCGGTGCGGCGCTATACGCTGCGCAATGCGCACGGGATGCGCGTCGTCGTCAGCGACCTCGGCGCGACCGTCGTGTCGTGGCTCGCGCCCGACCGCACCGGCCGCTTCGCCGACATCGTGCTCGCGCACGACACGCCGGCCGACTATCTCGCGTCCGGCGCGTATCTCGGCGCGACGGTCGGCCGCTGGGCGAACCGGATCGCCGGCGCGCGCTTCACGCTCGACGGCATCGACTACCCGCTCGATCGCAACGAGAACGGCAATCTGCTGCACGGCGGCGCAAGCGGTTTTCATCGCGAACGTTGGGACGTGATCGACGATCGCGGCGGCCTCACGCTGCGGCTCGATTCGCCCGAAGGCGATGCGGGGTTTCCCGGCAACGTCAGCGTACAAGTGCGCTATACGCTCGACGACGACGGCACGCTGACGATCGACTACACGGGCACGAGCGACGCACCGACGCCGCTGAACCTGACGAATCACAGCTACTTCAATCTGAGCGGCCGCGCGGGCAGCGACGTGCGCGGCCACGTGCTGAGGATCGATGCGGACGCGTTTCTCGAAGTCGACGACGCGCTGATTCCGACCGGCCGCGCCGACGTGACGGGCACCGCGTTCGATTTCCGGCAAAGCGCGCCGCTCGGTGCGCGCCTCGATTGGCCGCACGCGCAGCTTGCGCGCGGCCGCGGCTTCGACCACTGCTACGTGCTGCGCGACGACCTGCACGGCGTGCGGCCGGTGGCGAGCATCTACGATCCGGAAAGCGGCCGCGAGCTGACCGTGTCGACCGATCAATGCGGGCTGCAGCTCTATACCGGCAACTATCTCGACGGCCTGCGCGTCAGCGGCGGCACGACCTGCGTGCGGCATGCGGCACTGTGCGTCGAGGCCGGCTGCTTTCCGAATCAGATCAACATGGCGGAGCTCGCCGACGCCACGATCGTACGGCCCGGCGATACGTATCGGCAGACGACGCGCTATCGCGTCGCCGTGCGCGCGTAATCGCCGCGCGCGGTACGGCCGCGTAATCCGCGCGCCGTCGCAGGCCGCGATCGTTCGCGCGGCGCGCCGCGTCCGGCCATCGACCTGAGGGCAGCGCACGCCCTCCGCCCCCTTCCCTTTCTGCGCTGGATGTCGCACACGGCATCCAGCGACGCATGCGCGCCGCACACGATTGTGCGAGATCGTGCAGAAGACCTTTCCTGTGCAGCCGCTTAATCGCGCGTCGGGCGATCTTCAATAATGCGCGCTCGATCCGTCGGTCTGCCGCCGACGCGCCTGCCGGCTTCGCGCCGGGCCAACGACAAGACACACAATGCATTCCAATCAGACCACCCCGCGCGCGCGCACGCGTGGCCGCACGACCTCATCGACGCGTCGCGCGCGCCGGACCAACGGGATCGCCGGCGCGCTCGTCGCCGCCTGCACGGCGGCCATCGCACCGACCGCCGCACAGGCACAGAGCAGCGTCGCGCTGTACGGGCTGATCGACACGTCGATCACCTATGCGAACAACCAGCGCACGCATGGCGCGGGCTCGCCCGGCAGCGGCAGCGTCGCGATGACGAGCGGCGCATTGAATGCGGCGCGCTGGGGACTGCGTGGCCGCGAGGATCTCGGCGGAGGTCTCTCGGCCGTCTTCACGCTCGAGAACGGCTTCTCGGGCACGACCGGCGCGTTGTCGCAGAAAGGCGTCGACCTGTTCGGCCGGCAGGCATGGATCGGCGTGCGCTCGAACACGGCCGGCACGCTGACGTTCGGCCGTCAGTACGACCTGATTCTCGACTTCGTGACGCCGCTCGGCGCGTCGGGGCCCGGCTGGGGCGGCAACCTCGCCGTCCATCCGTACGACAACGACGACTCGAATCGCAACACGCGGATCAACCACGCGGTCAAGTACACGAGCCCGACCTATCGCGGGCTCGCGTTCGGCGCGATGTACGGATTCTCGAATACGGCCGGTGCGTTTTCGAACAATGCCGCGTGGAGCGCGGGGCTGTCGTACGCGAACGGCCCGCTGAAACTCGGCGCCGGCTATCTGAAGATCAGCCGCGACCGCCATGCGCCGAATCCCGACGGCGCGCTCAGCACGGTCGACGGCTCGGCGACGATCACGGGCGGCAACCAGCAGATCTGGGCGCTCGCCGCGCGCTATGCGTTCGGCCCGCACTCGGTCGGCGCCGCGTGGTCGCACTCGGCCACCGACGGCGTCACCGGTGTGCTGCAAGGCAGCGGCATCGCGCCGCTGAAAGGCGAATCGCTCGTGTTCGACAACTTCTCGGTCGATGCGCGCTACTTCGCGACCACTGCCTTCAGCGTATCGGCTGCTTACACCTACACGATGGGCCGCTTCGATACGCGCGCGGGCCAGACGCGCCCGAAGTGGAATCAGGTCGTCGCGCAGGCCGATTACGCGTTCTCGAAGCGCACCGACGTCTATCTCGAAGGCGTGTATCAGCGCGTGAGCGGCGGCAACGGCAATCCGGCGTTCAACGCGACCGTCTGGACGCTGACGCCGTCGGCGAACGGCAATCAAGTCGTCGTCGCGCTCGGGCTGCGGCACAAGTTCTGAAGCGCGCCGGGCCTCGTCGTGCAACGTTCGTTCCCGAGCGCGCGCGGCAACGGACGATGCCTGCGCGCGCATCCTTTCTCGTCCATCCCTGCGGTCAATGACGGAGAAACTGGTCACGCTGTGACATTTTTCCTAATCTGATTGCAGCAGCATCGCGATCCGGCACGCCGATCGTCACAGTCTTTCAGGGTGCGTGCCGCCGCCTTGCGAAAGCATGTCGCACGGGCCTCGCGTGCCCGCTGTCAACGCAGTCAACCGCAGGAGAAAAAGGATGAGCAAAACGAACCGGTTTGCGGTCATTGCAGCGCTCGCGCTGCTCGGCGGCTGTCATCATGCCGCGAAGGCGCCCGAGAACACCGGGATGGCGCCGACACCGTCGAGCGAGGCCGTCACGACCGTGACGGCCGACGATCTGGACAATCCGAACAGCCCGCTCGCCAAGCGCAGCGTGTATTTCGACTTCGACAGCTACACGGTGAAGCCAGAGGACCAGTCGCTGCTGCAGGCCCATGCGAACTACCTGCGCAGTCACCCGTCGCGTCACGTGCTGATCCAGGGCAACACCGACGAGCGCGGCACGTCCGAATACAACCTCGCGCTCGGCCAGCGCCGCTCGCAGGCCGTGATGAGCGCGCTCGAAACGCTCGGCGTGCCGGCGTCGCAGCTCGAGGCCGTGAGCCTCGGCAAGGAAAAGCCGGTCGCGCTCGGTCACGACGAAGCCGCGTGGGCGCAAAACCGCCGCGCGGATCTCGTCTATCGTTGATCGCGCCGTGTCTGCCGCCGCGTTCGCGCCAGCGTGGCGGCCCTCCCGAGCCGCCGCGTCGCGCGCGACGCGGCTACACACGCCGAATCGCCACGCGTCGCCTACGCCAACGGCAGATCGATCTCGACTTCCGATGCAGATATCGTCCTGCGCCGACCACGTTGCGAGGTTGCGCAACGGTCGCGAGAACGCACCGCGCGATGCATGACGCCGTGCGCGTGCCGCGGCGCGATATGCAAAAACAATGGAATAACGGCCGGCGCCAAGTCGTTCTGTGATCGCGCAGACGCCCGGTTCGCACGAACCGGCGTCGTCCGGCGGACTGCGCACCGAAAGGAGATCGACATGAAATCGGCAACGTTGGCCGCGGCGCTGATCGCGGCGCTCGCGCTCGTGCTGTCGGCGGGGTGTACGTCGTCGGGCGGCGGCCCCGCGCAGGGGCCCGGCATGAGCCGCTACGGCGGCTCCGGAGGCAATGGCGGTGGGGGTGGCGGCGGCGGTTACTGACGCATCGCCGTCGAGATGTCGGCGCGCAGCGCGCGGCGGCCGGCAACCGGCCTGCCCGCACGCTGCATCGCCGCACGGTTCAGCGCATCGCCTTGACGTCGGCCGGCGTGACGCTGGCCGGCTGGCCGCCCCATGTCGCGCGCAGATAGTTCGCGAGCTGGGCAACTTCGTCGTCGCCGAGCGTGCCGGCGAAGCCCGGCATCGCCTGCATGTTCTCGACGCCGGCGAACTTCTGTTCGTCGATGCCGTCGAGCACCGCGACGAGCAGGTTGCGCGGATCGTGCTGACGCACGGTCGAGTTGCCGGCCATCGGCACCGCGACGTGCGGCTTGCCTTCGTCGCTCAGCCCGTGACAGCCCGCGCACACGGCGACATAGACGGAACGGCCGGCCGCGAGCTGGGCCGCATCGGCCGATACCGGCTTCACGGGCTGCGGCGCGGGCGGCGTGTCGCCGAGCAGATAGACCGACAGCGCGCGCAGGTCGTCCTTCGTCAGGTATTGCGTGCTCAGGTGCACGACCGGATACATCTCGCCGAACGCCGAGCCTTGCGGCGCGATCCCGACGCCGAAGAAGGTCTGCAGGTCGGCACCGGTCCAGCCGCGCGCTGCGAGGCCGGCCGGCGTGATGTCCGGCGCGGCGACGCGGCCGAGCGCAGCGCCCGCGAACGGCTTCGCGCCGTCGAGCTGGCCCGTGAACGCGCGCGGCGTGTGGCACTCCGCGCAGTGGCCGAGCGCGCCGGCCAGATAGCGGCCGCGCTGCCAGTCGGCGGACTGGCCCGTCGATGCGTCCGGCAGGCTGTCCTTCAGGAACGCAAGGTCCCACAACGCCATCCCGAACCGCAGGTTGTACGGGAACTTCAGCTCGTGCTCACGGTTGGCCTGCGCGACCGGCCTGATCGTCATCAGGTACGCGTACATCGCGTCGGTGTCCGCGCGCGTGAGCTGCCGGTACGACGTGTACGGCATCGACGGATAGAGCCGCTTGCCGGGCGCCTTGCCGTCGTGCAGCGCCGCATAGAAGTCGTCCGCGCTCCAGCGGCCGATCCCGTGATCCTTGTCGGGCGTGATGTTCGATCCGTAGAACGTGCCGTACGGCGAATCGAGCTTCGCGCCGCCCGCGAACGGCGCGCCGTCCTTCGCGGTATGACATGCGGCGCAGTCGGCCGCCTTCACCAGATAGCGGCCGCGCGCGATCTGGTCCGCGCCCGGTGCGCCGGAGCCGGCCGTCGACGCCGGAGCGTCGCCGCCGCACGCGGCGAGCGTCAGTGCGCACGCCGCGGCGAGCGCAGGCAAGCCGGCGAAGCGCGCGATACGATGAGCGAGTGTACGTTTCATGCGGCGTCCTTCACGAGTCCCGGCGTCGTCATCACGACGTCCTTCACGGCTTCGTAGTAGCGGACGTAGCCCGTGCAGCGGCACAGATGCGCGTTCAGCGCCTCGGTGATCGTGCGCTCGACGTCGGCCTTCGCGACCGGCTCGCGCTTCAGCCGCTCGATCAGCACCGTCGCGGCGTTCACGAAACCGGGCGTGCAGTAGCCGCACTGGAAGCTGAAGTGCTCGAGGAACTTCTGCTGGATCGGCGACAGCTCGACCACCTCGCCGGCTTCGTTGCGCTTCGCATGGCCTTCGACCGTGCGGATCGCGCGCCCGTGGAAGAAATGCGCGCCGGTGATGCAGGTCCGCACTTCCTCGCTCGTGCCGTCCGGCTTGTCGAGAATCACCACGCACGCGTGGCAGATCCCCTGCCCGCAGCCGAGCCGCGAGCCCGTGAGCCCCGCATACTCGTGCAGGAACTCGATCATCATCAGCCCTTCCGGCACCTGCATCGGGCCGACGGCCTTGCCGTTGATGTTGACCGACAGCGGCTTCTGCTGGAAGCGGACCAGCGGACGCTCGACGGCGGCCGCGGCGGGTGCGGCCGAAGCCGCGTTCGGCGCGGACGCGCCGGTCGCTGCCGCGGCGGCGCTCGCGCCCGACGCGGCGGTTTGGGCGGTCGTCATGCGAGCACCTCCTGAATCTTTTGCGGGGTCACCGGCAGATCGGTGAAACGATGGCCGATCGCGTGTGCGATGCCGTTCAAGATCGCGCCGACGACGGGAATCATCACGACTTCGGCGACGCCCTTCGGCGGATCGGTCTCCGACAGCGGCGGCAGCACGTCGCCCGTCTGCGTCCATACGGCGACGTCGGTCGCGCGCGGCAGCTGATAGCGGTTGAAGTTCCACGTGCCGTTGCCGGGGCCGTCCTCGTAGAGCGGCAGGTATTCGTGCAGCGCGTGGCCGATGCCCATCGCGAGGCCGCCCTGCAACTGGCCCGACACGAGCTGCGGCGAAATCTGGTTGCCGCATTCCATGATCGAGTGATGCGTGAGCAACTCGACCTTGCCGGTCGCTTCGTGCACGGCCAGCTCGACGAGCGTGCCGACCGCCGTGTAGTACGTGACGGCCGCGTTGTTGCGGCTCATCGGCGGAATGAACACGCGCTTGCGGTCGAGCACGCGATAGCCGTTCGCGGTCGGCGGCAGCGTGCCGCGCACCGCGGTCGCGCCGGCCGGCACGGCGGTGCCCGGTACCGGTCCGTGCTCGTCGCCCGTCTTCGGCGCACCGATGCGCAGCGACAGCCCGTCGATCGGCAAACGCTCGACCGTGCCGCCGATCTCGAATTCGGCGTCGGTCCATTGCCAGCGGTTGAACACGTGCACGACGGCGCCCGTCGGCAGGCCGAGCGCATGCGCCTGCTTCGCAAGCTGTTCGAAGCTGAGCGGCTCGAGCCCGTCGGCGGTCAGCTTGCCGTCGACCCAGCGCGCGTCTTCGATGCGTACCGTGTACGGCGCGGCCTGACCGCCGCCGAGGCCGCGCGACCAGATCGACATCGCGGCCGGCCACAGGCCGTAGCGGAATACGGCGCGCGCGGCTTCGCGCGTGCTGTGCGTGAAGTAGAACGCCGAGTTCGTCGCGCTCGACGGCGACGCATAGCTCGGCGACCAGCGCGGATTCGCGCTCAGGCGATCCTGGTCGGCCTGCGACATCGTGTACGGGTCGCCGCTCGTCTCGACCGGCAGATCGGGCCATTCCGTCACGGCGACGCGCACGTCGGTCGCGGGGCGGCCGAGCCATTTCGCGACCGCGACCGCCTGCGACGTCGACATCCCGGTGCCGATCTCGGCGGCCGTGTGATGCAGCGTGACCTTGCCGTTCTCGTCGAACTCGACCTTCGCGAACGATGCTTCGGCGCCGGTGCCGAAGTCCTTCTGCACGCAGGCGAAGCCGACGCCGTAGCGCTTGCCGGGATTCGCGGCCTCGAATTCGGCCTTGCGCGCGGCGCGCCGCGTCCACAGCGGGTGCTGCTTCGCGCGCTCGAGCACTTCGTCGACGCGCAATGCGCCGGCCGGAATCGCGCCCTGTGTGTTCTTCATGCCGGAGCGCAGCGCGTTGCGCAGACGGAAGTCGATCGGATCGAGGTTCAGCTGCGCGGCGATCTCGTCGATCGCCATTTCGGTCGCGGCCATGCTTTGCAGCGTGCCGTAGCCGCGCGCGGACCCGGCGTCGATCGCGCGCGACGCGATCGCGACCGCCGCGAGATCGCTTTTCGGGAAGTAGTAGATCGACTGCGCGGCCGTCGCGCCGACCATCGCGACCGAAGGCGAGAAGTTCGAGCGCCCACCGCCGTTCGCTTCGAAGTCGCCCTTGAACGACTGCAGCAAGCCGGTATTGCGGTCGACCGCGATCCGGTAATGCATGCGGAACGCGTGACGCTTAAGCGACGTCTGGAACTGCTCGTAGCGGTCGTTCGCGAAACGCACCGGACGGCCGTCCGCATAGAGCGCGCACACGAGCCCGTAGAACGGCACGTTGCAGTGATCCTTCGATCCGTAGCCGACCGTGTAGCACGGATGCACGAACAGCTTCTTCACCGGGAAGCGGCATTTCGCGACCATCGCGGCCGCGTTCTCCGCGACCTCGAGCGGCGACTGGCTTGCGACCACCAGATGCAGCGACTGCGTCGCGGCGTCGTACCAGCAGTTCGCGTTGTCCGGCTCGAGCGCGGCCGTATCGACCGACTGCGTGCTGTACTCGCGATCGAACACGAGCCAGTCCGCGGACGGATGCTCGAGCTCCGCCGCGATCTGCCCGGCATGGAACATCCCCTGCTCGTCGAGCTTGCCGTGTTCCTTGCCGTCGGGCCAGACCGGTTGATGCTTGCGCATCTGGCTCGGGAAGATCGGCGCGTCCTTCAGGCTCGAATAGACATCGTCGTCGTACGCGGTCTTGCCGCCCACGCGCACGTAGCGGAACGTGCCCCACGGATCGCGCTCGAGCGGCCCCGTGACGGCGCCGTAGCGGATCACGTCGTCGCGGAACTTCAGCGCGTTCTTCGCGAAGCGGAAGCGCGCGAAGTCGTGATAGATCAGGATCGCGACCGCATGGCCGAGATAGGCAGGCGTCTTGCCGGCGGGCAGCAGCATGTCCTCGCCGTAGAACGCCGGGAATGCGACGCCGTCGCGCGCGAGATCGTCGGCGGTGACGACGCGGTCCGGCTTCAGTTCGTCGCCGAGCAGCGACAGGTCGAATCCTTCGTAGATGCGGTCCGCCTGCGTGACGCGCAGGATCAGCGCATGCGACTGCTGCTGCGGCCAGTGCGGCATGTCGGCGGCACGCACGTCGCGGGCGAACACTTTCGAGCCCGTGACCTTCGCCATGCCGTCGATGCGGAATCGGGGGATGCCGGTGACGCTATCCCATTTGACCGGAGTGAGGAGTTTTTCTTCGAAGAGCGCCGCGAATGCGCGGCTGCCCAGCGGCGCGACATACACTGCAACGCCGGCCAGCACGCTGGCTTTCAGAAAACCCCGCCGTGACAGGCCGTGGTTTTTCATTGGGGGGAACCTCCTGATGCGGCTCGTACGGCGATCGGATGTCGCGGCGTTCGGAGCGGCGCGCATTCTGGCATTTTTTACGAGATATCGCCTATAGTATTTTTCACATGCAATAGTTATTGAATTTCTTATAACGAGATTCGGCCGCGGCGCGGCGTGCGGTCGCGGCATCGATCGCAAGCGTGTGCGGACGTGCCGGCCATGCGCCGCATATCGTCCCGTGGACAACGATCGTGCCGCTGCGCGCGCAGCGCCGCAAGCGTCTTTTCTTCGCGTGCGGCAGCCGTTCGAACGGCCAAGCACCGGTGCGCCGCGCGGCGCGCGTTCATGGTAATGTCGTGCGCATCCCGGCTTGCCGGCACCCGGCCCCGTGCACGGATCCGCCAGCCATCGCGATATCGTGTCGAGGTCGATAACCATGGCAGTCAGGGCACGTCTCCTGCACTCCGTTCTCGCCACTCCCCCGTCCGGCAACCACTGCGTGACGGACGCGCTGCGTCCGTCGATGCTCGTCACGTTGTTCGAGGACGTGCGGCCGATGGCGCTGTCCGGCCTCGCAAGCGGCTTCGTCGCGGCCGTTGCGCTGCTTCGTCTGCATGAACTCTGGTGTGCGCTCTGGCTCGTCCTCGACGTCGGGCTGCTCGCCGCGCGGCTCGCGATCGCGCGCGCTTACGTGGTCGAGCGCAACGCCGGCCGCGATCGCGCCGAATACTGGGCGATGCGCTACGCGCCCGTGTCGCTGCTCGCCTGCTTCGTGCTCGGCCTCGGCGCGATGGGCTGCGTCGATGCGGCCGACGTCGAGCTCGGCACGCTCGCGGTGATGATCGCGGGCGGCGTGTTCGGCGGCATCGCGTCGCGCAATTCGGCGCTGCCGCGCCTCGCGATGACGCAGGTCACGCTCGGCGTGCTGCCGATCGGCGTCGGCGCGCTGCTCGCCGAGCGGCCGGGTGCGTGGCTGCTGGTGCCGCCGCTCGCGATCTATCTGGCCGCGATGCGCACCGTCGTGCAACGCCACTACCGCGTGCTCGTCGCGCTGATCGCGGCCCGCCAGCGCAATGCGGAGCTCGTCGCGCGCTTCGACGCCGCGCTCACCTACATGCCGCACGGCCTCTGCATGATCGACGGCGACAGCCGCGTGATCGTCGCGAACCGGCGCACCGCGCATCTGTTCGGTTCGCCGCGCGACATCATGCTCGATACGCCGCTGCCCGACGTCGTCGCCGCGCTCGGCACCGACGCCGCGCAACCGGACGCGGCCGTCCTCGCGGCCCGCTGCGCCGACTGGCTCGCACACGACGCGGCGCCGTTCGACATCACGCTCGCGAGCGGCCGGCAGCTCGAACTGACGCGCCATCGCGTGCCGGACGGCAACGCGGTGATCATCGTCGAGGACGTGACCGCGCGGCGTCTGACCGAACAGCACATCCGCCACCTCGCGCGGCACGATGCGCTGACGGGGCTGCCGAACCGGCACGAGCTGCATGCGGAGCTCGAACGGATGCTGTCGCGGCCGCGCCGGCCCGACACGGCGGTCGCGGTGATGTATCTCGATCTCGACGGCTTCAAGGCGATCAACGACCGCTTCGGCCATCAGGCCGGCGACGAGCTGCTCACGCAGGTCGCCGAACGGCTCGGCCGCACCTTGCGCGACGGCACGCTCGCGGCGCGCATCGGCGGCGACGAGTTCGTCGTGGCCGTCGACGATACGACGATGGACGCGTGCTCGCGCGTCGCCGCGCAGCTCATTGCGCAGATCTCGGCGCCGTACACGCTGTCGATCGGCGAGACGGTCCGCTTCGGCATCAGCATCGGCATCGCGCTCGACGACGGGCACGGCACGCCCGACGAGCTGATCCGCCAGGCCGACAGCGCGCTCTACGACGCGAAGTCTGCCGGCAAGGGCCGCTATCGGTTCTATTCGAGCGGCAGCCGGCCCGTCGCGCCGGCCGCCGCAAACTGACCGCGCCGCGCGCGACTGTTTCAGTTTCGAAACGCTTTTCGCGTGCGCGGCGCGTGCCGATGTCACGTGACGTGTTCCGTAACATCGCCCGCGATACGCCGCGACGTTACGTGCAGAAGGCTGCACGATCGGCGCAGTGCGCCGCATTTTCTCTCTGGCACCGTTATTGCTTCATCACGGGAAACAGACAGCCGGAGAGTGCTGCCATGAATACCGTCGAAGTGATGAGCCGCCGCGAAACGATCGACGAACTCGACGTGATCGACGGCGCATCGCTGATCCGCCGCCTCGTGTCCGGACGCCGCACGCCCGCTCGGGAAGCCTGCTGCGTCGACAATCCGCCGCTGACGCTGTACGGCGCGTATCGGCAAGGCGTCGCCGACTACGCGGCCGGCCGCGCGAATCCGTATCGTGCGGGCAGCCGGTTCTGGGCGCTGTGGGAAGAAGGTCGTATCGAAGCTGAAACGTCGGGGCGGTAGCGCACGCAAGTCCGCGCGCGCGCGACACGCGGCTCGCGCGCGTCGCGCCGCGGCCGTTTCCCGATAAGATGGCAGATCCCGTCCATCGCACGACGTTGCCATGACCGCCTCCTCCCCGTTCCGCAATCCCATCCACTGCGAAATCGATCTCGACGCGCCCGGCAAGCAGGCCGGCTATCTGCGTCTTCCGCATTCCGTGCATCGCTCGGCATACGGCTGGCTGCCGATTCCGATCGCGTCGATCCGCAACGGCGACGGCCCTGTCGCGCTCGTGATGGCCGGCAATCACGGCGACGAATATGAAGGGCAGATCATCGTGTCGCAGCTGATGCGCGAGATCGAGCCCGACATGATTAGCGGCCAGTTGATCCTGCTGCCGATGGCGAACTTTCCGGCCGCCGATGCGGGGCTGCGCGTGTCGCCGCTCGACAACGGCAACCTGAACCGCAGCTTTCCCGGCGATCCGGCCGGCACGCCGACGCAGATGATCGCGCATTACATCGAGCACGCGCTGCTGTCGCGCGCGCAATACCTCGTCGACCTGCATTCGGGCGGCAGCTCGCTGCTGTATAGCGGCGGCAATATGCTCGCGATCGATCCGCTCGACGCGGACGAGGCCGCGAAGCTCCACGGGCTGCTCGTCGCGTTCGGGCTTCCGAACGCGCTGCTGCATGGGCCGAACCCCGTGCATTCGGCGTCGGCCGCGCGCCGGCAAGGCGCAATCTCGATCGTCACCGAACTCGGCGGCGCCGGCATGGCGGATCCGTCGCTGATCCGGCTCGGCCGTCACGGGCTGCTGCACTATCTCGGCTATATCGGCCTGCTGCACGGCAAGCTCGTGCCCGATGCGCCGCCGACCGTCACGCGCTTTTTGCGGGTCGACGGCGACCGGCATTTCGTCTACGCCTACGAACGCGGGCTCTACGAACCGCTCGTCGAACTCGGCGACCGCGTGACGGCCGGGCAGCCGGCCGCCTGGGTCCACTTCCCCGATACGCCGCTGCGTGAGCCCGTGCTGCATCGGTTCAAGGGCGACGGCGAAGTCGTCTGCAAGCGCGTGCCCGCGCAAGTGCAGCGCGGCGACTGCCTGTTTCAGCTCGCGGAACCCACCGACCCGCCGAGCATCGGCCGATAGGGCCGGTTCCGGACCTCTCCTTTTCCCGTGCTGTCTGCCCTGTATGGCGGACGGCACGCGTGCGCCATTAACCAACTTGACAAATTAACCTACTTGGTTATACTCGCGCATGGATACCTATGGAAAAGCGAACGCCGCACTGCAAGCTGCCGCGTCAAGGCGCTGATCGAAGCCGGCAAGGTCCGCCTGACCGCAAGCGCCGTCATCGGCGCCCGCCTGATGGGCTTCACCGAAGCGGAAGCGATCGACGTGGTGAGGGCGCTGACACCGTTCGAATTCCACAAGAGCATGACGACCTACGCCGACCACACGATCTGGCAGGACGTCTACCGGCCTTGCACGATGCGCGGCGACGTGTACCTGAAACTGACCGTCGTCGACGATGTGCTGATCGTGTCTTTCAAGGAGCGATGAAATGAAATGTCCTGCATGCGGTGCTGCCACGCTGGTCCGCGACACGCGCGACATCCCGTACACCTACAAGGGCGAATCGACCGTGATCCCGCACATCACCGGCGAGTTTTGCCCCGCGTGCGGCGAGTCGGTGCTCGACGTCGACGAGGCGACCCGTTTCGGCGAAGCGGTGTCGGCGTTCAACCGGCAAGTGAACGCGACACTCGTCGATCCGAAGTTCATTGCGACGGTGCGCAAGAAGCTGAAGCTCGATCAGCGCGAGGCGGCCGAGATTTTCGGCGGCGGCGTCAATGCGTTTTCCCGCTACGAGACCGGCAAGACCAATCCACCGCTGGCGCTCGTGAAGCTGCTGAAGATTCTCGACCGTCATCCCGATCTGCTCGACGAAGTGCGTGCGGCATAAACGGCCTGCGCGCGTGCATCGATGATCCGCCGCGCACGCGCACTTTCGCGCCTCATCCCCCCGCTTTCGCTGCAAGCCTTCTGACGCTTCCCGCGAAATCCTTATCGAAATTGCTTCGTTCGTCTTCGCGCGCCGCCCCGCTAACGTATCCGAAACGGCGGCGGCCCGCCCAATGCATCGCACCGCGCACAGCGGCTGCCGCCCTCACGACAACCGCGTCGCGATAACGAACGAAATGGCCGGCCCGCGTGCCTGCCGCGTCCGCATCGCGCGCCTTTCGCGATGCCCATGGCCACGACCGACCGCATCATCGACACGACCCCGCTCGACGTGCGTGCCCAGCCGCTGATCGACGCGCTGATCGACGAATACGCCACGCGCTACGACGCGTACCGACCCGACAGCCGCGCGTCCGCGCGCGAAGAACTCGCACGCTATCCGGCCGAGCTGTTCGCGCCGCCCGAAGGCGCGTTCGTGCTGCTGCTGCGCAACGGCGAGACGATCGGCGGCGGCGCATTCAAGCGCTACGACGCACAGACGGCCGAACTCAAACGCATCTGGACGCGCGCCGACCAGCGCCGCCAAGGGCTCGCGCGCCGCATCGTCGACGCGCTCGAGCAGCGCGCGCGCCGGCAAGGCTATCGCCGCGTGTATCTGACGACCGGCTTTCGTCAGCCCGAAGCGTGGGCGCTGTACGACCGCGCGGGTTATGCGCGTCTGTTCGATGCATCGATCGATCCCGAAGTGCTTTTCCATCTGCGCTTCGGCAAGGATCTCGTCGATCCGTCGCGCACATCGACGCTCGCCGATCTGTGGGCGCCCGCGCCCGAAGCGGCCCTGCCGCGCTGACGGTCGGCGCGGTCCAGACGCGCATCGCATTCCCCGCTTTCCACGACAACGACAGGACGTCTTCATGCCATACCGCGTTCGCCGCGCTTCGCGCGCCATCGTCACCCTCGCCGCCGCGCTCGTGGGCCTGACGGCCTTCGCCGCCGCGGCCGCCACGTTCGACCTGAGCCCCGAGCAGCGCGGCCGTCCGCGCGGCGTCGCCGATCCGGCGGTCGAGCGCGCGGTGCCCGCGTCGTTCCGGTTCGCCGAACCCGACACGCTGACGATCGGCATCGCGCCGAGCCTGCCGCCGATCAGTACGTATGCGACGGACGCGCGCACGGTCGTCGGCTTCGATGCGGACGTCGGCCAGCTCGTCGCCGACACGCTCGGACGCCGGCTGAAGATCGTCGCGCTCGCGTGGGCCGACTGGCCGCTCGCGCTCGAATCGGGCAAGGTCGACGCCGTGATCTCGAACGTGACCGTCACCGAGGAACGCAAGCAGAAGTTCGATTTCTCGACGTACCGCAAGGATCAGCTCGGCTTCTACGTGCGCAACGACAGCGCGATCCGGGCGATCCGCGAACCGAAGGACGTCGCCGGGCTGCGCATCGTGACCGACGCCGGCACCAATCAGGAAAAGATCCTGCTCGCGTGGGATCGCGACAACGTCGCGCACGGGCTCAAGCCCGTGCAGGTGCAGTACTACGACGATCACGCGATGCGGATCGTCGCCGTGCAGTCCGGTCGCGCGGACGCGGTCTTCAGCGTGAATTCGGTGCTCGCGTATCAGAGCGCGCAGCAGGGCAAGACGCGGCTCGTCGGTGCGATCAGCGGCGGCTGGCCGCGCACGGCCGACATCGCGATCGCGACGCGCAAGGGCAGCGGGCTCGCGCAGCCGCTGACGGCCGCACTGAATACGCTGATCGCGAACGGCCGCTACGCGCAGATCCTCGATCGCTGGAACCTCGCGTCCGAAGCGATCGACACGTCGCGCACGAATCCGCCCGGCCTGCCGAAGAGCTGAGCGCCGCCTCCTTTCACGCACGTCGTTCACCATGTCCTATTCGCTTTCGCTGCTCGACAAAAGCCCGATCGCCGACGGCGGCAGCGCCGCCGACGCGCTGCGCTTCACGACGACGCTCGCGCGGCGCGCCGAGCAGCTCGGCTACTCGCGGTTCTGGGTCGCCGAGCATCACGGCGCGCCGGGCTTCGCGAGCTCGGCACCGGAGATCGTCGTCGCCCACCTGCTCGCGCAGACGTCGCGCATCCGCGTCGGTTCGGGCGGCGTGATGCTGCAGCACTACAGTCCGTTCAAGGTCGCCGAGACGTTCCGGCTGCTCGCGGCCCTCGCGCCCGGCCGCGTCGATCTCGGCATCGGCAAGGCGCCGGGCGGACTGCCGCTGACCACGCGCGCGCTGCAGTGGTATCACGACAAGGCCGCGAAACCCGACTTCGCGGGCCAGCTCGCCGCGCTCGACGCGTTTCTCGGCTGGGGCGTCGACGAGGATCACGCACTCGCGGGCGCGATCGCGCTGCCCGAACCGCCGCAGCCGCCGCAGCGCATCCTGCTCGGCGGATCGCCGGACAGCGGCGCGCTCGCCGCACGCCGCGGCTGGCGCTTCTGCTATGCCGGCCATTTCAACGGCGACGAGGCGAACCTCGAACGCTCGCTCGAGGCCTACCGAAGCGCAGGCGGCACGAAGCCGCTCGTCGCGCTGTACGCGGTCGCGGCCGAGACGCGCGATGCGGCCGAGCGGCTGACCGGGTCGCTGAAGATCTTCCGGCTGCGGCTCGCGAGCGGTCAGAGCTTCAACCTCGCGAGCGCGCAGGCGGCCGCCGAATTCGCGCGGCAAAGCGGCGCGTCCGACTACCGCATCGACGAACTGCGCCCCGCCGTGCTCGCCGATACGCCCGAGCGCGTGCATCGCGCGCTCGACGCGCTGAGCCGGCGGCTCGGCGTCGACGAGTTCGTGATCGATGCGCCGACCGCCGACCATGCGGCGCGACTCGCGTCGGTCGAATGGCTCGGCGGCGTGCAGACGACCACGCCCGCGCACATCGCACGCGCCGCGACGCACGGCGCCCCTTCCCTCGACCGCGACACGCCACACCCATGACGACTCCACGCCCGATTCCCTTCGGCCTGATGCTGCAAGGCGCAGGCAGCCACATGAACGCATGGCGGCATCCGAGCAACCCGCCGGATGCGAGCATCAACGTCGATTTCGCGATCGGCATCGCGCGCAAGGCCGAGGCGGCCGGGATCGCGTTCGCGTTCGTCGCGGACGGCCTCTACATCAACGACAAGTCGATCCCGCACTTCCTGAATCGCTTCGAGCCGCTGACGCTGCTGTCCGCGCTCGCGGCCGCGACGACGAAGATCGGGCTTGCCGGCACGATCTCGACGTCGTACAGCGAGCCGTTCACGGTCGCGCGCCAGCTCGCGTCGCTCGACGCGATCAGCGGCGGCCGCGCCGGCTGGAACGTCGTGACGACGCCGCTCGAAGGCACCGCGAAGAACTTCGGCAAGACGCATCCCGATCACGCGCTGCGCTACGAGATCGCCGACGAATTCCTGAGCGTCGTGCAGGGCCTGTGGGACAGCTGGGACGACGACGCATTCGTGCGCGATCGTGAGACCGGGCGCTTCTTCGATCGCACGAAGCTGCATACGCTCGATCATCGCGGCCGCTTCTTCCAGGTCGCCGGACCGCTGAACATTCAGCGCTCGCGCCAGGGGCAGCCGGTGATCTTTCAGGCCGGCTCGTCCGACGACGGCATCGCGCTCGCCGGCAAGTACGCGGACGCGGTATTCACGCATTCGCCGTCGCTCGACGAAACCGCGGCCTTTTCGCGGCGCGTGAAGCAGAGCGCGATCGACCACGGCCGTCGGCCCGACGACGTGAAGATCTTCCCCGGTATCGGGCCGATCGTCGGGCGCACCGCCGCCGAAGCCGAAGACAAATACCGCGCGATCCGCGATCTGTTGACGATCGACGACGCGCTCGCCTATCTCGGCCGCTATTTCGACCACCACGACTTCACGCAATACGCGCTCGACGCGCCGTTCCCCGAGCTCGGCGACATCGGCCGCAACAGCTTCCGTTCGACGACCGACCGGATCAAGGCCGACGCGAAACGGCACGGGCTGACGCTGCGCGAAACCGCGCTCGCCGTCGCGACGCCGCGCCCGAACTTCATCGGCACCGCCGAGCACGTCGCCGACGAACTGATCCGCTGGTTCGACGCGGGCGCGGCCGACGGTTTCATTCTCGGCTTTCCGGTGCAGGCGCAAGGCGTCGACGATTTCGTCGAACTCGTGATTCCGGCGCTCGAAGCGCGCGGCCGCTATCGGCGCGAGCTGCCCGGCAGCACGCTGCGCGATCACCTCGGCCTGCCGCGCAAGGCGAGCCGCTACGCGCCGCCCGATGCGACGCGCGCGCCGGCCGATGAAGCGCATACCTAGTACGCCGCGTGCGTCGCGCGCCGTCGTGCGTGCCGAGCAGCCGACGTACCGATTCGACGACCCATTCGAGGACCCTGCATCGACATGAGCGATACGACCCATCTCGGCGGCGCCGTGCCGCCGCTGCCTTCCAGCGCGCCGCGCGACACCGGCGCCGGCGCGCGCGTGCGCATCGTGCCCGCGCGCCACCGCTCGAGCCTCGCGGGCACCGTGCTCGCGGTCGCGTTGATCGCGCTCGCGCTGCACTCGATCCTGACGAACCCGCGATGGGGCTGGCCGGTGTTCGCCGAATGGTTCCTGTCGCCGCCCGTGCTGTCCGGCCTGGCACGCACGCTCGTGCTGACGCTGCTGGGCGCCGTGTTCGGGTTCGCGCTCGGCGCATTGGTCGCCTTTGCGCGGCTGTCGCGCTCGCGGCTGCTATCGGCCAGCGCATGGGCGTTCGTCTGGCTGTTCCGCTCGATCCCGCTGATCGTGCTGCTGCTGATCCTGAACAACCTCGGCTACCTGTACGAGCACGTGCGGCTCGGCGTGCCGTTCACCGGCATCGTATGGTTCGACGCGCCGACGACGGACCTGATCAGTCCGTTCGCGGCGGCCGTGCTCGGTCTCACGCTGAATCACGCGGCGTTTTCGGCGGAAGTGATCCGCGGCGGCATTCTTTCGGTCGATCAGGGGCAGCTCGAAGCGGCCGCCGCACTCGGCCTGCCGCACGGCCGGCAGACCGCGCGCATCGTGCTGCCGCAGGCGATGCGTGCGATCCTGCCGACCGCGTTCAACGATCTGATCGTGCTCGCGAAAGGCACGTCGATGGTGTACGTGCTCGCGATGCCCGAGCTGTTCTACACGGTTCAGGTCATCTATCGCCGCAATCTCGAAGTGATTCCGCTGCTGATGGTCGCGACGGTCTGGTATCTGATCATCCTGACCGTGCTGTCGGCGATCCAGGTGCAGGTCGAGCGCCACTACGCGCGCGGCGCGCTGCGCAACCCGCCGCCGTCGGCGCTGACGTTCGTGCTCGCACGCGCGGGCGCGCTGTGGCGGCGCGTCGTCGCGCGCCGCAGCGTGCCGGCCGCCGGCGCCCGCGACGACGCGGTCGTGCCGCAAGTCGGCGGCGAAGTGACCGTGCATCGCGTATCGAAACGCTTCGGCACGCAGCGCGTGCTCGACGACGTGTCGTTCGTCGCGCCGCGCGGCAGCGTGACCGTGATCGTCGGCCCGTCCGGCTCGGGCAAGTCGACGCTGCTGCGCACGATCAATCATCTCGAACGCGTCGACGACGGCATCATCGAGATCGACGGCGAACTGATCGGCTATCGCCGCGACGGCGACGTGCTGCACGAACTGAAGGAGCGCGACGTGCTGAAGCGTCGCAGCGGGGTCGGGATGGTGTTCCAGACCTTCAACCTGTTCCCGCATCTGACGGTGCTCGAGAATCTGATCGAAGCGCCGCTCGCGCTCGGCACCGCGACGCGCGAGGCGGCGGAACGGACCGCGCGCGCGTTGCTCGCGCGTGTCGGCCTCGCCGACAAGGCCGACGCGTATCCGCGCCAGTTGTCGGGCGGCCAGCAGCAACGCGTCGCGATCGCGCGGGCGCTCGCGCTGCGACCGAAGGTGCTGCTGTTCGACGAGCCGACGTCCGCGCTCGATCCGGAGCTCGTCAACGAAGTGCTCGACGTGATCAAGGAACTTGCGCGCTCCGGCACGACGCTCGTGATCGTCACGCACGAAATCGGCTTCGCGCGCGAAGTCGCCGACAACGTGCTGTTCATGGAACGCGGACGCATCGTCGAAGCGGGACCGCCGGCGGTCGTGCTCGACGCGCCCGCGCATCCGCGCACGCGCGCGTTCCTGTCGCACGTGCTGTAACGCGTGTGGCGCGCGACGCATTCGCTATCGAACCCGACGACATGACGATCGACCGACGACAGTTCATCGCCGCCGCACTGGCCGCGGCATCCGGCTGCGCGCCGTGGCGCACGGCGTACGCGGCCGCCGCGACCGCGGACCTCGACCCGCGCCAGGCCGGCCGCGTGCGTGCGCCGCGCGACGACGCCGCGATCCGCGCGGCAAGTGCCTACCGATGGGTGCGAGACGGCGCGTTCACGGTCGCGATTTCGCCGCATGCGCCGCCCGTGTCGACCTATGCGACCGATGCGCGTACGGTCGTCGGTGCCGATCCCGACTATGCGCAGCTCGTCGCCGACGCGCTCGGCCGCACGCTGGTGCTGGTGCCCGTCGCGTGGGCCGACTGGCCGCTCGGCCTCACGTCGGGGAAATACGATGCGGTGATTTCCAACGTCGGCGTGACCGAAAAGCGCAAGGAGAAGTACGACTTCACGACGTACCGGCTCGGGCTGCACGGCTTCTACGTGCGTACCGACAGCCCGATCCGCGCCATCGCCGAACCGAAGGACGTCGCCGGGCTGCGCATCATCACCGGCGCGGGCACGAGCCAGGAGCACATCCTGCTCGAATGGAGCCGGCGCAACGTCGCGCATGGCCTGAAGGCGACCGAGTTGCTGTACTTCGACGACGATGCGGCCGCGCGCGTCGCGCTGCTGTCGGGCCGTGCGGACGCCGAGCTGAATCCGAACGCATCGCTCGCCTACGAAGCCGCGCGCACGGGCAAGATCCGGCGCGTCGGCGTCGTCAATGCGGGCTGGCCGGCGAATGCGGACGTCGCGATCGCGACGCGTCGCGGCAGCGGGCTTGCACCCGCGCTGACGCTCGCGACCAACACGCTGATCGCGAGCGGCCGCTACGGACAGGCGCTTGCGCGATGGGGACTGCAAAGCGAAGCGATCGCGCGTGCCGAAACCAATCCGCCGGGACTGCCGTCGTACTGAACCCAGCATCGATGCGTGCGCACGCATCGATGCGCCACGCGCGTTTCATCGCAACCGCAAGCGATTCCGATTCGCGTTCTTCATTCGATTTCATCGCGTGTTCGACGGCCGCCGCGGTAAGTTTTGCGTGTGCGTGCGCAGCGTATCCGGCAACGCTTGCCGGCGCGCACGCTGTTACAAAAATCGCCTCTCGCGCCGCGCGCGGATCGCCTACATTGCAACCACTTCGACGCATTCGTCGGATGTCTGCACGGGCTTCGACGGCGGTCGGTATCGCACGCCGGGCCGATGGCAAAGAAAACGAAAAGGTGTCTCGACCGACGCGCTGGCGGTATCCAGCGTACGCGGCTTGCGATGGCTGAAACGGTTTCCCCGAACGATACGAGGCGATCCGCTGCGCGGGCATCCGCTGCCTGCGCACGCGCGTCGCGTCGTCGATCGGTCGGGCCGCGCCGTCGCGGCCGCACGTCAATGAGGAGCAGTCCATGCGACGCATCACCGTGCCTCACTCGCTCGTCACCCGTCTGTCCGCCGCGCTTGCCTGCGCGGCCGCCGCCGCGGCGCACGCGGAACCGGTCGTCGTATCGGGACCGAGTCCGTTCGCGGCGTGCACGATCGGCGGCCCCGGTACCAACTACGTGAACGCCGAAGTCGAACCCTGGCTCTCGGTGAACCCCGCGAATCCCTTGAACATGATCGGCGTATGGCAGCAGGACCGCTGGTCGAACGGCGGCGCGCACGGGCTCGTCGCGGGCTACACGTTCGATGGCGGCGCGACGTGGGCGCGCACGCCGCAGCCGTTCAGCGCGTGTGCGCCCGGCGGGCTCAAGTACGAGCGCGCGTCCGATCCGTGGGTCTCGTTCGGGCCGGACGGCACCGCGTACTCGGTGTCGATCTCGTTCAACCAGTCGAACAACAGCAACGCGGTGGCCGCGTCGGTATCGACGGACGGCGGGCAGACGTGGAGCAGCCCGGCCGTGCTGATCGCGAACGACGAACCGACCACGCAGTTCTTCAACGACAAGGAATCGGTGACCGCGAACCCGGTGAAGGCCGGCACCGCCTATGCGGTGTGGGACCGGCTCGAACTGCCCAACGGCAATCCGTACGCGAACCTGCATACGGCCGCGTATCGCGGGCCGACGTTCTTCTCGAAGACGATCGACGGCGGCCGCACGTGGAGCCCCGCGAAGGTGATCGTCACCGTTGCGTCGCGTCAGCAGACGATCGGCAACCAGATCGTCGTCGATCCGAAGACGGGCACGCTGTACGACTTCTTCGACCTGATCCAGCCGCCGTTCAGCAAGGCGGCCGGCAAGGTCGCGTTCGTGAAGTCGACCGACGACGGCGCGACGTGGAGCAAGCCGCAAGTGATCGCGGGACTGCAGACGGTCGGCGTCACCGATCCGAACACCGGCGCGCCCGTGCGGACCGGCGACATCATTCCGGAGCCGGCGATCGATTCGGCGTCGGGGCAGCTGTACGTCGTGTGGCAGGACAGCCGCTTCAACGGCGGCCAGTACGACGAGATCGCGCTGTCGACGTCGAAAGACGGCGGCGCGACCTGGAGCGCGCCGCTGCAGGTCAACACGCCGACCGGGCGCCCGGCGTTCAACCCGTCGGTGCGCGTCGACAATGCGGGCACCGTGATGGTCACGTACTACGATTTCCGCGACCTGCAGGCCGGCAACACGACGACGCTGCCGACCGGCTTCTGGCGCAAGGTGTCGCATGACGGCGGTGTGACGTTCGTCGACGAACGCCGTGTCGGCGGGCCGTTCGACATGATGCTCGCGCCGTACGCGGAAGGGTTCTTCATCGGCGACTATCAGGGGCTCGACGTGCTGCCGTCGTCGTCGTTCCATCCGCTGTTCGTGCAGACGAATTCGGGCAATTTGACGAACCGCACCGACGTGTTCTTCGCGCCGTAAGCCGGCGTACGCGCCGCGCCGCCGCGGCGATGCAGGCCACCGTGCGGCCACCGTGCTGCATTCGACCATGCGCGGCCGCTCGGTTCCCGACGCGGCCGCCGCCCGCGTTCCCCGCGTTCCCCGCGTTCCCCGCGTTCCCCGCGTTCCCCGCGTTCCCCGCGTTCCCCGCGTTCCCCGCCTTCCCCGCCTTCCCCATCTCCTCCGCTATCGGCTCGCCGTGCATCGCGTGGCGGCGTCGGCCGTTGTCCGTTCGGTCGGCTTGGAGCCCGAAATGATATAACGTATCATTCACGATCTCGATCGTCCGATGCCCGCCTGACCGGCGTGGCGGCCGAATCGAGCGATGTTCCAGCGGGTCGCTGCGCGCCGTAAACGCAACAATATATCGTATCGATATGAAACCGATTCGCGGCGCGCCGGGCTTGCCCCCGATCCGATTCCGACAGACTTCAACCGACTCATCGACCATGCGCGACCTCCCACGTCTTCCACGTGTTCCACGTCTTCCGCTCCGCCCGCTCTCGCCCGTTTCGCTGATGGCGCTCGCCGCCCTTGCCCATGCGCAAACCGACACGTCCGCAATCGCTACGTCGCCGTCCTCGAACGGCGCGCCGCTCGCGCCGATTTTCGTCACCGCGAATCCGCTCGGCGACGCCGAGCTGATCGCGCCCACCGCGCAGCTGTCCGGCGATGCACTGCTGCGCCGCCAGGCCGACTCGCTCGGCGAAACGCTGAACGGCCTGCCCGGCGTATCGACCACCACGTACGGGCCGATGGTCGGCCGCCCGATCGTGCGCGGCATGGACGGCGACCGGATCCGGCTGCTGCAGAACGGCGTGGCTGCCTACGATGCGTCGTCGCTGTCGTACGACCACGCCGTGCCGGAAGACCCGCTGTCGATCGAGCGCGTCGAGATCGTGCGCGGCCCGGCGGCGCTGCTGTACGGCGGCAACGCGATCGGCGGCGTCGTGAACACGATCGACAACCGGATCCCGCGTGAGGCGATCGATGGCCCGACCGGTGCGCTCGACGTCCGCTACGGCGGCGCGAACGCCACGCGCGCGGGCGCCGCGCAGGTCGAAGGCGGCAACGGCCGTTTCGCGTTCCACGTCGACGCATTCGATCGCGAAACCGGCAAGCTGCGGATTCCCGGCTATGCGCGCAGCGATACGCAACGCGCGCTCGACGGCCCCGACACGCCGCAGCCGGTCGGCAGCGTGCCGAACAGCGACGGCCGCGTGCACGGCGGCGCGGTCGGTGCGTCGTACACGTGGGCCGACGGTTTCGCGGGCCTGTCGTACAGCGGCTACGAATCGAACTACGGATCGGTCGCCGAAGACGACGTGCGGCTGCGCATGCGTCAGGAGCGCCTCGCCTTCGCGTCGGAGGCGCGCAACCTGCGCGGGCCGTTCTCGACGCTGAAATTCGACTTCGCCTACACCGATTACCGCCACAAGGAAGTCGACAACGGCGAAACCGCGACGACGTTCCGCAATCGCGGCTACGAGGCGCGCCTCGAGGCGCGGCACCGCAAGATCGGGCCGCTCGAAGGCGCGATCGGCGTACAGTTCGGCGGCAACACGTTTTCCGCGCTCGGCGACGAAACGCTCGTTCCGTCGACGCGCACCAACAGCGTCGCGCTGTTCGGCCTCGAGGAATGGCAGGTCGATCCGGCGCTGAAGCTGAGCCTCGGCGGACGCATCGAGCATGTCAACGTCGATCCCGATCCGGCCGGCGTCGAGAAATTCGCGGGCGCGCAATCGCGCACGTTCAACGCAGGCAGCGTGTCGGCCGGCGCGCTGTTTTCGCTGACACCCGTCTGGTCGATTGCCGCCAACGTCGCCTACACCGAACGCGCGCCGACGTTCTACGAGCTCTATTCGAACGGCCCGCACGATGCGACGGGGCAGTACCTGATCGGCAATCCGAATGCGTCGAAGGAAAAGGCCGTGTCGACCGATCTGTCGCTGCGCTATGCGAGCGGACCGAATCGCGGCAGCGTCGGCGTGTTCTACAACCGCTTTTCGAACTATCTGGCCGAATACGCAACCGGACGCATCGTCGACAGCGACGGCGAGCCGGTCCCGCGCGGCACCGACGACGCGCTCGCCGAGGCCGTCTATCGCGGCGTGCGCGCGGAGTTCTACGGCATCGAGCTGGACGGCAAGTATCGCGTGTACGCGCACAGCGGCCACACGGTCGACCTCGAGCTGACGGCCGACTATACGCATGCGCGCAACGTCGACACCGGCGAGCCGCTGCCGCGCATCGCGCCGCTGCGCGCGACGCTCGCGGCCGACTACGGCTACGGCCCGTTCGGCGCACGCGCGCAGCTCACGCACGCGTGGTCGCAGCATCGCGTGCCCGCCGACGATGAACCGACCGCCGGCTATACCTCGCTCGGCGTGGTGCTGACATACAAGTTCCGCGTCGGCGCAACGCACTGGCTCGCGTATCTGCGCGGCGACAACCTGACGAACCAGGACATCCGCTACGCGACCTCCGTCGTGCGCGGTTTCGCGCCGCAAGGCGGACGCAGCGTGATGGCCGGATTGCGCACGACGTTCTGATTGCACTCGCCGTTCCGATTCGCATCATATCGACACTGCAATACCGGTCATTCGTCGATCGAGCGAATCGGAACGGCGGATCATTCAATGATGAATACCGGTTTGCCAAATGCAACAAAGCCGGTTTCATTATCCGGATATGAAACGAATGAATCGCCGGTGATTACCTCGCGGCGCACGAACCGTGCGTTGCAGCATGGCGTTACCGAATCGCGGTTGAATTAATAGAAATAAAAATCAGGGTTTCGACGGGTAAAGAAATGGCTGCGAATACCCGTTAAATGCGGCATCGGCCTGCTACGGCCGAATTCCGTTTCCCCATCCGCGCAAGAGGGCCATTGTGAAAATCACCAGAATAACCATCCAGGCAAAACTGCTCGGCGGCTTCGGCATGCTCGCCGCCATCGTCGTCATCGTGTCCGCGATGGCGCTCAATGCGCTGTCCAACGCCAACGACGAATTCTTCCGCTACATGAACGGCATCAGCGCACGCGCGCAATTGTCCGAGCAGATTCGCGAGGCCGTCGACCGGCGCGCGATCGCCGCGCGCAATCTCGTGCTCGTGACGAAGCCGTCCGACGTCGAACTCGAACTCGCCGACGTGCAGCGCGCGCACAAGGACGTGCAGGATCGCATCGCGAAACTGCAGGCGCTGATCGCGAACGCGCACGATACGACCGATCGTGCGCGCGAACTGGTGGCCGCCATCGCGCGCATCGAGCGCAGCTACGGCCCCGTCGCGCTGAACATCGTGTCGCTCGCGCAGGCCGGCAGGAAGGACGAGGCGGCCGCCGACATCGACGATCGCTGCCGGCCGCTGCTCGCGCAGCTCGTGCGGGCGACCGATGCGTACGCAACCTATACGCGCGAACGCGAACATGCGATCGCGGAATCGTTCGGCGATCGCTACGTGCGCGAACGCAACCTGCTCGCCGGCATCTGCATCGGCTCGCTGCTGCTCGCGATCGGCGGCGGCCTGTGGATCACGCGCCGGATCACCGCGCCGATCGCGGTCGCGGTCGACGTCGCGCGCACCGTTGCGCAGGGCGATCTCGGCAGTCGCATCGCCGTAACGGGCAACGACGAGACGCGCGACCTGCTCGATGCGCTCCGCACGATGAACGCGCGACTGATCGACATCGTCGGCCGCGTGCGCGACTCGTCCAATAGCATCGCGCACGCCGTCGGCGAGATCGCGGCCGGCAACCTCGATCTGAGCCAGCGCACCGAGGAGCAGGCGGCGTCGCTGCAGGAGACGGCCGCGACGATGGAGGAATTCACGTCGACGGTACGGCTCAACGCGGAGAACGCGCAGCAGGCGAGCGCACTCGCCGCGAACGCGTCCGACGTCGCGCAGCGCGGCAGCGCGGTGGTCGGCCGCGTGGTCGACACGATGACGGAGATCGGCGACAGCTCGTCGAAGATCGCGGACATCACCGGCATCATCGAAGGCATCGCGTTCCAGACCAATATCCTTGCGCTGAATGCGGCCGTCGAAGCCGCGCGTGCCGGCGAACAGGGGCGCGGCTTCGCGGTCGTCGCGAGCGAAGTGCGCAGCCTGGCGCAGCGGTCGTCCACCGCGGCGAAGGAGATCAAGGCGCTGATCGGCGCGTCGGTACAGACGATCCGTGACGGCTCGGCGCTCGCCGACGAAGCCGGCAGGACCATGGCCGACGTCACGCAGGCGGTCGCGCGCGTGACCGACATCATGGGCGAGATCGCGGCGGCGTCGGCCGAACAGAGCCGCGGCATCGAACAGGTGAACCTGACGATCACGCAGATGGATCAGACGACGCAGCAGAACGCGGCCCTCGTCGAACAGGCGGCCGCTGCGTCGAAGTCGCTCGACGCACAGGGACGCGAACTGTCGCAGACGGTCGCCGCGTTCCGGATGCCGGCCGGTGCGCCTGCGCAAGCGAGCGACGGCAGCACGCCGCCGCACGCCGCGTCTCGCTGGCAGACGGCCGCTGCATAACGCTGCACGCCGGCGAGCAAATTCCGGTCCCGCGCCTGCATCGTACGCCGCACGGCGCATGGGGGCGGCGTACGCGTATGGATGCAGACTTTTAAAACGGACGATTGGCGAGTATCCTAAAAAAGCACTCCTCGTTCGGGCTGCGAGCCGCGTGCCCCTGGCTCCGGTCCGATCGTACTGCGGTCCCGTCGCGCGCGTCGCGACCTTGGCGGCATCCGCTGCGCGCCCGGCCGCACGACCTTTCCCTCAACAACCGTCAGGAGAGCTGGTGAGCCGTCTCGTCGTCGTATCGAATCGCATTGCAGATCCCCGTAAAGCCGCGGCCGGCGGTCTCGCCGTCGCCGTGAAAGACAGCCTGCAGGAAACGGGCGGCGTCTGGTTCGGCTGGAGCGGCAAGCTACGCAGCGCCGACGCGCAGCCCGCACACGGCGACGACGTGCAGATCCAGAACGTCGGCGGCATTCAGCTCGCGACGATCGATCTCGATCCACAGGATTACGACGCGTACTACCTCGGCTACTCGAACAACGTGCTGTGGCCGGTGTTCCATTACCGGCTCGATCTCGCGCAGTTCGACCGCCGTTTCGCCGACGGCTACCGGCGCGTGAACCAGCTGTTCGCGCGTCGGCTGCGCACGCTGCTGCGGCCCGACGACGTCGTGTGGGTTCACGACTATCAGCTGATTCCGCTCGCGGCCGAATTGCGCGCGATGGGCTGCACGAATCCGATCGGCTTCTTCCTGCACATCCCGGTGCCGCCGCCGCCGATCATGGCTGCGATCCCGGAGCACGAATGGCTGATGCGCTCGCTGTTCGCGTACGACCTCGTCGGCTTCCAGACCGAGGCCGACCTGCTCCACTTCGAGCATTACGTCGAAGCGGAAGCCGGCGCCGCGCGCCTCGCGGACGGGCGGCTGCGCGCCTTCGGCCGCACGCTGTCGGCCGGCGCGTTTCCGATCGGCATCAACGTCGACGAATTCGCGGCGCTCGCCGACGATCGCGACGGCATCGACATGTTCGAGCGGATGCGCGACGAGTATTCGCGCCGACAACTGCTCGTCGGCGTCGACCGGCTCGACTACACGAAGGGACTGCCGCAGCGCGTGCATGCGTTTCGGCAATTGCTCGAACAATATCCGGAGAACCGCAATCGCGCGACGCTGATCCAGATCGCGGCACCGAGCCGCGAGGATCTCGGCGCATACGACGATCTGCGCCGCGAAATGGACAGTCTGTGCGGCGCGATCAACGGCGACTACGGCGAGCTCGAATGGATGCCGATGCGCTACATCCATCGCACGGTCGCGCGCAAGCGGCTGCCGGGACTCTATCGCGCGAGCCGCGTCGCGCTCGTGACGCCGCTGCGCGACGGGATGAATCTCGTCGCGAAGGAATTCCTCGCCGCGCAGGACGAAGCCGATCCCGGCGTACTCGTGCTGTCGCGCTTCGCCGGTGCGGCCGAGCAGCTGAAGGAAGCGCTGCTCGTGAATCCGTACGACACACAAGGCACCGCGCAGGCGATCCAGCGTGCGCTGGCGATGCCGCTCGACGAGCGCCGTCAGCGTCATGCCGCGCTGATGGCGACGTTGCGGCGCACCGACGTGCAGTGGTGGCGCAAGCGCTTTCTCGAAGCGCTCGCGGAAGCGGCCGAAGTCGCGGATGCGACGTAGCGCGTCGCGCGTCGACGGGCCCGCTTCGTCTGCGTCCAATCGTTCGCCGCACCGCCGCATCGCCGCGTCGCGGCTTTAAGTCCCCGTCTGTTCGCTGACCAGCAACGCGCCGTTCGCGTCGCGCACGTCGATCGAGATCGGAATGCCGGCCCGCACGCTTTCGGTCACCACGCAATACGCATCGAAGCGCTCGAGCGCCTGCGCCGAGGTCGCGAGTTCGGCCCACGTGCGGCCGACCGAGAGGCGCACCGCCATCGCGCCGACGCGCACGGCGCCCGCGTCGTCCTGAACCATGTCGACGTCGACGTGCGCGCCGACCGGCTGCGGATCGACGCGCTGCCGCTCGAGCGCGAACAGCAGGCTCGCCGCGAGACAGCTCGCGACGGACGCCGCCAGCAGCCGGACCGGGTTCGGTCCGCGGCCTTCGCCGAGCGGCGGCGGCTCGTCGGTCACGACCGGCGCCAGCGTCGTGCCGGCAAACGTCACTTCGAAGCTGAAACGCGCGCGCTGCGCGACATCGATCGATACGTGCACCTCGCTCATGGCGACTCCGTCTAAGGCAAGGAAGGACAGGAAGACCGGTGCGTCGCGGCGCCGCGGGCATCGCTTGCGCGACGGGCGAACCGTATGCGGCGACGCGCGCGCAGCCGGCGGCGACCGGCGACGGGCGGCCGCCTCGAAGGCGAACGCCTTCTTCAGCGATCGGGCTCGCGCGGCGGCCCGTACGCGACGAACTCGCGCTCGACTGCCGACGCGCGTTCCGGCGCACGCGCCGGGCCGAGCGTCGCGGCACCCGCATCGCCGGCGCCGGCCGGCGGGTCGGCGCGACCGTCAATCAGCGCCTGCAGCGCGTCGTGCTCGACCACCTCGCACTGCAGCAGCCGGCGCGCGATGCGCTCGAGCGCGTCGCGCCGTTCGCCGAGCGTCGCCGCGACGCGCGCATGCGCATCGGCGAGGAGCGTGCGCACCTCGTCGTCGATCAGACGCGCGGTATGTTCGCTGCAACGGCCGTCGCCCGGATGCCAGGCATTCGCGCTTCCCGTGCGGCCGTCGCCGTCGTCGAACGTCGCAAGCCCGAGCCGCTCGCTCATCCCGTACTGCATCACCATGTGGCGCGCCATCGCCGTCGCGCGTTCCAGATCGTTCTGCGCGCCGGTCGACACGTCGCCGAACGCGAGCTCTTCCGCGACGCGTCCGCCGAGCAGCACGTCGAGACGATCCATCAGTTCGCTCTTGCGCAGCACGTAGCGGTCCTCGGTCGGCACCTGCTGCGTGTAGCCGAGCGCCGCGACGCCGCGCGGAATGATCGACACCTTCTTCACCGGATCGCAGTGCGCGCGGCACTGCGCGACGAGCGCGTGGCCGGCCTCGTGATAGGCGATCGTCGTCTTCTCCTGTTCGTTCATCACGCGGCTCTTGCGCTCCATGCCCGTCATCGCGCGGTCGATCGCCTCGTCGAAGTCGTCCATGCCGATCGCTGCGCGCCCGAGCTCGGCCGCGTGCAGCGCGGCTTCGTTCACGACGTTCGCGAGATCGGCGCCGACGAAGCCCGGCGTGCGCGACGCAAGCTCGCCGAGATCGACGTCGGCGGCCAGCTTCACGCGCTTCACGTGCACGCCGAGAATCTGCCGGCGACCGTTCAGATCGGGGCGATCGATCGCGATGTGCCGGTCGAAGCGGCCCGGACGCAGCAGCGCGGGGTCGAGGATCTCGGGCCGGTTGGTCGCGGCCATGATGATCACGCCGGAATTGGCCTGGAAGCCGTCCATCTCGACGAGCAGCTGATTGAGCGTCTGCTCGCGCTCGTCGTTGCCGGACATCGGGCCGACGCCGCGCACCTTGCCCAGCGCATCGAGCTCGTCGACGAACACGATGCACGGCGCCTTCTGCTGCGCCTGCTCGAACAAATCGCGCACGCGCGCGGCGCCGACGCCGACGAACATCTCGACGAACGCCGAGCCGCTGATCGAGAAGAACGGCACCGCGGCCTCGCCGGCGACCGCACGCGCGAGCAGCGTCTTGCCGGTGCCCGGTGCGCCGACGACCAGCACGCCCTTCGGAATCTTGCCGCCGAGCCGCTGATAGCGCTCGGGATTGCGCAGGAACGCGACGATCTGCTGCAGCTCGGCCTTCGCTTCGTCGATGCCGGCAATGTCGTCAAACGTGATGCCGGTTTCCTGCTGCACGTAGACGCGCGCGCGGCTCTTGCCCATCCCCGTGAAATCCTGCAGCCCGCCGCGTCGTCGCAGCATCAGCGTCCAGACGAACGCGAACGCGGCCAGCGGCAGCAGCCACGACGCGAGCGAGACGAGCCAGCTCGTATCCGGCGCGCCGCGGTAGCGGATGCCGGCTGCCGTCAGCGTATCGATCAGCCGCTCGTCGGGCACGCGCTCGGTCGTGAAGCGCCACGGCGCGCCGGCCGTCTTCGCGGCGTCGGCATCGGACGCCGGCAGCATCGCGGCCGCCTTCGGCATGCGCAGCGTGCCCGAGATCGACGCCGAGCCGATCTCGAGATCGTCGACGAGCCGCGCATCGACGAGCCGGTGGAAATCGCTGTATGCGATCGACGTCGCCGCCGGCCGCAGCGTCAGCAATTGCGCGGCGAACAGCACGAAGAAACCCGCCGCGATCAGCAGCCCCGGGTAGTCGAATTTCCTGTCCATGGCATCGGCATGCGCGGCGAAGCCGCACGTCGTGCGCTTCGTCGTCGTTTCGTTTCGTCGCATCAATGACGCCGCGGCGTCGCCGCGGGCCTGCGCCGCCGCGCGGCATTCGCGCCGGCCGCCCGTCGCGACGCGCGGCCCGTCGATTCCAGTCTAGTTCGCGCACGCGCGTCGCGCATGCGCGGCCGCAGCACGCCGCGCGCGCCTTTCGCTGCCGGGCGCGGTCGCGCTATAGTCGCGTTCATGACAATTTCATGACAACGGCCGCCCGGTGCGGCGGCCGCAACCGCGCGGCGTCGGCCGAACGCCGGCGCATCGAGCGACATCCCAACCCGCGAGGAGCACACGACGTGAACGACACCCCCGATCGCCCCGACGACCTTCCCGACGATCCCGACCGCCGCCGTGTGCTCGGCGGCCTCGCCGCACTCGGCGCGGGCCTCGCGCTGAACGGCTGCGAAACCGCGCCCGGCGGCGCGCCGCGCTCCGCGGCCGACCTGCGCGTCGACGCAGCGCTGCGCCACCATGTGCGCCACATCGTCGTGATCTACGCGGAGAATCGCAGCTTCGCGAACCTGTACGGCGATTTCCCCGGCGTGCGCTATCCGTTGAGCGCGGTGGCGCCCGAGCAGGCGCAGCAGCTCGACCGCGACGGCAAGACGCCGCTGCCGGTGCTGCCGAAGATCTGGGGCGGCCTCGTGCCGCAGGCGCAGGAAGTGAACGGCAAGCGCTACATGATCGGCGAGCGCGACATCGACAAGCTGCCGAACGGGCCGTTCCAGCTGACGGACAAGGACGGCAAGCCGCTGCCGAACGGCGTGATCACGCGCGACCTGTGGCACCGCTTCTATCAGAACCAGATGCAGATCGCGGCGGGCCGCAACAACCAGTTCGCCGCATGGGCCGACTCGGGCGGCCTCGTGATGGGCCATTACCGCAATTCGGCCGACACGTTGCGCCTATGGAATCTCGCGCGTCAATACACGCTGTGCGACAACTTCTTCATGGCCGCATTCGGCGGCTCCTGGCTGAACCATATGTACCTGATCGGCGCACAGCCGCCGCGCTACCCGGATGCGCACAAGCACCCGCACGCGGCAAAGCTGCTGTCGGTGCTCGACGGCGACGATCCGGCCGGCACGCGGCTGAAGCTGGCCGCCGATTCGCCGGCGTCGGCGCTCGACGGCCCGCCGAAGTTCGTCGGCGACGGCCCGCTGACGCCCGACGGTTACGGCGTGAACACGATGGCGCCGCCGTACCAGCCGAGCTACGTGCCGCCGCCCGCGAACGGCAACTCCGCGTTCGCCGATCCGGACGACCATCGCGTGTTGCCGCCGCAGGTCTACGCGACGATCGGCGACCGGCTCTCGGAGAAGCAGATCGACTGGGCGTGGTATAGCGGCGCGTGGCAGTACGCGCTCGAGCATCGCGACACGGGCACCGTGCCCGATTTCCAGTACCACCACCAGCCTTTCAACTACTTCGCGAACTACGCGCCCGGCACCGAAGCGCGCCGCCGGCATTTGCGCGATGCAGGGCTCGGCGACGATCCGTCGACGAACCGCTTCATCGCCGACATCGACGCGGGCCGCCTGCCCGCCGTCGCGTTCTACAAGCCGCAAGGCAACCTGAACATGCATGCGGGCTACGCGGATGTCGAGTCGGGCGACCGCCACATCGCGACCGTGATCGAGCATATCCGGCGCGGGCCGCAGTGGGAGAACACGGTGATCGTGATGACACACGACGAGAACGGCGGCTGGTGGGATCACGTCGCGCCGCCGGTCGGCGACCGCTGGGGCCCCGGCTCGCGGATTCCCGCGCTGGTGATCGCGCCGTTCGCGAAAAAGGGCTACGTCGACCACACGCTGTACGACACGAACTCGATCCTGCGCTTCATCAGCCGCGTGCACGGCCTCGCGCCGCTCGACGGAATCGTCGCGCGCAACCAGGCATTCGCGGCACGCGGCGCGACGCCGCCCGGCGATCTGACCAACGCGCTCGATCTCGGTTGAGCATCTGTGGTCGTGCCGCGCGTGCGATCGACGAAGCGGCTCGCGGGACATCGTGCGCCGCGTCCCGCGGCAGTCGCATCCGCCGTCGCATCGCGTCGCCTTTCGTGTCGCTGAAAAAAACGCCCCGCTGCCGGTTCGGTGCCGACAGCGGGGCGTCGCGGACGATGCCGATCGTCAGGCGTCGAGACGCTGCTCGATCTTCTTCATCGTGTCGGTCAGTTCAGCCGGCAGCCGCAGCTTCAGCGTATCGAACAGCGCCGCGTGCAGCTTCAGCTCTTCGCGCCATTCTTCCGCGTTCATCGACGTGACCGCGTCGAACTGCTCGCGCGTGAAGTCGAGGCCGTCCCAGTGCAGATCGTCATACGCGGGCGACACGCCGAACGCATGCTCGCTGCCGCCGCCCTCGCCTTCGAGACGATCGAGCATCCACTTCAGCACGCGCATGTTCTCGCCGAATCCCGGCCATACGAAGCGGCCGTCCGCGTCCTTGCGGAACCAGTTCACGCAATAGATCTTCGGCAGCGTCGCGCCGGCGCGCTCCAGCTGCTTGCCGAGCTTCAGCCAGTGCGCGAAGTAGTCGCTCATGTTGTAGCCGCAGAACGGCAGCATCGCGAACGGGTCGCGCCGCACGACGCCCTGCTGGCCGGCGGCTGCAGCCGTCGTTTCGGAACCCATCGTCGCGGCCATGTACACGCCTTCGACCCAGTCGCGCGCTTCGGTCACGAGCGGCACCGTGGTCGAGCGGCGTCCGCCGAAGATGAATGCGTCGATCGGCACGCCGGCCGGGTTCTCCCAGTCGGCGTCGATCGACGGGCACTGCGCGGCCGGCGCGGTGAAGCGCGAGTTCGGATGTGCGGCCTTGCGGCCTGTTTCCTTGCCGATTTCCGGCGTCCACGTATTGCCTTGCCAGTCGGTCAGCTTCGCCGGCGGCGTGTCGGTCAGCCCTTCCCACCATACGTCGCCGTCTTCGGTCAGCGCGACGTTCGTGAAGATCACGTTTTCCTTCAGCGTCGCGAGCGCATTCGGATTCGTCTTCTCGCCGGTGCCGGGCGCGACGCCGAAATAGCCGGCCTCCGGGTTGATCGCGTAGAGCCGGCCGTCGGCGCCCGGCTTCAGCCACGCGATATCGTCGCCGATCGTCGTGACCTTCCAGCCGTCGAAGCCCTGCGGCGGAATCAGCATGGCGAAGTTCGTCTTGCCGCATGCGGACGGGAACGCGGCCGCGACGTGATACTTCTTGCCGGCCGGAGACGTCACGCCGAGGATCAGCATGTGTTCGGCGAGCCAGCCCTGATCGCGGCCCATCGTCGATGCGATCCGCAGCGCGAAGCATTTCTTGCCGAGCAGCGCATTGCCGCCGTAGCCGGAGCCGAAGCTCCAGATCTCGCGCGTCTCGGGGAAATGCACGATGTACTTGACCGGATTGCACGGCCACGGCACGTCCTGCTGACCAGGCTCGAGCGGATGACCGACGCTGTGCACGCACGGCACGAATTCGCCGTCTTCGCCGAGCACGTCGTATACGTCGCGTCCCATGCGCGTCATGATCCGCATGTTCACCGCGACGTACGGACTGTCGGACAGCTCGACGCCGATATGCGCGATCGGCGAGCCGAGCGGGCCCATCGAGAACGGCACGACATACAGTGTGCGACCGCGCATCGAGCCGCGGAACAGCCCGTCGAGCGTTTCGCGCATTTCGTCGGGCGCGATCCAGTTGTTGGTCGGGCCGACGTCGTCGCGCGACGCGGCGCAGATGAACGTGCGGTCTTCGACGCGCGCGACGTCCGACGGATCGGACTGCGCGAGATACGAGTTCGGGCGCTTCGCCGGATTCAGGCGCTTGAGCGTGCCCTGATCGACCATCGCCTGACACAGCGCGTCGTATTCGGCCTGCGAGCCGTCGCACCAGACGACGCGTTCGGGCTCCGTCAGCTCGGCGATGCGCGCAACCCAGTCGATCAGTTTGCGGTGTTTGACGAAAGCGGGGGGAGCGATCAGCGGGCCGTGTGTCGCTTCGGCCAGATTGTTGTGCGACATGATGACGTCTCCAGATTTATTGGGCGGGGATCGGGGATGCGGGCGAGGCCCGCGAGATGCGGAATGCGTGCGGAGGGCAGGATGCGGCGACGCGCAGGTCGGAGCGCGCCGATTCAGCGCGTGTCGATGCCGCGAGGCGTGCGAGAGAAAGTGAAGTCTCTTGAGAGGGTGCGAACGCGAGTTTCGCCATGCATGCAACCTGCCGAACAACTCCATGACGGCCAGCATACCATCGCCGATTTGGCCCGCGCGTTGCGTTGCAACAAGAAACAAATCTGACGAACCGTCGGCACGCGCGTTGCGTACCGGTCGTTTTTACTGCTTCGCTGCGCACCGCACGTCGGACGAAACGGCCGGAACGTCCGCCGCACAAGGGTTTCGCGGACGCGGCAATTTCGGCCTGTCGCGCAGCGACGCGTGCGCGACATCGACGGGTGGCGCGTGTCCGTGTTTTCGCTACTCAGGCAAACCCTGAATTAGGTTGCGTACACAAACATCTCTCTCGCGCGTACCCGATCAAAGCGGCGCGACAGACAATCGGGAGTAACACGCATCTCTTCGACCGCGTCATCGCGTTGCCCGCGCGTAGCCGTCGACTTCGAGCGACATCGACGGGACGAATCGCTGCACACCGCGCGATATTTTGCATGTCGTGACAAAACGTCTATACTTGGACGAACTGTCAAACAGGGAAAATCGCGCGTATCGGTCGCCTGTGGCCGCGCGTTGCGACTCCCGTTTCACGCTGCCGGACCGACATGCACGATCGCCCTGCTTTGCACTCTCTGTGTAGCCTGCCGAACCGAAACGGCATCCGTTTTCATGCCGGCGCGCGCATCGCAATCTCGCCGCACGCATGCGGAGTGCGTCGATGAAGCCGAAAGCGCGAACGTCCGCCGTTGCGCAAGCGAAGCGCACGAGCCGCCGGCCCGCCGCATCGGCGATGTCGTTGAAATCGGAGCAGGCCTCGCTGATCGAACAGGTGCAGCGCATCGCCGAAGGGCTCGGCCAGATGTTCGCGCCGTTCACCGAAGTCGTCGTGCATGATCTGCGCACGCCGAAGCAGGCGATCCTCGCGATTCACAACAATCTGTCGGGCCGCGCGGTCGGCGAGCCGGCTACCGAACTCGGGCTCGCGCGCATCGCGGACGACGATTTCCCGCCGGTGCTCGCAAACTACCCGAACCGCTTCCCGGACGGCCGCACGGCGAAGAGCACCTCGATCGGCATCAAGGACTCGAGCGGGCGCTACGTCGCCGCACTGTGCCTGAATGCGGACGTCACGCTGTTCCGCGGCTTTCAGCACATGCTCGCGCAATTCTGCAGCACCGACGGCGACGCGGTGGCCGACACGCTCGACCCGGCGGGCGCCGATGCGATCCGTCAGCGGATCGACGCGTTCGCGACGCGGCTTGCCGCCACGCCACGCGAGCTGAAGACGGAGCAGCGCCGCGAACTGATGCAGACGTTGAAGGCGGACGGTTTGCTCGAGATCCGGCGCGCGATGGAGATCGTGTCGCAGCATCTCGGCGTGTCGCGCGCGACGGTGTACAACGATGCGAAATGATGCACGGGCGCGGCATGCCGCCGTGCCCGGCTGTTGACGGACTCTTTCACTCGAGCGACTCATGAACAAATTGCCCCTCCCCAGCTTCGACGACGTTGCCGCCGCGGCGGCGAGAATCGCCGGCCACGCGCACCGCACACCCGTGATGACGTCGCGCACGGTCGACGACGCGCTCGGCGCGCAGGTGTTCTTCAAGTGCGAGAACCTGCAGCGCATGGGTGCGTTCAAGTTCCGCGGCGCATTCAACGCGCTGTCGCGCTTCGATGCGGAGCAGCGCCGTCGCGGCGTCGTTGCGTTTTCGTCGGGCAATCATGCGCAGGCGATCGCGCTGTCCGCGCGCATGCTCGGGATTCCCGCGACGATCGTGATGCCGCAGGATGCGCCGGCCGCGAAGATCGCCGCGACGCGCGGCTACGGCGCCACCGTCGTCACGTACGACCGCTACACCGAGGATCGCGAGCAGATCGGCCGTGAACTCGCGGAACGCGACGGGCTCACGCTGATTCCGCCGTACGATCATCCCGACGTGATCGCCGGTCAGGGCACCGCGGCCATGGAGCTGTTCGACGAAGTCGGCCTGCTCGACGCGGTATTCACGCCGCTCGGCGGCGGCGGTCTGCTGTCGGGCACCGCGCTCGCCACGCGCGCGCTGTCGCCTAACGCGCGGCTGTACGGCGTCGAACCCGAAGCCGGCAACGACGGTCAGCAATCGTTCCGCTCGGGCGCGATCGTCCACATCGACACGCCGCGCACGATCGCCGACGGCGCGCAGACGCAGCATCTCGGCAACATCACGTTTCCGATCATCCGCCGCGACGTCGACGACATCCTCACCGCGACCGACGAGGAGCTCGTCGAATGCATGCGCCTGTTCGCGTCGCGTATGAAGATTGTCGTCGAGCCGACCGGTTGTCTGTCGTTCGCAGGCGCGCGACGCATGAAGGACGAGCTGAAGGGCAAGCGCGTCGGCATCGTGATCAGCGGCGGCAACGTCGATCTCGACGCGTTCAGCGCATTGCTCGCCAGCCGGCCGCAAGACTGAGCGAAGCGGCAACGCACCCTTCACGTCGCGTTAAGTTTCGCGACCTAGACTGACGAGGTGATCCCCGCAGTCCGTCGTGAAGGAGTTGCCATGAACACGCATGCGATCGTCGCCGCCGCATTGGCGGCCGCTTCCCTGTCGGCGTTCGCTCAACCGGCCGCCGTGCCGTCCGGTGCACCGCTCGCCGCACCGTGCGCCGCCGCGCCCTGCACGTCGCGCGCGTTGCCCGCGCCGCGCTTCGTCCTGGCGAAGATCGATCAGAACAATACGCCGCCCGATCGCGGCGGCGATCCGTCCGGCCGCTCGCACGGCGCGGCGCATCTGTAATGGCACAGACGGCGAACGCGAGTATCGGCCGTTCGCCCGCCCTGTTCGAGAAGCGATGCAGCCTGCGGCAAGCGAACCTGCATCATGCGTGCCCGACCCGCGTCGCGCGTTGCGCGTGCATACGCCCGCGTACCGACGCGCGCAGCACGACCATGCAGGAAAACGAGCGTGGCCGCACGCCACCGTGCGATCTACGCTGAGAGAACCGGCTCGTCCAACGGCGCGCATGTCGCGCAAAGGCGGCACCGATGCAACCCCATGATGCGGACACGCTGTTCGCCGGCTCGATCCCGGCGCTCTACGACACGCTCCTCGTGCCGCTGCTGTTCGAGCCGTACGCGATCGATCTCGCGAGGCGCGCCGCGATCATTGCGCCGACGCGCGTGCTCGAGCTCGCGGCCGGAACCGGTGCGCTGACGCGGGCGCTGTCCCGCGCGCTGCCGGACGGCACGACGCTCGTCGCAACCGACCTGAACCGGCCGATGCTCGATCGCGCGGCGGAAGTCGGCACGTGCCGGCCGGTCGTCTGGCAACAGGCCGACGCGCAGCGGCTGCCGTACGGCGACGCGAGCTTCGATCTCGTGATCTGCCAGTTCGGTGCGATGTTTTTCCCGGACAAGCCGCGCGCGTTCGCGGAAGCGCATCGCGTATTGAAACCGGGCGGCACGCTGCTGTTCAACGTGTGGGACCGGATCGCCGAAAACGAATTTGCCGACACCGTCACGCAGACGCTCGCGCGGCGCTACCCCGATCGTCCGCCCACGTTTCTCGCGCGCACGCCACACGGCTACCACGATCGCGCGACGGTCGAAGCCGACGTGCGCGCGGGCGGCTTCTCGTCGCTGCTCTATTGCGACACGGTGCCGGCGCACAGCCGCGCGGCGACGCCCGGCGTGCCGGCGATCGCGTACTGCCACGGCACGCCGCTGCGCAACGAACTCGAGGCGATCGGTCCCGACACGCTGGCAGACGCGACCACCGCATGCACGGAGACGATTGCCGAGCGGTTCGGTGCGGGGCCGGTGGACGGCAAGACCCAGGCGCACGTGTTCGGCGCGAGCCGCTGACGGCCGGCGCAGCCGGCGCGCACTACAGGATCAACGACGCAAGGATGCTGCACCACACCGCGATCGCGCCGCCGAGAAACACGCGCCGCGCGACGGCGATCTGCGTTTCGTCGTCCGCGCGCTTCATCGGCGACGTCGCGAAAAACGGCACGCTCCCGAGGCAGGCGAAGCCGGACAGCGCAAGCGCGATCACGACATAGTCGCCGAACTGCCACGGCGTTTGCTCGTGCAGCCCCCAGTAGCCGAGGAACAGCATGCCCATCGAAAACATCGTCGCCGCGGCCGAACTGAGCGCGGTCACGGATCCTGTCGGAAATTGCATGGGCATCCTCCTGCGCGCATCGCGCGCGCCGCGTCATTATCCGGGCGCGCAGCAGGGCAGCGCAACGGCGCTGCGCCTGTCGTCGAGTGCGTTCCGCGACGATTCGTCATACCAAACGGGTGGCACGGCGCGTCGCAAATGCGGACCCGATGCCAGCCGCGGCGCGTGGTTTTTTCGCGCCGGTGCGTGCATGAAAGATTGACGCGCGAAAGCCATGCCCCTTACCCTTGCGCGCTGATGGTTCCCGCGAGACGGGATCAAATGGGAACGCAGTGACGGCGCACGCCGGAATCTGCGGCTGCCCCCGCAACTGTAAGCGGCGAGTCCGTGCCCTTCGCGCCACTGGGAAACCGGGAAGGCGGGCACCGGGCGGCGACCCGCGAGCCAGGAGACCAGCCATCGACCGAGGTCCAAGCAGCCGCAGCGGGCGGGGTGTCCCGATGCGCAAGCGCCGCCGCCGGCGGTCGCCCGTTGCAAGGACGGCCCGACCTCAGGATCCGTCAGATGTCCACCGCTTCCGCATCCGTTTGCCCGCGCACGGCACGCACGCTGCCGTGCGCGCGCGTTCGCGCGCCCGCGTGCAGCCGGTTCGGCGACACGAGCCGGCCTCGCCGGGCCACGCCACCGCCGCGCGACGGCGGCGCGCCCTGCGCCCACGTCGCCGCCACGCCCGCATCACGATAACGACTCACGCTTCATGAATCTCCGACATCTTCTTGCCACGACCACCGCCACCGCGTTCCTGTCGCCGCTCGCGCACGCCGCCGGCGACGGCGCGGCGCAGCAGCCGGCGCAGCCGTCGAACGACGGCGCGCTGCCGGCCATCACCGTTACCGACACGCGCCATCTGCCCGAATCGTTCGATCGCCGCTATGCGAGCACGCAGGTGCTCACGCGCGACGATCTCGACCGCCTGTCGCCGAGCGATCCGAGCATCACGCAGGCGCTCGCGACGCTGCCGGGCATCACGGTCTCGCACAACGGCGGGCCGGGCTCCACCGCGTCGGTCAGCATCCGCGGCTCGTCGGCGAACCAGGTCGCGGTGTTCGTCGACGGCATCCGGATCGGCTCGCCGACCACCGGCATCGCGCCGTGGTCCGACCTGCCGACCGAGGCATTCGAACGCGTCGAGGTGATTTCCGGGCCGGCCGCCGCATCGTTCGGCGCGAACGCGATGGGCGGCGTCGTGCAGTTGTTCACGCGCCGAGCGTCGAACCAGCCGAACCGCACGACGGTGTCGTTCGGCGGCGGCTCGAACAAGACGTTCGACACGCAGCTGCGTACGTCGGGCACGGTGCCGTCGACCGGACCGCTGGCCGCGCTCGGCGGCCTCACCTACTCGCTCGGCCTGCACGATTACGCGACGGCCGGCATCGACGCGACGCGGCCGTTCGCATACGGTCACGAGGACGGCCGCAATCCGTACCATGCGCAGGACGTCGACGCGCGGCTCGGCTACGCGCGCGACAACTGGTCGGTCTCGACGTTCGCGCTCTATCACCGCTCCGATCTGTCGTACGACAATGCCGGCGGTGCGAACCGCGAGCTCGATCATCAGCTGACGACCGGCGTATCGCTCCACGTCGACATCACACCCGACACGCAGTTCGATCAGTCCTTCGGTTATGCGAACGATCGGCAGTTCTTCTATTCGGGCGATCGGACCATCGCGACCGACCGGATCGATTCGCAGCGAATCAGCACGTCGACGTCGCTGACGCATCAGACGCGCGGGCTCACGCTGCTCGGGCAGCCGCTGTCCGGCGAGACGAAGCTCGCGTACGACTTCACGCGCGAGCAGGCGTTCCTGCCGAATGACGTGGCGGGCGGCGTGCCGACGCGCAACGACTCCGCGTTCTCGCTGCATCAGTCGATCACGCTCGGCAAGGTCACGATGTTCATGGCGGGCCGTCACGAGATCATCGCCGGCCGCGCGGTCAACACCGGCAACGCGGCGCTCGCATGGGCGATCACGCCCGTCTACACCGCGCGCGTGTCGTACGGCAACGCGTTCCGGCTGCCGACCTTCAACGATCTATACTACCCCGGCTACGGCAATCCGCGGCTCAGTCCGGAACGCAGCAATTCGGTCGAGGCGGCAGTCGACGCAAGCACGGCAATCGGTACGTTCACGGCCGCGCTCTACGACACGCGCGTTCACAACCTGATCGCATACGATCCCGTCACGTTCGGGCCGATCAATATCGGCCGCGCGCATATTCGCGGCATCGATCTGTCGTACAAGGGCACGCTCGGCCGCTCGACGCCCGTCAGCGTCGCGGTCGGCTTCCTGAATCCGCAGGACGTGACGAATCGGACATGGCTGAACCGCCGGCCGCGTCAGACTGTGAGCGTCAGCATCGATCACTCGTGGGACGAACTGCATCTGCATGCGCTGAGCACCGGCGCATCGCTGCTGTACGGCGGCACGACGTTCGACGATCCGGCCAACGCGACGTATCTGCCGTCGTATCTGAGCGTAAGCCTGCGTGCGTCGTACCGGATCAATTCGCATCTGACGGTGTCGGCGCTGCTGTCGAACCTGTTCGACCGGCAGTACATGACGGCCTACGGTTACAACACGGTCGGCCGCACCGCGTTCGGCAAGATTGCCTATACGTTCTGATCGGACCGGGCGCGCTTAGGGACGCTTCGCTGCGCGGCGTGGCTCGAGTCGGTCATCTCGTCGATTTTGATTTGCTGCATGCATCGATGTGCGGCTCGCAGGCGATCGCCGCGACCTCGGTCACGTATGCGAATGCGTCTACGCGCTCGCGCGTGACCGACAGTCTCTGCAATTTCAGTTTCACGACTACACGCTGACGGTGTTACGTAGCGTCGTGGCGCGCGCGCGGCCCCGCATCGCGCCGACGGCGATCAGGCCATCGCCTCAACGCACATTCACGAGCTTCACGAGCGTCAGCGTGCCGTTCACGCGTTCCACGCGCACCTTCACATGGTCGCCGACATGAACGCCGCCGAGCATCGCGGGATCGGCGGCCTTGAACGCCATCGTCATCGGCGGCATTCCGACGTTGCGCAACGCGTCGTGCTTCAACGTGACCATCCCGCTGCCGGCATCGATCCGCGTGACTTCGGCATCCGTCAGCGCGGCGTCCTGCGCCGACATCGTCGGCTGGCCGCCCTTCATATCGGCCATGTCGTCGGCCGCGGCCGGCACCGGCACCGCGGCGCTGATCGCGATCGAGACCGCCGCAACGCATCCGCTCTTCATCGACTGTCTCCCCGCGCATCCGCACGATGCGCTCAAACCAGCAACGTCGCGATCGCCCATCCGATCAGCACGATCCCGAGCGCACGACCGAACCGTTCGCCGCGCGGCGCGACCTTCTCGACGACGACGATCAGCGACAGCGCGGCAATCCAGACGACGTTCATCACGCCGCCGACGAAGAGCAGCGCCATCAGCAGCCAGCAGCAGCCGACGCAATAGAGCCCGTGCCGCACGCCGAGCACGAAGCTGCCGGCGAGCCCCGGCCGCCAGTGCGCGGTCAGAAAGCCGACCGGGGAGCGGCACTGGCGCAGACACGCGCGCTTGAGCGGCGAGAACTGATAGAGGCCGGCGAGTGCGAGCACGAGCGCCGAGAGCACGGCGCTTTTCGACCACAGCATCATGCCGGAGATGAGGCCGGCCGGCTGCAGTCCCTGCTGAAGCCATGCGGCCAATACGGAGAACGCGAGCCACGCAACCAGATAGCCGGCCAGCAGACACGCGGACAAGCGCGCCGATGTCCGCGCATCCGCGCCGCGATGCCGCAGCACGCGCCGGTACAGCAGCACGAGCGGCGCCGCACCGGGCGTCATCATCGCGATCATCATCGTCCACCACATCAGGATCACGGTCGGCAGCGACGGCGCCATGCTGCCCGGATCGTCCGGCAGCCGATGCGGAAAGAGCGCGACCGTCGTCATTTCGAGCGCGGACATGCCGGTGCCCGCGCCCGTCCACACGTAAAACCAGCACAGCGCGGCCACCGCCGCCATCGCAAGCAGCGTGACGGCGCGCTCGCGTCCGAGCAGCGGGTCTGCCGGGATCATGCCGCGACGCGATGCCGGATCAATCCGTGGTTGTTCAGGTGCAGTCGCGCGAACTGCGCATAGGTTCCGTCGAGGGTCAGCGCGATGTTGCCTTGCGAGCGACCGGTGCCCGAGCCGACTTCCGCCAGCTCGTATTCGAAGCCGTGCGGCAGATCGATCCGCACGCGGTGCGCGGCGCCGGTGACCGGGTTGCGGATCGGTTCGCCCGTCAGGTCGAACACGCCCTCGACATGAACGCGGCCGCGCCGTTCGTCGACGTCCACGTCGAAGTCGATCGTCGTGAAGATCGGATCGTACGCATGCTCGAGCGTCGAGGCGAACACCGCGAACATCGTCGCAAAGGGATCGGTGTCCTGACCGGTCATGATTTTCAGCACCGCGTCGCGCTGCGCGGGATCGGCGCGCGCATCGACGATCGGCTGGCAGCGCCCGTGGCCTTCGTGAATCGGCCCCGGCCACTGAAACACGACCGCGATCTTCACGCCGTCGAGCACCACGTCGCCGTAGTGGCCGCTGTCGATCGAAATCGCACCCATCGCTTCGCAGCCGCCGTGCGTCGGCGGTGCGTTGAACTGACAAGGGCAACCGTATGAGCAATTGCAGTTGATCAATTCGGTTCCCTGAATTTCCCAAGGCGTCATGGCTCCACCTCGCGCGCGCGGTGACACGTGTCACGCTTCGAAATCTAGTGCACGGCACCGGGAAAGCAAGGGCGCATCGGCCGCGCTCGCATGCCGCGTCTGTCCGACGAAATCCTGTTGCCGGTACGCGAGCGCGACACGCGTCGCGTGCGACCTTGCGCAGCGCGCGCGATGCGCCGCGTCCGTGCCCTGCTCCTGACACGACGGTGTCAGGAGCACCGCGCTATGCTGAATCCATTCCAGTTCGCGGAGCGCTTCATCGTGCCGAACGACGGACATCCTTCTTCGCCCGCGCCGACGCGCGCCACGCATCCCGGCTTCACGCTACTGACCCTCTGTATCGCGGTGCTCGTCGCACAGATCGACACCGCCGTCGTGAATCTCGCGACGCGCGCGATCGCCGACTATTTCCACGCAGGTGTCGGCGCGCTGCAATGGGTCGTCGACAGCTACAACCTCACGTACGCGGTGCTGCTGCTGACCGGCGGATTGCTCGCCGATCTCTACGGGCGCCGCCGGATCTTCATCGCGGGCACCGCGCTGTTCACGGTCGCGTCGCTGCTCTGCGCATTCGCGCCGACGGTCGGCGTGCTGATCGGCGCGCGGGCGCTCGCCGGCGTCGGCGCGGCGCTGCTGCTGCCGGCCTCGCTCGCGATCGTACGCGTGGTATGGCGCGATCCGGTCGAACGCGGCCGCGCGCTTGGCATATGGGCCGCGTGCAACGGCATCGCGATGGCGATCGGTCCGACCGTCGGCGGCGTCCTGATCCGGCACTTCGGCTGGCGCAGCATCTTCTTCGTCGTCGTGCCGCTCAGTGTCGCCGCGATGCTGTTCGCGATACCTGCCGTGCCCGAATCGTCGGACCGGCGCGGCCGGCACGTCGACGCAGGCGCGCAGGCCGCCGGTGCGCTCGCGCTCGGCGGGCTCGCCTATGCGGCCATCGTGCTTCGCGATACGCCGGCCATCGCCGCGATCGGCTTCGCCGTCGCGCTCGTCGCGTTTCGCGTCTTCGTCGCGATCGAGCGCCGGCACGGCGCGGCCGCGCTCGTGCCGCTCGATCTGTTCCGGCTGCGCGCGTTTCGCGGCGCAATCGCGGCGACGACCGGCATGACGTTCGGCATGTACGGCGTGCTGTTTCTGCTGCCGCTCACCTGGCAGAGCGTCGGGCGACTCGACGCGACGGGCGCGGGCCTCGCGCTGCTGCCGATGGCGCTCGTGTTCGTCGCGGTATCGCCGTGCTCGGGCCGGCTGTCCGAGCAGCTCGGACAGCGCGCGACGACGGCCGGCGGCGTAGCGGTGATTGCAGCGGGGCTCGGCGTGATCGGCGCATCGGCGGCGTCGCCGGCATTGATCGGCACCGAGATCGGCCTGGGCCTGACAGGACTCGGGATGGGGATTGCGACCGGGCCGTTGATGACGGTCGCGGTCGGCGCGGTCGATGCCGCGCGCTCGGGCACGGCCAGCGCGCTCGTCAATGTCGCGCGTATGGCGGGCGCAACGCTCGGCATCGCGGTGCTCGGCACGCTGTTCGCGGTGCTGCACGGCGGTCCGGCCGGGTTGCGCATCGCGATGTTCGCGGGCGCGGCGATTCAGCTCGCCGGCGCAGCGGCAGCGGCCGTCGGCGTGCGGCGCGAGCGCAAGCTCGCGTGATGCGGGTCGCGCGGAATCGCGATCGAAACGGGGAAAAAACGGCGCGCTCCCGTCCCTTTGCGGTCACGGTGCGCGCAGACCGACGCGGCCGACCGAAGGTCGGGGACGACGGTCGAGCGACAGGACGCTCAGCGGCGCGGCTGCCCGCTGCGCGGCGGGCGCGCAGGCGCGCGATCGTCCTTGTGGCGGAAGTTGATGCGGCCCTTCGTCAGGTCGTACACCGACAGTTCCAGCGTCACGCGGTCGCCCGCGAGAATGCGAATATGGTTCTTGCGCATGCGGCCCGATGCGTATGCGCCGACCACAGCGCCGTTTTCCAGCGTCACGCGGTATTTGCTGTCGGGCAGCACTTCGTCGACGATTCCGTCCAGTTCCAGCAGTTCTTCTTTGGCCAAGCCGATTCCTCCAGACAACGTGAATGATCGCAAGCTGCAACGCGGCCTGCGCGACGCCGGCATGCAATGCGGGCGGGCCGCATGGCCACACCCGCGCGCGGTCTTACAGCGGCGTGATGTTCGACGCCTGCAGACCTTTCGGGCCGCGCTTCACTTCGTAGCTGACCTTCTGGTTGTCGGTGAGCGTCTTGAAGCCCGTACCGCGAATTTCCGAAAAGTGCGCGAACAGATCGTCGCCGCCGTTATCGGGACTGATGAAACCGAAACCCTTCGTTTCGTTGAACCACTTGACCGTACCGGTATCCATGCATGCTTCCTTGATGCGAATGAGTGAACGCACGCCCGCGACGGGCGCGAAAGAGAATCAAAGAGGGAGAGACCAACGACTGCCGCGTGCGACGCGGAGAAAGATGAGCAATCGAGCTTCTTGACGACTTCGATGTCGGACACTACCCGGTATTGCGTGCCGCGTCAAGGATTGCGGGTGCGGCGTTGGCGCGCAGCCGGTTCTCGCGCGCGGTGCGGTCCTCGCCCTGCCGCACGGAAACGCGGCGGCGGAACCGACGATGCCCGCCCGCATCGCTTCGCTTCGATCGCCGCCGCCGCCGCCAGCATGTTACGCAGGCGCGAACCGCACGCGCCGCCACGCATCGGGATCGCGGCAGACGCCTTCGCTGTCGCGCGTCACCTCGACGAGCCCGTGCATCTCGCCGCGTTCGCGCGGAATGCAGACGAGATCGAACGACCATACGCCGTCGAACACGTTCTCCGGATTGCCGGCGAAATTCAGCCGGTTGAACAGCGGCGTGATGAAGTACCACACGCGATAATCGAGCGCGGCGAACACGTCGAGCATCGCCTTCGACATGTCGCCGGCGTAATGGCTCAGATACTCGACGTAGACGATCGGACGCAATGCGCGCAGCGTCTCGCGCGCACCGCGGATGACGTTCATCTCGAAGCCCTCGACGTCGGCCTTCAGGAAATCGAGCCGCGTCAATCGCAGCGAATCGATCGTGCGCAGCGGCACGGATTCGGCGCGCGGCGCCGGATGAAGCAGCGACGACGCACCGAAGTTGTTCGGCGCACGCGGATCGACGAGCGGAAATTCGACGACGCCGTCCGCATCGCCGATCGCGTACTGATACGCCTGCACGTTGAGGCGCTCGTTCAGCGCGAGGTTCGCGCACAGCAACTGGAACGTGTGGCGTTGCGGTTCGAACGCGAACACCGTGCCGCTATCGCCCACCGCACGCGACAACATCACCGTATGCGAGCCGAGGTTCGCGCCGGCTTCGACGACCGTATCGCCTTCGCCGATCATCTGTGCGAACAGAAACGGCTCGGGCTCCGACCATTCGCCGTACAACGCGAGACTTCGGCCGACGAATTCGTCGTTGGTGTTGAACAGCATCGTGCCGTAGCGGCATCGTTGTTGCGCGTACAGTGGCATCGCATCCCCCGATGATTGTCATTGTCCGCGCGATTATAGGCGGCGCGGTTGCCCGATGAACAGCGCGCGGCGTGGCGGGCGGCGCGATGCCGCACGCCGACGCATGACGGCCGCGCCGGCTCGAGCGTATTGCGCTCGGCACCTTCCCGAGCGCCACCGGAATCGGTACCATCGACTGCTTGAAAAACCGGTCGCACGCCGCACTGGCGTTGCGCCGAACGCCGCACGCCGAATTTCGCCATGTCCCGGGACGCTTCTCACACCGCGCTGCTCTGGATCGTCGCTGCTGCCTTCTTCATGCAGTCGCTGGATACGACGATCGTCAATACCGCCTTGCCCTCGATTGCACAGGGCCTGCATGCCTCGCCGCTCGCGATGCAGCCGGTCGTGGTCGTCTATACGCTGACGATGGCGATGCTGACGCCGGCGTCCGGCTGGCTCGCGGACCGCTTCGGCACGCGCCGCGTGTTTTCGCTCGCGATCTTCGTGTTCGTGCTTGCGTCGATCGGATGCGCGGCATCGCATACGCTCGGTCAGCTCGTCGCGGCGCGCGCGTTGCAGGGGGTCGGCGGCTCGATGCTGCTGCCGATCGGCCGGCTCGCGGTGCTGCGCCGCGTGCCGGGCGAACAATACGTATCGGCGCTCGCGTTCGTCTCGATCGCGGCGCAGCTCGGGCCGATCGTCGGACCGACGCTCGGCGGCTGGCTCACGCAGGCGATCTCGTGGCACTGGGTATTCATCGTCAACGTGCCGGTCGGCGCGATCGGCCTCGTCGCCGTGCAGCGCTTTCTGCCGCACGACCAGGCGACGCAGCCGCCGCCGTTCGACTTCATCGGCTGTGCGCTGCTGTCCGTCGCGATGGTAGCGCTGTCGCTCGCGATCGACCCGCCGATGGCCTCGCAGCGCGGTGCGTGGGCGGCTGCGCTCGCCGTAGTCGGGCTTGCCAGCGCGCTCGCCTATCTGCCGCATGCGCGCCGGCGCGCGCAGCCGCTGTTCCGCCTCGGGCTGTTTCGCGAGCCCAATTTCGGTGCGGGGCTGCTCGGCAATCTGCTGTGCCGGATCGGCACGAGCGCGCTGCCGTTCATGCTGCCGCTGCTGATGCAGGTGCAGCTCGGCTACACGCCGTTGCAATCGGGGATGATGATGCTGCCTGCCGCGATCGCGGGCGTCGTCGCGAAGCGCTGGATCGCACCGCTCGTCCGGCGTTTCGGCTACGCGGCGTTTCTCGTCGTGAATACGGGCATCGTCGGCAGCGCGATCGCCGGCTTTGCGCTGGTGTCCGCGCGGCCGGCGCCCGTGCTCGAGATCGCGCTGCTCGTCGTGTTCGGCGCGGCGAACTCGATGCAGTTCGCGGCGATGAACAGCGTGACGCTCAAGGGGCTGTCGCACGCCGATGCGGCGAGCGGCAACAGCCTCTTCACGATGATGCAGATGCTCGCGATGGGTCTCGGCGTATCGATCGGCGGCGGACTGATCAACCTGTTCGCCGCGCGCCTCGGCTCGACCGCGAGCGGCTTCATGCTCGCGTTCGTCTGCATGGGCGCGGTCACGCTGCTGTCGTCGCTCGTGTTTCGGCGCATCGATACGCCGGCCGTGCCGCGTCCCGCGACGTCGCGGCCCGCCGCGTGACGCGCGCGGCACGCCCCGGCCGCGTTCAGTTCGCGGGCCGTCGCTCGATGACGCGCTTGAGCACCCAGCGGATCGACGAGCGGTCCGCCGGCGGCTGCGCGACGCGATATTCGTCGATCTGCAGCGTGTACGTGTATCCGGGCTGATACGCGAAGCCTTCGATACCGGCATACCACAACGTCCACGGCGCGTTCGGGTCGCTGCGCACCTGCAGGCAGTCCATCGGCGCGACGCCGGTGCAGCGCACGGTCTGCGGCGCGACGTAGACGGTTTTCGTGACGGGTCGGTCCTCATCGGCACGCGCGGCCGCGGCAGTCGTCGCCGCGCCGGTCTGGCAGCCGGTCAGCAGCGCGCCGGCGGCAAGCGCGAGCGCGCCGAACAGCAGGCGGGAGTGTCGAATCATCGGGTGTTCCTCCAAAAGCAAAAGGCGCAGTTAGACGAGTGCCGCGCCCGATCGTTCATCGATCGACGTCGAACGTGCCGCATCGCGGTCCTTCGCGCAACGTCGACACGCGATGCGCATGCGTCGGTCCGCTCGCTGCGCCATCGATGCCATACGACGCGCCGCAGCCGTCATCGCGGATCGCCGGCCGCGCATGCATCGTGTACCATCGGCGCTTTCCGATCGACGCGGCCGCGCGTGCATCCGACGACGATGGCGATCGCGATCGCGACGTTCGCCGGTTCATCCGCCGCGCCCTCATCGCTTCATATGACTTCACCCGTCCCGCCCGACCGTGCGCTGCGCCCGCTGCCGATCGACACGCTGACCGTGCCGGCCGCGCTCGACGGGCGCACGGGCGCGAACCGCGCGACCGGCGCGCGTGCGCAGATCGCGGCGACGAACGATCTCGACGCGGTGCGCGCGTGGCTCGCGCGTTTCGTCGATACGCCGACGACCTTCCAGAACTATCGCAAGGAAGCCGAACGCCTGCTGCTGTGGGCCGTGATCGCATGCGGCAAGCCGCTGTCGTCGCTGACGCACGAGGATCTCGTCGCGTATCGGCAGTTTCTGCTCGCGCCCGCGCCCGCCGACGTCTGGTGCGCGAACGGCGGCCGCAAGCATCCGCGCGGCGACCCGCGCTGGCGCCCGTTCTATGGACCGCTGTCGCCGGCGAGCCAGCGTCAGGCGATGGTGATCCTGAACGCGATGTTCTCGTGGCTCGTGCAGGCCGGCTATTTGGCCGGCAATCCGCTCGCGCTGTCGCGACAACGACAGCGGCGCCCCGCGCCTCGCATCACACGCCATCTCGGGCCGCCGCTCTGGCAGGCGGTGAAGGACGCGATCGCCGCGCTGCCGCGCGACGATGCGCGCGCGTCGTTCCATGCGGATCGCGCGCGCTGGGTCTTCACGCTGCTGTATCTCGGCGGGCTGCGCATCACCGAAGCCGCCGAGACGACGATGGGCCGGTTCTTCTGCCGGCGCGATGCGAGCGGACGCGATCGCTGGTGGCTCGACGTGACGGGCAAAGGCGGCCGCCGCCGGCTCGTGCCGGCGACCGACGAACTGATGACGGAGCTCGCGCGCTACCGGCGCGCGCACGGTCTCGCACCGCTGCCCGTCGCCGACGAAGACACGCCGCTCGTACTGCCGTTCGGCCAGGCGCGCCGGCCGCTCACGCGCGCGGCGCTGCACCGGATCGTCAAGCAGGGGTTCCGCCACGCGGCCGACCGCCTGCGCACGCAAGGCGACGCCGGCGCCGAACAAGCGCGCGTGCTCGAACAGGCGTCGGCTCACTGGCTGCGTCACAGCGCCGGCTCGCACATGGCGGACGGACGCGTCGACCTGCGGCTCGTGCGCGACAACCTCGGCCACGTGTCGCTGACGACGACGAGCCAATACCTGCACGCGGACGACGACTGGCGACATCGCGAAACCGAGGAAAAGCACCGCATCGACTGGTAGACGGCGCGTGCCGCGAGGCTGTCACATCGCGGCAAAACTGTGCGCCGACAATGCGCGTCACCGGGATCCCGCTCGTTTCCGGCTCGTGCTCCGGCCGCGCGCACGCTTGCGCGGCCGCGTGCTTGCGCATCCTCGTGCCCAACCCAGAACGATCATGTCGAACCACGACCCTTCCTCGCTTCCGCCGAACGAGCCGGCCGCCTCCGTGTCGCGCCGCGGCTTTCTGAAACTCGCCGGCGTGTCCGGCTTCGCGACCGCCGCAGGCGGACTCGCGGCCGCCGGCAAGGCCGCCGCCGCGAATCCGGACGGCACGCCCGAACAGATCCACCTGACGTGGGGCAGCGACCCGACGTCGGAAGTCGTGATCTCGTGGGCATCGCTCGCACCGGCGGTCAATCCGCGCGCACGCATCGTCGCCGACGGCGAGCCGCCGCGCACCGTGCACGGCGTGCAGCGCCTGTATACGGACGGGCTGAACGGCGACACCGTATTCACGTACCACGCACGCGTGCACGGGCTGAAGCCGAACACGCGCTATCGCTACGAAGTCACGGCCGACAACGACAGCAACGCCGCGCAGCCGTTCGCCGCGGCGTTTACGACCGCGCCGCGCGGACGCGCGCCGTTCCGCTTCACGAGCTACGGCGATCTCGCGACGCCGAACGGCGCCTGGGTGCTGTCGTCGCCGCAGAGCCGCTTCGCGGTGCAGGCGGTCGAGCAGTTCCAGCCGCTGTTCCATCTGCTGAACGGCGATCTTTGCTATGCGAACCTGAACCCGGCCCATCAGCCCGACGTAGGGCGCGACTTCGGCAACAACAACCAGACGTCGGCCGCGAATCGTCCGTGGATGCCCTGCCCCGGCAATCACGAGATCGAGTTCAACAACGGCCCGCAGGGGCTCGACTCGTATCTCGCGCGCTATACGCTGCCCGACAACGGCACGCGCTTTCCGGGGCGCTGGTACAGCTTCCGCGTGAGCTCGGTGCTGTTCATCTCGCTCGACGCGGACGACGTCGTCTATCAGGACGCGGCCGCGTTCGTCGCCGGGCCGGATCCGCTCGTGCCGGCCGCGAGCACCGGCCGCCCGCCGATCGCGCCCGGCACGTCGTTCTACGTGCGCGGCTACAGCCAGGGCGAGCAGACGCGCTGGCTCGAGCGCACGCTGCGTCACGCGTCGCACGACGACGGGATCGACTGGATCGTCGTGCAGATGCACCAGGACGCGCTGAGTTCGTCGAAGACGGGCAACGGGTCGGACAAGGGCATCCGCGAAGCCTGGCTGCCGCTGTTCGACCGCTACGGCGTCGATCTCGTGCTGTGCGGTCACGATCACGACTACGAGCGCAGCTTCCCGGTACGCGGCTGCAATCACCGCGCGGGCGTCGATGCGAAGACGGGCGAAGTGGTCGACACGCTGCAGCCGCGGCCGGTCGGGCCGACCGATCCGGATCGCAGCCAGTTCGACACGAGCCACGGGACGATTCACCTGATTCTCGGCGGCGGCGGCACGAGCGCGCCGCTCGACGTGTACGGCGAAAACCCGGCGACCGGCTATGCGCAGGCGAAGGTCTTCACGAAGCCGAATCGACCGGTGCCGGGCACGGCGCCGAACACGTTCGTGCGCGCGGCGGCCGATGCGCTCGAGGACGCGATCTGGTCCGCGCGGCGCGACACGGGCACAGGCTACGGCATCGCGGTGTTCGATCACGATCCCGGCGAGCCGGGCGGACACACGACGATCACGATGCGCTACTACCACGCGCCCGGCGCCGATCAGCACCCGACCGCGCAATACGAACTGTTCGAGACGATCCAGCTGACGAAGAAGCGGCGCGATCGCTGACGCGCGCCCGCTCGCCGCGCCGCCTGCCGCGCCTCGCGCGCGGCCGGCGGCCGGCCAGTCGGCGCGGCACGCGGCGGTGTCGGCAGCGTTGCGCCGACACGCGTTAGACTGTCTCGATGGAACAATGCCGCTACTGCCACCGAATCCGCGATGAATGGGATTGCCACGGCGACGAATGCCGGCGTGCAATCGCGAAGGCGCTGCGCCGGCAGCGCGCAGGGCTGCCGATGGTGCCCGATCGCATCCGCAACGAAATTCCGTCCGGCGCGCCGACCCAGCAGGTGATCGCCGTGCTGTCGCGCCAGCGCCTGCGCGCACGGCGCGGCAACGAAGAACGCCGCGAGCGCAAGGAAATCGACGACGCGGACAGCGTCTGACCCGTTGCGGCCGGCTGGCCCTCATCCGGGCTGCGGCCCAACCCGTTCATCGACCTCACGCGAGGTCTCACCCGCGGGCCCGCCCGCGCGCCACGCCCTTGCACACTCTGCAATACGTCATGGGGACGGATCCCATTTATCCCGAAATTGTTGCGTTGCAGACAAGGATCTTTCGTCCAAATCCACGTTTACCCTAAGTCACCCGACGCCTACGATGTAATCAACCGCTGACGACATGGTGTCGAACGCGGAAAGCCAATACAACATCGGAGGTCATCATGAAATCGCTCGTTTATGCAGTCGCTGCCGCCACCGCCCTGTCCGCTTCGTTCGGCGCTTTCGCGCAAAGCACCGTGACGCGTGCGCAGGTCCGCAACGAACTCGTGCAGCTCGAACAAGCCGGCTACAAGCCGAGCCAGGCCAGCCCGCACTACCCGGCCGACATCCTCGCCGCGCAAGCGCGCGTGAACGCCCAGGCCGACAACAGCGGCTACGGCGTCCAGCCGGCGCCGGTCGTCCAGGGCGGCGCGCCGGCCGCGAAGGTGCAGAACCCGCGCGACTCGGTCTACTTCGGCCACTAAGCCGCGCCTCGCGCGCCGCGCACGCGGCGCCGCAGATGCAACGAGCCCGTCCCTGCGACGGGCTCGTCGTTTGTCCGGCGCACGGTCGCGCAGCACCGGCGCGGAGCGAGCGCCGTCAGCGTAGCGCTCGCCGGCCAGCGTCGCATCGTCCGTTGCCGTTACGGCGCCATCCCGTCAGTTTCCGTCGCGCCGCGCACTGCGCACGTCGTCGAGGCGCGTGAGCGTCGCGCCGATCCGCGCGACGCTCGCACCGCCTCGCGTCGTCGGCACGTCCGGTGCGCCGGCGGCCGCACCGTCGTCCTGTGCAATCGCGTCGTCTGCCGCACTCGCATCGTGTGCTGCGCTCGCGTCGGCCGGAGCGCTCGCGCCGGCCGTTGCACTCGCCTCGGCCGGCTGAATCGCACCGAGCAGTTCGCGATAGCGCACGCATGCGCTCTGCCCGCTCGCCTTCGCCGCATACATCGCCGCATCGGCCTTCATCAGCAGTTCCTCGGCCGAGGCGCCGTCCGCCGGGTATTCGCTGACGCCGATGCTCGCGCCCACCGCCATGCGGCGCTCGCCGAGCTCGAGCTCGGCGGCCATCACGCGCTGGATGCGCGACGCGACGTCGGCGATCACGGCGGGCGAGCGCAGGTCCGAAATCAGCACGACGAATTCGTCGCCGCCGAGCCGCGCGACCATGTCGCCGCTGCGCAGCACCTGGCTCAAGCGCTTCGCGACCAGCGCGAGCATCCGGTCGCCGACCGAGTGCCCGTGCTGATCGTTGATCTGCTTGAAGCGGTTCAGATCGACGAACATCACCGCGAACGCCGCATCGACCGCGGCCGCATGGCGGATCGCCGCATCGAGGCGCTCCATGAACAGCATGCGGTTCGGCAGCCCGGTCAGCGGATCGTGACCGGCCAGATGCGCGAGCTCCCGCTGCTTCGCGCGCAGCATCGCGACCTGCGTGCGGATCTCGTCGCGCATCGCATCGAAGCAGCGCGCGAGCACGCCGATTTCGTCCGTGCGCGCGACCGGCAACCGCTCGGCAGCCGGCTCGTCGAATACATGCGTCGCCGCGCGCGCCAGCGCCTGCAGCGGCCGCGTGATCGCGCGCGCGAACAGGATCGCGAGGATGCCGGCGAACACGCTCGAGACGAGCACCATCCGCACGATGCGATCGCCGAGCCGGTTGGCCGGCGTCAGTACGTCGGTCAGCGGCCGCGCGAGGCCGAGCACCACGAAGCGATTGCCTTCGTCGCTGCCGAACGGCGTGCGCACGAACGCGTGCATACGGCCCGCCGACGCGTCGCGCTGCGCGAGATCGCTGAGCGACACGTTGGTGCGCGCACCGTCGAACAGCGCGCGCGTCGCCGGGAAGCTGTCCTGCATCAGCACGCGCCGGCCGCGGTCGAAGCCGAAGGTCTGCGACGGGTCGGGATGGACGAGGAAGTCGCCCCACTCGTTCGCGAGATAGACCGCATAGTCTTCGGGCAGATCGCGTTCGAGACGCTCGAACACGCGCGACAGTTCGATATCGACGACGAGCGCGCCGACCGTCTGCCCGCGCGCATCGACGACCGGCGTGCCGACGCGCAGGATCGGCATTCCTTCGGCCGCATGCGAGCCGGTTTCGTGATTGATCGCGATCGGCGACACGTAAATATGCCCGGGCGCCGTCGCGAGCGTATCGAACACGTAGGAAAACTGCCCCTTCTCCTGAAACGCGCTTTCCGGCAGCACGACGATGCCGTTCGCATCGCGATCGACGCGGATCCGCTCGAGCCCGAAATGCCCGCGTTCGATCAGACGAATCTGCAGATACTCGGGATGATTCGCCATGAAGCTGCGGTACACCTGCTCGAGCCGAGCGCGCGGCGCCGCGACGCGCCCCTCGCCGCGCGCGATGCCGACCGACGACGGCAACTGCGCGAGCACGAGCGCATCGGCGGCCACGTCCGCGAGCGCGCTCGTGAAGCGCTGCGCGAGCAGGTGCGTCGACATCAGCAGGCTGTGCTGCGCTTCCTGCGCCAGCATCGTGCGGTTCGCGCGATACGTGTAGTAGCCGGTCGAGCCGGATGCGATCACGCCGATGCACGCGAACAGGATCGACAGCTTCGAGGTGAGCCCGAGTCGGATCATGTGCGGAAGCGTTCCGGTCGGTCGCCCGATACGATGCGGCTCCACAGCGCCTCGCGTCGGGCGATGTTCTCGACGGGCTGTATCCATACCAGATGCTGTCCGGCGACGTCCGCGCCGAGCGGCGGGGCCAGCGTGTTCGCGAGTCCCTGGCGTTCGGTGAGCAGCGCGCCGATCGCGGGTTCGAGCATGTAGTTGATCCACGCGAACGCGAGGTCCGGCCGGTCGGCACCGCGCGTGACGGCCCAGCAGTCGAGCCACGCGAGCGCGCCTTCGTCCGGAATCGCATAGCCGACGTCCGCGCCGGCGCGGCGCAGCAGCTGCACCTGCTGCGTGCCGTAGTTGCCGAACATCAGCGCCGCGCGATGTTCGACGAACAGCGCGGTCGCTTCTTCAGGAAGCGTGTAGTACGTGAGCAGATTGCGGCGCAGGTCGACCAGCTTGCGCGCGACGACGAGCGTCTGCGCAGGCGTCAGCCGAAACGGATCGCGATAGCCGAGCGCGAGCGCGGTGAACGAGAAATTGTGCTGCGCGCTGTTGAAGTCGAGCACCTTGCCGCGATAGCGGCGATCCCACAATGCGAGCATCGAACGCGGCGCGGCAGGCACCTGCCGGCGATCGTAGATCACGCCCATCGACGAATACGTGAACGGAATCCCGTAGACCGCATCGCCCTGCGCCAGCCCGCCGATCGCGGCGAGTTGCTGAAACGCCGGCAGTTGCCGCCGGCGGTTCGGAATGCGCGACAGGTCGATCGGCGCGAGCAGCTTGCCGCGCGCATAACGCTGGATCTCGGCCGTGTTCGCCGCGAGCACGTCGTACGGCGGCGGCGACGCGCTATGCATGCGCGCCCACAACGCTTCGTCGGAATCGACGAACGTCACTTCGACGCGCGCCCCGAACTGCGCTTCGAATGCGGCGACCGCGTCGCGATCGGCGTAGCCCGGCCACGCGAGCACGCGCAGCACGTTGCGGTTCGCAGCTTCGGCGGAGAACGCGACGATCGGCGGGCACAGCAAGCCGAGCGCCAGCTTGACGAACACGCGACGCGCCGCGCCGCGTTCAGGCGAACGCACGCCGATTCTGCTGATCAATGGATCCCCGCTTGAATCGCTCGGCTGCATTCGACTGTCCTTTTTTCGAGTCGATGCGATATGCGCAAACGACACCATAAAAAGCACGGCCGCGCAATCGGAACAAGCCGCACGACACGGCGCCCGATACGGTCGGGATCGGACACCGCACCGGACACCGCCACGGACCCACGCGCGAGCGAGCGCCTCCGAACGTTGCGCACGCATCGAGCGCTAACGCATCGCGCGGTGCATGGCGACGGCCGCACGCATTCCTCTGATCGTTCAATCGTACGGGCGGAGCGGGCGCATGACCGGCCGCCGGTCGAGGGCGGCGAGGTCCGACAGCGGCACAGCGTCCCGCGCCCAAGCGACGTCGACGCCGCGCTAACGCCACGCCTGCGTAAATTCCGCGATCACGCGCGACAGATGTGCACGCATCGCGTCGCGCGCGCCGTCCGCATCGCGCGCCATGATCGCCGAGAAGATTCGCTGGTGATCTTCCTGCGACGCCTCGCGCAATGCGGGCGAATGAAAGTGCTGCTCGATCTTGTCCCACAGAGGATCGCTGCGCGCACAGTCCCACATGGCCGTGACCATATGCAGCAGCACCGTATTGCCCGTGGATTCGGCAATGCGCAGATGAAACTGGCGGTCGGCCGCGTGGTAGGCGGCCTTGTCGCCCATCTGCTCGCGCATCGTCGTCAACGAGAAAAACAGCCGGTCGAGATCCGCGTCCTTGCGCTCGGTCGCCGCGAGCGCCGCGACCTCCGCCTCGATCAGCCCGCGCGCGCGCAGCGTCTCGATCGGCCCCGGTCCGCGCGGCAGCTCGAACGAGACGGGCCGCGCGGCATCCGCAGCCGACACGTAGATCCCCGAGCCGACGCGCACCTCGACGATGCCCTGCACCTCGAGCGCAATGATCGCCTCGCGCACCTGCGTGCGGCTCACGCCGAACTGGTCGGCCAGGCTGCGCTCGGACGGCAGCCGCGCGCCCGCTTCGAGCGCGCCGGACGCGATCATCGCGTGAATCTGCCGTGCGAGACCGATATAGGAACGATCGGCGGCATCGGTATCGCGGGAAGTGGGCAGGCTGGAAAGATCGGTCATCGAAGGCTCGTCACGGGCGGGCCGGCATCGTCGCGGCGCCGGGTCGCGAAAATGGTACACCAATTTTCGCTGCCACCCTACTCGCGTCGGTTCTCATCATGTGGGAATCCACGGCGTCGGCGCCCTATGCGATCGCGGATTTGGCCGGACAACTGGTAAACCACTATCCCGCCAGATTGGCATACCAATCATAATGCGCTCACCGACGACGGAGGTCGCGCCGGTCGCGGCCGCCCGTCGCTCATCCCTCACCGCCCATCAGGAGCCGCTCCCGTGAAGATGTCTTTCCGCTGGTACGGCGAGTCCGATCCGGTCTCGCTGCAGTACATCCGTCAGATTCCCGGCGTCACGCATATCGTGTCCGCGATCTACGACGAACCGGTCGGCGAAGTGTGGCCCGCGCAGAAGATCGACGCGCTGAAGGCGACGATCGAGCGTGCCGGGCTGCGCTTCGAGGTCGTCGAGTCGGTGCCCGTCCACGAGGACATCAAGCTCGGCAAGCCGAGCCGCGACCGGCTGATCGACAACTACCGTCAGACGATCCGCCATCTCGGCGCGGCCGGCGTGCGCGTCGTCTGCTACAACTTCATGCCGGTGTTCGACTGGACGCGCACCGAGCTGTCGAAGACGCTCGACGACGGCTCGACGTGTCTCGCATTCAGCACCGAGGCGGTCGAGCGGATCGACCCGAGCGCCGGCATCGCGCTGCCGGGCTGGGACACGAGCTACGGGCCCGATGCGCTGCAGGCGCTGCTCGCCGAGTATCGCGACGTCGACGAAGCCGCGCTGTGGGCGAATCTCGAATACTTCCTGAAGGCCTTGATCCCGGTCGCCGAAGAAGCAGGCGTCAAGATGGCGATCCACCCCGACGATCCGCCACGTCCGATCTTCGGGCTGCCGCGCATCGTGAAGGACCGCGACGATCTCGCGCGGATCCTGCGCATCGTCGACACGCCCGCGAACGGCCTCACGCTCTGCTCGGGCTCGCTCGGCGCGGGCCCGCAGAACGACGTCGAGGCGCTGGTGCGCGAGTTCGGCGCGATGGGTCGCATCCACTTCGCGCACATCCGTAACGTGAAGGTCGACGCGGCCGGCAATTTCGAGGAGACGGCGCACCTGTCGAGCTGCGGATCGCTCGACATCGCCGCGATCGTGAAGGCGTATCACGACACGGGCTTCACCGGCTACGTGCGGCCCGATCACGGCCGGATGATCTGGGGCGAGACCGGCAAGCCCGGCTACGGCCTCTACGATCGCGCGCTCGGCGCGGTCTATCTGAACGGACTGTGGGAAGCGCTCGCGAAATTCGACCGCGCGCCGCAGCCGGCGTAACCGTCATCGCCTTCGAGGCGGCCGGCGCCGCGGATCGCCGGTCGCCCGCCACGACATTCCGCGCGGAGACACCTCATGCCACGCATCCGATGGGCCATGATCCTGATGTGCTTTCTGGCCAACGTCATCAACTTCATCGATCGCGCGAACCTCGCGATCGCGGCGCCCAGCATACGCGCGGATCTCGGCCTCGACGCGGTCGGCATGGGTCTCGTGCTCAGCGCCTTCTTCTGGACTTACGCGTTTCTGCAGCTGCCGGCCGGCTGGTTCATCGACAAGGTCGGCGTACGCGTGAGCCTCGCGCTCGCGGTCGGCTGGTGGTCGCTGTTTACGGTCGCGACCGGCGCGGCGCGCGGGCTTGCTCAGCTCGTCGGCGTGCGGCTGATGCTCGGCGTCGGCGAAGCGGCCGCGATCCCGTCGTTCGCGAAGGTCGCGTTCAACTGGTTCCCGCGCAGCGAACGCGGCCTCGCGAGCAGCATCTTCGACAGCGGCTCGCGCGTCGGCTCCGCGCTGTCGCTGCCGCTCGTCGCATGGCTGATCTCGATCGTCGGCTGGCGCGGCTCGTTCGCGGTTACCGGCGCGATCGGCATCGTGTGGGCCGCTGCATGGTGGTTCGTCTATCGCGACCCGGAACGCTACCGCCACATCGCACCCGATGCGGTCGACGCGCTGCTTGCGCAGCGCGGCGCACCGGCCGTCGCCGACACGGCCGACCTGCCGACCGTGTCGTGGCTCGACCTGTTCCGCTACCGCACCGTGTGGGGCATGATGATCGGCCTGTTCTGCCTGAACTTCGCGATCTACTTCTTCATCACGTGGTTCCCGAGCTATCTGCTGCAGTCGCGCGGCTTCTCGCTCGCGTCGCTCGGCACCTGGGGCATGCTGCCCGCGCTGCTCGCGATTCCGGGCGGCTGGCTCGGCGGCTACGTGTCGGACAGCCTGTTCCGTCGCGGCTGGAGCGCGACCGCCGCGCGCAAGACCTGTCTCGTGCTCGGGATGCTGCTGTCGTCGTCGATCGCGCTGTCCGCGTTCGTCGACAACGTGTGGGTATGCCTCGCGCTATTCGCGCTTGCCTATGCGAGCCTGTCGTTCGCGGGTGCGAACGTGTGGACGCTCGTCGGCGAAGTCGCGCCGACGCCCGCGCACGTCGCGTCGCTCGGCGGCATCCAGAACTTCGCGGGCAATCTCGCGGGAATCTTCATCACGACGTTCACCGGCGTGATGCTGTCGCTGACCAAGGGCTCGTTCGTCGTGCCGCTCGCGGTGGCCGGCGCGCTCTGCGTGGTCGGTGCGCTGTCCTACCTGTTCATCGTCGGCAAGGTCGAGCCGCTGCCGGTCCCGCGCGATCGCGCAGCCGCGCGCAACGCGGAGCCGAACGCGGCGTAATGCGTGAGGCCGGCGGCGCGCGGCGGGGATGGGCCGGCCGCGCGTCGCCGCGTCGCTTTCCTTTTCCGCGCACGCATCGGACAATGGCTCGCGCTCGCCGGCGCGGCCTTTCCCTGGGCCCGCTCGGCGGCACCGCCGCCTGCCCAGCCCGATGAAACGCTACGAAACCCTCGCGCATACGATCGCCGACGAAATCCGCCACGGCAACCTCGCCGCCGGCACGCGGCTGCCCTCGCTGCGGCAGATCATCGCGCAGCACGGCGTCAGCCAGTCCACCGTGTTTCGCGCGTACTACCTGCTCGAACAGTGGGGCCTGATTCGCGCGCGCGAACGTTCGGGGTACTACGTCGCGCCGGGCGCCGTTGCGCCGGGCGCCGTCGCGCCGGGCGCCGCCGCGCCCGGGCCTGCCTCGTCGGAATCGCGCGCGTCGGGCGGCGCCGCATCCACGCGCAAGGTCGACATCAGCGATCTCGTGTTCTCGGTGCTCGACGCCGCGACGCAGCCCGGCATCGTGCCGCTCGGCTCCGCGTTTCCGTCGCCGCAGCTGTTTCCGCTGCCGCGCGTCGCGAAGTCGCTCGCGCAGGCCGCGCGGCGCATCAGCCCGTGGAGCACCGTCGTCGATCTGCCGCCCGGCAACGAAGCGCTGCGCCGGCAGATCGCGCTGCGCTATCTCGCGACCGGCATCGCACAACCGATCGACGAGCTGGTCGTCACGAACGGCGCGCTCGAAGCGCTGAATCTGTGCCTGATGGCCGTCACGCGGCCGGGCGACGTGGTGGCCGTCGAATCGCCCGGCTTCTATGCGGCACTGCAGGCGATCGAGCGGCTCGACCTGCGCGCGGTCGAGATTCCGGTCGATCCGCGCACGGGCCTCGATCTCGATGCGCTCGCGAATGCGCTCGATCGCCACGACGTACGCGCATGCTGGTTCATGACAAATTTCCAGAATCCGACCGGCGTCACGTTGTCGATCGAGAAAAAGCGCGCGCTCGTCGAACTGCTCGCCGCGCGCGACGTGCCGCTCATCGAGGACGACGTCTACGGCGAGCTGCATTTCGGTCCCGACTATCCGCTGCCGGCCCGCGCGTTCGACCGCCACGGCCTCGTGATGCATTGCAGTTCGTTCTCGAAGACGCTGGCGCCCGGCTACCGGATCGGCTGGGCGGCGGCCGGCCGGTTCGCCGAGAAGGTACAGCGGCTGAAGCTGATGACGACGCTGTCCGCCAGCATTCCCGTGCAGGCCGGCATCGCGAACTACCTCGAATACGGCGGCTACGATCGCCATCTGCGCAAGCTGCGCGGCGCGTTGCAGGCGCAGCTCGACCGCATGGAAGACGCGCTGCGGCGCTGGCTGCCGCCCGGGGTCGACTGGGTGCGCCCGGAAGGCGGCTATTTCCTGTGGCTCGCGTTCCCCGATGCGATCGACGCGATGGAGCTGCATCGGCAGGCGATCGCGCGCGGCCTCAGCGTCGCGCCGGGGCCGCTGTTCTCCGCCGCGCGCGATTTCGCGCGCTGCGTGCGCGTGAACTTCGGCCATCCATGGAGCGGCGACATCGAACGCGCGATCCGCGTGCTCGGCGAACTCGCCGCCGGGGCGGCCGTGCGCCGCGAGGGCTGAGCGGCCGCGTGTCCGCCGATTCGTTCAGATGAAAAAAAACGGGCCGCCCTCAGGCAGCCCGTTCGATCTCGCCGGCGCCGGCCGGCACTGTCCCGATGCGCGCGCCGGCGCGTTCAGCGCGCGGCGACCGGCCGCTCGAACGCGCGCAGGATCTTTTTCTCGAGCGCGATGTAGTCGCGACCGAAATGATGATCGCCGCCGGTGCGGATCACCTCGACGCCGGTATTCGCGAGTGCCGGGCACATCGTGTCCTGCTCTTGCGCGCCGTAGAAGCACTGGACGATCTGCGGCGGCACCTTCGCGATTTCCGGCGCGACCTTCAGCGCATGCTCGCTCGCCGGCATCCCGAGCCAGCCCGTGACGCGGATCTGGAAGTCGGCCGCCGGCGCGAAGCCGAGCAGCGACATCACCGACACCTTGTCGCGCAGATCGGCCGGCAGCCGGTTGTACGCGAACGGCATGACGTCCGCGCCGAACGAGTAGCCGACGAGCGCGACGCGGCTCGCATGCCAGCGCTTCATGTACGTGCGCATCACGCGCGCGAGATCGCGGCTCGTCTGCGCGGGCGGCTTCTCGCTCCAGAAGTAGCGCAGGCTGTCGATGCCGACCACCGACACGCCGTCGCGCTGCAGCGCTTCGGCGATCGTCTTGTCGAGATCGCGCCAGCCGCCGTCCCCCGAGATCACGATCGCGAGCCGGTCGCTGCCGCCGTTGGCCGGCAGTTCGACGAGCGGCAGGTCGGACACGTCCTGCTCGTCGGCACTGCCGTCGTCGTGCAGATGCGCCGCGACGAGCGACACGAGCTTCGCCGTATCGCCGGCCGGCACCATGTCGACGAAGCCCGGCATCGCGCGGCGCACGATCGTCGGATCGGGCGGGCACGGCTTGAAGCGCGGATCGAGCTTCGCGGCCGGCGCGACCGCGACGACGCCGGCGATCGTGTTCTCCGGCGCCATCGCGAGAATCTGCTTCGCGATCGCGCCGCCCTGCCCGACGCCCGCGACGATCGGCGTGTAGTAGCGCGACGACTGCGCGAGCCGTTCGAGCTGATGGCTGACCGCCTCGGCGTCGCCGTCGAGATGGTGGCAAGTCTCGGCCTTCGCGGCGAGCGTCTTCGCATAGCGCTCCGCATCGACGCCGACCGTCATCGCGCCGGCTTTCGCGAGCGCGTCGGCGGCCTGCTGATCGGCGGCCGTCCAGCCGGCCTCGCGCGAGAACAGCACGACGAAGCCGCGCAGCGGGCCGTTCGGCTTCGTCACCGTGACGGGCCCGTAGCGGCCGCCCGGCACCGTTTCGGTCTTCGTCGCGACCGGCTGCGCGGCGAGCGCGGCGCCGGCCAGCATCCATCCCGCGCAGGCGATTGCGGCCCGCGCGATTCCCTTCTTCGACATCATGAGCGCCGACCTCCAGCCAGCAATGACAGATCCGCGAGCGTGACGAACACGCCGACCGAACCGGACGCCGCGAGATAGCGCGGTTCCCAGTGCGGTTCGAACTTGCTCTTGAACGCACGCAAGCCGCGGAAGTTGTAGAAGCGTCCGCCGAAGCGCCACACCATCAGCCCGACCCGGTGCCACGGCGACGGCATCTTCGCCGCCCCCATCCCCGAGAACGGCGCGATGCCGAGGCTCAGCTTGCGGAAACCCGCTTCCTTCAGATGCAGCGCGAGCTGCGTAAACAGATACTCCATCGCGTACGGCGACGCCTCCGGCAGATGGCGCATCACGCCGACCGTCGCCTCGGTATTGAGGTCGGTCGTCATGAACGTGACGAACGCGATCGGCTTGTCGGCCTGGCGCACGAGCATCACCGATTGCGTCGCGAGATAGCCGTCGTGGAACGCGGCGACCGAAAAGCTCTTCTCGCGCGCGTCGCGCGTGTCGAGCCACACGTTCGAGATCTCGCGCAGCACCGGCAGCGCGGCCGGCACGTCGGCCGGTGCGATCACCTCGACCGACAGCGCGTCCTTGTCGCCGCGGCGCAGCGCATAGCGCAGATGCGAGCGATGCGAGCCCTTCAGATCGAACTCGTCGAGCGCGATATGCGCTTCCTCGCCGAGCTTCATCAGCGTGAGCCCGGCATCGAGATACAGCGGCAGCGCGTTCGCGCGCACCTGATAGAACGCCGCGCGCCCGCCGTGACGGTGCGCAAGTGCGATGAACTTGCCGATCAGCGCCGGCCACTCGTCGCGCGGGCCGACCGGATCGTAGAGCGCGGCCCACGTGCGGCCGTACTTCGCATACATCAGGAACGCGCGCCGCGAGTCCGAGAACAGGAACGACTTGTCGCCCATCAACGCGAGACCGGCATCGCTGCACTCCTGCGCGCGGACGATTCGCTCGGCGTCGAGCAGATCCTGCGGCGTGGGCTTGGTGAAGCGGCCGGGCGCCGGACGCAGCAGCTGCCACAGCGCGAACATCGCGACGAACACGCCGGCCGCGAGCGTCGCGCGCAGCGCCCGCGGCGCGCGCGCATCGAACGAGAAATGGGACCACAGCTCGCGCGTGTAAGGCACGTCGCGGAACGCGAAGCACAGCACCCACACCGCGAGGATCAGCACCATCGTCACGGACACGAACCAGCTCAGCGTGAAGCGCTCGGCGAGCAGCGACGAATGACGGTTGAAGCGGCGCCGGCTCACGAGCAGCAGGACCAGCAGCGTGCCGAGCACGCCCGCCTCGACGAATGCGAGTCCCTTCGCGAGCGACAGCGCGAGGCTTGCGAGCGTCAGCACGAAGGTCATCCACCACGCGCCGTCGAGCCGGCGCAGCAGCCCGCGCGCGACGAACAGCAGCGCGACGCCGAGCACGCTGCAGATCACCTGCGAGCCTTCGAGCACCCAGAGCGGGATGACGTTGCGCAGGATCGCGATGCGATGCCAGAACGCGGGCGTCGCGCTCGAGATCACCAGCATGCTGCCGACCGCGAACGTGACGAGGCTCAGGAACAGCGGCGCGAGCTGCGACACGCGCGCGGCCTGCCGCGACACGAGCCGGCGCCGCAGCGCGCGGCCCTCGAACGCGGCGAGCAGCCCCGCGGACAGCACGAGCGGCACGCCGAAGTAGATCGCGCGATAGGCGATCAGCGCGGCCAGCATCGCATGCGCGGGCACGGCGCTGCCGAGCGTGAACACCATCGCCGCTTCGAACACGCCGATCCCGCCCGGCGTATGACCGATCATCCCGAGCAGCAGCGCGGCCGCGTAGACGGTGATGAACGTCGGGAAGCCGACCGGCGCGGCCGGCAGCAGCACCCAGAGCGTGAGGCCCGCGGCGATCACGTCGAACACCGCGGATACGATCTGCGCCACGAAGTCGCGCCGCGCGGGCACGTCGAACGCGAGCCACTTGAAGCGCGTCACGACCGGCCGCGCGGCGGCGCCGCACATCATCGTCATCGCGGCCAGCACGACGAGCAGCACGATACCGATCGCCGTCATCGCACCGGGCGCGACGTGCAGCATCGCGCCGAGCGTGCCGGGCACGCACACCATGCCGATCGCCGTCATCCATATCAGCGCGAGCGCGAGCGTGGCGCTCGTGAACACCGTCATGCGGCCGATCTGCGCGGGCGTCACGCCCGACACGCCGTACACGCGCGCGCGCACCGCGCCGCCCGTCAGCGCGCCGAAGCCGGTCGCGTTGCCGAGCGCGGAGCCGGCGATCGCGCCGATCCACAGCGCCGCACGCGGCACCTTCGCCGCGACGTAGCGCAGGCCGACCGCGTCGCGCGCGACGAGCGCGACGTAGCTGAGCGCGGTCGCGGCGAGCGACGCGCCCCATTCGCCGGCGGACATGCGGCGCAGCTCGCGGATCACCGACCGGTAATCGACGGATTGCGACAGGTGCTGGAAAACCAGGATCAGCAGCACGCCGATGCCGAGCGCGAGCAGCGGCGACAGCACGCGCTCGTTGCGGATCAGCGCCGCGACACGGCCGATCGCCGACGCGGCACGGCCGGGCGAACCAGGGTGGCGGGAGGACATAGATTATTCGCGGTGATGCATAGCGGTCGCGGCGCGGATGCGAGGCGGCGACGAATCGGGTTGTTCTGCTTGGGCGGCCAACTGCGGAGCCACGCGAGCGGCGCCTGAATCAGAAACGGCGAGTATACGAAAACTACATTACAAAATCTTTCAGTCTGGGCGGGCGGCCGCGTCGTGAGCCACGCGGCGCGATCGTCCGGCCCGCACACGTCAAACATGCGCACGGAACGCATGATAGCCGGAATCGGCCGCGTTGTTTCATCGGATGAATCGTATGCGCGTGATCGCGGAGCAATCGGCGCGGGAGCGGCGTGCTAGGCCGGCCTCGCCTGTTCCCGCAGCACGTCGATGAACGCGCGGAGCTTCGCGGGCACGTGCTTGCGGTTCGCGTAATAGAGCCACATCGGCGGCAGCGCGCGGCACGCGCCCGGCAGCACCTCGACGAGCGTGCCGTCGCGCAGGTCGCGCTCGACGCGCGCGCGGATGAACGCGAATGCGATCCCGACGCCCGCGCGCGCCGCATCGATCACCGCATCCGCGTCGTTGGTGATGAACGCGCCTTCCGGGTCGAGATCGACTGCGCGCCGGCCGTCGCGCAGCAGCCACTTGTGCAGCCGTCCGCTCTCGGGGAACCGGAACCGGATGCATGCATGCGCGTCGAGTGCGGCGACCGACGCCGGCGCGCCGCGACGCGCGAGGTAATCGGGCGACGCGACGAGCGCGCACGACAGCGCGGGCGCGATCCGTACACCGATCATCCCTGGCTGCAGCCGGTCCGCGAGACGAATGCCCGCATCGAAGCCGTCGTTCACGATGTCGACAAGCGCGTTTTCGTAACGGATCTCGAGCCGGACCTTCGGATAGCGCCGGTGAAACGTCGCGAGCATCGGCGCGATCACCTGCGTGCGCGCGAGCGGCAGCGCGGTCACGCGCAGCAGCCCGCTCGGCTCGTCGTGCGCGGCGTTCAGCTCGTCGCGCGCCTGCGCGATCTGCCGGTATGCGGCCTCGGTGCGCTGCAGATAGCGCTGCCCCGCTTCGGTCAGGCTCACGCCGCGCGTGCTGCGGTTGAACAGCTTCACGTTCAGCTCGCCCTCGAGCTGGCCGATCGCGAGGCTGACCGCGGCCGGCGTGAGCCCCAGCGCGGCCGCCGCGCGCGTGAAGTTGCCGGACGTCGCGACGCTCATGAATACGTGCAGCCCGGCCATCGGATCGCGTCTTCTCATCATTAAAAAAACTTGAAACGCTTGCGAGCGGAATGCCGATTTTCGCATATACGGGAACGCCCTACACTCGTGCCGTCGTCTTCGGAACCGGTTACCTCGGCGATCGGTTCGGCCACCTTCCACACAACGAGGTCACACATGGCACAGAAACGCATTCTCATTACCGGCGCGGGCAGCGGGTTCGGCCGCGAGGTCGCGCTGCGGCTCGCGCAGCAGGGTCACGACGTGACGGCCGGCGTGCGCGTCGCGTCCGAAATCGCGACGCTGACGGAAGCCGCGACGCAGCGCAGCACAGCGCTGCGCGCGATCAAGCTCGACGTGACATCCGCGTACGACCGCGCACGCGCGGCCGACGCGGAGATCGACGTGCTCGTGAACAACGCGGGTGTCGGTGAAGCGGGCGCGCTCGTCGACCTGCCGGTCGAGATCGTCCGCGAGCTGTTCGATGTAAACGTGTTCGGCCCGCTCGATCTCACCCAGCAGGTTGCGCGCGGGATGCTCGCGCGCAAGCACGGCAAGATCGTCTTCGTCTCGTCGATCGCGGGGCTGATCACCGGCCCGTTCACCGGCGCGTACTGCGCGTCGAAGCACGCGGTCGAATCGGTCGCCGAAGCGATGCACGCGGAACTCGCGCCGCACGGCGTGCGCGTCGCCGTCGTGAATCCCGGCCCGTACAGCACCGGCTTCAACGACCGGATGATGGAAACGCCCGCGCGGTGGCGCGATCCGGCCGTGCATTTCGTGACGCCGTCGCGGCTGTCGTTCCCGCTCGAACAGCACGATCCGGAAGAAATGATCGCCGCGATGATCGGCGTGATCGTCGGCGAAGGCGGCGCATTCCGTACGCTGCTGCCGAAATCGGCCGAAGCGTTCGTGCGCGAGGAGCAGGCGCACGCGTGGACGCGCATGCAGTAACGGCCGTCGCGGCCGCGCGACGAGCCGCTCAGTACACGTCGCGCACGTAGCGCCGCGCCTTCGCGAGCCGCGCGACGTAGTCGTTCGCGGCCTCCTCGGACATCCCGCCGTGCTCGGCGACGACCGCCTTCAGCGCCGCATCGACATCCTTCGCCATCCGCGCGGCGTCGCCGCACACGTAGAAGTGCGCGCCCTCTTCGAGCCAGGCGAACAGCTCGGCGCCGTGCTCGCGCATCCGGTCCTGCACGTAGATCTTGTCGGCCTGATCGCGCGAGAACGCGAGATCGAGCCGCGTCAGGAAGCCGCTGTCGCGCATCGCGGTCAGTTCGTCGCGATAGTAGAAGTCGGTCTGCGCATGCTGCTCGCCGAAGAACAGCCAGTTGCGTCCGCGTGCGCCGCACGCCTGCCGCTCGTGCAGAAAGCCGCGGAACGGCGCGATGCCGGTGCCGGGGCCGACCATCACGATCGGCACGTCGCCGTTCACCGGCGGCCGGAAGTGTGCGGACTTCTGCACGAACACCGGCACGCGGCCGTCTTCCGCGCGATCGGCGAGAAACGTCGAGGCGACGCCTTTGCGTGCGCGCCGTCCGTTGTGATAGCGGACGGCCGACACCGTCAGATGAATCTCGCCCGGATGCGCGCTCGGGCTCGACGCGATCGAGTAAAGCCGCGGCTGCAGCCGCTTCAGCATGCCGACCAGCTCCGCGCCCGACAGCTCGACCGGAAACTCGTGCAGCACGTCCGCGAGCTGCTGCCCCCACAGCCACTGCTTCAGCTCGGCCTTGCGGTCGTCGCGCAGCAGCGTCTTCAGTGCGCCGTTCGCGCTGCGCGACGCAATGAACGCGAGCGTGTCCGGATGCGGGCGCGTGATGTCGAAGTGGCGCGCGAGCGCGTCGCCAAGGCGCGTGTCGCCGACGCCCGGCACCGACACCGGCGTATCGGCCTTCAGCGCCGTGACGGCCAGCAACTCGTCGACCAGTTCGGGGCAGTTGGTCGGCCACACGCCGAGCGCGTCGCCGGTTTCGTATTCGAGGTTCGCGCCGTCCGTCGACAGCGACACGTAGCGCGTATCCTTCGCGGCGCCCGGACGGTTCAGCCGCAGGTTCGCGACGAGCTTCGACGGCGCCGGATGGGCCTTGCTCGGCAGCAGTCCCGCCGCGTTGTCGGCGCCGGCCGGCACCGCGTGCAGCGCGGCGTCGGTGTCCTTGATCCGCGCGACCACGCGTTCGAGCCACTGGTCGGCGTCGCGCTGAAACTCGACGTCGCAGTCGACGCGCGCACAGAGCCGCGTCGCGCCGAGCTCCGCGAGCCGCGCATCGAGCCGGCGCCCGTGGCCGCAGAACTGGTCGTAGTTGCGGTCGCCGAACGCGAGCACCGCGAAATGCACGCCGTCGACGCGCGGCGCCGCGTCGCCGGCGAGCGCGTCCCAGAACTCGCGGCCGTTGTCGGGCGGATCGCCGTCGCCGAACGTGCTCGTCATCAGCAGCACGTATTGCGCGCTCGCGAGCGACGCGACCGGATAGTCGGCCATGCACGCGGTGCGGATCTCGAAGCCGGCGTTCATCAGCTGCGTCGCGTAATCCTCGGTCAGCGACTCGATGTTGCCGGTCTGCGATGCCCACAGCAGCACGACCTTGGGCCGCGTGCGCACGATCCGCACGCCGCCCGGCGCGGGCGCGGAGGCGTCCGCCGGCCGCGCGCGCGGCGCGGTGTCGGCCGCATCGGACGGCGTCGCGCGGCTGAACAGCCCCGCCAGCATGCCGTCGAGCCAGTAGCGCACGGGCGGCGCGAGCGGCGCCAGCGCGGGCAGCACCGGCACGCCGCCTTCGCGGCGGCCCGCGCTCGCCTTCAGCCCGCTGACGAGGCCGGCCACGTACGACCGCTCCGCGTCGGTCAACGGCGGCGGCGCGAAATCGGCCACGCCGAGCGCGGCCGCGAATGCATCGATGTCTGCCATGTCGAATTCCTGGGTAGCGGCGGCCGGCACCGGCGGCGTCGCCGGCGCGCTGCCGACCTCGTCGGCGTCGGCCCGTTGCATCGCCTCGGGCTCAGCCGCGAACGCGCCGGTGTCGACGCGGCGCAGCGCGACCGCGCAGTATTTCAGTTCCGGCTGCTGCGATTCGGCGTCGATCGCGTCGTGCGTAACCGCGTTGATGCAGAGGTCGTCGCCGTACACGTCGTTCCAGTGCATCGGCGCGAAGCACTGGCCGCGCTGGACGCGCTCCGTCACGACCGCCGGCAGCACCGCGCGCCCGCGCGCCGAACGAATTTCGACACCGTCCTTCGCACGCACGCCGAGCGCACGCGCGTCGTCGGGGTGCAGCTCGACGAACGGCCGCGCATTGAGCTTGTTCAGCATCGCGACCTTGCCGGTCTTCGTCATCGTGTGCCACTGGTGCTGCAGCCGGCCGGTGTTCAGCACGATCGGGAACGTATCGTCGGGCAGTTCAGCCGGCGCGACGTGCGGCCGAGCGAAAAAGCGCGCCTTGCCCGACGGCGTCGGAAACGCGAGACGCGGCGTGCGCGCCGCATCGCCCGCGCCCTCGGCCGCGTGTTCGGTGCGCAGCGTCTGACTCACGCCGTCGTTCAGATAGCGCAGCGGATGGCGCTCGCGCGCCGTGCCGGGCGCGACGGGCCACTGCACGGGCCCTTCGCGCAGCACCGCGTGGCTCGCGCCGCGCAGGTCGTAGCCGGTCGCCGGATTCGAGAAGCGCACGATCTCGTCGAACACGTCGGCCGCCGACGCGTAGTCGAACGCGTCCTCGAAGCCCATCGCGCGCGCGACCTCGGCGACGATCCGCCAGTCGGGCAGCGCATCGCCGGGCGGCGCGATCGCCTGCCGCATCAGCGTCATGTTGCGTTCCGAGTTCACCATCACGCCGTCGCCCTCGGCCCACAGCGCACCGGGCAGCAGGATGTCCGCGTAGCGGTTCGTTTCGGTATCGAGAAACGCATCCTGCGCGATCACGAGCTCGGCGGCCTGCAGCGCGGCGATCACGTTCTGGCGATTCGGCACGGTCGCGACCGGGTTGGTGCAGATGATCCAGCACGCCTTCACGTCGCCGGCCTGCATCCGCGCGAACAGGTCGACGGTGCCGCCGCCCGCCTCCGCGCGCAGCGTGCCGTGCGGCACGCGCCACAGATCCTCGACGAACCGGCGGTCCGCTTCCGACAGCGTCGAACGCTGGCCCGGCAGCCCGGGGCCCATGTAGCCCATCTCGCGGCCGCCCATCGCGTTGGGCTGGCCCGTCAGCGAGAACGGGCCGCTGCCGGGCCGGCAGATGCGGCCTGTCGCGAGATGCAGATTGCAGATCGCGTTCGTGTTCCAGACGCCATGCGTGCTCTGGTTGAGCCCCATCGTCCAGCAGCTCGTCCACTCCGGCGCGTCGCCGATCCACTGCGCGGCCGTGCGGATGTCGGCTTCCGCGAGGCCCGTGATCGCGGCGACGCGCTCGGGCGTGTAGTCCGCGAGAAACGCGGGCATCGCGTCCCAGCCTTCGGTGAATTCGCCGATGAACGCGCGATCGATGCGGCCGTTCGCGTGCAGCAGATGGAGCAGCCCGTTCATCAGCGCGAGATCGGTGCCGGGCCGGATCTGCAGGAACAGATCGGCCTTGTCGGCGGTGCCCGTGCGGCGCGGATCGACGACGATCAGCTTCGCGCCGGCCTTCACGCGATCCATCATGCGCAGGAACAGGATCGGATGACAGTCGGCCATGTTCGCGCCGATCACGAAGAACAGGTTCGCGCGATCGAAGTCCTGGTACGAACCCGGCGGGCCGTCCGCGCCGAGCGACTGCTTGTAGCCGGTGCTCGCGCTCGCCATGCAGAGCCGCGAATTCGACTCGATGTTGTTGGTGCGCACGAAGCCCTTCGCGAGCTTGTTCACGAGGTACTGCGCCTCGATCGACAGCTGCCCCGATACGTAGAACGACAGCGCGTCCGGGCCGTGCGTGTCGAGCACCGCGCGCAGGCGGCGCGCGGTCTCCGCGATCGCGTCGCGCACCGGCAGCGGCACGTGATCTTCGTCGCGCGCACGCCGCACGAATGCGCGGTCGAGCCGCCCGGAGCGGCGTAGCGGGACGTGCGCCGACGAGCCCTTCGTGCAAAGCCGCCCGAAGTTGGCCGGATGATCGGGGTCGCCCGAGACCTTGACGACCTCGCCGTCCTCGACGTGCAGCACCATCCCGCAGCCGACGCCGCAGTACGGGCATACGCTCTTCACGCTGGTGGCGGTCATGCGCGCTCCGCGATGGTCAGGCCGCGACCCACACGTAGCCGTCCTCGACACGCGACGGATACGCGTTGACCGACTGCTCGGGCGCTTCGACGCATTCGCCGGTGCGCAGGTCGAAGTGGTGCTTGTACAGCGGCGAGGCGACCACCACGCGCTCGCCGAGGCTGCCGATCAGCCCGCGCGACATCACGGCCGCGCGCGAGACCGGATCGACGTTGTCGATCGCGTACACGCCGCCGTCGCCGTGCGCGACGTGGAAGACGGCGACCTGTTCGCCGTTGACGAGTGCGCAGACGCCGGTGTTCGGCACGATGTCGTCGAGTGCGCAGACGCGCGTCCAGGACAGCGGAAGACGATCGTTCATCGGACTCTCCTTGAAGATGACAGTGGCACGGATCAGACGGTTTCGGATTCGGCGACGCGCTCCGCCGCGACGACCGGGATCGCGACGCGTTTGCCGCCGACGCGTTCCTCGGGCGTGGCGGGCCGGATCTGGCCGCGCGTTTCGACGAACGCGATGGTCGTGTCCGGCGCATCGCTGTTGACGAAATGGCGGAAGCGGCGGCGCGTGTCGGGATCGTTGACGGCCTTCTTCCACTCGCACTCGTACGTGTCGACGACGTGCTGCATGTCGGCCTCGAGTTCGGCCGCGATGCCGAGCCGGTCGTGCACGACGACGTCGATCAGGTAGTCGAGGCCGCCTTCGAGGTTGTCGCGCCACACGCTGGTGCGCTGCAGCCGGTCGGCGGTGCGCACGTAGAACATCAGGAAGCGGTCGATATAGCGGATCAGCGTGTCGCGATCGAGATCGGCGGCGAGCAGCTCCGCATGCCGCGGCTTCATCCCGCCGTTGCCGCAGACGTACAGGTTCCAGCCCTTCTCGGTCGCGATGATGCCGACGTCCTTGCCCTGCGCTTCCGCGCATTCGCGCGTGCAGCCCGACACGCCGAACTTGATCTTGTGCGGCGCGCGCAAGCCCTTGTAGCGGTTCTCGATGTCGATCGCGAGCCCGACCGAATCGTCGACGCCGTAGCGGCACCACGTCGAGCCGACGCACGACTTCACGGTGCGCACGGCCTTGCCGTACGCATGCCCGGATTCGAAGCCGGCCGCGATCAGCTCTTCCCAGATCGACGGCAGCTGCTCGACGCGCGCGCCGAACAGGTCCACGCGCTGGCCGCCGGTGATCTTCGTGTACAGCCCGTACTTCTTCGCGACCTGCCCGACGGCGATCAGCCCTTCGGGCGTGACCTCGCCGCCCGGCATGCGCGGCACGACCGAATACGTGCCGTCGCGCTGGATGTTCGCGAGGTAGTAGTCGTTCGAATCCTGCAGCCCCGCATGCTCCTTCTTCAGCACGAATTCGTTGAAGCACGACGCGAGAATGCCTGCGATCGCCGGCTTGCAGACGTCGCAGCCGAGCCCGCGGCCGTGCTTCGTGAGCAGATCGTCGAAGGTCCGGATCCGCTCGACGCGCACCAGATGGAACAACTCCTGCCGCGAATACGCAAAGTGCTCGCACAGATGGTTGTTGACGGCGAGCCCTTGCTTCTTCATCTCGGCCTTCATGATCTGCGTGACGAGCGGCACGCAGCCGCCGCACGACGTGCCGGCGCCCGTGCACGACTTCAGCGCGCCGAGACTCGTCGCGCCGTCGTTCACTGCCGCGCAGATCTGCGACTTCGACACGTTGTTGCACGAGCAGATCTGCGCGCCCGCGGGCAGCGCGTCGACGCCGAGCGCAGGTTTCGCCGCGCCGTCCGACGACGGCAGGATCAGGAATTCGGGCCGCTCGGGCAGCTCGATGCGGTTCAGCATCATCTGCAGCAGCGTGCCGTATTCGGTCGCGTCGCCCACCATGACGGCGCCGTGCAGGAACTTGCCGCAGTCGGACACGACGAGCTTCTTGTAGATCTGCCGACGCTCGTCCGCGTACTGATAGGTGCGGCTGCCGGCCGTCGTGCCGTGCGCGTCGCCGATGCTCGCGACGTCGACGCCCATCAGCTTCAGCTTCGTGCTCATGTCGGCGCCCGCAAACACGGCGGTTTCGCCGGTGCGGCCCGCGAGCTGCTTCGCGACCACGCGCGCCATGTCGTAGCCGGGCGCGACGAGCCCGTACACGGTGCCGTTCCACGCCGCGCATTCGCCGATCGCGTAGATGTCGGCATCGCTCGTACGGCACGCGTCGTCGATCGCGACGCCGCCGCGCGGGCCGATCTCGAGCCCGCAGGCGCGCGCCAGTTCGTCGCGTGCACGGATGCCGGCCGAGAACACGATCATGTCGGTGTCGAGATGCGTGCCGTCCGCGAACACCATGCGATGCGTACCCTCCTCGCCGTCGACGATCTCGAGCGTGTTCTTGCCGGTATGGACCGTCACGCCGAGCGCTTCGATCTTCGCGCGCAGCATGCGGCCGCCGCCGTCGTCGACCTGCACGGCCATCAGCCGCGGCGCGAATTCGACGACGTGCGTATCGAGCCCCATGTCGCGCAGCGCCTTCGCGCATTCGAGGCCGAGCAAACCGCCGCCGACCACGACGCCGCGCTTCGCGCGCGCGCCGCACGCCTGCATCGCTTCGAGATCCTCGATCGTCCGGTACACGAAACAGTCCGCGCGATCGTGGCCGGGCACCGGCGGCACGAACGGGCGCGAACCTGTCGCGAGCACGAGCTTGTCGTACGCGAGCGTGTCGCCCGACGCGAGCGTGACCGTGTGCGCGGCGCGGTCGATCGACACGACGCGCGCATTGAGCCGCAGGTCGAACTGCGGATGGCGCGCGAAGAAGCCGGGCTCGACGAGCGAGAGGTCGTCCGCCGATTTGCCCGCGAAGAACTCGGACAGATGCACGCGATCGTAAGCCGGACGCGGCTCCTCGGCGAGCACGGTCGCCTGCACCGCCGCGGTTTCGGCGGCGACGCATTCGAGGAGCTTGTGGCCGACCATCCCGTGGCCGATGACGATGAGTTTCATGATGGCGTTTCCTTCGGTCGATCAGTTCGCGGCGTTCGCGGCAGCGAGTGCGCGGTCGCGCAGCTCGGCCTCGCGCGCCTTGTGTTCTTCGCTAAAGCGCACGGCCATCGCGCACAGCGCAGTTGCCGTGACGGCGAGTCCGAGCAGGCTCAGCGCGTGCTGCACGTCGCCGACGCCCTTCAGCAGGAAGCTCGCGGCGACCGCGCCCACGTTGCCGCCCGCACCGACGATCCCGGCGACGCCGCCGAGCGCCTTGCGGTCGATGAACGGCACGAGCGCATAGGTCGCGCCGCACGCCATGTGCGTGAACAGGCCGAAGGTCAGCATCGCGACGAGCGCGATGCCGACGCTCTGGGCGTGCGAGAACCAGATCAGCCCGAGTCCTTCGCCGACGATCAGCGCGCAGAGCAGCGTCGCACGCACGTCGAGGCTGCGGCGCGCGGCGACCTTGTCCGACAGCCAGCCGCCGAGTGCGCGCGCAAACAGCGCGAGCAGCCCGAACAGGCCGGCCGCGAGGCCCGCATCCTTCAGCGACAGATGGAAGTGATCGACGTAGTAGAGCGCGGCGATGTTGTGGATGAACACTTCGACGCCGAAGCACGCGCCGTACGTGACGAACAGCATCCACACGCGATAGTTCGCGCACGCGGTAAAGAAGCTCGCCCAGCCGCCCTTCTTGCCGCTGTCGATCGTCACGCCCGCTTTGCGCAGCGCGATGAAGTCGCCTTGCGGGCAGTCCTGCGCATAGCGCCAGTACGCCCATGCCATCGCGAGCATCGCGATGCCGGGCACGACGAGCGCGGCGCGCCATGCCGAATCGTCGCCGAGGCCTAGCATCAGGCCGGCCGCGACGAGCAGCGGCATCAGCGCCTGCGTCGCGCCGGCGCCCGCGTTGCCCCAGCCGGCCGTGGTCGCATTCGCGGTGCCGACGACGTTCGGCGCGAACATCACCGACGTGTGGTACTGCGTGATCACGAAGCCCGCGCCGATCGCGCCGATCCCGAGCCGGCAGATCAGGAACGACAGGTAGTCGTGCGTGAACGACACCGCGAACACCGGAATCGCGCCGAGCACGAGCAGGCCGACGTAGACGCGGCGCGGACCGAAGCGGTCGCACAGCGGGCCGACCAGCAGCCGCACCGCAATGGTCGCAGCGACGGCAGCGATGTTGATGTTCGCGACCTGTGCGGCGCTCAGATGGAATTCACGTGCGATCAGCGGCATCAACGGCGCGCACGCGAACCATGCGAAGAAGCAGACGAAGAACGCCATCCACGTCAGATGGAACGCGCGCATCGGCGCGGTGCGGAGGCTGAAGAGATCGATACGGGTAGCTTTGTCGGTCATGTCATCCGCCAAACGAAAAACGGCGTCCTGCGCACACGGTCTCGTTAGTCGAGAGCCGGTGCGTAGGACGCCGTTGCCCATGAAGCCCGTTGCCGGGCGCGTCGGTATTCGGTACTGCGAGCCGGATCGCCGTTGATCCGCCCGGACGCTGTTACGCAAGCGCCGTGCCAATGACGCGGCCAGCGCGCCGCAACGCCCGCCGCGCAAGGCGCGCGCGGCATCGGACCATGCGCGCGGCGCCCCTGCTGACGACGCACGCCGACGCAGCGAGGCACAGATGTGGTGCGATGCAGCACTGAAGCCGTGCGACATCGCGGTGCGCGGCAGCCGCCATCGATGCACGTCGATGCGGCATCGCGTCGGCTCGCATCGCGCGGCCCTGCACGCGCACCGCGCGATTGCGCCACGCATCGCGATGCGCGCGATACCGGTTGGCCCGGATATTGCTGAATCGAAAGCGGACATCGGCAACGACGCCGATGTGCAGTGTCGGAACGAGCGGCCCGTCGATGCGGACGGGCAAATCGGGACAACGGCGTCCGTTGCGTGCGCGGCATCGCCGGGTGCGGCCGTCATATCGGCTGCCGACGCTGCCGCAATGACCGCGTTAAACGACCGCCCGCCCGGGCGGCGATGGAATACGACATGACGACTGGAAAAGTCACGCTGCTGGGCGCCGGGCCCGGCGATCTCGATCTCCTCACGCTGAAGGCCGTGAAAGCGCTGGCGGCCGCCGACGTGCTGCTGCTCGACGATCTCGTCGACGCGCGCATCGTCGAACTCGCGCCGCATGCACGCGTCGTGCGCGTCGGCAAACGCGGCGGCTGCCGCTCGACGCCGCAGGCATTCATCGAGCGGCTGATGCGCCGCTACGCGCTGCGCGGCGCGCACGTCGTGCGCGTGAAAGGCGGCGATGCATTGCTGTTCGGCCGCGCCGGCGAAGAACTCGCGACGCTGCGCGCCGCCGCGATTCCGGTCGAGATCGTGAACGGCATCTCCTCGGGCTTCGCGGCCGCCGCGAGCCTTGGCGTGTCGCTGACGCACCGCGAGCATTGCCAGGGCGTCACGTTCGTGACCGCGCATCGGCAGGATCACGGCGAGCCCGACTGGGCGCAACTCGCGGCGACCGGCACGACGCTCGCGATCTATATGGGAATGAGCCGCATCGAGCGGATCGCCGCCGGGCTGCTCGCCGCATTGCCCGCGTCGACGCCCGCCGCGGCCGTGCAGTGGGCCGGCACGCCTGCCGAACGGCGCTGGATCGGCACGCTCGGCGCGCTGGCCGACGGCGTCGAAGCGGCAGGGCTCGGCAGCCCCGCCGTGATTCTCGTCGGCGCGGCGATCGGCGAAGCGGGCGCGCTCGCGCTCGATGCCGATCGTGCCGCCGCCCTGTCGCGGGCCGCGTAGCATGCGCGGCGTCATCCCGCCTCTCGTCGAATCCCGCGTGCGGGCTGGCTGCGACACGCGCCGCCGATACGTCGTCGCGTGTCCGATTCCGTCCGCCATCGATCCGCAACCGTTCCCGTTCGTGCAATGAGCTCGCCCGTTCTGTCCGGCCGCTTGCGCGTGCTGCTCGTTACCGACACCGACAAACCGATCGGCGAACTGCGCACGGCGCTCGCGCAGCGCGGCTACGACATGCTCGCCGACGTCGCGACGCCCGCGCGTCTGCCCGCCGCCGTGGAGGAGCAGCGTCCCGACGTCGTGATCATCGATACCGATTCGCCGTCGCGCGACACGCTCGAACAGCTCGCGGTGATGCACGCGACCGCGCCGCGTCCGGTCGTGATGTTCAGTCACGACGCGGATCAGGCGCTGATCCGCGCGGCCGTGGGCGCGGGCGTCAGCGCGTATCTCGTCGAAGGGCTGTCGGCCGAGCGGCTCGCGCCGATCCTCGAAGTCGCGCTCGCGCGCTTCTCGCACGACGATGCGCTGCGTCGCCGGCTCGCCGACGTCGAGCGCGAGCTCGCGGAGCGCAAGCTGATCGACCGCGCGAAGCGCCTGCTGATGGATCAGCGCAGGCTGTCCGAGCACGACGCATACGCGACGCTGCGCAAGCGCGCGATGGATCAGGGGCTGCGCATCGTCGACGTCGCGCGCCAACTGCTCGATGCGTCACCTTCGTCTTCCTCGTCATGAATACTTCGCCCCCCGCAGCGCCCGAACGCTGCCATCTCCGCATCGGCTTCGTCGCGCTCAGCGACGCGGCACCGCTGATCGTCGCGCAGCGCCTGAAGCTCGGCGCGGCGCACGGACTCACGCTCGAACTGAGCCGCGAGCCGTCGTGGGCCGCCGTGCGCGACAAGCTGCTGAGCGGCGAGCTCGACGCCGCGCATACGCTGTACGGGCTCGTGTGCGGGCTGCAGCTCGGCATCGGCGGCCCGCAGGCCGACATGGCCGCGCTGATGGTGCTGAACCGCAACGGTCAGGCCATCACGTTGTCGCGCACGCTCGCCGACGCCTATCGCGCGCACGGCAGCGTGCGCGACGCGTTCGCGACGCTCGGCCGCAAGCCGCTGCTCGCGCAGACGTTCCCGACCGGCACGCACGCGATGTGGCTGAACGCCTGGCTCGCGTCGCACGACGTCGATCCGCTGCACGACGTGCGCAGCGTCGTGATTCCACCGCCCGAGATGGTCGCCGCGCTCGCCGGCGGCGAACTCGACGGCTTTTGCGCCGGCGAGCCCTGGCATGCCGTGGCCGATGCGTGCGGCGCGGGCCGCACGGTCGCCGTCACCAGCGAGATCTGGCCCGACCATCCGGAGAAGGTGCTCGCGAGCCGGCGCGATTTCGTCGCGCTCTATCCGGCGACGTCGCGCGCGCTGATCCGCACGCTCGTCGACGCGTGCGCATGGCTCGACAGCGCCGCGCACCGGCGCGAAGCGGCCGACTGGCTCGCGTCGCCCGACGCGCTCGGCGTGCCGGCCCGGCTGATCGCACCGCGCCTGCTCGGCGACTACGGAGCGGGGCCGTTCGCGCAGCCGCCGCTGCCGATCCGCTTCCACGACGGCGGCGCGGTCAACCGGCCCGATCCGCGCGACGGCCGCTGGTTCCTCGCGCAATACCGGCGCTGGGGCATGCTCGACGGGCCCCACGACGACGCGGGCATCGCCGCGGCGATCGCGCAGACCGCGTTGTATGATGCTGCGGTCGCCGAACGCGGCACGACCGGCGCGTGATGCGCCGAACGCGCCGAACGCGCTGCAACGCGCGCCGGCAAGCCGGCATGGGGGCGCGGCCTCACGCGCGTCGTCGCGGAGGTGCAGGCCCGCCACGGCGGGCACGCGCCGCCGCCGTTCGGGACGACGCCGTACCGCTCGCTCCGTCCCCCGATCCGAACCGATGCCGAAACGATCGCGCACGCCGCTCGACGTGCTGCTCACCGAAATCCGCGCCTGCCGCGCATGCGAAGCCGACCTGCCGCTCGGCCCGCGCCCCGTCGTGCGCGCGCACCGCGATGCGCGCATTCTGATCGTCGGCCAGGCGCCCGGCGCGCGGGTCCATGCGAGCGGCATTCCATGGGACGACGCGAGCGGCAAGCGGCTGCGCGACTGGCTCGGCGTCGACGCCGACACGTTCTACGACGACACGCGCTTCGCGATCGTGCCGATGGGCTTCTGCTATCCCGGCCGCGGTGCGAGCGGCGACAATCCGCCGCGTGCCGAATGCGCGCCGCTGTGGCTCGAGCGGCTGCTCGCCGAGCTGCCGTCGATCCGGCTGACGCTGCTGATCGGCCAGTACGCGCAGCGGCATTTCCTGCGCGACACGCGCAAGCCGACGCTGACCGATACCGTCGCCGCATGGCGCGACTACGGTCCCGACGTACTGCCGCTGCCCCATCCTTCGCCGCGCAATCAGGCGTGGTTCAAGCATCATCCGTGGTTCGACGCCGAAGTCGTGCCGGAGCTGCGGCGGCGCGTCGCGCCGCTCATCGCCGGCTGAGCGCGGGCCGCGCCGATTCCGGCCACGCGCGGTTCGCTGTACCATCGCGGCTCCACAGCGTCACGAACCGCAGAATCCGTCATGTCCTCCCCCGCCCCGCCGCGCCTGTACGGGATGCCCGAACGCAGCGACCGGCTCGATTTCTACATCCGCGATCAGGCGTCGCGGCAGGCGATCACCGAGCCGCACCGGCACGCGTATTTCCAGATCCAGTTCAATCTCGGCGGCGACACCGAGCAGCGGATCGGCGGCGTCACGCGGCCGTTTCCGCGCGGCGCGCTCGCGTTCGTGCTGCCGTATCGCGAGCATCTGATTCCGCATCCGGAAGGCGCGCACTTCATCGTGATCAACTTCAGTCAGGCGTTCCTGCGCGCGGATCTCGACGTCGATCCGCTCGATCTCGAGGACGTGCCCGCGCACCGTTTTCCCGAACTGACGCCGTTCCGCTTCCAGGAGCATCTCGATTTCATCCTGACCGGCGACACGTTCGACGAGGCGCGCCGCCTCGCGCTGTGCATGATCGACGCGGACCGCGCGCGCACGTTCGGCTCGACGACGCTGCTGCGCGGCTACCTGCTGCAGCTGATCGGCCTCGTCTGCACGCAGTACGCGGGTGCGCTCGACAAGCTCGCGCAGCGCGGCGCACAGCGCGCGGGCCGGCGCGATGCGCTCGCGCGCGTGCTGCGCCACGTGCGCGCGAACCTGACGCGCGAGGATCTGACGCTCGCGGCGACCGCGGAAGCGGCGTTCTTGTCGCCGAACTACCTTGCGCATCTGATCCGCAAGGAAACCGGCAGCACGTTTACGGATCTCGTGACCGAGCGCCGGATCGCGCTCGCGCAGTCGCTGCTCGCGCATACGAGCCGACGCATCGCCGACATCGCGCGCTCGGTCGGGTTTCGCGACGAAGGCTATTTCGCGCGGCGGTTTCGCGCGCGTGTCGGGGTGTCGCCGAAGGCGTACCGCGATGCGAACGCGGCGCTGCCGGTCGACGATGATGCGTGAGCGGCAAAGGCGTGAGCGGTGCGGGGTTGATGGGGGCGGTCGGCGAGTGGACGGCGCGTCTCGGACCGCGGGCGGGCGATCGGTGCGGTTGCCGCATGTCGCGTGCTGTTCGGCGATTTTGATTTTCTGACTTGCGCCTTTCGCGGGTCGCCACTCGCCGGTCACCATTGGCCTGCCGCTTTCGCGCTTTCCGCCTTTCGCCTTTCGCCTTTCGCCTTTCGCCTTTCGCCTTTCGCCTTTCGCCTTTCGCCTTTCGCCTTTCGCCTTTCGCGCTTTCCGCCTTTCGCTTTCCGCGTTTCGCTTTCCGCCTTTCACCGCCCGCTTTCCACTTCCTGGTTTCCGCTCCCCGCCCCGCGCGCGTAGTTTTGTCCCGGTAAACCGCAAATGCGTCGCATCCGGCCGCGCGCGGCTCGGGTATCGTTCAGGCATGCCGGCCCGCGCGTCGCGCGCGCCGCTGTCCGTCTTTCTGTCGAACGAGGCCATCCGATGTCCGAAACCGTCATCGACGCTCCCGAGCGTCCTTCCGTCGAAGTCGATCAGTCGTCCGCGCGCTTTCCGCTGCGCCGCGTATTCTGCGTCGGCCGCAACTATGCGGATCACGCGCGCGAAATGGGCGCCGATCCCGACCGCGAACCGCCGTTCTTCTTCATGAAGCCCGCCGACGCGATCGTGCCCGCGCGCGGCACGGTGCCGTATCCGCCGCTGACGCAGGACCTGCATCACGAAATCGAGCTGGTCGTCGCGATCGGCACCGGCGGCCGGTCGATCGACCCCGCGAACGCGCTGTCGCACGTGTGGGGCTACGGCGTCGGCGTCGACCTGACGCGCCGCGACCTGCAGGCCGAAGCGAAGAAGCTGAGCCGTCCGTGGGACTGGGCGAAAGGCTTCGACGCGTCGGGCCCCGTGACTGCATTGCGCCCCGCATCGGCGATCGGTCATCCGGCGACCGGCCGAATCTGGCTTGCGGTGAACGGCGACACGCGTCAGCAAGGCGATCTCGCCGACATGATCTGGGGCATCCCGGACGTGATCGCCTACGTGTCGCGCTCGGTCGAGCTGAAGGCCGGCGACCTGATCTTCACCGGCACGCCGGCCGGCGTCGGCGCGCTGCAGCCGGGCGATCGCGTGACGGGCGGCGTCGACGGCGTCGCGACATTCGAGTTCACGGTCGGCGTGAAGCCTTAAGCGCTGTGCACGCACGTTGCCGATGTGAATCGGTTGCGTGCGCAATGAACTTGCCGCGGCGTGTGCGTAGCCGATTGCGGGGCATACCGCGGCACCCTTCCGGACGTGTTTCAAGTACGGCGCGATTGCGTTCGCGCTGGCTGTGTCGCGCACATCGAACGCGCGCACGGCACGCGGCGGGCGACGAGGCCGAAGCAACAACCGCATGCGGCTGCGGCTTTCGCCCTTGAAGCGCCTCACGCGGAAATCGGCAAGCGTCGTCACCTGCCGAGCGGCGTCACTCCGCCGCGATCGCATCTGCGCCGGCCGCGTCGCGCGCATCGAACGACCGCACACAGCACGCGGCGAGCAGCGCCGCCGCCGCGGACAGCAGCATCATTGCAAGCGGCGCATAGGCGGCATTACGCGGCGTCACGACCGCGCTCGTCAACGACGACAGCGCAGCGCCGCCCGCGATCGTCATCGCGCCGGCAAGCCCGGACGCGCTCCCGGACAGCTCCGGTCGCACCGACAGCGCGCCCGCATGCGCGCCGGGGTTCGTGAACCCGTTGCCGAGCCCGACCAGCACGCACGGCCCGAACCACGCAGCCGCATGCGTTGCGCCGCCGACCTGGAGCGCCAGGGCGATCAGTGGCCCCGCGCACGCGACGATGCGGCCATACAGAATCGTCGTCGCGAGCGGATAGCGATGCGCGACGCGGCCCGCAAGAAAGCTGCCGCATACGAAACCGGCCGTGATCGTCCCCATGCAGACGCCGAGTTCGGCCGGCGCGATCGCGAACACCGCGCGGGCCGCGAGCGACGCGCCGGCGAGGAACGCGTAGAACGTACCGGTCGAAAACGCCATGCACAGCACATACGCCCAGAAGCGGCGCGCGCGGAGCAGCGCCGGATACGCGCGGAACTGGTGGGCGAGCGTCGGCGACCGGTTCGTATGGGTCTCGGCGAAATCGAACATACACCACGCGCACAGTGCGACGCCGACGGCGCCGAGTAGCCAGAAGTTCGCGCGCCAGCCGGCCGCCTGTTCGAGCGCGCCGCCGAGCGTCGGGCCGATCATCGGCGCGAACGCGGCCGCCATCGCCGCATAACCGATCCGGCTCGCCGCGCGGCTGCCGCCGGCGGCGTCGCGGATCGTCGCCATCGAGACCGGATACACCGACGTGATCGCGGCCTGCATCAACCGGCACGCGAGAAACGTGCGGATGTCGGTCGCCAGCGCGCAGCCGATTGCGCCGAGCGTGAACACGCCGACGCTCGTCAGCACGATCGGGCGCCGCCCGAAGCGGTCCGATAGCGGCCCCATCAGCAATTCGAGCGATGCGGCGAGTGCCGCGTAGCCGCCGATCGCGAGCCCGACGAGCGCATAGTCCGCACGCAGGTCGCGCGCGATGGCCGGCAGCGACGGCAGGAACAGACTCAGCGGCAGCACCGAGAACGCACACAGCAGCATCAGCGTCGTGCGCGCGGGCGCGCCGGTGGCCGGACCGAACGGATTCGATTGCAAGCGAATGCTCTCCGCGCACGCGCGCGAGGCCGTGCGCAAACACCAGAAAATCCCGATCGAATCGGGAAGACGGGGATGCGGCGCACACAGAGCCGCGATCGGCGGGTGCGTGCGCGGGAAGCGGCAGTCGAACGGGTCGCGCAGGCCGGATCGGCGCTGCGCGACGCTGCACGCGATGATGGTAGACAGGCGCGGCGGCCGCCGTCAACGCGCTATCGCATGCGCACCGACACGAACCGGCGTGCGTGGTTGCGCTGGATCAGCACCGCGATGACGTCGCCGCCGTTCGCCTCGAGCGCCGGCACGTCGGCCGGCGATTCGAGCAGCGTGTCGTTCAGTTCGAGCACGACGTCGCCCGGCTCGATGCCCGCACGCGCCGCCGGGCCGCGCACCGCGTCGACCATCATGCCGACGGGCAAGCCGGTCGATCGCCGTTCGTCGTCGGTCAGCGGATGCATCGTCAGCCCGAGGCGGTCGCCGTGCTGCGGCGGCCGTGCGGCGGTACGCGTGACGGTCGCGGTCCCGACCGGTGCGGCGGCCGTCCGCATGGCCGGTGCCGCGCGCGTGGCGGTTGCCGCGGGAACGACGTCGTCGCCGTCCTCGCCCGCTGTACCGGCTGCGCGCAACGCGGGCGCGCCGGCGTCGGTCGCGCCCGAGCCGGCAGAGCCCAGGCCGGCCGCGCCTACGCCGGCCGCCGCTACGCCGGCCGCGCCTGAGCCGGCCGCGCCAGCGGCGGCCGACCGCGTCGCACTTGAGCTGGCGGCGCTTGCCCCAGCCGCGCGTAAGCCTGCTGCAACCGAGCGGCTCGTACTTGAGCCGGCTGAACCGGCCCCGGCTGCGCCCGAGCCGGCTGCGACCGCGCGGGTCGTACCTGAACTGGCGGCCGCTGAGCCGGCCGCGCCTGGGCGCGTCACGCTCGAGCGGGCCGCACTTTGGCCGGCCCCCAGATCAGCATTCGATCTAACGACGCGTGATCCGGCCGTATCCGGGCCGGCGCCAGTTGCGCGGACCGCGCCTGAACCAGCCGCATGCAAATGGGTCGCAGCTGCCCCGGCCGTCCCAGCCCCGGCCGTCCCAGCTCCGGCCGTCCCCGCTCCGGCCGTGCGCGAGCCGGCCATACCCAAGCCATTCGCACCCAAGCCCGTCGCCCCGCTCTCGTCCTCGCCACCGCTCGCAGCGGCAACACCGGTCACACCATCGGCGCCGACCGCATTCGCGCCTCGATCGTCGTTAACCGCGACCGTCAGCACGACCGGCGCGCGATTGCGAATCAGCCGCATCGGCGCCTGCTCGCCCGGCGCCAGCGTCGTCGCGAGGTCGTTCAATTCGGCCGCGCCCGCGACCGGCCGATCGCCGAACTGCACGATTACGTCGCCCGCGCGCACGCCCGCCACCGCGGCAGGCGAACCGGCCTCGACGCCGTCGACGAGCGCACCGGAGGCGCGAGGCAGCCCAAGCGCCGCCGCCAGCCCCGCGCCGACGTCCTGCACGTCGAGGCCGAGCGCATTGGCGCCCGACCCGCGCGCCGCCTGCGCCGGCGGCTGCAGTTGCGCACGCAGCTTCGCGCTGAGCGCGATCGGGATCGCGAACGTGAGGCTCGCGTAGCGATCCGCGCCCGTATAGACCTGCATCGCGATACCGACCACGTTGCCCGCGCGATCGAACACCGGGCCGCCGGAGTTGTCGGGATTCACCGCGATGTCGGTCTGCAGGAACGGGAACGCGCTGCCGTCCGGCAGCCGGCGCGGCGTCGCGCTCACGATGCCGGCCGTGACCGTGTTGCCCGCGCCGTCCGGCGCGCCGATCGTCATCACGGGCTCGCCGGCACGCACGCGTGTCGCTTCGGCAATCGGCACGTAAGGCAGCCGCGCGCCGTCGATCCGCAGCACCGCGACGTCGCTCTGCGGATCGACCGCCACCACGGTCGCGCGGAATTCGCGGCCATTGGCGAGCCGCACCGTCGCATCGGTCGCGTCCCCGATCACGTGGGCGGACGTGAGGATCGCGCCATCGGGGCTGACGATGAAGCCGGACCCGCTACCGGTAATCGCGCGCGGCGACGTATCGGGCGCCGGCGGCTGCGGGCCCTGCGCGCGCGGCGGCGCACCGCGTCGGAAGAATGCGGCGAGCGGATCGTCGGGATCGAGAATTGCGAACGTCGGCTCGCCGGTCTGCGGATCGAACGCGCTCGTGCGGATCGTGACGACCGCCGCGCCGTAGCGGTCGACGATCGCCGGAAAACCGTCCGACGCGACGTCGGATGCCGCGGGCGAGCCGCCGCCGTTGTCGACAGGCAGTGCGAGCGTCGCCGCGAGGCCGGTCGGCGGCGGCGAGGCGACGGCGAGCGCGAGCGCGGGCAGCGCGGCGCGAAGGACGGCGCGGGCAAGCGTCTGGCGAACCACGGTGCACCTCCCCCGGGCAGTCGCGGCAACGCGCTGCGCGACACGCGCAGACACCCGACAAGCACCGGTACACGCCTCCATTTATAGCTCACGCGCGTCTGTCGAGCAGCCGGACGCAACCCGTACGCCGGGTCCGCGTCGCGCCGCAAAACCGTAATGGCATTCGTTCCGGACAAAGTCCGCGGTTCGTCAATCCGAACATTCACCGCGCACGATGCACGACCACGACGCGAGGCGCAGATGACGCACCGGCACTTATTCGGGCCATGCGGTCGCGCGGCGATCGAGCGCGTCGCGTACCGCGCGGGCGAGATCGTCGAGCGCATAAGGCTTGCCGATCAACGCGACGCCTTCGTCGAGTTTGCCGTCATGGAAGATGATGTCGCGCGTATAGCCGGACGCGAACAGCACGCCGGCGCGGTACGGCGGCGCGCTCGCGATCCGCGCGAGTTCGCTGCTGCGCACGGCGCCCGGCATCACGACGTCGGTAAACAGCAGATCGAAGCGCTGCCCGCTCTGGATCAGGCGCAGCGCCGCATCGCCGTCCTGCGCGGACAGCACCTTGTAGCCGAGCCGTGCGAGCATCTCGATCGCCGCGAGCCGCACGTCGCAATTGTCCTCGACGACGAGAATCGTCTCGCCGCCGCGCGTGGCCGGCGCGCTCGCGGGCTTGTCGGGTTCGCGCTCCGTATCGAGACAGCGCGGAAAGTAGAGATCGACGGTCGTACCCTCTCCTTCGGCGCTGCTGATATGCACGCAGCCGGCGCTCTGCGATACGAACCCGTGCACCATGCTGAGCCCGAGACCGGTGCCCTGTCCTTCCGCCTTCGTCGTGAAAAACGGTTCGAACGCGCGCAGCTTCACGCGCTCGGGCATGCCGTGACCGTCGTCGGCGACCGACAGCCGCACGTAGTCGCCGGCCGGAACGCCGGCGTGCGCCGCGCGGCGGTCCGTCGACGCATCGACGGCGGCCACGGCGATCCGGATCGTGCCGCGCTCGTCGATCGCGTCGCGCGCATTGATCACGAGATTCAGCAGCGCGCTTTCGAGCTCGTTCGGGTCCGCGTAGATGTGCCAGCCGTCGTACGCATCCTCGATCGACAGCTCGATCGACGCCGGCAACGTACGCCGCAGCATCTCGGCCATCGCTTCGACGAGCCGCATCGGATTGAGCACGGTCGGCACGAGCGGCTGCCGGCGCGCGAACGCCAGCAGCTGCGACGCGAGCTTCGCGCCGCGCGACACCGCATTGCTCGCGACGGCGACGCGCCGTTCGAGTTCCGCGTTGCCCTGCGCCAACAGCTGAATCAGCTGCAGGTTCGCCGCGATCACCTGCAGCACATTGTTGAAGTCGTGCGCGACGCCGCCGGTCAGGCTGCCGATCGCCTCGAGCTTTTGCGCCTGCCGCAGTTGCGCCTCCATCGCGACGCGGGCCGCAACCTCTTCGGCGACCCGCTGCTCGAGCGTCTGCGTGAGCTGCATCAGCGCGTATTCGGCCTCGTGGCGCCGCGCCTCCGCCACGACCTTGGCGGTCGTCTCGAACACGATCGCGATGACGCCGGCCGGCTGCCCGTCGTCGTCGAATACGGGGCTGTAGCCGAGGTCCATCCAGACGTCCTCGGGGCGGCCCTGGCGATACAGCACGAGCTGCTTGTCGCGATAGGTCAGCGTGCCGCCGGCCAGACAGGTGTCGACCACGTGCCGGTTGAACGACGCGACTTCCGGCCAGCCGACCTCGACCGGCTTGCCGAGCAGGAACGGATGGCGCCCGCCGGCAAACGACGCATAGGCGTCGTTGTAGAGCATCGTGCCTTCGCGGCCCCACAGGATCACCAGCGGCGACGGCGACGCGAGCACGAGCCGCACCGCGGCGGCGAGGCTCGGCGGCCACGTCGAACGCGGCCCAAGCGGCGTGTCGCTCCAGTCGAACGTCGCGACACGACGCGCCATCTCGCCGCCGCCCAACTCCGGACTGCCGCTCACCGACAGTGCAAACTCCGACTCGACAGAAATTTCGCTCATACGGTAACGCTCACGCGATCTGGAAACTTTTGCACGACCCAACGTCGATCCGTTGCCCGCCGGCCGCTCCGGCGGCCTGTCCCGCCGCATCGGCACAAGGGCTGCAGCGTGCAGCAAGCACCGTTCCCGCGACGCTTCCGCGGTTCGATCTTCGCCGCCCGCGGAGAGGCGGCCGACGTGACGAGCGTGTAACCGCATCGCGGGCGCTCCGGCTGGACGCACGCATCTCGCTCCGCGCGCGACGCGCGTCACGCGCCGCCGATCCGCTTCGCGATCGCGGACAGCGTGCGCAGCATCGGCGCGAACGCATCGGCCGACGTATTGCCGAAGCCCAGCACGAGCCCGTTGCGCGACGATTTCGCGTGCATCGAAAACGCGGACAGCGCAAACGGCCCGATGCCGTGCGCCCGCGCCGCGTCGACGATCGCGCGGTCGCGATAGCGCGCCGGCAGTTGCAGCGCGAGATGCAGCCCGCACGGGCCGCCTTCGACGCGATGTTCGGTGCTGAGGCTGTCGTCGAGCGCCGCGAGCAGCGCGTGGCGCCGATCGCGATAGAGCCGGCGCATGCGGCCGAGATGCCGGCCGTATTCGCCGGTCTCGACGAAATCGGCGAGCGCGATCTGCACGTGGCGCGTGCCGCCGCGCAGCATCTCCGGCAGCGCCGGCCGCACGGCGGCGAGCAGCGCGTCGGGCAGCACGAGGAAGCCGATGCGCAATGCCGGAAACATCGTCTTGCTGAACGAGCCGAGATAGACGACCGGCGAATCGGCTGCCAGTCCATACATCGCGCCGATCGGTTCGCCGGTATGGCGGAACTCGCTGTCGTAGTCGTCCTCGACGATCCATGCGCGATGCCGGCGTGCGGCATCGATCAGCGCAAGCCGCCGCGAAATCGACAGCACCGCGCCGGTCGGGAACTGGTTCGACGGCGTCGTATAGACGACGCGCGGCGTCCGCTCGCGCCAGTCCGCCTCGCTCGCGCGCAGCCCTTCCGCGTCGACCGGCATCGGCACGACGTCGAGGTTGGCCGTCTGCATCGCGGTGCGCGCGCCGCGGTAGCCGGGATCCTCGACCCACACCGTATCGCCGGGATTCGTCAGCAGCTGCGCGCACAGCGCGATTGCGCCCTGCGCGCCTTCGGTGATCACGATCTGCTCGGGATCGCAGCGCACGCCGCGCGTCACCGCCAGATGGCGCGCGATCGATTCGCGCAGCGCGGGTTCGCCGAGCGGATCGCCGTAGGCGAGCAGGTCGCGGCCCGTGCGGCGCAGCGCGCGGTCGATCGCGTGCCGCCACGCGTCGATCGGGAAATGCGACAGCGCCGGCACGCCGGGCCGAAAGCCGTGCGTGTCGTCGCTGTCGCCGACGCTCGGGCGAATCCGCTCGAGGCGCTGCGCAACCGCGGGCGGCGCCGTTCGCCGGCGCGGCGCCGCCGGCCGCGACAGCCCGACCACGCGCGTGCCGCGACGATCCGATTGCAGAAAACCTTCTGCGACAAGCTGCTCGTACACGGCCGCGGTCGTATTGCGCGACACGCCGAGCAGGTCGGCGAGCGCGCGCGTGCCCGGCAAACGCGTACCGGCCGGCATCGCGCCGCCGAGAATCGCGCCGCGCACGCGCTGCAGCAGTTGTCGCTGCAACGAAGGCGCGCCCGGCGCGCGGGACAGCGGCGCATCGAGCGGCATCGGCGAAACGGAATCGAGAGGCGGAACGGTCGTCATCGGAGCGGGCGAAGGCAAGCGGTCGGCGCCACGCGCGTGGCACCATAAATTCGGCGGCGTCTGGCACTTCTCATGGTACCTCGACGCGACTACGATCGTCTGCACGCCGGCATGTCGCCGGCCGCCAACCGACGCGAGACCGACCTTGCCCACCCTGACGAACGCCTATCGACAGCCCATCGGCCAACCGCTTCCCGACTGGTCCGCGCGCCCGCGCCCGGAGAGCATCGTGCTCGAGGGACGCTACTGCCGTCTCGAACCGCTCGACGCCGACCGTCATGCCGCCGATCTGTACGCCGCCTATGCGCAAGCGCCGGACGGCAGCGACTGGACCTATCTCGCGCACGGCCCGTACGACGACGAAGCGAGCTACCGCGAGTACGCACGCGGCGCGGCGACGAGCGCCGATCCGCTGCACTACACGGTGATCGACCGCGCGACGAACCGCGCGGTCGGCACGCTCGCGCTGATGCGCATCGATCCGGCGAACGGCGTGATCGAGGTCGGCTCGGTGACGTTCTCGCCGCTGCTCAAGCGCACGCCGGCGTCGACCGAAGCGCAGTACCTGCTGATGAAGTATGCGTTCGACACGCTCGGCTACCGGCGCTACGAGTGGAAGTGCGACGACCTGAACGCGCCGTCGCGCAAGGCGGCCGTACGGCTCGGCTTCCGCTACGAAGGGACGTTCCGGCAGGCGATCGTCTACAAGGGCCGCAATCGCGACACCGCGTGGTATTCGATCGTCGATGGCGAATGGCCGGCCGTCGCGGCCGCGTTCGAGGCGTGGCTGTCGCCGGACAATTTCGACACCCAAGGCAGCCAGCGCCAGTCGCTGACGGCGATCCGCGCCGCGCAGGCAAACGCGCGCGATGCCGCGCGCCGCGCGAACGAGGCGACGCGCGTCACGGTGCGGCCGCTCGTCGCCGCCGACGAAGCGGCATGGCGTCCGCTGTGGCAGGCTTATCAGGCGTTCTACGAGACCGCGCTCGGCGATGCGGTATTCGCGACCACGTGGGCTCGGCTGATGGATCCGGACGAGCCGATGTTCGTGCTCGGCGCGTTCGACGCGTCCGGCGCGCTGATCGGCATCGTGCATGCGATCTACCACCGGTCGTGCTGGACCGAAGCGCCGTATTGCTATCTGCAGGACCTGTTCACCGCACCCGACGCACGCGGACAAGGCGCCGGCGCCGCGCTGATCGAGGCCGTGTACGAACGCGCGCGCCGCGACGGCGCGAGCCGCGTGTACTGGCTCACGCACGAGACGAACACCACCGCACGCGCGCTGTACGACCGGCTCGCGAACAACGCGGGATTCATTCAGTACCGCAAGGACCTGAAGTAATCGCGCAAAAGGACTGAAGCAACGCGATGGCCGCGCCGCAACGCGCGGCATTGCGTTCAGCCGAACGCGTCGGCCGGCTCGTCCATGGGCTCGCTCGCGTCGACGCGTGGCGTGTCGCGCGGCAGCGACGCCGGGCAGATCATCTCGTCGCCGTTCGCCGGCACCGGGCGGCGCACCGGCCGGAACACGGGCTCGCCCGGCGCGATCGGGCGGCCCGAGATCGCGCAGCGGCCCGGCTGCACCGCGGTTCGCAGCCGCCAGCGCTGCTCGCCGTAATGACAGCGGCCGCTCTCGACCCAGCGTACGAGCAGGCTGTCGTCGGCCGCTTCGAGCACCGCGACGAACAGTTGCGCGCGCAACGGAGAGGCGATCGCGCCCGCATGCTCGCCGGCGTCCGCGTGCGGCGGCGAAACGGGCGGCGCGGCGGCGGCATCCGGCGTCGCTGCGCGGACCGGTCGTTCGATGCGGTTCGACATGCTTGATGCTACTCCCTGAAAGAGTGACTCGGATCGACGCTCAGCGCCGCGCGGCCGGTTCGCGCAACAACGACAGGCCGAGCGCCGCACCGACGACGGCGGCGGCGATCATCAGTGCGATCCCGCCCGACCAGCCGAGCGCGCCGACGATCGTGCCGATCGCGAGCGGCCCGATCACCTGGCCGAGATAGTTGCCCTGCACGACCCATCCGATGCCGAGCGGCGCGAGAGACGGCGACGGCACCGACATCGGCGCACACGCGAGGATCGTCGCGGGCAGCAAACCCGCGATCGCCGAAAACGCGAAGCCGAGCGCGACCGCGACCGGCGCGGGCGTTGCCGCCGCGAACAGTCCGGCGCCGGCCGCGCCGATCGCCACCGACGTCGCGGCCATCACGATGCCGGGACGCGCGCCGCGCGCGAGAAGCCAGCCGGCAGTGAGATTGCCGATCACGCACGATGCGACGATCGCGGCCGCGATCAGTCCCGCCGCACCGACCGATACGCCGAGACGCTGCATCAGGAACACGGGCAGGAACGTCATCGCCGCGAAGAACTGCACGTTGTACGTCGCGAAGGCAAGCGCGAGCAGCGTCGTCGCGCGCGATGCGACCACGTCGCGCAGCGCGGCGCCGAGGCGCGGCGCGTGCGCATGCGCGTCGTCCGGCGGGTCGGCGGACGTCGTCATCGGCAGCGCGGCGGCCGCGGCGAACGTCAGCACCGCGGCGGCGACCCAGCCGCTGCGCCAGCCGCCGAGCAGCGGCCCGACGACCATCGAGAGTGCGATGCCGGCCGGCATGAAGGTGCTCCACAGGCCGAACACGACCGCGCGGGACGCGGGCGGCGTCACGCGGTTCAGCACGGCCGGCGCCGCGACGACGACGATCACGAAGCCGACGCCTTCGGCGACGCGCGTGGCGAGCAGCACCGCGAAGCTGTCCGCGACTGCGCCGGCGACGCTGGCGACGCCGAGCGCGACGAGTCCCGTCACCAGCAGCCGCCGATCGCCCCAGCGCCGCACGAGCAGCCCGGCCGCGATTCCGCCGAATACGCCGACGAACGGAAAGACCGACATGATGGCGCTCAGCGACGCGAGCGAGCCGCCGAACTGTTGCTGAAGCGACGGCAGCGCGATCGTCGCCTTGCCGACGTGCAGCGCCGACACGATGCTCGCGAGCACGACGTTGACGACGGCCGCGCGATAGCCGCGCGACGGCGTGGCGGCGGCCGACGCCGCGACAGACGATTCGGTCATCTGCGATCTCCGTTGTGAGCGGTCGCGCGCATCGGCGTATCCGTTGCGGGCACGAGCGAACCGGCGCCCATCATACAAATTGAAGTTCACTTCAAGTAAAGGGGCGCGGCGAGCAACGATGCGTTTCGCCGATCGAGGCAATCGGCGTAATGGTGCGGTCGAGCCAATCGGCGTAATCGGCGTAATCACCGCAATCGAGCCGATCGACGCAATCGGTGCAATCACCGCGTATTGCTGCGATGCAGGCCACGCGTATGCGCGCCGCGCGACGACCGGTGCGCAATCGACCGCGCGGTTCTCGGCCGCGACACACCACAGTCGACGCGCCTCCGTCTCGCAAACCGTCTCAATCGGCTGAGACGAACGTCCCAGCGTCTCACCCGCCGCCCGATGCGCACGTGCAGCACCGCGCGTCGGCGCATTCGCACGGCGCCTTGGCCGGCGCGGCTGCGCACGATGGTGCGCCGCCCATCGCCTGCCCCGCGCGGCGCTCGCGCGCCACACGCAGCACGCTGGCCCCGTTCCTGCATGCGGTGCGTCGCGCGATCGCACAGCGCGCCACGGTGCCGCGCATCGCGGCACGACGACAGACAACCCACGGAGACAACAACATGAGTACACCCGCATCGAGTTCCGCCCGCAGCATGAAGGCCGCCGTGTGGCGCGGCCGCCGCGACATCCGCGTCGAAGAGGTTCCCGTGCCCGAGCGGCCGCCGGCCGGCTGGGTGAAGATCCGCGTGCACTGGTGCGGGATCTGCGGCTCGGACCTGCACGAATACGTCGCCGGCCCCGTATTCATTCCGGTCGATGCGCCGCACCCGCTGACGGGCCTGAAAGGTCAGTGCATCCTCGGTCACGAGTTCAGCGGCGAGATCGCCGAGCTCGGCGACGGCGTGACGGGCTTCGCGATCGGCGACCGCGTGACTGCCGACGCCTGCCAGCATTGCGGCACCTGCTGGTACTGCACACACGGGCTCTACAACATCTGCGAAAACCTCGCGTTCACCGGACTGATGAACAACGGCGCGTTCGCCGAATACGTCAACGTGCCCGCCGAACTGCTGTACCGGCTGCCCGACGGCTTCCCGACCGAGGCCGGCGCGCTGATCGAGCCGCTCGCGGTCGGGCTGCACGCGGTGAAGAAGGCCGGCAGCATCGTCGGGCAGACCGTCGTCGTAGTCGGCGCGGGCACGATCGGGCTGTGCACGATCATGTGCGCGAAGGCAGCCGGCGCGGGCCGCGTGATCGCGCTCGAGATGTCCGACGCGCGCAAGGCGAAGGCGCTCGAAGTCGGCGCGAGCGTCGTCATCGATCCGAAGACCTCGGACGCGATCGCCGAGGTGAAGGCGCTGACGGGCGGCTACGGCGCCGACGTGTCGTTCGAATGCATCGGCCACACGACGACGGCGAAGCTCGCGATCGACGTGATCCGCAAGGCCGGCAAGTCGGTGATGGTCGGGATCTTCGAGGAGCCGGCGCCGTTCAACTTCTTCGACATCGTGTCGACCGAGAAGGAAGTGATCGGCTCGCTGGCCTACAACGGCGAGTTCGCGGACGTGATCCGCTTCATCGCCGACGGCCGGATCGAGGTGCAGCCGCTGATCACCGGCCGCATCGCGCTCGGCGACATCGTCGCGCGCGGCTTCGAGGAACTCGTCCATCACAAGGACCGCAACGTGAAGATCATCGTGCAGCCGGCGACCTAGCCGGCACGGCGCGGTCGGCGCGGCCGCGCGATGCCGGCTGTTTCCTGCCGAGCACCGCCGCACGCGGCATCGCGCGATTCTTCGATATACTGGACCGCACAACTTTCGCGCATGCCCGTCCGGCGGGCGCCTTGGTCCGCTCGGCCTCCGCATGCGCGTCCTGTCCACACACACGCGAGAGTCGCCCGTGAAACCGCGAGCCGGCCTGATCCTCGAATTCGTCGTGAACCTGCTGCTGCCGTGGGTTGCCTACCGCGTCGCGCATCCGTATTTCGGCGAAACCGGCGCGTTGTATGCCTCGGCGGTGCCGCCCGTCGTCTGGTCGATCGTCGAGTTCGTGCGGTCGCGGCGCGTCGACGCCGTGTCGCTCGTCGTGCTGTTCGGCATCGCGCTGTCGATCGTCGGGATGGCACTCGGCGGCAGCGCGCGGACGCTCTTGATGCGCGAGTCGCTCGCGTCCGGCGCGATCGGCGTGGTGTTCCTGCTCTCGCTGTTCCGTGAACGGCCGCTGATCTTCTATCTCGCCCGCGCGACCGTCGCACGCGAGATGGCCGGCGGCGCGGCGCGCTTCGAGGCCGTCTGGGCCGAACAATCGGGGCTGCGGCAGATGCTTCGGCTGATGACGTTCGTCTGGGGCGTCGGGATGACGCTCGAGATGCTGCTGCGCTGCTGGATGGTCGCGACGTGGCCGGTCGAGCGCGTGCTGGTCGTGTCGCCGATCATCGGCTACTCGGTGTTCGGCGGGCTGCTCGCCTGGACGTTCTGGTACCGGCGGCGGATGCGCGCCCGCAACAGCGTCGACATCCCGACCCGCGAAGGGCTCACGGAAACCGCAGGCCCCTGAAGAGCGGCCGGTTCCCGGCCGGTGCGGCCTCGCAGCGGCGCACGGCCGCCTGCCTGTATCGCTGCGGTATGATGCGCGCCATCTTGTCTGACGAATCCGACGCGCCGCATGACCGCCCTCTCTTTCCCCTTCGTCGCGACGTGGTTCGCGCTGTTCGCGTCCGCCGCGCTCGCGTGGCATCGTCCGCTGCGCCGCGCGAGCCTCGTGCTGGCCGTGCTCGGCTATGCGGGCGCACTCGCGCTCGGCGAACTCGCGCCGATCGCGCTGCTGCCGCTCGCCCTGCTGGCCGCGATTGCGTGGGGTGTCGCGCCGGGCCGTCCGCCGACGCTGCGCATCGTCGCGCACATCGCCTTCGTCGCGCTGGCGATCGCATTGAGCCTGCATCTGCTGCCGGGTTTTCATAATCCCCGCGTGATCGGCCCCGTGCGCTTCACGCCCGATGCGGTGCCGTTCACGATGTACCTGAACCTCGACAAGCCGCTCGTCGGACTCTGGCTGATGTGGGTGCTGCCCTGGATCGCGCCCGCCGTGCCGATCTCACGCGCCGTGCGCGTCGGTGCCGCCGCAGCCGTCGCGACGGCCGGCGCCTGTCTCGCGGGCGCACTCGCGTTCGGCCTCGTCGGCTGGGCGCCGAAATGGCCGCCGTCCGGCTGGCTGTGGCTCGCGAACAACGTGCTGCTCGTCACGCTCGCCGAAGAGGCGCTGTTTCGCGGCTATCTGCAAGGCGGGCTCGAACGCGTGCTGCGCCGGTTCTCGTGGGGTGCGCCCGCGGCGCTCGCGATCGCCGCGCTGGCGTTCGGCGCCGCGCACGCGGCCGGCGGCTGGCCGTGGATCGTGCTCGGCACCGTTGCGGGCATCGGCTATGGCATCGCCTGGCGACGCGGCGGGCTGTTCGCCGCCGCGCTCGCGCACATCGGGCTGAATCTCGTGCACTTCGCGCTGTTCACGTATCCGATGCTCGCCGCCGCGCGCTGACGGCAAGCGGCGCCGCGCGATGCGTGACGGCGCCGTCAGTTGAACCCGGCGACCGCGTGCGGCACGTACGGACGTTCGAGCGTCGCGATCTCGTCGTCGGTCAGCTTCAGGTCGAGCGCGGCGAGCGCGTCGTCGAGCTGGGGCAGCTTCGAGATGCCGACGATCGGCGCGGTAACGCCGCGCTTCTGCGCCACCCAGGCGAGCGCGACCTGCGCGCGCGGCACGTTGCGCGCGGCCGCGATCGCGGCAACTGCATCGACGATCGCGCGATCCGCATCGGCCGTCGCATCGTACAGCCGCTGGCCGACCGCATCGCTCTGCTGCCGCTCGGACGATTCGTCCCAGTTGCGCGTCAGGCGCCCGCGCGCGAGCGGGCTCCACGGAATCACCGCGATCCCTTCGGCTTCGCAGAGCGGCAGCATTTCGCGCTCCTCCTCGCGGTACAGCAGGTTCAGGTGATTCTGCATGCTGACGAAGCGCGTCCAGCCGTGCTGCCGTGAGGTGTAGAGCGCCTTCGCGAACTGCCACGCGTACATCGACGACGCGCCGATATAGCGCGCCTTGCCCGCCTTCACGACGTCGTGCAGTGCCTCGAGCGTCTCCTCGATCGGCGTGCTGTCGTCCCAGCGGTGGATCTGGTACAGGTCGACGTAGTCGGTGCCGAGCCGCTTCAGGCTCTGGTCGATGTCGGTCATGATCGCCTTGCGCGACAGCCCCGCGCCGTTCGGGCCCGGCCGCATCCGGTAGAACACCTTCGTCGCGATCACGACCTCGTCGCGTTTCGCGAAGTCGCGCAGCGCGCGACCGACGATCTCTTCGGACGTGCCGTCCGAGTACATGTTCGCGGTATCGAAGAAGTTGATGCCGGCTTCGATCGCGCGGCGGATGATCGGGCGGCTTTCCGCTTCCGGGAGCGTCCACGGGTGCGTGCCGCGCGACGGTTCGCCGAACGTCATGCAGCCGAGCACCAGCTTCGACACTTCCAGTCCTGTGGATCCGAATTTCACGTATTCCATCGTCTGCCTCGCCAGTCGGGTTGAGCTTGCGGCCGATGCGCGACGAAACGCGCGCACGCGCCGCGGCCGAAACGTTGCATGTTATACCGGCCCGCGCGCGCCTGCAGGCGCGGGGATCGGTGCGGGGCGAACGTCAGCGGATCTGGTCGGCGATCGGCCGCAGGAATTCGGAGAAGCCGGTCAGCATGATCTGCACGCCGACGCACAGCAGCAGGAACGCGGACACGCGCATCGCGACCTTCGTCCCTTCGGTGCCGAGATAGCGCGCGAGCAGCGCGGCACGGCTGTACGTGAGCCAGATCACGACGCCGATCAGTGCCGACACCGCAACCGATACGATGCTCGACAGCATGAATTCGGAGAGCTTGTGCGTGCGGTTCGCGTTCAGCGCGATCGCGGTCGCGATGGAGCCCGGGCCGACGGTCAGCGGCACCGTGAGCGGGAAAAACGCGCGCGTCATGATCGCGTTCGCGTCGATCGGCTTGACGGGCGTATCGCCGCCGCCCGGCACGTCCGGTTCGTTCAGCATCTGCCAGCCCGACACTGCGACCGCGAAGCCGCCGCCGATGCGCAGCGCCTCCATCGAGATCCCGAAGAAATGCAGCACCGGCGTGCCGACGAAGAATGCGACCATCAGCACGATGAACGCGTTGAACGCGACCTTCTTCGCGAGCAGATGCCGCTCGTGCTCGGTCAGCGTTTCGGTGCGTTCGAGAAACAGGAAGGCGATGCCGATCGGATTGATGATCCCCATCAGGCCGGTGAAACCGAACAGGATCTCGGAGATAAGGCGGTGAACGATCATCGGCGCGAACAAACGGTCGGGGCTGGGCCGGCGGCGTGCCGGGGGTCACGCATTGTAGAGCAAGCGCCTGGCGCCGCGCGCAAATCGTGCACGCGTTGCGCAACGCGCCGCTCGCGCGCGCATCCCGCAAGCGAGGCGAGAACACAATGCGCGGGCCCGCCTTTATTCCGCAGCCGGCTCCCACGCAGGCGCACGCTTCGCGAAGAACGCAGCGAAGCCCTCCTTCGCTTCGTCGGTCGCGCGCACGCGCGAGATCGTCTGAGCGGTGAACGCCGCGCGGGCGTCCGACTGCGGATACTCGCCGATCGCATCGAAGAAGCGCTTGATCTCCATCAGCGCGTTCGGGCCGTTGCGGCCGAGTTCGGCGAGCGTCTTGTCGAGCGCGTCGTCGAGTGCATCGAGCGGGACGGCCTGATGGATCAGCCCGATCGCGACCGCGTCGTGCGCGCTCAGCTGCGTCGCCGTCAACGCGAGCCGGCGCGCCTGACGCTGGCCCACTGCCTCGACCAGATACGGACCGATCACGGCCGGCAGAATCCCGAAGCGCGCCTCGCTGACCGCGAACCGCGCGTGCTCGCTCGCGATCACGATGTCGCAGGCCGCGCAGAGGCCGACGCCGCCGCCGAACGCGTGGCCCTGCACGCGCGCGACGGTCGGCTTCGGACACTGCCGGATCGCACGCATCATCGCGGCGAACCGCTCCGCGTCGCGCAGGTTCGCGGCAGCGTCGTTCGCGCTCGCACGCTGCATCCACTGCAGGTCGGCGCCGGCGCAGAACGCGCGGCCGTCCGAGCGCAGCACGATCGCACGCACACCGTCGCGCGCGCCGAGCACGGTAAACGCGTCGGTCAGCTCGGCGATCATCGTCTCGTCGAATGCGTTCAGCACGTCGCCGCGCTGCAATGCGACGGTCGCGATGCCGCGCGCATCGACCGTCACGGCCAGAGTCTTCAATCCATCCATCGAACAGGTTTCCTCGCTAAAAGACAGCAGCGCCCGCCACGGCGCCGCGATTACGCGGCGATCCGCCGGTCGACCACGCGTCGCGCCTTGCCGGTCGCGCTCGCCGGAATGCCGCCCGCGGCCAGCACGGTCACGCCGGCCGACACGCCGATCATCGTCTTGATGCGATGCTGCAGCGCGCGTGCGATCTCGGCTCGTTCGCCGTCGGTCGTGCTCGCGGTCGCTTCGGAGCGCAGCTCGACCGCGAGGTCGAGCCGGTCCATGTGCCCGTCGCGCGACAGCGTGATCTGGAATTGGCCGGACAGCTTCGGCTGCGCGACCACGAGTTCCTCGATCTGGCTCGGGAACACGTTCACGCCGCGCACGATCAGCATGTCGTCGGAGCGGCCGGTGATCTTCGCGAGGCGGCGCATCGCGCGCGCGGTCGGCGGCAGCAGCGCGGTGAGATCGCGCGTGCGATAGCGGATCACCGGCATCGCCTCCTTCGTCAGCGACGTGAACACGAGTTCGCCCTCGCTGCCGTCCGGCAGCACCTCGCCCGTCACCGGATCGACGATCTCCGGATAGAAGTGGTCTTCCCAGATCACCGGGCCGTCCTTCGTCTCCACGCATTCGCACGCGACGCCCGGGCCCATCACTTCGGACAGCCCGTAGATGTCGAGCGCATCGATGCCCGCGCGCGTCTCCACTTCTTCGCGCAGCGCCTGCGTCCACGGCTCGGCGCCGAAGATGCCGATCTTCAGCGACGACTGCGCCGGGTCCATTCCCTGCCGCACCATCTCGTCGATCAGGTTCAGCATGTACGACGGCGTGACGAGGATGATCTTCGGCTCGAAGTCGCGGATCAGCTGTACCTGCTTCTCGGTCTGGCCGCCCGACATCGGCACGACCATGCAGCCGAGCCGTTCCGCGCCGTAGTGAATCCCGAGCCCGCCGGTGAAGAGTCCATAGCCGAACGCGTTGTGCAGCGTGTCGCCGGGCCGGCCGCCCGCCGCGCGGATCGACCGTGCGGTGACGTTCGCCCACGTGTCGATGTCGCGCGCCGTGTAGCCGACCACGGTCGGCTTGCCGGTCGTGCCGCTCGACGCGTGCACGCGCACGACGTGCTCGCGCGGCACCGCGAACAGCCCGAACGGATAGTTGTCGCGCAGGTCGTGCTTCGTCGAGAACGGGAACTTCGCGAGATCGGCAAGCGTTTTCAGATCGTCCGGATGCACGCCCGCCGCGTCGAACGTGCGGCGATAGTGCGCGACGTTGTCATACGCATGGCGAAGCGACCATTTGAGGCGCTCGAGCTGCAGCGCCTGCAGTTCGTCGCGGCTGGCGGTCTCGATCGGCTCGAGCGCGGCGGCGGGGTGCGTCGGGTAAGTCATCGGGCTGCTCCTCCAAGGGAATATGTCGTTGTCGTGATCGGGATCGCGGCTACGCGCGCAACGACCGGCCGGCCGCGTGCCGCGCGGCGATGCGCGGCGAGACGCGATAGCGGTCCTCGCCGTAGCTCGCGGCGAGGTTCGACAGCACGCGGTACACGCGGCCGACGCCGATCGCGTCGGCCCACGCGAGCGGGCCGCACGGGTAGTTGACGCCCTTCTCCATCGCGAGATCGAGATCGGCGGGCGAGCAAACGCCCTGGTTCACGGCGTCGGCCGCCTCGTTCGCGAGCATCGCGACCGTGCGCATCGCGATCATTCCCGGCACGTCGCCGAGGCCGATCACGCGGAAACCGGCCTCCTGGAACAGGCCGACCGCGTCCGCATAGGCGGCGTCGCTGCATTGCAGGGCGCGCGCGAGCGCGACGACGCCGGCCTGCGTGTAATCGCGCGCGAGATCGACGAGCACGAGATCGGCCATACCCGTTTGCGCGGCGCGCTCGGTCGCGGTGCGGCCGTCCGTCAGCGCGATCGACGCGCGGCCGGCCGTCGCGATCAGCTCGTGCGGATGCGCATCCTGCACGCGCGCGCCCGCGATGCGCTCGGCCAGGCGCGCATGCAGCGCGGCGGCCGGGCCGTCGACGGCGAACAGCACGACGTCGACCGGCGCGTCGCGCGGCGGTTCGACCTCGGCGACGGGCGGCGCAGCGCCGTCCGCATAGGAATAGAAGCCGCGCCCCGACTTGCGGCCGAGGAAACCCGCGTTCACGAGTTCCTGCTGGATCAGCGAGGGTGTGTAGCGCGGATCGTTGAAGTACGCGCGGAACACCGATTCGGTCACCGCGAAGTTCACGTCGTGGCCGATCAGGTCCATCAGTTCGAACGGCCCCATCCGGAAGCCGCCGGCGTCGCGCAGCACCGCGTCGATCGACGCGGGCGTGCCGCCCTGTTCGTTCAGCACGCGCAGCGCCTCCGCGTAGTACGGCCGCGCGACGCGATTGACGATGAAGCCGGGCGTCGACTTCGCCATCACGGGCTTCTTGCCCCACGCGGCCGCGGCCGCGTAAAGCGCCTGCGCGACCTCGGGCGCGGTCGCGAGCCCGCTGACGACCTCGACGAGCGCCATCAGCGGCGCCGGGTTGAAGAAATGCAGGCCGGCGACGCGCTGCGGCGCGCGCAGCCCGGCCGCAATCGACGTGATCGAGATCGACGACGTGTTTGTCGCGAGCAGACACGCATCGTCGACATGACGTTCCAGCGTCGCGAAAATCTCGCGCTTCACGTCGAGCCGCTCCGCAGCCGCCTCGACGATCAGCGCCGCGGGCGCGAAGTCGGCGAGCGCGCGCACGGCGCGGATGCGGCCGCCGGCGGATTCGGCCTCGGCCGGCTCGAGCCGCCCTTTCTCCGCGAGCCGCGCGAACTGCGCACGAATGCCGGCCAGCGCCTTGTCGCAAGCGGCTTCGTTCAGGTCGTACAGCAAGACCGTGTGGCCGGCCGCAGCCGCAACCTGCGCGATACCTGCGCCCATCGCGCCGGCGCCGATCACGCCGACGACGGCCGACAGCGGCAACGCGCCGGGGTTCGTCGAATGTGCAGAAGAAACAGCCATCGCTTGCGATCCGTCATCAAGTGGAAGTGCGAGCGATTATAAACCGACCGGTCGGTAGATTTATGTCAGGGCGAGCCCGAATTTGTCGGGCAACGCAGCATGACGGAAGCTGCGACGACACAAAATCGACATGGCCGGGCACTTTTTTCGAACAGAAAGGTCAATGTAAGCGTTCGAAAACGAGATAACGGTCCCGGAACGCCTGATAAGATTCGACGAATCGCCGGCTTTCGGGGGAAAACCGCGTGTCGAGCCGACATCGGCGCCCGGCGTCGGTCATGCGGGGCCGGAACGGCGCCGCGACCGCCCCGCCGGCCGCATCGAACCGTTTCATCCAGCGACGGGCTCCGGCCCGCCCGCGCCCGTCGCGGCCTCGCGGCCGCACACCTCGGCGACGCTGCCGCGCCGCCATCCTTCAGCTGCATCGTCCTCGTTCGGCGGATTGTCCGGCCGGGCTTCGTCAACCCGTGGCGACGCATCGCGCGTCGCCACTCGAATAAGGAAACCCTCCATGCCGATCTCGTCCAACCAGCTCCCACGCTGGACCCTCTGGGCCCCGCTTGCCGCCTGGCTGGTGCTCGCGCTGTCGCGCGTCGTGCCGGCCGAAGGCCTCGTCATCGCGCTGTTCGCCGCCGCGCTCGCGGGCGCCGTGTTCGCCGCCGTTCACCATGCCGAAGTGGTCGCGCATCGCGTCGGCGAGCCGTTCGGCACGCTTGTGCTCGCGGTCGCCGTGACGGTCATCGAAGTCGCGCTGATCGTGTCCGTGATGCTGGGCGCCGGCCCCGAGAAATCGGGCCTCGCGCGCGACACCGTGTTCGCCGCCGTGATGATCATCTGCAACGGCATCGTCGGGCTGTGTCTGCTCGTCGGCGCCTGGAAGCACGGCGAACAGGACTTTCAGGGGCGCGGCGCAAGCAAGGCGCTCGCGGTGCTCGCGTCGCTGTCCGTGTTGTCGCTCGTGATGCCGAACTATCTGAGCGCGGCGCCCGGCCCGATGCTGTCGAAGTCGCAGCTCGCGTTCGCCGGCGTGTCGTCGCTCGTGCTGTACGGCGTCTTCGTGTTCGTGCAGACGGTGCGCCATCGCGACTACTTTCTCGCCGATCACGACAGCGCGAACGAGGCCGTGCATGCGGCGCCGCCGAGCGGCCGCACCGCACTGATCAGCCTCGCGCTGCTGTTCGCGAGCCTCGTCGCGGTCGTGCTGCTCGCGAAGCTGCTGTCGCCGGCCGTCGAGCATGCCGTGATGAAGCTCGGCGCCCCGGAAGCGGCGGTCGGGATCGTGATCGCCGCGCTCGTGCTGCTGCCCGAAGGGCTCGCGGCCGTGACGGCCGCACGCGCGAACCGGCTGCAAACCAGCATGAATCTCGCGCTCGGCTCCGCGCTCGCGAGTATCGGGCTCACGATCCCGACGGTCGCGGCCGTGTTCATCTGGGTCGGCCAGCCGCTGACGCTCGGCATCGGCCCGATGGAAACCGTGCTGCTGGCGCTGACGCTGCTCGTCAGCACGCTGACGCTGAGCCAGGGTCGCACGACCGTGCTGCACGGCGTCGTGCATCTGTCGCTGTTCGCCGCGTATCTGTTTCTGTCGGTCACGCATTGACCTGTCGCCGGGCCTGGCCGCACGTCGATTCAAGCGTGCGGCCGGGCCGGCGCTCTGCCCCTTTCCCTTCGCCTTTTCGCTTTGAGCCTTCCTGCGTCGCACTCGCTCGCCGGCGCGACCCTCACGCGATGCCGCCGTCCGCGCTTTCCGTCAGAAACCGTTCGACCATCGCATTGAATACCGGCAGCGCCGGATTGTCGTTGTCGGTCCGCCACGCGAGATACAGTTCGGCCGCGACGTCGACGTCCGCGAGCGGACGAAACACGACGCCGTCCACGTGCAGCTCGCGCGCGGACGCCGGCACGAGCGCGGCGCCGAGCCCCGCGCGCACGAGGCCGAGGATCGTATGCGTCTGCCCGACGTAATGCAGGTAGTTCGGCAGCCGCCCGGCGCTCGCGAACATCCCGGAAATCATGTCGTGGAAATACTTGCCTTCGTTCGGCGAATACGCGATGAACGGCTGGCGATCGAGATCGTCGGGGCCGATCCGTTCGTGCACGGCGAGCGGCGCGCCTTCTGCGACCGCGACGAGCATCGGCTCGCGCTGCACCAGCCGATATTCGAGCGGCTGGCGCGCGGCGCGCTGGCGCACGAACCCCGCATCGAGCATCCGCGACGCGAGCGCGTCGATCTGCACCGTCGACACCATCTCGCGCAACTCGACGTCCACGTCCGGCAAGGCGTGCGCCGCATGCGCGAGCAGCATCGGAATCATCCGGTATGCGCTGACCGCCGTGAAGCCGAGCGTGATGCGGCCCGCGCCGCCGTGCGCGACGCGCTGCGCGGCCTGTTCGGCCCGCGCCGAGAATTCGAGGATGTGCCGCGCGTCACGCAGAAAGCGTTCGCCGGCCGCGGTCAGACTCACCTGCCGGCTGCTGCGCTCGAGCAACGCGATGCCGAGCGCATGTTCGAGCAGCTGGATCTGCCGGCTCAGCGGCGGCTGCGTCATGAAGAGCCGCTTCGCCGCGCGCCCGAAGTGAAGTTCCTCGGCGACCGCGACGAAGCAGCGAAGCTGGTGCAGTTCGATCATTCAAGCGTTGAATCAATCAACAGGCCTTTGATGTTAGGCCAACATCGATGCGATTCCTATACTCGGTTGCACCCGATGCGCGACCCGCGCCGCGCACGCCGACCGAGACGTTGATGACCATCGATATCCTGCTTACCCAGCCGCTTCCCGAATCGATCGACGCCGAACCGTCCGCCCGCTACGCGGTGCATCGGCTATATGCGACCGATGAGCCGGACGCATTGGTCGCGCGCGTCGCACCGCGCATCCCGGGCGTCGTGATCGGCGGCGTCAACGGCTTGTCCGCCGCGCTGATGGACCGGCTCGGCGCGCTCGAAATCGTCGAGATCAACGGCATCGGCACCGACGCCGTCGATCTCGAACGCGCCCGCGCACGCCGCTCGTGATCGGCTACTTCGTCGCGCACACCGGCTCGTTTGCCGGCGCCCTGTGGTTCGTCGCCGCGCACGGGCTGATCGGCATCGCCGCGTACGCGTGGCTTGCGGGCCGCTTCGAGCGGATTCGCGTCGCAGCGGACGGGTGATCGCCGCGGTTCAGGATCGCGCGTTCGGGCGATACGCCCGCGCGCCGCATCACGCTCGCTTCAGGCCGCCGCTTTGCGCCTGCTCGGTCGTCAGCCGGTCGAGCTCGCGCAGGTCGTTCTCCAGCGCCGGCGTCAGCGTCGTGCGCAGATGGTCGAGGAACGTGCGGATCTTCGCATCGAGATAGCGGCGCGTCGCATAGACCGCATAGACGCTGACGGTCTGCAACCGGTATTCGGGCAGCACGCGGATCAGACGCCCTTCGCGGATATCGTCGAGCACCGTATAGAGGGCGACGCAGGCGATCCCGCGCCCGGCGCGCACCGCGACGCAGAGCGCGTCCGGCACGTTGACCTGGAACGGCGCGGGCTGCAGTTCGTACACGGTCTCCTCGCCGTCGGCGCGTTCGAGCCGCCACTCGCTCGCGGGCGACGCCGGTGTGTCGAGACGCAGGCACACGTGATTCGGCAGATCGTCCGGCGTCTGCGGCGTGCCGTGCCGCGCGAGATAGTCGCGCGACGCGACGAGCACGCTGCAGCTCGTGCCGCAGGTCTGCGCGACGTAGCCCGAATCGGGCAACTGCGACGCCGTGACGATCGACACGTCGTACCCTTCCTCGACGAGGTTCGGCATGCGCTGCGCAAGCGTCAGCTCGACCGACACCTCGGGGTTGTCCTCCTGATAGCGGACGATCGACGATACGACATGACTCTGCCCGAGCCCCGTCATCGCATGGATGCGCATTTTCCCGCTCGGCCGCAGCAGCGCATTGCGCGCCTCGGCGTTCGCGTAGTCGATCTCCGCGAGGATCGATTTCGCGCGCTCGAAATAGCGCTCGCCGCTTTCGGTCAGACCGAGATGACGCGTCGTGCGATGCAGAAGACGCGTCTGCACGTGCGCTTCGAGATTCGACACGGCGCGCGACACCTGCGCTGTAGTCGCATCGATCTCTTTCGCGACCGCAGTGAAACTGCCGGCTTCGACAACGCGCACGAACAGGCGCATGTTTTCGAGCATGTCCATTGAATTGGCTTCGGAAGAGTCTGTGGGGAGAAGGCGTCGGCCGCGCGCGCGTCAGCCGGGCGATGCAGCACGGCCACGAACCGCGCGACATCGCTCACCGTGCCGGGGAGAAGGCGGGAGAGCGGGCATGGCGGACGGGGTTCTGACATAGCGGGGATTCGGTGGCCGGAATTGTACGCCGCCGCAGACAAATTTGCGCAATGACGCACGCGGCGGCTTTCATCGAATGAAAGGTTGCCGCAAGGAACGCGCGTCGCCTGCGCGCAACGCGTTGATGCAGCGCGACAATTTGTATCACGACGCGATATAATTCCGGCCCGGCCCGCGGCATGCCGCCGCGATGCGTCGGATCTTTTCAACCGTTACGTCCATGTCGTCAGGCTCCTCCCCGTCGCGCCGCACGCTGCGCCAATGGCTGCACAGCTTCATTCCCCACCCGATGACGCTCGGCTGGCGCGAGCGCCTGCGTTCGTGCACGGGCGCGCTCGTCGGCATTGCGACGGTCGGCGTCACGATGCGGCTGCTGCCGGGCGTGCCGGGCCTCGTGCCGCTGCTGGTCGCGCCGATGGGCGCCTCGGCCGTGCTGCTGTTCGCGGTGCCCGCGAGTCCGCTCGCGCAGCCGTGGTCGATCATCGGCGGCAATCTCGTCGCCGCGACCGTCGGCGTCGCGTGCGCACAGTGGATCGCGGATCCGATCACGGCGGCCGCGGTCGCGATCGCCTGCGCGATCGGCGGGATGTTCGTGCTGCGCTGCGTGCACCCGCCGTCGGGTGCGGTCGCGCTCACGGCCGTGGTCGGCGGCCCCGCGATCCATGCGCTCGGCTTCGGCTTCGTGCTCGAACCGATTCTGCTGCAATCGGCGATCCTGCTGTCGGCCGCGCTCGTGTACCACGCGCTGACCGGCCACCGCTATCCGCACGGCAGCGCGCGCGGCGACGCGAAGCCGCAGGCGGCGACGCCGGCACGCGGCGGCTTCAGGCGCGAGGATCTCGACGCGGTGCTCAAGCGTCGCAGCGAATGGCTCGACGTCGATCCGGACGATCTCGAAACGCTGCTGCGCGAAACCGAAATGCAGGCCTATGCGCGCACGTTTGGCCAGCTCACGTGCGCGGACCTGATGACGAAGAACGCGATCAGCATCGCGCCGTCGACGTCGATCACCGCGGCGCTCACGCTGCTCGACCGTCATCGCGTGAAGGCGCTGCCCGTCGTCGACGCGGACGGCCGGCTGACCGGCATCGTCACGCGCGCGGACCTCACGCGCCCGCTGCGCCGGCCTGCCGCGCTGTGGCAGCGCCTGTCCGCGCGGCTGCCCGAATCGTTCGGCGGCCAGCCGCCGAGCGTGTCGACCGTGATGACGCGCGACGTCGCGTCGGTGCCGCAGACGCTGCCGCTGACCGCGCTCGTGCCGCTGTTCACGCATTCGGGCCACCACCATATTCCGGTCGTCGACGCGTCGCGCCGGCTCGTCGGCATCATCACGCAGACGGACCTCGTCACGGGCCTGTACCAGCAGACGCAGATACTCGAAGCCGCGTAACGCGCGCGAAAGCCGAACAACGCAAACATCGTTCAAATACGGCCATTTATATCATGTTGTGATATATTGGCGCGCTATTGAAACCGACCTTCCGCCCCTGCGATGACCGATAGCCGACGTGCGCTGACCAAAAGCGACTTCCAGCAACTGTCCGAATTCCGCTACCAGATGCGGCGTTTCGAACGCTTCTCTGAGCGCGCCGCGCAAAGCGAAGGCGTGACGCCGCTGCAATACCTGCTGCTGCTGCACATCAAGGGCTATCCGCACCGCGAATGGGCGACCATCGGCGAACTCGCCGAGCGGCTGCAGGCGCAGCATCACGGCGTCGTCGCGCTCGTCACACGCTGCGAGGCGCTCGGCCTCGTGAAGCGCAAGCCGAGCGAAGCCGATCGCCGGCAGGTCGAGGTGCACCTCGAGCCGGCAGGCGAAACGCTGCTTGCGCGCCTCGCGGCGATGCATCGCGCCGAGCTGAAGTCGCTCAAGGGCGCATTCCAGGTTCCCCAGATCGATTACTGACCTCCGTTTTTCCGACTCCGATGAACGCACCGCACAAACGCGATTTCTCGACCAACGAACGCCTGCCCAGGATCGCGTTGCTAGCCGCCGTGATCGGCCTGCTCAGCACGCTCGCAGCGTTCGTGCTGTTGAGCCTGATCCATCTGTTCACGAACCTGTTCTTCTTCCAGCAGTTCTCGTTCGCTGACCGCTCGCCCGCCGGCAACACGCTCGGCGCATGGGTCATCGCCGTACCGGTGATCGGCGCGCTCGTCGTCGGCCTGATGGCGCGCTTCGGTTCGGAGAAGATCCGCGGGCACGGCATCCCCGAAGCGATCGAGGCGATCCTGTTCGGCAAGAGCCGCATGTCGCCGAAGGTCGCGGTGCTCAAGCCGCTGTCGTCGGGCATCGTGATCGGCAGCGGCGGCCCGTTCGGCGCCGAAGGCCCGATCATCATGACGGGCGGCGCGCTCGGCTCGCTGATTGCGCAATGCGTGCACGTGACGGCCGCCGAGCGCAAGACGCTGCTCGTCGCCGGTGCGGCCGCCGGCATGACGGCCGTGTTCGGCACGCCGGTCGCCGCGGTGCTGCTCGCCGTCGAGCTGCTGCTGTTCGAATGGCGGCCGCGCAGCTTCCTGCCGGTCGCGCTCGCCTGTGCGGTGGCCGGCTTCGCGCGCGCGCTGTTCTTCGGCGTCGAGCCGCTGTTTCCGCTGACGACGGCCGCGCCCTCGCCCGTCGCGCTGCTGTCGTGCCTCGTCGCGGGCCTGCTGTCCGGCGTGCTCGCCTGCGGGCTGTCGGCCGCGCTGTATCGCGTCGAGGACACGTTCGCGAAGCTGCCCGTGCACTGGATGTGGTGGCCCGCGCTCGGCGCGATCGTGATCGGCGTCGGCGGCTGGCTCGAGCCGCGCGCGCTCGGTGTCGGCTACGACGTGATCGGCGATCTGCTTCATCAGCACATCGCACTGCAGATCGCCCTCGCGTTGCTCGTCGTGAAAGCCGTGATGTGGGTCATCGCGCTCGGCTCGGGCACGTCGGGCGGCGTGCTCGCGCCGCTGCTGATGCTCGGCGCGGGCCTCGGCACCGTGCTGTCGCCGGTGCTGCCGGGCGGCGATCCGGCGCTGTGGCCGCTCGTCTGCATGGCGGCGACGCTCGGCGCGACGCTCGGCGCACCGCTGACCGCGATCGTCTTCGCATTCGGACTCACGCACGACGCGAATGCGTTGCTGCCGCTGCTCGCCGCGACGCTCGTCGCGCACGGCTTCGCGACCGTCGCGATGAAGCGCTCGATCATGACCGAGAAGATCGCGCGCCGCGGCTATCACATCTATCGCGAATACGGCGTCGATCCGCTCGAACGGCACGACGTCGGCGAGGTGATGACGCCCGCCGACGCGCTCGTCGCGATCGACGGCACGGCGACGCTCGAGGCGGTGGCCGCGCAGTTCTTCGGCGCGCAGCAAACGCATCGCGCCTATCCGGTCGTGCAGAACGGCCGGCTGCTCGGCGTCGTCGATCGCGCCTTCGTCGACGCGCAGCGCGCGCAACGCACGCCCGACACGTCGATCGCGACCGCGCTCGCCGATCGCGCGCCGGCGATCGCGCTGGCGCACGAGACCTGCCGCCTCGTCGCGTCGCGCCTCGCGATGCTCGGGCTCGAGCGGCTGCCGGTCGTCGACGATCCGCAATCGATGCGCCTCACCGGGATCGTGTCGCGCAGCGATCTGATCAAGCCCGCGCTTCAGCATTTCGACGACGAACACAAGCGCGAGCGCTTCCGTCCGATCGTGCCGGCGAATCTGCGCGATCCGGGCGCGCGCAAGGCGGGCTGATGCGGTCGCGGGGCCGGGGCCGCATTGCCGCGTTGCGCTGCCCCGCGCCGCACCGTCGCTGCGTTTAAAGTTGGTTGACAATTAAGCAGACGAAAATTTGTCATCATGGCACTCATGCGACGGGGCCATCAGCGGTCTTCCCAGCCATTCCAACCTCGCAGTTCGATAACGACAATCAACGATCCGGCGCGCGACGCGGCATGGCGGCAACGCATGCTGCGTCGCGATCGCCGCGATCGTCGCGTTGCCCGATCGCCGAACGCGGCGCGTTCGTCGATGCGCAGCTCGTGAAAAACGGATGCCGCAATCGGCCGGCGAGCGTGCGCCCGTTCGACAAGGACGTCTCGGCAACCGCCAGCACTTTCCCCGGTAGAACGAAACGCGCGATCAGCGCCCGCTTGCGACGCACTCGCAATCCATCGGCGCCTGCGCACGAATGCTGCAAGGCGATCTTCGAATTCCCATACGTGAATGAGATGACGCGCGGTACGAACTGCGCGGCATCACTTAGCGCGCCTATCGTTTTCGTACTCGCCCGGCCGGTATTGCGCGCCACTCTGCGATGGCGGACCTGCGGCGCGAGAAACGGCATTGGCGAACGCCTGCCGTTGAGTGCATTTCAATTGCACGCAAGATCGCGTCGACCGGAATGGCCGGCAAAATTTCGGAAGGACGCGACGACGAGAGTTGGCGCAACCAGCCGGCCACCCTGCTGACAAACACGTCGGCACACGACGCGCTCGAAGGCGCCCGGGAAACGGCCGCCGCGCTGCTGCAGGTCTCCGCGCGAAGCGCGAAGCCCACCCTCATCGCGACCTCCACACCCGACGATCCGACGACGATCGACGCGATGACGCACGCGTGCGCCGCTTCCGCTTGCCCATGCCGCGCCGCTCGATCGGCACACCGTACTTTCGGCGGTCGGACCGCGCGACTGCCGCACCGTCGAGCGCGAAACCGGCCGCTCGCGAACACCGCACCGCGAGCGGCCGCCCCACCTTCAGAACTTCCACAACAGGTTGCCGTACAACGCGTGATCGCTGACGTGGCCGCCGACCTGGCCGCTATACGACAGTCCCACCGACAGGTTCTTCGTGACCGCCGCATCGACGCCGACTTCGAGCACCGCAGCGTCACGCGCGACCGGCACGCCGACCACGTTGAACGGCGTCCCGCCGCTCGCGAACGACAGCGTCGAACCGGGCTGCGTATTGCCGAACGCATGCCGCCAACCGACCGTGCCGTACGCGGAGACCTTGCCCTTCGTCGTGACCGCCAGATCGGTCGACGCACGCACGCCGAGCGTCGAGAAGCCGAGCCCGCTCGTGCGCGATTCGCCCTGCAGCGCGGCCGCGCCGCCGCTCTCGTTGAAGCCGCCGGTATGCACGCTCGCGTAGGCGAGGCCGACGAACGGCTCGAGCGCGACGTTGCGAATCGCGGTCGAGTAGCCGATCTCGGTGAACACCTGCGTCGCGTTCGCGTCGTAGCTGGCGGTGTCGTGATCGGCGAAGCTGCCGAACGACGGATTGCGCTCGCTGTGCACGCGATACCACGACTGCGCGAGGCCGCCCCGGATGTTCCACGCGTCGTATCGGCCGCTCGCGTACAGCGCGATCGTCTCGCCGTTCACCTTCGCCGATTCGTTCTGGTCGGTATTGAGCAGGCTGCGCGATGCGCCGCCCGCGATACCGACGCGCCAGTGGCTGCTGACTTCCGCGTCCGTACCGACGATGAAGCCATACAGGTTGCGGTCGATCGATGCGACGTCGTCGCCGTCGAAGCGGCTGTGCGAGCCGTAGATGCGGCCCCACACCGCCGGCTTGAACGACTTCGCCGGCGTACAGCCGTTCTCCGCCGCAAGCCGACGATCGAGCGACGCCGCATGATCGTCCGCCGACACCGGCGCCTCGCAGCCGCACAACGCCCCGCCCGGCTGCGAGCCGAGACGCGCGCGATCGAGCACCGCGTCACGCACGTAGCGGCTGTCCGACAGCAGCACGCTACGCGTGCTCGGATACAGATCGCCGGCCAGTTGCGCGAATGCGCGGCTCGCGGTCGGCGCATCGGCCGTCAGCACCGTATCGAACAGCGGGTTGCCGGCGCCCAGCGTGCCGACCGCGCCGGCCGCCGCCTGCCCGTCGGGCGTCGAAGCCACCGAGGCAAACGGCGTGCCGTTCGGCGCGAGCGACAGCAGCACGCGCGATGCGTCGTACTGGAGCGTCGGCGTGAGGAACGCATACGTCGAGTTCACCGCGCTGAATTGCCCTTGCACGCCTGCGCCCGCATTGACGATCGTATAGAGCTTGCCCGGCTGATACTGCCCGGTCGCCGCGACGACCTGCACCGTCCCGCCGTTGAGCGCGGCCGAACCCGTCACGTCGAGGCCGCCGCTTTGCTGCGGCGTGGCGCCGACTTGCAGCGTCGAGCCGGGCTGGAACGTCGCGTTGCCCGCCACCTTCAGCGGCTGGCCGAGCTGCAGCACCGATGCGGTGCCGCCGCCCGACACGACCAGACCGCCGATCGTGCCCGTTCCCGTGACCGTCGCGCCGTTGCCGACCGTCACCGGCGAGTTCGCCAGCGAACCGGTGACGGCAAGCGTGCCGCCGGTCACGTTCGTCGGGCCCGACAGCGGGTTCGTCCCGCTCAGCACTTGCGCGCCCGTGCCGGCCAGCGTCAGCGGGCCGGTGCCCGACAGCGTGCCAGCGAACGTGCCGGTGCCCGCCGTGTTCACCGTCAGCGGCGTGCTGCCGAGGTTCACGTTCGAGCCCGTCGTGCCCGACAGCGCGCCGATCGACTGCGGTGCGGCCGAGCCCGCCAGGTTCAGCGTCGCGCCGCTGCCCGCGAGCGTCACCGGGCTCGTCGGCGCGAGGCTGCCTGCGCCCGACAGCGCGAGCGTGCTGCCGCTGCCGATCGTCGTGCCGCCGGTGTACGTGTTCGCGCCGGTCAGCGTCTGCGTGCCGCCGCCCTGCACCGCGAAACCGCCGCTGCCGGCGATCGTGCCGCCGAACACGCCGCCCGCGGGGCCGGCCACGGTCAGCGTATTGCCGCCGAGGTTCACGGTCGAACCGGCCGTGCCCGACAACGCGCTTGCCGTCTGCGGCGTCGTGGCACCGCCGACATCGAGCGTCGCACCGTTACCGGCCAGCGTCAGCGCGCTGCCGGCCGACAGGCTGCCGGTGCCGCCGACGGCCAGCGTGCTGCCGGTGCCGATCGTCGTGCTGCCGGTGTACGTGTTCGCGCCGCTCAGCGTCGTCGTCGACGGGCCGTTCACCGCGAGGTTGCCGCCGCCCGAAATCGGGCCGCTCAGGCCGAGGTTGTTCGCGCCGCCGACCGTCAGCGTCGAGCCCGTGCCGAGGTTCACCGCGTTGCCGAGCGTCGTGCCGGCCACACTGGTGCCGAGCGTGCCGCCGCTGCCGCCGACGCTCAGCGTGCCGCTGCCGAGCGCCGTCGGCGTGCCGGCCACCAGCGTGCCGCCACCCGTGACGAGCGTGCCGCCTGTGTAGCTGTTGGCGCCGGAAAGCGTCGTCGTCGACGGGCCCGTGAGCGCGAGCGTGCCGCTGCCCGAGATCGGGCCGCTCAGGCCGAGGCTGTTCGTGCCGCCGACCGTCAGCGTCGAACCGCTGCCGAGATTCACCGCGTTGCCCAGCGTCGTGCCCGGCGTGCTCGCGGCCAGCGTGCCGCCCGCGCCGCTCGTGTTCAGCGCGCCCGTGCCGAGTGCCGTGTTGCTGCCCGCGATCAGCGTGCCTCCGCCCGTCAGGTTCGTGCCGCCCGTGTACGTGTTCGTGCCGGTCAGCGTTTCGGTGCCCGTACCCGACAGCGTCAGGCTGCCGCCCGTGCCCGCGATCGTGCCGCCGTACGTGCCGTTGCCCGTGCCGCCCAGCGTCAGGTTGTTGCTGCCGAGGTTCACCGTCGAACCGGCGACACCCGAGAGCGTGCCGGTTGTTTGCGGCGTGGTCGCGCCGCTCACGTCGAAGGTCGCGCCCGCACCGGCGAGGTTCACCGGGCTGCTCGACGAGAGGCTGCCGTTGCCGCTGATCGCCAGCGTGCCGCTGTTGATCGTCGTCGCGCCGGTGTAGGTGTTGTTGCCCGTCAGCGTTTCAGTGCCCGTGCCCGACAGCGTCAGGCCGCCCGTGCCGCCCACCGTCCCACCGAACGTGCCGTTGCCCGAACCGCCGAGCGTCAGCGTGTTGCCGCCGAGGTTCACGGTCGAACCCGACACACCCGACAACGCGCCCGTCGATTGCGGCGTCGTCGCGGCGCTTACATCGAGCGTGGCGCCCGTGCCGGCCAGATCGATCGCGCTGCCGCCCGAAAGACTCCCGCCCGCACCAACGGCGAGCGTGCTGCCGCCGCCGATCGACGTGTTGCCGGTGTACGTGTTGGTGCCGGTCAGCGTCGTCGTCGACGGACCGTTCACGGCCAGATTGCCGCTGCCCGAGATCGTGCCGCCGAGGCCGAGGTTGTTGGCACCGCCGACCGTCAGCGTCGAACCCGAACCGAGATTGATCGCATTGGTCAGCGTCGTGCCGGCCACGCTCGTGCCGAGCGTGCCGCCTGCGCCGCTCGTGTTCACCGCGCCGGTGCCGAGCGCCGAGCTGTTGCCGGCCAGCAGCGTGCCGCCGCCCGTCAGGTTCGTGCCACCCGTGTATGTGTTGTTGCCCGTCAGCGTCTCGGTGCCGGTACCCGCCAACGTCAGGCTGCCGCCCGCACCCGCGATCGTGCCGTCATACGTCCCGCTGCCCGAACCGCCGAGCGTCAGCGCATTGCCGCCGAGATTCACGGTCGAACCCGCGACACCCGAGAGCGCGCCCGTCGATTGCGGCGTCGTGGCGGCGCTCAGGTCAAGCGTCGCGCCGGCGCCGCCCAGATTCACCGCACTGCCGCCCGACAGAGCGCCCCCCGCACCGACAGCGAGCGTGCTGCCGTTGCCGATCGTCGTATTGCCCGTGTACGTATTCGTACCGGTGAGCGTCGTCGTCGACGGGCCGTTCACGGCCAGATTGCCGCTGCCCGAGATCGTGCCGCCGAGGCCGAGGTTGTTAGCACCGCCGACCGTCAGCGTCGAACCCGCACCGAGATTGACCGCGTTGTTCAGCGTTGTGCCTGCCACGCTCGTGCCGAGCGTGCCGCCTGCGCCGCTCGTGTTCAGCGCGCCCGTGCCGAGTGCCGCGCCGTTGCTCGCGATCAGCGTGCCGCCGCCCGTCAGGTTCGTGCCGCCCGTGTAGGTGTTGTTGCCCGTCAGCGTTTCGGTGCCGGTGCCCGCCAGCGTGAGGCTGCCGCCCGCACCGGCGATCGTGCCGTCATACGTGCCGCTGCCCGTGCCGCCCAGCGTCAGGTTGTTGCCGCCGAGGTTCACCGTCGAACCCGCGACACCCGACAGCGTGCCCGTCGTCTGCGGCGTGGTCGCGCCGCTCAGGTCGAACGTTGCGCCCGCACCCGTCAGGCTCACCGGTGTCGTCGCCGACAGGCTGCCGCCCGCGCCGATCGCGAGCGTGCCGCTGTTGATCGTCGTCGCACCGGTGTAGGTGTTGGCGCCCGTCAGCGTTTCCGTGCCCGTGCCGCTCATCGTCACGCCGCCGGTGCCGGCGATGTTGCCTGCGTAGGTGCCGTCGCCCGACCCGCCGAGCGTCAGGTTGTTGTTACCGAGGTTCACCGTCGAGCCCGCCACGCCCGAGATCGTGCCCGTCGATTGCGGCGACGCGGCGCCGCTCAGGTCGAGCGTGGCGCCGGCCGCCGTCAGGCTCACCGGGCTGCTCGACGAGAGGCTGCCGTTGCCGCTGATCGCGAGCGTGCCGCTGTTGATCGTCGTCGCGCCGGTATACGTGTTGTTGCCCGTCAGCGTTTCGGTGCCCGTGCCCGACAGCGTCAGCCCGCCCGTGCCGCCGATCACGCCCGCATACGTGCCGCTGTCCGCGCCGGCGAGCGTCAGCGTATTGCTGCCGAGGTTCACGTTCGTGCCCGTGCCGCCCGACAGCGCGCCGGTCGTCTGCGGCGACGTGGCCGCGCTCAGGTCGAGCGTCGCGCCCGTGCCGGACAGGTCGATCGTGCTGCCCGACGACAGCGTGCCGCCCGCCCCGACCGCCAGCGTGCTGCCGCCGCCGATCGTCGTGCTGCCCGTGTAGGTGTTGGTGCCCGACAGCGTCGTCGTCGCCGGACCGCTGACGGCCAGATTGCCTGCGCCGGAAATCGCGCCGCCCAGCCCGAGATCGTTCGTGCCGCCAACCGTCAGCGTCGAGCCGCTGCCGAGATTCACCGCGTTGCCCAGCGTCGTGCCCGGCGTGCTCGCGGCCAGCGTGCCGCCCGCGCCGCTCGTGTTCAGCGCGCCCGTGCCGAGTGCCGAGCTGCTGCCAGCGATCAGCGTGCCGCCGCCGGTCAGGTTCGTGCCGCCCGTGTAGGTGTTCGTGCCCGTGAGCGTTTCGGTACCCGGGCCCGACAGCGTCAGGCTGCCGCCCGCGCCCGCGATCGTGCCGCCGTACGTGCCGTTGCCGGTGCCGCCCAGCGTCAGGTTGTTGCTGCCGAGATTCACCGTCGAACCGGCGACACCCGACAGCGTGCCCGTCGTCTGCGGCGTGGTCGCGCCGCTCACGTCGAAGGTCGCGCCGGCACCGGCGAGATTCACCGGGCTGCTCGACGAGAGGCTGCCGTTGCCGCTGATCGCCAGCGTGCCGCTGTTGATCGTCGTCGCGCCGGTGTAGGTGTTGTTGCCCGTCAGCGTTTCGGTGCCCGTGCCCGACAGCGTCAGGCCGCCCGTGCCGCCGACCGTCCCGCCGAACGTGCCGTTGCCCGAACCGCCGAGCGTCAGCGTGTTGCCGCCGAGGTTCACGGTCGAGCCCGCAGTGCCTGACAACGCGCCCGTCGATTGCGGCGTCGTCGCGGCGCTTACATCGAGCGTGGCGCCCGTGCCGGCCAGATCGATCGCGCTGCCACCCGAAAGACTCCCGCCCGCCCCGACCGCGAGCGTGCTGCCGCCGCCGATCGACGTGTTGCCCGTGTACGTGTTGGTGCCGGTCAGCGTCGTCGTCGACGGACCGTTCACGGCCAGATTGCCGCTACCCGAGATCGTGCCGCCGAGGCCGAGATTGTTCGCACCGCCGACCGTCAGCGTCGAACCCGAACCGAGATTGATCGCATTGGTCAGCGTCGTGCCTGCCACGCTCGTGCCGAGCGTGCCGCCCGCGCCGCTCGTGTTCACCGCGCCGGTGCCGAGCGCCGAGCTGTTGCCGGCCAGCAGCGTGCCGCCGCCCGTCAGGTTCGTGCCGCCTGTGTAGGTGTTCGTGCCCGTCAGCGTCTCGGTGCCCGTACCCGCCAACGTCAGGCTGCCGCCTGCACCCGCGATCGTGCCGTCATACGTCCCGCTACCCGAACCGCCGAGCGTCAGGTTGTTGCTGCCGAGGTTCACCGTCGAACCGGCGACACCCGACAGCGTGCCCGTCGTCTGCGGCGTGGTCGCGCCGCTCACGTCGAAGGTCGCGCCCGCACCGGCGAGATTCACGGGGCTGCTCGCCGACAGGCTGCCGCCCGCACCGATCGCCAGCGTGCCGCTGTTGATCGTCGTCGCGCCGGTGTAGGTGTTGGTCCCCGTCAGCGTTTCGGTGCCCGTGCCCGACATCGTCAAGCCGCCGGTGCCGCCGATCGTGCCCGCAAAATTGCCGTTGCCGGAACCCGCCAGCGTCAGCGTGTTGCCGCCGAGGTTCACGCTCGTGCCCGACACGCCGGACAGCATGCCGCTCGTCTGCGGCGTCGTCGCCGCGCTGATGTCGAGCGCCGCGCCGGTGCCGGCGAGATCGAGCGCGCTGGCCGCCGACAGACTGCCGCCCGCGCCGACCGCGAGCGTGCTGCCGCTGCCGATCGTCGTATTGCCCGTATAGGTGTTCGTGCCGGTGAGCGTCGTCGTCGACGGGCCGCTGACCGACAGACCGCCGTTCCCCGAAATCGCACCGCCGAGGCCGAGATCGTTCGCGCCGCCGACCGTCAGCGTCGCGCCTGCGCCGAGATTCACCGCATTGCCGAGCGTCGTGCCGGCGACGTTCGTGCCGAGCGAACCGCCGTTGCCGCTGACGTTCAGCGCGCCGGTCCCAAGTGCGCTGCCGTTGCCGGCGATGAGACCGCCGCCGCTCAGCGTCGTGCCGCCGTCGTACGTATTCGTGCCGGTGAGCGTCGTCGTCCCGCTGCCGGTCTGCGCGAGGCTGCCGCTGCCGGAAATCGTGCCGCTCAGGCCGAGATCGTTCGCGCCGTTCAGCCCGAGCGTCGCGCCCCCGCCGAGCGTGATCGCGTTGCCGAGCGTCGTGCCGCTCACGCTCGCGCTCAGCGTGCCGTTGCCGGTCACGTCCAGCGCGCCGGTACCGAGCGCGGTGTTGCTGCCGACGCTCAGTCCGCCGTTGCTCAGCGTCGTCCCGCCGCCGTAGGTGTTCGCGCCGCCGAGCGTAGTCGTGCCGCTGCCCGACTGCACGAGGCCGCCCGCACCGGAAATGATGCCGTTCAGCCCGAAGTCGAACGCACCGCCGAGATTCAGCGCCGAACCGGCGCCGAGATCGACCGCGTTCGCGAGCAGCAGGTTGGCCGTGCTCGCGCTGAGCGTGCCGCTCGTGCCGGTAACGCTGAGCGTGCCCGTGCCGAGCGCCGTGTTGTTGCCGACCGACAGGCCGCCGGCATTCAACGTCGTGCCGCCCGAATAGGTGTTCGCGCCGGTCAGTGCCGTCGTCCCCGTGCCGCTTTGCGCGAGACTGCCGCCGCCCGAGATGATGCCGCTCAGACCGAGGTTGTTCGTACCGCCGAGCGTGAGCGCCGAACCCGTGCCGAGGTTCACGGCGTTGCCGAGCGTCGTGCCGGCGCTGCGCGCGGCGAGCGTGCCGCCCGCGCCGCTCGTGTTCAGTGCGCCCGTGCCGAGCGCCGACGCGTTGCCGGCGACGAGCGTGCCGCCGCCCGTGAGGCTCGTGCCGCCCGTGTACGTGTTCGCGCCGTTCAGCGTTTCGGTGCCGGTGCCGGAGAGCGCGAGGCTGCCGCCCGCGCCGGCGATCGTGCCGTCGAACGTGCCGCTGCCCGTGCCGCCGAGCGTGAGGCTGTTGCCGCCGAGATTGACGGTCGCGCCGGCCACACCGGACAGCGCGCCCGTCGTCTGCGGCAGCGTCGCGCCGCTCAGGTCGAACGTCGCGCCGGCGCCGGCCAGGTTCACCGTGCCGTTCGCGGCCAGGCTCCCGGCGCCGCCGATCGCCAGTGTGCCGCTGTTGATCGTCGTGCCGCCCGTATAGGTGTTCGCGCCGGTCAGCGTCTCCGTGCCGGTGCCGGACATCGCGAGCCCGCCTGCGCCGCCGATCGTGCCGCCGAACGTGCCGTTGGCGGTGCCGCCGAGCGTCAACGTATTGCCGCCGAGATTCACGGCCGAGCCGGCTGCGCCGACCAGCCCGCCCGTCGTCTGCGGCGACGTGGCCGCGCTGAGGTCGAGCGTCGCGCCCGCGCCTGCCAGATCGAACAAGCTGCCGCCGGACAGGCTGCCGCCCGCACCTACCGCGAGCGTGCTGCCGTTGCCGATCGTCGTGTTGCCGGTGTAGCTGCCCGCCCCCGTGAGCGTCGTGATCGACGGGCCGCTCACCGCGAGATTGCCGCCGCCCGAAATCGCGCCGCCCAGGCCCAGGTTGTTCGCGCCGCCGACCGTCAGCGTCGCGCCCGCGCCCAGGTTCACCGCATTGCCGAGCACCGTGCCGCCGACGCTCGTGCCGAGCGAGCCGCCTGCGCCCGTCACGTTCAGTGCCCCTGTGCCGAGCGCCGAGCCGTTGGCCGCGATCAGCCCGCCGCCGCTCAGCGTCGTGCCGCCCGTGTACGTGTTGGCGCCGAGCAGCGTCGTGATGCCTGCGCCGGTCTGCGCAATGCCGCCGTCGCCGGCGATCGCGCCGCCGAGGCTCAGATCGGCCGCGCCGTTCAGGCCGAGCGTCGCGCCGGCGCCGAGGTTCACCGCGTTGCCGAGCAAGGTGCCGGCGACGTTCGTGGCGAGCGTGCCGCCCGCCCCGCTGACATTCAGCGCACCGGTGCCGAGCGCCGCGCCGTTGCCCGCGATCAGTCCGCCGCCGCTCAGCGTGGTGCCGCCCGTGAACGTGTTCGCGCCGAGCAGCGTCGTCGTGCCGGTGCCGGTTTGCGCGAGGCTGCCGTTGCCCGCGATCGTACCGCTCAGCCCAAGATCGTTCGCGCCGTTCAGCCCCAGCGTGACGCCGGCACCGAGATTGACCGCATTGCCGAGCGTCACGCCCGGCACGCTCGCGCCAAGCGAAGCCGAGCCGTTGACGTCGAGCGCGCCGACGCCGAGCGCCGCGCCGCTGCCGACGATCAGGCTGCCGCCCGTCAGCGCCGTGCCGCCTGCGTAGGTGTTCGTGCCGATCAGCGCTTGCGAGCCGGTGCCGGAAAGCGTCAGCCCGCCCGCACCGCCGATGTTGCCCGCGAAAACGCCGCTACCGCTGCCTGCGAGCGTCAGGTTGTTCGAACCGAGATCGATCGTCGAACCCGCGACACCGGACAGCGTGCCGATCGACTGCGGCGTGGTTGCACCGGCGATGTTGAACTGCGCGCCAGCGCCCGTCAGGTTGACGGGACTCGACGCGGCGAGGCTGCCGCCCGCGCCGATCGCGAGCGTGCCGCTGCCGATCGTGGTGCCGCCGGTAAACGTCTCGGCCGCGGTGAGCTTCGTCGTACCCGGGCCGCTCACGGACAGACCGCCCGCGCCGGAAATGATCCCGCCCAACTCGAGATCGTTCGCACCGCCAACCGTCAGTGCTGCGCCCGCGCCGAGCTGGATCGCATTGCCGAGCACCGTGCCGCCGACGGTCGTGCCGAGCGAGCCGCCCGCGCCCGTCACGTTCAGCGCGCCCGTGCCGAGCGCGCTGCCGTTGCCGGCCAGCAGCCCGCCGCCGCTCAAGGTCGTGCCGCCCGTGTACGTGTTCGCGCCGAGCAGCGTCGTGATGCCCGTGCCGGTCTGCGCGAGGCCGCCGTCGCCGGCGATCGTGCCGCTCAGGCCGAGATCGTTCGCGCCGGTCAGCGCGAGCGTCGCGCCCGCGCCGAGGTTCACCGCGTTGCCCAGCGTCGTGCCGCTCACGCTCGCGCCGAGCGCGCCGCCGGCGCCCGCGACGTTCAGCGCGCCGCTGCCGAGCGCCGTATTGCTGCCCGCGAGCAGCGTGCCGGCGCTCAGCGTCGTGCCGCCGCCGAAGGTGTTCGCACCGGACAGCGTCGTCGTCCCCGCGCCGCTCAGCACGAGGCCGCCGGTGCCACCGATCGCGCCGCTCAGCCCGAGGTCGTGCGCGCCGTTCAGCGTCAGCGACGCACCGTTCAGGTTGATCGCATTCGCAAGCGACGCGCCGGCGGCCAGATCCGCGCTCAGCGAACCGCCGAGGCCGCTCACGTTCAACGCGCCGCCGACGCCGAGCGCGCTGCCGCCTTCGACGATCAGGCTGCCGCCGCCGGTCAGGCTCGCGCCGCCGGTAAACGTGTTCGCGCCGGACAAGGTCGTCGCGCCAGTGCCGCCGAGCGCCAGGCCGCCCGCGCCCGAGATCGCGCCGCTCAGGCCGAGATCGGCCGCGCCGTTCAGCCCGAGCGTGGCGCCCGCGCCGAGGTTGACCGCATTGCCGAGCACCGTGCCGCTCGCGTTCGTCGCGAGCGAACCGCCGGCGCCGATCACGTTCAGCGCGCCCGTGCCCAATGCCGCCGCATTGCCGGCGACGAGGCCGCCGGCACCGAGCGTCGTGCCGCCGCTAAACGTGTTCGCGCCGAGCAGCGTCGTCGTGCCGGCGCCGGTTTGCGCGAGGCTGCCGCTGCCGCCGATCGCGCCGCCGAGGCTCAGGTCGACCGAGCCGTTCAGGCCCAGCGTCGCGCCGGCGCCGAGATTGACCGCATTGCCGAGCAGCGTGCCGGCCGCATTCGTCGCGAGCGTGCCGCCGGTGCCGGTCACGTTCAACGCGCCCGTGCCCAACGCCGCCCCACTGCCCGCGACGAGCCCGCCACCGCTCAGCGTCGTGCCGCCGCTGAACGTGTTCGCGCCGAGCAGCGTCGTCGTGCCGGTGCCGCTTTGCGCGAGGCCGCCGTTGCCGCCGATCGCGCCGCCGAGGCTCAAGTCGGCCGCGCCGTTCAGGCCGAGCGTGGCGCCTGCGTCGAGGTTCACCGCGTTGCCGAGCAGCGTGCCGCTCGCATTCGTCGCAAGCGAGCCGCCCGCGCCGCTGACATGCAGCGCGCCCGCGCCGAGCGCGGAGCCGTTCCCGGCGATCAGTCCGCCGCCGCTCAGCGTCGTGCCGCCCGTGAACGTGTTGATGCCGGTGAGCGTCGTCGTGCCCGTGCCGGTTTGCGCGAGACTGCCACTACCGCCGATCACGCCGCCGAGGCCGAAGCTGGCCGAGCCGTTCAGGCCCAGCGTGACGTTCGGGTCGAGATTGACCGCATTGCCGAGCACCGTGCCGCCGACGCTCGTGCCGAGCGAGCCGCCCGCGCCCGTCACGTTGAGCGCGCCGCTGCCGAGCGCGCTGCCCGTGCCGACGACGATGCCGCCCCCGCCCGTCAGATTCGTTCCGCCCGTGAACGAATTGGCGCCGTTCAGCGCCAGCGTGCCGGTGCCGTTCACGTTCAGCGCACCGCTGCCGCCGATCGCCCCCGACAGCGCGAGCCCGTTCCCGCCGTCGATCGTGAGGCCGCCGTTCAGGCCGCCGTTCAGCGTCACGTTGTTGAGCAGATTGACGCCGGCCGCGCCGGCCTCGAGCGTGCCGCCGCCGGCGACGATCGTGCCGGTGCCGAGCGCCCCGGTGCCATGAACGATCGCGGTGCCGCCCGTCAGCGACGCGTCGGTCGCGGTCGACGCGCCGGTGATGTCCCACGTGCCGCCTTGTACGGCGAGGTGATTGAAATTGGCGAACGTATCGACCGCGATGGCGCCGTTCGTCGCGCCGCCGGCGGCCGTGTTCAGTTGCAGGTTGAGCGTGTTGTTGCCGCCCAGCCCGGCGTCGACGCCGAGCCCGACCGACGACCCGGTCAGCGCATTGAACGTGTTCGACGTGCCGAGCGCCGCGCCCAGCGAGACGTTGCCCGTGACGGTGCCGGCATTCGTGAACGTGTTCCCTGCGCCCGGCGTGCCGCTGGGCGCGAGCACCACCGACCCGTTGATCGTGCCGCTGCTCGCGTTGGTGAAGTTGGTCTGCGCGCCGCCCGACGTGGTCACGACCTGCGCGGTCGGCCCCGCGCCGAAGCCGAGCAGGCCGGTCGTACCGATCATGCCGGCGTTCGTGATGTTGGTCGTGCCGCCGATGCCGTTGTTTACGGTCAAAGCCGGCCCGTTCACCAGCGAGCTCGTCGACCCCATCATCACGCCCGTGCTGGTGTTCGTGACGTTGACGGTGCTCGCCGACGCGCTATTGCCGACCACCGTGCCGTTCGACACGACACTCAGCCCGGACAACGCGGGGTCGATCCGGCCGTTGTTGGTCAGCGTGACGCCGCTGCCCGTCAGCGACAGCGCGGTGCCGCCGAACAACGGCACCACGGAAATGGTCGCGCCGGACTCGACGGTCAGGTTCAGATTGTTCGTGCCGTTCGAATAGGACGTGCTGGTTCCGGTACAACTGACGGACGTCGTTCCGGTGCAGGCAGCCAGGGCGTCGGCGGGGACGATCCCGGCGCCGATCAGCGCGACCAGCATGCCGGTCGGGACGAGGAATTTCGGACGTGCTTCCGCGCGCTTTTTATTCGATCCCATGCGCATACGCATAATCACACCTTCCCATTAAAGAGCATCAACGACACAGAGCCATTCCTTTCACACACTCAAATCGGAAGGAAAATACCGGCATGCGTTAATCGATATTTTTGGCAAATACCTTCCCGCCGCCAATTCGGAACGGATGGCATGGATTAACAACTGACGAGAATCAATCGACGAGCATTATTCGATCTTCATTTTTTTGCTTTTACGCCCCCTCCGGTAATTTTTTCCCTCTTCACGGTTTGCTGTTTCGCGCGAAACGGCTTTGCCGCCCGTTCGTCCGCTCCTCGTGCATCGCTCGATACGAATCAAACGGCATCCGAACGTGGATCGACGCTGCGCCGGGGCGCTACCGCCCGTAAGCGAACACTGAGTTCAGCAGTGAAACAAGCGAACTTCAGCCGTTCCGCATGTCGATTCATTAATGAATGCCGCTTGATCCGCGCGCCTCCCGTGTTGATCGCGAGTCAAATATAGGCCCGAGTCGCAAACGTTTTCCACGAACTGGAAAACATTTTGTCAAAACTCAACAATCTTTCCGTGCGATGTAATAACTTGTATGCTCGTTGTAACTTTCATGCGTTAACTATTCGCCACCGATCGTTAAAAAAGGCAAAAAAATCGAATTCCCGGACGCCGGCTTTTTGGTTAATCTGCTTTAATCGATTTACATCACATCCGACGCATTACGATTTTCGTCTCGCGAACGATAACGACGTGTCCAAGGGAGAATTTCACGATGGTGACGTTGAACATCAATAACCGGCGGGCGGAAGTCGACGCCGATCCGTCGACGCCCGTGCTGTGGGTGCTGCGCGACAACCTCGGGCTGACGGGCACCAAGTTCGGCTGCGGGACGGGCGACTGCGGCGCATGCACCGTGCACGTCGACGGCCGGCCGGTGCACAGCTGCACGCTCGCGCTGTCGTCGGTGGGCAGCGCGCGCATCACGACCTCCGAGCACCTGGCCGACGATGCGGTCGGCAAGGCCGTCCTCGATGCGTGGCTTCGGCACGACGTCGCGCAGTGCGGCTACTGTCAGAGCGGCCAGATGATGAGTGCGGCCGGCCTGCTGCGCAGCAACAAGGCGCCGACCGATGCCGATATCGACAGCGCGATGGCCGGCAATCTGTGCCGTTGCGCCACCTACCAGCGCATCCGCGCCGCGATTCACGATGCGGCGCGGGCACTCGCCTGAGCCTGCCGGGAGATAGCGATCATGCGTATTGGTACTGCCGGGCGTCCGGCGCATAGCGACGTCGTCCACGCCGAGGCTTCCCCCGAAATCGGCGCCGCGGCGCCGATGCCGGGCCGGCGCGGCTTCCTGAAACTCACGATGGCGGCGAGCGGCTGTCTCGCGCTCGGCATCCCGCCGCTGCGCGCGCGCGCCGAAGCCGGCGCCGTGCTGCGGAGTTCGCCGCCGCAAGCATTCCTGATCATCGCGCCGGACAACACGGTGACCGTCGCCGTGAACCGGACCGAGGCCGGCCAGGGCGTCAGCACCGCGCTGCCGATGGCGCTGGCCGACGAGCTCGACGCCGACTGGCGCAACGTGCGCACGGTCCTCGCGCCGGCCGGCGAGCCGTACAAGGATCCGGTGACCGGTATCCAGATGACCGGCAGCTCGACGTCGGTCAACCATTCGTTTACGCAATACCGCGAGCTCGGCGCGTCCGCGCGCGCCATGCTGGTCGCGGCGGCCGCGCAGCGCTGGAACGTCGATCCGGCCACCTGCCGCACCGCGAACGGCGTCGTGACGTCGGGCAATCATCGCGCGACCTACGGCGAGCTGGCGCCGGACGCAATGGCGATGCCGGTGCCGCAGCACGTGACGCTGAAGTCGCCCGACCAGTTCCGCCTGATCGGCAAGCCGACGCCGCGCGTGGATGCGCGTTCGATGCTCGACGGCTCGCTGAAGTACGGAATGGACTGGCGCCTGCCGGACATGATGGTGGCCGTCGTCGCGCGTCCGCCGCGTTTCGGCGGACAGGTCGCGAGCTACAACGCGGCGGCGGCCCGGGCCGTCAAGGGCGTCGTCGAAGTCGTCGAGATTCCGACCGCGCGCGGCGGCACGGGCGTCGCCGTGATCGCGAACGGCTACTGGCCGGCCAAGCTCGGCCGCGATGCGCTGCAGGTCACGTGGAAGGACGCCGGCTCGACCGTGTCGTCCGCCGAACAGATGCAGGCCTACAAGCAGCTCGCCGGCACGCCGGGCACCGTCGTGCGCACGGCCGATGCCGGCACCGCGCCGGCCGCGGCGACGCGCATCCGCACCGACTACGAATTTCCCTATCTCGCCCACGCGCCGATGGAACCGCTCAGCTGCACGGTCGACGTCGGGCCGGCGAGCTGCGCTTGCGGAATCAAGATCTGGGGCGGCTCGGCGATGCAGACGACCGATCGCGCGGCGGTGGCGAAGGCGCTCGCCGTCGCCCCGGAGAAAGTGCAGATCTTCACGCTGACGTCGGGCGGCGACTACGGGCGGCGCTCGACGCCGACCTCCGACTACGTGGTCGAAGCGGCGCACGTAGCGGCCGCGTATCTGGCGGCCGGTCATCTCGGCCCCGTCAAGACGATCTGGACGCGCGAGGACGACCTGCGCGGCGGCTACTACCGCCCGATGGTGCTGCATCGCGTCGACATCGGCGTCGACGGCAGCGGCGGCGTGCGCGACTGGCAGCATGTCGTCGTCGGCCAGTCGGTGCTGAAGGGTTCGCCGCTCGCGCCCGCGACGATGCGCAAAGGCGGCACCGATCCCGATCTGACCGACGGCGTCGCCAACAACCCGTACGGCTTCCCGATGCAGCTATCGGTTCATCAGCCCGACGTCGACGTCCCGGTCCAGTCCTGGCGCTCGGGCGGCCATACGCATACGGCCTTCGTGATGGAAACGCTCGTCGACGAGCTCGCGCACGCGGCGCATCAGGACCCGGTCGCGTACCGGATGGCGCGGCTGTCCGGTCCCGAGCATGCGCGCCATCGCGAGGCGCTCGCGCTCGCCGTCGACAAGTCGGGTTACGGGACGCGCACGCTGCCGGCCGGGCATGCGTGGGGCGTCGCGATGCACGAAACGGCCGGTACGGTCGTCGCCTACGTGACCGAGGTGTCGATTCAGGCGCAGCAGCCGCGCGTGCATCGCGTGACGGCCGGCGTGTATGCCGGGCGCATCGTGAATCCGACCGGCGCGGAAGCGCAGATTCAGGGCGGTGCGCTGTTCGGCCTCGCGACGACGAAGCCCGGTTTCGCGATCGACGTCGACCACGGCGCCGTCCGCAACGCCAGCTTCGTCGACTACCCGCCGGTGCGGATGCAGGAAGCGGCGCCGGTCGACGTGTTCTTCGTGCCGTCCGACGCGCATCCGACCGGCTTGAGCGAAGCCGGCGTGCCGCCGATCGCGCCGGCGGTCGCCAACGGCGCGTTCGCGCTGACCGGCCAGCGGATGCGCGCGCTGCCGTTCGCGCCGATGCTGGTCGCCTCGACGGCGCCGACGCTGCCGGCCGCGGCTGAGGACGATCCGTACGCCGACCTGCCGGCCGGCGGCTGCCGGCTTCCGCGCAAGGCGAAGTCGGCGGCGCTCACGCCGAAGGTCAATCACAGCCAGGCCGGTGTCGGGCAGCCGAGCGCGGTGCCGAAATTCCTGCGGCCCAAGCGGCGTGCCGGGATTCCGTGTATCGATGCGCTGAAGAAGGGGACGGTCACGTAACGGGCAAGCGGCGAGACGGACCTGCCGGTGGTGGCGCATACCGGGCGCGGCAGGTTCGTCGCGAGGTTCTCGAGCGGCGACGGTGCGCCGCCCTTGCCGATCGTGGCGTACCCTTCGGGCCGGTCGATACGCACGTCGACGAGACGAGACGAGACGAGACGACACGGCACGACGCAGGCTGGCTCACCTACCGATGCCGCGCCCGGCGCGCCGGCATCGCGACGAAAAACAGGCGCCCGTTCATTCGTTTGCGACCGGAACGTGAACCGAACGCGAACGGAACGCGTGGCGGAACTCATACGCGCAACGGTGCGAAAGAATCCGCGCCTTATCGGCTAGCGCCCTCGCTCCACCGCCCACGCCGCGCCCCACGCCATCATCGCCGCGCCGATCGACACGACACGCTCAATCGTCCAGCGGCTCGACCGTCACGGCGACCTTCAGCTCCTGTCCCGCCCCGCCGCCGCGAATCACGCCGCGCAGCGGCGCCACGTCCGCATAGTCGCGGCCGATCGACAGCATCACGTAGTCGTCGCCGGGCGCGCGATCGTTGGTCGGATCGAGTTGCAGCCAGCCGCCGTCTTCGGGCCACGCCGGGTCGTACACGGCGGCCCACGCATGCGACGCGTCCGCGCCGATCAGGCGCGGCTGGCCGGGCGGCGGCTGCGTCAGCAGATAGCCGCTGACGTAGCGCGCGGCGAGCCCGAGCGAGCGCAGCGCGCCGATCATCACGTGCGCGAAATCCTGGCACACGCCTTTACGCAGCCGCAGCGCATCGAGCGCGGTCGTCGTGATGTCGGTGCTGTTCGGCGTGTACGCGAAGTCGGCGTGAATGCGCCGCATCAGATCCCATGCGGCCTGAACGAGCGGCCGACCGGGCGTGAAGCTCGCGGCCGCATACGCGGCGAGCGCCGGATCGCACGGCACGTGCGGTGACGCGAACACGAACTCGCTCGCCGCATCGTACGGCTGCCCCGCGCGAAACTGCAGGCGCTCGCGCACGGCTTCCCAGGCGGTCGCATGCGCGGCGGCGGGATGCGCGATAGCCTGCGGCGGCTTCCCGCGCGCGCCCTTCGACCAGGCCGGCGCGCTCACGCGCACGGTGCTGCGGCTGCGCACGAACAGCGCGTCGTGCGGCTGATTCAGCGCAAACGACGCACGCGCGTTGCCGAACGCATCGATCTCGGTGCCGATCGATTCGGGCGCGGGTTCGATGTCGAGCGAGAACGCCAGCAGCTGCTGGCGCGGCGTCGCGAGCGGCTGCAGCCGCGCCTGATGCTGCGCCGATTCGACGCGCGCCGCATAACGGTATTCGGTATCGTGCGTGACGCGCAGCAGCCGGCCCGGCGCGGCATCCGCCGTGGCGGGCGGCGTCGCGTCGACCGCTCCGGCCGGCGTCTTCGTTGTGTGTTTCGACGTCACCATAGCGCTCTGCCCGCCTCGCGCACGTGGCTGAAATAGCGTTCGCCGATGCGGTTCGACAGTTCCCACACGGCCTTCGCCGTCGCGTCGAGCGCGGCGAGCAGCGCCTCGTGCCGGCCGTCGTCGCCGGTCTCGCAGAGCTCGTGCAGCGACCATGCGGCGACGTCCGGAATCGTTTCGGCCAGTTCGGACAACGCATAGCCCTCGCTGCGCTCGACCTTCGTCAGCCGGCCGCGCAGCGCCTGCACGACCCAGCCGAGCGAACGCGGGTTGTCGGTGTCGAGCACGACGAGCGACAGCAGCGGCGCCACGTCGAAACCGCGCTGGAACCGCGAGCGGAACGTGATCGTGCTGTCGAACAGTTCGAGCACGAGCTCGAAGCCGTCCTGACGATGCACGGCGCCGCCGTCGAACGCGAAGCGCAGCACACTGCACAGAAAGTCGAGGCGGTCGATCTGCCGGCCGATCGACAGCAGCCGCCAGCCGTCGTCGCGCGTCATGTTGTCGGTCTGCGCGCCGGTGATCGCGCCGAGCAGCAGGCCGAGGCGCTCGAGCAGCTGCAGCGCTTCGTTGCCGATCTGCTCTTCGGCTTCCGGATGATCGGCGCTGTCCGCGAACAATTGCGTCGCGTCGTCGATCAGCCGCCACTGGTCGCTCGACAGCCGCTCGCGAATCGCGGCGGCCGCGCCGCGCATCCCGAACAGGCAGGCGGCGATCCCCGACGTGCGATCTGCACCGCGCGTGAGCGACGTCGCGAGCGCGTGCTGAAACGCGCCCGGCGCATCGACGGCATTCGGCGCATCGGCCGCGACGAGCCCCGTGTCGCGGCACAGCGCGTCGATCAGCTCGAGGTGCGCGGGGCTCTCGACATCGTCTTCGCCGCGCAGCCGCTCGAGCGCCGCGCGAGCGAGCCGCATCAGGTTGGTCGCGCGTTCGGTGTAGCGGCCGAGCCAGAACAGGTTCTCGGCCGCCCGGCTCGCGATCGCGCGCGGCCGTTCGACGAGATCGTCGGGGCCGAGACGCGTTTGCAGCAGCGTCGTCGAATCGACGATGCCCTCGGTCATCACCCACGTATCGACGGTGCTGCCGCCGCGCGGCATCGGCGCATTGAACAGCGCGTCGCGCGTGCCGACGCGCGACAGCCCGCCCGGCAGCAATCGCCAACGCTGCGCGCCGTCGGCGAGCGCGAACACGCGCAGCAGCAGCGGCTTCGGCACGATGCGCGCGCTGCCGTTGCCGTCCGGCGCACCGTGCGTGCGCCACGTCGGCGCCTGCGACAGCGGCAAGTCGGCCTGCACCGTGTACTGCTCGGGCCGCGCGAGAATCCGCGCGCGCCATTCGGCAAGCTGCGCCTGCGTGAGCCGCGCGCCGATCACCGGTTCCTGCACGCCGGCCGACGCGCCGTCGGCCGGATACGGCGGCCGTACGATGCTGCGCGCGAGCTGCGGCAACGCGTCGTCGCACGCGGCCGCTTCGCCGCACCACCACGAATGCACGGCCGGCAGCGTCAGCGTCTCGCCAAGCACGGCTTCCGCCAGACGCGGCATGAAGCCGAGCATGCCCGGCGATTCGAGAAAGCCGGACCCCGGCGCATTCGCCAGCAGCACGTTGCCCGCGCGCACGGCCTGCAGCAGCCCCGGCACGCCGAGCAGCGAATCGGGGCGCAGCTCGAGCGGATCGAGCCACGCGTCGTCGACGCGCCGCAGGATGCCGTGCACGGGCTCGAGCCCGCGCAGCGTCTTCAGGAACACGCGGTTGTCGCGCGCGGTGAGGTCGCCGCCTTCGACGAGCGTGAGGCCGAGGTAGCGCGCGAGGTACGCATGCTCGAAATAGGTCGCGCTGTGCGGCCCCGGCGTCAGCAGGACGATGCGCGAATTGCGCCGCGCCGGGCTGAGCGCCTGCAGGCTCTGCAGCAGCGACCGGTACGCGGAGGCGAGCCGCTGCACGCGCAGCCCGCGAAAGCCGCGCGGAAAGAGCCGCGACACGATCAACCGGTTTTCGAGCAGATAGCCGAGGCCGGCCGCGCCCTGCGTGTGCTGCGCGACCATCCGCCACTGGCCGTCCGGCCCGCGCGCGAGATCGAAGGCGACGACGTGCAGCCAGGTATCGCCCGGCACGCGCGCGCCACGCATCGCGCGCAGATAGCCGGGATGTCCGGTGACGAGCGCGGGCGGCAGCAGGCCGCGCGCGAGGATCGTCTGCGGGCCGTAGAGGTCGGCCATCGTCGCGTTGAGCAGCCGCACGCGCTGCAGCACGCCGCGCTCGATCGCGACCCAGTCCTCGGGCGTGACGATCATCGGCAGCAGGTCGAGCGACCACGGGCCGGCCGCGCCGTCGCCGGCGCGCTGTTCGTGCAGCTGATAGAACAGGCCGTTCTCGCGCATGCGCCGCTGCAGTGCGTCCGCGCGGCGGTCCAGATCGGCAACGCCGTCGCTGCCTATCGCGGTGAAGAAGCTGCGCCACGCCGGCGCGAGCGCGGGCGCATGGAGGCCCGCCACGCTGCCGCGCAGTTCGTCGTAGCGGCCGGCGGCGGCCGGCGCGGCGAGCGCGGCGGCCAGCTCGGCCGCATCCGGGTGTGCGCCGGTATCGAAGAGCGTGGGCATCGCGTCGGCGAGAGCGTCGGGGTGAATGGGCGACACGGTGTCGTTCCGTCGTCAGCGGGCAGGCGCGCGCGTGCGTGCCCGGATCGGCAAGCGGCGGGTGGCCGCAGCCTGCCCGCATCCTAGCACTGCGGCCCGTGGGCCGCGAGGTCGAAAGCCGTGCATCGTCGTCGGTCCCCTCATCGGCCGCTCAGGGCCGGCGCAAGTCGAGCGTGAACGGGAATTCGCGGCTCGGCGCGGCCGCCGCGACGTCCATCCGCCCCGGCGTGTGTCCCATCGCGACGAAACGCGCGAGCCGGCGGCTTTCGGCTTCGTACGCATTGACCGGAAACGTCGCGTAGTTGCGCCCGCCCGGATGCGCGACGTGATACCGGCAGCCGCCGAGCGAGCGCTGCAGCCACGTATCGACGACGTCGAACGTCAGCGGCGCATCGACGCCGAGCGTCGGGTGCAGCGCCGACGGCGGCGACCACGCCTTGTAGCGCACGCCCGCGACGTATTCGCCGGCCGTGCCGGTCGGCTGCAGCGGCAGCGCGCGGCCGTTGACGGTCACGACGTGCCGGTTGTCGTTCAGCCCCGTCACGCGCACTTCGAGCCGCTCGACCGACGAATCGACATAGCGGACGGTCCCGCCCACCGCGCCCTCCTCGCCCATCACGTGCCACGGCTCGAGCGCGCCGCGCAGCGTCAGCTGCATCCCGTTCACCGCGATCTGGCCGAACAGCGGGAAGCGGAATTCGAAGTGCGGCGCGAACCACGCGGCGTCGAATGCGAAGCCGCTGTCGCGCAGTTCGTTCAGCACGTCGTCGAAGTCCATCTTCACGAAGGCGGGCAGCATGAAGCGATCGTGCAGCGCGGTGCCCCAGCGCGTGAGCGGCGTCGTATACGGCGCGGCCCAGAAGCGGGCGATCAGTGCGCGCAGCAGCAGTTGCTGCACGATGCTCATCCGCGCATGCGGCGGCATCTCGAACGCGCGCAGTTCGAGCAGGCCGAGCCGGCCGGTCGGCGAATCGGGCGAATAGAGCTTGTCGATGCAGAACTCGCTGCGGTGCGTGTTGCCGGTCACGTCGATCAGCAGGTTGCGCAGCACGCGATCGACGAGCCAGGGCGGCGGCGGCTCGCCGCCCTGCACGTGACGCCGGATCGCCGCGAACGCGATGTCGAGCTCGTAGAGCTGATCGTTGCGCGCTTCGTCGACGCGCGGCGCCTGGCTCGTCGGCCCGATGAAAAGACCCGAAAACAGATACGACAACGACGGATGGTTGAGCCAGTACGCGATCAGGCTCGCGAGCAGATCCGGGCGGCGCAGGAACGGGCTGTCGGCCGGCGTCGCGCCGCCGAGCACGACATGGTTGCCGCCGCCGGTGCCGACGTGGCGGCCGTCGACCATGAATTTCTCGCTCGAAAGCCGCGACTGCCACGCGGCGTCGTACAGAAATTCGGTCTGCGCGACGAGGTCGTCGAAATTCGCGGCCGGATGAACGTTCACCTCGATCACGCCGGGATCGGGCGTCACCTGCAGCATCTTCAGCCGCGCGTCGCGCGGCGGCGGATAGCCTTCGAGCACGAGCTTGACGCCGAGCGCCTGCGCGGTCGCCTCGATCGCTGCGAGCAGGTGCAGGTAGTCGTCGAGCGCGGCGAGCGGCGGCATGAACAGATACAGGATGCCGTCGCGCACCTGCGCGCAAAGCGCAGTACGCGTGACCCACGCGGCCGATTCGAAGCGTTCGGGATAGCGCGATGCGCGCGCGTCCTGTGCGCCCTGTGTGTCGTCGCGCTTGCCGTCGTCGCGCCACTGCATCACCGTCTGCGCCTGCGCTTCGCGATGCACGCCCGGCACGTAGCGCGGCGCGGCGCCCGCATCGGCCGACGCGGCCGGGCCGCCATAGCGCGCGCGCAATGCGGCGGCATCGGGCAATGCCTCGGTCGGCGCGAACGGATCGCGTTCGTACAGATGCGGATAGTCGCCGGCCGCCACCCACGGCAGCGAATCGAGCGGCAGCCGATAGCCCATCGGCGAATCGCCCGGCACCAGATACATGCGCTCGTCGCGGAAGAACCACGGGCCGGTCTGCCAGCGTGCGCCGTCGAGCAGCGGCGTGCCGTCCACGCGCCGGATCGGCAGCACGTAGCCGACGACGCTGTCGAGCCGCTGATCGAACACCTTGCGCAGCCGCGCCCGTTCGAGCTCGTCGTCGACGCGCGAATCGAACGGATCGACGTTGACGGGCAGCCGGCGTTCGCGCCACAGGTAATACCAGACGTCTTCGTAGCCGGGCCGGATGAACTCGCCGCTCAGCCCGAGCCGTGCGGCGAGCGCATCGATGAAGCGCTTCGCGTCGGCAGTGCCCAGCGCGGACGGCTCGCGTTCGTCCGCGAACAGCGACGGGTCGTCCCACACGGGCTCGCCGTCCGCGCGCCAGAAGATCGACATCGCCCAGCGCGGCAGCTGTTCGCCCGGATACCACTTGCCCTGCCCGACATGCAGAAAGCCGCCGCGGCCGTATTCGGCGCGCAGCCGCTGCACGAGCGCCGTCGCATAGCCGCGCTTGGTCGGACCCAGCGCGTCGGTGTTCCATTCGGCGCCGTCGCGGTCGTCGATCGACACGAAGGTCGGCTCGCCGCCCTGCGTGAGCCGCACGTCGCCGGCCGCGAGCGCGCCGTCGACCTGCGTGCCGAGCGCACGCACCGCCTGCCACTGCGCGTCGGAATACGGCTTCGTCACGCGCGGCGATTCGTAGACGCGCGTGACGGTCATCTCGTGCTCGAACGCGACCTCGCATTCGTCGATCAGCCCGTCGACCGGCGCCGCGCTCGTCGGCTGCGGCGTGCAGGCAAGCGGAATGTGCCCTTCGCCGGCGAGCAGGCCCGACGTCGGATCGAAGCCGATCCAGCCGGCGCCCGGCAGATAGACCTCGCACCACGCATGCAGGTCGGTGAAATCGACCGACGTGCCGCTCGGGCCGTCGAGCGACTTCTGGTCGGGCGCAAGCTGGATCAGATAGCCGGACACGAAGCGCGCGGCGATGCCGAGATGCCGGCACAGCTGCACGAGCAGCCAGCCGCTGTCGCGGCACGATCCCGAGCCGAGCTCGAGCGTCTGCGCGGGCGTCTGCACGCCGGGCTCCATCCGCACGAGATAGCGGATGTCGCGCTGCAGTCGCTGATTCAGCGCGACCAGGAAATTCACGGTGCCGGCCGGCGTGCGATCGACGCCGTCGAGATACGCGCGGAACGCCGGCGCGGCACTCGTCTGCGGATCGCAGGCGAGATACGGCGCGAGTTCGATCTTCAGCGCCTCGTCATAGCTGAACGGATACTGCTCCGCGCTGCTTTCGAGGAAGAAGTCGAACGGGTTGTACACCGACATCTCGGCGACCAGATCGATCGTGATGTCGAAATGGTCGGTGCGTTCGGGAAACACGAGCCGCGCAAGATGGTTCGAGAACGGGTCCTGCTGCCAGTTGATGAAGTGCCGGGCGGGCTCGACCGTCATCGAATACGCGACGATCGGCGTCCGGCAGTGCGGCGCGGGACGCAGCCGCACGATCTGCGGGCCGAGATTGACGAGCCGGTCGTAGCGATAGCGGGTGGCGTGGTGCAGCGCGACGTGGATGGGCATGGGAGCTCGGATCGGGGTTGGGTCGGGCCGGCGTCGCGCCGCCTCGACGCGTCGCGCGCGGCACGGCGGTGGCGACGCGCGGGTGCGTCAGACAAGTTCCGGAGACTGCGCGACGCTGATGTCGACGCCCACGGCGATCGCGCCGATGCCGGTCACCGGCTGCGCATCGCGGCAGTCGAGCCCGACCGCGATGCGCACGTAGCGCTCGTCCGGGCAACGGTTCATGAACGGATCGAAGCCGACCCAGCCGAGCCCGTCGACATGCGCCTCGGCCCACGCGTGACCGGCCGGCGGTTGCATCAGCGCGACGGGCTGCGGCCGCGCATCGAGCGCCGCCTTCGCATGCGCCGGCCCTTGCGACTGCGACTGGCCGGCATGCGATGCGCCGAGCACCTGCTGCATGCCGTCGCCGATCTGCAGCGCGAGCGCCTTTTCGCGTTCGCCGCCGGCGTTCTGCTTCGCGTCGGCGACGCGCTGCATCGCGCCGTCGGCCAGCACATAGCCGGAGACGAAGCGCGCCGGGATCTTCAGCGCGCGCGCGGCCGCGATGAACGCATGCGCATGGTCGCGGCTCGTCCCTTCGCCGCTTTGCAGCGCGGTCTCCGCATCGACGGGCGTGTCGGTGCCGTCCGGCGCATAGGCGATGCGCTCGTGCACCGCGGTCATCAACCAGTGCAGTGCGTCGAGGCTGCGCGGCTCGAGCGGCAGCGCGCCGGCCAGCGCGCGCACGACGTCGCCCGCTTTCGTCAGCACGGTGTCGCGCTCGAACAGCCACGGCGGCGCATAGCCGTCGGGATCGCCGACGATGCCGGCCCGGTCCTGCGTCTCGACGACGCCGGCCGCGACGACGACGATCTCCGGTTTCGCGCCGCGATCGTGCCGCACGAGATCGATGCGGTTGCCGAGGCCGTCGGCGTAGGACAGCGTCGGCTCGGCGCCGTCGATCGTGACCTGCCAGGCGCGCACCGTCTGGCCGGGCCCCGATTGCGGGCGCAGCCGCAGGCGCTGCAGCGCGTGCGTCGCCCGCTCGTCGAACTGGTAACGCGAGATGTGTCGGATCGCGAGTCGCATGGCAAGCCTCAGTCGAAGTTGTATGCCTCGGCGATGTCGACGCCGAGGTTGTTGTTGCGGCCGATGAAATCGGTCAGGAATTCGTGCAGCCCGCTCTTGAAGATCCGCTCGACCGACGTGTCGGACAACATCTGCAGAATCTTCGCCGCCGTGTCGTGACACGGATGCGTGACGCCGTAATCCTTCGCGAGCAGGTTCAGGCTCGACACGACGCGCCCGTAGCAATAGCGCAGCGAACGCGGCATGCGGCCGTTCAGGATCAGGTAGTCGGCGATGTTCACCGGCTTGTACTGCACGTCGTACACCCAGCGGTACGACCGGTGCGCGGCCACGCAGCGCAGGATCGTCTCCCATTGGTAGTTGTCGAGAATCGTGCCGACGTGCGACACCGACGGCAGCAGCAGGTGGTACTTGACGTCGAGGATCCGCGCGGTGTTGTCCGCGCGCTCGACGAACGCGCCGATCTGCGCGAAGTCGAAGATCTCGTTGCGCAGCATCGTGCTGTAGAAGCTGCCGAGGATCATCGCGGTTTCGCGCTTCACCTCGTCGAGCACCGCCGGCAGCGCGCTTTCCGGCACCGGCTGCGCGAAGGCACGCCGCAGCGCGAGCCACGCGCCGTTCACGCTCTCCCACGCCTCGCGCGTGAGCGCCGTGCGCACCATCCGCGCGTTCGAGCGCGCGGCGTCGATGCACGACAGCACGCTCGACGGGTTGTCGCGGTCGCGCAGCAGATAGTCGGTCACCGTATCGGCCGCATACGCGTCGTATTTCTGCCGGTAGCCGTGGTCGGCGCCCGAGCTGACGAGCACCGACGACCATTCGGCCGGCGCGTCCGACGTGCGCGTGAGTGCCATCCTCAGCCCGGCATCGACGATGCGCGCGATGTTCTCCGCGCGCTCGATATAGCGGTACATCCAGTAGAGGCCGCTCGCAGTCCGTCCCAGAAGCATCTCGTGTCCACTCCGTGTTCGTTCGATTCGCGCGGCGCGTTCGGCGCGCGCGTGCGTCGCACTCAGTCGGCCAGCACCCAGGTGTCCTTGGTGCCGCCGCCCTGGCTCGAATTGACGACCAGCGATCCCTCCTTGAGCGCGACGCGCGTGAGCCCGCCCGGCGTGATGCGGATGCGGTCGGACACGAGTACGAACGGGCGCAGATCGACGTGCCGCGGTGCGAGCCCCGCTTCGGTGAGGATCGGCGTCGTGGACAGCGCGAGCGTCGGCTGCGCGATGTAGTTCGCGGGACGCACGCGCAGCTTCGTTGCGAACGCATCGAGTTCGGCCTTCGATGCGCACGGCCCGACGAGCATCCCGTAGCCGCCGGAGCCGTGCACTTCCTTGACCACCAGCTCGTCGAGATGATCGAGCACGTACTTCAGGCTGTCGGCGTCGCCGCAGCGCCAGGTCGGCACGTTCTGCAGCAGCGCCTTGCGGCCCGTGTAGAACTCGACGATCTCCGGCATGTACGAATAAATCGCCTTGTCGTCGGCGATGCCGGTGCCGGGCGCGTTCGCGATCGTGATGTTGCCGGCGCGGTAGACGTCCATGATCCCCGCGACGCCGAGCACCGAATCGGCGCGGAACGTGAGCGGATCGAGAAACGCGTCGTCGACGCGGCGATAAAGCACGTCGATCGGCTGGAAGCCCTCGGTCGTGCGCATCGCGACGCGCCCGTCGATCACCTGCAGGTCGCTGCCTTCGACCAGATGCACGCCCATCTGGTCGGCGAGGAACGAATGCTCGTAGTAGGCCGAATTGTGGATGCCGGGCGTCAGCACGGCGACGGTCGGGTTGTCCGCGTTGCCGCCCGGCGGACAGACGGCCGCCAGCGACTGGCGCAGCATCTGCGGATAGGTTTCGACCGGGCGCACCTTCACCTGCTGGAACAGCTCCGGAAACAGCTGCATCATCGTCTCGCGGTTTTCCAGCATGTAGGACACGCCGGACGGCGTGCGCGCGTTGTCCTCGAGCACGTAGAAGTCGTTCTCGCCGGTGCGCACGATGTCGACGCCGATGATGTGCGTATAAACGTTCCCCGGCGGCCGGAAGTCGATCATCTCGGGCAGGAACGCATCGTTGTGCGCGATCAGGTGTTTCGGCACGATGCCCGCGCGAACGATCTCCTGGCGGTGATAGATGTCGTCGAGGAACGCATTGAGCGCCATCACGCGCTGCTCGATGCCGAGCGACAGCCGGTTCCATTCCGCGCCCGAGATGATGCGCGGAACGATGTCGAACGGAATCAGCCGCTCGGCGGCCTCCGCGTCGCCGTAGACGGCGAACGTGATGCCCGTCCTGCGGAACACGCCTTCCGCGTCGTGGGCTTTCTGGGCGAGGCTCGCGGGGTTCTGCGTGTCGAGCCATTGCTTCAGGCGCGCATAAGGCAGCCTGACCGTGTCGCCGGATTGCAGCATTTCATCGAACGGTTTCATCGACTTGTTCTCCATCGTTCTGCCGGCATTACGCATGCCGGACCGGCGTACACAGTGCCCTGCAAGGAGCGTGCCTTCCGGATCCCCCGCTTTCGCGCCGACTCGGCGCCGCCGGGCATGCCGCCGCACCACGGCGGTGCAGCGTTCGCCGCGCAGCGCCGCATCGATGCGCCGCGATCGCGCACGCGCGCGTGCATCGCGGCCGGCATTTTGCAAGCGCGTTAACAACTTGTTTCGGAATTGTCGGAACCGCGTCCGACGACGGCGACTCTCACTTCCACGCAGCGTTGCTGCGCTTCCCACTCAATCAATCACGACTCGAGGGAGATAACGAACGTGAAATACTTACCGCTCATCGCATTGACCGTGGCAATTTCTGCTCATGCAGCCGGCCCTGCCGTGCAGAATGTGGGACAAAGCCAGAAGCCGGCAGAAGATGTGTCGGCCTGTATCGCCAAGACGTGGGCCGACAAGTCGCAGCAGCAGGTGATCTCGCAGAACGTGCTCGCGAACGGCCTCGCGACCGACGTGTACGTGCCGGGTCAGCAGCCGCCGAACGGCGCCGCCGCGATGGTGCGTCCGTCGTGGCAGGCCGGCGCGAAGACGTGGGTGGGCCTGCGCGGCGACGCAGCGGCCGCCGGCGACATCAACGCGTGCCTGTAACGGCCGGTGCCGGACGGCGTTGCGCCGTCCTTGCACAAACAGCGAGCCCCGCTTCGGCGGGGCTTTTTTTTGCGGTGCGATGCGCGCTTACAGATAGCTGCAGACGTAATCGAGCGTCTCGATCACCTCGATGTCGAAGCGGCTCTTGCCCGGCACCGAGAACGATTCGCCCGCGCCGTAGGTCTGCCATGTGTCGCTGCCGTCGAGCTTCACGCGGCACTTGCCGGCCTGCACTTCCATCAATTCGGGGGCGTCCGTGCCGAAGTTGAGCGCGCACGGCAGGATCACGCCGAGCGTCTTGCGCGTGCCGTCCGGAAAGAGCACGGTATGCGACACGCACTTGCCGTCGAAATAGACGTTCGCGCGTTTGACGACCGACACGTCGTCAAATTGGGTAGCACTGGTCATGAAATGTCTCTCGTTGCTGAATGGAAACGCCTGAACGGCGATGAATCGCAGGCCGGCCGCGACGGCAGGCCGGCCGTCATGATACCGGGTCGCGGTCGCGGCCTGTTCGTGGAACCCGCATACGCGTCGCGCCCTAGCGCAACCCCTTGCGACGTGCGGAGTCGCGCAGGCAGTCGAGCAGCATCGCGGCGGCCGGCGTCAGTGGACTGTCGCGGCGCGTGATCACCTGCACCGACACGGCCGGCAGACGCTCGCGGATCGGCAGCACCGCGAGCCGGTCGCGTGCCCATTCGACCTCGAGCAGCTGCTCGGGCATCGACGCGAGCAGATCGGCGCCCGTCATCAGACTGTGCGCGAGACCGAAGCTCGGACATTCGACGACGCGCGTCGGCACCGGCAGCCCGTACGCGACGAACGAATTGAACAGCACCTGCGTCGAGCTTTCCGGCGACGGGTTCATCAGCCAGTCGGCATCGACGAGATCGGCGAGCGACGTCGCCGACGCGAGCGGATGCTCCTTGCGCGCGACGATCAGCGAACGGCTCGCGTACAGCTCGGCGTGATCGAATTCGGCCGCGAGCAGTTCGGGCACGACGACGGCCACCGCGAAATCGAGCGAGCCGTCGTGCAGCCGCGGCAGCGCGACGCCCGGAAATCCTTCGACGAAACTCACGCGCGCGACCGGAAAGCGCCGGCGAAACGCGCGAAACGCGTCGGGCAGGATCGTGACCGCCGCGGCCGGCGTGATCGCCGCGGCGACCGAGCCCGTCATCGCGCCTTGCGCCTGTTCGATGTCGTCGCGTGCGCGCTGCATCTCGGCGACGATCAGCCGCGCGCGCACCTGCAGCTGCTGACCGAATGCGGTGAGCTGCACGCCGCGCGCGGTGCGCACGACGAGCGACACGCCGAGCGCGATCTCCAGCTCCTTCACGGCCTTCGTCAGCGCGGCCGGCGACACGTTCAGCCGGCGCGCGGCCGCGCGAATGCTGCCCTCTTCCGCGACGGTGACGAACGCTTTCAACTGGTGATATTTCATGGCGGCAATGCGCGATTCGTGGAAACCCGAAGCCCGTCCGGCCGCGCCGCGTCAGGGTATTCCCGGCGGCAACCGGCGGTAAGCACCGAAGCAATTTATCAGCTTCTGGTACGCAAAAGAAATTTATATGCTTGCGGGTCATAAGCGCATCAAACGCCTCACCCGCCCCATCGGAGACACCATGCCCGCAGCCGTGAACCCCGTCATCCCCGGCATCGCCGCGATCGCGCCCGAACTCATCGACGTGCGGCGCCGCATCCACGCCCATCCCGAACTCGCCTTCGAAGAAACGCTGACGAGCGATCTCGTCGCCGAGCTGCTCGCCGGCTGGGGCTACGAGGTGCATCGCGGGATCGGCAAGACCGGCGTGGTCGGCGTGCTGCGCGAAGGCCAGGGTGCCCGCACGGTCGGCCTGCGCGCCGACATGGACGCGCTGCCGCTCGCCGAAGCGACCGGGCTGCCGTATGCGAGCCGTCACGCGAACAAGATGCATGCATGCGGCCACGACGGCCATACCGCGATGCTGCTGTGCGCGGCGCGCCACCTCGCCGCCACGCGCCGCTTCTCGGGCACGCTGAACCTGATCTTCCAGCCGGCCGAGGAAAACTTCGGCGGCGCGAAGGCGATGATGGACGACGGGCTGTTCGACCGCTTCCCGTGCGATGCGATCTTCGCGATCCACAACATGCCGGGCCGCGCGGCCGGCGACATGGCGTTCCGCAGCGGCGCGACGATGGCGTCGGCCGACCGCGTGACGATCACGCTGCGCGGCGTCGGCGGTCACGGCGCAATGCCGCACTACGCGCGCGATCCGATGTCGGCGGCCGGCAGCATCATGGTCGCGCTGCAGACCATCGTCGCGCGCGAAGTCGATGCGCAGCACGCGGCGGTGATCACGGTCGGCAGCGTGCAGGCCGGCGAGACCTTCAACGTGATTCCGGAAACGGTCGTGATGAAGCTGTCGGTGCGCGCGCTCGACGCCGACGTGCGCGCGCTGCTCGCGCGCCGCATCGAAGCGCTCGTGAAGGGCCAGGCCGAGAGCTTCGGCGTGACGGCCGACGTCGACTACGACTACGGGTATCCGGTGCTCGTCAATCATGCGGAGCCCACGGCCTTCGCGGCCGACATCGCGCGCGGCATGCTCGGCGACGATCGCGTGCAGATCGACGCGCCGCCGCTGATGGGCAGCGAGGACTTCGCGTTCATGCTCGAAGCGCGGCCCGGCTGCTATGCGTTCATCGGCAACGGGATCGGCAGCAAGGGCGGCTGCATGGTGCACAACCCCGGCTACGACTTCAACGACGACATCCTGGCGATCGGCGCGAGCTACTGGGTGCGCGTCGCCGAAGGCTGGCTCGCGGCCTGACGGCCTGTTCTCACGCCGCTGTGCGCTTATCGGGAAATCCCATGGAAACGTCTACCCTTTCGTTCGCCGGTACGCCGGCCGATGCACCGACCGCCGCGAAAAAGCGCCGCCTGATCGCGGCGGCCGCCGTCGGCAACGCGCTCGAGTTCTACGATTTCACCGTCTACAGCTTCTTCGCGATCCTGATCGGCAAGCTGTTCTTTCCGGTCCATTCGTCGTTCGGGCAGCTCATGCTCGCGGTCGCGAGTTTCGGCGTCGGTTTCGTCACGCGGCCGCTCGGCGGGCTCGTGATCGGCATGTACGCGGATCGCGTCGGCCGCAAGAAAGCGATGATCCTGACGCTGCTGCTGATGGCGCTCGGCACCGCGATGATCGCCGTCGCGCCGACCTTCGCGCAGATCGGCATCGCGGCGCCGCTGCTGCTCGTGCTTGCGCGTCTGCTGCAAGGATTCGCGTCGGGCGGCGAAGTCGGCGCATCGACGACGCTGCTGCTCGAACAGGCGCCGCAGCATCGTCGCGGGTTCTACGCGTCGTTCCAGTTCTCGAGCCAGGGGCTCGCCGCGCTCGCGGGCGCGCTGACCGGCGTCGCGCTGACGTCGACGCTGAGCGCCGCGCAGCTCGAAAGCTGGGGCTGGCGCGTGCCGTTCGTGATCGGCACGCTGTTCGTGCCGCTCGGCTACTGGCTGCGCCGCACGGTCGAGGAGGTGCCGTCGGCCGCGCACGCGCCTGCCGAGAAAGTCGCGTCGCTGCCGCTCGCGGACGTGCTGCGCTATCACGGCAAGGCGGTGTTCGCGGGGCTCGGCGTGACGATCGGCGGCACGTCGATCCACTACATCATCGTGTTCTACATGGCGATCTACGGCGTGCAGGTGCTGCATCTGCCGACCTGGCTGTCGATGACGGCCGGCTGCGTCGCGGGCGCGATCCTGATGCTCGCGACGCCGATCGGCGGCTATCTGTCCGACGTGGTCGGCCGCAACCGGATCGTCTGGTGGACGCGCGTTGCGCTGATGCTCGCGATCTACCCGGCCTTCATCGCGCTGAACCGCTGGCCGGGCGCCGTGTCGCTGCTGTCGATCATCGCCGCGCTGTCGGTCGTGCATGCGATCAACATCGGCGCGACCGGTGCGATGCTCGGCGAACTGTTCCCGCGTGCGGTGCGCGCGACGGGCGGCGCGCTCGTGTACAGCGTCGGCGTCGCGATCTTCGGCGGCTTCGCGCAATTTTTCGTCACCTGGCTGATCGCGGCAACCGGCAACCCGAACGCGCCGGCGTGGTATGCGATCGGCTGCGGCGTGCTGACGCTGGTCGCGGTGCGGTGCATGGACGAAAAGGCCGGGCACCCGCTCGACTGACGAGCGGGCGCCCGAAAGCTGCACGACGGCCGCAGACGCGTACGGCACGCAGTGCGCCGCGCTGCCATGCCAAGGACACGGGCCCGCCGGGCCCGTGTGTCTTTTATGGCATGTGCCGCTCAGAACGTATGCATCATCCCCACGTAGGCGCCCGTCTGCGATTCGCCCGTCATCGGGCTCGTGTTCGGCGACGCATCGCGCGGCGTCGCGAGCAGCGAGAAGTTCGAGTTGCCGCCGTTGCGCACGTACGCGACCGTCCCGTACAGGAACGTGCGCTTCGACAGGTTGTACGTGGTGCCGAGCACGTACATGATCGCGTGGCCGGACGGATCGTGCGACGCATCGCCGCCGCCGTCGCCGACCTTCACGTAGTAGCCGCCGGCCGTCATCGCCCATTGCGGCGTCGCCGCATAGGTCGCGCCGAGCCAGTAGTGGTCCGCGCGATCGGCAACGCCGGCCGGGCTGTCCGGCGCCTGGTAGTGCGTATAGGCACCCTGGATCTTGAACTTCGAAATCTTCACGTTCGCGCCGACGAAATACTCGCGCGATGCCGTGAAGATGTTGCTGAACTTGCCGTTGTTGTCGCGCAGCTCGTCGTAGATGCCGCGCACGTCGAGCACCGGCGAATGGTACGAGATCATGATCCCGTCCGAGCGGCCGAAATCGTCGGCCGCGCCGTAGTTGAAGCCGCGCGACTGGTTGCCGAACGCGTACTGCGCCTGCACGTCGAACCCGCCGATCACCGGGCTGTGATACTCGATGTTGTTGCTCGTCTGCTGCCAGTTGCGGCCGCGCACGAGCGACGCCGATGAAAACGCCTGCTGCACGAACGGATCGAATTCCCACACGCCGTCGCTGTCGATGAACAGGTTGCGGCCGGCCTGCAGCTGGCCCCACGTGTCGCTCTTCAGCCCGACGTACGCGCGCCGCGACCACAGGCGGCCGCCACCGGTGCGGCCGTTCATTACCTGGAACGCGGTCTCGAGGTTGAACACGGTCGACATCCCGCCGCCGAGATCCTCGACGCCCTTCAGCCCGAACATGCTGGTACCCCAGTCGCCGCCTTCGGCGCTCCAGCGCGTCGCGCTGCCGTTCGGCGTCGCGATGTGGTTCAGGTATTCGACGCCGCCGTCGATACGGCCGTACAGCGTCACGCTGGTCTGCGCGATCGCCACCGCCGGTGCGACGGCCGCGATCAGCGATGCGAAGTATGTGAGTCGCAAAGTGATGCCCCCTCGGAGTCTCGACCGTCCGACGCGCGCCCCATGCGCGCGCCCGGTCATCCGCGATCGATCGAAAACCGACCGGGCCCCGCCGCGCACAGCGCGAGCAAGCCGCCCGAGATCGCGATGTTCTTGTAGAAATGAATCATGTTGTTGATCTGCTCGCCGCCCGTCATCGTCCAGTAGCGGTGGCCGATGAGCGCGGTGCCGATCGTGTACAGCGCAAGCAGCAGCGCGAGCGGCCGCGTCTGGAAGCCGACCAGGATCGCGATCCCGACGACGAGTTCCATCACGACCGCGATCGCGGCGGACACGATCGGCGCGGGCGCGCCCTCGGTGCCCATGAATGCGATCGTGCCGGAGAAGTCGACGATCTTCTTCCAGCCGAACATCACGAACAGGATCACGAGCAGGATACGGGCAAGCAGCAGCAGCACATCGCGCTGGGACGCGAGAAACGGTTGGTTCGGTGTCATGGTATTGATCAGCGAAAGACGATGCGCGCGATGCGCACCGCATTGCGAACGAACCGGAGCGGGCGGCCGCACGTGCCGCCCGCCCCGCTCTGCAACAACCGGCATCGGGCCCGCCCGATGTGCTGTGCTCCTCCTGTTCCTATCGGTTGCGCCGTGTCGGCGCGCCCGACTATGTCAGCGCAGCTTCGCGACGTCCTGCTCCGTCACCTTCGCCGCCGGATTGCCGAACTGCGCGGTCACGTAGTTCGTCAGCGCGGCGATCTGCGCGTCGTTCAGATCGTAGCGGAAAGCGGGCATCCCGATATCCTCGCTGCCGATCTTGCGCTGCACGCCGTTCAGGATCACCTGCACGAGGTTCGACGGATTCGACGCGCCGACGGTGGAGTTGTGGAACAGCGACGGGTAATAGCCGTCCGGCGTGCCCTTGCCCTGCATCTGGTGGCACGTCGCGCAGTTGCCGAGATACAGCCGCGCCGGATCGATGCCCGACGACGCGAGCGCGACACCGCGCAGCTTCAGCCCGTCCTCGGCCGGCTTGCCCCACGACGACCGCGGCTGCTTCGCGTTGCTGTCGGCAACGGCCGGCACCGTGCGGACGTACGTGGCGATCGCACCGATGTCCGCTTCGGTCATCTTCGAGAAGCTGTGCTCGACCGCCTCGGCCATCGGCCCGGCCGCCTGCGCGACGCCCGGCACGCTGCCGGTGCGCAAATACTGCACGAGCTGCTGCTGCGTCCAGCTGCCGATCCCCGCATTCGGGTCCGACGTGATGTTGTAGCCGTCCCAGCCGGCGAGCACCGACCCCGCGAGGAAGCTGCCGCCGGTTTCGTCGAGCGACTTCTCCTGCATCGCGATGCCGCGCGGCGTGTGGCACGTGCTGCAGTGCGCGAGACCCTGCACCAGATACGCGCCGCGATTCCATTCGGCGCTCTGCGACGGCTTCGGCTGGTACGGGCCGTCCTTCAGGAACAGCCAGTTCCAGATCTTCAGCGGCCAGCGCATGCTGAGCAGCGCGGGAATCTCGTTCTTCGGCGGCGCCTGCTTGACCGGCTCGACGCCGTGCATGAAGTAGGCGTACAGCGCGCGTACGTCGTCGTCCGTGATCTTCGCGTACGACACGTACGGCATCGCCGGATACAGGTTGTCGCCGTTCTTCGACACGCCGTGCCGCACCGCGCGCTCGAAGTCCTCGAACGTCCATTTGCCGATGCCCGTATCGGGATCGGGCGTGATGTTGCTCGTGTAGATCTTGCCGAGCATCGGTACCGGCATGCCAAGGCCGCCCGCGTACGGCTTGCCGCCCTTCACGGTGTGGCAGGCCATGCAGTCGCCGGCGGTCGCGAGGTATTCGCCGCGCTTGACCAGCGCCGGATCGGCCGCATCGGCCGCGCGCGCGAAGCCCGGCAACGCGAGGCAGCCGGCGATGAGGAAAGTGAGAGTAGATTTCCGCACGGTCAGACTTCCTTCTTCAGCGTGTCCGACATCCGCAGCGCGAGCGCGGCGATCGTCAGCGTCACGTTTACGGTACCGACGGTCGGCATCGTCGCGCTGCTCGAAATGAACAGGTTCGGATGGTCGAACGTGCGGCAGTCCTTGTCGACGACGGAGTCGCGCGCATCGGCGCCCATGATCGTCGAGCCCGTGATGTGATTGTTCGGCGCGAATTCGTCGTTGAACACGACGTCCGTGCCGCCGAGCACCTTCGCGGCGGTCGCGTAGACCTCGCGCGTATGCGCGGCGCCGCGCTTCACGTAGTCGTCGATCGCATACGTGATCTCGGGGCGCGGAATGCCGATCGCATCGGTCGCCGTCTTGCTCGGCACGATGCGGTTCTCGGGTTGCGGCAGGATTTCGTGGAAGCAGTCGAACTGCACGTAGCGTGCGGAACGGTCGCGGATCTGCGCGTCGAGCTCGTCGGGCTTCATCAGCTTGCCGGCCTTGAAGATCTTCTGCGTCTCCTGGTCGATGCGCGACAGGTTCGACAGGTGGATCTTCTTCGCCGCTTCGGTCGCGCGGAACGGACCGTCGCGGAAACCGATCAGCGACGTCATCTCCTGCGGGCCGCGGCCCGGCCACAGCTTCTCGCTCGCATAGAACGACACGCCGGTGCCCGGATGGTCCATCAGGTTGCGGCCGACCATGTCCGAGCTGTTCGCGACACCGTTCGGGAAATCGCGGTTCGCGGACATCAGCAGGATCTTCGGCGTCTCGATGCCGTTCGCGGCGAGCACGAAATACTTGCCTTCGACGCGATGCTCGGCGCCCGTCTTGTCCTTGTAGAGCGCCGCGACGATGCGCTTGTCCGGGCCCGTCTCGAGCTTGTAGACGACCGCGTTCTCGATCAGCTTCGCGCCGGCGCGTTCGGCCTTCTCGACGTGCACGATGCCGTTGTACATCGCGCCGATCGGGCAGATCGGCATGCAGTTGTTGTTGCCGCAACAAGTCGGGCGGCCGTCGTACGGGCGGCTGTTGCGCGCGACCGGCTCGGTCACGACATGGAACTTCGGATCGTAGTTGTTCAGCGCCGTCTTGATGGTCTGCTCGTTGAACGACAACGGCAGCGGCGGCATCGGATACGGCTGCTTGCGCGGCGAGTACAGATCTTCCTCGGGGCCCGGGCCCCACACGCCGAGCTCTTCCTCCGCGCGCTGATAGTACGGCTCGAGATCGTCGTACTGGATCGGCCAGTCGCGGCCGACGCCGTACACGCTCTTCATCTTGAAGTCGTTCGGAATGAAGCGCCACGCCGACGCGGCCCAGTGCCACGTCGTGCCGCCCACCGCGCGGATGTACTGCGAGTTGAACTTGTGCTCGCCCTTCAGGATCAGGTAGTCGTTCGGCGGGCCGTACTCGGGATGCGGCGCCCAGGGGCTCGACGGGTACGGCGCCATGAAGTCCATCTTGTCGGGCTGATTGCGGAAGCGCTCGACGATTTCCCAGCGCGGCATGCGCGGGCCCGCTTCGAGCAGGATCACCGCCTTGCCCGCCATCGCGAGCTGATGCGCGACGATCGCGCCCGCGACACCCGATCCAACGACGACGACGTCGGCCTTTTGCGTATCGGTATCGGCCATCAGGCTTGCCTCTCGATCGGTTTGTCGGCCCAGAAGCCGGGTTTGTTGGGGCAATACGAACGGATCACGAGCGTATCGGACACGACGCCGAACATTAATGCTTCCTCGTACGTAATCACGACGTTGTCGACGATGCCGAGATACCAGGCCTCGAGGATCGTCAGTGCGAGCGATTCCTGTTCAGGCGTCAGCGAACCGGACGCGAGCGCGCCGGCGAGCTGCGGCAGGCTGTCGGCCGTCTTGAACGAGCCCTTCTGCAGCGCCTGCAGCAGGCGCTCGCCGATCACGCGGCTGAGCCCTTTCTTGCCGGTCAGCGATTCGGAAAGCGTCATGAACGTATCGAGCGGCGCAGTGCCGGGGTTGTCTGCAAGCGCCCGCAATGTCAGCGAACCCGTGAGGCCCGCTGCGGTCAGCGCCAGCGCGCCTTGCAACCATTGACGCCGCGTGATGCCTGATGCGGCTGCGTCGCCGTGGCGACGCGAGTGGGGAGTGTTGTCGTTGTGCATGTTTCCTTCTCTCGAACACCGGATTCGGGAAAACCACGCTTGATATTTCTCAAAAATCGGCGCGGACCTGAAATGTACGCGCACATTCCGGAACGGACAATGGTTTTATAGTCCATTCAATGTGTCGCCATTCGTAACGATCGCCATTTCGCTGCATTTTTGTGTCGTCGGCGCGACACGTGTGCGACACGAAGCATGTCGCGTTCCGCCTCACAGACGCTCGGTTAGAATCGCGTGCAATCAAACAGAAAGCTTCCCTCCGAGGGCATCGAGCGATGAAGCAACGCAAACACGATAACAAACCTGAGCGAATCCATCATCCCGATCGCGCTCGTCGTCTCTGGCAGGCAGGCGCACTCGCGGCGCTCGCCGGCGCCGCGGCGCTGTCGCTGCATGCGGGCGCGGCGCGCACCGTCAGCGTCTCGCCGCAAGGCACCGTCACCGAAGTCCGGCAGGCCGTCGTCAAGTTCGACGAAGCGATGGTCGCGTTCGGCTCGGCGTCCGCGCCGAATCCCGCGCGCGTGACCTGCACCGACGCGGCTGCCGCGCGCGGCCAGGGCCATTGGCTCGACGACAAGACGTGGGTCTACGATTTCGAAAACGACCTGCCGCCCGGCGTTCGGTGCGCGGTCGCACTGAACGACACGCTGCGTTCGGTCGCGGGCAACGCGCTCGGCGGCCCGCATCGCTTCGCGTTTCAAACGGGCGGACCGTTCCCGGTATCGGTGCGGCCCGGCGCGCGCGAGATCGAGGAGCGGCAGGTGTTCGTGCTGAAGCTGAACGGCCCGGCCGACGAGCGCTCGGCGCTCGCGAACATCTGGTGCGAAGCGGCCGGCATCGGCAACCGGATCCCCGTCGCCGCCGCAGACGGCGCGACGCGCACCGCGCTGCTCGACCACTTCGGCTGGAAGCGCGACGCCGCGCGCGTGCTGACGCTGCAATGCGCGCAGGCGCTGCCGGCCAGCGCGAAGATGCAGCTCGTGTACGGCAAGGGTGTCGCGAGCCCGAGCGGCATCGCGAACGAGACGGAGCGGCGCTTCGACTTCACCGTGCGTGCGCCGTTCGCCGCGAGCTTTTCGTGCGAGCGCGAGAACGCGAACGCGCCGTGCACGCCGCTGCGTCCGCTGACGCTGACCTTCAATGCGCCGATCGCGCGCAAGGACGCGGAAGCGATTCGGCTGCGCGGGCCGGACGGCGCACTGTCGCCGACCTTCGCGGCCGACGACCGCAGCGACGAAGTGACGACCGTCACGTTCGCCGCACCGTTGCCCGCGCAGGCCGCGCTGACGATCGAGCTGCCGACGCGGCTGCACGACGTGACGGACCGCCCGCTCGCGAACGCGGACCTGTTCCCGCTCGCGACACGCACCGCGCCGATGCCGCCGCTCGCGAAGTTTTCGTCGGGCACGTTCGGCATCGTCGAGCGTTTCGCCGAGCCCGATACGCCGGCACTCGTGCCCGTCACGCTGCGCAACGTCGAAGCCGATCTGCATGTCGCGGGCCTGAACGCCGGCGATGCGCAATTCTCGAACCTGAAGGTCGACGACGACACGGCGATCCGCGAATGGATGCGCAACGTCGAGCGTTTCGACAACTGGGCGATGACGGCCGGCGCGATCGACGAACGGATGCCCGGCCTGCTGACGCGCAAGGGCCAGCACCCTGTCTACGTGCCGCTCGCGGCCGGCGAGCGAATGCCGGCGCCGAAGGATCGCCGCATCGACGTGCGCTCGCTGTCGCTGCTCGGCGGCGAGCGCGGCGTGCAGACGCTCACGCTGCCGAAGGCCGACCCGAAGACGCTGCGCCCGTTCGAGGTCGTCGGCGTGCCGATCGACAAGCCGGGCTTCTACGTGCTCGAACTCGCGTCGCCGGCGCTCGGCCGCTCGCTGCTCGCGAAGCCGTCGACGATGTACGTGCGCACCGCCGTGCTCGTCACGAACCTCGGCGTGCATCTGAAACAAGGCCGCGACAACAACCTCGTCTGGGTCACGACGCTCGACAAGGGCAAGCCGGTGCCGAACGCGCAGATCCGCGTATCGGACTGCAACGGCGACGAGATCGCGGCCGGCAAGACCGACGCGCAAGGCCTGCTGAAGATCGACGGGCCGTTCGAGCCCAAGCGTGAATGCCGCTCGTCGGAGACCTTCAACGACTACTTCGTGTCGGCGCGCGTCGACGATCCGAAGACGGGCCGCGACATGGCCTTCGTCAGCTCGAACTGGAACCGCGGGATCGAGGCATGGCGCTTCAACGTGCCGACCGACACCGACCATGCGCCGACCGTGCGCGCGCACACGGTGTTCGACCGCACGCTGCTGCGCGCGGGCGAAACTGTCTCGATGAAGCATTTCGTGCGCACCGAGACGCTGCAGAGCCTCGCGTTCCCGTCGCAGTATCCGACGCGCGTGACGATCCGCCATCTCGGCAGCGGCCAGACCTACAAGCTGCCGCTCACGTGGGCCGCCGACCATAGCGCGGACACGCAGTTCGCATTGCCGGCCGCCGCGAAGCTCGGCGAATACAGCGTCGAGCTCGAAGACGGCCCGGACGATGCGCCGACCAGCAGCATCTACAGCGGCAGCTTCCGCGTCGAAGCGTTCCGGCTGCCGGTGCTGAAAGGCACGATCGGCGCGCGCGATGCGCAGACGAGCCCGCTCGTCGCCGCGAAGGAAGCGCCGCTCGACGTGCAGATCGACTACGTGTCGGGCGGCGGCGCATCGAACCTGCCGGTGCAGGTGTCGGCGCTGATGAAATGGGCCTCGCCGCCGTTCGCCGACCGCTTCGAGGATTTCAGCTTCACGCCGTATCGTCCCGACACCGGCGACGGCATGGCTGACGACGATGAACAGGACGACGACAGCCGATCGTCCGCGAACGGCGATCCCGACGCGACGAAGCTGATCGCCGACAAGCTGCCGCTGACGCTCGACCGCAACGGTGCCGGCGCGATCACGCTGAAGGGGCTGCCCGCGATCGACGCGCCGAAGCGCATTGCGCTCGAAGCGACCTTCGCCGACCCGAACGGCGAAGTGCAGACGATCCGCGGCGACACGATGCTGTGGCCCGCCGCGGTGGTGGCCGGGATCAAGGCCGGCCGCTGGGTGTCGGTCGGCCAGCGCGTGCCGGTGCAGGCGCTCGCGGTCGACTTGCAGGGCAAGCCGCGCGCATCGGTGCCGATCGAGATCAAGGGCGTCGCACGGATCACGACCTCGTCGCGCAAGCGGATGGTCGGCGGCTTCTACGCGTACGACAACAAGAGCGACACGCGCGATCTCGGCGTGCTGTGCTCGGGCAAGACCGACGACAAGGGCCGCATGGCCTGCGACGCGACGCTCGAACAGGCCGGCAACGTGCAGCTGATCGCCGTCGCGAAGGACGGCGACGGCCGCACGTCGAACGCCTCGACGTCGGTATGGGTCACGCGCGAGGACGAACTCTGGTTCGGCGGCGACAACACCGACCGCATCGACGTGATCCCGGAGAAAACCGCGTACGAGCCCGGCGAAACCGCGCGCTTCCAGGTGCGCATGCCGTTCCGCTACGCGACCGCGCTCGTCGCGGTCGAACGCGGCGGCGTCATGGAAACGCACGTCGTCGAGCTGAACGGCAAGAATCCGATGGTCGACCTGAAGGTCGACGCAAGCTGGGGGCCGAACGTCTACGTGTCGGTGCTCGCGCTGCGCGGCCGGATTCGCGAGGTGCCGTGGTATTCGTTCTTCACGTGGGGCTGGAAGGCGCCGGTCGAATGGGCGCGCGCGTTCTGGCGCGAAGGCCGCCACTACGAGGCGCCGACCGCGTTCGTCGATCTGTCGAAACCCGCGTTCCGCTACGGTCTCGGCGAGATCAAGGTCGGCACCGGCGTGCACCGGCTCGGCGTTACGGTGACGACCGACGCGACGCGCTATACGGTGCGCGGCACCGCACGCGCACAGGTCAAGGTCACGCTGCCGAACGGGCAGCCGGCGCCGGCCGGCACGCAGATCGCCGTCGCGGCCGTCGACGAGGCGCTGCTCGAACTGATGCCGAACGCGAGCTGGGATCTGCTCGACGCGATGCTGCGGCGTCGCGCATACGGCATCGAGACCGCGACCGCGCAGATGGAAATCGTCGGCCGCCGGCACTTCGGGCGCAAGGCCGTGCCCGCGGGTGGCGGCGGCGGCAGCGCGCCGACGCGCGAGCTGTTCGACACGCTGCTGCTGTGGAACCCGCGCGTGACGCTCGACGCGAACGGCAGCGCGACCGTCAACGTGCCGCTGAACGATGCGCTCACGCGCTTTCGGATCGTCGCGATCGCGGCGGTCGGCGCCGATCGCTTCGGCACCGGCAGCACGTCGATCCGCAGCACGCAGGATCTGCAGCTGATCTCCGGGCTGCCGCCGCTCGTGCGCGAAGGCGATGCGTTCCGCGCGCAGATCACGCTGCGCAATACGACGGACCGCGCGATGCAGGTCGCCGTGACGCCGCGCGTGACGGGGCTCGACCTCGCACCGCAGACCGTCTCGATCGCGGCGAACGCGGCCGCCGAGGTCGGCTGGACCGTGACCGTGCCCGAGCAGGCGCTCGACGCGACGGGCGCGCTGAACTGGCGCATCGAAGCGGCGGAGCAAGGCGGCAAGCGCGCGTCCGATGCACTGGCCGTCGCGCAGAAGGTCGTGCCCGCGTTGCCGGTGACCGTGCAGCAGGCGACGCTCGCGCAGGTCGACGGCACGCTGACGGTGCCCGTTTCGGCGCCGGCCGGCGCCGTCGTCAATGCGCAGGGTGCGCCGCGCGGCGGCATCGCGGTGTCGCTGCAGTCGAAGCTGGCGGACGGCCTGCCCGGCGTGCGGCGCTGGTTCGAGCGCTATCCGTACCGCTGCCTCGAGCAGCAGACGTCGCGCGCGATCGGCCTGCGCGATGCCGCGCAATGGCAGGCGCTGGTCGCGCGCATGGCCGTCTATCTCGACGGCGACGGGCTCGCCAGCTACTTCCCGCCGGCGTCCGACGACGCGCACTCGGGCAGCCCCACGCTGTCGTCCTATCTGCTCGTCGTATCCGACGAAGCCGGCCGGCTCGATCCGCGCTTCGCGCTGCCGGAAGACCTGCGCACGCAGCTCGAGGCCGGGCTCGCGCGCTTCGTCGACGGACGCATCGAGCGCAACAGCTGGGCGCCGCGCCAGGACCGTGACCTGCGCAAGCTCGCGGCGATCGAGGCGCTGTCGCGCTACGGCGCCGCGCAAGCCCGCATGCTCGGATCGATCGAGATCGCCCCGAACCAGTGGCCGACGTCCGCGCTGATCGACTATCACGCGATCCTCACGCGCGTGAAGGACATTGCGCAGCGCGACGAGAAACGCGCGCAGGTCGAGCAGATCCTGCGCGCGCGCCTCACCTATCAGGGCACGCAACTCGTGTTCTCGACGGCGCGCGACGACGATCTGTGGTGGCTGATGACGAGCAACGAGACCAACGCCGCACGCCTCGCGCTCGAATTCGCGGGCGATCCGGCGTGGAAGGACGAGATGCCGCGCGTGACCGCCGGCCTGCTCGCGCTGCAACGTCAGGGCGCATGGCAGACGACGACGTCGAACGCGCTCGGCCTGCTGGCCGTCGAACGCTTCTCGCGCACGTACGAGAGCGCGCCCGTCGCCGGCACGACGAAGATCGCCCTCGGCGACAACGAACGCACGATCGCGTGGTCGCAGCCGCCCGCGGCCGCCGACGCACCGGCATCGGCCACCGCCGCGACGCGCGCGGCCGCTGCGCGCAGCGTGCTGATGCCGTGGCCGCGCACCTCGCAGGCGCCGGCCACGCTGTCCGTCACGCAGGACGGCACGGGCCGCCCGTGGGCGACCGTCGAAAGCCTCGCGGCCGTGCCGCTGCGCGCGCCGTTCGCGGCCGGCTACCGGATCACGAAGACGGTCACGCCCGTGCAGCCGGCCGTCAGCGGCGTGCTGACGCGCGGCGACGTCGTGCGCGTGCATCTCGACATCGACGCGCAGAGCGACATGACGTGGGTCGTCGTCAACGATCCGATTCCGTCCGGCGCGACGATCCTCGGCTCGGGCCTCGGCCGCGATTCCGAAGTCGCGACGCAGGACGAGAAGCGGCCCGACGGCGCCTGGCCCGCGTTCGTCGAACGCGACTTCGACGGCTACCGCGCGTACTACGACTATCTGCCGAAGGGCAAATTCTCGGTCGAGTACACGGTGCGGCTGAACAACGTCGGCACGTTCGGGCTGCCGCCGACGCGCGTCGAGGCGCTGTACGCGCCGTCGGTGTATGGGCTGTGGCCGAATCCGCCGGTCACCGTGAAGCCGGCCGCCGCGAGCCGCCCATGAGCGCGACGCGCGCGCCGAAGTCGCCGCGGTTCGCGCGCACCGCAGGCCGCCTGCTGCTTGCGACCGCGCTCGCGTTCGCGGCGCCGGCCATCGCGCACGCGCTGCCGAGCTACGACGACGTACGCGGAGCGTGGCGCAGCACCGACTGGGTGCTGCTTGCCCGCGACGGCACGCCGCTGCAGCGCACGCGCGTCGACCTCACCGAGCGGCGCGGCGACTGGGTGTCGCTCGCCGACGTCTCGCCCGCGTTCCGCGAAGCGATCGTCGTGTCCGAGGACAAGCGCTTCTACGCGCACAGCGGCGTCGACTGGCGCGGAATCGCGGGTGCCGCGTGGGGCAATCTCTGGAACGAGCGCACACGCGGCGCCTCGACGGTGACGATGCAGCTCGCGGGCCTGCTGGGCGATTCGCCGCGTCGTTCGGGGCAGCGCTCGCTGCCGCAGAAGGCCGTGCAGGCGATGGACGCGCTGCGCCTCGAGCGCAGCTGGCGTAAGGACCAGATTCTCGAGGCTTATCTGAACCTCGTGCCGTTTCGCGGCGAGACGGTGGGGCTCGCCGCGCTGTCGCAGGTGCTGTTCGCGAAGGCGCCGTCCGGCCTCGATACGCGCGAGGCCGCGATCGCCGCCGCGCTCGTGCGTGCGCCGAATGCGACGCCGGCGAAGGTCGCCGAACGCGCGTGCCGGATCCTGCGCGACATGCGCGCCGCCGACGCTTGCACGTCGCTCGACGGCTACGTGCAGCTCGTCACGGCGCGCCCCGCCGCCGCGGTCCGCGACGACGGCGCGGCGCTCGCGCCGCATTTCGCGCGGCGCATCGCCGCCGAAGTACGGCCGGCCGCGGGCGCGCGCGTGCGCTCGACGCTCGATGCGTCGCTCCAGCGCTTCGCGCGCGATACGCTGACGCGTGCGCTCACCGAGCTGAACGCGCCCGCGCACCGGCGCAACGTGCAGGACGGCGCGGTCGTCGTGCTCGACAACGCGACGGGCGAAATCCGGGCGTGGGTCGGCTCGTCCGGCGCGCTGTCGAGCGCACGCGACGTCGACGCCGTGCTCGCGCCGCGTCAGGCCGGGTCGACGCTGAAGCCGTTCCTGTACGCGCAGGCGATCGACGAGAAGCGGCTGACCGCGGCGTCGCTGCTCGACGACGCACCGATCAACCTCGCGGCCGGCGGCGGACTGTACATCCCGCAAAACTACGACAAGGACTTCAAGGGCTGGGTCAGCGTACGCAGCGCGCTCGGCGGCTCGCTGAACGTCCCGGCCGTGCGCACGCTCGTGCTCGTCACGCCGCACCGCTTCGCGCGCACGCTGACCGCGCTCGGCCTGCCGCTCGCGCAGGAAGGCGACTACTACGGCTTCAGCCTCGCGCTCGGCAGCGCGGACGTCACGCTGCTGTCGCTGACGAACGCCTACCGCGCGCTCGCGAACGGCGGCGTCGCGCGCAAGGTCGTCGACCTGCCGGCGCCGGCGTCCGGCGCCGCGTCGCCCGCGCGCGCAGCGGACGGCACGCGCGTATTCAGCGAAGCCGCCAGCTTCATCGTCACCGATATCCTCGCCGACAACAACGCGCGCGTGCGCACGTTCGGCTTCGACAACCCGCTCGCGACGCGCTTTTTCTCGGCGGTGAAAACCGGCACGAGCAAGGACATGCGCGACAACTGGACGATCGGCTATACGTCGCGCTATACGGTCGGCGTGTGGGTCGGCAATGCGGACGGCTCGCCGATGTGGGACGTATCCGGCGTGACGGGCGCCTCGCCGGTCTGGTCGGCGATCGTCGGCTATCTGCACCGCGACGTACCGAGCCGCGCGCCGCGCGCACCGTCCGGTGTCGAAGCGCGCCGCATCGCGTTCGAGCGCGACGTCGAGCCGCCGCGCAACGAATGGTTCGTCGCGGGCACCGCGCTCGACACGATCCGCCTGGCGGCGCCGGTCACGCCCGACAAGAACGGCACGCGCGCGCCGTTGACGATCGGCGCGCCGACCGACGGCACGATCTTCGCGATCGATCCCGACATTCCGCCGAAGCACCAGCGGATCTGGTTCGAGCGCACGGCCGGCCGCGCGGCGCGGTTCGCGTGGCGGCTCGACGACAAGATCATCGGGCACGGCGATCGCATCGCATGGATGCCGTGGCCGGGGCGGCACCGGCTCGAACTCGTCGATGCGCGCGGCAACGTCGCCGATGCGATCGGCTTCGAGGTGCGCGGCGCGTTCGCCAAACCCGACGCGCGCAAGCCGTAACGGCCGGCGCGCGTCGGTTCGCGGGCCGCGCGCGGAAGCCGGGTGCCAGCGTGAGCGACATTGCGGCTTGCTGCCGTTGCCCGACGCTGCATTGCGCGCCGCCGCCGAGTTTTTTGGTCATCCCTCGTTCGCGCGCCGCGCGCCGAAGCCGGGTGCCGGCGTGGGCGGCAGTGCCGCTTGCTTCGGTTACCTGACGCCGCATCGCGCGTCGCCGCCAAGACAGACAAGCGTCGCGCAAATCCCGGACATAGAATAGGAGCGGCGCCACGCGCGCCCCACTCCGGCTGCCCCTTTCCCCGAGCGTCCGCGACCATGAACCCTCTCGCCCTGCGCTTCATCCGCTCCGCGCTTAGCACCGGCTGCGCTGCCGCGCTGACGACGCTCGCGGCCTGCAACGGCGACGCGTGCTTCGGCCTCGACGTCTGCTTCAACGACGGCACGCAGCCCGTCGCGTTGTCGGGCACGGCTGCGACCGGCCATGCGCTCGCCAGCGCACCGGTGACCGTCAGTTGCGCGCAAGGCTCGGCGACGACGCTGACCGACGGCGGCGGCCACTACCGCGTCACCGTCGACGCGACGCTGCCCTGCGTGATCGCCGTGACGTCGGGCGGCACGACGCTGCATTCCCTCGCCTATGCGGGCGGCACCTTCAACACGACGCCCGAAACGGAATTGCTGCTCGTCTACCTGGCCGCGCAGCTCGGCACGAATACGGCCGGCCTGATCGGCAATTTCCAGGGCACCGCACGCTATCGGCAGGCAATGGGCAGCGCGGACGCGGTGCAGGCCGCGCAATCGGCAGTGGTCGCGAATCTGCAGCAGCGCTACACCGTCACGCTCTCGACAGCGGCGTTCCTGACGACGCCGTTCACGGTCGGTCAACCGGGCGTCGACGGCGATCTCGACGCGCTCGCAAAGGCCGGCGCGATCGACTCGAACGGGATGCCGGCTGCTGCGGCCGTTGCGCTGCTGACGCGGTCCGGCGCGGCGCATCCCCTGTGAACGCCGCGCGCGCTTACGCGGTCTCGCCGCTGCCGCATGCGACGGTCGCGGCCTGCTGCTGCGTCAGATAGCGCAGCAGCTTCGTCACCATCCAGACGACGACGAACGACAGCGCGACGAAGAACAGCGCGAGCGGCGTCAGCACCTGCACCGAGACGAAGCCGGCGAGCCCCATCATCGCGGACGATACGAGCAGCAGCGCGCAGCCGAGAATCGCGCTGGTGAGCCCCGCGATATGCGGGAACAGCGAATTGCCCTTGGCCATCAGCGTCGGATACATCGCGCCTGCGCAGAAGCCCATCACGAGCACCGGCGTCGCGAGCGTCCAGACGCGCAGGCCGACGGTCAGCGCGAGCACGAGCATCGCGACGGCCGCGCACGCCATCGCGCGCGCGCCGATGCGCAACCGCTGCTCGGCGCTCGGCAGGCCGCGTCCGTGAATCCGGTTCGACAGGCCGCCGAGGAAATACATCAGCCCGATGCCGAGCGCGAGATAGCCGAAGAACGTCGGCGGCTGGTGCAGCGTGTTCTGCACCATGAACGGTCCGACGATGTTGAACACGAGCAGGATGCTGTAGCACAGGCCTTGCGCGAGGAAGCAGCTCTGGAATACCGGGCTCGCCAGCACCTTGCCCGCATTCGCGATCAGCGTGCGCGGCTCGAGATGAACGGGCTTCGGCAAGGTCTCCCGGTAGCGCCACAGCAGCGCCCACATCACGAGCGAATACACGAGCAGGAACACGAGGCACGCGCGCCAGCCGAACCAGGTCTGCAGATGCGCGCCGATCACCGGCGCGACGATCGGCGCGAGCCCCCACGCGATCGACATGTAGGTGAACGCGTGCATCAGCGCCTGCCCCGAGAACGAATCGGTGATGATCGCCTTCGCGAGCAGGTTCGTCGTCGCGATCCCGAAGCCCTGCAGACAGCGCGCGAGCACGAAGGTCTCGAGGTTCGGCGCGCCGAGCGACAGCAGGCAGCCGATCGTATAGATGACGAGACCGAACGCGAGCACGCGCTTGCGGCCGTACGCGTCGGCGATCGGGCCGAAGATCAGCTGACCGAGCGCATACGCGGCCATGTAGCCCGACACGCTCGACTGGATCGCCTGCGGCGTCGTCGCGAACGAGCGTGCCATGTCGGGCAGCGCGGGCACGTAGATGTCGATCGCGAGCTGGCCGGCGGAAGCGAACAGGCAGATCAGGAACAGCAGGAAGCGCGGCGAGTTCGACTCGCGCGCGGAAGCGAGTGTGGGATTCATGAGGACGGGAACGATTCGAACGGCGGCGACGCATCGCCACGTCGTTCGAAATGCGAACACGTGTGCGCGGCGCGTGGGTGCGTATTGTGCCTGTTGTTGCGCGGCACGATGTGATTCTCCCTGGCACCGGTGCGGTTGAACCCGGATTGCGGCGGCCGGCCGTGCGTGCATCGCCCCGCCCGCAGCCCTTGCGCCCCGCCATGCCGCCGCGGCTCGGCGCCTGTCCCGATTTTTAATTCTGACTTAAGCTTGCCGACGCATAGTCACGGTGGCTCGCTGCGCGAGCCGCACGATGAAGTGGAATGTCATTCGATCAGTTTCGCTCGATGGAGAAACAACTATGCGATTCCGTTCGTACATGGCGGCGGGCGCGCTGGCACTGATGCCGGTCCTCGCTCTGGCCGGTCAGGCAGCAACGGCCCCCGCCGCGCAACCGATGTTCGTCAATGTGAACGGGCAAGCCGTGCCCGTGAAGGCCGAGACGCGCGTCGTGCAAACGGCCGCCGGTCCGATGAAGGTCAGCACCTGGAGCTGGCATAGCCCGAACGGCAGTGCGAGCTTCGAGATGCAGACCTCGACCGGCGGCATGCCGCCGGCCGCCGCGCTGCGGCAAATCCAGGCCGCCGAGCTGCAGATGCGTGCCGCCCAGGCGCAGATGATCGCGATGCAGCAGCAGATGATGGCGCTCCAGCATGTCGCGCTCGCAAATGCGTTCGCGATGCCGATGCCGCAGCCGGTCGCCTTCGCGATGCCGATGTGGGCGATGCCCGAGCCGGTCGTCGTGCTCGTGCCGGCGCAGCCGCCCGCGAAACGCCCGGCTGCACCCGCCGTGCCGGCCGCGCGCGGCCCGCAGGTCAGCATCTGACACTGCGTACGCATCGCATGCCAGAACCGCCGGCGCGTGCCGGCGGTTTTTTTATCTCCTCCCGCAGCGAGCGCGCCTGCACGCCCGCGCCGCGCGCGGTACTTCTCGGTACTTTCCGCCGGTTGACACGCGGCCCCGCCCTCCGCCTATACTCCTCGCAGCGCCAACGGATTGTTGAACAATCAACCATCCGAATTGACGCCTGACCGGCCACTGCAAAGGCTTCCGGCCGACCGCCCGTATCCGCCACCTTCGTCGAGAGCAACGCGTCATGTCCAGCTATCCCGCCGCTTACCAGGTCACCAAAGGCTCCGTCCTGAACGTCGACAAATCGTTCTATGCCGCGATCGCGCAGCGTCGCGACGCGCGCGAGCGCATCGAATCGCACGTCGTGCCGATCCGCAGCGGGTTCGCCTGGACGGTCCCGGCCGGCCACGTGTTCCGGATCGTCACGCTCGAGGGGCCGCAGGTCGCCGATCTGAACATGTGGAACCTGCACAATCCGCGCGAGCGGATGTGGGCGTCGCGCACGCGTCAGCTGCAGGCGGCGCACGTGACGACGTTCGATCGCCTGTGGTCGACGCTGCCGTATCTGCGCCCGATGGCGACGATCACCGACGACACGCTCGCCGACTACGGCGTCGACGGCGACGGCGGCCGTGTGCACGACCTGCTCGGCACACGCTGCGATCCGTACGTCAACAAGCTGCTGACCGGCGAGGACTTCCATTTCCACTGCCACTCGAACCTCGTGCGCGCGGTTGCGCCGTACGGGCTGACCGAATTCGACGTGCACGACGTGCTGAACGTGTTCCAGTGCACGGGCCTGAACGACGACGACAAATACTTCATGAAAGCCTGCCCGGCGAAACCGGGCGACTATCTGGAGTTCTTCGCCGAGATCGATCTGTTGTGTGCGATGTCGACGTGCCCGGGCGGCGATCTGTCCGTGCCGATGTGGGGGCCCGACGCACGCGATCCGATCGACGTGTGCCGGCCGCTCGGCGTCGAGATCTACCGGCTCGATCCGAGCCTGCTCGCAGGCTGGTCGTCGCCGGCCGTCGCGCCGTATCGCGGCCAGCACGGCATGCAGCCGCCACAGGCGAGCTGGCAGCACGACGGCACGGCGTGACAAAGCCCGTAGAATGGCGAAACGCCGCCGGCCGGCCACGCCGGCGGCGATCGGACAGGAGCGAACGGACAGCATGGCAAGCGAAAAAGCGAGAGGACAATCGGTCGCCGACCGGATCAGCCATCAATTGCGCGAGCACATCATCAGCGGCAAGCTGCCGCCCGGCACCGCGCTGATCGAGATGGACCTCGCCGCCGAATACGACACGTCGCGCAATTCGCTTCGCGAAGTCCTGCATCAGCTTGGCCGCGAGGGGCTCGTCACGTTCGTGCGGCACAAGGGCGTGGTCGTGCGCACGCTCAATCGCCAGGACGTACGCGATCTGTACGTCGCGCGTCGCACGCTCGAACTGCATGCGCTGAATACGGCCGAGCTCGCGCAACCAGTGCTGCTCGACAAGATGCAATCGGCGATCCGCGCGGCCGAGCGCGAACTCGCGAAAGAGAACTGGCAGGCCGTCGGCACGCATAGCCTGCGGTTTCATCAGCATATCGTCGCGCTGCAGAAGTCCGCGCTGCTCGACGAATTCTTCCGGACGATCTCTGCGCAGCTGCGTCTCGTGTTCGCGTCCGATCCCGACGAGAAACGCGTGCAGACGCCCGACTGGATCGAACGCGAATACCGCATCTACGATCTGCTCACGCAGAACCGCCGAAGCGAAGCCGTGACGGTGCTCGCACGCTATCTCGACGATTCCGAGCGCATGCTCGTCGACGCGATCCGCCGCACCCATCGCGACGCCGCGTAGCGCACGCAGCGCACGCCGCATGCATGCCGCGCGATGCGGCACGCATGCGACGACGGCGGGCCGGCCTTACACGTCGTCGCCGGCCGGCAGCGCATAGCTGCCGTCTTCGCGATGCGTTTCGCGCCCCGTCAGCGGCGGATTGAACACGCAGACCAGATGCAGATCGCCGCGCGTCGCGCGCAGAATGTGCGCGTCGTTCCGGTTCAGCGCGTAGACCGTGCCCGGCGTGATGCGGTGCACGTCGCCGGTTGCCGTATCGACCACCTCCCCTTCGCCTGCGACGCAATAGTTGGTCTCGAAGTGATGCTTGTAATGCAGATGCAGCTCCGCGCCTTCGTGCACGCGCGTTTCGTGAACGGAATAGCCGACGCCGTCCTGCTTGACGATCATCCGCTTGCTGTCCCAACCAGGCCCGCTTGCGTGGCGTTCGGTGTGGGCAATGTCGGCCGATCTTACGACGATCATGAGCACCTCGGAATGGTGACAATGAAAAACGGCAGGGCGTGCCCCGCCGACGGGAAACGGTTCATCTGCATGCGTCCAGCGCGTGTTCGACGCGCACTGCCGCATCGAGCAGGCTTGCATCGCCGCCGCGGCGTCCGGTCATCAGCAGCCCGATCGGCCTGTTCCGCCGGCGGTCCGCCGGCACGCTGATGCTCGGCAGATCGAGCCGGTTCGCGAACTCGGTGAGCCGGAATGCGCGCGCATTCTGCGCGAGATAGACGGCGGTGTCGGCCAGCTCGGGCATACGCGGCGGCAGCATCGGCACCGTCGGCGTGAGCACCGCGTCCGCTTCGCCGAGCGCCGCGTCGTACGAGTCGGCCAGTGCGCGCAGACGCACCAGCGCAGCCGCATAGTCGTGCGCACGCACCTGCTCGCCCGCAGTGATGCGTGCGGCGACGAGCGGGTCGTAGCGATCCGCGCACGCCGCGAGCCGCGCGCGATGCAGACTGAACGCCTCGGCCGCGATGATGCCGCCCTCGCGCGCAACCGCACCGGCCTCGACGATGCAATCGAGCCGCTTGCGCTCGATGCGCGCGCCGCACGCGGATAGCCGCGACAGCCACGCGTCGAACGCCTGCGCGACCGCTGCATCGTTGTCGTCGGTCGCGAAGCGTTCCGGCACGACGAAATGCAGGTCGCCGATTCGCGCAGGCATCGGCGTCGCGGCAGCGGCCGCACGGCCGTGCAGCGCGGCGTCCGCATCGCGGCATCGCGCGGCCGTCGCGGCGATCAGGCCTGGCACGTCGAACGTCGTCGACAGGAATTGCATGCCCGCATCGGGATAGCGGCCGCGCGAGGGCTTGAACCCCGCCACGCCGCAGAATGCGGCCGGAATGCGAGCCGATCCGCTCGTGTCCGAGCCGACCGACAGATCGGCGACGCCCAGCGCGATCGACACCGCGGCGCCCGAGCTCGACCCGCCTGCCACGCGCTCGCGATGCGCGTCGAGCGGCGTCGCCGGCGTGCCGTAGGTGCGGTTCACGCCGAGCGCGCCGTACGCGAACTCCGTCATCGCGGTCTGCGCAATGAGCACGGCGCCGGCGCGTCGCAGCGCCGCGACCACTGCCGCGTCGGTGCGCGCCGGCGGATCGTCGGCGAGTACGCGCGAGCCTGCATGCGTGACCCAGCCTTCGCAGTCGAAACACGCCTTCACCGTCAGCACCGCACCGGCCAGCGGCGCGGCGCCGCCGTGACGCGCGCGCCGGTCCCATTCGTGCGCCTCGGCGAGCGCCGCCGCGTCGCGACGCGCCAGCCATGCGGTGCCGATGTCGTCCGGATGCGCGGCCGCACGGGCAATGCATGCGCGCAACCGGTCGACGCAGGGGCGCGCGTCGCGCCGTTCGTCGTGCGGAAAATCGAAGCCGTTCATGCGTGAGCCTCGCGTCCCATCATGCGAAGTGAACATGCCGCAGAAAATCCTTCACGCGTGCGTCGCCGCTCGCCCGTATGCGCTCGGGCGGCACGTCGTAGAGGATGCGGCCGTTCTCCATGAAGACGATGCGGTCGGACACCTTGAACGCGAAGTTCATTTCGTGCGTGACGATGATCATCGTCATCCCTTCCTTCGCGAGCGTCTCGACGACCTTCAGTACTTCGCCGACCAGCTCCGGATCGAGCGCCGACGTCGGCTCGTCGAACAACATGATCGACGGGCGCGTCGCGAGCGCACGCGCAATCGCGACGCGCTGCTGCTGGCCGCCCGACAGCTGGTGCGGATACTTGTTCGCATGCTCGAGCATCCCGACCTTCGACAACAGCGACAGCGCCTGCACGCGGATCGCATCGGTATCGGCCTGGCGGTGATAGCACGGCGCCATCATCACGTTCTGCAGCGCGGTGCGATGCGGAAACAGGTTGAAGCTCTGGAACACCATGCCGATATCGAGGAGGCGGTCGTTCGGCACGCGCGGCGGATGCGCGCCCGCCGCACGAATGAACGGCGCGCCGTACAGCTCGATCTCGCCCGCGTTCAGCGGCGCCAGCCCATTGATCGTGCGGATCAGCGACGTCTTGCCGGACCCCGACGGCCCGATGATCGACACGACTTGCCCGGGCGCGACGTCGAGATGAATGTCCTTCAGCACTTCATGGCGGCCGTAGCGCTGCTGGATGCCCTTGAGCCGCAGTGCGAACTCGGCGGTCGCACGCGGCCGTGGCGCGGCGGCCGCTGCCGACAGCGGCAGCGCCTCACTCGCCGGCGCCGGCTGCGCCGCCGTGCGGCGGCTGACGTCGAGATGCCGTTCGAGATAGCCGAGCAAACGGCTGAATACCGTGACGATCAGCACGTAGTAGAACGCGACGGCCAGCATCGTTTCGAACACGAGGAAGTTCTGCGTGTACAGCCGTTGGCCGACGAGCAGAATCTCGGCGAGCGAAATCACCGATACGAGCGAAGTGAGCTTCACGATCGTGATGAACTCGTTCGCGAGCGCCGGCAGCGCGATGCGGATCGCCTGTGGCATCACGATCATGCGCTGGATGCCGGTGAAGCGGATGCCGAGCGCACGGCCGGCCTCGAGCTGCCCGCGCGGCACCGATAGAATGCCGCCGCGATGGATCTCCGCGAAATACGCCGTCTCGCTGAGCACCATCGCGATCAGGCCGGCCGTGAACGGATCGGACAGCACGGTGCTGGTCGCGGGAAACACCTGCGGCAGGTTGTAGATGAACACGAGCAGTACGAGCAGCGGCAGGCTCCGGAAGAACCAGATATAAACGGCCGCAGCGCGTTTAAGCGCCGGCTGATGCGACTGCCGCGCCAGCGCGACCGGAAAGCCGAGCAGCACGCCGAGCACCCACACCGACACGCTGAGCTTCACGACGACGACGCACGCGCGCCAGAAATCCTTGTCCCACAACAGCTGCAACGCATAGTGCCAATCGAACTGCATCGGAGACTCCTCAACCGGCGGAAGGGAAAGCGGCCGCCCGCGCATCGCGCGAGGCGAACGGCCGCCGCAGCGGCGTACGCGCGAACGCGTGCGGCTACTTCGCGGTGCCGAGCGCGGCCGCGACGTCGGCGGCCGTCGGCTCCTGCAGCCCGTACTTCTTCACGAGACTGCCGTATTCGCCGCTGCGCTTCGCGTCGTTCAGCGCACCTTCGAGCGCGTGCTGCAGCCCGCCGTCGCCCTTCGTCACGCCGAGGCCGATCACGATCGGATACAGCAGCGTCGTGGAGCTCGGCTCGACACGCCCGTTCGTCTGCTTCGGAATGCCCTGCGCGACGGCCGCGTCCTCGATCTGCACGTCGACGGCCTTCGACATCAGCGCGGACGTCGCCTCCGGCGACGTCGGAAATTCGAGGATCGCGATTTCGCCGCGGCCCGCCGGCTTGCAGGTGTCGGTCGAGATCGCGCGCAGCTTCGGCGTCCACGACGCGCCCTTGATCGAGCCGACGCGCTTGCCGCAGAGTTCGTCGGGCGTTTTCGGCCGATACGCGCTGCCCTTCGCGACGAGCAGCGACGCGCCCGTCTTCAGGTACGGCACGAAGTCGACCTGCTTCACGCGATCGGGCGTCACGTACAGCGCGGAGGCGACGACATCGAAGCGGCGCGCCTTCATGCCGAGAATCAGATCGGGAAAGCGCGTGTCGAGGAAGACCGGCTCGAGCTTCAGATGCGTCGCGAGCATCCGCGAGAACTCGGCATCGAAGCCGGCCGGCTTGCCGCCGTCGAGATAGGCGTACGGCGGATAGGTGAGATCGGAGCCGATCAGCAGCGTGCCGGGCTTCACCGTCTGCAGCGGCGCCGCCGATGCGAGCGAAGCCGCGAAAGCCAGCGGCACGAGCGCGCCGCGAAGGAAACGTCGAAGCGAAGACTGACCGGACATGGCGTGACTCCCGATTTTTCGGCTATCGCGCAAACGGCTCGCAACTGCGCCTGCGCGCCGCCCCATGCGGCTTCGCAGGCTTTTACGCCGAAAATTGTTGAACAATTTCGGCCGATTCTGACCAGTTCAAATTGAAATCTGAATCCGGGTTTACGCCCGGACCCGATGCGGGCATGCGGAGCGTGCGCGCATGCATGCGATCGCGCGGCGTGCGGGCGCGTGTGGGAACAAAAGGGAATCAACGATGGGTGAACACGACGCGGATCGGCGGTTCAGCTGCGTCGCGCGGAGGGAACGGCACGTGCATCGGCAAGCGACGTCGCGCGGGCTGCGCGCGCCGCGTTGCAGGCTATGCAACGGATCGTGAGACGGCCGCACCGGCATCGGACGGCCGCGATGTTTCGCCGATCATACGACGCATGCGTCGTGCGTGCCGAACGGCGCACGCATGCGATACGACGCGCCGAGCGCGTGCGAATCAGTACTGCGCCTGATCGGTAGGATTCTTGAAGAGCTGCTTCATCTCCGGCGACAGCGGATAGTTCAGGCTCACGCCCTTCGGCGGGATCGGCTGCATGAACCAGCGATCGTAGAGCTTCTCCGCTTCACCGGATGTCTGCATCTTCGCGATCACGCCGTCGACGACGCGCTTGAACGCCGGATCGTCCTTGCGCATCATGCACGCGTAGTTCTCGTGCATCAGCGGCGTGCCGGTCACCGTATAGGCGCCCGGATTGCGATCCTTCGCGATCTCGCCGTACAGCAGCGGCTCGTCCATCACGAACGCGACCGCGCGGCCGGTCGTCACGTTCATGAACGCTTCCGCGTGATCCTTCGCGCTGATGATCGTCATGTTCATCCCCTTCTCCTCGTTCAGCTTGCGCAGCAGCCGCTCGTCCGACGTGCCCGCCGTCGTCGCGACCGTCTTGCCCGCGAGATCCGGGAAGTCCTTCACGCCCGAGTCCTTCCGCGTGCTGAAGCGGATGCCGTACAGAAAGATGCTGTTCGAGAACGCGGCCTGCTTCTGCCGTTCGAGCGTGTTCGTCGTCGATCCGCATTCGAAGTCGATCGTGCCGTTCTGCAGCAGCGGAATCCGGTTCTGCGACGTGATCGGAATCTCCTTCACCGTGAGGCCCGGCAGGCTCAGGTCCGCCTTCAGCTGATCGATGATCCGCGCGGCGATGTCGCGCGAGTAGCCGATATTCTTCTGCTGATTGTCCGAGTAAGAGAACGGCACCGACGATTCGCGGATGCCGAGCGACACGACGCCCGTGTCCTTGATCTTCTTCAGCGTGCCGGTCAGCGCCTGGGCATGCGCGGCGCCGGCCAGCGCACAGGACAACGCGACAGCGGCCCAACGAAAGCGGCGATCCATGCTTTTCTCCTGACAAAACGTTGATCGAACCGCGATCGTACGCCCGACAAAATTCGCGTCGCATCAGGGAAAGCGTAAGGAAACGCAACCGTTTGCCGTCGCGCACGCATTTCTGTGCGAATCGCCTCAAGAAGCCGCCGCGGCAGCCGTTACCCACAGCAAGGCGCACGCGGCATCCCGCCGCCGCGCCCGCAGTAACGGGTCCGGCGCGGCCGGCCCGGGTTCCACGCCGGCACGACGGCTTCCTAACGAGGATCGAGTTTCAACATGAGCGCGAAACGTCTCAACCTTGCCGTGGCACGCGCTGGCCACGCGCGCATGCTCGCCGGCATCCTGTCGGCCGCCGCCCTCCTTCCTCTCGCGGGCTGCGGCGGAGGCGGCGGCGACGGCGGCACGACGCCGCCGTCGAACGCGTCTCCGGCACCGACGCCGACGCCGACGCCCGCGCCGGCACCGAGCGCGCCGCCGGCATCGTCGGGCAACGGCGCGTGCACGACCTCGCAAGCCGCCGCGCAGATGGCCGCTCAGAGCGTCGCGCCGACCGAACCGCCGGTCGATCATCTGATCGTTCGGCTGAAAACGTCGACCGCCACGCATGCGATGGCGGCCGCCGACACCGCATCGCGCTTCGACGCCGTGATCCAGCGCTCGATCGCACGCTGGAATGCGCCGGTCGGCACCGCGCGCGCCTATGCGAGCACCGCCGCGCAGACGTCGCTGAACGTGCAGGTCGAGCGCACGATCTCGAACGGCGCGGCCGTGCTCGCGCTCGGCCAGCGCATCGCCGCGGCCGACGCCGACGCGCTCGCGCAGGCGTTCGCGGCCGATGCCGACGTCGACTACGCGGAACCCGATCACCGGATGAACGTGCGCGACACGCCGACCGACCCCGACTACAACCAACAGTGGTATCTGTTCGATCAGACCGGCGGCGTCGATCTGCCGGCCGCCTGGGATCGCACGAAGGGCTCGCCGAGCGTCGTCACGGCCGTACTCGACACCGGCTATCGGCCGCACGAGGATCTCAACGCGAACCTGCTGCCCGGCTACAGCTTCATCTCCGACATCAACGTCAGCAACAACGGCAAGACGCGCGGCAGCGACGCGACCGATCCCGGCGACTGGGTCACGCAGCAGGAACTCGACGATCCGAACGGCCCGTACTACCACTGCGAAAGCCAGCCGAGCAACAGCACGTGGCACGGCACGCGCGTGATGGGCGTGATCGGCGCAAACGCGAACAACGGCATGGGCATCGCCGGCGTGTCGTGGCTCGGCCGCATCCTGCCCGTGCGCGTGCTCGGCAAATGCGGCGGCTCGACGAGCGACATTGCCGATGCGATGCGCTGGGCGGCCGGCATCCCCGTCAACGGCGCGCCGAACAATCCGACGCCCGCGAAGGTGATCAACCTGAGCCTCGGCGGCACCGGCGCGTGCAGCACGACGTTCCAGCAGGCGATCGACGACGTGACCGCGAAGGGCGTGACCGTCGTCGTCGCGGCCGGCAACGACGGCCAGTCGACCGCGCTCGACCAGCCCGCGAACTGCCGCGGCGTGATCGCGGTCGGCGCGACCGATTCGACCGGCCGCCGCGCGTCGTTCAGCAACTTCGGCTCCGACGTCGCACTGAGTGCACCGGGTGTCGGCATCGTGTCGACCGCGAATTCGGGCACGACGACGCCGGGCACCGACACGTACGGCCCCGCGAACGGCACGAGCTTCGCCGCGCCGCAGGTGAGCGGCGTCGCCGCGCTGATGCTGTCGGTGAACGGCAACCTGACGCCCGCGCAGATCCAGCAGAAGCTGCAAGGCGGCACGCGCGCCGCGAAGCTCGCCGCGGGCACGTCGTGCACGGCGGCGCCGGCCGGTTCGGGCATCCTCGACGCAGGCGCGGCGGTCGCGTCCGCGGCACCGTGACGCACGCGAGACAGCCGCGCACGCATCGCGTCTCGCGGCTGTCTCGCGGCCTGTATCGCGGCCTGTCTCGCGGGCACCGCCCCCGCGCGAAGCATCGAGCGGCCGGCAAAAAGGGTTGACGCTTAGCAGCACGAGCTATTACCATCGCCCCCGTCTGATTACATGGAGTGTTCTGTGAACACCGATGCGAGTTGTAGTTGGCGCTTGGCCAACTTGACTGCTGCCTGAGGAAACTGCGCAGAGCCTCGTCTTCTGCCGCATCCCGGGAAGCAGGATGCGGCGCCCTTCCGGCCTGACCGGCCCGATTCCCCGCCGAATTTTTCGATGATGTCGAACGACACGCGTGCGCCGTCGCGCGCGTGCGTTCGTGCCGCGCGCGGCGTTGCCGCGTGCGTTTTCCGTTCGCGCGCCGACCGGCCGCATGCGTTCGCGCATGCGTGGCCGCCGTTCGGCCGTGCCGTTGACCCGTTACCGACAGGAGCGCAGATGAACCCGGACGACAGTAGTCGATTACCGCTCGCCGGTGCGCCGTGGCGCATCGTCCGATCGGTCGCGCCACGCGCGCCGGCGAGCGTTTCCGCCGTTACCGAATCACCCCCGATCGCGCGCGATGCGACGCGGCGGGCTGCGCGCGTGCGTCGCTGACGTCACGGTCGCTCCCGCCGCCACGCCGCGCGCCAGGAGCGACCCATGACACAACGCATTCCAACGAAGAAGAAACAGCGCGGCTTCGTCGCGGCCGGCACAGCTGCACACCACGATACGCAGATCGTGCGCGCTGCGCAGTATGCGGCGCAGCCGCTCGACGAGCTGCTGAAGATCCTGCAAACGACCACGCGCGGTCTCACCGAAGCGCGGGCCGCCGAGCGTCTGCAGGACGACGGCCCGAACGAAATCGCGCACGACAAGCCGCCGCACTGGACGATCCAGCTGCTGCGCGCATTCCACAGCCCGTTCGTCTACGTGCTGCTGGTCCTGGCCGCGATCAGCTTCCTGACCGACGTGTGGTTCGCGGCGCCCGACGACCGCGATTACGTCGGCACCACGATCCTGCTCACGATGGTCGTGATCAGCGCGGTGCTGCGCTTCGTGCAGGAATTCCGCTCGCTGCGCGCGGCGGAAAAGCTGAAGGCGATGGTGCGCACGACCGCGACCGTGCTGCGCGCGACGACGGCGACGGCGGAACCGGCGCGCCGCGACGTGCCGATGCGCAACGTCGTCGTCGGCGACGTCGTGCATCTGTCGGCCGGCGACATGGTGCCGGCCGACGTGCGGCTGCTTGCGTCGCGCGACTTGTTCATCAGCCAGGCCGTGCTGACCGGTGAAGCGCTGCCGGTCGAGAAGTACGACACGCTCGGCGCGGTCGCCGGCAAATCCGCGAACGCGCATGCGCCGGGCGACGCCGGCAACGTGCCCGTGTCGCCGCTCGATCACGAGAACGTGTGCTACATGGGCACGAACGTCGTCAGCGGCACCGCGACCGCCGTCGTCGTCGCGACCGGCGAAGACACGTACCTCGGTTCGCTTGCGCGCAACGTCGTTAGCCACAAGCGGATCGAGACGAGCTTCGACCGCGGCGTCGCGAGCGTGAGCTGGCTGCTGATCCGGTTCATGTGCGTGATGGTACCGATCGTGTTCATGATCAACGGGCTGACCAAAGGCGACTGGCTCAGCGCACTCACGTTCGCGCTCGCGGTCGCGGTCGGCCTGACGCCGGAAATGCTGCCGATGATCGTCAGCGCGAACCTCGCGCGCGGCGCGGTCGCGATGGCGCGCCGCAAGGTCGTCGTCAAGCGGCTCAATGCGGTGCAGAACTTCGGCGCGATGGACGTGCTCTGCACCGACAAGACCGGCACGCTCACGCAGGACCGCATCATCCTCGAGCATCATCTCGATGCGTCCGGCTATCGGAACGAGGACGTGCTGCGTCTCGGCTGGTTGAACAGCTTCCATCAGAGCGGCCAGAAGAATCTGATCGACGCCGCCATCGTCGCGCGCGCGGACGAAATCGGCGACTCGGTGAAGCCGCACGGCTACCGCAAGATCGACGAGCTGCCGTTCGACTTCGTGCGCCGCCGCCTGTCGGTCGTCGTCGCGGACGCGCACGGCGCGCATCTGCTGATCTGCAAGGGCGCGGTCGACGAAATGCTTGCGGTATCCACGCATGTCCAGGACGAGCACGGGCTGCGTCCACTCGACTTCACCGCGCGCCAGCGGCTCCTCGAACAGGCGAACGCATACAACGAGGACGGCTTCCGCGTGCTCGTGCTCGCGACGCGCGCGATCGCGCGCGGCGACGAGCGCGAACAGTACCGCACCGCCGACGAACGCGATCTCGTCGTGCGCGGCTTCCTGACCTTCCTCGATCCACCGAAGGAATCGGCCGCGCCGGCGCTCGCGGCGCTGCGCGAAAACGGCGTCGCGGTGAAGGTGCTGACCGGCGACAACGCGATCGTCACGATGAAGGTCTGCCGGCAGGTCGGCCTGTCGCCCGGCACGCCGTTGCTCGGTCCGCAGATCGACGCGCTCGACGACACGGCGCTCGCCGATGCGGTCGAACGCACGACGGTGTTCGCGAAGCTTACGCCGCTGCAGAAGGCGCGCATCGTGAAGGCGCTGCAAGCGAACGGCCATACGGTCGGTTTTCTCGGCGACGGGATCAACGATGCGCCCGCGCTGCGCGATGCCGACGTCGGCATCTCGGTCGACACCGGCGCGGACATCGCGAAGGAAACCGCCGACATCATCCTGCTCGAGAAGAGCCTCATGGTGCTCGAGGAAGGCGTGATCAAGGGCCGCGAGACGTTCGGCAACATCCTGAAGTATCTGAACATGACCGCGAGCTCGAACTTCGGCAACGTGTTCTCGGTGCTCGTCGCGAGCGCATTCCTGCCGTGGGAGCCGATGCTCGCGACGCAGCTGCTCGTGCTGAACCTGATCTACGACACGTCGCAGATGCTGCTGCCGTGGGACCGGATGGATCCCGAGTTCCTGAAGAAGCCGCGCAAGTGGGAGGCCGGCAACATCCGCCGCTTCATGCTGTGGGTCGGCCCGACCTCGTCGGTATTCGACATCACGACCTACGTGCTGATGTGGACCGTGTTCGGCGCCGGCGCGATGTATCACCTGCACGGTGGCAGCGGCGGCCAGATCGTGATGAATTCCGGCTGGTTCATCGAAAGCCTCGTGTCGCAGACGCTCGTCGTGCATCTGCTGCGCACGCAGAAGATCCCGTTCCTGCAGAGCACCGCGTCGCTGCCGGTGCTGCTGTCGACGATCACGGCGATCGCGATCGGCTGCTGGCTGCCGTTCTCGCCGTTCGCCGACGCGCTCGGCTTCATCCATCTGCCCGGCAGCTACTGGCTGTGGCTCGTCGCGACGATGGCCGGCTACATCGTGCTCGCGCAGATCGTGAAGACGATCTACGTGCGCCGCTACAAGCAGTGGTTCTGAATTTCCGCGCATCGATGCGGCCGGCGCGCGCCGGCCGCCCCACCCGACAGGTGATCCAATGAAAAGAATTCTTCCGTACGCGGCCGCGGGCGCGCTGCTCACACCGCTCGGCGCGATGGCCGCGCATCCGCTCGTCAGCGACGATACCGGCACGCAGGGCAACGGGAACTGGCAGTTCGAACTGAATGCCGAGCAGACGCCGCGGCAGCCCGACACCGGCTACCGGCAACTGTGGAACGCGACGCTCACGCGCGGCTTCGGCGAGCGCGTCGATGTGTACGTGAACGCGCCGTATACGAACCTCGAGACGCGCACCGACGACAGCGGGTCCGGTTTTGGCGACGTCGAAATCGGGATGAAATGGCGCTTCGTCGAGCGCGGGCCGCTTACGCTCGCGTTGAAACCGAAGTTCACGGTGCCGGTCGGTAACGGCCGGCGCGGCCTCGGCACGGACCGGCTCGGCGCGGGCACCACGTTGCTCGCGCAGTTCGACGTCGCGCGGTTCTCGTTCCTCGCGAACGCCGGCCTCACGTATCAGCCGACGCGCGAGCACGATCTCGCGTCGATCTGGGCCGTGTCCGGCGCGGCCATCTACCATGCGACCGACCGGCTGCAACTCGCGCTCGACGTCGGCACGTCGCGCAATCCGACGCGTGGCGCGGGTGCGAATCCTGCGTTCGCGATCGCCGGCGCGATCTATTCGCCGACGCCCTGGCTCGATGTCGACGTCGGCTATCGACGCGGGCTGAACGACCAGACCGATCACGCGGTGATGGCCGGCGTGACCGCTCGCTGGTGACGCGCGCGCGATGCATCACCGTGCCGCACGCGCGCCGCGCGTGCGGCACGCCTCTTCATTGCGCGTCGTTCGCGCCGAACAGCTGCGCGCACACCGCGCGCCCTTCGTCGGTCAGCGCGGCGCTGCCGGTGCCGTCGTCGTGTACGTCGGTCGCCGTCAGGCCGGCCGCGTCGAGCTGCGTGAGCACGCGGCGCAGCGTGCTCATCGGCAATTGCGCGCGCTTCGCGATCTTCGGCAGCGACCATCGCTTGCCGGACGGATCGGCGGCGGCATCGTTGAGCGTCGCGAGCGTCGCGACGAATGCGGGGTCGAGCGGGGTGTCGTCGGATTCGGAGGTCATCGGTTCGAGACCGGCGGCGCGGCCGGCAAAGTCGTTCGGCAAGCGACCGGCCGGTTCGCGCCGGTCGCGCACACTATACCGCTTCGTTCATACGCGGCCGCGCGGCGGCTGGATCGCAGCGCGCATGAACGTGACGAAACGCGTCGTCACGGGATCGTCGCGCTCGGATACCCACGCGAGCCCGACACGCCATTTCGCGTCGCGGCCGTCGAGCGGCAGCACCGTCGCGTCGCGCAGCAGATACTGCGCGCCCGACGGGATGAACGCGACGCCGACACCGGCCGCCACCGACGTCAGCACCGACTGCACGTCCTCCGCCTGCTGCGTCACATGCGGCACGAAACGGCGCGCCATGCACCATCGATCGATCTGCGCGGCGAGCCCGGCCCCGCGTGCGCGCTGCAACGCGATGAAGCCGAGTTCGTTCAGCACGTCGAGATCGGCCGGCACGCGCTTGAAGCCGAGCTGCGGCGGCACCGCGAGCGCGAGCGACTCGTCGATCACGCGGCACGACGACAATCCGTCGTCGGCCGGCAGCCGCAGAAAACCGGCGTCGAGCTTGCCCGCGCGCAGGCGGCGCGTCTGCTCGGCCGACGACAGGTCGCTCAGCGTCACCGCGATGCCGGGATTCAGCCGCCGGAACTCCGCCACGAGCCGCGGCACCAGCGTCAGCACCGACAGGCAGATACCGAGCCGCAGATGGCCACGCTGTCCGCTCGCCGCTTCCCTTGCGCGCGCAACGATCTCGTCGGCATCGCGCACGAGCGCCTGTGCATCGGGCAGGAAGCGCTCGCCGAACGGTGTGAGTTCGGCACCATGCCGCCCGCGCTCGAACAGCTTGCCGCCGAGGCTCGCTTCGAGCGCGCCGATCTGCTTGCTCAGTGCCGGCTGGCTCATATGCAGCACATCGGCCGCCCGACTGAAATGGCTCTGCTCGGTGACGGTCAGAAACGTTCTCAGCAGCTTCAGTTCCATTCTTGTAGGGAATCGAAACGATCGAAATATTCATTTTACTGATTGAATGACATGGCGTTCAATGGAGGCAATCCCTTTCCGGACTATCCCGTCATGACCTTTCATCCTGCGTCCGCGTGCCCGAACGACGAGTCGTGTGAGCCGATCGTCGCGAACGAATGTGCGATCGCACCCGATGTGCCGGCGCCCGCGCGCGAAGCCCGGCGCGCCGACGGACGCCGCGGCCGCTTTCGCCTAGACGACGCGCCACCGGACGAGGCACGACCGCGCATCGTGACGGGATCGATTGCGGTCAGCTTCGCGATCGTGTCGCGGCGCAACTGGCCGCGTTAAGGCCGGGCGCGCGATCGCGCCACGATCGCGTCGCGCGTCTCCATAGCGCGCGCGTATTCGCCCGCATTGCGCCGCCCTCGTCCTCCGCACGGCAGTAAAAACGCCCGATCTCTGCGAAAAATCGCCTCCTTTTCCCGCTGTCCATCGTCATCGCGCCGCGATCGACCGTATAATTTTCCGCTCCCCTGACCGCTCAACCATGCCACGCTGCGTCGTCGCGCGTGAAAAGGAGCTTTTCGCTTGACCGGCCTCATCGCGCGCCTGCCTCTCGCCCGGACCACCCTGCTCATCGCGTTGTCGATCCTGACGTTCGCGTTCGCGACGAACGCATCGTCGGCGCAACGCCACCCGCCCCAGCGCGCGGCGCATGCCGTGCCGCATGCGAAAGCCGTCAAGAAAACGGTCAAGAAAAAACCTGTCCAGCGCAAGAAAAAGGCCGTCAAGCATCGCCGCCCGCGCGTGAAGCACCACGCAATCAAGCGCCACGCGGCACCGGCTCCGCAGCAGCGTCGCGCGAAACGCACGACGGCGGCCCGTCCGCATCCCGCCGCGAAACCGCGCCTGCTGGCGAGCTGCGGGTACAACCCGCGTGCGGTCCGATCGCTCCATTCGCGCGCGGCCTACGTGCTCGACGTCGATTCCGGCACGCCGCTGCTGGCCCGGAATGCGCGCACGGTGCGACCGATCGCGTCGATCTCGAAACTGATGACGGCCGTCGTCGCGCGCGATGCCGATCGACCGCTGAACGGCGTGCTGCGCGTCACCGCGAACGATCGCGACACGATCAAGTTCACCGGTTCGCGCCTGCAGGTCGGCTCGGAGCTGTCGCGCCGCGACATGTTCCATATCGCGCTGATGTCGTCGGAGAACCGCGCGGCCGCCGCGTTGAGCCGCGACTATCCGGGCGGCCGCGCCGCCTTCGTCAAGGCGATGAATCGTGAAGCGCGCCGGCTCGGCATGCGCCATACACATTTCAGGGAACCGACCGGGTTGTCCCCGCACAACGTGTCGACGGCCGAGGATCTCGCACGGCTCGTCGACGCGGCCGCACAGGATCCGCTGATCCGCTACTTCTCGACCGACAGGTCCACGACCGTGCGCCCCGGCGACGGCGAACTGCTGTATGTGAATTCCGATCCGCTCGTCCGCTATCGCCGCCTGCCGATCCGCCTGCAGAAAACCGGCTTCATCAACGAATCGGGTCACGGCGTCGTGATGCGCATGCGCGTGAAAGGTCGCCGCACGACCGTCGTGCTGCTCGGCGCACCGACGCGCGCCGGCGTCTCGAGCGACGCGATCAGGATCCATCGCTGGCTGGCCTGCTCGATTCAGTAAACGTGCAGGCAGCCGGCGCATTCATCTTCGGGAGCAATGCGATGCCGGACGAATACCGCTTCAACGCATTCGGACGCCGTCTCGCCGTCGTCCGCCGAAGCGACGGCTGGGCCGTGTTCGATCTCGGCGTCGAAGGCAAGCGACGCCCGGCCGACCTGCATATTCCGCCCACGCTCGCCGCCGACGAACTCGCGCAGTATCTCGGCGATCTGCTGCATGAAGCCGCCACGCCGGGAAACAGCGAGGTCGTGCCCATCGCGCCGCCCGATCGCGACGGTAAATCCGGCTGAGCGCATCGCGGCGCCCGCCCGCTGTCGTTGCAGTCATCGATGGATCGATGTCCGGCCGCCCCCTGACCGCTTCAATTCCCGAACCCGCCTGTCTGCCGCCTGCTTTCGTCGCGACGCGCATCGCGCTGCATCGTCGATAATTCGACAGTTAAACTTGCAAGTCTAACTGTCTTGTCCTAAGATCCGCCTCATGAACGCCGCACGCAAACCGAACCTCGCCGCCGATGCCGTTGCCACCGAGCTGACGCTCGCCGTCGGACAGCTGATCCGCCGGCTGCGCTCGGAAGTCGCGTCCGACGGGCTCGGCATGTCGCAGACGAGCGCGCTCGCGCGGCTCGAATCGAACGGCCCGATGACGACCGCCGATCTCGCCCGCGCCGAGTCGATGAAGCCGCAATCGATGAAGGCGATCCTCGCGAGTCTCGAAGAGGAAGGTCTCGTCGAACGCGAGCCGCATCCGACCGACGGTCGCCAGATCCTGTTCCTGCTGACCGCGGCCGGCCGCGAGGCGCGCCGCAAGCGCAGCGCCGCGAAGCACCGCTGGCTCGGCGCCGCGATCGAGCGACTCGATCCCGAAGAAATCCGCACGCTCGCCGCTGCGATCCCGCTGATCAGGCGGATCGGCGACAAGTGAGCCACGCGCGCGGCGATGCCGCCGCATCCGTTCGCGCGCCCTTCCCGTTCCCCGTCCGTTCCATGGAGTCCCCATCATGAGCGCAACCCGTCTCGACACAAACACGGCGCTGGTCGTCATCGACCTGCAGAAAGGCATCGTCGCGCTGCCCACCGCGCATCCGGTCGGCGGCGTGATCGAACGCACGCGCGAACTGCTCGACGCATTCCGCAGCCGCGGCCTGCCGGTCGTGCTCGTCAACGTCGCGGGCGGCGCACCGGGCCGCACGCAGCAGCAGGTTCGCCTCGACGCGCTGCCGGCCGACTGGACCGAGCTCATCGCCGAACTCGACCGGCAGCCCGGCGACCATCTCGTCACGAAAAAAACCTGGGGCGCGTTCACCGGCACCGATCTCGACGCTTACCTGAAGGCGGCCGGCGTCACGCAGATCGTGCTGGCCGGCGTCGCGACGAGCATCGGCGTCGAATCGACCGCGCGGCAGGCGCACGAACTCGGCTACAACGTGACGCTCGCCGTCGACGCGATGACTGATCTGAACGCGGACGCCCATGCGAACAGTGTCGAGCGCCTGTTCCCGCGTCTCGGTGAGACGGGTTCGACGCAGGACATCGTCGCGCTGCTGGACCGGCGCGGCGCGTGAGCGACGAACGTACGCAACCGGCGCCGGCCCGCGCGGGCGGCGGACTCGATCCGTCGATCTGGAAGGTCAGCGCGGTGGCGATGCTCGGCTCGCTGCTGTCGCAGCTCGACGCGACGATCGTCAACGTGTCGCTGTCGAGCCTCGCGACGGATCTGCACACGAGCCTGTCGACGATCCAGTGGGTCACGAGCGGCTATCTGCTCGCCCTGACGCTGGTGCTGCCGCTGAACGGCTGGCTCGTCGACCGGATCGGCGCGAAGGCGCTGTACTTGTGGTGCTTCTCCGCGTTCACGCTGACGTCGGCGCTCTGCGGGCTCGCGTGGTCCGCGCCGTCGCTGATCGCGTTTCGCGCGTTGCAAGGCATGAGCGGCGGACTGCTCGCGCCGATGGCGCAGATGATGATCGCGCGCGTCGCGGGCCAGCAGATGGCGCGCGTGATCGGCTATGCGGCCGTGCCCGTGCTGCTCGCGCCGATCCTCGGCCCGGTCGTCGCGGGCGCGATCCTGCAGCACATGTCGTGGCGCTGGCTGTTTCTCGTGAACCTGCCGGTCGGCCTGCTCGCGCTTGCGCTCGCTGCCTGGCTCCTGCCCGGCGATCGCGAAGAAACGCAGCCGCGAGCGCTCGACTGGATCGGGCTGTCGCTGTTGTCGCCGGGGCTCGTGCTGTTGCTGTACGGCGTCGAGCGCATCGGCGAGGCGCTCGGCATCGTGGCACTCGTCGCCGCGGCGCTGCTGCTCGTCGCCTTCCTGCGCGTCGAAACGCGCAAGGGCGATCGCGCGCTGCTCGATCTCGCGCTGTTTCGCCGCAAGGTGTTCGGCGCGGCGGCCTCGACGCAGTTCCTGTCGAACGGCGCGCTGTTCGCGGGCCAGATGCTGATCCCGGTGTTCCTGATCCAGGCGTGCGGCCGTTCGCCCAGCGAGATGGGCTGGCTGCTCGCGCCGATGGGACTCGGCATGCTCGTCACCTATCCGTCGATGGGCGCGCTGACAGGCCGCTTCGGCGTGCGGCGGCTCGCCGCCGCGGGCGCGATGCTCGCGCTGCTCGCGACACTGCCGTTCGTCTATCTCGCACTGCGCGGCTACGATCCCGTCGTGCTCGTGCCCGCGCTATTCCTGCGCGGGATGGGACAGAGCGCGATCGGCGCGCCTTCCATTACGGCTGCTTATGCGTCGGTCGAACGCCGCGACCTGCCGATGGCGACCACGTCGCTCAATATCGTGCAGCGCCTCGGCGGGCCGACGTTGACGACGCTCTGCACGCTGTTTCTCGCATGGCGGCTGCGGGTCGATCACGCGGCGGGCGGCGACGCGCACGGTACCGCTTACGCCTGGGCGTTCGGCCTGCTGTGCGTGCTGCACGCGTCGAGTTTCGTCACCGCGCTGCGCCTGCCGCTGTGGTCCGCCGGCGCAGGCGGCCGCCGCGCGGCACCGGCGTCAAACGACTCGCGTTGAACGCGCCGGGTCGCACCACGTCGCGCACGCCTGTGCGGCGACGAACGGCGCGACCGCGTTACGGCAGCCACATCGGCACGATCGCCCCTACGAGCAGCAGGCCGAGGCCGACGTTCAGGCGCCGCCACTGCCGCTCGGTGCGCAGCATGCGCGCGAACAGCAGGCCGGCGAAACACCACAGCGACAGCGGCCGCACCGATCCTGAAAGGCTTTGCGCGCGTGCGCACGGCTCCTGGCAGCGGCAGCGCGCCGCGGGAACACCACCGTGAAGCCGCCCGCGACGGCCGGCATACCGACGATTCGCGCATAGCCGAGCACGTCCCGCATGTCGGTCGATGCGAGGCGAGACGCCCGCGACGATGTCGCGCATCGCCACCCTGCGGCGCGCCGCCAGAATCGCTCGGCACGCGTATGCGCGGCGCCACGCTTGCACGGCTATCCGTCATGCGCGGCGACGATGGGCGAGCCCGTTGCACGCGTCGCGCCTCATACAAGCATCGAACGGCCGCCGCGGCGACTGTCGCCGCTGACTGCGACCGTCGCAGCACACTTCCGGAACCCGATGGCACAATCGCTGTCCCTTTCAAGTGCCCTTCAGCGGGCACGCGCCGCATCGCGGCGCCGATTCCATGCAACAGAAGGACCGCACCACCCGCTATGACTTTGAATGAATCCTGGTTTGCGCCGCTCGTCGGCACGCTCGTCCTGCTCGCTGCCGCCGGCGTCGTCACCGCGGCCGTCCATTTCCTGCTGTTTCGCGTCGTCGCGCGGCTCGCGCGGCGCTCGGCCACGCGCATCGACGATGCGCTGTTCCAGTTCGGCGCGTTCAAGTGGCTGAACCGCATCGTCCCGTTCGTCGTGATCAAGCTCGGGCTCGGCGCGGTGCCCGGCCTGCCGGACGCCGCCGCGCAGGCCGCCGACAAGGTGCTGTTCGCGCTGATCGTGTTCGTCGTCACGATGACGATCAGCGCGACGCTCTCCGCGCTCGAGCATACGTACCGCACGACGCGCCGCGAACAGCCGCGCCTGTCGCTGAAAGGCGCAATGCAGCTCGTCAAGCTCGTGATGTTCATCACGGCCGCGCTCGTCGTGATCGGCGACGCGACCGGCAAGCAGATCGGGCTGCTGCTGTCCGGCATCGGGGCGATGTCGGCGGTGCTGATGCTGATCTTCAAGGACACGCTGCTCGGGCTCGTCGCCGGCGTGCAGCTGTCGTCGAACGACATGCTGCGAATCGGCGACTGGATCACGATGCCGTCCGCCGGCGCGGACGGCACGGTGATCGACATCACGCTGAACACCGTGAAAGTCGCGAACTTCGATCACACGATCATCACCGTGCCGACCTGGAAACTCATCACCGAGAGCTACCAGAACTGGCGCGGGATGACCGAAGCGGGCGGCCGCCGGATCAAGCGCGCGCTGTTCATCGACGCGACGAGCGTGCGCTTTCTGACGAACGACGAGATCGCGCGGCTCGAACGGCTCACGCTGCTGAAGGACTATCTGGACGAAAAGGTCGACGCGATCGCTCAATGGAACGGCGCGCTCGGCGCGGCGGCCGAGTGCCCGGCAAATCGCCGCCAGCTGACGAACCTCGGCACGTTTCGCGCATACGTCGCGAACTATCTGCAGTGGCATCCGCGCATCCGCCGCGACATGACCTGCATGGCGCGCCAGCTGCCGCTCACCGCCGAGGGCATTCCGCTCGAGCTGTACTGCTTCACCGACACGACGACGTGGGTCGACTATGAAGCGATCCAGTCGGATCTGTTCGACCATCTGATCGCGGTGCTGCCGGAGTTCGGGCTGCGCGTCTACCAGCATCCGTCGGGATTCGACATGCGCGAGATGACGGGTGCCATGCGTGCCGATGCACGCCGCGCCGCCGCCGAATCGAGCGACGACCCGGAAACCGCGATCGCCGCATAGCGGACAGCCGCGCCGCGCGGCGTGCTCACGCGGCCGCGCATTCGGCGGCGAGGCGCCCGAGCACCTTCAGCGCCTCCTCCATCTGCCGCGACCATGGATAGCTGTAGTTGAGCCGGATGAAGTGCCGGTAATCGGCGCCCGCCGAGAACATGTGGCCCGGCCCGACCGTGATCCGCTGCGCGAGCGCGAGCCCGTACAGCTTCATCGCATCGACTTGCGGCGGCAGCTCGACCCACAGCACGTAGCCGCCCTGCGGCTGCGACAGCCGCGTGCCGTCCGGGAAGAATCGCCGCACCATCGAGCTCATCAGATTCGCCTGCTGCGCGTAGTGCTTGCGCATGCGCCGCAGATGGAAATCGTAGCCGTCGTATTTCAGATATTCGGCGATCGCCAGTTGCTCGATCGCAGGCGTCGCGAGCGTGTTCAGGAATTTCAGCTTCTCGACCTGGTCGCGATAGCGGCCCGGCATCGCCCAGCCGATCCGGTAGCGCGGCGACAGGCTCTTCGTAAACGACGCGCAATGCAGCACGAGCCCGTCGCGGTCGAACGACTTCAGCGCGCTCGGCGTCGCGTCGCCGTAGTGCAGCTCGTGATAGACGTCGCTCTCGATCGCCGGCACGCCATGCTTCGCGAGCATTTCGACGAGCGCGCGCTTGCGTGCATCGGACATCTGGAAGCCGAGCGGATTCTGGAAGTTCGGCATCACCATGCAGGCGGCGATGCGCTCGCGTTCGAGGATCCGTTCGAGCGCGTCGAGATTGATGCCGTCGACCGGATGCGTCGCGACTTCGAGCGCGCGCATGCCCAGCCGCTCGATCGCGTGCAGCATCGCGTAGAACGTCGGCGATTCGACCGCGATCGTATCGCCCGGCTTCGCGACCGCCTGCAGGCACAGGTTGATCGCTTCGGTCGCGCCGATCGTCATCACGATCTCGCCCGGCTCGACGACGACGCCGCGCTCCGCATAGCGGCGCGCGATCTGGCGGATCAGTTCCTGGTTGCCGGGCGGCAGATCGTCGATCACGCCCCAGCGCGTGCGGCGCCGGCCGATCGCCTGCGCGTAGCGCGCGAGCCGCTGCACCGGAAACTGCGACGCGTCGGGATACGGCGAACCGAGCGGCACCGCATCGTCGCGCGCGATCGAACGCAGCGTCGACAGCACGAGCCGGCTCACGTCGACCGCTGACGGCTCGGCCGCCGGCGTCGACGCATGCAGCTCGGCCTGCGCCGGCGCGTCGAGACGCGCGCGTACGAAATAGCCCGACTGCGGCCGGCTTTCGATCAGGCCGCGGCTTTCGAGCAGCAGATACGCGCGCAGCACGGTCGTCACGCTGAGCCGGTACTGGCGGCTCGCGTGCCGTACCGACGGAATCCGGTCGCCGGGCCGATAAACGCCTCGTTCGATCTGCGCGTGCAGATCGTCGGCCAGTCGTTCATAACGCTTCACTCGCCTCCCTTTCAATCCGCCTTCGACAACACAGCTGCGATGCGCACTGTGCGAATCGCCGCAACTGTACTCTTTTTTGAAGTGAACAGGTGTACACACAGCGCATGCGGTGCCGCGCGTACTGTGCACGCATCGATCCCGACAGACGCATCATGAGAAAGAAATCCGCCACCGCGCGCATCGAGCCGTACACCCACCCCGCCGCCGGCTGGGGCGCGCTGAAAGCCGTCACGATCAACCTGATCAAGGAAAAGGTCGCGGGCGGCAACTACCGCACGCTGCTGCGCCAGAACCAGCCGGACGGCTTCGACTGCCCCGGCTGCGCGTGGCCCGATCGCCAGCACGCATCGACCTTCGAATTCTGCGAGAACGGCGTGAAGGCCGTCGCGGCCGAAGCGACGAGCAAGCGCGTGACGCCGGCGTTCTTCGCCGAACACACGGTGACCGAACTGCTCGAACAGTCGGATTTCGAACTCGAGCAGCACGGCCGGCTCACCGATCCGATGGTGTACGACGCGCAGACCGACCGCTACGTGCCGATCGCGTGGGACGACGCGTTCGCGCTGATTGCGCGCCACCTGCGCGCACTGCCGGACCCGAACCAGGCCGCGTTCTACACGTCGGGCCGCGCGAGCAACGAAGCGGCGTTCCTGTATCAGCTGCTGGTGCGGCGGTATGGCACGAACAATTTCCCCGACTGCTCGAACATGTGCCACGAGGCGACGAGCCGCGGGCTGCCGGCGTCGGTCGGCGTCGGCAAGGGCACGGTCACGCTCGACGATTTCGAACATGCGGACACGCTGCTGATCTTCGGCCAGAACCCGGCCACCAACCATCCGCGGATGCTCGGCGAACTGCGCGAATGCGCGAAGCGCGGCGCGACGATCGTGTCGATCAACCCGCTGAAGGAACGCGGGCTCGAACGTTTCGCGGATCCGCAAAGCCCGCTTGAAATGCTGACGATGTCGGGCACCCGGATCGCATCGACGTTCATCCAGCCGACCATCGGCGGCGATTTCGCGCTGATCAAGGGCGTCGCGAAACGCGTGCTCGAGCTCGACGACGCCGCGCGCGCCGCCGGTGCACCGCGCGTGCTCGACACCGCGTTCATCGACGCGCACACGGCCGGCTTCGACGCGTTCGCCGACGATCTGCGCGCCGAAAACTGGGCCGCGCTGACCGCCGAAAGCGGCGTGCCGTACGAGCAGATCGACGCGCTCGCGCAGCTTTACGCGCGCAGCGAGCGCGTGATCGCGACGTGGGGCATGGGGATCACGCAGCACAAGCATTCGGTCGCGACCGTGCAGATGCTGACGAACCTGATGCTGATGCGCGGCAACATCGGCCGGCCCGGCGCGGGGCTGTGCCCCGTGCGCGGCCATTCGAACGTGCAGGGCAACCGCACGGTCGGCATCGAGGAAAAGCCGACGCTGTCGTTCCTCGAACGGCTCGGCCGCGTGTTCGACTTCGAGCCGCCGCGCGAACACGGGTACGACGTCGTCGAGACGATCGAGGCGATGCTCGACGGCCGCGTGAAGGTCCTGATCGGCCTCGGCGGCAACTTCGCGATGGCGACGCCCGACACGCCGCGCACATGGGAAGGGATGCGCCGCTGCGACCTGACCGTGCACATCACGACGAAGCTGAACCGCAGCCATCTGATCCACGGCCGCGACGCGCTGATCCTGCCGACGCTCGGTCGCACCGAGGTCGACCTGCAGGACAACGTGCCGCAAGGCGTCACCGTCGAAGATTCGATGAGCATGGTGCACGTCTCGTACGGGATGAACCGGCCCGCGTCGCCGAACCTGATGTCGGAGCCCGCGATCGTCGCGCATATCGGCCACGCGCTGTTCGGCAGCGACAAGGTCGACTGGCTCGCGTACAAGAACGACTACGCGAAGATTCGCGACGCGATCGAAGCGACGCTCGACGGCTTCTACGACTACAACGCGCGCATCGCGCGGCCTGGCGGCTTTCATTTGCGCGTCGCATCGCGCGACCGCGAGTGGCTGACGCCGAACGGCAAGGCGAACTTCATCGCGCACGCGCTGCCGACCGACACGCCGATCCAGCGCGCACGTGCCCTGCACGGCGAGCGGCTGATGACGCTGATGACCACGCGCTCGCACGACCAGTACAACACGACCGTCTACGGGCTCGACGACCGCTATCGCGGCGTGTTCGGCCAGCGTCGCGTCGTGTTCGCGAACCGCGACGATCTCGCGATGCTCGGCCTGAAGGCGGGCGACTGGGTCGACATCGAAACCGTGTGGCACGACGGCATCGAGCGCCGCGCGAACGGCTTCCTGCTCGTCGAATACGACATTCCGCGCGGCTGCATCGGCGCGTACTACCCGGAAACGAATCCGCTCGTGCCGCTCGACAGCGTCGGCGACGTCTGCAACACGCCGACCTCGAAATCGATTCCGGTGCTGCTGCATCGCGCCGCCGCGCCGACCTCGGTCGCCGCGTGACGGAGTGCCGCGATGATCGTGCGTCCGCGCGAGCACTGGCTGCGCATGCTGCTGGTGTGGAACGGCTCGGTGCTGCCGACGATCCTGCCGCAGCTCGTGCTGACGCTCGTCATCAGCCTGGTCGCTGTCTGGGGCGGCGGCCGCGTGCTCGGCGAGAAGGTGCCGCTGAACCCGACGCCATTTACGCTGATCGGCCTGACGCTCGCGATCTTCGCGGGCTTCCGCAACAACGCCAGCTACGATCGCTACCGGGAGGCGCGGCAGCTGTGGGGCGGCGTGCTGACCGCCGCGCGCACGCTGACGTCGCAGGCGCTCTGCTACGGCGCGGTTTCGGCCGACGCGCATGAGCGGCGCGCGTTCGTGCGCCGCGTCATCGCGTTCGTCTATGCGCTCAAGCACCAGTTGCGCGGCACCGATCCGGCCGACGATCTGCGCCCGCTGCTCGACGACGCGACCCACGCGCGCGTCGCCGCCGCGCGGTTTCGTCCCGTCGCGATCGTGCACGAGCTGCGCGCCGCCTTCGCGGCGCGCGCCGACGCTGGCCGGCTCGCCGAGACGCGGCTGTGGATGCTCGATGCGCGTCTCGACGATCTCGTCTCGATGGTCAGCGGCTGCGAGCGCATCGCGTCGACGCCGATTCCGTTCTCGTACGACGTGCTGCTGCATCGGACGATCTACGCATACTGCGTGCTGCTGCCGTTCGGCCTCGTCGATTCGATCGGCGCGGCGACGCCGTTCGTCACGGTATTCGTCGCCTACACGCTGATCGCGCTCGACGCGATCGCGCATGCGATCGCCGAGCCGTTCGGCGACGGGCCCAACCATCTCGCGCTCGATGCGATCGCGCGGCAGATCGAGCGCACGCTGCTCGAACTGAACCGCGAGCCGCTGCCGGCGGAAGTGACGCCCGTCAAGGCGTATCGGCTCAGCTGAGACGGCACCGCGCGATCGTTGCGCCGGGCCGGCCCGCGCCACCGGCGCCGGCCGGCAATCACCCGACGTAATAAACGCTTGCAATCGACACATTTCGAGCGTCAACAGGCGGCGACGGCCGCGCGTTTTTTCGTCAAGCGCCCACGATCCGGATGCGCAACGACAGGAGAAACATCATGCGAGCCCTTATCCGCCCTCTCGCGATCGCCGCCACGCTGATGTCGGTGCGACCGGCACCGCTTTCGCCGACACGCCGTGGCAGCACGCGCATCCGCGCCGCGAACAGGTCGACCAGCGCCTCGCGAACCAGAATCGCCGCATCCATCGCGAAGTGAGGGAGGGCGAGATGTCGCACGCACAGGCCGCGCGCCTGCACCGTGACGACCGCCAAATCCGCCAGGAAGAGCGGGACATGGCCGCGCAGGATCGCGGCCACATCACCAAGAGCGAACAGCATGTGCTGAACCGGCAGGAAAATGCGGTCAGCAACAGGATCGGTCAATAAGCGTCCACGACAAACCGATCGATCCGCGCCGAGTCGCCACCGTCTGAACACCCGCTGCCCGATGCGGCAGCGGGTGCTTGTTGTATCGAATCGTTTCAGCTCGCCATCCGTGTCGGATGCCGCGGGTATACTTCGTCGTCAACCGCGCGCGTCGCGCTTCGAAAACGACGCAATGCGCCGCGGTTTCGTCGCGAAGCTTCGCGTTTCGCCTTCCCCGCGCCCCAGCCTCGACACGAGAGACACGACGATTCGACCATGAAACGATTCCTGCTGCTCCTGCCCGCCGCCCTGCTCGCCGCCTGCGGCTCGACGCCTTCGTCCGATTCGGCCGCGTCCGGCGCGGCGCCGATGATCTACGTGTCGTCGCAGCGCCCTGCCCATGCGATCGCGAGCTGTCTCGACAACCGCCTGTCGAGCACCGAACAGTCGCAGCACAACGGCGTGACCGACATCACGGTCGGTTCGCGCGCGTACTTCGTCACGCTGACGCCGTCGGGCAGCGGCTCGGTCGTCAAGGTCGTGCGCGGCTCCGGCAGCGAGCCTGCCGAAGAAGCGATGCGCTTCGCGATCGCGCGCTGCGTGATCTGAGCGCGCCCGTGCCGGCGCGAGACGCGCGGCATCGAATACTTTCGTCCGGGCTGCAGTCGATGAGAGAATCGCACGACGATTCCCTTCCGATGGAGCCCGCATGAAGCATCTGCTGTCCCGGCTGTTCGTCAGTGCCGCGCTCGTCGCGCTCGTTCCGGCGCTGCCGGCCGACGCGGCGACGCCGCCCGGCATCTTCGTCGTCGCCACCCAGCTCGGCGAATTCACGACGCTCGATCCGAGCCAGATCTACGAGCTCGTGCCGTCCGAGTATGTCGCGAACACCTACGAACGGCTCGTGCGCGTCGACCTGAAAGACCCGACGCGCTTCAACGGACAGATCGCGCAGTCGTGGACGGTCGGCGCCGACGGGCTCACCTACACCTTCAAGCTGCGCCCCGGCCTCACGTTCCACTCCGGCAATCCCTTGACCGCCGACGACGTCGCGTGGTCGCTGCAGCGCACCGTGCTGCTCGACAAGGGGCCGGCCGGCGTGCTCGCCGATCTCGGCCTGACGAAGGCGAACGTCATGCAGAAAGTACGCGCGCTCGACGCGCAAACCTTCGTGCTCGAGACGGACCGTGCGTACGCGCCGAGCTTCGTGCTGAACGTGCTGAGCGCGTGTCCGGCATCGGTGCTCGACAAGAAGCTGCTGCTGTCGCACCAGCAGGGCGACGACTTCGGCAGCGGCTGGCTGAAGACCAACGATGCGGGCTCCGGCCCGTACCGGCTCGTCAAGTGGACGCCGAACGAAAGCATCGTGCTGCAGCGCTTCGATCAGTACCGCACGCCGTATCCGATGAAGCGCGTCGTGCTGCGCCACGTGCCGGAGGCATCGGCGCAGCGGCTGCTGCTCGAGAACGGCGACGTCGACGCCGCGCGCAATCTGAGCCCCGACAGCCTCGCCGCGCTGACGAAGGCCGGCAAGATCAAGGTCGCCGCATGGCCGGTGTCCGCGCTGCTGTATCTGAGCCTGAACACGAAGAATCCGAATCTCGCGAAGCCGGACGTGCAGCAGGCGATGAAGTGGCTCGTCGATTACGACGGCATCCAGCGCAACATCGTCAGCACGACGTACAAGGTCCATCAAACCTTCCTGCCGGAAGGCTTCCTGGGCACGCTGAACGCGCGGCCCTACAAGCAGGACGTCGCGAAAGCGAAGGCGCTGCTCGCGAAGGCCGGGCTGCCGAACGGCTTCGACGTGACGATGGACATGCCGAACGACTATCCGTACATCGAGATCGCGCAGGCGCTGCAGGCGAACTTCGCGCAAGGCGGGATCCGCGTGAAGCTGATCGCCGGCGATGCGAAGCAGGCGATCGGCAAGTACCGTGCGCGCCAGCACGACATCTTCATCGGCGAATGGTCGCCCGACTACATGGACCCGAACAGCAACGCGCGCGGCTTCGCGTGGAATCCGGACAATTCGGATCAGGCGAAGACGAAGATGCTCGCGTGGCGCAACAGCTGGGACATTCCGCAGCTGACGAAGGACACCGAGGCCGCGCTCGTCGAGCCGTCGCCCGCGAAACGCGCGCAGCGCTACGAGGCGCTGCAGAAGGCCGTCCTCGCGAATTCGCCGTTCGTCATCATGTTCGAGAAGGTCGTGCAGGTCGCGACGCGGCCGGGCGTGACGGGCCCGGAGATCGGGCCGATCAACGATCTCGTGTCGTACCGCACGCTCGCGAAGTAAGGCGCGCGGCGCGGCTCGCGCGGATCGGCGCGGCCGCTCGCAGGCGGGCCGCGTCGCGTACCGTTGCGGCGGTCGTTCGGTTTAACACTGCCCGCTGCGGATACACGTTCGGCGCGGCGGCGGCGACGGTCGTCGTCGTCGCCGCCGCCGGACGCCTCCTCACTGGCCGACGTCGCGCGCGACAGCAGCCGTCTACGCCTTCGGCCCCTGCGCCGGCGTCGTGGTTAACCGCCTCGATCGCGCTCTATCGCCACCGCCCCTCGATAGTTTTTGTCCACTAGCGCGAATGTTTTTGGCTTTGTTAGATACGTGACATTCCAATGTCAAACGACAACGATCTAACATCCGATGGCTTGCACGTTCGTCCGTACCGTCGAATCGCGCTTTGCCGAGCTGACGCCGACCGCGAAGCGCATCGCGAGCTACATGCTCGCGAACGTCGACCGGCTCGGCCTCGAAACGGCCGACCAGATCGCGCAGCAGACCGGCACGAGCGGCATCTCGGTCGGCCGCTTTCTGCGCAGCGTCGGCTATCGCAATCTCGACGACCTGAAGCGCGAGCTGCGCGGCGCGAGCGACCGCCCGTGGATGATCACCGACCGTCTCGACGAATATCGCCGGATCGCGCGCACCGCGCCGAGCGGCGACGCAGGCGGCGAGAACGCGCTCGCCTCGTCGCTCGAACGCGAGCTCGATGCGATCCGCCACGTGTACCGGCTGGCCGAAGGCCCGGTGTTCGCGCAGGTCGCCGACCGCATCGCGCATGCCGATGCGGTGTTCATCGTCGGGATCCAGTCGACGCGCGGCATCAGCAACGCATTCAGCAGCTACCTCGAATATCTGCGCCCGCGCGTGTTCTATTCGGACGGCCAGTCCGGCTCGTACGTCGATTCGCTGAACTCCGAATTCGAGCGGCCGTACTCGATCGTCACCGACACGCGTGCGTATTCGCGCACCGCGCGCCGCTACTGCGAAACGGCGGCCGAGCTCGGCCAGCCGTTCGCGCTCGTCACCGATCTGTATTGCCCGTGGGCACGCGACTGGCCGGCCGACCTGCTGCAGGTCAAGACCGACGTCGGCCAGTTCTGGGATTCGCTCGCGCCGCTCACGTGCCTGTTCAACCTGTTGATCACGGCCGTCGTCGACCGTCTCGGCCCCGCCATCGACCGGCGCGTCGCGCGCAACCGCGAATTGCAGCGCACCTTCGATCAATTCGAATCCTGAGAGAACCCATTTGCCGATGAACGATCACCGCCTCGTCGAAATCACGCCCGCCACGCATCGCGTCGAGATCGACCTCGTCTATGCGACCGAGCGCAATCTGACCGGCAAGCCGATCTACCGCCGCGCGCACTGCCTGTTGCTCGCGTCGGCCGAAGCGGCGCTGCGCCGCGCGGTGGACGTCGCCGCGCAGGCCGGCTTCACGCTGCGCATCTACGACGCGTATCGGCCGCCGCAGGCGCAGCAGGTGCTGTGGGACTTCCTGCCCGACCCGAACTTCGTCGCCGATCTCGGCCGCGGCTCGAATCATAGTCGCGGCACGGCGCTCGACCTGACGCTCGTCGGCACCGACGGCGAACCGCTCGACATGGGCACCGGCTTCGACGAGATGGTGGCCGCATCCGGGCACTTCCATGCGGGGCTGCCCGAGGCCGTGCAGCGCAACCGGCTGCTGCTGCTCGGCGTGATGCATGCGGCCGGCTTCGCGCATATCGACAGCGAATGGTGGCACTACGAGCTGCCCGGCTCGCGCGCGCTGCCGCTGATCGACAACGACGCCAGCGGCCCGTGGCGCCTGATGTGACGCACGTCCCCCTTTCCGTTCACGTTCAACGACATCAACGACAGATGGAGCGCCCATGAAACCCCTGACATCCCGGCTCGTCACCGCCGCCGTGCTCGCCGCCGCACTGACCTCCGCACCGTTTTCGGCCGCACGCGCGGAAACCCCGAAGGACATGTTCGTCATGGCCACGCTGCTGGACGAATTCATGACGCTCGATCCGGCCGAGATCTACGAGCTCGTGCCCGAGGAATACGTCGCGAACACCTACGACCGGCTCGTGCGCGTCGACCTGCGCGATCCGTCGAAATTCAACGGCGACGTCGCGCAGTCGTGGACGGTCAGCGCGGATGGCCTCACCTACACGTTCAAGCTGCGCAGCGGGCTGAAGTTCCACTCGGGCAACGCGCTGACGGCCGACGACGTCGTCTGGTCGATCCAGCGCGCGGTACTGCTCGACAAGGGCCCCGCCGCGGTGCTGACCGGCATCGGCTTGACGAAGGCGAACGTGGCCGCGAACGTGAAGAAGCTCGACGACCAGACGGTATCGATCACGACCGACCGCAAGTACGCGCCGACCTTCGTGCTGAACGTGCTCGGTTCCTGGCCGGCCTCGGTCGTCGACCGGAAGCTGCTGCTGTCGCACCAGCAGGGCAACGACTTCGGCAACGCATGGCTGAAGACCAACGAGGCCGGCTCCGGCGCCTACAAGCTCGCGAAGTGGACGGCCGGCGACAGCATCGTGCTGCAGCGCTTCGACGGCTATCGCCTGCCGCTCGCGATGAAGCGCATCGTGCTGCGTCACGTGCCCGAGGCGGCCAGCCAGCGGCTGCTGCTCGAGAACGGCGACGTCGACGCCGCGCGAGACCTGAGCCCCGACGATCTCGCGGCCGTCGTGAAGTCCGGCAAGGCGAAGGTCACGGCATCGCCGCAGGCGACGCTGCTCTATCTCGGCCTGAACACGAAGAACGCGACGCTCGCGAAGCCCGAAGTGCAGGAAGCGCTGAAATGGCTCGTCGACTATGCGGGGATCCAGCACAACGTCGTGAAGACGACCTACAAGGTGCATCAGACCTTCCTGCCCGAAGGCTTCCTCGGCGCGCTGAACACGAACCCGTACAAGCTGGACGTCGCGAAGGCGAAGGCGCTGCTCGCGAAAGCCGGGGTGCCGAACGGTTTCTCGGTGACGATGGACGTGCGCAACGACTATCCGTACACGGAGATCGCGCAGGCCGTGCAGGCGAACTTCGCGCAGGCGGGCATCAAGGTGCAGCTGATTCCGGGCGACAACAAGCAGACGCTCGCGAAATACCGCGCGCGCCAGCACGACATCTATATCGGCGAATGGTCGGCCGACTACATCGATCCGCACAGCAACGCGCAGGGCTTCACATGGAACCCCGACAACGGCGACAAGTCGCCGTACAAGATGCTCGCCTGGCGCAACAGCTGGGACATCCCGAAGCTGACGAAGGAAACCGACGCGGCACTCGCCGAACCGACCGCCGCCAAGCGCGCGGCGCTGTATCAGGCGATGCAGAAGGAGCTGCTCGCGCAGTCGCCGTTCGTGATCATGTTCGAGAAGGTCGCGCAGGTCGCGACGCGGCCCGGCGTCAGCGGGCTCGAAGTCGGACCGATCAACGATCTCGTGTCCTACCGCAACCTCAAGAAGCAGTAACGGCCGCCGCATGTCGACTCCCGTCTCCACTCTCGAAGCGCTCCGCACGCTGCCCGCGCGGCGTCCGGCCGTCCGCTGGATGCTGCGCGTGCTGCGCTGGGCCGTCACGCTCGCCGTCACGTTCGCGGGGCTGCTCGCGCTGACGTTCGTGATCGGCCGCAAGGTGCCGATCGATCCGGTGCTCGCGATCCTCGGCGATCGCGCGTCGGCCGAAGCGTACGCGGCCGAGCGCATCGCGCTCGGACTCGACAAGCCGCTCGTCACGCAATTCCTGATCTACGCGCGCGACGTGCTGCACGGCAATTTCGGCGTCTCGCTGCTGACGTCGAACCCCGTGCTCGACGATATCAAGCGCGTGTTTCCCGCGACGCTCGAACTCGCGACGATCGCGACGCTGATCGGCATCGCGATCGGCGTGCCGCTCGGTGTCGCGGCTGCGGTGAAGCACAACCGGCCGATCGATCACATCGCGCGCTTCATCGGGCTGATCGGCAATTCGGTGCCGGTGTTCTGGCTCGGGCTGATGGGGCTGCTGCTGTTTTATGCGCGGCTGCATTGGGTCGCCGGGCCGGGCCGGCTCGATCCGGTATACGACGGGATGGTCGACACGCGCACCGGCAGCCTGCTGATCGACGCGGTGCTCGCCGGCGAATGGGACGTGTTGCGCAATGCGCTCTCGCACATCGCGCTGCCGGCCGCGATCCTGGGCTACTACTCGGTCGCGTATCTGAGCCGGATGACGCGTTCGTTCATGCTCGATCAGCTCAGCCAGGAATACATCGTCACCGCGCGTGCCAAGGGCCTCTCCGAGCGCCGCGTGATCTGGCGTCACGCGTTCGGCAACATCGCGGTGCCGCTGCTGACCGTGATCGCGCTCACGTACAGCAACCTGCTCGAAGGCTCGGTGCTGACCGAGATCGTGTTCGCGTGGCCGGGCCTCGGTTCATACCTGACGGGCGCGCTGCTGAATGCCGACATGAACGCGGTGCTCGGCGCGACGCTCGTGATCGGCGTGATGTTCATCACCGTCAACCTGCTGACCGATGCGCTCTACCGCGTGTTCGATCCGCGTGCACGCTAAGGACCGCTTTGCCATGCCCGCTTCCCCGCTGCTTCCGTTTCACTCGCTTCCGAAGGTCGACCGATGACGAATGCCGACCGTGTCACGCTGCGCGCGTGGCTGCTTTCCGATGCGCCGGCGTCGCGCTCGCAGGCCGCGCTCGGGCTCACGTATCGCCGCTGGCGCCGCTTCGCGACGAATCCGCTCAACCTGTTCGGGCTCGCGATCCTCGTCGCGCTGATCGTCGTGGCGATCGTCGGCCCGCTGATCATGCCGCACGATCCGCTGCGCCAGGTGCTCGGCGATCGCCTGCTGCCGCCGGGCTCGCCGTCGCACTGGCTCGGCGCCGACCAGCTCGGCCGCGACATCCTGTCCCGGCTGATCGGCGGGTCGCGGCTCACGCTCGGCATCGCGCTGCTCGTCGTCGCGATCGTCGTGCCGATCGGACTGGCGATCGGCACGACGGCCGGCTATTGCGGCGGCTTCGTCGACAGCGTGCTGATGCGCATCACCGATATCGCGCTCGCGTTCCCGAAGATCGTGCTCGCACTCGCGTTTGCCGCAGCGCTCGGGCCGGGCGTCGTCAATGCGGTCGTCGCGATCTCGATCACCGCGTGGCCTGCCTATGCGCGGCTCGCGCGCGCCGAGACGATCCGCATCGCGCAGGCCGACTACATTCATGCCGCGCGGCTGCAAGGCGCGTCGGGACCGCGCATCCTGCTGCGCTACATCGTGCCGCTGTGCATGTCGTCCGTGATCGTGCGCGCGACGCTCGACATGGCCGGCATCATCCTGACCGTCGCCGGCCTCGGCTTCCTCGGCCTCGGCGCGCAGCCGCCGAGCCCCGAATGGGGCTTCATGGTCGCGTCGGGCCGCAACGTGCTGCTCGACGCATGGTGGGTCGCGACGCTGCCCGGCGCGGCGATCCTGCTCGTGAGCCTCGCGTTCAACCTGCTCGGCGACGGGCTGCGCGACGTCTTCGATCCGCGACATGGAGCGTGACATGCAAACCACTTCCACCGTCGCAACCGCCGCGCCGCTGTGCGAGATCGACGGCCTGCAAATCGGCTTTCGCGGCCACGACGGTACCGTCATCGACGCGGTGCGCGACCTCTCGCTGACGCTCGCACCCGGCGAGCGGCTCGGCATCGTCGGCGAATCGGGGTCCGGCAAGTCGCTGACGGGCCGCGCGCTGCTCGGGCTGCTGCCGGACGCCGCGCGCTGCTCGGCACGGACGATGCGCTTCGCGGGCCACGACCTGCTCGCGATGTCGCCGCGCGAGCGCCGGCGCCTGTGCGGCAGTCAGATGGGCATGATCCTGCAGGATCCGAAGTATTCGCTGAACCCCGTGATGACCGTCGCGAAGCAGATGGGCGAAGCGTTCCGGCGCCACGAGCCGGGCCTGCGCGGCCGCGCGCTGCGCGAGCGGATCGTCGAGGCGCTCGCGGCCGTGCAGATCCGCGATCCCGAGCGGGTGGCCGACGCGTATCCGCACGAGCTGTCCGGCGGGATGGGCCAGCGCGTGATGATCGCGATGATGGTCTCGACGGGGCCTCGGCTGCTGATCGCCGACGAGCCGACGTCCGCGCTCGACGTCGCCGTGTCGATGCAGGTGCTCGCGGTGCTCGACGCGATGATCGCGCGGCACGGCACGGGGCTGATGTTCATCAGCCACGACCTGCCGCTCGTGATGTCGTTCTGCGATCGCGTCGCCGTGATGTACGCGGGACGCGTCGTCGAGACCTGTGCCGCGCGCGATCTGCAGCATGCGACACATCCGTACACGCGCGGGCTGCTCGCGGCCAACCCGCCGCTCGCAAATCCGCCCGACGAGCTGCCCGTGCTGCAGCGCGATCCGGCATGGCTCGACGCGCCCGCGCGCGCCATTCGACAGGAGGCTGCACGATGATCGACGTCGATCACGCATCGATCCGTTTTCCGACTCGCACGGGCCATGTCGACGCCGTGCGCGACGCGAGCTTCGCGGTGCGCGACGGCGAGGTGTTCGGCCTCGTCGGCGAATCGGGCTCCGGCAAATCCACGCTGCTGCGCGCGCTGACCGGCCTCGTTCCGCTCGCGTCCGGCCGGCTCTCGATCGACGGGCGGCCGATCGCCGGCACGCCCGATCGCGCGTTCCGCCGCCGCGTGCAGATGGTGTTCCAGGATCCGTACGCGTCGCTGCATCCGCGCTTCACGGTGGATCAGACGCTGCGCGAGCCGCTGTCGATCCATCGGATCGGCGACGCCGACGCACGCATCGCGCGTGCGCTGTCCGAAGTCGGGCTCGGCCCCGCGTTCCGCTTCCGCTATCCGCATCAGCTGTCGGGCGGCCAGCGACAGCGCGTCGCCATCGCACGCGCGCTGATCCTCGAGCCGCGCGTGCTGCTGCTCGACGAGCCGACGTCCGCGCTCGACGTCTCCGTGCAGGCCGAGATCCTGAACCTGCTGCGGCGCCTGCATCGCGAACGCAACCTGACGATGATCATCGTCAGCCACAATCTCGCGGTGATCGGCTTCCTGTGCCAGCGCGTCGCGGTGATGCAGCACGGTGCAATCGTCGAACAGCTGCGGATCGAGGACGTGCGTGCCGGACACGTCGCGCGCGACTACACGCGCACGCTGCTGCAGGCGACCGAAGGCTATCGGCGCCTCGCGCCGGCCGCCTGACATCCCGGCGACGCAACGGCATGCGATACTGCGCCCGCCGCCGATGCACGGAACCCCGATGCGCCGCGCGGGTCCATTCCGTTTCGATAACCGCTGAACAGCGATAGGGAGGCATCCATGCTGCAATTCATCGAAACCCTCGTAGTCGGTCTGATCGTCGGCCTCCTCGCCCGTGCGCTCAAGCCGGGCGACGACAAGATGAGCCTGCTGATGACGACGATCGTCGGTATCGTCGGCTCGCTGATTGCCGGCTACGTCGGCCGGGCCGCCGGCTGGTATGCGCCCGGTCAGGGCGCGGGCTGGCTCGCGTCGATTATCGGCGCGATCGTGCTGCTCGCGATCGTCGGCGCGGTGCGCAAGCGCGCGACCTGAACGCCGGCGCGCCGCTTCGGCATGCCGTACGGCCGCTCGTTGCGAGCGGCCGTTTTTTTTGCCGCGACCGGCAGCCGTTGCGCCCGCAACCGCACGCGCCGGACACCCGCTCGTGCACGACGCGACGCCGCACGATCCCGACTTGCGAACGCGCCGATTCCGTCTACATTGATTGAAACAGCCGCACGCCGCTTGTGCGGTTTCAAGATTTCGTCTTTTTCACTCAAGAGGTCCGATGCCGTTGCCGTTTACGTATTCAGCATCGCCGCGTTGACGGGCTGCCGTCCGAGCGGCCCCGCCGCGATGCGCTGCCACTCTGGAGCCTGTCATGAAGCATCGCGTGACCGCCGCATCGTTCGTCCTGGGTGCGTCGCTTCTGGCCTCGTCCCTGTCTTTCGCCGGCGCGACGTCCGGCGTCATCCATTTCTCCGGCATGATCGTCGAGCCGCCGTGCTCGTTCGCGCTCGATGCGCCGGCCGCGCACGTGCGGCCCGACTGTCCGCGTCCGACGGCCGGCCGCATCGAGTTCGTCGACGCGGCGACGTTGCAGCCGGTACGGACGACGACCTTTACGCAGGCGTCGCGCGCAATCTCTTTACCGACGCGCCCGGGCGGCGAACGCTCGCCGATGATCGCGATCGTCACGTATCAGTAAGCGGGCGGCCGCGCGCCGCACCGCATCAATCGCGATTGCGCGCGATCCAGTCGCTGAACGCGCGGATCTTCTGCTGGCTGCCGCCGCTCTCCGGGTACACGAAGAAGTAGCGCGCGCCCGTCTCGAGCACGATGTCAAACGGCCGTTCGAGCCGGCGCGCGCTGACGTCGTCGTCGACGAGCGTCACGTCGCCGATCGCGACGCCGAAGCCTTGCATCGCGGCGTTCGTCGCAAGATCGAGCGTGTCGAAGGTCGGCCCGCGCTCGGGATCGACCGTGCGCACGCCCGCGTGCTCGAGCCATGCGCGCCAGTCGCGATGGTCGCGCGTCGGATGCAGCAGCGTATGGCGCGCGAGGTCGTCGACCGCGTCGAGCGGCGCCGTTTGCCGCAGCTCGGGCGCGCACACGGGCGTGAGCCGCTCGCCGAACAGCGGCAGCGCGACCACGCCGGCGCCCGGCGACGTGCCGTAGACGATCGCTGCGTCGAACGGCTCGGACGAGAAGTCGACCACGTGCTGCCATGCGGTCGTGATCTGCACGTGCAGATCGGGATGCTCGCCCTGAAAGCGCATGATGCGCGGCAGCATCCAGCGCATCACGCAGGTCGGCACCTTTAACGCGAGGTCGGTGCGCTGCCGCGTGAGCTTCGACGAAATGTCCTCGATCCGCGCGAAGCTCTCATTGACGACCGGCAGCAGCTGTTCGCCTTCGGCCGTCAGCGTCAGCCCCTTCGCATGCCGCTTGAACAGCGGGAAGCCGTAATGCGCCTCGAGCGTCTGGATCTGCCGGCTCACCGCGCCCTGCGTCACGCACAGCTGCTCGGCCGCGCGCGTGAAGCTGCCGTGACGGGCGACGGTCGAGAAGATCTGCAGCGCGTGCAAAGGCGGAAGTCGGCGCATGGCGAAGCGAAGTGAGCGGAAAGACGGCGCGCCGGCGGCGGCACGCGCTGCCGACACGATAAGGCAAACGCCCGCTCGACGCGAGTGCCGGCGCCGCGCCGGGCGCGCTATGCGGTTGCCGTCAGCGCGTTCGCGACGATCCGCGCGGCCGAGGCGATCACGTCGCTGCGCGGCGCGGCATCGGCGCGCGGCTGCGTGAACGACACGGCCATCACGATCGGCGCACGCGACGGCGGCCACAGCACCGCGACGTCCGTCGTCGTGCCATAGCCGCCCGCGCCACGCTTGGCGGCCACGCGCCAGCCCGGCGGCACGGCCGCGGCAGTGCCGTCGCCGCGCGCGCCGGCCGTCATCCAGTCGATCAGCTGCGCGCGCTGCGGCTCGCGCAGCGCATCGCCGAGCAGCAGCCGCTGCAGCGTGTCGACCATCGCGACCGGCGTCGACGTGTCGCGCACGTCGCCGGGCCCGACCGCATTCAGCTCGGGCTCCCAGCGATCGAGACGGAAGGTCGTATCGCCGCTTTCGCGGGCGAACGCCGTCACCGCCTGCGGGCCGCCGAGTACGTTCATCAGCAGGTTGCCGGCGCCCTTGTCGCCGGACTCGAGCATCGCCGCGCAGAGCTGCGCGACGGTCATGCCGGTGTCCGCGTGGCTTTCGGTCACCGGCGAGCCCGCGACGATCCCGTAACGGCGGTAGAGAATGCGGCGCGGCAGCAGCGATGCGTCGAGCGACGCACGCGCGAGGATCGCGGCGGCCGCGACGACCGCGTACGTGCCGCACAGCGGAAAACGCTCGCGCGCGTGGTGCGCGATGCGCGCGCCGGTCGACGTGTCGAGCGCGGCGACGCCGAGCCGGCCGTCCGACGCCTTGTCGAGCGCGGCGAGTTCGGCTTGGGCGCGATGCACGCGTCCCTGGTCGGCGACGGGCGCCGACGTGCACGCGGCGACGAACGGTGCCGCAACGGCGGCAAGCAACAGCGAGCGGCGTGTCGGTGAGTGTTCCATGAATGGCGTGATGTTCTGTCGGAATCGATCGCATCGCACGGCGCACATCGACGATGCGCGCGCCTTCGCATCGGCGCATGCTTCGCGGCGGCAGCCGCCGCCCACCGCGAACGCACGCACCGACGGCCTCACCCGTGAGGCGCGATGAACAGACCCTAGCGTATCAGCGAGCGCCGCCGCGTTCCAGCGGCGCGGCTGCGCGTTCGCGCCTCAGCCCTGCGGCGCAGGCAGATACGGCAGCGGATTGACCGGCTTGCCGTCGCGCCGCACTTCGAACAGCAGCGCGACGCGCGAGTTGTCGAGGTCGCCCATCTCGGCGATCTCGTCGCCCTGATGCACGACGTCGCCCGTCTTCACGAGCAGCTTGCGGTTGTGCGCGTACGCGGTCAGGAAATCCGCGTTGTGCTGGACGATGATCAGGCTGCCGTAGTCGTTGAGCCCGGTGCCCGCATACATCACGCGGCCGTCGGCGGCCGCGCGCACCGGGTCGCCGGGGCGGCCCGCGATCTGGATCCCCCGGTTCTGGCCGGGGCGGAACGGTTCGACGATCCGGCCGTGCGCGGGCCAGGCGAGCGCGACGCCGCGCGCGTGACGCTTCGTCTGCTGGACGACCTCGCGATCGCTGGCGTTCGACTCGCTCGACTCGCTCGGCCGCGCGGCGGCCGTCGCGTCGCTCGCGGCGGCCGGTGCCGTCGCCTGCGTGCTGCCCGTCGTCGCCGACGGCCGCTGCACGTCCTGCTTCACGATCCGCAATACCTGCCCGGTGCGCAGCCTGCTGCGCGCGCCGAGCTTGTTCCAGAGCCGCAGGTCGGCGACGCTGCAGTCGTTCGCGTTTGCAATGCCCGTCAGCGTGTCGCCGCGCTTCACGACGTAGTCATGCGCGACCAGGATCGGCGCAGGCGCCGGCGCAGGTGCCGATGCCGCGGCGGGTTGCGCCGGCGCCGCCTGTCGCGCGGGGCCGGCAAGCGTATCGCTCGGCGGAACGGGCGGCGTGCTCGCGCAGCCGGCCATCGCGAGCACGGCAGCAAGGCCGGATGCCCATGCCGCGCGGCGATAGAGTCGATGCTTTTCCATCGTCGAACCGGTGCTACCGGTGTCCGTTTTACAAGCTTTCAAGCATCTCAAAAACGGAACGGCCGACGTGTAACCGGATGCAAACAATGATGACAAACGATCACCGGTCGTGGAGCCGGACGATATGGGTGACCCGCGCCCCGTGCGATTCAGGTAACGATGACCGCGTCTTCTCGGAAAATCGGCATGATTTTCCGCCGCGTCGGCGGGCCGCCAACGCGGGCGCTCAGCGCATCCAGTCGATCAGTTCCGAGCACGCGTAGGCGATGCCGATGCAGAGGAACAGCAGATGCAGCGCGATCTTGAACGACACGCCCCACAACGAATCGATTTGCATGACGGTCTCCCCTTCGCGTTTGACGTCAGCATCATCGGTCGCCGGCCGTATCCTGAAAATGCGGAAGCGGCGAATCGCGTCTCAGGCAGCGCCTGAGCATCGCGCGCCCGATTCCCTGCTACCTTATCGGCGATCACACAACAACCCGGCCCCGCCATGCGCTTCGACCTGACCGATCTGCGGCTTTTCCTGAACATCTGCGAGGCCGGCACGATCACGGTCGGCGCCGAGCGCACGCACATCACGCTGCAGGCCGCGAGCGAGCGCATTCGCGGGATGGAGGACGAGCTCGGCGTTCCGCTGCTGCACCGGACCAAGGCGGGCGTGCATGCGACCGACGCCGGTCATGCGCTCGAACACCATGCGCGCACGGTGCTGCAGCAGATCGACCACATGCGCGGCGAACTGCAGCAGTACGGGCTCGGGCTGCGCGGCCATATCCGGCTGCTATGCAACACCGCGTCGCTCAGCGAATACCTGCCCGACGCGCTGGCCGACTATCTGCCGCGCCATCCGAAGCTGTCGATCAGCGTCGAGGAACGCTCGAGCCAGGAGATCGTGCACGCGATCCGCAGCAAGACCGCGGAGCTCGGCATCGTCGCCGATTCGGTCGGACTCGGCGGGCTCGAGCAGAAGCCGTTTCGCGAGGACTGGCTGATCGTCGTCGTGCCGGCCGCCCATCCGCTCGCATCGCGCGACGCGGTTGCGTTCGACGAGATCGTCGATGCGGATTTCATCGGCCTCACCGACGGCAGCGCGCTGCAGGTCCATCTCGCCGATCAGGCTCGCGCGCTCGGCAAGCGGATCCGCTATCGTGTGCAGTTGAAGAGTTTCGACGCGATCTGCCGCGTGATCGAAAGCGGTGTCGGGATCGGCATCGTGTCGCGCCACGCGGCGGAACGCGCGATGCAGACGATGGACGTGCGGCTCGTCGAGCTGTCCGATTCGTGGAGCCACCGGAAGCTGACACTCTGCGCGCGGTCGTTCGACGCGCTGCCGAAATATACGCGCGAGTTCGTCGCGTTCCTGTCGGGCGAAGTGCCGACGCAATCGCGCTGATCCTGCGCGGCCACGCCGCGCGTTCGCGCCCTTGTTCGCCCGACATTGCCAGTTCCCACATTGGAACCCGCGCTCCGCACCCGACATGATTGCCATTGCCAACGCCTCGCCTGCACGCACCGAACGACGGCCGGTGATCGTGGACGGGCTGATCGCGCTGTACCGCGACGACCGGCAGTTGACCGACACGCTGTTCGGCCGGCTGCCGCTCGACACGCTGCCGATTGAAAACGGCGCGCACGACTGGCCCGTCCATGAGCGCAGGGTTCTCGATGCGCCGAATCTGTAGCGGCAGCGGTGCGGCGTTCGCGCCGCCGTCGCCCCAACGAGGAGACATCGCCGTGACTCGAACCGATCTCGCCGCGCGCTACCGTACGTATATCGACTGCCTGAACCGACGGGACTGGGCCGCGCTCGACCGCCATGTCGCGGCTGACGTGATTCACAACGACCGCCCGCTCGGACTCGCCGGCTATCGCGCGATGCTGGAGCAGGATGTGCGCGACATCCCCGATCTGCGCTTCGAGATCGAATGGCTCGTCTGCGAGCCGCCGCGCGTCGCGTGCCGGCTCAGGTTCGATTGCACGCCGCGCGCGACGTTTCTGGGCCTCGCAGTCGACGGCAGACGGATCGCGTTCAGCGAGCACGTGTTCTACGAATTCCTCGAGGGGAAGATCCGCCGGGTCTGGTCGGTCATCGACAAGGCGGCGATCGAGCGGCAGCTTTAACCCGCTCCAGGGCGACCGATGGCGGGCGCCTGCGGGATCGATCGTTACGCGCATCTATCGCCGCGACCGTACGGATAACGTTTTCTCCTCCGGACGGAAGAAAGCGTGCATCCCTTGCGCCCAGATTCGCCGCCTCCGCTCCGCTCACCGCAAACGCCGGAAGGAAACATCCGCAATAAACGCGCCCGAAAACCGCACATTTCCGATCCATCTCGGAATCCTCCTCCCTTTCCCATCCGGGTTTCCCCCGCCACCCTCCTGACGAAAGTTCATTGACAGCAGGCCTGTCGGTGCCTAGATTTGGAAAACGTTTTCCACTGTTAGCGGGCGGCGACCCGAACCACCGCTCCAGCACCGGAAAACGTCGGCCCGCTCGGGTTGCGATTCAGGCGTCCGCCTTCAGGGATCAGGGTTGCAAGGCGGAAGTCGGGTACGGGCGTCTAGCGAGGCAGCGCTGGACCGGCCCGTCCTCATCACTATTCAAACCGGAGACACCCCACAATGCATCCGCGCAGCAGATTCGCGCTCGGCGCCGCGCTCAGCGCCCTTTCCGTCCTGTTCGTCAGCGCGTGCGGCGGCAACGACGTGACTGACACGCAGCCGTCGTCCCCTTCATCGCCGCCGACGCCCGCACTCGCCGCCAACTCGCTGCAGGCGCTCGTCTATGGCGCAGCCGACACCAGCGTGCCGGCCGGCGCCGACATCCCCGTCACGATGATGGGCCAGATGCGCGCGCTGTTCGACCTAATCCGCAAGTCGCCCGACTTCACGCAGGTCGTGATGGATCTCGGCGACGGCACGCCGGTCCACGTGCTCGACACGAACACCGGCGACAAATTCCTGCCCGGCAAGCTCGCGCTCGGCCTGTCGTACATCCTGATCGACATGAAGTCGAAGGGCGACCCGCAATACGCGAGCTATCTCGCGACCTACCAGCAGATCACGACCGCGATGATGGCGCAGTCGGGCGCCAACTACACGTATGCGAATACGTCCTGGGGCGAGTACTACTATCTCGTCGCGCTGAACAACCTGAAGGCGCACGGCATGCTCAACGAAGTGTTCAGCGACGCGATGCTCGCGACGCTGCAGCTTCGGCTCACGTTCTGCGACATGTTCGGCCCCGACGCGAGCGGCAAGACCGACACGTGCCCGGCCGCCGGCACGCCGATCGACATCGCGTCGCTCAACACCGCCCAGAACTACTATGCAGTGTCGTACGGGATCGCCGGGCTGCGGCAGAAGCTCGGCTGGAGCAATCCGTCGTTCGCGTCGGCGACCGATCCGGCGGTCGCGACGATGGGCGCGCGCGACGCGCTGCTGTACACGCTCACGAACCATATCCGCAACGATTCGTCGGGCGGCTTCTCGGACGAGGCATCGAACACGCACACGACGTACTACGACAAGGCCCGCTTCGACCGCTACAGCACGCTGCTGATCGGCGAAGTGGTCGAGCGCACCTTCGAAATGGACAACGCGGCGAATCTCACGCCCGAGCTGAAGGGCTATCTGCGCAAGTCGGTCGACCTGATCCTCCCGCAGCTGAACACGGACGGCCAGGGCTTCAACTACGGCCGCTCGATCGGCCCGTACGGCGACTCCGCCTTCATGGAAGTGCTGACCGCGGCAGCCAACGCAGGCGTGCTGACCGACCAGGAAAAGCAGATCGCCTACGCGTTCATCTACAAGGCCGCGCACCGCTTCGACACGTACTGGTACGACCCGTCGCTGCCGACGCCGTCGGTGAACATGTGGGTCAAGGGGCGCGGCACCGACGCGTATCGCGGCAAGCCGCGCGTGATGGGCGAGAACTTCAGCCTGCTGCACCAGTACCTGTACGTGAACGCGTGGTGGAACAAGCTCGGCTTCGAAGGCAAGGCGCCGATGGCCGACGCGGACTACGGCGCATGGCTCGATGCACTGCCGCGCTACACGCTCACCTGGTACAACCAGCCCAACGACACCGCGCATCCGTACAGCGCGGCGCTGCTCACCGTGCGCGACGGCCGGCGCGTGATCAACCTGAATCTGAGCCAGGCGCCCGACTACAACTCGTACACGCCGTACTATCCGGTGCCGTTCTCCGACAAGCTGTCCTACGGCACGACCGATCTCGGCTATGCGCTGCTGGTGCCGCAAGTTTCGTACAACGGCAAGACCTACATTCCCGTCACGTACTACAAGAACCTGAACGTGCAGCAGACCGGCACCCAGGTGATCGTGTCGTTCGATACGGCGAAATTCCGGCTCGCGACGAAGAACGCCGCCTACACGACGGACCTCGACCTGCAGGCGCATACCGTGCTGACGTTCGATCACGGCACGATCTCGCGCAGCGACACGCTGAGCTCGGGCACGCTCGCCGGCACGCTGTCGGTCGAAACGGACTTCACGTCGTTCGCGGACTTCGCGGCCACGCAGGTCAACGGCGACGGGATGTCCGTCAGTTATGCGAACGGCATCGCGACCGGCTACGCGGCATCGGGCTTCGACACCTGCGCGCTGTCGGCTTTCGACACCGTGAACGGCGCGACGAATCCGCTGTCCACGACGCCGATCGGCCAGCTGCATTCGAACTTTGCGTGCGCGACGCGGCCGTTTGCGCTCGGCTCGGGAGCCAGCCGCTCGTTCGGATGGACGCTGAAGTACGCGGATCCTGCTTGAGCGGAAGCACGCCGTTCGGTCATGCCGCCGGAAACAGGGAGCCGATGCCGGCGTTCGGCGGCAGCAGTGACGTCGGCGCGCTCGCAGCGAGCGGCCTAGCGCAGCCCGGAAACCGTCATATACGCGCCGAGCGCGATCAACCCAACGAAGAAGCAGCGCTTGAAGGTCTTTTCGCTCATCACGCGCCGCGCATACTGCCCGCCGGCCATGCCCGCCAGCGCCGGCACCAGCGCAAGCGCCGACACGCCGAGGTCGACGGTCTGCAGCGCGCCCGATACGCGCAACTGCAAGCCGAGCGCGATCGTCGACGCCGTAAACGACAGCCCGAGCGCCTGGATCAAATCGTCCTTCGAGAGCCGCAGCGCCTGCAGATAGGGCACGGCAGGCACGACGAACACGCCGGTCGCGGCCGTCACCACGCCGGTCAGATAGCCGACCACGGCCGACAGCCACGTCTCGTGCCGGCCCGGCGCCGGCAAGCGCGCGGCCGCGAGACCCCACAGGCCGTACAGGATCAGCACGACGCCGAGCGCCGCATGCGTCCACGCGCTGCCGGCCGCGAGCGCGGGCAGGCCGCCTGTCAGCGTGCCGATCGTCAGCCCCGCGATCAGCGGCCACAGCCGGCGCAGCAGCGGCCCGAACGACGGACCGAGCCACAATTGCCAGATATTGGTGATGAACGACGGCACCAGCAGCAGGCTGGCCGCGGCCGACGGCGGCATCGCGAGCGTCAGCAGCCCCATTGCGATCGTCGGCAGGCCGAGGCCGATCATGCCTTTGACCGCGCCGGCGAGCAGGAACACCAGCGCGATGATCGTCAACGTATGAATTTGCATGGCGGGCGGTGCGTCCGGTTGAATACGGTGCCGATGGTGCACCGCCCGCGCGCTGCCCACCATCTGGTTTTGCCTGAGTCCGGCTCGGGCCCGGCGGGCGGGGCCGCCCGCCGGCGCAGCGCTCAGCCCTCGTGAGCCCCCCGTCCTTGCTCGCTATCGAGGTGCGCCATCTGTGCGGCCGGATACCGCTCGCCGGCAGCCGCCCCGGCGGGAACCGCCGCTTCGATGCGCGCGATGTCATCGACCGTTAGTTGCATCGACGAGGCTTGCAACGCATCGCGGAGCTGCGTGCGCTTGCGCGCGCCAATCAACGGTACGATGTCGTCGCCGCGCGACAGCACCCAGGCGATCGCGATCTGCGCGGGGTTGCTGCCCTTTTCGTCGGCAATCGTGCGCAACGCGTCGACGAGCGCGAGATTGTGTTCGAGATTCGCGCCCTGGAACCGCGGGCTCGCTGCACGGAAATCGCGCTCGCGCGGCTGCGCCCTATTCCAGCCGCCGCCCAGCAGCCCGCGCGACAGCACGCCGTACGCGGTCACGCCGATGCCGAGTGCGCGGCACGTCGGCAGGATCGCGTCCTCGATCCCGCGCGACAGCAGCGAATATTCGATCTGCAGATCCGCGATCGGCGCGACGGCCGCCGCGCGGCGAAGCGTGTCGGCGCCGACCTCCGACAAGCCGATATGGCGCACGTAGCCGGCCTTCACGAGATCGGCGATCGCGCCGACCGTCTCCTCGATCGGCACCGCCGGATCGACGCGCGCCGGCCGGTAGAGATCGATGTAGTCGGTGCCGAGCCGCTTCAGCGTATAGGCGACGAAGTTGCGGATCGCGACCGGCCGCGCATCGTAGCCGGCGAAACCGCCGGCCGGATCGCGCAGCGCGCCGAACTTCACGCTGATCAGCACCTGCTCGCGCGTGCGGCCGCGCAGCGCATCGCGAATCAGCATTTCGTTGTCGCCCATCCCGTAGAAATCGCCGGTGTCGAGCAGCGTGATCCCGTGATCGAGCGCGGCATGCAGCGTCGCGATGCTCTCGTCGCGGTCGGTCGGGCCGTAAAGATCGGACATGCCCATGCAGCCGAGCCCGATCGCCGATACCTGCGGGCCCGTGCGGCCCAGTTGACGTGTATTCATGTGCGTTCCTTCGCGTGGTGACTGATGGACCGGATTCTGGACGGAACGCCGCGCGCGATAAACGCGAAACGCGCAACCAAATCATTCGACGCTGATTAACAATGGAGGCTGTCCCAACCCGCCGGCTTTCGCTCCCCGCATGGATCATCTGCAAGCAATGCGCATCTTTGCGCGCGTCGCCCATCTCGGCAGCTTCACGAAGGCGGCCGAGCAGCTGCAACTGCCGCGTCCGACCGTCAGCAACGCGGTCCAGTATCTGGAAAAGCATCTGAAGGTACGGCTGCTGCAGCGGACGACGCGTCGCGTCGGGCTGACCGCCGAAGGCACGACCTACTACGAGCGCTGCGTGCGGCTGCTCGCCGATCTCGACGACGCGGAAACGCTGTTCGAGGAGGCTGGCGCGTCGCCGCGCGGCGTCGTTCGCGTCGATCTGCCCGAGCGTTTCGCGCTGCATCGCGTGATCCCGGCGCTGCCGGATTTCCACGCGCGCTACCCGGACCTGCGCGTCGTGGTCAGCACGACCGACCGCTTCGTCGACCTCGTCGCGGACGGCATCGACTGCGCGGTGCGCGTCGGCATGCTCTCCGACACGTCGCTGGTCGCGCGGCGCATCGGCGAGATGGCGCAGCTCAACTGCGCGTCGCGCGACTATGCGGCGCGCCACGGGTTGCCGCGTACGCCCGACGAACTGCCGGACCACGTCGCGGTCGGCTATTTCTCGAGCCGCACGGGCCGCGAACTGGACTGGGAATACACGGACATGGACACCGGCGACGTCCACACGGTGAAAATGCGCAGCATCGTGTCGGTGAACAGCTCGCAGGCGTATCTCGCGTGCTGCGTCGCGGGCCTCGGGATGATCCAGGCGCCGCGCGATGGCCTCGAGCCGCTGCTCGCGGACGGCACGCTGGTCGAGGTGCTGCCGGAATGGCAGGCGCCGCCGCTGCCGGTTGCGGTGGTGTTTCCGCACGGCCGCCATCTGGCGCCGCGCGTGCGGATCTTCGTCGACTGGCTCGCCGAGACGCTCGGCGACGTGAGCCGCGCGACCTGACGGGCCGCGTCGCGCGGCCGCCCGTCAGAACTTGTGACGAATCGCGGCGCGCACCGCGAACTGGTTCGAGGACGACGACGGGCCGTCGGTCCCGACCACGTAGCCGCCGTCGGCCGCAGTACCCGTGCGATCGCCGGCCACCTTTTGCCACGCGCCCTGCAGGTAGACGTCGGTGCGCTTCGACAGGCTGTAGTCGGCCATCAGCCCGACCGTGTGGTACTTCGGCTTGATCGACCCGGTCGCCGCATCGAACTTGCCGTCCGTATACACGTACTGCGCGCCGACGTAGAACGCGGGCGTCAACTGATACTTGCCGTTGACCTCGAAGTTGTCGAACTTCGTCGCGCCGAGCCCGAGGCCCGCGAACGTCGACGCCGGCAGATAAACGGTCGACACCGGGTTCTTCACGTCGGTCTTCGTGTAGACGAAGCCGACCGTCGCGGGCCCGAACGTGTAGTTCAGGCCGCCGCCGAAGACCCGCAGCCGCTCGGCGACGAAGTTCGCGTCGTCTGCGGCGATCGCACCCGCACCGCCGGCGCCCGGATGGTTCGCCTGCAGGTACGCGGCCGCGACCTGCAGCCCGGCGAGCGAATACTGCGCGCCGAGGCTGTACTGACGGTTGTTCGAGAAGCCCGTGCTATTGCTGAAGCTGTACGTGCCGCCGACCGACAGCCCGTTCCAGTCCGGGCTCGCGTACTTCACCGTGTTGTTCACGCGGAACGAGTTGTCGGTGTTGTCGTTGTCGAACGGATGCGAGAACAGCGTGCCGCCCCAGTTGCCGTTCGCGGTCAGCGGCGCGAGATAGTCGACGACCGAATCGTACTGGCGGCCGAACGTCAGCGTGCCGAAACGCGACGCGCTGAGGCCGACGAACGCCTGTCGGCCGAACATCCGGCTGCCCTGCCCGAGCCGGCCGTTGTTCACGTCGAACCCGCTTTCGAGCGTGAAGATCGCCTTCAGCCCGCCGCCAAGATCCTCGCTGCCCTTGAGCCCCCAGCGGCTGCCCTGCGCATAGCCGCTCGCGAGCTGGTAGTCGGCCTTGCCCGCGCCGTTGACGCTCACGTTGTTCGTGTAGTTGAAGCCCTCGTCGATCACACCGTACAGCGTCACGCTGTCCTGCGCGAAGGCCGGCGCGGCAAACGCGGCGAGCGCGGCGGCAAAAATGACGTGCTTCCTCATGTCGGATCTCCGGAACCCGGCACCGGGCTGGCATGTGCCCGGCAATTGTTGGTTTGTTGTATGGCTGGTCCGCGCGGCGGACCGCGCGGCGTGCAGCCGCGCGACGACGAAATGGTGTCACGTCGAAATCCGGCCGTCCACCGACGCGCATGCCTGGCGGACAAAGCGTTGCGCCCTTCCAACTGCGTGTCAGGCCGCCCGCCGCGGCTGCCTTGCGGGCCGCGGCGCGGCGGGCCGCCATTCGCGTAAACCCGGACGCGGCCGCATCGGTGGCACAATGCGCATCCATCATCATTTCGTCACGCAGTCATGCTTCACCCCGAACCCCGCGCGGCCCGTTGCCGCCGTGCCTGCGCCCGCGCCGGCCGCGAGGACGCGCGATGACCGCGCCCGCCCGGGCCGGCCGCTATGCCGAACTCGATTTCTTCCGCGGCCTCGTGCTGCTCGTGATCGTCGTCGACCATATCGGCGGCAGCATCCTGTCGCGCGTGACGCTGCACGCGTACGCGCTGTGCGACGCGGCCGAGGTGTTCGTATTCCTCGGCGGCTTCGCGACCGCAATCGCCTACAACTCGCTCGCCGAGCGCCACGACGAATCGGCAGCGCGCCAGCGCTTCATCCGGCGCGCGTTCGAGATCTACCGCGCGTTCCTCGTGACGGCCGGGCTGATGCTGCTGATCACGGCCGTGCTGAACGCGTTCGCGATCGACGGGCCGAACATGCCGACCAACGATCTCGACGGGCTGCTGCACCGGCCGCTCGCCGCGCTGCGCGACATCCTGCTGTTTCGCCGTCAGCCGTATCTGGCGTCGGTCCTGCCGATGTACGCGTTCTTCGCGCTGCTCGCGCCGCTCGCGCTGCCGCTCGCGCGCACGCAGCCGTGGCTGCTGCTCGCGTTCAGCGGATCGCTCTGGTACGCGGCGCCGCACGCGGCGCGCTTCCTGCCGACCGTAGACGGCGTACCGTGGGACTTCAATCCGTTCGCGTGGCAGTTTCTGTTCGTGCTCGGCGTGATCTCGCGCTGCCAGCCCGTCTACCAGACGCTCGCGCCGAAGCCGCAGGGCTGGCTGCTGAGCCTCGCGGCGGTCGCGATCGTCGCGGCGGGCGCGTATTACCGGCTGCGCATCGAGCCGTTCCCGACCGATCCGTCGATCAAGCAGAACCTCGGCGCGCTGCGGCTCGCGAACTTTCTCGCCATCGCGTGGCTCGCCGCGAAGCTCGTGCACCTCGGCTGGATGAAGAAGGTCGCGCACGCGATGCCGTGGATCGGCACGATCGGCCGGCAGGGGCTGCTGTGTTTCGTTGCCGGCACCGGGATCTCGCTCGCGGTCGACTCGGTGCTGTATCAGGCGACCGACGGCTATCTGAACGTGCCGCTCGGGCTCGCCGCCGACGTCGTGGCGATGGGGCTGCTGTATCTCGTCGCGAAACTCTATGCGCCGCTCATCGCGCGGCTGCCGTTCGGTTCGCGGCGCTGACATGCGGCGCCCTCGTCTGCTGCTACGATAGGCGGCGCCTTTTCTGACCCGATTCGCCATGCGTCGACTCGCCGTTCCGCTCGCCCTTGCCCTGATCGCCGGTTCCATCGCCACCGCGCGCGCCACGCCCGTCGCGTCCACCGCGCCATCGGGCGCGGCTGCGTCGTCGATCGCCACGCCGGCCGCGTCGGGCGCGACCCTCAACCCCGGCAGCAGCATCGTGCTGCGCACGTTCCGTTCGGCGTCGCTGCAGCGCGACTGGTCGTATACGGTCTACCTGCCGCCCGGCTACAACGCGGAAGGCGCGCGCTATCCGGTGATGTATCTGCTGCACGGCAACGCGGGCAACGCGAACGACTGGATCACGCAAGGCCGGCTGCAGGCGACCGCCGACACGCTGATCGAACGCCACGAGATTCCGCCGGTCGTGATCGTGATGCCGCAAGGCGGCACCGACTGGTACGTCGATCGCAAGGAGAAGATGCAAAGCGCGTTTCTGAACGACCTGCTGCCCGAAGTCGAGATGCACTTCGCGGTATCGAACCAGCGCGCCGGCCGCGCGATCGGCGGCGTGTCGATGGGCGGCTTCGGCGCGCTGCGCTTCGCGCTGCTCGAGCCGGGGCTGTTCTGCGGCGCGATGCTGCTCAGCCCCGCGATCTACGCGAACGAGCCGCCGCTCAATTCGGCGGCGCGTTACGTCGGCGTGTTCGGCGATCGCCAGTTCGACGCGCGCGTGTGGCACGAGCTGAACTATCCCGCGCTGATGCGCGGCTATTTCGCGCGCACGTGGCGCGTGCCGATGTTCATCGCGGCCGGCGACGACGACCTGACGATCCAGGCCGAATCGAGCCTGCTCTATACGCATCTGCGGCGCGCGCAGAATCCGGCCGAGCTGCGCATCGTCGACGGCGGCCATACATGGGACGTGTGGCGCGGGTTGCTCGCGCCGGGGCTCAAGTACACGCTCGACTGCGTGAAGTAACGCGATGCGGCGCGTGCGCGATACGGCCGCATGCGCCGCGCTGCGCGTCGCCACGCGATGTCAGTTCCACGCGTGCCGCGCGGGCCGCACGCCGTTCAGATAGTAGTTGCCGACCAGATGGTATTTCCAGCGCACCGGATCGTGCAGCGTGTGCGTGCGCGCATTGCGCCAGTGTCGGTCGAGACCGTGCTCGGCGAGTGTCGACTGCGTGCCGGCCAGTTCGAACAGCTTCTCGCCCGCACGCAGGGCGATTTCGGTCGTCAGCACCTTCGCTTCGCCGACCGCGACCGACGCGCGTGCGACGTCGTCGTCGGTCACCGTGTCGCGCGCGCGAATTTCGTCGAGCGTGCGCGCCGCGCGCTCGAGCAGCGCTTCCGCCGCATGCAGCTCGATATGCAGACGGCCGACTTCGCGCAGCAGCAGCGGATCGTCCGACGCACGCTCGACGCCGCTGTCGACCCACGGCCGCGTACGCGTGCGCACGAACGCGAGCGTATCGTCGATCGCGGCCTTCGCGATGCCGGCATCGATTGCCGCCTGGATGATCTGCGATAGCGGACCGTTGAGCGTCGGCTCGTCCGACACACGATGCGCGGGCAGCACATGCGACGCAGGCACGCGCACGCCGTCGAGCACGACAGTGCCGCTCGCGGTCGTGCGCTGCCCGAACCCCGACCAGTCGTCGATCACGGTGAGCCCGCGTGCGGGCTGCGGCACGTAGGCGAGCCACGCGCGCTGCGCATCGTCGAGGCCGAGCACCGGCACGTAATGCGCGAACAGCGCACCGGTCGAGTAGAACTTCGTGCCGTCGACCACATAGTCGTCGCCGTCGCGACGCACGCGTGTCTTCAGATCGAGCACGTGCTTCGTGCCCTTCTCCGAGAAGCCGTTGCCGAACCGTTTGCCGCGCAGCACTTCGCCGAAGAAGTAGCGCTTCTGCGCGTCGGTTCCGGTCAGCGCGATTACGTCGACGAGCCCGAAATGGTTCTGCGGCAGTTGCCCGAGCGACGCGTCGGCTGCCGCGACGATTTTCACGACTTCGGTCAGCGTCAGATGCGACACGCCTGCACCGCCGTATGCCTTCGGCACCGTGATCGCCCACAGCCCCGACTGCGAGAACCATTCGATTTCGTCGTACGGCAGCCGCCGCTCGCGATCGCGATCGGCGGCGCCTGCCGCGAGCCGCTGTGCGAGCGCATGCGCGGCAGCGATCGCCTGGCCATCGTCGGCGATCACGCGGGCGGTCTGCGCGTGCGTATCGGCCGGCGGTTCGTGAATCGTCGCGCTCGTGTCTGACATCGGGCACTCCTGTCGAATCGGGAAAGCCTTCAATCTAGCAGCGCGCGTCGGCACGGCCAACCGAGCGATCGTCGTAACGATATTCGTTCGGATCACAAACGACAGGCTGCCGTCCGCCTGCGCGCCATGACGTCGCAATCGCTGCTCGAGTGTCGCCGCGGCGCGCAGCGCGCGCGTCATGCCTGACGACGATAACGATGTGCGAATCCGTTATTGGAATGCGCGCGGCGCGCTTCCTATACTGGCCTGCCCGGCGCGACCGCGCCGCCTTTCGAGGAACGCCGCATGACTTCGTCGCACATCGACACCGACCTCTCCGCGGGCACCGACTACGACACGCTCGCGCGCCGCTTTCGCCCGATCTTCGACCGGATCGCCGCAGGCGCTGCCGATCGCGAACGCCGTCGCGAACTGCCGCACGAAGCGATCGGCTGGCTGAAGGCCGCGGGCTTCGGCGCGGTCCGGTTGCCGGTCGGCGACGGCGGTGCAGGCGCATCGCTGCCGCAGCTGTTTCGTCTGCTGATCGAACTCGGCGCCGCCGATTCGAATCTGCCGCAGGCGCTGCGCGGACACTTCGCCTTCGTCGAGGACTGGCTGAACGCGCCGCCCGGCCCCGCACGCGCGACATGGTTCGACCGCTTCGCGAGCGGCCAGCTCGTCGGCAACGCGTGGACCGAGGCCGGCGACGTGCCGCTCGGCCGGACCGTCACGACGCTATCGGCCCGCGACGGCCGGCTCGTGCTGAACGGCCGGAAGTTCTACAGCACCGGCAGCCTGTTCGCCGACTGGATCGACGTCTTCGCGCAGCGCGAGGACGGCAGCGACGTGATCGTCGCGGTCGCGACCGCACAGCCCGGCGTGATCCGCGAAGACGACTGGGACGGCTTCGGGCAGACGACGACCGGCAGCGGTACGACGCGCTTCGTCGATGCGGCGGTCGACGCCGACGACGTGATCGACTTCGCACGCCGCTTCAAGTATCAGACCGCGTTCTACCAGCTCTTTCACGTCGCGACGCTGGCCGGCATCGGACGCGCGATCGTGCGCGATGCGGGCGAGCTCGTGCGCGGCCGCACGCGCGTATACAGCCACGGCAATGCCGCGCGCGCGGCCGACGACGCGCAGCTTCAGCAGGTGATCGGCGAGATCGCGTCGTGGGCGTACGGCGCCGAGGCGCTCGCGTTGCGCGCCGCGCAATCGCTGCAGCTCGCGTACGACGCGCACTTCGGCGGCGACGATGCGGCCGAGCTGGCCGCGAACGTTGCGGCCGAAATCGAATCCGCGCAGAGCCAGCTCGTCGTGTCCGATCTCGTGCTGCGCGCAGCGACGCGGCTGTTCGACGCGCTCGGCGCGTCGGCGACACGCAGCGCGACCGCGCTCGACCGCCACTGGCGCAACGCACGCACGGTGTCGTCGCACAACCCGCTCGTCTACAAGGCGCGGATCGTCGGCGACTGGGTGATCAACGGCCGCACGCCGCCGTTCGTCTGGCGTGTCGGCAACGGCACGGATGGCGTCGCGGGAGCGGCGCGATGAGCAAGACCATTCGCTTCAACGCGTTCGAGATGAACTGCGTCGGCCACCAGTCGCCGGGGCTGTGGGCGCATCCGCGCGACCGCTCGTGGCAGTACAAGGATCTCGACTACTGGACCGACCTTGCCCGCGTGCTCGAACGCGGGTTCTTCGATGCGATCTTCATCGCCGACGTGATCGGCTACTACGACGTCTATCAAGGCAGTCACTACCATGCGCTGCGCCAGGCCGCGCAGATTCCGGTCAACGATCCGCTGCAGCTCGCCGCGCCGATCGCGATGGCGACCGAGCATCTCGGCATCGGCATCACGGCGTCGACGACGTTCGAGCATCCGTATACGTTCGCGCGCCGGCTGTCGACCGCCGATCATCACACGAAGGGCCGGCTCGCATGGAACATCGTCACGTCGTACCTCGAAAGCGGCGCGAAGAACGTCGGCGATCGCGGGCTGCGTACGCACGACGATCGCTATGCGGTCGCGGCCGAATACGTCGAGGTGCTGTACAAGCTGTTCGAGGGGAGCTGGGAGGACGGCGCGGTGGTCCGCGATCGCGACGGCCGCGTGTTCACGCATCCGGAGAAAGTGCACGACATCGGCCACAAGGGGCGGTTCTTCGAGGTGCCCGGCTGCCATCTGTGCGAACCGTCGCCGCAGCGCACGCCGGTGCTGTTCCAGGCCGGCGCATCGGGCCCCGGCAAGGCGTTCGCCGCTCGGCATGCCGAATGTGTGTTCGTCGCCGCGCCGACGCGCGCGCAGCTTGCGGGCTACGTCGCCGACATCCGCACGCAGGCCGTCGCGGCCGGGCGCGACGCGCGCAGCGTGCTGATCTACACGCTCGTCACGGTGATCGTCGGCGAGACCGACGCCGAGGCGCAGGCGAAGTTCGACGAATACCGCCGCTACGTCTCGTACGACGGCTCGCTGGTGTTCATGTCCGGCTGGACCGGCATCGACTTCGGTCAGTACGCGCGCACCGATCCCGTTAAGCGCGTCGACACGAACGCGATCGTGTCGGCGGTCGAGCATCTGGCCGGCGGCGATACGACGTGGACGATCGAGGAGCTCGCGGCGTGGGGCGGCATCGGCGGCATGGGGCCCGTCTTCGTCGGGTCCGCACAGACCGTCGCCGACATCCTGCAGGAGTGGGTCGACACGACCGACGTCGACGGCTTCAATCTCGCGTATGCCGTCGCGCACGAGACGTTCGAGGACGTCGTGCGCTATCTGGTCCCGGAACTGCAGCGACGCGGCGTGTACCCGAACGCATACGCGCCCGGCACGCTGCGGGAAAAGCTGTTCGGCGGCTCCGCACGACTGCCGGACACGCATCCGGCCGCGCGCTTTCGCGATCTCGCGCGCAGCGAGCGTGACGCACATGCATCCGTTTGACCGCCGCAGGGCATCGGCGGCCGCGGCCGCCGATGCCGCCGCTCATGCGTGCGGATCCGCATCGATGTCGCGCGCGGTCGGCTCGTAGCGCACGATCAGCAGGAACACGATCGGCGTGATTGCGCTGACCGCCACCACCCAGAACATGTCGGTACCGAGCCGCGCCTGCAGGATCGGCAGTACGAACAGCGCCAACGCCTGACCGATCCCGCACAGCGAGCGGCCGAAGCCGACGCCGGTGCCGCGGATCGTCGCCGGATACGACAGCGTCGGATAGATCATCATCTGCGCGCCGGGGCCGAAGCCTTCCGCGAACAGCCAGGTGCCGAGCATCAGCAGCACGAAGCCGACCGCGAGTGCACCGTGCGGATGCCCGGCCAGCGCGAGCGCGACGAGCGCGACGAACTGCAGCGCGAAGCCGGCGATCGCGACGTGCCGCGAGGGATAGCGGTACGCGAGCCGCATCCCGAGCAGGCCGCCGGTGAACGCGAACAGCACGTTCAGCGCGAGCGACGCGGCAATCGTCTCGAACACGCCCGCACCGAGGAACTGCGACAGGATCGACGGCAGGAAGAACGCGATCGCCGTGTATTCGAACGGGATGCACAGATTCATCACGCTCGCGACGATCGTGCGGCCGAGATACGGCCGCTCGAACAGTGCGCGAATCCGCACCGGCGGCGCGCTCGGCTCGCGCGGCCGGTCCTGCGCTTCGTGCGCGTGAATCCCGTACGACTCGCGCAGAATGCGCGCCGCGTTCGCGAGATCGCCTTGGTTGGCGGCCCACAGCGGCGATTCGTTCATGAAGCGGTTGCGCACGAGAATGATGGCGAGCGCCGGCACCGCACCGAAAATCAGCGACGCGCGCCAGAGCCACCCGGCATGCTCGGCCGGCAACAGAAAGTACAGGCCGAAGATCAGCAGAAAGCAGACCGACGACGCGACGTACCACATCGGGCACCACGCGGCCAGCCGCGACGCCTTGTTGCCGCGGCCGCCGAACTTCGAAAATTCGGCGAGAAACGCCATCGCGACCGGCAGGTCGATGCCGACGCCGAGCCCCATCACGAAGCGAGCGCCGATCAGCACCCACACGTTCGGCGCAAGGCCGGCCGCGATCGCGGCGATCACGAAAAACAGCATGTCGGCCATGAAGACCTGATAGCGGCCGATGCGGTCGGTCAGCCAGCCGCCGAGCAGGCTCCCGAAGATCGTGCCGATCATGATCGCGGAACCGACGAGCCCGGTCAGCGCGGGTGTCAACGCGAACTCGCGCGCGACGTCGTCGATGCCGTACGACAAGGTCGTCAGGTCGTACGCATCGAGAAACACGCCACCGAGCGCGAGCAGCACGATCATGCGCGCGTGGCTGACGGACGCATCCGTCGTGTTGATCAGACGCGCGACATCGCTTGCGGAGCGAATCGGCGCGGAAACCGGCGTGATGGCATTCAGATCGATCGAACTCATTGCACTCCCTCGTTGCACCGGCGAACCGGCGGTATCGGCACCGCGCGATCGGCGCGCATGCGCCGCGCGCGTGTGCGGGCAGCGAAGATTCTGGGCGGTCGGCGTCGGTATCCCAACCGATATAAATCGATAAATTTTTCGGCGTGCACGATAACGGCGCGCGCGTCGCGCTTAGCAGCCGCACGCATGTGCAATCGCGGATTTCTTGGTTATCGCCGCGCCGGCGCTTCGGTACAGTGCTCGGTCATCCTGCCTGTTCGCGGCACGTTGCCGCCCTTCCGGAGATCTCACGATGAAGCTGTCCTGGTTCCGCGCGTGGCAAGCCGCGGCCGCCTTCGCCGTCGCGCTCGCCGCTGTCGTGTCGCCGCGCGCGCACGCGGCCGCCCCCGCGGAAATTCGCGTCGACTACGCGTACTACTCGCCCGAAAGTCTCGTGATCCGCCATTTCGGCTGGCTCGAAGACGCGTTCAAGGCCGATCGCACGCCGGTGCGCTGGGTACTGAGCCTCGGCAGCAATCGCGCACTCGAATACCTGAACAGCGGCGCGGTCGACTTCGGGTCCGCCGCGGGTCTCGCATCGCTGCTCGCTCGCGCGAACGGCAATCCGATCCATGCCGTCTATGTGTTCTCGCGCCCCGAGTGGACCGCACTCGTCGTACGCAAGGATTCGCCGATCCGCTCGCTGGCCGATCTGAAAGGCAAGAAGATCGCCGCGACGCGCGGCACCGATCCGTTCCTGTTCACGCTGCGCGCCTTGCATACCGTCGGCTTGACGCGCGACGACGTGGAACTCGTGAACCTCCAGCATCCGGACGGCCGCACCGCGCTCGCGAACGGTCAGGTCGACGCGTGGGCCGGCCTCGATCCGCATATGGCGGCCGCGCAGCTCGACGACGGCGCGCGCCTGCTGTATCGCAACGTCGCGTTCAACACGTATGGGCTGCTCAATGTGCGCGACGCGTTCGCGCGCCAGTATCCGGAGGCCGTCACGCGCGTGCTGCAGGTCTACGAGCGCGCGCGCGAATGGATCGTCGCGCATCCGGACGAAACCGCGCGAATCGTCGCCGACGAATCGAAGGTGTCGCTGCAGGTCGCGACGCTGCAGCTGCAGCGCAACGATTTCGGCGACCCGGTGCCCGGCGAGCGCCAGCGCGCGGCGCTGAAGGCCGCCGCACCGGTCCTGACGGCCGAACAACTGATCAAGCCGGGCGTCGATCCCGCGAAGATCGTCGATACGCTGATCGATCCGGCGTTCGTGCGCCCGCTCGCCACCGCGTCGCACTGACATGTCGCGGCTCTCGCCTACCGTCGCGCGCGACGAAGCGCTCGTCCGCCGCCCTTGCGCGCCGCCGCGTGCGCCGTGCCGCGACCCGTTGCGCGCATGGCGCATCGCCGGCATCGCGCTGCCGTTCGCCGCGCTCGCGCTGATTGAGTTCGGCGTGCGGCGCGGCGGGTTGCCGGCCAATCTGGTGCCCGCGCCGAGCGAGATATTCGATACGCTCGCGCGAATGGGCGCGGCGCGCGTCGCGCGCCACGTCGGCGCGAGCGCGTTGCGGGTCGCCGCCGGCTTCGCGATCGGCGCGTCGCTCGCGCTCGTCGTCGGCGCGGCGATGGGCGTGAGCCGGCGCATCGACGCGCTGCTCGAGCCGACGTTCCAGGCGCTGCGCGCGATCCCGTCGCTCGCGTGGGTGCCCGTCCTGCTGCTCTGGCTCGGCATCGACGAAGCGCCCAAGATCACGCTGATCGCGATCGGCGCGTTCTTCCCCGTTCATCTCGCCGTGGTCGCCGGGATACGCAACGTCGATCGCAAGCTGATCGAGCTCGGCGCGCTGTACCGCCTGCGCCCGCTCGCGCTGTTCCGCCGGATCCTGCTGCCGGCCGCGCTGCCGCAGATCGTCACGGGCCTGCGCACGGGCCTGAGCCTCGCGTGGATGTTCATGGTCGCGGCCGAGCTGATCGCGGCCACGCGCGGCCTCGGCTTTCTGCTCAGCGACGGCCGCGAAACCGGGCGCCCCGATCTCGTATTCGGCGCGATCCTGCTGCTCGCGCTACTCGGCAAGCTGACCGACGGCGCGATGCGGCGTATCGAGCTGCACTGGCTCGACTGGCGCGACGCGGCCGCCGGCACGTCGCGGGACGCATCGCGATGAGCGCGCGCCTGCCGTCGCCCGATGCGGCCCGCGCGACCGATACGCCGCTGCTCGACCTGCGGATCGCGCACAAGTCCTACGGCGACCGCCCGATCCTCGCCGACATCGCGCTGCAGCTCGCGCACGGCGAGATCGTCTGTATCGTCGGCCCGAGCGGCTGCGGGAAGAGCACGTTGCTGCGGATCGTCGCCGGTCTCGATACCGCGTTTCGCGGCCGCGTGACGCTCGACGGCGTCGCGCTCGCCGCACCGTCGCCGCGTATCGGGCTGATTTTCCAGGAGCCGCGGCTGCTGCCGTGGCTGTCGATCGCCGACAACGTCGGCTTCGCGGCCGGGCCGCGCGGCGGACGTGCGCCGAGCGTCGCACGGCTGCTCGACGAAGTCGGGCTGGCGGATGTCGCGCAGCAGCTGCCGGCTACCTTGTCGGGCGGGATGGCGCAGCGCGCGGCAATCGCACGCGGGCTGTTCGGCGAACCCGATCTGCTGCTGCTCGACGAACCGTTCAGCGCAGTCGACGCGATCACGCGGATGCGCCTGCAGCGGCTGCTGCTCGACGTCGTCCGCCGACGCCGGATGGCGGCGATCGTCGTCACGCACGATCTCGACGAAGCGTTGTATCTCGGCGATCGCGTGCTGCTGCTCGCGCCGAATCCGGGCCGGCTCGACGACGCGTTTCGTGTCGATGTGCCGCGGCCGCGCGACCGCGGCGATCCGCGGCTCGGCGCGCTACGTGTGAGGCTGCTGCATGCGTTCGCGCGTTTCGACGAAGCTGCGCAGTTCGCCGACGACGCGGTTCGAGCGTTCGCATCGGGCATCCGCGCCGACTGAATGACGACGAGCGCAATTGCGCCTGACGCAGCGGATCCGTTTGCGCGCGATCGCCGGGCAGCCGCGTCACGCCGAGTTACGCATCGTCGAGGGCGGCCGTACATCGGACGTGCGGCGCGGGCTGCTCGGGCAGGGCTTGACGTCTGCGCTGGCGTGCGTGAAGCGAGACGGGCAGCGCTGGCCGCCCGTTTTTCATCGCGCCCGACGTCGATCGGCCATGCGCCGAACTGCCCATCCGGATAATGCCGGCCGCCGCGGCGCACCGCGGCGTCACGGTGCCGATATCGTGTCTGCCCGGCTCACAGCCACGTCCCGCCCTGCCGCTCGCTCGGCGTCTGTTCGAGCGCGTCGAAATCATGAATCCAGTCGAGGTGATGCAGCACGCGATCGCGCTCGGCGAGACGCGCATTGCGCGCCTGCGCGGCGGGCCCGTCAGGCAGATGCAGCACGTCGGCGGCAGAGATCGATGCGTACTGCACCTTGCGCGTACGACCGCGGCGCAGGCGCTCGTAGGCTTCCTGCGCTTCGCGCCAGTTGCCGGGCCCGGCCTTTGCCAGTTGTGCCGCCAGCACGACCGCATCCTCGATCGACTGGTTTGCGCCCTGCCCGTGGTGCGGCACGAGCGCATGCGCGGCATCGCCGATCAGCGTCACGCGTCCGCGGCTCCAGCGACCGAGCGGCGGCCGATGGAACAGGCCCCAGCGCTGACTGATCGGCACGGCGGTAATCATCTGCACGACCGCCGGATGCCAGTCGCGGAACAGTCGCAGCTGCTCGCCCTCTTCTGCCGGCATGACCCAGTCGCGCGACGGCCACGGCGACGGGTGGCGCTCGACCAGCAGGAAGTTCTGATCGCCTTTGTCGCCGATCGGATAGTGCAGCAGATGCCCGTGCGGCCCGATCCAGAACTGGATGGTCTCGGGATCCGGCAGCAGGTCCATGCGTTCGGCCGGCACCACGCCGCGAAAACCCGAGCAGCCCGAATACAGCACGTCGTCGTAACCGAGCATCCAGCGCCGCGTGATCGAGCGCGCACCGTCTGCGCCGATCACGAGATCCGCCTCGACGCGACGGCCGTTGTCGAAACTCAGCGTGACGTGATCCGGATGCTGCGCGAGATCGACGAGACGATGGCCGAGATGGATGCAGTCGAGACCGACCGCCTTCGACAGCACGGCCTGCAGATCGGCGCGATGGACGCCCCAGTACGCGCCGCCGAATTGCCGCCGATAGCTCGGCTCGCCGCGATGATGGCCGATCACCGCGCCGCTGCGTCCGTCGCGATAGACGAGAGCCGGAATCTCCGCACATACCGCGTCGAACTGCGGACGCAATCCCATGCGTTCGTAGAAGCGCGTCGCGTTGGCCGACAGCGCGACGGCCGCGCCGACTTCGCGCAACTCGCCGGTCTGTTCATAGAGCTGCGCGTCGATGCCGTGCTCGCGCAGCGCGAGCGCCAGCGTCAGGCCGCCGATGCCGGCGCCGACGATCGCGATCGTCAGATTCGTCTGCATGATGAAGGTGTCTCCGATATTCAGATTGTGGGTTCCGCAGGGATGCGGCGGACGCTGCGGTCAGGTCGAACGCAGGCGTCGTACCGGTATTGTCGGAAGCAGGGTTTCATCCCACAATAAAATGCAGGGAATCCGCTTCATCACTGAATGAAATAATCGGGAGCCACGCCAACCATGGAACTGAGCGACCTCGACCTCAATCTGCTGTTGCTGTTCCAGCGGCTGATGCAGGAACGGCGCGTGTCGACCGTCGCCGAGCAGATGAACATGAGTCAGCCGGGCGTGAGCAACGCGCTTGCGAAGCTGCGTCGACGGCTCGGCGATCCGCTCTTCGTGCGCGGGCCGGGCGGTGTCGTGCCGACGCCGTTCGCGCTGCGTCTGGCCGAACCCGTTTCGCACGCGCTCGCGACGCTGCACGCCGCGCTCAATCCCGAGACCGGCTTCGACCCGCAGCACGCCGTGCGCACGATCACGATCGGCATGACCGATATCGGCGAAGTCGTGTTCCTGCCGGCGTTGCTGGAACGCCTCTCGCAGACGGCGCCCGGCATCGTGCTGAACACCGTGCGCAACACGAGCGTGAACCTCGGCGACGAAATGGCCGAGGGCCGCGTCGACCTCGCGATCGGGCTGCTGCCGCAACTGCAGGGCGGCTTCTATCAGCGCAGGCTGTTCGATCAACGGTATGTGTGCCTGTTTCGGCGCGGGCATCCGCTCGAGGCCGCGCCGCTCACGCTCGACGCGTGGCGCGACGCCGGGCATCTGGTCGTGGTGTCGGCCGGGACCGGCCATGGACAAGTGGACGAATGGCTGAAGCGGCGTCGCGTGACGCGCAACGTGCGGCTGACGGTGCCGCACTTCATGAGCGTCGGCTATATCCTGCAACGCACCGACCTGATCGCGACGGTGCCGGAGCATCTCGCGCTGCAGCTCGCGACGCCGTTTTCGCTAAGCTGGCGTGCGCTGCCGGTGACGCTACCCGGCGCACCGATTCATATGCTGTGGCACGCGCGGGTGAATCAGGACGAGTGCAACCGCTGGCTGCGTGACGTCGTCGTCGAGTTGTTCGCGGAGGCCGGCGTGCGGCAGCGGAAATCGGGACCGGCGCGAAAGAAATAGGCGCGTGTACGATGTCGCGTCATAGGCGACGGGATCTTGCGACGACGTCGCGTGCGTCCGCGCCATCCCTCTTCAACCAGCAGGAATTCAAGCCATGTCTGTCTCGAAGCAATTCGCAGCCGTCACGGGCGCCGGATCCGGCATCGGCCGCGCAGCGGCCGTCGCGCTCGCCGGCGCGGGATTCACCGTCGCGCTGATCGGACGTACGGAAGCGTCGTTACGCGCAACGCAGGAAGCGATTCGCGCGGCGGGCGGCGACGCGCACGTGTTTCCCGCCGACGTCACCGACGAAGCGTCGGTCGACCGCGCGTTTGCGCAGATCGCGCAGCAGTTCGGCCGGCTCGACGTGCTGTTCAACAATGCCGGACGCAATGCGCCGCCCGTTTCCCTCGACGCATACGAGCTCGACGTCTGGAACGCCGTGGTGGCAACCAACCTGACCGGCGTGTTCCTTTGCGCGCGGGCGGCCTGGCGCATCATGAAGGCGCAGACGCCGCAAGGCGGCCGCATCATCAACAACGGCTCGATCTCGGCGTACTCGCCGCGCCCCGAGACGATCGCCTACACGGCCACCAAGCATGCGGTGACCGGAATCACGCGGTCGCTGGCGCTGGATGGCCGCGCGTACAACATCGCCTGCGGTCAGATCGACATCGGCAATGCGGCGACCGCGCTCACGGAACGCATGACGCAAGGCGTGCCGCAGGCGGATGGCAGCATGGCGCCGGAGCCGCGCATCGACGTCGCGCATGTCGCGAACGCGGTCGTGCAGATGGCGAGCCTGCCGCTGGACGCGAACATTCTGAACATGACGATCATGGCGACGGCGATGCCGTTTGTGGGGCGTGGGTAGGCATCGTGGCGGCGCCGGCCTTTCCTGCGAGCAGTTCTCATAGGCTCAACCGTCTCGTTCAACAACCCCCTCAAACATCCGCATCCGGAATCCGCGCCGACTGAATGACGACCAGCGTATCGCCCGCCTCGATCCGGCATGGCGGATCTTCGTAGAACGACTGGATCTTCCCGCAGCGATCGAGGCCGACGACGATCGCGCCCGGCACCATGTTCGTCATGCAGCCGACCTCGTGCGGCAGCGCCTCGCGCTCGACCAGCGTCGCGCGCCCGCGCGTCGACAGCATGTCGTTCACGAACGGCACGATATAGCGGCTATGCACGGCATCGGCCAGCAGCAGCGCGCCGATCTTCGTCGACGACACGATCACGTCCGCGCCGGCCTGCCGCAATTGCCGCTGATACAGATTCTCCTGGATGCGCACGACGATCTTCGTCTCGGGCGCGATGCTGCGTACCGACAAGGTCAGCAGAATCGCGGTCGGATCGTCGGTCACCGAGATGATCACGGCTTTCGCCGCGCGCACCTGCGCCTGGCGCAGCAGATCCTCTTGCGCGGGATCGCCGAGCAGCCCCGTCACGCCGAGCGCGGTCGCCGCTTCGAGCGCCTGCTGCTGCGCATCGATCACGATGATCGTCGAGGGCTCGACGCCGCTTTCGAGCAGCTCGCGCACCGCGATCGACCCGGACAGCCCGTAGCCGCACACGACGATGTGATCGGTCAATTGCTTTTGCAGCCGTTTCATGCGGAATTCCTCGATGACGCGCTGGATCACGAACTGATACGCCGTGCCCAGAAAGATGAACCAGATGACGATGCGGATCGGCACGATGAAGAACGCATCGATGAGCCGCGCACGCGCGGTGACGGGTACGATGTCGCCGTAGCCGACCGTCGCGACCGTCACCATCGTGAAATAGACGAGATCGGCGATGCTCATCGGCGTGCTTTTCGTCGAATCGCGCAGCCCGTCGCGATCGAGATACAGCGCGAAGAACGCGAGCACGCACAGCAGCAGCACCGCGCCGAGGCGAAACAGCAGCGTGCGGCGCGGCGACGTCGCGGGACGCGTAAACAACGTGCGTGTGCGCGGCGCCTGCCACGGATCGCGCGCGCGGCGCAGCCGCGAACGCAGTGAACGCAGTGAACGACGCTGGGCGGAAGGCGAAGCCAACGGGAAGTCTCCTGAACGATGCGGGCTCGATTCTACGATGCGGCGGCGCGCACGCGTCCGTCACAGCATGCTGCGCGGCGGCACCATCGTGCCGTCGACGAAACGGCGCGCGCGAAACGCCGACAGATCGAGCGACGGTGCGCCCGTGTCGATCCATTCGGCGAGCAGCCGCCCGACGATCGGCCCCATCGCGAAGCCGTGACCGCAGAATCCCGTCGCGATGGTGAGGCCCGCCGGCGTGTCGGGTGCGTCGATCACCGGAATCCCGTCCGGCAGCACGTCGATCAGCCCGGCCCAGGCCTCGACGATCTGCGCATCCTTCAGCACGGGGAAGATCGCCTTCAGCTTTTCGAGCGCGCGCGGCGCATGCGAACGGTTCGGTTGCGGCAACGGATCGCGCGGCTCGATCGCGTCGAGGCCGCCGCCGAGCCGCGCAAGCACGTCGCGCCACGCGGCGCCGTTCAGATGCAGACGGAATTTCTCGCGCTGCGACCAGAACGCCGGCCAGAACAGGCTAAGCCCGCGCAAGTGGCCGAGCGTCAGATCGACGTCGACCTGCATGTCGTCGGCGAGATTGATCGCGCCGTTCTTGCGCTGCCGGATGCCGAGGCCATGCCCCCAGATCGTCGACGCGGATACCGGCGGCACCACATTGGTGCGCATGCAGGTGCCGCGCACCGCCTGCTGCGGCAGCCGGATGCCGACGCCGTCGAGCAGCCGGAAACTCGTCGCGCCGGCCGCGCAGATCACGCGCCGCGTGCGGATGGTGCCGCGCTCCGTGGCCACGCCGGTCACCGCGCCGCCGCCCGTCTCGATCGCGGTCACGCCGCAGCCTTCGAAGAAGCGCGCGCCGGACTCGATCGCGCGCGCGGCGAACGCGGCGGCCACGCGGCGCGGTTCGGCCTGGCCATCGCTTTCGGTATAGAGGCCGCCGAGCGTGCGCGCATCGGTCGACAGCCCGCGCACGCGCTCGTCGATCTGCGCGCGCGTCAGCGTGCGCGTATCGAGCCCGTGCTCGCGTGCGACGGCGAGCCACGCCTGAAACGACTGCCAATCCGTTTCGTTGTCCGCAATATAGAGACAGCCGCCTTGCCGCCATTCGAGATCGAAACCGAGCGTTTCCTCTAATTTTTCCCAGATGCGCATGCCTGCCATCATCAGCGGCACTTCTGCCGATTCGCGCCCCTGCTGCCGCACGAAGCCCCATGCGCGCGTCGACTGCTGCCCGGCGATGCGCGACTTGTCGAGCACCACGGCCTTCAGGCCGCGCAGTCCGAGGTAGTACGCGGCCGCACACCCCATGATGCCGGCGCCGGCGATCACGACGTCGGCTTCGGTCGGAAACGGCGCGTCGGCGCGCGTGAGCGCATCGTGCAGCGGGTAAATTGTCGTCATTATTTCTTGTTCGGTAGGAATGTCCGGCTAACGCATGCCCGGCCGTAATGCCGGGATACACCTTTCACAGAAACGCACCGATCTGCACAAGGAGCGAAAGCCATTTTGCGGTAAAGTTATCTTTTCTGCGCGTGGCCGGTCGGCTCGCCACTGGACATCCGTCAGGACTGTCCGCCGAGACCGCCGCAAGGCGTCGTTCTGAACGTCATTCGATTCGACCCGATCCGCTCCCGTAGCATGACCACCGAAGCAATCACCACGGACTCCCTCGCGGTTGCCGAGCGCGTGCGCGAGCTGATGACCCGCAACGGCATCGGCAAGCGCCAGCAGACCACCGAGCTGTGCCGCATCCTCGACCTGAGTTTTTCACAAGGCCACCGCAAGCTGCGCGGCAGCAGCCCGTGGACACTCGCGCAGATCAAGAAAGTCGCCGAAGCGTACGGCGAACCGGCCGCCCAGCTGTTCGGCGCCCAGACGCTCGACCCCGGCATGGTCGGCGCGTGCTCGCAAGACGCGATTCTCTATGCCGGTGTCGCCGAGATCCCGTGCACCGCATGGATCGGCGCGCCGCTCGAAGCCGGCGCGCGCCCCGAATTCGTCGCGTACGAACAGAACGGCCGCTGGCGCGTGCTGCGCCACACCGGCGTGTTGTACCAGAACGCGTACGACGTGCACAAGATCGAAATCTATCCGCGCCGTGCGGAAAGCGACAAGCTCGTCGTCGCGGTCATCGATCCCGATCGCGTGAGCGCGACCGAGCTGTGCCGCTATCTCGAGCGCCAGGGCTTCGCGACGGCGTCGTTCGACGGCTTGACCGCCTTCGTCGATGCGCTGCAGGGTCAGGCGTTCGACGCGGTCGTCACCGAGTGGCTGTTCGACGACTGCACGGCCGCGACCGCGATCAAGGCCGTGCGCACCTCCGACAATCCGGGCGCGCCGATTTTCGTGCTGACCGGCGATCTGCTGACGGGCCGCGCGAGCGAAGCCGACATCAGCGAAGTGATCCGTACGTTCGACGTCGTCTGCTACGAGAAGCCGGCGCGCATGGCGATCCTCAGCGCCGATCTCGCGAAGCGGCTCGCACGCGGATAACACCGCACACGGCGGCCGCCCGCGGCTTCGTCAGTACAATAGCCGGACCCGTTCACGCGACGCCGGCATCCGCCGCCCGACTCCATGGCCCGCCTCATCCCCGACGACTGGAAAAATCTCGCCGCGACCGGCGCTGCCGAACGCGAACGCGAAACGCTCGCCGCACTCGAACACGCGCTGCCCGACGGCTACACCGTCTACCACGGCGTGCACTGGACGCGCGCCGACCAGGGTTTTTCGGTGTTCGGCGAGACCGCGTTCGTCGTCGTGAGCCCGGCCGGCCGCGTGCTGCTGATCGAACTGAAGGCCGGTTTTCTGCGCGAGACGCCGAAAGGGCTCGTGAAGGTGTATCTGCAGACCGAGCGCAACGTCGCGATCCAGCTCGCGCGCACGCAGGAAACGCTGCATCGCCGGCTGACGGCCGCGTTCGGCGCCGGCGTCTACGGGATCGACGCGCTGCTGTATTGCCCGGACTACGCGATCCGCCAGACCGCGATCGCCGGCGTCGCGGCCGACCGCATCGTCGACGCGTCGCGCAAGGCGCAGCTCGCGCAGGTGATTTTGCAGATCCTGCCCGAAGACGAAACGCCGCTGCCGAACGCCGCCAGGATCCACCACTTTCTCGCCGACGAGCTGGCGCTGACGCCCGACACGAGCGCGCTCGTCGGCCAGGCCGGCACGCTCGTCACGCGGCTGTCGGGCGGCCTTGCCGCGTGGGCGCGCCAGCTCGAGTTCACGCCGTTCCGGCTGCGCGTGACGGGCACCGCCGGCTCCGGCAAGACGCAGCTCGCCGTGCAGGCGATGCGCGATGCGGTCGCGGCCGGCAAGCGCGTGCTGTACGTCTGCTTCAACCGGCCGCTCGCCGACTACATCGCGCGGATCGCGCCGGCGGGCGCGACGGTCGCGAACTACCACCAGCTGTGCGACTGGGTCGCGCGCGACGGCGGCTATGTGCCGGACTTCCAGGCGCCCGGCGCGTTCGAGCAGCTCGAAGCGCGTTTCGCGCAGACGCCGATCGCCGGCCGCTGGCGCTTCGACGTGCTGATCGTCGACGAAGGACAGGATTTCCACGCGTCATGGGCCGCCGCGCTCGAGCGGCTGCTCGCCGCGGACGGCGCATGGTGGTGGCTCGAGGATCCGCTGCAGAACCTGTACATGCGCGAGCCGGTCGCGCTGTCGGGCTGGGTCACGCTGAAGGCGCTGACGAACTACCGCAGCCCGCGCGACGTGCTCGAATTCGTGCGCGACATCGTCGGGCGCGTCGAACCGCTCGCGAGCGAACTGCGCTCGGGCAGCCCGTTCGACGGGTCCGATCCGTCGGTGTCGGCATACGGGGAACCGGACGCGTCGGCCGACACGCTCGCCGACGCCTGCATCGACGCGACCAAGCGCGCGATCACGCACGCGCTGTCGCTCGGCTTTCGCAAGCAGGACATCGCGGTGCTGTCGTACCGCGGCCGCGAAGGGTCGGTGCTCGCGCCGCTCGACCAGCTCGGCCCGCACCGGCTCAAGCGCTTCACCGGCACGTACGACCTGTTCGGCAACCCCGAGTATCGCGACGGCGACGTGCTGCTCGATTCGATCCATCGCTTCAAGGGACAGTCGGCGCCGTGCGTGATCCTCACCGAGGTCGACTTCGCGTCGCTCGACGCGCGCGCGGCCCGCAAGCTGTTCGTCGGCGCGACGCGCGCGACGATGAAGCTGCTGATCGTCGCGTCGGCGCGCGCCGCCGCGCAATTGACGGCCGCCTGACGCGGCCGCGTGCGCCGGCTCAGGCGACGCGGAACGCGCCGACCGCGCGCCGCAAGCCCTCGGCCTGCTCTTCGAGCGACGCGGCGGCAGCCGCCGCCTGCTCGACGAGCGCAGCGTTCTGCTGCGATACCTGATCCATCTGCGACACGGCGCGATTGACCTGCTCGATGCCGTCGCGCTGCTCGTTCGACGCGGCCGCGATCTCGGTCATGATGCCGGCGACGCGCGCGATCGCCTGCTGAATGTCACGCATCGTTTCGCCCGCGACGCCGACGAGCCGCGATCCGTTCGCGACGCGCTCGACCGACTCGCCGATCAGCGTGCGGATTTCCTTCGCCGCGGACGCCGAGCGCTGCGCGAGCGTACGCACCTCGCCGGCGACCACCGCGAAGCCGCGGCCCTGCTCGCCCGCGCGCGCGGCTTCGACCGCGGCATTCAGCGCGAGGATGTTGGTCTGAAACGCGATGCCCTCGATCGTGCCGATGATGTCGGCGACCTTCTGCGAACTCTGGTCGATCTCGCCCATCGTGCCGATCACTTCGCCGACGACCGTCGCGCCGCGCGTCGCGATCTCGCGCGCGTCGTCGGCGCAGGCCTGCGCCTCGAGCGCGTGATCGGCGTTCTGCTTCACGGTCGCGGTCAGTTGCTCCATGCTCGCCGCAGTCTGCTGCAGCGCGGCCGCCTGTTCCTCGGTGCGTTGCGACAGGTCCGTATTGCCGGCCGCGATCTGGTGCGTCGCGGTCGAGATCGCGTCGGAGCCGTGCGCAACCTGCCGCACCGTATCGGCGAGGCTGCGCTGCATGCCGGTCACGCCCTTCACGAGTTCCGCCATCTCGTCGCGCGACGTCCAGCGCACTTCCGACGTCAGGTCGCCGTCGGACAGCCGGCGGAAATGCATGAGCAGCCGGTTGACCGGCTGCGTGATCGCGAAGTGCAGGCCGATCGCGCAGCCGAGACACGCGGCAACGCCGAGCGCGATGCCGGCGATCGCGCCGGCGCGCAGCCAGTCGTAGCGCGTTTGCGCGGCGTCGTAGACGGCGCGGCCGCGTGCGGCCTGAAACGTGTCCAGCGCATCGGTCGCGCGCGTCAGCGCGACCGACAGCGGCGGCGCGACCGACATCATCAGCCGGTCCGCGTCGTCTCGCCGGCCTTCGCGGATGGCATCGGCGAGCGGCGTCAGCGCCTGTCCGATCAGCGCCTGGCGCGCGGCGTCGAGCCGGCTCGCGAGCGGCGCTTCGTCGGCATCGTGCGGCATCGCCGCGTACGCGCCCCATGCGGCATTCGCCTTCGCGAGGTAGTTCTCGGCCTTCGCGACGAGCTCGGGCAGGTCGGGCGCCTCCGGATGCAGCACGGCGCGATCGAGCGTGGTGCGCACGATCGTCAGGTTCAGCGTGGCGGCCGCCAGCGCGGTCTTTGCGGCGAGCTGGCGCGTGTACGCCTCGTCGAGTGCGCGGTTCGAGCTTTGCATGCCGGCGAGGCCGATCAGCCCCGACACGACGAGCAGCCCCGCGACGAGGCCGAGCGTGGAAAAGATGCGGGTGCGGATCGAGAAACGGGAAAACAGGGCGTTCAGATTCATGACGGCACGGGATCGAGAAAAGCGCCGCGACCGGCGGACGCGGCACTCTGGATTACGGTTCGCCTTCAGAAAACTTGAGTCCGGCCCCGTTTCGCCCTGATCTCGATCAATTTGGCAAGTCGGCAACGCACCGTTACGACTGCAACAATTCGAGGGCAAGCAGAAATTGACCAGTCATCTATCGACGACTATATTTCGAGCAACTTCCTGCCATGGCAGATAATTCAATGCAAACCGATATCCTTCCCTCGCCGTCCGTCGACACCGTCGCGCGCCGCGATGCGCCGACGGCGCCGATCATGGCGGCGCTGCTGCTGGTGATGCTGTTGTCCGCGCTCGATCAAACGATCGTGTCGACCGCGCTGCCGACGATCGTCGGGGAACTCGGCGGGCTCGACCGGCTGTCGTGGGTCGTGACCGCGTACCTGCTGTCGTCGACCGTCGTGCTCCCGCTCTACGGCAAGCTCGGCGATCTGTACGGCCGCAAGATCGTGCTGCAGGTCGCGATCGCGCTGTTCCTCGCGGGATCGGCGCTCTGCGGGATCGCGCAGGACATGACGCAGCTGATCGCGCTGCGCGCGCTGCAGGGCCTCGGCGGCGGCGGCCTGATGGTCGTCACGATGGCTGCGATCGGCGATCTCGTCCCGCCCGATCGCCGCGCACGCTATCAGGGGATGTTCGGCGGCGTCTACGGGCTCGCGACGATCGTCGGGCCGCTGCTCGGCGGTTTTCTCGTCGAGCATCTGTCGTGGCGCTGGATCTTCACGATCAACCTGCCGCTCGGCTTTCTCGCGCTCGCCGTGATCGGCATCGCGTTCCGGCCGCATACGGCGCACGTGAAGCACCGCATCGACTACATGGGCGCCGCATTCCTCGCGACCGCCCTCACCTGTGTGATCCTGTTTACCAGCGAAGGCGGCTCGTTGCTGCCGTGGTCGTCGCCGCAGCTCTGGATGACGCTCGTGCTCGGGCTCGTCGCGATCGGCGGGTTCGTGTACGAGGAACGGCTCGCGGCCGAGCCGATCATGCCGCTCGAGCTGTTCCGGCATCGCACCTTCGTGCTGTGCTGCGCGATCGGCTTCGTCGTCGGCGTCGCGCTGTTCGGCTCGGTCACGTTCATTCCGCTCTATCTGCAGGTCGTGAAAGGCTCGACGCCGTCGCAGGCCGGCATGCAGCTGCTGCCGATGATGGGCGGGATGCTCGCGATGTCGGTCGCGAGCGGCCGGCTGATCGCGCGGCTCGGCTCGTACCGCGCGTTTCCGATCGCCGGCACGCTGATCGGCGGCGTCGCGATGGTGCTGCTGTCGACGCTGTCGCTCGACACGCCGCTGCACACGATGTACGCATACATGGCACTGCTCGGCATCGGCCTCGGGATGGTGATGCCCGTGCTCACGCTCGCCGCGCAGAACACCGTCGCGTTCCGGCACATGGGCGTCGCGACGTCCGGCGCGACGCTGTTCCGCTCGATCGGCGGCTCGATCGGCGTCGCCGCGTTCGGTACGCTGTTCTCGCACGGCCTGCGCGCGCGGCTGATCGATGCGCTGCCGGCCGGCACCGAGCTGCCGACCGCGCTCGGTCCCGGCACGCTCGGGGAGCTGCCCGAGACGGTCCGCAGCGCATACCTGCATGCGTTCGCCGGTTCGCTGCATGTCGTCTATCTGGCCGCGGCGACGGTGATCGCGATCGCGTTCGTGCTTGCCTGGTTCGTCGAGGACGCACCGCTGCGCACGCGCGGCTGACGGATGCGGCGGCGCCGCTTCGCACGGCCGCCGACACCCGGGCCAGCGCCGCGCCCGCCGATCGCGCAGCAGGCGCCGGTGCCGCCCGCTTTACCTGCCGGCCGCGCGCCCGCATAGTAGCGGTTTCGTCCGATCCGACTTCGCCATGTCCGCTGCTCCCGCCTGTACCGTCCGCGACGCGACCGACGCCGATCTCGCCGCGATCCAGGCGATCTACGCGCATCACGTGCGCCACAGCGTCGCGTCGTTCGAGGAAGTCCCGCCCGACGTCGCCGAACTCGCCGCGCGCCGCGACGCGGTGCTGCGCCACGGGCTTCCGTATCTCGTCGCCGAATGCGACGGCCGCGTCGCCGGCTATGCGTATGCGACGCCGTACCGCCCGCGGCACGCCTACCGATACACCGTCGAAGATTCGATCTACATCGACGACGCGCAGCGCGGCCGCGGCATCGGCCGCGCCCTGCTCGCCGCGCTGATCGCGCGCTGCGAGGCGGGCCCGTGGCGGCAGATGATCGCGGCGATCGCGGACGGCGGCACCGGCGGCTCGACGTCGCTGCATCGCGCCTTCGGCTTCGCGCCGGCCGGCACGCTGCAGGCGGTCGGCTTCAAGCACGGCCGCTGGATCGACATCGCGCTGCTGCAGCGCCCGCTCGGCGAGGGCGCGGCCACGCTGCCCGCCTCGCCCGCGCAAGGCGCGTCGCGCTAGAATGGCCGCATGCCGAAACAGACTCCTCCTCCGTCCGACACCGCCGCCGACGAAACCCGCAACGAGTACACGGTGGACGAACTCGCGCGCGTGTCCGACACGACCGTGCGCAACGTCCGTGCATACCAGGATCGCGGGCTGCTGGCGCCGCCCGAGAAACGCGGGCGCGTCGGCATCTACGACGATACGCACGTCGCGCGCCTGAAGCTGATCAATCATCTGCTCGCGCGCGGCTATACGCTGTCGAACATCCAGGATCTGATCAAGGCGATCGACGAAGGCCACGACCTGCGCTCGATCCTCGGCCTCGAAAACGCGATCGGCGGACGCTGGTCGCACGAACGCCCGAAAACCTATTCGCTCGCCGCGCTCGCGCAGATGTTCGGGCCGCAGACGCCCACGCAGCTCGCGCGCGTGACCGAACTGGGGCTGCTCGAGCGGCGCGGCATGTCGTTCGTCGCGAAGAGCCCCGCGCTGCTCGAAGCGGCGGCCGCGATGACGAAGGAAGGCATTCCGCCGCGCGAACTGCTCGACGTGATCAGCCTCGCGCGCCCGCACTTCGACGCGGTCGCGCGGCTGCTCGTCGATCTCGTCGTCAAGCAGCTCGACCGCTACGATGCGGGCACGCTGCCGCCGGCAACCGACGTGCCGGCGCTCGTCGACGCGATCTGGCGTCTGCGTCCGCTCGCGGCCGTATTCGTCGAGGCGGAGATGAACCGCGCGCTCGAAAACGCGGCCAGCGCGTACCTCGGCGGCCGCGTCGCGACGATTCTCGATCGCAAGCTCAGCGACGAAGCCGCGCGGCAGGCCGGTGCGCCCGAGGCGCACGGCAGCGGCGGCAAAGCATAAGCGCGCCGCTTTCATATTCATATCGGCATTGCTTCGTTGGCGGGCGCGAACGCCCATGCGACGATTCTTCCACCCGAGCGGCATGCCGCTCTCCGAAGACGTCACGCATGGAGTTCGTTCGATGATTCGTTTCCCCCGCTGGATCGCCCGCACCGTCGCCACCGCACTCGTCGCACTGTCGGCCGCGTCCGTCTGCGCGCCGGCGAGCGCCGGCCAGGTCGTACGCATCGGCTATCAGAAGGCCGGGCTGCTCGCGATCATCCACGCGCAGCATTCGCTCGAAGCCCGGCTGAAGCCGCTCGGCTACGACGTGCAATGGTTCGAGTTTCCGGCCGGCCCGCAGCTGCTCGAAGCGCTGAACGCGAACGGCATCGACTTCGGCTATACGGGCGCGCCGCCGCCCGTGTTCGCACAGGCGGCCGGCGTGCGCTTCGTGTACGTCGGCGCGGAACCGCCGGCGCCGCACAACGAGGCCGTGTTCGTGAAGGCCGATTCGCCGATCCGCTCGGTGGCCGAGCTGCGCGGCAAGCGCGTCGCGCTGCAGAAAGGCTCGAGCGCGAACTACCTGCTGCTCGAAGCGCTGAACAAGGCCGGCGTGCGCTACGACGAGATCCGCCCGGTCTACCTGCCGCCCGCCGATGCGCGTGCCGCCTTCGAAAGCGGGCACGTCGACGCGTGGGCCGTCTGGGACCCGTATTACGCGGCCGCGCAAAACGCGCTGAAGATCCGCACGCTGTCCGACTACACGGGCCTCACGCCGACCAACAACTTCTACGAAGCGACGCGCGATTTCGCGCAGCAGCATCCCGACGTGGTTGCCGCGATTCTCGCGCAGGCGCGTGAGACCGGTGCATGGGTGAACAGTCATCCGGCCGAGACGGCCGCGCTGATCGCGCCGACTGTCGGCATGCCGGCGCCGCTCGTCGAAACCTGGATCAAGCGCGTGCCGTTCGGCGCGGTGCCGGTCGACGAGAAGATCGTCGCGGTTCAGCAGCGTGTCGCCGATGCGTTTCTCGCGGCGAAGCTGATTCCGCAGAAGCTGAACGTCGCCGACAATGCGTGGATCGACCGCCGCGTCGCGGCCGCGCTCGCCGCGAAGTAGACCTGACGCGTGCCGACGGGCGGCACGACGCGCTCGCGAGCGCCCGGCGGCGGAAACCGGCGCACTAGAACGATTCGCCGGTTTCGGCCCGGCCGTTGTTGCGGATAATGGCCGTCGATCCACGCGTCGGCGCTACCGGCTGCCGCCACGCGTCGACAACGACGATCCGGAGACCGCGCTTGCTCGCCACGCTTCCCGCCACCTATCGCCGACTATGCCCGCTGGCCGTCGCCGCCGCGCTGCTGTACGGCGTGTCGCTCGCCGCTGCGCCGTATCGCGGACAGTTCGCCGCAAAAGCCGCGATGGGCATCCTGCTGCTGGCCGCCGGCAGCACGCTGCGCGCACCGCGCGACCGCGCGTGGCTCGTCGCGGCGCTCGCGGCCGCCGTGCTCGGCGACGTGCTGCTCGCGCTGCCCGACTCGCCGTTCACGTTCATGGGCGGCCTCGGCGCGTTCCTGCTGACCCATCTGTGCTACTGCGCGATCTTCTTGCGCTGGCGTGCCCGGCCGCACGGCGGGCGCGTGGCGGCGCTCGTCGTGCTCTGGATCGCGGCGCCCGCGTTCTATGCCGCGTTCTTCCCGCATCTCGGCGAGCTCGCGGTGCCGGTCGTCGTCTATATGCTCGTGCTCGGCGCGATGGCGAGCTTCGCGCTTGCCGCCGATACGCATGCGCCACTCGTCGCGATCGGCAGCCTGATCTTCGTCGGCTCGGATACGCTGATCGGCGTCGAGCGCTTTCTCGGCAGTTTTCCCGGCATCGGCCCCGCGATCTGGGCGCTCTATGCGCTCGCGCAAGTCGTCATCGTGACCGGGGTTTTCCATGAGGCGACCGCCCGAACGGTCCGTCCCTGATTCCGTTTCAAACAGCCATCCCGCCCGTTCTCCCGCGAAACCGCGGCCGTTTACCGGCCTACGCCGGGCGTCCGCGCGCTTTCCGCAGTGCGGAAAGCCGTCCGTTCCAAACCGCGCAGCGCCTTGCCGGGCGCGGCTTCCGGCCCTTAGAGCGGCACTTCTAGTGGCTTGCGATTTCCCGGCTCACCCACTATCGTTACATCAACCAATGTAACATTAAAAAATGAGCCCAATCGGAGACACCCGGATGAATGCTCGCACGTTGCCTTTCGGCCCGCCCGGCCATGACGGCCCGGACGAAACCATCGACATCGCCATCATCGGCACCGGCTTCGCCGGGCTCGGGATGGCCATTCGCCTGCGGCAGACGGGCGTCACGGATTTCGTCGTGCTCGAGAAGGCGGCCTCGGTCGGCGGCACGTGGCGCGACAACCACTATCCCGGGTGCGCCTGCGACGTGCAATCGCACGTCTACTCGTTCTCGTTCGCGCCGAATCCGCGCTGGACGCGCATGTTCGCGCCGCAGCCCGAGATCCGCGCGTATCTCGAAGACTGCGTGCAGCGCTTCGGGATCGGCCCGCATCTGCGGATGAACCACGAACTGCAGCGCGCCGAATACGACGAGCGCGCGCAGCGCTGGCGTCTGACGTTCTCGAACGGCAAGCGGCTGTCGGCGCGCGTGCTGGTGTCCGGCATGGGCGGCCTGTCGCGCCCCGCGCTGCCGGCGATTCCGGGCGTCGAGGATTTCCGCGGCCGCGCGTTCCACTCGCAGCAGTGGGATCACGCGTATCCGCTCGAAGGCAAGCGCGTCGCGGTGATCGGCACCGGCGCGAGCGCGATCCAGTTCGTGCCGCAGATCGCGCCGCGCGTGAAGTCGCTCGCGCTGTTCCAGCGCACGCCGCCGTGGATCATGCCGAAGCCCGACCGCAGCCTCACGCGGTTCGAACAATGGCTGTTCCGCACGCTGCCGTTCACGCAGAAGCTCGTGCGCAGCGGACTCTACTGGATGCTCGAATCGCGCGTGCTCGGCTTCGCGATCCATCCTGGGCTGATGAAGAACGTGCAGAAGCTCGCGCTGCGCCATATCCGCAAGCAGGTGCCGGACCCGGCGCTGCGCCGCGCGGTCACGCCCGACTACACGCTCGGCTGCAAGCGCGTGCTGATCTCGAACGACTATTACCCGGCGCTGTCGCGCAGCAATGTCAGCGTCGTGACGACCGGCATCGCGCGCATCGAAGCGGACGCGGTCGTGACGACCGACGGCACGCGTCATGAGGTGGACTGCCTGATCTACGGCACCGGCTTCCAGGTCGCCGATCCGTTCCCGCGCGGCGCGATCGTCGGCCGCGGCGGCCTCGACATCGTCGATGCATGGCGCGACGGCGCGCACGCGTATCTCGGCACGACGCTGCCCGGCTATCCGAACTTCTTCATGATCGTCGGCCCGAACACCGGGCTCGGTCACAACTCGATGGTGTTCATGATCGAGTCGCAGATCGAATACATCCTCGGCGCGCTGCAGGCCATGCACCGCGAGCGCGCCGATGCGATCGAGGTGCGCCCGACCGTCGAGGCGCAGTTCAACAGCGAGCTGCAGCGCAAGCTGAAGAAGGCGATCTGGTCGACGGGCGGCTGCAAGAGCTGGTACCTCGATCCGCGCACCGGCAAGAACACGACGCTGTGGCCGGGCTTCACCTGGCGCTTCCGCCAGGCGACCGCGCACTTCTCGATCGCCGATTACCACGCGTATCGCGCGCCGAACGATGCCGCGCACGCGGCCGCGGCGCCCGCCCCTCGCGCTTCCGCTTCGGCCGAAGCAGCCTGACCCGGACAAGGAGCAAGGACATGAAAGATTTCGCCAACAAGGTCGCGGCCATCACGGGCGCCGGCTCCGGAATGGGCCGCTCGCTCGCGGTGCAGCTTGCGCAGGCCGGCTGCCACGTCGCGCTCGCGGACAAGAACGGCGTCGGCCTCGCCGAAACCGAACGGATCGTCCGCGCGATCGCGCCGAACGTACGCGTGAGCTCGCGCGTGCTCGACGTCGCCGATCGCGACGCGATGTTCGCGTGGGCCGACGATACGGCGCGCGAGCACGGCAAGGTCAACCTGATCTTCAACAACGCGGGCGTCGCGCTGTCGAGCACGATCGAGGGGATGGACTACGCCGATCTCGAATGGATCGTGAACATCAACTTCTGGGGCATCGTGCACGGCACGAAGGCGTTCCTGCCGCATCTGAAGGCCGCCGGCGAGGGCCACGTGATCAACACGTCGAGCATCTTCGGCATCTTCGCGCAGCCCGGCATGAGCGCGTACAACGCGACCAAGTTCGCGGTGCGCGGCTTCACCGAATCGCTGCGGCAGGAACTCGACATGATGAAGTGCGGCGTGTCGGCGACTTGCGTGCATCCGGGCGGCATCCGCACCAACATCGCGCAGTCGAGTCGGATCGCGAAGAACATGGTCGGCTTCATGATCGAAAGCGAACAGCAGGGCAAGGACGACTTCGAGAAGTTCTTCATCACGAGCGCCGACGATGCCGCGCGCACGATCCTCGCCGGCGTGCGCAAGAACAAGCGCCGCGTGCTGATCGGCCGCGACGCGAAGGCCGCCGACTGGATGGCGCGGATCCTGCCGGCCGCCTATCAGGCGCTCGTCGTGCTCAAGTCGCGTCAGGAGGCCGCGAAGGCGCGCCGCCGCGCGGCACGCTTCGGCACGCCGGCAAGCGCCCCGCTCCACGCCACCTACAACAACGCAGGCAATCAAGGAGGAAAACAGTCATGAGCACTCCGCAAATGATGCCGGTGCGGCGCGACGTCCGCTTCGCGCTGCCGCCCGAGCGCGCGCGCGACTGGCACGTGCAGGGCGTGCCCGTCACGCATTTCATGAACGCGCTGTCGCTGCTGTTTCCGGCCGGCGAGCGCTTCTTCATGGATTCGGTGCGCAACTATCGCGACCGCATCGACGATCCGGAGCTGAAGAAGCAAGTGCTGGGCTTCATCGGACAGGAAGCGATGCATACGCGCGAGCACATCGAGTACAACGATCTGCTGCAGGCATCCGGTCTGCCGGCGCACAAGCTCGACAAGCGCCTGTGGACGATCCTCGGCTGGTTCAAGAAGGTGCTGCCGCATTCGATGCAGCTCGCGATCACGATCGCGCTCGAGCACTACACGGCCATTCTCGCGAACCAGCTGCTGTCCGGCCACGAGCATCGGATCGACGGCTCCGTCGAAGGCTATCAGCAGATGTGGATGTGGCACGCGATGGAAGAGACCGAGCACAAGGCCGTCTCGTACGACGTGTGGAACGCGGTGATGAAGCCCGGCATCGGCCGCTATCTGCTGCGCACCGGCACGATGCTGATCACGACCGTGATTTTCTGGACCATCGTGTTCGACTTCCATGTGCGGCTGATGCTCGCGCATCGTCGCCGTCACGGCAGGTTCGGCGGCATGTGGCGTCTCGTCAAGTATCTGTACGGGCCGAAGCACGGCGTGTTTCCGAGCATCGCGCGCGAGTGGCTCGACTATTTCCGGCCGGGCTTCCATCCGTGGGATCACGACAACCACCAGTATCTGCAGGGACTCGACACGCTGCTCGCGAACATCGACGCGACCAACGCGCGCTATGCGGCGCAGGCCGCGCCGCGTCGCGTGCCGCTGCATCCCGTCGCGCAGGCATGATGCGATGGCGCGCGATCGCGACATGCTGACCGTCCGCTCCGGCGACGTGAAACTCGCCGTCTACGTCAGCGGCCCGCGTCGCGCGCCGCCGCTGATTCTCGTGCACGGCTATCCCGATTCGGCCGCCGTGTGGGCGCCGATTCGCGCACGGCTTGCCGGGCGCTATCGCGTGATCGCGTACGACGTGCGCGGCGCGGGGGCGTCCGATGCGCCGCGACACCGCGCCGACTACGCGCTCGCGCGGCTCGCGGACGACCTGAAGGCGGTTGCCGATGCGACCTGCGGCGACCGTCCGTTTCATCTGGTCGGCCACGACTGGGGGTCGATCCAGTGCTGGGAGGCTGTGACCGACCCTGCGTTTCGCGGGCGGATCGCGTCGTATACGTCGATCTCGGGCCCGTGCCTCGATCACGTGTTCCGCGCGAGGATGCGGCTCAAGCAGAGCCTGAAATCGTGGTACATCGCGTTCTTTCATCTGCCGATCGTGCCGTCGCTGGTCTGGCGACTCGGCGGCGCCGCGCTGTGGCCGCGTTGGCTGCAGCTGACCGAACGCGTGCGCGTCGAACGCGATCCGTCGCAATTGAAGAATGCGCTGAACGGGTTGCAGTTGTACCGCGCGAACTTCATCGCGCGCGCTAGCAAGCCGCGCGAGCGGTATGCGCAGGCGCCGGTGCAGATTCTCGTGCCGGTGCGCGACCGCTACGTGACGCCCGAGATGACGGTCGATCTCGATCGCTGGCTTGGCGAGCATGTGCGCGAGGAAATCGACGGGGCCCACTGGATCGTGCTGCGCGATCCCGACCTGATCGCGTCGCGGATCGACCGCTTCGTGTCCGCACACGAAGGCAAGACCGCGCCGTCGCCCGCGGCCGCCGCTCAGCCGGGCGTCGGCAGACGCCTGAACAGCGTCTCGTAGTCGATCACGAGGCCGTCGTCGTCGACGTCCATCTCGGCCTTGAAGTTGCGGAAGATGCCTTCATAGCGGTAACGCCGGCCCGGCTCGATGCAGGTGTACGCCTGCTCGACGCGCGTCGCGGTCAGGTCGGGCACCGACACGTAGACGACATCGATCGGCTGCCGCTCGCCGCGCGCGAGCGCGAGGCGGCCGATCGGCAACGCATTCGTAAACGGCGTCGCCGCGATATCGATGTCGATGCAGCCGTCCAGCGCGGGCAGCGCCTCGCCCGCTCCGTCGCGCCAGTGGCCGGCGCCGTCGCCGTGCAGCTCGAGCGTACCGCCGCCCATCACCTTGAGCACCGCGCAGGTCACGCGCCATCGCGGATCGCAGACCAGCCGATACGCGAGCCCGTAGGCCCGGCCGTACCGCTGGCCGACCACCGCGCTTTCGACGACGATACCGTCGTCGCTCCGCTCGAACGTCAGATGTTCGATGCCGTCGCCTTCGAGCGACGCCCAGCGCACCGCTTTCGTCATTCCGCCTCCTCGCACGCCCCACGGTGGGGCATCGCGCACAAATTCCGACTATCCAGAATTCCCTATTCCGGTGCACGGGATTGTGTCCTATGCTCGCGGCTCGTCCTGCTCCGCCGCCATCATGTTCACCGCACACTCTGCCACGCCGTCGATCGATCTGCGCATCCTGCTGCGCAGCATCGGCCAGATCGTGTTGCAGGCGAACGCGCTCACGGGCGCGCTGCTGCTCGCGGCGCTGGCGCTGACCGACCCGCGGCTCGCGTGCGCGGCGCTGCTCGGCGCGGCCGCCGCCAATCTGACGGCGGTGCTGACGGGCGCGCGTCGCGACGATCTCGAACAAGGGTTGCACGGTTTCAACGGCGCGCTCGCCGCGCTGGTCGCCGCCGTGTTCGCGCCCGATCCGCTGCTCGGCGTCGCGCTGTCGCCGTTGCCCGCCATCGGCGCGGCACTCGTGCATCGCGCGATGCGCGGGCCGCTCGCGAAATGGCGGCAGTGTCCGTATTCGAGCCCGTGCCTCGCGGTGTCCGCGCTCTGGCTGCCGTTTTTTATTGCGACGCAGCATGCGGATGGCGCGATCGGCGGCGCGGCGCCGACCTGGTCGGCCATCGGCCCCGCGCTGCTCGCCGGCGTCGCGCAGACCACGTTCGCGCAGGGCGCGTGGGCCGGCGCGCTGATCGTCGCGGGCATCGCGGCCGAGTCGCGCCGCGCGGCTGCATTCGCACTGGCGGGCGCGGTCGTGTCGACCGTGCTGCTGACCGCGCTTGGCGCCGACGCGGCATCGCTGACGAACGGCCTGCTCGGCTTCAACGGCGCGCTCGCCGCCCTCGCGCTATTGCGGCGCGGCTTGCGCGCGGCGCTCGCGGCCGCCACGCTGGCCGCGCTGATCCAGTGGCTCGCGATGCGCGCCGGCCTCGCCGCGCTCACCGCGCCGTTCGCGCTCGCGTCGTGGATCACGGTCGCCGTCGCGCGGCGCTTTACCCTCGGAGAAGCCGATGTCGTCATTCGCACACCGTCCTGATGCCGTGAAGCCCGGCGGCCCGATCTCGGACGCCGAACGCCGCCTGCGCGTGGACCTCGCAGCCGCGTACCGGCTCGTCGCGCTGAACGACTGGGACGACCTGATCTACACGCATCTGTCCGCGACCGTGCCGGGCGAGCCCGGTCATTTCCTGATCAACCCGTTCGGTCTGGCGTTCGACGAAGTCTGCGCATCGAATCTCGTGAAGATCGACCTCGCCGGCAACCGGATCGGCGACGGCGAGCACGCGGTCAACGTGACGGGCTTCGCCCTGCATGCGGCCGTGCATGCGGCACGCCCCGACGCGGTCTGCGTGATGCATCTGCACAATACCGCCGGCATTGCGGTGTCGATCCAGCGCGACGGGCTGCTGCCCGCGTCGCAGCATGCACTGCGGTTCCACGGCGATCTCGCCTACCACGACTACGAAGCACTTGCGTTCTCTCCGGCCGAGGGCGCGCGGCTGACCGCGAGTCTCGGCGCGAAATCCGCGATGCTGCTGCGCAACCACGGCACACTGACGGTCGGCCGCACGGTCGCCGAGGCGTATGTCCTGATGGATACGCTGATCAAGGCCTGCGACATCCAGCTGCGCGCACAGGCAGGCGGCGGGCCGCTCGTGCTGCCGGAGCCGGCCGTCGCGGACCGCACCGCCGAGCAATTGCGCGACGGCGGCGCGATCGAAGGCGAACTGGAATGGCCGGCGTTGCTGCGGCGGCTCGACCGGATCGATCGGTCGTATCGCGATTGAGCGCGGCGGCGGCGGCATCCCGCGGAATCGATTTTTTCAAACCCAACCGGAGGTTTTTCCATGCCGACTTTCAATATCCAGTTGTTCGAGGGCCGCACCGTCGAGCAGAAGCGCCAGTTCGTCGAAGCGATCACGCGCGTGACGTGCGAAACGCTCGGCTGCGAACCTGGCTCCGTCGATATCATCCTGACCGATGTGAAGAAGGAAAACTGGGCGACCGGCGGCAAGCTGTGGAGCGAGCCGCGCTGAGCAGCGTTCCGAAATCAGCGTGTGTTCGGTGTCTTGGGCACACGCTAGGCCGATACCCGTTTTCCTTCTCGGCAATGTCATCGGCAAGCCGAATTGGCTGAAGCCGGCCGGCTGCCTCTACCGGTAGCCGCCGATTCGGATTCCGGCACGGCGTCAACCGCTGCAATGCGTTGGCGGGATGCTAAACAGGACGCGTAAATGATCTCCGACAAGCAAGTCGCAAGCGCTCTGAACGACATGATCCTGCAAATGGGAGCCGACCTGGATCGATCCCTGCTGACGGTTCAGGCATCATGTCCGGAATCGGAGTTCGTCGCCTATCGCGAATTCGTCTCGCAAGTAATGAGCACGATGCTGACCGACTTCATGAATCCGCTCTACGCGCGGCATCCCGACCTCAAGCCGCCCGAACTGACTTGACGGTCGCTGGCCGAGTGATGGTGGGCGAAGCCGAGACTCGCAAGAACCCGGCCCTGCCCCGCCGCCGCGACCGCCACGCCCACCGCACACAGCGCACGCCGCACCCGTTGTGCACCCGCACATCGCGTTGTCACGCAATCGGCGCATAATGCCGGGCAGACGCAGCAGCAACCGATGGCTCCACCCGACGAGGAGATCGCCATGGAAGCGAAGAACGAGGAAGTCGTCGCCCACCTGCTCTCCGACGTCGTCGAATTCGCGCGCGCGCGGCTGCCGGAAACGACGTTCCGCATCGTCGAGCCATTCCTGCGTCACTACTACGATTTCGTCGACGCGGACGATCTGCAAAACCGCAGCATCGCCGATCTCTACGGCGCCGCGATGGCGCACTGGCAGACCGCGCAGAAATTCGTCCCGGGCAGCGAGCGGCTGCGCGTCTACAACCCGATCCTCGAACAGCACGGCTGGCATTCCGATCACACGGTGATCGAGATCGTCAACGACGACATGCCGTTCCTCGTCGACTCGGTGACGATGGCCGTCAACCGCCTCGGCCTCGCGCTGCATTCCGCGCTGCACCCGGTATTCCGCATCTGGCGCGGCGGCAACGGCACGATCGAGCGCGTCGACGCCGGCGGCGCAACGCCCGACGACGGCCGTTCGCAACTCGCCTCGTTCATCCACTTCGAAGTCGATCGCTGCGGCGACGCCGCGTTGCTCGACACATTGCGCGACGACATCGGGCGCGTGCTCGGCGACGTACGCGCATCGGTCGAGGACTGGCCGAAAATCGTCGAAATCGCGCGCGCGACGATCAAGGACATGAAGACGCGCGAAGCGACGGCCGAGGACATCGAAGCGCGCGCGTTCCTCGAATGGATGCTCGCCGATCACTTCACGTTCCTCGGGCAGCGCGACTACGCGCTCGTGTCCGAGGGCCCCGGCTTCGCGCTGCGCGGCATCGAAGGCTCGGGCTTCGGCATCCTGCGGGAATCGCTGCGCTCGCCGGGCGCGCCCGACGTGACGCCGCTGCCGCCGGCCGCCGCGGCCATCATCTCCGGCGCATCGCCGATCTTTCTGACGAAGGCGAATTCGCGCGCCACCGTGCATCGGCCCGGCTATCTCGACTACGTCGGCGTGAAGCTCGTGGGCGCCGACGGCAAGGTGAGCGGCGAGCGCCGCTTCCTCGGGCTCTACACGTCGACCGCTTACATGGTGTCGAGCGCGGAGATTCCGATCGTGCGCCGCAAGTGCGCGAACATCGTGCGGCGCGCGGGCTTTCTGCCGAAGGGGCATCTCGGCAAGTCGCTCGTGACGGTGCTCGAAACCTATCCGCGCGACGAGCTGTTCCAGGCCGACGAGGATCAGCTCTACGACATTGCGCTCGGCATCCTGCGGCTGCAGGAGCACCAGCGCACGCGGTTGTTCGTGCGGCGCGACCGCTTCGACCGGTTCGTGTCGTGTCTCGTGTTCGTGCCGCGCGACAAATACAACACCGACCTGCGGCGGCGCATCGCGAAGCTGCTCGTCGATGCGTACAACGGCGTGAACGTCGAGTTCACGCCGCTGCTGTCGGAATCGGCCATCGCACGCATTCACTTCGTCGTGCATGCGGAGCCCGGCACGATGCCCGACGTCGACACGCGCGAGCTCGAAACGCGGCTCGTGCAGGTCACGCGGCGCTGGCAGGACGATCTCGCGGACGCGCTGCTCGACGCGTTCGGCGAGGAGCAAGGCAACCGTCTGCTGCAGCGCTACGCCGACTCGTTCCCGGCCGGCTACCGCGACGACTATCCGGCGCGCACCGCGGTGCGCGACATCGAGCTGATCGAGCGCGTGAAAACATCGGGCCAGCTCGCGATGAACCTGTACCGGCCGATCGAGGCCGGGCCGCGCGCGTTCCGCTTCAAGGTCTATCGCGCGGGCGAGCCGATCGCGCTGTCGCGCAGCCTGCCGATGCTCGAGCATCTCGGCGTGCGCGTCGACGAGGAGCGTCCTTACCGCATCCAGACGCAGGATGCGGCGCCGGCATGGGTGCACGACTTCGGGCTCGAGCTCGCCGACGATACGGAGTTCGACATCGAACGCGTGAAAGGCCTGTTCGAGGATGCGTTCGACCGGATCTGGAGCGGCCGGATCGAGAACGACGATTTCAACCGGCTCGTGCTGCGCGCGCATCTGAGCGCGCGCGAGGTCACGATCCTGCGCGCGTACGCGAAGTACCTGCGACAGGTCGGCTCGACGTTCAGCGACGCCTATATCGAACGCGCGCTGACCGGCAATCCGGCCATCGCGCGGCAGCTCGTCGAGCTGTTCGTGCTGCGCTTCGATCCGCGCATCGGCGACACGCGCGACGTGCAGGCCGAACGGCTGCTGAAAGCGATCGAGACCGCGCTCGATCAGGTGCCGAACCTCGACGAGGACCGCATCCTGCGCCAGTTCCTCGGCGTGATCAACGCGACCGAGCGCACGAACTACTTCGTGCACGACGCGAACGGCGAGCCGAAGCCGTACCTGTCGTTCAAGTTCGCGCCGGCGCGCGTGCCGGGGCTGCCCGAACCGAAGCCGATGTTCGAGATCTGGGTGTATTCGCCGCGCGTCGAAGGCGTGCACCTGCGCGGCGGCCGCGTCGCGCGCGGCGGGCTGCGCTGGTCCGACCGGCGCGAGGATTTCCGCACCGAGGTGCTCGGGCTCATGAAGGCGCAAATGGTGAAGAACGTCGTGATCGTGCCGGTCGGCTCGAAAGGCGGCTTCGTCGTGAAGAACCCGCCGCCGCCGAGCGATCGCGAAGCGTGGATGCGCGAAGGCGTCGCGTGCTACCAGACGTTTCTGCGCGGGCTGCTCGATCTGACCGACAACCGCGTCGGCAACGCGATCGTGCCGCCGCGCGACGTCGTGCGCCACGACCCCGACGATCCGTATCTCGTCGTCGCGGCCGACAAGGGCACGGCCACCTTCTCCGACTACGCGAACGCGATCTCGCACGAGTACGGGTTCTGGCTCGACGACGCGTTCGCGTCGGGCGGCTCGGTCGGCTACGACCACAAGAAGATGGCGATCACCGCGCGCGGCGCGTGGGAATCGGTGAAGCGGCACTTCCGCGAGATGGGCGTCGACACGCAGACCACCGATTTCACGGTGGTCGGCATCGGCGACATGTCCGGCGACGTGTTCGGCAACGGGATGCTGCTGTCGCCGCATATCCGGCTGATCGCCGCGTTCGATCACCGGCACGTGTTCCTCGATCCGACGCCCGACCCGGCGACGAGCTTCGCCGAGCGCAAGCGGCTGTTCGCGCTCGAACGCTCGAGCTGGGCCGATTACGATCCGGCCGCGATCTCCGCGGGCGGTGGCGTCTATCCGCGCACCGCGAAGACGATCCCGCTGTCGCCGGCCGTGCAGGCCGCACTCGGCATCGACGCGCACGCGCTGCCGCCGACCGAGCTGATCCGCGCGATCCTCCAGGCGCCGGTCGACCTGCTGTACAACGGCGGCATCGGCACCTACGTGAAGGCGACGCACGAAACGCATCAGCAGGTCGGCGACCGCGCGAACGACGCGGTGCGCGTCAACGGCGCGGACCTGCGCTGCAAGGTGGTCGGCGAAGGCGGCAATCTCGGCTTCACGCAGTTCGGCCGCATCGAGTTCGCGCAGCGCGGCGGGCGGATCAACACCGACGCGATCGACAACTCGGCCGGCGTCGACTGTTCGGATCACGAAGTCAACATCAAGATCCTGCTCGGCCTCGTCGTCGCGGACGGCGAGATGACGGAGAAGCAACGCAACGCGCTGCTCGCCGAGATGACCGACGAAGTCGCGCTGCTCGTGCTGCGCGACAACTACTATCAGACGCAGGCGCTGTCGATCGCCGGCCGCTACGGCGTCGAGCTGCTCGATGCGGAAGCGCGGCTGATGCGCTGGCTCGAACGCGCGGGGCGCCTGAACCGCGTGATCGAATTCCTGCCGACCGACGACGAGATTGCGGAACGGCAGGCCGCGAAGCTCGGTCTCACCTCGCCGGAGCGCGCGGTGCTGCTCGCGTACAGCAAGATGTGGCTCTACGACGCGCTACTCGAATCGGACTTGCCCGAAGACCCGCTCGTGGCCGCGATGCTCGTCGACTACTTCCCGCAACCGCTGCAGCAGCGTTTCAGCGAGCCGATGCGTCGCCATCCGCTGCGCCGCGAAATTCTCGCGACGCATCTGACCAATGCGCTCGTGAACCGCGTCGGCTGCACGTTCGTCCATCGGCTGATGGAGGAAACCGACGCGAAGCCGGGCGACATCGTGCGCGCCTGCATCGTCGCGCGCGACGTGTTCGATCTCGATGCGGTGTGGCGCGACATCGACGCACTCGACAACCGCGTCGCCGACGACGTGCAGGCGCGGATGTTCGTCGACGTCGCACGGCTGCTCGAACGCGCGGCGCTGTGGTTCCTGCGGCATCTGCATACGGGTGCGGGGGCCGGCGACGGCATCGCCGCACTGCTCGCGCGGTGTCGCGACGCGGTCGAGCGGCTCGCGCCGCAACTCCCCGCGCTGCTGCCGGCGGACGACCTCGACGCGCTGTCCGCGCGCCGGCGCGTGCTGACCGACGCCGGCGTCGATGCGGCGCTCGCCGCGCGTGTCGCGAGCGGCGACATCTCGGCCGCGCTGCTCGACATCGCGGACGTCGCGGCCACCTCGAATCGCGAACTCGAACTCGTCGCGGGCGTGTACTTCGCGCTCGGCACGCTGCTCAACTACGGATGGATCGGCGAGCGTGCGGCGTCGCTGCCGACGCCGACGCACTGGGACATGATGGCGCGCGCGGCAGCGCTCGCGGAAGTCGCGCGGCTCAAGCGCACGCTCGCGACGAGCGCGCTGGCGGAATCGCCGGAGTCGACGTCGCCGGAAACGATCGTCGCTGCGTGGCGCGTGCGCCGCGAAGCCGCGCTCGAACGTTACGGCCAGTTGCTCGCGGAACTGCGCGCATCGGGCGGCGCGAGCCTCGCGGTGCTGCTCGTCGTCGTGCGCGAGATGGCCGTGCTCGAGCGCGCGTAGCGTTTATACGGTCGCGACCAGCAACTCTTCCGCGTTGTTCGGCGGCCGCAGGCCGTCCGCACGCCCGGCGAAATAGCGCCGAGTCAGATCGGCGGCCGATACGTGCCCGGCCGTCGAGAAGCCCGCCTCGAGTGCGAGCGCGCGGATGTCGGCCGGCATGAAGAAACTGATGAACGGCGTGCCGCTCGCGCGCGCGCCCTTGTCCGCCATCTCGAGACCGGGTCGCACGTCGGGATCGGCGTGCTGCAGCGGCATCAGGAACGTCATCGCGAACGTGGTGCCGCGCGCGAGCGTCGCGACTTCCCGCAGCGTCGCCGCATTTGCTTCGCGCGTCAGATACATGCTGACGCCGGTCGACACGACGACGGCCGGCTTGCCCGGATCGAAGCCCGCATCGACGAGCGCGTCGCGCCACGAGCGGCCTGCCTCGAAATCGACGGGCACGAAGCGCAGCCAATCCGGCACGCCGAAGCCGAGTTCGTTCAGCCGGCGGCGCTTCCATGCCTGCGGGCCCGGCCGGTCGACTTCATAGACGGTCACGCGCGCCGCCATGTCGGGGCGGCGCTGCACGAAGCTGTCGAGCCCCGCGCCGAGAATCACGTACTGACTCGCGCCATGCGCGGCCTGCTCGACGACGAGATCCTCGATGAAACGCGCACGCGCGACGATCGATGCGCGAAACGGCCGCGTGAATTGCGGATCCATGTCGCCGCGCTGCTGCCAGTCCGGCCCCGGCGCGAGCAGCTGCAGCCCCACTTCGTCGGCGAGCACGTGCGGCGGCGCATCGCATTCGACATGCAGCGCGCGCCAGAGCGCGACGCGCGCGGCGGTGCTGTCGGGGCCCTGGTCGACGGTGTCGTTCATCGCCGCGCCCTCACGCGTTCGACTGGCCGGGCCGCCCCGGCGCCTGCAGTCGCCATACGCGACCGTCCGGATCGCGCACCGTCATCTCGCGCGTGCCCCAGTGCGTGTCCTCGAACGGCGTGACGACGTCGACGATCGGCTGCGGCCGCACGGCCGCCTCGTCGGGCACCTTCAGCACGACCTGCATGTCCGTCTTTTCGCCGGGCGGCACTTCGGCGATGAACAGATACGGGCCGTCGCCGTTGCGAAGCTGGCCCGACTGGTGATCGGTTTCGAATTCCAGCGTAAAGCCCAGCGCCTGGAAGAACTTCGCCGATTTGCCCCAGTTGTGCGTGGTCAGGAAAACGGCTTCGATTCGCTCGGACGACATGTCATTCCTCCGTGGTGGACGCGTCCGCCGGCGGCGGCGCGGCGAGATACGCGCGCAATGCGTCGGCTACCAGCGCCGACAGCGACTGTTCCGTTTCGATTGCGCGATGCTTGACCTGCCGGATCAGACTCAGCGGCAGATACACGTTGAACTGCTTCACTTCTTCGTCGGTCATGGTGCTAGTATGCTAGCAAACTAGGAAAAGTCAAATGCCCGTGGCGGGTGTCCGCGTGGCATGCAGCTCGCGCGAAACGCGGCGCGCACCGTCGCCTCGCGCCGCGTGCAGGACGGCGCCGTCGTTCATGCGTCACGCACGCGGGCCGCCGCGCGCACGAACAGCGCGTCAAGATCGAAGCCGGTGGTATCGATGCCGATCGTGTCGCGCAGGCACGCGGCCCACGCGGCCCGATCGTCGAACGTGACGGTCTGCGCTGCGCCCGTCGCGTCGCGTACGCTCAGCACCGTGTTGAACAGCGTCGCCTGCCCCTCGGGCAGCACGCGGCAGGCGATCAGGTCGTTCACGAACAGCGACTCGGGATAGGTCGACGTGAACCAGTTCGCGGCATCGTAATCGACCCACTCGGCCGGCTTCAGCGCGAAGCGGTACATCGTCTGCCAGCCGTCGCGCGTCTCGCACTGCATGTCGAATTCGTCGTCGCCGTGCGCGTCGATCCGGAACGCGCCGTGCGGCGTCGTTTGCCGCTCGCCGGGCGCGAACCGCATCGGCGCGGTCAGCGTCGCGGTGCCGAACCCGACGTCCGCGAACCACACCGTGCCGTCAAGATCGACGCGCAGCAGCATATGCGTCTTCGCCGTCGCGACCTCGGGCGGCCGCATCCAGCGCACGCGCGCGATCAGCGGCGTCACGCGAAAGCCGATCGTCGTGAGCGCCGTGTAGAACAGCTTGTTGAGTTCGAAGCAGTAGCCGCCGCGACCGCGCTCGACGAGCTTGTCGACGACGGCCGGCAGGTCGAGCGCGACGCGCGTGCCGGTCAGCGGATCGAGGTTCTCGAACGGAATCGCACGCGGATGCCGCAGATGCAGCGTACGCAGCACGTCGAGCGTCGGCTCGGCGGGGCCGTCGTAGCCGATACGCGCAAAGTAGCGCGCGAGGTCGAACGAATCGGTCATGGGACTGCACCAAGGAGGGGAATGCGCCACGATAGCATCGTGCGAAATCCCCGTGGTGCGCGAAACGACCGTTCGGCGACGCACGCCGCGATCGGGCGGCGGGCCGCGCCTCGCGCTACGGCAGCAGCTTCAGCGCCGAGGACGCGACCGACGGCACCGAAATGCCCTGGCTCGTCGCGAACTGCACGGCCTGGCTCAGCGTCGTCGCGAGCGACTGCAGCTGACCGGGCGCGCTCTGCGCGATATACGACGCGGCCTGCAGGTTCTGCGGATTGAGCCCGGCCTGCAGCAGCGACGCCGGATTCGTCGAGCCGAGGCCGCCGAGCGCGGGCTGCAGCTGCGAGTACTGCGTGAGCCCTTGCCCGAGCGAGGCGAGGCCGTTGCTGAACGCCTGCTTGTCGACCGCGCCCTGTGTCGCGCCGCCGCTCGCGAATGCCTGATCGAGCGCCTGCGACACCGACTGCTGCGCGCCGCCCATCTGCGACAGCGCGGCCGGCGTCAGCGCATCGCCGTTGCCGAGCACGGCCGCCGCCTGCTGCGCCTGGCCCGCCGCACCGCTGAGCCCCATCGCCGACGCGAGCGACGACTGGCCGGCGAGCACCTGCCGGTTCGCGCCGACGTAAGCCTGCAGCAGCTGCGCGACGCCGCCCTGCGCGGGCGCCGCCTGCTGCCCGCCGCCGAGCAGCGACGAACCGATCGACTGCAGATCGAGCTGCGCATGGGCGGCGCCGCTCAGCAGCATGCCGAAGGCGATGCCGGCGAAGGCGAGATGTCTGCGCGCCGCGCGGATGTGTTTCATACGTTGTCCTCGTGCCCGAATGGTGGAGCCCGATATTGTCGAAGCGCGTCGCACGCGATCGCAACGACTGAAACACATCGAAACGAATCGGACGGCACGCGCGCGTGCATTGATCGGAATCGACCGCGCGAAATCAAGCCTTGCGTCGCGATTCGTTCCTTTTCCGCATCAATGCGCATGCTTGCGCGTCGCCGCGATTGACGCCGCCCCCGCCGTTTCTTACGATTCGCCCCGCTTCGCGCTGCTGTGTCCGCACCGCGCGCGGTTCGTCCACCGTCCGTCCCGCAAGGAAAATCATGCCGCCCGTTTCGCTGCCCGGAACCTCGCCCGCCGCCCTGTCCGTTCGCGTTCCGCGTCGCCTGTGCATCGCGGCGCTGGCCTGCACGGCGCAGCTGCTCGCGGGCGCCGCCGCCGCACAGCAGGCACCGGCCGCCGCCGCCGCGCCGACCTCGCCCGTGCCGGGCGCCGAGGCAGACAGCCTCTGGACGCGCGACACGCTGCTCGGCGACATCGGCGGCCTTCGTCCATGGCTCGGCAAGTACGGCGTCACGCTCGCGGCGACCGAAACGAGCGAGCTGCTCGCGAACCTGCACGGCGGGCTGGAGCGCGGCGTCGGCTATCACGGCGTCACGACGGTGACGCTCGGGCTCGACACCGAGAAGGCATTCGGCTGGAAAGGCGGCAGCTTCAACGCGAGCGCATTGCAGATCCACGGCCGACAGTTCAGCCCGAGCCATCTCGGCACGTTGAACACCGCGAGCGGCACCGAAGCCGACGCCGCCACGCGCCTGTGGGAGCTCTGGTATCAGCAGTCGCTGCTCGACGATCGCGTCGACGTGAAGATCGGCCAGCAGGCCGTCGATCAGGAATTCCTGACGAGCACGTACTCGGCGACGTTCATGAACACGATGTTCGGCTGGCCCGCGCTGCCGTCATACGATTTGCCGAGCGGTGGCCCTGCGTACCCGCTGTCGGCGCTCGGCGTGCGCGTGCGCGCAAAGCTGACGCCGTCGCTGACCGCGCTGGCCGGCGTGTTCGACGGCGATCCGCTCGGCAACAATCCGGACAATCACAGCGGCACCAATTTCAACCTGCACAACGGCGCGCTGTTCATCGGCGAACTGCAGTACGCGATCAATCAGGACGGTGCGGCCGGCGGCGCGGCGAAGTCGGGCGCGCTGCCCGGCACGTACAAGCTCGGCGTCTGGTATCACAGCGGCAGCTTCGCGGATCAGCGCGACGACACGGCCGGCCGTTCGCTCGCCGGCGCCGATTCGACCGGCATCGGCCGGCCGCATCGCGGCGACTACAGCGTCTATGCGGTCGCCGATCAGATGGTATGGCGCGCCGGCCCCGACAGTCCGCGCAGCGTGGGCGTGTTCGCACGCGTGATGGCGGCGCCCGGCGACCGTAACGTCGTCAGCGCCGCCGCGAACCTCGGCGTCGTGCTGAAAGCGCCGTTCGCCGGCCGCGACAACGATTCCGCCGGCCTCGCGCTCACCTACGTGAAAGTCGGCCGCCATGCACGCGCGCTCGACGAGGATGCGCGCGCATTCGGCGGTGCGCCGTACGGCGTGCGCGGCAGCGAAACCGCGCTCGAAGCGACCTACAACTACCAGGTCGCGCCGTGGTGGCAGATTCAGGCCGATGCGCAATACACGTTCAATGCGGGCGCAGGCCAGAATCCGGACGATCCGCGCGCGCCGCTGCACAACACGTTCGTGCTCGGCGTGCGCACGACCATCACGTTCTGACGGCGGCCCGCGCGCACGCGCGGCGTGCGGCCTGCGCGCGGCCGACCGCGAACCGCCTCATCGCGTCACGCGGCCATCCACGCCGGCAGCCGGCGACCGACCCAGTCGGCCGCGCGCTCGTAGCCGCGCGCAAGCTGCAACACGGCGAGATCGGCGCGCGGACGCCCGATCAGCTGCATCCCCATCGGCAGCCCTGCCTCGTTGAAGCCGACCGGCACGCTGATCACCGGGCAGCCGGCCAGCGTCCACGGGACGACCGTTTCCATCCAGCGATGATAGGTGTCCATCGCGCGCCCCGCGATTTCGTTCGGCCAGCGCTGCTCGACGTCGAACGGAAATACCTGCGCAGTCGGCGCCGCGATGAAGTCGTAGCGATCGAAAAAACGCAGCACGGCCTGATGCCACGCGGTGCGCTCGACGCTCGCGTCGAACACCGCGGCGCCCTGCATCGCGAGCAGCCCTTCGACCTCGTAGATCGCTTCCGGCTTCAGCAGCGCACGGCGCGCCGGGTCGCGATAGTGCGCGAGCAGCCCGCCGCCCGACAGCAGATGCCGATGCGCGAGCCACAGGCGCCAGATGCGCTCCGGCGCGAATGCGGGCAACGCCGCATCGACGTCGCAACCGATGTCGCGCAGCGTCGCGAGCCCCTGCTCGCACTGCGCGAGCACGCCGGGCTCCGTCGCGAGATAGCCGTTCCAGTCGCCGACCCAGGCGATGCGCGTGCCCTTCACGTCCGCCTCGAGCGGCTGCCCGAACACGGCCGGATCGTCGGCGAGCGACAACGGATCGTTCGGATCGTAGCCGGCCTGGATCGCGAGCAGTTGCGCGACGTCGCCGACCGTGCGGCCCATCGGGCCTTCGATGCCGAGCTGCTGCATGTAGACGTCGACGCCCGGCCAGCGCGGCACGCGGCCCTGCGACGGGCGGAAGCCGTAGATGTTGCAGAACGCGGCCGGATTGCGCAGCGAGCCGCCGAAGTCGCTGCCGTCGGCCACAGGCAGCATCCGCGATGCGAGCGCGGCGGCCGTGCCGCCGCTGCTGCCGCCCGCGCTCTTCGTCAGGTCGTACGGATTGCGCGTCGCGCCGTATACGTCGTTGAACGTGTGCGAACCGAGGCCGAACTCCGGCGTATTGGTCTTGCCGATGAAGATCGCGCCGGCCGCGCGCATCCGCGCGACGCCGACCGAATCGGCCTGCGGCACGTGATCGCTGAAGATCCGCGAGCCGTAGGTCGTCACGAGCCCCTTCGTCATCGCGAGATCTTTCGGCGCCTGCGGCATCCCGTGCAGCCAGCCGTGATATTCGCCGCGCGCGAGCGCCGCGTCCTTGTCCGCGGCTTCGCCGAGCAGCGCGTCGCGGTCGCGCAGCGCGACGATCGCGTTCACGGCGCCGTTCACGCGCTCGATGTGATCGAGATACGCGCGCATCGTCTCGACGCACGACACGGCCTTGCTGCGGATCGCCGAGGCGAGCTCGCCGGCCGACAGGCGCACGATCGGGTCGACGGTGATGGAAGCGGGAGCGAGAAGCTGCGGGGCGCCGTGCGGCATGCGGGTCTCCTGAAATCGAATGGGAAGCCGGACCGTATCGTGACGGCCGCGCGTCGCGGCGGGCGCGGCGCGCCGGTCGTCGTCGCTCTACTCTACGCGACGCGCGCGGCGCGACCTCCGATATTTTCCACGGACATTCATCGAGAATCCGACTGAATCGGCGCAGCAATCGAGCCGGTCGCCATGCCGGGCAGCCGATCGGTGAAATCGTTTATGCGCATAAAGTTAAATTTCTTATATTTCCAATAAGCGCAACACGATCGTCAGCGTTGACGACATTTTTACGCGACCGTGCGGACTTTTTAGACCGCTCGCTGCGATCGCGCATTACGCTGAAAGCCTGTCGATTACGGGATACCGTCGATGCTCAAGCTGCTGGTTCCGGTCGGTCATGCTCCCCGTTCGCTTCAGGCGGTTCGCCATGCGGCCTTCCTCTACCGCGAACGGTGCGCGTCGGAAGTCGTGCTGGTCAACGTCCAGCCGCCGCTCGAGGCCACACGGCTCGAGGCGTTTCATCCGCTGTCGCGGCTGCGGTCGATCGAGGAAAAGTTCGCGAACGACGACCTCGCGAGCGCTCGGCGGATCCTGCAGGAAGCCGGCGTTCGCTACAGCGTCGTGCAGAAAGTCGGGCCGGTGGCCGCGTCGATCGCGGCAGCAGCCGCCGAGACGGGCTGCGATGAAATCGTCGTCGTGGCGCCGAAGCGTGATCCGTTTCACACCGTCATGTCGATGTTCAGACGCAGCGTGATAGACCGCCTCATGCGCATCTCGAACGTGCCGATCACGACGGTGCGATGAGCGTCGCGGTGCGCCGGATTGGGGAGCGCGTAGTTCGCGCCGACGTCTGACGCGCTGCATCGCGAACGAGACTGCCGGCGCACGCGTGCCGATGCCCGCGATGCCGGCGGACCGACTCCGGTCGGCCGTTGGCCGTCGCGCAATGCGCGCCGTCGCGCTTACTTGATTGCCTTGCGCCAAAACACGAGATAGGTCGCCGCGGAAGACGCGAGCAGCAGGATCGCCCACAACGGCGCCATGCTGATCAGGACGGAAGTGACGTTAAGCATTTGGATTCCTCACTGTTCGATAGCGATAGGTTGGACACGTACACGCTCGACCGGAACCGGAGCGCATACGCTTACCGCTTGTCGCCCACTGCGTTCGGTCAGCGCATGAGCTCATGCTATCGCCGCGACCGGCAATACGACCGTCTCGCGCTTCCCGCACTCTGATATTCGTCAAACTGGCGTCGATCTCCGCGCCCTTGCGCGCCGGCTCCGCTACCCGCGAGCCGCCGTAGCGAAAAAACGGCCGGCGCAAGGCACCGGCCGCGCCCTTTCAACAGACGTTTACCGGGGGAAGCCCCAAGTGCTCGGCGTGGTGCGTCCGCGTTACGCTTGGACCATAAGGAGACGAACCATGAGACGAGCCGTACACATCGCATTTTTCGCGCTGCTGGTTTATCTGATCGGCGATCGCGCGATGCTGCACGCGCAAGGCCGCGACGCCGGCCCGGCCGCGTGTGCGGAGCGGGCCGAACAGGTGCGGTACGACGCGCTCGGCCGCGGCTTCGGCAGCGCCGCCGCCGACAGCCAGCGCGAAGCGTTCATGTCGGGCTGTCTCGTCACCGGGCGTGCCGATCAGGACGTCGCGATGGCGGCTCGCTGACGCCGCACGCCGACCGGCGTCGGCCGGCCGGCACGCTCCCACGCCTCCCGCCGACGATGCAAAGCGACGGCGACTGCGCTCGCCGTCGTCGTCGTCTTTTCCCGCCGCACTGCCCGTTCAACTGAATCCGCGACGATCACGCCGTGCGCCTTGTCCGGCGCGCTCTGCTTCCTGAAAACGCCGCCCGTACCATTGCCCGCCGTGCGCGCGGGCACGGGAATTGCGCCCCGATTGGCCCCTCTCCACGGGCCGCGATCATGAACGACACCGAGTCCAGCAATCCGCCGGCGGATCGCCCTCACGCCGCAACGTGGCTGCGACGCCTCGGGCCGGGACTCATCACCGGCGCTGCCGACGACGATCCGTCCGGCATCGGCACGTACTCGCAGGCCGGCGCGCAATTCGGGTTCGAACTGCTGTGGTCGCTGCTGCTGACCTATCCGCTGATGACGGCCATCCAGCTCGTCAGCGCGCGCATCGGCCGCGTGACCGGCAAGGGCCTCGCGTCCAACATGCGCACGCACTATCCGCGCTGGCTGCTGTATGCGACCGTCGCACTGCTGCTGATCGCGAACGTGATCAACATCGCGGCCGACCTGTCGGCGATGGGCGCCGCCGTCGACCTGCTGCTGCACGGCCCGCAACAGCTGTACGTCGTCTGTCTGGGCGGCGTGTCGGTGCTGCTGCAGATCTTCGTTCCGTACGAACGCTACGCGCGACTGCTCAAATGGATCGCGCTGGTGCTGCTCGCGTACGTGGCGGTGGCGCTGATCGTGCCCGTGCCCTGGAGCGAAGTCGGTCGCGCCCTCGTGCGGCCGCACGTGCAGCCAAGCGCGGCCTACTTCACGACCGTCGTCGCCGTGCTCGGCACCACGATCAGCCCGTACCTGTTCTTCTGGCAGGCATCGCAGGAAGTCGAGGAACTGGAGGCCGCGCCGCACGCGCACTCGCTGCGCCGCGCGCCGCATCAGGCACCGGCGCAATTGCGCCGCATCAGCGTGGACACGTGGGTCGGCATGGGCGTATCGAATCTGATCGGGTTCTTCATCACGCTGACGGCGGCCGCCACGCTGAACGCGCATCACATCGACGTCAAGACGTCCGCCGATGCCGCACGCGCGCTCGAACCGCTCGCCGGACACTTCGCCTACGTGCTGTTCGCGCTCGGCATCATCGGCACCGGGCTGCTGGCGCTGCCGGTGCTCGCCGGATCCGCTGCGTATGCGGCGGCCGGCACGTTCCGCTGGCGCAACAGCCTCGCGCTCGAGTTCGGCGTCGCACGCGAGTTCTACGCGGTCATCGCGCTGGCGATCGTCGGCGGCATCGCGATCACCTTCATGCATTTCGATCCGATCCGCGCGCTGTACTGGAGCGCCGTGATCAACGGCGTCACGGCCGCGCCGATCATGGTCGTGATGATGCTGATGGCCGGCAGCACGCGCATCATGGGCGAATTTGCGGTGAAAGGCCCGCTGAAATGGGGCGGATGGATCGCGACGTTCGCAATGGCGATCGCCGCGCTCGGCGTGTTCGTGCCGGGCTAGGCCGCGCGCGCTCGGCGCTCGACAGACGACATCAAGACGGAGGGGATCGTGCCCGGGAAGGCCAGAAAAACCGCGCGATCGGCGCTGCCTGCCAGCGACGCGCGCGCGCAGGTTCTCGCGAGCCTGCGCAGCCGCAAGATGGCGCGCTCGATCCACACCTTCACGCGCGGCAGCGCCGAGCGCTTCTATGCGTGGCTCGCGGAGCACCGGTCGGGCGCGGTGCCCGAGGGCCCGGCCGTCTGGATCGGCGGCGACTGCCATCTGGGCAATCTCGGCCCCGTTGCGGACAAAACCGGCGAAGTCGCGGTGCAGATTCGCGATCTCGACCAGAGCGTGATCGGCAACCCGGCGCACGACCTGCTGCGGCTCGGCTTCTCCGTCGCGACCGCGGCGCGCAGCTCCGATCTGCCCGGCATCATCACGTGGCGAATGATCGAAGCGCTGATCACCGGCTACGAGCAGGCGTTCGATCCTCGCCGACGCAACGACGGCGAGGGCGACGCGCGTCCGGCCGCCGTGAAGATCGCGATGAAGGCCGCGTTGCATCGTTCGTGGCGCAAGCTCGATCGGCAGACGATCCGCGATGCCGCGCCGCGCATTCCGCTCGGCAAGCGCTTCTGGCCGCTGTCCGACGACGAGCGCGCCGCGATTCACGCACTGTTCGAATCGGCCTCGGTGTCCCCGATCGGCGCGGCGCTGAGCCCCACCGCGCGCAGCAACGCGAAGATGAAAGTGCTCGACGCCGCGTATTGGGTCAAGGGCTGCAGTTCGCTCGGGCGGCGGCGCTTCGCGGTCATGCTCGATATCGACGACGGCTGTGCGGACGGCCACCCGCCCTGCCTGATCGACATCAAGGAGGCCGCGGCCGCCAAGGCGCCGATGCATCGCGGCGCGCAAATGCCGCGCGATGCGGCCCAGCGCGTGGTCGAAGGTGCGCGCCATCTGTCGCCGATGCTCGGAAGCCGGATGTGCGCGGCGCGCCTCGACGGGCATTCGGTCGTGATTCGCGAACTGATGCCGCAGGATCTGAAGCTCGAAGCGGAACGGCTGTCGGAGGACGATGCGATCGCGGCCGCGCGTTATCTGGCGCGCGTGATCGGCCGCGCGCATGCGGCACAGATGGACGGCGCGACGCAACGGGCATGGCGCGCGGCGCTGCGCAGCCAGCATGCCAAGACTGTCGACGCGCCTTCATGGCTGTGGCGCAGCATCATCGAATTGATGGCCACGCACGAAGAAGCTTATCTCGAACATTGCCGGCGCTACGTGCTCGGCACGACGCTCGGCTGAGCGGACGGCACGCATCGCTCGCGGCCCGCGCGATCAACGGCCGTCGTTCGTGCGAATCACGAGTTCGTCGAAACCGGTGCGCGCGTCCGGTTCGCGGGAGAAGCGATGCTCGGGCAACAGCGCGAGCAATATCTCGGCGGTCGTCCGCACGATGCAGCCGTGCGCGACGTGGCCGCCCGATACGTGGCCGTGCGCGTCCGACACCGACATATGCAGATGCGCGCCGTGCGGCGAGACGGAGCCGGCCAGCGTGAGGATTTCCAGATCGCCGCGCAGTTCGGTCGGCGCGTCGACGCCGGCGAAACGCAACTGCGCGGCGTCGAGACTGCCGATGCCCTGCAGCACGAAGGCCGCGTGCGCGCCGAGCCGCCGCAGCGCGTGCTCGATGGACGCGCGCAGATCGTCGCCGGGGGAAAGACGCAGAGGATGGGCTTGCATCGTCGATACCTGCGAAAGGAAGGCGTCGACCAAGCGTACGTTCGACGCTGCGATCGGGCAAGTGCGCCGCCCGAGTACATACGGCAGCGCATGGGCGCGAGCAGCGGAGCGACGTGACACCGATACGGCGACCGCCGTTCGCCGCGCACGCTCGCGAGTGCGCGAACGCAACGACGCTAGGACCAGGCCCGGACCTTTCGCGTTTCGTGCGGCAAGCCGGCCATCGCGGCCGGCTGCGCTTACGCCTCGAGCGCTTCGAGCACCTTGCCCTTCGTCTCGATCCCGACGAAGTACACGGTAACGGCCGCAATCAGCGGCACCGCGCCGAGCAGATAGAACGCCGGGCTCAGATCGCCGCCAATGATCGCGTGCGGCACGATCATCGGCGCCGCGAACGATGCGATCTTCAGCCACGCGCTGCCGAGCCCGCAGCCCGACGCGCGGATGCTCGTCGGATACTGCTCCGGCGTATAGACGTACGCGGTAATGAAGCCCGACGCCATCAGACCGAGCGACAGCGAGCAGAACGTCGCGACGACGTAGACCGACGATGCGTGATAGATGCCCGCGAGCGCCAGCGACAGTGCGCACAGCACGAACGACCAGACGATCACCGGCTTGCGGCCGAGCTTGTCGACGAGCAGCGCCGACGCGAGCGAACCGAGCACGCCCATCACCGAGCCGATCACCGCGAGATTCAGCGCGAGCTGCAGCGGTGCGTGATAGAAGTTCTTGTAGATGGTCGGCAGCCACGTCGACAGCCCGTACTGGATGAACCCGCAAGTCGCCCACAGCGTCGCGATCGCGAGCGTGCGCTTGCGGTACGCGCGGCTGAACAGGTCGAGCATCCGGCGCTTCGGATGCTGGCGCACCATTTCGTCGAACGCGGCCGTCTGCGTGACGGGCGGCAGCTCGCCGCGCACCGACGTCTCGAACGCGCTCACGGCGCGGTCGGCTTCGGCCAGCCGCCCGCGCGACGCGAGCCAGCGAGGCGACTCGGGCACGACGTGCGTGAGCACGAGCGCCAGCAGCAGCGGCAACCCGCCGACGAAGTACATGATCTCCCAGCCGAAGCGCGGCACGAGCCACGCGCCGAGCGCCATCGACACGAGCAGACCGATCGGGAACACGATCTCGTACAGCAGCACGAAACGGCCGCGGCCATGTGCGCGCGTGATCTCGTTGATGTAGGTCGCGGCGACCGGCAATTCACCGCCGAGCCCGAGCCCCTGCAGGATCCGCAGCAGCACGAATACTTCGAACGTCGGCGCGAAGCCGCAGGCGATACTCGTGATGCCGATCACGGCCGAGCTCCACGCGATCGCCTTCACGCGGCCGTGCTTTTCCGCGAGTGCGGGAAACAGGAATGCGCCGATCAGCTGACCGATCGCGCCCGATGCGATCAGCATGCCGATCTGCGTCGGCGACAAGCCCCACTTGTGAATCAGCAGCGGCAGCGTCGCCGCGATCGTGATCACGTCGAAGCCGTCGAAGAACGTCGCGGTACCGATCAGTATGCGCGCGCGGATTTGCATCGCATTGGCCGGAAGCCGCTCGAGCCGCGCGATGATCGCGCCGGGCGTGGAGGCGGCAGCTTCCATCGCGGCCCGACCGGCCACGACGTTGTCGAAAGTGCTCATGCGGGAACTCTCCTGGATCTCGTGTGGGTCTGGCCGCTCAGGCAAGCGCCTTGGTCGTGTCTGCCAGGGCTTCCCTATCCACTGCCCGGCCCTGGTTCATCCACTTGCGCGCGAGCTTCAGTTCGCGCGCGTTGTTGATGGCGACGACACCTCTCACATGCCCGTCGCCGAGGAAAAACAGCGTTGCGCGGCGCGCGGCGAGATCGCCGCGCACGACGAGCTGCGCATCGGCCGGCAGATCGCCGAGGATCTGCAGGTTCACGTCGTACTGATCGGACCAGAACCAGGGAATCTCGGCGTACGGTGCGCGCACGCCGAGCACCGCCTTCGCGGCCGCGATCGCCTGGTTCTGCGCATTGGCCCACGATTCGAGCCGCACGCGCCGCTTCAGCCAGCCGTTGTGATGATTCGCGACGTCGCCGCACGCGAAGATCGCCGGGTCGCTCGTCGTGCCGAACTCGTCGACGACGATGCCGTCGTCGACGGCCAGCCCTGCGTCGCTCGCCAGCGATGCGTTCAGCGCGAGACCGATGCCGGCCACCGCGAAATCGGCGTCGATCGTCGTGCCGTCGGTGAGCGTCGCGCGCACTTTCGACGCGTCGTCCGGTTGCGCGTCGAGCGATGCGAGCGCAGCACCGAGCCGCACGTCGACGCCGTTCGCGCGATGCAGGTCGCAGAGAAAATCCGACACGATCGGCGGCACCGAGCGGCCGCACAGCCGCGGCGCGCCTTCGACGACGACCGCGTCGACGCCGAGCTTGCGCGCGGTCGCCGCGACTTCGAGGCCGATCCAGCCGCCGCCGATCACGAGCACGCGCCGGCTCGCGCGCAGCTTCTCGCCGAGCGCGGCCGCCTCGTCGAGTGTGCGCAGGTAGTGCAGGTTCGACGTATGGACGACCGCGTCGGGCAGCCGTCGCGACGTGCCGCCGGTCGCGATCACGAGGCGGTCGTATTCGGTCTCGCGACCGCTCGCGGTCTTCACCACGCGCCGCGCGCGGTCGATCGATTCCGCGCGTTCTGGCTGCCAGGCCTCGACGTTCAGTGCGTCGAACTCGTCCGGGCGCACGACGCGCACGGTCTCGATGTCCGCGTCGCCGGCCAGCACGGCCTTCGATAACGGCGGGCGCTCGTACGGCAGATGCGGCTCGTCGGCGATCATCACGAGACGGCCCGCATAGCCTTCCGCGCGCAGCGTCTTCAGTACCCAGCCGGCCGCCTGCCCGCCGCCGATCACGACGATCGTGCGCGGCGCATCGGTGTTCGCGTCGGTCATGATTTGCGCTCCGTCATGAACTTGCCTTCCGGCGCCTTGGCGTCCTTCTGCCGGCGCGTGTTGCCGTCGAGGCCGCCGTCGACCGCCCACTCGGCGAACACGGTCGGGCCCGGCTCGAATTCGCGCGGCTGCCAGTCGGGCGTCAGCACGTCTTCGTCCGCGTAGTACTCGATCAGCCCGCCGGCCGGATTCTGGAAATACCAGAAGTACGCCGACGACACCGGATGACGGCCGGGCCCGAGCTGCGTCTGCCACCCGCAGCGGTCGATGTGCATGCCGCCGCCGAACACCTCGTGGATGTCGCGCACGGTGAACGCGACGTGGTTCAGGCCGCGCTTGCCGTTCGGCAGCGCGAGCAGGAACAGGTCGTGATGGCCGCCGTGCGGCGCGCAGCGCATGAACGCACCGCGGCCCGGATAGCGGTCCGAGGTCTCGAAGCCGAGCAGGTCGTGATAGAAGCGCTCCTGCTCGTCGAGGCAGTTCGTGAAGAACACGACATGCCCGACCTCGACCGGCTCCGCGCGCGCATAGACGGGGCTCGGCTGGTCGACGCGCAGCGCCTTGCCCCATACGTTCGACGGCGAACCGGTGATGTCGAGCGCACGCTTGCGCGTGACCTCGATGCGGATCGCCATCCCGTTCGGATCGATGCAGCCGATTGCATCGTCGTGCGCGTAGTAGCCGGGCTGGCCGGCGAGCTTGCCGCGCAGCGCGCCGAGTTCCGGCTGCGTCGCGACGCCCCACGTGACCTCGCGCAGCGTCGGGCCGCTCTCGAACGCGGGCGGCAGCGCCGGATCGTCGGCCTTCACGACGCGCACCGTACAGCCGTTCATCGTCTCGAAGCGCGCGTGCGTCGCGTCATGCGCGACTTCCTTCAGTCCCCAGTCCGCGAAAAAGCGGCGGCACGTCGCGAGGTCGTCGACGCCGTACGTGATCTGCTCGATACCCAAGATGGTCATTGCGTGATTCCTCTTCGCTCAGTTCGCCCACGGCAGCGGCGCGTCGTTCAAGCCCCAGTACAGGCTCTTCTGCTGCATGTACTCGCGGATCCCGAGGCGGCCCTTCTCGCGGCCCATCCCGCTCTCCTTCCAGCCGGAGAACGGCGTCGAGATCGAGAACAGCTTGTACGTATTGATCCACACGGTGCCCGTCTCGAGCGCGCGCGCGACGCGCCACGCACGCTTGTAGTCGCGCGTCCAGATGCCGGCCGCGAGGCCGAACACGCTGTCGTTCGCCTGCTCGATCAGCGACGCCTCGTCGTCGAACGGCATCGCCACGAGGACGGGCCCGAAGATTTCCTCCTGGCAGATGCGCGCGCGATTCGACAGGCCTTCGAGGATCGTCGGCTGATAGAAGAAACCGTTCTCGCGCCCGTCGCCGGTCGGCCGTTCGCCGCCGCAGAGCAGCCGCCCGCCCTCGTCGAGCCCGAGCGCGACGTAGCGTTCGACCGACTCGCGATGCTTCGCGGTGATCAGCGGCCCCATCTGCGTGTCGGGCCGCGCCGGATCGCCGACGCGCAGCTTGCGCGCGCCGTCGACGAGCCGCTTCATGAACGCGTCGTACACCGAGCGCTGTACGAAGAGCCGCGAGCCCGCGATGCACGCTTCGCCCGACGAGCTGAAGATGCCGTACAGGACGCCGTTGACCGCATGATCGAGATCGGCGTCGTCGAACACGATCGTCGGCGACTTGCCGCCGAGCTCGAGCGACACCGGCATCAGCTTCTCCGCCGCAATGCGGGCGATCCCGCGACCGACCTCGGTGCCGCCCGTAAACGACACCTTCTTCACGAGCGGATGACGCACGAGCACGTCGCCGATCACCGAGCCCTTGCCCGGCAGCACGCTGAGTACGCCCTTCGGCACGCCGGCTTCCTCGCAGATCCGCGCGAGCGCGAGCGAGGCGAGCGGCGTGACTTCGGCCGGCTTCAGCACGACGGCGTTGCCGCCCGCGAGCGCCGGCGCGAGCTTCTGCGCGTCGGACGCGATCGGCGAATTCCACGGCGTGATCGCGGCGATCACACCGATCGGCTCGTAGACGCTCATCGTCAGATAGTCGCCGCGCGACGGCGTCAGCTCTTCGTCCAGCGTTTCGAGGCACGCCGCGTAGTAGCGGAACGTATTCGCGGCGCTCGCGACCAGCACGCGCGTCTCGCCGATCGGCTTGCCGTTGTCGCGGCGCTGCAGATGCGCGAGCGCTTCATGACGCTGCATGATCAGATCGGCGATCCGGTACAGCACGAGCGCGCGCTGATGCGGCTTGAGGCCGGCCCAGTCGGCACGGCGCCACGCGGCGTCGGCCGCGACGATCGCGTCGGCCGCGTCTTCGGCACTGGCGGTCGACACTTCCAGGTTCAGCGACTGATCGGCCGGATAGACGCTCGCATACGGCGCGCCGCGGCCGCGCCGCCATTCGCCGCCGATCAGGATGTCGCCGTTGGGTACGAGGCTCGTATCGAATGGAGTCATTTCACAAATCCCAGGTCTTTCGGTGCGCGCGGCGGCGCGAACGGGTCGGTCGGCCGCATCGTCAGATCACGCAGCGGGCCGCGCGATTGCGCAGCGCGCGGATCGCGCTGAATGCGGTCAGCGCGGACGTCTTCGGGTTGTCGGGCAGCGGCTTGCCGCTCATTTCGAGCGACATCTCGCCGAACGCACCGCGTGCGGTGATGCGGTGCACGTTGCGCGCGACGGCCGGATCGGCGATCAGGCGCACGCGCGTCGCATCGAGGCCGACGCCGGCCAGCGCAACGGTCGCCGCGACGTTCGCGTTCTTCGGATACAGCCGCGCGGCATCGCGCGCGGTGCCTTCGAAGATCACCTTTTCCTCCGTCATCGTGCGCAGGTCGCACAAGGCTTCGGCCGGCGTGCCGAGCCAGCCGAGCGGCGGCTTGCGGCCGACGTACAGCACCTCGTCGAGGCCGCCCTGCCTCGCGGACGCGAGTGCGTCGATTCCGCCGATCGCGCCCGAGAGCAGCGTCAGCGTCGCGTCGCCTTCGTCGGCGGCCTGCGACAGCGCGTCGAGCAGCGCGAGATCGGACAGCGCGCCGATCGACGCCACCGCGCAGTCGGTGCCCGACTTCAGCAACGGCACGACGTGATCGACGAGCGCGCTGTGGCCCGCGCATTCGAGCGCGAACTCGGGGCGGCGGGCCAGCGCGTCGACCGACGACACGACCTCCACCGCGCCGCCGAGATCGCGCTGCACGGCGTCACGCTGATGCTCGGGCACGATCACGTGCGCGACGCGCAGCGACGCGTCGTGCTCGACCGCGCGATAGACGGCCGCGCCGATCGCACCGAAGCCGATCATCGCGACGTCGACGGGCGCATGCCCGTGGTGCGCGTGGCCGTTACGCATACTGGCGCTCCTCCGGCGCTTCCTTCTTCACCGGCGGGCCCGCGAACGCGGAAGCGAACGAGCCGACCGACAGCATGTCGACCTCGACCATCACCGGCCCCTGCTTCGCGAGGCCTTCGCGCACGACCGCTTCGGCCTGGTCGAGCGACGTGATGCGGTAGTGCGTCAGGCCGAAGCTTGCGCAGAACTGCGCGAAATCGGGCTGGTGCAGCTGCACGAAGCAGCGGCGGCCGCCGTAGTGCGCGTCCTGGATGTTGCGGATCACGCCGTAGCACTGATCGTTCATCAGCACGATCATCACGTTCGCGTTTTCCTGCACGGCCGTGACGAGCTCGCCGACGTTCACCATCAGCCCGCCGTCGCCGACCAGGCATACCGTCTTCGCGGCGCTGCCGGCGAGCGCCGCGCCGATCCCCATCTGGATGCCCTGGCCGATGCCGCCGCCGAGCGCATGCACGCCCGCACGCGGCTCGAAGATCTTCAGCAGCCGGTTGCCCCACGTGCTGTTCGAGATCGTCACGTCGCGCACCCAGTTGTAGTCGCGTCCGACCGCATTCTGCAGCGTGTCGACGAGCTGTTTGTACGGCCCGAGTCCCTTCGACACGTCGGCCACAGCCTGTTCGCGCGCGCCGGCCAGATCGACCGCGAACTGCGGATCGACCGACAGCCGGCCTTCGAGACGGTCGGCGAGTTCGGCGAGCACGCGCTTCGAATCGCCGTGCACGAACAGCGCGTTGCGATAGCCGCGGTTGTCGGCGAGCGCATCCGCGTCGATGCGGAACAGCGGCTGCGGCAGTGCGAGCTTGTACTTCAGCGTTTCGTTGCCGCGCAGCCGCGAACCGACGACGACGAGCGCATCGCAGGTCTTGTAGAACGCTTCGACGGCCGCATGCACGTTGAACGCGCCGAGCGTGGCCGGATGATCCTCGGGCAGCACGCCGCGCCCCTGCACGCTGGTGACGACACCGAAGCCGAGCTTCACCAAGCGCTCGACTTCGGCGCGCGCATGCCGCGCGCCGCCGCCGAGCCACAGCAGCGGACGGCGCTTCGAGGCGAGCGCGTCGGCGAGCTTCGCGACGCGCTCGCTGTCGTGCTCGCGCACCGCGACGTGCGCGGGCGCGAGGTCTTCCGGCCATTCGATCTCGGCCGCCTGGATGTCGATCGGAATCTCGACCGACACGGGGCCCGTCGGCGCGGTCTGCGCGATGCGCACCGCTTCGCGGATCGTCGGCAGCACGGTTTCGACGGTCCGCACGCGGAATGCGGCCTTCGAGATCGCGTCGAGCATCGTCAGCTGATCGGGCGCTTCGTGGATATACGCGAGATCCTGATCGAGGTACGGCGTTTCGATCTGCCCGGTGATGTGCAGCAGGGCGGTGCCGGCCGTCAGCGCCTCGACCATCGCGCCGGCCGCATTGCCCGCCGCCGTGCCGGTGCTCGTGAACGCGACGCCGAGGCCGCCCGACACGCGCGCGAGGCCGTCGGCCATGTTGACCGCGCCGGCTTCGCCGCGTGCGCCCACGTAGCGGATGTTGCCGCGCGTGTTGATCGCGTCGAGGATCGGCATGTTGTGGATCGAGATGACACCGAATGCGGTCTTCACGCCGCACTGCTCGAGAAAGGCGGCAATCAGCTCGCCAACCGTGGTTTTTTTAGACATGGCGTGCAAAGCCTCCAGAAACGTCGATATGGCTGCCCGTCGTGTAGGACGACAGATGCGTTGCGAGATAAAAAAGCGCCCAGGCGGCCTCGTCGGGCTTGCCGAAGCGGTTCAGCGGAATGTTCTTCTTGCGCGCGAGCGCGCCGGTCCAGTCTTCCCAGCTTTCGCCGGGCTGCGCCTGCGCCTCGTAGCGGCGGCGCCACTGGCCGGACTCGACGATTCCGATCAGGATCGAGTTCACGCGGATCCGCTGCGGCGCCAGTTCCGTCGCGAGCGACTTCACGAGGCTCAGCACGCCCGCGCGCGCGGACGAGGTCGCGACCATGTGCGGCTCCGGCTGCAGCGCGAGCAGCGAGTTCACGCACGTGATCGTCGGCGCAGGCGCGTCGCGCAGCATCGGCAGGAACGCGCGCGTCGGGCGGATGATGCTGAAGTACTTGAGCTCGAGCTCGTCGCGCCACGCGTCGTCGGTCGTCTCGGCGAACGTCGACACGCGGCCCTGGCCGGCGTTGTTGACCAGCATGTCGGTGCGGCCGAAGCGGTCCGACACGGCCTGCGCGAACGCGCTCACGTCGGCTTCGTCGAGCACGTTGCAGCGCACGGCGAGCAGCGGCGCGCCCGGATACCGTTCGCCGAGCATCGTCTCGGCGCGCGCGAGACGTTCGCCGTCGCGGCCGCAAATCGCGACCGACGCGCCGGCCTGCAAGAACCGTTCGGCCGTCGCGAGGCCGATGCCGGACGAACCGCCCGTCACCACCGCGACCTGCCCGGTCAGATCGATCTGAATCATCGGAGTCCCAAAGCCTTCAAAAACGTGTGTTCGTCGTCCGAGCGGTAATTGAGCCGCCGCGACAGTTCGGCCGCCGCGCGCCGCACCTTGTCGATCAGCCCGTCGGCGATCAGCGTCGCGTCGATCTCCGGGCGCGGCACCGTCACCGTGATGCAGGCGACGATCTTCTGCGTGTCGTTGCGTACCGGCGCGGTGACGACCGAAATGCCGCGCTCGAACGACGAATTGCTGATGCCGTATCCGCGCAGCGCATCCTCGCGGATCATGGTGTACAGCGCGTCGACCGTGTCCGGCGTCGCGTTCGTCATCCGCGGCAGCGTGCCTTCCGGATACAGCGCGCGCAGCTCGTCCAGCGACAGGTCGCCCATCAGCACGTGACCGTGCGTCGTCGCGTGCGCGGGCAGCCGCGTACCGACGTTCACGCGAATCGAACTGAACACGGGCGCCTCGCTCTGCGCCTTCGCAACGAACACGACGTCGCGGCCGTCGCGGATCACGATGTGCGTCGTGAAGCCGGTCGCATCGCGCAGGCTTTCGATCACGGGCAGGCCGAGATCGGTCAGCTCGAGCGAGCTCAGATATTCGAAGCCGAGCCGCAGCACCGCGATGCCGAGCTTGTAGTTGCGGTCCTTGTCGGCGCGCTCGAGAAAGCCGAGCGATTCCAGCGTCTGCAGCAGACGGAATACGGTCGTGCGCGGAATGCCGAGCCGCTTCGACAGCTCCGGCGCTCCGAGTACCGGTTCGCGCGGCGAGAATTCGGCGAGAATCCGCAGCCCGCGCTCGAGGCCGGGCACGACGTAGCTCGCTTCGGCCTTCGCAGGTTCGGCCGCGCTCTGCAACGGTTCGCTCATGCCGCCCTCCGCTCGATGTCGCACTGCCGGCAGAACGCGTCGATCAAGGCCGAATAGACGTCGGGCGCCTCGACGTAGCCCGCGTGGCCGGCCTGCGGAATCACCTGCAGTCCGACGCCGGCGGCCGCCGCGATGCGTTCGCACGCCGCGGGCGGCGTAATCGCGTCGTTCGCGCCCACGGCCACCGCCGTGCGGCCGCGGAACCCGGCGAGATCGGCCGCGAGATCGGCATTGGCGAGCAGATGCGTGGCCTGCGCATAGCCGGCCGGCACGATGCGCGCCATGTTCCAGCGCACCCATGCGCGCGCGTCTTCGGTCGCGAAGCCCGACAGCATGTTGCCGCTGCGCTGCGCGGCGAGCCCGGCAGGCCCGAGTTCCGCGAGCATCGCGAGCCGCGCGTCGCGGCGCGACGCGCGCGTCTCGGCCGGCGCGCTGCCGTAACCGCCGGCCGGCGAAATCAGCAGCAGCCCCGCGATCCGCTCGGGCTTCACGCGCACCATGCCGCCCGCGACGATCGCGCCGAGCGAATGCCCGACGAGCACGCAGCGCGCGATGCCGAGCGCGTCGAGCCACGCGTCGAGCGACGCCGCGTAATCGACGGCCGACGGCGATGCGCCGTGCACCGGCGTCGATGCGCCGTAGCCGGGCGCGTCCCACGCGAGCACGCGGCGCGAAGCGCCGAGCGCGTCGAGCTGGCGCACCCACGACGCGGCGCCCGAGCCGATCCCGTGCAGCAGCACGACGGGCAGCGCGGCGCCGGCATGCTGCGCACCGGCCTCGCGATAACCGATCGTGCCCGCCGCGCCGGCGGCGCAGCGCTGCTCGGGAAACCGCTCGAGCAGCGTGGCGAACGCCGCGGTGCGGTCGCGTTCTCGTTTGTCGACGACACTCATCGCTTCATCCGCTCCGTGTCAGCGCTTGATCTTCGCGAGCGGCGAATCGGGCGGATACGTCGGCGTGATCGGCTTCGGCGAACCGAGCATCACGCACATCAGCGCGTCTTCCTCGCCGATGTTGATCTCCGTGCGATACACGCCGGGCGGCACCGAAATCAGATCGCGCTCGCCAAGAATCGCTTCCCACGTTTCGCCGTCGCGCTCGCAGATCACCTTCATCTTGCCGCGCAGCACGAAGAAGATTTCCTCGACGTCGATGTGAATATGGCTCGGGCCGATGTTGCCGGCCGGGATCACCATCGTCGAGAACGTGAAGTTGCCGGCCGGCACCGTGTTCACGTCCTTCGCGACGCCCGTGCCGCCCGTGCCGACATAGCGCATCTGCGCGCGGCGATACTTCGGGTCGTAGTCGGCCTGGAACTTCAGCGCATCCCAGTCGTAGCGGCGCGTCGCATAGCGCGCGACACGCCCTTCCATCCACTCGCCGAACGTTGCGCCTTCCGGCTGATCCCACGATTTGCGTTCGATATCGGCGTCCGCCATCGTCATCTCCTCAAAGAGTGAAAACCATCAATTCATTACGAAGCCGCCGTTGACCGGCAGCAGTTGACCGGTCACGAAGCGCGCGGCGTCGGACAGCAGGAACAGCACGGGGCCCGTCACGTCGCCCGGCACCTGCGCACGCGTGAGCGCACGGCCCTGCAGGTAATACGCGTGCCGCTCCGCGGGCACGTATGCGGTCGCCTCGACTTCGGTGAGACCCGGCGCGATCGCATTGACCGTCACGCCGTGTGCGCCGAATTCGCGCGCCTGCGCGTGCGTCATCGCGATCACGGCGCCCTTGCTCGCCACGTAGGCGAGCAGCTTCGGCGCACCCCACAGCGCGGTATCCGAGGCGAGGTTCACGATCGCACCGCGGCCCGATTGCGCGAGGTGCGGCAGCGCGGCGTTGCTGACGAGCCAGAGGCCGCGCACGTTCACGTTCATCACCGCGTCCCATGTCGGCACGTCGAGTTCCGTCGACGCCTTGCCGCCCGAGTTCGTGATCGCCGCGTTGTTGATCAGGCCGTCGATGCCGCCGAGCGCCGTGGCGCATTGCGCGACGAATGCGTCGATGCTGGCCGCGTCGGCGAGATCGAGCGCGAAGAAATGCGCGGCATGGCCGCGCTGCGCGAGCGATGCGGCCAGCGCCCGGCCTTCGTCGACGAGCACGTCGCCGAACGCGACTTGCGCGCCCGCGTCGACGAGCGCCGTCACGAACGCGGCGCCGAGTCCGCGCGCGCCGCCCGTCACGACGACGCGCCGCCCGGCGAGCGACACGACCGGTGCGTGCTCAGCCATGCGCGGACTCCGCTGCGGCCTGCGCCGCGCGATGCGCATCGAGCGCCGACAGATGTTCCTGCGCACGCTGGCGCAGCATCCGGCGCACGCGCGTGATGCCGACGTCGTGCTGATACAGATATTCGTGATCGCGCGCGTTCGGCGCGAGGCTTTCGAGGACGTAGCGGTCCTGCTCGAGCACGTCCCAGTGCAGACCTTCGAGGCGGTTGCGGTACATGAAGCGCCACACGTCGCGCTGCCAGCCGCCGACCTTGCGCGTGCGCCAGAAGTAGACCTGGCAGTGGTCGTCGTCGACCGGCGTCGCAAAGCCGATGATCCCGAAGTTGCCTCCGGGGCCGAACTTCTGCTTGTACGGAATCGCGAGGCGCATCCAGAGGCAGCCGGTTTCGCCGAGTTCGACCCAGTCGAAGTTCACGTCGCGCTGGCCGATCTTTTCGAACATCAGCCCCGTCTCGGTCTTGCGCACGCGCATGTCGGCCTGCTTGTCGCCTTCGGCCATCGAGTGCGACGTCGCGTGCAGATACGCGCCATGCATCGGATCCATCACGTTGTCGATCGCGTACTGGTAATTGCACTTCCAGTTCGACATGCAGAGGAAATGCGCGTATTCGTCGGCGACCAGTTCGACCGGCAGATTCAGCGGTGCGGGTTCCGGATGCGCGTCGTCGCCGAACCACAGGAAGATCGCGCCGGCCTTCTCCTCGACCGGATACGACTTCACGCACTTCGTGCCTTCCAGCGGGCAGTTCGCGACCGCCGGCACCTTGTTGACCGTCCCGCTGCCGTCGACTTCGATGCCGTGATACCAGCATGCGACGCTGCCGCCGAGGTTCCAGCCGAGCGACAGACGTGCGCCGCGATGCGGGCAGCGATCTTCGAGCGCGTGGACCTTCCCGTCCTGATCGCGCCACAGCACGATCTGTTCGGACAGGCGCGTAATGCCGACCGGCGCGTTCGATACCTGCCAGCTCGGCGCGACGGGATACCAGTAGTTCTTGATGCCGCGGTCGAGATAGTCACGGACCGGGTCGTGTTGCGATGCGTGTTGTGCGGGGGACGTCATCAGTGTGCTCCGGATGCGGTTGTCTGTCGGTCGCTCGGCGCGCGCGGTCATTCCGCGAGCGACGCCATTTCGGCGCAGAAGCGCTCGGCGGTCCACGGCGCGCCGTCGGGCGTGCGAAAGCCGATCCGGTTCAGGCCCGCGACCACGTCGTCGAGCTCGGTCGCGCCGGCCTCGAACACGCGTTCCAGTGCATCGCCGAGGTCGTTCTCGTACTGGGTGGGTTCGGCCTTGCGCGTCTGCCAGATCCGGTTCTCGACCTGACCGGGGATCTCGATCTGCCCCTTGCCGGCGACGTTGTTCGGCTGCGGCGCCACCCACGGCTTCAGGAACGGGTTGAAGTTCACGCTCGCTTGTTTCATGTCATTCCACCTTGATCTGGATTTCCTCGCCGGCGAGGCGTACCGCGTACTGCTTCAGTGCACGGCCGCCGGGCCCCTTCAGGCATTCGCCCGTCCTGATGTCGAACACGGCTTCGTGCAGCGGGCATTCGACCGTGCCTTCGTCGACGAAACCCTGCGTCAGCAGCGCGTATGCATGCGGGCACACGTTCTCGAGCGCGTACACCTGGTCGCCGACGCGATAGATCCCGATCTCGACACCGTCGGTCCGCTTGAACTCGATCGGCGTGTCTTCCGACAGCGCGCCGGCGTGCCCGGCGCAAACCCATTGTTCAGACATCTCACACCCTTCCTTCTGATCGACTCTCGATTTCTGTTCCATATTAGGAACAGCAGTTTATGGATGGTGATTATAGGAGCGACTTTCGGCGATCAAAATAAAAAGCTGCTCGTCCTAGGGAAAACACCGACTGCCGATTCGACGATCGTGCGAAAGCACGGCCATTTACCGAATTTTTCTTGTGTGACGGGGATTTATCGCGTTCGCGCGCGGAAAGCGAGCCGCCGGTGGCGCGCCACGCGACATGCATCCGCCCCGAAAAATTTATTTTTTTCCGGCATTGTGGCGCCCCTATACTTCATTCCATCAGAGGCACGATGTTCCTTATATGGAACACATGAACCGCCCGTCGGGTGAGGGACTCGCGTGACGGCCGGTCGTCCATGCGCGCAGTACCACCGCCCGTTTTCATTCGGATGGAGAGTCAGGAGATCACATGGTCAAGCATGCGGTAGCAGCAGCGGTCGTCGGGATGGGCGCCGCGTCGGGCGCGTGGGCGCAGAGCAGCGTGGTGCTGTACGGGAGCCTCGATGCGGGCGTCGCGTACGTGAACAACGTCGGCGGCCACGCGAAGTGGGCGATGATCCAGGGCAATACGCAGCCCGATCGCTGGGGGCTGAAGGGCAAGGAAGATCTGGGCGGCGGCCTGTCGGCGATCTTCCAGCTCGAGAACGGCTTCTATACGAACAACGGCCAGTTCGCGACCGCGAACACGATCTGGAATCGCGCCGCCTACGTCGGCCTCAGCTCCGAGCGCCTCGGCACGCTGACGCTCGGCCGCCAGACGCCGCTGATGTTCGACTATCTCGATCCGCTCAGCACCGCCTACCTTGCGATGAGCTGGTTCGCGTTCCACCCCGGCAACATCGACGGGCTCGCCGCGACCGGCAACGTGCCGTACAACAACGCGATCAAGTACCGGTCGCCGAGCTTCGCGGGCTTCTCGGCCGCGGCGACGCTCGCGCTCGGCAATACGACGAACTTCTCGACCGGCAAGTCGGTCGGCGTCGCGCTGAACTATGCGAACGGGCCGTTCAAGGCGGCCGCCGTCTACTCGAGCGAGCACGACCGCTCGGTGCTGATCTCGCAAACCGGCATCGCGTCGTTCCAGGGGCAGAACACGGCGAACGGCTATCTCGCGAACAAGGTCGAGAACATCGGCGCCGGCGCGTCGTATCAGTTCGGCGACTTTCTCGTGCACGGGCTGTACACGCGCACGAAGATGCAGTCGAACGGCTATTCCGACACGTTCCAGAGCTACGATGCGGGCGTCAACTACCGCAGCAGTCCGTTCAACACGATCGCGGGCGGCGCCGCGACGACGACACTCGCCGGCCGCCGCTGGACGCAGGTCGAACTCGGCGACATCTATGCGCTGTCGAAACGCACGCAGCTCTATGCGAACGTGCTGTACGAGCATGCATCGGGCGGCGCGCACGCGGCGTTCTTTACGGCCGGCGTATCGAGCACCGCGAACCAGCTGATCGTGCTCGCGGGGATTCACCACTCGTTCTGACCGGCCGCCGCGTGTCCCGAGGCGGCATCCGTAAACGACGAGAGCGGCCCGCGGGCCGCTCTGCTGTTTTATCGACGGCCGCCGCCGCGGCCGAGCGTGCGCATCAGAACATCGCGACCTTGTGACGCGCATGCGCGAACGTCGGATCGCTGTCGAGCGGACGATAGTTCAGACGCTGCGACAGATCGACGGCCGCGCCGCACACGGCTTCGACGAGCCGCTCCTTCTCGGCCGCGTCGCCGATCTCGGAGCGCGGCACCGTCGCGGTGATCGCGGCCACGATCGAGCCCGAATGATCGCGCACCGGCGCGGTGACCGCCGAAATCCCGCTTTCGAACGCGGCCTCGCTGACCGCATAGCCGAGCCGCGCGTACTGACGCACGCGCTCGTACAGCTCGTCGACGGTGGCCGGCGTGCGGTCGGTGAACTGCTCGAGCCGCTTTTCCGGATAGAGCTGGCGCAGCGCGTCGCGCGTGAGGTCGCCCATCAGCACGTGGCCATGCACGGTCGCGTGCGCGGGCAGCCGCGTGCCGACATGCACCTTCACCGAGCCGAACATCGACGCGTTGCTCTGCGCTTTCGCGACGAACACGACATCGCGCTGATCGCGGATCAACAGATGCGTGGACAGGCTCGTCGCATCGCGCAGCCGTTCGAGCACCGGCGTGCCGAGATCGGTCAGCTCCAGCGAGTTCAGATATTCGAAGCCGAGCCGCAGCACGCCGACGCCGAGCCGGAAATAACGATCGCCGTTCACGCGCTCGAGAAAGCCGAGCGCCTCGAGCGTCTGCAGCAGACGGAACGTCGTCGTGCGCGGAATGCCGATGCGCTTCGACAGCTCGGGCGCACCGAGCACCGGCTCGCGCGCCGTGAATTCGGCGAGGATCCGCAGCCCGCGTTCGAGACCGGGCACCAGATACGACGATGCGCCGGCGGCCGGTTCGTCGTCGCCCGCTGCGGGCGGCGGCAGTTCGTCGCGTTCGGCGTCGCGCGGCGCGCGCGACGGCCGGGCCGACGGTTTCGGTACGCCGCTCATCGTTGTATTGCCTCACTGCACATGGACGAAATGGAATCGCTCACGAGATACCCGCGATGAAGAATTATGGATGGGCGGTCCGGCCGGATCAACACGACCCGGCCGGCCCCGCGCGTCGTGCCGGCGCGCTGCGCGCGACGACGGCCGCATAGGCTGACACGATCGAAAGAATATCAGCGATAGACGGCGATGCGCACGGGCGCCGGGGAGAATGTCCGCGCCGAGAACGCGCGGCTGCGCCGGCGTTGCGACGGACCGACGCGCTGCGCGCTCAGGCTGCGACGGCGTCGACGTACTCGGTGCGGGCGCGCTGGCCCGCCGCGTGCGCGTCGGCTTCGTGTGCAAAGCCCTGCTCGCTGAACGCGACGACCTTGACGCCGACGCCGGACGCACGCTTCACCGTCAGCGCCCATTGCCATCCGCCGTCTTGCTCGAAGACGTGCAGCGAGGGTTCGAGGGATTCATGCAATGCGCTCACGCGGTGTGCTCCTGCCTGTCCGCGCTGGGCCCGCAGCGCATGAGGCATGTTGTAGAAATGGGCGCCGGCTCCCGGCGCGCTATCAGCCATTCGATAGTCTAGTCAGAATTTGTTGCGACGCACCATCAGAGGTTTCACTCAGCTATCGGAACCGGGCGGTCGATGAATCGATCCCCGGCCCTGCCGGCGCGGGCTTCTGCGGAAGTGTGTGCCGGTTCGCCGACATGCAGCGGAGCGCCTCTGTGCGGCAACGTGCCGCACGATTTCCCGCGCGTGCGGGCGCTGTACGCGCGCTCGTCTGCCCAAGCGCCGGTTCGTCCGTTATCGGTCGGTCGCCTTCGCCGCCGGATACACGTACCGGAACGTCAGGTTCACGCGTTCGCCGCGCACTGACGGCGCCTTCGGCACGCGGTGCTGCCATTCGACCTGCGTGCGCCCGCGCATCACCAGCAGGCTGCCGTGTGTGAGCCGGTACGCGTGCGTGGCGCCCGATGTGCGGTGGCGCAGGTCGAACACGCGCATCGCGCCGAGGCTGACCGACGCAATCACGGGCGCGTCGCCGAGTTCGGGTTCGTTGTCCGCATGCCAGCCCATCCCGTCCTGCCCGTTCCGATAGCGGTTGAGCAGCACGCTGTTGAACCGCGCGCCGCACGCCGCCTCGACGCCGCGCTTGAGCTCCAGCACGGCCGGCGTCCATGGCGCCGGCACGTTGCGAATGCCCGAATACACGTAGACGGCGTCGGGCTCGCCCTGCCATGCAGTCAGCCGCGGCAGAGGAATGCGTCCGCGCGGTGTGCGGATCGTGTCCTGGCGCCACGCCACTTCGTCGATCAGCGCCGCGAGCAGCCGATCGGCATCGGACGATGCGAGCCAGTCCGGGTACCAGTCGACGTCGGGCGCGGGCGTCTCGTCAAAAAGATGGGGGGTCGACATGCGGGGCGATACGGGAGCGGTATGTCTGCATACTAGCCAACGGCGGGCGGCGCTGCCATGCGCATCCGTCGCCGGCTTCCGGAAAAGCGCGCGCATGCCGCGCATCGACGCGGCCCGCGCGACGCCGCGTCCCTCATGCGCTGCGCGCGAGCCGGATCAGCGTGATCTCGGACGGCACGCCGAAACGGTTCGGCGGCCCCCAGTAGCCGGTGCCGCGGCTCGTATAGAGCCACATGTCGCCGAACTGCGTGAGACCGCCGATCACCGGCTGCTGCAGGCGCACGAACGGCGGCCACGGCAGGAACTGGCCGCCGTGCGTATGGCCGGACAACTGCACCGAGAAACCCGCGCGACTCGCCTGTTCCGCGCTGCGCGGCTGATGCGCGAGCAGGATCCGCGTGCCGACGTCGGCCGGCGCGCCGGCGAGCGCACGCGCGGGATCGCTGCGATGCGCCGGGTCGAATCCGCCGGCCGTGAAGTCGGTCACGCCGGCGAGCACGAAGCGCGCGCCGCCGTGCTCGATCACCACGTGCTCGTTCAGCAGCACAGTCAGCCCGATGCGCCGGAACTCCTCGATCCATGCATGCGCACCCGCGTAATACTCGTGGTTGCCGGTCACGAGAAAGCTGCCGTACCGCGACTGCATCCGCGCGAGCGGCGCCGTATGTTCGCGCAGCCGCGGCACGGAACCGTCGACCACGTCGCCCGTCACGACGACCAGATCCGCATCGAGCGCGTTGACCGCGCGCACGATGCGCTCGACATACGGCCGCTTGATCGTGGGGCCCACGTGGATGTCCGATAGTTGCACGATCTTCAGCCCGTCGAGCGCCGCGGGCAGCCCCGTCACGGGAATCGCCACACGCTTGATCGCCGCGGTACGACGCGCGCCGACGAAGCCGATCGCCGTGACGAGCAGCGCACCGATCACCACGCCGAGCGCGGTATCCGGCGCGGCACCGGCCCACGCGCCGCCGTGCCCGGCCTGCCGCCACAGGTATGCGCCGAGCAGCACGAATTCGCGCAGAAACGTCAGTACCAGCAGCGACGAGAAGAAGCCCATCGCGATCGAACCGGCCCAGCCGAACAGCGTCGCGGGCCACCCTTCGTCGAAGCGGCGCGAGAACATGCCGACCGGAATCAGCACGCAGAAGCCGGCCAGCACGAGCGCGGCCAGCGTGCGCGCGACCGGTGAAGCGAATGCGTCGGGGATGATCCGTAACCCGACGTACAGATGGAACATCACGCCGATTGCAATGAACCGGACAAAGAAACTTCGCATGGAACGCTCACCCTCGTTGCGGTACCGCACCGCGACGCGTCGAACGGAGCCTCGATGCCCCGCGCGCGCATGTCGCGTCGTAAGGCGATGGTACACAGATCCACGCGACTCGATCGGGCGGCGAACCGCCATGCGCGACACGCTGCGCTTACCGGTGCGGCCCGCCGCCGCGGGTTGACGAGCCGACGCGGCGCCCACTAGAATGCCGGCCAGTCTTTCTCCCAGGAATCATCGTGGACAGTTGCAGCACTTCGTTGCGTGCTCCGCTTGCCGCCTGAACGCCTGTCCGCCGCAGTCCTGCTGCCCCGGCTCGCGTTCCGCGAGCCATGCACGCCTCCCGTTTCACACAGCATTGCGCATTCGCACGGTACAGTACCGCGCGACGACGGCCATCGCGCGTCGTCCGGCCTCGCGCCGCGACCGCGCGGGCCCGCATGCGCCTCTTGCACGGCAGGACACACATGACCTTCGAATTCGCACTTCGACTTTTCACCGCGTTCGCATGCGGCGTCGCGATCGGCCTCGAGCGGCAGATCCGGCAGCGCACCGCGGGCCTGCGCACGATCACGCTCGTCGCGTGCGGCGCGTGCCTGTTCATCACGCTCGGCGTCCTGACCGGCGACGGCATCGAAGGCGTCACGCGGATCGCCGCGTACGTCGTATCCGGCGTCGGCTTTCTCGGCGGCGGCGTGATCATGCGCGACAAGGGCTCGATCCAGGGCATCAATACGGCCGCGACGCTGTGGTGTTCCGCAGCCGTCGGCGTGCTGTCCGGCACCGGGCACTTCGGGCCTGCGCTTGCGGGCACCTGCATCGTGCTGCTGACCAATACGCTGCTGCGCGGCGTCAGCCATTCGATCAACGCGCAGCCGGTATCGAACGCAGACCTCGTGCGCGAATACCAGATCGCGGTGATCTGCCTGGGGTCCGACGAAGTGCACATCCGCACGCTTCTGTCGAACCTGATGTATGCGAAGCCGCTGTCGTTCCAGAGTCTGACGAGCGAGGACGTACCCGACCAGCCGGAGCGGCTCAAGGTTACCGCCACGCTGAAGCTGCATCCGAAGGATCAGCAGAAGCTCGAACAGATCGCGAGCCGGATCAGCATGGAAAAAAGCATCTCGAGCGTGAGCTGGACCGCGAAGGAAGCCGAGCCGATGATGGAATAGCGCGCGCGGCACCACGTCGCACGGGCATCACGGGGTATCGATGAGCCCCGCCGAAATCGCCTTCACGACCGCCTGCACCTTGTTCGACGCGCCGAGCTTCTCGAGGATGTTGTTCACGTGGAAGTTGACCGTACGTTCCGAGATGCTGAGGATCTCGCCGATCTCGCACGCGGTCTTCCCTTCGGCGGTCCAGCACAGCACCTCGCGCTCGCGCGCGGTCAGCGTGACGCGTGCCTCGGGCGACAGCTTCGGCACCATGAAGCGGCTCATCAGCGAATGCGACAGGTTCGCGAGCCAGTTCGTCTGCAGCGTCAGCATGTTGATTTCGGCCGGCGTCAGACGATCCGCGTGGCGCGCGATGCTCAGCAGGCCGAATGCGCCGCGCGCCGCCCAGCTCGACTGCGCGACGCCGACGGACAGCCCGAAATCGCGCGCGTCGCGCCACAGCGGACACGGCTCGATCTTGTCGACGTCGGGCCACACGATCATGTTCGTGCTCAGCGCGCCGTCGCGCACCGTCGAGTCGATCTCGATGTAGTTCTGCGCCTGATAGTGCGCCATCCAGCCGTCGGGATAGGTATCGAAGATCGCGACCGCCGGCTTCGACACCGGCAGCGGCACGCGGATGCCGTAGCAGCAGTATTCGAAGCCGAGCCGTTTCGAATAGGCGGCGATCCGCTGGAAGAGTTGCTGCTCGTCTTCCGCGGCGCTGAATTCATCGTAGGCATCCTGCCAGCGCAGTTCCATTCTTTCTCCGACAACGTCACGCTGTCATACTTGTCAGGTTCCAGCACCGATGGGCGCCTGATACATTCCAACGCATGACTTCTTCTTTGCTGCACGCGGTCCGCGGTCCGTCTCCGGACGGCTATGTGCGCCTCTCGGAAAGCGCGCTGGCCGCGCTCGCGCTCGACCACGTCGCAAGCGGCCTCGATCCTGCACTGCTCGCCGAACTGCGCGACAGCGCGATCGACGCGCGTCTCGCCGGCTATACCGAATGGCAGCGTCCGGCCGGCCCCGGCGTCGCGTACGTGACGGTCGGCTGGGACTGGTACCTCGAACGCGCATCGGGCACGTTCGTCATTCTCGACGGCGACGTGCGCAGCAACGCGATGGGCGTCGACGCGAGCGGCGCCGACATCGGCATGCGCGGTACCGCTGCCGCGCTCGCGGCCCGGCTCGCATGCATCGACTGGGCTGCCGCCGTCGCGGCCGCGATTCTCGGGCGCGACCCCGTCCATCATGCCGGTCCGGCGCTGCAGTGACAACCACCGCATTCCTCTGACGTTTCCGCGATTCCGGCGCTCTTTATAAGCAAAAGCGCGCGCGTTTTCAATCCCGCCGCCCGGGAAACCGTTACCGCGTCGAAATTGGCGTTTCCGCGCCGCAATACTGTAAGAGTTACCAGTTACCGCCGCCTCGGGACGCGCGCTGTAATGCACGCATACCAAAACACATCCGAGGACATCCATGCAGACCTTCGTTCACAAGGGAAGGCAGTTGCCGATCGCCGAGGCGACGGAGCTCGCGCGCTATCGGCACCGCGTCTTCGTCGAGCAGCTTGGCTGGACGCTGCCGTCCGCGGACGAAGGAATCGATCGCGACGCGTTCGATCACGACGACACGGTGTACGTCGTCGCGCGCGACGGCAGCGGCGAGATGTGCGGTTGTGCGCGGCTGCTGCCGACCACGCGTCCGTACCTGCTCGAAACGCTGTTCGCCGATCTGATCGCGCCCGACCTGCCGCTGCCGCGCTCGACCGCGGTGTGGGAGCTGTCGCGGTTCGCCGCGAGCGGCGCCGACGGCGGCGCGACGGGCGCCGATTGGGCCGTGCGGCCGATGCTCGCGGCGGTCGTCTCGTGCGCGGCCGAGCGCGGCGCGCGACAGCTGATCGGCGTGACGTTCGCGAGCATGGAACGACTGTTTCGCAGGATCGGCGTGCACGCGCACCGCGCGGGGCCGCCGAAGCAGGTGGACGGGCGTCTGGTCGTCGCCTGCTGGATCGACCTCGATCCGCAAACGTTTGCAGCACTGGGAATCGAGCCGGAGCGCATCGCCCGGCCCGCCATTGCCGCCTGATCCGGCACGCGTGTCCGGCCGGGCGGCATCGTAACGAAGGAGAAACCACGTGGACCAGTCTCAGGTCTTTCGCGCGATGATGCCCGGATTGACGAGCGCCGACGGCGCGCGCATTGCAATCGCCTATCCCGCGTATGCACGGCCGCTGCCGCTCGTGCGGCTCGACCGCCGCGGGCTCGTGTTCCGCGCCGCCGGCGCCGCGCCGCTCGTTTGCGGCCTGCCGCGCGCGTCGACGCTGCTCGTCGCCGACGAGCCGCTCTGCTCGCTGCGCGTCGTGATCCGCGACGTCGCGCCCAGCGGCGACGGCCGTCACGACCTGACCATGCAGCCGTCCGGCGCGGCCGGCGACGAGTTGCTGTGGCACGCGCTGCGCGACCGCGCGCCGTACCGGCGGATCCAGCAGCCGCTCGCGCCGGTCGATGTCGCGGCTGCCGGCGGCGCGCATGCGCCGGCCGACGACGTGCCGCGCCCGTCGCGCAGCGCCGCGTTCCGGCTCGCGTGCCGCAGCGACGCGCTGTTTTTCGCCGACTGGATCGAATATCACTTCGACGAGCTGCGCGCGCTGTCGCAGCAGCATGGGCCGCAGCTGAAGCTGAACGAGGTGAAACGGCAGGTTTCCGACGACGAGGTCGACGTCCGTTTCGTCTACGACGTAGAAGGCCACGCAACGCGGCACGTGCTGAACGACTGCGCGCGCGAAGCCTGTACTTGGATCGAGACCGAAATGCGCGACAAGTACGCGCTGCCGATCGCGCAGGAGCGGTTCCGGTCGCACGCCGCGCACGCGCGCGCGGGCGCCTGAATATGCAGCCCGGCCGCACGTTGCACGGATACAACAGCGCGTCGGCGGGGCTTGCTCGTTTCAGGGTTTTCCCTTAAATTGACGTCTGTCTCCTCCATGTCTCCAAACATGGTTTCGGCCCGCTCCAGCAGCGGGCTTTTTTATTGCCCGCGCGCCGGCTCGATGCGACACCGGCGGCGGCAAGCCGCCCCACCACTGCGCCGTCGTCAGGCGCTTGCGAGCGCGATGCGCGCCACTTCCGCAAAGTACCGCGCGCCCACCGGCAGGATGTCGTCGTTGAAGTCGTACGTCGCGTTGTGCAGCGGCACGCCGCCGCGCTCGCCCGCGCTCCCGTTGCCGATGAAGATGAAATTGCCGGGAACGACCTGAAGGAACGCGCCGAAGTCCTCCGAAATCATCATCGGCTGCACGTTCGCATCGACGTGCTGCGCGCCCGCGACGCGCGTCGCCGCCGCCACCGCGATATCGACGTAGTCCGGCGAATTGACGGTCGGCGCGAACTCGTGCGTGTACGCGAATTCGCATTCGACGCCATGCATCCGGCACATTCCCTCGCTCACTTCGCGCATCCGTGTCGCCAGCAGGTGCTGCACGTCGGGCGAATAGCTTCGCGTGTCGCCCTTGATCGTTACCGTCGACGGAATCACGTTGCGCAGCCCGTCGGTCAGAATCTCCGTACACGAAATCACCGCGGGCAGGCTCGGATCGAGATTGCGGGAAACGATCGTCTGCAGCGCGAGCACGATCTGCGCCGCGATCACGATCGGATCGACGCCCATATGCGGGCGCGCCGCATGCGTGCCGCGCGCATTGATCCGAATCACGAAGTTGTCTTCGCTCGCCATGATGCCGCCGGGACGCGTCGAGAACGATCCGGCCGGCATCCCCGGCATGTTGTGCGCGCCGAAGATCGCGTCGATCGGAAAGCGCTCGAACAGCCCGTCGGCCATCATCGCCTTCGCGCCGCGACCGTGCTCTTCCGCCGGCTGAAAAATGAACCGCACGGTCCCGTCGAAATCGCGTTGCTCGGCGAGCAACCGCGCCGCGCCGAGCACCATCGCCATATGGCCGTCGTGTCCGCACGCATGCATCTTGCCCGGCACGCAGGACGCATGTGCGCGCGCCGGCACGTTCTCGACGATGTTCAGCGCGTCCATGTCCGCGCGCAATCCGATCGCGCGTGGACTCTCGCCCACCTTCAGATTGGCGACGACGCCGGTGCCGCCGATGCCGCGGTGCACGTCGAGCCCGAAGCTTTCCAGAAGGGCCGCGACGTAGTCGGACGTCGCGACTTCCTCGAAGCCGGTCTCGGGGTGGCGGTGAAAGTGATGCCGCCAATGTTTCAACTTCGATTGCAGTGTGCTTTCCATGCTCGCGCTATCCGTCAAATCGCCGAATGGACCCGGCGCCGGCCGCGCGCTTGCGTCGCCCGATACGCGCGGACCGCCTGATCTCGACAGACGCGCGTCACGTTGACGTCGCGTTGTCCCAAAAATAATATTTCAAGGCGCGTCGAATTTCGGCGCATTCTTCGCCGCCGTTCTGCAAGAAAATTTCGTCTCTCCACCCCACCGCCCCGATGCTAGACAACTACGATCTGAAGCTGCTGAGCGAGATCCAGCGCGACGCCGATACGCCGCAAAGCGAACTCGCCGCGCGCGTGAACCTGTCTCCGGCGGCTGTGAACCGCCGGTTGCGGCGGCTCGCCGACGAAGGCGTGATCGACCGCTATACGGCGATCCTCGCGCCCGAGAAGGTCGGCTACCCGCTGACGATCGTCACGACGATCGAAGTCGAAAGCGAACAGATCGACCTGCTCGATGCGATGAAGCGCACGTTCGAGTCGTGTGCGCAGATCCAGCAGTGCTACTACGTCGCGGGCGAATGGGACTTCGTGCTGATCTTCTCCGTGCGTCACATGGAGGAGTACAACGACCTGACGCGGCAACTTTTCTTCGCCAACAACAACGTGAAGCGGTTCAAGACGCTCGTCACGATGAGCCGCGTGAAGGCGGGGCTCGAGATTCCGATCGGCCCCGCGAACTGACGCGCGGCCGACTCAGACGTGAGTCGCCGCCCGGCTCGGCGCGCCGGCCGCCCGGGCCGCCTGTCGCGCCAGCACCGCGTCGGCCGTCTCGCCGACCAGTTCGCGATACGTATCGGGCGCGGTCGCGCCTTCCGTATTTACGACCAGCACGCGCGAATCGCGATCGAGCCCGACGCGCTCGGCCTGCGCGCGATCCTTCAGCAGCACGGCGACGCCGGCGAGCCCCGCGGCACCCGACTCGCCGGCAACGATCGGCACGTCGCCGTCGCGGCCTGTCGCCAGCACGCGCATTGCATCGATCGCATCGGCGTCGGCGATCGTCATGAAGTCGTCGACGGCCGGCTGCAGGAATCGCCACGCGAGCGGCGACGTCTCGCCGCACGCGAGCCCGGCCATCACCGAATCGACGGAGCCCGTCGCGCGCGACGGTTTGCCGGCGACCGCGCTCTGGTACAGACAATCGGCCTGCTGCGGCTCGACGACGACGAATCGCGGCCGATGCGCGCCGTGAAACTCCCATAGATAGCTGACGATGCCCGCCGCGAGACCGCCGACGCCGCCCTGCAGGAACACGTGCGTATAGGCCGGCCGATCGGGTCGGGCGCCGCTCTGCTCGACGAACTCCGCGGCGACGGTGCCGTAGCCCTGCATCACGTCGCGCGGAATGTCTTCGTAGCCGTCGTACGACGTATCGGACACCACGTGCCAGCCGTTCAGCGACGCGAGCCGCGCGGCTTCCTCGACCGATGCGTCGTAGTTGCCGGCGATCCGGACGATCTGCGCGCCATACGCAGCGATCGCCCGCTCGCGTTCGATGCTGACGTTCGCATGCAGCACGATCACGCATCGACAGCCGAGCGTTTGCGCAGCGGCCGCGAGCCCTTTTCCATGGTTGCCGTCCGTTGCGCTGACAACCGTGAAGCCCGCGAGCAATGCACGATAGCGGCCGTCGAACAATGCTCGCGGATCGAGATCGTGCGCCGGCCACAGCCGAAGAATCAGGCGTACGAGCGCGATCGGCGCGCCGAGCGCCTTGAAGCTGCCGAGCACCGAGCGCACGGACTCGTCCTTCACGCTCAGGCTCGCGATACCCGACGCGGCGGCGAGCGCAGGCAACGTGCGCAACGGTGTAGGTGCCGGCGCGATCTTGTCCCAGCAGGCCAGCCACGCGCGGCTCTCCTCCGCTTTCTCGATGCTCAGGATGCGCTTCAGCCCGTCGGGGTACGGCGCGCGCGTCGCGCGCGGATTGGCGATCAACATGTCGTGAAGTTCCAGCGATGAAGGGTTGGGATAAGGCGACGTTCGGTGCAATCACGCGGCCGCGAGGCGATCGAGCACGACGTCGAGCAGCAGACGGGCGCCGTCGACGGCGCCCGTGATCGGCCGTGCCGGTTCGATGCGCGCGTCGCGAAACGCGCGCGCGACGCAAGACCGGCGAGCACGCCGTAGCAGCCGTCGAGTGCGCCGGCGTTCTTTACGGTGTCGATATGCGAGCCGATCATCAGCGGCTGCAGGCCCGCGGCCGCCGGGCCGGCGTGCAGCGTGCCGAAGACGTTGCCGATGCGGTCGATCCGGACGTCGAGGTCCGGCCCGCGCATCCACGCTCGTCGTCGGTCAGCGCGATGCGCGTGCGGCCGCCGAGCTCGCGGTCCGCGCCGATCTCGCCGAGCTCGGCTCGTTGACGCAGAACGACTGCGCCGTCCAGTTGCAGCGACGTGTTCACTCGGTGCTTCCGTCAAAAAGGACCGCGCCGGGTGGCGCGGGTGCGTGGAAGCAATGTTATTTCGGGTTAGGCGGGTTTTTTTCTCGTTGTGACGGGGCGATGTGCAATGTTCTTGCGTTTTCGCGGGGGTGTTTGCAAGGGGCGGTGAGATGCGCTGACGCGCGACACGCTCAGGCCGCTATCCCGACGTCCACCGCGACGATGATTCCGTGCTCGACCCACGTCTGCCAGTTGCGCTCGAAGTCGAAACTGCGGTCGCGCGCGAGCGCGGCGTCGTAGGCATCGCCGATCGTGGCGCCGTCGCGCAGATCGGACAGCATCGCAAATGCGTTTCGCGATACGGCGATCACTTCCGGTATCCATTGCGGCCGGGCGACGATTATCCACTGCGGTCGATCGACGTCGTCCGGATCGAACTCCTTGCCGGACGCATGGAACGCGAGCCAGCGATCCGCAGCACGCGTCGACGTGTGAAGCAACTGCACGGCCGGGTGAAGCCGAACCGAGCAATGCGCCAACGTGTCGCGCGTACATTGCGCCCATGGGTCCGGCAATCGCGTCGTCGCATCCGCGGCAAAACAGGCGCGATGGACCAGCCACTCGAGACGCGCGACGTCGGCGAGATGGCGACAGGTCGCCGTCGGCGGCCACGCCTCCAGCAACTCGGCCATGCGGCTGCCGAACCCGTTCAGATCGCCGGACCGAACCGGATCGGCGATGCCGTACTCGCGCGACAGCGTCAGAAAGAAGTCGTCGCCCATCAGGCTGCGCACCACCGGATACGCGCAGGCTAATACGCGATGCCACGTGCTCCATAGTCGAGCCCGGTAGCGCGCGACGCGATCCCGGTTGTTGGCTTCGTCGCCGACCAGCGCAGCGAGCAAACGCCGTTCGGCATCCGGGTGCAGCAGCGACGTCGCGAATTCGAGCTGCACGCGCTTCAGCCGCTCGCTCATCGCGCCCTCCTCGAGGCGAACGCATCGGCCACGTTCCTCGCCGTCGCGGCTTCGTCCAGAAGAATCGCGATCGGCGGAACGTCCGCGTCGCATTCGATCAGCGTCGACACGGTGCCGAATCGCTCGACGGCATAGCCGTAAAGCTGCCACACATCGGTCGGCACTCGGCGACCGCGACGGTTTGCGTCCGCATGATGCCGGCATCGGTACGCGCGCACATGGAGCTCCCTGACGGCATCTGCCGGAAACCGCCCGAGCGCCTCGAACGCATCTTCACCATGGTTGCACTGATTCACGTACAGGCTCGTAACGTCGACGAGCAACGCACATCCCGTTCTTCCGACAAGTTCGGAAATGAAGTCGGTTTCCGTCATCTCGTCCTGTCGAAACGACACGTCGCGCGCGACGTTTTCGATCAACACGGTCCGCTTCAATGCGTGCTGCAAGCGGTCGACGTTCCGTACGACCACGTCGAGCGACTCGGACGTGAGCGGCAACGGCAGCGACTCGTGCAAGCGGCGTGTGAGCGCGACCGACCAGGACAAGTGCTCGGACACGAGTGCCGGCTGGAATCGATCGACCAGCGATGCGACGCGCTCGAGATGGCCGCCATCCAGCGGACCGGCCGAGCCGATGCTGAGCCCGACACCGTGGAAACTCAACGGATAGTCGCGCCGCACCTGCTCGAGCACATGAAGATCGTAGCCGCCGGCGCCGAGATAATTTTCGGTATGGACCTCGAGCCAGTCGACCGGCTGCGCTGCAGCCAGAAAGTCACGATAGTGGACGTCGCGAAGACCGACGCCCACGCCAAGATCGCGATTGATCCGTGCCGCAGCGTCCGCACGATCGCGCGCCGATTCGGGCAAAGCCTGTTCTGTTGCCATATTGCGTGATGTCTCCTTGACGGACAGATGCGTCGCGACCCTGGTCGATGGTGTGATGGAGGGCTTGCCGCCCGTCGAGACGCATCGACGCGGCGTGCTCATGTTTCGGCGCCTTCTGACGGATTCGACGAGGGAAAAAGACCGGCGATTGCAGCAGCCAGAATCATCCGATCGTGGTTGATCGGCACATGCGGACCCCTCACGCGCGGGCGAAACACGGCATCGCCGGGCCGTATCGACACACCCGACAGCATGCACACGGCGCTCCTGCGTGCAAGACCGATGCGCCAGACTTGGTCCGTGTAATGACCCATGCAGGGATTGCTCCAGCTGATGCTGATCATCGTCGGCGACAGTTGCTCGACGGTCGAGATATGCAGCGGCGACGGGGCGTTTTCCATGATCGGGGACGTGTCAGCGAGATCCTGTCGGAAAGCCGAGAACGTCGTCGGCCTGGATGATTTGCATCGCGAATCTTTTTATCGAAGGCGCACCGTTACGATCGCATCGAGTTCCGGTCGTGCCGAACGCTCGTCGCACAATCTCCCGATCGAACGACGCGCACAACGAGCGACGCGCGATGGTCGTTTCGTCGTCCGGCACGCTTGCGGCGCGCTTTGTCGGCGAGGACACGGCCGTCCGCGCATGAACTTCGATCGCGTTTTCATACGTGCATCGATGCCGCTTTTCATGCACTCCGCCCTTACATCGGCCGCCTCGATCGTGCGAAGATTCTGTGCATTCGACGACAAGAATAGTAGAACCAAGATTTCCCATTTTTGTGTGTACCAAGCGGATGAATCGAGATTTTCAAATTCAGCTCGACCGGACGGCGAAGCTGTCCCTGGCAGAACAAATCCACATCAGTATCAGCAGAGCGATAGAGTCGGGCTTGCTCGCCCCCGGCACACGCCTTCCTTCATGGCAAGACCTCGCAGCGCAGCTCGGCGTCGCGCGCGGCACCGTGCAATCGGCGTACGAGCGCCTGTCCGACGCGCAAATGATCGAAACCTTCGGCGCCAGAGGGACGCGCGTTGCGCCACGATCGCGCGTCGTGCTGTCGCGGCCGCAGGTGCCGCCAGCCGGCGAGTTCATGAAGGCCTACGACGAGATGAACGCGGGGCCTGCGATCTTTCAGCTCGGCATTCCGGCATTCGAAGGGCTGCCGGAGAAGCTGTTCTCCCGTTCGCGCTCGTCGAACCTGCTGAAGGCCGGATCCTTGTCGTCGTTGCTCTATCCCGATCCGCGCGGCGAACTCGAACTGCGCACAGAGATCGCCGCGAATCTCGCGATCACGCGCAACTTTCACTGCCACCCCGAGCAGGTGTTCGTTACGTCCGGCTACGTGGCCGGCCTGGGACTGGCACTGCGCGTGCTGGGCATCGACGGCAGAAAAGTCTGGATGGAAGAGCCGGGATTCATGGTCACGCGCAAAGGACTCGAGCTCGCGCGTCTGAAGATCGTGCCGGTGCCGGTCGATGCAGACGGCATCAACGTCGATTACGCACTCGCGCAAGCACCCGACGCCGCGCTGGCCGTCGTGACACCCGGGCAGCAGGCGCCGCTCGGGTCGACCCTCTCGTTGCGACGGGGTCTTCAGATGCTCGAATGGGCACGCACGAATCATGCATGGATCATCGAAGACGACTATCTCGGCGAGCTTCAGCTGCAAGGCCGGCCGGCACCGGCAATGGCGTCGCTCGACGAAGGCAAGCGCGTGATTCATGTCGGCTCCTTCAGCAAGACCATCAGCCCGGCGCTGCGGCTCGGCTTCGTCGTCGCGCCTGTCGAACTCGTCAATGCGTTCTCCGAAGTCACCGCAACGCTCGCCCCTGCACCGTCGCCGGTCATCCAGCTCGCTACGGCCGAATTCATGCGGCGCGGCCACTATATCCGTCGCGTGCGTCGGCTCAAGCGCCTCTATTCCGCACAGCGCGACGCACTCTGCGATCAGTTGAGAATGCGCAACGCGGAATGGATAACGGCCGGCCTATCCGTCCTGCTCAGGCTTCCCGATGGCGCGCCCGACACGAAAATCGTCAGGGAGGCGATGACGGTCGGCATCGCGCCGTCGCCGCTGTCCGCGTGGTTCGCGACGCCTTCCTGGACGAGGCCCGGCCTTCTGCTCAGCGTCGCCACCGCACCCGAGCAGCACGTGGCGACCTCGTGCCGCCGGCTGTTCGACATCATCGAACGCCACTGCGGAAAGACGCGGTAGCGACAGGCCGCCAGCGATCGCGGCAGGCGGTCGGCGCCGCCCCGCCGCGCCCGACCCCATCGGTTCCCGCACGCGATGCGTGCCGGCCGTAACCGGTCACTGACGGTCGATCCCGGGCTCCGCGCTTCGTACAGACGCGACGAGCAGACAAAGCGACGCGGCGAGCAGCACCAGGTCCTTGAGCAGGAACTGGCCAGGCAGCGCCGAGATGGCCGGAAAGCCGCCGGCCGTCGCTTCCGCGACACCCGGTGTGCTCAGGAAGAACGTCAGCGTGATCAGATAAGTCGCGGCCGACATCGCCGCACCCAGCGCGGACAGCACGGGCTGGAACGCACCGGCGATCAGCGCCGCAGCCGTCGAGAGTTCGAGCACGCCGATCACATTGCTTGCGCCCTGAACGCCGAACGACGCGTTCAGCCAACTCATGATCGGGCTATTGACGACGAACGGTGCGATGCCGTTGGCTTCATAGCCGGTGAACTTCATGCCGCCGAACCACAGAAAGATGACGACGAGCGCCCATCGGAGCAGCGCAAGAAGCGACAGCGACCCAACACCCTTCTCAGCGATCTGCAGACGAAACTGATTTGCACGCGTGCTCATATTCGATATCCGATTCAAGTGAGAACTGACTTCGTTGACGAGAAAATTCACGCGCGGCCGCTCGAGCGATCGCACGTTTGCGGCACGGCCGACATCCGGACCAGCGCGGCGTTGCGTTGTCGAGTTAAGGAGCGAACGGGAAACGACTGTGTTGCGCCGTTTCGTCCTCGGTGCGGACCGACGCTATGGAAAGAAGGTGGGCGACGTTCGGTCGAGGCGTTTGAGGACCTTAGCGACGACTGCAATCGCAACGGCCGGCGAAATGTCGGCGAGGCTCGCCGCAGCCGTCGTACCGGCGAAGTGGAGCACATGGACCCCGTTCGCGGCCTCGACCGCGCGCAAGGCGGCAAACGGTTTGCCGGCGCGCACGTCGCGCGTTGCGGCAAGCGACCCGAGGGCTGGACTGGCGATGCGGTTCATGGCGTGCCTCGTTCGTCAGTGGGCTAGGAGTCTCCACTTTAGAGGCCGCCACTACGGATTTCGAGACTGCGGGGGCTCAACAACATGCCTGAAAGGATCAAACGCCGGCACGGTCCATTCGACGCCACCGGCCGCGTGCAAGGCGCGCTATTCGCCTTCGTTCGCGAGACGCCGCCATTGTCCGGGCGTCATCCCCATCTTGTCGGTGAACACACGCCGGAATGCCGCAACCGATCGATAGCCGATCGCCTCGGCCACGGCCTCGGTGCTCATCGTCGGCTTCTTCAGCTCGTTTGCGGCCAGTGTCATCCGGATGTCCGTGAGCAGGTCCGTGGCCGAGCGGCCCAGTTTGTCCTGGAAGTGCCGCATGAAGGTCGCGCGCGACATGTTGCACAGATCGGCCAGCTCGGGCAGGCTCCACGGTCGCGCGGGGTCGGCGAACATTGCCGAAATGGCCGGCGCCAGCCGCGGATGACCGGCCAGCGCGAGCAGCCCCGCCGGCGCCTGCCCCGATTCGCTGGCCGCGCGCAGCACGAGCGTAAAGAGCGCGGAAGTCAGGGCATTGAGGATCGCGTATCCGCCCGGCTTCTCGCCGGCCGACTCCATGCGCATCAGCGCGACGAGACTGGCGAGCTGGTTCGACGCAGAGCCGTTGCCGTCGTCGCTGTCGCCATCCGCGGAGCGCACGGTCAGTGTCGTCGGCAGGTAGTCGCGAATCAGCCGGTCATGCGGCGGCCGGATGAAGAAGCGTCCGCACAGCATGTCCAGGCGTTCGCCGCGACCGTCGTTCTCGCTGAGCATCCATCCGGCGAAACCCTGGCGATTATGCGCGCGGCCCGGCGTATGGCCGCTGCCGTCGTGCAGCACGTGCGCGGCACCGTGCGGCAGCAGCACGATGTCGCCGCTCGCCAGCTCCCTGACCGTCCCCGACTCGGTATCCTCGAGCACGGCACGCCCCTCGAGTACGACGTGGTACGGAATCTCGTGTGCGGCCGATCGATCCCACGCGACCTGCCACGGCGCACCGTACACGCAGCGGACCTCCACCCGGCCGGTGACGGTGATCATTTGCAGAAGATGGCTCAGCCAGTCGATGTCGGACATGGGATTTCAAAACCGGAAGCGTTCAGGCGGTTCGGGCATTTTATGGCGGTTTCGCGCGGCCGTACGCGCGTGCGATAGCGCCTTCGACGGCGCGCGAACGGGTCAGACGAATCGCTTCCTGTACTGGACGAAATCCGATCGCTCGGCGACGCGATCGTAAAGCTGCATCGCCTGATAGTTCGTCTTGTGCGTCAGCCAGTACACGCGCGGTACGCTGCGACGCGCCGCGTCGGCATAGACGTGTTCGATCAGCGCGCGGCCGGCTCCGCGACCGCGCGCGTCGTCCGCGACGAACAGGTCCTGCAGATAGCAGTAGTCGTCGGTCGTCCACGTCGATCGGTGATACAGCCAATGCACGAGCCCGAACACCTGTTCGCCGGCGACCGCGAGCGCGGCATGCATCGGCTCGGACGGATCCATAAAGCGCGCCCACGTCGCCTGCGTCACGGAGTCCGGAATATCGACCTCGTAAAAGCGCTGATAGCCCTTCCACAACGAATACCAGACGTCGAAATCGCCGCGCTCGACCGGTCTGATGTCGACGCGCGGCAGCGAGCGCGCCCGATCGTGCGCACCGCGCAGCCACGCATCCAGACCGATACGGCCGACACGCGCTGCGCGCGACGGCACCAGCGAATCGTGCTGGAGCCGTCCGCCGAAATATCCCGCATCCGCATCCTTGGCGACGCTTCGCCGGTCGCCGACCGACCTCAGGCAGCGCGCGACGATGTCGTCGAACGGCGCCCGCTCGGGGCCCGCGATTTCGACGATCGCGTTCCGCGGCGTCGCGAGCGCCACTTGCGCGACGATGGCCGCGACGTCGTCGGCCGCGATCGGTTGAAGCAGCGCCGGCGGCAGTCTGACGACGTCGCCGTCCGTATGCGCGTCTGCGATATCGCGCAGGAACTCGAAGAACTGCGTCGACCGAACGATCGTATACGGGATGCCCGATGCCTCGACCTGATTTTCCTGGGTCATCTTCGCGCGGTAATAGCGCTGATCCGGCACGCGGTCCGTGCCGACGATCGACAGCACGACATGATGCCGCACGCCCGCCGCCGCTTCCGCCGCAAGCAGGTTGCGACCGGCCGTCTCGAAGAATGCCTGCACGGCCGCTGCGTCGGACGAACGCCTGTCCGACAGATCGATCACGACGTGTGCGCCGGCGACGGCTGCGTCGAGGCCGGCGCCCGTGAATACGTCGACACCCCGTTTGCGCGACGCTGCTACCACCTCGTGTCCGCCGGCCTGCAGAACGGCAACCGTCTTCGCACCTATCAGGCCGGTGCCGCCGATCACGACTATCTTCATGATTGCCACTCCCTGTTCAATGGCCCGACACGGCCGCCCGAATCGCCGAAACGTCGATTGCCTCGAGGGCCTGCTCGACTGCAGATGCCGCTTGGTCCGGCGACAGAAACGCGGTGCCCTGCACCGGAAGAAACTGCAGCGAGTTCAATCCGATGCAGCCGAATGCGGCCGATAGATACGGCGTCAGGAAATCCGGCTGATTCGCGCGTTCGCCGCTAAAGACGCCGCCGGCAGCGACGCCCACGAACACCGGACGGTCGCGGAGCAAGCCGATCTTGCCGGTCGGCGTCGACTTCATCGTCCGCCCGACGCGCAGCACATGGTCGATCCACGTCTTGAAGCCTGACGGAATCGTGAAGTTGTTCATCGGCGTACCGATCGCGATCACGTCGGCCGCCTCGACATCCCGAATCAGCGTTTCGGAGAGCGCCAGCGCCGCCTGCGGCGGATTGGCCAACGTCGCGGGCGTCGAGAGCGCAGTCGCATAGCCCGACGTCGCGTGCGGCAACGGAACGGCACCGAAGTCGCGCCGGCTGATGCTCGCACCCGGCGAAATCTCGAGCAGCTTCGCGACGATCGCCGCCGATAGCTGGCGGCTGTACGATTCCGCTCGCGGGCTGAAATCAATATGAAGAATGTTCATGCGATCGATTCCATTCGTTCCGTCAGCTCGCCGCCACCTGCAGCCCGCGCTGCACCGCCGGTCGCGCGAGACCGCGCTCGAGCCACGCGTTCACGTGAACAAAGCGGTCGAAGCCGACCAGCTCGCGCGCTTCGTAAAAGCCGATCAGATTGCGCACCCAGCCGAGCAGCGACATGTCCGCGATGCTGTAATCGGCACCCATCACCCAGTCGCGGCCCGCAAGACGTTCGTCGAGCACGCCGAGCAGCCGCGCGGACTCCGTGACGTAGCGGTTCAACGGACGCTTGTCTTCATACGCTTTACCGGCGAACCGGTTGAAGAAGCCGACCTGACCGAACATCGGCCCGACACCGCCCATCTGCCACATCAGCCACTGCAGCGTCTCGTATCGCGTGTGCGGATCGGCCGGCAGGAATTGCCCGGTCTTGTCGGCGAGATAAATGAGGATCGCGCCGGATTCGAATAGCGCAAGCGGTCGGCCGCCCGGTCCGTTCGGATCGTAGATCGCCGGAATTTTGCAGTTGGGGTTGAGCGCGACGAAGGCCGGCTCGTGATGCGCGTTCGCGAGAATGTCGATGCGATGCGCCTCGTACGCGAGGCCCGTCTCTTCCAGCATGATGCCCACCTTCACGCCGTTGGGCGTCGGCAGCGAAAAGAGCTGGAGCCGATCCGGATGGCGCGCCGGCCAGCGCGTGAAAACGGGATGATCGAGTGTCACTTTCTTGCTCCTGCATTTGCAGGTCGAACGCGCGGCCCGGATACTACCTGCATGCCTTCGTGGTCGCATCCGGGCGCGTCGGCGCTATACCTGCATTGCGTCGACGTTCCGCCAGCGCGCGAAGCCGCGCGCCATGACGGCGGTCAAATCGCGCCCGCCGGCGGAACGGCCGGAAAATCCTGCTCGGGATCGAACACGTTGTTGAAAAAATTTGTCAGCGAGTACATCGCCACGAGCGCGACGATCTCCATCACGTTCGCATCCGTATAGCCGGCGTCGCGAACGGCCTTCAGATCGGCGTCGTCGACTTTGCCGCGCGTTTCGATCACCTTGCGCGCGAACTGCACGGCGGCGTCACGCTTCGGATCGGTCGCGTGCCCCTTGCGCGCCAGAATGATTTCATCGGCAGGCAGCTTGGCCATGTGCTCGGCGGTCATGCTGTGAACCGTCAGGCAGTAGTTGCAGCCGTTCACTTCCGACACGGCCAGGCCGATGCTATCGCGCGTCTTGACGTCCAGCGCCTTGCTCAGCGCACCGAGCAGCGTGGCCCATGCATTGAACGCGATCGGGCTTTGCGCGAAGCTCGCCATCATGTTCGGCGTAAAGCCGATGTTCTTCGTAAACGCGGCGAGCGTCGGCTTCGATTCTGCCGGCACCTGTTCCGGCGTGAGCACTGCAGTCCTTGCCATCATCATCTCCGTGAGTGACTCGTATCACTGATCGACGAAAGCCCGTGCAGGCGCCGTCCGTCGGGTTGCTTCGTCCCCGGGTGTCGGGGCGAAATGGGTTCTCGAGCGCGTAGCCCGCTGCGATTGACGCGGTCGCGGCCGTCTAGACGAGGTCCAGCACTTCGGTCACCGGACGGCGCGGCTTCTGCGCCCAGTTCCCCGGACGCTCGGCACCGATCGCCAGCAGCATCACCGGCACTTCGTCGTCGGCGAGTCCGAACTCGCGGTGCACCGCATCGGCATCGAAGCCGATCATCGGCGTCGAACCGAGCCCGAGCGAGCGCGCCGCGTAGATCATCGCGGCTGCGCCGAACGTCGCGGTGCGCACGGCCTCGTCGCGGCGGCGTTGCGGATACTCCATGTACAGGTTGCGCGCGGGGATTTCCCACTCCGCCACCATCGATGCCGGCATCACGCCCGCTTCAACCAGCGGCGCGAGACGCTCGGGAATCACGCTGGTCTCGACGAGCTGGCCGCAGACGATGAAGGTCACGGCGGCCTCGGTGACCGCCGGCTGATTCCATGCGATCGGGCTCAGGCGCGCCTTCGCTTCGCGCGTGCGCACGGCGATGAAGCGCCAGTTCTGCAGGTGAAAGGACGTCGGCGCGCTGGTGCCGATTCGCACGAGCTCCCGGATCTGGTCGTCGGTCAGCGTCGCGTCCGGGTCGTAGTATTTCGCCGCGCTTCGGCTCAGGATGCACTCGATCACGGCGTTGGTCGTGGCAGTTCCGTTGCTCATGGTCACTCCTTGGGTGAGGAAATCGGTTCGACTGCTCGTATGCTGCGGCGCTGCTCGATCGCGCGGGTCGCGATGCGGGTCGTTGCGCGCCTCGCTCGGCAGCGAGCGAGGAGTCTCCACTTTAGAGTTCGCGGATACCGATTTCGAGACTGCGCGTGCTCAATAAAATGCTCGAAAGGATCAAACGCGAAAGACATCCGTTCGCTGCCTGCGGAGCCGTGCCGCGCACGCCACTTCGTGCGGACGGCACCGGCATTCGGCACGCTGCGGACGACGACGAACGCGGTAACGATCGTTCGCATCCGACATTCGAGCGCCGCTCGGTATCGAGCCCGCTACGCGGTTCGTTCGGACTGTAGACCGGCGTGCAGACGCGTCATTCGACTTCGTCGGTCCGACGCCGCCACTGTCCCGGCGTCATCCCCATCTTGTCGGTGAACACGCGCCGGAATGCCGCGACCGATCGGTAGCCGATCGATTCGGCTACCGCCTCGGTGCTCATCGCCGGCTTCTTCAGTTCATTGGCGGCAAGCGTCATCCGGATGTCGGTGAGCAGATCCGTCGCGGAACGGCCCAGCTTGTCGTGGAAGTGGCGCATGAACGTCGCGCGCGACATGTTGCATAGATCGGCCAGCTCGGGCAGGCTCCACGGTCGCGCGGGGTCGGCGAACATCGCGGCAATCGCGGGCGCCAGCCGCGGATGGCCGGCCAGCGCGAGCAGCCCCGCCGGCGCTTGCCCGGCTTCGCTTGCCGCGCGCAGCACCAGCGTGAACAGCGCGGAGGTCAGCGCGTTCAGCGTCGCGTATCCGCCCGGTCTGTCGCCGACCGACACCATCCGCATCAGCTCGACGAGACTCGCCAACTGGTTCGATGCGGAGCCGCTGTCGTTCTCGCCGCCGCTCACGTAACGCACGGTCAGCGTTGTCGGCAGATAGTCGCGAATCAGCCGGTCATGCGGCGGTCGGATGAAGAACCGTCCGCACAGCAGGTCCAGACGCTCGCCGGAAGCATCATCGCTGCTACGCGGCCGTCCGCCCGAGCCATGACGGTTGCAGGTGACGCATCGCACCTGTCGGCTGCCGTCGTGCAGCACGTGCGCGGCGCCGTGCGGCAGCAGTACGATGTCGCCGCCGACCAGTTCCGTGATCGCTCCCGTGCCGGCATCCTCGAGCACCGCGCGTCCGTTGAGCACGACGTGGTACGGAATCTCGTGTGCGGCGGCCCGAGCCCACGTCAACTGCCACGGCGAACCGTAACCGCAGCGCACCTCGAGCTGGCCGGTGACGGTAATCATTTGCAGAAGCTGGCTCAGCGAGTCGACTTGGGACATAGGTTTTTGGAATTCGAGTTGGCCGTGCACTGCGTGGGCATCGAAGCGGACCATCGTCGCGGCGCCGTGCATGTCGCCGCGTAGTGCGCGCGGGCGCGGTCTCCACGTCCATACGCTTCGCGCCTCGCATTTCCGGCACGGCGCCGTGCCTGCGCGATACGCGTTGCGTGCATGCGGACGCTGCCCGATCGAACACGCGACCGGCCGCGCCGACAACGCGCCCTCGTCGTCAATGACGCACTTCGCGTCGACGTTCACAACGCAACCGGACTGCTGCCGTTCGTATGCGGCTGCTATTCGGCTGCTCGGATCGCGCTTATCTGATCGGTGTGGTGAGCTTCTTGTCGTCGCTGTCGACGACGAACACGGCGAGCAGCTTCGCCGGCTCGGTCCTGCTCGCGTTCCGGCTGATCGAATGAGTCGCACCGGGCGGTTCGGACCAGCTCTCGCCGGCGCGGTACACGCGCACGTCGCCGTCGTTCACCTTCGACTCGATTGCGCCCGACACCACATACGCGTAAATGAAAGCGGACTTCGCGTGCACGTGTGGCGCGGAAGCGGCGCCCGGCGGATACTCGACCTCTACCGCGACGAGCGACTTGCCCGGCAGGTTCGGGATCGCTTGTTCGAAATTCGGCTTCACGATTTCGCCGGCGCGATGGGCGGCAGCGAAGGCGCTCGCGACGATGACGGATGTCGCGAATGCCGCAATCAGAATCGGACGGACGTTCATCGTCGGCTCCCCCGTGTTGGCGTTCGCATTCTGTACCAACCATGGTACGAACTGAAGAACCAAGAATTCCGGATTTTGTGTGTACCAAGGCGCGCATCGAATGAGACGATCGAGCAGCAGGTTGCGCCTTTCATGCATTCACGAACCGATGCGCGTTGCCTACACTGCACGCAGGCCGTCAGCGACGGATCGCGACAGAAAACGCGATGCGATCGTCGCATGCGGCCGCTCGATCAGGAGTCAGGCAATGCGCACGATCACCACGAATTTCGCCGTCATCGGCGCTGGCACGGCGGGCCTCGCCGCTTATCGCGCGGCGCGGGCCGAAGGTGCGTCCGCCGTCATTATCGAAGGCGGCCCATACGGCACGACCTGTGCGCGCGTGGGCTGCATGCCGTCGAAGCTGCTGATCGCGGCCGCCGAGGCCGCGCATGCGGCGAACCACGCCGCACCGTTCGGCATCGCGGTCGGCAACGTGCGCGTCGACGGAGAAGCGGTGATGGCGCGCGTGCGGCGAGAACGCGATCGTTTCGTCGGATTCGTCGTCGACGGCGTCGAAGCATTGCCCGTTGAAGATCGACTGGTCGGGTACGCACGCTTCGTCGATAACGGTCTGCTGCAGGTCGACGATCACACGCGGGTGCGTGCGGCGAGCGTCGTGATCGCGACGGGCTCGACGCCGACCATTCCGGATGTCCTGAGCGGCGTTCGCGATCGCGTCGTCGTCAACGACGACGTGTTTGCGTGGACGACGCTGCCGCGCAGCGTCGCCGTAATGGGGCCCGGCGTGATAGGCCTCGAACTCGGGCAGGCGCTCGCGCGGCTCGGCGTACGCGTGAGCGTGTACGGCGCGCGCGGCAGCGTCGGTCAACTGACCGACCCGAAGCTCGTGGAGGCCGCACGCGCGATCTTCGGCGACGCATTTCATTTCGAGCCGAGCGGCACGATGCTGAGTGCGACGCGCGTCGACGACGGCGTCACGCTACGCTACCGCCGCGCCGACGGATCGACGATCGACGCGACATACGAGTACGTGCTCGCCGCCACCGGCCGGCATCCCGACGTCCGCAATCTGGGGCTCGCGAACACGTCGATCGAACGGGGCGAGCATGGCGTGCCGCAATTCGATCCGCAGACGCTGCAGGTCTACCGTCACCCGGTGTTCATCGCCGGCGATGCGAACGGCGTTCTGCCGCTGCTGCACGAAGCAGCCGACGAAGGCCGCGCGGCCGGCCGCAACGCCGCACGCTATCCGGACGTTGCAAAAATCGAGCGGCGTGCGCCGCTGGCGATCGTGTTTTCCGATCCGCAGATCGCGCTCGTCGGCGCACGCCATCGCGAGCTGCGTGCGGACACGTCCGTGACGGGCGAGGTGAGCTTCGAAGACCAGGGACGCAGTCGCGTGATGTTGAAAAATCGCGGGCGCGCGCATGTCTACGTCGACCGCGCGACACGGCGATTCGTCGGTGCAGAGATGCTGGGCCCGTCCGCCGAACATATCGGGCACTTGCTTGCGTGGAGCTTGCAGATGGAACTCACCGTCGATGCGATGCTGGCGATGCCGTTCTATCACCCGGTCGTTGAAGAGGGATTGCGTACCGCGCTCAGGGATGCCGCGGCCAAACTTGGCACGCGGCAGCAGTAGCGCATTGCGCGGATCGCGCGACCCTCTCGCGGGCGTTCGGCACGTGGTGCATCTCAGTGGCCCGCGCTCTGACCGCCGTCGACATGCAGGATCTCGCCGGTGATGAACGGTGCTGCATCGAGAAACAGGATTGCGTCGGCAATATCGCCCGCTTTACCGAGGCGGCCGACAGGATTGAACGCGCTTAGCGCTTCGTGAATTTCCGGTGCGTGCATCGGTGTATCGATGTTGCCCGGTGCCACAGCGTTGACGCGGATGCCCTTCTTTGCATATTCGATCGCGAGCGATTTCGTCGCAGCGTTGATGCCGCCCTTCGTCAGCGCAGCCAGAACCGAGTACACGCCGCCGATCGCGACCTGGTCGATGCTGGCCGTGACGCTGACCACGTGGCCGCTTCCCTGCTTCTCCATCTCGGCGATCGCGAGCTGCGTGACGTGATAAAAACCCGCCACGTTGACCTTCATCACGGCTTCGTAGTCTTCGACCGTGTGTTCGGTGAACGGCTTGCCGATGTAGATGCCCGCGTTGTTGACCAGCGTATCGATTCGACCAAACCGCGCGACGCCTTCGTCGATTACGCGTCGTGCCGTCGCCCGATCGCCGATGTCGCCGGCGATGCATAAAACGTTGTCGTCGTTCGACGGCTTGATCGAGCGCGACGTCGCGACGATCCGGTAGTCGAGCTGTCGAAACGCGTCGACGACTTTCGCGCCGATGCCCTGCGACGCGCCGGTAACGACGACAACCTTCTTCGATGTGCTCATGCTTTACCCGCGAGAATCGGTCAAGGAACCACGGTTGCACTCCGCCGTGCCGTCTTGTCATTCTTCATCATCGACTGTGCGCGCGGAAGAACCAAGATTGCCGCTTTTCGTGCGTACCAAACGCACGCTTCGGGCGCTGCCATTCCGCTCGACCGCGCTGCGTTGATCCTTTCGAGCATGTCATTGAGCCGGTTCAGTCTCGAATCCGTTATTCGACCGCACTACCGTGGAGACTCGTTAACCGCTGACGCGAATGTCCTGCGAGGAGGCGCTGTCGAGCCATGAAACAAGTCCACCAGATCGGTGACCGGATCACCGACCCATCCATACCGCCCGATGAAGACACCGTGCGCGCGTGGCTCGGGCCGAAGGCGTTCAAGCATTGGCGCGAACTGCAAAGCTGGATCGACGCGTCGTACCCCGGTGTTTTCGAACCGGACTGGATTTACGGCGGCAGGAAAAGCGGCTGGTCGCTGCGCTACAAGAAAACGAGAGCGCTGTGTACGCTGGTTCCGTCATACCGGCACTTGTCGGTGCTCGTGGTCCTGGGAAAAGCCGAGCGAGAGAAGTTCGATGAGCGACGCTATTCGTGGAGCCCGCAACTGGTCCAACTCTACGACGAAGCGCGCGCGTATCCGGACGGCAAATGGTTGACCATCGAAATCGCGTCCGCCGACGGTAGACGCGAGCTGACGGATCTGATCGGGATGAAACGCGCCCCGTCGATCAACCGTTGAAGCGCGCCGTGCCGTTACGTGCCTCACGCATTTGATCGTCGGCACCGATGCGTGCATTCGGCACGATCGCATGCTTCGTATGCCTCTATAGCTGCTGGCGGAAATGCATGCCGAACGACAACAGACCCTGACGGAAATAGAAGCGTTGCGCGCGCGCATTCCCGAGCCCGGTATCGAGCACGAAGTTCGCGCACTGTTGCCTTCGGGCTTCGTCGCGCAACGCGTCGATCAGCATCGCGCCAAGCCCGTGCTGACGGGCACCGGCGGTCGTCACCAGATCGTCGACGTAGAGAAACCGTCCGTACAGCAGGTTCTCCTGCACGCGATAACCGGCGAGTGCCGCTACCTGTCCGTCTTGCCACACGGCCAGCAGCCGATACCCGTGCGCGGCCTGGCGACGCACCTGCGCGGCAAACGCGGCGGCATCCGTCAGGTGAGGGCGCAGTTCGCGCATCACACTGAAAGCGGCCTCGTAGTCCTGCTCGCTGTCGAGATGATTCAGTCGGAAAGGCGTCATCGGTGTTCCTCGTCGTCCTGCGATCAATTTACAAAACCGATGATCTGCCCGACAGGGACAAGAACGGACCGATTGAATGGGACATGATCGATGGACTGGCCATATGTCGAATCGCCTCGGGAAGACGATGCGCCCATCTACCTGCAGCTCTATCGCCGCTACCGCGACGCGATAACGGCCGGCAAGCTGCGCCCGGGCGACCGAGTGCCGTCCGTGCGCAGCCTCGCGAGCGAACTGAACCTTGCGCGCGGTACGGTCGAGGCGGCCTACCAGATGCTGTCGAACGAAGGATATTTCGTGACGCTCGGTGCCGCCGGTACGCGAGTCGCGCCGGCTCTCGCGGATCCGGCCCAGACGGTCGCCCGCCACGCGAAGGTGCGCGTCGTTCGCGAATCGCTGCACGCGCCGACCGTCACGAGCAATGTGCGGCCGTTCCAGCTCGGCGTGCCCGCACTCGACGCGTTCCCGAGGAAGACCTGGGCGCGTATCGCGGGACGCAGTCTGCGCACGCTCGACGCAGCCGCGATGATGTCGCCCGATCCGGCCGGCTACCTGCCGCTGCGGCGCGCCATCGCGGCCTATCTGCAGATCTCGCGCGGCGTCGCGTGCACGTACGAGCAGGTATTCGTGACGGCCGGCTATCGCGGCGCACTGGAACTCGTGCGCCGCACCTTACTGCATGCCGGCGATCTCGGGTGGTACGAGGATCCGGGATACGCGCTTGGCCGGCACTACCTGGAACTCGCGGACCTGCGACTCGCACCGGCACCGGTGGACGACGAGGGGATCGACGTCGCGGCGGCGCTGCGGCGCGCGCCGCAGGCGCGCTTTGCAGTAGTCACGCCGGGTCGCCAAAGCCCGACCGGTGTCGCGCTGTCGCCGACACGCAGGCTGGAACTGCTGGAATGGGCAACGCGCCGCCGCGCATGGATCGTCGAGGACGATTACGACAGCGAGTTTCACTACCACGGCCGCCCTGTGCCGGCGCTGCAGAATCTCGATCGCGATGGACGCGTGCTTTACACCGGCACGTTCAGCAAGGTGCTGTTGCCCGGACTGCGGCTCGCCTATCTGGTCGTTCCGGAGGTGCTGGTCGGCCGATTCGCGCACGTGGCCGGCCGTCTTCCGGGCCCCGGATCGATCCTGCCGCAGGCGACCGTCGCCGCTTTCATGGAGCAAGGGCACTTCGCTCGCCACTTGCGCAAGATGCGCGCGCTGTATGCCGAGCGGCGCGCGTTTCTGGTCGATGCGCTCGCCCGGACGCTTGACGAACATCTGCACGTCCGGCCGCAGGCAGGCGGCGTACACGTACTCGCGTATCTGAGCGACCGGCACGACGACAAGCGCGTCGCCGCGGCCGCCGCAGCCGACGGGCTTGGCGTGCAGTCATTGAGCGACTGGCGGATGCGCGCGTCCGCGCAAGGCGGGCTGCTGATGGGGTTTGCGAACTTCGCAACGGCGGAAGACGCGCGCGCTGCCGTACAGCGCTTGTCGGCGCATCTTGTCGAGGGAAAAGGCTGACGCGTGTGCGGACCGCGCGCGTGTTCGACCGCACAGCCGGCTGGCAAACGGCTTGAGGAAGCCGCGCATCGCCGATTGTCAGGCGAGCGCGGGCGTTCTGCGCTGCGGCACGAGAAAGCCGTGCCGGCGCGGCGGAGCCCGGCGATACGAAGACGACCGCCAGCGCCGCGATCGCGGCACGACGAAATCGCTTGGTGTCCCTTTAAGTCACCTGCTTACAAAATGCGACCGGCCTCGCGGCGACTCGACTACTCGTTTTCCTCGAAGTAATGCCCGAACTTCACCTGCTTGGTCCGGATATAGCGCTCGTTTTCCTCGCGCACCGGTACCGCGAGCGCGACGCGTTCGCAAACGGGAATGCCGTGCTTCACGAGCGTGTCGAATTTCTTCGGGTTGTTGCTCATCAGGCGCACCGACGTCACGCCGAGCATACGGAGAATCGCGGCGGCCGAATCGTATTCGCGCGCATCGTCTGGCAGCCCGAGGTCGAGGTTCGCCTCGACGGTGTCGCGCCCCTGCTCCTGCAGCGCATATGCGCGGATCTTGTTGCTAAGGCCGATGCCGCGCCCCTCGTGGCCGCGCAGATACAGCAGCACGCCGCGCCCTTCGGCCGCGACGTAGCGCAATGCCAGATCGAGCTGTTCGCCGCAATCGCAACGATACGAGCCGAACACGTCGCCGGTGAGGCATTCGGAATGCAGCCGCGTCAGCACGGACTGCTCGCCGGTCACGTCGCCCATCACCAGCGCGAGATGTTCGGCATCGCTGCCCGATACGCGAAACGCGTAAGACGTGAACGTACCGTAGCGCGTGGGCAGCGACGCGGTGGCAACGAGCGTCACGCACTCGTCGGCGTGGCCATTGCCCGGCGCGGGCGATTGGGGACGCGAAGACATCATGGATTCAATCGAAACGAACAGGAATGTAGGAATTTTCTGGATGGTGCGTGACGGGAGTTTACCGCTAATCTGCAAACGTCACGCGACTGCCGCTGCCTGCCCGGCTATACTGGGTTTCATCGGGTGACGCGCATCACGCCCTGCCTTCCCTGGATCGTCCCGCATACGGAGAAAGCGAATGAGCACGACTGTGGCGCAAATTCTCAAGGCCAAGCCGGATTCCGGTCGCACCATCTACACCGTCACGAAAACCGATCTCGTGTACGACGCCATCAAGCTGATGTCGGACAAAGGCATCGGCGCGCTGCTCGTGATGGACGGCGACGACATCGCGGGCATCGTCACCGAGCGCGATTACGCGCGCAAGGTCGTGCTGCAGGATCGCTCGTCGAAAGCCACGCGCGTCGAGGAAATCATGACGACGAAGGTGCGCTACGTCGAACCGTCGCAGACGAGCGACGAGTGCATGGCGCTGATGACCGAGCACCGGATGCGCCACCTGCCCGTTCTCGACGACGGCAAGCTGATCGGCCTCGTGTCGATCGGCGACCTGGTGAAGAGCGTGATCGCCGATCAGCAGTTCACGATCAGCCAGCTCGAGCACTATATCCACGGCACGCCGGCCGTCACGTCGACCTGACCGGCCCCGCTCCAACAAAAAGGCCCAGACGCGCGAGCGCCTGGGCGGAAAGCCGCCGGGATGCGGCGACGGAGGTTCTGCTCCTGCGGACGGACGATGCGGGCGGGGCGCGTCGTCGATTGACCGGTGCGCGCGGGCAGAGCCGGGGCGTGCGTTTTAGTGACCGAAGTAAACCGAGTTCACCGGGTTCGGCGCTTCACGCGTGATCGGGCGGCCCGACTGTGCTGCGCCCGTCGCGGCGGCACCGTAGCCGCTCGTATCGGCATGGGCGAGCATCGGCTGGTTCGGCTGAACGCGCTGTTCGGCCGCGAGGATGTCGTTCGGGTATTGCGAATCGCTCGCCTGCGGCTTGTAGCCGTTTTGTTCCAGTTGCACGAGTTCGGCGCGGACCTGTTCGCGGGTCAGCCCTTGCTCGGATTGCGCAAACGACGCGATCGGGGTGGCGATAACGGTAGCGGCAATCGCTGCGTAGATGATCGACTTCATGATGGACCTCCGAAATGTGTTCTGTTTTGCCTTCGCCTCGGGCGGAATTGTCTGAAGCGAATGACTGTAGTCTAGTCGGCGTTCCTCCAAGGGAAAACCCTTAGTTAGCATATACAGTGTTGCGATTTTGGAAAGGATTTGCGGCCTTTGGCCAAGCCGAACTGCGACATTTACGTTACTGACAGAACAATCGCTGACGAAGTGCTGACGAATCGATCGCGTCGCCGCAAGCTTGTGTTGTAGAATCGAAAGGTTTTCATCGCCAGCCGATACGTCCGCTCACTCACCATGTACGCGCCCACGCCCCTGAAGCTTTCGCCGTCCGGTCCGGCCGGCGTGCGTGCGCGCGTCGGTCGTCTGGCGCGTCCCCTCGCTCGACCCTCGGCCCAAGCGCCGCTCGCCGCCGCCCGGCGCCTGATCTGACGCCCGCTCTCCCCGGAGCCGGTCAGACAGGCTCCGGGCGATCACTTGAAGGCGCGTCCCGCCTGCCCTGCCGATCATTTGGAGAACCGTCATGAAGCAACGCCTTTACCAGCTCACCGAACTCGATGTCGCGCGTCTCGAAAAGTACGCGGAACACAACCCGCGCTTTCAGGCGATGCTCGACACGCTGCTCGAACGCGCCGAAATCGTCAGATCGGACGCGATCAAAGCCAACGTCGTCACGATGAATTCCCAGATCACGCTGCTCGACGAAGCGACCCAGGAGCCGGCCACCTGGACCATCGTGTATCCGGATGCCGCGAACCTCGAACTCGGCCGTCTGAACGTGTTCTCGCCGGTCGGGATGGCGCTGTTGGGCACGCAACGCGGCCAGTCGGTGAAAGTGATGCAGCCGAGCGGCACGGAAAAGCTGATGAAGGTCGCGGAAATCGTGTTCCAGCCGGAAGCGAACGGCGAATACACGCGCTGACGCCGCGCGGTGACGCGACGGCGGAGCGCCGCGGGCCGAGAATGAAAAAGCGAGGCATGAGCCTCGCTTTTTTTGTGCGTGCGCCGCGATGAGGCCACCGCACAGACCGGTTCTGCCCGGCACATGCGAAAAAAAGGCGCCCGAAGGCGCCTTTTTCGAAGCTGGTTACCCAGCCGTCACGCTTAGAAGCGGTGACGCAGACCAACCGTTGCTGCGGTTTGGTTGATCGACGAGCTCGGCAGCGTGTCGATGTTGCCGTTGTAGATCGACGCGTTCGCGCCGCTAGCACGCTGGTACACAGCCTGTGCGTACACGTCGGTACGCTTCGACAGTGCGTAGTCAGCCTGCAGGCCAACTTGGTGCCAGTGAGCGCTGTCCTGACCCAGACGCGCGTTCGAGTACGTGTAAGCAACGCCCAGACCCAGAGCCGGCGTCAGGTTGTACTTGCCGTTGACTTCGTAGTTATCGATGCGAACCGACGTACCGGTCGCGCCCGTGTTGTCCAGACGAGCTTGCGTCCATGCCGCGCCGACTTGTGCCGGGCCGAATGCGTAGCCAGCAGCTGCGCCGTACGTACGGACGCGGCCTTGCGTTGCCAGCGTGTCAACTGCGCCGCCGGTCGTTTGGCCCGGGTTGTTCAGTTGCGAGTACGCACCTGCGATCTTCAGGCCTTGGAACTGGTACGACACGCCGCCGCTGTAAGCACGGTTGTTGCCGAAGTTCGTGTTGTTCGAGAACGAGTACGTGCCGCCGAATTGCAGGCCAGCGTAGTTAGCGCTCGTGAACTTGATGCTGTTGTTCGGCGAGTAGCCACCGTTCGTGCTCAGGTTGTCGAAGTTGCCGACGTGCGCGAAGTACGTACCACCCCAGCTGCCCGTTGCGGTCAGCGGAGCCAGGTAGTCTTGAACGGAGTCATACTGCTTGCCCAGCGTGACGGTGCCGTACTGGCTCGACAGACCGACGAAAGCCTGACGGTTGAACATGCCGCCGTTGTTACGGAAACGGCCGTTGCCGATGTCGAAGCCGCTCTCCAACGTGAAGATCGCCTTCAGGCCACCACCGAGGTCTTCCGAACCACGCAGGCCGAAGCGGCTCTGGTCAATGCCCGAGCCCATCGACCACAGCGACTTGCCAGCCTGGCCCGGGGCCGGCTGAACGTTGCTTTGGTACGTGATGCCTGCGTCCAGCACGCCGTACAGCGTGACGCTGCTTTGCGCGTGAGCGACGGTTGCGAACGATGCTGCAGCTGCTGCAACGATCAGAGTCTTGTTCATTCGTGGAGCTCCCTTCTAAAAAGAGGCAGGTCTCGCGACCTTGTTTCATAAACGGTCTCAACCGCCCGGGAACGCCATCGGTCCTGCTGGCTGCGCCCGGATAGTTGCCCGTTTGGGAACCGTGAGTTTAGGGGTGTACCCTAGGGGAGCGATCCGCAAATAAAGAAATAAGCTTTTCCAGAACCAGAAATAATGAAAGTGGGGTCTAGTTATAAGTATTTGTTTTGCCGTAGTTTTTTGACTTCTTGACGAAAGCATTTTGGTCGCTTCTATCGCACCATTCTTTCATGTCACCGTCTTGACGGTTGCATAGAAACAACAGGCGGATCCGAGCCGACAGCGCCAAATCGGTACTTTTTACCCGATTCTGTCTCAAATTCTGGGTGGCAAGACCTAAAACCAGTGGTTCCGCTTGGTAAACAGGAGGCCCATCGCACGAACGGGCCGCACATGCCCGGCGAGCGCTCCGACGTTGCGCGCGTGACACACCGTAACACCGCTGGCAGCCGTCGTAACGCGCCCGCGCGGCCGGCACGCTAATGTAATGCGGCATCCGACATTCGAACAGGACATCCCATGAATCGACGCTCGTTGTTGCGCGCGATCGGCTTGACTGCTGCGTTCGTCGGCTCGGGCGGTTCGCTACGCGCGGCCTGGGCTCGGCCGGCGCCGCCCGATCGGCCGCCCCGTTCGAACCGTCCCGATCGCGCGCCGCCGCCGCCGCGTCACGATCGTCGGCCTCGACCGCCGCGCCCGCACGGCTATATCTGGACGGACGGCTACTGGCGCTGGCAGCACGGCCGCTATATATGGGTGCCGGGCCGCTGGGTCGCGCGACGCCCGGGCCGCCGCTGGGTGCCCGGCTACTGGCGCCGCCAGGGACACGCGTGGATCTACGTCGACGGCTACTGGCGGTAGCCGCGAGCAAACGGCGCGACCGCAATCGGGATCGCGCTTGGGCCGGATGGCGGTGTCGTACACGCGCCTGGGGATACGCGCCTCGCCCGTGACGCCCGTGACGCCCGTGACGCCCGTGACGCCCTGACGCCCTGACGCCCTGACGCCCTGACGCCCGTGACGCCCTGACGCCCGTGACGCCCTGACGCCCTGACGCCCTGACGCCCTGACGCCCTGACGCCCTGACGCCCTGACGCCCTGACGCCCTGACGCCCTGACGCCCTGACGCCCTGACGCCCTGACGCCCTGACGCCCTGACGCCCTGACGCCCTGACGCCCTGACGCCCTGACGCCCTGACGCCCTGACGCCCTGACGCCCTGACGCCCTGACGCCCTGACGTCCTGACGCCCTGACGCCCTGACGCCGCCGCGGTCCTTAACCCACGCGCAGCGCGAGCAGCTGCTCGGTCGTCAGCACGTCGGCGAACGTATCGGACAGCGCGGCGAGCGTCGCGCGATGAAGGTCGCGGTGCGCGACGGTACCGCCGTCGGCCATGTCGAGGTCGCGCGTCGCGCACGCATCTTCGATGACGATCGCCGAATAACCGAGCGGCACTGCATCGCGCGTCGCGCCGGCGACGCACGCGTGCGTCATCAGTCCGGTGACGATCAGCGTGTCGATGCCCGCCGCCTTCAGCCGCGCGTCGATGTCGGTCGTCGGAAACACGCTGACCGACGTCTTCTTCACGACCGCGTGATGCGGCGCCGGCTGCAGGTCGGCATGGAAGCGAAAACTGTCGCTACCGTCCGCAAAGAGCGGGCCATCGGCCGGACCGACGTGCTGCACGTGAAAGACCGGCATCCCGGCCCGATCGGCGAACGCGACCACGCGCTGCGCGTTCGCGAGCGCGCGCGAGCCTTCGGGAATGGGCAGGCGTCCGCTGAAATATTCGTTCTGGAAATCGATCACCAGCAGCGCGGTGCGGACAGCGTCGATCGACGTCGGCGCCGTTGCGCCGGCAAGGTTACGGATGGTCGGATGTTGCATGGTCGTTCTCTCGGTTAGCACATCGTACGGAGCGGCGGCCCGGCGCTGCCGGCGCCGCCACGCGCGGCCGGCGAGCCGTTCACACCGGAAACGGGCTCGCGTCGACCGCGAGGCGCCAGTGTCGGTCCGCACGGCCGGGCGCGACAGTGGCCCGCGGGACAAGCTCCGACAGGATTGGGCCAAGCCGTGCGGCAGGCGCCGGCGCACGACAGCGCGACCGCTCTCGCACCGCCCCTATGTGTCCTCGTACGCAACGGTCATCAGGAGGCCGAGTACCAAGCCGGCGCCGCCGGTCAGCAACGGGCCGGTTTCGCCGCGCGCCGGCAGCAGGCTCATGCGCGCCCATCACAACCGACGCGACAGCCGTCACCGAGCCGGCGATGCCGAGCACCGGCCTTGCCGCTCCTCGCTGACGGCATCCGGGAACGCGGTGTATACACAGCACAGGCGGATGAGGCCGTCGAGATGAAATTCGGTCGCAATTTCGACAAGATGCGCCGCGTGCTCGCGCGTCGCGTGCTATCTGGAGCGCGCCGGCGATCGTCGTATGGGCAACCATGTCGATGCACCGACGACCGCCGCGAGAGCGCACGCAGCACGGGCTCGTGCGGAAACACCCGACGATCGCTGAATATCGCGGCCCTCATCGACGGTGCACGAGCCGAAGCCCATCGCCGTCATCGCGATGGCGAGCAGACAGATGCCGAGCAATGTGGAGTCGAGCCGGGACATACCAGTGGTCCGAACCGCGTCCGAATAATCGCCAGCGTCACGATCGGCCGGCGGCCCCAGTAGACTGCACCTGCGATGCTAGCCATCGAACGGTCCGATACCGATAGTCGCCCTGCGGCCCGCGCCGAGGCCATGACCGCGCGGCCAGCCGCCCGGCGCGGGCGCCAAGCCGCTTTACTCGGCGCTGGTCACCGGCTCACGGCGAAACTGCCGCCGCGCGAGCACGCACGGTGCGCCGTCGCGCATGAACACGCTCGCGGCCAGCCCGAACGACGCCGCGAACAGTACGTACCAGGCAGGCGCGACGGGCGAGCCGCTCGCGCGCGTCAGCCATGTAACGATGAACGGCGCGAAGCCGCCGAAGATCATCACCGCGATGTTGTACGCGAGCGCAATACCGGTCGAACGCATGCGCGTCGTGAACTGCTCGGCGAGCGCCGTCGGCGCGGGACCGTAGGTCACGCCGATGATCGTGCAGATCACCAGCTGCATCACGAGCAGCCGGCCGATGCTCGGCGCGGCGGCCAGCCACGAGAACAGCGGATAGGTGACCGTCAGCAGCGCCAGCATGCCGGCGAGCAGCACCGGCCGGCGGCCGATACGGTCGGACACCATCGCCGCCACCGGGATCGTCAGCGTCAGCAGCGCGACCGCCGCCATCTGCGCCTGGAACACCTCGTCGAGCGGCAGCCCGAAGGTCCGGTTCACGAACGTCGGCATATTGACGAGCATCACGTAGAACACGGCCGTGCCCGTGATCGTCTGCCCCATCGACACCAGCACGCCGCGCAGATTGTCGCGCAGCACGCGCGCCACGCTGGCGGGCGGCTCGGCCGGCGACTTGCTGGCTTGGACGAATGCATCGGTCTCTTCCATGTGGCGGCGGATCCACAGGCCGACCGGCCCGATCAGCAGCCCGAGCGCGAACGGCACGCGCCAGCCCCAGCTGTCGAGCGCACCGGCCGACAGCGACTGCGTCGCCCACGCGCCGATCGCCGCGCCCGAGAATACCGCGAGACACTGGCCGATCAGCTGCCACGATCCGTACAGGCCGCGCCGGTGCGCGGGCGCACTTTCGACGAGGAACGACGTCGCGCTCGCGTATTCGCCGCCGGTCGCGAAGCCCTGCAGCAGCCGCGCAATCACGATCAGGATCGGCGCGGCAGGGCCGATCGCCGCATACGTCGGCGCGAACGTGATCATCGCGATCGACAGCGTCATCAGCAGGATGACCAGCTGCATCGCCGCCTTGCGGCCCTTGCGGTCCGCATAGAGCCCGAGCAGGATGCCGCCCACCGGACGCATGAAGAAGCCGACGCCGAACGTCGCGAGCGACATCAGCAGCGATGCGTACTGGCTGTCGGCCGGAAAGAACAGTCTCGCGATGATGGCGGAGAAGAACCCGTAAACGATGAAGTCGTACCACTCGAGGGTATTGCCGATGACAGCGGCAACCACTTGCCGATGTCGCGTGCTCCGACCTGAATCAGCGCGCATGCGTGTCTCCTGCAGTCTCATGAGGCCGCGCCGCGCGATGCGTCGCGCCATGCCGCCGGCACGGCGCATGCGGCCTGCCCGTTGGTGTACGCCGGCCCGCGCGGCGCGACACACGCCGGCATCCAGCCGCCCTCTGCCGGTATAGGTCCGACGTGAACCGATGATAGGCACGCAGCAAATGCGCATCAATTAAGCCGGATGGCGAAGCATTAGCCGCAGATTAAATGTCGGCACCGGCCGCGAACGAAGTAGCCGCGATCGCGTTCACGCGGCCGCCGTCCCGCGCTCGCGCGAACGGCCCGCTTGCGCGCCGTTCGCCCGGCTTTTCGCGCATTGTGACGACCGCGGTTCTCGGGCAGAATTTTCGATCGACCTGCTTCCGCCGTCCGACCATGCGCAATCGCATCAACGAAGAGATCACCTTCCGCAAGCTCGAGGTGCTACTCGCGTTCATGGAAGCCGGCAGTCTCGCGAAAGCGGCCGAAGCGCTGGGCGTCAGCACGGTGAGCGTGCACCGTGCGCTGCATACGCTGGAAGAAGGCATGCATTGGGCGCTATTCCGTCATGAAGGCCGCAACCTGCTCCCGACCGAAGCCGCACAGGTGCTGGCCGAAGTCGCCGACGAAGTGATCAAGACGATGACCGACGGGATTCGCGCGACGCGCGAGGCGGCCGGCTACGGCGCGGGTCAGTTGAAGATCGGCTCGCTCTATTCGCTCACGATCCGCGCCGTGCCCGAAGTCGTGATCGCGCTGAAGGAGCGCCGTCCGCAGTTGCAAGCCGAGCTTGTACTCGGCTCGAACGCGGACCTGCTCGACAAGCTCAGGCAAGGCGCAATCGACGCGACGCTGATGGCACTGCCCGAGCCCGACGCGGAAATCGAATCGATCGCCCTGTTCGAGGACGAGATGTTCTTTGCCGCGCCGGTCGATTCGCCGTATGCGCGCTGCGATGCGATCGATCTCGGCGCTTGCCGCGACGAGCCGTTCGTATCGCTCGGCGACGGCTTTGCGACGCATCAGGGCTTCACGGAAGCGTTCCGCGCCGCCAGCATTACGCCGAACATCGCGATGCGGGTGGGCGACATCTTCTCGCTGATCAACCTCGTGTCGGGCGGCGTCGGCTATTCGCTGCTGCCCGGCCGCGTGCGCGACCTGTTCGCGCACAAGATCACGCTCGTGCCGATCGCCGGGCACACGATCCGCCAGACGATCGGCCTGAGTTTCCTCCATCGTCGCGAACGCGACCCGAACCTGCTCGCGCTCGCAACGGTCTGCAGGCTGACGGTCAAGGCGTCGAATCGGGGCTGACGCGCGCGGCGGCATCATTGGCGAACGCGACGCAGCGTAGCGAAACGCGACGCTCAGTACCCCTTCGGCTGAATCGCCGGCGCGCCGCCGCTGCGCGCGGACGCCGTTCCCCCGCGCACGAAGCGGCGCCCTTGCGGCCCGTATACGCCGTCCGGCTCCGGATACAGCGTCAGCAGCAAGATATACAGCGCCGCACCGACCACGAACGACACCGGCACACTCAGGTCGAGCCCGCCGGCCAGACGACCGAGCGGCCCCACGAACTGGCCCGGCAGGTTCACGCATGCGAGACCGACGAACGCGGCCGGCAGCCATGCGCCCATCGCGCGCAGATTCCACCCGTGCGCGAACCAGTAATGCCCGCCGCGCAAACCGCGGTTGAACACCTGCAGGTCGTCCGCGAGGTAGTAGCCGCGTCGCGTCACGTAGCCGATCACCATGATCGCCATCCACGGACAGCTGAACGTGCAGATCAGCGTCGAGAACGTCGACACGCTTTCGACGAGATTGAACCAGAAGCGTCCGATGAAGATGAACGCGATCGCGATCGTGCCGATCAGCAGCGTCGCGCGCACGCGCGTCAGCAAGCGCGGGAACATGCTCGACACGTCGAGCCCGGTGCCGTACAGCGCCGTCGTGCCGGTCGACATCCCGCCGATGATCGCGATGAGGCACATCGGCAGCAGAAACCAGCGCGGCGAGATCGCAAGCAGGCCGCCGACATAGTCGTTCGACGCGATGAACGCAGGCGCCTTCGATGCGATGATCGTCGCGGTCGCGAGGCCGAAAAAGAACGGCACGAACGTCGCGATCTGCGCGGCGAACACGGCGCCCATCACGCGACGCTTCGGCGTGTGCTGCGGAATGTAGCGCGCCCAGTCGCCGAGCGTCGACGCGAACGACACCGGATTGCTGAGCGCAACGAGCACCGCACCGACGAACGCGGCCCAGAAACCCGCGCTGCCGTCGTGCAGCGTACCGGCATAGTTCACGTCGAACAGCCCGGCAAAAGCGAACAGCCCGGCGACGAACAGCATGCTTGCCGCCCACACCGCGATCTTGTTGACCCACAGCATGAAACGAAATCCGTAGATGCAGACGATCAGCACGAGCACGGCGAACACCATGTACGCGGCGCCGAGCGTGAAGCCGTTGACCGGCACGCCGACCATGTCGTGCGCGCCGCCGACGAGCGCATCGCCGGAACTCCACACGGCGAGCGAGAAAAACGCGATCGACGTGAGCAGCGCGAGAAACGAGCCGACGATCCGGCCGTGGATGCCGAAATGCGCGCCGGACGATACCGGGTCGCTCGTGCCGTTGCGCGGCCCGAACAGGCTCATCGGCGCGAGGATGCAGGTGCCGGCGAGCACGCCGAGCACGATCGCGCAAACGCCGGCCTTGAACGACAGCCCGACGAGCACCGGAAAGCTGCCGAGCACCGACGTGGAAAACGTATTGCAGCCGCCGAACAGCAGCCGGAACAGATCGATCGGCCGCGCGTAGCGCGACGCGTCGGGGATGCGCTCGAAACCGAACGACTCGACTTGCGTAATCCTGCCTTCAGCCATTTGTCTCCTACTCCTCTGGTGCATCGGTACGGTCCGCTGCTGCGGCCGCACGACGCATCGTCATCGATTCGCGGCCACTCTAAACCAGATCGGTACGCACAAATATTGCGCATTTGAGACGTTTACGACGAAGGAGAACAATGTTTTCCCGGCGGGCGCGCACGCGGCACGACGCGCTCGGGATATCGCGCCGGATGGCGGGCGAGCGTTCGCTGCGGCGGCGGGCGCGAGCCGGTCGTCCGCACGCGGCGCGCCCGCTGCGACGACCTGGCCACCTGGCGACCCAGCGACCGCGACCAGCGCACCCGCCGCAACGACCGCTAAGGCCGCGCGTCGGCCCGCTGCGCCGGTTCGCGCGCCCCGGCCGAAGGCGGCCATCCGCCGGCGAGTGCCTTGTACAGCGCGACCGTCGACGCGGCACTGCGCATTCGTCCGTCGGCCGCCGCATCCTGCGCCTGCAGCAGCGTACGCTGTGCATCGAGCACTTCGTAGTAGTCGATCGCACCGGCCGAAAACCGCGTCTGCGCGAGCTGCGCGGCGCGCGCGCTGTCGGCGGCCGCGCGCGTCAGATGCGCGGTCTCGTCGCGCGTGCGCGCAACGCGCAGCAGCGCGTTCTCGGTCTCCTCGAGCGCGCCGAGCACGGTTTGCCGGTATTGCGCGAGCTGTCCCGCCGCTTCGGCGTCGCTTGCGGCGATGCGCGCGCGCACGCGGCCGACGTCCAGAAACGACCAGTCGATGCCGAGTGCGATCAGGTTCGTGTCGCTGCCCGCGCGGAAAAATCCGTAGCTGCTCGTCGCGCTGCCGAGCAGGCCCGACAGCGTGAAGCGCGGAAACAGATCGGCCGTCGCGACGCCGATCCGCGCAGTCGCCGCGTGCAGTCGCGCCTCGGCCGCCGCGACGTCGGGACGCCGGCGCAGCAGGTCGCCCGGCGTGCCGGGATCGACGTCGGCGGCAAGCGTCGGCAACGGCGCGCCGGCCGGCGCGTCGAATCGACCGACCAGCGCATCGGGCCGCTGTCCGGTCAGCACCGCGAGCCGATGCTCGTCGACGCCGATCGCCGCTTCATAGACGGCGATCCGCGAGGTCGTCGCCTCGTACTGCGCGCGTGCGCGCGCCGCATCGAGGTCGGAGCCGCGGCCCGCGGCGACGCGCGCATTGATGAGCGCGAGCGTCTGCTGCTGGTTCGCGGCGTTGTCACGCGCGATCCGCAGCCGCTCCTGCGAGCCGCGCAAGTCCACGTACGTGGCCGCGACCTCGGCCGCGATCGCGACCCGCACGGCCCGCACGTCGGCCGCGCTCGCGGTCGTTTCGGCGCGCTGCGATTCGATCGAACGGCGCACGCGGCCGAACAGATCGAGCTCCCAGCCGGCGTTGATGCCGACGCTCGAAATCGGCGTGTCGCGCTCGCTGCGCGGCGCGCCGAACGCCTGATCCTTGCTCGTCAGCTGATGGCCGATCCGGCCGCTCGCGGTGACCGTCGGATAGCGATCGAAGCGCGCCTGCGACAGCAGCGCGTTCGATGCGTCGTAGCGCGACACCGCCAGTGCCAGATCCTGATTCGCGGCGAGCGCGGCATCGATCAGCGCACTCAGCGCCGGATCGCCGAAGCCGCGCCAGAATGCGGCGTCGGCATCGGCCGACGCATCGGGCGGCGAGCCGTCCTGCGTCGCCGGATGCGCGTCGCGCGCGAAGCGTGCGGCCGTGACCGTATCGGGCCGTACAAAGTCCGGGCCGACCGCACACGCCGACAGCATCGCGGCCAGCGCGAGCGCTGAAAATCGGAATGCGGCGCTCATCGGTTCTCTCCTTCCAGCGTGCCGTGCTGTTCGTGCCACACGGTCGGCGTACCGCCGGCGAGCTTGCGGATCGTCACGTAGAACACCGGCGTCAGGAACAGCCCGAACAGCGTGACGCCGAGCATCCCCGCGAACACGGTCACGCCGGTGGCCGCGCGCACCTCGCTGCCGGCACCGCTGCCGATCAGCAGCGGCACCGAACCGGCGATGAACGCAACCGAGGTCATCACGATGGGGCGCAGACGCAGCCGGCACGCTTCGAGCGCCGCGTCGATCGTGCGCTTGCCCTGGATCTCGAGCTCGCGCGCGAACTCGACGATCAGGATCGCGTTCTTGCACGCAAGTCCCATCAGCACGACGAGACCGACCTGCACGAACACGTTGTTGTCGCCGCCGGACAGCCACACGCCGAACAGCGCCGCGCACATACAGACGGGCACGATGAGGATCACCGCGAGCGGCAGCGTCCAGCTCTCGTACAGCGACGCGAGCACGAGGAACACGAGCATCACCGCGAGCGGAAACACGACGATCGCTGCATTGCTCTGCGTGACCTGCTGATAGCTGAGGTCGGTCCATTCGAGCGTGATGCCCGGCGGCAGCACGTCCTTCGCGATCTGTTCGAGCTTCGCGATCGCCTGCGACGACGACATCGTCTTCGGATCGGTGTCGCCGATCAGGTCGGCGGCGGGATAGCCGTTGTAGCGTACGACCGGGTCCGGCCCGTACGCGGGCACGACCGTCACCATCGAGCCGATCGGCACCATCTCGCCCTTCGCGTTGCGCGTGCGCAGGTTCGCGATGTCGGCGGCCGTCTGCCGGTGGCCGGCATCGGCCTGCGCCATCACGCGATACACGCGGCCGAACGCGTTGAAGTCGTTCACGTACATCGAACCGAGATAGACCTGCAGCGTGCTGAACAGATCGGTCAGCGCGACGCCTTGCGCCTTCGCCTTCAGCCGGTCGACCTTCACTTCGAGTTGCGGAATGTTCGCCTGGTATGAGCTGACCGGATAGGTCATCCCCGGCGTCTTCGCGACCGCGGCCTGGAACGCGACGAGCGCGTTTTGCAATGCGCCGTAGCCGAGCCCCGCGCGATCTTCAAGATACAGCGCATAGCCGGACCCGTTGCCGAGCCCCTGAATCGGCGGCGGCATCAGCGCATACGTGATGCCGCCGCCGATCGTCGCGAACCGCGCGTTCAGCTCCGCATTGATCTGCGCGGCGCTGCGGCGCCGCTGATCGAACGGCTTCAGGATCACGTACGCGTTCGTGACGTTCGGCGTGTTGACACCCTGCAGCGCGTTGAGCCCGGCAAATGCCGGTACCATTTCGACGCCGTCGGTCTGCAACGCGAGCTTCGTCATCTGCTCGGTGATCGCGCTCGTGCGCGCGAGCGATGCGCCCTCCGGCAGCTTCGCGCCCGCGAACAGGTACAGCTTGTCCTGCACGGGGATAAAGCCGCCCGGCACCGCGTGCAGCAGCAGTGCGGTCGCCGCAAGCAGCGCCGCGTAGACGGCGAACACCGCGCCGCGCCGCTTCAGCGCGCGAGCGACGACGCCGTGATAGCGATCGGAACTGCGCTCGAAGAAGCGGTTGAACGGACGAAACAGCCAGCCGAAGCCGCGGTCGAGCGCGCGCGTCAACGCATCCTTCGGCGCGCCGTGCGGATGCAGCAGCTTCGCCGCGAGCGCCGGCGACAGCGTCAGCGAGTTGATCGCCGATATCACGGTCGAAATCGCGATCGTCACGGCGAACTGCTTGTAGAACTGGCCGGTCACGCCCGACAGGAACGCCATCGGCACGAATACCGCGCACAGCACGAGCGCGATCGCGACGATCGGCCCCGAGACTTCGCGCATCGCCTGATGCGCGGCGTCGCGCGGCGTCAGCCCCTGCGCGATGTTGCGCTCGACGTTCTCGACGACGACGATCGCATCGTCGACGACGATCCCGATCGCAAGCACGAGCCCGAACAGCGTCAGCGTGTTGATCGAATAGCCGAGCAGATAGAGCCACGCGAACGTGCCGACCACCGACACCGGCACCGCGACGAGCGGAATGATCGACGCACGCCAGGTCTGCAGAAACAGGATCACGACGAACACGACGAGCACGACCGCCTCGATCAGCGTGTGCTGCACCGCGCGGATCGATTCGCGCACGAACACGGTCGGATCCCACACGGGCCGGTATGCGACGCCGGGCGGGAAGCGCTTCGACAGCTCGTCGAGCTTCGCATACACAGCCTTCGCGACGTCGAGCGCGTTGGCGCCCGGCGACAGGAAGATGCCGACCACCGCCGAATGCTTGTCGTTGAAATACGAGCGCAGCGTGTAGTCGCCGGCGCCGAGCTCGATGCGCGCGACGTCGGACAGCTTCACGACCTGCCCGTCGTCGCCCGTGCGCAGCACGATGTCGCCGAACTCCTGCTCGGTGCGCAGACGGCCGCGCACGTTGATCGACACGAGGAAATCGTGCGCCTTCGGCGTCGGCTCCGCACCGAGCTGGCCGGCCGACACCTGCACGTTCTGCTCGCGCACGGCCGCGATCACGTCGCTCGCAGTCAGCCCGCGCGAGGCGAGGCGGTTCGGATCGAGCCAGAGCCGCATCGCGTAATCGCCGGAGCCGTACACGCCGACGTCGCCGATACCGGTGAGCCGCGACAGCTCGTCCTTCACGTGCAGCGTCAGATAGTTGCGCAGATACAGCGAATCGCGGCTGTTGTCCGGCGAATAGAGGCTCACGTACATCAGCGGCGTCGGCGACTGCTTCTGCGTGGTCACGCCGTACTGTCGCACCTCGTCGGGCAGACGCGAAAGCGCCTGGCTCACGCGGTTCTGCACGCGCACGGCCGCCGTGTCGGGATCGACGCCCGGCAGGAACGTGACGACGACCTGCAGGCTGCCGTCCGACCCGGCAACCGACTTCATGTACATGATCCCTTCGACGCCGTTGATCGCTTCCTCGAGCGGCTCGGCCACCGATTCGGCGATCTCCTTCGGGTTCGCGCCCGGATAGGTCGCGCGCACCACGACGCTCGGCGGCACGACTTCCGGATACTCGCCGGCCGGCAGCATCGGGATCGCGATCAGACCGAGCGCGAAGATCACGATCTACAGCACGACCGCGAAGATCGGGCGGTCGATGAAGAAACGGGAGAAATCCATCGCATGCCTCCCGTTATCGCGCGGCCGGCCCGCCGGCATCGGCGACGGCCTGCGCGCCGCCGCCCGGTTCCGCATCGGCGCGCGCCGGTTGCGGCTTCGGCTTGACCTGCGCGCCCGGATAGTAGATGCGCTGCACGCCGTCGACGACCACGCGATCGCCGGCGTTCAGCCCCTTCTCGACGATCCGCTGGCCATCGAGATCGCGGCCGATCGTCACGTCGCGGCGCAGCGCCTTGTCGTCGGGGCCGATCACGTAGACGTACTTGCGGTCCTGATCGGTCAGCACGGCCTTGTCGTCGACGAGCAGTGCGCTCCGCTCGCGCCCGCTGACGAGCTGCACGCGTGCGTACAGCCCCGGCGTGAAGGTGTGGTCTGCATTCGGCAGCCGCACGCGAGCGCGGATCGTGCCGGTTTGCGGGTCGAGCCGGTTGTCGAGGAAGTCGACCGTGCCCGCGTGCGGGAAGCCCATTTCGTTCGCGAGGCCGACACGCACGGGATCGGCGCCGATCGCACGATGCGCCGGATCCGCGCGCTGTGCGTTGTAGCGCAGATAGCTCTGTTCGTCGCAGTCGAAGTACACGTAGACGGGATCCTGCGATACGACGGTCGTGAGCAGCGTGTCGTCCGCACGCGCGAGATTGCCGGCCGTCGCGAGCGCACGGCCGACGCGGCCCGCGATCGGCGCGCGCACTTCGGTGAAGCCGAGGTTCAGCTTCGCGTCGGCGACGGCCGCATCGGCCGCCTGCAAATCGGCGCGCGCCTGCTCGGCCGCCGTACGCGCATTGTCGAGTTCTTCCTGCGACGTCGCATGCGCGTCGATCAGCGTCTGCACACGCTGCAGCTGCACGCGCGCGAGGTGCTCGGCGGCACGCGCGCGCTGCTGCTGCGCGATCGCGCGATCGAGCGCGATCCGGTAAGGACGCGGGTCGATCTCGAACAGCACCGCGCCCTGCGCGACGAGATCGCCTTCCTTGTATCGGATCCGTTGCAGATAGCCGCTCACGCGCGGCCGCAATTCGACCGCATCGACGGCTTCGACGCGGCCGTTGAATTCATCCGCGATCCTCACGGTACGCGGCACGACGGTCGCAACCCCGACCTCGGGCAACGGCGCGCTCGGGGCGCCGCCCTGGCCGTCGTGACAGCCGGACAGCGCCAGCAGCAGGACACAGGCCGCGCCCAACGGCGAGGTCCTGCGGAAAGAGAGGGAGAGCATGTTGCCTCGCGACGGGTTAAACTGCCGCGTAGCTTAAAAGTTCAAGTTAACTTCAAGTCAAGCTTTCCCGGAGGGCATCATGGGTATCCAGGAAGTCCCGCAATGGCCGCTGATGTCGATCCGCGAAGTCGCCGCGCGCAGCGGCGTGCCGGCTTCGACGCTGCGCTTCTATGAAGCGCGCGGACTCATCAAGTCGCACCGGAACGGGTCGAGCCACCGTCACTATTCGCGCGCCGTGCTGCGGCTGATCGCATTCATCGTGTTCGCGCAGAAGATCGGCTATACGCTCGACGAAATCGCCGAGCAGCTCGTGAGCCTGCCGGAAGATACCGCGCCGACGAACAAGGACTGGCAGCGGCTGTCGCGCGGCTGGAAGCAGCGCGTCGCAAGCCGCATCGAAGAATTGCAGCGGCTTTACATCAATCTCGACGAATGCATCGGCTGCGGCTGCCTGTCGCTGAAGCGCTGCAAGCTGACCAATCCCGAGGACCGCGCGGGCCGCAACGGGCCCGGCGCGCGGCGCTGGCTCGGCGATCCGCCGCCGGCCGATCCGGAATGAAGTGCGTGATGCGGATCACGGCAGGCGCCGGCCGGCATGTCACCCCACCCGCCAGCCGCCGTTCACCGCGATCGTCGCGCCCGTGACGAACGCCGCGCGCGGGCTCGCGAGCCAGGCGACCGCATCCGCGATATCGGCAGGATGCCCGGCGCGGCCGACCGGCGTCTGCTCACGGATGGTCGCTGCGATGCCCGACGCGACGCCGCCGTCGCCGAAAAAGCGCGTATCCGCGATATAGCCCGGCGCGACCGTATTGACCGTGACGCCGCGCGGCCCCAGTTCGCGCGCGAGCGCGACGGTGAACCCTTCGACGCCCGCCTTCGCCGCCGCGTACGCGAGGCCGCCCGGCAGCAGGCTGCCCGCGCGCGCAGCGATCGAGCCGACGTTGACGATGCGCGCATCGTGCGCGGCCAGATGCGGCAGCACGGCCAGCGTCGTGACGAACGCGCTCTTCAGGTTCGCTTCGATTACCGCATCCCATGCCGCCTCGGCATCGTCGGGCGGCGTATCGGCGCTGACTCGCCGCGTCAGGCCCGCGTTGTTGACCAGCACGTCGATGCGCGGCCAGCGCGCGACGATCGCGGCGACGGCCGCTTCCGCGTCGTGCCGCACGCTGAGGTCCGCCGCGTGCCCGAGTGCCGCGTCGCCGAGTTGCGCGACCGACGCTGCCAGCCGCTGCGCGTCGCGCGCCACGATCGCGACGCGATAACCGTCGTCGATCAAGCGCCTCGCGATCGCGAAACCGATCCCGCTCGACCCGCCCGTCACCAGCGCCGTGCGCTGCGGTTCAATACCTGTCATGACCTGCCCTCCCGAACGTCGATAATGAATGACACCGGAAGTCTGGCCGACGCCGCGCGATAGATAAAATACGAATTCGATGATCAACTGATACATGGAAGGTATCGCATGATCGATCTGCGCCAGTTCCGGCAATTCATCGCCGTCGCCGAGACGCTCAGCTTCCGGCGCGCCGCCGAGCGCCTGCACATGGCACAGCCGCCGCTCAGCGCAGCGATCCGCAAACTCGAGGACGAACTCGGCGTCATGCTCCTCGCCCGCGACAATCGCGGCACGGCGCTCACGCCGGCTGGCGACGCGTTCCTGCTCGAAGCGCGGCGCGCGCTGGAGCAGGCCGAGCGCGCGATGATCGCAGCCCGCCGTGCCGGTGCGGGCCTCGGCGGCACGCTGCGGTTGCGGTTCGTCGACAGCACCGTCAATGCACTGCTGCCCCCGATCCTGCGCGCGTTCCAGGAGCGGCATCCGCACGTCGATTTCCAGCTCGAGGAAGGCACGACCGCCGAGCAGGTGCTGGCGCTGCGTCAGGACCGCACCGATGCCGGGCTTGTCGTGTTGCCCGTGCCGGATGCCGGCGACATTCAGATCGAGCCGCTCTTGCGCGACCGCATGGTCGCCGCGCTGCCAGATGGACACCGGCTGGCGCACCGCCGGCGCATCGCGCTCGCGGAACTGGCGGATGAACCGTGGGTGCTGTTTGCCGCGCATCACGGCCCAGGCATGCATGCGCGGATCGTCAGCGCGTGCGCGCAGGCCGGCTTCACGCCGCGCGTCGTGCAGCAGCCGCGTCAGATGCAGACGACGGCCGGGCTCGTCGCCGGCGGTATCGGTGTTGCGCTGATGCCGCGCCTGTTCGTGCCGGTGCAGCCGCCCGGCATTACGTTTTGCGAATTGAAGGGCGCCGGCTGCCCGCTCCCGTACGAACTGGCGCTCGCCTATCGCACGTCGTCGCCGCTCGTCGATGCCTTGCGCGACACGGCGCGGCACGCGGTGCGCGAGCTGGGGCTTATCGCGGCGACGTGAGCGCGCGCGTGACGCGCGTGACGCGCGTGACGCTCAATCGCCGAGCAGATTCAGCGCGACTTCGAGCACGGTCCGTTTGAACTCGGCCTGTCGCGTCGGCAGCGCCGTGTACTCGAGCACCATGTGGCTGTACGAAACGGTCATGCCGATCGCGCTTGCGACCATGAAGAACAGCACGTTCGGATCGGTCCGGCGGATCGCGCCGGCCTGCATCGCCTCGTCGAGCAACGGCACCATCGCGTCGTGATACGGGCGCACCAGCCGCTCCTGCAGCCGGTCGAGCCGCGCGCCCTCTTCGGTCGCCGCCGTTGAAAAAAACATACCCATGTCGGGCTCGTCGAACTCGTGATCGACGCATAGCTCGATCGCACGCCGCACGCGCTCGCGATGCGGCAGCGACGACGTGCGCAGTGCGCGCAGCGCATCGAACATCGGTTCGGCCAGTTCGACGATCTGTTCGACGACGGCCAGCCAAAGCGTTTCCTTCGAGCCGAAATGATGGGCGATCAGCGCCGCGTCGACGCCAAGTTCGCGTGCGACTTCGCGCACGCTCGTCGCGTCGTAGCCGCGCTTCGCGAACGTGCGGCGCGCACTGCGCAAGATCACATCCGGCCCGACGGTCTGGCCCGCCGACGGCCGCCCGCGCGTGCGCCGCTTCGATGACGCGCGCTCAGTAACTTCAACCACGTGTTGCCGCTCCTGTCGAGTGGTTCGATCGCCGGTGTTCAGCCCCCGTTTCATGCGATCAGAAAAACGGGCGCCCGCTCCACTCCGTTGACACCCGGAGCCGGAAAGCGCTAGGATCATACATTATTCATCACGTGATGATTTATTCATGACAACCCCTACTCGCATCGTGATCGTCGGCGGCGGGATCGCCGGATTGCAGCTCGCCACGCGTCTGGGCGAGCGGCTCGGCAAGTCCGGCCGCGCGCAGGTCACCGTCGTCGACCGCAGCCCGACCCACGTGTGGAAGCCGATGCTGCACACGATCGCGGCCGGCACGCGCGACGTGCAGCAACAGCAGGTGATCTTCGTCGCGCATGCGTGCGAGCACGGTTACACGTATCAGCCCGGCGAGCTTCAAGGGCTCGACCGCAGGCGTCGGCGCGTGCGGCTCGGCGAGATCCGTTCGCAGGACGGCGCACTGGTGCTCGAGGCGCGCGAACTCGAATACGACGTGCTGATCCTCGCGCTCGGCAGCCAGGCCAACGACTTCGGCGTACCGGGCGTGCGCGAGCACTGTTACTTCATCGACAGCCAGCGTCAGGCCGAAGCCTTCAACGAAGCATTGCGGATGCGGGTGTTTCGCAGCGTGGCGCGCGACGAAGCGCTGCGCGTCGCGATCGTCGGCGCGGGCGCAACCGGCGTCGAGCTCGCGGCGGAACTGAGCCGGCTGCTCGAAGTCGCGCAGGCGTACGGCGATGCAACGGTGCGCGAGCGGCTGCAGCTCACGCTGCTCGAAAGCGGCCCGCGCATCCTCGCCGCGTTTCCGCCGAAGATCTCCGCGTCGGCGCAGCAACAGCTCGAACGGATCGGCTTCCGGGTATTGACGTCCACGCGCGTGACGTCGGCCGCCCCGAACGGCTTCCACTACGGCGACGATTCGTTTGCCGAAGCGGACCTGATGGTGTGGGCGGCCGGCGTGAAAGCGCCCGAGTTCATGCAGGCTCTCGGCGGCCTGGACACGAACCGCGCGAACCAGATCGTCGTCGGCCCGACGCTGCAGGCAACGGCGGACGAGCACATTTTCGCGATCGGCGATTGCGCGAGCCTGCTGCCCGACGGCCAGGAGCGGCCGCTGCCGCCAACCGCGCAGGTCGCGACGCAGCAGGCCGAACATCTGGCGAAGCACCTGCCGGCATGGCTCGACGGCAAGCCGATGCCGGCTTTCGCGTTCCACGACTTCGGTGCGCTCGTATCGCTGAGCGACTACGACGCGTTCGGCACGCTCGGGCAGTTCGGGTTCTTTCGCGGCGGCTTCATTCGCGGGCGGTTCGCACAGCTCAGCCACCTGATGCTGTACCGGCGGCACCAGCAGGCGCTGCACGGGTTCCGCAAGGCCACGATGCTGTGGATCGCCGAACGCATCAACGGCTGCGTGCAGCCGCGCATCCGCCTGTCCTGATGCCGCGCGCGCCCGGCATCGCGTAGTGTTTCGAGGAAGACAGACATGGACAACAGTGCAGCATCCTGGATCAGAACCGTCGCCGAGATCGGCAGCTTCGACACGCCGCCCGCGTCCTGGCAGGCGCCGCGGCGACGCACGGTGACGCGCGACCGGCTGCCGCCGTGGGAGCCGGCAAGCCGGCCGACGATCAGCGTACTCGAGCGGCCGACGCCGGACACCGCGATGATTTCGTGGCGAGATGCGTGTACCGGGCATTATGGGTATCAGAAGTGGCGGTTGTTTACGACGCGGCGGCGGGGCGTCTGTGCGCTGTCGGGGCAGCCGATCGAGATCGGCGATAGCGTTTATGCACCGCAACTGCTTGGATCGACGCCCGGGAATGCGGCTGCAATGGTGCTGGCGACGTGCCTCGATGCGGCTCGCACCGCCGAAGCGGCGTAAATGGCGTGAAGCCTTGAAGGTCTGATGGCCTGATTGCCCGCGCTCGGGCGGCCGTGATGCGATGCGCGCGATGGGTCAGTTCGTCGCAGCGCGCCTCGACTTCGGCTTCGACTTCGGCTTCGGCTTCGGCTTCGGCTTCGGCTTCGGCTTCGGCTTCGGCTTCGGCTTCGGCTTCGGCTTCGGCTTCGGCTTCGGCTTCGGCTTCGGCTCCCGGCATCATCTCGCATTCGCGGTCGCCGCGCCCGCGATCGGCCTACCCGCCGCGTTCGTGGCCTCCCGGCTCGAGTCGACCAGCGCATCGACACCGACGATCAATAGCATTCGATATGGTATCGATCGCGGAGAATCGCCAGCGCCACGTTTTCCCGCGTTATTCCGCGACGATGACTTCGACGCGACGATTCCTCGCCCTTCCCGACTCGGTACCGTTGTCCGCCAACGCGTCTGCATCCCCGCGCCCTTCCACGCGGAGGCCATGCGCCGGTACGCCGGCCGCGACAAGAATGCGGGCGACATCTTCAGCACGTGCTTCGGAAATTGCCTGATTGGAGATCTGACGCGCGGACCCGGCCGGCGCGCTGTCCGCGTATCCCACTACCCGGACGACCGCACCTTCAGCGATCGAGGCAATTTCCCGCCCAGCCGACGCCACGACGGAAGCACCCCAAGGGGCCACCGTTACCGCGCCCGGTACGAACATGCCGGCAAAGCGGAGCGTCAACACATGGTGTGCGGGATCCCGGATCAGTTCGACATTCCCTGCTGCGACTTCGTCACGGAGCCGCCGTTCCAGATTGCGAGCCAGCGCATCGAACGGCGACAGGCGTTGCGCCTCTCTCGAGACGACCCAACGGTCCACAGCGGCATATCCGGCGGCTCCGAGCAGCAACGCCGCGGTTATGGCGACGACAGCCCCGACGCGCGACGATCGCCGCATCGCCAATGGACGCACACAAGGGTCGACCGTCCGCCGCCATTGTCGAAGCGGCTCCCTTGCGAAATTCGCGCCCACCCCGCCCGTCACGACCACGTCGTGCACGCGCTCGCGAACGCGCTTCAAGCGTTGCTGTCCGTCGCGCTCGAATCGATAACGCCCGCGAAAGCCGAGATCGAGGATGTTCTGGTACAGCTCGATCAGATCAAGGTTCTCGCGCGGGCTGCATAACGCCTCGTCGATCAGCTCGAAAACGCGGTCGCCGCCTTGACGATCGTGACCCATCGCCGCGGCGAGCCCATCGACTTCCCATGCGACGCCGGTTGCCTCTCCTTTGCCCCAACGCGTCTGCATCGCAGACTCGTCGAGCGCCGAACACAGGCAATAGCTCGCGCTCCCGATATGCTCCGGCGGGAGCCCGAGTTCAGCGCCGAGCCGCGCAAATAGCCGGAGTTCATGCTCGAGCCACCGTCGCCGCCGGGCTACCGAATCGGCATCGAGCACATCGGGCGTATCCGCCAACGCGCTCAACAGGACGCGCGCCGCTTCGAGCAGCGGGTTGACCGACTGCTCCGCCCGCTTGAGCCTCGTCGCGACGGACGGCAACGCCAGGCTCCCGCCCTGGCTTTGCGGATCGGCTGTGATCAGACTCATCTTGATCGCCCCTCACGATTCAACGGGAAACGCTTCCGGCGTTCATCGGCAACATGCCGTGTGGCAATCCCGGCGGCGGACCGCTGTCCGGCAAACTGAACGTCGCCATCGAGGTGGGGCACCGGAACGTCTTCAACACATCGCTCGTCAACGGATTCGCGACACTGCCGGCGCTTGCGACGTCGAGCACCGCTTCGCGACCGTCGAAACTGAACGCGACACGCGTGCGGCCCGGCGTGGCCGTCGCGATCACCTTGCCTTTCTGCAGCAGCCTCATCAACGCCCAAGGCCCATCGGCGGAAATCGTCGATGTGTCCGGCCGGATCCGCGGGCTGGCCGTGATCTCGGCGTGCGCGCCGCCGCGCGGCCCCGGCCACGCAATCGGGAACGGCGCGACCGGACCGTGCTGGTAAAGCGTCGTCTGCCCGTCGATGTCGAGCGACAGGCTCATGATCGTCGGCGTGAGCTCCGGAACGCGGATGTCGGCCTTCCACGTCATCTGCTTGTGGTCCGGATCGTTGAAGAAGATGTCGCGAATCGCCTTCGCATGCTCGAACGGCTCCAGGCTCGGCCCCTGCACGGGTTCCGTCGCGCCCGGCAGCGTTCGATAGCGCCACGGTTTCGCGGACGTATCGACAAACGGCGCCAGCGTCTTCACGAAGAAATCGTCGATCACGCCGCCCTGTGCGAACACGCGCGTGAAGTCGTCGATTCCGACGTCGCGCTGGCTGTCCGGAGAGAACGGATAGTTTCCTTCGATCGTCAATCGGCAGGTATCGCCGACTACCGCCTGCATCTGGCGCGACAACAGTTGGCCGATCCCATGATTGACCTCGCGCGACCCGTCGGCCGCGAGCTTGAGCAATATCGCGCGGAACGGCGCAGGCATCGTGTCGGCGGCCATCTTGAGCTTCGCGGCCGTGTCGCTCGCCGGCGGCATGCTGTTGTTCGACAGCGCGTTATCGGCGACGGTCAGCGCCGTGTAGTAGTCGTTCAGCAGATTGACGACGCCGTCGAGTCCCGTCTTGTCCGCCCGGGTGCCGGCCGAGTGCGCGTCGGGCAGTGCATCGGCGCTTCCCGTCACGACCTCGCGCAACGCCGCGAAACGATTGTCGACCAGTTCCCGCTCGACACGCTCCGAGGCTCGAATGCCAAGCGCCTTGTCGGCTTTCTGGTTCAGTTGGTCGGCCGCCTTTTGCAACAGCGAACCGTTCGACGCAACCGGTTGCTGCGTGAGCGTCGTCTCGCGCACTGCGGCACGGGCAAGACGCGCAAGCGGCGAATCGGGCGCCGCGAAGCTGCGCAGCACTTTCAGATTGAACGCGAGACTCGTGCCGCTCACGGTCCGGATGTCGTCGAGAAACGCCGCCCACTGTTGCGCATACTCCGTCAGGTATTCGCGGCGAACGGCGTCGGTCAACGCGTCGTCCGCACCGGCCGCGCCATTGACGATCTCAGCCGTTTTTTTTTGAGCCTCGCCGAGATACGACCGCCCCATCACCCAAGCGTCGTCGTCGCGTGCGAGTTGCACGAACTCGCGCAGTCGCTTGTCGAACAGATTCCGATAGCCGTCGAACGTGAAGAGACCCGACACGCCGCGCGACAACGGCGCGTCGCTCGCTCGCGTGAACACCGTTCCGGCCTGCGGGCCGACCGCGCGCAGCAACGTGAACTCGTCGGGTGCTTCCATGAGCATCGCGGCCTTCGCGCGCTGGTACAGACGATCGGTCGCATTGCTGCCGTCAAGGAACGCGCGCGTCTGCCGTACCAGCGCGTCGTTGCGGATCAGCGAAGACTGCACGACACGCTCCCCGGAGAAGAGCTGTTGCACGTGCTCGATCATCGACGCCCTGCCGCCGAAAGCGGCGGCGCTGTCGTTCTTCGCCCAGTCGTCGAGTACCCATGCCTTGACGTCGCCGGCATTGAACTTCGCCTTGTCGTAGAGCATCAGGTATACGCGAAGCGCGTCGTACGCGGCCTTTGCATCCTTGTTCGCGATCGCACCGGACATGACGTCTTCCAGACGATGCACGATCTGCGGCAGCAGCAGGTTGTCTTCCAGTACGTCGTAAGTGCGGCGACTTTCGGCGGCAATGTCCGTCGGCGTGTACAGACCGTAGCGCCATGCACTGTCCGGATCGGACAGGTCGAGCCCCGAAAACGTGGGCAGATTGCGCGCCTCGGTCAACGTGTCGGGCACGGCTTGCAGTTCGCGCGTCTTGTACAGCGCCGCGACGCGGGCGGCAAGCGCCTGCGCCTTGCGGCCCATCGCGTCGAGATAATCGCTGTTGTTGCCATAGCTCACGCGCAAACCGGTCGCCAGCCAGACGAACAGCAGCAGCGCCAGCGTGTGGCCGATCAGGCGCAACAACCTGTAGCGATATTCCCAACGCAGGTTGGGGCTCACGAGATGCGCCTCGGGGAACACGACACGGGTCAGCAGATCGTGCAGGAAGAATCCCTGGTTCCCCTCCGCGCGCGACGGTGCGACCGCGGCGGGCTTCTCGGTCGACAGAAGACGTTGAACGACCGTATGGCGTTCCGCCACGATCTCGCTGCCCTGTTGCCGGGCACTCGTGAAATACACGCCGCGCAACGTCGAATGAAGCTGCGTATTGTCGTAGCGGGAATCGAGGAATACGCGGTCGATCAAGTCGAGCAGCGGTTCGAGCAGTGCCGAAAACGCCTCAGGCAACGCGGCAAGCTTTCGACGCTTGGTCAGGTCGTATTCGTCCTGCAGATGCGTATCGATCGAGCCCGTCAACCGTTGCACGAGTTGCGCGAGTTCGTGGTGACAACGCGCACGCAGCCCTTCCTTCGCAACCGTTTCCTTGCCGTATGGAAGCGTGAAACCCCAGACTTGCGCCCGCCCCTCGGACGTGAGCGTCCCGAAATACTCGGCAAAGCCCGCGAGGCGGTCCATCTTCGTGATCGTCAGGTAAACGGGGAAGCGAACGCCCAGTTCCTCTCTCAGTTCGGCCAGCCTTGCGCGCAATGCCGCAGCCTCGGCGACGCGCGTCTGTTCATCCGCGCTTGCCAGCGTCGCAAGATCGACCGTCAGCAACGCGCCGTTGATCGGCGCGCGAGGGCGGTGTCGACGCAACAGGCCGAGAAAGCCGAACCATTCCGCGCGATCGATCTGCTGCGGAAGGTCGCGCCCGTCGGTAGCACGCCGTACGACATCGACGCTCGACTTCGAGCCAGCCGCCGCCTCCGATTTGGCGGGTGCGCTCTGTTGCGTGCCATCGGCGGAACGTTCCGAGCTCGCCTGCGCGTTGGCGGCATCCTTGTCGGGCACGTCAGCTGCCGGCTTGTCTTGCTCTGCGACGCGTGTATCGGCGCCCGCGGCCGTCGACGTGCCATGACGCGTGTAGTAGCCGGTCGTGTCGATCAGCACTGCGTCGTTCGTCAGCCACCAATCCACCGCGGCGGCATCGGCAGCCGGTTTCGCGGCTGCGCGCAGCATCTGCTCGGCAACAGGAAATGCCAGCCCGCCGTTCATCAGGATGCTGGTCTTGCCGGAGCGGCCGGTACGGCACGACGGTCACACGCCCCATGAACGCCGCCGGGAATACCTTCAGCAATTCCGGCGCAAGCGCGTCGCGCAGGCCGTCGAGATCCGGTGACAGCGCCGGATCTGCACACAGGCTCGCGCTAAGCTCGGCGCCGGCGTTGCTCGTCAGCAGGATGGTGGTATGGCGGAAGTCGATATGGCGGCCGTCGCCGTCTTCCATGTAGCCCTTGTCGAACACCTGGAAGAACATTTCGTGCACGTCGCGATGCGCCTTTTCGATCTCGTCGAGCAACACGACCGCGTAGGGCCGCCGGCGCACCGCTTCGGTCAGCACGCCGCCCTCGCCGTAGCCGACATAACCGGGCGGCGCGCCTTTCAGGCCCGACACGGTGTGGGCTTCCTGATACTCGCTCATGTTGATCGTGATCAGGTTCTGCTCGCCGCCGTATAGCGCCTCGGCCAGCGCCAGCGCCGTCTCGGTCTTGCCGACGCCGGACGGCCCCGCCAGCAGAAACACGCCCAGCGGCTTGTTCGGATCGGTCAGGCCCGACCGCGCGGTCTGCACGCGCTCGCCAATCAGGTTCAGCGCATCGCTCTGCCCGATCACGCGTGCCGCGAGCGTTTCCGGAAGGCGGCGCACGGCGACGATCTCGTCGGTGACCATGCGGCCGACCGGGATGCCGGTCCAGTCCGAGACGATCTCGGCGACGATGGCGGCGTCCACTTCGGGAAAGACGAGCGGCGCATCGCCCTGCAGCGCGGCCAGCGTCCGTTCGAGTTCACGCAAGCTGTCGAGCGATACCGGCGAACCCGCCTCGCCCGCGATCGCGGCTTCGCGCGCGGAAAGCAACGCCTGAGCGGCCTGCGCCTGTGCGCGCCAGCGATCCGCGAGTGCCGCTTCTTCCGTCGCCAGTGCGTCGATGCGCGTGCGCACGCGATGCAGCGCCTTGTCCGCATCGAGACCGATACGGGCCTCCTGTACCAGCAGCGTTTCTTCGGTGCGCGCGGCAGCCAGGCGCTGCCGCACGTCGTCGAGTTCGCGCGGCGTCGCGTGCTGCGACAGCGCGACGCGCGCGCACGCGGTGTCGAGCAGGCTGATCGCCTTGTCAGGCAATTGACGGGACGGAATGTAACGCTGCGACAGCGTTACTGCAGCGCGGATCGCTTCGTCCCGCACGACGACGCCGTGATGCGACGAAAACGTCGACGCGAGGCCGCGCACCATGTCGGCCGCCGCCGCTTCGGACGGCTCCGCGACCTGCAACACCTGAAAGCGCCGCGTCAGCGCGGGATCCTTCTCGATATGCCGCTTGTATTCGGCCCAGGTCGTCGCGCCGATGGTGCGGATCGTGCCGCGCGCGAGCGCCGGTTTCAGGAGGTTTGCGGCGTCGCCGGTGCCGGCTTGTCCACCCGCGCCGATCAGCGTATGGATTTCGTCGACGAACAGGATGATGGGGGCGGCCGAGCGTGCTGCGGCCTCGAGGACGTCCTTCAGGCGGGCCTCGAACTCCCCCTTCATGCTGGCGCCCGCCAGCAGCGCGCCGACATCGAGGCTCAGCAATTTGACGTCGGCCAGATTCGGCGGCACGTTGCCCGCGGCGATCGCATGCGCCAACCCCTCCACCACCGCGGTCTTGCCGACACCGGCCTCACCAGTGATCAGCGGATTGTTCTGCCGCCGACGCAGCAGCACGTCGATCACGGTGCGGATTTCCAGTTCGCGGCCGATAACGGGATCGATTTCGCCGGCGCGTGCTCGCGCGGTGAGATCGAGGCAATACCGCTCGAGCGCGTTGCCCTTCGGCGCGTCCGACACGGCACCGGAGGCCTCGCCCGGCAGCGCCGGCGCCAGCTTGCTGCGATCGTACGGCTCGTCCGACGCCTCCGGCGACCCGTCGATCCACGCGGGAAGCACGTCGCCAAGATTGGCCGCCGGGATCTTGCCGAACTCGGCGGAAATGGCGAGGAGCACGCGCCGCAGTTCGGGGGTCGAGACCAGCGCTGCGATCAGCCATGCGCCGCGCACGCGACGATCGCCATGGCCGAGGGTCGCCAGCACCCAGCCGCGCTCGATGGCCGTTTCGATGTGCCAGGAAAAATCGCTGATCGAACTCGCGCCGGCCGGCAGCGCAGCCAGCGCCCGCGCCAGGTCGCGCTCGAGCGCATCGCGATCGATATCCGCATGGCGCACGATCCGCTGCAGGTCGCCGTCCGGCTGCTGGAGCAGTTGGTGCAGCCAGTGGACGAGTTCGACGAACGGGTTCCCGCGCAGCTTGCAGAAACGCGTCGCCGATTCGATTCCCCGGTAGAGCTCGACCCCGAGCTTGCCGAACAAGGTCTGGCGTGAAACGTTCATGGTGGTCCGGTTTTGTTCGTTAGCGTGTTGCGAACGAATCCGTCATGGCGATGAGGACTCCTCGATGGTCGCCACGCCGGACGCGATCTCGATCGCTCGAAACACGCTTCTCTCTCTCCGATTCAAAAAAAACGGCCGACTCGAATCAGGAGCCGAATTATCAACACGAAAAAATAAATACGTCAATGCATTAATCGAGTCGATTAAATTTAATTCAAATTCGTACAAATCCTATATTTCATCGCGTCGAGCGCATTCGCAAGCCATCTATCGGACTCGTACGAGCCACTCACCGCGCCAGGGTGAGCCATTCCTTCAACTCGTTGTTATTTCGAGATAAACAACGAAACAACACCATACGGAACATGAAAAAAAGACACCAATCTTTTGATTCGAATCACATTTCCTTTTCGGCGTTGCATTATTTAACGATCGATTTTTAAGTCACCCCGCGACATTTTGTTGACTGGGTATTTTTTGAGATGAAAGATTCATCGATACTCTCGTTTTATTTCCCGATCTTTCGCAAATCGAACCCGTTCATGCGCTTCCTTCGCCTGTCCCGGCATCGTCGATCGAACACCTTGCTCGTCGCACCCGCGCCGGAGAAAACACATCGGGAGTCCGTTGCCGAAGCATTGCGGCTGGACGGCACCCTCGATTGCGCGCGCGCCGACGACGACATACTCGGCCTGCTCGGCATCGGCACCCGGGAAGGCGCTACGCGGGCGCACGCCGCCGAGAACACGGCCGACATCGAATCCGGTCACACCGATGCGCTGATCGACGCACTGCATGCGCAGTACTGGCGCGCCCTCGCCGACCCTGACGCACCGCCCGCTTCGACATGGATCCCATCGGGGGACGACACGCTCACGGCCGAGATCGCGCCGGATCACGCGCACGACCTCCCTGCCCGCGAAAGCCAGCGGCATTCGGACTCGATCGAAACGTTCCTGTCCGGCAATCTCACGATCGAGGATGCCTTCGGTCATCTGGACAGACACGCGGAAGCGATGACCGATGACGGAGCCGTTCCGGAAATCCTGCGCCTGTTCGCGCCGCCCGAGTTTCATGCCGAGGCCGCGCACGGCGCCGCCGCCCTGCCGCCGCTGACCCGGCGCGAGCACCACGCGCTCTCCGTGGACAGTCCGCTCGCCGCCCCCTTGCGCAAGGACTCGGCATGACGATGCTCGTCTTCGTCGATACAGCGGCCACGCGGCGTGCACGTCACGTCCCGCCCGCCGATCAGATCGCGCACATAGACGCGCGTATCCGCGCAACGCGAATCAAGCCATGAACGAACGCCGAAAACGCCAGCCCGGTGTCGATGCCCCGATCGCTCGTACGCCGCGGCGCGCCAGCTCGCATCTGATGCCGACGCTGCTCGACCGTCTGCGCGACGACGCCCCGCATCGACAGACCGAAGCGCCCGAGGCATACACGGCGACGCGCAAGCAGATGCGCGACATCGTCCAGCGCGATCTCGCCTATCTGCTCAATACGACGAGTATCGAAGACCGGATCGATCGCGCCCGCTATCCGCAAGCCGCCGCATCGACGGTCAATTTCGGCGTGCCGCCGCTCGCGGGCACCTTTATCGCATCGCGCCGTTGGAGCGACGTCGAATCGATGATCCGCCGCGCCATCGGCGATTTCGAGCCGCGCCTGATTCCGGAGTCGCTCGTGGTATCGCCACGCGCCGATACCGATGTCGATAGCGCCGGCGAACATCGCAACGTGCTCGCCTTCGAAGTGCGCGGCCTGATCCACATGGATCCGTATCCGCTCGAATTCATGGTGCAAAGCTCGCTGGACCTCGAAACGAGCGAAATCCGGATCACCGGCATGCGCGCCGGCTGAGCACGGCACACCCCGACCACAACGAGGCCTCTCCGATGGACCCGCGACTGCTCGACTACTACAACCAGGAACTCATCTACATGCGCGAGCTCGCCGCCGAATTCGCGCATGCGCATCCGAAGATCGCGCGTCGGCTCGGCATGCAGGCCGGCGAGGTGGCGGACCCGTATGTCGAACGCCTGATCGAATCGTTCAGCTTCATGGCCGCGCGCATGCAGATCAAGCTCGATGCAGAATTTCCGCGCTTCACGGAACGGCTGCTCGAGGTCATCTATCCGAACTACGTCGCGCCGATGCCGTCGATCTCGATCGCTCGCCTGTACCCCGGACAGACCGAAGGCAGCCTCGTCGACGGCTATCGCCTCCCGCGCGGCACCACGTTCACAGCGCAGGTTCCCGACGGCGAGCGCACGGCCTGCCGCTTCACGAGCGGACAGGACGTCACGCTGTGGCCGCTCGCGATCACCGACGCGCGGCTGACCGGCATTCCGCCGGATATCCCGGCGCTGGCGCGCTATAGCGCGCCCGATACACCCGTGCGCGGCGCGCTGCGAATCAGGCTCGCGACTACCGGCAACGTGCGGATCGCCGACCTGAAAGGACTCGACCGGCTCCCGGTCTATCTGGCTGGCGACGAACAGGTCGCGTCGCATCTGTTCGAATTGCTGCATGCGGGCGCGATCGCCTCGGTCATCGGCGCACCGGGCGAATTCGGCAGGCCCGGCCGCGCGCCGGCGGCCGTCACCGAACGCGCGGTCGAACACGAGGGGCTGGGCACCGATCAAAGCCTGCTGCCGCTGAACTGGGCCAAGTTTCACGGGCACAATCTGCTGCACGAGTACTTTGCCTGCCCCGCGCGGTTCTGGTTCTTCGCGTTGAACGGCCTTGCCGAAGGGTTCTCGCGCATCGACGGCCGGGAAGTCGAGATCGTCGTGCTGCTCGACCGTGCGCCGGGGCCGCTCGCCAATCTCGTCGATGCGTCGCGCTTCGCGCTCTTCTGTACGCCCGTCGTCAATCTGTTCCGCAAGCACACCGACCGCGTCGAGATTTCGCCGCGCGACACCGAATTCCATCTGGTTCCGGCTCGACTCACGCCGCTCGACTACGAGGTGTTCTCGGTCAGCGCCGTCTACGGTCAGGTCGCCGCCACGTCGTCCGAGCTCGAATTCCGGCCGCTCTATCAGACTCTGAACAACGACGAAGGCAATCACGGCCGCTATTTTTCGGTGCGGCGCGAACGGCGCCTGCTGTCCGATTCGGCGCGCCGCTACGGCACACGCACGCCGTACGTGGGAACGGAGGTGTTTCTCTCGCTCGTCGACCAGGCCGAGGCGCCGTACAGCGAAAACATCCGCTTCCTGTCCGTCGACGCGCTGTTGACGAACCGCGATCTCGCCACACTCGTGCCGCGCGACGGTGTGCGCGACCTCGAGACCGCGCAATCCGCGCCGGTCGACAGCATCGGTCTGATCCGGCCGCCGAGCGCACCGTTGCCGCCGTATGCCGAGCGGGAAACGGCATGGCGGCTGATCCGCCAGCTGAACTTCGACCATCTGCCGCTCGAGGCGCTCGATCACCGCGAAGGCGGACAAGGCCTGCGCGACCTGCTGCGCCTGTATCTCGTGGATGGCGACTCCGGGCAAAGCCGGCAGGTCGAAAGCCTCGTCGGCGCGAAAACACGCCCCGTGACGCGCAAGCTGCCGGGAACCGGCCCGATGACCTTCGGACGCGGCATCGAATGCACGCTGACCGTCGACGAGACGGGCTTCTCGGGCGTAAGCCCCTATCTTTTCGGCACGATCCTCGAACACTGGCTCGCGCGGCACGTGTCGATCAACAGCTTCACGCAGACGGAGCTTCATTCGATGCAACGCGGCCGGATCGCGCGCTGGCCGGCGCGCACCGGCACGCGCGGAGCGCTGTGATGCAGCGCGCCGCGTTTCCCGCACCGCTGCGCGGCAATGCGCTGTCGGCGGAACTGCTCGACGCCCTGCTGGCCGAGCCCTGGCGTTTCGGCTTCCTGTCGTTGATGCGGCGGATCGGCGCGAACGCCGCACTCGATCCGATCGGCACCGCGCGCCGGCCGCAGGCCGAACCGTTCCGACTGGGCCAGCAGCCGAGCCTGGCGTTCGCACCGCGGGAAATCGCGAGCGCGCACGAAACGGCCGGGCAACTGAAGGTGCGGCTGTTCGGCCTCGGCATGCTCGGCCCCAACGGCCCGCTGCCCATCCACGTGACCGAAATCGCGCGGGATCGGGAAAGCAGCCGCCGCGATACGACCACGGTCGACTTCTTCGACATCTTCCATCATCGGTTCTTCACGCTGTTCTATCGTGCGTGGGCCTCCGCACAGGCGGCTGCGGGCCTCGACCGCAAACACCGCGAACAGTTCTCGTTCTATGTCGCCAGCCTGGTCGGGCACGAGCTCGGCGAGATCGAACGCCGCCCCCTTGCGTCGCATGCGCGCCTGGCCGCCTCGGCCCATCTCATTCGCGAATCGCGCAATCCGGACGGGCTGCGCGCGACGCTCGAACATTATTTCGGTGTCCCGGTTGCGGTAGAGGAAAACGTCTTTCACTGGATCGAAATCGATCCGGCCGACTGCGGACGCATGGGCTATCCGGGCGCATCCGCGACGATGGGCCGCGGCGCCGTGCTCGGACGCGTCGCCCCCGACCGCCAGCACCGGTTCCGCATCGTGATCGGCCCCGTCGATCTCGACGCGTACCTGCGCTTCACGCCGCAGGGCGAAGACCTGCCACGACTCGTCGAGTGGGTGCGCGCCTTCGTCGGTCGCGAACTCGAATGGGAACTCGAGCTGCGCATCAAACCCGAGAGCGCGCCGCCGGCCGTGATGGGCGGCCGGCAGCGGTTGGGCTGGTCCGGCTGGCTGGGCCGGCCCGCACCCGACAAGCCGATCACCGGCATGCGCTTCGAGCCCGAACGCCATCCACGCCACTTCAATCGCCGCCATATGGCTTCCGGACATCGACCATGAGCAGGAAATCGTCCACCACAAAAAACACGGCCGGCCGGGTAGCCGTCGCCGATACGCCGCACGAAAACTGGCTCGCGCCGTTGAGCAAGTCGGCGCCATGCGGCCCCGATCTCGAATACGACCACGATTTCGTCGTGCTGTTTGCCGGCACCGCGCCGAGACAGGACGTGCAATACGGTGGCTTCGTCGGTTCGCCCGAGCCGCTGAACTGGAGCGAGATCGAGCGAGACTGCCGGCGGCTGATGACGCGAACGAAGGACATGCGCGTCGCCGTGCTGTATGCGCGCTGTCGCACGCGCCTGGCCGGCGTGGAAGGTCTTGCGGATGGAACGGGGCTATTGGCGGCCTGGTTGCAGGCGTTTCCGGAGCAGGTGCATCCGCGAGCCGATATCGACGACGATCGCCATGTCGCGCTGGAAATGCGAATGAACGCGCTGCAAGCGCTGGCGGATCCGGAAGGCTTGCTCGCCGACGTGCGCGAAATCGTCCTGACGCGATCGACGGCCGCCCGGCTGCAGGTACGCGACGTCGAGCGTGCGTTCGCTCATCCGCGGCCGGTCGATGCGCTTGCACCCGATTCGGTCGCGCTGCAGTTGCAGAATCTGCGCGAACAGCAACCCTCGACGGTGAAGGGCATCGACGACGCGATCGCGAATCTCTGCGCCATCGATGCGTGGTGCGCGACGCACCTCGAAACGTCGCTGCCGGATTTTTCCCCGTTGGTCCGCCTGCTTCGGCTCTTTCAGGTTGGCGACGCGCCGGGCGGCACGCGGTTCGCCACCTTGCCTTCGGCCGAGCGCGAGGCATGCGAGGCGCCGGTGCCGCCGGTGTTCGGCGACGCGCCTTCTGCCCCGCCCCGTGTGGACGACGCACAAACGGCTGCGCCCACCTCGACGTCCGTCGTCGCGCCCGCTTCGCTCGCGCCGACAGACCGGCAGGCAGCGCTGGCGTTGATCTGCGCGGCACGCCGCTGGTTCGAAACGCACGAACCAAGCAGCCCCATTCCGGTGCTGCTCGCACGCGCCGAACAATTCGTCGGAAAGCGCTATGTCGATGTCGTCAAGGCGATTCCGACGGAGCTGCTCGCCCAATGGGAAGCGGCAGACGAATCATGATCGCGGCCCGTCGCGCTTCGGTGTAACGGGCCGCGACGCATGCGCGGCGTTCAGTTCTCGACATCCTCGAGGCTGAACACTTCGGTCTTGTCGTTATACGAGAAGATCTCGCCGTACCGCCCCCAGTCGATCACCGCGTCGAGCGTTTCCTCCGCCGCGCCGTCCGACAGGAAATCCTCCAGCTCCTGCTCGAAGCGCACACGCGGCGCGCGATGGCCCGGCCGCTCGTTCAGCACCTTCTTGATCCGCGCGGCCAGCGGCACGTGCTTGAGCAGATGGTCCGCGAACATCAGCTTGCGCTCCTGCGTGCCGAATTCCGCGAACACGCGCCCCGGCGGCGTCAGGAACACGTCGCCTTCGCGCACGTCGGCAAAGCCCAGATGCTGCAGCACTTCGGCGATCGGGAACAGATCGTCCACCTCGAGATGCAGCGAGCGCGCGATCTCGGGCATATCGGCGCGGCCGTGATACGGCGCCATCGCGAGCGTCTCGATCAGGCCCGCCATCAGGTTCGTCGAGACCTGCGGCAGCCAGCTGCCCAGTTCAAGCCCCTTCTTCGTCGCCTCGCCGATCTGGCGCGCGGTCATCTTCGCGTAGATGTCGTCGACGAGTTTGCGGAATGCCGGATCCAGCCGGTTGCGCGGATGCTTGAACGGCACCTTGATCTCGGCGATCACGCGCCCCGGATTCGACGACAGCACCAGAATCCGGTCGCACATGAACACCGCTTCCTCGATGTTGTGCGTGACGATCAGCACCGACTTGATCGGCATGCGGCCCTGCGTCCACAGATCGAGCAGATCGGTACGCAGCGTTTCGGCCGTCAGCACGTCGAGCGCGGAGAACGGCTCGTCCATCAGCAGGATCGTCGGATCGACGACGAGCGCGCGCGCAAAGCCCACGCGCTGGCGCATGCCACCCGACAGCTCGCGCGGATACGCGTTCTCGAAGCCGTCGAGGCCGATCAGGTCGATCGCGGCGAGCGCGCGCTCGCGCCGCTCGCGTGCGCCGACGCCGAGCGCCTCGAGGCCGGCCTCGACGTTCTGCAGCACGGTGAGCCACGGGAACAGCGCGAACGTCTGGAATACCATCGCGACGCCTTCGGCCGGCCCGCGCAACGGCTTGCCGAGATACGTGACTTCGCCGCCGGTCGGCTCGATCAGCCCCGCGATGATGCGCAGCAGCGTCGACTTGCCCGAGCCCGAGCGGCCGAGCAGCCCGACGATTTCGCCTTCGCGCAGCGACAGGTTCGCGTCGTCGAGCACGAGCAGTTCGCCCTGCGTCTTGTTGAAGCCGCGGCAAACGTGCTCGACGCGCAGGATTTCTTCGCCGACATGCGGCACCTGCGACGGCGGCGTAGACGGCATCTGCACGGGGGCGTTCACAACGGTCGGGTTTTGCATCGCGCTTACTCTCAGTCCAGACGAAGCCGGGATTCGGCATAGGCGTACATCGGACGCCACAGCAGACGGTTGAACAACGTGACGAACAGCGACATCACGGCGATGCCGAGGATGATCTTGGGGAAATCGCCGGCGGCCGTCATCTCTGCGATATACGCGCCGAGGCCGTGCGCAACGACTTTCGTGTCGCCCCACTGCACGGCTTCGGACACGATGCTCGCGTTCCACGCGCCGCCCGACGCCGTGATCGCGCCCGTCACGTAATACGGAAAGATGCCGGGCAGCATCGCCTGCCGCCACCACTGCCAGCCGCGGATCCGGAAGTTCTTCGTCGCTTCCTTGTAGTCGTTCGGGTAAGACGTCGCGCCGGCGATCACGTTGAACAGGATGTACCACTGTGTGCCGAGCACGATCAGCGGCGACAGCCAGATATCGGCACTCAGATGCCAGCGGACGATTGCAATCACGAACACGGGAAACAGCAGGTTCGCCGGGAACGCTGCAAGGAACTGCGCGAGCGGCTGGATCTTCTCCGCGAGCGCCGGACGCAAGCCGATCAGCACGCCGAGCGGCACCCACACCACCGACGCGATCGCGATCAGCACGATCACGCGCAGCAGCGTGATCAGCCCGAGCACGACGACGTGTCCGACGTCGGCGATCGTCACACCGGTGCTCACATACGACACGACGCGCGCCGCGACGTAGACGGTCAGCACGATCACGGCGGCTGCCCAGACGAAGTCGCCGAACCGCGACGGGCTGCGCCGCGCCGTCTCGCGTGCACGCATCGCATCGAACGCGCGCACGCGCAGCGGCACGCGCGCGGCCTGCGACAGCAGCCAGCCCGCCGGCACGAGCAGCTGATGAATCGCGCGCGTGCGGCGCAGCAGGTCGAGCAGCCACGATTGCGGCGCATCGCCGGCGCTCGTGTTCTCCATGCGGAACTTGTCGGCCCACGCGACGAGCGGCCGGAACAGCAGCTGGTCGTAGGCGAGGATCACGACCGTCATCGCGACGATCACCCAGCCGACCGCGCCGAGATTCTGTTCGGCGATCGCCTGCGCGAGGTAGGCGCCGATGCCCGGCAGCGTGATCGTCCGGTTGCCGACCGTGATCGCCTCCGACGCGACGACGAAGAACCACCCACCCGACATCGACATCATCATGTTCCAGATCAGCCCCGGCATCGAGAACGGCACCTCGAGTTTCCAGAAGCGTTGCCAGCCGGTCAGATGGAAGCCGCGCGACACTTCATGGAGATCGCGCGGCACCGTGCGCAGCGACTGGTAGAAGCTGAACGTCATGTTCCACGCCTGACTCGTGAAGATCGCGAAGATCGCCGCGAGTTCGGCGCCGAGCACGCGCCCCGGAAACAGTGCAAGGAAGAACGTGACCGTAAAGGAGATGTAGCCGAGCACGGGCACCGACTGCAGGATGTCGAGGATCGGAATCAGCACCATCCCCGCGCGACGGCTCTTCGCTGCGAGCGTGCCGTAAATCAGCGTGAACGCGAGCGACGCGACCATCGCGGCAAGCATCCGCAGCGTCGTGCGCAGCGCGTATTCGGGTAAGTTCGACGGATCGAGCGAGATCTTCTGCGTCTGCAGCGTCGCGATCGGCGCGAGCGTCTCGCGGAAACCGACGATCGCCATGGCGAGCACGCAGATGATCAGCGGAAACGCGACGGCATCCCAGCGGTTGGGCACGACGCGCCACGCGGACGCGTTCGCGGTGCGGTTCGGATCGAAGCTGATGGCCATCGGTAGCGTGTGTTCCGTTCGATTGAAATACGGCGTCCTGCCGGTGCCGCGCTCGGCGACGCCCCCGTCGTCGCGACGCCGAACCGGTCACGCAGCCTATCGGGCGGCGGTGACGCGAATATGACGTGCCGATTACAAGACATTGACGCGTCACGGATCAATGCATCAAGCGCCGCCGCGCGCGGGAATAAATCGGCCGCTCGCCCGGTATCGCATGCGCAATGCGCCGGTCATTCCGCGGACGCTCCGGCCGTCCCGCTTCCGTCACACGATTGCGAGGCTCACATGTCTTCATCGAATCCTTCCCGCCCGTCGCGTCGCCGCGCGATCCAGTGCATGGCGTTCGGCGGGCTCGGCACGCTGTTCATGCTGTCGGGCGGCGTGCTCACGCCGCTCGATCTCGCACGCGCGCAGGCCGGCACACGCCCGGGCGCGGGCCAGCCGCTGTTTCTGCAGATCAGCGACACGCACATCGGCTTCAACAAGGACGCGAATCCGGACGTCGCCGCGACGCTCGCGCAGACGATTGCGCTCGTCAAGGCGATGCCCGAGACGCCCGCGCTGGCGATCCACACGGGCGACATCACGCATCTGTCGAAGCCCGACGAGTTCGACCGCGCCTCGCAGCTGCTGTCCGGGCTACGCGTGCCCGAGCTGCACACGGTGCCTGGCGAACACGACGTGACGGACGGCTCGGGCGCCGAGTACTTCCGCCGCTTCGGCCGCGCGTCCGACAATCGCGGCTACTACAGCTTCGATCATGCGGGCGTGCACTTCGTCGCGCTCGTGAACGTGATGCATTTCAAACCGAACGGACTCGGCAGCTTCGGCGACGATCAGCTCGCATGGCTCGCGCAGGATCTGAACGGCCGCACGTCGAGCACGCCGATCGTCGTGTTCTCGCACATGCCGATGTGGACGATCTACGAACCGTGGGGCTGGGGCACCGGCGATGCGCCGCAGGCGCTCGCGCTGCTGCGCCGCTTCGGCTCGGTCACCGTGCTGAACGGGCATATCCACCAGATCGTGTCGAAGGTCGAGGGCAACGTGACCTTTCATACTGCGCGCTCGACCGCGTTCCCGCAGCCGACCGCAGGCAACGGGCCGGGCCCCGTGCCGCTCACGGTGCCGCGCGCGCAGCTCGCGAAGATGCTCGGCGTGACGACGGTCGAGTTCAGCGGCGCGCCGGCGGCATCGGCACTGCATGACGCAACGCTCGCGTGAACCACGGGGAGACCGACATGAACCGCCTGCTTCCATCGCGCGCCCTCGCCGCGTGGTTCGCCTCGGCAATCGTCGCCGGCATGCCGTGCGCGGCCTCCGCGCAATCGACCGCCGGCCCGCTCGTGACGATCCGCAACTTCATGTTTTCGCCGATGTCGACGACGATCAAGGCCGGCACGACGATCACCTGGAAAAACCTCGACGCCGAACCGCACACGGTCGTCAACGATGCCGGGATCTTCCATTCGAGCGCGCTCGACCAGAACGATACGTACGCGTACCGCTTCGACAAGCGCGGCGTCTATCACGTGTTCTGCGGGATTCATCCATACATGAAGGAGACGATCACCGTCGAATGACGCTGCGCGGCCGGTGCGCGTGTGCGCTCGCCGAGCGCGGACCGCGCGCGCGATCGATCGCCTACACTGGTTCCATCCGGCCGGAACCCGCCGGCCGTCACCGACGACGAGGCAAGCGATGACGGCAAATCAACCTTCACCCCCGAAGCTGCCCGGGCAGGTCGTGCTCGTGCTGCAGGGCGGCGGCGCGCTGGGCGCCTATCAGCTCGGCGTGTTCGAAGCGATGGACGCGTCGGGCATCGAACCCGACTGGGTGATCGGCACGTCGATCGGCGCGATCAACGCGGCGTTGATCGCGGGCAACCGGCGCGCGCAGCGTGCGCAACGGCTCGCCGAGTTCTGGCGCCGCGTGACGGAGCGCCCGGCCGCGTACGTGCCGGGCTTCCCGGCGAGTTGGGACAAGATCTGTTCGGAACTGGCCGTGATCGGCGCGGGCATCCCCGGCTTCTTCCGGCCGAATCCCGATGCGTGGCTGGGCCCGCTCGCGCACGTCGGCGTCGATCGCGCGTCGTACTACGTGGTCGAGCCGCTGCGCGACACGCTCGCGTCGCTGATCGATGCCGATCTGCTGAATGCCGGACGTCCGCGGCTGACGGTCGGCGCCGTGAACGCGTGCACCGGCGAGATGCGCTATTTCGACTCACGCGACCAGCGACTCGGCATCGATCACGTGATGAGCTCGGGCGCGCTGCCGCCCGCGTTTCCGGCCGTGCGCATCGACGACGCGCCGTACTGGGACGGCGGCATCTATTCGAATACGCCGGTCGAGGTCGTACTCGACGATTCGCCGCGCCGCAGCTCGATCATCTTCTCCGTGCAGATGTGGAACCCGGTCGGCCCGGAGCCGCAAAGCATCTGGCAGGTATCGGAACGTCAGAAGGACATCCAGTACGCGAGCCGCACCGACAGCCATATCGCGCGCCAGCAGCAGATCCACCGGCTGCGCCACGTGATCCGCGAACTCGTGATGCGGCTGCCGGAAGCGGAGCGCTCGTCGCCGGACGTGCAGGCGCTCGCCGCGTGGGGCTGCCAGACGACGATGCGCGTGATCAAGCTCGCGGCGCCGCGGCTCGACGGCGACGACCAGTGGAAGGACATCGACTTCACGCCGTCCGGCATCGCGGCGCGCCGGCAGGCCGGCTTCGAAGCGGCGATGCAGGCGATCGCCGCACGGCCGTGGGAGATGCCGATGGATCCGACCGAAGGGCTGACCGTCTACAGCCCCGAAGAAAACCGCGTCGGCGAACGGCACGCCTAAGCGCGCGACGCCTGCGCTAGCCGAGCGCGAGCTGCAGAAAGTTGCGCACGACCGGCGACGGATCGTCGGCGCGCGACGCGACGCCGAGCCGCGCGCGCAGCGCGGCGTTCGCGATCGGACGATAGACGACGCCGGCAATCCGCACCTGCGTGATCGCGTCGGGGACCAGCGAGACGCCCAAGCCCGCGGCGACCAGCGTGACCGCAGACGCCATCTGCGGGGCCGGCTGCGCCATCCGCGGCTGGAACCCGGCCGCATTGCACGCGGCGACGATGTCGTCGAACAGCGTACTCCCGGCCTCGCGCGGGACCTGCACGAACGACTCGTCGGCGAGCTCCGCGAGCGCGATCTGGCGCCGCCGCGCGAGCCGATGCGCGACCGGCAGCGCGACGAACATCGGCTCCTCGTCCCACTCCGCGATGCGCAGCACGGGAGCGATCCGCTGCCGCGGCCGCACCAGCGCGACGTCGAGCCGCCCCGCTTCGAGCTCGGCGAGCAGCACGCCGGACGTCGCTTCGAGCAACGTGAGCTCGGCCTGCGGAAACGCTTCGCGGAAACGGCGCAGCAGATCCGACACCTTCGAATTGAACGCAGCCGTCCCGGTGAAACCGACGCGCAGATGCCCGATTTCGCCGCGTGCGGCGCGTCTTGCCGCGCGCGATGCGCGTTCCGCGTCGTCGAGCACGCGGCGCGCCTCGTCGCGAAACACTTCGCCGGCCGTCGTCAGCTCGGCGCCGCGCGCGGTGCGCCTGAACAATTCGACGCCAAGCTCGTTCTCGAGCGCCTTGATCTGCTGACTGAGCGGCGGCTGCCCGATTCCGAGCGTTTCCGCGGCCTTCGTGAAATTGGACGTGGCGGCCACGGCCAGAAAATAACGGAGATGCCGAAGTTCCATGCGTTGCGTCCTGCGCCCGTGGCGGAGATGCCGATTGGCACGCCGCAGCCAGTGGAAAAACATATGGCTGCGGTTCTTTTCATATATTGGACATATGTTCCGGTGCGCGCAAGAATACACGCATTCCCTGCCACATCGGACCTGTCCATGTCTTCGTCCACGATTGCGTCGTCTGCGCACGGCGCGTCGAAAGTCGCACCCGACGCGCTTCCGGCCGGCGTGTCGCCACGCTCGGCCGCATACAAGCGCATCGCATTTGCGCTGTTTCTTGCCGGCTTCTCCACGTTTTCGCTGCTGTATTGCGTACAGCCTCTGCTGCCCGCATTCGCGCGCGAATTCGGCCTCGGCGCGGCGTCCAGTTCGCTCTCGCTGTCGCTGTCGACCGGCGCGCTCGCGGTGTCGATCCTCTGCGCGGGCGCCTTGTCCGAGCGGTTCGGCCGCCGCGGGCTGATGTTCGCGTCGATGACGCTCGCGGCCGCGTTCAACCTGCTCGCGGCGCTCGCGCCCAACTGGCAGCTGCTGCTCGTGTGGCGCGCACTCGAAGGGTTCGCGCTCGGCGGCGTGCCGGCCGTCGCAATGGCCTATCTGGCCGAGGAAATCGCGGCCGAAGGGCTCGGTTTCTCGATGGGTCTGTACGTCGGCGGCACTGCGTTCGGCGGCATGATCGGACGAATCGGGATGAGCGCGCTCGAGGAATATTTTTCGTGGCGCACCGCGATGCTGACGATCGGCATCGTCGACTTGATCGCCGCGGTCGCGTTCGTGCTGCTGCTGCCGCCGTCGCGGCGCTTCGTGAAGCGCACCGACCTGACGCTGCGTCATCATCTGCGGCTCTGGCATGCGCAGCTGCGCCACGCGCGACTGCCGTTCGTGTTCGCGATCGGCTTTCTCGTGATGGGCGCCTTCGTGACCGTGTACAACTACGCCGGCTTCCGCCTGATGGCCGCGCCGTTCAACCTTCGTCCGGCCGTATGCGGGCTGATTTTCGGCGCGTATCTGTTCGGGATGGTGTCGTCGTCGACGGCCGGCGCGCTCGCCGACCGCCTCGGCCGCGCACCGGTGCTGACGAGCGGCATTCTCGTGTTTGCCGCGGGCCTCGCGCTGACGCTCTCGCATTCGCTCGTCGCGATCGTCGTCGGGATCGTGCTCGTCACGATCGGCTTTTTCGTCGCGCATTCGGTCGCGAGCGGCTGGGTCGGCTATCTTGCCGGTCCGGCAAAGGGGCACGCGGCATCGCTGTACCTGCTCGCCTACTACGTCGGCTCCAGCGTGCTCGGCTCGCTCGGCGGCACGTTCTGGCAACGCGGCGCGTGGACGAGCGTCGCCGCTTACGTCGCGGTGCTGCTCGTGCTCGGGTTGCTGGCCGCGCGGCGCCTCACGCACGGTAAGTAACGTCGCGTTGAAGAAACGGGCCCACATCGCAGCGATTTGACCCTCGCGATGCGCGGCCTATCAACCCCTTTGAGACCAGTGCTTTCAAACATATCGGGAAAATCCGATATAAGATTCCGCCATTGACGATATCCGTTGCCCTTCGATCGCCACCTGCCGATCCATGCCGAACGAACCCGACATCGACGCGATCCTGAAAGCGCTCGCGAATCCCGTGCGCCGTGAAATCCTCGTATGGCTGAAAACGCCGGACGTGCATTTCCCGGATCAGACGCTGCCGTACCACCACGGCGTATGCGCCGGGCAGATCGACGCGCGCTGCGGGCTGTCGCAGTCGACCGTCTCCGCGCATCTCGCGACGCTGCAGCGCGCGGGGCTCGTGACGTCGACGCGGGTCGGCCAGTGGGCGTTCTTCAAGCGCAACGAGGCCGTCATCGACGCGTTTCTCGACGCACTGCGCCGAGAGCTCTGACCATCCGGCCGAACCGGCCATGCGGGCCCGCGCCGCGCGATGCGCGCGCCGGTCCCGCCCTTCGTGAAGAGGTAATCCGTATGCCTACGCTGTTCGACCCCGTTACCCTCGGCGATCTGAAGCTGCCGAACCGCATCGTGATGGCACCGCTGACGCGCAGCCGCGCCGGCGACACGCGCATCCCGAACGACCTGATGGCGCGCTACTACGCCGAACGCGCGTCGGCGGGCCTGATCATCAGCGAGGCGACGTCGGTCACGCCGCAAGGCGTCGGCTATGCAGGCACGCCCGGCATCTGGTCGGACGAGCAGGTCGAAGGCTGGAAGCGCGTGACGCAGGCCGTCCATCGTGCGGGTGGCCGCATCGTGCTGCAGCTCTGGCACGTCGGCCGGATCTCCGATCCGATGTTCCTGAACGGCGATCTGCCGGTCGCGCCGAGCGCGATCGCGGCGGGCGGCCACGTGAGCCTCGTGCGTCCGCAGCGGCCGTTCGTGACGCCGCGCGCGCTCGAACTCGACGAGATCCCCGGCATCGTCGCGGCCTACCGCAAGGGCGCCGAAAACGCGAAGGCGGCCGGCTTCGACGGCGTCGAGATCCACGGCGCGAACGGCTATCTGCTCGACCAGTTCCTGCAGGACAGCACGAACCGCCGCACCGACGCGTACGGCGGCCCGATCGAAAACCGTGCGCGGCTGCTGCTCGAAGTCGTCGACGCGGCGATCGACGTGTGGGGCGCCGGGCGTGTCGGCGTGCACCTCGCGCCGCGCGGCGATGCGCACACGATGGGCGATTCCGACCCGGCCGCGACGTTCGGCTATGTGGCGCGCGAACTCGGCCGCCGCCGCATCGCGTTCATCTTCACGCGCGAGTCGTACAGCGGCGACCACCTGAGCCCGCAGCTGAAAGAGGCGTTCGGCGGCCCGCTGATCGCGAACGAGCAGTTCACGTTCGACAGCGCGCAGGCCGCACTCGCGCGCGGCGACGCCGACGCGATCGCATGGGGCAAGCTGTTCATCGCGAATCCAGACCTGCCGCGCCGCCTCGAACTCGGCGCGCCGCTGAACCAGCCGGTGCCCGAAACCTTCTACGCGGAAGGCGAGACGGGCTACACCGACTATCCGGCGCTCAGCGACGCCGCCTGAGCGTCGTCCTTCGCGTGTTCACGCGCGCACGTCCGCGCGCATGAACACGCGCTGCGTCTCGTCGAGGCCGCGCGCGACGTGATGCGCGCGGATCGCGCGCAGCGTGTCGTCGAGCATCGCATCGTCGAGCACGCGAAAGCCGAGCCGCGCGTAATACGGCGCATTCCACGGCACGTCGCGAAACGTCGACAGCACGATCTGCGCGATCGCCTGTTGCGCCGCACACGCCATCACGTGCTCGATCAGCCGCGCGCCGATCCGCCGCCCGGCGTGGGACGGCGCGACGTCCAGTTCCTCCAGATAGAGCCGCTGCGCATCGAGCAGCCGATAGAACGCGAAGCCGACGCAGGTGTGCTGCGCGTCCGTGTCGACCGCGACGTACGCGTGCCCGGCATCGATTCGCGCGAGCACGTCCGCTGCGTCGGTCGCGCCGCCGTCCGCGATGCCGTGCATGCCGAGCGCGCGAAAACGGTGCGCGGCGGCAATCTCGACGGCGGCCATCGCAGGGGCGTCTTCGCGGGTGGCGGGTCGAATGCGGATCGAATCGGTCATTGCGGCAGTACACGGTCTGGAACGCCCGTCACTATAATCGAACGTTCCGAATGCGTTCGTCCCCGAGGTTCGCCATGTCGCTGTCCGCGCTTGCCGTCTTTGCCTTCGCACTGCTCGTCACCGCCGGCACGCCCGGCCCCAGCGTCGCCGCGCTCGTCGCGCGCGTGCTGACGAACGGCGTGCGCGACGTGCTGCCGTTTCTCGCCGCGATGTGGATCGGCGAAGCGCTGTGGCTGACGCTCGCGGTCGCCGGGCTGTCCGCATTCGCGCGCACGTTCGAGACGGGGCTGCTCGTGCTGAAGTTCGCGGGCGTCGCCTACCTGCTGTTTCTTGCGTGGAAGATGTGGAGCGCACCGACCGACGGCGGTGCCGACGAGCTGCCGCGCGGGCAATCGCCGGTACGGATGTTCGTCGCCGGCGCGCTGGTCACGCTCGGCAACCCGAAGATCATACTGTTCTATCTCGCGCTGCTGCCGACGATCGTCGATCTGACGCACGTCGGCGTCGTCGCGTGGGCGGAACTGGTCGGCACGATGCTCGCGGTCCTCATCTTCGCCGACTGCTTCTGGTCGCTGCTGGCGATGCGCGCGCGGTCGTTCCTGACGTCCGCGCGTGCGAAACGGATCGCGAACCGCACGAGCGCGACCGCGATGGCCGGGGCGGCGGTCGCGATCGCGACGCGCTGACGCCCTTGCCCATCCGCGGCGCGCGCACGAACGCGCGTCGCCATGCGCCGCGGGAGTGCGCGCCCGGCGGGACGCGCGACGCGTTCAGCAGCCCGACGCGCGCGGCACGCGCTCCACCTCGAGCCCGAACCACGGCCGCACACGCGTGCCGATCACGTTGCCGGCAAACGCGGCGACGAGCCACAGCCAGCCGTGCAGGCTGCCCGACACGATCCCGCTGAAATACGCGCCGATATTGCAGCCGTACGCCAGCCGCGCGCCGTAGCCGAGCAGCAGCCCGCCGACGACGGCCGCCGCGAGCGAGCGCAGCGGCACGCGCCACACCGGCGCATAGCGTCCGGCGAGCGACGCGGCGAACATCGCGCCGATCACGATGCCGATGTCCATCATCGACGTCACGTCGCGCGTGACTGGCGCGGCGAGCGCGGCCGCGTTCGCTTTCGCGGTCCAGTACGGCCAGCTTGCGACGTCGACGCCGAGCGCCGCGGCAACCTTGGCGCCCCACAGCGCGAACGCGGACGTGACGCCCCACGGCCGGCCGGACAGCGCGAGCGTCGCGAAGTTGAGCACCGCGAGCGCGATCGCGCCGCCGATCAGCGGCCACGGCCCGTAGAGCCAGCGCGCGGATGCATTGGCGCGCAGTTCCGGCGCGACGAGCCGCCCGTGGCGCCGCTTTTCGACGACGACCGTGAGCGCCGCAATCGCCGCGAACAACAGCCAGCTGCCCGCGAGCGCCGGCAGCGCGCCGAACGACTTGACGACCGAAACCGGCGGCAGCGACGGCAGCGCGGTCCAGAACGGCATATGCGCGGTCGCGATCACCGAGCCGGCGACGAACGCGGCGAGCGTGACGAGCATCCGCGTCGAACCGCCGCCGACCGTATACAGCGTGCCGGACGCGCACCCGCCGCCGAGCTGCATCCCGATCCCGAACAGGAACGCGCCGACGACGACCGACGTCCCCGCGGGCGACACGAGCCCCGTCACCGGCTTGCCGAACAGCGTGCCGGCCGCGAGCGCCGGAAAGAACAGCGCGGTGCCGATCGCGAGCATCACCATCTGCGCGCGCAGGCCGGCGCCGCGACCGTCGGCGATGAAGACGCGCCATGCGGACGTGAAGCCGAACGCCGCGTGATACAGCGTGACGCCGAGCAGCGCGCCGACGACGAACAGTGCGGCGATCCGCGCGTCCGCGACGCGCGCAAGATAGGTTGTACCGACAACGATCGCGATCGCCGCGACCGCGAGCGATTTCGCATTGACGTCCGCGCGACGCGGCATGGACGATGCCAAATCCGACATGACTTCTCCCCTGTGAAGCGCTTGAATACGCAAAACCGCCATTTTCGCGCGTTTGCGCGCACTTCGCAGGGGGCCGGAACGACGCGCGTTGCATGGGCGACCGCGCGTCGGCGATTCAGAAATTCACCCGGATCCCGCCCACGACTGCCAGCTGCCGGTTCGAATTGCTGTTCGCGAGTACCGGAATCTGCGCGTTGTTCGCCGGCTGCCCGTTCGCGTCGGTGCCGAGGCCGGTGCCGCTCGCGAGCTGGCCGATCGCGACTGCATACAGCGCGGTCCGCTCCGACAGGCTGTAGTTCGCGCCGACGTTGAGCTGATGGAAGCGCGTCGTGCCGCGCGTGTCGGTATGCGCGGCATTGAAGAGGTACGCGATGCCGCCCTGCAGCGCCGGCGTGAACAGATACGTGACGTTCAGCTCGCCGATGTCGAACGTGAACGCATGCGGCCGCGGCTGCGCGGCCGTCGTCAGATACCGGCTGTCGTCGAGCCGCGTATGCGTATAGGTCAGCGCGATCGTCGCCGCGCCGAGCGTCAACGAACCGCCCGCGCCGAACGCGCGCATCGAACGGGCGTCCTGCAGCAGGCACAACATCGCGCCCGGGTTGCTGCATGCGAAATCGCCGATATAGCCGTTCGCGCCGCCGAGCGCCGCATCGAGCGGCTGCCGCAGGTTCAGATAGCCGACCGACAGCGCGACGGGCGCGCGGCTGTACGTCGCGGCGAGCGCATAGCCGCGCTTCGCGGCGAAATCGCCGGCCTGCCCGCCGAAGCTGAACGTACCGCCGAACGTCAGCCCGCGAAAATCGGCGCTCGTGAACTTCACCGCGTTGTTGAAGTTGAAGGCGGCGTTCAGGTTGTCGACGTCGCCGAGATGCGACCCGTACGGCGTCGCCCAGTTGTTGCTCGACACGTACGCGCCGAGCATGTCGGTATACGAGTCGTACTGGCGGCCGAGCCCGAGCGTGCCGATCCCGTCCTGCCGCAGCCCGGCCCATGCCTGGCGGCTGAAGGCGGTGCCGCCCTGCAGCGCCTGCCCGTTCGCGGACAGGAACTGCTGTTCGAGCGTGAATACCGCGTCGAGGCCGCCGCCGAGCGGCTCGGCGCCCTGCAACCCGAAGCGCGACGGCACGAGATTGCCGCCGCCCATCTGCCACGCATGACCGCCGCCCGTGCTGCCGTCGGCGCGCGTGAACTGCTGGTTCGTCGAATAGAGAATGCCGGTATCCACGGTGCCGTACAGCGTCACGCTGCCCGAGGTCTGCGCGTGCGCATGCGCGCAGCCGAGCGCGGCAACGGCCGCGGCGAGTCGTCCGATCTTCATGTCCCGTCCCTCTGATGGCGTCGATCCGGACTCCGGATCGATTGCGTTGTCGATGTGACGGGACTCTATCCAGCGAAAATTCGCGACCTCTATCGCAAATCGGCAAACCGTCGCGTGCGCGACGGACGACGCGCGGCGCGCATCATTCGGGGCGCTGCGTCTGCGACGGCAGCTCGCCGAACAGGTCGCGATATTCGCGCGCGAAATAGCCGAGATGCGTAAAGCCCCAGCTCGCGGCCGCTTCGCCGACGCCGAGTTGCTGCGCCGACGTCGTGCGCAGCAGGCGTCGCACCGCATTCAGCCGGATCGTGCGCAGATACGCGACCGGCGTGACGTCGGCGACGCGCTGGAAGCTCGTCTGCAGCGTCCGACGGCTGCAGCGCAGCGCGCGGCACAGCTCGAGCACGGTCACGGGTTCTTCGGGCCGATCGCGCAGATACTTCTCGCAGCGGCTGACGATGTCGCTGTAGGTCGCGTGCGTGATGTCGCGCCGCTCGACGCCGATGCCCTGGTCGAGCGCGTCGAGAAACACGCCGAGCATCGCGTCGCGGAACATCTTGCGCGTGGCCGCGTATTCGAGGCAGCCGGGGTTGCGCTGCGCCTCGTCGATCAGCGACGACAGCCGCGCACCGAGCGCGACGCCCTGTTCGTCGGACAGGCGCGTCACGTGCCGCAGCCTGCGGGCGCCGGTGGCGGTTGCGCAAGAGCGGGCACCGCGGGGGCCGGCCGCACCTACGCCGGCAGCGCCTACGCCGGCCGCGCCTACGCCGGCCGCGCCAAATTCCACCTCGCACAGCTCGTCGATCATGTCCGACGCCGCGCTGATGCCGACGAGCCCCATGCCCTCCGGCGTATGGAATTCGAAATCCTCGCCCGCGCGCAGCGCGAGCAGCGCATAGCCGTCGACCGGCTGGCGCTGGAACGTGCCGGCGAGCGGCACCGACAGCGGCACCGCGAGCGACGTGCGGCCGGCCGGCGCGAGGCCCGTCTGCGCGACCCGCCGGTTCGTCGTTTCGCGAAAGAAGTGGAAATCGTCGTACAGCACCTGCGTGACGGTGCCGCGGAACCGGCCCGGCGTCATCTGGCGGTAGACCTGGTGCCAGCCCGCGATCGCGAGCCCGTGGTCGTGCACGTCTTCGTGCGAACGTGACTGGAACAACATCGGCGCCTCCGGTAAAACCCTGATCCCTGCTCGCGGCCGCCGGACTGCGGGCGGCGCGCCACGCCACAGCTTACCCGTGCAAAATCCCGTGCAGCGCACCTTCGAACGCGGCGCATGCAGCGTGCAGCGCGGCCGCCTGCTCGTCGATCAGGCGCACATAGCGGCGAAACGACGGCATCCGGTTCACGACCTCGCTGCCGCCGAACGGCACGATCGCGAGCGTCCAGCGCCCGTCGTGCGCGTCGATCGTGCACGTGCTCAGATGCAGCCGGCGCAGCGCGCCGGCGAGCGCTGCATCGGCGGCCAGCGCGGCGAGCGCGCGGCAGAAGCGCGGATCGCTGCCCGACGCCGCGACGATACGGATGCCGGTGCGGCGCACCCAGCCCGTCTGCTGCACCTGCGCGCGACCGCACGCGGCCGGTCCGCATGCGGCCGTCGCGATCGTCACGCTCACCGTATGCATCAGGAACTGGCGCTCGATTCTTTCGGTCAGCGTCACGCACACACCGTTCGGCAGCCGCGCGGCGCCCGGTTCGTCGCGCGCGTCGTGCACGGCCTGCAGATCCGCGCGCACGCGCGCGGCCACCGCGCCAGGCCGATGGCCGGCCGGCAGCGCGTCGTGTCCCGCGCGGCGCCGGGCGAATACGGCGTTCATTGCGCGACGTGTTCGTTGCGCAGCACGTCCTCGACCGGAACGGGCCGGAACGGATGCCGGCGCTGCACGACGACGGTCCAGAACAGCGCATACAGCGCCGTCAACCCGAGCATTGCGCCGAACGGCACGTAGACGTCGCGCGCGTTCATCCCCGGCGGTGTGATGTACCAGATCGCGAGCACGATGCCGACGCTCGACACGATCTGCGGCAGCGGAAACCACGGCGAACGGTACGGACGCGGCAAGTCCGGGCGCCGGATGCGCAGCATCACGACCGACGCCGTCACGAGCAGATAGGCGGTGCCCCATGCGCAGGTCGCGGCGAGCACGAGATGCAGGATGCTGTCGAGGTTGCCGTTGATGAGCCATGCATGAACGATCGGCACCGCGGCGGCGGCCACGATTCCGACCACGGGCGTCCTGAAGCGCGGATGCAGATACGCGAAGCAGCGCGGCAGCGCACCGTCGATCGCCATGCCGTACAGAATCCGCGGCAGGCCGGCCATCAGCGTATTGATCGTCGCCGCGCCCGCGCAGAGAAACGCGATACCGAACCAGATGCGGCCGAACGGGCCGAGCACCTGCAGCGCGAACGCGGGAATCGCGCCCGGCGTGTCGAGCAGATGCGTGAGGCCGTCCGCGCTAACCGGCACGTTCGGCACCTGACGGCGGATCGCCGCGCCGTACAGGAACATGCAGAGCGCGACGCCGACGAGCCCGAGCGCCATCGCGCGCGGAATCGTGCGGCCCGGCGCCTTCATCTCCGGCGCGAGCGGCGTGACGAACTCGCAGCCGACGAACATGAACATCGCCATCCCGACCAGCGACAGCACGGCCGGCACCGACGTGCCGACGGTCGAGCCGCCGAACCAGCCGTCTAGATGCACGGCCGGCGCCGCCGCGAGCCCGAGAATCCCGAAGATCATCAACGACAGCCACATGCCGGCCGTCAGCACGATCTCGAGCTTGCTGAACACCTTGATGCCGATGATGTTCGTGATCGCGAACGTGATCACGAGGCCGACGCCGACGAGCCACGAGCTGTTGTGCTTCTCGAGCGCGGCATTCAGCGATTCGAAATTGACGAGCGCCATGATGCCGCTGAGGATCGTCTCCGCAGTGCCCGCGAACACGTGTACGAGGAAATACGCGGAAATCGTGCCGGTGATCGCGCAGAAGCGGCCGAGCCCGCACGACAGGTAATCGTAAACCGAGCCGGCCGTCGGCAGCATCGCGGCAGCCTCCGAAAACGTGGTCGCCTGCGCCTGCATCATCACGAACGCGATGATCATCGCGACCGCGAATGCCCAGCCGCCCATCCCGAAACCCGAGGTCGCGGTGAGGATCACCGGGCTCGCCATGATGAGCCCGACCGCACTTGCCAGCGCGGTCGGAAATCCGACCGCCCCCGCCTTCAGCGCGGCGCCGCCGGTTTGCGCCGCTGCGCCCGTCGACGCGCCGGCCGCCGCGTCCGTCATGCCAGACCATCCCGACATCTTCGTCTCCTTCGTTCATTGAGCGGCCGCCGCGCTTGGAGGCGCGCGGCGTGCCGTCGATCCGACCTTCATCCGATGTCGAAAAAATACGCAGGCAAAAATGCGGCGGGATAGCGCAAATCGGCAAACCGGTGGGCGGGCACGGGCCGCGGCGCCTGCGCAATCCGCGACGCCCGTGCCGGCGCCGTCATGCGACCGGTACGGCCTCGAAGCCCGCGGCGAGCGCGTCGACGATCCGGTCGAGTTCGGGCCGCTCGATCACGAGCGGCGGCGACAGGATGATCTTCGTGCCGACCGGCCGCACCAGCACGCCGTGCTCGCGCGCGACTTCGGCCACCGCGTTCGCATAGCCCGACAGCGGGTCGATCGGCTCGCGCGTCGTCTTGTCCGCAACCAGATCGAGCGCGAGCATCAGCCCCTTGCCGCGCACCTCGCCGACCGCCGCGAAGCGCTGCACGAACGGCTGCAGCGCTTCGAGCAGATAGGCGCCCTGTTTCGCGGCGTTCGCCGGCAGGTCTTCGTTCACGACGATGTCGAGGCTCGCGAGCGCTGCCGCGCAGGCCACCGGATGGCCCGCGTACGTGTAGCCGTGCATGATCGCGCCGCCGAAGTCGGCGTTCTGCGCGAACGCGTCCTCGATCCGCGCGTTCACGGCCGTCGCGCCGAGCGGCACGTAGCCTGACGAAATGCCCTTCGCGAGACACATGATGTCCGGACGCACGCCCCAGCCGCGGCTGCCGAACAGGCTGCCGCTGCGGCCGAAGCCCGTGACGACTTCGTCGGCGATCAGCAGCACGCCGTAACGGTCGCAGACCTCGCGCACGAGCGGCCAGTAGTTCGCCGGCGGCACGATCACACCGCCCGCGCCCTGGATCGGTTCCGCGATGAACGCGGCGACCGTATCGGGGCTCTGGAACTGGATCTCGCGTTCCAGCAACGCCGCGCAGATGCGGCCGAGTTCTTCCGGATCCTGCGTGAACGGGTTGCGGTACAGCCACGGCGTCTCGACGTGGAAGCACCCCGGCAGATTCGGCTCGTAGTTGCGGCGAAACACCGTATTGCCGTTCACCGACGCGCCGCCGAAGTGCGTGCCGTGATACCCCTGCTTCAGCGAAATGAACTTCGTGCGATCGGCCTGGCCGCGCACCTTCCAGTACTGGCGCGCGATCTTCAGGGCGGTCTCGACCGAGTCGGAGCCGCCCGAGCTGTACAGCACGCGGCGCATGCCTTCGGGCTCGAGCAGGTCGATCAGCCGCTTCGACAGCTCCTCCGCGCGCGGATGCGTGATCCCGTCAAAGAGCTGGAAGTATTCGAGCTCGTCGAGCTGGCGCACGATCGCGTCCTTCACTTCGCGGCGGTTGTGCCCGACGTTCACGTTCCACAGGCCCGCGACGCCGTCGACGAGCGCTTTGCCGTGCTCGTCGAACACATAGCAGCCGTCGCCGCGTACGATGCGGATCGGCTTGCGCCGCTTCATTTCGTTCGGATGCAGCATCGGGTGCCAGAATTTCGCTTCGTTGTAGCTCATTGCAGTCTCCAGTTCGGATGGTTGGGTGCCGGCATCGCGCGATCAGTGCGCGATGCACACGGATTTGGTTTCGGTGAAGCCTTCGATCGCGTACTGGCCGAATTCGCGGCCGATGCCCGATTGCTTGTAGCCGCCGAACGGCATCGACGGATCGAGCGGGATATGGCAATTCACCCAGACGGTGCCGGCCTCGATCTGCGGCACGAGATTCATCACGCGCGTCAGATCGTTGCTCCAGATGCTCGCCGCGAGCCCGTACGGCGACGCGTTCGCGAGCCGCACCGCGTCGGCTGCATCGTCGAACGGCAGCACGACGATCACCGGGCCGAAGACCTCGTCGCGCACGATCGCGCTGTCCGCACGCGGATCGGCGATCACGGCCGGCCTCACGTAATAGCCCGGCAGTTCGTCGACGCGCGTGCCGCCCGCGAGGAACGTGACGCCGTCGCGGCGCGCCTGCTCGATGTGCCGGACGACCTTGTCGCGGTGCTGCGCCGACACGAGCGGGTTGATCTGCGCAGTCGTGTCGAGCCCCGCCCCGAGCGTCATTGCGCGCGCGTGCTCCGCGAGTCCGTTGGCGAGCTGCGCGAATTTGCTGCGATGCACGTAGATGCGCGACGCGGCCGCGCAGACCTGCCCCTGGTTGAAGAACGCGCCGGCCGCGACGCCGTCGAGCGCCTGTCCGACGTCGACGTCGTCGAGCATCACGATCGGATTCTTGCCGCCCAGTTCGAGCGAGAAGCGCGTCATGTTCTGCACGGCCGCCGCGCCGACCAGCTTGCCGGTCTCGGTCGAGCCGGTGAAGGAAATCTTCGCGATCGACGGATGGCGCGCGAGCGCGGCGCCGCACGTGCGGCCGCCGGTGACGACGTTGAACACGCCGGGCGGCACGCCGGCCTCGAGCGCGAGTTCGGCAAGGCGCAGCGCGGTGAGCGGCGTCTCGGGCGACGGCTTCAGCACGACCGTGCAGCCGGCCGCGAGCGCGGGAATCAGCTTCCATGTCGCGATCATCAGCGGGAAATTCCACGGCACGATCGCGGCGACCACGCCGACCGGCTCCTTGCGCGTGTACGCCGTATAGCGCGCGCCGGGCGGAAACGGAATCGACACGTCGAGCGTCTGCCCCGTGATCTTGGTCGCCCAGCCGGCCATGTAGCGCACGTATTCGACGCTCGCGCCGACCTCGACCGCGCGCGACACGTGGATCGACTTGCCCTGGTTCAGCGTTTCGAGCTGCGCGAGCGTTTCGGCATCGCGTTCGATGAGGTCGGCGAGCTTCAGCAGGATCCGCTCGCGATCGGCCGGGCGCAGCCCGCGCCATACGCGCGCATCGAACGCGCGCTTCGCGCTCGCGACCGCACGGTCGACGTCGTGCTCGTCGGCATCGGCGACGGTCGCGAGCCGCTCGCCGGTGGCCGGGTCGTACACGTCGAGCCGCGCGGCCGCATGCGCGCGCTGCATTGCGCCGTCGATGAAGAGGCCGAAGTCGCGCGCGACGAAAGTGCGCACGGTGTCGGTGACGGCGACGAAATTCGTGGTGCTCATGGGCGTCTCGAAGAATGTCGTGGCGGGAACCGCGTGCACCGCGGCACGCGGGTGTCGCACCACTGTATCGAGCGCGTCGGACGGCAGTTAGCGCAAATTGGCAGCGCGTGGAAGGAAGGAAAGCGAACCTGCACGGCGCGCGGCACGGCCGGCGGAAAGGTGCGCCGATGTGCGTCGCGAGGTGCCGACGCACATCGGCGAAAGGCGGCGCGCGGCCCTTACAGAAACAGCGCGCCGACGAGTTCGGTGCGGTTCGACACGCCGAGCTTGCGATACATGCGCATCAGGTGGGTCTTGATCGTCGGCTGGCCGAGCGCGAGATCGCGCGCGATCTCCTTGTTCGAGCGACCATCGCGCACGAGCCGCGCGATCTGCTCCTCGCGATAGGTCAGGCGCGCGTCGCACTCGATCCGGTGAATCCCGCGCCGCGTCCGCAGCAACGGGCTCAGCGCCGCTTCGGCGAGCGGCTGCAGGCGCGCGAGCGCATCGATTTCGCCGGGCGCGAAGCGCGCGCTTGCGCCGTCGCCGCCTCGCGCCGCCCCACGCGTTTCGAAGCGCAGCAGCGAGAACGCGCCGACTGTTCGGCCGTCGTCGCGCAGCCATATTTCGACGACGTCGGCGACGCCGTGCCGCCGCAGAAAGCGCGTCCAGTACGCGGACGCGTCGCGGCATTCGTCGGGCAACTGCGATGCGAGCGTGACGACCGTGCGCGCGTCGGCCGCGCAGCGCGACGGATGCAGCGGATCGAGCATCCGGTAGCGCGCGACATAGGTGCGGTGCATCGACTCCGGCATCCCGAACAGCTCGAAATCGGCCGGTTCGCCGCTCGCGTCGAGCCGGTAGAAGACGGTCGCCGACGGGCTCGCGAACGCGTCGAAGGCGTCGACGCACGCGCGCAGCGCGCGCTGCCAGTCGACGACGTCCGCGTCGGCGGAAGGATAGGGAAGCGGCATGGTCGGGCCCGGCGCGGCCGGCGAACGTGACGGAATCCGATCGAGCCTAATGGCGGCGTCGCGCGGCGGTGAGCCCAAATCGGCAATTCGGCTGCGTGCCGCGTGCCGGCCCGCTTCCCGTCGCCCACCACTAGTCACTAGTCAGTAGCCAACGGCCACCCGCCGCCCGGTTGCCCGTTGCCCGTTGCCCGTTGCCCGTTGCCCGCCGCACGGCGGGCGGCGGCGTGGCGGGCGGCAAGGCCGTACGTCTCAGTCCGTCAGTGCGCGTTCGCGGCGAACGTGTCGCAGGCGCTCAGCTCGCCCGACTCCATCCCGCGCCGCAACCAGTACATGCGCTGCTCGCTCGTGCCGTGCGTGAAGCTTTCCGGCACCACATAACCCTGCCCCTGCTGCTGGAGCCGATCGTCGCCGATCGCGGCCGCCGTCTTCAGCCCCTGCTCGAAGTCGCCGGGCTCGATCAGCCGCTGGTTTGCGCGCTGCGCGTTGTTCGCCCAGACGCCCGCGAAACAGTCGGCCTGCAGCTCCATGCGCACCGACAGCGCATTCGAGCGCGCCTCGCTCGCGCGCCGGCGCGCGGCGTCGACCTTCTCGGAAATGCCGAGCAGGTTCTGCACGTGATGGCCGACCTCGTGCGCGATCACGTACGCCTGCGCGAAATCGCCGCCGGCGCCGAACCGCTTGCGCAGTTCGTCGTAGAAGCCGAGATCGATATAGACCTTTTGGTCGCCCGGGCAATAGAACGGCCCCATTGCGGTCTGACCGGTCCCGCATGCGGTCGGTGTCGTATTCGTGAACATCACGAGCTTCGGCGGCGCGTACTGCGCGTGCAGCTGCGTCGAGAAGATCGTCGTCCAGGTCCGCTCGATGTTGCCCAGCACCTTGCGCGTGAAGACGGCGCCGGGGTCGGTGGCCGGCGCACCCTGGCGCTGCGCCGGCGCCTGCTGCGTCTGCTGACCCTGCAGCATCGACGCGCCCTCGAGCACGACGCGCGGGTCGATCCCGAAGAAATACGACGCGGCCAGCGCGACCACGATCGTGCCGATGCCGATCGTCGCGCCACGTCCTCCACCGAAGCCGCCCGCACCACGGCGATCCTCGACGTTCATGCTCTCTCTTTCGTCGTCCAGCCTCATTGCCGGCCCCTCCCGTTCTTGTCGATCCGGCCGTCGCACCGATGCGCGGCCCGTCCGCGCTATTTTGCCGGGCTTTCGTCGACTGTCTCAAAAAATTCGAGGATAGAGCGATTCGGCCGCGGACAACGTCAGCCTTTGCAAAACGCACGGCGCCCGCGCCGGCCGGCCGCCCCGCGCGCGTTCATCCTTTCGGCCGATACCGGTGCGCGCGCGCCGCGCCTACAGTGCGCGGACACGACCCTTTTCCGGAGAACGACATGCGCGCTGCACGCCCCCGTACGATCGTCATTACCGGCGCCGGCACCGGCATCGGCGCCGCCTGCGCACGCCGTTTCGCGCGCGGCGGCGACCGCGTCGTGCTGATCGGCCGGCGGCCGGCGCCGCTCGAGGCGCTGGCCGCCGAAACGGGCGGCCTCGCGCTCGCGGGCGACGCGGCCGGCACGGCCGACTGGGCACGCTTCGTGCCCGCGATCGCCGCGCGCTTCGGCCGCATCGACGCGTTGATCGCGTGCGCGGGCGGGCACGGCCTCGGCCGCGCGGACGAAACCGGCGACGCGCAGTGGCGCGACGCGATGCATGCGAACCTCGACACCGCATTCGTCAGTGCACGCGCATGCCTGCCGGACCTGATCGCGCAACGCGGCAGCATCGTGCTGGTGGCGTCGATCGCGGCGCTCGCGGCCGGCCCCGGCGTATGCGGCTATACGGTCGGCAAGCATGCGCTGCTCGGCCTCGCGCGCTCGCTCGCGCGCGACTACGGGCCGCACGGCGTGCGCGCGAACGCGGTATGCCCGGGCTGGGTCCGCACGCCGATGGCCGACGCGGAAATGCAGCCGCTGATGGACGCGCACGGCGACACACTCGAGCGCGCTTACGCGCGCGTAAGCGCCGACGTGCCGTTGCGGCGCGCGGCGGATCCCGACGAGATCGCGGCGGTCTGTGCATTTCTGGCGTCGCCGGACGCGTCGTTCGTGACGGGCGCGACGCTGGTCGCGGACGGCGGCGCGAGCGTCGTCGACGTGCCGACGCTCGCGTTCGACGCGCGGTGACGCGACGCGCGCCGTGCACGGCACGAAGGGCGCCGCACGGGCGGCGCACGGGCGGCCCACGCGTGCTGCACGCGGCGCAAATCGATTAACATCGGCCGGATTCCGCCGCCTCCGCGCGGCCCCGCTCCCCGTCCGGCACTCGATGAACATCCGGTTTCTTGAAACCTTCGTCTGGCTCGCGAAGCTCGAAAATTTCCGCCTGACCGCCGAAAAGCTGCATACCACGCAGGCGGCCGTGTCGAGCCGCATCGCGTCGCTCGAAGAAGCGTTCGACGTGCGCCTGTTCGACCGCAACACGCGCTCGGCCACGCTCACGCCTGCGGGCCGCCGCATGCTGGCGTACGCCGAGCGGATCGTGCGGCTCGACCACGAGATGCGGCGCGAGATCCCGTCCGCGAGCGACGTGGGCCCGATCCGCATCGGCGTGATCGAGTCGATCGTGCACAGCTGGTTCCCGGCGCTGATCGCGCGGGCGCGCGAGCACTATCCGCGGCTCGACGTCGAAATCACGAGCGACACGACGCTGCACCTGACGCGGCTGCTCAGCACCGACGGCGTCGACCTGATCCTGCAGACGGACACGGTGCCCGGCCCCGACTTCACGAACCTGCCGCTCTGCGAGTTTCCGGTGCGCTGGGTCGCGAGCCCGCGCCTCGGGCTTGGCGGCGAACGGCTCGACGTCGCGCAGCTCGCCGAATTTCCGGTGATCAGCTTCTCGCGCCATTCGGGGCCGCACGCGACGATCGAGCGGCTGTTCGCGGCCGTCGAACGACCGGCGAGCATCAACTGCATCACGTCGGTCGCCGCGATGATCCGGCTCGTCGCGGACGGCTTCGGCGTCGCCGCGTTGCCGCCCGCGATCATCGGACGCGAACTGCAGGAAGGCGCGCTCGAACTGCTCGACGTCGAACCGGCGTTTCCGACGCTGCCGCTCGTCGCGACGTATCGGACGCAAGGGCTGCCGCTCGCCGCGCGCATCGCCGAACTCGCGAGCGAGGTCGCGCGCGCGACGCCGTCGATGCCGATCGATACGACCGCCGGCACGTCGATGCGACGCGGCGCTGCAGGTCGCGCGCAGGCGCCCGACGTGCGCGCGAAAACCGGGAAAGACGCCAAGGCGGCCAAAGGCGCCAAAGCGGTAAAGGATGCTGGCCGCGCCCAACGCGCGGCCGAACCGTCGACGATCGGCGCGCCGGCCGCCGCGAAACGCCGGCCGCGCCGCTCATAAGAAAACCTGTTCACCGCGAATTTGTTTTCTTGTTGGACGCGCCCGGCGCGCGTTCGGGACACTGCGGGTTCCGACTCATCCGTCACGAGGATCTCCGCGATGACCCGCCCTTCCCTTCCACACGGCCAGCTCTGCGTCTGGACGGACATCGATCCCGCACATGAAGCGGACTTCAATGCGTGGTACGACCGCGAGCACATGCAGGAACGCGTCGCGATTCCGGGCTTCACGCATGCGCGGCGCTTTCGCGCGACCGATCGCGGCCCGCGCAAATACCTCGCGCTCTATGTGACCGACACGCTCGACGTGTTCCGCGGCGACGCATATCGCCGCGCGTTCGCGCAGCAGACCGCGTGGTCGCTCGCCAACTTCGAACGGATGACGGGCACGCAACGACGCGTCGGCGAGCTGACCATCGAGGCCGGCGACGGCGAAGGCGCGCATCTCGCGCTGTTCGTACTGCCGCCCGAGCGCATCGACGTGGCGCAACTGAGCGCGCGCTTCGATGCCGCCCTGCGCGAGCCGGGCGTGCATGCCGCGCGGCTGTTCCGCACGACGCCTGAACTGTCGGCACCGATCGGCGCGGATGCCGCCGCACGGCCGGCCGCCGATGCGCTCGTGCTGATCGAAGGCAGCGACGCAGCGGCTGCGCGCCGCGTCGCGGCGGCGCTCGCCGGCCACGACGAGGTGCGCACGTTCGAGCTGCTGTGGCGCGCGGCTGCACCCTTGCCTGCCGCGCGCGGCGAGCCTGCACCGCAAGCGGCCGCCGCACTGCCCGCCTGAGCACCGAAGTGCCGGCGCACGTCGCCGGTTCCCGTACGCCCGCCCCGAGTTCGTCACGACATGCCCGACACCATGAGCACGCTCGCCCAACCCGCCGTCCACGCACCGCACCGCGCGCGCAACAGCCGACTCGCGACCGCGAGCATGATCGGCACGTCGCTCGAGTGGTACGACTTCACGATCTACAACACGCTCGCCGCGCTCGTCTTCAATCGGCTGTTCTTTCCGTCCGTCGATCCGCTCGCCGGCACGATCCTCGCGTTCTCGACCTACGCCGTCGGCTACGTGTCGCGTCCGCTCGGCGGCTTCGTGTTCGGCAACCTCGGCGACCGGATCGGCCGCCGCGCGGTGCTGATGCTCACGCTCGTGCTGATGGGCGTGACGACCGCGCTGATGGGCGCGCTGCCGACCTATGCGACGGCCGGCATCCTGAGCCCGATCCTGCTCGTCGCGCTGCGCTTCGTGCAGGGTGTCGCGCTCGGCGGCGAATGGGCCGGCGCCGTACTGCTGTCGGTCGAGCACGGCGATCAGAGGCGGCGCGGGCTGTCGGCGTCGTGGACCCAGGTCGGGCCGTCCTTCGGCACGCTGCTCGGCACCGGCTGCATCGCGCTCGTCACGCTGTCGACGACGCCGGACGGCTTTCTCGCATGGGGCTGGCGGCTGCCGTTCGCGGCCAGCGCGCTGCTCGTCGCGTTCGGTTTCTGGGTGCGGCGCGGCGTCGACGAAACGCCGCAGTTCGAGCAGCTCGCCGAGTCGCACGCGACAGCCGACGTGCCGGTCGCCGAGGTGCTGAAGTGTCACTGGCGCCGGCTGCTCGTCGCCGGCGGCGCGCGGATCGGCTCCGACGTGCTGTACGCGCTGATCGTCGTGTTCACGCTGACCTACGTGACCGCCGTGCTGCATCTGTCGCGGCCGCTCGCGCTGACCGCAGTGATGATCGGTACCGCGTTCAACGCGATCGCGGTGCCGTGCTTCGGCGCGCTGTCGGACCGCTTCGGCCGCCGCCCCGTCTATCTGGCCGGCGCGTTCGCCGGGATCGTATGGGCGTTCGCGTTCTTCGCGCTGCTCGATTCGGCGCGGCCGGTCGCGATCGTCGCGGCCGTCGCGATCGGCCTCGTGATCCATGCGGTGATGTACGGGCCGCAAGGCGCGTTCGTCACCGAACAGTTTCCGACGCGCGTGCGCTATGCGGGCTCGTCGCTCGCGTACACGCTGGCCGGCATCGTCGGCGGCGGCTTTGCGCCGCTCGTGATCGCCGCGCTGTTCCGGCAGACCGGCACGACGACCGCCGTATCGCTGTATGTGTCGGCCGCGCTCGCGGTGACGGCCGTCGCGCTCGTCGTCGCGCGCGAAACCGCGCACCGGCCGCTCGCCGATTGACCGCGGCCGCGTGCCGTTCTCTCGCGTTTCATCCGGATACCTGGCCATGCAAGTCTTGTCGTTCAACGTGATTCCCGTACACCAGCCGCCGGCCGCCGTCGACGTCGAGATCGAACGCGTCGTGATCGCCGGCTGGGCCGGCCGCGACGCACGCGCGATTCGCGCGCATATCGACGAACTCGCGGCGCTCGGCGTCGCGCCGCCGTCCGCGACGCCGTGCTTCTATCGCGTCGCGCCGGCGCTCCTCACGCAGGCCGCGTCGATCGGCGTGCTCGGCACGCGCTCGGGCGGCGAAATCGAATGCGTGCTGATCGACAGCGCGGCCGGCACGCTCGTCACCGTCGGCTCCGATCACACCGATCGCGAAGTCGAAGCCTACGGCGTGGCCGTGTCGAAGCAGGTCTGCGCGAAGCCGCTCGGCCGCGACGCGTGGCGCTACGCGGACGTCGCCGCGCACTGGGATGCCATCGAGATGCGCGCCTGGCTCGTTTCGCGTGACGGCGAGCGTATCGCGTACCAACACGGCGCGACGAGCGGACTGCTCGCGCCGGACACGCTCTGGCAGCGTTTCGACGATCGCGGCACGATGCCCGCGCGCTGCGCGATGTTCGGCGGCACGGTCGCGGTGCATGGCGCGATCGCCGCGATGAGCGACGGCGACGCGTTCGAGATGGAGCTGCACGATCCGGTGCTCGGGCGCAGCCTGCGGCACCGCTATGCGGTCGACGTGCTGCCGGTCGTCGCGTGACGGCGGCCGGCGGCCGTGAAGCTGGTTGGTCCGACGCCGGCTTGCGCTACGCGTTCCGCGGTTGTCGCGCGTCGTGCGTGTGCAGACAACCTAGCTCGGTCAGCGCCGCTTCCACCGCCGTGTCGAGCGGCGTCAACGGCTCGCGTCCCAGCACCGCCTTGATCCGCGCGTTGTCCATTCGCAGCGGTTCGCGCCACAGATAGCGCATCTCGAGCATTTCGCGCAGCATCGTGACGAACGGCGCGCCCGCCCACACGAGCCACCACGGGAAGCGCCGCACCGCCGGCCGCATCCCGTGCCGCTGCGCAACGCGGCGCACGGCCTGCGCGAGCTGCGTGCCGTCGGCGTCCCAATGGCCGCCGAGATGAAAACGCGCGAACGGCTCCAGCGTGTCGCGTCGTTCGATCAGCTCCACCATCGCACGCGCCACGTCCGGTACGTACGACCATTGATGGCCGACACCGGGGCGGTTCGGCACGCGAATCGCCGTCACCGGCCGCCCGGCCTTCACGAGCGCCTGGCCGAACCAGTTGTTGCCCGCATGCGCGCCGAAGAAATCGGCGGCCCGCACGACGATCGTCCGCACGCCGCGCGCGCTCGCGGCCGCCAGCCGCCGCTCCAGCTCGACGCGGATCGCGCCCTTGCGCGTGACGGGCCGCTGCGGCGCGTCCTCGCGCAACAGCGGAAACGCGTCGGGCCCGAAGTTGTAGATCGTGCCCGGCAATACGACCGTCGCGCGCGCCGCCGTCGCCGCCGCGATCGTGTTGTCGATCATCGGCAGCACCTGTTCCGCCCAGTTCCGGTAACCGGGCGGATTCACCGCATGGACGATCACGCTGCAGCCGCGCGCGGCGCGTACCACCGCGTCGCGATCGAGCGCGTCGCCGCGGATCCAGGCGATACCGTCGCGCTCCACCGCCTCCGACTCGAGGCCGCGCTTGAGCGCGCGCACCTGCCAGCCGGCGTCGCGCAACTGCCGCGCGACCTCGCCGCCGATTCCTCCGCTCGCGCCGAGCACGAGTGCCTGTCCGCATGCCGTACCTGCATTTGCCGCCATTGCCGTTCTCCTCGATCGTGACGGCTTGCATTCTGGCCCGCGCCGGGATAGCAAGGAATTGCTCAACATCGTCCATCGGCTATACATTTATGCATGACCGCCGATCTGAACTGGGAACGCTATCGCACCTTCCTTGCCGTGTTGACGGAAGGCTCGCTATCCGCTGCCGCGCGTGCGCTCGGCATCACGCAACCGACCGCCGGCCGCCATATCGCGGCGCTCGAAGCCGCGTTCGGCCAAACGCTGTTCACGCGCTCGCCTTCCGGGCTACTGCCGACCGACGCGGCGCTTGCGCTGCGCGGTCATGCGGAGGCGCTGCGCAGCGCGGCCGCCGCATTCGAGCGCGCGGCGGCGAGCCATGGTGCGGGCGTGCGCGGTACGGTACGGATCTCCGCGAGCGACGTGATCGCGGTCGAGGTGCTGCCGCCGATGCTCGCACAGTTGCGGCGCGAGCATCCGGGGCTCGTGATCGAGCTTGTCCCGACCGACCGCATCCAGGACGTGCTGAACCGCGAAGCCGACATCGCGGTGCGGATGGCATCGCCGTCGCAGGACGCGCTGGTGGCACGGCGCATCGGCGAACTCGAAGTCGCGCTGTACGCGCGCGACGACTACCTGGCGCGCTACGGCGCGCCGTCGACGCTCGACGCACTCGCACATCACGCGCTGATCGGGTTCGATACGGTCACGCCGTTCGTCCGCTCGGCCGGCCGCGGGCTGCCGTCGTGGACGCGCGAAGCGTTCGCGCTGCGCACCGACAGCAATCTCGCGCAGCTCGCGATGATCCGGGCCGGCTACGGAATCGGCTTCTGCCAGAGCCGGCTCGCGCAACGCGACGCGCGGCTCGTGCGCGTGCTGCCGGACGGCCCGGCGGTGAAGCTCGAAACGTGGGTCGTCATGCATGAAGATTTGCGCGCGAGCCCGCGCTGCCGGGCGGTGTTCGACGCGCTCGCGAACGGGCTGCGCGCGTATGCCGAAGGGACGGGCGAGTAGGTGGTGTGTTCGCCGTGCGTTCGGCGAGCTTGCGCGCCGGCGAACGCGGCGCGGCGGCGCGGCGCGGCGCGGCGCGGCGGTACGGATTCTTCGGAAGAGTCGTCAAAGCTCAACCCGACGTTCCGCCGTTTCCATCCGATCGATCAGTGGCTTACGCTACGCGCCGTCGCGTTGTCTTGCCGGTCGGGCGGCGGGTTCGAGCCCCGTTGGGTTGGCCGACAGCCGCGCACGTAGCTCGGACTGATCGGCAGCATGACGGCGCCGACTCAGGCGGCTTGCTCGAGAGGTAGCCGCGTCTCGACGATCCGACCGTAGCTCGTGACTGCGTAACGCGCAGTCAATGAATCGGCGAGCATGCACCGCGCCCGCAGCGTTCCGGTGCCTGCTGCAACCGCGGCGCTACCGCTTTGCGCGCTCGCCGTTCGTGCGTTTTCGCGCCGGCCGCGAATGCGCAGCGGACGCACCGCGCGCCACGACGTCACACCAGCAGCTGCCGCGACAGCACCTCGCGCGCCTGCGTGACCGTTTCGCGCTCGCCCTGCATCGGCGGCGTCAGCGAGAACACCGCGTCGGGCAGCGCGGGCAGCCGGTACTTCGCGCCGCCGAGACGCATCAGCCCGTCGCCGATCGCCGACGCGCACAGGCAGCCGACGCCGAGCCCCGCCGCAAGCATCGACTGCAGCCCCGCGACGCCGGATGCGCTATGCACGAGCTCGTACGGGATGCGCTGCTCGTCGAGCGAGCGCACCGCGATCTGATGCATCATGCAGTCGTCCGGCAGCAGTACGAGCGGCAACGGTTCGGGCAACTGCTCGGCGAGTGCCGGCGACGTCACCCACGACAGCGGCTCGCGCCGCAACACCCAGCGTGTATCGGCCGACGCGGGCCGAAACGGTCCGCTCGACAGGTGCATCACAACACCGAGATCGATCTGCCCTTTTGCATACGCGGCCTCGATGTCGGCGCTCTTCATCGCGCTCACGTGCAGGCTCAGCTGCGGATAGCACTCGCGCAGCCGCGCGAGCATGCCCGCGACTTCGTGCGTGCGGTAGTAATCGGTAATCGCGACGCGCAGCTCGCCCTTGATCGCCTGGCCGCGCAACTCGTCGAATGCCGCCTCGTTCAGCGCCACGATACGCCGCGCGTGATGCAGCAGCCGCGCACCGGCCGGCGTCGGCTCGACGCCGCGCTTGCTGCGCACGAACAGCGGCACGCCTGCCCGCGACTCGAGCTTGCGCACCTGCTCGCTGACCGTCGACTGCGACAGATGCAGCAGCGGCGCGGCGGCCGTCAGGCTGCCGGCGTCCGCGACGGCCGCGAACGTGCGCAGCTGGTCCAGATCGAAACCACGCATCGAACCCTCCATCCATCGGATAACACGATGGATGCTACCACCATTTCCCGCTTTTCCGATTCATCGACGATGCGCACAATGTCCGCTCGACGGCCGCTTGCGGCCTTTTTCTCTGGACCGCTTCAATGACGGACAACCTACTTGCCCGCTGCGCGCCCGCCGCCGCCCCGGCGGCCACGCCGCACAATCGCCACGGCTGGGCGCTCGTGGTACTGCTGGTCGGCGCGATCCTGCCGCCGCTCGACTACTTCATCGTCAACCTCGCGCTGCCGGCGATCCGCGACGGCATCGGCGCACGGCCGGCCGAGCTGCAGCTCGTTGTGTCCGCATACGCCTGCGCGAACGCGGTCGCGCAGATCACCGGCGGCCGTCTCGGCGACCTGTACGGCCGCAAGCGCATGTTCATGCTCGGCATGGCCGGCTTCGTCGTCGCCTCGACGCTGTGCGGGCTCGCCGACAGCGGCGCCGTGCTGGTCGGCGGTCGCGTGCTGCAGGGCCTGTTCGCGGCGATCCTTGCGCCGCAGGTGCTCGCGACGATCCGCAGCGTGTTTACGCCGCAGGAGCAGGTGCGCGTGATGGGCTTCTACGGCTTCGTGTTCGGCCTCGCGGCGGTGATCGGCCAGCTCGGCGGCGGCGCGCTGATCGACCTGCATCCGTTCGGGCTCGGCTGGCGCGCGATCTTCCTCGTCAATCTGCCGATCGGCGTACTCGCGCTGCTCGGCAGCTGGCGTTTCATCCCGGAAAACCGGCCGCCGCGCGGCCAGCGCATCGACGTGCCGGGCACCGTGCTGCTGTCGCTGTTCCTGCTGATGCTCGTGTACCCGCTCACGCACGGGCGCGACGCCGGCTGGCCCATGTGGATGGTCGCGTGCGCGATCGGCGCGCTACCGGTGCTCGCGGCGCTGCTCGCCGTCGAAGCGCGGCAACTCGCCGCCGGCCGCGATCCGCTGCTCGACCTGCGGCTGTTCCGGCATCCCGTCGTCGCACTCGGTCTCGCGTTAGCGTTCCTGTTCTACATGCTGAGCGCGTTCTTCCTCAGCTACGGCATCTACCTGCAGGGATGCCTGCATTGGTCGCCGCTCGCGTCCGGCGCGGCGATCCTGCCGCTCGGCATCGGCTTTCTGTCGAGCCCGCTGCTGATGCCGCGGCTCGTCGGACGCTTCGGCGGCTATCGCGTGCTCACGCTCGGTTTCGCGATGCTGACGGCAGGCGTCGCCGCAGCGGCCGCGCTGGCTGGCAGCGGCGCGCCGGGCATCGGCTTCTATGCGGGCATCGCGGCGATCGGCATCGGACAGGGCCTCGTGCTGCCGTCCGTCGTGCGGATCGTGCTCGCCGAAGTCGATGCGTCGCGCGCGGGTGTCGCCTCCGGGATGGTCACGGCGGCACTGCAGATCGGTGCGGCCGTCGGCGCCGCGACGCTCGGCGGCATGTTCTTCGCACAGCTCGGCGCGGCGCCGGGCCCGCTCGACTACGTGCGCGGGTTCCGCACGTCGATGTTTGCGCTGAGCGCGATCCTCGCCGTGTGCGTCGTGCTGTCGGCTGCGCTCGGGCCAATCCACCGACGGCTGCATGCCGCAGCCGCGTAGGTGCGCGACTGGCGCGGCCGATGCGTCAACGATGCGATTCGGGTTTCGCGTGCCGCGCTTCCCATGCGGCGAGCGCGGCGCGGTATTCGTCCATCGCCTCGTAGTACAGGTCGAAGATGCACGGCGAACAACCGCTGTTGCAGCACTCTTCGAGTTCGGGCTGGCGCGGCGGCGTGGGACGCGGATCGTCGGTCGACGAATCCGGAGAGACAGCGTTTGACAAGGTGCGACTCGAATGGCGGGAAAAGACAAGTATAAGCGCGTGGCGAGCGGCTTGCGGCGCCGTCTGCGTCGATTGCCGTCGGCACGATTGCCATGCTTCGCGCTGCTCCCCTATCCTCAATGACTTCGCACTGGAAAAATCTTCCGATTTATTGGCGACCATTCTCGTCCGAAGCGAGCTGCCCCGCGCCGCCGGCGAATTGGCCGCCTATGCCGGCTTATTTCGATACTTCGCGCACCGAACGTTAAAAATCCGCATTGGCGAATAGCCGCTGCAGGCAATTGAGCGCGTTGTAATCCATACAAAAAATCGATATGCGCTTGCAATGCGTGCGCAACGATTTTCCTTGCTCCAGCGCCGGTTCACGGCCTTTTTGCAGAAGATACGGGCGTTTTTCGATCGCTCGCAAACCTTGCACGGTTTATGCAGACATCTCGCGTCGCATGCAATTGATGCTGACAATCGGCCGACACGGGAATTCATCGATTCTGGCGACCGCAATGGATGGCATAATTTGCGCGCCGCGAATCGACGCGGCCGACAACAATGGAGATGACTCTATGCCGACGAAAAATTACAGGGACCTGAAGGAGCAGCTTGCAAAATTGCAAAAAGAAGCGGAAGCCGCGCGCATTGCGGAAATGGAAGCCGTGATCGCGGAGATCCGCGAAAAGGTCGCCGAGTACGGCATTACGTCGGAACAGATTTTCGGACGGCAGCGCGCCGGCAGAAGCAAGGCCGCCACGCCGTCCGCACCGAAGTACCGCAACCCGAAGACGGGAGAAACATGGACCGGGCGCGGCCGTGCGCCCGGCTGGATCAAGGACGTGAAGAATCGCGATCGCTTCCTGATCCAGGAATGAGGTGCCGCGCAGGCGGCGCGCACCGGCGTGCCGCCGCGCGCGCAATCGTTACAGGACGCGCCCGCTGACCGGAATCGAGGCGCCCGAGATCGCCTGCGCTTCCGGCGACAGCAGGAATCCGATCGTCGCCGCGATCTGCTGCGGTTGCACCCAGCGCGCGAAATCGGCGTCGGGCATGTCGGCGCGATTCGACGGCGTGTCGATGATGCTCGGCAGGACCGCGTTCACCGTGATGCCGCGATCGAGCAGCTCGGCCGCCAGCGCCTCGGTGAGCCGGGCGACGCCCGCCTTCGCGGCCGCATAGGCGCCCATGCCGGTGCCGGCCTTCGATGCCGCGCCGGCGCCGATATTGACGATGCGGCCCGCGGCGCTCTGCAGCAGATACGGCAGCGCAGCCTTCGACGCATTCAGCGCCGTTTTCACGTTCAGCGCGTACATGCGGTCCCAGGTGTCGACATCGCCGTCCGCGATCGTTTGCCACACGAATGCGCCGGCGATGTTGAGCAGCGCGTCGACCCCGCCGAACTGGCGATGCACGGCGTCGAGCGCGTGCACGGCGGCCTGCGGATCGACGAGATCGATGCCGCCGAGCCGCAGCGCGGTGGCCGGCACGTCGGGCAGCGCGTTCGCGTCGGGCGCGGCGCCGCGGCCGATCAGCGCGACGCGGGCGCCTCGCGCGCCGAGCCATGCCGCCGTCGCGACGCCGAGATGGCCGAAGCCGCCGGTGATCGCGACGACTTTTCCGTTGATATGTTGCTCCATCGAATTACTCTCCGTGATTGATCGGGTTCGCGTGCGGCGCGTGTATGCGGTGCGCGGGGGGCGGCGTAGGACGACGGACGGGTCACGCTGGATGTGACCTCGGCGGCCGACGCCGTCACGGCGCACGGCCGGTGTGCCGAACTACCGACCTGTCGAACCGCCAACCCGCGGAGCTACCGAGCTGTCTATCTGCCGACGTGCCGATCTGCGACCGCCAACTCGCCGAGCTGTCGACCTGCCGCGCTGTGACTTGCCGACCTGCCGACCTGCCGACCTGCGGACCTGCGGACCTGCGGACCCGCGGACCCGCGGACCCGCGGACCCGCGGACCCGCGGACCCGCGGATAGCGTACCGCGACTCGCGCGCTGCGTGCGCCGCACGACGCGCGGCTCTTGCACGCGTTGCCGAGATGCGAACCGGACCGGAGCATCGCGAAACGCGCGCTCGCCGTCAACCCGCCGATGCACTGGATCGCCGAATGCGCACCGATCGCGGCCCATCCGGGCTGCCGCATAACGGCGTTGCCGGCACGGCAGTGCGTTCGACGCGAATCGCGCGTCGTCGCGCACACGGCCATGCACTGACCGAAAATCAGGACGGTCCTCGTCGCTCGGGCTTCGACACGGCGCCCGCGTCGACCTGTCCGCACCGCACCCGAACGACGACCCGAACCCTCGCCGCGCGTCGCGCGGCTAAACGCGCCCTTGCGCTATATCGCATCGAACGCGGCGCCGCTTTCCGGCAGCGTCGCACCGCCGTCGACGACGATCGTCTGCCCGGTAACGTACGCGGCATCGGCCGACGCGAGATAGAGCATCGCGTTCGCAATATCGTCCGGTTCGCCCATTCTCGCGAGCGGAATGTCGCGCGCGATGCGCGCCGCAACCGATGCATCGCCGAGATTGCCGGCCGCCGAGGTGCGGATCATCCCCGGCTCGACGCCGTTGACCGTCACGTTGCGGCGCGCCAGCTCGAGCGCTGCCGCACGAATGAAGCCGTTCACGCCGGCCTTCGATGCCGCGTAGTGCGCGAGCCCGGGAAACGCGACGCGTGGCCCCGTCACCGACGACGTCACGAGCAGCCGCCCGCCTCCTGCACGTTCGAATGCGGGCAGTGCCGCCTGCGCGAGCCAGAACAGTGCCGACAGGTTGACCGACAGTGTGCGTTCGAGCGTCTGCACGTCGATGTCGACGAACGGCGTCAGCGGAAAATACGCGGCATTGTGCACGACGACGTCGAGCCGTCCGCCGTCGCGCTCCACCGCGCGAACGAGTGCACAAAGCTCGTCGCGGCTTCCCGCATCGACGCGGTACGCGCGTGCGGCGCCGCCTGCGCGCGCGATCGCATCGACCTGCGCGACGGCGGCGGCTTCGTCGAGATCCGCGAGCGCGACGAACGCGTCGGATTCCGCGAAGCGTCGCGCGATCGCGGCGCCGATGCCGTGCGCCGCGCCCGTCACGAGCACGACGCGGCCGGTGAAGTCCGCGCGCACGCGGCCGCAACCGAGCGAGGCCGTCATCGCTGCGTCCCGTCGAGCGGATGCACGGTTTCGTTCAGCACCTGCACATGCGCGCCGACGGGGAAGTTCGACAGCGTGCCGAAGTCGTCTTGCGCGTAGCCGAAGATCTTGCCGTCGGTCTTGTGCTGCGCGAGATCGATCAGCACGACGCCGAGCGTCGGCACCACTTTCTCGCGCCACACGAACAGATAGAACGCCTCGGCGATCCGGAAGTAATGGCAGCGGTCGACGTCGGCGAGCCCGCTTTCGACGCCCTGCAGGCACTGCCACGCATAGAAGTGCTCGTTCAGATAGATGTGCTCGTAGCATTCCGTGGGGCTGTAGCGATACATCGCGCGCTTGCCGATCAGCTCGCGCGTCGGCGCGTGCAATGGCCCGGGCTGCGCGTGGCCCGCTATCGTGCCGTGCCGGAACGCGACGTCGACGCCGGTGAGCGGTCGGCCGAGCATGACGCGCGTGAAGGCGTCGACGCGCGTGTCGGCCTCGGTCGGCAAGGTGCCGACGACCGACGTCCACACGCCGCGGTCGAGATCGATCACGAGGCTGATCGACGTTGCGCGGGCGCGCGAATCGACGTAGTCGACGAACAGCAGCCCGTCGCGCAGCCGCGTCACGCGGCAGGGCTCGAAGCCGCCGTCGCCGCTCGCCGCATCGCGCCAGCGCACGACACCCGGCTCGAACGCATAGACACGCGATTCGCCGTCGGCCGTGTCGAGCGTCAGCGTGCGCCCGGCCAGCGTGTCGACCGGCGCGAGAATGTTGGCCTCGGGCGCAAAACCGTCGGCGAGCGCGCCGACCTGAATGAATACCGGATCCTGTCGTTCCATCTGCCGTCTCCCATGCAGCTTCAGACCCGGCGGGCCGTCTACGCTGCTCACGCACATCGTGCCGGCTGTGCACGCCGCGCGGTATCGGCCAAACGGATGAAGCGCGCGCGGCGCCGGAACGCGCTAAAGTGCACGGCATCTGCGCCGCGGCCGGCGCGAGGAGCCCCCATGCATCGTGTCACCCATTACCGGCGAAGCGGCGACGGAATCGAAGCGATCAGCCTCGAGTCCGACCGCACGTTCCCGCGCCATGCACACGACGAGTTCGGCGTCGGCGTGATCGTCAGCGGCGCGCACCGGTCCTGGAGCGGCCGAGGGCAAGTCGACGCGCGCGCCGGCGACGCGATCATGGTGAATCCGGGCGAGATGCACGACGGCATGCCGATCGGCACGCGAGCGGCGCGGCGCTGGCGAATGCTGTATCTCGCGCCGTCGCTGGTTGCCGGCATCGCGGCGGAGGAAGGGCTCGGCGGCATCGAACTCGCGCATCCGGCGGTGCGCGACGCGCGGCTCGCCGCGGCGGTGGTGCAGCTGCATGCACGTATCGTCGAATCCGCCGACGCGCCGCTGGCTCGCGACGAAGCGATCGTGACGGTCGTCGCACATCTGCTGGCGCGTCATGCGAACCGCACGCTGCCGAGCGCCGGCGTCGCGCCGGCCGTGCGAGCGGCGCGCGAGCGGCTCGACGCGGCGCCTGCTGAGCCCGTGTCGCTCGCCGAACTCGCGACGCTCAGCGGCGTCAGCCGCTTTCAGCTCCTGCGCGGTTTCGCGCGCGAACTCGGCATTACGCCGCATGCCTATCTGCTTCAGTCGCGCACACGGCTCGCCCGTGCGCTGCTCGCGAGCGGCCGCCCGATCGCGGAGGCGGCGGCCGAGGCCGGCTTTGCGGACCAGAGCCATCTGACGCGCGCATTCGGGCGACAGTTCGGCATTACGCCGGGGCGGTTCGCGCAGGCGGTGTGATCGGCCGCACGGCGTCATCGTGCAGGACGTCGGGCGCGCAACAGGCCGCTACACGTTGAGGATTGCGCGATCGACAGTCATGCGCTTTGCCGTCGACGTGGCCGATGCAAGCCGACGCGTGCGACGGCACGACGGCCCCGCGCGGGTCAGAGGATCGCGACGGCCAGCATCGCGCGGCATCTGGCCAGCTGCATCGCAACCGCATTGCCACCACATCGGCACCGGTTGGCTTCTGCTTGGCTTCCGCTGGCCCTTTGCTTGGCCTTTGCTTGGCCTTTGCTTGGCTCTTGCTTGGCTCTTGCTTGGCCTTGCTTGGCCTTGCTTGGCCTTGCTTGGCCGCTGCATCGCCGCTTCATCGCCTCTGCGTCCCCTCCGCATCGCCTCCGCATAGCCGCCCCATCGCCACCGCATCGCGCCCACATCACCGCTCCTTCACCGCTGCAATTTCGTTCAAGACGCCGCACCGCGCCACACGCGACGATGCGGCCCATGAAGACACGACTGATCGGCTATCTCTATCTCGCCGCCGCAATGGCAGGCGTCGGCAGCACCGTCATCGCGAGCCGCGTGGCGGCCGGCGGCCTTCCGCCGTTCGCGGCGACCGCGCTGCGTTTCCTGATCGCGACGCCGTTGCTGATCGCGCTGATGCGCATGCGGCGGCTTCGCTGGACGCGGCCGTCCACGCGCGATGCCGTGCTGCTCGTGATCCAGGCGGCCGCCGGCGGCGTCGGCTATACGGTGCTGCTGATCTGCGGCACGAAGCTCGCGTCGCCGATCGACGCAGGCGTGATGTTGGGCACGCTGCCCGCGATGTCGACGCTGATCGCGGCCGTCGTACTGCGCGAGCGGCAGACGCGGCGCGACTGGGTCGCCGCGGCGCTCGCCACGTCGGGCGTGCTGTTCGTCACGTTCGCACCCGGCCATGCGATGCCGTCGCTGCGCGCGCTCGTCGGCGATGCGCTCGTGCTCGCCGCGGTCGCGTGCGAAGCGGTGTTCATTCTGCTGAACCGGCGGCTGACCGCACCGCTGCCGCCGCTGACGCTGTCCGCCGCGATGTCGGCGCTCGGCTTCGTGCTCGCGCTGATACCGGCCGCGTTCGAATGGCGGGCCGTCGTGTCGGGCTGGACGTTTGGCGCAGTGTCGGCGATCGCCTATTACGCACTCGTGCCGACCGTACTCGGCTACGTATGCTGGTATGCGGGCTCGGCGCGCACGAGCGGCACCGAGGCCGCGCTGTTCACGGCGATCGCGCCGGTGTCGGCCGTGCTGTTCGCGGTCGTGCTGTTCGGCGACGCATTGACCGCGACGCGCGTCGCCGGCATCGCGCTCGTCGTGGCGGGCGTGCTGGTCGGCGCGACGCGGCGGCGCGATTCGTCGACGAACGCGGACGCGCAGTGCCATGCCGACCCCGCGCCGCCAGCGCGCGCCGCCGCGGAATGACGCGCCGTCGCCCTGCACGAAGCACGCGACGCTGCGGTGCTCGCGCGTCGCGCGATGCGCCGATGCGCCGATGCGCGTTCACCACGACTGTAGGAATGTTTCCGCGCGCCGCAAAACCGTTGCGTCGCCTCGCGCGAGGTGCAATATTCGCGTGGCCGGGCCTTTTGACCACTGTCGACAACCATCCGTCACGCAATGAACAAGAAGGAAGCGAAAGCAAAAATCGCGGCGCTGCTCGCCGGGGGAACGAGGAAAGCCGAGGTGCTCGCGAACCTGTCCGGGCACGGTCTCAAGGATCGCGTGCTCGCCCGGCTGATTGCATCACGGCCCGATCCGGAACGATGCCGACGCAACAAGGTGCACGTCCGGATCCTGATCGGCATCGCGGTCGTGCAGTTGCTGATCAGTCTCGATATCGCCTATTCCCTGTTCGAACTCGCCGGCCGCCTCGGCTCGTCGCGCGGGAGCGGCCAGAGCGTCACGCTGCTCTTTGTCGCGCTGACCGTGCCGCTGGCGCTGCTGTTTATCTGGGGATTCGCGACACACCGCGTCGGCGCGTATCACGCGTTCATCGCGCTATCGCTGCTGCAGCTGCCGAAGACCATCGCGGACCTGACGCACGATCCGTCGACCGCGCTGCCGACCCTCGCGGTCACGGCCGTGCTGATCGGCTACGTATGGTTCGTCCGCAACCGGATGTTCCCCGACTACGGCTGGTTCACGCCGCGCAAGGTCGACGGCCGCTATGCGTTCGTCGATCGCGCGTCGTAACGGCGCCGCGCATTTCGTACGCACAAACAAAAGCGCCGTGCCGCCCGCGATCGCGGGACGGCACGGCGCTTTTGCGTTCGACCGGCAGCCGGCTTACTTCGCCTTTTCGGCCGTGTTGCTGATTGCCTGACCGCCCTTCGAAATGTCCTCGCCCACGCCGGCGACCGTGTTGCAGCCGGCCAGTGCGGCAGTCATCACCAGCAGCATCGCAGCAATCGTACGCGTCATTCTCGTTCTCCTTGTAATCAGTGCACCCGAGCGGGCAAACGGTTTGCGGCATGGCGCCCTGCACGATGCAGGACACGGGGCCTGACCTGATTATACGGAGACGTCCGCCGCACGCCAGTACGAACGCGCACCGTATCGCGCGCGCGACACGGTCCGGCGCGAGATTTTCCTTGACTTCGGCTCATGCGCGACTAATATACGCACCGCGTATATTTTTCATCAGGTGCCGCCGATGCCCGTTCCTCAGCAAGCCTTCCTCCGCGACGCGATGCGCCGCCTCAACATGACGCGCGAAGCGTTCGCGAACCGCATCGGCGTGAGCCGCCGTGCGCTCGATACGTGGCTGCTGCCCGACGATTCGCAGGAATCGCGCGGGATGCCGGAGATCGTCGAGCGGTTCGTGTCGGAGATCGTCGAGCGCGCGGCGCCGGAAGGCGAAATCTATACGCAACGCGTAGATAACCAGGGGCTCGCGAAGCAGTTCCTGTTCGAAGGCAAGCCCCAACTACTATCGGTCGACCAGTTCTCGCGCGAGTCGGTCGAGGCGCTGTTCCGCGTCGCCGACGTCATGCAGCCTATCGCGCGCCGCCACAAGATTTCGCGCGTGCTCGAAGGCGCGGTGCTCGGCAACCTGTTCTTCGAAGCCAGCACGCGCACGCGCGTGTCGTTCGGCGCGGCGTTCTGCCGGCTCGGCGGTTCCGTCTGCGATACGACCGGGTTCACGTTCTCGTCGATGGCGAAAGGCGAGTCGATCTACGACACGAGCCGCGTGATGGCCGGCTACGTCGACGCGCTCGTGATCCGCCATCCGGAGAAAGGCTCGGTCGCCGAATTCGCGCGCGCGACCAATCTGCCGGTGATCAACGGCGGCGACGGCCCGGGCGAGCATCCGAGCCAGGCGCTGCTCGATCTCTATACGATCCAGCGCGAGTTCTCGCGGCTCGGCAAGATCGTCGACGGCGCGCACATCGCGCTCGTCGGCGACCTCAAATACGGCCGCACCGTGCATTCGCTCGTCAAGCTGCTCGCGCTCTACCGCGGGCTCAAGTTCACGCTGGTGTCGCCGCCGACGCTCGAAATGCCCGCCTACATCATCGATCAGATCGCGACGAACGGGCACGTGATCGAGCAGACGAACGACCTCGCGGCGGGGCTGCGCGGCGCCGACGTCGTCTATGCGACGCGAATCCAGAAGGAGCGCTTCACCGACGAGTCGTTCGAAGGCTATACGCCCGATTTCCAGATCAATCAGGCGCTCGTCGACACGGTCTGCAAACCCGACACGCTGATCATGCATCCGCTGCCGCGCGACAGCCGGCCCGGCGCCAACGATCTGTCGACGGACCTGAACCGCGATCCGCGTCTCGCGATCTTCCGGCAGACCGACAACGGCATTCCGGTGCGCATGGCGATCTTCGCGGTGCTGCTCGGCGTCGAAAACCTCGTGCAGCATTCGATGCGCGACGCGACGTGGCGACCGCCGGCATACCTGGGGCCGGAGGATGCCGTGTTTCACGGGATCGACTGATATCGGGCGATTCGCCCGGCCGGCGCGCGATTGCGTCGGGCCGGCGTGCCGCGCACCGCATCATGAACAGCGCGCCGGACAACCGGCGCGCTGTTTTCATTTCGACGCGATGCCCTGGCGCACCGGCGCGCCCTGCGACGCCCACGGATCGATCACGCGCAGGCCCGCGGCCTCGAACGGCGCGACGTCGCGCGTCGCGACGATCAGGCCGTTCGCCTCGGCCGTCGCGGCAATGTAGCCATCGGCGGGCGCGATCGCGTTGCCGCCGGCACGGGCGTGCGCGCGAATGCGCGCATAGGCCTTGCTCGCGGCATCGTCGAACGGCAGGATCCGGCCGCGAAACACCGGCACGACACGATGCTCGATGCTTTGCGCCAGCCAGTCCCGCCGGCGCCCTTCCGGCAGCGCCGCGACACCGAAGCGCATTTCGGCGAGGCTGATCGCGGCCAGGAACAGCGTCTCGACGTTCTGTGCGTCGAGCCATTCGATCACGGCCGCGCTCGGCTCGCGCCGCAGCGGTTCGGAAATGACGTTCGTATCAACAAGGATCATTCGAAGCTCATCGGATCGGTTGGCGTCTTGTCACGCTGAATGTCGAAATCGACACCGCCTGCCTCCCGTCCGATTTCCGCCAGCAAGGTTCCCAGCTTCACACGCCCTTCCGACAACACGGCCTGCTCGAGGATGTCGCGCACCTCTGCCTCGGTACTGCGCCCGTGCAGCGCCGCGCGGACCCGAAGGGCGCGATGCACTTCATCCGGCAAGTTTCGAACGGTAATCACAGGCATAATGCACTCCATCGATATGCTTTCAATGCAGTCATCTTATCACTTTGCTGTCGCGATGGACGACATCACGTTGCGGATACTCTAGCCCGCACCGCCGCACCATCCCAGTCGGCCGTTTGGCCGCCGCGCGTCGCCCGCGTTTGTTGCAACGCATGCTTTCCTTACAAACGATAACAAGAACGCTTCTCATTTAATAGAAAATTACATAGAATGCGCGCTGAAAAGAATTCGTAATAATTCCCGGCGGCATGCAGGATCCTGCAGCACTTCGCCTCCGGGGCACACAGCGAGGTCGAAGCGCATCATGAAGTCCCGTTCCGACGAGTCGAAGCTCGGAAAATTCACCACCCTGTGCAGCGTGCTCGCCGCCAGTCCCGCGTTTGCCGCCGACGGCGCACCGCCGCCCGCGCCCGCGGACGCCGAAGGCCATCTCGCGCCGATCGAGATCAAGGGCCGCGCCGAGCACAGCTACAAGGCCGATTTTTCCGCGTCGGCCAAATTCACCGCGCCGCTCGTCGACACGCCGAAATCGGTCACCGTGATTCCGCAGGAGTTGATTCAGACCAGCGGCGCGTCGACGCTGACCGAAGCACTGCGCACCGTGCCCGGCATCACGTTCGGCGCCGGCGAAGGCGGCAACCCGCTCGGCGACCGCCCGTTCATCCGCGGCTACGACACGCAGGGCAGCATGTTCGTCGACGGCATGCGCGACACCGGCGCGACCACGCGCGAAATCTTCAACACCGAACGCGTCGAGATCACGAAAGGCTCGGACGGCGCGTACGGCGGGCGCGGCGGCGCGGGCGGCAGCATCAACCTGATCACGAAGGCGCCGCACCTCGGCACGACGGCCGCCGCGAGCGCCGGGCTCGGCACCGATCGCTACCGTCGCTTCACCGCCGACGGCAACTGGCAGTTCGCCGATCACGCGGCGTTCCGGCTGAACCTGATGAGCCACAACAACGACGTGGCGGGCCGCGACGCCGTGAACAACGAACGCTGGGGCGTCGCACCGTCGATCGCGTTCGGCCTCGGCACGCCGACGCGCGTGACCGCGAGCTACTACCATCTGTCGACGGACGACCTGCCCGACAGCGGCATTCCGTACTTCTACACGACGACGAACAAGCCCGCAAACGTCGACACGATCTATCCGGCGCCGGTCGACCGCCACAACTTCTACGGCCTGATCGACCGCGACTTCCGCAAGACGACGTCGGACATCAGCACGCTGCGCATCGAGCACGACATCACGCCGGCGCTGACCGTGCGCAACACGACGCGCTACACCGAATCGACGCAGGACTACATCTGGACGCAGCCCGACGACAGCCAGGGCAACGTGATCAACGGCAAGGTCTGGCGCCGCAACAACAACCGCAACAGTTCGATCAACAGCATCGCGAACCAGACCGAGCTGTTCGGCGAGTTTCGCACCGGCCCGTTCAAGCACAGCTTCACGACCGGCATCGAGCTGTCGCGCGAATGGGGCAAGCGCGACACGTACAAGGTCGCGACCGGCACCGGCGCGATCTGCAACAACGGCATCGGCGCACCGTCCGGCTACAACTGCACGAGCCTGTGGTCGCCGAACCCGGCCGATCCGTGGGCCGGTTCGATCTCGCGCAACAACGACTATGCGCATGCGCGCACCACGACGAAGTCGATCTACGGCTTCGACACGATCGAGCTGACGCCACGCTGGCAGCTCAATGCCGGCGTGCGCGTCGACGATTATTCGACGCGCTTCACCGATACGAAGGCGAACGGCGGCAAGACCTACACGCGCGACGACACGCTGTTCAACTGGCAGCTCGGCGCGGTGTTCAAGCCCGCGCAGAACGGCAGCATCTATGCGTCGTACGCGACGTCGTCGACGCCGGCCGGGATGCTGCTCGGCGAAGGCAGCGAGACGCAATCGCTCACGCCGGGCCGCGGCGGCGTCGGTTCGAACGCCGATCAGCTGTCGCCCGAGAAGAACCGCAGCATCGAGGTCGGCACGAAGTGGAACGTGCTGAACGACAAGCTGTCGCTGACGGCCGCGCTGTTCCAGATCGACACGACGAACGCGCGCGTGACGCTGCCGAACAACCAGTACGCGATGGTGGGCAACAAGCGCGTGCAGGGCCTCGAGCTCGGCGTCGCGGGCCAGCTCACGAAACAGTGGCAGGTGTTCGGCGGCTACACGTACATGAAGAGCGAACTGCGCGACAACGGCAAGGACACCGCGAACAACGGCCATCGCTTCCCGAATACGCCGAAGCACAGCTTCACGATGTGGACGAACTACGACGTCACGCCGAAGTTCACGGTCGGCGGCGGCGCGTTCTACATGTCGGAAGTGTTCGGCGATCCGGCTAACCTGCGCGCGGTGCCGTCGTACTGGCGCTTCGATGCGATGGCGCAGTACCGCATCAACAAGAAGCTCGACCTGCAGCTGAACGTGAACAACCTGTTCAACCGCACGTACTTCGATCAGGCGTATCCGGCGCACTACGCGTCGATCGCGCCGGGCCGCTCCGCGTTCGTCACGCTGAACGCACGCTACTGATCGATGGAAGCCGTATCGCTGAAGGCGCTCGCATCGGTCTCGCCGCGCGAGTTCGCCGCGATTCTGGCCGGGCCGCCCGAGCGCGCGGCCGCGTGGGTCGCGGCGGCCGCCGACAACGGCATCGTCGAGGCGCAGGCCGTCTACGGGCAGTACCTGCTCGACGGCCGCGGCGTGCCGCGCGATCCGGCCGCCGCGTTCCGCTGGTTTGCGCACGCGGCGCGGGCCGGTCATCCGATGGCGATGAACATGCTCGGGCGCTGCTACGAATTCGGCTGGGGCACGGCCGCGTGCGCGCCCGTTGCCGTGTACTGGTATCGCCTCGCCGCGCAAGCGGGGCTCGACTGGGGCATGTACAACTACGCGACCGCGCTCGCGCTCGGCAACGGCATCGACGAGAACCGCGCGGAAGCGCTCGACTGGTTCCGGCGCGCGGCCGCGCTCGGACACGCGAAATCGATCAATCTGATCGGCGGCTTCTATGAAGACGGCTGGGTCGTCGACGTCGACCGCGACGCCGCGTTCGACCACTATCGCCGCGCCGCCGAAGCAGGCGATTTTCGCGGGCAATTCAACTATGCGCGGCTGCTCGGCGAGCGCGGGCGCATCGACGAAGCGCTCGCGTGGCTCGCGCGCGTGCCCGCCACCGCCACGCCCGCGTTCGTCGCGAAGATGCGCGCCTATCTCGCGTCGTCGCCGCTCGACGCATTTCGCGCGGCAGCCATGCAGCTGTCGTCGCACGACATGGAGTCCGCCACATGATGCTGCACGTTCCGGGCGTGCTGACCCAAGCGCAGGTTGCACGCTGTCGAGAGATGCTCGATGCGGCCGAATGGATCGACGGCAATGCGACGTCGGGTGCGCAGTCCGCGCTCGCGAAGCGCAACCGGCAGCTGCCCGAAGGCTCGCCGGTCGCGCGCGCGGTCGGCGATGCGATTCAGGACGCGCTCGCGCGCCATCCGCTGTTCTTTTCCGCTGCGCTGCCGCTTAAGGTGTTTCCGCCGCTGTTCAATCGCTATGCGGGCGGCGAGGCGTTCGGCACGCACGTCGACAATGCGATCCGGCTGTTGCGCGGCACCGATTTCCGCGTGCGCAGCGATCTGTCGGCCACACTATTTCTCGCCGAGCCCGACACGTACGACGGCGGCGAGCTCTGCGTGGAAGACACGTACGGCGTGCATCGTGCGAAGCTGCCGGCCGGCGATCTCGTGCTGTATCCGGCGTCGAGCCTGCATCACGTGACACCCGTGACGCGCGGCGAGCGCGTCGCGTCGTTCTTCTGGATTCAGAGCATGGTGCGCGACGACGGCGACCGCACGCTGCTGTTCCAGCTCGACACGCAGATTCAGACGCTGTCCGCCGAAAAAGGCGCGAAGGATCCGACGGTGATCGCACTGACCGGCATCTATCACAATCTGTTGCGCAAGTGGGCCGACGCCTAGCGCGGCGCAGCGCTCACTCGCCCGGTTTGCGGCCCGCCGTATTACCCTGCCTCCACTGCGCCTTGCCGGCTTCCGACAGTTCTCCGCTGCTATGTGTCGCGTCGGGCATCGTGCCCGGCACGGCCATGTCGCCGCCCGGCTGCTCCTGCGCGGCGACGGGCTTGCCCTTGCGCGCCGCGACGCGTTCGTCCTGAGACTTCCCGGCGTAATCTTCCATTCGCTCTCTCCATGAAGGGTCCGGTCGTCACGCAACGGCCGCGGCGTTCAATAACGCGATCCGGTTGCGTCGACGATGCTGACAACGCACGCAGCAGCGATGCCGTGTGCCGACAATGATTCGTGCCGAGAGCGTACGGCGGGCATCCGCGGCAAGCGGCGTGTGTCCCTTTCGCGATGCGCGCCGGCACGTCGCGCACGCGGATCGCGCCCTTTCGAGAACACGAACTCGAACACAAACACGCGTACGCTCGCGCGCACACCTGCACGTTTCCGATCACGGCCTACGGTGTCGAGCATCGCCCATACCCACAGTGCCGCGATGCCGGCGTGGTCGGACGGTCACCCGATTCCCGCGCAAAAGGCGTATCGGAACGCCAACCGATGCAAATTCTGCAATACGAAATGTAATGCGGGCGGCACGCGATCATGGGTTTCCCTTGTTCCGCTTCACTTGGATTCACGTACACGGTCGATTCACGTCGCGCATGCAGATTCGCCCGTCGGCTTCGACATCGCCGCTCGGCGGCACGCGCGATGCTCTATCCGTTCCGCGTCCATCGACGCGCTCAACCACTGGAGAAGGATCATGGCGAATCAGGAACACCAGCACAGCGAGCGGAAAGAACGCAGCGAGCATCACGAAAAGGAGCGCAACGAGAAACAGGAGAATCGTAACGAGAAGCGCAGCGAAAACCGTCAGGAAGAACAGCGTCGCAACGAAAAGAAGTGACGTTATGCGGTCGCCGCTAGAACAGCAACAAGCCCCCCGCGCGCTGCGGGGGGCGACTCGCCTGTCGGGCCCACTTCGCCGGAGATCACGACCATGCCGCAACCATTCGAGCCCGACGATCTCTATCTCTACCGCGACATCGTCGATTTGCAGTGCCGCTTCGAGGGCGATCTGGCCGTCTGCGAACTGTCGACGCCCGATCGCGATGCCGACGACTACCGCAGCGCGCTATGGCTCGTTGATATCGACGGCGGCCGGCCGCCTCGACAACTCACGTTCGGCAACGCCGATTCGCATCCGCGCTGGTGTCCCGGCGAACAGGCGCTGGCATTCCTGTCGGACCGCGGCAGCGGCCGCCAGATCCACGCGATCCGGACCGACGGCGGCGAAGCGCGACGCGTAACCGATCTGCCGTCGGGCGTGATGTCGTTCGAATGGTCGCCGGACGGCAAGCAGCTGCTCGCGTTGTGCACGATCGCGGCGGACCCCGAGCAACGCGGCAACACGCACGGCGATAGCGACGAAGCCGCCGACCGCCCGGCCGACGCGCCGCGCGTCGTATGGCGGCTGCCTTACAAGCTGGACGGCGTCGGCTACACGCTCGACACCGAGATCCACCTCCATACGATCGACGCGCAAACCGGCGCATCGCGCCGGCTGACGCGAGGATCGTTCGAAGTGAGCGAGGCCGACTGGTCTCCCGACGGCCAACGCATCGCGTTCACGCGCACGCGCGACGGACGCTTCGCGCATCGCACGGACGTGTGGGTCGTCGACGCGGACGGCGGCAATGCGCGGCAGCTGACGTCGACGATCGCATCGGCCGCCTTTCCGCGCTGGTCCCCCGACGGCCGCTTCATCGCGCTGATCGGCAGCGAACACGACGGCGACGCGCAGATGCGTCTGTGGCTGCACGACGTGCGCACAGGCGACACGCGCGCGCTCGGCGACGACGACATCGAGATCGTATCGGGCCGCACGGTCTTCTGGTCGCACGATTCCACGCGCCTGTACTTCGTGCTCGCGCACCACGGACGACAGGAAGTCGCGACGATCGCCGTGGCCGACGGCACACTTCGGCGCGTCATAACCGGCGACCGCCAGGTCGGCCACTTCGCACTCGGCGCGAACGGTCTGCTCTACACGTCCGACGACGCGCGCACGCCGGCCGACATCTGGACCGCCGCGCTCGACGGCAGCGGCGAGCGACGCCTGACCGACTTCAATCCATGGTGGCGCGACAGGACGATGCCGGACGTCACGATGCGCCGGTTCGACGTGCCTGATGAACGCGGCGGCACCGAGCGTGTCGACGGATGGTGGCTGACCGCGCCCGGCGCGAAAGGTGCGCGGCCGGTTCTCGTCGACGTGCACGGCGGCCCCGCGAGCTACGCGTTGCTGAGCTTCAACTGGCATGTCTACTGGCCGATCCTGATTTCGCGCGGATGGGCGGTGCTCGCGTTGAATCCGGTCGGCTCGAGCAGCTACGGACGCGACTTCAGTTCGCGCGCGCGCAAGAAGTGGGGCAAGTGCGACCTCGATCAGCAGCTCGCGGCCGTCGACGCGCTGCGCAACGAAGGCTGCGCCGACGAACGCGTCGCGATCGCCGGTAAATCGTACGGCGGCTTCCTCGGCGCATGGGCAGTCGGCAATACGACGGCATTTCGCGCGGCGGTCGTCTGCGCGCCGGTCGCCGACATCGAGTCGCACTTCGCGGTATCGGACAGCGGCTACTACTCCGACTGCTACTCGATGTACGGCGAGCTGAGCGTCAAACGCGACGCGATGCGCGACCTGTCGCCGCTCAGCTACGTCGAGCACGTGCGCACGCCGACGCTGATCCTGCAGGGCGAGCGCGACGAACGCTGCCCGGTGTCGCAGGCCGAGGAGCTGTTTACCGGCATCATGAGTGCGACCGCCACGCCGGTCGAACTCGTCACCTATCCGGGCGGCAGCCATCACTTCTTCGAGTCCGGGCGGCCGTCGCATCGCAAGGACATGCTCGAGCGCCTGATCGGCTGGCTCGAAAAATGGATCGACCGGCCGCTGCATCCCGACGGCGAACACGGCAGTGCCGCGCAGGCGGAAGCGTCCGGTCGAACGACGTCGCGCGCGTCGTAGCGGAAACGCCGATCGCGGAAATCCGCGTTTTCATGCGACGAAACCGTCACGCACGATTGCGCAACCGTGCGACACATTGCGACGGACGCGTGAGCGCGCATCGGCTATCGACCGCGCACCGCCGATCGAAACGCGCGCCGACATTCTTTCCGCCGGTCACACCCGATCGGTAACATCGGCACTTGCCGATCGCGGCCCGCTCCCGCACAATCGGGCCACCTTCTCCCGCCCCCTCCCGCGATGTCCTATGCGTCACTCGCCACCGGCGTGCTGCTCGCCGGCGGTCTCGGCCAACGTTTCGATCCGAGCGGTCTGCAGAGCAAGCTGCTCGCGCCGCTGCCCGACGGCACGCCGGTCGCGGTGGCCGCCGCGCGGCGCCTTGCGGCGGCGACGGCCGACGTCGTCGCGGTCGTGCGTCCCGGCGCGGAACAACTCGCGATGCTGCTGAACGATGCCGGCTGCCAGGTCGTCTATGCGCCCGACGCGCTGCGCGGCATGGGCGCAAGCCTCGCGGCCGGCGTCCGCGCGTGCGCGGACGCGCCCGGCTGGCTCGTCGCGCTCGGCGACATGCCGTGGATCGCGGCATCGACCTACGAAGCACTGACGCGCGCGCTCGACGCCGACGACGCCTCGATCGTCGCGCCGTCCCATCGCGGCGTGCGCGGCCATCCGGTCGGCTTTGCCGCTCACCATTACGATGCACTCGCGGCGCTCGACGGCGATACGGGCGCCCGCGCGCTGTTCAAGACGGCGCCGGTCAGACTTCTGGACGTCGACGATCCGGGCGTCCTGCGCGACGTCGATACGCCCGCCGACCTGCGCTGAGCGCGCGCCGCGGCCCGCCGGGCCGTGCGACGCGCATGCCGGCCTGCAGCGGACACCGGCGGCACGACGGCACGACACCGTCCGCCGCACGCGACTCGCGCCAACCGTTCGACGAATCGCACTGCAAACGCGCGCGCGATTGCCTATAACGAAGAACGAAGACGAGGCGCGGCCGCCGCGCCGCCGCCGTTACGAATCGCACGAGCGCGCCATGACCGACCACACCACTCCAATGCCCGAGCCCCCGGCGGACCCGAACCGGGATCCGGAAGACGATCCGCTGTCGCCGCCGTCTCCGGGCCATCATCACGACAATCCGCAGCAGCCGGACGGGCCGCCGAGCAAGGATCCCGTTTAGCCGCGCGCGGGTCCAAGCGGTTTTGCGGGCATGGGCGATGCACCGATGTCGCGGCGCCGCACGATCGCGCGCGAGCGCCGCTACCGCGCCGTATAGCCGCCGTCGATCGCGAGCGACACGCCGCTGATCATCGACGCCGCGCCGCTCAACAGAAACATCACCGGCGCGACGACTTCATCGGGCTGCGCAAACCGCCCGAGCGGAATTGCGGCGAGCATCGGCGCGCTTTTCGCCGGATCGCTCCACGCGAACTGCGCCATCGGCGTCAGCGTCACGGTCGGATTCACGCTGTTCACGCGGATCCCGTGCGGGCCGAGCTCGATGCAGAGCACCCGTGTGATCGCATCCATCGCGGCCTTCGACGCGCAGTAGCTCAGATGCGCGGGCAGCCCGACGAGCGCGGCCTGACTCGACACGTTGACGATGCTGCCGCCGCGCGCGGAGCCCTGCTCGATCATCCGGCGCGCGACCGCGCGGGCGACGAGCGCGGCGCCGCGCGCATTGACGGCCATCACGCGATCGAAGCTGGCCGCGCCGACGTCGAGCGCCGATTCGAGCGAGGCGACGCCCGCGCAGTTCACGAGCCCGTCGAACGCCGCGAACCGCGCGAGCGCGGCATCGATCGCCTGCTCGTCGCGGCCGACGTCGAGGCGTACCGTGTCGCAGCCCGTTTCGCCGGCGAGCGCCTCGAGCGCCGCCATGTCGCGCGCGGCCGCGACGACGTGCGCGCCCGCCTGGGCGAGCGCCACCGCACAGGCGCGGCCGATCCCGCTCGATGCGCCGGTGACGAGCACGCGCGCACCGCTGAAGTCGAATTGCGTGTTCATGATGCGGATTGCAGCGCGTGCATGATTGGCTTGAGCGCCGGGTACAGCGCCGTGTAGAGCGCGAAGCGCGCCGCATATGCGGCCGCGCGCGCGGGATCGGGACGCGCACGCTCGACGAGCGAGACCCAGCCGCCCTGCGCGTCGTCGTGCGACACGATGCCGACGCCGAACGCGGCGAGCAGCGCCGCGCCCATCGCGGCTTCGACGTCCTGCTCGATGGTCCAGACCGGAAAGCCGGTGACGTCCGCGACGATCTGCATCCACAGGGCCGAATGCGCGGCGCCGCCGACGACGATCAGCTTGTCGTCGAGCGTCGCGGCCCCGCGGCGACCGGCATCGATGTTGTGCCGCAGCGCGAACGCGACGCCTTCGAGCACCGCGCGATACAGGTGCGCGCGCGTATGCGCGAGACTGAGCCCGACGAACGCGCCGCTCGCCTTCGCGTCCCATACCGGGCTGCGCTCGCCCATCAGGTATGGCAGGAACAGCACGCCGTCGGCGCCGGCCGGCACGCGCGCGGCCGCTTCCTCGAGCAGCACGTGCGGATCGCCGTGCGGCAACGCGCGCGCGGCCTCGCACTCCGCGTGGCAGAACTGGTCGCGAAACCACGCAACCGACGCACCGGCCGTGATCGCTCCGCCGAACACGTACAGATCGCGCTGTCCGTCGAACACATGCGGCATGCTGACCAGCCCGTGCCGCGCATCCGCGTGCTGCGTCACGTAACCCCAGCACATGCTGGTGCCGATCATCGCGACATGCTGGCCCGCACGCGTCGCGCCGGCCGCGAACGTCGCGACGGCCGCATCGACGCCGCCCGCGACGAGCGGCGTGCCCGCGCGCAGCCCGAGCCGCTCGGTCCATTGCGACAGCAGCCCGCCGACGATCTCCGTCGACTCGACGAGCCGCTCCGGCATCATCGTCGCCGGAATGCCGAGCATGTCGAGCGCTTCGTCCGACCATTCGCGGCGCGCGATGTCGTACACGCCGCCGATGTTGCCGGCCGAACTGTGGTCGACCGCGATTTCGCCCGTCAGCAGATAGATCACGTACGCGTTCGGCGGCAGGAAGTAGCGCACGTTCGCCCAGACCTCCGGCCGCTGTTCGCGCAGCCACAGCATTTTCGTGAACCCGTAATAGCTGTCGATGCCGTTGCCCGTGATCGCGCGCAGCCGCTCGACGTCGACGTCGGCGTTCACGCGCTCGACTTCCGCGGTCGCGCGCCGGTCCATCCAGATCAGGCAGGGATGAATCGGCCGCATGTCGCGGTCGACCGGAATGCCGGAGCCGCCGTAGAGGCTGCTCACACATACCGCGCGGATCGCATCGGCCCGCACGCCGCGCGTGCGCGCCTCGTCGACGCAGCCCGCGATGCAGTCGAGCACCGCGTCGAACCAGACCTGCGGCCACTGCTCGGCCCACAGCGGCTTCGGCGTATCGGGCCGATAGCCTGCCGCGCGCTGCGCGACGATCGTACCGTGCCGGTCGACGAGCAGCGCCTTGGTGCTCTGCGTGCCGATGTCGACGCCAATCACGTATTCCATGATGCCTCCCGTCATGCGCGCGATCGCTCAGCGCGCGGGCTTCAACAGCACCTTGATCGATTCCGGCGATTTCGCGATGCGGATCGCCTCGTCCCAGTCCTCGAGCGCGAAGCCGTGCGTGACGATGCCCTTCGACGTGACGAGCCCGCGCGCGAGCAGATCGATCGCGATCGGATAGCAGTATGGGCCGAGATGCGCGCCGCGCACGTCGAGTTCCTTGCGATCGCCGATGATCGACCAGTCGACCGTCGCATCCTCGCCGAACACGCTGAACTCGACGAAGCGCCCGAGCTTGCGGATCAGCTCGAGCCCCTGATTCACGCCGACCGGCGCGCCGGTCGTTTCGATATAGACGTCGCAGCCGTAGCCGTCGGTCAGCGCCCGCACGATCTCGCGCACATCGTCGCGCCGCGGGTTGATCGTCACGTCCGCGCCGTACTGCCGCGCAAGCTCGAGCCGCTCGTCGATCAGGTCGATCACGACGAGCTTCTTCGGCGTCTTCAGATGCGCGACCTGCGTCATCATCAGCCCGAGCGGGCCCGCGCCGGCGATCACGACGACGTCGTCGAGCTGGATATCGCCGCGATTCACGGTATGGATCGCGCACGACAGCGGCTCGATGATCGCCGCGTCCTCGAGCGACACGCCGAGCGGAATCCGGTGCACGATCGCGGTCGGCGGAATGCGCATGTACTCAGCCATTCCGCCGTCGGCCACCTCGCGCTGGAAGCCGAAGATGTTGTGCACCTCGCACATCCAGTACTGGCCCGACTTGCAGTAGCGGCACTTGCCGCACGGCACGATCTGCTCGGCGATCACGCGATCGCCGAGCGCGACGCCGAAGTGCTCGGCCGCGCCGTCGCCGAGCGCTTCGACGTAGCCGAAGAATTCGTGGCCGGGAATCACGGGCGCCTTCACCCACGGGTTCGGGCCGCCCCAGAACATCTTCGCGCCCGTATAGCATTTGCAGTCGCTCGCGCAGATGCCGCAGGCGGCGATCCGGATCACGAGTTCGTTCGCGCCCGCGCGCGGCTTTGCGACTTGTTCGACGCGATAGTCCTCGGGGCCGTGGCAGACGACCGCGGTCATCCGCGGCTGGGCTTCGGGTGTCGTCATGAGTTGTCTCGTTTCGGTCAAGGAGAAAGGTTGGAGGGCCGACGAAGCGCCCGCGTCACCGCGAACGTTCGCGGCTGATGTAGATCGCGAGCAGGATGATTCCGCCCTTGATCACGTTCTGCACGTAAGGGTTCACGCCGATCATGTTGAGCCCGTTGTTCAGCACGCCGAGCAGCAGCGCGCCCACCAGCGTGCCGAGGATCGCGCCGCGTCCGCCGGAGATCGACGTGCCGCCCATCACGACCGCGGCGATCGCATCGAGCTCGAAGCCGACGCCTGCGTTCGGTTGTCCGCTCATCAGCCGCCCGGTCAGCACGATCGCCGCGAGCGCGGACGTGACGCCGGCCAGCGTGTAGACGATCAGCTTCACGCGCGCGACGCGCACGCCGGTGAGCCGCGTCGCCTGCTCGTTGCCGCCGATCGCGTACACGTAGCGGCCGAACGGCATGCGCTCGAGCAGCAGCCACGCGATCGCATAGACGACCAGCATGATCAGCACGGGCGCCTGGATGCCGAACACCTTGCCGCTGCCGAAGAACGCGACCCAGTCGGGCAGCCCGTCGATCGGATAGCCGCCCGTATAGATCAGCGCGAGGCCGCGCGCGATGCCCATCGTCGCGAGCGTGACGATGATCGGCGGCATCCCCGCGAACGCGACGAACACGCCGTTCAAAAAGCCGAAACCGAAGCCGACCGCGATCCCGATCGCGAGCGCGGCGACCGCGTTCAACCCCGCGACCATCAGCCCGGCCGCGAGCGTGCCCGACAGCGCCATGACCGAGCCGACCGACAGATCGATCCCGCCCGTCAGGATCACGCAGGTCATCCCGACCGCGATGATCGCGTTGATCGACACCTGGCGCAGCACGTTCTCGAGGTTCGCCGCGGACAGGAAGCTCGGGCTCGCGATCATCATCGCGATGCAGACGACGATCAGCCCGACGAGCGGATAGAACAGCGTCGAGCGCCGCAGCTGCGCCCACTTCGCGCGCGGCGGCGGCAGGGCGTCGGCCGCCGTGCCGGCGAGCGTCGTCGAAGGCGTGGAAGAAGAGGAATCAGGCAGGTTCATGGGTCGCTCCTCGCGTGCCGGCCGTGGCATAGGTCATGACCGTGTCGGGATCGATCTCGTCGCCTTCGAGCGTCGCCTCGATGCGGCCCTGCCGGAACACGGCGACGCGATCGCACATGCCGACGATCTCCGGCAGCTCGGACGAGATCATGATGATGGCGTAGCCGCGCGCGGTCAGTTCGCGCATCAGCCCGTAGATTTCCGCTTTCGCGCCGACGTCGATGCCGCGCGTCGGCTCGTCGAAGATCAGCACCGTCGCGTGATGGTTCAACCAGCGCGCGATCACGACCTTCTGCTGGTTGCCGCCGGACAGCGTCGCGACTTCCGCGTGGATCGACGGCGCCTTCACGCCGACGCGGCGCATCACGTCCTCGGTCGTGCGCGCCTCGCCGCGCCGGTCGATCAGCCAGCGCAGCGACCGGTACTTGCCGAGGTTGTTGAGCGAGATGTTGTCGCGAATCGAGAACGACGTGACGAGCCCTTCCGTCTTGCGGCTTTCCGGCAGGATGCCGATGCCGGCACGCAGCGCATCGGCCGGATCGACCAGCTTCGCGGGCGCGCCGTGCACGCGCACCGTCTTGCGGTAGGCGCGCGTCGCGCCGATCACCGCGAGTGCGGTTTCGGTGCGGCCCGAGCCGACGAGCCCCGCGAACCCGAGGATCTCGCCCGCGTGCAGCGCGAAGCGGTTCACGGGGCCGCCGCGCTCGAGCTGCAGCGCGTCGACCTCGAGCACCGCCGGCGCGTCGGCGCGTCGCGCGGGCTTCGGCGGAAAGCTGCTCTCGATCCGCCGTCCGACCATCATCCGCACGAGCTGCTCGACGTCGGTGTGCGCAACCTCCGTCGTCGCGACGTACTGGCCGTCGCGCAGCACGGTGATGCGATCGCACACCGCGAAGATCTCGTCGAGGTGATGCGAGATGAAGATCATCGCGACGCCCTGGCGCTTCAGCTCGCGCATGATCGCGAACAGATGCTCGGCCTCGGCCGGCGTCAGCGTCGCGGTCGGCTCGTCGAGAATCAGGATCCGCGCGTCGAGCGACAGCGCCTTGCCGATCTCGACGAACTGTTGCTGCGCGACCGAGAGCGTACGGATCGGCGCATCGAGATCGATCGACACGCCGAGCCGCGCGAAAATGCCGGCCGCCGTACGACGCATCCGCGCGCGGTCGCGCACGCCCCAGCGGCCGCGCAGCTCGCGGCCCAGAAACAGGTTGTCGACCGCATCGAGATGCGGGATCAGGCTGAATTCCTGGAACACGATCCCGACGCCGGCGGCGACCGCGTCGTGATAGTTCGCGAAATGGCGCTCGACGCCGTCGATTTCGATCGTGCCCGCGTCGGGCTGATGGATCCCGCACAGGATCTTCATCAGCGTCGACTTGCCGGCGCCGTTCTCGCCGAGCAGCGCATGAATCTCGCCGCGCGCGATCTGCAGATCGATGCCGGACAGCGCCTTGACGCCCGGAAAGCTTTTCGTGATCTGGCTGAGCCTCAGTATCGTATCCATCGGCTTCTCCGCGCGAAGGGCGCACGCGCCCCTCGCATCGCGTCGCACGTTCACCAGCTGAAGCCCTTCGCGTTGCCGCGGTCGACGACCTTCACGTCGACCGGAATCGCCTTCGGCACCGTCGCGCCCCACTTGCGCGCGATCGCGATGCCGAGCGCGATGCGCACCTGGTCGGCCGGGAACTGCGCGGTCGTCTCGATGAACTTCGAGTTCGGCTTCTGGATCGCGGCGATGGCCTCCGGTGCACCGTCGACGCTCGTCAGCTTGATGTCCTTGCCGGAACTCTCGATCGCGGCAAGCGCGCCCATCGAACCGCCGTCGTTCACGCTGAAGATGCCCTTCAGCTTCGGATGCGCGGAGATCATGTTCTCGGTCACCGATAGCGCGGTGGCGCGCTCCTGCTTGCCGTTCTGCGTGTCGACGAGCTTCACGTTCGGATATTTCGCGAGCCCGGCCTTGCAGCCGCGCACGCGCTCGAGGATCGGCACGACCGGAATCCCGTCGAGGATTGCAACCTCGCCGCTGCCGCCGATCGCTTTCGCGAGGTAGTCGCACGACATCACGCCGGCGTCGTAGTTCTTCGAGCCGACGAACGAATCGACGGGGCCGTTCGCATTCGCGTCGACGGCCACGACGACCGCACCGGCCTTCTTCGCCTGCGTGATCGCGGACTGGATGCCGGTCGAATCGGTCGGATTGACGAGCAGGATGTCGATCTTCTTCTGCAGCATGTCCTCGACGTCGCTGACCTGCTTGGTCACGTCGTGGTGCGCGTCCGTGACGACGACCTGCGCGCCGATCGACGCCGCCGCCTCGTTCAGCGCCTTTTGCATCGTCACGAAGTACGGGTTGTTCAACTCCTGGAAGGTCATGCCGATCCGCAGCGGCGCCGCATGCGCGGCGGCGGGCAGCACGGCCGCGACGGCGAGCGCCGCGACAGCCGCGACGCGAACGGTGCGGCCGAACGGTGAAGCAAACGAGGGTTGCATCATGACGGTGTCTCCTGGGTCTTCGATATCGGCCGGAATCGGCGCGGGCGCGCGTGCTCCGGTCTCGTGCAAAACCGCGACGTCGATTGTTCGCGGACAAGCGAACCCCGCGCGTCGATCGTCGACGCGAACGGTTCGGTAAAACGGCGGAAAAGCGTCAGGCGGGCGCCGGCGCGGCGATCACCCGGGGTGCGCGGCGAAACCGGGCGCGCCCGGAGTGACGACGCGCGGCGGCATCGGATTGCCGGTCGGCGCCGCATGCAGCGCGAGTTCGCGGCTGCGCGCGTTCAGCCGCTGCAGCGCGCGGAATTCGGACGGCGCCATCCCCTTCACCGCGCGGAACTGGCGGTTGAAGTTCGACACGTTGTTGAAGCCGGCCTGGAAGCAGATGTCGGTGATGTTCGCGCGCTCGTCGAGCAGCATCTGGCACGCGGCCTCGATCCGCAGCCGGTTCACGTACTGGACGAACGGCATGCCGGTGTGGCGATGGAACGCGCGCGAGAACGCGCTGACGCTCTGCCCGGTCAGCTGGGCGAGATCGGATTCGCGCAGGTCCGACGCGAGGTTCTTGCCGATATACGACAGCGCGTGGCTCAGGCGCGTCGGCGTCACGTGCGTCTGGTCGTAGGCGGGGCTCGCGAGCAGCGTGCGCTCGGCCGCCGCGCAGAGCCGCTCGAGGATCGTCATGAACAGCGCGATGCGGCGCATTCCGCGCGCGCCCAGCAGTTCGTCGAACAGCGGCGCGATCGCGGCGCTCGTCGCCTCGTCGAAGCCGACGCCGCGCCGCGCTTCGTCGAGCAGCGTCTGCGCGTCGCGGCATTCGGGAAACGCGTTCATGCAGCGGTCCACGAACGACTGGTCGAACTGGATCACCAGATTGCGGCGCTCGACGGTTTCGCCTTCGGCCATGTCGCTGACCCAGTTGTGCGGCAGGTTCGGGCCGAGCAGCACGAGATGACCGGGCTCGAAGGAGCCGATGTGATCGCCGACGAAATACTTGCCGCGCGTCGCGACGATCAGGTGCAGTTCGAATTCGGGATGGAAATGCCAGCGGATCGTGCGATACGGATAACCGTGCGACCACACCTTGAACGACTCGTCGCGTCGCACGTCGACCACTTCCAGATCGGGGTGCATCATCTTGGCGTCTCCATTCCCATGTCTCGTCGACCGGCCTGCCGGCAGCGCGTTCGTCTGCCGTCCGTCTCGCGCGGCGCGCCGACCGGTCGCATGGGAAGCAATGTAGGTCGATCGCGCACGCGGCTCCACCAACTTTACGCCCGATTTTCGATACTTTTTTGCGCTTTCGGACCGTAAACGGCGCCATTGCGCAAATTTGTGCAGCGCGGAACGGCGTGCGCGGGCCGGCGCGCACGGCTCAGCGTGAGTGGGCCTGCGCGAAGGCCAAGCCGGAGACAGCGCGACTCGGGCCGGACGCGCCGACACGGTCCGCGCAGGGCGCCGCCGCCGAGCCCGCGCCCGGCCGCCGCCGTTACGCGGCTGCCCGCTCGCGCGCGACGCGCGCCTCGTAGGTCTTCAGATGGTTGTATGCGATCCGCAGCAGCGACAGCGCATCGCCCGCGTCCGGATCGCGGCGCGCGAGCAGATCGCCGATCACGTGGTCGGCCTCGACGCGCGCGCGGTTCTCGATGTCGCGCAGCATCGATGCGGTGAGCGGCGACGGCGTCAGCACCATCTGCTGCATCCGCGCGATCGCGGCCGGCTCCGGCCGATAGCCGTTGTGCGCCGCGATCGCACTGCATTCGTCGAGCATCGTTTCGAGCAGACGGCGGCCGTCGGGCGCCGAGAGGATGTCGCCGACCGAGCCGCGGAACAGCGACGTGCTCGCGGCCAGCGTCGCGAGGAACACCCACTTGTCCCACATCCGCGCGACGATGTCGTCGCTGAGCGTCGCGTCGAAGCCGGCGTTGCCGAGCACGTCGGCCAGCGCCCGCATGCGCGGCGAATCGCCGCCGCCCGGCTCGCCGAACGACAGCCCGTGCGTATCGTTCAGATGCACGATGTGCTGCTCGCGATCGAGCGTCGCCGCGATCACGCACAGCCCGCCGAGCACGCGCGCCGCGCCGAACCGCTCGCGCAGCACGTCGAGATGACGCATCCCGTTGAGCATCGGCAGGATCAGCGTCGACGGTCCGACGAACGGCGCGAACGACGCGATCGCATCGTCGAGGCTGTACGCCTTGCAGCTGAGCAGCACCAGATCGAACGGCGCGGCGCTGTCGCCTGCGCGCACGGTCTGCACGTCGCGCAGCGTCAGGTCGCCGCGCGGGCTGCGGATCACGAGCCCGTCGCGCGCGAGCGCGGCCGCGCGGCCGTCGCGCACGAGAAACGTCACGTCGCGCCCCGCCGCCGCGAGCCGGCCGCCGAAATATCCGCCGACCGCGCCGGCCCCTACCACCAGAATTCGCATCGCTGCCTCCTTTCGGCTTCATTCGGCGCCGCGCCGCCGCCCGCCCGGGCCGCCCGCACGACGCCATCGCCCGACAGTATAGCGACGCACCTTATGTATATGCATAGATGCCCGCACCGCCGGTGCCGGCTTCCGTCGCTCTAAGGGATTTCCCGCCTACGCCGGCCGCCGCCGCGCGCCGTCAAAAGACTCATCCCGTCACGCCGTTGCGGCACGCCCCGTTCGACCGACCGACTCAACCACCATGCGCACTCTCACCCTCAATCAGAAACTGGCTTCGATGATCGTCATTCTGTGGCTCGGCCTGCTCGTCATCGCCGGGATCGGCGCGTGGCAGACGCGCGCCTCGATGATCGACGACCGCCGCGACCAGCTCGCGTCGCTCGTCGCGCAGGCGACGAGCGTTGCCGATCACTACTACAAGCTGTCGCAGCAGAACGCGATGCCGGAAGCCGATGCGAAGCAGAAGGCGCTCGAAGCGATCGCCGCGATGCGCTACGGCAGCGACGGCTACATTTCGATCAACGATTCGAAGCCGGTGATCGTCATGCATCCGATCAAGACCGAGCTGAACGGCAAGGACGTGTCGAACTTCGCCGATCCGAACGGCAAGCACCTGTTCGTCGAGATCGTGAAGGTCGGCAATGCGGCCGGCGGCAAAGGCTTCGTCGAATACCTGTGGCCGAAACCGGGCGCCGACAAGCCGCAGGACAAGACGAGCGCCGTCCAGCGTTTCGCGCCGTGGGACTGGTATCTCGTGACCGGCATGTACATGGACGACGTGCGCTCGGCCGTGCTCGCGAGTATCGGGCGCTGGTTCGGGATGACGGCCGTGCTCGGCGCGATCGCGACCACGGTGATGGTGCTCGTGCTGCGCAGCGTGCGCGCGAACCTCGGCGGCGAGCTCGAAGTGGCGGTCGACACCGCACGCCGCATCGCGCAGGGCGATCTGACCGCGCACGTCGACGTGAAGCGCGACGATCGCGGCAGCCTGCTGCACGCGCTGCATACGATGCAAAGCGGGCTGATCGACATGGTGTCGCGCGTGCGCGCCGGCACCGAGAACATCAACGTCGGCGCGAGCGAAATCGCGTCGGGCAACACGGACCTGTCGCAGCGCACCGAGGAACAGGCGGCCGCGCTCGTGCAGACCGCGTCGAGCATGGACCAGATGACGGCCAACGTGAAGCAGAACGCGGAAAGCGCCGCGCAGGCCGCGTCGCTCGCGGATCAAGCCGCGCAGGTTGCGACGCGCGGCAGTGCAGTGGTCGACGACGTCGTGCGCACGATGAACGAAATCACCGACCGCTCGCACAAGATCGGCGACATCATCGGCGTGATCGACGGCATCGCGTTCCAGACCAACATCCTCGCGCTGAACGCGGCGGTCGAAGCCGCGCGTGCCGGCGAACAGGGACGCGGGTTCGCGGTGGTCGCCGCCGAAGTGCGCTCGCTCGCGCAGCGCTCGGCGACGGCCGCGAAGGAAATCAAGTCGCTGATCGTGTCGTCGAACGAGACGGTCGAGCAAGGCGCGACGCTCGTCACGCACGCGGGCGAGACGATGGCCGAGATCGTGCAGTCGGTGCGCCGCGTGAACGAGATTCTCGACGAGATCAGCCACGCGTCGCGCGAACAGAGCGCGGGCATCGAGCAGGTCAATCGCGCGGTCGGCGAAATGGACCAGGTCACGCAACAGAACGCGGCGCTCGTCGAACAGGCGGCGGCCGCCGCGCACTCGCTGCGCGATCAGGCCGAAGCGCTGCGCGACGCCGTCACGCGTTTTGCGCTGCCGGCCTGATCGGGGAGCAGCGCCGCGGGCGCGCGATCGTCACGGCGAGCTCGACGACCGCGTGCCGGCCGATTCCGCGCGTCGCGCATCGTGCGAACCGCCGTGTACGCGCCCGCGCCCGGCGTCAATCGTCGGCGCGCGCCGCGCCGCGCACGCGCGGCACGGTGGCGTCGAACGTCGTGCCGCCGAGCCCGAGCCCAGCCGCATAGCGGATCAGCTCGACGTCGTTATGCGCGCCGAGCTTCTTCATCGCGCTGATCTTCTGCGCGCTGACCGTCTGCTTGCCCTTGTTCAGCCGCTGCGCGATCGCCTTGATCGGAATGCCGCTCAGATAGAGCCGGATCACCTCGACCTCGCGCGACGACAGCTTCGCCGGCGCGGGCTCGCTGCCGCTCGCGTCGAGCGCGCGCCGCACGAGCGGCGACAGATAGCGCCCGCCGCTGTAGGCGGAATGGACCGCGGTGACGATGTGCCCGACGTCGTCGCCCTTGCTGACGACGCTCGTCGCGCCGTGCGCGAGAATCGAACGCAGGATCACCGGACTCTCGTTGCGCACGAGCGCGACGATCCCGACCTCGGGCCGCACGCGCGTCAGCCGTTCGAGCAGCGCGAGCCCTTCGATGCGCCCGTCGCCGCGCAGCGAATAGTCGACGAGCAGCACATGACAGTCGACGGTGTCGAACGCCGCGACGAGTTCGGCCGCCGTCGGATAGGCGGCGACCAGGTCGATCGCGCAGCCGGCGGCCACTACATGCTCCATCCCGACGAGCGCCAGTGGCCAGTCGTATGCGAAAACGGTGCGAACGCTGAATTTCCTCATGCCCTTTCCATCTGGTTCGCCGGCCGGACGGATCGACCGCGCGGCCGGCCGGATTGCCGGTGAATGTCGGTTCAGGCGATATTTAGCCTGAAGACATTCTATGAAGCGGTATCCGCATCCGGAATCGGACAGTCACTCGAACGGCGCGCCGAAACGTAATACGAGTTTGAAATCCGCGACGAAACGCTCGGACTGCGATCGCGCGCATTGGCCGGACGGCCGACGTCGCGCGCTTCGCCGGGCGAGCCGGCGGATCGGCGGGTAAAATTGCGGCCTTTGCATACGCTCTGCGATTCCGGGCAGCGGCGGCACGCGACGGCGCATGCGCCGCTCGCCCGCCGCACCGCCCGTTCATGCCGCCCGACCCATGACCGATTCCGATTTCCCCACCGACGACACCCGCATCCACGAAGACGGCCTCTGGCGCGACAACGGCTGGACGGCCCGCATCATCAAGAACGAAGACGACGACGGCTGGGCCGTCGAAATGATCAAGGACGGCGAGGCCGAGCCTGCGCTCGTCGGCCCGTGGACGATGGGCCGCGACAAGAAGAATCCGAAGCCGATGGACGCGGCCGCGTTCCGCACGCTCGTGAAGACGGCGACCGAAGTGCTGATGCGGCACGAACAGCAGCGGCGCGCGATGCTGCACAAGCAGGTGACGGTCTGGGCCGGCGACAGCGAGGTGTCGGTCACGCTCGACATCGTGCCGGACGAGCTCGAGCCGTATGCGGAACTGAAGGCGTTCGATCCGTACGGCGAACTGCTCGCCGACGCGAAGGTGTCGGCCGCGTTCCAGCTGAACAAGGCAAGCGCGACGCGCTGGGTCGAATCGGGATACGCGCGGCCGGCGTGACGCGCGGCACGGCGGCCGCGCGCCGGGCGCGCCGGGCGCGTTGGGCGCGTTGGGCGCGTTGGGCGCGTTGGACACGGCGCGCGCCGCCCTGCGCAAGCGCGCGTTACGCGTGCAGCCCGTGCGCGGTCATCAGCCGGTACAACGTCGCACGCGACACGCCGAGCGCCGCGGCGACGTCCGCATGCTGGTGGCGATGGCGCATCAGCGTCTCCTCGATCGCGCGCCGCTCGGCCTGCCGGCGCGCTTCGGCCAGCGTCGGCGGCCGTTGCGACGTATAGGCGCCGAGCTCGAGATCGGCTGCCGTGATCGTCGAGCCGTTCGTCATCACGATCGCGAAGCGGATCCGGTTGATCAGCTCGCGCACGTTGCCGGGCCACCCATAGTTGTAGATTGCCTCCACCGCGCACGGCGCGAAGCCGCGGATCCGGTGCGCGCAGTCGCCGCGAAACCGCTGCAGCATGCGCTCGGCGAGCAGCATGATGTCGCGGCCGCGCGCGCGCAGCGGCGGCTCGTCGATCCGCATCACGCACAGCCGGTAGTAGAGGTCCGCGCGGAACCGCCCGTCCTGCATCGCCGCTTCGAGATCGACGTGCGTCGCCGACACGATCCGCACGTCGACCGGAATCGACGCATGGCCGCCGAGACGTTCGATCGTCCCCTGCTGCAGAAAGCGCAGCAGGCTCGCCTGGCTCTCGAACGGCATGTCGCCGATCTCGTCGAGAAACAGCGTGCCGCCGTGCGCGGCCTCGATGCGGCCGATCTTGCGCTGATGCGCGCCCGTAAACGCGCCGCGCTCGTAGCCGAACAGTTCGGCCTGCAGCAGCGTCGGCGGAATCGCCGCGCAGTTGACGGGCACGAACGGCCCGTGCGCGCGCGCCGACTGCTGGTGGATCGCGGCGGCCGTCAGCTCCTTGCCGGTGCCCGACTCGCCGGCGACGAACACCGCCGCATCGGTGTTCGCGACCTTGCGGATCGTCGCGAACAGCCGGCGCATCGCGTCGCATGCGCCGATCATCGTGCCGCCCGGCGCGTCGGTCTGCCGGTCCGGAGCGGCTTCCGCGAGCTTCAGCATGCCGTACGCATGGCCGACGAGATAGCCGATCGTCGTATACGCGCTCGCGTTGCGCACGTAGTCGAAGCAGCACTGGCGAATCAGCCGGCACAGCGCGACGTCCTTCAGCCGCTCGTCGCCGGCCAGCGCGACCCAGCCCACGCGCGGATCGCGCAGCACCGCCTCGAACGCGGCGACGTCGAGCGCGGCGAATCCGTCGAAATCGACGATGCCCGCATACAGCCGATTTCCGCGCAGGTAATTGAGTGCGTCCGCAACGGTCTTCGCGTGCCACACGTCCCATCCGTTCGACGCGAGACAGTCGACGAGCGCGGCGTCGGGGCGCGGCGACAAATAGACGAGCGGCCGCGCCGGCACCACGCGGTTGCGCCGGAGCGCCGCGAACGACGGCGGGCACACGAGCGGCTCGCTGTGCTGCGAGGCGGAGAAACTGATCGGGCAACGGTTGTTCACGGTGGCCTCGCCGCAAGGCGGAATCGGCTGCGCCGGTGCGGTACGGCGCGCTGTCGCGCCGCCGCGTCGCGCAATACCGGCGTGCGCCGGGATCAAGGGGCGTTATCGGCAGAAGATCACGCGCTGCGTGTAAATCTGCGGCTCGACGACGGGCGGTGCGGTACGGTTCAGATCGTCGCGGTACGCGCGATAGGTCTTGCCGTTGACGATCACCTCCGACGCGCGCGCGGTTTCGATCCTGTTCAGCTTGCTGCTCTGCCATTCGCTGACCGTGCTCGACGCGGTCACGCTCGCGTCGCCGGCGATCTTCTGCGTGATCGCACTGCTGTCCTCCCACGGCTGCGTCTGCATGTCCTGCGCATGCTGCATCGCGCCGACCGTCTTGCCCGTCGGTACCGGCCCGCGCTGCGCGTCGAACGGCACGCCGCGCTCGTACGACGGCGATTGCCACGACGGCGCATGACCGGCCTCGGGCACCATGTACACCACCTGCGGATCGCCGACCATCATCATCGGCACGCAGGCCGTGTTGTCGGGCCGGCCGAGCGTCGTCAGCGCCTGCTGCACGCTGGCCGCATTCGCGAGCGTCTGTTCGCTGAGAATCACGAAGACCGCGGGGTTCTGAAATACCGCCTGTGCGGCGGCCTGCACGCTGTACAGCAGCAGAGCGACCAAAAAGATCCTCATGATTGAGGCCTCCTTGCATCCTCGTCAGGCAAAAAGAGGTGTTGACCTCGGGGATGGGACCAACACCCGTCAAACCGCAGCGATCGTCGTGTCGCGCGCCCGGTCCCGCGCGGCCGGCGTACCGGTCGCACGGGGCCGGGCCGCCGTTCACGACGACGTGCTAGTCGACACCACCGTCGGCATCGGCGCGGCCGGCGCCGCCGGAGCGGCCTGGTCGATCGCGGCCGGCACGGCGTCCTTCGCCGGCTCGGCGAGCGCCGGGACATCGGCGGCGTGCGGCGCCGGTACGGCAGCCGGTTCGGTGGCCGGTTCGGCGGCGACCGGCGTATCGGCGGCCGCAGGCTGCTGCGCGGCTTCCGGCATCGGTTCCGCCGGTGCGGCAGCGGTCGCCTGCGGGGCGGCGGCCGGCTCGGCTGCCGGCTGCGCCGCGGCATCGGCCTTCGCATCGACCGCCGGTGCGGCGGCTTGCGCGGCCGGTGCGGCAACGACTGCGGCGGCCGGCGTCGTGTCGGCTGCAGCCTGCGCGGCTTCCGGCGCCTTCGTGTCGACGGCCGGCGCGGCCGCCGCTTGCGCGGCCTTGTCGGTCGCGGCCGGCACGGGCTCGGGCGCCTTCGTCTCGGCAACCGGCGCAGCCTTCTCGACAACGGCCGGTGCGGCGACGACCGCGGCCGCCGGCACTGCGCTCGCCGCCGATTGCGCAGCGGACGGCACCGCGGCCGCAGCCGGTGCGACGGCAGCCGGGATCGCCGCCGCGGCCTGCGCCGCCTTCGCGACGGCGGGTGCCGGCGCGGGCATCGACAGCGGCGCACTCTGCACGGCGCTCGTCGCGATCGGGCGCGTCGCCGCCGCTGCCGGCACGGCCGCGTCGAGCGGCGGCAGGCCGAGGCGGCTGCGCACGAGCGGATCGCGGTACTTGATGTCGTCGGCGACGGTCGCTTCCGCCGACGGCGCGACGTTCGAGCGCGCGAGCGGTGCGGTCGTGCCCGGGCACAGATGGCCGGTGGCTTCGACCGCGCGCCGGTTCGCATCGCTCTGGCAGAGCAGCGCGAGTGCGACGTCGGTCAGGCCCATCGCACGGAATTCGCGCGCATCGAGACGACGCACGCAGGCCTGGTCGACGAGCGTCGTGCCGCCCGTCGCGCCGAATCCCGGGAACGACACGCCGACGCTCACCGAACCCATGCAGGTGTCGGACAGCGTGGTCGTGAGGCCCGGTGCCTGGATCGCCGGGTTGGTCTTGATCGTCTGCGTGCCGGAATAATTGACGTTTTCGGTCGTCTGCGTGTTGTACGGACTCGTGCCCGGTGCGCCGGCCGACGCGAGCGTATTGACGCCCTGCGGCTGATTCAGGCCGCCGCTCGCCGCGGACGGCATCGTCACGTTCACCTGCACGTTCGAATTGCCGCTGCCCCGAACCCCGCTCGTGCTGGTGGCATTGCCGCCGCGCGAAGTCGACGTGGTCGTGTTGTTGTTCGTGTTGTTGTTCGTGCTGATGCTCGAGCCGCCACCCAGGCTGACTGCCGTTGCCGTGCTCGACGACTGCGAACCCGAGTTCGAGTCGGCCGTTTGCGCGTGGGTACCGATCGTGGTCATCGCGAACAACGCCGCACATGCCACCTTGATCTTGTTGCTGTTCATTTCACTCTCCGGACGAGGATTGACCTCCCACCCAGGCAACCGTGCTAATTCCCCTGAATGACTTCAGCTTTTCCCGCTTCCCCGAACTGTTTCCAGCCGCTGCCGAGCTGGGACCACGAGCCGTCCGCCATCCCCTGCCACTGCTGGGGATTCGGTCCGCCGATGGCACCGCCCGCCGAAAGCGTTTGTTGTTCTGACGGTTTGGTTGTCTGGGCAAGGTCGTTTGACGTCTGCATATTCGATTGCACGTCCTCGGCAGCACGGTCAGCGCCATACGCCGTCAAAGACGCGAGCATCAGAGCGGCGGCAATCAGTTTGTGCTTCATGCCAACTCCTTACCTAACGTGACAACAATGCGGGAAAAGAGACCAGCGTCACTGCGAAACTGGTCCCCCCACATCTCCTGCTAATGACTGCCTGCGTTCGCGCCTGAACCTGCCTGACTGCCGCCCGAGGCGGACGGCGAGCCGGCCGGGCCGGTACTCCACACGGTCGACGAGTTGAAGTGATTCGAGCCCGCGATCGTGCCCGAGCCGCCGGGACCGGAAACGGCCCCCGCCCACCCGTTCGCGTTGCCCTGATCGTTCGCCCCCGTTGCCGTGTAGTGGTTTGCGCCGAGAACGATCGTGGCGGTCACCCCTCCCGACAATGCATTCGCGTTCACATTCGTGCTGCTGTTTCCGCCGTACGAGCCTGCGGCACCGATACCGCCGCCTGCCGCAAACGCGCCCCCGTTCGTGCCCGAACCGCTGGCCGTCGAGGTCGAGTTGTGAAAGGCGGATGCCGTGCCGGCGGAACCGGCGGGTGTCACGGTGCTTCCTGCGTTCGCGCCCGCTACCGAATTCGAGTTGCTCGTATAGCTGCCGGAGCCGACCAGTACCGATCCGGACACGCCCGCCGCGACAGACTGTGTCTGATTGGTCGTCGAACCGGCCGCCCATACGACCGATGAAATGGCGGTGAGCGCTGTCGCTAAAATGACGTTGGCTTTCATAGCAATTCCTTGCTGTGAGGAAGTTTGGCGGTAGCGGGCCGGCCCCGCCCGCATCGGGCGAAACCGGCACTCGCTGCCACCAGCCAATGACGAACGCTACGCGCCGCGACTTAGTGGTGGAACGTCGTCCAGCCGATCGAGCCAGCATTCGCGCCGCTTTGGCCGCCGGCCTGTGCGCCGCCGAAGCCGTAGCCGCCGACCGTCGACGTATTCGTATGGTTCGTGTACGAGATCGAGCTGCTGCCGCCATAGCCGGCGGTTGCGCCGGCTGCGCCGAGCGCCGAGCCCGAATCGGTCGCGGTGAAGTGGCCGAACCCGACGACGCCGGCCGACGTGCCGCCGACGCTCGACGAGCTGCTGCTCGAAACCGTGCCGCCACCTGCGAACGCTGCACCCGAAACCGCCAGAACTGCTGCTGCAATCAGAAGCTTCTTCATGGTCGACTCCATAACGGCGTGGACGGAACAGGCAGGGAAGGTCGCACGCCGACAACCGTCCCTGCTTCAAGCAATCCCTTCGAACAGGATTACTTTTTAATTAACCGTATTCACATTCCTTTAAATCGATTTGCTTATCTATTTTTGGTCAGCCGAAGTGTAGTTTCACGTTGTTCAGTTGTCCAAATATTGTTGTTAGGTGTTTTCGATTAGTTTGCTGAACATTAAAACCAATTCGAAAACACCTTGATTCATACCGCCTTTAATCGCGCGCACTGCCCCATTCCGCCTTTTTCGAATATCGTCCGGGCGACTGCCTGAATACGACAGTGCGATACGAATCGAAAACGGGCGAAACAGAATCGGTACGATGAAATCCGGCCGTGCCGGAACGCGCTGTTCAGCCGGGCGCGCGCGGTCCTCCATTGCGATCAGGCGGCATGGTTTCTCCCTGAGCGATCGACGGAACGGGTTCCGGAAAAGCGTGCGACGGTACGCGGCCTAGTCGGGCCGACGCCGGCATGCGGGCGGCGCGCTTGGTATCGCGCGGCACGGTCGAACACGGAACGGTATCGGGCCGTTCGGAATGAACGGGCCGGCGCTGCGGAGCGAGCGGAATGGAGCGCGACACCGGATGCGCTCGAGCGCCGCCGCGAACGGCAAGCCCTCCAGGAGCCGGAGCACGCGGATGCCGTCGAATCGGCGAGCAGAGACCCGCGAAGCTGGCACCGCGTCGCGAGCAATACCCCGATTCTTTCGACTTCCCCACTGTTGCGCGTGAATCGCGCGGATCAAGCTACTGCTGTTGGTCTTCATCGCCGTTTCCCCGACTGGCTTATTGACGAGTTGGTCGCCCCACATCTTTGTCGCGTCGCGTCGACCGCTCGCCGGTGCGTCCCATACCGCAAACCGCGTGCCATGCGTTGTGCCATCGGACGCTGCGCGCGGCCTCTCGCCGCAACGCGCGGGCGCGCCGTCGGGAATGGCGCTTTTTGTTTCAGGAATGTATCGCAATAACGGCCGCGCGCCGCCGGCGATCGTCAAGCGCGGCGAAGCAATGGCGGGAAAAGGCTGAGAAATCGGCTGGCGCGACGCGCGCACGCCGTCGTCGGAACAAGTGTTTCAAACTTGAGATGCGCACGCCTGCGTCGCTCGCGCGGTACGCCGCGCGCGGCAAGCCAATCGGTCGCCGCGCGCGCACGACGTCGCGCTTGCGTGCACACGAATGAAAGCCGGAGGCGGACGGCCGGACCGAAAACCGCCGCGTCGCCGGCCTCGGCGTGCGAACGACGCACGCACATCGCGCCACGCCGCGCGCATTTGATTCATTCGTGAAAACACGGCGCGGTCGAATCGAGAAAATCGATCGAAACAAATCGGCGCAAAACCGAAATTCGCACATCGATCAGCGCGCTTTCCCACATAACGGCGACTCCAATGAATTGACGTAGATCAATTCGGATCGAATCGTCGCGTGGGCGACTTTCCGTATCGATCGATGATGCATCGTCGATCTCGAATCGCAGATCCCGCGTTGCATCCAATGAACACTTTCCGTGCTCCAGCGCGGTTCGAATCTCAACTTTGAAACATCCGCATTCGGCACGCGTGGCGTCGCATGTCGTGCTGCGCGCCTTGGCGCGGCGCATGCCGAATGGTGCCGGTTCGCCCGAATGCGCGCATCGCGCCGCACGCCCATCCTGTCCCCACGATACACGCATGAAACAAGCGCGCGTGCCGCGCCGCCCGCTGCGCGCGCAACGACACGTCGGCGCAGGCACGGCGACGGCCGGACCGCAGCCGCATCGCGGTTGGCATGCGGCTTGCCTCATGTCCGGTTCAGGCAGGCGGCCTGCACGACCTGAAAAACGGGCGGCAGCCGCCCGCTCATAAGCCACGTCGGGGAAGCGGCAATGAAGACCATCAGCGAACGGGCGACGCGTGCGTCGGCCCAGCATCAACGGGGAAGTCTGCGCAATCGAAGCGCCGTTCATGGCGCTTCGTCGACATCAGCGGAGCAGCAACGGCACGTGCCGGCACGGCGTCCCTGCGGCGACGCAGGCATCGTGCGCGCGTGCGCCGCAGCGCTCGCTGTCCGGCTCCCGGCGATGTGCGACGAAGGAGAAGACCATGAATGACCGGGTAGCGATCGAGACGCGCGTCGGCCAGCGCGTGCTCGTGACGGGCGGCGCCGGATTTCTCGGCAGCTATGTATGCGAGCGCCTCGTCGTCGAGGGCGCGCACGTCGTCTGCGTCGACAGTCTGCTGACGGGACGCAAGCTGAACGTCGCCGACCTGAAGGCGTCGGGTCGTTTCGAGTTCCTCAAAGCCGACGTCACGCTCGGCCTGCCGCAGCTGCAGGTCGACGAGATCTGGAATCTCGCCTGCGCGGCATCGCCGCCGACATATCAGCACGATCCGGTCCACACGATGATGACGAACGTGCTCGGGATGAACCACTGTCTCGCGCTCGCCCGCAAGACCGGCGCGCGCGTATTCCAGGCCTCGACGAGCGAGATCTACGGCGACCCGAGCGTGCATCCGCAGATGGAAACGTATCGCGGCAACGTCAACACGATCGGCCCGCGCGCGTGCTACGACGAAGGCAAGCGCGCCGCCGAGGCGCTCTGCTACGACTACTACCGCACGTACGGCGTGGACGTGCGCGTCGCACGCATCTTCAATACGTACGGGCCGCGAATGTCGCCGCGCGACGGCCGCGTCGTGTCGAACTTCATCGTCGGCGCATTGAACGGCGAGCCGCTCGAGATCTACGGCGACGGCCTGCAGACGCGCTCGTTCTGTTTCGTCAGCGATCTGATCGACGGCTTCTTCTGCCTGATGGGCGCCGAGCGCAACGTCGGGATGCCGGTCAACATCGGCAATCCGGTCGAATTCACGATGATCGAGCTCGCGCAGAAGGTCCTCGCGCTGACCGGCTCGCCATCCGAGATCGTGTTCCGCCCGCTGCCGATCGACGACCCGCATCAGCGTCGCCCCGACATCTCGGTCGCCGCGACCGAGCTCGGCTGGCGGCCGTGCGTCGATCTCGACGAAGGGTTGCGCCGCACCGTCGACTACTTCGCCCGCGAACTGTGGATCGCGCCGATGCTGCAGATGACCGGAGCGACCGCATGAAAGTGTTCGTCACAGGCGGCGCCGGCTATATCGGCAGCCATACGTGCAAGGCGCTCGCGGAGGCCGGGCATACGCCGGTCGCGTACGACGATCTGTCGACGGGCCATCGCGACGCGGTGCGCTGGGGGCCGCTCGTCGTCGGCGACATCCTCGACCGCGACGCACTCGGCCGCGCGCTCGCCGCGCATCGGCCCGACATCGTGATTCATTTCGCGGCGCTCGCGTACGTCGGCGAGTCGGTGCTCGCGCCCGATCGCTACTACGCGACGAACGTAACGGGCACCTGCACGCTGCTGAACGCGATGCGGGCGGCCGGCGTCGGCCGGATCGTGCTGTCGTCGTCGTGCGCGACCTACGGGATTCCCGATGCGCTGCCGATCTGCGAACACACGCCGCAGCATCCGATCAACCCGTACGGCTTCACGAAGTACGCGATGGAGCGGATGGCGGCCGACTTCGAGCGCGCCTACGGCATGAAGTGGGTCGCGCTGCGCTACTTCAATGCAGCCGGCGCGGACCCGGACGGCCTGCTCGGCGAAAACCACGAACCCGAAACGCATGCGCTGCCGCTCGCGATCCGTGCGGCGCTCGGCACCGGCCGCCCGTTCACGGTGATGGGCACCGACTATCCGACACCCGACGGCTCGGCCGTGCGCGACTACGTACACGTGAGCGATCTCGCCGATGCGCACGTCAAGGCCACCGCGTATCTGTGCCGCGGTGGCAACAGCGTCGCGCTGAATCTCGGTACGGGCACGGGCACGTCGGTGCTCGAGCTCGTACGCGCAGTCGAAACGGTGACCGGATCGCGCGTGCCGACCGTCATGGCCGCGCGCCGCCCCGGCGATCCGCCGGCCCTGTATGCGGACGCAACGAAAGCCGCGCTCGTGCTCGGCTGGCGCCCGCGCTTCGCCGGGATCGAGCCGATGGTCGAGCATGCGGCGCGGTGGTTCCGTCAGGACCTGCCGCTCGTGTCGAACAAGTAACACCAGGCGTCGTTCAACCAACCACGGGGATAACCATGAATGTGCGGATCGCCATCGTCGGCACCGGCTATGTCGGGCTCGTCAGCGGCGCGTGTCTGGCGGAGCTCGGACACGACGTCGTCTGCATCGACAACAATCGCGGCAAGATCGACGCGCTGAATCAAGGCTGCATGCCGATCTACGAGCCGGGCCTCGACGCCTTCGTCGCGCGCAACGTCGGACGCGGGACGCTGCGTTTCAGCAGCGATCTCGCCGCGAGCGTGCGCGACCGCGACGCGGTGTTCATCGCGGTCGGCACGCCTACGCTGCCGGGCACCGATCGCGCGGACCTGCAGTACGTCGAAGCCGCCGCGCGCGACATCGCATCGAACCTGAACGGCTTCACGGTCGTCGTCACGAAGTCGACGGTGCCGGTCGGCACGAACCGGCGCGTGCAGGACATCGTCGAGCGTCATGCGCCGCCCGGGATCGACACCGCGATTGCGTCGAACCCCGAGTTCCTGCGCGAAGGGTCGGCGATCGACGACTTCATGCATCCGGATCGCGTCGTGTTCGGCGCCGAGCATCCGCGCGCGATCGAGATCATGAACGCGATCTATGCCCCGCTCGCCGCGGCCGGCCATCTCGTGCTCGCGACCGAGATCGAGACGGCCGAACTCGTCAAGTACGCGGCCAATGCGTTTCTCGCGGTGAAGATCAGCTACATCAACGAGATTTCGGACCTCTGCGAAGCGGTCGGCGCCGACGTCGAGCTCGTCGCGAACGGAATGGGCCTCGACCGGCGGATCGGCGCGGCATTCCTGAAGGCGGGGCCCGGTTGGGGCGGCTCGTGCTTTCCGAAGGACACGCGCGCGCTGAAGGCGACCGCATCCGAACACGCGGTGCCGCTGCGCATCGTCAGCGCGGCGATCGAATCGAACGCGCTGCGCAAGGCGCAGATCCTCCAGCGGATCGAAAACGCGTGCGGCGGCTCGATCAAGGGCAAGCGCATCGCGGTGCTCGGCCTCACGTTCAAGGGGCAGACGGACGACGTGCGCGAAAGCCCGAGCATCGACGTGATCCAGCTGCTCGTCGGCGCGGGCGCGCATATCCGCGCCTACGATCCCGCGCGGCCGCACGAGGCGTCGCGGCTGCTGCCGCAGGTGTTCATGGAAAGCTCGGCGGTCGACGCGGTGCGCAGCGCCGACGCCGTCGTCGTGATGACCGAGTGGAAAGCCTTCGAGACGCTCGATCTCGCGGATCTCGCCGACCACATGTCGGACCCGGTGATGCTCGACATGCGCAACCTGTTCGACGAACGGCGCGCGGTCGACTGCGGCTTTCGCCGCTACGAGCGCGTCGGCCGCTCGTGCAGCGCACGCACGCCGGCCGACGCCGCGCGCGGCCGCGTGCCGGTCGCCGACGATACGACGGCTGCGCCGCAGCCTGCTTCAAAGCTGATGATCGACTCGAACTAACTCGCGTACGCGAGACCGTTGGGGGGAACACCATGGAGAAGCTCGTTGCGTCGCTCGCCGGCGGCGCGGCGTCGGAGGCGTCCGACGCCGAAGCCGGCCGCACCGAAAGCGCCGAAACCGATGTGCCGCTCGTGGTGCCGCTGATGGACAGCGGCACGCGCACGATCTTTCATCTGCTCGCACTGTGCTGGGTCGCCGCGCTCGCGATCTTCTGGCGCTGGTGGCTGCGCGACGAGCATTACGTCGATGCGTTCCGCTTCGGCGTCAACTGCTTCATCCTGTTCTGGACCACCTTCATTCCCGGCTACTTCATCTTCATCATCCGCTCCGCGGTCGTGCCGAACCCGGCGCTCGACGTGCCGCGCGGCTGGCGCGTCGCGATGGTCGTCACGAAGGCGCCGTCCGAGCCGTTCGAGGTCGTGCGCACGACGCTGCTCGCGATGCTCGATCAGACCTACCCGCACGACACCTGGCTCGCCGACGAGGATCCGACTCCGGCCACGCTCGAATGGTGTCGCCTGCGCGGCGTGCGCGTGTCGACGCGGCGCGGCGTCGCCGACTATCACCGCGCGAGCTGGCCGCGCCGCACGAAATGCAAGGAAGGCAACCTCGCGTACTTCTACGACACGTACGGCTACGACAACTACGATTTCGTGTCGCAGCTCGACGCCGATCATGTGCCGACGCGCACGTATCTCGAGGAGATGCTGCGTCCGTTCGTCGATCCGGCGGTCGGCTACGTGTCCGCGCCGAGCATCTGCGACAGCAATGCCGCGCTGAGCTGGAGCGCGCGCGGGCGCGTGAACGTCGAGGGCCCGCTGCACGGCACGATGCAGGCCGGCTATGCGGGCGGTCTCGCGCCGCTCTGCATCGGCTCGCACTACGCGGTGCGCTGCCGCGCGCTGCGCGAGATCGGCGGCCTCGGCCCCGAACTCGCCGAAGATCATTCGACGACGATGATCTTCAACGCGCACGGCTGGCGCGGCATGCACGCACTGAACGCGATCGCGAACGGCGAAGGGCCGCGTACGTTCGCCGATCTCGCCACGCAGGAATTCCAGTGGTCGAAGAGCGTGATGATCATCATGCTGCGCTACACGCGCCGCTATTTCGGCGGGCTGCCGCTGAAACTGAAGGCGCAGTTCCTGTTCTGCCAGCTGTGGTACCCGCTGTGTGCGCTCGCGATGGCGGGCGGCGTCGCGATCCCGGTCGCCGCGCTGCTCACGGGGCGCGTGTGGGCGCACGTCGACTACATCACGTATCTCGCCTATGCGGTGCCGCTCAGCGTGCTGATCCTCTGCGTCGTCACCTGGTCCACGCATGCGACGCAGTCGTGTCGGCCTCTGAACACGAAGCTGCTGTCGTGGGAAGGCCTGTCGTTCGTGTTCGCGCGCTGGCCGTGGGTCGTGCTCGGCTGCCTGTCGGCGATCGTCGACTGCATCCGCGGCAAGGAATTCGCCTTCAAGGTCACGCCGAAGGGCGGCGCGATCGAGCAGGACGCGCCGCTGCGCGTCGTCGCGCCGTATCTGCTGATCTCGCTGTTCTGCAGTGCGCCCGTCGTCGCGATCGAGAATCCGCACAACGCCGGCGGCTTCTATCTGTTTTCGACGCTGACGAGCATCCTGTACTTCGTGATCGCGGCCGTGGTCGCCGTCAATCACGGCAAGGAACAGGGGCGCGCCGCGTCGGCGCCCGCGCAGATGTTCTTCAGCCGCCTGCCGGTGCGCAACGCGCTGTTCGTGTTCGCGCTCGCGATGCTGGTCGCCGGCATCGCGCTGCGCGCGCCGAAGGGCTGGCAGGCCGTCACGTGGCGCTCGGGCCTGCCCGCCGTGCTCGCGCCGGCGCCGGGGCAGCCGGTCAAGCAGCCCGCACTCGGCGTCTACGACCCGGACCGCGTGTTCGCGTCCGACGCGAACCTCGCATTCGATCATGTGTTCGTGTCGTGGAACGCGCCCGACCTCGACACGCAGATCGACGACGCGTATCGCACCGCGCACGCGCGCCACCGCGCGCTGATGGTGACCGTCGAACCGTGGGCGCTGCCCGGCAGCCGCACGGGCGCGCTGCTCGACGACATCGCGCACGGCCGTTACGACGCGCGCATCGCGGCGACCTGCTCGGCACTCGCCGCGCTGCACGCGCCGGTGTTCGTGCGCTGGGGCCACGAGATGGAAACCGACACCGGCCGCTATCCGTGGGCGAGCGGCGACGCGTCCGGCTATATCGACGCGTACCGGCGCGTCGTCGATGCGTGCCGCGCGATGACCGACCGGCTGCGCTTCGTGTGGTCGCCGGCCGGCAACCGCAACCTCGACGACTATTTCCCCGGCCCCGGCTACGCCGATGCGGTCGGCCTGTCGGTGTTCGACTGTCCGCGTTGCGCGGTGTGGCCGGCGGGCGGCCGCGCGTCGGCCGAAAACATCCTGCGGACCAAGTACGCGCGCGTCGCCGACTACGGGCTGCCGGTGATGGTCACCGAACTCGGTGTCGACGGCTCGGACGCGCGCAAGCGCGACGCGCTCGACGAATTCCAGCGCTCGCTGTGGCGCTATCCGCTGCTGAAGGCCGTGGTGTATTTCAATGCGGTCGACACGCCGGGTGCCTGGCCCGCCCGCTACGTGCCGGACTGGCGGATCGCGCCGTCGTTCCTGCAGGCGGAAGTCGTCGCGAAGTAGGTGCGAGGTGCGGCCGGCAAGGTGCGGCCGGCGAGGTGCGGCCGGCGAGGTGCGGCCGCCCGTTTCCTCAGCCAAGCAGCTCGCGCCGCCGCAAGTGCGCAACGTCGCGCATCGGCGGCGCGCCGAACAGCCGGCTGTACTCGCGGCTGAACTGCGACGCGCTCTCGTAGCCGACGCTCGCGGCGACCGAGCCGACGTCGCCGCCCTGCTGCAGCAGCAGCCGGCGCGCCTCGTGCAGCCGCAGCTGCTTCTGGTACTGCAGCGGGCTCAGCGTCGTCACGTGCTTGAAATGATGATGCAGCGACGACACGCTCATGTTGACCGCGTTCGCGAGCGTCTCGACGCGCATCGGCTCCGCGAAGTGCGCACGGATCCATTCGATCGCGCGCGCGATCCGGTGCGTCTGGCTGCCGGCGACGGCCATGTGCCGCAGCCGCGTGCCCTGCGCGCTCGTCAGCAGCCGGTACAGCATCTCCTTCTCGATCAGCGGCGCGAGCACCGGGATGTCGGCCGGCGTGTCGAGCAGCCGCACGAGGCGCAGCGCGGCATCGAGCAGCGGCGGCGTCAGCTCGGCGAGCGCGATGCCCTCGCCCTCCGGGCCGGACTCCGGCTCCGGTAGCCGCATCTCGGCCGCGAGCTCGACGATCCGCTGCGGATCGAGCGTCAGCGACAGGCAGAGGTATGGCGCGTCGGCCGACGCGCGCGTCACGCGCGACAGGATCGGCAAGTCGATCGACGTAATCAGGCAGTTTTGTGCATCGTATTCGTACGCGTGGCCGCCCACGATCACGCGCTTCGCGCCCTGCGCGGCAATCACGAGCGCCGCGCGCGACACGGCGCAGCCGAGATCGACGGGCCGCACGTGCTTGTGCAGCATCAGGCCCGGCACCGCGGTCGCGTGCGAGCCGTCCACCGGCGCGAAGCGGCCGATCAGCGACGCCAGTTCGCGCTGCCCGGCCGCGCGCGACGCGGCGATGTCGGTCATGTCCATCACGAGATCCTCGAATCGGTTTCCCTGTCGCGCGAGCATAGCGAAAGGTCCGCCGCCGCGCGCGGGATTTGCAGGATTGTTCAAGAAATTTGCAGGATTGGGTAGACGAAAACGGCGGAGGCTCCCGCACACTGCCGGCTATCCCGGCCCGGCGCCGGGTTTTCCCCACGGAGACACCCCCATGGCCACTACGTTTGTCCTGAACGGCAAGAGCGTGACGCTCGATGCCGATCCGTCGATGCCCGTCCTCTGGGCGATCCGCGAGCACGCGGGGCTGACCGGCACGAAATTCGGCTGCGGGATGGCGCAGTGCGGCGCGTGCACGATCCACCTCGAAGGCCAGCCCGTGCGCTCGTGCGTGCTGCCGCTCGCCGGCATCGCCGGCAAGCACGTGACGACGATCGAAGGCCTGCAGAGCAAGCCCGCGCAGGCCGTGCAGGCCGCCTGGGTGAAGCTGCAGGTGCCGCAATGCGGCTACTGTCAGTCCGGGCAGATCATGTCCGCCACCGCGCTGCTCGAGCAGAACCCGAAACCGACCGACGCCGACATCGATGCGGCGATGAACGGCAACCTGTGCCGCTGTGCGACCTATGCGCGGATCCGCGCGGCGATCCACGACGCGGCCGCGACGCTGGGAGCGTGACCATGACGATCGAACTCGATACGCGCGATTCGGTGCGCCCGTCGCGCCGCACGTTCCTGAAAGCCGCGGGCGCCGCGGCCGCGGTCAGCCTGACGATCGGCTTCGAATGGGCCGGCCTCGGCCGCCGCGCGCTCGCCGCGACGACCGCGCCCGATGCCGGCGCATTCGCGCCGAACGCGTTCCTGCGGATCACGCCCGACGGTGCGGTGACGGTGATCGCGAAGCACGTCGAACTCGGCCAGGGCGCCTATACGGGCATCGCGACGATCGTCGCCGAGGAGCTCGACGCCGACTGGTCGAGCGTGCGCGTCGAAAGCGCGCCGGCCGACGCGAAGCACTATGCGAACCTCGCCTTCGGCACGATGCAGGGCACGGGCGGCAGCTCGGCGATGTCGAACTCGTGGCAGCAGCTGCGCGAAGCCGGCGGCAAGGCGCGCGCGATGCTCGTGTCGGCGGCCGCCGCGCGCTGGAACGTGCCGGCAAGCGAACTGACGACCGCCAACGGCGTCGTCACGCACGCGAAAAGCGGCAAGACGGCCGCCTACGGCACGCTCGTCGCCGACGCATCGAAGCTGCCGGTACCGGACAAGGTCGTGCTGAAGCAGCCGGCCGACTTCAAGCTGATCGGCCATCGCATTCCGCGCGTCGACGCATCGGCGAAATCGAACGGCACCGCGCAGTTCACGCTCGACACGACGTTCCCCGGCATGCGCGTCGCGCTGCTGCAGCGTCCGCCGCGCTTCGGCGCGACCGTGAAGTCGTTCGACGCGACGGCCGCGAAGGCCGTGCCGGGCGTGGTGTCGGTCGTGCAGGTGCCGGCCGGCATCGCGGTCGTCGGAACCGGCTTCTGGGCCGCGAAACAAGGCCGCGACGCGCTGAAGGTCGAATGGGACGAAACGCACGCCGAAAAGCGCGGCTCGGACGAGATCATGCGCGAATACCGGCAGCTGGCCGCCAAGCCGGGCGCATCGGCGCGCAAGGACGGCGATGCCGACGCGGCGATCGCGGGCGCCGCGCGCAAGATCAGCGCGAGCTACGAGTTTCCGTACCTCGCGCATGCGCCGATGGAGCCGCTCGACGCGGTCGTCAAGCTGACCAGGGACAGCTGCGAGATCTGGGCCGGCGACCAGTTCCAGACGGTCGACCAGGGCAATGCGGCCAAGGTCGCGGGCCTCAAGCCCGAGCAGGTGCAGATCCATACGCTCTACGCGGGCGGCAGTTTCGGCCGGCGCGCGAATGCGTGGTCGGACTACGTCGTCGAGGCCGTGTCGATCGCGAAGGCGCTCGGCGCGGACGGCAAGCCGGTCAAGCTGCAGTGGACGCGCGAGGACGACATCCAGGGCGGCTTCTATCGTCCGATGTACTTCCACAAGCTCGACGCGGGCCTGACCGCCGACGGCCGGCTGGTGGGATGGCGTCACCGGATCGTCGGCCAGTCGATCCTCGCCGGCACGCCGTTCGAGGCCTTCATGGTCAAGAACGGCATCGACGCGACGTCGGTCGAGGGCGCGGCGAACCTGCCGTACGCGGTGCCGAACGTGTCGGTCGAACTGACGACCACCAAGGTCGGCCTGCCCGTGCTCTGGTGGCGCGTGGTCGGCAGCTCGCACACCGCCTACGCGGTCGAGGCGTTCATCGACGAAGCCGCGCACGCGGCCGGCAAGGATCCGTACCTGTTCCGCCGCGACCTGCTGGCCAAGGAACCGCGCATGCGGGCGGTGCTCGAACTGGCCGCGCAGAAGGCCGGCTGGGATCCGGCGAAGCCGCTGCCGAAAGGTCGCGGACGCGGGATCGCGGTGGCCGAGGCGTTCAAGAGCTATGTCGCGCAGGTCGCCGAGGTATCGGTCGATGCGGACGGCAAGGTGAAGGTCGAGCGCGTGGTCTGCGCCGTCGATTGCGGGATCGCGATCAATCCCGACATCGTCGCCGCGCAGATGGAAGGCGGTATCGGCTTCGGGCTCGGCGCGGCGATGCACAGCGCGATCACGCTGAAGGACGGGCGCGTCGAGCAGCGCAACTTCGACGGCTATCAGGTGCTGCGGATGGCCGAGATGCCGAAGGTCGAGGTGCATATCGTGCCGTCCGCCGAAGCGCCGACCGGCGTCGGCGAGCCGGGCGTCGCGCCGATCGGGCCGGCGGTCGCGAATGCGATCTTCGCGGCCACCGGCAAGCGACACTACGTGCTGCCGTTCGATTCGGGCACGAACGCGAGCGCTTGATCGCTTGATCGCTTGCGCCGGTCGGCCGCGCACACTGCGCGGCGGCCGGCGCGGCGGCTGGCCTCGTCGCATTCGCTGCCTTCGCTGCCTTTCCGCCTGTCCGCCTTTCCGCCTTTCCGCCGTCTCGGCGTCTCGGCGCCCCGCTGTCACGCTGGCGCAACTGGCCTCGGCCCGTTGCGCCCCGCCGCCTGCCGCTGTCCCCATCCGCCTCCCGCTGCTCATCGCCTCACGCTGCCCCATCGCCTCCCGCTGCCGCGCCGTTCGTTGCCCTCCGTAGCCATCCGCTGCGATACACGATGAACATGAACGCCCGATCACGCCAACTGGCGCCTCGCGACCCATCGCACCCGCAGCAACGCTCGCCCGGCGCCCGCTCCGCTCCCCCTTCCGCGCCCGCTACGTTACGTGCGCCGTAACGTGCGTAACGTTTGCGCGCCCGCGCTACGTAACAATCCTTCAAGATTGCCGCCGCCCGCGTACCGCCTCGCGCCTGCAAAGTACCGAAAGTGCGTTTGAATTCAACGCCCGCGCGCGATTCGCTCATGAGCCCACGTCACCGTCGATCCGTCTGGCCCGGAAGTTGCAGTAAACAGCTTGCCAACAATCCTTTACGGACAGCGAGGGCCATCATGGATTGCAAATACCTGTACATCGACAACATAAAAATCAACTTTGTGCGGCGCACCATCGAGATCGACGAGAAACCCGTCGACGTCACGCCGCGCGAATTCGACGTCGTCGAATTCCTGCTCGACAACATGAACAAGATCGTGCCGCGGCAGGCGATCCAGGAGGCCGTGTGGGGCCGCGAACTCGCGGTGTCGTCGCGCACGCTCGACACGCACATCTCGCGGATCCGCTCGAAGCTGCAGCTCGATCACGACAAGAACCTGCGGATCATCCCGATCTACGCGGTCGGCTATCGCCTCGTGCTGTTCGGCGCGGCGATGACGCACGTGGAGCGCCACGACGCGGCGCCGCTCGTGCGCACCGCGCCGCAAGCGGCAATCTCGGCCGACTATCTGTAACGATCGGCCGGCGCGCCGCGCGATGCGGCGTGCCGGCCGCCGCTCCCCGCAGCGACACGACGCGATGCAACGCGCATCGCACGGCTCGCCTGCCCTGCGATAGGTTCCCGTCGCGACACGGTCGCCGCCTTAAGGCGGCGATCGCCTTCCAACCGTCGCGCAAAGCGCCGGTCATGGCGCCTCGTAAATCCGCACCCGCCGCGCGACGACACGATGCGCACGACTACGGATTCCGGCGCCGCACGCACACGGCCGCCTCCCTACAATCGACGCAGCAGCCGCGCGCGACCTGCGCCACCGGCCACAACAACCCGTCGAACTCACGCCGAATTCGCTCCGATCCCGCCGTGCCTGCGCTGTTCCTGACGAATGCCGACGACGCCGCGGACCGCGCCGCGCCGTCCGCTGCCACGACGCGCGCGACGCCGCCCGCCGCGGTGCTGGCGCTCGACGCGTCGCCCGCGCTGCCGCGCGTGTCGGCCGCGACCGCACGCGGGCTGTCGCATGCCTACGGCGCGACGGCCGCCGTGCCGATCGCGCTCGGCGAACACGCGTACGCGGTGCGCTGGCGCGTCGACGCGGAGCCGGCGGCCGACGCGCACGCCTACCGGTTCGTCGTCGGCCCCGCCACCGGCACGTTGTGGCTCGACCCGCTCGCCGAAACCGAATGGCTCGGCGACGCCGCCGATCCGGCCGTCCCGGCCGTGATCCGCGCGGCGCTGCTTGCCGATCTCGGCGCGCCGCTCGCGGCGACGCTGCAGGCCGCCACGCGCCAGCGCGTCGAACTGCTGCCGCCCGCCGAGCCGGCGCCTGCGTGGGCCGCGTCGCCGGCCGCGCTGCGCTTCGAGCTGCGTCGCGCGGACGGCGCGTGGCGCTGCCACGGCGCCCTGCTGTTCGACGCGCCGGACGCGCTCGCCGTGTTCTTCGCGTCCGCGCCGGCCGCGCGGCCCGATGCGGCGGCCCTCTACGCGAACCTGCCGGTCCCGCTCGCGTTCGAGCTCGGCCGCACCGCGCTGACGGCGGCCGAACTGGCCGACGTCGTCGCCGGCGACATCATCGCGATCGAACACTGGCGCGCGCACGAGCAGGACCTGCTGTGCGTCGCGTACGTGCGGGCCGCGCCCGCGTGGGAAATCACCGGACGACCGGCCGGCAACCGGCTGACCGTCCAGCGAATCAGGGAGATGCCATTGGAACCGCCCCGCACCGACTCCGCGTCCGCCGCCGCGCCCGACGCACCGCCCGCCGATGCGCCGCGCTCGCTCGACGGCCTCGCGGTCGACCTGCGCTTCGAGCTGCCGCCGACGTCGATGCCGCTCGGCGAGCTGAGCGCGCTGCAACCCGGCGCCGTGATCGAGCTGCAGCAAGGGATCAACCAGAGCGTGATCCATCTCGTCGCCAACGGGATGCTGATCGGCACCGGCCATCTGATCGCGGTCGGCCAGAAGCTCGGCGTGCGCGTCGTCACGCTGACGCAACCCGCGCCGCGCGAGCGCTGACCGATGGGCAACCTGCCGAATCCGGTCGCGCTGATCGCGGTGATCGCCGCGCTCGGCATCGCGCCGTTCGCCGCGCTGATGGTGACGAGCTACACGAAGCTCGTGGTCGTGCTCGGGCTGCTACGCTCGGCGCTCGGCGTCCAGCAAGTGCCGCCGAATCTCGTGCTGAACGGGATCGCGCTGATTCTGTCGCTGTTCATCATGGCGCCCGTCGGGATGTCGATCCGCGACGCGCTGCAGGCACGCCACTTCGATACGTCGGGGCAATTGTCGACGGCGGACGTCGGCGTGCTCACGGACGCCGCGCTGCCGCCGATCAAGGATTTCCTCGTGTCGCACACGCGGCAGCGCGACCGCGACTTTTTCGTGCGCACCGCGACGTCGGTCTGGCCGAAGAACCGCGCGGACGACATCAAGGACGACGATCTGCTCGTGCTCGTGCCGAGTTTCACGCTCGCCGAACTGACGAAGGCGTTCCAGATCGGCTTCGTGATCTACATCGTGTTCATCGTCGTCGATCTGCTGGTCGCCAACATCCTGCTCGCGCTCGGGATGCAGATGATCTCGCCGACCACGATCTCGGTGCCGTTCAAGCTGCTGCTGTTCGTCGCGCTCGACGGCTGGTCGCTGCTCGTGCACGGGCTCGTGCTGTCGTACCGCGTCGCGGGGGCGGGATGAACGCGCGCCGCCTGCACAGCGCAGCCGCCGCGCTATGCGCGACGGTCGCGCTCGTCGCGCTGGCGTTCGCCTGCGTGCCGCCGCGCGTCGCGCATGCGCGCGCGTCGTCGGGCAGCGGCGGTTTCGCGCAACTCGCGCGCGCCTGCGCACCGAACGTCGATCCGGACACGCTCGCCGCGCTGGTGCGCACCGAATCGGGCTTCAATCCGTATGCGATCGGCGTCGTCGGCGCTCATCTGACGCGCCAGCCGACGTCGCTCGACGAGGCGCGCGCGACCGTGCGCGCGCTGGCCGCGCGCGGCTTCAGCTACAGCGTCGGCCTCGCGCAGGTGAACGAGCGCAATTTCGCGAAATACGGCCTCGACGACGCGACGATGTTCGAGCCGTGCCGCAATCTGCGCGCGGGCGGCGCGATCCTCACCGACTGCTTCGCACGCTCGGCCGGCACGGGCCGCGCGCCGCAGGCCGCGTTGCGCGCGGCGCTGTCGTGCTACTACAGCGGCAATTTCACGACCGGTTTTTCGAGCGGCTACGTGAGCCGCGTCGTCGCGAGCGCACAGCGCAACGCGCGCGAAGGCGGCGTCGCGCCGATTCCGGTCGTGCCCGACGTGCCACCGCCCGCGCGCCAGCGGCGGATGGACGCGGCCGCCGCCACGCCGCCCGAGCGCGCGCGCCGCCTGCCGTCGCCGGCCGCCTCCGCCGACGCGCCGTCGTGCCACGCACGCCCCGTCATGATGATGTGCCGCGGGCTGCCGCCGAGCCAGGCGAAGCGGCTGTGCGTGCGCTGTCTCGACCAGTGAGCGGGCGGCGCAAGCGCGGCAGCCGGATGCGCGCGCGTCGTTCGTAGCGTCGGCGCGGCCGCCGCCGCGTAGCGGCGATGCGCTACGAAACGCCTCGCACGCACGCCGCACGCGCCCTTTTAGACTCTTCGTCTAGGCTGAAGGCGCCCGCTGCCGGGCAGCGGCGCGCCCCTCTGCCCGGCATCCGACCGGAGGGCTTCATGCTGGACATCGACGGCGTTGGAATGGGCGTCAACTGGATGATGTTTCTCGAGCGCACGCTCGAGGCGGAGCGCGCGAAAGCGGCGAGCCAGGCCGCGCAGCAGTCGAGCGATCCGGTCAAGCAGCGCGTCGACACGCCGCCGCCGGCCGTCACCGTGCAGGTCACGCCCGATACCGATCCGTCGAACCCGACCAATGCCGAGATCGCGTCCGCGACCTCGTTGATCCGCAGCTTGGCCGAACAGTATCGGCCGAAGCCGCCCGACATCACCGTCGACGATCCGCTGACGAAGGCCGCGCAAACGGCGATCCAGGGCGCGCAGACGAAGTACGACAACGCGCTGAAGGACGAAGCGCAGAAGCAGACGGCGCTCACGAATGCGCAGAACGATCCGTCGTCGACGAAGGATGCGATCGCCCGCGCGCAGACCGACTACGACCACGCGCATGCGGCGACGGCGAACGCCGAAAAAGAGCTGAACGTGACGACCGACGCGGGCTACATGATCGCGTACGCGCAGCAGGCCGATCACGACAAGCAGGCGCTCGATCCGCACCGCGCCGGCTCCGCGCAGTCGGACGCGAATGCGGCGCTCGCGCAGTTGAAGGCGGCCGTGCCGGGGCTCGGCGACGATCCGACGCAGGCGTCGCAGGCGCACTGGACGCCGCAGCAGAAGCAGGCGTACGACGCCTGGCAGCGCGCGGACGCGAAGCTGTCCGCCGCGAAGGCGCGGCACAACGCGGACATCGCGAACTCGAATCTCGCCTATGCGCAGCTGCAGTCGTACGCGTCGGACGGCGAGCTCGCCGATGCGATGAACGCCGGCATCGCGCGCGTCAACGACGCACTCGCGCCGCTCGGCCGCGTGATCGACGTGCCCGAACGGCTGAAGCCCGACGAAGCGCGCGCGAATCTCGCGAGCGCCGTCGACGACGCGAACTACGCGAATGCGTGCGTGAATGCCGCGAGCGACGCGGCCGACGTCGCCGATATCCAGATCACGTACAACGCGGTATCGGGCAAGTACGGGCCGACCGTGATGTCGACGACGGTCGGCGCGCAGCAAGACCGCCTCAACCATGCACAGGCGAGCGCGCGCATGAGCGCCGGCTATCTGCAGATGCTGTATGCGAACCGGCAGGTGAAGGAACTGCAGGGCCGCTACGATGCCGCGCGGCAGGATGCGACGCAGTTGCGCCCGGACGGCACGCGCGTGCCGGTGCGCGACCCGGACGCTGCGCGCGGCGTCAGCGATGCGTACGCGGCGCTGACGAAAGGAAAAGAGGCAGCGAGCATCGCGCACGACGGCTTCGTCTCCGCGTACGGCAATGCGCTCGCGATCCATTACGACGACGTGGCCGCGGGCGTGCAGGACCGCTACGATCATCGGACGATGTGCGTTGCGAACGATCCGACGCCGCTCGAGATCAAGGGCTTGAAGACGATCGCCTCGTCGCTGCACGGCGCGACCGACCGGATGACGGCCGTCGTCAACGAGCGCGCGATCAAGCAGACGCTCGCCGACGCGCAGGCGAAGCAGGCCGGCCTGAAGGCGAAGGTCGACGATTTGCAGCAGCAGTACGACGCATGGAACCGCGATCACGGCGCGGGCCCGACGCCTTCGCTGCTCGCGGTCGCGAAGCCGCAGGACGGCGTGCCGAAGAACATTCCGCTGACGGCGCCCGTGCCGTTCGTCGTGAACCCGTATGCGCAGCAGCTGTCCGACGCGCGTGCGGCGCTCGACCAGGCGAACAAGGATGTCGACCGCACGCGGCTGATCGGCGAAACGCTGCACCAGCAGGTGCTGTTCAACGAATTCGACGCGCACCTCGACGAACGGCTGCGCGCGCGCAAGACCGAGGGCGACCAGAAGGATTACGCGAAAGCGCTGTCCGAGTTCTTCGGCGCGCACCGCAGCGAACTGTCGCAGTCGCTGCTCGACAAGGCCGGCGAAGCGACGCAGCACGGCGGCACGATCGACTTCGGCAAGCTCGACGCCACGCAGCAGCGCAACCTCGTCGGCGTCGCGATCGGCCTGTCGCCCGACGCCTCGAGCGATGCGCCGCACGCCGCGCAGTTCACCGACGGCCAGAAGCTCGCGTCGATCGACAAGGTGCGCGACGAATTGCTGAAGCTCGGCGGCGGCGACGGCACGCGCGTGAACGTAATGCCGATCGTCTACGCGTCGAAGGACGCCGGCCTCGTGACGAGCGCGATCTTCAAGGTGACGAACGCGAGCGGCGACACGCACTACGTCGACGATCAGGGCTCGAAGTATTCGAGCATCGACAACTTCATCGACGACAACGAGCTCTCGTCGGACGGCACGCTCGACATCGCGACCGGCTACGGCGCGAACGGCGTCGCGCAGATCGATCATCGCAACAGCGCGCACGACGACAGCTGGTGGGAAAGCGTGATGCACACGTTCGGCTCCGGCGACGTCAATCTCGGGATGCTGCTCGGCGGCCTCGCGCTCGAAGTCGGCGGCGGCCTGCTCGATGCGACCGTGTTCGGCGCACCGCTCGGCATCGCGCTCAATGCGGTCGGCACCGGGATGATGTACACGTCGGCCGCCGCGGCCGTCGCGAACTCGGGCTACGACCTCGTGAACCGCATGCAGCACGACCGGACGATCAATCCGCTCGACGCGGGCGCGCGCGCCGACTATCTGAACCTCGTGCCGCTCGGCGTCGGCGGCGTCGGCAAGGTGCTGGCATTCGGCAGCAAGACGGCGACGGTCGCCAAGCTCGTCGAACGCGCCGGCGGCGACGCGCAGACGTTCGCATCGCGCGTCGCGACCGGCACGTCGTTCGCGACGAAGGCCTCCGCGTACGGCGGCGCCGCGGACGCCGCGGCCCAGTTCGGCTACGACGCGGCGACGGGCCACACCGACCGGCTGGCCGACGACGCGACGTCGTTCCTGCTGAACGCCGGGCTGGCCGCGGGCCCGCAGCGGATCAAGGCGCTGTCGACCGGCATCGTGCGCCGCACCGGCAGCTTCGGCGCGCGCGATCTCGGCAATCAGGCGGTGCGGATCGGCGACGAGCGCGTGACGGTCGGCCAGGACAAGTATGCGGCAGAGAGCACGCTGCGGATCGGACGCCAGCAGGCGACGCTGGACGGCAAGACCGTGACCGTCGCGGCCGACGGCACGCTGCGTGCCGGCAACCGGATCCTGACGTACAAGGGCGTGCCGATCCGCGTGCTGAACCGCGGCAACGCGGTCAATACCGGCGCGCGCAGCCGGACGGAATCGACGGCGTTTCTCGATCAGGACGGAACCATCACGCTCGGCGAGCGCGTGAAAGGGCTCGCGCTGACGCGTTTCGATCGCTACGCGACGGATGCGCGCATCACGGCCGACGAGCACGGCGGGCTCAGCGTGTCCGACGGCATCGAGCTGAAGTACGCGCACGAAATCGCGCCGCCGCGCACGGCGACGACGCCCGACGAGACCGTCCCGCACGACGACGCGCCGCCGCCCGACTCGCGCCCGGCCGCGGCCGAGCCCGCGCAGCCGGGCGACGCGGCGCCGACGCGCACGACCGCCGCCACGTCGGCCGACGAACCGGCCGCGACGGCCGCACGCGATACGTCGCAGATCCGGCGCGCATCGGCGAGCGTGCGCGAACGCTCGGCCGAGAACGATCACGACAACCGGCTCGTCTCGCACGCGGACCGGCAAAGCGCCGACACGCGCGCGATCCGCTACCGGCGCGTCGTCGAACCGGAGGGCGGCGGCACGTCGAAGCCGCTGACGTTTCGCCAGCGCGTCGCATGGACGCTGCTGAACGCCGTCGATGCGTCGCCGCTGTCGGGCGGCTTCGTCGCACGCGAGGCCGACGTCACGCTGACGTCGCGCCGGCCGCTCGTCGAGCAGCACCAATACGGCGGCCGCACGCTGTACGTGGTGCGCAACGACGCGAACAACGGCGCGTTCGCGACGAAGGCCGGCACCCCGCTGAGCGGGCACGAACTCGCGCTCGATGCGCGCTACGCGTTTCGCGCACCGGCCGACATGCCGGAACCGATCGTGCTGATCGCCGAGCACGCCGATGCGCAACTGGCGCCCGAACTCGCGAACGTGTGGAACCGGTCGGTGTTCGTCGCGCCGCGCGGCGCACTCGCGGCGGACGGCACGCTGCGCGCGACGAGCGGCTACCTGCGCTACGATCCGGCGCCGCATCCGGAGGTCGAGCTCGGCGCGCTGCATGCGGACGGCACGACGGTATTCCACGCCGACACCGGCAAGCCCGTCGACCTCGACGAGCATCTCGGCGCGCTGATCGCGTTCGGCAACGAGAAAGGCGGCTTCGCGCTCGGCCGCGGCGCGGTGGTCGGACTATACGAGGACCTGACGAGCACGCGCGCCGCGCAGCACGACGCGGCGATCGGCGAGAAGGCGGCGCTCGCGTTGCTGAACAAGCGCTTCGCGCTGCCGACGGTATCGATGGACGGCCCGTTCTCGCATGCGAATCGCGTCGCGGTGCTGTATCAGCCGCGCGGCGCACTGCATACGCACGACGTCGAGCGCGGCGTGCTGCCGCGCACGCTGAAAGCCGACACGCTCGACCAGCTGCGCGCGCTCAAGACGCTGATCGCGGAGAAGCAGCTCTACTTCGACGTGCAAGGCGTCTATCACGACGGCCGCCTGCTGATGACCGATCCGGGCCGGATCGAAACCGGCAGCGACGGCTACCGCGGCACGCACGACCGCGTCGACGATCAGCTGCAGCTACTCGAGCGCGGTGTCGAACGCGGCGACGTGACGCTCGCCCATCCCGAGATCGCCGAGACCGGCCAGGACGCCGCCAAGCCCGGCCTCCTCGCGCGCGTGCAGATGCGCTTCGGCGGTGCGCCGTTGCCGAGCGAGGTCAGCGCGCTTGCGCAGCAGTCCGGCACGCTCGCGCAGCAGCTGCGCATGCTCGACGACAACGGCTGGCGCGTGCGCGTCGGCAAGCGCGGCGGCGGCAGCCGGATCGATACGCGCAAGAAGCAGGTCACGCTCGACGGCGCGCTGTCGCATCCCGAATCGATGACCTACACGCTCGCGCATGAGGCGAAGCACGCGGTCGAGGCGATCGACGGGTCGCTCGGCCTCGACTACGGCGGCCGCCGCCGCTTCACGCGCAAGGCGCTCGAAGCCGAAGCGCGCGCACAGATCAATGCATTCGAAGCGCGCTACGAGATCAAAATGTCGAGCGGCGTCGATATCGGCGCGCACGTCAGGCTGCCCGACGCGATCCAGCGCATCGCGGACAGCTGGCAGCCGTCGCACGATTACGCAGGCACGGTCGCGTCGCTCGCCGACGCGTTCGCGCGCGCACCGGTGTCGGGCGGCCGCGGCCGCGATTACGAAGCGTTCTACAGCGACGCGTTCGATCGCGGCGCCGCGCGCGCCGGCCGTGCGATGCCGGCGCCTGAAACCGCACCCGCGCCGCGCGACGAGCCGCGCTCGATGCGCGACATCCAGGCGCAGCGCGTCGCCTGGACGCAGGCGCACGTCCAGCGCAACGCGGCGCCGTTCGGTGCGGCCGAACCGTCCTCGCCCGCGACGATGGCGTTCGTGCGCGACGGCAACGTGCTGATCGACCGGCACGAGCGTGTCGCCATCGTGCCGGCCGAGTCGCGACGCGACGGCACGCTGCTCGGCCCCGACGGGCGTCCGGTCGATCCGCATACGTTCACGCTGCTCAACCCGCCGCCGCCCGATCCGGGCTACACGACGATCCTGTCTGCCCGCCATGCGAACGAAGGCGCGGCCGCGCAGCTCGCGAATCTGTGGCAGCGGCCGGTCTATGCCGCGCATCCCGATGCAGTCGGCCACGCCGGCGCGCTGTCGGACCTGTCGGGATTGAACCGCTACGTGCCCGCCGCGTACCGGCAGCCTTCGCTCGGCGAACTGGCCGTCGATACGCGGCACGATCGCCTGCATGTCGCGGGCGATCCGGCGCGCACCGTCGATCCGGCCGACTTCCTCGGTCCGGTGCTCGGGGCGGGCGTGGAGAAGACGGTATTCGACGCCGGCGCCGGTCAGGCGATCGGCATTTACCGCGACGGCTCGCGCGACGGGATGCTCGATGCATACGAGGCGGTGGAACTCGACCGGCGCGGGCTCCACACGCTGAGTGAAACGTACGGGTTGCCGACCAGTACGACCGACGGCCCGTTCACCGTGCTCAATCGTATCGGCGTGGTGCTGAAGCCGTCCGCGCAGCTTAGCAGCGACGACATCCAGCTCGGCGCGAAACTGCCGGACATCGTCTCGCGCGCCGGCCTCGCCGATCTCGCGAAGATTCGCCGCGTCACGCAGATGCACCGGCTGCTGTATGACTTTCAAGTCCTGTTCGGCCGCAACGGCGACGTCATGCTGCACGATCCCGGCGAAGTCCGGCCGGGGCTCGATCGAGACGGCATCGTCGTCTCGCAGATCGACAATGTCGCCGCGAAACTCCACGATGGCCTCGACAACGGACGCATCCGCCTCGCCCATCCGGCGATGACCGAGCAAGGCGTATACGCCCCGCGCGGCGGCACGATCGAGCGCGTCGTCATGCGGTTCCGCGGCGCCGTACTGCGCATGCGTGCCCATGCGCTCGCGTCGCGCTCGCCGACGCTCGCCGCGCAGCTGCGGCTCGCGAAAAGCGACGGCTGGAAGATCAGGCTCGGCGCGCGCGGCGAAGGTCATTACGTGGACGCCGAGCGGCGCACGATCGTGCTCGACGGCAACACGCGTCATGCGGGCACGCTCGTGTTCGCGCTCGCGCACGAGGTGCAGCACGGTGTCGACGTGACGACCGATGCGCTCGGCCTCGATCACGGCAGTCCCGAAGCCTACGTCCGGAGCCTGCTGCTGGCCGAAGCGCGTGCGCAGGTGAACGCGTATCGCGTACGCGACGAGATCCTCGCGGCCGGCGGCCGCGACATCGCGGCTCACGTGCAGTTGCCGGACGCGCTCGCGCGCGCCGCGCGCCATGCGTACGAGAGCGGCGACGCCGCGGCGCTGCAGGCGCTCGCGGACCGCTTCGGCGACACGCGCACGTCGCTGCCCGGCAATCCGACCTATCGCGTGCTGTACGCCGACTACGCGCGTGCGCTGACCGGCGACGCGCGGCTGCCGAGGCTCGCCGCGCCCGGTACGGGCAACCGGCCGGCCGGTGCGAACGGCGGCAACGCGCGCGAAAGCGCACGCATGAATCGGGCGCGCGCCTGGTTCGACGAGCGCGGCCTGCGTACGCTGACGCGTATCGAAGGCGCCCATCTGCCGGCGCTGCGCGATCTCGCGCGCGAGACCGGACGCAGCGCGCATTTGCTGATCGCGCGCGCCGATCCGGCGCCGAGCGCGGACGCGCCGCCGCATTTCATCGCCGAGGCCGAAGTCGACGTACACGGCGCGATCACGATCACGCGATACGATCGATCGCTGGCGCGCGACGAGCGGCGCGCGCTCGACGACGCAGTGTCACGCGCGCGCGATGCGAATGCACGCGACCGGGCGGCCGCCGCGCGCCGCGACTTCGATTTCTATCGATCGCCGGTCACGGCCGCGGAGCTGGACGCGATGGGCGGCCCGTCGAAGATCGAGCCCGCGCACGGCGGCGACCCGGTTCGGCTGTCGCGCGTCGGGCGCGTCGACGACGCGCTGGCCGCCGCGATCGACGCGCTCGGCTCGGTCAAGCACTACTCCAACGCGAACAAGGCGATCGCCGGCGCGCGCAACGCGGACACGATCTACGCGGTCGATCGGAAAACCGGCGACATCGTCGGCCATGCGACGCGCCATCCTGACAGCGGCGTCTGGTACTACGACGAAAATTCGCCGGTCGACGGCGCACATGTGCAGACGCGCACGCTCGACGACGCGTTCCAGCGGCGCATCGATGCGCGTGTGCGGCGACGCGGCGCGCGTCACCGGATTCCGCTGTCGCGTGCGCGCCGGCGCGGCATTGCGTTCGTCGTGACCGAGATCGGCCCCGACATGATGGCGCGCATCGGCCGCTTCGATCCGATCCGCGCGCCGAAGAAGGACACGACGTACCGGTTGCCGTCGCGCGTGCGGCCGCGCTATCTGAGCCACGCGTCGCTCGCGTGGACGATGGATGCCGGCCATCGCGTCGCGCTGCTGACGCGTGCGCGCGCGGCTGCGCTGCTGCGGCGGTCGTCGGCGGCCGGCGCCTTGCCGCCGGGCACGGCCGCCACGCGCGCGCCGGACCCGGCCGCGGCTGCGTCGGCTTCGTCCGCATCGACCACCTCGACCACCTCGACCACCTCGACCACCTCGACCACTGCGAGCGCTTCGCTGCCTGCGACTGCGCGCGGCACACGCGCGGCATTGCACGACGCACTCGTCGCCGCCCACCTGCTGCCCGCCGATGCCGGCCACGCGCTCGACTTCAGCGGCCACAACGCGGTGCATCTGCTCTCGCTCGCCGAACGCGGCGCGCTGTCGCCCGACACGCATCGCGTCTACGTGTACCGCACGAGCGATCCGATCGCGCACCGCCTCGCGAAACCCGACGGCGTGCTGGTGCCCGACGCGCACGGCAACCTGCTGTGGCACGAGAACTGGCGCGACACGAGCGGCACGGGCGTGCCGCTCGACGCGTCGCCGCTCGGCCGCGGCCCGTACGGCGCCGACGTGCATCTACTGCTGACCGAACTACCGCCCGACGGCATCGACACCTACGCACCGGGCACGCGTCTGCATGCGCTGAACAAGCGCGTCGAACGTCTCGAACGGCTGCAGCATGCGTCGGACCGCACCTGGGCGAACAAACTCCGCGACTGGGCGCGCAACGAGAAAGCGACCGCGATCCGCGAGCGCGACGCGACACAGCGGCAGATCGACCGCGCAGAGGCAGCCGCCCGCACGCAGAATGCGCCGCCGCCCGCGCATCCGGTGCTCGAGATCAAGCCGTACCAGCCGGCGCTCGTCAGCTCGACACAGATCGAATGGAAGCAGCGCTACGGCGACGGCGGCATGCCCGATCCGCTCGCGTACGTGACGCGTCTGAAGACGTTCATCGCGCGCGAAGGCAAGACGCGCGCGGGCCCGCTCGAGCTGCAGGACCGGCCCGGCGACGCGCCGCCGCCGGTCGTGATGGCCGACGCGCAGGGATGGCGCTGGCTCGGCAAATGGCTGCACGTCGCGCGCGACTACGCGGCGGGCGGCGCACGCTATGCACCCGTGCCGCGCTGGAAGGATTGGCAGCGCAAGCTGAGCGCGGCCGCGACGGTCGATCGGCAGATCATCAAGTCGTTCTTCAAGTCGAGCCGCGACGTGCAGTATCGCGTCGCGCCGATGAGCCGCGCGTATCGGCTGACCGACGATCCGCAACTGTTCCTCGAGCAGATTCGCCGCAACGGCGCGGCCGGCGCGGCCGTCACGATCGTCCTCGATCCGCATACGCTCGCGGCCGCGCAGGGCAAGAAGCACGAGCAGGAATTCGTCAACGACGTGAAGCGGCTCGGCGACCAGACGCGCGCGAAGATGAACTACGCCAACGCGACGATCACCGGCGAGAACGGCCATGTAGTCCACCTCGACGAACTGACCGAACAGCGCCTGCATGCCTGGCTCGACGCGGCCGCGGAAGGCGGCTTCCTGCTGCGGCTCGAAACCGCATCCGGACGCGCGCTGGTGTCGCGCGTCGACGAGCGCTTTCAGGCCGGCACGAACGATCAGTATCACGACTACGTGCGGCTCGCGTCGCTGCTCGAGAAATGGGCGGCGAAGCACCCGCGCGAGCGCGCGCCGCACGTGATGATCACGTTCCACGGTTGGGATGCAGTGCCGGAATCGGTGCCCGGCGCCGGCCACGTCGAGCTCGTGAACCAGCTGCTCGACCGGCCGACGCTGCAGTGGGTGCACGTCGGGCTGTCGTACGCGACGCACGGCTCCGACTTCATCGCGAACCAGGAACTGACGACGGCGCTCGCCAAGATGCTCGTCGCGCGCGCACGTGCGCGCGGCACGTCGACGTTCGAGCGCATCCACGGCGCCGATGCGCTGACGCGCGTGTTCGAACGGCTCGAGCCCGACGCGCTCGTCGAACAGCACCGCATGCTGCTTGCCGAAATCGACCGCATCGGCCGCGACAACAAGATGACGCCCGCCGAAATCGACGCGCTCGTCGAGCGCCTGTACGAAGGCAACACGACCAAGCTGCTGAACCGCGCGCGCCATGCGGTCGCCGCGTATGCGACGCGCGCATGGGAAGCGGACCCTGCGCGCGCACCGGCGCCCGATTCCGAGGCGCGGCGCTTCACCGAAGACTGGCAGCGCGACATCGGCAGCAAGCTCGACCGCCCGGAACAGCTGAAACTGCCCGCGCGACGCCGCTTCTCGGCTGCCGGACCGAAGTGGACCGACATCGTGCAGAAGCCGGAGCTGATCGTCGACGATGCGAAGCCGCTCAGCGACAGCCGTCTCGTCAGCGCGCAATCGAGCCGCGAGCAGGAGATCGGCCCGCAAGAGCCGATCACGCCCGAACAGGCCGCGCACGCGGAGCTGAACGCATTGCGGCTGCAGCAGGCAGGCCGCCTGCGCACGTGGTTCAACCGGGAAAACCTGCTGTCGATGGCGGTCGGCCTCGGCGTCGGCTTCGGCGCGCACCATTTCGGGCTGACTTCGCCGGCATTCAAGGAGACGAGCAACGCGCTGTTCGTCGGCGCGCGCACCGGCCGCCTCGTGCAGGCGCTGCATCAGGATTCGGTGCGCGCGCTGCAGGGCGGCGATCCGCGCCTGTTCCGGCGCGTGCTCGACCGCTTCGTGCGCGGGCTCGAGAGCCAGCTCGACGCGCACGAGATGGACAAGCCGATGCGCGGCGCGTCGCTGCAGCTGCTGGCCAACGAGGCGCGCGTGAAGGTCGACGGCCTGCTCGCGCTGCACGCGAGCCAGAAGATTTCGGCCGAGGACGCGGTCGCATACACGAAGCTGATCGCGAACGACATGATCGCGCAGATGCAGGGCGTGCTCGGCGGCACCTCGATCCAGCAAATGCACCACGGCAACCCGCGGCGCTTGTTCGGCAAGCTCGGCCGCTCGGCCGCGCTCGCCGGCTATGTCGGGCTCGGCGAGATCGCCGTGCACAACTTCATGGCGAACCACGGCGTCGCGCCGCTGCTCGGCGGCATCGGCGCGGTGGTCGGGCTCGGCTACACGGCGGCGATCCATCTCGGCGCGACGCGCAACCTGTCGCTCGACCGGCGCAGCCGCGTCGTCCGCGCCATCGACGCAACGTCGGACATCGTGACGATCGCGGCCGGCTATGCGACCGTGGCGAGCGGCGTCGCCTGGCCGCTCGCGGTATCGGGCAGCATATCGGCGACGCTCCTGGCGCTCGCGCGCGTCGACACGCACTTCCCGAATCTGACGAAGGCCGTCACCGGCCGGATTCCGACCGCGATCGTGCTCGCGCCGATCGCGATCTACGTCGGCAACTGGCTCTATACGTATTTCGACGACGACAAGAAGAAGCCCGCGCAGCCGTCGAACCTCGTGCCGCCGACCGGCGGTGCATCGCAATCGCCATCGCCGTCGCCGTCGGCCACGAGCCCGTCGCCGAGCGCCGCGCCGCCGTCGGCCGGTCCATCCGCCGTGCCGTCGCCCGCACCGTCGACGAGTGCGACGCCCTCCGCGCCGGCGTCCGGTCAGCCGGGCAGCACGCCGACGGCGCCGCCCGCACCCTACTTCGTCGTCGACGGCGATTCGCTATGGGTCATCGCCCAGCGGCACCGCGATACGCTGCTCGACGCCGCGCACGTGCCGGCCGCCGATCGCCGCACGATGCCGGAAGGCGAGCAGGCGCTCGCCGCGTTCCGCGAGATTCTGCAGCTCAATCCGTCGGCCGCGCGCGATCCCGCGCATTTGCCGATCGGCAAGCCGCTGAACGTCGGCTGAGCAGCGGCGCACACCGCCTCGTCAGGCGGTGCGCTGCGCGTCGAGCCACGCCTGGAACATCAGCACCGTCCACAGCTGATGCTGCCAGTTCATGCGCCCAGCCTGATGCTGGCGCCACAGCCGCTCGACGGCGGCCGCGTCGAAGAAACCCTCGTCGCGCAGCCGCGACGGCTGCAGCAACGCATCGGCCCAGTCGCGCAGCGCGCCGCGCAGCCAGTGATCGATCGGCGCGCAGAAACCCTGCTTCGGCCGGTCGATCAGCTCGGTCGGCACGTAGCGGTCGAGCAGCCGGCGCAGCAGCGCCTTCGACTGCCCTTCGGGCAAGCGCAGCGATGCGGGCAGCCGCCACGCGAATTCGACGACGTGATGATCGAGGAACGGCATCCGCGTTTCGAGGCTGACCGCCATCGCGGCGCGGTCGACCTTCGTCAGGATGTCGGTCGGCAGGTAGGTGAGCGTGTCGATCGCCATCGCCTGCTCGGCAAAGCTCAGATGCGCGGGCCACGCGGATGCCGTATCGAGCGGCGTCGGCGGCTCGTGCCCGGCGAGCGCGATGCGCTCCGGATGATGGACCGACGACATCAGCAGCCGGTACAGCCCGATCCGGCTGTCGGCCGTCATCACGTGGCCGAGCTTGTGCAGCCGGTCGCCGATGCGCGTCGGCGATTCGCGCAGCTCGCCGGCGCCCCAGGCGCCCTGCGCGACGGCCGCGAGCTGGTCCGCATGATCGGGGCGCAGCGCGTGCAGCGCGCCGGCGATCCGCGTGCGCACGGCCGCCGGCACGCGATGCAGCTTGCGCCAGAGGCGCGGCGTCAGGAAGTAGCGCGTATAGCCGCCGAACAGCTCGTCGCCGCCGTCGCCGGACAGGCTGACCTTCACGTGCCGGCGCGTCAGTTCCGCGACGAGGAAGGTCGGAATCTGCGACGCATCGGAGAACGGCTCGTCGTAGATCGCCGGGAGCTTCGGCACGACCTCGAGCGCATGATCGGCCGTCACGTACAGCTCGGTATGGCGCGTGCCGAGATGGCGGGCGACGGCCTTCGCGTAGCCGGCCTCGTCGTAGCCCGCTTCGTGAAAACCGATCGTGAACGTGTCGACGGGCGCGGCCGACTGCGCCTGCATCAGCGCGACGATCGCCGACGAATCGACGCCGCCCGACAGGAACGCGCCGAGCGGCACGTCGGCCTCCATCTGCCGCGCGACGGCCTGCCGCAGCACCGTGTCGAGCCGGTCGACGGCTTCGGCCGCGGTGCCGGCGAACGGCTCGTCATGGCCGGCATCGATGGCGTGCTCGAGCGCCCAGTACGTGCGGATTCGCGGCGTGTCCTGCGCATGCTCGAACTGGATCCAGGTGCCGGGCGGCAGCTTGCGGATGCCGCGATAGATCGTATGCGGCGTGGGCACCGCGGAATGTCGCAGATACAGGCACAGCGCGTCGCGATCGATCTCGCCGTCGAAGCCCGGATAGGCGCGCAGCGCCTTCAGCTCCGACGCGAATACGAGCGCGTCGCCGATCCGCCCGTAATACAGCGGTTTCTCGCCGATGCGGTCGCGCGCGAGCGTCAGCACGCGCGATTCGCGGTTCCACAGCGCGAGCGCGAACATCCCGGTCGCGCGCCGCAGCGTCGCGTCGACGCCCCACGCGGCGAACGCCGCGAGCAGCACTTCGGTGTCGGAATGGCCGCGCCACGCGGGCGCGCGTCCGACGCGCTCGAGTTGCGCGCGCAGTTCGCGGTGGTTGTAGATCTCGCCGTTGAAGACCATCACGTAGCGGCCGCACGCAGACGCCATCGGCTGCCGGCCGTGCACCGACAGGTCGACGATCGCGAGCCGCCGGTGACCGAGCGCGATCCCGGCCGCCGGATCGACCCACAAGCCCTGTGCGTCCGGTCCGCGATGCGCGAGGCTCGCCGTCATCCGCGCGAGCGTGCCGCGCGCTGTCTCCTCATCGAAGGCGACGCTATTCAGAAAGCCGTCGATTCCGCACATGTATCCTGTCCGCCCCTGTTGACTACCCGCCCTGCGCGACGCGACCCTGCGGCCCGCCGTTCGGCATGACGGTCGCGCCATCTTACGAAGAAATAATTCAGCAATAATTCCGCGGTAAACGGCACGCAAGGCCGGAAAAAAACCGGCGTCAAGCGCCGTCGTGCACGGTAGTGCAAGGGGACATATCGAGGCGGCTGCGCCCGCCGCCGGGCATCACGGCGCGCCGGTCGCCCATTTCAGCAGCTGCGCAACCTCGCGGAAATGCTGCGGCTGGATCGTGCCGTTCTCCGGCGTCGTGTCGTACAGCGCCTGCGCGAGGCCGACGTTCGCGAGCGTCGGACGCAGCGCGTCGCGCGCGAGCCGCACGATCCGCTCGGCCGCATCGCCCTCGCCGCGCGCGAGCACCCACGGCAGCGTGCCGATCCCGCCGTAATAGAGCGCGACCGCGACGCGCGGCGAATAGACGACCACCGATGCGAATCCGATGCGATCGGGCAGCGACGCGAACTGCACTTCGCGCGCGAGCTGCCGGCGCTTCGCCGCGATGTGGGGATCGCCTTCGTCTTCCTTGTGCTCGCGCCGCACTTCGTCGATCGACATCTTCATCTTGCGGTTGAACTCGTGGCGCTGATGGACGATGTCGATCAGCGCCATCACGACGTAGATCAGCGCGGCCCAGCCGAACAGCAGCATCAGCAGCTTCACGATCAGCGCGAGGATCGACATCGGCCGCGTGAAGCCGGACTGCACGGAAGGATCGAGCGATTCGACGATCAGCCAGCCGAGCGTCGCGACGAGCAGTGCCGTCTTCAGCAGCATCTTCGCGAGATTGACGAGGTTGCGCAGCGACCAGAGGTTCTTCAGGCCTTCGGCCGGATTGAGGCGCGACAGCTGCGGCACGAGGCGGCTCCACGCCATCACGCCGCCGACCTGCACGAAGCCCGCGAGCACGCCGAGCAGCAGCCCGGCCGCGACGATCTGCGCGGACAGCGTCGCCCAGTCGCGCGCGGCCGCGTCGATCAGCGCCGCGATCCGCGCGGACGGATCGGCCGCGCCCGCCGCGTCGAACACGAGCCGGAACAGCGCCTGCAACCGCGCGAACAGCGTGCCGACGCCGACCGCGAGCGCGACGCAGACGCCGACGAAGAACGCGGACGAGATCGTCTCCGCGCTCTTCGGCACGTCGCCTTTTTCGCGCGCCTCGCGCAGGCGTTTCGCGGTCGGCTGCTGGTTCTTTTCGCTCATCGGCGCCCCGCTTCGCGCTGCGCGCTCACGCGCCGCCGCCGTGCGCGGCGAACAACGCGCGCAGCAGCGCGACGAGGCCGCTGTCGGGACTCAGCAACGCGTGCAGCGACGCATAGACGACCGGCAGGAACAGCACCATCATCAGCACCGCGAGCGCACTCTTGAGCGGCTGCGAGAACACGAACACGTTGAGCTGCGGCACCGCGCGGCCGACGAGCCCGATGCCGAGTTCGACGAGCACCAGCACGATGATCACCGGCGCGGCGAGCTTCACCATCCATTCGAAGATCGTGTCGGTCTGCCGCACGACGAAGGTCTGCAGCATCGACGAGAAGTCGGGGCCGAGCGAGCCGATCGGCCACCACGCGTACGACTGCGCGAACAGCTGCACGAGCACCTGCAGCCCGCCCGCCGTGACGAACAGCGCGATCGCGACGAAGTTCAGGAATCCAGACGTCGGGCCGCCTTCGTGGCCGCCCATCGGATCGAAGAACGCGGCACTGCCGCTGCCGGTCTGGAAGTCGATCAGGTAGCCGACGCCCTGAATCGCGAACAGCACCGCGCTGAACGCACCGGCGAGCAGCATCCCGACCACCGCCTCCTTCGCGACCAGCACGCACCACGTGACGAACGGCAGCGATGCGACCTGCGCGGCATCGATCGCGGGCGCGACGAACGCGGCGATCACGACCGCGAGGCCGTTGCGCACGAGCCCCGTGACGATCTGCTCGTTGAACACCGGCACGACGAACATGATCGGCAGCAGGCGCGGCATCACGTACAGCAGCGGCCGCAGCGTGCCGGCGAGGTCGTTGAAGCCCGACGCGTGATCTAGCATCGGCGCTCCGCGGCGGCGGCAGCGGCGGCGGGCTGCGCGGCGGCATCGGTCGTGCCGGCCTGCGCCGCGTCCCACGGTTTCGCGGCGGCGTCCAGCGTGCCGGCCTGTGCGTCCGCCGGTTTCTGCGCGGTCATGGCGGCATCGAACGCGGCGGCGTCCGCGTGTGTGTCGCGGCTCGCGTCCGGTTGTCGGCCGGCGTCCGCCGCCCACACACCGGGCGCCGCGAAACGGCGCACCGCGTACGCATCGGCGACTTCGTCGGCATCGCGCTCGACGCGCGCCGCGAGCGCATGCCGCGCTTTCTCGCCGGCGCGCTCGAGCTTGTCCTCGGCCGCCTTCGCCTTGCGCGCCGCGCGCTGCAGCTCGGCAAGCGTCGCCTCGTGGCCGCGATGCACGTGCGCCGCCTGGTTGACCGACGCACTCGCCGCGCCGATATGCCGGTCGAACGTGCGCGTATCGGCAGCGGCGTTCTGCAGCGTGCGTGCGTCGCGCGCGTCGTCGGCAAGCCGCGTCTGGATCGCCGCTTTCGCGGCCAGCTGCCGCGCGAGCTGCGCGTGCGCGGCATCGAGCGCGTGCCGGCTCTGCGCGGCGATGCGCTGCTGCCGCGCGGCCGCGACGCGCGCGATCTGGCTGCGCATCTCGCGCACGCGCTTCAGGCGCGCGAGCGTCGCGAGCACGCGGCGGTCGTCGGCTTCAGACATGATCGTTCGCCAGTTTCGTCAGTTTCGCGAGCAGCGCGTCGAAGCGCACGTCCTCGTGCTGCGCCTGCGCGCAGAACGCGCCGATCGCCTCGCGCGCACGCAGCGCGAGATCGCCGAGCCGGTCGCTGCCTTCGCGATACTCGCCGATCTGCACGAGCAGCTCGATCTCCTGATACTTCGCGATCAGCTCGCGCACGCGCGCGGCCGCCTGCTGATGTGCGCGGCTCGCGACGAGCGGCATCACGCGCGACAGGCTCGCGAGCACGTCGATCGCCGGATAGCGGTTCGCAAGCGCGATCTTGCGCGACAGCACGATATGGCCGTCGAGAATCGAGCGCACCTCCTCCGCGATCGGGTCGGATTCCTCGTCGCCTTCGACGAGCACCGTGTAGAGCGCCGTGATCGAGCCGGCCGCGCCTTGCCCCGCGCGTTCGAGCAGGCGCGGCAGCACCGCGAACGTCGACGGCGGAAAGCTGCGGCGTGTCGGCGGCTCGCCGCTCGCGAGGCCGACCTCGCGCTGCGCCCGCGCGAAGCGCGTCAGCGAATCGACGAGCAGCAGCACGCGCTTGCCCGCATCGCGGAAATGCTCGGCGATCGCGGTCGCGACGAGCGCGGACTTCACGCGCTCCATCGCGGGCCGGTCGGACGTCGATACGACGACGATCGAGCGTGCACGCACCTCCGGCGACAGCGCATGTTCGATGAATTCGCGCACCTCGCGCCCGCGTTCGCCGACGAGCGCGATCACGTTCACGTCGGCCTGCGCGCCGCGCGCGATCATCCCGAGCAGCGTGCTCTTGCCGACGCCCGACGGCGCGAAGATCCCGACGCGCTGCCCGACGCCGAGCGTCATCAGCCCGTCGATCACGCGCACGCCGGTCGGGAACGGCGTGTCGATCATCCGGCGCGCGAGCGGGTTCGGCGGGTCCTGCTGCGTCGACACCCAGGTCGCGCCGGTCACCGGCCCGCGATCGTCGAGCGGCCGGCCGAGGCCGTCGAGCACGCGGCCGAACAGCGCCTCGCCGACCGGAAACACATGCTCGCGGCCGGACGGCACGACGGTCGTCTCCGGCGACAGGCCGGCCACGTCGCCGAGCGGCGTGAGCAGCGTCGTCTGCCGCGAGAAGCCGACCACTTCGGCGAGCAGCGTCGGCTGATTCGGCGTGCGCAGCTCGCAGATCTCGCCGAGCCTCGCGCGGATGCCGGTCGCGTTCAGGATCTGCCCGACCGCGTGATTGACGCGGCCCTGCACCGACACCGGCGAGAAAAACGCGAGCGCCGCATCGAGATCGCCGACGAGCCGGCCGCGGTCGAACGGCGCGTCGGCCGCATCGTCGCCGGGCGGCGGCGTTTCGTCGTGCGGCGCGTTCATCGTGCGGCTCCGAACGACGCGTCGCGGCGAATCGCCTGGCGCAGCGCGTCGATCTGCAGATCGAGGCTCGCGTCGATGCGCCCGGACGGCGTTTCGACCGCGCAGGCGTCGCGCGCGAGTTGCGCATCCTCGACGATGCGGATCTTCTGCCGGTTCGTCTGCGCGGCGAACGCGCGCTCGAGCGCGTCGCGCATTTCGTCGCTGCGGCCCGGCGCGACGCGCACGGTCACGAACGCCTCGTCGCGCACGAGCGGCGCGATGCGCGCGAGCGCGGCCTCGTACAGCTTCTGCGTGCTCATCTCGCCGACGATCGCGCGCACGGCCTTCACGACGATCTCGGCCATCGCGTCCTTCATCGACTCCATCGTGCGCGCGGCCGCGAGCGCCTGCGCGTAGGTCTGCGCCGCCTGTTCGCGCTGCGCGCGGCGCATCCCTTCCTCGTAGCCGGCCGCGTGGCGCCGCTCGAACTCGCGCTGCGCATCGGCGACGATCCGCTGCGCTTCGTCGCGCGCGGTCGCGATCACCGCGGACGCGTCGAGCAGCGCCGCGTATTCGCGCTCCTTCAGCACCTTGCGCTCGGACAGCAGCTGCAGGTTGTCGCTCGTGATCAGAAAAGCCAGTCCCATGACGCAAGCCTCTCGGGAATCAGAAACAGGAACAGCAGTTCGCCGAACTGGTCGCGCTGCGCGCGATTGAGCCAGTACGGCGCTTCGTCGTCGATCGCGCGGTTGAACTTCAGCCGCACGCGGCGCGCGACCGCGTCGCCGGCCGCGCCGATGAAGTCGGCCAGCAGCCGCCCGCCGCGCGCGCGAATCACGGCGGGCAGCATGGCCGGCTCCGCGCGCCACGGTTCGAGCGTATCGGCGAGCGCGCCGAATTCGGGCGCGCGTTCGAGCGCGAGCGTCAGCGCATCGCCGCCGAGTTTCGCAGCGACTTCCGCGCGGATGCGCCGCACGGTCAGCGCGTCGCGCAGCCAGCCGCGATGCAGCAGCAGCCCCGCATACGCGGCGAGCTGCTCGAGCGCCGCGCCCGGCAGCAGCGCCACGCGCGCGCACGCGTTCGCGACGTCGAAGTCGTGATGGCCCGCCACGCCATGCACGGCCAGCAGATGGCGCGCGAGCAGCTTGCGGCCGGCCGCGCCGAACGCGTCGGGCGAGCGGTAGCGCGCGGGCCAGTCGTCCGGCACGCGCGTCACGTGCAGATAGCGGTCCGGCCGCAGGTTGAACTCGCAGACGAGCGCGTGAAACGCGGCGCGCCGCGCGGCCGGCGGCGGCGCGAGCGGCTGCAGCCACGGCAGCGGATCGGCCGCGTCGGGCGGCGGCACGCGTGCGTCGTTCATGTGCCGTCGTTCATGCGCCGTCGCGGGCGCCGTCCGGCGTGCGCAGCGCGCCAGCGTCCGGCGGCGCGTTCGACGCGCCGTTGCCGCCGCGCGGCGCACCGAGCAGCGCCGCGAGCCGCGCGCCGAACATCCCGCGCCGTGCCGCCGACAGCGCGATCACCGCGCAGGTCAGCAGGATCAGCGCGAACACGAGCCAACCGAGCGGCGAGCGCAACCGCACGATGTCGGACACCGCACTGCCGATCCCGTCGACGCGCGGGGCGCGCACGGCGGCCGGCTGCAGGAACAGCGACACGTTGTCGTACTGCAGCCCTTCGATGCTGTGCGCGACGAGATCCTTGACCATCGGCGCCATCGCGCGCAGATCGACGCCCGGCCGATAGCGGATGTACACGGCCGCGGACGACGGCTTGATCTTGTCCGCGAGCGGATCGTTCTCCGGGATCACGACCTGCACGCGCGCGACGATCACGCCTTCGATGTCCTGCAGCGTGCGCGACAGATCCTGCGACACGCCGTACAGATAGCGCACGCGCTCCTCGGCCGGCGTCGACACGAGCCCCTGTTTCTGGAACAGCTCGCCGAGGCTCGCGTAGCTCGGCTTCGGCAGCCCGTTCGCCTGCAGCACGGTCAGCGCCGACTGCATGTCGCCGTCCGCGACGCTGACCTGCCACGCGTTGCGGTCCGACGCATCGCGCGCGTCGTTGTCCTTCGACGCGCTGATGCCCGCGTCGCCGAGCACCGCGATCATCTGGTTCGCGTCGTGCTCGGACAAGCCCGAATACAGCTCCTTCTGGCAGCCGGCCAGCAGCGCGAGCGCGCCCGCGAGCAGCGCACGCGCCGCCCGGCTGCGCCACGCGCCTGCGCGCGGCGTCGAATCGATCGTCGTCATCGTTGGTCCGCTTCGTCGCGCGCGCGGCCCGTGCCGGCCCGCACGCGCGCGTTCGTCACTCCTGCGTCTTCAGCACCGTATGCGTGAAGCCGTTCGCCGCCTGCGCGACCGACAGGCTCAACTGGTATTCGGAAATCGTCGTGGTCGCCGTCCACTGGAAGTCCATCGCCTGCACCATCGTCATCAGCGGATCGCTGCGGTTGTCCGCCATCGACGTCAGCATCTCGGTGCGATGCTTGTCGATGTTCGCGTAGCGCGCATCGAGATCGTTGCCGTACGCACGCAGCCGCTCGACGAGCGACGACGCATTCGCCTGCGCGGGCGTCATCTGCACCGCGGGCGCGGCGTCGCGGGTCGCCGCCGACATCGCCGCAGCCGGCGGCGCCGCATCGGCCGACGCGGCGCGCGGCTGCATCAGCGCATCGAATTCGCGCACCTGCGCCGGATCGGCCGCCGCCCCCGGCTGCTGCGCGGCGCCCGCCAGCGCGACCGCACCGGGCGGTGCCGCGCCTACGCCTGTCACTGACATGATCGCTGCCCTCCTTCGCTCGCAAGTTGCCGATCGGCCTGCGCGACGCGGGCCGGCCGCCGCTCACGCGCGCCGCGCCGCGCGCCGCACGCGGGCGGCCCGGATGCGCGACAGCGTGCGCCGCGGCCGGCGGCCCGCATCATGCGCGGCCGGCCGAACTCAGGTGTTGCGCGACCTGCGCGTTCGCCGTCCCCTCCTGCGCGGTCACCGCGTTGCTGGTTTCGAACGTCGCCGTCGATTGCTGCACTTGGAAGTTGATCTTCGTCAGTTCGAGCTGCGTCTTGGTCAGATCGTCCGCCTGCTTCTGGACGTCGCTCGTGTTCGTCACACCACCTGCTGCCGAGGCACCCATGCTTCGCTCCTTTACGTGAAGTTCACCTTCGTCCGGCGGCGGCCCCATGCCGCCCCGGCTCACACGGCCTGCCGCACCGTTGCGGCGTGCCGCGTCATGCCCGCGCCGCGCTCGCCGCGCGGCGCGCATGATCTGCCGCGACGCTAATGCGCCGCGTCGTTCGTCACGGCCGACGCCGGCCGCGCCTGCGGCAGCAGCGTCGGGCCCGGTATCGGCTGCGCGATGCCGGCCGCCGCGCCGCTTGCCAGCGGCGGCACGGGCGGCGCCGGCACGCGGGCCGGGGCACCGGCCGACGTGCCGCCGAGCGGCATCGTGATGCGCTGGCCGTTGCGCTCGAACACGACTTCGTCCGGCCCGATCGACACGACCGTCGGCCCTTCCTTCAGCCGCGCGCCCTCGAAATAGCGGCTGCCGTCGACCGTCTCGATATAGCGCTGGTCGCCGTCGCCGGCGAACACCGTCGTGATCTCCGGGATGCCGGCCGAGCCGCCGAGCGTCGTCGTCGTGCGCGGTGCGTCGGCTTGCGCGTCGCGCACGTGGTCGACGACTTCGAGCGCCGGCCGCGCGTCCTTCATGTAGTTGCGGATGCGCGGCTCGAGCTGCGCGCGCGGCGCCGTGCCGGTCAGCTCGATGCGGCCGCGCCCGAGATACGCGACGGTGAGCGCCGTGTCGCTGAAATAGGTCTGCGCGGTCGCGACGAGATCGCTGACCACGTAGACGGTGCCGAGCGCCGCGTTGTCGACGCCCGACACGATCTGCGCGACGCGTTCGCGCGCGGCCGGATCGGCGACGTAGCCCGATACGATCACGCCGTCGTCGCGCGGCGCGACCGCGAGTTCCGGATAGGCGTGCAGCAGCCGCTGCAACCGGTGCGTGCGCGCGAGCACCGACTCGTGCTGCCACGGCAGGCGCCCCGACCAGGCGGCGAAACCGTAGCCGAGCGCGCCGAGCAGCACGCCGACCCAGAGCGCGACGAGCGCGATGACGAGCCGGCGGCTGCCCAGCCGGCGCAGCCCGCCCGTCAGCCAGCCGAGCCACGGTGCGGCGGGCGCGACGTCGGGCGCGCCGGTGTCGTCGGGCACCGCGACGCTCGCCTGCGCGTGCCGCGCGATGCCGAAACGGATCGAGCCGACCGTCACGACGTCCTGCGGCGTCAGCGACCGACGGCCGCTGCCGAGCGGTTCGTCGTTGAGCAGCACCGGCGCGCCCGTGTCGCCGCCGTGGTTCTGCACGGTGACCGCGAGCGCGCCGACCTGCAGGCACACCTGCTTCGCGCCGATCTCGCGATCGGGCAGGATCACTTCGCAGTCGGCCGCGGTGCCGACCCAGTTCGCGCCGCGTGCGAGCGACATCGTGCGGCCGTACATCGGGCCGCTCAGAAAGCACAGATTCCACGGCGACGCGGGCGCGGCCGCGCCGCTGCCGGCGCCGCCGGGCAATGCGCCGTCGCTGTGCGGTTCAATGATGCTCGTCGACATGGACGGACGCTCCTGCGGTCGTCGCCACCGGCTGCGACGCCGCGTCCTGGGCGGGCGGCGGCAACGCGGGCGGCCCGAACTTCGTGCCGGGCAGCGGGCGCGGCGTCAGCGGCACCGCGATGTCGTTGTCGGGCGGCCGGTACATCGACACGCCGTTCGGGTCGGCCGGCGCATCGACGCCCGGATTCACCGGCGAGCCGTCCGGCGCGTACATCGACGCGCTCGACACCACGCGCGGCGTCAGCAGATAGAAGCGCTCCATGTGGTTGCCGGACTTGTCGGTGTACTTGAACAGGTTGCCGATCAGCGGAATGTCGGACAGCCAGGGCACGCCGCTCTTGTTCAGGCGCACCTCGTCGTCGTTGAAGCCCGCGATCAGCAGGCTCTTGCCTTCGTCGATCATCGTCTTCGTGACGATGTTGCGCTGCTGGATCACCGGCACGTTCGACACCGCCTGCCCCGGCACGATGTTGCCGTCCTGGATGTCGATCGACATCATCACGCTTTCCGGACGGCCCGACACGGCGGCCGCATTGCGGATCGCATCGTCGACGATCATCGGCGTCACCTTGATGCTCGTGCCGGTCGTCACGCTGTACAGCGACGAATCCTGATAGCCCTGCACCTGCACGTAGAACTGCGTGAGGTTCTCGAGAATCGCCTCGGTGTTGTCGAGCGCGAGCACCTTCGGCTTCGAATGCAGCTGCGCCTGCCCTTTCTGCGCGAGCGCATTTACGCGCGTGAGCAGGTAGTTGCGCAGCGATCCGCCGATCGATGCGGCGAGCGCGATGCCGGTCGGCATGAAGGTGCCCGTCTGCCCGGACTCGCTCGCGCCGATCCCGAACGTCAGCGGCGGATTGCCGGCGCCGTTGTACTGCGTATTGCCGTTCAGCGGGTTCGCGCCGTTGCCGATCTGCACGTCGCCGTGCGTCGTGTGCAGCCGCCAGTCGATCCCGAGGCTGTCGAGCGAATCCTCGTTGATGTCGATGATCGTCACGTTGATCTCGACGATCCGCGGCCGCTCGTCGAGCTGCGCGATCAGCGACTGGTAGCGGTACATGTTCTCCGGCAGGTCGCGCACGATCACCGCGTTGATCGCCGGATCGGCCTCGATCTGCGGCAGCGTGTCGCCGCCGCTCGCGAACGGCGAGAACGTACTGCCCGCGGCCGATTCGCCGCCGTAGCCGCCGCTGCGCAGGCCGCCCGACAGATCGGGGAATTCGAGGCGCGGCACCGCGATCGTCAGCCCCGAGCCGAGCTTGACCTGCCGCGCGGCCTGGCCGAGCGGCGCGCTCGTCGGCATCGGGCCCGTACCGCCGCCCTTGCCGAACAGCCGGCGCAGGATCGTCGCGACGCCCGGCACCGTCACTTCCTTGCCCGAGCGATTGATCGTGAAGTCGGACGCCCACGCGTACTTGAGCCGGAACGCGCGGATGTCCGCGTGCTGGCCGTTCGCCGACGGATCGCCGACGCTGCCGATCGCCTGCCGCACGAGCTCGACGTAGCGGCGCGGGCCGGCCACGTACACGCTGTTCGCGCGATCGTTGATCACGAGCGTGTAGCGCTTGTCGGGAATCTGCATCGCCTGCAGCGCGCGGCCGATCTCGCCGCCCGCGTTCGGCGGAATCGGGATCATCTGCGTCTGCGACTGGTCGGCCGGATCGACGTAGAGGAACGAGCCGTCGTAGTACCACGTGAGTCCGTACGTCGAGCAGATCGTGTCGAGCGTCTGCTGCGGCGTGCCCGAGAAGCGCCCGCTGATCACGCCGTCGACCTTCGGATCGACGACGGCCGTCACACCCTGCGACGACGCGAGCTCGCGAATGAAGTCGCCGATCTTCTTGCCGTTCGCGACGATCGTGAACGGCTTGTTGCGCCAGCGCAGGTCGGCCGCGCGCGCGGGCTGCGCGATCGTCATGCAGAGCGACGCCGCAAGCAGCGCGCTCGCGCACATCGCGAGCGCCGCGCGCGGCAGGCTGCGCGGCTGAAACCGGATCGGGACGACGCGTCGACGCATCAAAACACTCCTGTGGAAGAAACGAACATCCGTTCGAGCGCCTGCTGCGCAAAGCGCAGCACCTCGCTGCCGAGCCAGCCGGACAGCAGCACCAGCGCGACCATCACCGCGATCAGCCGCACCGCGATCCCGATGTTGGCGTCCTGCACCTGCGTGACCGCCTGCAGGATCGCGACGACGAGGCCCGTGACCGTCGCGATCAGCACGATCGGCAGCGACAGCAGCAGCACGAGCATCAGCGCCTGCCGCGTGAGATCGAGGATCGTCGAGCTCGTCATTGCGCGACGCCCGGTGTACGCACGTCGGCGCCGGCGCCGACCGTGCCGTCGTCCGGCGGGTTCTTCACCCAGCCGACCGTATGCAGCTGCACGTCCTCCTCGATCTCCTGATACGACAGCACCGGAAGATCGGGCAGCATCGGCTGCAGGATCGTCTTCACGTAGCGCCGCGCGCCGAGCGCGACCATCACGGCGAGCCGCGCGGCGCCGTGCGCGCCGCTCGCGTGCGCCGATTGCACGATCGCGCGCACCTGCTCGCCGATGTCCTGCTTCACGGCACTCGACAGCGCAAGGAAATTGCCCTGCTTCGTACGCATCACCGCGTTCTCGATGCGCTCCTGCAGGTTCTGCTCGAACAGCACGACGCGCAGCTGGCGCGCGGCGCCCGCGTGGCGGTCGGTGATCATCCGGCGCAGGTCGACGCGGACGAGTTCGACGAGCGCGATCACGTCGTCGGGCTCGTTCGGCGCCCACGTGATCAGGCTTTCGAAGATCACGCGCAGATTGCGGATCGGCACCTGCTCGGCCAGCAGCCGGCGCAGCACCTCGGTCACGCGCTGCAGCGGCACGAGCCGCGTCAGCTCGCCGACAAGCTCCGGGTGATCGCGCCGCACCAGATGCACGAGCGCCTGCGTCTCCTGGATGCCGAGCAGTTCGTCAGCGTGCCCGCGCACGATCTGCTCGACGTGCGCGGCGAGCGCCGCCTCGCTCGTCAGCCACTTGCCGTCCGGCGGCGCGCCGTCCGGCTTGACCCACAGTGCCGTCGCGAACGGGCCGAACGCTTCGGCCGGCTGACGCTCCGCGCGCTCGGGCAGCGGCGCGACGCCGTCCCACAGCAGCCAGCCCGGCTTCAATGCACCGTGCGCCGCGAGCACGTCCTGCAGATAGATGCGGTACGTGCCGTTCGGCGCGCGCTCGTCGTCGTTCAGCGTGATGCGCGGGAACACCGTGCCGATGTCCGCGTCGACGCGCGCCTTCGCGTTCGACAGCGCGGCCTGCAGCTGCGCGAGGTTCAGCGTGCTGCGCAGATCGTCGGCCAGCGACACCGCGATCAGCGACGTGACGCCCGCCGCGTGCGACACCTTCGCCGGCTGCCCGTCGTCGGCCGCGCCGACGCGTCCGGCCACGTGGATCAGGTTGAAGCTCGGCGCGGTCGTCCTGCGCTTGAGCTGCGTCAGCGCGAACGCGCCGAGCGCCACCGCGATCAGTGCGAACGACCATTTCGGGAAACCGGGCACGACGAGGAAGCCGGCCAGCACGAGCGCCGCGATCAGCAGTGCGCGCGGATGCGCGCCGAGCTGTTCGCCCAGCTGCTCGCCGAGCTGGCGCTGCCGCGCGTCGCGCGTCGCGACGCGCGTGGTCACGATACCGGCCGCGATCGACACGAGCAGCGACGGAATCTGCGACGCCATGCCGTCGCCGACCGTCAGGATCGCGTAGCGCTGCAGCGCGGTGCCGATGTCCATGCCGTGCATCAGCGTGCCGACCGCGATGCCCGCGACGATGTTGATGAACGCGATCACGAGGCCGGCGATCGCGTCGCCCTTCACGAACTTCATCGCGCCGTCCATCGCACCGTGCATCTGCGATTCCTGCTCGAGCTTCTCGCGACGCTCGCGCGCTTCGTCCGCGCTGATGATGCCCGCGCGCAGATCCGCGTCGATGCTCATCTGCTTGCCCGGCATCGCATCGAGCGAAAAGCGCGCGCCGACCTCGGCCACGCGCTCCGAGCCTTTCGCGATCACGATGAACTGCACGACGGCGATCACGAGAAACACGACACCGCCGACGACGACGTTGTTGCCGACCACGAGCCGCCCGAACGCGTCGATCACGTGACCGGCGTTCGCGTGCAGCAGGATCAGCTTGCACGACGCGATGTTCAGCGCGAGCCGGAACAGCGTCGTAAACAGCAGCAGCGCGGGAAACGACGAGAAGCTGACCGCCGACGGCACGTAGGTCGACACCGTCAGCAGTACGACGCTTGCGGCCAGGTTCAGCGAGATCATCCCGTCGAGCGCGGCCTGCGGCAACGGCAGGATGAACAGCGCGACGACCGCGACGATGAAGGCGGCCAGAAACAGATCGGCGCGCGGCGAGGCGCCGATCCGGCGATGTCCGGACACGCCGCGGCCGACGGAAAACATCCGCTGCCAGTCGCGGGGAAGCGCCTTCGGTTCTGCCATCGTGCCGTCGTCCTGTCGTTATGGGCGGCAGGCGCGGGCAATCGCAGCCCCCGCCTGCGCGGTGCATCGAATGCGACGAGTGTAGCGACGGGAAAAGGGGGAAAAACGGGCGCACCTCGTAGCGCGCGGGCGGCAGGCCGAATCGTCTGAAGGTACGACTACGAAACGCCGCGGCGCGAAGTCGGACGGCGCCGCGGAACCGCTTCCATCGCGCCGCGCGGCGCGGCGGGCCGCGGCGGCCCGGTGCGCGAGGCGCGGCGCGTCAGCGCCGGCTCACGAAGACAGCCGGCGCGCCGCGAGGTACGCGAGCTGCGCGCGATTTTGCACGTTGAACAGTTTTTCGAGCGAGCGGATGTGATGGCCGACCTTGTGCAGCGACGTGCGCAGCGCGCTCGCGATCTCCTGGTCGGACAATCCGTGCACGAGCCGTTCGAGCACCTGCTGCTGCTCGTCGCCGAGCGCGAAGCCGCGCATGCGCGCGACGCGCGCTTCGAGAAACGGCAGCGCGACGCGATGCACGGCGAGACTCACCGCCAGCGCGCCGCCGATCACGCGATCGTCGATCCAGTCGGTGCCGTGCGTCTCGGACGTCAGGTTCACGGCGACGCGCAGATCGAGCCGCGGCGCCGACAGGCTGAAGATCACGCCGCTGTTCATTGCGTGCGCACGCAAGTGACCGGCGAGTGCGAGCACCTTGCGATCGCCGCCGCGCTGCGCGGCCGCCTCGATCTCGTCGAGCCGCCACGCGACCGGAAAGCCGCTTTGCCGCACCTGCGCGAAACGCGGATCGCTTTCGTACAGCGCGCCTTCGATATACGGCTGCATGAACGACGGCGGCGCGAGATCGCGCAGCAGATGCGCGCAGAGAATGCGCCGGCCGATCATTTCATACGCGCCATAACCGAGCGTACTGAAACCGATTTGCCGCAGGCGCGCATGGTATGGCGAAAAATCGATTGCGCTCAGGTCGCTTTTACCGGATCCGAATTGAATGCCGGTAAAAACGTCGCGTTCGATCGCGGGAATCCCATTCGAATAAGCGGCGGCTGCCGCAATATCGGCGTGCGTGAACCATTCGACGCGTGGCGCGCCGTCAGCATGTGTCATGAGGAGCCCACCCTTTCCCAATATGTGAATCAAGCCCCGTCACGTCATGGTCTTTTTGTCGTGATTTTTCGGTCTTGGGAACGGGCGTGCGTTTATCGAATCGGCACACCGCAACCTTTCGCCGAAATTAGTATTACGGCATATTACGCGCACACCGGCATTTTTGTACAATGCCCCGCGTTTCGTCAGGATCACGATTCGCCTATCAATACGATGCTTCGATCGCACCGCCGCCCGCCGTGCACGACACGGCCGTCCTGCGCGCTGCGCGTCGATTCCGAGGGATGGCTCATGTCCGATATTGCGTTGCACGAAGAAGCAGTCGCCTCAACCCTTGCCGGCCGGCCGCATGCACGCGTGTCCGCCCGGCGCGAGCGCCCGGTGCAGGTCGTGTGGTGCGACGATGTGCGACGCGGCGACGTCGCGCAGCCGAACGCGCCGAAGCTCGGCGTCGCCGACACGCTCGCCCACGCGCAAAGCACGGCCGAGCGCAACCGGATCGTCACGAGCCTGCTGCATCTGACCGGTTTCTCGACGTTTGCCTATTTCGCGCTCGAGTTTGCGCACGAGCGCGTCGAGAGTCTGTATCTGCATGAAGCGTTCACACCGTCGACGTATCGCGGCGATTACGTGCGGCACAACCATCACGACGTCGATCCGCGCACGCTCGGTGCGCGCGTCTGCAACATGCCGATCGTATGGGACCTGCAGCAGCTGCGCCGCGATCATCAGCCGCGCGACGACGATGCGTCCGACGCACCGGCCGCGCTCGACGGCTTCCTGCAGACGATGCAGGACGACGGAATGTGCAGCGGCATCATGTATTCGATGGCGGTGCCCGGCACGCGGCTGCACGCGTTCATGAGCTTCACCGCGCCGCGCCGCACGCGCGAGTGGATCACGCCCGCCACCGTCGAGCAGGCGCTATCGATCGGGCTGTCGGTGCACAAGTTCGCGTCGCCGCAGCTGATCGCGACGTCGCGCGAGCGCGCCGTCAACGGGCTCACGCCGTTCGAGCAGGAACTGCTGATCGGCATCGCGGAAGGCGCATCGGACAAGGAAATCGGCCGGCGGCTCGACACCAGCGCGCACAACGTCGACTACCACCTGAGAAAACTGCGCAAGCGCTTCGGCGTCGCGAACCGGATTCAGCTCACGTACCTGACGTCGAAGCTCGAGCTGATCTGATACGCGCGCGTTGTGCGTGCGCGCAGCGCAACGACGATGCCGGCCGCGCGGGCCGGCATGCGCCGCTGTGTCGGCCCGCGCTACTTGAGCAGCGTCATCTGCACGACCTTGACGATCACGAGCCCGACCGCGACCACGAGATAGCCGCGCAGCACGCCCATCCAGATTCGCGTCGCGAGCGTCATGTGCTGCGGCTCGAGCGTATCGAGCGGCGGCATGCGCCAGGTCGCGCACGCCGCGCGGTCGATGCCGGGCTCGACGACGCGACGATTGCGGCGGAACAGCACCGTCGCGAGATAGCCCGCAATCGCGAGCACCGTGCCGCCCACCAGCACGTCGACGATCGCTTCGCCGCTGATGTCGGGATACATCACCGACGCGGTCAGGATGATCGACAGCAGCACCAGCACCCAGACGACCGCGCCGGTGAACACGTTCAGCTTCGTCGAGTTGACCCACGGGCCGAGCACCTGACGGTCGTTGCAGAGCACGAGCAGAAACACGGTCGCGCTCGGCAGCAGCACGCCCGCGAGCGTCTGCACCGCTTCGGTCAGCAGCCCGAGCGGGCTGCCGGGAATCAGCACGAGCGTGGCGGCCGCCGCGACGATCGCGAAGTACACGAGATAGAAGCCCTTCGCGTCCGACACGCCGCGATGCAGCGAATGACGGATCTTGAAGACGTCGCCGATCGCATAGGCCGTCGACAGCGACACGGCCGCCGCGCCGATGATGCACGCATCGAGCAGTGCGATCGCGAACAGCGTGGCGCTCGTGCGCCCCGCATATTTTTCGAGGCCCGCGATCACGCCGCCCGCGTCGGTGAACCCGCCCGCTTCCGGATGGCCGTGGAACAGCGCGGCGCTGAAGCCGATCATCGCGACCGCGCCGATCAGCACGAACGCAATGCCGATCCACAGATCGACCTTCTCGTACTTCATGAAGCGCGGCGTGATCCGCTTGTCGATCACGTAGCTCTGCTGGAAGAACAGCTGCCACGGCGCGACCGTCGTGCCGACGATGCCGATCACGAGCAGCATCACGTCGGACAGCTTTGCGTGCGCGGGCCAGTTCGGCACGAAGAAATCGCGCGTCATCTGCGACATGGGCGGATGGATCGACACAAGCACCGGCACGAGCAGCAGGCTCAGCACGCAGAGGCCGACCGCGAAACGCTCGAAGCGCCGGAAGTCGCCGGTACTCACCGCGGCCATCGTCAGCGCGGCGGCCACGCAGACGCCGGCCACCTTCGGCAGCCCGAAGAACGCGAGCACGAAGGTGATGCCGATGAACTCGGTGACGATCGTCAGCGCGTTCAGCAAAAACAGGTCGATCACGCTGAACGCGCCCCAGAACTTGCCGAAGCGCTCGAAGATCAGCCGCGCGTGGCCGACGCCCGTCACGGCGCCGAGACGCAGCACCATCTCCTGGTTCACGTACAGCACGGGGACGAGCAGCAGCAGCGTCCACAACAGCGTCGTGCCGTAGTTTTGCCCGGCCTGCGTATAGGTACCGAACGCGCCGGCGTCGTTGTCGCCGACCATCACGATCAGCCCGGGCCCGATGATCGCGAGCAGCGTGCGCAGGCGCGCCCACCACGTGCCGCGCGCGCCCGTGTCGTGATGCGCGATCGTGCCGAGCGCGCCGCGAATGTCGCCGAGATGGGCTTCGTCGAGCACCGCGCTGCGCTCGGCGGCAATCGGCGAAGAAACGTTGGAGGGTGTGGACATGATGACTTCCGTACGGCTAAGGGTTATCCGGTGAGCGTGTGACCTTGGCATGCGCGCGGGACGGCGGCTTGGCGGCGGCGTCCGTGCGCATGCCGAGGCATGCTCGGCGCGGTCGGTCAGCGGATCAGCGACGCCAGGCGATTGAGCAGGCGCGCAAGCGGACGCGGGCGCGCATCGAGCGCGAGCATCGCGTCGTAGTGGGCGCGCGATTCTTCGACGCGCGGAAAGGTCGACAGCAGAAGGCCGAAGTTCATGGTCTGGCTCCGTGCGGCGTCGGCATGCGTGCCGGCCGCGTCGTGGGGTGCGGGCGCCAGTCCAGGGCCTGAACGAGCAGTCAGGCTAGCGGGCCGGCGTGTCCCTGCGACCCCGATTCAAAAGGGTCTGTGCTTGCAACGGGCATAAGGGACAACTGTCGCTGTCGTTCATGGCGGCTCCTGTACGGTGTTCGGACGAACACGGTTGACCGCCGTCCGGCGCGCGGGCCGCGCGCGCGATGCAAAAACGACGCATGCGCGAACGCGGCCGCGTGCCGGGCGGCGTTGAAACCGGACGGCGCATGCGCGAACGCATCACGCCGGCCGGCGCGAATCAGGGTGCACGAAGGGAGTTGCTGCGAAATACTGCTGCGCGCACCGTTTGCCCGAGAGACAAACGGCGGCTTCGATGAGGCGCGGACGTCGGTCGCTCAGGCGGAAATTTCGTTCGAAGATCGACTACTGCAGGCGTCCAAGGCGGCGGCCCCAAGAGTGAAGATGCTGGATTCTATGGACCGGCGGAAAGTGAAGTCAACCCCGCGCGGACGGGTTTCACGAAATAATTTTCCATGCGCGCCGCACTGAAAGATTCGACCGCGAAAATGCGCGCCGAAACCTTTCATCGGGTGTCGGCGGCGCGCTGCGCGCGATGCGCGAAAGCAACGGCACGGCCGCCGCGCGGCGGCCGTGCGCGTGTCACTCGCCATACAGTTCGAGCAGCTTCAGCGTGACGCCGTTGGTCCAGCCGAAGCCGTCCTGCAGCGGATATTCGCCGCCGCCCCCGCCGCCCTGCCCGGCCCCTTCGACGACGTATTTCTCGACGAGCTTGCCCTCGGTCGCGTAGACGTGCTTCACGTCGGCCAGGAAGCGCGTGCCGATGTCCTTCGCGAGCGCCGGCTCGCCGTAGCGGCGCAACCCCTCGATCGCGATCCACTGCAGCGGCGCCCAGCCGTTCGGCGCATCCCATTGCTGGCCGGTCGTCTCGGTCGTCGTCGCGAGACCGCCGGGCTGCAGCAGCGTCTTGCGCACTTCGCGCGCCGTCGCCTTCGCGCGCTCGGGCCACGCCACGCCCGCGAACAGCGGGTACAGCGCGGCCGCCGTCACGCCGTCGCGCGGCTTGCGCAGCTGCCAGTCGTAGTCGCCGTAGTAGCCGCCGCGATTCCACAGCCAGCGATTGATCGCGAGCGCGCGCCGCGCCGCGCGGCCCGAGAAGTCGATCACGCATCCGACGTCGTGCGTGACCGTGCAGCCCTTCACGATCGTCCGTTCGAGATGGAACATCAGGCTGTTCAGGTCGACCGGCACGATCGACGTCGTGCGGATCGTCGCGAGCGTCTTGCCGTCGCCGAGCCAGCGCGAGCTGTAATCCCAGCCGCTCTCCGCGCCGGCCCGCAGGTCGCGGTACACGTCGTTCGCGGCACGGCCCGACGCCGCCTTCGCCGTCGTCACGTCCTCCAGATACGACTCGTCGCGCGGCGTGTCGCTCGCGTCCCAGTAGCGATTCAGCACCGCACCGTCCGGCATCGCGACCACGTGGCGTGCGGCCTGCCCGCGCGGCGTCGTCGATTCGCCCTGCATCCAGTACGCATATTCCTTGCGCAGCGCCGGCAGATATTTCTGATAGACCTTGTCGCCCTCGGCCTGCGCGGCGAGCGTCACCATGTACGCGAAGAACGGCGGCTGCGAGCGGCTCGCGTAGTACGTGCGATTGCCGTTCGGGATGTGCCCGACCGTATCGATCAGATGCGCGAAGTTGTCGAGCATGTCGTCGACGAGATCCTCGCGGCCCGACACCTGCAGCCCGAGCATCGTGAAATAGGTGTCCCAGTAATAGCCTTCGCGGAAACGGCCGCCCGGCACCACGTACGGTTTCGGCATCGGGATCAGCGAGCTGTACGGTGGCGCCGTCGTCGTCGTGCGCGTGAGCTGCGGCCACAGCCAGTCGATATGCTCGCGCAGCGTCTGGTTCGGCGGCGGCGTCACGCCGCCTTGCGCCGGCGGCGTAAAGTGCTGCTCGACGAATGCCTTCAGCGAGAAACCCGCCTGCGATTTCTGTTGCTGATACAACTGCATGATCGTCGCGGGATCGGTGTCCGGCGTCGCATCGACGAAGGTTTTCTGGTCCGGATAGACCGAGGCCGTCTGCACCGCGACGAACAGGTCGCCGTACAGCTGGCTCGGCGGCGGCAGCAGCGTGGCCGCCGTCGCGTTCGGCACCGTCGCCGCGGGCGACGCGGCCAACTGGGTTGCGGCGTGGTTGGCGCTGTCCGCCTGCGCGGCGCAGCCGGCAACGGCCAGATAGGCGACCGCCAGCGCGGCGGCCCAGCGAACGCGCGGCGCGGCGGGCGCGGCCGGCGCGCAATGCGATGCAGTCGATGCGGCGGATACGATCGATTCGGCACGACGTGACGTCATGGCGTGTCCCCTCCTTTCGATGGTGAGTGGATCGGCATGGTCTCGTCGCGTGCGCGCCCGTCTCGATGGCCGTCGAGCGATGCGCGTCGTGATGTTGAAGCAGAGTGGATCGACTGTCGCATGAAACGTCCGAGGCGTGCAAGCTCCGAGCGCGGCGGCGCAGGTTGCGCGCGCAGTCGTCCTTTTCCGCGCGCGGCGCAGGAACGACTATTGCAACATGCGGAACAAGCGTTGTCGTACGTGACGCGGCGACAACAATATGGGCATAATGGCGCCTTTACCGCGCGCCCAGCCCATGTCGCCCGTCTTCCTAGCACCGCTCATCGTTGCCTGTGCGTTGTTCATGGAAAGCGTCGACGCGAACATCATCGTCACCGCGCTGCCCGCGATGGCGAGGGACTTCGGGCACAACCCCGTCACGCTGAACATCGCGATCACGGCCTACGTGGTCGGCCTCGGCGTGTTCATCCCGATCTGCGGCTGGCTCGCCGACCGCTTCAGCGCACGCGCGGTGTTCCGCACCGCCATCGGCATCTTCGTCGCCGGCTCGCTGCTCTGCGCCGCCTCCAATTCTCTCGGCCTGCTCACGTTCGCGCGCTTCGTGCAGGGCGTCGGCGGCGCGATGATGGTGCCGGTCGGCCGGATCATCATCTTCCGCGCGGTGCCGCGCTCCGATCTCGTGCGCGCGATGAACTACCTCGCGATTCCCGCGCTGTTCGGGCCGACCGTCGGGCCGCTCGTCGGCGGCTTCATCACGACATATCTGCACTGGCGGATGATCTTCTTCATCAACGTGCCGATCGGTCTGTACGGGATCTACCTCGCGACGCGGCACATCGCGAACACGCACGAGCCCGATCCGGGGCCGCTCGACTGGTTCGGCTTCCTGCTCTCGGCAAGCGGCGCCGCGCTGCTGCTGATGGGGCTCACGCTGATCGACGGTGCGCTGACGACGCGCACGAACGCGCTCGCGATGTGCGCGACCGGCGCGGTGCTGCTCGCGCTCTACGTGCCGTACGCGCGGCGCAAGGAACGGCCGGTGCTCGATCTGAGCTTCCTGAAGATTCCGACGTACCACGCGAGCGTCGTCGGCGGGTCGCTGTTCCGCATCGGGCTCGGCGCGGTGCCGTTCCTGCTGCCGCTCGCGCTGCAGGAAGGACTCGGCATGAGCGCGTTCCATTCGGGGCTGATCACCTGCGCGTCGGCGCTCGGCGGCGCCGTGAGCCGCTCGACGGCCACGCATACGCTGCGCCGCTTCGGCTTTCGTACCGTGCTCATCTACAACGCCGCATTCGCGGGCCTCGCGATCGCCGCGTACGGCGTGTTCCATCCGGGCATGCCGACGTGGGCGATCTGGGTCATCGTGCTGGTCGGCGGGATTTTCCCGGCGCTGCAGTTCACGAGCCTGAACTCGATGATCTACGCGGACATCTCGCCGCGCGACGCGGGTCGCGCGACGAGCCTCGGCAGCGTCGTGCAGCAGATGTCGCTCGGGCTCGGCGTGACGGTCGCCGGTCTCGTGCTGCATCTGTCGCACTGGCTGCAGGGCCATCAGGCGATGGTGTGGTCGGATTTCTGGCCGGCGTTCGTCGTGGTCGGGCTGTGCTCGTTCGCATCGATTCCGATCACGCGCCGGCTGCCGCCCGGTGCCGGCGACGAAGTCGCGCGCGGCAAGCGGCAGTAGACGCCCGCGCGGGCGAGCGGCCGAACGCCGAACGCTCGAACGCGCTCGCTGCAGAAACGGAATCGGAAAAAATCAGCGGACATCCACATGGGGCCGGTGCACAGCCGTGTGGATATCCGCTCAGGGCTCCGGGCTTCTCGTTGGGGGTTGAGACACCCGGATTCGCTTCCTGCGTGCCATGGACATATGTGCGTCGGAAGCGGAATCGTTGCGCGTTTGTCGTCGCGCCATGTCCTGCACTATAGGGAATGTTTGCGGATGCATCTGTCAAGCATTGTCAGATGCGTGTCGGCTACGCCGTGCGCGGTGCGACGCGATTGAAGTGGTGCACGATCGGGCGTGGCGGCTGTCGCATCCGTCGCTTGCCGCCGAATCACCGGCCATACCACGCGCAGGCAAACTCCGCTTACGATGTACGCGTTGCCGACTCCGCTCCCGATCGCTTCGATGCCCACCCTTTCGCTTGCCGCCGCCCGCGCGCTGCATCTCGCCGCGCAGGGCCTGCTCACGCCGCCGCGCCGCAAGGCGACCAAGGCCGACGTGCTCGACACGATCCGCCGCATGGCGCAGTTGCAGATCGATACGATTCACGTCGTCGCACGCAGCCCCTATCTCGTGCTGTTCAGCCGCCTCGGCGCGTTCCGGCCGCAATGGCTCGACGAACATCTGGCCGAAGCGCGGCTGTTCGAATACTGGTCGCACGAAGCGTGCTTCCTGCCCGTCGAGCAATTCGGGCTGATGCGTTACAAGATGCTCGATCCGTCCGGAATGGGATGGAAATACGCGGCCGACTGGCATGCGCAGCACCGCGACGAGATCGCGCGGCTGCTCGACAGGATTCGCTCGGAAGGCCCGGTGCGCTCAGCCGATTTCGTGCGCGCGGACGGCATGAAAGGCAACGGATGGTGGGACCGCAAGCCGGAGAAGCGGCATCTCGAAGTGCTGTTTACGACCGGCGATCTGATGGTCGCCGAGCGCCGCAATTTCCAGCGCATCTACGACGTGCGCGAACGCGTGCTGCCCGACTGGGACGACGCGCGCGACCTGCCGCCGCGCGAAGCCGTGCTGCCGACGCTGCTCGATTACACGTGCCGCGCGCTCGGCATCGTCCGCGCGGACTGGGTCGCCGATTACTACCGGCTGCCGCGCCGCTCGTATCGCGCGGAACTCGAACGGCTCGCGCAGGCCGGCGAGCTGATTCCGGTGCAGGTTGCAGACTGGAAGGAACCGGCCTACGTGCATCGTTCGCTCGAGGCGCTGCTGCCCGCGGCGGCCGCCGACACGCTGCGCTCGACCGTCACGACGCTGCTGTCGCCGTTCGATCCGGTCGTATGGGATCGTCGCCGCGCGGCGACGCTGTTCGACTTCGACTATACGATCGAGTGCTATACGCCCGCGCACAAGCGGCGTTACGGCTATTTCTGCCTGCCCGTGCTGCATCGCGGCCGCCTGATCGGCCGCGTCGACGCGAAAGCGCATCGCGCGCTCGGCACGTTCGAGCTGAAGTCCGTGCATATCGAGCCTGGCGTGCGCGTCGGCAGCGGGCTCGCGGCCGATGTCGCGAAAGCCGTCAGAAAACTCGCGGCCTGGCACGGCACGCCGCAGATCACCGTCGCGCACGCGCCGCCCGAACTGGCGCATGCGCTGCGCGACGCGTGACGGCGAGTCGAACGCCGCGGCAATTCAGTCGCGCAGCTTGCGAAAACGCGGCGTGCCGTCCGGCAGCGTCTCGTTGAACATCGTTTCCGGCCGCACCCACAGACCGCGCGCATGCGGCCACAGGTGCTCGTAGACGACGAGCGATTCCTCGGTTTCGGAGTGACGGGCGACACCGATCACGCGATACAGTCCACCCTTGTAATGGCGGTGCGTCGCGAGCTGTTCGGCTTCCTGTTCGGTCATGGCGGGCGCTCCCTTCGGCAAATCGGAAAGCGCGTATTGTATGCGCGGCGCCGCGCGTCAGCGTTTCGTGTAGATGTCGGGGCGGCGGATCTCCATCACGCGCTCCGGATGCGCGATGGCCTCGAAACCGACCGGGCGATACAACGCGTGCGCGTCGGACGTCACGAGCATGATCCGGCGCAGCTGCGCAAGCATCGGCTGCGCGAACACGTGATCGATCAGTGCGCGGCCATAGCCGCGGCCACGCTCGGCCGGCAGCACGAACACGTCGCAGAGATACGCGAACGTCGCATGGTCGGTGACGAGCCGCGCGAATCCGACGAAGCGATCGCCGACGTACGCACCGAAACAGAGCGACCCCTCGATCGCGCGCTCGACGACGTCGCGCGGAATGCCTTTCGACCAGTACGCGTCGCGATGCAGGAAATCGAAGATCGCGTCGACGTCGAGTTCGCGCTTGTCGGTCGAAAATCTGAGCGTGGCATCGGCAGCAGCAGGCACGGCGGTTCTCCGGCATCACGGAACGAAGCGTCGACGATACCGCGCCGCGCCGTGCGCGACAAGCGCGCGTCGCCGACCGTCGCGATCGGCTACCATGGCGGCGCGGCACGCCGTGCCGCCGCAGATCGACACCGACCCGGCACACATGCACCGACACCCCGTCCCTTCCGCCGTGCCAGCGCACGCACTTCCCATGCACGCAACCCGCCCACCGACCGCCTACACGCGATGACGTACCGGCTCGTCGCGTTCGACTTCGACGGCACGCTTGCCGATTCGCTCGACTGCTTTCTCGCGGCGCTGTCCGATGCGTCGCGCCTGCACGGGTTTCGCGATGCGGATCCCGCGATGCGCGCGACGCTGCGCACGATGTCCGCGCGCGACATCGTGCGTGCGCTCGACGTACCGGTGTGGAAGGTGCCGCGCGTGACGATCGACATGCGTCGACTGATGCGCGCACGTATCGCACACGTCGCGCTGTTTCCCGGTGTCGAGACGACGTTCGATGCGCTCGCTGCGCGCGGCATCCGCATCGCGATCGCGACGTCGAATGCCGAAGACGTCGTGCGCGACCGGCTCGGCCCGCACGCCGCTGCGCGTGTCGATCATTTCGCATGCGGGATTCCGTTGTTCGGCAAGGCGCGTCGGCTGCGTGCGCTCGCGGGCGAAGCCGGCGTGCGCGCGGACCAGATGCTGTACGTCGGCGACGAGATCCGCGATGCCGACGCCGCGCGTCGCGCGCGCATCGCGTTCCAGGGCGTCGCGTGGGGCTACACGGCGCCGCACGCATTGCAGCCGCACTGCGCGACGCCGCTGCTGCCGCATCTCGACGCGCTGCTCGATCGCGTGTGATCGCTCGCGCGCAATGCGCGCGCAAGCACACGCGTTCAGCGGATCGCCGCATGCTGCGCGCCATGTTGCACGCGCAATCTTGGCCGCGCATCGCGCACGAAAAAATTTCCGTTGCGCGACGCGCGGCGGTACACGCTACCGACATATCGCCGACACGCATCGCGCGGTCTTACCATCCGTTACAGAAGCCACAGCACCGTTGCACCTGCGACACGCACGGCCTCCTAGAATCGGTCGGGCCGGTGATCGCTTCGACCGGCGCCGCGGCAGAGCGGCGGCCGAAGCCGGCCCGGGCGCATGCCCGGTCTCTCGCACAGCATCGGATCACGCGATCCGTCGTTCAACCAGAGCCCCGATGAAAGGAGGTCCCATGAACCGCTTCTCCCCCGTTTCGCGCCTCGCCCTGTCTGCCGTTGGCCTGCTTCTCGTCGCCGCGACGGCGACCGCCCAGACCGCTCAGCCGGCCGCGTCCGCACCCGCAGCCGCGACGACGCGCATCCACGAAGCCGACCAGGCGTTCATTACGGACGGCACGAAGACGGTTTCGACGCAGCACGACGCGGCACGCATCGCCGACGCGCGCACGTCGGACAGCCAGGTGAAGGCATTCGCGCAGCGCGTGTCGACCGACGACGAGAAGATCATTCAGGCGATGCGCGCCGCGAGCCCGCGCGGCGTCGACGTGCCGGCCAACGACCCGGACACGACCGTGCTGAACAGCATCAAGAGCCTGCGCGGCGCCGAGTTCGACAAGGCATACATCGAGCAGGTCGCGCTCGCGGGGCAGCAGAAGACGATCTCCGCCTTCCAGGCCGAGATCGCATCGGGCCGCGATGCGAAGCTGAAGGAAGTCGCACGTCAGGCGCTGCCGATCCTGCAGGCCCATTACGCGGACGCGCAGAAGCTCGCGCAACGCCACCATCTCGCATCGGCGCAGTAACGCGATGCCCCGCGCCGCCGCGTCGTGCCCGCGGCGCGGCGCGCGCGTTTACGTCCCGAGTTACGTCCCGAGCTTCGCGCGCAGTCGCGCATCCACTTCAGGCCACTCGTCGTCGATGATGCTGAAGCGCACCGAATTGCGCTTGCGGCCGTCCGGCATGATGCGCTCGTGACGCACGATGCCTTCCTGCTTCGCGCCGAGCCGCAAGATCGCGGCGCGCGACCGTTCGTTCAGTTCGTCGGTCGTGAACTGCACGCGCACGCAGCGCAGCGTGTCGAACGCATACGCCAGCAGCAGCCACTTCGCTTCGGTATTCACGTGCGTGCGCTGCATCGACGCACTCAGCCACGTATGACCGATCTCCAGCTTGCGATTGCGGCGGTCGATCTTCCAGAAGCGCGTGCTGCCGACCACACGGCCCGAGCCGCGATCGACGATCGTATAAGGCATCACGGTGCCCGCCGCGCGTCCGTCCAGCGCGGTCGCGAGATAGGCGTCGATCGTCTGCGCGTCGGGCACGACCGTCACCTTCAGATTCCATAGCGCGCCGTCCGCGGCGGCGTCCAGCAGCGCATCGCGATCGGCCGTCGCGAGCGGACGCAGTTCGACGCGCGGGCCGGTCAGTGTCGGTTGTTCGAGCAGCGGCGAGGCATCGGTCATGACGGATTCCGTTGAAGTAACGACAGGGTCGGCAGGGACGGCACATCCGCGATCATACGAGCGTCGCGTGACGGCCGCATCGCGGCCTTACACACGTGGCGCATGCGCGGCACGTGCGCCGAGATGCGCGGCAAGCCGCTCGCGAATCGCCGTCGCTTCGCCGCGTAGCGCGTCGGCAAACGCATCGACGAGCAGGCTTTTCGGTCGGTGCTCGGGAACGATCACGCTGACGCGATACGGAAACGAACGCGTGAGCGGCCGCACGTGCAGGTCGCGGCCGACGAAATCGAGCGCGGTCAGCGGATTGACGATCGCCGCGCCGAGCCCTTGCCGCACGAACGCGCAGACCGACACGGCGGACGGCGTCTCGACGACCGAACGCGGCGCGACGCCGAGCTGCGCGAACGCATCGTCGATCATGACGCGGTACGGATCGTTCAGCGACAGGCTGACGAACGGGCGATCGGCGAGATCGGCGAGATCGATCGCCTTGCGCGCGAGCAGCGGATGGCCGTCCGGCAGCACGCAGACCTCGTCCACCTCCAGGAGCGGCGTCAGCAACGTGCCGGGCGGCGCGACGTCGTGTTCGGTCAGTCCGACATCGTAACGCTGCGCGGTCAACCACTCCTCGAGCACCGGCGACTCCTGCGTCGCGACCGATACGCTGACGCCCGCATGCGCATCGCGAAAGCGCCGGCACGCGCCCGGCAGGATCGCATGCGCGAACGCGGGCAGTGCAATCACCGACAGCTGGCCGTCGCGAAACTCGCGCAGCCGCGCGGCCGTCGCCGCGACGCGTTCGAGCCCCACATACGCGAGCCGCACGTCGTCGAACAGCGTGAGCGCGGCCATCGTCGGCCGCAGCCGCCCGTGCGTGCGCTCGAACAGCGCGAAGCCGACGATCTGCTCCATCCGCGCAAGCTCGCGGCTGATCGTCGGCTGCGACGTATAGAGCATCTCGGCCGCGCGCGTCGTGCTGCCGCTCAGCATCAGCGCGCGAAACACCTCGATATGACGATGCGTGAGCGAAGCCATCTATATCCCGAATGAATTGAATGTCGATAAATCGGCATTTTACTGCATAGAAGATTGCGCGCATCATCGCGACTGTCCGTTCATTCGACCGATCCATCCGTCATGTCCCTCGATTCCCGCCAGCTCGCTGCGCTCGCGCAGCAATACGGCACCCCGCTGTGGGTGTACGACGCCGACATCATTCGCGACCGCATCGCGCAACTGCGCCAGTTCGACGTGATCCGCTATGCGCAGAAAGCGAACTCGAACCTCCATATCCTGAAGCTGATGCGCGACGAAGGCGCGTGCGTCGACGCCGTGTCGCTCGGCGAAATCGAGCGCAGCCTCGCGGCCGGCTTCAGCCCGGCGGGCGAGCCCGAAGGCGTCGTGTTCACCGCCGATCTCGTCGATCGTCCGACGCTCTCGGCCGTACTGAAGCACGGCGTGACCGTCAACGCGGGCTCGCTCGACATGCTCGAGCGCGTCGGCCAGCATGCGCCGGGCCACCGCGTGTGGCTACGTGTAAATCCGGGCTTCGGTCACGGGCACAGCAACAAGACCAATACCGGCGGTCCGCAGAGCAAGCACGGGATCTGGATCGACGACGTGCCGCGCGCGATCGCGCTCGTGCGTCAGTACGGGCTGAAGCTCGTCGGGATCCACATGCACATCGGCTCGGGCGTGGACTACGGTCATCTGTCGCAGGTGTGCGACGCGATGGTCGACCTCGTCACCTCGCTCGGCCACGACATCGACGCGATCTCCGCGGGCGGCGGGCTGTCGATTCCGTATCGCGACGGCGAGCCGCGCGTCGATGTCGATCACTATTTCCGTCAATGGGACGCCGCGCGCAAGCGCATCGAACGCCATCTCGGCCACGCGGTGCGCATCGAGATCGAGCCGGGCCGCTTCCTGGTGGCCGAAGCCGGCACGCTCGTCACCGAAGTGCAGGCCGTCAACCGCCGGCCGAAGCACGACTTCGTGCTGATCGATGCCGGCTTCAACGACCTGATGCGTCCGGCGATGTACGGCAGCTATCACGCGGTGTCCGTGCATGCGCACGACGGTGCGCTGCCCGCAGGGCGGCCGCAGGTCGACATCGCGATCGCGGGGCCGCTGTGCGAATCGGGCGACGTGTTTACGCAGGACGCGGGCGGCGTGGTCACGCACCGCAAGCTCCCGCAGCCGCAGATCGGCGACCTGCTGTTCCTGCACGATGCGGGCGCGTACGGCGCATCGATGTCGTCGAACTACAATAGCCGGCCGCTCGCGCCGGAAGTGCTCGTCGATCGCGGCACGCCGCGGCTGATTCGCCGCCGGCAGACGATCGGCGAATTGCTCGCGCTCGAAACGTTCGAATAAGGCGCGCGCGACGACGTACGGCCACACTCGCTGATGCGGGCGAGTGTGGCTGTTTTGCTTTTCGGCGGGCGGGCCGCACCCTGCCCGTACGCGTGCCGCGCCATCACCCCGCGCGCTGCACCGGCACCGCCTTCGAAAAATACTTCGCGCCCGCGACGCAACCGACGACGATCGCGGTCACGGCCACCATCGACGGCGGCACCGTCTCGTGCAGCACGCAGGCCGCGAGCACGAACCCGAAGAACGGCTGCAGCAGCTGCAACTGGCCGACGCCCGCGATCCCGCCGAGCGCGAGCCCGCGATACCAGAACACGAAGCCGATCAGCATGCTGAACAGCGACACGTAAGCGAGCCCCCACAACGCAGCCGTATCGATGCCGTCGAACGTCGCGGGCCGCGTGATCCATGCGAGCGGCAGCATCAGCGGCAGCGACAGCACGAGCGCCCACGAGATCACCTGCCAGCCGCCGAGATCGCGCGACAGCCGCGCGCCTTCCGCATAGCCGAGCCCGCACGCGACGATCGCGGCGAGCATCAGCGCATCGCCGAGCGCCGACGCCTGCCCGCCGTTGCGCAACGCGAACGCGGCGACCGCGCCGCTGCCGAGCAGCGAGAACGCCCAGAACGGCGCGCGCGGCCGTTCGCCGCCGCGCCATACGCCGAACAGCGCGGTCGCGAGCGGCAGCAGCCCGACGAACACGATCGCATGCGCGGACGTCACATGCCGCAGCGCGAGCGCGGTCAGCAGCGGAAAGCCGATCACGACGCCAAGCGCCACGACCAGCAACGACGCCGCTTCGCCGCGCGTCGGCCGCTTCTGCTTCAGCGCGCCCAGCAGCAACAGCCCGAGCGCGCCCGCGATCGTCGCGCGCGCGAACGTCAGGAACAGCGGGTCGAGCCCCTGCACGGCGACACGCGTCGCGGGCAGCGAGCCGCTGAATATGATCACGCCCAGCAGCCCGCTGAGCCATCCGTCGGTCGTTTTTTGCACGGCACATCCTGAACGGGAAAAGTGGATGACCGATGATCCGCCACGCGTGAAATGCGCGTAAGCTACACCGCAATACAATTCCGACAAACTGTACTGGACAACCGGCCGTACAGTTCACCGCCGACCATGATCCGTTCCGCCCCGAACCCGGCTCCGCCCGCCGCGTCGCGCACGCGCGTCGAAACCGTGATGGATACGCTGCGCGCACGCATCTCGAGCCGCACGTTGATGCCGGGCGCGCGCGTGCCGTCGATCCGCATGATGGCCGACGCGCTGCACGTGTCGAAGTCGACCGTCGTCGACGCATACGAGCGGCTCGCGAGCGAAGGCGTGCTCATCGCACGCCGCGGCTCGGGCTTCTACGTGTCGGGGCACGCGCCGCCGCTCGCCCTGGCGGATCTCGGCCCGCGGCTCGACCGCGAGCTCGATCCCTTATGGCTGACGCGTCAGTCGCTCGAATCGCTGCCGAGCGCGATGAAGCCCGGCTGCGGATGGCTGCCGTCGTCGTGGCTGCCCGACGAAAGCCTGCGCCGTGCACTGCGCGCCGCGTCGCGCGACGAGTCCGACGCACTGACCGATTACGCGACGCCCGCCGGCCTGCCCGCGCTGCGTCAGCAGCTCGCGTGGCGTCTCGCGCAGCACGGTGTCCACGCGCAGCCCGCGCAGATCATGCTCGCCGACAGCGGCACGCAGGCGCTCGATTTCGTCTGCCGGCTGCTGCTCGAACCGGGCGACACGGTCGTGCTCGACGATCCCTGCTATTTCAATTTCCAGGCGCTGCTGCGCGCGCATCGCGCGCGGATCGTCAGCGTGCCGTACACGCCGAACGGCCCCGATCTCGCGCGCTTCGAGCAGACGCTCGTCGAGCACCGCCCGCGCCTCTACATCACGAACGCCGCGCTGCACAATCCGACCGGCGCGACACTGTCGCCGCCCGTCGCGCACCGGCTGCTGACGCTCGCGGCCGATCACGGGCTGCTGATCGTCGAGGACGACATCTTCGCGGATTTCGAAAGCACGCCCGCGCCGCGGCTCGCCGCATTCGACGGGCTGCAGCGCGTCGTATCGATCGGCAGCTTCTCGAAGACGCTGTCGGCTGCGATCCGCTGCGGCTACGTCGCCGCGCGGCCCGAGTGGATCGACGCGCTCGTCGACCTCAAGCTCGCGACATCGTTCGGCCATGCGCAGATCGGCGCGAACGTCGTGCACCGGCTGCTCGTCGACGGCACCTATCGGCGCCATCTGGACGGTCTGCGTGCGCGTCTGGCGGATGCGATGGGCGAAACGATCCGCCGGCTCGCACGCGCGGGGCTCGCGGTCTGGACCGAGCCGCGCGGCGGCCTGTTCGTCTGGGCGCAGTTGCCGGACGGGCTCGATGCCGCGCGCGTCGCGCGGCATGCGCTCGACGACGATGTCGTGCTCGCGCCCGGCAACGTGTTCAGCGCGTCGCATGGCGCGACGTCGTATCTGCGCTTCAACGTGTCGCGCTGCAAGGAGCCGGCAGTGTTCGACGCGCTCGCGCGTGCGATGGATGCGGCGCGCGCGTCGACGGCCGGAGCGCGCACGGCCGAGCGGCACGATACCGCGTAGTCGCGCAGTCGACGGCGCGCGGGGCTGTATCGATGAAACCCGCGCTCGACTTGACGAAATCTGAAGAGCGGCGCGATTTTGGCGCGCTACACTCGGCTTCGTCCCCATCCCTTCCCGTCCATCCGGTTTCGGTCGCCGTCATGAGAATCTCTGTCAGTCGCGTCGTCGGCGTCGATCGCAGACGCCTCTTCACGTGGTCGCAGGACTACGGGCGGCGACTCGTATGGGACAGCTTCCTCGCCGACGCGTACCTGCTCGACGAGCCGACCGTCGAGGTCGGCGTCGACGCGTTCTGCCGCAGCCAGTCGGGCGCGACGATGGTGTCGCGCTACGTGGCGTACCGGCCGCCGCAGGTCGCGGCCATCGAAATGGTCGATGGCCCGAAAGTGCTCGAACGCTTCAGCGGCATCTGGAACTTCACCGAACGCACGGCAGGCTCGACCGAGGTGAAATTCACCTACAGCTTCCGCGCGCAGCCGACCTGGCTGCGCTGGCTGCTCGAGCCGCTGATCGCGGCGTTCTATCTGGTGCACACGCGCCGGCGTCTCGATTCGTTCAAGCGCTGGGCGGAGGCTGAAGCGCTGCCGTCGCGGCCGTAGCACCGGCGCGCGCCGCACGCTGCCGTACCGCCGTTGCGCGGCGCGCGGCGCCCGCCATAATCGCGCCACATTCCGACTGCATCCGCAGGCCGACAGCCCCAGCGCTCGCCCTACGCGCCTGCGTGGCCGGTGCGCGAGGCAAAGGAAAATCGCATCGACGCTGCGATGCGGCTGATGCCGAAGGGATGCCGCCCCGCCGCTTCCGGAACGCTTGCGATCGCGCGACTGCGCGCGCGTTGGAAGAGGCAGGCGTGCCGACCGTGATTGTCGATGCGGACATGGTGGACGCGCGCCACCGGGATCGCGAATCTTCGCCGGCTCAAATCGACGCGTTCTTACGCGCTCGAGTTTGCCTGCAGGTCATCGGACAAACGTTGCCGCATCGGACAACAGCAGCGCCCGCCGGCTGTCAAAGCATCTCGTCCACGCGTCTGAAGTGATCGATCAGCTTGCGCGCGAGCGCCGTAAATTCGCTCATCTCCTGGTCGGTGAGCACCGACGAGAGCGCTTCGAGCTGCCGATGTTTCGCGTCGAGCTGCGATTCATACGCAGCCTGTCCCGCAGCGGTCAGACGCAGCTCGATACGCCGGCCATCGGTCGGATGAGGCGCCGATTCGACGAAACCGCGCGTCTTCAGCGTGCGCAATGCACGGCTCACGGCGACCTTGTCATAGACCCAATACTGCGCAAACTCGGCCGCGGTAATGCCGGGCGCGCCGCCGATCGCCTCCAGCAGTCGCCATTCGAGCAGCGGCAAATCGTGCAGCGGCAGCATCTGTTTCGAATAGATGCGCCCGAGCAACGTCGAAAGAATCTGCACCTGCGAGAGTTCGTAACGATAGGTGTCGGGCGGAAACGCGCTGACGGCCGGGCGCTGCCCGTCCGCCACCAGCCGTTTCATCAGTGTCTCCGCTTTATGCGTTTCCTCGCTGTGCACGCGCGTCTTCAAAGCTTGCTCCTGTTTTGCCCGCATCGGTCGGTTTGACGACAGTATAGCGGCGCCTCGGTGCGCTCCATGCCGCGCCCCAACGCGCGCGACACGCGTAAACCACTAGCCGGGCGCCATTGCATTTAGTTTCACGTGACACGATACTCGTTACATACGAAACTAAATGGCGGCGCCTGGAACGACGTCGCCGCAACAGGAGACGTCATGCCTGCTCCATCCCACTCTCCGCGCAAACCTGCGCTCGCCGATCCTTGCTTCGACGCGCCCGCGCCGGAGCGCGCGTCCGCCGGGCTGCGCCGCTGGATCGTGGTCGCGCTGTTTTCGGCGGCATTCGCGCTCGCCTATCTCGACCGCCAGATTCTCACGCTGTTGATCGACCCGGTACGTCAGAGTCTCGGCCTGTCGGACACCCAGGTGGGGCTGCTGCAAGGCCTGGCGTTCGCGCTCTGCTTTGCGATCGGCGGCATACCGCTTGGCTGGCTTGTCGACCACTGCAACCGCGTACGGGTCGCTGCCGGCTGTATTGCGCTATGGAGCGTCGCGACCGCGTCGTCCGGACTTGCGGGAAGTTATGTGCAGCTGCTCGCCGTGCGCTCGGTCACTGCGCTCTCCGAAGCCGGCTGCTCGCCTGCGGCGTTGTCGATCTTTGCGGACCAGTTTCCGCCGCGCCAGTTGCCGCGTGCGACGGCGATTTACACGGCCGCGCCGTACATCGGCGGCAGCGCATCCTTGATGGCCGGTGGCGTCCTGCTTGGGTACTTCAGCCGCACGGGCGGGCTCGACCTGCCGTGGCTCGGTCATCTGCAGCCGTGGCAGGCGGTATTCACCGTCGTCGGCGTGCCAGGGCTGATACTCGCGCTACTGATACTGGCGGGAGTGCGCGAGCCGAGCCGCGTCAACGATATGCGGCTGCCCGAAGCGCGCGTCAGCCTCGGCGACGTGTCGCGGTTCGTGGCCCAAGATGCGCCGCATCTGCGCGGCTATTTCTGCGCGTATGCGTGCATTCTCGCTGCGTTCTTCTCGGTGCTGACCTGGTATCCGACCTTCGCTGTCCGCAACGGCTTCGGCCCCGGTGCGTCGCTCGGTCCGATGCTCGGCACGATGTTCCTCGTCTGCGGACTGGCGGGATCGCTGTCGGGCCAGTGCTTCGTCGGGCGAGTCGCCGACAGCCAGATCGTTGCTCGCGTCATGCGCGTCACAAGCGGCGTCACCGCATTGCTGATTCCGGCGGCGATCGTACTCGCACTGGTTCCGCGGTTCGCCGTTTCGCTCGCCGGTTACGGTGCGATGGTGTTCCTGATCAGCATGACGACGTCGTTGATGCCGATCCCGCTGCAAGTGGGCGTGCCGAACCGGATGCGCGGGCGCGTAATCGGCTGCTTCATCTTTGGCGTCAACGTGGTCGGCACGGGAGTCGGGCCGCTCGCTGTCGGCGCAATCAGCGACCACATTGCAGGCGGCCGCATGGACGGGCATGCGCTCGCCGTGGCGCTTGCGATCGTCGTCGTCGTCAGCGCATCCGGTGCCTTCATCGCAATGCGACGAGCGCTTGCCCGACAGATTCGATAAGCGCATCTCCCACGCCATTCCACGCCTTCAGGACGATTCAGATGATGACCATACGATACTTCGCCGCGGGCGACGACGACCGCCGTTTCGTCGACACGCTGCTCGGCGATCGCGATTTCTCGACCGTGTACGCCGGGCCCCGATCGGCCGACGCCATGCGCGCAGCGACGTCGTCGATCCTCGCGACGCATGCCTATTCGATCGACGCGCCCGGCCTGGACATCGCACCGTGCGACATCGCAGGCGTACCGTGCGAACGCATCGCGGCCGGAGCGGCGGATCGCGAGTCATCCGAACTCATCGTGTTTCTGCATGGCGGCGGCTTCGTCCGAGGCAGTCTCGCACTTGGCCGCCGCAGCGCAATCGAGCTCGCGGTACTGACGCGGCGGCCGGTACTGGCGATCGGCTATCGACAGGCGCCCGAGCATCGCTTTCCCGCAGCAGGCAACGACATGCTCGCCGTCTATCGCAGCCTGGTCGATCAGGGCTACGACGCGCAATCGCTCGTCGTCGTCGGCGAATCGTCGGGCGGCTGTCTCGCATTGACGCTGCCGGAATGGCTTCGGCGCAACAGGTGCCCGGCGCCGGCCGGCATCGTGGGCATTTGTCCGATGGCGGATCTGCGCATGGACAGCGTGTCGTGGTATGTCAACGCGGCGCGCGACATCGCCACGCGCGAGATGGGGGCCCGCATGATCGAGCTGTATATCGACGCCGGCTCGACCGCCGATCCGCTCGCGGCACCGCTGTTCACGCCGTACGACGCAACGGCAAACGTATTGCTGTGTGTCGGCGCCAACGAGGTGATGTTGAGCGACGTCGAGCGCTTCGCCGATCATGCCGCGCGTGCCGGTGCGACCGTCGCCTTGAATCTTTACGAAGCGATGCCGCATGGCTTCACGAAGTTCGATACGCCGCTCGCGCGCAGTGCGATGCAGCACGTGGCGGCGTGGTGCGTCACGCGGCTTACCCGGCGTTAAGCCAGACGCACATCTCATCTCACGCCCATATCGGCAGCAGCCGCGCATCGCGTAGAACCACAACCCTGACTGGTTGGAGACACCATGAAAAGAACGCTGGCGAGCGTCGCGCTCGCAACGGCATCGGTTTCGCTCGTCCATGCGCAAAGCACGTTGACGCTGTACGGCATCGTCGATGCCGGTATCACGTGGGTCAGCAATCAGCGCGGTCATTCGGCAATACTGGAAGACACCGGTATCGCACAGGCGAATCGCTGGGGATTGCAGGGCGCGGAGGATCTGGGCGGCGGAACGAAGGCGGTCTTCACGCTGGAGAACGGCTTCACCCTCGGGAACGGCGCATTGGGCCAGGGTGGCGCGATGTTCGGCCGTACCGCCATGGTCGGCCTGGCCGGCCGCTTCGGCACGCTGACGCTGGGCCGCCAGTATGACTTCATGGTCGACAACCTCGTGTTCAATACGGCGATCGCGCGCTTCGGCGGCGTCTACGCCGCACATGGGCTCGACGTCGACCGGCTTGCGGGCGAACAGGTGAACAACGCCGTCAAATATGCTTCGCCAAAATTCCGGGGTGCCAGCGTCGGGGCGATGTACGGCTTCAGCAACGTCGCCGGCTCGTTCGGCGGCACGACGGGCGCACCGCGTTTCAGCAGCTTCGGTTTCGCGTACGACAACGACGGCCCTTTCGCGATCGGGTTGGCGTACACAAACGCAAACGGTACGGGCGCGTCGGTCGCCGAAGCGGCGCTGCTCGGTACAGCGGTGCGCAACGTGGGGATCGGCGCACGCTATCGCGTCGGTCCCGTCACGGTCTTCGGCAACTACACGAACAACCGGATTCAGCGCGGAAGCGGCGCACCGTCGATTGTGGCAAGCGTCGTCGAGGCGGGCATCGATACGTCGTTCGCCGTCGATACGTTCGCCGGCATCAGCTACATCTACAACCACTATCCGGACGGGCAGGTCAGTCAGCTCAGCACGGCGATTCACTACTTCCTGTCGAAGCGCACCGATCTCTATGCCAGCGTGAACGTCGCCCATAGCAATTCGCCCCAACAGCCTGCCGGGATTTTCCTGATCGTCAATCCCGCGACCAACGTCGGCTATTCGACGAGCCGAAACCAAATCGCGCTGCGCGTGGGATTGCGGTCGAAGTTCTGAGTCGCTCCTCTGTCGACGTCCTGCCCGCGCTACGCAAATCCGTACAACGCCGCAGGGTTGGTGACGAATATCCGTTGCTGCCAGTCCGGACGCCCGATCCAGCCCGCGATCACGTCCAGCATGCTCGCGTCGTCAGGCTTGTCCGTCTTCTGCGTCGGATGCGGCCAGTCGGTGCCCCAAAGCATGCGCTCCGGCGCCATGTCGATCAGCGCCTTCGCGACCGGGGCGACGTCGTCGTACGCAGGTGCGCCCGTCTTGCTGTCCACGTAGGGCCCTGACAACGTGATCCACGTATTGCCCTTATCCACCAGTCGTTGCGCGGTACGGAACGCGGCCGACGCCAGCCCGCCCGGCTGCGGCACATGCGCGATATGGTCGATCACGAGCGGACAAGGCAGCACCGCGAGATGCCGCTCCAGCTCCGGCAGCCGCGCGCCCTGAACCACCAGCTCGATATGCCATCCGAGGTTCCCGATACGCGCGGCGAGCGGCGCGAGCATGTCGAGCGTCGTCGCGCCCGGATAGCTCAGGTTGAACCGGATCGCACGGATGCCGCCGCGATCGAGCGTCCGCAATGCATCGTCGGTCACGGTGCTGTCGACGACGGCGACACCGCGCGCGTCGGCGCCGAACTGCGCGATCGCCGCCAGCGTGCAGCGATTGTCCGTTCCGTACGTCGACGGCGTCACGACCACGTTGCGCTTCACACCGATACGCGTCTGCAGGCGCCGGTATTGCGCGACGGTCGCATTCGGCGGCCGCAGCGTCGTGCCCGGCGCGACCGGGAATTGATCGTCGTAGACGTGCATATGACAATCGGCCGCCCCTTCGGGCAACCGGAACGCCGGCCGCTCGATGCCGCCCGACCCTGTTTCGTCGGCAGCGGCGCGCCTCGGCAATGCAGCCGAAGCCAGCGTCGCGCCAGCGATCCGCAGGAAACCGCGCCTCGCTATCCGCGCCATGATCAGAGGGTCTCCGTCGTGGCGAGCAGCTTTCCGCCCGTATGATTGCGCGTGAGCAGCAGCAGCGTCGCGACGCTCACGAGCGTGAGGATCGCAAGCGGCATCAACGCGAGCGCGTAGCTGCCCGTCGCGGCCTTCACCCACCCGTACACGTTCACCATCAGCCCGCCGCCGAGCAGGTTCGCGATCGCGTTGACCGTCGCGAGCCCCGCCGCCACGGTGCTGTTGGACAGCATGTCGGTCGCGAGCGCCCAGAACGGACCCTTGAACGAATACGCGCCGACCAGCACCGCGCAGAGCATGCAGATCGTCGGCAGCAGCGATCCGCTCAGCGACGTCGCGAACAGGCCTACGCCGATCAGCAACATCGGTACGACCGTGTGCCAGCGCCGTTCGCCGACGCGGTCCGAGTGCCGGCCCCAGTAGACCATCAGGACCGACGCCAGCGCGTACGGCACCGAATTCAGCAAGCCGGTCTCCATCACGGTCAGGCCGAACGACTTCAGCAGCTGCGGCTGCCATACGGACAGCGTGCTGCCTGCCGCGGACGCGCACGTATCGACGAGCGCGAGGCACAGCACGTAGCGGTTGCGGAACAGTTGCGTGAGCGGCAGCGACGGCACCTTCTTATGCGTTTTGTGGCCGGCGGCAAGTGCGCTCGATAGCCACGCGCGCTCGTCGACGGCGAGCCACTTCGCATCGTCCGGCTTGTTCGTCAGCATGGAGAGGCACGCGATGCCGAGCAGCACGGTCGGAATGCCTTCGAGGATGAATAGCCAGTGCCATCCACGCAGGCCCCACACGCCGTCCATCTGCAACAGCAGCGCGGAGATCGGCGAGCCGATGAAGCTCGCGGCCGGAATCGCGACCATGAACGTCGCGACGATCCGTGCACGATACTGCGATGGAATCCAGTACGACAAATAAAGCAGCACGCCGGGGAAGAAGCCGGCCTCGGCCGCGCCCAGCAGGAAGCGCAGCACGTAGAACGTCGTCGCGTTATGCACGAGCGCGGTCGCCGCCGACACGATGCCCCACGTGATCATGATCCGCGCAATCCAGATCCGCGCGCCGTACTTCTGCAGCGCGAGATTGCTCGGTACTTCGAAAAAGAAGTACGAAATGAAGAACAGGCTGCTGCCGAAGCCGAACACCGTCGCCGACATCCCGAGGTCGTGGTTCATCTGCAGCGACGCCATCCCCGCGTTGCCCCGGTCGATGAAGGCAAGCAGGTAGCAGATCATCAAAAAGGGAATGAGTCGCCAGACGACCTTTCGCATGGTCCGACGCTCGATCGCGGACGCTTCCATGAAACCCGTTTGCATGTTGTCTCCGTTTATTGTGCGCCTGAGCGCGTTCCTGTGAACCGTTGCCATGCGATGACCGCAATGACGCCGCACGCGAGCACCGCGGCCATGGCCGCGAAGGTGTGTCGCACGCCGAGCGCCTCGGACGCGCTTCCGACCAGCAGATAGCCGAACGGCATCGTGCCGTTGTAGGCCATCCCGTACATCCCGACGAGTCCGCCTCGGACGTGGTCCGGACACTGGCGCTGAATCGTCGCGTTCGTCGACGTGGCCGCGAACGTGAGGCTGAAGCCGAGCGCATAGAAAGCGGGGATCGAGCTCGCCGCATCGGTCGTCGCGGCCAGCACGGCCAGCGCGCCGACTGCCGTCCACGGCGCATACGCGATGAACCGGTACGACGCGCGCGGCCCGAACGCCGACGACAGCAGCACCGCCGCGCTCAGGGAGCCGGCGCCCGCGCACGCGAAGAACACGCCGGTAAAGCGCGCCGCGTCGTGAAAACCCTGGTCCGCGAGCAGCGGCACGAGCGTCTGGTAGCTGCCGGCGAACAGGCCGATGCACGCGAGAATCGGCAGATAGCGGGCCGAGAACGGATCGGACAGCACGTAGCCGACCGCGTCGCGCAGGCCGCTCTCCGCGCGCGTCGGGCGGCCCGCCGATGCGGTGCGGATCGACCGCACGCATGTCGCCATGAAGCACAGCGCGAGCGCATAGATCGCAAACGACGTCCTGGGCCCCAGCGTCGGATAGACGAATCCGGCAATGGTCGGGCCCACCATGCGGCCGACGTTGTAGACCATCGTGTTCATCGCGACCGCGTTGGACGTGTGTGTCGCATCCTGCAGGCTCGTCAGCAGCAGCACCTGCCGCGCGGGCGTTTCCACCGCACTCGACACGCCGATCGCGAGCGCATGCGCGAGGATCAGCTTCACGCCGAGCAGGCCGAGCAGCGACAACGTGAACAGGCTGCCCGTCAGCAGCAGCGACGTCATCAGCACGCATAGCGTCACGCGGCGCGCATTGCCCGAGCCGATCCGCGAACCCGCCACTGGCGCGACGATCAGCTGCGGCCCGTACAGCAGAAAGTTGAGCAGCGCGAGAATCGCCGCCGAGCCGGACAGGTGATAGATCAGCAGATTGAGCGTCACGTTCTGCGTCCAGCTGCCGAGCACCGACGCGACCTGCCCGCTCAGGTAGCGCCGCAGCGATGCCTCCGACAGCGCCGGAAACAGCCTGTTCACCCACCCTGCTTGCGTTGCCACGTTCATGACAGCGCCTTGCCGCGCGTTTCGGGCGCGAACAGCACGACCGCGGCCGCGGCGATGAACGCGACGATCGTCGTCGCGAGCCCGAGCGCGAAACCGCCCGACGTCGACGCCAGCGCACCGATGATCAACGGCGCGACGAAGCCGCCGAGCCGCCCGCCGTTGTACGCGAGGCCCATGAAGAACCCGCGCGATGCCGTGTTGCCGATGATCTCCGCGAGGAACGGACCGGCGCCTGCGAAGATGCCGTTCACGCTGAAGCCGGTCAGAAAGATCGCGGTCATCAGCAGCAACGGATTCGCCGACACGATGTACACGCCGACGGCCAGCGCACCGACCAGCAGGTAGGCCAGGAACATCGGCCGCCGGCCGAGCCGGTCGACCCATGCCGAGAACAGCAGGAACCCGGCGATTGCGCCGAACTGCAGCGCCAGCACGAACGTCAGGCTATGCACGAAGTCGAGATGCTTCACCGTGACGAGGAACGTCGGCGTCCACGTGAATACGCCCCAGTAGAGGTACTGCAGAAAGAAGATGAAGCAGAACGCGGTGAGCAGGCCGCGCACGTTCAGCTTCTCGCGACTTGCCGCGTCGAGCGGGCGAGCCTGCGACTTCGCGTGCCTGCGTTCGAGCCAGATCGGCGATTCCGGCGTCTTGCGCGCGACCCAGAACAGAATGAAGAACGGCGATGCGCCGATCAGGAACAGCACACGCCAGCTGTCGCCGGCCAGTCCGCCATGCGCGGCACCGACGATGCCAGAGATCGCGATCGCGAGGATCGCGCCGATCGGCAGGCCCATCTGCATCAGCGCGCCGCCCTTGCCGCGCCGGCTCGGATGCCAGGTCTCCGCGATCAGCGCGGCGCCGGCGGTCCAGGTGCCGCCCATGCCGAGCGCGCCGAAAAAGCGCAGCGCGGCAAACCAGTGCGCGTCGGGCGCACACGCGATCAGGCCGGAGAACAGCGAGTAGATGCCGACGCAGAGCAGCGCGGTGCGCACGCGCCCGATCCGGTCCGATACGAAGCCGAACAGAATGCCTCCGGCAATTTGTCCGGCCGCCGTCACGCTCGTGAACATCCCCAGCTGCGCCTTGCTCAGCCCGAACTGCAGCGCGAGCGTCGGCAGCAGCAGCGACAGCAGGAACGAGTCGTAGCTCTCGAATGTCCAGCCGAGCCCCGCGAGCGACAGCGAACGCCATTCGATACCGGTCACGCGCGTCAATCTTTGTTCGGCGGCTGCGGACTCGGTGTCCTGCGTCGCCACGGTGGCATTCGTCTTCATCGGTTGTCTCCGGGAATCGCGATGCGATACGTCGATGCGGCCGTCCGGCTGAACAGCGCAGCCTTTTCGTCGGCCGACATCGCGGACGCGAGTCGTTTGAAGGCGTTCCACAGCACGCGATAGCTGAACATCCCCTTGTCGACGGGGAAGTTGCTTTCGAACATGCAGCGGTCGACGCCGAAGCATTCGACGCAGGTGTCGAAATACGGCTGCCACGCCGACGCGAGTTCCTGCGACGACGGCGGCAGATCGCGCGCGGCGAAGTCGAAACCGAACACGGTCATGCCCGCGCCGCCGAGCTTCATGCGCGTGTTCGGCAGCGTGGCCAGACGCGCGAGTTGCCGTTTCCACAGCGCATGAACTTCCGCGTGCCGCCCGGCGTGCGGGCCCACGCCGAGCGGCCCGCCGAAATGGTCGATGACGACGACGACGTCCTCGCATGCACGCGCGAGTTCGTACAGTTCGTCGAGCTGCGTGTGATAGACCCACGCGTCCAGCGACAAGCGGTAGCGAGCAAGCGTCCTCACGCCTTGCCGGAAAGCCGGATCCGACATCCGGTCGCGCGGCGGCGTCACCGGGCTCGATCGCACGTCCGGGCTCGCATGCCAGGCGAGCGGATTGCGGATCCCGCGCAGCCGCCCGCCGGACACCTCCAGCATCGTGTCGAGCACCGCCCCGAGTTCCGCGCCGAGCGACAGATCGGCGCCGCCGACGATGGCGTCGCAGCATCGCGTCGGGCCGTATGCGCCGCTGTCGAACATCGCGGCGATGCCGCTCGCGAACTGCACTTCGCCAACCGGCTTGAACGCATCCGGCCCGCTTTCACGCAACATCGAGCGGCACTGCACGTAGACCGTCGACACGATCCGGTGCCCGCTGCGCACGTCGGCACCGAACTCGTCCGCGAGATAGCGTCCGGTCTGGCGGTCCCACAGGTGATGATGGGCGTCGACGATGGCAAGCGCGGGTTCGAGCACCGGCTCGTCGCGCAATGCGAGCCACTCGGGCCTGACGGGAAGATGGGGCGCGTGAACAATCTGCATCGCACTCGCCTCAGAACTTCTGGCGCATGCCGATCACCACGCCCGTCTGGTTGCGATCGGGCGCGACCGTGCCGTAGCCGTTCACGCCCAGCGCGGAGCCGCCCTTGTTGCGCGCGAAACCGGCCGTCGCGTAGATATCGGTGCGCTTCGACAGCAGATAGTCCGCACAGAGCACGGCGAGCCACGGATCGGCGCTCGTCGAATGCACGTCCTGGTAATAGGCCGTTGCCGTGACCACGAACGCCGGCGACACCGTGTATTGCGCGCCGGCCCAGTACAGGTTCGCCGCGCTGGCCTCGACGCCGTTCGCGACGCGAATCGGGTTCGCCGGCAGGAACGCGTTCGATGCACGCAGATATCGATAGCCAACGAAGCCTTTCACCGGCCCGATCGCATACGACGCCGCAGCCGTTGCGCGACGTTCGGTGCCCGTGTTCGTCGCGACGGTATTGCTGTTGCGCTGCTCGTACGACAGGCTGGCGGCGAACGGTCCTTGTGCGAATGTCAATGCGCCGCTGAAGAAGCGGCCGGTGAGCTGTGCGCCCGGCACCTCCGAGCCGTACCCGGTGTCGTAGCGCGTGCTGTACATCGCCTGCGCAGTCAACGGCCCGAACACGCCCGTGTACTTCGCCGAGTTGTCGATACGCGCGGCCGCTGCGTAGTCGAGCGACAGCACGGAGTATCGCGACGACGCGCCCATCGGATCGAACGCCACGGCCTGCTCGTAGAAGAGCGAGTTCTGGCGGCCGAACGTCAGCTGCTGACCTCGGTACGACAGTCCGACCCATGCCTGCCGGCCGAAAAGCCGCGACGTCGTGGCGGCGTTCGGACCGAGGCCTTTCGTCGACTGCGCGGTCGTGCCGTCATTGACGTTGAAGCCGTCTTCCAACTGGAAAATCGCCTTCATGCCGCCGCCGAGATCTTCGACGCCCTTCAATCCCCAGCGCGAGCCCGACAGATTGCCCGACGCTTCGCGCGTCTGCGCGCCGCCCGTACTCGTATTGTTGATGTGCTCGATCCCGACGTCGACGATACCGTACAGCGTGACGCTGCTTTGCGCATGCGCGGCGCCGCACCACAAGGTCGCGCTCGCGACGGTGACGGCGCCCAGCACGAAGCGGGATGACGGGCGGGCATTCTGGCTGGCCTGATTCGACAACATGGAGTCTCCAAACTTTTTTGTGGGTAGGTCTGAGAAACAAGATTCACGTCTTGCGGGCTGCGGGCGCTTCGCCGGCACCCGAGCCCGGATCGCCGAGCCATGCAATCGTCAGTGCGCCGAGCAACAGCACACCCGACACGGCGAAGAGCGGCACGGTGAAGCCGCCGGAGAATTGCTTGAGCGCGCCGATCATCGACGGCCCGACGAAGCCGCCGAGGTTGCCGACCGACACGATCAGCGCAAGCCCGCCCGCGGCGGCACGGCCGGTGAGGAATCCCGACGGGATTGCCCAGTACGTCGCCTGGAACGCGAGGATCCCGCTCACCGTGACGCACAGTGCGAACAGCTTGAACACCGGTGCATGAATGAACGCGCTAGCGCACAACGCCACGGCAGCGACGGCCAGCGCGCCGGCGACATACGGAACGCGACTGGCCGCGCGATTGGCGATGCGCGCCCACCAGAGCATCACGACGGCACCGATTGCATACGGAATGGCCGTCAGCCAGCCGACCACCGTGTGATCGACGCCGAACTGCTTGATGATCTGCGGCATCCACAGGCCGACGCCGAGCGAGCCGACGATCCCGCAGAAGTTGATGAACGCGAGTACGAACACGCGCCAGTTCGTCATCGCGTCGCGCAGTTTGCTGCCGTGCTTCGCGCCGATGTCACGCTGCTCGAGAGCGAGGCGCTTCGCGAGCGATGCCTTCTCTTCGTCGCTGAGCCACGCAGCTTTCTCGGGACGGTCGGCCAGCACGAACAGGCACGCGATGCCGAGCATCACCGCAGGCACACCTTCGATCAGCAGCAGCCACTGCCAGCTGCGCAGTCCGTGCAGGCCGCCGAGTTCGAGCAGCGCGCCGGAAATCGGCGAGCCGATCATGTTCGCGACGGGAATGCCGACGAGGAATGCGGCTGTCACCTTCGCGCGCCACTTGCCGGGGAACCAGTGCGTGAAATACAGATAGATGCCCGGCGTGAAGCCCGCCTCGGCGAGCCCGAGCAGAAAGCGCGCAGCCGCAAAGCTCTTCGGTCCGACGACGAACGCCGTCGCCATCGAGAACAGGCCCCACGTGATCATGATTCTCGCAATCCACACGCGTGCACCGACCCTCTGCATGATCAGGTTGCTCGGAATCTCGAACAGGAAATAGCCGATGAAGAACAGGCCGGCACCGACACCGAACTGCTCGGCCGTCAGACCGAGATCCTTGTTCATCGTCAGCGCGGCAAAACCGACGTTGGTTCTGTCGAGATAACTGATCACGTAGCAGACGAAGATGAAAGGCAGAATGCGCCGGAACGCCTTCGCGAGCGTGCGCTCGCTGGCCGCGTAATCGTCGTCGGCCAGGTGCTGCGCGGATCGCGCGTCGGCGCGCGGTGCGTCGTCGCCGGCACGCAGCGCATGCGAAATCGTCATGCTTGTCTCCTTCTTCGCGCGGCTGGCGGCGCGATTTTTCCGTATAGGGGCCGGAAGGCCGACGAGCGGCTTCCCGGCTCGTGCGCTTCAGTCCTTCTTCGCTGCCTGTTTCGGCAGCGGGCCGGCAATGCTCATGTCCGCCTTCAGGATGGAACCGGACGTCGATTCGGTGATGAAAAGCGTCTTCATGTCCGGCCCGCCAAAGCACACGCTCGTGAGCGACGCCCCTTTCGGTCCGGTCAGGATCTCGACGGGCTCCGCGCAATGGTTGAGTACCCATACGCGGCCGAGCCCCGGATTCGCGACGAACAGGCGGCCTTCGAGATCGACGGTGAGGCCGTCGGGGCCGCTCGGTCCATAGGACGTGAAAAACTGGCTGACCTTGGTGACCGAGCCGTCGGCCTGCAGCGGCATGCGCCACACGGCATTGCCGCGCGTCATCGCGACGAACAGCACTTTCTCGTCGCGCGACAGGACGAGCCCGTTCGGGCTCGGGCAGGTGCCGAGCAGCATGTCGAGCTTGCCGTCGGGCGACAGCCGATACACGCGGCCCGTCGGATCGTGCAGGCCCGTCTGCCCCTGATCGGTGAAATAGAGGTTGCCGGCCGAGTCGAACGTCAGGTCGTTCACGCCCTTGAAGCGCTCGGTGTTGCGGCGCTCGAGGTACGGATGCACTTCACCGCGCTCGATATCGACCAGCATCAGGCCGTTCCGGTAGTCGGTGACGATCAGGTGCGAGGCGTCGAAGCGCTTCATCCCATTGGGCTCGCCGTCGTATTCGACGACGAGATCCCAGTCGCCCGACGGCGAAATGCGGAAGATGCGCCCGTGCGGAATGTCGGTGACGAACAGATAGCCGTCCGGATCCCAGACCGGCCCTTCGAGAAAGGAATCCGTGACCATGCCGCCGCGGTTCGCGCGCGCCCATTCGGTGCGGACGTCCGGCTTGCGAAACTTCTCGGGCATGCGCGTGAATACTTCAGCTGCGCGCACGTCGGGACTCGTCAGATAAAACATGCGTACCTCGATGTCCAGGAGTTCAAGCCGCGCTGTGCGCGCGTTCGTTCAGCACCGCGAGCACGTTGGCGGCCGCGCCCTTCCCCATGTTCACGTACGCGGCGTCGCTCACGCCGCCGACATGCGGAGACAGAATCACGTTCGGGATCTGCTGGAACGGGTGCGGCGACGTCATCGGCTCGACGTCGAAGCTGTCGAGCCCGGCCGCGCGCAAGTGGCCGCTCGCGAGCGCGTCGGCAAGCGCGGCTTCGTCGATCAAGCCGCCACGGGCGGTATTGACGAGAATCGCGCCACGCTTGAAACGCGCGAGCGCGTCGCGGTTGAGCATCCGGCGGTTGTCGGCCGTCAGCGGACAATGCAGCGACACGACGTCCGACTCCGCGTACAGCGTGTCGAGCGGCACGAGCTTCACACCGGCGGGCGCCTCCTTCGCGAACGGATCGAATGCGAGAACCTTCATGCCGAACGCCGCGCCGATCGCGGCGACGCGGCGGCCGATCGCGCCAAGTCCGACGAGGCCGAGCGTGCGTCCGTCGAGCTCGACGGACTTGTGCGTCGCCTTGTCCCAATGGCCTGCGCGCATGCGGCTGTCGAGCTGCGGAACCGACTTCGCGCACGCGAGCATCAGCGCCCACGCGTGCTCGGCGACGGCGGCCGCATTCGCGCCGACCGCGGCGCGCACCGCAATGCCGCGTGCGGCGGCAGCGTCCTGATCGATCACGTCGATGCCGCTGCCGTGCTTCGAAATCACCTGCAGGTTTTCGGCGGCGTCCATGATGCGCGCGTTGATCTTCCCGTACCGGACAATGATCGCGACCGGCTTGTGCCGGGTGCACAGCGCCACGATGTCGCTTTCGGTCGGTTGCTTGCCGGCGAACACGACGCCGAACGGCGCAAGCATCTCGAGCGCTTGCGGCGCAAGGTCGGCGGCGGTCACGAGGACCACGGGCTTATGCGAAGCGGTCTGCATCACAGTGCCTCGCCTTCGGCCAGCATGCCGGCTGCGCGCAGCTCTTTCTCGATCCATCCGGGACGAACGTCGCCCTTGTGGATCGCCGCGATACGCGCGGTTTCGACGTCGAGCTTTTTCTGCGCGAGATCGACGATGCGCGCGACGTCGGCGCGCGCAATCACGACGACGCCGTCGGCATCGCCGACCACCAGGTCGCCCGGATTGACGGGCGTGCCGCCCAGCGAGATCGGCGCATTCACGCGTCCTGCGACGCTTTTGGTCGGCCCGCACGGATTGAGGCCGGCCGCGAAGATCGGATAGTCGCCATTGGCCAGTTCGTGCGCGTCGCGCACCGCGCCGTCGATGACGATGCCGGCGATGCCGGTCGCCTTCGCCTGCGTCGCCATGATTTCGCCGAGCAGCGCGCACGAGATGTCGCCCTTGCCGTCGACCACGACGACGTCGCCCGGCTTCGCGACGGCGAGCGCCGCATGGATCGCCAGGTTGTCGCCCACACGGACTTCCACCGTGATCGCGGGGCCAGCGACCTTCATCTTCGGCGACAACGGCCGCACGCGACCATGCACCGTGCCGCGTCGGCCCGCGACGTCGGCCAGGATCGCAGCTTGATAGCGCGCGGCAGCCTGAACGAGTTCGGGCGGGACGCGTTCGATGTCGCGATTGATCGGAGAACTGCTGACGAATGGCTTGCTCATGATTCGACCTCGAGTTGTGCGTTGTACTGTGTACAACGTTGGTGTACTTGGTGAAATCACTATAACCATCTGGCGCCGACCACGGCACTGGCGTTTACCCTTTTACGTGGTAAATCAGCGTTTTACTCTGTACAATGCCGGCTGAATGTCGACGGGAGAAAGGGAATGGGAAATGACGGGGTGGTGGCTGTGGAAAAGGCGCTTTCGCTGCTGGACTGCTTCAAGCCCGGCGCCGAATCGCAGTCGCTCGCGATGCTGTCGCAGGCGTCCGGCATGCACAAGACGACGGTCTATCGCTTGATGAATTCGCTGGAGCGAATGGGCTATGTCGTGCGCGCGCAATCCGGCAACTATTCGCTCGGACATCGCGTGCTGTACCTTGGGAAGCTGTACGAGCAGTCCTTCCATCTGTCCACGGTCGTTGAACCGGCGCTGCATGCGCTGGCCGCGCTGACGAAAGAAAGCGCATCGTACTACGTGCACGACAACGGGCAGCGGCTTTGCCTGTTTCGCGTCGAGCCGTCCGAAGGCCTGCGTGAAACGCGGCTCGCGGGGACGGCGCTGCCGCTCGACGATACGGCGATCAGCCACGTGATTCGTTTCTGGGGACTCGGCGAACCGATCTACGACAAGCCGCCTGCACTGCCCCTCTTTACCGCGGGCGCGCGCGATGTGCACACGGCAGCGTTCGCGGTGCCGATCTTCGGCGCCGGCGACAAGTTCATGGCGGCGCTGACGCTTTCCGGTCCTGCATCTCGGCTCAGCGTCGCGCACGAGTCGGGCGAACTGGATCGACCGCAGCTGGAGGCGGCCGCCGATCTGTCACGGAAGCTGGGCGCGAGTGCCGCGTTCTGCGAGAACATCTACGGAAAGCGTTGAATGGCGGACGGCAGCAGACTCTGATCATCGCTCGCACAGATCCGCCAGGTCAGACTCCCGCAGTCGCAGAGACGTGCATGCTACGATCAGCCGGTCGGCGTCGACCTCTGACCGCTCACTCCCCGACTTTGAGGGTAACCGTGCCCATCGATTATCTCCGCGCATTCACTATCCCCGAACGCAGCGACGCCGCGAATCGCCGTCTCGGCCGATCGCTGGCGTTCGTCGCGGGCGCGGCCAACGCCGGTGGATTCTTCGCTGTCGGGCAGTACACGTCCCACATGTCCGGCATCGTGTCGTCGATGGCCGACAACCTCGCGCTTGGCGACATCGGCGTCGTCGTGGCCGGCTTCAGTTCGTTGCTGTCGTTCCTCGTCGGGGCCGCCACGTCGGCGATCCTGATCAATTGGGGCCGCCGCCGGCATCTGAGCAGCCAGTACGCAATGCCGTTGATTCTCGAGGCGACGCTGCTTCTGCTCTTCGGCCTTCTAGGATCGGGGCTCGAGACGCACCAGGTGCTGTTCGTACCGGCAACCGTCTGCCTGCTTTGTTACGTGATGGGCCTGCAAAACGCGATGATCACGAAAATCTCGAAGGCGGAGATACGTACGACGCATGTCACCGGCCTGGTAACGGATATCGGAATCGAACTCGGCAAGCTCCTTTATTGGAACCTTGGAACAACGCACCGGGATCTCGTCCGCGCAGACCGGCAGAAACTCCTTCTGCTTGGATCGCTGCTGCTGTCGTTCCTCGTCGGCGGGCTCGCAGGCGCGGTCGGCTTCCGCCACGTCGGCTTCATGTCCAGCGTTCCGCTGGCCATTGTCCTCGTCACCCTCGCTGTCGTTCCGATCTTCGACGATATGCTGGCCCGACGCCGTTGGCCGAAACGGTAGCCGTCGCCGGCCGGCATGGTCGCAGCGGTCCACACGATCGGTCACCGCTTTTCCCACCGATGTACTCAACGTCGCTGCGTAACCGGACCCTCGGCGTCGACAGCCCCAGCCGCGTGGAGCGAGCCGCCAACGGCGATCGGGCCACGCACTTCCAGATCGCCGTATACGGTCAGCGGCCCATGCACCGTAAGCGGGCCATGGAATGTATTGTTTCCACCGCGTTTGCGTATGGCGTGACCGTCGGCGGGATTCCGTTCGATCGAGGCTGCCGTGATCGGGCCGCGAGCGGAGATGTCGCCGGCCACCGTCAGCGAACCGTCGACCGTCACCGGCCCGAGGACGACGAGCGATCCATCGACGTTCAGCGGCCCCGTGACGACCGGCTCCGCGTGGGCTGACGCGACAGCGATAAAGGACGCCAGCACGACAACGCTCGCTATGGCGCTCGCTGCCGGCCTGCATGCCATGCGCCTTCCTGGCGCCGGATTGAAGCGTTTCACGTGTCCTCCTGGTCGTTGCAACCTACACGGGCGCTAGCGGTTCGCTGGCCCGCGACAGTGGCCGGCCATTGGAGCAGCTTCGGTTCCTGCATGGTCGTCATGCGTAGCGACGTGACGTCGGCAGGGCTGCCGCAGCGGCTTGAGCGAATCAAACGGAGTCCGCTCCGCATCCCGTTGTCTGGAAAATTTTCCGACGCTCGTATCGTTGGCGCAACATGTTCGGCGGCCTGGAGTCGTGGACGCACGCCGGCTCGAGGAACTGAAATCGGAGAGCGATCGGCGTCCGGGCAAACGGGCTGATTGCATCCGCGCAGACAAACGTCGCCTATCCGTGCCGCTATTTTCAATGCGTGGATGTGAATCGGCGCCGTCGACCACCGATTGCGTATCGATGCTTCATTCATCGTTCCGGACTCCGTATGGTGCGCAACAATCCCGCGTGAAGGTTCACCGCATTTCATACGAATCGGCTCGGCGGCGACTATTCTGTCTAAAGGATCGACTGTCCGCGCACATCGTTCGCCGCCCGCCTCGCCCGCGCGCGACGAACGCGCGCAGCCCCATGCGCCCGCACCGCCTCTTTTCCATCGACTCGACCGACGTCGCGCACGACGCGGCCACGGCGAGTGTCGTCGCCACCGCGCTGCTGGCCGTCGCGCTCGCGAGCGCGCTGCATCGGCTCGGCAGTCTCGACGCGACCGTCGGCGCCGTGTGGGCGTCTTACGTCGCGGGCAGCGCGGCCGGTCTCGCGATCGTCGCGCACCGTGATCGGCGCTCGGCCATGCGCGCCGGCGATCGCACCGTTTCGATCGCGTGGAGCGTCGCCTTCGGCGTCGCGGCCGGCATCGGCTGGGGATCGGCCGGCCTTCACGCGGCCGCCGTCGCCGATGCGCACGCGCAGGTCGCCGTCGCGATGGCGACGCTCGCGGTCGTCACGGCCGCCGCACCGCACTTCAGCCCGTCGACTCCCGCGCTGCTCGCCTTCGTGCTGCCGGCGACCGTACCGGGCGTCGTCGCCGCCGCGCTATCTACACACGCCGCACAACGCGCGCTCGCGCCGACGCTGCTCGCGATCGCCGCGCTCGCCGGCATCGTCGCGCTGCTCGCGCACCGCGCGATCGCGCGCCACGGCCGGCTGCGGTCGGACGCCGAACGGCGCGCCGCCGAGCTGCAGCGCGATCGCGACGCCGCGGTGCAGCGCGCGGTCGAGCTGCGTCGACAGAAGCTGCGCGCGGAAGCCGCGAATCTCGCGAAGTCGCGGCTGCTTGCCGCCGCGAGCCACGATCTTCGCCAGCCGTCGCACGCGCTCGGCGTGCTGGTCGGCGCGCTGCGCGGCGTACCGATGCCGGCCGACGGTCAACGGCTGCTGCAGCAGATCGAGCTGTCGACGCGCGCGCTCGACACACTGTTCGGTGCACTGCTCGACGTGTCGCGTCTCGATGCCGGCGTCGTCGACGTGCATCGGCGACCGTTCGCGATCGACACCGTGCTCGGTCGCGTATGCAACGAATATCTGCTCGATGCGGCCGCAAAAGGCCTGCGTCTGTCGCGCGTGCCGTGCCGCGCGATCGTCGACTCCGATCCGGTGCTGATCGAGCGCGTCGTGCGCAATCTCGTCGGCAATGCGGTGCGCTATACCGACGCGGGGCGCATCGTCGTCGGCTGCCGCTACCGCGGCGCGCGCATCGCGATCGAGATCCACGATACGGGCCGCGGCATCCCGCGCGATCAGCTCGAACTCGTCTTTCGCGAGTATTACCGCGTCGACGGCGCCGCGTCGGACCACGACGGCGGATTCGGGCTCGGGCTCGCGATCGTGCGCCGCCTCGTCGCGCTGCTCGGATGCCGGTTGTCGGTGTGGTCGGAACCGGGGCGCGGATCGTGTTTCGTCGTGTCGGTGCCGCGCGCGCGGACCGCGGGCGGCGTGCGCCGGCACGCGGCGCCGGCCGCCGCGTTCGTGGTCGTCGTCGACGACACACGCGCCGTACGCGACGCGATCGCACGACGGCTCGTGCGATGGGGTTACGACACGCTGTCGGCACGCTCGGCCGACGAAGCGATCGAACGGCTGTCGCGGTGCACGACACGCCCGAGCGTGTTCGTCAGCGCGTTGCATCTGCAGGGTACGGAGACCGGCATCGACGTGATCGACCGTCTGCGCGCCGAATACAATCTGGCGATTCCGGCGCTGCTGATCGGCGACGCATCCGATACGGCGCCGCTCGCCGATGCAAACGGCTGCCTGCTGCTGCACCGCCCAATCGAGAACGGGCAGTTGCGCGCGGCCATCGCGCAACTCGTCGCGGCCGGTGCACCGGTCGAAGCGGTCGAAGCGGTCGATGGCTGACGCGCGGGCGCGCACAGAGGTGCCGCAACCCGCCCGTTTATGTCATCGAGAAATATATCGGCGCCGACGCGGGAAGCGCGCGCGCCCGCTTCCCGCAAACGCGCGGCAGCATCGATCTCCGGCCGACGACAAGCGAACAGCCTTGAGCATCGGAGGCACTGCACCTGCATTACGCACCGCGACGACCGAGTTCGCACGATTTCCGGTCGAATCGCAACGCGGCGTTGAACGCGCGAACATTTCGATCGGCCGACGCATCCAACATCGGGACACCTGCCGGTAAGATCGGTCGATCCGCTCAACCGGTTCTTGCCGCGAACCCAGACGCCATGAAAATTCTGATCGTCGACGATCATCCGGTGCTGCGCGACGGCGTCGAGGCGCTGCTGCGTCGCAACGATGCGGCGCTCGCGGTCCTCCAGGCCGCCAGCGCCGACGACGCGATGCAGATGCTCGACCAGCACGCGGACATCGACGCGATCGTGCTCGACCTCAAGATGCGCGGCACGAGCGGCGTCGACGCGATTGCCGCGCTCGCGCGTGCGCGCCCGGCGCTGCAGATCATCGTGCTGTCGTCGTCCGAGGATCCGCGCGACGTGCGCGCGGCGTTCGCGCACGGTGCGCTCGGCTACGTGCCGAAGTCGGCGAGCGCGCATACGCTGCTGTCCGCCATCGTGATGGTGCTGAACGGCGAGCGCTACGTGCCGCCGCTGCTGCTCGACGACGGCGCGGCCTACACGATCGAGCCGCCACGCCAGGCGGCCGGCGCGCCGCTGACGCCGCGTCAGATCGAGGTGCTTCGCTATCTCGCGGAAGGCGTGCCGAACAAGGTGATCGCGGATCGGCTCGGCTTGTCGGAAAAAACCGTGAAGGCGCATATCACCGCGATCTTCCGGACGCTGCACGTGCTGAACCGCACGCAGGCGGCCGCTGCCGGCAGGAAGGCCGGGCTGATCTGACGCGGTGCGTGCATGACCTGCCTTGCATGCCCCGCGCGCATCGCTGCCGGCAGCGGGCCGCGGCCGTCAGCGGTGCTTCGGCATCCGCGTGCCGCTCGTCTGCATCAGCTCGGTACGCACGGTCGGCAGGCTGGTCGTCACGGCGCCGCCGGCCGGAATCGTGCCGGACGTCGAGGCGCCGATCGAGGGCGGCAGTGCGACGCCGCTCAAGGTATTGCCGTACACGACGATCGCGCTCGCCGGGCAGGCGTTCGTCAGCAGCGACACCGGCGCATCGGCGATCGACGTGAACGCGTTGTCGATCACCGCGAACTGGCAGACGTTCCCGTACGCACGAAAGCCCGCAAAACCGGACCGCGACACGCGATTGCCCTTGACGACGCCATACGACACGGAGCCCGACCACGTATCGAGCTCGATCGCGGCCTGGTGCGTCGGCGGCAATCCGTTGTTCGCGTTCGTGCCGTCCTGAATCGCATCGACGACGTTGTTCTCGATCCTCACGTCCGTCACGCCGTACGTGTGCCAGCTGTCCTCCTGCGCGACCAGAATCCCGGCCGCCTTCTGCACGCCGACCACCGTATTGTTCGAGATCGTCACCGAGCGGCCGCCGACGACCGAGATGCCGCGTCCCCACGGATTGCCCGATACCGAATTGCCGTCGATCAGCACGTTGCCGCTGAGGCGGCCGTCGGCTTGATAGCTGACGACCGCGATCAGATCGTCGCCGGTGCCCGTCACCGTGTTGCGCTGCACGCGCACGTCGGTCGAGCCGTTCGTCACGTGGATGCCGTCGGCGAGCGTCGCGCTTACCGCATTGCCGACGATCGCGACCTGACGACCGCCGTACACGAAGATCCCCGCACTCGCGCCGCCGCGTATCGTCACGCCGAGCACCTGCACGCCGCTGCCGGTCACCTGCACCTTCGTCGACTCGCGCGTCGCGAGCCGCGTCGTGCCGGTGCCGATCAGCGTGATGCCGACGAGCGTCGATCCGCTGCCGCTCATCGTCAGCGTCTGATCGCCCGCCGTCGTCGCGATGAGCGTCGCGCCGTAACCGGAGATCACGACGTCCGCTTTCGAGACCGTCAGCGAGCGTCCGACCTCGTAGCGCCCGGGCGCGAGCACGAGACGCTGGCCCGGCTGCAGCGCGTCGAACGCGGCCTGCAGCGCATCGGCCTGATCGCCGCCGTTCGCGCTCGGCTGAATGGTCGCGACCGGCAACGCACCGGCGGCACGCGACGCGCGCGCATACCGGTCCGACACGCGCGTATGCCAGGCGTCAAACCGCGTCGGCCAGCCGGACGCGGGCGATTCGGCAACGGCCGGCCATGCGGCCCAGCAGCCGGCGCAAAGGAGCACCGCGGCCGGCGCGGGGCCGCGGGCGTGCAACATGTTTTTCATCGCATGTCTCTTTCGCGCGGCCGCCGGCGACGGCCGGCAGACGGCCGCGAGTGGTCCGCGCATCGAAACGGCCGATCGGCGCATGGCACATGCGCGGAACGACCGGACTTCAAGCCTTGCTTGCTCCGCCGAGATGGCGGCGCAACGGCAATGGCGCATCGCCGCGCGCGGCGGCCGATACGCGATCGCACGTTCGCCCGCCGGCGCACGTTGCGTGGTCCCCCGTAAAGACGGCTCGATCGCGGCGGCGCCGGCACTGCGTGCCGCGATCGAACCGATCAATTGGCCCTGCGTTCCCGAGCGTGGCTGGATGATCGGCTTGCCCCCAAAACTCGCCGATTCGTTCCGTCGCTCATCAATCAGTCTATTTCGCGTGCATCGCGCGTAAATGCGACATAAGGCGCGCGACGTCGTAAGACCGCGGCACGGCAATTGCGCACGTGCATAAGCGTGCGCGCGCCTGTATCTTTTCCGGCACGCGGCGCAAGCCGATAATGACGGCCTCTCGCGTGCCGCGCGAGCGCGTATCGATGCAAGGAGGACGCTGTCATGACGACACGATTCCGGATCGGCGATCACGTCCGGTGGAATTCCGAAGCCGGCTATGTGACGGGCACGATCGTCGCGATCCATACGGAAGACTTCGACTACAAGGGTCATCGCCACCGCGCGTCGCCCGACGATCCGCAGTACGAGATCAGAAGCGACCGAACCGACCATATCGCCGCGCATCGCGGCCGCGTGCTCGAACGCATTTCCGGCAAAGGCGACACGTGAGACTGCCCTACTACACGATCGGTCATTCGAACCGTCCGCTCGACGAATTCATCGCGATGCTCGCCGACGCGGAGGTCGCGCTGCTCGTCGACGTCCGCAAGATGACGCGCTCGCGCGCGAACCCGCAATTCAACGAAGCCACGCTGCCGGACGCACTCGCCGATGCCGGCATCGCGTATGCGCACATCGCCGCGCTCGGTGGGCTGCGCGGCAAATCGCACGACGTGCCGGGCGACGTCAACGGCTTCTGGACCAACGCCAGCTTTCATCGTTATGCGGATTACGCGCTGTCCGACACGTTCCGCACGGGCCTCGACGAACTGATCGCGCTCGGCCAGCGGCAACGCTGCGCGATCATGTGCTCCGAAGCCGTGTGGTGGCGCTGCCACCGGCGCATCGTGTCCGACTATCTGATCGCGCACGGCGAGACGGTGCTGCACATCATGGCGCGCGGCCGCATCGAGCCGGCGCGGCTCACGGCCGGCGCCGACGTGCAGCCGGACGGCACGGTCGTCTACCCGCGCACCGAAGGCGCCGCGTCGTCGCAGGCGTAACGCCGTGGCGTAGCCGCGCATGCCGCGAACGGCGGGCTTCACGGCCCGCACGCCCGCACTCATCGCTCGCGCAGCGCCTCGGCCGCACGATTCAGCGGCTTGACCAGATACTCGAACACCGTCCGGCGCCCGGTGCGGATTTCCGCGGTCGCGACCATCCCTGGCAGGATCGGATGCCGCTTGCCGTCGCGCGTTTCCAGATACGCGTGCTGCGTGAGCACGTAGACGCGGTAGTAGTACACGCGGCGATCGACCTGGTCCTCGATCGTATCGGGCGAGATCCGTTCGACCTTCGCCGGCAGCGAGCCGTAGATCGACGGCTCGAACGCCGTGATCTTCACGGTCGCTTCCTGGCCCGGATGAATGAAGGCAATGTCGCGCGGGCTCAGCCGCGCCTCGATCAGCAACTGATCGTCGAGCGGCACGACCTCCATCAGCACGCCGCCCGGCTGCACGACGCCGCCGACCGTCGACACGCGAATGTCCTTCACGATGCCGCGCGCCGGCGAGCGGATCACCGTGCGCCGCAATTGGTCGGCCCGCCCTTCACGCACCTTCAGCAGCGGCTCGAGATCGGCCATCGTCTTCGAATAGTCGGCTTTCAGCGCGACGTAGTACTCGCTCTGCGTCGCCGCGAGCTTCGTCGAGAACTCGGCCGCCTTCTGCCGCAGCCGCAGCACCTCGACCTCGTTCGTCGCGCCGGTCTTCAGCAGCGGCAGCGCGATGCGCAGCTCCTCCTCCGCGAGACGCAGCTGCTCGCGCAGGTTCGCGACGTTTTCGCGAAACGCGCGCCGGTTCGCGACGAACAGCTGCCGTTCGCGCTCGGTCACGGCCTTCTCGTTCGCCAGTTCGGCCGGAAACGCGACGCTCGGCAAATCGTTCATCTCCGCATGCAGCCGCGCGGCGCGACCCTGCAACGCGGTGATGCGCTCGAGCGTCTCCTCCATCGACGAACGCGCGAGCACCGGATCGAGCGTCGCGAGCGTCTGCCCCGCGTCGACGACGTCGCCCTCGCGCACGGCCAGTTCCGACAGAATGCCGCCTTCGAGGCTCTGGATGATCTGCCCTTTCGATGCGGGCGTCACCTTCCCTTCGCCGACCGCGACTTCGTCGAGCCCCGCAAACACCGACCAGACAAGAAACACGAATAGCGCCGCGACGATCAGCCACAGCACCGGGCGCGCATGCGCCGCTTCGCGCGCACCGCGCGCCGACCACGTGAAATCGCTCATCGTGCCTCCTCCGCGATAGCAGGCGGCAGTGAACCGCCGTCGCCGGCCGCCGCGCGCGCAGCGGCCGCGCTCGATTGCGCCGCCGTCGCCGCATGGCCGCGCAGCGCCTGCAGCACTTCGTCCTTGGGGCCGTCGCGCACGATGCGGCCGCCGTCGATCACGATGATGCGGTCGACGATCGACAGCACCGGATAGCGGTGCGTCGCGACGATCAGCGTCCGGTTGCCGATCCACTGCCGCAGCCGCTCGACGATCGCGCGCTCCGTTGCATCGTCGAGCGACGCGGTCGGCTCGTCGAGCAGCAGCACGTTCGGCGCGCGCAGGATCACGCGCGCGAGCATCAGCGCCTGCTTCTGGCCGCCCGACAGCCCGAGGCCGCTTTCGCGCAGCTTCAGGTCGAGGCCGTGCGGCTGCCGCAGCAGCAACTGATCCGCGCACGCGACCTTCATCGCGGCCAGGATTGCGTCGTCGGTCGCGAGCGGATTCGCGATCAGCAGGTTTTCGCGCAGCGTCCCGTAGAACAGGCTCGACTCCTGCAGCAGCATGCCGACGTCGCGCCGCACGTCGGCGACGTCGATCAGCGGCAGCGGCGTGTCGTTGAACAGGATGCGGCCCTGCACCGGCGTCGCGAGGCCGCCGAGCAGCCGCAGCAGCGTCGATTTGCCGGCGCCGACGCGGCCGAGGATCGCGATCCGCTCGCCCGGCTCGATCGACAGCTTCGGCACGTTGAGCACGGTTTTTTCCTGCGGATCGAAACTGTACGCGACGTCCTCGAACCGATAGCGGCCGACGAGCGACGGCCGGTGATACGCATCGGCGGCCGGATCGTGATCGACCGGCAGCGCGAGCAAATTGTCGAGACCCTTCTTGCCGGCGCGCACGTTCTGGATTCGCGACAGCACGGCCGGAATCTGTCCGAGCGGCGCGATCGTGCGGCTCGTGAGAATCGAGCACGCGAGCACCGCACCGAACGACAGGCTCGAATCGAGAATGCCGTACACGCCCGCGATCAGCACGCCGACGTACGCGAGCTGCTGCACTGTCTGCGCCAGATTGACGAGCAGCCCGGCGATGCGGCGCTGTCGCAGGCCGACGTCCGCATTGACGCGGTTCGTGTGGTCCCAGAGCTGCCGGAAGCGCGGTTCGGCCTGCAATGCCTTGATGTCTTCCGCGCGATAGATGGACTCCATCAGGATGGCGTTGCGCATCGCCGATTCGGCAAGGCCCTGGTTCGACAGCTTCGCGAGCGGGATCTGCGCGAACACGCCCGGCAGGATCAGCAGCGGAATCGCCGCGAGCGGCACGAACGCGAGCGGGCCGCCGAGCATCCAGATGATGAACAGGAAGGTGACGACGAACGGGATGTCGATCAGCACGCCCATCGTGCTCGACGTCAGCAGCTCGCGCAGCTGTTCGAGATCGCGCAGCTGCGCGACGAGCGTGCCGGGCGAGCGTGGCCGCGCGTCGTTACGGATGTCGAGCACGCGCGCGAAGAACATCGCCGACAGCTTCAGGTCCGCCTGCTTGCCGAAGTGATCGGCGATCGACACGCGGGCGGTGCGCAGCACCAGCTCGAGGACGAGCGCGAGCGCGACGCCGGATGCCAGCACCCATAGCGTGTGCGTCGCGCGCGCCGGCACGACGCGGTCCCATACCTGCATCGCGAACAGCGACGTCGCGATCGCGAGCAGATTGCCGAACAGCGAACCGGCGCCGAGATCGAGCAACACTTTCCATTGGGCGGCGAACAGGTCGTGCAGCCACGTATCGGGCTTCGCGGACAGGTAGTCGTCGACACGCGCGTCGCGCATCGGAACGGACCGCTGCACGAGCAGCACGCGCGCGGCCCACGTCGGCGCCGGCGCGTTCACGTCGATCGCGCGCTCGACCGGTTGCCCGTCGATCGCGAACTGCACGATCGCGCGCCCGGCCGCGATCGACACGATCACGCCGACGTGCACTTCGTCGATCATGGCGAGCGCCGGCAGCATCGTCGACGTCAGCTTCGCGACCGGCAGCTCGACGAACTGCGCGGCCAGTCCGGCGGCTGCCGCGATGTCGACGATCGCGGTATCGGGCCCCGAACCGGCCGCCCACGCGGCCGTGCCGCGAACCTGTTCCGGCGATACGGTCAGCCCGAGATGACGGGCCGCAAACAACAGCGGGTCGACCCAGCGCGCAAGGTCCGCGCAGCTGTCGCGCGCGGGGCGAAACGCATCATTCATGACGGCTCCCTTCTTGTTCACGCAGCAGTTCGACGAACTTGCCGACCGCGACGTATGCCTTCACGCGCGCGATCGAGCCGTCGGCAAGCGCATTGATCCACTCGACCTCCGATTCGAAGATGTCGCGTTCCGGATTCACGACGTCGGTCAGCGTGCGCTTGTTCAGGATGTATTCCTGCCAGTACAGGTCGCGCGAGGCGCGCGACAGCGCGATCACCTTCTCGTAGCTCGCGCGGCGCGCAGCCGCGCCCGACACTTCGATCTGCGCGGCCTTCAGCGCGCTGCGTGTGACGAGCCGCTGGTTCTCGAGGCTTTCGCGATTCGCGCGCAGCTCCGCTTCGGCTGCCGCGATCTGATGCTTCGCAAGGCCGCCGAGCGAGTAGTTGCCGCTCACCGCGAGCCCGATCCACGTGTCGTTGCTCGCGTTCGGGCGGCCGCTCGAAATCGCGCGGCTCGCGCCGATGCCGATCGACGGAAAGCGCTCGGCCTCCGCAAGCCGCACGCGCGCGTCGGCCGCGTCGACCGCCGCTTCGGCCGCGAGCACCGACGGCGTGTGCTCGACGTTGCCGCCGATGCTGCCGAGACCGCCGACGAAACTCGCGGTCCCGCCAAGACCGGCGACGCGGCGCGGGCGCGCACCGATCAGTTCGGTCAGCTTCGCGGCCGCGACGTCGAAGCGCGTGTGCGCCTTCAGCACCTCCGCCTGCGCATGCAGGATCGCGAGTTCGACGAGATTGCGGTCCGACGACACCGACAGGCCCGCGCGCACGCGATCGAGAATCTTCGCGCGCGTTTCGGTCAGCGCGGCGACCTGACGCTGCGCGGCCACGATGACGTCCTGGCTCGCGGCGAGCTCGATGAACGTCGACGCCGTCTGATACGCGACCGTCTCGATCGTGTCCGCGAGCTGGAAGCGGCGCTGGCTCAGTGTCGAATCGGCTGCGGAGATCCGGCTCGACGTGCGACCGAAGTCGTACAGCAGCTGCGATACGCCGATCGACGCGCGCGTGCCGGTGCGATTGCCGTTGCTGCCGAAGCTGCCGCCGTAGCCCGGACGCACGCCGTAGTCGATCTTCGGATACCACGCGGCCTTCGCGACTTCGACTTCGGAGGTACTCTGCACGACTTCGGCGTTCGCACGGCCGATATCCGGATGGCGCGCGATCGCAATGCCGACCGCATCGCGCAGCGACAGATCGTCGAGCGCGATGTGCAGCGTGTCGTCCGACGCGCCGGCGGCGTCCGCGACGGGCGGCGCGTCGAGCGGCGCATCGAGGGCGCCGTCGATCGGATCCGGATCGGGCGTGATCGTCGTCACGCCGTCGCGCGACGGTCGTACGGGCGGCAGTTCGTCGGACGACGCAAACGCACGCGACAGGTTCGACAGCACGATGCGCCGCATCGGGTCGGCCGGCATCGCGCGCGGCAACGGCGGCGCATCGAAACGGTGCGGTGCGGCAGGCGGCAATGCGCTCGGCAGCGGCACGACCGACGCATTCAATCGTGCGGCAGTGGTAGCCGGGACGGAAACTCCGCCGGCGGGCAGCGGCGGCGCGGCCGATACGGCGGGCGCGATGCCGAGCCAGGCAGCGGCGAACAACAGGTGGCCTGAAAGAGAAACGGTGTGGGCCGCGCGCTCGGCGCGGCACCGGACGAATCTGAAACGAGCGGTTGTCTTGTGCATCATCAGGACGCCGACGGCGTACCATTCGGCGAATCAGGTTCCCGCGTCATGCCGGGCGATCGATTGCCGGGCGCACGCGCTTCGACGGCGAGCGCGCGCGTCCGGTCGGGGAGGCAGGCCGGCCTCCCCGGGCGTGACGGTCAGACGATGATCTGATGGTTCGCGAGCAGGGTCTCCAGGTTGGTCGTCACGTTGTTCAGCGTGACGAGCGTTTCGGAACCAAACGCGGTGCCGGCACCGTCGCGGTCGATGCTGATCACCGTATCCGAGCCGACGTTGGTCACGTTCAGGTACTGGCCGATCGTGTCGCCCGAGTCGATCGTCGGGACGCCGTCGACATCGTGCGCGGGGCCGTCGGCATCCGCGGTGTAGCCGACGAGCAGCTTCGACAGGTCGATCTTGTCGCCGCCGGTGTCGGACGGGCCGCTCGCGAGCTGGAAGTCGGTGATCACGTCGTGACCGTTCCCGCCCGTGTTGTCTGCCGGCGTGACGACCTCCCACAGGAACACGTCGGTGCCGGCACCGCCCGTCAGCGTGTCGTCGCCGGCGCCGCCGATCAGGATGTCGTTGCCGTTTCCGCCGTTCAGCGTGTCGTTGCCCGCGCCGCCGCGCAGCAGATCGTTGCCGTCGCCGCCGTTCAGCACGTCGTCTCCGTTGTAGCCGTACAGACGATCGTTGCCCGACGTGCCGTTGACCGTGTCGCCGTTCTGCGTGCCTTCGACGATCGACGTCGACTGCGACGAGCCGAGCAGGTTCGCGTTCAGCAACTGGCCCGCGGTCGCCGAGGCGGACAGTCCCGTCTTGTCGGTCGCGGAGATCGTCACGCTGTCGAGCGCGCTGATGCTGATCGCGCCGCCCGTCAACGTGATCGAGCCGAGAAACTCGTTGAGCTTCAGGTTGTCGATCGCGCCGCCGTCCGCCGCGGTGATCGTCATGTCCGACGACGGTCCGATCACGCCGAGGATCCCGTTGTTGTTCACGACGTTGAAGCTCAGCCCGAGCTCGTTCGCGAGTGCCTGGTTCGCGCCGAAATGCAGCGCGCCGAGCCCGAGCAGCCCGCCGTAGTGCAGCGTGACGTGATCGATGTTGTTGTTGTAGTCGGATGCGCCGAACGCCTGCTGCGTACCCAGGTCGATCAGGTCCAGCAGGTTCGCGCCGACGATCCCGAGCAGGTTGCCGGATGCTTGCGCAGAGACGACCGGCGCGACGTTCGGATCGATCGTGAACGTCTGCTGCGACGAGCCGCCGATATTGCCGGCCGCGTCGACGACACGCACCGTCGCCGTATAGTCCGCCGCCGCAAGGACGCCGTCCGTGTACCACGTCCAGTTCGTGCCGTTGACGGTCGCCGCGCTCCAGTGTGCGCCGCCGTCGAGACTGACCTGCACGACTTCGCCCGCACCGAGCGCGCCGCTCAGCGTGCCGCCGAGAATCGGCGTCGTATCGCCCGTGACCCAGTCGTTCGGTGCGCCGGTGTTGTCGGTGAGCGTCGTGAGCGTTGCCGTCGCGGTCGGCGCGACCGTGTCGACGTTGATCGAGAACGCCGCGCTCGGCGTGCTGACGTTGCCGGACGCGTCGGTCGCGGTGACGGTCAGCGCGTGCGCGCCGTCCGAAAGACCGGTGGTCGGCGTGAAGGTCCAGTTGCCCGATGCGTCGGCCGTCGTCGTGCCGAGCAGCGTCGTACCGTCGTAGACGTTGATCGTGCTGCCGCCTTCGGCCGTGCCCGTGAGCGTCGGCTTCGTATCGTCGGTCGATGCGCCGTTTGTCAGTGCGCCGACGATCGAACCGACGTCGTCGGTCACGCTCGCGATAACGGGTGCCGCAGGGGCCGTGGCATCGCCGGTCACGGTCACAGTTGCGGACGGGCTCGTGTTGCCGGCTGGGTCGCTCGCCGTTACGCCGATCTGCGTGCCGATGGGCAGCGGTGTCGTGGGCGTGTAGGTCCATGCGCCGCTCGGGTCGGCGGTGACCGTTGCGTCCGGCGTGCCGTCGTCGTTCGTGTCGATCTGGATCGTCGCGCCGGCTTCGGCCGTGCCGGACAGAGAGGTGCCGTCCGTCGGGTTCACGGTCGGGGTCGACGGAGCGGTCGTGTCGACCGTCAGATCGAATGCTGCGCTCGGCACACTCACGTTGCCCGATGCGTCGGTCGCCGTCACCGTAATCGCGTGTGCGCCTTCACCGAGACCCGCCGCCGGCGTGAACGTCCAGTTCCCCGACGCATCGGCCGTCGTCGTGCCGAGCAGCGTCGTACCGTCGTAGACGTTGATCGTGCTGCCCGCTTCGGCCGTACCGCTCAACGTCGGCGTCGTGTCATCCGTGCTACCACCGGAAACGATTGCGCCAAGAACCGAACCAACGTCGTCGGTCACGCTAGCAATGATCGGCGCCACCGGCGCAGTGACATCACCGGTCACCGTCACCGATGCAGACGGGCTCGTGTTGCCCGCGGCATCGCTTGCCGTTACGCCGATTTGCGTGCCGACAGGCAGCGGTGCCGAGGGCGTGTACGTCCATGCGCCGGTCGGATCAGCCGTCACCGTCGCATCCGGTGTGCCGTCGCCATTCGTGTCGATCTGGATTGTTGCGCCTGCTTCGGCGGTGCCCGACAGAGACGTGCCGTCCGTCGGGTTCACTGTCGGAGCCGAAGGCGCAGTCGTATCAACCGTCAGATCGAATGCCGCGCTCGGCGTGCTCACGTTGCCCGACGAATCCGTTGCCGTGACCGTCAGGCTGTGTGCGCCTTCGCCCAATGCAGTCGCCGGCGTAAAGGTCCAGTTGCCGGATGCGTCTGCCGTGGTCGTGCCGAGCAACGCCGTACCGTCGTAGACGTTGATCGTGCTGCCCGCTTCGGCCGTACCGCTCAACGTCGGCGTCGTGTCATCCGTACTACCACCGGAAACGATTGCGCCCAGGACCGAACCAACGTCGTCAGTCACGCCGGCAATGACGGGCGCCGCAGGCGCCGTCACATCGCCCGTCACCGTCACCGATGCAGACGGGCTCGTATTGCCCGCCGCATCGCTTGCCGTTACGCCGATTTGCGTGCCGACAGGCAGCGGTGCCGAGGGCGTGTACGTCCATGCGCCGGTCGGATCAGCCGTCACCGTTGCATCCGGCGTGCCGTCGCCATTCGTGTCGATCTGGATCGTCGCGCCTGCTTCGGCCGTGCCCGACAGAGAGGTCCCGTCCGTCGGGTTCACTGTCGGAGCCGAAGGCGCAGTCGTATCCACTGTCAGATCGAATGCCGCGCTCGGCACACTGACGTTCCCCGACGAATCCGTTGCCGTGACTGTCAGGCTATGTGCACCTTCGCCCAATGCGCTCGCCGGCGTGAAGCTCCAGTTGCCCGATGCATCGGCCGTCGTCGTGCCCAGCAACGTCGTGCCGTCGTAAACGCTGATCGTGCTACCCGCCTCTGCGGTACCCGTGAGCGTCGGCGTCGTATCGTCGGTGCTGCCACCGGAAACGATTGCGCCGAGGACCGAACCAACGTCGTCTGTCACACCAGTAATAACCGGCGCAGCAGGCGCCGTAACATCGCCGGTCACCGTCACAGTTGCAGACGGGCTCGTGTTGCCGGCTGCGTCAGTGGCCGTCACCCCGATTTGCGTGCCGACAGGCAACGGCGTCGAAGGCGTGTACGTCCATGCACCGCTCGGGTCGGCCGTCACCGTTGCGTCCGGCGTGCCGTCACCATTCGTGTCGATCTGGATCGTCGCGCCTGCTTCCGCCGTACCAGACAGAGAAGTGCCATCCGTCGGGTTCACCGTCGGCACAGCCGGCGCGGTCGTATCGACCGTCAGATCGAACGCCGCACTCGGCGTGCTCACGTTGCCCGACGAATCCGTTGCCGTGACCGTCAAGCTGTGTGCGCCTTCGCCCAATGCACTCGCCGGCGTGAAGCTCCAGTTGCCCGATGCATCGGCCGTTGTCGTACCGATCAGCGTCGTACCGTCATAGACGTTGATCGTGCTGCCCGCTTCAGCCGTACCGCTCAACGTCGGCGTCGTATCGTCGGTGCTGCTGCCGGAAACGATTGCGCCAAGGACCGAACCAACGTCGTCCGTCACGCCCGCAACAACTGGCGCTGCCGGTGCCGTGACATCGCCGGTCACCGTCACAGTTGCAGACGGGCTCGTGTTGCCGGCTGGGTCGCTTGCCGTCACGCCGATTTGCGTGCCAATGGGCAGCGGTGTCGCGGGCGTGTAGGTCCATGCGCCGGTCGGATCGGCCGTTACCGTTGCATCCGCTGTGCCGTCGCCGTTCGTGTCGATCTGGATCGTCGCGCCGGCTTCAGCCGTGCCCGACAGAGAGGTCCCGTCCGTCGGGTTCACTGTCGGAGCCGAAGGCGCAGTCGTATCCACTGTCAGATCGAATGCCGCGCTCGGCACACTGACGTTCCCCGACGAATCCGTTGCCGTGACTGTCAGGCTATGTGCACCTTCGCCCAATGCGCTCGCCGGCGTGAAGCTCCAGTTGCCCGATGCGTCGGCCGTCGTCGAGCCGAGCAGCGTCGTACCGTCGTAGACGTTGATCGTGCTCCCCGCTTCGACCGTACCGCTCAAGGTCGGCGTCGTGTCATCCGTGCTACCACCCGAAACGATTGCGCCCGTGACTGAGCCAACGTCGTCGGTTACACCCGCAATAACCGGCGCTGCCGGCGCCGTGACATCGCCAGTCACTGTCACCGATGTAGGCAGACTCGTGTTGCCGGCAGCATCGCTGGCGGTCACGGTGATTTGCGTACCAACCGGCAACGGCGTCGAAGGCGTATACGTCCACGTGCCACTCGCATCGGCCGTGACGGTCGCATCCGGCGTGCCGTCGCCATTCGTGTCGATCTGGATCGTTGCGCCGGCTTCGGCCGCACCGGACAGCGACGTCCCATCCGTCGCGTTCACCGCTGGCGCAGCCGGTGCCGTCGTATCCACCATCAGATCAAACGCGGTACTCGGCGTGCTCACGTTGCCCGATGAATCCGTTGCCGTGACCGTCAGGCTATGTGCACCTTCGCCCAAGGCAGTCGCAGGTGTGAAGCTCCAGTTGCCCGATGCGTCCGCCGTCGTCGTGCCCAGCAACGTCGTGCCGTCGTAAATATTGATCGTGCTGCCCGCCTCCGCGGTACCCGTGAGCGTCGGCGTCGTATCGTCGGTACTGCCCCCGGAAACGATTGCGCCAAGGACCGAACCAACGTCGTCGGTCACGCCCGCAATAACTGGCGCTGCCGGTGCCGTGACATCGCCGGTCACCGTCACAGTCGCAGACGGGCTTGTGTTGCCGGCTGGGTCGCTGGCAGTCACGCCGATTTGCGTGCCGACAGGCAGCGGTGTCGACGGCGTGTACGTCCACGCGCCACTCGGGTCAGCCGTCACCGTCGCGTCCGGCACGCCATCCCCATTCGTGTCGATCTGGATCGTCGCGCCCGCTTCCGCCGTGCCCGACAGAGAAGTACCATCCGTCGGATTCAGCGTCGGAGCCGAAGGCGCAGTCGTATCCACCGTCAGACCGAACGCCGCACTCGGCACACTGACGTTCCCCGACGAATCCGTTGCCGTGACAGTCAAGCTATGCGTGCCTTCACCGAGGCCCGTCGTAGGTGTAAAACTCCAGCTCCCTGATGCATCTGCCGTCGTCGTGCCCAACAACGTCGTGCCGTCGTAAACATTGATCGTGCTGCCCGCCTCCGCAGTACCCGTGAGCGTCGGCGTCGTGTCGTCGGTACTGCCTGCGGAAACGATTGCGCCGAGGACCGAACCAACGTCGTCTGTCACACCAGTAATAACCGGCGCAGCAGGCGCCGTGACATCGCCGGTCACAGTCACCGATGCGGCAGGACTCGTATTACCCGCCGCGTCGCTTGCCGTCACACCGATCTGCGTGCCGAGAGGCAATGGCGTGGAAGGCGTATACGTCCACGTGCCACTCGGGTCCGCCGTCACGGTCGCATCCGCCACGCCATCCCCATTCGTATCGATCTGGATCGTCGCGCCCGCTTCCGCCGTGCCCGACAGAGACGTGCCATCCGTCGGATTCACCGTCGGCGCAACCGGCGCCGTCGTATCGATCGTCAGACCGAACGCCGCACTCGGCGCACTGACGTTGCCGGCGATGTCGGTCGCCGTGACCGTAATCGCGTGCACGCCCTCACCGAGCGCCGCGGCGGGCGTCAAGGTCCAGTGCCCCGACGCATCGGCCGTCGTCGTACCGATCAGCGTCGTACCGTCGTAGACGTTGATCGTGCTGCCGGCTTCGGCCGTCCCGCTCAGCGTCGGCGTCGTATCGTTCGTCGCGCCGCCGCTGACGATCGGATGCTGCGCATCGTCGCTGACGGCCGTGATCGCCGGCGCGCCCGGCACCACCGTGTCGACAACCACGCCGACTGCAGCCGGCGCGCTGCTAGTGCCGTTGGCGTCGGTCTGCGTGACCGAGATCTGATGGCTGCCGTCGGGCAGCGTGCCGGGTGTGTACGACCAGCGGCCGCCGGCATCGGCGGTCACCGTTCCGACCGGCTGTCCATCGATGAAAATCGTCACCTTCGCGTTCGGCTGCGCGCCCGAGCCCGTGATCGTCGGCGTGCCGTGACGCGTCACGACGCTCGCGTTTCCGCCGATCGACTGCTCTGCAACCGACTCGATCGTGAGCCGTCCGGGCGCCGAGCCGCCGCCCAACCCGCCCACGCCACCGGAGCCGCCGCCGTCGCCGCCCCCGCCGCTGGCCGCAGCCGCCGCAATCCCGCCGGCCGCCGCAACGCCTCCGAGTATCCCGAGCAGCGCGCCGGTCGACAGCCCGTCGCCGATCGGCGCATATGCGACAGCCGACTCGACGATGCCGTCGCCGCTCGCCTGCAGCGCGGAGCCGAAGTGGACGAGAAAACGCCCGTCGTCCTGCACGAACACGAGATTGTGATAATCGGCGCCGTTTTCGAAGAACGCCTGCACGCGCAGCGTCCGGCCATCCTTGAATTCGACGATCAGGTCGTTCCCGGACCGCGCGTAATTGGCGACGTCCTCTTTATGAGCCGATAGCAGGAAATTGGCGGGACCGCCGGGCGACGATGCGCTTTGCGCGCCGGCAGCGACCGGGACATCGACGTGATTGCTCAAGACGGACGAGGAAACCATTGCCGAACTCCTTCTAATGGTGTGGCAAAACGCCGGCCCGCATCGTGCGGGCGATCATGCGGACACACGGTCGCGGCCGGCGCGGCCGCAACGCGACTCGCCTTGCGCAAGACGGACGGCCGCGCCGTACGGACGTGACGAGTCCGCCGCTCGCGCGAAGCGGCATACGACTGAATCGAGAAGAAAGAAAAGGGAGAGTGGGCTACGGACTCAGGAAACCGTCCGGGCCGCAATCGATACCGTTGGCCTTTCGAATCAGCACGGCGTTGAAGCCGCGATTCGAATCACCGGCATACCGCGGTTCGCCGGCCCCGATGCAGCGGATATTCGCCGCACGACGAATGCTGGTTTGATATTGAATGTGCATCTCTACGCCCTCGCCACATTTTTGTATCGACTGTTATCGCGAATCACCAACAATGCGCTTTTAAGAAGCGACTTGTTGCGGCGCACAAGCTTCCTTATCGTGCCCGCCTCGTGCCTGTATTGAGATTACACCGGTCTTTCATAAACATGATTGCACTTCGGCGACGTTTTTACAAATATTTTCATTCCTTCTTTCCGGCCGCTTCCGTGAAAAGCAAAAAGATAAACAATTTGCAAGATTGAGTCGGCTGTCGGCTTGTCGACGCAAGCATTTCGCCCCCTGTAAATCGCAAAATGTGAATACGTTTATCACCAGATTTAACGCCGCGATCGGCGCCGGCCGGGGCTGCGCGAGCGTAGGGGGCGCGATGCGTACTTGGCGTTGCCACCTTTTAAAACCCTAAAACCGTAAGGCAAAAGGAACATATCGGTAAGCTTTTACTGAATAACAGTTTGTCGGCCGTGGCTCGGCAAAAAATACCGAATCGATCGACAATCTCGTTACTTTCTTTCAGCCGGAGACACCAGGCAATGAAAAACCTGTCAACAATCACTTAGATACTTCATATAAAGGCAACCGAGATAATTTCCGAATCGAAAATGAAAACCACCCAACCCCTTTGGATTTTTGTTCAATGCCGTGCAGAAACGCCCCCTCACCGCTTCTCCATTAATTCAAGCGAAGCAGCGAATAACAAAATCTCCGTCTGGATTAATTCATCGAAGTAACGAATCCCCGGCGATAACGCCAGTCGGAGCGCACTCCAAAACTTCACGCGACGCGCAGGTGCCTCGCCACTCCGGCATTCGCACAAAAACCCGCCATCCGCTCACGCCCGAAGTGCATGCGCCGCTGTCCTGAATTACCATCGCTCATCCCCGCGCGGCACGCAGCACCGTCAAGCGGCCACTCTCGGCATTCGGGTTCATCCATCGTGCTTGCGCTCGTCATCCTCGCCGGTCTGTGGGCCGGTCTGCAAAACGCCCTGGCGGGCGGCGGCTCGTTCGTCACGCTGCCGGCGCTGATCGTGTTCGGCATGTCGCCGCTCGCCGCGAATATCACGTCGACAGTCGCGCTGTTCCCGGCGCAGGTCGCTACCGGCTGGGCGAGCCGCCGTATGGTGCGCGGGGCCGGCAAGCTGCCGTTTCGTGCGCTGTTCGCGATCAGCGTCGTCGGCGGCGCACTCGGCGGCCTGCTGCTGTTGAAAACACCGTCGTCGATCTTCTCGCGGCTCGTGCCGTGGCTCGTCCTGTTCGCGACGGTGCTGTTCGCGTGGGGCAGCTTCTTTCGCCGGCCGGCCGGCGAAGCCGCGCATATCGGCCCTGTCGCGGCCGCGATCTCGCAGTTTTTGATTGCAATCTACGGCGGCTATTTCGGCGGCGGCATCGGTTTCCTGATGATGGCCGCATTGACGATGGCGGGCCTGTCGCCACGTCACGCGACGTCGACGAAGAATGCGCTCGCGGGCGTGATGAATGCGTCGGCCGTCGTGCTGTTCGTGACGTCGCCGCAGCTGCATTGGGGCGCAGCACTCGCGCTCGGCGGCGGCGCCGTGGTCGGCGGCCTGCTCGGCACGTGGGCACTGCATCGCGTCAACGAACGCATGCTGCGCATTGCGATCGTCTGTATCGGCGCGGCGCTGACCGTCGCGCTGTTCGTCAAGCCGATCTGAGACGGCGCGGCGGCACGGCGGCGATGGTCGCCTGCCGGCGCGCCGCCAGGCGACGCGGATGAGCCCTTCCGCGCAAGCGCGCGAACGCGCCAGAGGCCGCTCAACCGAACGGCCGCACGCCGATCAGCCAGCCGTGCAGGAACGACGCGAAGACCGCCCACGCGACCAGCCCGGCGACGACCGTGCCGACGTCGCCGGCGAGACCGCCCGCCGGATACCGGACGCCATCGCGCCGATCGCGCGCGCGCAACACGACGAAGTCGGCGAGCGACCACACGAAGAACGCGCCGAACAGAACGACCGCATGCAACGTACCGTTCGCGAGCAGATGCGCGATCGCCCAGACCATCACGCCGGCGGCCATCGGATGCCCGACCAGCGTCTTGATGCGATTGCGCGGCACATACGCGGCGGCGAGCAGCACGAACGCGATCGCGGTCAGCATGCCGGTCAGATGACGCACACCGACCGGCGACACCCACAGCAGCGCCGCGTTCTCGCGCGCGAGGCCGTAGCCGCGGACGATCAGCACGAAGCCGACGATCGACACGATGGAGAAACGGGCCCGCCAGCCGTTGGCGCCGAATCGCGCGATCATCGCGGCGCGCCAGCCTTCGGCGACGATCCGGATCGAGTGCACACCGAGGAAGATCGCTAAACCGGCAATCAGGACCAGCATCGGCTGTCTCCGTCTGGAAGGGTCAGTGGGGGAAAGACGTCCGCGCGGCGTTCGATGCGCCGTTCGCGGGCCGGCTGCGCGGCCGGCATGGGCGCGCCGCTGCGTCGGGAGCGGCCCGCGCCGATCATAAACGGCGCGGCGGTCATTGTGAAGCGCGGCCCATCACCGCTCGATCGCCGATGCGGGCCGCGTTGGCCGAGCGACCTCGCAAGCGCGGGCTCGCGCGCACTTCAGCGAGTTTCAGCGAAAGCGACGAAAACCGCAGACGCGACGACGATCACGCGCGCTTGCGCGCCGTCACGCGCTTCGCTTTCGGTGCCGCGCGCGTGCGCCCCTTCGGCGGCCCGGCGAGCAGCGCTGCGCGATACGCGCTGCGGCACCAGTCGAACAGCGCGCCGGCATCCTCGAGCACGTCGGCCGGCGTTTCGTAATAGCCGTCGAGCGCGACGGTCCGCGTACGCCCCGCATACGAAAACGGCCCCATGCCGGCCGCGACGAACGCGGGGCGATTCACGTCGTCGACACGCAGAAACAGCGACCCGCGCGCGACGAAGCCGAACATCACGCCGTCGAGTCGCAGGGCCGCGCCGCCGAACAATCGCGTGACCGTCACCGCGCCGAGACCCGACAACTGATACGCGATCTCGTCGCCACGCGCCTTCTCCGCCTGCCAGCTCATCGCGTGTGCGCGCTCAGGCGCCGACGCAGCAGCGCTGCGTCCACGCATCGAGCTCCGCTTCGTCGAAGCCGACCGCGGCTGCGCTGTCGCGGATCTGCCGCCACGTCGCGCGGTCGACCGGAATGCCGGCTGCCGTGCGCGCGGCGCGGCTCGCTTCCTCGGGTTCGCCCGGCACGCGCACGGGCTCGTCGCCCGCCCGCGGCGACGCCTTCGCCCAGTCGACGAACGCGTCGGCTTCGCGCGCGGCATCGGCCGCATCGAATGCATTGGGGTCGATCAGCACCGACAGCATCCCGTTGACGATCGCGCTCGTCTTCTGCACGGTTTCGGCATACGTCGTATGCCCGCCCACCAGCGCACCGCCGAAGACTTCGCACATCGCCGCGAGCGCATAGCCCTTGTGCAGCCCGAACGGCAGCAGCGCGCCGAACGGCGGCACGTGCATCACGGCCGGGTCGTCGGTCGGCTGTCCGCGATGGTCGATCAGCGAACCGGCCGGCACGTGCCAGCCCTGGTTGTAGGCAACGCGCGTCTTGCCGTACGCGATCGCGCTCGTCGCGAAGTCGAGCAGCAGCGGCGGCTTGCCGGCGCGCGGATACGCGGCGCAGAACGGATTCGTGCCGAAACGCGCATCGGTGCCGTGCAGCGGCGCGACGAGCAGGTCGCCCGGCACGTTGACGAAGTGAAACGATACGAGGCCCGCACGCGCGCACTGCTCGGCCCAGTGGCCGATCCGGCCGAGATGATGGACCTCGCGCAGGCCGATCGCGCAGATGCCGATGCGCCGCGCGCGCTCGATGCCTTCGACCATCGCCTCGAACGCGACGACCTGGCCGAAGCCGCGCCCGCCGTCGATCGTCAGCACGGCGCCGCCGTCGCGCACGATCGAGGCATGGCCGTTCAGGCGCAGCCCTCCTTCGCGCCACGCCGCCACGTAGTTCGGGATCATGCCGATCCCGTGCGAATCGTGGCCCGCGAGATTCGCGCCGACCAGATGATCGGCGACGAGCCGCGCTTCGCGTGCGTGACTGCCGGCCCGCTCCCACAGCGCGGCGACGAACGCATGCAGCGGATCGGCGCCCATGCGCAGCAGGTCGGTGTCGGCAGTCGGCGGCACGGTCATCGGCGTCTCCGTCGGGACGAGGGGAGTGAATGAAACGAATCGAACGGCAAACGGCGGCGGCCCGACGCCCGGGCCGCCGCGAGCGCATCAGCGCGCGGACGCGATCACGTCCGCCACTGCCGCCGTGAGCTTCTTCGCATACGGCACGTGCAGGAACTCGTTCGGCCCGTGCGCGTTCGACTTCGGCCCGAGCACGCCGCACACCATGAACTGCGCGGACGGGAAGCCTTCCTGCAGCACGTTCATCAGCGGGATCGTGCCCCCGAGGCCCATATACGCGCAGTCCGCGCCGAAGTGGCGACGCGACGCGGCGTCGAGCGACGACGCGAGCCAGGGCGCGAGATCGGGTGCGCTCCAGCCGGTGGCCGCGCCGGCATCGGGCTTGAACGTGACCTTCGCGTTGTACGGCGGATCGACTTCGAGCAGTTCCTTCAGCTGCTGCACGGCCTGGGCGGCGTCGACGAGCGGCGGCAGGCGCAGCGACAGCTTGAACGCGGTGCGCGGCCGCAGCACGTTGCCCGCATCGGCCAGCGCCGGCAGGCCCGCCGCGCCGGTCACCGACAACGACGGCCGCCACGTCGAATTCAGCAGCGCCTCGCGCGGATCGGTCGTGGTCGGCAGCACCGGCTTGCCGTCCGCGCCGCATGCCCACGGCAATCCCTTCCACACCGCGTCGCCGAGAATCGCGGCGGCCGCGTCGGCCTCGCGCAGGCGGCTGGCCGGAATCTCGCAATGGAAGACGCGCGGCAGCAGGTTGCCGTTCTTCGCGTCCTCGAGACGTTCGAACAGCTGACGCATGACGCGGAAGCTCGACGGCGCGATGCCGCCGTACACGCCCGAATGAATCCCTTCCTCGAGCACCTCGACCTGCAGGTCGCCGGACACGAGCCCGCGCAGCGACGTGGTCAGCCACATCTGGTCGTAGTTCCCGGCGCCGGAATCGAGGCAGACGACGAGCGATACCTGGCCGAGCCGGTCGCGCAGCGCGTCGACGTACGGCAGCAGGTCGTAGCTGCCCGATTCCTCGCAGGTTTCGATCAGGCCGACGCAGCGCGGCCGTTCGACGCCCTGCTCGTCGAGCGCGCCGAGCGCCGCGAGGCTCGCATAGATCGCGTAGCCGTCGTCCGCGCCGCCGCGGCCGTACAGCTTGCCGTTCTCGAACTTCGGCGTCCACGGGCCGAGATCGGCGCGCCAGCCGTCGAATTCGGGCTGCTTGTCGAGGTGGCCGTACAGCAGGATCGTGTCGGTGCTGCCCGAACGCGTCGCGGGCGTCTCGAAGAAGATCACGGGCGTGCGGCCCGGTAGACGGACGATCTCGAGCTTCAGCCCTTTCACCGGCTGGCGTTCGGCCCACTGCGCGGCGTCGGTGACGACACGCTCGAGATAGCCGCGCTTCGCCCAGTCGGGATCGAATGCGGGGCTCTTCGCGGGAATCGCGATGTAGTCGGTCAGCGCGTGGAGGATTTCATCGTTCCACTTGCGCTCGATGAAGGTGACGAGCTTGTCATGGTCGAGGACGGGGGTAGTGTCGACGGAGGTCATGGTGGGTGCCTGGATCGGGCTGACGAAAATCCAGATGATACGCCGATGCTCCGCCTGCGGCGGCCGTTTGCGGGTGCTTGGCGGCGCGCTGCGCGGGCGGTCGGCGCGCGCGGCGCCGCGCGGTCGTCAGGCGTCCCAGCGTCGCGCGCCGCGATCCATGCCGCGCCGATAAGCGGCCGGACTCGTCGCCGCGATGCGCCGGAAATGCCGGCGCAGCGATTCTTCCGAACCGAAGCCTGCCCGCGCGGCGACCTGCGCGAGCGACAGCGCCGGATGCGTTTCGAGCAGATCCTTCGCGACGTTCACGCGCTCGCGAATCAGCCACGCGAGCGGCGACATCCCTGTCGCATCCGCGAACTGCCGCTGCAGCGTGCGCGGGCTCATCGCGGCCTGCGCGGCGAGCGATGCCAGCGTATGCGGCTCGGCCGCGTGCGCGCGCATCCAGTCGATCAGTTTCGCGAGCCGGTCGGTGCCGCCTGGCGCAACGGGGCGCGGCACGAACTGCGCCTGTCCGCCGTCGCGATGCGGCGGCAGCACGAGACGCTGCGCGACGCGGTTCGCGATCGCACCGCCGTGATCGCGTCGCACCAGATGCAGCAGCATGTCGAGGCCGGCCGCCGATCCGGCGGACGTGATGATCTGCCCTTCGTCGACGTAAAGCGCGTCGGGATTCACGCGCAGCGCCGGATAGCGCGCCTGCAGCTTCTCCGCGTAGCGCCAGTGCGTCGTCACGGTGAGGCCGTCGAGCACGCCGGCCGCCGCCAGCACGAACACGCCCGAGCAGATCGAACAGAGCCGCGCGCCGCGACGATGCGCGGCGCGCAGCTTCTTCAGCAGCGGTTCCGGCGGCAGTTCGTCCGCATCGCGCCAGCCGGGGATCACGATCGTGTCTGCGCGATCGAGCATCGCGAGCCGGTACGGCGCGGCGACCGTGATGCCGCCTGCCGCGCGCACCGGCCCCGGCTCGCTCGCGCACACCGCGAAGCGGTACCAGTCGACGCCGAGTTCCGGACGGTCGAGCGCGAACAGTTCGACCGTGCAGCCGAATTCGAAGGTGCAGAGCCGGTCGTAGGCCAGCGCGACGACGCGATGATTTTTCATGACGCGATGTTACCGGAACTTGTCGATCGCGCCACTGCCGCGCGGCGCGCGAAACCGCGATACTGGCCTCCGATCGCGCACATCGCGCCCTTTTCGAGGAGAACCTGCCCATGTCTTTCGTGACCGACGTTCCTGCCGCCGACAGCGCCGCCGCGCTCGCCCACTTCGACGCGTCGCTGCGCTTCGAGACCGACTGCTGGGACGTCCACGACGCGCTCGCGTCCGGCGCGCCGGACTTCGTGCTGCTCGACGTCCGCAGCCCCGAGCTGTTCGCGGCCGGCCATGTGCCCGGCGCGCTGAACCTGCCGCACCGGAAGATCGTGGAGGGCAAGCTGGCCGGGTATCCGCGCGACACGCTGTTCGTCGTCTACTGCGCGGGGCCGCACTGCAACGGCGCCGCACGCGCCGCGAGCCGCCTCGCGCGGCTCGGCCGGCCGGTCAAGCTGATGATCGGCGGCATCACGGGCTGGCGCGACGAAGGTTTCGCGCTGAGCAACGATACGCGATCCGAAACGGCCGATTCGCCGCGACCGTGATCGAAAACGCAACAATCAATTGCCGGCACGTGAACGGAAAAAGCGCGACAATCGGCCTCATTGCAGTTCGGACGGAGCAGCACCATGCAGAACGAAGTCCTGATTCAAGTCGCCGGGTCGGTGGTCGCGATCGCGCTCTATTTCCTGCCCGCGATCGTCGCCGATCGACGCGGCCGGCACGACAAGCTGATCGTCGCCGTGTTCAACGCGCTGTTCGGCTGGACCGGCATCGGCTGGCTGATCACGCTGTACTGGGCCTGCCAGCCGAATCCGCAGGTCGACGTCGCGCAGACGATCCTCGCGAAACGCCGCGGCATCAGCATGCGCACGTTTTCGACGGGCCTCGTCGAACGCGTGCAGCGCCGCGTCGCCGCCCAGGAACGATGGGCGGAAAAACAGGGGTGCCGCTGAACCGGCTTCCCGTCATCGCGCCGCGTCGAACTTCGGCATCCTGATATTGGCCGACGCGCGGTAGCTCCACTTCAGCGCTTCGCGCGGCGGCCAGCCGCCCGCGCGCAACAGCGCCCCGAACGCTCCCACCGTCACAGCCCGCGCGATCCGCGCGCCCGGACATTGATGCGGCCCCGTGCCGAAGCCGAAGTCCGGGCCCGGCGTGCGCGCCGGCACAAAGCGATGCGGATCGCGATGCACGGCCGGATCGCGGTTCGCCGCGGCGAGCACGACGAGAATCGCCGCGCCCGCGTCGAGCGTCACGCCTTCGAGCGTCGTGCGCGCGGCGACGAAGCGTCGCGTGTTCTGCACCGGTGTCTCGAAACGCGCGACTTCCGCGACGAACGCGTCGAGCGTCGCATCGTCCGGCACGTCGCCTGACGACACCGATTCCGCAGACCGGCGATGCCACGCGACGATCGCGTTCGCCAGCCATGCGGCCGTCGCTTCGCAGGTCTGCGACAGCAGCCCGACGAGGTTCGCGACGAGCGCACCGCTCGCGTGCCACCCCGCTTCCGCAGCCGCGTCCTTGACGGCAGACACCAGCGTGCCGTCCCGAGCATGCGACTGCGCGACGCGCACCGTCATCCGGTCGAGCAACTGTCGCGCGGCGTCGCTCGCGCGCGCAAGCGATGCGGCGTCGGACAGCGGCGACAGCGCGGCGACGAAATCGACGACCGATGCGGCGATGTCGTCAAGCTGCGATTCGTCGAAACCGAGCAGGTCGGCCACCGCCCGAACGGGCGTGGCGATACACCATGCATTCAGCGCACCGGGATCGTCGAGCGCGGGCAACTGCGCGGCGGCAAGCGTCGCCGTGCGCCCGCGCGATGCCTGCACGTCGATCTGCGCAAGCGCCGCGTGCAGCGCCTGCTTCGGCACCTGATGCCGCAGCGCGCCGTCATTCATGCGCACGAGTTCGCCGAACAGCGCGCCGGCGGACGTACCGCGCAGCGCGGGCGGCACCGGCAGATCGAGCGGACGCACGCGGCACGCCGGATGGCCGAGCACGGCCCTGACGCTCGCCGCGCGCGTCGCGACCCACAGGCCGAGCGACGCGTCGTACGCGAGCGGCGGCCCGTCGAGGAGCGCGGCGTAATACGGATAGGGATCGCGGTGCATGACCGCGGCAATCGGATCGGTCGGGTTCATGTCCGCAGTATCGGACCGCTCGGCCGCCGCTTGTTTCGGGCTCGCCTGAAATGTCGCCGTACGGCGGCGCGCACGCGCTGCGGTCCGCAGGCGAACCGGCTACGCCGCCGACCGGCAGCGGCTCGCGTGCATCCGCATGCGCGCGCGGCCGGCCGAGATGGCGCGCGGCTCGGCCACGACGGTTTCGTGATGGAACATTTCCTGCCGGAAATGCCCGGCTTCGTCGAACCACTGGCAGATCAGCCAGTCGGCGTCGTCGAACACGACCGGCCCCGCATACGTGACTGTCATGCGCGGACCGCCGGTTTTCAGCGTGACGACGTCGCCGATACGAAATCGGCTGCGGTGATTTTCTCGGATCGTCATGGCTCTCTCAGGACTTTTTTATATATTGATTTTCCGGCCGCTTGCCGACCGGTTATTTCTCTGTCGCGCAGATTACCAATCCGGAAAATAACCGGCAACTCCCGTGTTTCAAACCGGACACGCCCGTGGAGCGCGCACCGGCGGCCGGCACGCATGGAGCAGCGTGCGACAGCACAGAAAAACGCGCTGCCGCGCCGATTCGCATCGTTTCAATATCGCGCGATGTGCGCCGATTATCGGCAATGAAGTTTTTGCTGAAAACGATTTTTCGGGCCGATTAAGGTTCGAATTCGACCGGCGGATTGCCGGACGCCGCAAACCAGCGATCGAGATCGCGCGACGGCACCGCGTGCGCGGCGAATTCGAACGTGCCGGCATGCGTGATCTCGCCGATCGCGCGTACGAACGCACCGAGTGCGGCACGCGCAAGCGCGCTGCCGACGCTGATGCGCTTCACGCCGAGCGCCGCCAGCGCATCGACGCTCAGCGCCGCGCCCTGCAATCCCATCACGACATTGACGGGCGCCTGCACGGCCCGCGTCACGGCCTCGATGTCGGCCGGATCGGTCAAGCCCGGCGCATAGAGCACGTCGGCGCCCGCGTCGCGATACGCGACGAGGCGCGCGATCGTGTCCGCGAGATCGCGCCTGCCGTTCAGATAGTTTTCGCAGCGGGCGGTCAGCGTAAACGGAAACGGCAGCGCGCGTGCCGCCGCGGCAGCGGCCGCGATCCGTTCGACCGCCGCGTCGCGCGGATAGATCGGCGCGTCGGCACGGCCGGTCGCGTCCTCGATCGACCCGCCGACGGCGCCCGCTTCCGCCGCGAGCCGGATCGTCTCGGCGACGATCTCGGGCGCGTCGCCAAAACCGTTTTCGAGGTCGGCGCTGACCGGCAGCCCGCCGGCGGCGGCGATCACGGCAATGTGCTCGAGCATCGCGTCGCGGCCGATCGCGTTGTCGGGCAATCCGCGCGAATACGCATAGCCGGCGCTCGTCGTCGCGAGCGCGGGGAAGCCGGCCATCGCGAGCAGCCGCGCGGTGCCGGCGTCCCACGGATTCGGAATCACGAATGCGCCGGCGCGCGCGTGCAGCGCGCGGAACGTTTCGGCGTGACGGGTCTGGTGAGCAGCATGCGGCATCGTCGTCTCCTCGGAATCGGAGACGTCAGCATACGCGCGCACGATGCGACGACGTTTCGCTGTGCGCTGAAGCGTCGCGGAAACAAGCACGGCGTGCGCAGCGGCCGCCGCCGAAGTCAAACGACGTAAGCGCCCTTCGCGTGCAGTTCGGCTTCGGCGCGCTCGAGTTCGGCGATGGCACCGCCGCCCTCGAGCGCGAGCAGTTGCGCGACGAGCGCCTCGGCCACCGCATGCGCGGCGACGAGCGACGGAAAGAACGACGGGCTGTCGTGCGTGAAGATCAGTTGCGCGTCGGCATGCAGCGCGATCGGCGATACCGCGCTGTCGGTGATCGCGACGACGCGGCTGCCCTGCGCCTTCGCGGCCTGCGCGACGCGCGTCGCTTCGGCCGAATACGGCGCGAAGCTGACGATGACGGTCGCACTGTGCTTGCCGATCGCGCGCAACTCCATTTCGAGCGACCCGGCGACACCGTTGAGCAGCGACACCGACGGGCGGAACAGCCGATAGCCGTACACGAACCCGAACGCGACCGGATAGCACGAACGGAACCCGGCGACATGAACGTGCGATGCCTTGCGGATCAGCTTCGCGGCATCGGCGAGCGCGTGCTCGTTGTGCGCGGCGGTGGCGACGAGATTCTGCTGCTGCGCGGCGAGCAGATCGTGCGCGAGCGACGCCTGTGCATCGGGCCGTACGAGCGAGCGCGCGCGCTGCGTGAGCGGCTCGGGCCGCGTGCGCACGCGCGCGACGCACAGATCGCGCAGCTCGTTCCAGCCGGGAAAGCCGAACTGCTGCGCGAGCCGCACGAGCGACGCAGGCTGCACCTGCGCACGCTGCGCGACCTTGCGCATCGAGGACATGGCCACTTCTTCGGGATGATCGAGCAGAAACGCCGCGCCCGCCTGGAATTGCGGGCTCAGCTCGGAAAATTGCGCCCGGATTCGGGACGCCAGTTCGTCGAAATTGTCGGCCATCGTGATGAAAGCGGGAACCGGTCGCTCATGGTATCACCGGCCCCGCGCGGCGATCAGCGCAGCACTTCGACGCGATCTGCATCGACCTTCACGCGGCCCGACCATTTGCGCTCGAATTCGCCGATGACTTTGACCTCGCTCTTGTCGCCGACGGGCGGGTTGCCGATCCAGAGCTTGTCGTCGATCTCGACGACGATCGAACCGGTCGCATCGGCGAACTCGTAGTCCTCGCCGCCGAGGTGCTTGACGATGCGCCCTTGCAGCTGCACGTGCTGATCGTCGCGGCCGTTCGCGAGCAGCTGCTTCACCGTCGTCGGCGCGAGCGCGGACGGCCCCGTATATTGCGCATGACCGACGGCAGGCAGCGCAGCGAGCGCGACGGTCAGAATTGCGGCCAGATGTTTCATGATTGCTTTCCTCTTCTTCGATGTAACGCCGCGCTCGACACGAACGCGGCCCGCCAAGATTACGGACCGTAAGATTAAGCAAACCTGAATGCGCTGCCGAAGCGACAAGGCGCCGCATAGGACAGGTCCTAAACGACTGGCGCGCAGTAGGACCGCGCGCATTAAGCTGCACCTAAGATGCGCGCGCTTATCATGGAGGTCCGGGCGCACGGCGCCCTCCAGGACCTACATCGAACATGCGCGTACTGCTCGTCGAGGACGATCCGCTGATCGGCAGCGGGCTCGAACAGGGGCTGAAACAGGAAGGCTTCGCGGTCGACTGGGTAAAGGACGGCGACGCCGCGTCGCTTGCCCTGCGCTCCACCGGCTACGGCCTGCTGCTGCTCGATCTCGGGCTGCCGAACCGCGACGGCCTCGCGGTGCTCGCGTCGCTGCGCCGCCGCGACGAGACGCTGCCCACGATCATCATCACCGCACGCGACGGCGTGCGGGACCGCATCGCCGGGCTCGACAGCGGTGCCGACGACTATCTGGTCAAACCGTTCGAGCTGGAGGAACTGCTCGCGCGCATCCGCGCGGTGAACCGGCGCCATGCCGGCCGCGCGCAGACGACGCTCGCGATCGGCGCGCTGCGCCTCGATCCGGTCAAGCATCAGGTGTGGCTGCACGACGACGAGGTGCCGCTATCGCCGAAGGAATTCGTGCTGCTGCACGAGCTGATGCGCGAGCCCGGCGCCGTGATTTCACGCGAGCAGTTCGAGGAACGGCTGTACAGCTGGGGCGAGGAAATCGAGAGCAACGCCGTGCAGGTGCACATCCACAACCTGCGCAAGAAACTCGGCCACGACATGATCCGCACGGTGCGCGGCGTCGGCTATCGGATCGGTGACGGCACATGACGCGCCTGCAACGCGCGATCGCGCGCTGGCGCGGCGTGTCGCTGCGGCGCCGCCTGCTGGTGTGGCTGCTGCCGGCGGCATGCGTGATCGGGCTCGCGGCGAGCGCCGGCACGTACTGGGGCGCGCTGCGCGAGCTCGACGATCTGCTCGACGACCAGATGCGCAGCATCTCGAAACAGATCGTCGTCGGGCCGAACGGCGAACTGTCGTTCCGAGACCGCGCCGACGACAAGCACGCGTTCAAGGTCGACGACCCCGACGCCGTGCTGCTGCAGGTCTGGCGCAACGGCACGCTCGTCTATACGACCGATCGCGAGGTCGCATTGCCGCCGCCCGCGCATGCGGGGACCGCGAGCGTCGACGTCGACGGCCAGCCGTGGCGCACGTACGTGACGCAGCGCGGCGGCACGACCATTCGGCTCGCGCAGGCTCGCCACGCGCGCTGGGAGGCGATCGCCGGCATTGCCGTGCATCTGCTGTGGCCGGTGTTCTCGATGCTGCCGGTACTCGCGATCGGGCTGTGGTTCGGCATCGGCGCCGGACTGCGGCCGCTGCGCACGATCGCGGCCGGCCTCCGGCGCCGAAATGCCGGCAACCTCGAACCGGTCGACGTGGCGGCGATGCCGAACGAGGTTCGCCCGCTTGCCGAAGCGATCAACGACCTGCTCGCGCGGCTCGACCGATCGTTCACGCTGCAGCGGCACTTCATCGCCGATGCCGCGCACGAGCTGCGCACGCCGATCATGGGCCTGTCGATCCAGTCGCAGCTGCTGCGGCGTGCGGCCACGGCCGAGGAGCGCGAGCGGATCCTCGCGCAGATCCATGCGGGGACGACGCGTCTCGGCCATCTCGCCGAGCAGTTGCTGACACTCGCGCGCCTCGAACCCGACGCGCAGGCGGCCGCCTTCGCACCGGTCGATCTCGCGGCGCTGTGCCGGTCGGTGGTCGCCGATCGCGCGCGCGTCGCCGATGCGCACCGCATCAATCTCGGCGCGATCGTGTCGTCGCCCGTGATCGTCGCCGGCCATGCCGACACACTGCGCGTGCTGCTGAACAACCTCGTCGACAACGCGATCCGCTATGCGGGCGACGGCGCACGCGTCGACGTGTGCGCGCGCAACGACGGCACGACGCCCGTGCTCGAAGTCGCCGACGACGGCCCCGGCATCCCGGAAGCCGAACGCGCGCACGTATGGGAGCGCTTCTATCGCGGCGAAGGCGCGCAGACCGCGACGTCGTCGGGCAGCGGGCTCGGCCTGTCGATCGTGAAGCGGATCGCGGAGCAGCATCGCGCGACGGTCGCGCTCGGCACGACGCACGGCGGACGCGGGCTCACGGTATCGGTACGTTTTCCCGAGCCGGCGTGACGGCTTGTCCACAGATTTTGTTGGCAAGCTTGTGGATATCCTGCGCATCGCGTCGCTAAGCCGTTGATCCGACGGACATTGGCACGCGTGATGCAGACGACGCACGCGCGCACGCCAGGATCCGCATCGACGCGCCGCATCGCGCATCGCGATGCCGCAACGCGGCCCGGCACGTCGCGCGGTTACCCACAGATTTTGTTGGCAAGCTTGTGGATAGGCTGCGCATACGACGCGCAAGCATTTGATCGGAAACGCTTTGTTCGCGTCGCTGAAAATGCGTCACGCGGGTCGTACGTGACGCCGCCCGGCGGCGACCGTCGCGGCCGCGCGCCGCGCGCTTGTCCACAGATTTTGTTGGCAAGCGTGTGGATAGCCTGCGCATACCGCGCTCAAGCGCTTGATCCGAAACGCCTTATTCGAATCGCCGCGAACGCGGCAACGCATCGCTTGGCCGGTGCGCGCGATGCATCGTCATGCGCTTTTCCACATTTTTTGTTGGCAAGGATGTGGATAGGCTGAGCATACGCGCGCCAAGTCGTTGATTGCACAACGTTTCGATGCGCAGATCACGACTGCGGCACCGCGCGCGCATGCTTCATTCACGAGCGGCCGCTCAGCCGAGCGTCGCGATCGCGATCCGCGTCGCGGCCGCGATCACGTCGTCCTTCGCCTTCGCATCGGCACGCGTCTGCGTGTAGTAGACGGCAAGCACGATCGGCGCGCGCGACGGCGGCCACAGCACGCCGGCATCGTTCGTCGTCCCGTAGTCGCCGGTGCCCGTCTTGTCGCCGACGCGCCAGCCGGCCGGCACGCCCGCGCGGATACGCTTGTCGCCGACCTTGTTGCCGCGCAGCCATTCGATCAGCTGCGCGCGCTGTGCGGCCGGCAACGCATCGCCGAGCACGAGCACGCGCAGGCTCGCGGCCATCGCCGCGGGCGTCGTCGTGTCGCGAAGATCGCCCGGCAGCGCGGTATTCAGCTCGGTCTCCCAGCGATCGAGCCGGAACGTGTCGTCGCCGATCGAGCGCGCATAGGCCGTGACCGCCGCCGGGCCGCCGATCAGCTTCATCAGCTCGTTCGCGGCCGTGTTGTCGCTGTACTGGATCGTCGCCGCGCAGAGCTCGGCGACCGTCATGCCGGTGTCGACGTGTCGCTCGGTCACCGGCGAGTAGCTGACGAGATCGGACCGGCCGTACGTCACGCGCTGCTGCAGCAGGCCGGGATGCGCGACGCTTTGCGCGAGCACCGCCGCGCCGAGCATCGCCTTGAAGGTGCTGCAGAAAGGGAAGCGCTCGTCCGCGCGATGCAACGTGCGCCGCCCGGTCGCGGTATCGATCGCGCAGACGCCGAGCCGGCCGCCGGCCGCGCGTTCGAGCGCGGCGAACGATGCCGGCGCCGCGCCGACAGGCGACGCTGCGTCGGACACCGCCGCATCGCGCGCCGCGCATGCGCCGACGGACAACGCGAGCGGCGCCGCCGCGGCAGCCAGCAACAGGATTCGACGTTGAGATGAATGAGTCATGGCGAAGGTCTCGTGATGAAAGGGAACGCGAAACGAATGGGGAATGCCGGCCGGCGAGACAGCACTATCGTCACTTTACGGTTACCCGACAAGCAACGATAATTGAGCGCTGCCCAAAGAAAACCTTATGGCCAAGCTCCGCCCTCACCTTCCGCTCAATGCCCTGCGCGCGTTCGAATCGTCGGCGCGCCATCTCAACTTCACGCGCGCGGGCCTCGAGCTGAGCGTCACGCAGGCGGCGGTCAGCCAGCAGGTACGCGCGCTCGAAGAACGGCTCGGCTGCGCACTGTTCACGCGTTTGCCGCGCGGGCTCGATCTGACGGACGAAGGCCGCGCGCTGCTGCCCGTGCTCAGCGATGCGTTCAGCCGCATCGAGACGGTGCTCCAGCAGTTCGACGGCGGGCGGCTGCGGCAGGTGCTGACGCTCGGCGTCGTCGGCACGTTTGCCCTAGGTTGGCTAATGCCGAGACTGAAGCGCTTCCGCGATACGCATCCGTTCGTGGAGCTGCGGCTGCGCACGCACAACAACGTCGTCGACCTCGCCGCCGAAGGGCTCGACTTCGCGATCCGCTTCGGCCAGGGCAACTGGCCGGCCACGCGCAACGAGCGGCTGTTCGACGCACCGCTCACCGCGCTGTGCGCACCCGACATCGCGCGCCGCCTCACGCAGCCGGCCGATCTCGCGCACGAAACGCTGCTGCGTTCGTATCGCACGGACGAATGGCTCGGCTGGTTCGACGCCGCGCGGCTCGAACCGTGGACCGTCAACGGGCCGGTGTTCGATTCGTCGCGGCTGATGGTCGAAGCGGCGATGCAGGGCGTGGGCATTGCGCTCGCGCCGGCCTGCATGTTCGAACGCGAACTGCAGCTCGGCCTGCTCGCGCGGCCGCTCGACATCGACGTGCACGCGGGCGGCTACTGGCTCACGTCGCTGAAGTCGAAACCGCTGACGCCCGCGATGACGCTGTTTCGCGACTGGATTACGGCCGAGGCATCCGCGGCCGCCTCGGCAGCTGCGGATTCCGACTGAGCGACGCGTCGCTTGTCCACAGATTTTGTTGGCAAGGATGTGGATATCCTGGGTATCCGGGCGCTAAACCCTTGATCGCGCACGATTTACGGCGCCGACTCGGCCATCGGGCAGCGCGCGCGGCAACGGCCGAGCGCGATGTCGCGACGCGCCGGATTCCACGCTGAAGCGACATAATCGGCCGGCGCTTGTCCACAGATTTTGTTGGCAAGCCTGTGGATATCCCGTCGATGCGGGCTGTAACGTCTTGATACAAAGGGGGAATTTGCGGCGATGCCGCGGCGCGTCAACGCGGCGGCAGCGGGTGGCGGTTCGCGTGCGATGCGCGGCGCGGGCGCGCCGCGCGATGCCGGTTCTCCACAGTTTGTGTTGGCAAGCTTGTGGATATCCTGCGCATCGCGCACGTAAGGCATTGAGCGGACGGCGTTTTGCGATGTTTTCGCGGAAACGGGCAGCGGAGCCGCGCGGCTCAATGGCGCTCGAGGCCGCCGCGCAGTTCGTTCGCCTTGTCGCGCAGCGCTTCGTAGCCCGAGCGCGCATGCTCGGGCAGGTCCGGGTCGCCGATCAGCGCGCCGAGCGTTTCGATCAGGCTGAACAGAATGCCCTTCGCGGCACCGACCGCGATGCTCTGCGATTCGATCGACCTGTGCAGGTGGTCGACTGCCGCCTCGAGATTTTCGAGCTTGTGCTCGCCGTCGTCCGGCCGGTTGTCGGTCGCCATCGTGTTCCTCCGCGTGGGTTCAACGGTCATGTGTCGATTCTATGCCGCGCTGCGCGAACGTGGCGCGACATCGCGCCACGCCCGCGCGGGCGCCGTTACAGCACGGCGACGACGTTCACGCGCCCCGGCTCCGACGCAGCCGCGACGACCTGCCCGTCGACGCGGCGGAACGTCAGCGACACGGTCTCCTCGCCCACGCGCAGATCGTCGATGCGCAGCCACGAAACACCTTCGGGCAGCGCCGGGCGTTCGACGCGCACTTCCAGGCGCGCCGCATCGATGCTGACGCCGAGACACGCCTGCAGCATCATGAACGGCGCACCCGCCGCCCACGCCTGCGGCAGGCACGCGACCGGATACGCGGTCGGCGGCTCGCCGCGCCGGCGCGGAAAACCGCAGAACAGTTCCGGCAGCCGCATCTCGAAGCTCACGGCCGCTTCGAACAGCGCACCGAGCAGGTTCACCGCGGCCGTCTTGTCGCCATAGCGCGCGAGCCCGCGCGCGATCAGCGCATTGTCGTGCGGCCACACGGACCCGTTGTGATACGCCATCGGATTGAAGCGCGGCTGGCCGGCCGCGAGCGTGCGCACGCCCCAGCCCGTCTGGAACAGCGTCGAGCCGAGCACGCCGGCGACCGCCGCGCCGCGCGCGTGCTCGGGCAAGCCGAACGCGAGCAGGTGCCCGGCGTTCGATGCGAGCACGCGGCACAGGTCGCCGTGCCCGTCGAGCGCGATGCCGTAGAAGCCCGACTCCGGCATCCAGAACAACGCTTCGACCTGCTCGCGCAGCGTCTTCGCACGCAATGCGTAGCGCGTCGCATCGGCCGAGTGGCCGCGCCGCCGCGAGCACGCGGCCATCGCGTCGAGCGCCGCGCACGCATACGCCTGCACCTCGACGAGCGCGATCGGGCCGTCCGGGAAACGGCCGTCCGCGTGGAACACCGAATCGTGGCTGTCCTTCCAGCCCTGATTGGCGAGGCCGCGCTCCGACGTGCGCTGATAGTCGAGCAGCCCGTACGGATTGCGGTCGCACTTGTCGATCACCCAGCGCGCGGCGCTCTCGAGCGCCGGCCACAGCTCGTCGATCAGCGTGTCGTCGCCCGTACGTTCGGCGTATGCGCCGGCGAGGACAATGAACAGCGGCGTGGTATCGACGCCGCCGTAGTAGAGCGCGAACGGCACTTCGCCGGTTGCCGCCATCTCGCTGCGGCGGAACTCGTGCATGATCTTGCCCGGCTCCGCATCGCGGAACGCGGACGTCTCGTGCGCCTGATGCGTGGCCAGAAAGCGCAGCACGCCGCGCGCGAGCGACGGCTGCAGCCACAGCATCTGCAGCGACGTGATGATCGCGTCGCGGCCGAACGGCGTCGAAAACCACGGAATGCCCGCATACGGGTACGGTCCCGTGTCGAGCTGCGTCGTCAGCAGCCCGAGATCGGCGAGCGAACGGTCGAGCCAGGCGTCGAACAGCGGGTTGCCGGTCCGCACGCGCGCCATCGTCTCGCGCCGCGCGCGCATCGCGCGATGCACGCCGACCAGCGCGCTGCGCAGCGCGACGCGGCCGCAGCCCGGCGCTTCTCCCGGCCGCTCGCCGACCGTGGCCGCGACGGTCAGATAGATCGACACGCAAGCCTGCGCGGCAATCGTCAGCGTGTAGTCGGCGCGGTCGACCGACAGCGCGTCCGGTGCCGGCGAGAAGTGCACGGTGACGTTGCGCTCGACGCCGTCGAGACCGTCGTAGCGCAACCGCACCGCGCCTTCGGCGACGCACGGCTCCGCAATCGTGCCGCGCTTCGGACGCGGCGTGCCGCGCACCTCGAACATGTCCTTGAAATCGGCCGCGAACGATAGCGACAGCGGCACTTCGGCTTCGGTCGCGCCGTAGTTGGTCAGCGTCAACGCCTCGTAGAGCACGTCGCCCTCGAGCACGCGCATCCGCTCGATATGGATCACGCCCTCGGGCGTCTCGCGGCCGCCGAGCGGCGGCAGCGGGCGGTTCGTCAGGTGCGCGGTGAACGACGCGTTGTCCGCGCTCGTCGCGCCGGACAGCAGCGACGGCGCACGGCCGCCGAACGTCAGCCGCCATGTCGACAGCACGCGCATGTCGTCGACGAACAGGCCGTCGTCGCGGCCGCCGATGTCGCCGAGCGCGTCGCTGACCACGAACGCGTCACCCGATTTCAAGACGTACTGGTTGTTGCGCGCCGGCGCCTGTGCATCGGCTTCGGGCGCAATGAACACGGGGCCCGACGCTTGCGCCGGGGGAACAGGCGCGACTTGCGGCGCCTGGGTCGTCGTTGCTTCGTCGTGATTCGCCATCGATGCTCCTGTGTCGAAGCGCGACGCGCGGCGCACGTCGCGTGTTTCGCACAGGATAGGTCAGATCGATGCGTGCGCGCAGTGCGCGTGGCCGTCTCGCGACGCACACGCGTGCGCCGTTGGCCGCTTGAAAGACACTCGATGGCGGCCGCTGCCGGCGCCGCGCGGCGCGTGCGGCCGTCAGCCGAGCGCGCGCACCGCGAGCCGCCCTCTCGCCTCGCCCGCGCCGCGCACCGCGCAGGTAGCGGGATCCTCGGCGATGCGCGCGTCCAGCCCCGTCTCGTCGCGCAGCAACCGCTCGAGATCGGCCAGCAGCGCGCCGCCGCCCGTCAGCACGATGCCGCGATGCGCGATGTCGGTCACGAGTTCGGCCGGCGCGTTCTCGAGCACCGACTTCACCGTGCCGATCACCTGCTTGAGCGGCGCCGCGAGTGCGTCCGCGACGTCGTGGTTCGACAGCTCGATCGCGCGCGGCAGGCCGTCCTCGACGCCGCGGCCGACCGCCGGCGCGGTCCGGCGCGGCACCGCGTGCGTCGCGGAGCCGATGGTCTTCTTCACGTGTTCGGCCGTCTGCTCGCCGAGCAGCACGCCGTGCAGACTGCGCACGTGGTTGACGATCGCTTCGTCGAACTGGTCGCCGCCGACGCGGATCGCCTCCCGATAGACGATCCCGCCGAGCGAGATCACCGCGACTTCGGTCGTGCCGCCGCCGATGTCGACGACCATCGAGCCGACCGGCTCGGTGACCGGCAGCCCCGCGCCGAGCGCCGCCGCGAGCGCCTCGTCGATCAGCGCGACTTCCGACACGCCGGCCGCGAACGCCGCCTCGCGCAGCGCGCGGCGCTCGACCGCCGTCGCATCGGACGGCACGCAGAGCGTCACCTCGATGCGGCGGCCGAACCGCGAGCGCGTGTCCGACATGTCGATGAACCGGCGAATCATCTGCCCGGCCGCGTGCGCATCGGCGATCACGCCGTGCTGCATCGGCCGCACGGCCTCGATATGCGCCGGTTCGCGGCCGAGCAGCGCCTTCGCGAGCTCGCCGACCGCCGCGAGCGTCGAGCGCGACGCGGCGCCGCCCGCCTTGCGGAAGCAGACGACCGACGGCTGATTCAGCACGACGCCGCGATCGTGCGTATAGATTCGCGTGCTCGCCGTTCCCGGATCGATCGCAACGGGTTGCGCAAACAACTTTCCGAACAGCGGTGTCGACATATCGAGCCTTTGTAGACGAAGGGAGCGCGCGGCCGGCCCGCACGCGGCCGCTTCCCGGCATTAGCGGCAATTCGTTCCGATACTTTAGGCAATTCTGATGATTTTTTCGCGACGAAATGACCGGAAACGCGCGGCCGAGCGCGTGCGACACCCGGCCGCCCCTCGCGCCGGGCGCGCAAAACACGTTAATCTCTCGGTCTTGCCTGCTCCCGGCAGGCCTCCGACGCCCGTTCCCGTCAGGTATTTCACAATGACAATGACAGCGACCGCCTCTTTCCGCCGGCCGGGGGTGCGCCACCTCTGCACGATGCTCGTCGCACTCTGGTGCGCTACGGCCGCCGCGCAGCCGCTGCCCGCCGCGGGCACCGCCGCGACCGTTTCGGTTTCCGGTTCCGCGCCCGCTTCCACTTCGGCCACTTCGGCCACTTCCACCGCTTCCACCGCTTCCGGGCCGACCGACGGCGCAGCGTCGCACGTCTGCGTCGCCGACGGCGGCCCGAGCGGCCGCCCGTCGATCGGCCTCGCGCTATCCGGCGGCGGCGCGCGCGGCTATGCCCATCTCGGGGTCCTGAAGGTGCTCGAGGACAACCGGATTCCAATCGACTGCATCGCCGGCACGAGCATGGGGGCGGTCGTCGGCGGGCTGTATGCGAGCGGGATGCCGGCGGAGGACATGCAGAAACGGCTGTCGCAGATCGATCTCGCGGACATCGCGTTCGACGTGACCGAGCGTGCGGACCTGCCGCAAAGCCGGCGCGAGGACGAACGCTATTACATCAACGGGCTCACGCTCGGCTTCGGCGCCAAAGGCGTGAAGGCGCCGGCCGGCCTCGTGCAGGGCAACCGGTTGCAGGCGCTGCTCGCGGACTGGACCGCCTCGGTGCCGACCAACCAGCCGTTCGACCGGCTGCCGATCCCGTATCGTGCGGTCGCGACCGACCTGCAGACCGGCCAGATGGTCGTGCTCGACCACGGTTCGCTGCCGCTCGCGATCCGCGCGAGCATGGCGATGCCGGGCCTGTTCGCGCCGGCCGAGATCAACGGGCGCGCGCTCGTCGACGGCGGGCTCGTCAGCAACCTGCCCGTCGACACCGCGCGGCGCATGGGCGCGGACGTCGTGATCGCCGTCGACATCGGCTCGCCGCTGCGTCCGCTCGATGCGCTCGCCTCGCCTGCGGACGTGATGCAGCAGATGGTCGGTATCCTGATCCGGCAGAACGTGACGTCGCAGCGCAAGCAACTGCACGCGGAGGACGTGCTGCTCACGCCCGATCTCGGCACGATCGCATTCACCGATTTCCAGAGCGCGAACCAGGCGATCGCCGCCGGGGCGGCCGCCGCCACCGCCGCGCTGCCGCGCCTGAAGCGATTCGCGCTGACGCCCGAGCAGTACGCGGCGTACAAGACCGCGCACGCGCAGCCGCTGCCGCCGCCGATCCGGATCACGAGCATCGACATCCGCACGAACGGCGGCGTGCCGAAACGCGTCGTCAACGATGCGCTGCACGTGCGGCCCGGCGATCTCTACGATCCGCAGGCCGTCAGCAAGGATCTGCTCGCGCTGACGACGAGCGGCAACTTCGAAAGCGTCACGCAGCAGGTGATCAGCGAAGGCGACGAGAACCGGCTCGTGATCGATGCGCGGGAGAAGTACTGGGGGCCGAACTTCCTGCTGTTCGGGCTCGGGATGTCGAGCAGTTCGACCGACGAGGGCGGATTCCGGCTGCACCTCGGCTATCGGCGGCCTTGGCTGACCGAATCGGGCCTCGAATTCCGCGCCGACACGACGCTCGGCAGCGATCGCCAGTCGGCGCGCGTCGAACTGCGCCAGCCGCTGTCCGCGAGCACCGGCCTGTACGTCGCGCCGTACGCCGAGTACCAGCGCCGCTTCGCAAACGTGTATCTCGACGACATCAAGCTCACGCAGTATCGGCTGCAGACCGAGCGTGCGGGCATCGACTTCGGGATACCGATCCGCCGGCTCGGCGATTTCCGGATCGGCCTCGCGTACGCGCACGGCCATGCGTCGCCGGACTACAACGTGCCCGCGGACTTCGGCCCGAACGGCGAACCGACCGCGTTCCTGTTCGACGGCACGAACGGCCGCCAGCTCAGCGCGCGGGCGCGGCTGCTGATCGATCAGCTCGACGATCCGCAATTCCCGCGCAAAGGCTATTTCGGCGAACTGCGCGTCGAGCGCTCGTTCGTGTCGAGCGAAGCGCAGCAGTACACGGAAGTGTTCGGCAAGGCGATGGTCGCGCAGCAGTTCGGGCGGCACAGCGTGAACGCGAGCATCGAAGCGGGCAAGAGCTTCGGCGGCGTCAGCCCGGTCAACCTGCTCGACTTCACGCTCGGCGGCTTCCAGCATCTCGCCGCGTATGCGGCCGATCAGCTGAACGGCAACGCGCTCGTGTACGGGCAGGTCACGTACATGAACCAGCTGATGACGTTCAACGCGTCGCCGGTCAAGGCGCTGTTCGTCGGCGCGAGCGCGGAACTCGGCAACGTGTGGTCGCTCGACAGCCCGGTCAGTGCGGGGCCGCTGAAGCAGAGCTATTCGTTCTTCACGAGCCTGACGACGTCGTTCGGGCCGCTCTACGTCGGTGTCGCGCTTGCGCCGGGCGGCCGCCACAACCTGTACTTCCAGCTCGGCCGAACCTACTGACGACGGCGCGCGCCTAGATCGGCCAGCTGATCTCGAACCGCGCGCCGCCGAGCTCGAGCGGATCGACGACGGCGATCCGCCCGTTGTGCGCGTGCAGCACCTGCCGCGAGATGGCGAGCCCGAGCCCGTAGCCGCCCGTACGGCGGTCGAGCCGCACGAACGCGTCGAAGATCCGCTCGCGTTCGTGCTCCGGCACGCCGGGGCCGTCGTCCTCGACGAACACGACGATATTGCCGTGATGGAGCGCGATCCCGACGACGATCCGCGACGCCGCGTACTTGCTCGCATTGCGCAGCAGATTGCGCATCGCGTACGACATCAGCCGCCGGTCCATCTTCACGCGCAGATCGGACGCGATCGCGATCCGCGATTCGATCGTCCGCTCCGGATACAGCAGCTGCGCATCGCTCACCTGATGCTCGAACCACGCGACCAGCGCCGTCATCTCGAGATTCGACTGCAGCGAACTGTATTCGAGGCGCGCATACGTGAGGCTCATGTCGATCAGCTCGTCGAGCTCGGTCACGTCCTGCGCAATGCTGTCGAGTGCGCTGCGGTATTCGGCTTCCGAGCCCGGCTCGCGCAGCATCTCGAGCGCGAAGCGCACGCGCGCGAGCGGCGTGCGCAGTTCGTGCGAGATGCCGTTCGTCAGATCGCGCTGCGCGGCGATCAGGCGCTCCATCCGCATCGCGAGCGCATTCAGCGTGCGTGCGAGCGGACCGATGATCACGCTGCGCGATTCGCGCGCGCGCGTATTGAAACGGCCGCCGGTAAAGTCGATCGCGCGCTCGCGCACCATCACGAGATCCGACCAGACCGGCCGCATCCATCGGTACGCGGCGAGCGCCGGCGCGACGAAGACGAACGCGAGCACGATCCAGATGTCGCCCGGCAGCGCATCGAACGAATGCCACACGACTTCCGGCGACAGCACGATGCACAACGCGAGCGCCGGCACGAGCGCGGTCAGCAGCACGAGGCCGAGCAGATGCAGATAGGTCCGCAGGTAGAGGCGCGACCAGCTCGGGATGCGGTCCGAGCGCGTGTCGGTCCACGCGCGGCGGAAATGCAGCCAGCGCCATTTGACGTAGCGCAGCGGCGACAGCCGCGGCGCGTTCGGGTGCGAGCGAGGCGTACGGATCATCGAGGCGCCCCGCTGCCGCTACCGCGTGCGACGGCCGCGCGCCGATGCGGTTTGACGAGCGCGCGCAAGCTCATTCCCATGCGTGCTTGCTGAACTGGTAGCCCTTGCTGCGGATCGTCTTGATCCGCTGCGGGTTGCTCGCGTCGTCGCGCAGCTTGCGACGCAGCTTCGAGATGCGGCCGTCGATCGTCCGGTCGAGCCCGTCGAATTCGACGCCGCGCAGCTGCAGCATCAGGTCGTCGCGGCTCACCACTTCGCCCGCATGGCAGACGAGCACCCACAGCAGGTCGAATTCCGCCGAGGTCAGATCGGGCGTGCTGCCGTCGGGCAGCACGACGCTGCGGTCGGTGCGGTCGATCGAGAACTTGCCGAACGTGTAGCGCTCCGGCTGCGGCGCGCCTTCCGCGACGCGCGCGGGCGCGCGGCGCAATTGCGCCTTGATCCGCGCGAGCAGGATGCGCGGCTCGACCGGCTTGTGCACGTAATCGTCGGCGCCGATCTCGAGGCCGAGCAGCTCGTCGAACGGCTCGTCGCGCGCCGTCACCATGATGATGACGCCGTCGTAGTGCTGCCGCGCGTCGCGGCAGATCTCGAAGCCGTCCTTGCCGGGCAGGTTCACGTCGAGAATGACGAGATCCGGACGCGTGGACAGGATCGCCGGCACCGCGGCATCGCCGTGCAGCACAGTGTCGACTTCATAGTCGTTCTTGCGCAGATAGCCGGCGATCAGCGTGGACAGGCGGACGTCGTCTTCGACGAGCAGGATGCGGAAAGACATGGCTAACGGTGAATTCGTACGGGGAAACCGCGGCGGTGCGGACGGCGCCCGCTGCCGGCCCGCGGCCGAAACGTACCGCATGATACTGCGCTTGCGGACCGCCGGTGACGCGATCGGCAAAATCGGGGACAGGCGGCGCGACGCGGGCCTGCTTGACGAATCGACGCCGAAACGGTTCCATACGGGCTCGCCGGAATCCGGGCGGCGCGCCGCCCTTGCCTGATCTGATGAACTACCAACCGATTCTCGAACGCATCCATACCGAACTCGCCCCCTGGATCGGCCAGGGCCGCGTGGCCGACTACATTCCGGAACTCGCGAAAGTGCCCGCCGACAAGTTCGGGATGGCGGTCGTCACGCTCGACGGCAACGTCTGCACGGTCGGCGACGCGCAGGAGCGCTTCTCGATCCAGAGCATCTCGAAGCTGTTCGCGTGCACGCTCGCGTTCCAGCTGCTCGGCGACGCGCTGTGGGAACGCGTCGGCCGCGAACCGTCCGGCACCGCGTTCAACTCGCTCGTGCAGCTCGAAAGCGAGCGTGGGAAGCCGCGCAATCCGTTCATCAACGCGGGCGCGCTGGTGGTCACCGACGTGCTGTGCCGCCGCTTCGTGAAGGCGGAGACGGCGCTCGTCGAATTCGTGCGGCGGCTGATCGGCGCGAACGATATCGACTACGATTCGCGCGTCGCGCTGTCGGAATTGCAGCACGCGGAGCGCAATCGTGCGATGGCGCATTTCATGGCGAGCTTCGGCAACATGCAGATGCCGCCCGAAACGGTCGTCGAAGCGTACTGCCGTCAATGTGCGATCGCGATGAACTGCGTCGAGCTCGCGCGCGCCGCGTTGTTTCTGGCGAATGGCGGTGTCGCGCCTGCGACCGGCGAGCGGATCGTCGATCCGAGTTCGGCGAAACGGCTGTCGGCGCTGATGCTCACGTGCGGCACGTACGATGCGGCCGGCGATTTCGTCTATCGCGTCGGGCTGCCGGCGAAGAGCGGCGTCGGCGGCGGGATCGTCGCGGTGCTGCCCGGCGAGATGGCGGTCTGCGTGTGGGCGCCGGGGCTCGATGCGAACGGGAATTCGTTGGCGGGGACGTTGGCGTTGGAGTGGTTGACGACGTATTCGGGGCGGTCGATCTTTTGAAGCATCGAAGTCAAGCACGCCTCGTGTGGCGCGACGGCGGCAGATTCCTGTCGGCGCGCGCCAGAGCGCTCAATGGGGAATTCTGCCATCGGCAGCAATCGGCCCAGAGCCGCCCTTCACCGCATCGGACGTGCCCCGTCGGTTTGTAGATCTTCAGCGGTCGCTCGATGAATACTTCCGGTCGTCGCGATGCTGCACACGCAGTTTCCACGCGGAACCACACGTTTAATAATGCAAGCCGAGGTCACACTGAACGATGGCTGGCTGCTACACGCTATAGATATCCAAGGCATCCGTAGGCACATGCAATTTGCTATCCGCCGTTAGCGCTTCCAGCAGATGTTTCACGGTGACTTGCACTCGTGGCGCGACAAGCGCCCGGTGTGGATACTGCATCACCATCTCATAGCTTCCGGGATGGTGAAACCTGTGGAGAATGACCTTCAGCGCACCGGAACGCAACCGATCCCACGCAAGATGCACCCCGACCTCCGCGATGCCAACGCTATCGCACGCCGCCTGCACCAGCGATTCCGGTGCGGATAGTGTCAGCATTGCCTTGCCGGAGGGGTCGATCGTCGTGATGCTTTTGTCGTCGCCCGTGAAGTTCCATGGCGCGACCTGGCCGCTCAGGAATCGCCGTGCAATGAGCCGGTGCGCGTGCAATGCATCCGGCGTTTCGGGCACGCCATGGTTCGCCAGATAGTCGGGAGACGCTACCAGTACCGTATTCAAGCGACAAATGGGGCGAGTCACGAGCGCGGAATCCGGGATGTTGCCGCCTCTCACCGCAATGTCGTAGCCGTCCCGGACAATATCGATGACCCGATCGTCGAAATCGACCTCGACCGACAGCGCCGGGTAGCGAGCGAGCAGCGCGGGCAGCGCCGGAAGCACGTGGTTATGCCCGAAGGCGGCACTCGTCGAAATCCGCACGCGCCCGGCCGGCTCGGCCCGCCGGGCGGAAACCGTATCGATCGCGGCATCCAGTGTTTCAAGTGCGATGCGCGCGTGGCGCAAAAAAGCCTCGCCTTCCTCGGTGAGTTTGAGTGTGCGGGTCGTCCGGTTCATCAGCCGCACACCCAATGCTTTTTCGAGGCCCGCCACGTTCTTGCTCACGGCAGCCGACGTCACGCCCAATTGTCGGGCCGCTGCCGCAAAACTTCCCGCATCCACAGCCTGGACGAGAGAAATGATGGCTCGAACACGCTGCGAAGAATCCACATTTCCTCCATGACCGACATCGCGCCGATCTGTCGTCGCGCAGCCGGATTCTAAACTTGCAGTTGAGGGTGGTTCAACCCTGCCAGAACTTCTCGTAATGAATAACGCTGGTGACAATGGTGGACATCGCCCCTCCTTCCGAAGCTTGCGAGTCTTCAATGCTCATCACGATCCTCTATGACAGTGGCTATGGCCACACCGCGAAACAGGCCCAAGCCGTTGCAGACGGCGTTCGTCGCGTGCCGGGTGCCGAAGCGCAGTTGATCGCCGTTGCAGATGGCGATACGCCCTGGGAAAAACTCGCCGCGAGCGACGCGATCATCTTCGGTTCGCCGACCTACAACGGCACCGTCAGCGCGAGGCTCAAAAAGGTGATGGAGGACTCGACGCGGCCCGCGTGGATTACCCAGTCGTGGCGGAACAAGATTGCCGCAGGCTTCACGAATTCGGGCGCCATGCACGGCGACAAGCTGAATTCCCTCGTCACGATGGCGCTGTTTGCCGCCCAGCACGGGATGATCTGGGTCGGCCTCGATATCTTCCCGGGCAAGTCGCCGCAGGAGAAGAATCGTGTCGGCGGATGGCTAGGCGCGATGGCGCAATCGGACGATGCATCACCGGACATCACCCCCATCGAGAGCGATATCGATACCGCTGCGCATCTGGGCGAGCGCGTCGCTCACGTGACCAGCCAGTTCAAGCCAGGAGCCGCACGATGAAATTGCTTTGTCTCGACGTCCCGCTGCCGGGGGCCAGCCCGGACGCCTATCAGCCCCATCTTCTCGAAGAAGTGCGCCATGCGTGGCATCTGTATAAAACGGGCTTCGTGCGGGAAATCTCGTTCCGTCAGGACCGCCCGGGCGTCGCCATCATTGCCGAAAGCGATTCGATCGATGCCGCGAGACAGGCGCTCGCCGAGTTTCCGCTGGCCAAGGTCGGCCTGATCGACTGGGAGATCATTCCGCTCGGCCCGTTTGTCGGCTGGGAGTCCCTTTTCGCGTCGCGCGACGCTTGACTGCTTCGGCAGCGTCTATCGCGGTGTCGGTCCGTGGTTGTCGTGTAGCGGTGACACCGGACAGATCGTCAACCACGGGCCTGCCGCAGGCTGCCTATCGACGTGATGTGATCATAGATCTTCGAAGGTGAACATGGAATATGTCAATCTGGGCCGAACGGGCCTGAAAGTATCTCGTCTTTGCCTGGGATGCATGAGCTACGGGGAGCCCGCCCGCCTGCCCCAGCCTTGGTCCCTCGATGAAGCGGCCTCCCGCCCGTTTTTTCGGCAAGCGCTCGAGGCGGGCATCAACTTCTTCGACACTGCCAATATCTATTCGGGCGGAAGCTCCGAGGAGATCACGGGACGAGCGCTCAACGACATGGCCCGGCGCGAAGAGGTCGTTGTCGCCACCAAGGCGTTCTTTCCGTGGCGCAATTCACCCAATACCGGGTTTCTCTCGCGGAAAGCGCTGCTTCAGTCGATCGACGACAGTCTGACCCGCCTCGGCATGGACTACGTCGACCTCTACCAGATCCACCGTTTCGACCACGGCACGCCTGTGGAGGAAACGATGGAGGCGCTGCACGACATAGTGAAGTCAGGCAAAGCCCGCTACATCGGCGCATCGTCGATGGAGGCATGGCGCTTCGCGAAAATGCAGCACGTCGCGGAACGCAACGGCTGGACACGCTTCATCTCCATGCAACCGCAGTACAACCTGCTCTATCGGGAAGAGGAACGCGAAATGTTGCCTCTTTGCGCCGACCAGGGCGTCGGGGTCATTCCGTGGAGCCCGATGGCGCGCGGCAGGCTGACGCGCGACTGGAGCGAAACCACGCGCCGCACGCAGAACGATGCCTTTGCGCTGCAAATGTATCGGAACGCTGAAATCCAGGACCGGAAGGTGGTTGACGTCGTCGCGCGTATCGCCGAGGCGCACCATGTGCCGCGCGCGCACGTCGCACTGGCGTGGCTGTTGACGAAGCCGGCGATCACCGCGCCGATCATCGGGGCAACGAAGCCCGAGCATCTGGCAACCGCCATCGCCGCGCTCGACTTCTCGCTGACGCAGGACGAAATCGCCGCGCTCGAAGCGCCGTATGTCCCCCATCCGGTGGATGGCATCGTGCCACCGCTTCCGGAACATCCGCCGACGATTTCAGTGCCGCGGAACTGAATGTCGCGAGCGGCGGTACGTTCGATGGCGGTAGCTTGCGAACTCGCCGCCGCCGTTGAACGTACCGCCGCTGGACGAATATCGAATGCGAAAATAGATATGAAGGACCCGTTCATCGAGCGCCGACGCCTTATCCTCTTCGCGCTCGTTGTGATGTGTTGGGTACTGCCGTTGGGGCAACACGGTAACGTCCATGCGCAGGAGCCAAAAATGTTAGTCCGTATCTCCGAAATCGAGATATTCAATCAGCATCTCGAAGCATATCGGCGCATCTTGAACGAGGAGGCTGAGGCGTCGATGCGCGTCGAGCCGGGGGTAGTGTGCATTTTTCCGATGGCTCAAAAGGATAGCCCGACGCACATCAAGATTGTGGAAATTTATGCGAGCCACGATGCGTACGACGCACATATCCAGTCGCCGCATTTCAAGAAGTACAAGCGTTCGACGCTGGACATGGTGAAGTCCCTGCGACTGGTTGACATGGACGGACTGGATGCTGACGCAATGCCGCTCATCTTCAGGAAATTGAGGGGTCGGTCGTAACAAACACCGGCCAGATGGGAAGAATGGATCGCCATGAAAACGTGCGTGTCCGTTGTCGGAACTCGACCTGCCTACCGGATGGCTTGTTGCTGTTGTTGGTCCACGACCGCTTTTGGCCGAACTCGGTCGCCGAAGGCAGCACGGCACTCGCCCGTCCGTCGGTACCGATGGAATCACATTGCGAGTTGATATATTCGTAGCGCAGGGACGTTGGCGTTGGAATGGTTGACGACGTATCCGGGGCGGTCGATTTTTTGATGCGGTGGGCGGGTGCCCGTCAGCGCGAAGACGAGTCCCCGGACAACCGGATTCTTTCTCATCACGGCGTTTACGGTCGCTTCCGATTGTTTCTTTAACAGCACGCGGAAAAATGAGTGCGTAGACCGAATCGCGCTGCAAAGCCCACCACGGCGGCCGGCAACGCCCCCCCCCTGATCGAGGATGAGGGAATCAGCACGTGTCGAGTACCCGACGCGACGCTGGACGATTTATATTCCCGTAGTCCGCCGCCGCGCACGCTCGGCCGACTGCGCGCGTTTTCGAAGCGCTCCATCTCCCGACACGCCTGAACGACGACCGGACCATCGCATATGACCCTGCACCGCGCACCCGCCGCCCGATCCGCCGCTCCTTCCGACGACAGCACGCCCGCCGCCCTCACCCCCGCACGCACCGCGCTGCTCGTCATGCATTACCAGACCGACATCCTCGGGCTGTTCCCGTCCGTCGCGCCCATGCTGCTCGCGAATACGCGCGCGCTCTGCGACGCCGCGCGTGCGAAAGGCGTCCGCGTCTATTTCGCGAATCTGGACTTCAGCCCCGGCTATCCGGAAGTCAGTCCGCTGAACAAGAACGGTCAGGGCATCAAGCGACTCGGGTTGTTCGTCGGCGACCGCACGTCGCCCGAACTCGCGCCGCGCGACGACGAACCGGTGATCGGCGCGCAGCGCGCGAGCGTCTTTTTCGGCACCGATCTCGAAGCACGACTTGTCGCGCGAAACATCGACACGCTGATCATGGTCGGCATTGCGTCGACCGGCGTCGTGCTGTCCTCGGTCGCGTATGCGAGCGACGCGGACTTCCGGCTGTACACGGTCAAGGACTGCTGCTACGACCCGGACCCCGTCGTCCACGAACATCTGTTCGCGACCGCATTCGAATCGCGCACGAACGTGCTGTCGTTGCGGGATGCATTGACGCTGCTCGCATAGCCGCGGCTGCTCACTTCACCGAAGCCGTACGCGACCCGCCACCCGCGAGCGCCTCGTTGTCCTGCTCGCGCCACCCGCGGCGCAGCGCGATGATCGCCGTCACGGCCGAGCGCGCGACCTTCCACCACGCGAACGGCCGCGGATCGGCGAGCACGCTGAGCGCACGCGCGTAGTCGAGCGTGAGGCCCGGCGTCCACGCCATCGTCACCGCGCGTTTGCGGATTTGTGCGGCGACCCACAGCTCGGGCGTCAGCAGCAAGCGCACGAATGCGCCCCAGCCGGCGCGCGCGCCCTTCAGCCGCCACACCGCGCCGTCGAGCGCCGCTTCGAGCGCGTTCGACACGCTGCTCGAGCAGTTCCGGTGCGTCAGGTTGTACGTCGTGTTCTGCCGATACGTCGACCAGAACGCCGCGAGTTTTGCCGGATCGTAGTTGCGGATGCGCACGCGCACGGTCGACGGACACCACGCTTTCGACTCGGTCGCATAGTCGGGCTGGAACAGCCCCGGCACGTCGTTCTCGCGCGTGGCGCGCAGGATGCGCGTGAACTCGTCCGGCGAGCGGTCGATTTCGACTGCGGGATACAGGCTGATGTAGATGCCCTCCGGCGATTCGAGCGCGGCGTGGCCGGTCGAGATCACGCCGTTGACGTCGACCGCCGCGATGTAGCGGTCGATCACCGGATAGCGATGCGCCTCCGCCTTCGACGAACCGGTCGGCGTCCACACATGCACGGTCAGCGCGCGCTCGTCGTCGGCAGGCGGGCCGTCCCATTCGGTCTGCGTGAACGACGGCACCGCGCGCGTGTCGTCGAGATCGGGGGCGACCGACGGCGCGGGCGACGTCGCGAACGCCGGATTGCGCGTCAGCCGCCGCACGCGCGCGGCGAGGCTCAGCAGGTGCATGCCGCCGAACATCAGCAGCAGCCCGAGACAGTACGGAACGGTACCGACGTAGTGCGTCGGGTACGGCTGATAGAAGAAGACAGCGAGCAGGATCTCGACGGCCCCCCATGCGAACGCGACATGCCAGCGCCGGTAGCGCACCATCCACGCGGCCGTGCATTGCAGCAGCCCGTCGACGAGAAACAGCGTGCCGAAGATCATCGACAGCAGGAAGTGCCCATGGTGATGCCCGGCGAACACGAGCGTCGCGGCCGTCACGGCCGCAATGCCCTTCACGTAGCGCAGGATGCGCTGTCCGCCGACGCCGCTGCCCGCAACGGCGAGCGTCGCGAGTCCTTCGATCAGGAACAGCCACGCGAAGAATTCGATCGGAAAGTGCAATGCGCCATCGAGCGCGTCGACGAAGATGCCGACGCCGGCGACGACCCATAGCCAGCCCAGCGCCCTCAGTCCGCGCCAGCGCGTACGCAGATATTCAATGCCCAGCAGTAGCAAGACCAGTCGTACCATCGTGCCCTCGAATGTCCTTTTTTGAGAAACGCGGCCATCATGCGTTTCGTGTTGTGTGTCTAGCACGCACTGCGCTGCGCGTGCCGCAGCGCCGCAAGCGGTGGCGGCCTGTCGCGCGGCAGCGGCGCGTGTCGTTCTCGGCATGCATCGCACCGCGTCGAATAATAAGATATGACGCGGCGGGTTGAAAGGCGTGCCGAAATGGTCGGCCCACGTGCGGCGCTTCGCACAAAGGTGCGGTCGTATTCGACGGTTCGAATGCGATCGCCCGAGAATGACGGCTCCGCGTGCATGTGACGTCCACCGGCCGCCGCACCGCGCGCACCGATAACGGCAGCCGCCCTCGATCGCACGCCAATGCGCGACGCCCGCCCTGTCGCCCTCGGCGGCAACGTGCTGGCGCCGTTTGTCCGAATCGCGATGAAATCGAAAAGCACGTCCCGTGATCTAACGCGACGCCAACGCGCACCGCGCCGCGTTGAACGCAACGACTGTACCGACGGAGCACCGACATGCCCGATTCGCCGCTTCATACGCCGCCGCTGGGCCCGCAGCTGAAACGCTGGCGCCTGCTGCATCGCGTCAAGCAAAGCCATGCCGCCGAGCTGTTCGGCGTCGCGCAATCGACGATCTCGCGCTGGGAAGCCGGCGTCCAGCAGATGTCGCCCGACGAGCGCGCGACGGCCGAACGCCTGCTCGCCGCGCACCTCGACTCCGCGGGCGACCATGCGCTCGCGCGGCTGGTCGCAGGGAGCGCGGGCCGCATGCATCTCGTCTGCGATCTGACGCACCGGCTGCTCGCATGCTCGCCGTCTCGCGCAGCCGAGTTCTCGCAGCCGCTGTCGATGCTGCTCGGCACGTCGCTGTGGCGCTATGCGACAGAAGAGATCGTCCGGATGGAAACCGCACTGGACACACTCGGCTGGCACGATTGCGCAGGACCGCCGAGCGTCGAATTCGACACCGGCACGAACGCGTCGCGCGTCGTGCCGATCCACCGCAGCCGATGCCGCTGGACGCGGATCATGCTGTCGGACGGATCGGCGGCACGGCTCGTCGAAACGCTGTAGCAGCCGCCGGCGGCTTGCTTGCCGGTCAAAGCGACAACCGCGTCCACCGCATCCGATGTTCACGCATATTTCATGCGTGGACATCCCGCGCGCGCGCAACGTACGCTGGACGCCCCTGCACACCAACCAGAACCATGAACCCCGACACGATCCGCGCACGGCTCGATTTCCTGCGCGAAGCCGAACGCCTGAAGGACGTGCTGCGCAGCGGCCGCACGTCGTCCGGTCGCCGCGAAAGCACCGCCGAGCACAGCTGGCGGCTGTGCCTGATGGCGCTCGTGTTCGCCGACGCACTGCCCGGCATCGACACGCTGAAGCTGCTCAAGCTGTGCGTCGTCCACGATCTCGGCGAGGCGCTGCACGGCGACATACCGGCGACCGAGCAAGCCGCGCATCCGGACAAGAACATGCACGAACGCGACGACCTGCTCACGTTGACGGCCGCACTCGATCCCGTGCTGCGTAACGAGCTCGTCGCACTGTGGGACGAATACGACGCGGCCGCGTCGCCCGAAGCGCGCGCCGCGAAGGCGCTCGACAAGCTCGAGACGATTCTGCAGCACACGCAGGGCGCCAACCCGCCCGACTTCGACTACGCGTTCAATCTCGACTACGGCCGGCGCTATACGGATGCGGCACCGCTGTTCAGCGCGATCCGCGCGATCGTCGATGCGGACACGCAGCGCAGGATCGACGCGCAAGCACACACGTAATCGCAAACGCAAACACAAACGCGCACGCGCCGCGCATAACCAGCATCGAAGGCCGCACACAACGCGGGCCACGCGGCAGCACATCCCACCGCTCGCGCGCTCACTCGCACACCGCCGCGCTGCGCCGCGCCGGCGCGAACGCGATGGCACTCGCGGTCGCCAGCACGGCCACGCCCACCGTGCCGTACACCATCACCCAGCCGAACCCGTGCACGAGCGCCGCATGCAGCGCCGCGCCGGTCGGGTCGGCCTGCGCGAGTGCCGGCGCAATCGCATGCAAATCTTCCGTGCGCCCCGCGGCGATTTCCTGCGCGAGCGCACGCAGCGGCGCATCGCCAATGGTGGCCGCAACACCGCCCTTCAGGCTCGCGACGATTCCCGCCACGAGCACGAAGCCCATCATCGCGATGTTCAACGCGAGCGAAATCATCCGCGCGCTCATGTCGATACCCGACGCCATCCCGGCCCGTGCGCTCGGCACCGCACCGGTCGTCGTGTTCGTGACCGGCGTGTTGGCGAGCCCGAGCCCGATGCCGGCGATCACGCAGCCGGGCAGCATCGTGAGCCAGCTTGCGTGTTCGGCCGCGCTGCCGATCCGCATCAGCGCAAACCCGGCCGCGATCGTGAAGAGGCCGCCCGGAATCACGACGCCCGGCCCGTAGCGCAACGCGAGCCGCTCGCCGAACGGCGGCGCGACGAGCGTCGGCAGCGTATAGGCGAGCAGCGCGAGGCCGGCCGTCACGCTGTCGTAACCGAGCGCGACCTGAAACCAGATCGGCAGATAGATCATGAACGGCCAGAAGCTGAAGTTCATCCCCATCGAGCCGAAGATCGCGCCGGTGAACGCACGAATGCGGAATACCGAGAAGTCGAACATCGGCCGCGCACTTCTGCGCTCCGCGACGACGAACGCGCCGGCTGCGAGCACGGTCGCACCGAGCACGCCGAGGCCGGCCGCGCTCGCGAGCCCGAGCGCCGCGCTCTGCGTGATATAGAACGCGAGGCCGAGCACCGCGAGCGACAGCGTGACGATGCCCGCGACGTCGAGCGTGCCCGCATGCGGGTCGCGCGACTCCTGCACGGTTCCGCCGATCAGCGCGAGTGCGACGGCGGCAAGCGGCGCATGCACGAGAAACACCCACGGCCAGCTCGCGACCGCGACGATCGCGCCGCCGACGATCGGCCCGAAGCCGAGGCCGATTCCGAACACGATCCCCCAGATGCCGAATGCGCGGCCGCGCTCGTGTCCTTCGCGAAACTGGTGCGACAGCACGGCAATCTGGCAGATCAGCATCGCGCCGCCGCTCGCGCCCTGCAGCAGCCGGCCTGAGACGAGCACCGGCACGTTCGGCGCAAGTCCGCACAGCAGCGACGTCGCGCCGAACAGCGCGGTGCCGATCACGTACACGCGCTTGCGGCCGAAGCGGTCAGCGAGCGTACCGGCGGCCATCAGCACGGTCGTACACGCGATCGTGTACGCGTTCATGATCCACTGCATGCCGTTGAAGTCGCCATGCAGCACATGTTCGAGCGTCGGCAGGATCACCGGCACGCTCGAGATTTCGAGGCCGAACATCAGCGATGTGAGACAGACGGCCGCCAGCGCGACCGCATTCCTGCGGGATTCGGATAGCGTCATGCGTATTGCGCGCGGCCCGTCGCCGAGCCGCGCGCCTCCAGGTCAGAAGGATTCGCCGCGTGCGCGCCGGCGCCGCACGCTGGACGGGAATCCGTACTATAGTGAGAATTTCGATCCCCATTGACGCGTCCATTTCCCCGAACTGCGGAACACCAGGACGCAATCCCGCACAAATCCCATGACGGACAAACTCGACGGCGTGACGACCTTCGTGCAGGTCGTAGAATCGGGCAGCTTCGCGCTTGCCGCGGAGCGGCTCGGCATGACGCGCTCGGCGGTCGGCAAGGCGATCGCGCGGCTCGAGAAGCGGCTCGGCGCGCGGCTACTGCAGCGCACGACGCGCAGCCAGAGCCTGACCGACGACGGCCAGGCGTACTACGACCGCTGCGTGCGCGCGCTGGCCGAACTGGAGGCGGCGGAAGCCGATCTCGACTGTGGCCGCAACGAGCCGCGCGGCAAACTGCGGCTCAGCGTGCCGCTCGCGTTCGGCCATCATTGCGTGACGCCGATCGTGCTGGATCTCGCGCGCACCTATCCGCATCTGCGGATCGACGTGTCGATCACCGATCGTTTCGTCGACCTGATCGAGGAAGGGATCGATCTCGCAGTGCGGATCGGCCCGCTCGAGGACAGCACGAGCCTCGCGGTGCGGCGGCTCGGCACGCAATACGGCAGCCTCGGCGCGGCGCCGTCGTATCTCGCGCGCTACGGGATGCCGCAGTCGCTCGACGATCTGAAAAACCATCGGACGGTCGCGTATTCGCGCTCGGGCGTCGTTCAGCCCTGGTACCTGCGTGCGCCGGACGGCTCCACGGTATACATCGACATGCCGCACCAGCTCAGCTTCGACGACGTGCAGGCGATCGCCGCGGCCGGCGCATCGGGCTTCGGGATCGCATGGCTGCCGAGCTGGCTGCTCGATCAATACGTGAAGCGCGGCGAGATGGTGGTGGTGCTCGACCGCTGCTTCGTCTGCGAAGGCGACATTCACGCGATCTGGCCGAAAACGCGCTACCTGCCGCGCAAGACGCGCTGCGTGATCGATGCGCTGGTGGAAGCCGTGCCGCCGATGATCGAGCGCACGCCGGCGAACGCATGACGAAGAAGAGGCCCGACGCGCGACGCGGCACGTCGGGCGCGCGCGATCACGCGGCCCCGAGATCGGCGAGCGGATGCGCGAACAGCTTCCACGGCGATGTCAGGAAATGCCGCACGCGTTCGGCACGCAGCTCGACGAGCGTCGCGGGCGCCCAGCGCGGCTTGCGATCCTTGTCGAGCAGATGCGCTCGCACGCCTTCGCAGAAGTCGCCTTCCTCGATCGCGCGCGCGACGATGCCGAGCTCCATCCGGAACGACTCCGCGAGCGTCATCTGCCGGCCGCGCAGCAGCGCTTCGCGCGTGACGGCAAGCATCGTCGGCGAATGGCCCGTCAGCGCGTCGAGCGTCGACTGCAGCCACTGACGCTGTTCGCGCGACAGCTCGTCGCGCGCGAGGTCCTGCTTCAGCGTCGCGACGATCCGCTCGACCGGCGAACGCTTGTCGAAGTGCCGGACGATCCACGGCAGTTGCGTGTCGAGCGCCGCGTGCGGGACGACGTTGCACGGCGGCTCGAACACCTTGCGCAGCGCGGGCAGCGCATCGCCGTCCCAGTTGACGCGCTCGATGCGCGTCTCGAACGTGTCGAGCCACGACGACGGCACGCAGAGGTCGGCGAGCTTCGCGCTCAGCGCATCGGCGCCCGACAGCGTCGCACCGGTGAGGCCGACGTACAGCTCGAGTTCGACGGGCATCCGCGCGAGAAAATGCGTCGCGCCGACATCCGGCACGAGGCCGATGCGCGTTTCCGGCATCGCGATCTTGCTGCGCTCGGTCGCGACGCGCAGCGCGGCGCCCTGCGCGAGCCCCATGCCGCCGCCCATCGTCACGCCGTCCATCAGCGCGACGACCGGCTTCGGAAACGTATGGATCGCATGGTCGAGCCGGTATTCGTCGACGAAGAACGGCAGCCACGTTTCACGCTGCGCGACCATGCGGTGCAGTTGCCGCACGTCGCCGCCCGCGCAGAAACCCTTGTCGCCGGCACCGCGCAGCACGACCGCGACGATCCGGTCGTCGTTACGGCAGCGTTCGAATGACGCGGCAAGCGCGCGCACCATCTCGTACGACAGCGCGTTCAGCGCGGAGGGACGATTCAGCGTGATCAACGCGACGCGGTTCACCACGCGAAACAGCACGTCCTGCGCGGGATCGGTGAAGGCATCCTGGTTCGTGGCCGGCGTGCTCATCGTGACTGCTCTCCTTCGGGTTGCCATTGCGGCGCGCGCTTGCCGAGAAACGCGGCCACGCCTTCGCGCGGATCGTTCGTGTCGAACAGATCGACGAAGCGCTCGCGTTCGACCGCGAGCGCCGCGCTGCGCGGCACGCCGCGACGCGCGAGGCCGATCAGCTCCTTGCTCGACGCGACCGCATGCGGGCTCTGCCGCGCGACGTTGCGTGCGAGCGCGAGCGCCGCGTCGCGCGACGTGCCCGTATCGACCACGTCCTCGACGAGGCCGATGCGCAGCGCGGTCGGTGCATCGACGCGCGTGCCGGCCAGGATGATCTTCTTCGCCCAGCCTTCGCCGACGAGCCAGGGCAGCGTCTGCGTGCCGAGCCCGCACGGCAGCAGCCCGACCGACGGTTCCGGCAGCGCCATCTGCGCGTGCGTCTCGGCGATCCGCAGGTCGCACGCGAGCGCGCATTCCAGCCCGCCGCCCATCGCATAGCCGTTGATCGCCGCGATCGTCACGAAGCGCGCATCGTGCAGCGCCTCGAACGCCGCGCCGAAGCGCGCGGCCATTTCGCGCGCGACCGCGCGATCGCCGTCGGCGAACGTGTTGAGATCGGCGCCGGCGCTGAAGAATTTCGGGCCGTCTCCGGTGACGACGAGTGCGCGCACGCGTGCATTCGCGTTCAGCTCGGCGACGTACGCCTGCAATTGCCGCAGCCCGTCGGCGGTAAACGCGTTCGCGGGCGGACGCTTCAGCGTCGCGCACGCGATCGCGCCGTCGTCGACATAGTCCAGTTCGATCATCACGCGTCCTTCTTCGTTGCCGGTTGATACAGGCGGATCACCGCCGAGAAATCGAGCTGGCCGTCGCCGCGGCTGCTCATCGTCTGGTACAGCTGCTGCGCGAGCGCGCCGAGATAGACGGGCTGACGCGCCTGCTTCGCGGCATCGTTCGCGAGGCCCAGATCCTTCAGCATCAGGTCCGTGCCGAAGCCGCCCGTATAGCCGCGCGACGACGGCGCGGTCTCGATCACGCCCGGATACGGGTTGTACGTGTCGGAACTCCAGCAGCGGCCGGTCGACGTGTTGATGATGCCGGCCAGCACCTTCGGATCGATGCCGAGCGCGACGCCGAGCGCCATCGCCTCCGACACGGCTGCCATCGAGATGCCGAGCACGAGGTTGTTGCAGACTTTCGCGACCTGCCCCATGCCGGTCGCGCCGCAATGCACGATGTTCTTGCCCATGCCCGCAAGCACGGGCTTCACGCGCTCGAAATCGGCGTCGCTGCCGCCGACCATGAACGTCAGCGTGCCGGCCGCCGCGCCGCCCGTGCCACCCGACACCGGCGCATCGACGAACGCGCCGCCGTGCTCGCGCACCAGCGCGCCGAACGCCTGCGCACTCGCCGGATCGATCGTGCTCGAATCGATCACGGTCGCGCCGGACTCGAGGCCTGCGAGCACGCCGTGCTCGCCGGTCAGCACCGAACGGACGTGCGGCGCGGCGGGCAGCATCGTGATCACGAATGCGGCGCCGCCGGCCGCGTCGCGCGGCGACGTCGCCACTTGCGCGCCGGCGTCCTGCAGCGCGCGCAGCGCATCGGCGCTCAGGTCGAACGCGCGCACGCCGTGGCCGGCCTTCAGCAGGTTCAGCGCCATCGGCGCGCCCATGTGGCCGAGGCCGATAAAACCGATCTTCATCGTTTGTCTCCCATCGTCGGGCGCCGCCGCTCGCGCCACGGCGCCCGTCCATCGTTTCGTCGCGTGTGCGCGCTCAATGCAGCCGGATCGTCGTGTTGACGGGGCCCGCCGTCGTGTCGTCGTCGAACCAGCGTGCGGTGACGGTCTTCGTCTGCGTGTAGAACTGCACGACCTGTTTGCCGTACGGGCCGAGATCGCCGAGCTTCGAGCCGCGCGAACCCGTGAAGCTGAAGAACGGCACCGGCACGGGAATCGGGATGTTGATGCCGACCTGCCCGATGTCGATCTCGCTCTGGAACTTGCGTGCGGCCGCGCCGCTCTGCGTAAACAGCCCGACGCCGTTGCCGAACGGGTTCGCGTTGACGAGCGCGATCGCGTCGTCGAGCGTGTCGGCCTCCATCACGACAAGCACGGGCCCGAAGATTTCGTGCGTATAGATCGACATGTCGGTCGTCACGCCCGAGAAGATCGTCGGGCCGATGAAGTTGCCGTTCTCGTAGCCGGGCACCTTCACGTCGCGGCCGTCGAGCACGAGTTTCGCGCCTTCCTTCACGCCCGCCTCGATCAGCGACAGGATGCGCGCCTTTGCGCCGCGCGAGACGACCGGGCCGACGTCCGTGCCGGGCTCGTGTCCTGCGTTGACCTTCAGCGCCTTCGCCTTCTCGACGATGTCGGGCAGCCAGTCGCGCGCCGCGCCGACGAGCACCGCGACCGACGTCGCCATGCAGCGCTGCCCGGCTGCGCCGAATGCGGCGCCGACGAGCGCGTTGATCGCCTGCTCGCGGTTCGCGTCGGGCAGCACGACCGCGTGGTTCTTCGCGCCCATCATCGATTGCACACGCTTGCCGTGCTGGCTGCCGAGGTGGTAGACGTGCGTGCCGACCGCGGTCGAGCCGACGAACGAGATCGCCTTCACGAGCGGATGCGAGCAGATCGCGTCGACGACCTCCTTGCCGCCATGCACGACGTTCAGCACGCCCTTCGGAATGCCGGCCTCGAGGGCGAGCTCGACGAGTTCCATCGTCGTCATCGGATCCTGTTCGGACGGCTTCAGCACGAACGTATTGCCGCAGACGATCGCCATCGGGAACATCCAGAGCGGAATCATCGCGGGGAAGTTGAACGGCGTGATGCCTGCGCAGACGCCGAGCGGCTGGCGCAGCGTGTACGTATCGACGCCGCCGGCGACGTTCTCCGCGAACTCGCCGAGCTGCAGCGTGCCGATCGAGCACGCGTGCTCGACGACTTCGAGCCCGCGGAAGATATCGCCTTCCGCATCGGGCAGCGTCTTGCCCTGCTCGGCGGTCAGCGTCTTCGCGATGCGCTGCTGATTCGCGCGCACGAGGTCCTGGAACTTCAGCATGATGCGCATGCGCGCGGCGATCGGCGTGTTCTTCCACGTCGCATAGGCAGCGTGCGCGGCCTGCACGGCCGCGTCGACTTCGGCGACGGTCGCGAACGGCACGCGCGCGAGCACCTGCTGCGTGGCCGGGTTGACGATGTCGCGCCACTCGTTCGTGGCGGACTCGACGAAGGCGCCGTCGATCAGCAGCTTGACCGTCGGCACGTCTTGCCCCGTACGGGGCGTCGGATTCGCGTTCATCGATCCTCTCTCCTTCAGCGCGCCGCCGCGCGACGTGCGCGGACGGCAGGTTCAGGCCGGCCGCGCTGCGCGCACGCGGCGCACAGCGCGCGGCACGGTCATTTCAGTTCCGCGGAAAAGTCTTCTTCCCAGTATTCGCCGGGCATGCGCGCGGTTGCGTCGTCGCCGCGCTCGATCTCGCGGCGGCGCAGCTCGACACGGCGAATCTTCCCGGAGATCGTCTTCGGCAGCTCGGCGAACTGCAGCCGGCGAATGCGCTTGTACGGCGCGAGCTTGTCGCGCGAGAACCGGAAGATCTCGAGCGCGAGCGCCGCGCTTTCCTCGTAGCCCTGCCGCAGCGTGATGTACGTCTTCGGCACCGACAGCCGCACCGGGTCGGGGCTCGGCACGACTGCCGCTTCGGCGATCGCCGGATGCTCGATCAGCACGCTTTCGAGCTCGAACGGGCTCAGCCGGTAGTCGGACGACTTGAACACGTCGTCCGCGCGGCCGATATAGACGTAGTAGCCGTCGTCGCGACGCATCGCGATGTCCGACGTCCGGTAGTGACCGTCGCGCATCGCGTGCCCGGTCGCGTCGCGATTGTTCGCATAGCCCGTCATCAGCCCGACCGGGCGCGCGCCGTCCGCGTCGAGCGGCAGCGCGACCTCGCCCTCGCTCACCGATACGCCGTCGGGATCGAGCAGCGCGATCCGATAGCCGGGCAGCGGCCGGCCCATCGATCCGGCGACGACCGGCTGGCCCGGCGAGTTGCCGATCAGGCAGGTCGTCTCGGTCTGGCCGTAGCCGTCGCGGATCGTGATGCCCCACGCCTTCTTCACGCGCTCGATGATTTCCGGATTCAGCGGCTCGCCCGCGCCGACGATCTCGCGCAGCGCCACGTCGAACGACGCGAGCGGCTGCTGCACGAGCATCCGCCATACCGTCGGCGGCGCACACAGCGTCGTCACGCGGTACTTGACGAGCGCGTCGAGCACGGCCTTCGCCTCGAAGCGCGCATAGTTGAACGCGAACACGCAGGCCTGCGCGTTCCACGGCGCGTAGAAGCAGCTCCACGCGTGCTTGGCCCAACCCGGCGAGCTGATGTTCCAGTGGATGTCGCCCGGCTGCAGCCCGATCCAGTACATCGTCGACAGATGGCCGACCGGATAGGTGCGGTGCGTATGCTCGACGAGCTTCGGCTTCGACGTCGTGCCCGACGTGAAATACAGCAGCATCGGATCGTTCGCGTGCGTGACGGCGTCGGGCTCGAAGGCGGCGCTCGCCGCGTAGCCGTCGTTCATCGCGAGCCAGCCGTCGCGCGGCGCGCCCGCGACGATCCTCTGCGCGAGGCCGAGCCCCGGCTGCTCGAACTTCGCGGTTTCGTTCTCGTCGACGATCGCGTATGTCGCGCCGCCGATCTGCACGCGGTCGCGCACGTCGTCGGCCGACAGCTGCGTCGTCGCGGGCAGCACGATCGCGCCGAGCTTCATCGCGGCGAGCATCGCGTCCCAGAGCTCGACGCGGTTCGGCAGCATCAGCAGGATCCGGTCGCCGCGCCCGACGCCGATGCCGCGCAGCCAGTTCGCGATCCGCGACGAGCGCTCGGACATCTGCGCGAACGAATACGGCTCGCCGGTGCCGGTCGCGCCGTCGACGATCCAGAGCGCCGGTCGGTCGTTGCCGCGCGCCATCGGATCGAAGTAGTCGAGCGCCCAGTTGAACGTGTCGAGCACCGGCCATGCGAAATCGCGATACGCGGTTTCGTAGTCGGTGCGGTGGCGCAGCAGAAAATCGCGTGCGTCCAGGAATGCCTGTACCGTCATCGTGTCGCCTCCTGTCCCATGCCGGGCATGTCTCCATGCATCGCGCGACCGTCCGGCGCACGGCTGCGCACCGGACGGTTGCTTGTCGGGCGGCGCACGGTCACGTCGTTGCGTGCCGCGTTCACCGCGCTTCCCTCGTGCTCTTCAGGCCATCGTGACGGCGAGCGGCGCGGCTCAAAGCTGCCGCGCGATCACCATCCGCTGCACTTCGCTGGTGCCTTCGTAAATCTGCGTGATGCGCGCGTCGCGATAGTGACGCTCGACTTCGTAATCGACGAGATAACCGTAGCCGCCGTGGATCTGGATCGCATCCGAGCACACGCGCTCGGCCATTTCCGACGCGTAGAGCTTCGCCTGCGACGCTTCGGACAGGCACGGCAGCCCGGCCGTGCGCAGCTTCGCGGCGTGGTGCACGAGCAAGCGCGCGGCATTGATCTGCACGGCCATGTCGGCGAGCTTCTGCTGGATCGCCTGATGCTCGGCGAGCGGCTTGCCGAACTGCACGCGCTCGCCCGCATAGCGGCGCGCCTTGTCGAACGCTGCGCGCGCGATGCCGAGCGCCTGCGCCGCGATGCCGATCCGCCCGCCTTCGAGGTTCGACAGCGCGATCTTCAGCCCTTCGCCGCGGTTGCCGAGCAGGTTTTCTTCGGGAATCGCGCAGTTCTCGAGCGTGATCGGACACGTGTCCGACGCACGGATCCCCATCTTCTTTTCCGGCTTGCCGACGATGAAGCCCGGCGTATCCGTCGGCACCAGGAAGGCGGAAATGCCGCGCTTGCCGGCGTCGGGATCGGTCATGGCAAAAACGATCGCGACGCCCGCGCGCTGGCCGTTCGTCACGAACTGCTTCGCGCCGTTCAGCACCCATTTGCCGTCGCGCAGCTCGGCGCGCGTGCGCAGGTTGTGCGCCTCGGAGCCGGCCTGCGGCTCCGTCAGGCAGAATGCGCCGATCACGCGCCCGGCGGCCATGTCGGCGAGCCAGCGCGCCTTCTGCTCGGGCGTGCCGAAGCCGAGGATCGGCCCGCAGCCGACCGAGTTGTGCACGCTCATCATCGTCGCGCAGGCTGCGTCGCCGGCCGCGATTTCCTCCATTGCGAGCGCATAGGCGACGTAATCGGTGTACGAGCCGCCGAGTTCCTGCGGCACGATCATCCCGAGCAGTCCGAGTTCGCCGAGCTGCGCGACGACCGCGTCGGGCAATTGCGCGTCGCGGTCCCACTGCGCGGCGTTCGGCGCCAGCACCTCGGTGGCAAAAGCGCGCGCGGCATCGCGAATCATCCGCTGGTCTTCGGTATAAAGCGCATCCATGGTGCGGCTGTCTCCTGCGGCCGCATGGTGCGGCCGTCGTTCTGTTTCGATGCAATCAGTGTAGGCAAGCGTGCGCATCTGTTCGATGCTCGCGCCGCTCATTTACACTGAGCGTTTTTGCCATACCGGCACCGGGATGAAGCAGGAAGACAAGGGAACCGTCGCGATCGGTCTCGTCGCGTACAGCATCGCGCTGGCTGTGCGCCGCGGCGTGGCGGCCGCGCCGCTGCTCGCGCAGGCCGGCATCGCGCCCGCGCTGCTCGACCAGCCGCGCGCGCGCGTGTCCGCGCAGCAGTACGGCGCGCTGTGGAACGCGATCGCGCGCGCGCTCGACGACGAATTCTTCGGGCAGGACAGCCACCCGATGCGCAGCGGCAGCTTCGTCGCGATGAGCCAGGCCGCGCTGTCGGCGGCCGACGGGCTGCACGCAATGGCGCGCGCGGTGAACTTCATGCACTGCGTGCTCGACGATCTGCACGCGGAACTCGACGCGAACCCGCAGCGCGTGCGGCTGCGTTTCGTGCATCGCAACAGCGGCGCGACGCCCGCGATGTTCACGTACGCGACCTATTTCATCATCGTGTACGGGCTGACCTGCTGGCTGATCGGCCGGCGCATCCCGCTGCTGCACGCGAGCTTCCGCTGCGATACGCCGCCGGCCGATCACGAGTATCCGTCGATGTTCTGCGACGACATGCGCTTCAACCAGCCCGATTCGTATGTGGATTTCGATCCCGAATTCGCGACGCTGCCTGTCGTGCAGAACGCGAAAACGCTGAAGACGTTCCTGCGCAACGCGCCGGCCAGTTTCATCGTCAAGTACCGCAATCCGAACGCGCTGGCGCCGCGCGTGCGCGCCGTGCTGCGCGGGATGCCGCCCGCCGCGTGGCCCGGCGCGGCCGGGATGGCCGCGCGGCTGTACGTCGCCGAAGCGACGCTGAGGCGCAAGCTGCATCAGGAAGGTCACGCGTATCAGTCGATCAAGGACACGCTGCGGCGCGATCTCGCGTTCGAGGCGCTCGCCGATCCGACGCGCACGATCGCGGACGTCGCGGCGGCCGCGGGCTTCGCGGAGCCGAGCGCGTTCTATCGCGCCTTCCGCAAGTGGAGCGGGCGCAGTCCGGCCGAATACCGCGACGAAGTGCTCGCGCGGGCGGGCAACGCGCGGCCCTGAGTCGCGCGGCGGCCGTCTTCCCGCTCTGCGCCGAAACCGCCTAATCTTTAAGCGTCGGGCCCAGCCCATTCCGCGAACCGGACGGCATGCGGCCGCGCGCCGCCCGGACGTCCCGATGCACGCTCCACGTCACGGACCGCCGCACGCCGCGCGCGGCGGCCGCCCTCGTCACCCGCTGTCCGCGCGGGTCGCGCGCGCCGCGCTGTTCGCGGTGCTGCTCGTCGTATGCGCGGCCGTCGCCGCGCCGCCGCCCGCACCTGCGGGCCCGGCGCCCGTGATCGTGATGCCGCTCAACGGCGCGATCGGGCCGGCCAGCGCCGACTTCGTCGTCCGTTCGCTCCAGCGCGCGGCGCGCGAGCATGCGCCGCTCGCGATCCTGCAGCTCGATACGCCCGGCGGCCTCGACACGTCGATGCGGCAGATCATCAAGGCGATCCTCGGCTCGCCGGTACCGGTCGCGGCCTTCGTCGCGCCGGGCGGCGCGCGTGCCGCGAGCGCGGGCACCTACATCGTCTATGCGAGCCATATCGCGGCGATGGCGCCCGGTACCAATCTCGGCGCGGCGTCGCCGGTGCAGCTCGGCGTCGGCGGCGGCACGCCGGCCGCGCCGCCGCAGGCGCCAGCGTCGCACGGCGCGAGCCCGTCTTCGGCATCGGGCGCGCCGGCCGCGCTGCCGGCCGACACGCAATCGACCGAGATCCGCAAGGCGACGCAGGACGCGGCCGCCTATCTGCGCGGCCTCGCGCAACTGCGCGAACGCAACGCCGAATGGGCGGAGCGCGCGGTGCGCGAGGCGGTCAGCCTGTCGGCGAACGAAGCGCGCGCGCAGCACGTCGTCGACCTGATCGCGCAGGACCCGGCCGATCTCGCGCGGCAGCTCGACGGCCGCAGCGTGACGACGGCCGCCGGCACGCTGCGGCTCGCGACCGCGCACGCGCCGCTCGTCGTCGTCGAGCCCGACTGGCGCAGCCGCTTCCTGTCGATCGTCGCCGATCCGAACGTCGCGCTGATCCTGCTGACGATCGGCATCTACGGGCTGTTCTTCGAGTTCGCGAACCCCGGCTTCGTGCTGCCGGGCGTCGCCGGGACGATCTGCCTGCTGGTCGGGCTGTTCGCGATGCAGTTGCTGCCCGTCAGCTATGCGGGCCTCGCGCTCGTGCTGCTCGGCCTCGGCTGCCTCGTCGCCGAAGCGTTTCTGCCGACCTTCGGCGTGCTCGGCTTCGGCGGCATCGTCGCGTTCGTGATCGGCGCGCTGATGCTGATCGACACCGACGTGCCCGGCTACGGCATTCCGTGGCCCGTCATCGCGAGCCTCGCGCTCGGCGGCGCGCTGCTCGTCGCCGGCGTGTCGAGCGTTGCGCTGCGCGCGCGGCGGCGGCCGGTCGTCACGGGCGGCGAGGCGATCGTCGGCAGCATCGGCGAAGTGCTCGACGACGGCCTGCACGCCGACCAGCCGCACGGGCCGAACGGCGCGGCGCCGCCGTCGGCGGCCGGATGGGCGCGCGTACACGGCGAGCGCTGGCGCGTCGCGTGCAGCGCGCCGCTCGCGGCCGGCTGCCGCGTGCGCGTGACCGGACGGCAGGGGCTGACGCTCACCGTCGCGCCGCTGTACGACGCGACGCCCGCGCCGCCCGCGCCGCGCGCGCCGCTTGCATCGCCACCACAGGGAGACGCTCGATGATCGGTTATACGTTCGGCTTCGGCAGCGTTTTGATCGTATTCGTCGCGATACTGATCGCGTCGTCGATCCGCATCTTCCGCGAGTACGAGCGCGGCGTCGTGTTCATGCTCGGCCGGTTCTGGAAGGTCAAGGGACCGGGGCTCGTGCTGATCATTCCGATCGTCCAGCAGGTCGTGCGGATCGATCTGCGCACGGTCGTGTTCGACGTGCCGGCGCAGGACGTGATCACGCGCGACAACGTGTCGGTGAAGGTGAACGCGGTCGTGTATTTTCGCGTCGTCGATCCGGAAAAGGCCGTGATCCAGGTCGCGCGCTTTTTCGAGGCGACGAGCCAGCTCGCGCAGACGACGCTGCGCGCGGTGCTCGGCAAGCACGAACTCGATGCGCTGCTGGCGGAGCGCGAACAGCTGAACGCCGACATCCAGAAGACGCTCGACGCGCAGACCGATGCGTGGGGGATCAAGGTATCGACGGTCGAAATCAAGCACGTCGACCTGAACGAGACGATGGTGCGCGCGATCGCGCGGCAGGCCGAGGCCGAGCGCGAACGGCGCGCGAAGGTGATTCATGCGGAAGGCGAACTGCAGGCGTCCGAAAAGCTGCTGCAGGCCGCGCAACGGCTCGCGCAGCAGCCGCAGGCGATGCAGCTGCGCTATCTGCAGACGCTGACGACGATCGCGGCGGACAAGAATTCGACGATCGTGTTTCCGCTGCCGGTCGATCTGCTGGGGGTGTTGCTGGAGCGGTGGGGAGGGAGGCGGGAGGAGTAACGCGGGTTCGGAGCGTGACCGTAAGTATTGGCCAACGCGGGCGGCCGTGCCGCATCAGCCGAACGGTATGAAAGGTGCCGCTGGCAGCGAGTTGGACGTATACATCGAGATCCATGCATGGCGGTACGGATCGACGATGGGCAAGAATCGAATCAGGAAGACAGCACCGGCGACGCCAACCAGAACGTACGGCAAAGTGGCGCTCAGCTGTGCGATTCACGGACATCGTTTCACTTCTTGGTGCGCCTTTTTCGTTCCGTGGTGGAGCTCGAGGCTCCGTTAGGAGACGCGAGCTCCACCACGCGCCGGTGATGTTCGGCGAGGGTCTTGTCGACGCGCCATTCACGGTGGCGAATTCGTTCTTTCGTTTCGTCGTAGGCACTTTCCACCTCCTCCGCGAGAGGCGTAATTTCGCTTAACTCCGCGATACGATCGATGGGCGTTTTGCCACCAAGTGAGCCGTGCGGGCGCCGCCAGTTATAGTCGAACTGCCACTCCTCAATTCGTTGGTCGATCGCATCCCCGGTCGGTGGATGATCCGACCAGAATTCGTTGAGGTCGGTGAGCTGCGAACGCTCGACCTTGCCGTTGAGGTGTGGCGAACGGGGCGGAATCGGTCGGAATTTGATGCACTCGCTCATCAAGCGCCGCTGCACTGACTCGGCGAAGAACTCACCGCCTCGGTCGGTCTGGATACGCTGAATCGGGAACGGCATCTCCTCAATGACGCGATTAAGAAAAAGCAGCGTATTTCGGGCATTTCTGCGTGGGTAGATCGCCAGTACCCGGAATCGCGAACAGTCGTCGATCGCCGTGTACTGGTACGCACCTCGAGCGATTTTCATCGTGTCCATCTGGACGCGGTCTCCAGGCACCGGCCGGCTATAGCGTTTCGGCTGCGTCGGTCGCCTGGATCGAACCAACGGTTTTACACCCGCCTCGCTCAAGATCTTGTGAATGGTCGCGAGGGATAGCTCTCGTTGCTCGTGCAGTCGCAGTTCATTCTGGATCCGCCGTGCGCCTTTGCGCTCAGCGCGCAATCGGAGGACCGTCGCCCGATCAGCCTCGGAGACCTTCCGGTTTGGGCTGCGCAGTGGACGACGGCTTTGAGACTGGAGACCTGCTTCGCCAGCTTCCTGATAGCGACGCAGCCATTTGCGAAGTGTCGGCCGAGATATGCCGCACCGTGCGCACACGAGGCCGGCATTGCCGGTCTCGTGATACATGCGTACCCAACGTAATCGCGCGGCGATCTCTCGGTCCATCGCTTCATTCTAGTTGAAACGATGTCTATGAATCACACAGCTCAGCGCCGAGGAAACACTGCATCGCCTGTGGCAACGCGGCCTGCGCATCGACGATCGCCCCACGAACTTGCGCGTGCTCCGGTCGATCGGCCATTTCCGGCTGCAGGTCTACATGCGTCGGTTTCAGAACCCCGCTACGAAGCGGTTCTGGCCCAGAATGCGCTTCTCCGACATCGCTGAGCTGTACGCATTCGATCGGCGCCTGCGCTCGATCACAATGGACGCGGTCGAACGCATCGAGGTTGCGCTGCGTGCCGCCCTCAGCAATCCTCTCGCGATCGACTACGGCAGCCACTGGTATATCGAGAGGGAACGCTTCGTCGATCTGCGCCAGTATGCGCGCGTACTGGACCAGATTGCGAGCGAATGCGAAACCCGGAAAGCAGCGGCGCTCGCTCATTACTACCGGACCTACGCCAGACCCGACTTGCCGCCGATCTGGCTAGTCTGCGAGCGGCTCAGCCTGGGCGCCTTGTCGCGGCTCTTCAATGCGCTGTCGATACGTGACCGCAAGACCGCCGGGCGCCACATGTGGCCCGACATCCCGGACACGGTGCTCACCAGCTGGCTGCAATCGCTCACGGATCTGCGCAACGCATGTGCGCATCACGCCCGGCTGTGGGGAATGAAACTGACGGTATCGCCTCCGGCGAAGCCGGCCGCGCGCAATCTCGCCCGGTATGCAGCGGAAATGACACGGCCGGAGACGTTTTACGCGCGCGCGACGATGGTCAAGGCCTTGCTCGACCCGCTCGGCCACGGAGACGAATGGCGCGAAACGTTGCGAACTGTTTTGGCGGGTTGCGAGCACGTGGCCCCATCGACGCATCTCGGTTTCACGACCGACTGGCATTTGACGCCGGCATGGCAACAGGCTCCGGCCCGACCCGATGGGGAATGCAATACGATGCACTTTGACATCCCGACGAAAGTTCGTTAGCATCTTCGACGACAACGCTGGGGACGCCTCTCGACGATGCGCAACACCTCAGACGGCAAAAGGACGCGCAAGCGTCCTTTTTTATTGCTGGCCGTTTTGTCCGCGTCCGTGTCCGTCTCGCAGCGCTACCTCCCTGACGCCACGATGGAGTCGATCAATTCGACTCCGCCTTCAATGTCCTCGTTACCCTCGAATCGGGACACCTCCATGTGTCCGTCGTCGAACACGTCGATCTCGACACGTTGCCCGACGACCGTCACGGAAGGTGATCGCATCGCTCGAGCATTTCTTCGGCTATCTCGGCAACGGGGTGCTCAACGCGCACGGCCTCGACGCGGGCAAGGCCGACCCGACGATGGTCGATCTGCTGCGCTGGCACGGCGCGGTGGAAGTCGAGCACCGCACCGTGGCGTTCGACATCTACCGGCACATGGGCGGCTCGTATCCGGAGCGCTGCGTGCACATGGCGTTCGTGATCGTGCTGCTGCTCTACTACATCACGACGGGCGCGAAGTTCATGTATCGACGCGATCCGGACGCGGGCCGCTATCCGCGCTTCGTGCTGTCGTGGTGGCAAGGTTCGCGGCGCGGGCATCTACCGTCGTTCTGGAAGGTGATCGGCGCGGCGCTGCGCTATTCCGGCCAGGCTATACGCCGCACGCCGGAGGCTCGACCGAACAGGCGCTCGAGTATCTGGCGCGCTCGCCTGCCGCGCAGGCGGCCGCGTACGGCGGCAACTGGCAAGCGCCCACGCGCGGCTGAGACGGCGCGCCGCGGCGGCCCCCGCCGAAATGCGTACAATCGCGGCTTCATTTCCCGGAGGTGCCGCGATGGCCATGAAGAAAACCGATCTCGAAAAGAACAAGGCGCTGAAGCTCACGCATGCGATGAAGCAGTCGAGCTCCGCGCGCTTCGGCAAGGGCGCCGAGGAAGCGGCCAAGCTCGATCGCCGCGCGCAGCGCAAGCTCGACCAGGAACTCGGCCTCGTGCCGTTCGCCTGCAAGCTGAACGCCGAGCTCGTCGAACAGCTGAAGGCACGCGCCGCGACGCATCCGAACGGGATGACGGGCCTGCTGTCCGAACTGCTCGTGAACGCGCTCGCGCAACGCGACGCATAATGCGCAATGCGCGCCACGTCATCTCAAAATAGTCGTTGACAACGCCGCGCGAGCGCGACACACTCGTTCGCATGCCTACGTTCAAGCTCATCGCCATCGCGATTAATTGCCCGGTGAACGCACACCATATCGGTGCGTCACGGGAGGCGCTTGCGCGTTAGCATTCAGGCAGTAACCGCATGTCACGCAAGGCCTCGCCGGAAACGGATGAGGCCTTTTTGTTGTGGTGCACGTCATCCGTCCGGCTCAACGAATGGAGAAGACGATGGACCAGGCAAGCTCGCTGTTTGTTCGTCCCGATCGCCGTCGCCCGGACGCGATCGCATTACCGACGGTCGTGATTCGTTTCGCCGTGGCGCCGCGCACGACGCTGAGCTGGCGCGCGCCGCGCGATGCGGAGGTGCGCGCGCACGGTGCACCACTGTGGATCACACGGCCACCGAGCGTCGACGATTACTGGGTGCAGCCCGGCGACGTGCTGCGCGTGGCGCGCGGCGAGCGCATCTGGCTCAGCGCCGACGACGATCGTCCGGCCGAAGCGTCGATCACGACCGCGTACGTGCCGGGCGGCGATCGGCTTCGGCGTGCGCTAGCGCTGGCGCGGCGCCTGCTCGTCGGCCGATGGCGAACGCGTGAAGCGCGGGAATGAACGTGATTGCGGGAGGCGCGCGCTCACGCGCGCGAGACGCGGCCAGGCCGCGCAGAACAATGCGCGCACCTGCGGCGTGTCGCGTCGCAGGTGCGTGTCGAAGGACGCGGCACGCCGGTGCGTGTCGCGCGCGATTGCACGCGGGGTGCGGCCAGCACGCACATCAGGTGCTGGCGGCGAGACGCGGGCCCGTGCTTCGGGGAGTCGAATCGAGCTCGGGCTTTTGCATCGCCGACTGCGAGGTGACCCAGGGATCGATGCCCTGCTTTTGTACTTCCTCGAGAAAGGACACACGCGTGCGCCAGTAGTCCGCCTGCAGCTTCGCGTCGATCACGCGCTGTTCGGCTGCGAACAGTTCCATGCGCGCCGTCACGAGCATCGACGCAGCGGTTTTTTCCGGCGTGGGGGCGTGTCGCATAGCCCAACGGCTGATCCAGTTCAACATGCTGACCTCCGTGATAACGGACGAACCCGCATCGGGCAATCGCAACCGGCCGTGTCTGCCCGAACGCACAACGGCCGCCACCGCGCTTCACCGCCTTCGCCCATACATACTGCAGCTCCCCCGCGCCGACAGCAACCGGCTCGGCGTATGTGCGCGGTGTATCTATCCTAGAAAGAGTTGCCGGTTTACGCGATGGCCTCTTGCATTCTTTTACATAGAAAACCACAGTCGCGTCTGCGCGTCAGATGACAGTTGCGAACGCGACGGCTTCGGCGCACGATAACCCGATGCCTGCCGCGGCCTGGACTGACGAATGGGCGCATGCACGCCGATGCGCGCGCATCGGGTACGGCAGCGTGCGGGCGCGCGGCGTCGCGCCGCTCGCCTTCGTCGAGCATGCGGCGAGGGCGTTTCAGTCGCATGTCACGCGCGGAATCCGGAAGGCGGCCGTTGCATGCGCATCGGCCTGCAAAGCCTCGCAGGCTCGTCGGCGCGCATCGAGCGGCTTCGCGGTTTTCTCGCGCATTTCAGCCGATCGCCGTGCTTCTCGCTCACTTCTCGCCCGCTTCTTCCGCGCTTCTCGCCCTCTTCTCGCCCTCTTCTCGTCCTCTTCTCGTCCGCCTCTTCCGCGCCTCTCCGCCGCTGCTCGCCTGTTTCGCGCTCCGTTCAGCCGCGATTCGTCGCCGTTCGTGTGCGCTTCGTCGCGGTGCCGGCGCCCGTTGTCGCCGAACCGGTAAAATGCGCGCCTTCTTCGCGCGGCATCGGGCGACCAGGCCGCCAGGTCGCTGTCGCGAAGATGCCGATCGTGCCCCGCGACTATATCGTCGGAGCTATCCGCGCTATTACAATCCGCCGATAGCCGAACAATAGTGGCTGGTTACAGTTAGCCGCCGCACGCAGCCTTACAACAATTCGGCACGACAAGCAATACGACAACCCGACCGGAGAAACGCCTTCATGGAATCCATCAAGCGGTATTTCGGCTTCGCTGAAGCCGGCACCGACTTCCGCACCGAAATACTCGCGGGCGTCACCACGTTCCTGACGATGGCCTACATCATCTTCGTCAACCCCGCGATCCTCGGCGACGCCGGCATGCCGAAGGAATCCGTATTCGTCGCGACCTGCCTCGTCGCGGCGCTCGCATCGCTGATCATGGGGCTGTACGCGAACTATCCGATCGCGTGCGCACCGGGCATGGGGCTGAACGCGTACTTCGCGTATACGGTCGTCAAGGGGCTCGGGTTCTCGTGGCAAGCCGCGCTCGGCGCGGTGTTCATCTCGGGCTGCCTGTTCCTGCTCGTCACGCTGTTCCGCGTGCGCGAGGCGATCGTCAACGGCATTCCGAAATCGCTGCGCATCTCGATCACGGCCGGCATCGGGCTGTTCCTCGGGATCATCTCGCTGAAGACGTCCGGCGTGATCGTGGGCAATCCGGCCACGCTGGTGACGCTCGGCGATCTGCACAAGCACGACACGATCCTCGCGATCATCGGCTTCTTCACGATCGTCACGCTCGATCATCTGCGCGTGCGCGGCGCGATCCTGATCGGCATTCTCGGCGTGACCGTGCTGTCGTTCTTCTTCGGCGACAACCAGTTCCACGGCGTGTTTTCCGCGCCGCCGTCGATCGACGCGACGCTGTTCAAGCTCGACATCGGCGCTGCGCTGTCGACGGGCATCATCAACGTGATCCTCGTGTTCTTCCTCGTCGAACTGTTCGATGCGACCGGCACGCTGATGGGCGTCGCGAACCGCGCGGGGCTGCTCGTCGAAGGCAAGATGCACCGTCTCAACAAGGCGCTGCTCGCGGACAGCACCGCGATCGTCGCGGGCTCGGTGCTCGGCACGTCGTCGACCACCGCCTATATCGAAAGCGCATCGGGCGTGCAGGCCGGCGGCCGCACCGGCGTCACCGCAATCACGGTCGCGGTGCTGTTCCTCGCGTGCCTGTTCATCGCGCCGCTCGCCGGCGTCGTGCCCGCCTATGCGACCGCACCCGCATTGCTGTACGTGTCGTGCCTGATGCTGCGCGAAATGGTCGACGTGCCGTGGGACGATGCGACCGAAGCCGTGCCGGCCGCGCTGACCGCGCTGCTGATGCCGTTCACCTATTCGATCGCGAACGGCGTGGCGTTCGGCTTCATTGCGTACGGCGGCCTCAAGCTGCTGACCGGCCAGGCACGCACGGTCAAGCCGATCGTGTGGATCATCGCAGCCGTGTTCCTGTTCCGCTTCTTCTATCTCGGCAGCGAGTAACGGACGCGGGCCGGCACGCGCCGGAGAAGGAAAACGAAACGCCACCCCTCGGGTGGCGTTGTCGCTTTGGCGTGCGGAAGGATGCGCATCGGCTACGGGCGCCGGCATACGGCGCCCGCTGCGCTCACTGCCCGGCCGGCCGGTTCAGCGCGCCGTTCGCCTCGTAAAAACGCACGTAGCCGCTGCGCAGCGTCACGCATTGCGCGCGCGTTTCCGACAGCAGGCGTCGCGCCGCCGCCTCGATGCGCTCGCGATGCTGGTCGAACGCGCCGACCATGTCCTCGAAGCGCGGCGACGCCGCCCCGAAGTGATCCTCCATCGCCTCGGCCGTGATCTGACATTGGACTCGCTCGCCATTGACCAGCGCCGTAAACGCAAGCATCAGGTCGCGCCCCGAGTATTCGGGCGCCTCGTTCGTGAAATGGATCTGCATGGGAGCCGCCTCAGTCGTCCGGTAGAAAACGAATGACCGCGTCCGTCGTCCGCCACCGGTCGGACGAAATGGACACGGGCTCTCCGGCAGCGGCACTGCCCGCGGGGGTATGGCGCGGACAACGCATGCCGGTTGCATTCCACTTTAGACGGTTTCGCGCAGGAGGCAAAATTTACGGTGCGCGTCGCTTCGACGCGGATGTCGGGCGACCCGCGCGGGATCCGGCACCGTTTCGTTGCGCGCGTCAGTGGGGGTCGGTCGGCCACACGTTGAGCGCGATCGCGGCGGTCGTGACGCCGATCGTAATCGCGGCGGCGCCGTATCGTACGGCGTCCGCGACATCGAACAGCAACCCGTGGATCGCGACGGCAATGCCGCCCAACATGATGAAAGTGGCGATGGCCGCCAGCACGACTCTCAGTTCCGTCCGAACCATGATGGCTCTCCCGAACGGATGCATGTCGCGTCGCATGCATGTTGCAATGCGGAACACGGCGCGTGCGTGTTCCATTTCCATCATTGCAGGTAGACGCTTAAAAGCAAGGGGAATTTGTACGCGGTCGCATGTCGCGCGGGGCGCTTGTATGATGGCGAATACCCGTGCGCGTGCGTCGATGTGTCAGGTGCGCCACGCGCGGGAAATCATGAAGCGCCGGTATGGGTGAAAGCGCTGGGTGGTGGACGCGTCGTGCGTGGGGCGTTGGTAAGCGGTGAAGTGCGAACTGGTGCCGACTCGCGGTGCGTGGGGCCCCGGTAAGCGCTAAAGCGTGAACCGGGGCCGACTCGCGGTGCGTGGGGCCCCGGTAAGCGCTAAAGCGCTAACCGGGGCCGACAGGAGACAAGCGATGCCTCAATCTTCCATGCTGCCCGCCGCCGCGGGCCGCGTCGACCTGCTCGCGCAGGCGCACGCCCGATCGGCCGCGGTCGGCTTGCGCGCGCACGAGCGCCCCGATTTCTCGCCGCTGTCGCAGATCGCGCTGCGCGAACTGCTCGACACGAATCACGCGCTGTTCGCCCATGCACGGCCCGTGATGGAAAACCTCCACGCACAGATCGCCGATACGCAAAGCCTCGTGCTCCTCACCGACGCCGCCGGCGTCATCCTGCACAGCATCGGCGACGACGACTTCATCGAAAAAGCCAACCGCGTCGCGCTATGCACCGGCGTTTCATGGGCCGAACGCGCGCGCGGCACCAATGCGATCGGCACCGCCCTCGCGTCGGGACAGGCGATCGCCGTGCACGGCGCCGAGCATTTCCTGCGCGCGAACCACATCCTGACGTGCTCCTGCGCGCCGATCGTCGATCCGTTCGGCCGCACGCTCGGCGCACTCGACGTGAGCGGCGATCCGCGCGGCTTCAGCCCGCATACACTCGCGCTCGTGCGCATGTCCGCGCAGTTGATCGAGAACCATCTGTTCGCGAACCAATGCGCGGAAGCGCTGCGCGTACGCTTTCATGCACACGAGGATTGCGTCGACTCGCTGTTCGCCGGACTCGTCGCGTTCGGCGCCGACGGCGGCCTGATTGCCGCGAACCGCAGCGCACAGTTTCAGCTCGGCGCACCGTTCGATGCGCTGCAGCATCAGGGTTGCGACGCGCTGTTCGGCATGCGGTTCGGCGAGCTTGCGCAACAGGCCGCGCGCGCGCCCGGCGCGATGCTGCGGCTCACGCTGTCGAGCGGCGTGCGCGTGCTTGCGCGCTGCGAATTCGCCGACGCGCAAAAAACCGCCGTGGCCGTCACGCCGCCGGCACCCGCCACACACGTGCGCGCGCCGGACCCGGAGGCGATCACGTTCGCGACGCTCGATACCGGCGACGCGCGGATGGCCGCCGTGCTCGAACGTGTCACCAAGATTCGCGGCCGCGACCTGCCGCTGCTGATCCTCGGCCAGACCGGCACCGGCAAGGAGTGGCTCGCCCGCGCGCTGCACCACGCGTCGCCGCGCGCGGACGGCCCGTTCGTCGCGGTCAACTGCGCAGCGCTGCCCGATACGCTGATCGAGGCCGAATTGTTCGGCTACGAAGACGGCGCATTCACCGGCGCGCGCAAACGCGGCAGTCCCGGCAAGATCGTGCAGGCCGACGGCGGCACGCTGTTTCTCGACGAAATCGGCGACATGCCGCTCGCGCAGCAGGTGCGGCTCATGCGCGTCCTGCAGGAACGCGCGGTGATGCCGCTCGGCGGCGCGCGCGCAGTGCCGGTCGACGTGCGCATCGTCTGCGCGACGCACCGCGACCTGCGCGCGATGATCGCGGCCGGCACGTTCCGCGAGGACCTGTTCTACCGCATCAACGGCCTCGCCGTCACGCTGCCGCCGCTCGCCGCGCGCACCGACCTGCCGGCGCTCGTCGAGCGCATCCTCGCGCGGCTCGCGCGCAGCGAACCCATGCCGCATCGCATCGCGCCGGACGTGCTCGATGCGTTCACGCGCCATCGCTGGCCCGGCAATCTGCGTCAGCTGACGAACGTGCTGCGCACGGCCGGCATGCTCGCCGAGGACGAAGACGAAATCGCACTCGCGCACCTGCCCGACGATTTCTGGCTCGACTGCGACGGCGCGCCGGCCGCCGCATCGGCTGCATCGATGGCATCGGCTCCGTCGACCATACCGCCCGCCCCGCGCGGCACGACGACGCTACAGGATCATCAGGCCGCCGTGATCGATACGGCCGTTGCGCGGCACGGCGGCAACGTGTCGGCGGCCGCGCGCGAACTGGGGCTCGCCCGCAACACGGTGTACCGCTACCTGCGCCGCCGTTGACGGCGCTGGCGGCACACGGCTTCGGGTATGCTTGGCGCGTTTCCGCCCAACCGATGCCCGCTTTACCGATGACCGATTCCGATCGCCCTCCGCTCGTGCGTATCGAGCCGCTTGGCGCAAGCTTCGATGCGCCCGATTCGCTGACGCTGCTCGAAGCCGCGGCGTTCGCGCACGTGTCGCTGCCGCGCTCGTGCCGCAACGGCACGTGCCGCAGCTGTCTTTGCCGAATCGTCAGCGGGAGCGTACGCTACACCATCGAATGGCCCGGACTGAGCCGCGAGGAAAAGGCCGACGGCTATACGCTGCCGTGTGTCGCCGTCGCGACGTCCGACCTCGTGCTCGACGTACCCGACGCCGCCCTCATCGGCTGACGCCGATTCGTTCGCGCCACGGTCCCGGCTCGCAGCGCAGCGCCGTGACGCGCGGCATGCCGTCGACGATGGATACCCGGAGGGAGAAAGCGATGCCCCAGTCACCCGATCGCATCGAAAAACAGGTCCAGCTCGCCGCGCCGCTCGAGCGCGTGTGGGAAGCCGTCAGCAACGCCGGCGAATTCGGCACGTGGTTCGGCGTCGCGTTCGACGGGCCGTTCGTCGCGGGCGAGACGCTGTTCGGCCGCATCTCGCCGACGCGCGTCGACGACGACGTTGCAAAAGCGCAGGAGCCTTATGCGGGGTCGGTGTTCGAATTCGTCGTCGACCGCATCGAGCCGAAGCGGCTGTTCTCATTCCGCTGGCATCCGTTCGCGGTCGATCCGGCATTCGACTATGCGTCGGAGCCGATGACGCTCGTCACGTTCACGCTTGCCGAACAAGCGGGCGGCACGCTGCTGACGGTCGTCGAATCCGGGTTCGACGCGATCGCCGCGGCGCGCCGGGAAAAGGCATACGAAATGAACGACGAAGGCTGGACCATGCAGATGAAGCTGATCGAGAAGTATCTGGCGCGATCGGCCTAGCGCGGCGACCGGGACGGCAACACGCAGTACGCAGTACGCAGCACGCACGCGCGATCGCGCGATCGCGGCCGCTACCGCTGCGCGACGTACACCGTCAGCGCGTCGACAATCTCGGCGAAGGACGGCCGCGCGTCGACATCCTCGTTCAAGCACGCGGCCGCCAGCGCTTCGAGCGCCGGCGCGCCCGCCCCCCCGCGCGGCTCGCACCGTTCGAGCAACTCGCCGAGCAGGTAGCCGAACGCGCGCACTTCCAGCCGCTCGAACAGCGCCGTACACCGCGCATCGCGCACGTCGTAGAGCGACGCCGCGCCGAAATCGCCGAGCAATGCAGGTTGGTCGTCGCCGTGCAGGATGTTGTGCGCATACAGATCGCCGTGCATGATTCCGCGCGCATGCAGGTGGCGCGCCACCGACGCGATGCCGCGCGCGATCCGCAGCGCGGCCGCGGGCTCGAAGCGCACATCGTCCGCATAAACGTCGCGCGTGCAGGTGGCGAAGTTCGGCGGCCCCGCGAGATTCGTCAGCGCAGGATCGACGAGCTCCATCACGAGGCCGTGCACGCCGTCCGGATGGCCGCGCACGCGGCCGATCACCGGAATCATGTTCGGGTGGCGTCCCGCGTGCAGGCAAGCGGCCATCTCGCAATCCGGCAGGCCATCGCTCGTCACCGCGCCCTTGAACAGCTTCACCGCGACCGGGCGCTCGCCCATGTCCGCCCGCCACCGCGCGCGGTAGATGACGCCCGACGCGCCCTCGCCGAGCTTCTGCTCGCGGGCGAGCGACGTCCAGTCGATGTCCGTCACGCCTGCATCGGCCGATGCAGCTGCTTCCGACGCGGCACCCAGCGGGTTGCCCGCGACGGCCAGCCAAGCGAGGCGCGGCAAACGCAGCAGCCAGTCCGGCAGCGCATCGAGACGGTTCGCGGCCAGACGCACGAGCTCGAGCGCCCGGCATGCGGCCATCTCGTCGGGTAGCGATTGCAGCCGGTTTCCGGCGAGCATCAGCTTCTGCAGCCGCGAACAGTCGCCGATTTCGGGCGGCAGCGCGTCGATGGCGTTGTCGGTCAGGATCAGCCAGCGCAGCACACGCGGCAGCGCGGCGCCGGGCACGGTGCGGATCCGGTTCGCCTTGAAGCCGATCATCTCCAGTTGCGGGCATGCGCCGAGCGCGTCGGGCAACGCGGTGAAGCGGTTGTCGGACGCGAACAGGATGCGCAGCCGATGCAGCCGCGACAGATCGTCGGGCAGCGACGACAGCGCATTGCCGGACAGATCGAGCACCTCGAGCGTATCGGCAAGCTCGAAGATCTCGCGCGGGAATTCGGTCAGCCCGCATGCGAGCTTCAGTTGCCGGGCGCCCGCGAGGCGGCCGGCGCGCAGTTGTTCGAGGGTGGCGATCACGATGAAAAACGCTAGGCGGTTGCGAGGCTCGGACGAGCGAACGCGTGCATTCTACCGGCACCGCTTTCGCATCGACGCCGCGACTGTCACGCCCTCTTCACAAATGCGCGACGGGGCGCTAGAATGGCGCCCCTTGCCCAGGTGGCGGAATTGGTAGACGCACTATCTTGAGGGGGTAGCGCCGAGAGGCGTTCGGGTTCGAGTCCCGACCTGGGCACCAGATACCGCGCCGCGTGTTCCGAACACGCGGAAAAAACCCGCGCCAGCATCATGCTGCGCGGGTTTTTTGTTGGTGCGCGGCGCGGTGTGGTCAACCGTCGACGTACCGGCGACCTGGCGTCGCAACAGGCACGCTCACCAGCGACGCGCCCTTCATGCCGTTTTCCGTGCCGGCGCACGGCAAACACAAGCCCAAGAAACCGAGGCCGCGGCAGCGGATGCGGCTGCCGCTCCGCCTCACGCGTGTCGCGTGACCATCCAGACGCCGACCAGAATGACGACGGCCCCCATCGCCTGCATCGGCCGCAACACCTGTTCGTGCAGCGCCGTGAACGACAGCACCACGATCATCGACATCGCGACCATCGCCGGATAAGCGACCGCGAGCGTCGTCTTGCGCAACGCGAGCGCGTAGAGCACGAAGCCGATGCCGTACGCGGCGACGGCCGACGCGCGTGCGATCCACGGCAACAGGCTCGACTCGCCCAGCGCGGCACCCTTCAGCGCCGCGACGCGCAGCAACACGCCGGCAGCGCCGCCGAACACGCCGCTGGCCACCACGATCAGCCCGTTCACAGCACGGCCTCGGCGGCCCGTTCGACCTCGGCACGACGCGGCGCATGCCCCGCGCCTTCCGCCGCGCCCGCGCGCTTGCCGAAGATCGCATCGAAGCGCGTCGCACCGTGCAACGCAATCAACACGACGGCCGGAAACACGACCGAGAAATTGCGAGCTTCATCGCGGCAGCCAAACAGCATGAACAGTGGCAGCACCGGAAGGAACGCCGCAAGGAAGTATCGGCGATAGTTCGCGGGCGTATTGCGCCATGCGGCGCGGAAGAACACGGCGAGCGGCACCAGCATCAGCGGGTTTTCGAGGCTCGGCGTAAAAATGCCCTTGCCGATCAGGTTGTAGAACGACAGATACGATGCCGGATTGACCCAGAACTTCAGGTTGCCCCAGAGCTGGAACGCGACGAAGTCGCCCGCATTGTGCGCATAGCCGCTCATGATGAAGTGACGCGTCGCGCCGCAGATCGCGAGCTGCACGGCAAGCCAGCCGACCCGTTTCGACAGCGGTACGTCGCGATCGTGCAGGAAGAACAGCGCGAGCGGGACAAGGAAAAACGTCTCCTTGTTCAGCGAGAAGATCGCGATCGTCGCCGTACACGCGATCATGCGTTGCCGCAGCAGGAAATAGCACGCACCGAGCGCACCGAGAATTTCAAAGAAATCGTAGTAGTACGCGCCCTGCTGGAACGTCAGCGGATAGAGAAAGCTGAATCCCGCCAGAAAGCCCACCGATTGCCCGAAACTCAGTCCGTGCACGCGCGCGAGCTTGTACACGAGCAACAGCGCGAACAGCGCAGACAGCACGATCGCGACGTAGGTCAGGTGATAGGTAATCGCGACGACCGGCGTCCAGTACTGTTTCGGCAAGTCGGAAAAATAGGCGTTGCGTAGCGAATCGTGACGCGTGATCGAGCGATAGAGCTTCTGTTGCGTATCGGGCTCGATGCGCTCCGCCAGCCATTTCGCCGCTTTCGGAAACGACGAGCGATAAACGAAAGGCTTCGGTGCGCCGCCGTCCATCATGCCGATCAGGCTGAACGTATTGCGCAGATCGTCTGCCTGCGCATCACGGAATCCCCACTTCAGCAGCACGCTGTTGGTGATGTTGCCCGCGCAGACGAACAGCAGCACGTACACGATCGAGAAGCGGCAAAACGCCAGCACGCGATTTCGGTTCTTTTCCGTCATGGTGAAGATGCCGCTCACAGGGCGGGCAGAAAGTGAGCGGCCAGCACGGTCGCCACCATGGCGCACAACATGCCGAAACTGCCGCGATTTTCGAGAAGATGGACGATCGGATCGTCGTGCATCGCGCCGCGCACCGTCGCGATCCAGAGACGGCCGAACAGGTAGATCAGGCCGATCTGGACCAGCCAGAGCAGCTGCGGCATCGCGTAGCGCTGCGCCGTTTCGGGCGCGTTGATGAACAGGCCGAACACGACGACCGCGGCGAGCGAAGAACCGATCCCGAAAGGCCAGAGCACTTCGAGATCGCCGACGCGATAATCGCGCCCGGCGGCCGCACGCTTGTCGCTCTGACGCAAGGACACGAGCTCCGAGCAACGCTTCACGAGCGCAAGGCTCAGAAACGCGAAGACGGAAAACGCGAGCAGCCAGCTGCTCACGACGATCTCGGCCGCTACCGCGCCGGCGACGATGCGGTACGTGTAGAGCAGCGACAGGATCACCACGTCGAGCAACACGATCGATTTCAGACGCCAGCTATATGCCGTCGTCAGTACGAGATAAAGCGCGAACATGCCGGCGAATCCCGGGGACACGGCGAATGCGAGCGCAAATGCGGCCGTCAGCAACAGCGCCGCGCAACCGAGGCCTTCCGTAATCGACAACGCACCGCTCGCGAACGGACGGTTGCGCTTGCGCGGATGCCGCCGATCGTTGTCCAGATCCCAGAGATCGTTGCCGATGTAGGTCGCCGATGCACCGAGCGACATCGACACGAAGGCGAGCGCAAGTGTCGCGACCTTGTCGATGTCGAAGAATGCAAACGCCGTCAGCAGCGGAACGAACAGCAGCAGGTTCTTCAACCATTGATGAACGCGCAGCGCGCCGAACCATGTCGCGAGGCTCGCGCGCGCATCCGCGAATTCGCGCTCGACCGGAACGCTGCCGCGCACGTTCGCGGCGACGTCGCGCGACGCGCCGGCGAGGACTGCCCCTTTTGCACCGGCCCAGACGGACAAATCGGCCTTGCTGTCGCCGGCGTAGACGAAGTCGTCGCCGATCTGCTCGCGAATGCGGTCCAGCTTGGCTGCGCCTTTCAGATTCGTTCCGTCGCAGGTCGCGATCACGCGGTCGAACAGGCCGAGATGCGCGCTGACACGGTCGGCGATCGAAGCATGGGCGGCCGTGGCCAACACGATCGTGCGGCCGCCCTGGCGTTCGTGACGCAGGTAGTCGACGAGCGGCTGCCGATACGGCAGCGTCTCTGCCCGAAAATCGGCCTGCTCGGCGATGCGCGCCTTGAATGCGGCGCGGCCTTCGGCAAGCCAGAACGGCAAGCGCAGAACGCACGCAGGCTTTTTCCGTACGACCGCGATGACGGATTCCATCAAGGTATCCGACACCGTCAGCGTGCCGTCGAGATCGACGACGAGCGGAAGCGTTTTGGTCTCTCGCATGTGCTTCGAATTATTTTTTAATGAATTTCAACACCGATACTTTCTATTGCTTCGGAAATGCCCCGTTTGCATTTCCGTTATCCCCGTGTATCGCCTGTTTTCCTACGCGACACTGCATTCCTGAAATCGCTCTATGTATCGGCAAGCGATCGAAGCGTCGCGGATTGCACGACATTGCTCTACCGACATTCGGGGCACGGCACGATGCACGCGACGCCGGCCGTCCGCATCCTCATACGGAATGCCGATTCATTCTTGTCCGATTTGGTCCGAAACAGCCTTTGGCGCTGTCTCAATCTTGACGATTCCGGGAACGCGAGCCGACCACCTTTCGATTGGCCGCGCGGATCGTAACAGAAACGACTGCAATGCGCACCACAATAAGTGGCTCGAATCGTGATTTGATCGCTCGATTCCCGCGATCAAGACAATAAACGCCCCAATGCAGGACGAGAACCTGTTTCACGAAGGTTTTCGAATTGCAACATCGCGCCTGTGTGCTTGCGACGGATTCGGCATCGCGCGACCTCGCCGCACGCCACGACGTCGATGCCGGCACCGCCCGTGGGCGGCCCGTTCCGGACCGCGCCGCCGCGGCAACGCGCGCTCGAGCAGCACGACGCGCGCATGCGTACACTATCGGGCAGGCAACGACACGTAGCGACACGAGCGATGACGACCACGGCGCACGACATCGGCAGCTCCGATCACTGGATGGACGCACGGCGCGATCCCGAAACGGGGATCGAGAGCCTGCGTGCGCACTTCAGCGGTCATGCCTACGATCCGCACGATCATGACGACATGCTGATCGGCTATACGGAGCAAGGCGTCCAGCGTTTCCAGTGCCATCGGTCGCTACACACGAGCGTGCCGGGCCGCGCGATCCTGATCGAGCCCGGCGCATTGCACGACGGCCATGCGCCCGAACCCGGCGGCTTCACGTACGCGATGCTCTATCTGCCGCAATCGTGGGTCGAGCGCGCGGCGCGCCGGCTCGAGTTGCCGGGCCTGGCCGGCGTCGAAGCGGCGTTCGGGCATACGCTCGTCGACGACCGCGGCCTCGTCGACGCGATCCGGCACGCGTTCGCCGCGCTGCACGGCAACGAGGGCAAGCTCGCGCGCGACCAGACGCTCGATCGCCTGCTGATGCGCCTGCGCGGGCAGCTGCGCGAGCCGCTCGTGCACGCAGCCGGCGCGGTGCCGCCCGCGATCGCGCGCGTGCGCGATCTGCTGCACGCGCGAATGGACGCGAACCTCGGCCTAGACGAACTCGCCGAACTCGCCGGCATCGACCGCTTTCGGCTGACGCGTCTGTTTCAGCGCGCGTTCGGCACGTCGCCGCATGCGTACCTCGTGCGCGTGCGGCTGCGCGCCGCGCGTCGTCTGCTCGCGGCCGGCCGCACGCCGGCCGAAGCGGCGGCGGATGTCGGCTTCGCCGATCAGAGCCATCTCGGCCGCTGGTTTCGCCGCGCGTACCGGATCACGCCGGCCGCGTATCGGCGCATGTGCACAAACGTTCCAGACTGAGCGCGCGCGCCGCCCGATCATGAACGGCTCAACAAGGAGCCGTTATGTTCGATACCAAAGTGGCGCTGATCGTGCGCGATGATCTCGCGGCGTGGCAGAAACTCAACGTGGTCGCATTTCTGGCGACGGGCGTCGCCGCAGAAGCGCCCGAAGCGCTCGGCGAGCCTTACGAGGATGCGGCCGGGCGCCGCTATGCGCGCATGCTCGGTCAGCCGATATTGGTGTTCGCGGCCGATCTGAACGGGTTACAGGCCGCTCATCGGCAGGCGCTGTCGCGCGAATTGACGATCGTGCCCTACGTGCATGCGATGTTTTCGACGGGCCACGACGCGGCCAACCGAGAAGTGTTTCGCGCGGAGGATGCGGAGAATCTCGATCTCGTCGGCCTCGCGCTGCACGGGCCGAAGAAGGCCGTGGACAAGGCGGTGAAAGGGCTCGCGCTGCACGCCTGAGCGCTCGGCCCACGCGCGCATGATGCGCACGCTCGGGCGTCAGCGATGTGCGAGCACGTTGACGAGCTTGCCGAACGGATCGCGCACATAAAACCGACGCACGCCCCACGGCTCGTCGGCCGGGCCGTATTCGACGGCGATGCCGGCCGCGCGGATACGTGCAAGCGCTTCATCGAGATCGTCGACCTCTATCGACAGATCGGGCGTCGGCGTGCCCGATCCGCCCTGCGACGCGACACTGATCTGCACGGTCATCTGTTCGGCATTGCCGTAAGTCGCGATCCAGCCGTGATCCATCAGCACGTCGAGGCCGAACACGTCGTGGTAAAAGCGCTTTGCGTCGTCGATCGACCGCGTATCGATATTGGCGACGATTCGGTTGACTTTCATCGGTTGCCTCCGCAACGCATCTGCAAGCTTCGACTCGATGGTGTAGCCGATTCGACTACATTCGAAGCCAAAACAGCTACATCGATTGGACTGACAAAGCGGGCACCGCACACGCGTGCCGGTCGAGCGATCCGGCACGTGCCCCGCGCCGTCTCCGTCATCGACCCGGCCTAGCCGGATCGATGACGTTCCCGATCACCCGCCCAGATAAGCCTGCTTGATCCGGTCGTTCGCGAGCAAATTCGCGCCCGTATCGGCAAGCACCACGCGCCCCGTCTCGAGCACGTAGCCGCGGTCGGCGACCTGCAGCGCCTTGTTCGCGTTCTGCTCGACCAGGAACACCGTGACGCCTTCGTCGCGAATCGTCCGGATGATGTCGAAGATCTGTGCGATCACGAGCGGCGCGAGGCCGAGCGTCGGCTCGTCGAGCAGCAACAGACGCGGCTTGCTCATCAGCGCGCGGCCGATCGCGAGCATCTGCTGCTCGCCGCCCGACATCGTGCCGGCCCGCTGCGTCGCACGCTCCTTCAGGCGCGGAAACAGCTTGAACACGTGCTCGATGCCGTCGTCGATCTCGTGACGGCTCGCGAAGAAGCCGCCCATCTTGAGGTTCTCGAGCACGGTCAAGCTCGGGAACACGCGCCGCCCTTCCGGCGAAATCGCGAGCCCCTGCCGCATGATCTGGTGCGTCGACATCGCGGTGATGTCCTTGCCCTCGAACAGCACGCGGCCCGACGATGCGCGCGGCGTGCCGCACACCGTCATCATCAGCGTCGTCTTGCCGGCGCCGTTGCTGCCGATCAGCGTGACGATCTCGCCCTTGTTCACCTCGATCGACACGCCCGCGAGCGCTTCGACCGCGCCGTAATGCGTGTGAACCTGTTCCAGCTTCAGCATCACTCTTCCCCCAGATACGCCTTGATCACGCGCGGGTCGTTACGGACCGCTTCCGGCGTGCCGATCACGATCGGCCGGCCGTGCTCCATCACGAGGATGCGGTCCGACACGCCCATCACGAGGCTCATGTCGTGCTCGATCAGCAGCACCGACACGCCGAACTCGCGGCGCAGCTTGTCGATCAGATGCTGAAGCTCGATCTTCTCCTGCGGGTTCAGGCCGGCCGCCGGCTCGTCGAGCATCAGCAGACGCGGCTCGGTGATCATGCAGCGCGCGATTTCCAGACGCCGCTGGTGCCCGTACGACAACGTGCCCGCCGGCCGGTTCGCGACCGAGGTCAGCCCCATCCGGTCGAGCCACACGGCCGCGCGCTCGAGCGCCTCCTGCTCCGCGCGGCGATACGCGGGCGTCGCAAACAGCCCATGCAGCAGGCCCGACTTCACCTTGCGATGCTGTGCGACGAGCAGGTTCTCGACCACCGTCAGCGACTTGAACAGCCGGATGTTCTGGAACGTGCGCACGAGGCCCTTCAGCGCGATCTTGTGGCTCGGCAGCCCCGCGATCCGGTGACCGTCGAGCACGACCTCGCCCGCCGTCGGCCGATAGAAGCCGCCGACGCAGTTGAACACCGTCGTCTTGCCGGCGCCGTTCGGCCCGATGATCGCGAACACCTCGTCACGACGCACGTCGAAGTCGATGCCGTCGACCGCAAGCAACCCGCCGAAGCGCATCTGCAATCCGGCGACCTTCAACAGTTCTGCATTCGCGCTCATTGCGGCAACTCCACGTGGGGACGGCTCGCGGGCAGCAGGCCCTGCGGACGCCACATCATCATCAACACCATCACGAGACCGAAGATCAGCATCCGGTACTCGGCAAAGCCGCGCGCGACTTCCGGCAGCACGGTCAGCAGGATCGCCGCGAGGATCACGCCGAGCTGCGAACCCATCCCGCCGAGCACGACGATCGCGAGAATCAGCGCCGATTCGATGAACGTGAACGACTCCGGATTCACGAGGCCCTGACGCGCAGCGAAGAACGCGCCGCCGATACCGGCGAACGCGGCGCCGAGCGTGAACGCCGACAGCTTGATGCGCGTCGGATTCAGGCCGAGCGAACGGCATGCGATCTCGTCGTCGCGCAGCGCTTCCCATGCGCGGCCCATCGGCATGCGAATCAGGCGGCTCGTCACGAACAGCGTGAAGCCGACCAGCAGCAGCGCGAGCAGATACAGGAAGATCACCATGTGCTCGCCGCTGTATTCGAGGCCGATCAGTTCATGGAAGGTCTTCGCGCCTTCGACGCTTGCCGAACGCGCCATCTCGAAGCCGAACACGGTCGGCTTCGGAATGCCGGAGATGCCGTCCGGGCCGCCGGTGAGGCTCGTCAGGTTGTTGGCGAGCAGGCGGATGATTTCGCCGAAGCCCAGCGTGACGATCGCGAGATAGTCGCCGCGCAGACGCAGCACCGGGAAGCCGAGCAGGAAGCCGAACGTCGCCGACGCGATCGCCGCGATCGGCAGGCACTCCCAGAACGTCAGCCCGAAATACTGGTTCAGCATCGCGTACGTATAGCCGCCGACCGCGTAGAACCCGACATAGCCGAGATCGAGCAGCCCCGCGAAGCCGACGACGATGTTCAGCCCGAGACCGAGAATCACGTAGATCAGCGCGAGCGTCGCGACGTCGACTGCGCCGCGCGAGCCGACGAACGGCCACACGAGCCCGACCGCGAGCAGCACCCAGATGATCGCGCGCTGCTGGCGCGCGCCCATCGCGGGCACCGCGGGCAGCTTCACTGCGGATTTCGCGCGCAGCAGCCACGGCTTGAACAGCTGGAACAGGAACACGGCCGCGACCGCGATCCATACCGGGCGCCAATGGCGTTCGAGCACGACCTGATAACCGTCGAGCTTCAGTTGCAGCCCGAGCACCGGCACCGTGAGGATCGCCGTCAGGATCGCGGCGGCCACGGCATTCTTCAGCGCCTGGCCGAACGAAGCGTCGGCGGCCGGGCGGCGTACGGAAATGACTTGACTCATCTGCGTGTCCCTCAGACCTTTTCGATGTCCGACTTGCCGAGCAGGCCGGTCGGGCGGAAGAGCAGGATCAGCACAAGCAGGCCGAACGCGACGACGTCCTTGTATTCGGCCGGCATGTAGCCCGCCGCGAAGGTTTCGGCCAGGCCGAGCAGCACGCCGCCGAGCATCGCGCCCGGAATGCTGCCGATGCCGCCGAGCACCGCGGCCGTGAACGCCTTGATGCCGGCGACGAAACCGATGTACGGGTTCAGCTTGCCGATCGTCAGGCCGATCAGCACGCCGCCGACGGCAGCCAGCATCGCGCCGAGCACGAACGTAAACGAGATCACGCGGTTCGTATCGATGCCGAGCAGGTTCGCCATCTTCATGTCTTCGGCGCATGCGCGGCACGCGCGCCCCATGCGCGAATGCGAGATGAACAGCGTGAGCGCGATCATCAGCACGATCGTCACGCCGACGATCAGCAGGCGCGCATACGGCACCGTCACGTCGAAGTCGCCGCCGAGATGGATGTCGAAGGCGCCGGAGATCAGCACCGGCACGGACACGTCGCGCGCGCCCTGGCCGATCTGCACGTAGTTCTGCAGGAAGATCGACATGCCGATCGCGGAGATCAGCGGCACGAGCCGCGGGCCGCCGCGCAGCGGGCGGTACGCGACGCGTTCGACCGCGAAGCCGTACGCGCCCGTGACGATCACCGATACGATCAGCGCCGCGCCGAGCACGAGCGGCAGCGGATAGCCGGCGGACACGCCGATCGCGGTAAGGGTGACTAGACCCACGTACGCGCCGATCATGTAGATCTCGCCGTGGGCGAAGTTGATCATGCCGATGATCCCGTAGACCATCGAATAGCCGATGGCGATCAGCGCATAGATCGCGCCCAGCGTCAGGCCGTTGACCAGTTGCTGGGCAAATTGCGGAAAGAAGTCAGTCATGTGCGGGAAGCTCCCGTTGGCGTCGCGCCGCCGGCCGCAGCCGGATCACGGCGCGGCCGTGCGCAACGCACGGTATCGTCTCGGTTCGCCCGCGGTCGCGCGATGCACGAATGCGCGGCGACCAATACGCACCCGCCCCGTCCGGATCTCGGACGGGGCGGGTGCGCGGGCGGGTAGTCCGTTGTTACTTGGCGGCGGTCTTCGTCGCGTCCTTGTGCCACGTGTAGACGACGAACTTGAACGCCTTCAGGTCGCCCTGCGCGTCATACGACACCTTGCCGATCGGCGTGTCGAACGTCGTCTTGTGCATGTACGCGGCGACCTTCGTCGGGTCGGTCGTCTTCGCTCCGGCGATCGAGTCGGCGATGATCTTCACCGCGGCGTACGCCGGCATCTGGAACGGGCCGTTCGGATCGCGCTTCTTGTCGGCGAACGCCTTCACGAGCGCCGCGTTGGCCGGGTCGGCCGAGAAGTCGGCCGGCAGCGTGACGAGCATGCCTTCCGATGCCGGGCCCGCGATGGCCGTCACGTCCTTGTTGCCGACACCCTCAGGCCCCATGAACGTCGCCTTCACGCCCTGCTCGCGCGCCTGGCGCAGCAGCAGGCCCATTTCCGGGTGATAGCCGCCGAAGTAGACGAAGTCGACGCCTTGCGACTTCAGCTTCGTGATGATCGCCGAGTAATCCGAGTCGCCGGCGTTGATGCCTTCGAACAGTACGACCGGAATCTTCGCCGCTTCGAGATCCTTCTTCACCGACGATGCGATGCCCTGGCCGTACGACTGCTTGTCGTGCAGCACGGCGACCTTCTTCGGCTTCACGTGATTGATGATGTACTGCGCAGCGGCCGGACCCTGCTGGTCGTCACGGCCGATCGTGCGGAAGATGAAGTGACGCTTCTTGCCTTCGGTCAACTGCGGCGCGGTGGCCGACGGCGTGACCATCACGATGCCTTCGTTCTCGTAGATGTCGGATGCCGGAATCGTCGAGCCCGAGCACACATGGCCGATCACGTACTTGATCTTCTGGCTGACGATCTTGTTGGCCACGGCGACCGCCTGCTTCGGTTCGCAGGCGTCGTCCATCATCACCACTTCGAACTTGTTGCCGCCCGCACCGCCTGCCGCGTTGATCTGCTCGATCGCGGTCAGCGCGCCGGCCTTCACCATGTCGCCATACTGGGCGACCGAGCCGCTCATCGGGCCGGCGATGGCGATCTTCACGGTTTCCGCTTGCGCGGCAGCGGCGCCGGCGGCGAACAGCACGGCGGCGACGGAAATGGACGTAAGACGGGACAGCGTCATCAGGAGCTCCTCGATGTTGTTTAGTCATACGGGCAAAGGCGGCATGACTTGCGCAATCGAACAGCACCCGGGGCGAGAACATGGGACACGCCCGAGACGCGGAGACGGACCTGCGGTGGAGAAATGCTTGCGGGGCCCGGCTCGTGAAGTCCCCGAAGGGGACGTCTGGTTCGGAAAGACAACGTGATGCGTCTTGCATTGCGCAAGCGTTTCGCCTGCCCCGCTTGCCGAACCGCTTCGTCGGAGGGATGGTCCGACAGCCGTTGGCAAGGCAGTCGAAATTATATGGGCGTTTCCCATTCCTCTGTCAAAAATGACCGCGGACCAAGGGAAAACACGGAGAACCTTCGCATGCTCGCGGTAGCGCTCGTGGCGCAACCGCGAAGGCGCGACAACGTTTGCGCGAGGCGCCATCCGGTTGCGCTCGGCGGTGTCGAGATGCGTGAACGCGTTGCGTGGCGCGGGTTTGCGGGAAGGTCTGCTGCTTGCGGTGCGGCCACGCTGTCGCTCTGCGCCGAATCGCCGCCGGCAATCGACTGAGGATTGTCGAGCGACCGAAGCACACGTCGGAAACCGGCTTCCTTTCGTTTTCCGACGTTTTCATCGCACCAGAAAGCTTATCGTTATTTTAGTGAAATAATGCGAACCCGTTTCAGCAATCCAGCCAGCCTTCCCGCGATTCGCGTCTGTCGCGCGCCGGAGCCGCTTTGTCGTCGTTCCGCCTGCGCTTCTGCCGTGCAGCCGCCAGCCAGTGATCTGCCGTTTCTTGTTTCTTCATTGCACATCACCTGGATCCGATCGCCGATGACTCTTGCGTTCCGCCTTTCGTTGTCCGCCGCAACCGTCTGCGCACTGGCGCTTGCCGCGTCCGCAGCCGCGTCGCCCGCGAGCGATGCGCTCGCCGACCGCTCTGCCGTCACCAACGTATTCCGCGTCGAGCGCCGTGCCGCTCGCGACAGCGATGCCGCACGCGACAGCACGCGCTACGCGCGGCCGGCCGCACGCAGCCCGTTCGAGACGGAAGACACGCGGCCGCTGCAGATCGACGGCGACCGGCTGACGCCGCAACCCTCGAACGCACGACCGGCCGACTCCGCGTGGGCCGACACGCGCGTCGCGCCCGGCCGCGACACCGCGGGACGTTTGCTGCCCGAAGCCGCACGCCGCAGCGCAGACTGGGACGCGTATCTGCGCGCGAACGGTTCGCTGTCCGCCGACGGTTTGTCGCCGGCGCGGCCCTATGCGCCGATGCGGCCGTTCGATGCCGTGCGCGGCGTGCCGGGCGCGCCGAACCCGTTCGATCCGTCGATTCCGCATCCGGAGACGCGCACGTTCTATGACGACGGCGCAGGCTCGCGCTGTACAGCGACCGGCGGCGCGGGCACGTCGCGCTCGTCGTGCAGGCTCGATTGGTGAGCGTTGCGCGCATCGCATTGCGCGTGCACGGGCGGCTTTCGTTAGAATCGGTCGTCGTCGCAGCAAACCGCAGATTTGCACGAGGCGGCTGGATTCGCTCGCGAACGCCGCGCGCGCTCATGACAGACTCATTCTTTCCCCCGGAGGCGAACGTGCCAGGATTACTTCCCGATGTCGACCGCGACGGACTGCTCGAATACTCGGTCGTCTACACGGACCGCTCGATCAATCACATGTCGCAGCGCTTTCAGCACGTGATGTGCGACATCTCCGACCTGTTGAAAAAGGTCTATCACGCGAAGTCGGTCGCGATCGTCCCCGGCAGCGGCACGTTCGGCATGGAAGCCGTCGCGCGCCAGTTCGCGACGAACAGGAAGTGCCTCGTCATCCGCAACGGCTGGTTCAGCTACCGCTGGTCGCAGATCTTCGAGATGGGCAGCATTCCGTCCGAGTCGATCGTGCTGAAGGCACGCCCCGTCGAATCGGGACGACAGGCCGCGTATGCGCCTGCGCCGATCGACGAAGTCGTCGCGGCGATCCGCGAGCACAAGCCCGATCTCGTGTTCGCGCCGCATGTCGAAACCGCATCGGGGATGCTGCTGCCGGACGCTTACCTGCGCGCGGTGGCGGACGCGGTGCATGAGGTCGGCGGCATGTTCGTGCTCGACTGCATCGCGTCCGGCACGATCTGGGTCGACATGGAGGCAAGCGGCGTGGACGTGCTGGTCAGCGCGCCGCAGAAGGGATGGAGCGCATCGCCGGGCTGCGCGCTCGTGATGCTGAGCCCGCTGGCGCGCGAGCGGATCGACGGCACGACGAGCACGAGCTTCGCGTGCGATCTTCGCAAGTGGCTGCAGATCATGGAAGCGTACGAGGGCGGCGGATTCGCGTATCACGCGACGATGCCGACCGACAGCCTCGCGACGCTGCGCGACGTGATCAAGGAGACCGACGCGTACGGCTTCGACAAGGTGCGCGACGAACAGCTCGAACTCGGCACGCGCATTCGCGCGCTGCTCGCCGAAAAGGGTTTCCGGAGCGTGGCGGCGGAGGGGTTTCAGGCGCCCGGCGTGGTGGTCTGCTACACCGACGACGACGACATCCGCTCGGGCAAGAAGTTTGCCGACGTCGGCGTGCAGATCGCGGCCGGCGTGCCGCTGCAATGCGACGAGCCCGCGGACTTCAAGACGTTCCGGATCGGGCTGTTCGGCCTCGACAAGCTGCATGATGTCGATGGCGCAGTGGCGCGGTTTGCCGATGCGTTGGAGCGGGTTTTGTAGGGTGGTTTTTCGCGGTTTCGGCGCGGCAGCGGGGGTGTCGCGCCGGGAGCGGCGGGATTGTCGAGGGCTATGAGTGGCGGTGACGTGGGGGGGATCGATCGAGCTGTCATATCGTTATGGACCCCAAAGTCTGCGACGCAATCAGCTTCGGTAACGGGTCGCATCGGCACTGGCACAAATCATCCTCCAATGCGACCTGCTTACCCATCATTGTCATCAGCCTCGGCGTGCCGTCGCTGATGATGACGCCCGTCGTGCCGCAAGCCGGGCACTGGACAGCGGCACCCAGATAAGCGACCGGTTGACCCTGAAAGGAGGTGTTGGCGATACCGTCGACCACCACACCGTTGCGGTCGGTCTTATCGCCTCGGAGAATGAAGCGGCGGTTCATGCTGTGAGACCATTGGACGGTGCCGCTGCACTGCACGCTTGCTCGATATCGTCAGGCCACACCGGTTGACGGCAAGTCAATTGCGCGAACCATTGCATCAGCGAAAAGATGAAGGAAGGAAGTACGCCAATCGCAATTACGAGCCACACCATCGGATTCCGTGAATTGACCATGTCAGACCAGCCTGCAAAATTCACCTTGAGCGCATTGCGTAGGGAGGCGCCCCTAGGCAGGTACTCGGTCACGGGGGGCAACGAAGCAGGGCCCTCCTCCATAAATCGCCGGTAGAACTCGAAGTCCTGGTAAAGGATCTTCATCACTTCCCGTCCGCCCACACTGCTCTCATCGAATGCCAAAACGACTCGTGTTCCTACCGAAAACGTGTCCTTCACCAGCCCCTTGTCGTCAAGGACAAGGCAACGCACCATCCGCGGCGCAGTCCTCGCGAGGCCCTGTCTAGGTTTGCGCTCAATGTACAGGAACGCGCTATCCCATGGGACCGATATAACTCCTCCCGGCCCATTGTGCTTGAACGCGTGAATCATCCTGTTGCGTCGATCGAAGCGGACAGGTTTACTGATGTAGTTAAAACAATCGCGCGTCAATGCCCAAATGCCAAGCCCCGAGAAGCAGAGCCCGATAAACAGGAAAAAACTGAGCGCACCGTACATGAGCCCCTGTTGTCCGCGCTGCTCATAGATCGGCGGCAGATGGGTCATCAGCCAAAGAACAAATGCGACAGCCGCCAACGAGCCGATCCCTGGCAGCATAAAAGCAAGGAGCCCCCAGCCCTTCTCCGAATAGGTACCATTGCGGACCTCGAGGCAATTCTCAGTCATGGAGAAAACAGACCGGTCATCCTTCGGTGTGTCAGATGCAGGCTCTCCGATTGCAAGGCGAGAAGCGTGCTCGTCCTCACTGACCGGCCGGTTCATGCGATACCAGGAGAGCCCATCGAATGCCATCGCTTTTCTCCATCGCGAAAATATTGCTGCACGCGCTTTTTGGTCTTCGGCCATCGCGCGAAATCGTTCTTTCGCCTATTTCGATCCAAAAAAGCACCGTCCCCATCGCTCATCCAATTTCTTTCCCGTGAAACTGAATGCGCCTTTTTCGAAGGCACCAATTGTAGATCAATACTGCTCGTGAGTCCGCCGACGGAATTGGAACCTAAGACCGGCTTTCGTTTGATTGAACCGATTCGTTTTCTTTAACGTCAGCCAAACAAAAACGAAAATTGACAGCGCTGAATATCGCACCGATACAGATGTACCAGGATTCCCCTACGCGCCGATCTCGCTCGGAACAGACGTCCGGCCGACAAGCCCCCTTTCCCCCGCCGCCCGAATAGAAGCGCTAAAACAGTCAATCACGTGCGGCGCTGAAAGGAACCCTTCACCGTCGCACGCCCCGACAACCCTACCTCGGCGAAACCACAATCGCCGCCCGTCGATTCTGCGCCCTGCCCACCGGCATCCGGTTATCGCCCACCGGATCGTGCTTCCCTCTCCCCACGATCGCGATGCGTCGCGCATCGAGCCCGACGTCGACCAGTTCGATCGCGACCACCTCCGCACGCCGACGCGACAGCTCCATATCGTACGCATCGGTGCCCTCATCATCCGTATATCCGTACACCCGCACGCCATCGATCCCCGCCGAGTGCAGCGTGCGCCCGATCCGCTCGACGATCCGCCGCACGTCGGGCTTCAGGTTGTAGCGATCGAAATCGAACAGAATCGGGCCGGCCGCGCCAAATTCGAAGCCCTGCTCGGTCTCCTTGAAACCGGCCGACTTGAGCGTCGTCACCTGCGTCTCGGTCAGACCGCGATGCGGCGGCGCCGTATGACAGCCCGAGCTCAGCAGCACCCCCAGCAGCGTCGCGCCGACGACCCACATGCGCCCCCGGCGCACAGGCAACGAGTGTCCCATCATCGCCCCCTTTCCACACGAATATGCGCGCGACGCCATCGGCATCACGCCGATCCCGCCGCCCCGCCCGCCGACTGCCACGATCCCGGCCGCGTGCGCTTCGCGCGATACATCGCGGCGTCCGCCGCGCGCAGCAAACCGGTCGCATCCGACGCATGATCGGGATACAGCGCGATCCCGACGCTCATCATCGTCGCGACCATGCGCCCGTCGGACAGCTCGATCGACGGCACCATGCCGGACAGGATCGCATCCGCGATCCGGCCGACGCTGCCCGCCTCGCGCACGGCCTCGAGCATCACCGCGAATTCGTCGCCGCCGAGCCGCGCGATCAGATCGGCGTCACGCAACTGTGCGCGCAGCCGCGCCGCGATCCCGATCAGCACCGCATCGCCGGCCTCATGACCGAAGCAGTCGTTGATCTCCTTGAAGCCGTCGCAGTCGAGATAGAGAATCGCGACGCGCTGCCCGGTCGCGCCGGCCTCGCCGAGCGCACGCGCGAGCCGCGACTCGAACTGCACGCGATTCGGCAGCCCGGTGAGCGCATCGTGCATCGCCTTGTGTGCGAGCGATGCGTTCTCGTGACGCAGCGTGTCCTGCCACTGTTCAAATTCGTCGAGCAACGCATTGAAGTCCGCGCCGAGCTGATTGAGCTCGTCGATCGCGACCGGCTCGACCCGTCGCCCGAACGCACGCTCGCGTCGCACGGCATGCGCGACGTCGGCCAGCGCGCGCAGCGGCGCGACGATGTTACGCATCAGCCGCTTCGAACTGACGTAAGCGCCGAGCACGCTGACGATCAGGCAGCCCAGAATGCCGCCGACGCCACCGAGCAGGAAACCGAAGAACTGTTGTCCGCGCCCGCGCACGACGACATGTCCGACGACGATGCCGTCGTGCAGCACCGCTACGCTCGCAGGCCCCGGCAGCGCGAAGTCCGCAACCGCGCGTTCGACGCGCGCGAGCCGGCTGGGCGCACGCAACTGCCACGTTGCGAACGGGCGCCCGTCCGCATCGGTGACGATCACCTGCGCGACGTCCTCGTCCGCAGCAATCAGCGCGATCGCCTCTGCCGCCGCAACGCGGTCGCGAAACACGAGCGCCGCCTCGACCGTATACGCCAGCGAGCGCGCGAGCAGGTTCAGGTTGTTGCCGGCATACGCGCGCAATGCGATCACGGCGACGACGATCAGCGACACGGCAGCCATCGCGACGGCGACGAACGCGAGCCGCAGGTGCGCGCGTCGCAACACGCTTTGCAGCGTCGGGCGCGGCACGCGCGAAGACGAAACGGGCGGCGCGGATCGGGTCATGGCGTCACCGGCCGCCGCGCAAGATTGAGCACGTTCGGATGCACGCGCACACCGCTGCGCGCCACCGCGTCGAGATTGATGTCGAACGTGACGGGCTCGCCGTCGACGTTCAGACAAAACATGCCACCCGCGATGCACGACGGATCGTGTTCCGCGATCGTCAGCACCGGATGCCCGGCGACCGCGCGCCTGACCTGCGCGCGCTCGTCGTCGCTCAGCATGCCGAGATAGACGACGTCGCACGCGCTGCCGAGCGCGCGTTCGTCGAAGCGGATGCGCTGCACGTCGAGCGGTGTCGTGCCGGCCTGCAGCGTGTCGATCAGTCCGCCCGCATAGTCAGGCCGGCCCACGATGCAGAGACGCAGCCGGGCCGGCTGCGTCGGCCAGCGCGTGAAGCTGACGATGCCGAGCACGACGCGCCGCACGGCGGCATCGTGCGGCGTCAGGGCCGCCTCGGCCTCGGCGGCGCTCGCGGGCGGCGCGGCGGCGATGCGCGCCGCTTCGTCGGGCGCGCCCGCGTATGCGGCAAAGCCGGCGAGCGCGGCCGGCACGGCGCCGAGCGCGCACGCGACAGCGAGCAGCACATGGCGCAACGACGCGGCCCGGCCGCAGCGGCCGAACGTCGTCCGCGCGGCCGTCGCTGCCGCGCCCGCCGGCGCCGGTGCAGTCGGGCGATCTGCAGCCGGCGCGCACACTGTCGCAACCATGATCGAAACATCCGCTGGCGTCCTTCCCGGCGCAGCCGCCTGCACGTCGCCATGCGCGTGCAGCGGCACCGTATCGCGCGCACGGTTGCTTCCATCTTAGGTAGAAACGCGTGCGGCCAGCAGTGGGAAACACCCGCGAAAAATCGAAAGTGTGCGACAGCCGTCACGTGCAAGACGATGCACGCGCAATTGTTCAGCGGATTGAGCGCAGGCGTGCATCAAACTTCATACGTTCATCGGCGTCGCCCGCATGCGCGATGCGCGACGCTCGACACACGGCGATCGTTTCGCGCGCTACGAAACCGCCGACAAATCTAACGGTGTCTCGCGCAACCGTTTGCCGGCCAATCGGAACACCGCGTTCGCGATCGCGGGCGTAACGGCAGGACTCGACAGTTCGCCGACACCGCCCGGCTTCGCGCGGTCGCCCTGCACGATGTGAATGTCGGTTTCCGGCATGTCGTTCATGCGCATCACGCGATACGTGTCGAAGTTCGACTGCTGCACGCGGCCGTTGCGGATGTCGATCCGGTCGGACGTCGCGTGGCCGAGCCCCCACATCAGCCCGCCGTACAGTTGCTCCTCGACGCCGGCCGGCGACACCGCGATCCCGCAGTCGGCGACGCACGTGAGCTTGGCGACGCGCACCGCGCCGTCCGCATCGCGCGCGACACGCGCCACCACCGCGACGTAGCTGTCGTAGGCCTGATTCGTCGCGACGCCGAGCGCGACGCCGTCCGGCAGCGGCTGCCCCCAGCCGGCGCGCGCCGCGGCCTCGCTCAGCACGGCCGCGTGCCGCGGGCGGCCTTGCATGTGCGCGAGCCGGAATTCGACCGGGTCGCGCGCGGCCGCGTGCGCGGCCTCGTCCATCAGCGACTCGACCGCGAATACGTTCGGGATATAGCTGACCGCGCGATACCAGCCGGTCGGCACGCCGGTCTCCAGACGAATCCAGCCGATGTCGCGATGCGGCGCCGCATACGCGAACTCCCATTTGGTGAGCGCTTCGGTCGTGCTGAAGTCCATCCGGTCCGCGCGCTCGAGATAGCCGGGCTCCCATTGCTGCGGCGAGGCGGGCATCACGGCGCGCAGCCACAGCGACGCGAGATTGCCGCGCGCGTCGAGCACCGCGCGTGCACGATGGCAGCTTGCCGCGTGATAGAACAGCGCGCGCATCTCGTCCTCGCGGCTGTTCATCAGCTTCACCGGCTTGCCGGTCTTCACCGCGAGCCAGGTCGCCTCGAACAGCCAGTACTTCGATTCGCGCGCACCGAAGCTGCCGCCCGATACGCGTTCATGCAGCGTCACGCGGTGCGCGGGAATGCCGCCGATCACCTGAGCGGCTTCCATAGCAGTGGACGGCACTTGCAGCCCACCCCAGTATTCCATTCCGCCGTCGCGCGCCCATACGGTCACGTTGATCGGCTCGAGCGGATTCGCGGCCTTGTACGGCATCGCATAGGTCGCGTCGACGGTGCGCGCGCCCGCGAGCGATGCATTGGTGGGATCGCCGTCGCGGATCGTCGGCACGACGCGCGCGGCCGGATCGTCGACCCACGCGGCCTGCCGCGCGGCCAACGTGCTGCTGTCGAAGGTCTCGAACAGGCTGTCCTCCCATTCGATCTTCAGCGCGGCCTGCGCACGATGCGCGGACCAGTAGTCGTCGGCCAGCACCGCGACGCCGGCCTGATTGCCGCCGAGCACGTCGGGGCGCGGCGGGATCTGCAGCACGTCGCGCACGCCGGGCATCGCGAGTGCGGCCTTCGCGTCGACGCTGCGCACGCGTGCGTCGATCACCGGCGCGCGCGTGACGACGGCGACCAGCATCCCCGGCAGCGATACGTCGATGCCGTACGGAAACGATCCGTCGGCCTTTTGCGCGGCGCCGCGCTTGCGCCGCAGCTTGCCGATATAGCGGAATTGCGCGGGGTCCTTCAGCGCGACACGCTGCGGCGCCGGCAACCGTGCGGCAGCCGACGCGAGCGATCCGTACGTCGCGCGGCGTCCGCTCGCCGCATGCTGCACGGCGCCGTCGGCCGTTGTACACGTCGACGCCCGCACGTTCCATTGCCGCGCGGCCGCTTCGACGAGCATCGCGCGCGCAGTCGCACCCGCCTCGCGCAGCCGGTCGTACTCCATCGCGACGCTCGTGCTGCCGCCGGTCGAGAACACCTTCCACAACGGATGGATGTAGTCGGCAAAGAACGGATCCTCGGGCGTGATCACCTCGACCCTGAACGGATCGACGTCCAATTCCTCCGCGACGAGTGCCGCGAGTGCGGTGCGCGTGCCGGTGCCCGAATCGTGCTTGTGCACGACGAGCTTGATCGTGTCGTCAGGGAGCACGCGCACCCATGCGTTCGGCTCGAATTCGCCGGCGGCCGGATGCGGGTCGCCGCTCGCGCGTGGGCCGGCCGCCGTTGCATCGGCCAGCCGAAAACCGACGGCGACGCCGGCCGTGAGCAGCGCAGCGCTCCGCTTCAGAAAGCGGCGCCGCGGGGTGTCGTCGATGGGCGGCATCGGTGCGGTTCGATCGTGTCGCATCTCATGCCTCCTTGGCGTGGCCGGCCACCGCGTCGAGCGCGGGATCGCCCGACGCCGCTTGTTTGATCGCGCGATGAATGCGCGCATACGTGCCGCACCGGCACACATTGCCGGACATCGCAGACACGATCGCCGCGTCGTCGACGGGCCGGCCGCCATTCAGCAGCGCGGCCGCCTGCATCAGCTGGCCCGGCTGGCAATAGCCGCATTGCGCCACGTCTTCGGCGACCCATGCGAGCTGCAACGGATGCCGTCCGTCCGGCGACAATCCCTCGATCGTCGTCACGTGGCGGCCCTGCACCGCGACGGCCGGCATCACGCACGACCGCACGGCCTGCCCGTCCACATGCACCGTGCATGCGCCGCACAAGCCCTTGCCGCAGCCGAACTTCGTACCGGTGAGCTTGAGCCGGTCACGCAGCACCCAGAGCAACGGCATATCGTCCGGTACCTGGTCGAGCGAATGGCGTGTATCGTTCACGACGATGTCGATCATGCGCAGTCTCCTGAGTCGGGTCGTGGGGCCGCGCATCGCCGTGCGCGGTATCGCATTATCGAAACGCGGCACGCGGGCGCGCCATCGATCATTTCGTCGATTCCCTGTCAGTCGGACTAACAGATGCTCAAGCGATACCCTTCCATCCAGTCGATGCAGGCATTTCTGCAGGCCGCGCGGGTCGGCAGCTTCTCCAGCGCCGCACGGCAGCTCGCGCTGACGCACAGCGCGATCAGTCAGCAGATCCGCTCGCTCGAGGAATTCATCGGCCAGCCGCTGTTCGTGCGCACGGGCGGCCGCGTGAGCCTCACCGATGCTGGCACGCTGCTCGCCCACCAGTTGTCGGACGGCCTCGAGCAGATCGATCGCGCGTTATCGTCCGTGAAGGGCCGCGCGAGCGCGCCGTCGCTGCGGCTCGACGTCGATCCCGAACTGATGCAGGGCTGGCTGCCGGCGCGCATGCCGGCACTGATGCGCGCGCTCGGCGGCACGACGCTGACGGTGCTGTCGGCGCCGCGCCACGATCGCGATGCGTTCGATCGCGTCGATGTCGCACTGCGCTACGGCTACGGCGAATGGGAAGGCGTCGACAGCGCGCTGGTCTGCCCGGACCGGCTGACCGCGATGGCCTCGCCGGCGCTGCTCGAACGCTACGGGTTGCGCGCGCCGCTCGCGCCGGCCAGCGTGCTGACGCTGCCGCTGCTCGGCTATACGAAACGCTCGTGGATTCCGTGGCTCGAAGCAGCCGGGCTCGCGCCGGTCGAACCCGACACGATCGCCGTGTTCGACAACGCGGCCGGGCTCGTCGCCGCGCTCGCCTCAGGGCTCGGCGCAGGCCTCGCACGCGGGCTGCTCGCCGCCGACGCTCGCCGCGACGGCCGCCTCGTCGAGCTGTGCACGATCGCGATTCCGACGCACTACAACCTCCATGCGATCTGGCCGCGCGAGCGGCACGCGCGCGTGAAGCCGCTGCTCGACGCGATCGGCGCGCTGGTCGCGCAAACGCTCGCGCGTTGAGTCACGCGCGGTATTCGGCCGCGACTTCGCGCACCGTATCGAGAAACGCGCCGAGCACGGCGGACGTGTCGTCCGCGCGGTAGCGCGCCTGCAGCGACACTTCGAGCTCGGGCGCGAGCAGCGGCACGAACGACACGCCGCCCGTCGAGATCTGTCGCGCCGACGCGGGCAGCAATGCGACGCCGAGCCCCTCGCGCACGAGCGACAGCAGCGTGTGCACCTCGACGACCTCATGCTCGATCCGCGGCGTGAAGCGCGCGTCCACACAACACTGTTGCAGGAAGCGCGCGAGCTGCGAATGGCGCAGCCCGAACGACACGAAGCGCTCGTTCGCAAGCTCGCCGAGCGCGATCGCTTCGCGCGACGCGAGCCGATGATCGAGCGGCAGCGCGGCCACCGCCGTTTCGCGCACGACGACCTCGCTGCGGATCGCCGGATCGTCCTGGAACAGCCGAAAAAAACAGACGTCGAGCCGCTTCTCCTTGAGCGCATCGATCTGCGCGGCCGGCGTCATCTCGTGCAGCGACCACTGCACGTGCGGATGCCGCTCGGCGAACACGCGCAGCGCGCGCGGAATCGGCGCGACCATCGCGGAGCTGATGATGCCGACCGCGACGCGGCCTTTTTCGCCGCGCCCTGCGCAGCGCGTCAGGTCGATCGCGCGATCGAACTGCGCGACGATCAGCGGCACCTGCTCCTTCAGTGTTTTCCCTGCCTCGGTCAGCTCGACGCGATGCTGCGAGCGCACGAACAACGCGGTGCCGAGCTGTTCCTCGAGCAGCCGGATCTGCTGGCTCAGCGGCGGCTGCGAGATATGGAGCCGCGCGGCAGCGCGCCCGAAATGCAGCTCGTCCGCAAGCACCGCAAAGTAACGCAACACACGCATGTCCATATCGGAAACGTATCAAGAGCGTCAGTAAAAAATATTGTACAGAGCGCATTTGGCTTGTGACACTCGGTCCCAAGCAGCAGTGCACGTCGCAGTGTGTCACTCGATGCCGGCGAGGGGAAGGCGCCAAAAAAGGACGCCTTGAAAAGGGCCGCGTGAATCCGACCGGAACGGTCGCTTCATCGACGTGCCTGCCCGCGACCCGGCAACCGGCCCTTCCGGTTCCTCTCAAGGAGATCGAGTAGATGATCATCGACACAAGCTGTTATCCGACGAACCTCGTCGACCTCGCCTGGCGCCACGACGGCGAGCCGTTCACCGGCGAGCGCCTGATCGACACGATGAACGGCCCGTTCCTCATCAACGGCAAGCCGCGCCGCATCGACAAGGCGTTCATCCAGCCGCCGCAGGGCAACACGATCTACACGTACACCGACGGCGAAAAGTCCGGCACCGAATCGATCGACGCGTACATGGCCTACACCGTCGAGATGGTGCGCAAGTATCCGGACCGCTTCATCGGCTGCTTCGTCTACAACCCGCGGTGCGGCGTCGAGAACGGCGTAAACGCGATCGACCACTACGTGCGCAAGCTCGGCTTCAAGATGGTCCAGTTCCAGGCGAACATGCACGCGTACCGGCCCGACCGCGCGCTCGACTGGCTGCGGCCCGCGCTCAGGAAATGCGCGGAGCTCGGCGTGCTCGTGAAGCTGCATACGGGCGACGGCCCGTACAGCATCCCGACCGAATGGGTGCCGATGATCAAGGAATTCCCGACCGTCAATTTCATCATGGCGCACTTCGGCGTGCAGACGGGCGGCGTCTACTGCTTCGAGCCGTTCCAGCTCGCGATGGATTTGCCGAACGTGTACTGCGAATCCGGCTGGTGCCTGCAGTCGCGCATCGTCGAATTCGCGAAGGTGCTGCCGACGCACAAGATCCTGTTCGGCTCCGACACGCCGCCGAACGAACCGGGCATGTGGCTGCGCCTGCTCGAAGTGCTGTGCTTCGATCCGCCGCAAGGCATGAATCTCGACGAGGACACGCTCGAGGACTACCTCGGCAACAACACCGCGCGGATGATCGGCCTCGAACCGACGCCCGCGCCGCGCACCGTCGACGAAGCGAAAGCGCTGCTGGCCGCCTGACGCCGCATTCCCTGTCCCGATTCCGGAGCATTGCATGATCATCGATACGCACCTGCACCCGACCAACCTCGTCGACGAAGCGTGGCGCCACACCGGCGAGCCGTTTACCGGCGAACGCCTGCTGAAGATGATGGACGGCCCGTACATCATCAACGGCAAGCCGCGCCGCATCGACATGGGCTTCATCCAGCCGCCGCCCGGCAACACCGGCTATCGCGACGGCAACCGCCGCGGCCGCGAAGGCATTCGCGACTACATGGCCTATATCGCCGAACTGACGCAGAAGTACCCGGACCGCTTCATCGGCAACTTTACGTACAACCCGCGCTGGGGCCCGGAGAACGGTGCGGCGGAACTCGAGTTTCACATCAGGGAGTACGGCTTCAAGATGGTGAAGCTGCACGCGAACATGCACGGCTATCGGCCCGATCGCGCACTCGACTGGCTGCGGCCCGCGATGAAGGTCTGCGCGAAGTACAACACCGTCGTGCTGATTCACACCGGCGACGGCCCGTACACGATCCCGACGCAGTTCTACCCGATCATCCGCGAATTCCCGATGGTGAACTTCATCATCGGTCACTTCGGAATCCAGACGGGCGGCAACTATTCGTTCGAGGCGTTCTGGATGGCGATGGACACGCCGAACGTCTATTGCGAATCGGGCTGGTGCTACCAGTCGCGGATCGTCGAATTCGCGCGCCAGCTGCCGCGCCACAAGATCGTGTTCGGCACCGATTCGCCGCCGAACGAGCCGGGCATGTGGCTGCGCGAGCTCGAGATGCTGTGCGGGCCGGCCCCGCAAGGCATGGATCTCGACGAAGACGGACTCGAAGACTACATGGGCAACAACATCGCACGGCTCGTCGGTATCGAGCCGACGAAACCGCCGAAGGACCTCGCCGAAGCCGAGAAGCGCCTGAAGGCGACGTACGTGTAAGCGCGCGCGGCCGGACCGCGTCGCGCATATGCGCGTGCGGTCCGGCCATTTCTGTTCCGTATCCGACGGAGTGCATCATGGCGTCGAGCCTTTTCGCCGAGCAGCAGGACTTTCATCACTTCGCCAACGCGTATCGCGCGCATTACCCCGACGACGTGCTCGCGATCGCGCAGCCGCTGTCGGCGGACCAGGACGTGACGGCCCTCGTCGCGTCGCTCGCGGCGCGCGGGCGGCACGACATGCTCGTCTGCGAGCGCGTCGACGGTCTCGCGGTGCCGGTCGTCACGAACGTGTTCGCGTCGCGCACGCGCATCGCGCGGCTGTTCGGCGTCGACGCGCAGGGCCTGTTCGACGCATGGCAGCGGCACGCAAGCGAGCCGATCGCGCCGGTCGTCGTATCGCACGGGCCCGTGCTCGATCACGTGGTCGAAGGCGACGCGGTCGATCTCGCGCAGTTGCCGATGATCCGCCACTTCGAAACCGATCGCGGGCCGTACGTGACGAACGCGGTGATCGTCGCGGAAGATCCCGAAACCGGCATCGCGAACCTCAGCTATCACCGTTCGATGCGCGCTGCGCGCGACGCGCTCGCGACGAGCCTGCATTCGCGCGGCCATCTGTGGCGGATGCTGCACGCGGCGAAGTCGCGCGGCGATACGCTGAAGGTCGCGATGGTGATCGGCGCGCATCCGCTGTTCATGCTGGCCGCCGCCGCGCGCGTGCCGTTCGGCGTCGACGAGCGCGCGATCGCGGGCGGGCTGTTCGGCGCGCCGCTGCAGCTCGTGCGCACGCCGCGTTACGGCATCGGTGTGCCGGCCGCGGCGGAGTTCGTGCTCGAAGGCACGATCGATCCCGACGCACACGCGCAGGAAGGGCCGTTCGGCGAATTCACCGGCTATTCGTCGGACCGATCGACGAACAACGTGCTGCGCGTCGACACGATGATGCGGCGCCGCGATGCGTGGCTCGTCGACGTGGTCGGCGGCCCCTATGCGGAGCACCTGACGCTCGCGCGGCTGCCGCGCGAAGCCGAGATGAGCGAGAAGCTGAAGGCGCGCTTTCCGGCCGTCACCGCGATCCACTATCCGAATTCGGGCACGCACTTTCACTGCTACGTCGCGCTGAAGCAGACGCGCGACGGCGAAGCGCGGCAGATCATGCTCGCGCTGCTCGGTTGGGATCCGTATCTGAAGAACGTCGTCGCGGTCGACAGCGACGTCGACATCACCGACGACGCGCAGGTGCTGTGGGCCATCGCCACGCACTTCCAGCCGCATCGCGACCTGTTCGTCGTCGACGGTCTGCCGGGCAGCCCGCTCGATCCGTCGTCGTCGGCCGACGGCACGACGTCGCGAATGGGCCTCGACGCGACGCGCGGTGCGCGCTTCGACGGTGTGCGCGCACGCGTCGGCGACGCCGCCATGAAGCGCGTGGCGCAGCTGGTCGCGCAACTCGACGGAGCCGCGCGATGAGCGCGCGCCGCCTCGTGGTCGGCATCAGCGGCGCGTCGGGCTTCGTGTACGGAATGCGGCTGCTCGCGCTGCTGCGCGCGCTCGACATCGAAACGCACGTGGTCGTATCGCGCGCGGCCGCGCTGACGATGGCGCACGAGACCGACTGCAAGCTCGCGGACGTCGCCGCGCTGGCCGGCGTGCTGTACCGCAGCGACGACATCGCGGCGCCGATCGCGAGCGGCTCGTTCCGCACGCTGGGCATGATCGTCGCGCCGTGCTCGATGAAGACGCTCGCGGAGATCGCGTGCGGTTTGACGTCCGGCTTGATCTCGCGCGCGGCCGACGTCGCGCTGAAGGAGCGCCGCCGGCTCGTGCTGCTCGCGCGCGAGACGCCGTACACGCTCACGCACCTGCGCAACATGGCGGCCGTCACCGAAATGGGCGCGATCGTCGCACCGCCCGTGCCCGCGTTCTACGCGCGCCCGGCATCGCTCGACCAGATGATCGATCACACGCTCGGCCGCGTGCTCGATCTGTTCGACATCGATTCCCGTACCGTCCATCGCTGGAAGGACAACGATTCGCAGCCCCACCGACTCAACGGAGACGCATCATGACGCATATCCACACCACGCACAGCGACGTCGAGAAGATCCCGGTCACCGTGCTCACCGGCTTTCTCGGCGCGGGCAAGACCACGCTGCTCAACTACATCCTGCGCGAAAAGCACGGCCGCAAGATCGCGGTGATCGAGAACGAGTTCGGCGAGATCGGCATCGACGGCGGCCTCGTGTTGGAATCGACCGAGGAAATCTACGAGATGACGAACGGCTGCGTGTGCTGCGTCGGCGCCGTGCGCGAGGATCTGGTGCGCATCGTGCGGATGCTCGTCGCGCGGCCCGACCGGCTCGATCACATCATCGTCGAGACGAGCGGCCTCGCCGATCCATATCCGGTCGCGCAGACGTTCTTTCTCGACGATCCGATCGCGAAGGAGGTCGCGCTCGATGCGGTCGTCACGATGGTCGATGCGAAACACATTCGCGCGCATCTCGACGATCTCGTGCTCGACGGCCGCGACAACCAGGCGGTCGACCAGATCGTCTGCGCGGATCGCATCGTGATCAACAAGGTCGATCTCGTCGACGCGGCCGACGTCGAATCGCTGAGCGCGCGGCTGCGCGAACTGAACGCGACGGCCGAGATCGTCACGTCGAGCTACGCGCAGGTCGATCTCGATCGCATTCTCGGCGTCGGCGCGAACGAATTCGCGCAGATTCTCGTCGAGAGCGACGGGCTGCACGCCGACACGGACGCGCATGCCGACGGACATGCCGAGGAACACGCGGCGCACGACGCGCACGACGGCCACGATACGCACGCGCATCGCGACCACCCCGGCCACGACCGCCACGACGATCACGACGACCACGAACACGACGCGAGCGTGTCGTCGGTCGGGATCGAAGTCGACGCCGACGTCGATCTCGACGCGCTCGAAGCGTGGCTCGCGGAGCTGCGCGACGCCGACACCGCGAACCTGTTCCGGATGAAAGGGATTCTCGCGGTGCACGGCCGCGCGCAGCGCTACGTGCTGCAGGGCGTACACGGCGTGATCGAGCTGCGCGCCGCGCAGGCGTGGGGCACCGAGCCGCGTGCGTCGCGCATCGTCTTCATCGGCCGCGATCTCGATCGCGCCGCGCTGACCGACCGTTTCCATGCCTGTCTCGCCGCGCCGGTCGCGGCCTGACGGGGCGCCGGGCGCGCGCATGCCGCGCGCGCCGGATCACGAACATCAGGAGACACGCCCATGCACTCTGCCTCACATCCCGTCGACCGCATACTGCCGCGCCGTCAGATGCTGACGCTCGGCCTGCAGCACATGCTCGTCGCGTATATCGGCGCGATCGCCGTGCCGCTGATCGTCGCATCCGCACTGAAGATGTCGCCCGCCGATACGACCGTGCTGATCAGCACCGCGCTGTTCTGCTCGGGGATCTCGACGATCCTGCAGACGGTCGGCATCTGGAAGCTCGGCGTGCGCCTGCCGATCCTGCAGGGCGTCGCATTCAGCAGCGTCGGCCCCGTGATCGCGATCGGCCTCACGCCGGGCGTCGGCTTCGCGGGCGTGTGCGGCGCAGTGATCGGCGCCGGCATCGTCACGACGCTCGCCGCGCCGCTGATCGGCCGGCTGCGGCGGCTGTTCCCGCCGGTCGTCACCGGCTGCATCGTGACCGTGATCGGCCTGCAACTGTTTCCGGTCGCCTATCAGTGGGCGGGCGGCGGCGACGCGGCGAAGCTGCAGTTCGGCGAGCTGTCGTTTCTCGCGGTCGCGCTCGTCGTCGCGGTCTCGATCCTCGCGATCAACCGCTTTGCGAACGCGTTCCTGCGCAACCTGTCGGTGCTGATCGGGCTCGTCGCCGGCAGCCTGCTCGCCTATGCGCTCGGGATGGGCAATTTCACGAACGTCGCCGCGGCGCCGTGGTTTACCGTGCCGATTCCGTTCCACTTCGGCGCGCCGGTGTTCGCCATCGTGCCGGTGCTCACGATGGTCGTCGTGATGATCGTGCAGATGGTCGAGTCGATGGGGCTGTTCGTCGCAATCGGCGACATCGTCGAGAAGCACGTCAGCGAGGACGACGTCGTGCGCGGCTTGCGCGCAAACGGCGTGGCAAGCGCGATCGCCGGCACCTTCGCCGCGTTTCCGTTCATCGCGTTCATGGAGAACGTCGGCCTCGTGATCCTGACCGGCGTGCGCAGTCGCTGGATCGTCGCGGTCAGCGGCGTGCTGATGTGTGTGGTCGCGCTGGTGCCGAAAATCGGCGCGGTCGTCGCCTCGACACCGTCCGCCGCGCTCGGCGGCGCCGGCATCGCGATGTTCGGCGTGGTCGTCGCGGCCGGCGTGCAAACGCTTGCGAAGGTCGACTTCGAAAACAACCGCTACAACGTGCTGATCGTCGGCTTCACGATCGCGACCGCGCTGATCCCCGTGATGGCGCCGAAAGTGTTCGCGCACATGCCGGACTGGACGCAGCCGTTCCTGCACAGCGGCGTCGTCATCGCGTGCATCGTGTCGGTCGTGCTGAACGCGCTGCTGAACGGCGTGCAGGCGGCCGACCCCGCACCGGCGCACGTCGCCGCCGACGCGGCGCACGGCGGCCCGTTGGCGCGCGAATGCGACTGACCATGCGACTGAATTGCAGCGCGCGGCGCGCGGGCGCGGGCTCGCGGGCGGCGTGCGACTGCCCCTATCTTTACGAGGAAACCGAATCGTGAGTCTTCCGTCTGCTTCCCTGCTGATTCGCCGCCCGCTCGCGATCATGAGCGGCCGCACGGGCGCCGCCGCGCGGCTCGCCCGCGCCGACCTGCGCGTCCGCGACGGCCGGATCGAAGCGATCGCGCCCGATCTCGCGCCGCAGCCCGGCGAGCGTGTGATCGACGCGCGCGACTGCGTCGTCTATCCGGGCTGGGTCAACACGCATCACCATCTGTTCCAGAACCTGCTGAAAGCGGTGCCGGCCGGCATCAACGCCGATCTGCAGGCATGGCTCGCGGCGGTGCCCTATCCGCGCGTCGCGCGCTTCACGCCGACGCTCGCGCGCATCGCCGCCCGGCTCGGCTTCGCCGAGCTGCTGCTGTCGGGCGTCACGACCTGCGCCGATCATCACTACCTGTATCACGCGGGCGGCACCACCGAGACCGGCGACCTGCTGTTCGACGAAGCGGCCGGCTTCGGCATGCGCTTCGTGCTGTGCCGCGGCGGTGCGCTGCAGGCGGCGGGCGATCATCCGGGATTTGCGGGCACCGCACTGCAGCCCGAGACGCTCGACCAGATGCTCGCGGACATCGAGCGGCTGAAGGCGCGCTATCACGATGCGGGCGATGCATCGATGCGCCGCGTCGTCGTCGCGCCGACGACGCCGACCTTCTCGCTGCCGCCCGACCTGCTGCCGGAAGTCGCGCGTGCGGCGCGCGGAATGGGACTGCGGTTGCACTCGCATCTGTCCGAGACGACGGGCTACGTCGATTTCTGCCGCGAGCGCTACGGGCAGCTGCCCGTCGAGTTCGTCGCCGAGCGCGAATGGCTCGGCCCCGACGTCTGGTTCGCGCATCTGGTCCATCTCGAGCCGACCGAGATCGCACTGCTCGCGGATACGGGCACCGGCTGCGCGCACTGCCCCGTCAGCAATGCGCGGCTCGGTAGCGGCATCGCGCCCGCGCCGCGGATGGCGGCCGCCGGCGTGCCGATGTCGCTCGGCGTCGACGGCGTCGCGTCGAACGAATCGGGCAGCATGACGCACGAAGCGAACTTCGCGTGGCTCGTGCATCGTGCGGCACACGGCGCGTCGGCGACGACCGTCGAACAGGTATTGCACTGGGGCACGCGGGGCGGCGCACGCGTGCTCGGGCTCGACGCGGTCGGCACGCTTGACGTCGGACAGGCCGCGGATCTCGTGCTGTACGACGTCAGCGGGCCGCGCTTCGCCGGCTTTCACGACCCGGCTGTCGCGCCCGTCACGGCCGGCGAGCCGGCGCCGGTCAAATACAGCATCGTGAACGGGCGCGTCGTCGTCGACGACGGCGAGATTCCCGGCCTCGATCTGCACGCGCTGCGCCGCGATGCGATCGATGCGGTGCGGCAACTGATCGATTGACCGTCGATCGCCGGTACGCGCAGTTCGGGATCGTCCGCGTCGCGTAACGGCAACTCGGGCTGCGCGAGAACGCGCCATGCGCGGCGATGCGCGACCGACGTGTCGCCTACGCCGTCCATCACACCCTTCGCCCGCCCCGCTTCGCAAACGACCTGCCCACCCGCGCCTCTTGGTGCCGCACCCGCTCGCGAGTATGCTTGCAGTTCAAACGAATTCCGGCACAGGGCCACGCAACGGCGCTCACGTGCTGGCCGGCCAACCGCCTCTTCCGTCTATTACCACGCGTTCATGGATTTCGACGTCATCGTTCTCGGCGCGGGCATCGTCGGCGTGTCCGTCGCGCTGCATCTGCAGGACCGTGGCCGCAAGGTCGCATTGGTCGATCGTTCGGCCCCCGGCGAAGGGACGAGCTTCGGCAACGCGGGCCTGATCGAGCGCTCGTCGGTCGAACCGTATCCGTTCCCGCGCAGCCCGTTCACGCTGATGCGCTATGCGCTGAACCGATCGACCGACCTGTACTGGCACAGTGCATCGCTGCCCGCCTTCGCGCCGTGGCTCGCGCGCTTCTGGTGGGAGTCGGCGCCGCAGCGTCACGCAGCTGCCGCACGCGACATGCTGCCGCTGATCGAGCGCTGCATCGTCGAACACGACGCGCTGATCGCCCGCTCCGGCGCGGGCGAGCTCGTGCGCGCGAGCGGCTGGATGGAAGCGTTCCGCACGCCGGCCGCATTCGAGCGCGGCGCGGCCGAGGCGCAGCTCACCGCGCGCCGCCACGGGCTCGGCGTCACGCCGCTCGACGCGGCGGCACTGCTCGCGCAGGAGCCGAGCCTCGCGCCGGGCTTCTGCGGTGCGCTGCACTGGCGCGACCCGAAAAGCGTCGTCGATCCGTCCGCCCTGGTCAAAGCGTATGCGCGACTGTTCGAGCAAGGCGGCGGCACGCTACTGTCGGGCGACGCCGCAAGCCTCTCCGCACGCTCGCCGGGCTGGGCGGTCGCGACGGAACACGGCACGGTCGCCGCGCCGGCCGTCGTCGTCGCGCTCGGCCCGTGGTCCGACACGGTGTTCGCGAAGTTTGGCTACCGCATTCCGCTGCGCGAGAAGCGCGGCTATCACATGCACTACGCGCCGTCCGCGCGCGGCGTGCCGTCGGCGCCGATCGTCGATCGCGAATACGGTTACGTGATCGCGCCGATGCGGCGCGGGCTGCGGCTGACGACCGGCGTCGAGATCGCCCGCCGCCGCGTGCCGCCGACCGGCGTGCAGCTCGAACGCGCGGAGCGCATCGCGCGGCCGGTGTTCGGCTTCGGCGAACGGCTCGATCCGCAGCCGTGGCTCGGCTTCCGGCCCTGCACGCCCGACATGCGGCCCGTGATCGGCCCGGCGCCCGCGCATCGCGGCATGTGGTTCGCATTCGGCCACAACCACCACGGGCTGACGCTCGGCCCCGTCACGGGCCGGCTGCTCGCGGAAATGATGACGGGCGACACGCCGTTCACCGATCCGGCGCCGTATCGCGCCGATCGCTTCTGACGCGGCGCACGCACGCGCACCGCGCGTCAGTCGAGCGCGCGCCCGAAGATCCGGATCACCTCGTTCAGATGCTCGGCCATCGCGCGGCGCGCGGCCTCGGGGTCGCGCGCGCGGATCGCGTCGAGGATCGCGCGATGTTCGAGTTCCGACCGATGCGGCATGTCGTGCGGCATGTACAGCGACTGCAATCGCTGAAACATCGGATCGTATTTATGCGCGAGCAGCTGCTTGACCATCAGCGCGTAGGCTGCGTTGTCGCTCGCCTCGGCGATGCGGATATGAAACAGCCGGTCGCCCGGATGCGTGACCGAGCCGCTGCGATTGTCCGCCTGATTGCGCTCGAACGCGGCGCCGATCGCCTCGATCTGCGCGTCCGAGGCATGCTTCGCGGCGAGCGACGCGGCTTCGGGCTCGATCAGGCGGCGTGCCTGCAGCAGCGCGAACGGCGGGATTTCGGTATCGAGATCGAGCGCGATCCCCAGTTCGGGATCGATCTCGACGACCGCAAGCGGCGCGGTCTTCGCGGCGGCGGCAGGCGGCGGTGCCGTCGCGGCCTCCGGATGGCGCACCTTCACGCCGTCGCCGACGCGCACGCTGACGCGCCCACCCACTTCGAGCGCGATCAGCGCCTCGCGCACCGACGTGCGCGACACGCCGAACTGCTCGGCCAGCTCGCGCTCCGGCGGCAGATAGCTGCCCGGCGGAAAATCGCCGGACTCGATCATCGCGGTGAGCCGGTCGGCGATCTGCTGGTAAAGGCGGCGGTTCTGAATCGGCTGGATGGACATACGTCGATGCGGAAAATCGGTTGCGTGACGAACGGGCCGGCGAAGCGGGCGAATCGTGCGCGCGTATTTTATAGGCGCGCGCCGGACGGTTCCGGCAGCGCATAGCAGCGCGCGGCCGTCCCGCCCCACAGCGCGCTGCGCTCGGCCGCCGACAGCCGCGACTCGGCCCATCGCTCGACGAGCGACGCGACTTCGTCGTACGACGCGGCCAGCAGGCACACGGGCCAGTCCGATCCGAACATCAGCCGCTGCGGGCCGAACGCGTCGAGCGCCGCATCGAGACACTGCTCGATGTGCCGGATGTCCGACGCGCGCAGTCCGCGCCGCCAGTCGGCCTCGGTCACGAGGCCCGACAGCTTGCACACGACGTGCGGCAGCGCGGCCAGTTCGCGCAACGCGGCACGCCAGCGCGCGAGCGCCGTATCGTCGCGGTCGAATTCGGCGAGTGCCGGCTTGCCCGCGTGGTCGAGCACGAGCCAGTGTGCGTCGTGCCGCGCGCAGAACGCCTGCATGTCCGGCAGCTGGCGTTCGAACACGAGCACGTCGTACACGTAGCCGTTCGCCTGCAGCCACGCGACGCCGCGCGCGAAATCGGCATCGTCGACGAACGCGCGCACGTCGGCTTCGTCCTGCAGCTGATGGCGAAACCCGCGCAACTTCGTGCCGCGCCACTCGGCGACGCGCTCGGCCAGTTGCGGCGCGCGCAAGTCCTCCCAGCCGACCACCGCCGCGATACGCGCCTCGTCGCGCGCGAGGTCGAGCAGGAACGCGGTTTCGTCGCGGCCCGCGCGCGCCTGCACGGCGATCGACGCGCCGAGCGCCTGCGCATGCATCAGCGGGTGCAGCGCGTCCGGCAGATAGTCGCGCGCGAGCACGCCCATCCCGGCACCGATCCACGGATAGTCGGCGGCCCGATAGCGCCAGAAGTGCTGATGGGAATCGATACGCAATGCGCCCATGATGTCCTCGTATGCCGTCGTTCGGCGCGGCCGCACGCGTGCGCGACCGCGCGTGCGACGTCGCCCGCAACGTTCAGTCGTACAGTACCGCCTTGATCTTCGGGTCGTCGATGTTGGTCTTGTCGTACCAGTAGAAGCCGGTATCGATGACCTTCGGCAGCTTCTCGCCCTTGATCGCCTTCACGGCCGCCTCGACGGTCTTGTAGCCGATGCCGATCGGGTTCTGCGTGATCGCGCCGGCCATCAGCCCGCTGCGGATCGCGTCCTTCTGCTGCTTGCCCGAATCGTAGCCGACGATCACGACCTTGCGCTTCATCTCGCGCACGCCGTTGACGACGCCGATCGCCGAGCCTTCGTTGGTGCCGAACAGCCCCTTGAGCTTCGGATAGGCCTGCAGGATCGACTTCGTCACCTCGGTCGATTTCAATTGATCGCCTTCGCCGTACTGCACGGTGACGACCTGCACCTTCGGATGCGCAGCCTTCATCCGGTCGAGAAAACCGTCGCGTCGATCGATGCCGGTGCGGCTCGTCTGATCGTGCGCGACCACGGCGACCTGGCCTTCGTCGCCGATCAGCGCGGCGAGCTTGTCGGCGGCGAGCGCGGCGGCCGCCTTGTTGTTGGTCGTCGCGGTGGTCACGGGGATGTCGCTGTCGACGCCCGAGTCGAATGCGATCACCGGAATCTTCTCCGCCTGCGCCTTCTTCAGCAGCGGCAGCGCGGCCTTGCTGTCGAGCGCGGCAAAGCCGACCGCGGCCGGTTTCTTCGCGATCGCGGCGGACAGCATGTCGATCTGCTTGTCGACCATTGCCTCCGTTTCGGGGCCTTCGAACGTCACCCTCACGTGGTAGTCGTTCGCGGCCTGCATCGCGCCCGACTTCACGGCCTGCCAGAACTGATGCTGGAAGCCTTTCGAGATCAGCGGGATGTAGCTTTCCTGCGCGTGCGCGCCGGTCGCGATGCCCGCGGCGAACGTCAGTCCGACGATCGCGTTCAACACCTTGCTCCTGATCACTTCGCGTCTCCTTGGTTATATCCGCTGGAATGCCGGCCCGGCCGGCGGTGATGCGCAGCCTGCGTGCGTCAGCGGCGTCGCCGGCGCAGGATGTCGACGTAGACGGCGAGAATGATGATCACGCCCGTCACGACGGTCTGCCATTCCTGCGCGACCGACATGATGCGCAGCCCGTTGGTCAGCACGCTCATGATGAACGCGCCGATGATCGTGCCGGCGATACTGCCCGCGCCGCCGGACAGCGACGTGCCGCCGATCACGACCGCCGCGATCGCGTCGAGCTCGTAGCCCTGCCCGAGCGCCGGCTGCGCGGAGTTCAGGCGCGACGCGATCAGCAGGCCCGCGATCCCGCATACCGCGCCACTGAACGTATAGACGGCGATCTTCCACGCGTCGACGTTCACGCCGGACAGCCGCAGCGCCTCCTCGTTGCTGCCGAGTGCGAACGTATAGCGGCCGAAGATCGTGCGATTCAGCACGATCGACGCGCCGACCGCGACGACGAACAGGATCAGCACCGCGTTCGGAATCGGCAGTGCCGGAACGAGATGGCCGATCAGCGAATCCTGCGCGATCGCGGTGAAGCCGGGCGTGTCGTTGAAATAGATCGGCCGCGTGCCGGAGATCACGAGCGACAGCCCCTTGAGCAGCATCATCATGCCGAGCGTCGCGATGAACGGCGGCACCTTCATCTTCGCGATGACGAAACCGGACACGCAGCCCGACAGCGCGCCGAAGCCGAGCGCGGCCGCGATCCCGAGCGGCAGCGGCATCCCCCAGTTCGTCAGCACGACGCCGGCCATCACCGCGCAGAACGTCATCAGCGTGCCGACCGACAGATCGATGCCCGACGTGATGATCACGTACGTGCAGGCGACCGCCAGCACGCCGTTCACCGCGGTGGCCTGCAGGATCGCGACGAGGTTGTCGACTTCGAGGAAGTTCGGCGATGCGGCGCCGAAGAACACGATCAGCAGCACGAGGCTCGCGAATGCGAGCAGGCGCTGCCGCGTCGCCGGATTGAACAGGCGCGCGCGAAGGCCCGACGCGGCGGCCGGCGCGTCGCCGGAAGCAAGGGGCGGAACGGGATGCGTATCGTTGGACATGACGGACCCTGAACGGCTGACTCACGACAAAACGGTCGACTCGCGCTGCGTCGCGAGCTGCATGATCTTTTCCTGCGTCGCCTCGGCGGCGCTCAGCTCGCCGGTCACGCGCCCTTCGCACATCACGAGGATCCGGTGGCTCATGCGCAGCACCTCGGGCAGTTCGGACGAGATCATCACGATGGCCTTGCCGTCCGCGGCGAGCGCGTCGAGCAATTTGTAGATCTCGCTTTTCGCGCCGACGTCGATGCCGCGCGTTGGCTCGTCGAAGAACAGGATGTCGCAGTCGCGCAGCAGCCACTTCGCGATCACGATCTTCTGCTGGTTGCCGCCGGACAGCAGCCTCACCGGCTGCGCGACCGACGGCGTGCGGATCGCGAGCTGGCGCACGTATGCGTGCGCGGTGTCGCGCAGCGCGCGCGCATCGACGAACAGGCCGCGGCGCACGAAGCGGCGCAGGCTCGACAGCGCGATGTTGTTCTGCACGTCCATCCCGAGCGCGAGCCCGAAGTGCTTGCGGTCCTCGGACAGATAGCCGATGCCGTGCGCGACGGCGTCTGCCGGCGTGCGGATCGTCACGCGCTTGCCGTGCACGCGGATCTCGCCCGCGTCGACCGGATCGGCGCCGAACACGGCGCGCGCGACCTCCGTGCGGCCCGCCCCCATCAGCCCCGCGAAGCCGAGAATCTCGCCGCGCCGAACGGTAAAGCCGACGTCGCGAATCGCACGGCCGCGCGTGAGGCCGCGCACGTCGAGCGCGACCGCGTTCGACGACGTATCGGGCGGCGTGCGAAACGCGCTGTCGAGCTGGCGGCCGACCATCATCGCGATGATCGCGTCCGTCGAGGTCTGCGCCATCGACACCGTCGCGACGTATTTGCCGTCGCGCATGACCGTCACGCGATCGGCGATCTGACGCAGCTCGTCCATCTTGTGCGAGATGTAGACGATGCCGACGCCGTGCGCGCGCAGCTCGCGGATGATGCGGAACAACTCGGCGATCTCGGCGTCGTTCAGCGCGGCGGTCGGCTCGTCCATGATCAGCACGCGCGAATCGAACGACAGCGCCTTCGCGATCTCGACCATCTGCTGCTTCGCGACCGTCAGCCGGCCGACCCGCGTGCGCGGGTCGAGATCGAGGCGCATGCGCGCGAAGATCGCGGCCGCGTCGCGATTCAGCTTGTCCTCGTCGACGAACACGCGCAGGCGCCCGCGCGGCTCGCGGCCGATGAAGATGTTCTGCGCAACGCTCAGATGATTCATCAGGTTCAGTTCCTGATGGATGATCGCGATGCCGTGCGCCTGCGCGGCACGCGGATCGGCGATGTCGACTTCGCGGCCCTCCATCAGGATCTCGCCGGCATCCTTCGGGTAGACGCCCGCGAGGATCTTCATCAGCGTCGACTTGCCGGCGCCGTTCTCGCCCATCAGCGCGTGCACTTCACCGGCGTACAGCTCGAAGCGGCAATCGTCGAGCGCCTGCACGCCGGGAAAGCGCTTGCAGATGCCGCGCAGCGCGATCAGCGGCGCGGCGGCTTCGGCGTTCGGATCGGGTTGCATGAGGCCTATCCGTCGCGTTCAGACGAGCGCACGATCGAGATGCGTATAGCCGCCGTCGACGAACAGCCATTCGCCCGTCGTGTGCGACGCGCGCGGCGACAGCAGGAACACGGCCGTATCGGCGATCTCGTCGGGTGTCGTGAAGCGCTTGCCGAGCGGCACCTTCGCCGCGATCTCGGCGAGCTTCGCCTCGGGATCCTCGAACGTCGCGATCCAGTTCCGATAGAGCGGCGTCATGACCTCGGCCGGAATCACGGCGTTCACGCGCACGCCGTGCTCGCGCAGCGCGACCGCCCATTCGCGCGTCAGCGCGAGCTGCGCGCCCTTCGACGCGCAATAGCCGCTCGTATTGCCCTGCCCGGTCACGGCCGTCTTCGACGAGATGTTGACGATCGCGCCGCGCGTCGCCTTCAGATGCGGCACGCAGTAATGCGCCATCGCGTAGTAGTGGATCAGGTTGCGCTCGAGCGATGCGACGAACGCGTCGCGCCCTGCGTCGAGCCCGATGCCGTCGTTGACGCCCGCGTTGTTCACGAGCCCGTCGAGGCGTCCGAACGTCGCGATCGTCTGCGCGACCGCGTCGCGGCATTGCGCATCGTCCTGCAGTTCGACCGGCAGATACGTCGCGCGCGGCTGCCGTTGCGCGAGCGCGTCGAGGAACGCGCCGTCGGGCGCGTGGCGCGCGAACACGACCGGAATCGCGCGTTCTTCGGCGAGCCGCATCGAGATCGCGCCGCCGATGCCCGACCCGCCGCCCGTCACGATCACGACCTTGTCCTGCAGATTCAGATCCACTTCGCGTCTCCGTCGTTCATGTCGCGGCCGTGCAGGCCGTCTGTCGGCCGCATTTGCGTCAGCCGCGGAACCGGTATTGCTCGAGCGAGGCGGGCTTCATCTCGATCGAGAAGCCCGGCGCGCTCGGCGGCAGGTACGCCGCGTCGCGCACGACGCACGGCTCGACGAAATGCTCGTGCAGATGATCGACGTACTCGGTCACGCGCCCCTCCTTCGTGCCCGCGATGCATACGTAGTCGATCATCGAGAGGTGCTGCACGTACTCGCAGAGCCCGACGCCCCCCGCATGCGGGCACACGGGCAGCCCGTACTTCGCGGCCATCAGCATCACCGCGAGAATCTCGTTCACGCCGCCGAGCCGGCACGCGTCGATCTGCACGACGTCGATCGCGCGACGCTCGATGAACTGCTTGAACAGCACGCGGTTCTGGCACATTTCGCCGGTCGCGACCTGCACCGGCGCGATCGCCTCGCGGATCTTGCGATGCCCTTCGACGTCGTCGGGGCTCGTCGGCTCCTCGATGAACCACGGCCGCGCGAACGCGAGCGCACGCACCCAGTCGATCGCTTCGCCGACTTCCCACACCTGGTTCGCGTCGATCATCAGCTTGCGGTCCGGGCCGATCACGTCGCGCGCGATCGACACACGGCGAATGTCGTCGTCGAGATTCGCGCCGACCTTCAGCTTCACGTGATCGAAGCCCGCGTCGACCGCTTCGCGGCAGAGCCGCTGCAGCTTGTCGTCGCTGTAGCCGAGCCAGCCCGCGGAGGTCGTGTAGCACGGATAGCCTTCGCGCTCGAGCACCGCGATCCGGTCGGCCTTGCCGGACACCTGGCGGCGCAGCAGGTCGAGCGCCTCGTCCGGCGTCAGGCAGTCGGTCAAATAGCGGAAGTCGATCGCACGCACGAGCTGCTCGGGGCTCATGTCGGCGACGAGCCGCCAGAGCGGCTTGCCTTCGACCTTTGCCCACAAGTCCCACACCGCGTTGACGATCGCGCCGGTCGCGAGATGGATCGCCCCCTTGTCGGGGCCGATCCAGCGCAGCTGGCTGTCCGACGTCACGTGCCGCCAGAAGCGGCCCATGTCCTCGCGGATCCAGTCGAGATCGAGGCCGACGACGAGATGCCGCATCGCGGCGATCGCCGCGCAGCAGATTTCGTTGCCGCGCCCGATCGTGAACGTGAGTCCGTGCCCTTCGAGCCCGTCGCGGTCGGTTTCGAGCACGACGTAGGCGGCCGAGTAGTCGGGATCGGGATTCATCGCGTCGGAGCCGTCGAGCTGGCGCGAGGTCGGAAAGCGCACGTCGAGCACGCGTATCGATCGAATGAGCGTCATGAAGAACCGTCCGCGAAAGAAGGTCAGGCCTGTACCGTGCGCTGGCGCTGCTCGCCCAGCCCGTCGATGCCGAGCGTCATCACCTGCCCGGCACGCAGATAAACGGGCGGCTTCTGGCCGAGCCCCACGCCGGGCGGTGTGCCGGTCGAGATCACGTCGCCCGGCTGCAGGCTCATGAAGCGGCTCAGATAGCTGATCAGGTAGGGCACGCGAAACACCATCGTCGCGGTCGTGCCGTTCTGATAGCGATGGCCGTCGACCTCGAGCCACAGACGCAGCGCATGCGGATCGGGCACTTCGTCGGCCGTCACGAGCCACGGTCCGATCGGGCCGAACGTGTCGTTGCCCTTGCCCTTGTCCCACGTGCCGCCGCGTTCGAGCTGATATTCACGCTCCGACACGTCGTTGACGACGCAGTAGCCGGCGACGTGCGACAGCGCATCGGCTTCGGCGATGTAGCGGCCGCCGCGGCCGATCACGACGCCGAGCTCGACTTCCCAGTCGGTCTTCTCCGATCCGCGCGGAATCTCGACGTCGTCGTTCGGCCCCGAGATCGCGCTCGTCCACTTGCCGAACACGACGGGTTCCTTCGGCACGTCCATGCCCGACTCGGCCGCGTGATCCGAATAGTTGAGCCCGATGCAGATGAACTTGCCGACGCGGCCCACGCAGGCGCCGATGCGCGGCGTGCCTTCGACGAGCGGCAGCGACGACGGCGGTATGTCGCGCAGCCGCGCGAGCGACTCCGGTAGCAGCACGTCGCCGGCGATGTCGTCGACCACGCCCGACAGATCGCGGATCTGTCCGTGCGCATCGAGCAAGCCCGGCTTTTCACGATGTTTGTCGCCGAATCTGAGCAGTTTCATGTCGCGTCGATAGGAAAGGAGAATGGGAACGGTCAGTTGGACCAGCCGCCGTCGATCAGATGAATCGCGCCCGTCGTGAACGACGATTCGTCGGAGGCCAGATACAGCGCGAGCGCCGCGACTTCGTCCGGGCTGCCGATGCGGCCCATCGGCTGACGCGCGACGAACGCCTGTCGCACGGTGTCGACCGGTACCTGCCGCGCCCGCGCCAGCTCGGCGATCCGCTGCTCGAGCGACGGCGACTCGATCGTGCCCGGGCAGATCGCGTTGCAACGAATGCGCTGCTCGACGAAATCGGCGGCGATCGACTTCGTGAGGCCGATCACGGCCGCCTTCGTCGTCCCGTAGACGAAGCGGTTCGGCACGCCCTTCACGCTCGACGCGGCCGAGGCCATGTTGACGATCGACGCGCCACCGGCCGCGATCATCGCGGGCAGCAGCGCGCGCACGAGCCGGTACATCGACGTGACGTTCAGCTGCCACGAGAAGGTCCATGCCGCGTCGTCGCAGTCGAGGATCGAGCCGTGATGGACGTAGCCCGCGCAGTTGAACAGCACGTCGAACGCAGGTTCGGCTGCCGCCAGCGCCGCGATCGCCGTCGCGTCGGTCACGTCGAGCCCGCGCGTGGTCACACGCGTGCCGGCCGCGTCGGCGTCGGCCGCGAGCCGCGCGAGCGCGGCTTCGTCGATGTCCGTCGCCAGTACGTCGGCGCCTTCGCGCGCGAAGCGCAGCGCGGTCGCGCGGCCGATGCCCTGACCGGCGGCCGTGACCAGCGCGCGTTTGCCCTGCAATCTCATGAGCCGCTCTCCGATGACGTCGCCAACGCCCGCAGACCGCCGTACATTGGCGCAATGGACCAAAGGTCCAACCAATCATAGGAAGCGATCCCGCGTTTGTCACGGGCCGGCAATTCAGTGTTTTCCCGAGCGAACGGATCGCGCGGCTGCGCCGCGATGCTGCCCTCTCCGGCACGGCGGCAGGTTCGCCTCGTTCGCCGCACAGCCAATACCGGCGCGGCTTTCAGGCCGTCGCCGCACGCCGCGTCGCGGGCCCTTTCGTCGAAACTGACCGAATCGTCATCTTCGCGTCAGGGTCTCAACGGGCCGCGCGCGCGATCATCCGAAGACCGGGCCGCGCGGTGCGTCGCCAGCGCCCGCCGCCGATCCCTGCGGGCGTCTCCGTCCCCCGGCGGCGCACCCCGTGACTGGGCGAGCAGACACGGTTGCGCGGGCCCGTTTTGCCGCCTCGGACGTTCGCGTCCGGGGCGTTTTTGTGCGCGCGTGCGCAAGAAAATAAGCGTGGATTGTTTCTGAATCGGCAAAAGGTAATTCAATCCAGACAGGATGTTTTTTCACGTCACAGACGCTTACATTTACCGCACCACTCATGGAAACCCCTAACGGAAACGCCATCGGGCACTGAGACCTGTTGCCCGGCGCACACCGCACGAGCTTTAGGAAACGGCACAATGAAGGCTTCCAAATCTTTGCCTGCGCTCGATCCCGCCGACGTCCACGTCGAAATCCTCGAACAGTCCGATACGCTGCTCGTCGTCCGCTGGGTCGAACCCGGCCGCTGCCACTACGGCGAGCAACGCTGGCGCCGCCGCTTCGCGCAGCGCACCGGCACCTGCGCGCTGTCGCGCCAGGTGATCCACCGCGGCGACGAAGTGTTCCGCCCCGCCGAGCGTCCGGCGCCCGCGAATGCCGGCGCGATGATCTCGGCCGCCGAAGTGCTCGGGCTGTCGAGCGGCAAGTAACGCGCTTCGTCGCGCACCGGCATCGCAGTCGCGCCATGCCGGCATGCCACGGCCGCCGCGCGCTTTTCTTCATACTTATTGCGCAAGTTGCAAAGAAAGGCGAATGAAAGATTGATTCTTGCGCCGACTGTTACGACCCAGGAAACAATTTATCGTCAAAATCAGCGTTTACCCTGAGGCCGCCGGTCACTACCATGGAGTCAATCGCTCGAGACATGGTGTCGCGAGCGAACCGAATAAAACACCGGAGGTCATCATGAAATCGCTCGTTATCGCCGCTGCTGCCGCTGCCGCCCTGTCCGCTTCGTTCAGCACGTTCGCCCAAAGCACCGTGACGCGTGCGCAAGTGCGCAACGAACTGGTTCAGCTCGAAAAGGCCGGCTACAAGCCCGGTCTGGCAAGCCCGTACTACCCGAACGACATCCAGGCCGCCGAAGCACGCGTGCATGGCGCCGACGCAAGCGGCTACGGCGCACAGCCGGCGCCGGTCGTCCACTCGGGCGCGCCCGCTGCCGCGACGTCGAACGCACGCGATTCGATCTTCTTCGGCCAGTAAGCCGAAGCGCCCCGAGCGGGCGCCGCGCGTTGCGCGATGAAGCTGTATCCGGACGAGCCCGTCATGCGGGCTCGTCTTTTTTTGCGAAGCACCGCATACCTCCGCCGCCCGGCAACGGGTGGCTTCGCCCGGGCGCATCGCGTCCGGGCGCTTTTTCGTCTGCGGCACGCGAGCCGCGCGGCCGGCCCGCTAGGTATCGGGCGCGAGCAGGAACGCGCCGACCATGCGGTGCAGGCGCGCCGCCTGCGGACTCGTCGCCAGCGCGCGCCAGCAGCCGTGCACGAGCCCCTCGCCCATCCAGTAGCGCGCACGGCCGCCGGCCGCGCGAATCCGTTCGACGTACGCGCGCGCATCGTCGCGCAGCGGATCGTGCTCGGCGCCGATCGCGAGCACCGGCGGCAGTCCGTCGAAACGCGCGGCCTCCAGCGGCAGCGATGCGCGCAGCAGCGGATCCGCGTGCGACGAACGATCGCCGGTGCGCGCCGTTGCCTCGCGTTCGCCCCAGTACCACGCGCGATAGCGATGCACGTCATCGAGCGTCAGCATCGGCGCATGCGCTTCCGTCTCGCGCGCCGGCGATTGCGGTTCGAAGCCGAGCATCGGATAGACGAGCGCGACGCCGTCGATGCCCTCGATGCCGCGCGCGTCCGCATCGCGCAGCACCGTCGCGACGGCCGCCGCGAGATTGCCGCCCGCGCTGTCGCCGGCGAGCGTCAGCGGGGCCGTGCACCGGCCGAACGGCAGGCGCGCATCGCGTGCCGCGCGCGCGACGGCCGCGCAATCCTCGAGCGCGGCCGGCGCACGATGCTCGGGCGCGAGCCGGTAGTCGACCGCGATCACCGCGAGGCCCGTATCGGCCGCGAGCCGCGCGGTGATCAGCTGATGACTGTCGAGCGAGCCGACGACGAACCCGCCGCCATGAAAAAACAGCACCGTGCCGCGCGGCGCGCCGTGCGACGGCGCGTAGCGCCGCAGCGCGATCGCCTGGCCGTGCGGCGCGTGCCATACCGCGTCCTGCCGTGCGACGCCGGCCGGCAGCGTCGCGGGCGTCCACGCGGCCGCGAAGCGGTCGTACAGGCGACGCTGCTCGTCGGGCGGGCACGCGGCCGCGCCCGGCGGATACCAAGCGTCGACCGCCGCGACGAACGCCGCGATTTCCGCTTCGAGCATCGCGTGACCCGCGTACGTTAGCGGCGCGGCGGCAGCGCGATCACCCGGCCCGCATACGCGGGCGCCGCGCAATCGCGCTGCAACGCGTGAAGCTCGGCCACACGCGCGGCGACGTCGTCGTCGAACGGCGCCGATTTCGCGCCGCCGCGCGTATCGACGTGCAGCAGCATCTGCTCGCTCGCCGACACCGCACCGTCGTGCCCGTCCGCGAACAGCTCGAGATACAGATGCAGCCGCTTCGCGTCGTGCGCGAGCACGCGCGCATCGACGCGCACGCGCGTGCCTTCCTTGATCTCCTGCAGATAGTTGACGTGCGCTTCGAGCGTATAGACCGAGCGGCCGCGCTCGCGACGCGCCGCGTCGTCGAGCCCGATGCGGTCCAGCAGCGCATCGGTCGCGAAGCTGAAGATCAGCAGATAGAACGCGTCGCGCAAATGGCCGTTGTAGTCGACCCACTCGGGCCGCACGACGTCGCGGTAGAGCGTCAGCGGGGTATCGCCGGTCATGTTCGTTCAGTCCTCGAATCGCATCCCATGCCGCGCCTTCACCGCGGCGATCGCCTTCAGCACCTCGGTAATGCACTCGTCGCGATAGCGTTCGAGTTCCTTGATGCTGCGCTTGCCCTGCTGCTCGCTCGTGCCGTCGACGACGCGATCGATCAGTTCGTCGGTCAGCGTCGGCGCGACGAGCTTCGTCCACGGCAGTTCGAGCGCGGGGCCGAACTGCTGCATGAAGTGTCGCATGCCCGCGTCGCCGCCGGCGAGCGTGTAGGTCAGGAACGTCCCCATGAAGGACCAGCGGATGCCTGCACCGAAGCGGATCGCGTCGTCGATTTCGCCGGTCGTCGCGACGCCTTCGTTGACGAGATGTAGCGCCTCGCGCCACAGCGCTTCGAGCAGCCGGTCCGCGATGAAGCCCGGCACTTCCTTGCGCACGTGCAGCGGCCGCATGCCGAGCTTCCGATAGATCGCCATCGCGGCCTCGACCGCTTCGGGCGACGTGCGCGCGCCGCCGAGCACTTCGACGAGCGGCAGCAGATACACGGGATTGAACGGATGGCCGACCACGCAGCGCTCCGGATGCGTCGCGCGCGCATAGAAATCGGTCGGCAGCAGTCCCGACGTCGACGATGCGATGATCGCGTCGGGCTTCGCCGCGCGGCTGATCTGCTCGTGCAGTTCGAGCTTCAGCGCTTCGCGCTCGGGCGCGCTTTCCTGGATGAAGTCGGCGTCGGCGACGCAAGCTTCGATCGTCGACTCGAAACGCAGCCGCGCGGGATCGGCGCCCGCTGCAAGACCGACGCGTTCGAGCGCGGGCCACGCGTTCGCGACGTTCGCCCGCAGCCGCGCTTCCGCGCCCGGCGCCGGATCCCATACCACCACGTCGAGACCGTGCGCGAGCGCGCGGGCGATCCATCCGCTGCCGATCACGCCGGTGCCGATGGCGGCGAACGTCTTGATGTCGGTTATCACTGCCATGTCAACGCATCCTTCAATTCGAGAGAAATCGGACGGCGCGCGCGCATCGTGCGCGCCGCCATGTCATATCGGTCGTTCAGCGCGCTCATGCAAATTCGGCGATCGCGCGGCGCTCGAGCGGACGTTCGCCGCGCGGCGGCAGCCCGAGCTTGCGGCGGCCTTCGGCCGGCGTCAGCACGCGTCCGCCGAGCCGCTCGACGATTTCGCGTGCGCGCTCGACGAGCGTGCCGTTGCTCGCGTGAACGCCGCGGTCGAGCCACAGGTTGTCTTCGAGGCCGACGCGCACGTGCCCGCCGAGCAGCATCGCCTGCGCGACCATCGGCATCTGCATGCGGCCGATGCCGAAGCCGGCCCAATGCGCACCCGGCGGCAGGTTGTCGACCATCGCCTTCATCGTGCCGGTGTCGGCCGGCGCGCCCCACGGAATGCCGAGACACAGCTGGAACAGCGGCGGATCGTCGAGCAGCCCTTCCTTCAGCAGCTGCTTCGCGAACCAGAGATGGCCCGTGTCGAAGATTTCCAGTTCCGGCTTCACGCCGAGTTCCTGGATCCGTTTCGCGCCGGCGCGCAGCTGCGCGGGCGTCGACACGTAGATGTAGTCGCCGTCGCCGAAATTGAGCGTGCCGCAGTCGAGCGTGCAGATCTCGGGCAGCAGCTCCTCGACGTGCACGAGCCGCGTGAGCCCGCCGACCAGATCGGTGCCCTTGCCGAAGCGCATCGGATCCTCGCCGGGGCCGATCTCGAGATCGCCGCCCATGCCGGCCGTCAGGTTGATGATCACGTCGACGTCGGCCGAGCGGATCCGGTCGACCACTTCGCGATACAGGTTCGGGTCGCGGCTGCCGCGGCCCGTTTGCGGATCGCGCACGTGGCAGTGCGCGACCGTCGCGCCGGCCTTCGCGGCCTCGATCGCGGCGGCCGCGATCTCCTTCGGCGTGACCGGAATCGCCGGGTGTTTGCCGACCGTGTCGCCTGCGCCGGTGACCGCGCAGGTGACGATGACTTCATGGTTCATGCTGTATGCCTCGCTTGAAACGGGTTGTGTCGCATTGCGCGGAAATCGTTGCGCGCGGCGCGCGCGCCGGCCGTCACAGGCCGAGATACGCCTTCACCGCGGGCAGGCCGTCCTTGCCGTCGAACGTCTTCACGCCCGCGAGCCACGGATCGAGCACCTGCGGATTCTTCTTCAGATACGCCTTCGCGGCGTCGGCAGGCTTCGTCTTGTTCATCACGGCCTGCATCAGCTGGTTCTCGAGCTGCGTCGTGAAGCGCAGGTTCGTCACGAGCTTGCCGGCGTTCGGGCAGCGCGTCAGGAAGTCGGGCGCGGTCAGCGTGTAGACGCGCGCTTCGCCGTAGTTCGGCCCGAACGCCGCGTCGCCGCCCGACAGATAGTTCATGCTGATCTGGATGTTCATCGGGTGCGGTTCCCAGCCGAGGAACACGACCCACTTCTTCTCGCGGATCGCACGTTCGACCGTCACGAGCATGCCCGCCTCGCTCGACTCGACGAGCTTGAACCCGCCGAGCCCGTACTGGTTCGTGTCGATCATCTTCTGGATCGTCGCGTTCGCGCTGCTGCCCGGTTCGATCCCGTAGATCTTGCCGTCGAGTTCCGCGCGGTGCTTCGCGATGTCGTCGAACGTCTTGAGGCCCGCCTGATATTCGTAGCTCGGCACCGCGAGCGTCGCCTTCGCGCCGGACAGGTTCGGCGGTTCGATGACGTTGATCGACTTGCTGTCGAGGAACGGCTGCAGCTGCTTCTGCTGCACGGGCCACCAGTAGCCGAGCGACACGTCGAGCTGCTTGCTCTTCAGGCCTGCGAACGAGATCGGCACGGAAGAGATCGTCGTCGTCGGCTTGTAGCCGAGCGCTTCGAAGACGGTCGACGCGAGCGCCGTCGTGGACGTGATATCGGTCCAGCCGATATCGGCAAAGCGGACGTTGCGGCAGGAGGCGGCATCCGCATCCGCGTGCGCCGCCTGCATGAATGCGCCTGTCGTCAGCATGACCGCGGCCAGCGCGGCGATCTTCGTCGACTTCATGGTCTCTCCCGGTTCAACCGATGGGCCGCGGGTGCGCAGGATTGCGTCCCGGCCTGCATGGTGGACTCAAAAGTAACGAGCCATATTGGCGGCGAGAAGCCCGGCGGCGACCTATTCTTGACTGGCTGCGACTATGAGTGGAAACCACTATGTTGCGCCCGATGCTTGCCGCACGGCGGTTTGCGCGTGGTTTCCGCGGATGCGGGTTTGTTTGGATGCGGCGTCGGGCGATTTGCGGCGGGCGGTCCGTGTCGGGTTGCGGCGCCGCGCGCCTGCGCGGTGCGCGAAGCGGCAGGGCGAAGACGGTCGGGGACCGCCGCCGGCATGCCGCGAGCGCGGCGTGCGGTGTGCGGCGCGACTGCTCAGAAGTTGTGCCGCACGCCCATCGTCAACGCCAGTTGCCGGTTGCCGTTCGCATTCGGCAGGTTCGGAATCTGCGCATAGTTGGCCGGCGCGCCCGTCGCCGGATCGCGACCGATGCCGTGCCCCGCGGCCTGCTGGAAGAAACCGACCGCATAAAGCGCCGTGCGCTTCGAGAGGTTGTAGGTCGCGCCGAGATTGATCTGATGGAGGGTCGGCGAGCCGCTCGCGTCAATCTTCATCGCGTTGTAGATGTATGCGGCACCGAGTGTCAGCGCCGGCGACACCGCAAACGCCGCATTCACCTCGACGATGTCGAAGCGTGCGTCGGCGCCGTGCGGATGCGCGGCATCGGCAAAGTACCGGCTGTCGTCGAGCGTCGTATGCGTGTAGACGAGGCCGAGCGTCAGCGGCCCGATCGTGTACGCACCGCCCGCGCCGATCGCCGTCAACGATCGCGCGTTCTGCAGCGTGCAATACATCGCGGCCGGATTCGAGCACGCGAAATCGCCGATATAGCCGCTCGCGCCGCCGAGCGCCGCGTCGAGCGGCCGGTTCAGATCGAGCACGCCCACGCCGAACGAGAGCGGCGCACGGTTGTAGCTCGCGGCCAGGGCCCAGCCGCGCTGCCGCGAGAAGTCGCCGGCCACGCCGCCGAACGAGAACGTGCCGCTGAACGAGAAACCCGCGAAGGTCGGGCTCGCGTACTGAATCGCGCTGTTCAGGTTGAGCGCCGCGTTCAGGTTGTCGACGTCGCCGATATGCGAGCCGTACAGCGTCGCCCACGGAATGCTCGATGCGTACGGCGCGAGCGTCGTCGTGTACGAGTCGAACTGGCGGCCGACGGTGAGCGTGCCGTAGCGTTCGTTCGTCAAGCCGACCCACGCGTTCTGGTTGAACAGCGTACCGGCCTGCAGCAGGCTGCCGCTGCCGGTCCAGAAGCTGTTCTCGAGCTTGAACGTCACGGCCGTGCCGCCGCCGATGTCCTCGCTGCCCGTCAAGCCGAGGCGCGACGGCGCGAGATTGCCGCCGCCGAGCTGCACGGCGCGGCCGCCGCGCACGCTGCCGTCGGCGCTCGTCGTCTGCTGATCGTTCGTGTACGTGATGCCGGCATCGACGTCGCCATACAGCGTGACGCTGCTCGATGCCTGCACGCCCTGCGCGACGGCGAGCGCCGCCACCGCCGCCACGATCCGGCGCGGCGTCGTCAGACTGTTCATCGGTCATCCCCCTGATCGATCGCGTTGGTGTCGCGCGCGACGGACCGCGCATGCATCGGCCTGGCGTCGCGCGGCGCACTGCTGAAGCGAGCGGGCACGCGCGCGCGTGCCGCAGCGCTCACGCGTAGTTCATCATCACCGACTTCGTTTCCGTGTACTGGTCGATGACCGCGCGCCCGAGTTCGCGGCCGAAGCCCGACTGCTTCATCCCGCCGAACGGCATCGCGTTGTCGAGCAGCGAATGGCAGTTCACCCACACGGTGCCCGCCGCGATGCGCGGCACGAGCTTGTGCACGGCCGACAGATCGTTCGACCAGATGCTCGCGCCGAGCCCGTACGGCGTATCGTTCGCGAGCCGCACGGCCGTATCGATGTCGTCGAACGGCATCGCGACGAGCACCGGCCCGAAGATCTCCTCGCGCACGACGCGCATCGCATGCGTCGTGTCGACGAGCACGGTCGGCTCGACGAAGAAACCCGCGCCGTCGCGCGCGCGTCCGCCCGCGATCGCGCGTGCGCCTTCCTCGAAGCCGGACGCGATGTAGTCGCACACGCGCGCACGCTGCTTTGCCGACACGAGCGGCCCGATCTGCGTCGCCGGATCCATGCCGGGCCCGATCTTCAGACCGGCGGCAATCTGCGCGACGCGCTCCATCACGCGGTCGAATACCTTCGTATGGACGTAGGCGCGCGAGCCGGCCGTGCAGACCTGCCCCTGGTTGAAGAAGATCGCATTCGCGATGCCCTCGGCCGCCTTGTCGACGTCGGCCAGCACGATGACCGGCGACTTGCCGCCCAGCTCGAGCGACATGCGCGTCATGTTGTCGAGCGCCGCGTGGCCGATCGCCTTGCCGGTCTGCGTCGAACCGGTGAACGCGATCTTGTCGATACGCGGATCGCGCGACAGCGCCGCGCCGGCCGTATGCCCGTAGCCGGTCACGATGTTGACGACGCCGTCCGGAAAGCCGGCGTCGCCGATCAGTTCGCCGAGCCGCAATGCGGTCAGCGGCGTATCTTCGGCCGGCTTCAGCACGACCGTGCAGCCGGTCGCGAGTGCGGGCGCAAGCTTCCAGGCGGCCATCAGCAACGGAAAATTCCACGGAATGATCGCGCCGACCACACCGACCGGCTCCTTGCGCGTATAAGTGAACGTCTCGCTGCCCGGCAGATACGGCATGCCGGCGTCGATCACGCTCCCCTCGATCTTGGTTGCCCAGCCGGCCATGTAGCGAAAGCACTGCGCGGCCATCGCGACGTCGAGCCCTTGCGCGACGCTCACCGATTTGCCGTTGTCGAGCGATTCGATCTCGGCGAGTTCGCGCGCGTTCGCGTCGATGAGGTCGGCCAGCGTCAGCAGCAAACGCTCGCGGTCGGTCGTCTTCGCGGCACGCCACGGGCCCGTATCGAAGGCGCGGCGCGCGGCCGCGACCGCGCGCTGCACGTCGTGCTCGTCCGCTTCGGGCACGCGCGCGAGCGTGCTGCCGTCGGCCGGATTGACGACCTCGATCGTGCGGCCCGACGCGGCGTCGCTCCACTCGCCGCCGATCAGCATGCGCTTCGGCTTCGCGAGGAAGGCGCGCGTGGCGTCGAGCAGCGCAAAGTTGTCGTTCGTCTCCATCCTGGTTCTCCTGGAATCGGTCACAGCCGTGAGTGGTTCAGTAGCGGTCGGCGACGCCGTCGATGCCGCGCTCGTGCAACGCGCGAACGAGCCGTGCGCGTACGGTCGCGACGTCGGACAAGGCGGGACGGCGATGCGCGGCGACTTCGTCGGCCGTATAGGGCTTGAAGTCGCGCGGCAGCGCATCGCGACTCATCGTCGTCAGCACCCAGTTCAATACGTCGGCCAGTTCCTGATCGGACAGCGCCGAATTCGATGCGCCGGGCACGCGCATCACGTACTCGCGTCCGGCCGGCACATGCGTGAAATAGCCGAGCGAATTCGCGAGCGGCGGCACCTTGCCGGGAATGCCGCCGCCCGTCGCCGTATGGCAGCCCATGCAGTTGAGCACCCAGTGCTGCCGCGCGCGCGCGGCATCGGCAACGTCGCCGGCCCATGCGTGTGCCGCCATCGCACACGCGGCGGCGGCAGACAGCCACCGTGCGGCGACGCGCCTGCCGACGCGACGCACTGCGCCGTGGCAGCCCCGTGCACGCGCGGCAGTCACAGCCCGAGCCCCTTCGTCACCGCCGCGCGCTGGGCGTGCACGGCCGCGCCGTCCATCTCCTTCGCGCGCCCCGCGCGAATCTCGGCCGCGGTGAACGGCTTCGCATCGCCGTGCTGCACGCCGAGATCGAACACGATGTAGTTCAGCACGTGCGCGATATCGTCATCGCTCGCACTCGCAAACGACGGCATCTTGAAGTTGTAGTGTTTGTCGCGCACCGCGATCTCGCCGAACATGCCGTGCAGCAGCGTCGCGACGAGCTGCGCGCGACCCTGCTCGACCGTCGCGTACTTGCCCGGATAGTCGGTCAGCGGCGGCGCGAGGCCGTCCTGCCCCTTGCCGCCCGCCTGATGACACACCGCGCATTGCGCATCGAACAGGCTCTTGCCCGCCGGGTAGTGCACGGCCTGCTGCGCGCCGGCCGCACCGGGCCACGCGAATGCGACGGCCGCCGCCACGCATGCGGCCCCCCACTTGCTTGCATCGATCGCCTTCATTGCTTTGCCGCTCCCAGCAGGACCGAAACCGAACAGTGATAGTTCGAGTTGCCGTTCGCCATGCACCAGTTGATGTCGTTGTTTAGAGACAGCTTGTAGAGCGGCTTCTCGCGCTCGTTCCGGTTGCAGAAGCACTTGCCGCACGAGGTTTTCCCGCAGCAGTCGTTGTACGACACGATGTAGTCCGACCCGTCGTGCGGATTGCGGCAGGTGCCGATCCACGTGATCGGCGACGGCGTCGTGCCGGGCGGGCAGCTGCTCGACGTACCGCCGCAGCAGCTGCAGAGCCACCCGTCGATCGCGCAGTATTTCCAGTAGTCGCAGCTCGTCGGATCGTCGCTCGTGCCCGAGGCGGCCGCGCCGCCGGCACTCGACGCGCCGGACGCCGCATCGCCCGCATACGCGGTGCGATCGACGGGCAACAGCGGCAGCATCGCGGATCCGACGAGCACCTTGCCGAGCTTCGCCATCGTGCTGCGCCGCGAGCTGTGCTGCGCGACGCCGCGCGCGGAGCGCTCGAACCATGAATCAAACAGCCCCATCTCGTTGTTCTCCCGTGACGTTGAAAAAGGTCCGGTCGCTCACGCGTGCTGCGCGTGCGCTTCGTGGCCGTGACGATCGCGATCGCCGTGCACGAACTGCTGCAGCGATGCGACGCCGCGCTCCTTCGCTTCGAACAGGCTCTCCAGATGCTCGCGCGTATTGACGAGCCCCTTCGCGCGCACCGTGCCCGTTTCGTCGAGCAGCACCGCGTAGGGCAGCTTGCCGATCTGATAGGCGAGGCCGAGCTCCTGCGACAGCACGTACGGGAAGCGTGAGAGGTCGTGCTTCTGCGCGAAGCGCGCATGCTCGTCGCGATCGCCGTCGCTGGCGAGCACGATGTCGACCGGCGTCGTTTCGCTCGCCTGCAGCGACGGCAGCAGCGGCAGCAGCTTCTTGCACACCGGGCAGGTCGGCGACAGGAAGAACAGCAGCGTCGAGCGGCCTGCCGTGTCGATGCCGCCGATCTTCACGCGCGTGCCGCGAATGTCGGTCAGCTCGAACGTCGGCGCGATTGCACCGACGGCCGGCCCCTTGTCGATCATCAGTGCGCCGGCCGGCATGATCCGTTCGTACAAGATGCCGATCTGACGGACGAGCGCGAGACAGATCGCGCCGAGCGCGACGACGGCAACCCACAGCAGGGCGGTGGAAACGGCAAGAGCGGTTTGCATCATGAATTCCTCATAGCGGTCAGGCGCGGTACGTTGGCGAGCAGCACGTCGACGGTGAGCAGCGCGCAGACGATCAGCGGTACGGAAAAGAACAGCGTCAGATAGTCGAACCACACGACGGCACGTGTGTCGGGTGCGAGCAGTGCCGTCGCGACCAGCGCGACGAGCAGCAGCACACGTGCGACGTGCAGCCAGCCGATGCGACGCGGCGTGCCGTCGCCCGACGCAGCGGCGCCCGGCACGGCGCGGACGCCGGCAAGCCCGGTGCAGCCGCAGTCGATGTCGGTGCGGCCGCGCAGGATGTTGGCGGCGAGCGCGGCAGCGAACGCGATCAGCAGCGCGATCAGGCCGATCGCGGCGGCCGTACGCGTAGCGGGGAACAGCAGCGCGGCGGCGCCGAGCGCTTCGACAAGCGGGATCGCGAGCGCGGCCGGCGCGACGAGTGCGTCCGGCAACAGCCGGTAGCCGGCCACCGCGTCACGGAACGCAACCGGCGCGCGCAGCTTCGCAATCGCGCCGAGCAGCACGACGGCGGCTGCGCCGGCCTGCGCGCTGGTGGCGAGTACGGGATCGATCGTCATCGCGGCCTCACGGGTTGACGAGCAGCGTCGACGTGTTGCCGATCTGCTTCTCGACGTGCTGCAGCTTGCCGCTGCGCGCGTCGATCACGACGAGATCGGACGCCGCCGTCAGCCCGTAAAGCAGCGGCGCATCGTCGTCGCTCACCTGGATCGACACGAGCGGCTCGACCTTCTGCTGCGCGAGATCCCAGCGCGCGATGCGCTGCTTCGTCTTCAGGTCGTACGCCCACACCTGCGTGCCGGGATCCTTGTGCGAGTGCGCGTCGCCCTGGTGCATCAGCACGTAGTAGCGGTCGAGCTTCGCGTGCACCGCGGTCTGCTGCATGCCGCCCGGACGCCATCCTTGCGCGCGCTCCGCATCGCTCAGCAGCGACCACGGCCGGCCGAACGACGGCTGATCGCCGCTGAAGTCCGCACGCCGCACGTTGCCGCCGAACGTCGTGAACAGATAGCCGCCGCGATACGGCGACGCATTCACGAATGCGGGGTCGCGATCGACGTCGATGAACGCATCCGACATCGTGCGCTTCACTTCGTGGCCGTTCGCGTCGAGCATGACCGTCAACGCCTTGCCGCTTTCGCAGAGCGAAGTAAAGCGATCGTTCGCGCTCGGATACGCGAGCACGCAGGCGGCCGTGTCGATTTCGGAGAGCACCTTCTTCGAGACCGCGTCGATCACCGTCACCGATGCAGCGGGCGTGATGTTCGCGACGTACAGCCGCTTGCCGTCCGCGCTGAACGCGGTGTTGTACGGCGACGGCACGTGCTGCGCATGCTTCGCCGGAATCGCGATCTCGCCGGCATGATCGAGCGTCGTGTTGTCGGTCAGCTCGACGACGTCCGTGCGCGCGCCGTGCGAGCCGCGCGAGAAGTAAGTCGTCGCGACGTAGCTGGTCTTGTGATCGGGCGAAATCGCCAGGCCGGGCGCGAAGCCCGCGTCGATCTGGCCGAGCAGCTTTTTCGCATCGGCGTCGTAGACGTAGATGCGTCCGTCGGTCATCGACGGCATCGAGATGTCGACGATGTAGATCTCGTGCGGATGCCATGGCGGCATCTTCTGCACGACCAGTTCCTCCGGTTTCTCTGCTGCGTGCGCGCCGCCGGCCGATGTCGCAGCGAGCGCCAGCGTCGCTGCGAGCGCCGCGGCTCGTCGCGTTGTCCTCATGTCGCCTCCAGTCGGAAAATCGTGTGATGTGGGGCGACTGTAGTTCGACAATAAATCGCGTCAGCACCCGGACCGGCAACGCGTGCGTGCCGATTCGGGATATTGGAAAACCGCCTGAAAGCCGCGCGTCGCGCGCACGCTCCGACCCTTGGCACGCGGCGCCCGGAATAACCCTCGGCCTTATTGCACCGGTCGGTCGGCCGGTTTAATCTTGCGCCGTTTGCACGCTACCGGGAGGCGCTGTGTTGGTGTTTCACCAGACGTTCGACGACGCAGACCGACATGCGGAGGCGCTGCGCGGCTGGAATCAGCGCTACGACCAGATCGGGCCGGGCGCGTATCGCAGCGCGGTCAAGCATCTGGCGCTCGAGGGCCTCGAGCTGTTTCAGGAAACCGCGAACGTCCGCATCACGCAGCGCGGCTGGCTGCCTGCCGGTCACACCGTGTTCGGCATGCCGCTCGCCGGCGCCGGCGCATTCGCGTTCGGCGGCGCGCGCATCGAACGCGGGACCATCGTGCTGGCGCGAGGCGGCGCTCCTTTCGAATTGCATTCACCCGACGACATGTCGCTGATCGGCGTGCTCGTCGATGCGGCGCTGATGGCGCAGATCGAGGAAGCCGCCGAGTTGCGCATCGACGAACGCACGCTGCGGCGCGGCGTGATCGATCTTCCGATGGCCGCGCGCATGCGCGCGGGCGTGCAGCTCGCGACGCTGCTCGAGCGCGCGCTCGCCGCGCCGGACGCGCTGCGCGACGCGCGCATGCAGTGCGAGTTGCGCGGCGAAGTGGGCAACGTGCTCGTCGATCTGCTCACGTACTGGATGCCCGACGCGTCCAGCGGCCTCACGCAGGCGTGCCGCGCCGACATCGTGCGGCGCGTGCACGACTACGTGATCGCGCATCCCGAAGCGCCGGTCGACATCCTGAGCCTGTGCGCGCAGTTGCGCGTGAGCCGCCGCACGATGCAGAACAGCTTTCAGTCGGTCGTGCAGACGAGTCCGCTCAACTACGTCCGCTCGCTGCGCCTCGCGCAGGTGCGCCGGATGCTGCTCGATACGCGGCAGTCCGATCTGTCGATCGCCGATGCCGCCGCGCACTGGGGCTTCATTCATCTCGGGCATTTCGCGAACGCCTACAAGGCGCAGTTCGGCGAATTGCCGTCGACGACGCAGCGCCGCTCGACGCGCGGTGCAAAATCGCACTGAGCCGGCCCGAAACCCGCGATAATCTGCGGCAGACCGTTCTGCCGTCGCGGCCGCGCCCCGCACGCGACCTTTCGTCGACTTCTTCCTACGCTCCGATGCCCGAGGATTTCCACTTCCTGCTGCTGCCCGGCTTTTCCGCGCTCGGCTTCATGTCCGCGGTCGAGCCGCTGCGCGTCGCGAACCGGTTTCGCACCGAGCTTTACCGTTGGCACGTGCTGAGCATCGACGGTGGGCCCGTGCGCGCGAGCAACGGCATCCCGGTCGCTGCCGAAGCCGCTTGCGCGGACGTCGAGCGCGTCGATACGGTCTTCGTCGTGGCCGGCTTCGAACCGCTCGCCTGCTACACGCGCGCGCTCGGCGACTGGTTGCGCCGGCAGCATCGCCACGGTGCAACGCTCGGCGGCATCGATACGGGCAGCTTCGTGCTCGCGGAAGCCGGGCTGTTCGACGCGTCGCAGCCGCTGACCGTGCACTGGGAAGCGCTCGCCGCGTTCCGCGAGCGCTATCCGCGGCTGAAGGCGACGCAGGAGCTGTTCGAGATCGACGCGCGCCGTATCACGTGCGCGGGCGGCACCGCGTCGATCGACATGATGCTCGACCTGATCGGCCGCCGGCACGGCGCCGAACTCGCGGCCGTGATCTCCGAACAATTCGTCGTCAGCCGGATCCGGCAGCGCTCCGACAGCCAGCGGCTCGAGATCGCCGCGCGCTACGGCGTGCACAACCGCAAGCTGATCCAGGTGATCGGCACGATGCAGCGGCATATGGAGAACCCGCTCGGCTCCGACGCACTCGCGCAGGAAGTGTCGATCACGCGCCGCCAGCTCGAACGGCTGTTCAGCGCGACGCTGAACGACACGCCGACGCGCTTCTATCAGAACCTGCGGCTCGACCGCGCACGCGAACTGCTGCAGCAGACGGACATGAGCATCACGTCGGTGTGCGTCGCGTGCGGATTCGAATCGCCGTCGCATTTCTCGCGCGCGTATCGCGCGCGGTTCGGGACGAGCCCGCGCAACGACCGGTGCGCGACGCGCTGAAGCGGCCGGCGCTCGCCCGGCGTTCCGGCATCGGCGCCGGCACGCATGGCGGCCCGGCTACAATCGCCGTTCGACCCGCAACCGATGGACGGCTTTCCCGATGACCGACGCTCCCCGCTCTCCCGACGCGCTGTCGCCCGATCGCGTCACGACCGCATTCGACCTGCCCGGCCATACGACGGTACGCGCGCTCGGCGTCGCGCAAGGCATCGTCGTGCGCTCGCGCTCGATCGTCGGCACGTTCGGCGCGTCGCTTCAGACGCTGTTCGGCGGCAACATCACGCTCTATACGTCGCTGTGCGAAAAAGCGCGCCAGCACGCGTTCGACAAGATGCTCGACGACGCACGCCGGCTGGGCTCGAACGCCGTCGTCGCGATGCGCTACGACTCGACCGAGATCGGCTCGGGCGTCACCGAAGTCATCTGCTACGGCACGGCCGTGCAGGTCGCGCCCGACGCGGGTCGCTAGCGCCGGCTCGAAGCAATACGCGCCGGGCGCTTCAGACGCTCGCCGTGCACACGATCGCGACGATCGAGCCGACCACGAGCAGCGCACCGACCGTCTTGCGCTTGTTGAGCCCCGTCCACAGCAGCACGCCGGTCAGCGACAGCAGGATCAGCGCGCCGGCCAGCGTATCGACGAGCAGCACCCAGCCGATGCTCATGCCGACGCCCTTGTGCAGGTTCGTCAGCCACGCAAGCGTGCCGTTGCCGGTACGCTTGAGCGTGATCGCGTCGCTGCCGACCCAGTAGTCGACCGCGACGTTCTCGCGCGGCGACGCGAACACGAGCTGCCAGTGCTCGGGCTGCACGGTCTCGCGATCGCCCCATGCGACCGGATGCGCGGGTTCCTGCTGCACGCGGCCCATGCGCGCCGGCAGATGCAGATCCGGTTGCGTACGCAACCACGTCGCGAGTTCGCGCGGCGACGCGGGCGCCGGGACGGGCACCGCGAGCCGCAGCGTGTCGACGCGCGGCGCGCCGGTCTGGATGCGCAGCGGCGGCGCACGATGATTCAGCAGGAAGCCGGTCGTGCCGAACAGCAGCCCGAGCGCCGCGCCCCAGAGCCCGACCCAGCCGTGTATCTTGCGCAGCCATTGGAGGAACGTGCCGCGGCGCGAGCGCGCGCTGCCGCCCCGCGCGCCGGACGCCGTCCGCGACACGGGCACCGATGCAATCTCAATGGAATCGATCACGCTCACATCTCGCTCCAGATTCGCAAAAGGTTGTGGTAGCAGCCGACGAGGCTGCGGCATGCCTGCGGATCGGCGCCACCGGCATTGAGCCGCTGGATCGCCGTATCCATGTCGAACAGCAGCGCGCGCTGCGCATCGCTGCGCACGAGGCTCTGCACCCAGAAGAAGCTCGCGACGCGCACGCCGCGCGTGACCGGCGTGACCTGATGCAGGCTCGTCGCCGGATAGACGATCATGTCGCCGGCCGGGAGCTTCACCTGCTGCACGCCGTACGCATCCTCGATCACGAGTTCGCCGCCGTCGTATTCGTCGGGCGCGGACAGGAACAGCGTGACCGACACGTCGGTGCGCAGCTTCACGCCGTTCGGGAGCACGCGCACCGCGCCGTCGACGTGGCTGCCGAACGTCATCCCGCCTTCGTAACGGTTGAACAGCGGCGGATAGACCTGATTCGGCAGCGCCGCGCTGATGAAGAGCGGATGGCGCTCGATCGCCGCCAGGATCACGTCGCCGAGCTCGCGCGCGATCGGCGAATGCTCGGCGATCTGCTGGTTGCGCTTGACCGGCGCGCCCGTATAGCCGGCCGTCGCGCGGCCGTCGACCCACGCGTCGCCCGCCTGGTCGAGCCGGCCGCGGATCATGCGGACCTGTTCCGGCGTCAGCACGTTCGGAATGTGTACAAGCATCGTTTCACCTGTTTCGTCGATTGGCACGCCGGCCGCACGCGCCGCTCAGAACCGGTAGTCGAGCGTCGCGAGGAACGTGCGCCCGATGCCCGGCACCGCGCGCCCGCCGTCCGACTGGATCAGCGCATCGTAATAGAACTTGTCGGTCAGGTTCAGCACGTTGAGCCGCAGATCCCACCGCTTCGCGTGATACGCGGCCGTCGCATCCCAGCGCGTGTAGCCGCCCACCTGCACGTAGTTCGTGTTGGCCGCATAGCGCCCCGACATGTAGGTCGGGCCGCCGCCGATTTCCCAGTGCGGCGTGAACGCGTACGTGGTCCACAACGTGAACGTGTTGCGCGGCGTGTTCGCGAGCGTCTTGCCCTGCGTGCCGTCGCGCGCACTGAGGATCGTACCGTTCATGTACGTGTAACTGCCGAACACCTGCCACTTCGGCGTGATATGGCCCGTCACGCTCGCCTGGAAGCCGCGCACGCGAATATCGCCTTCGAGCAGGTATTCGCCCGTCGACGTCTGCGTGCGTGCATTGCTCTTCTCCTGCTGGAACAGCGCCGACGTGACCGACAGGTTGTCGTTCAGCAGATCCCACTTGCCGCCGACCTCGTACGACTTCGTGTGTTCGGGCGACAGGTTCTGCGTGTTGTTCGTGACCGTCAGCGTCTCGAGCGACGGGTTGAACGACGTGCCGTACGAGAAGTAGTACGACTGCGATTCGGTCGGCTGATAGATCACGCCGGCACGCACGCTCGTGAAGTTGTTCGTCTGCGACGCGTAGCCGGGCGCGCTGATCGTGTTCGCGAGATGCGCGCGGAAGCGATCCCAGCGCAGCCCGCCGACGAGTTTCCAGTCGCGGCCGATCGATATCGTGTCGTTCAGATACGCGGCGAGCGTCGTCGCGCCCGATTCCGCGTGGTTGGCCGGCGTCTGCCGCGCGTTCGCCGCGCTCGACGACAGATATGCGGGATCGATCAGCGACAGGATCGGTAGCCCGCTGCGCGTGTATGCCTGGTTCGTATAGCTGTCGTGGCCGACTTCGATGCCCGCGATCAGGTCGTGCTTGACGAAGCCCGTGTCGAACTTGAAATGCGCCATCGTATCGTTGTCGATCGAATGGTTTTCGATCACGCGATCGTGGCTCGCGAGCCGCACGTACAGCGCAGACATCGGCAGCGACGTGTAGTTGCCGTTCGTCAGCGCGGTGCTCGACGACAGCGGCCCCGTCAGCACCGCGTTCGCGGCCGTCTCGCGCGCGTCCGTCATCGAATGGGAGAACGACGTGCGGTTGCTGATCGTCAGCGCGTCGTTCACGCGATGATCGATCCGCGCGGACACCGTCTGCACGTCCTGGATCGTGCGGTCGTCGGTCAATCCGTAGAACGTGTGCTTCGATACGGGCGCCGGATGGCCGTTCACGGCGAGCACGCCGTAATCGGGCATGTCGTAGTTGTGCTGGATCAGCGCGGACAGCGTGATCTCGGTCGGCGTGCCGATGCCGAAGCGCAGTTCCGGCGCGATCCCGTAGTCCTTGTTTTTCATCACGTCGCGCGTCGAGCCGAGCGACTGGCCGAACGCGTTGATGCGCAGCGCCGCGGTCGCGCCGAGCGGCCGGTTCAGATCGACGCTCGTGCGATAGCGGTCGTCAGTACCGATCGTCGTCGACACTTCCGCCGACGGCTTCAGGTTCGCCTTCTTCGATACCTGGTTGATCACGCCGCCCGTCGAGCCGCGCCCGAACAGCATCGAGGACGGTCCGTACAGCACCTCGACCGCATCGAGATCGAAGGTGTCGCGGTAGTACTGGTTGCGATCGCGAAAGCCGTCGAGATAGATGTCGTTCTGCGCGGTGAAGCCGCGCAGATTGATGTTGTTGCCGATCTGCCCGCCTTCCGCGCCGCCGATCGTGATGCCCGGCGCATTGCGCAACGCATCCTGGAACGACGTGAGCCCCTGCGACTCGATCAGCGCCTTGTTGATCACCGTGACCGACTGCGGAATGTCGCGCAGTGCGGTCGGGGTCTTCGCGCCGACCGTCGAGCGCTCGGCCTGGAAGTCCTGCTGCACGGCTTGCCCGGATACGCTGATCGTCGGTAGCGCGTCGCGCACGGCGCTGGAAGCGGCCGGCGCCGTATCGCCGGGCGAGGCCGCAGCGGGCGAAGCGTCGACACGCGCACTCTGTGCGACGGCGGGCGAAGCAATAGGCAAGGCAAAGGCCAACGCGAGCGCGCTCGCGAACGGGGTCCTGTTCGGCATGGTAATTCAGTGTGGATGAACCGGCCGCGTGGACGCGCGGCGATACGCGCGCACGAGGCACGATGCGTTGGCTTGCCGGCCGCGGACGCTCGGAATCAGCGCCGACGAGGCTGGCTGGCTACGGTTGACAGGTGACCGGCGGCAGCGCCGCGGCGGTCATGCAAATGAGAATCGGTATCATTCCATGTATTTCTTTTTGTTTCAATTGATAACCGCATCATCAGACGAAAGCGAGTTGTTTCGGAAAATTACAGAAAGAGAAGCGTAATTTTAATAATGCTTTTGTAATGATCGCGCATCGATTCATCCGACGAAATGATCGCGTCAGCCTTTACCAGCAAGGCTTTGACGCATATGCCGTTTTGAATTCCACCCGCGCACCCGAAAGCTTCCGACAACTTTCTGCCGAATCGACATTCCGCATTCAGCTGCATGGCTGCCGGCATTTTTATCGGTCGGACGATTGCACCGGCTAAAAGCGTTGTTAATTCGACAGAAACAAGAAGGCAATTTGAAATGAACCGCACGCAATATGTCCGCGGCCGTCGCCGCACCCGTTACCCGCGCGCGTTACCGATCGCGTTCGAGCGACGTCATGTTGCGCAGCGTCGGAAAGAGCCGCATCCACGCGAGCGCGACCGCGATCGTGGCCGCGCCGCCGACGACGATCGCCGCGGGCGCGCCCCACCACGCGGCCGTGACGCCCGATTCGAACTCGCCGAGCTGGTTCGACGTGCCGATGAACAGCGCATTGACGGCGCTGACGCGGCCGAGCATGTCGTCGGGCGTGCGCAGCTGCACGAGCGAGAGCCGCACGACCACGCTGATGACGTCGGACGCGCCGAGTGCCGCGAGCGCGACGAGCGACAGCGCGACATGCCGCGACAGGCCGAACACGATCGTCGCGATGCCGAACGCGATCACGCCGCCGAACATCGCGCGGCCCGGCCGCGCCTTCAATGGAAAACGCGTGAGCCAGAGCGTGCCCGCGAGCGCGCCGACCGCGGGCGCCGCGCGCAGTGCGCCGAGCCCCCACGGCCCGACCTGGAGGATGTCGCGCGCATAGATCGGCAACAGCGCGGTCGCACCGCCGAACAGCACCGCGAACAGATCGAGCGACAACGCGCCGAGTATCGCCGGCTCGCGCCGGATGAACGCGATGCCGGAAAACACCGAGCGCAGCGTCACGGGCTCGCGCGCGGGCGGCGCGCTGCGCAGCGGAATCGTGCCGCTCAGCAGCGCGGCGATCGCGAACGCGGCGACGCTCGTGCCGAACGCGACCGGCGCACCGAGCCCGTACAACAGCCCGCCGAATGCCGGCCCGAGAATCTGTGCGGCCTGATTCGCGGAGGTCGACAACGCAGTCGCACGCGGCAGCTCGGCGCGCGGCACGACGGCCGGCAGCAGCGACGATACGGACGGCGACTCGAATGCGCGCGCGGTGCCGACGATCGCCGCGAGCGCATAGACGCCCGGCGCGGCGAGCCAGCCTTGCGCGGCGCCGAGCAGAAACACGCCCGCGGCAAGCGCCTCCACGCTTTGGCAGATCGTCGCGATGCGCCGCCGGTCGAAGCGGTCGGCGACCTGCCCGACGACGAGCGTCAGCGCGAACATCGGCACGAACTGCGCGAGGCCGACGAGGCCGAGCGCGAACGCGCTGTGCGTGAGCGCGTACACATGCCAGCCGATCGCGACCGACAGGATCTGGAAAGCCAGCGACGACATCACGCGCGTGCCCCAGAACCGCCGGAACGGGGCGTGACGAAACAGATTGGCGGGCAGTTCGGAAGCGGTGCGGGCGTCGGGCAACGGAGCGGTCATCGATATCTCGGCTGGGCGGCGCGGCGTGCCGCCGACCGCTTGGCCGGACGGCCCGATCGCGGCCAAGCCGCGATGATATGACAAATGCGCGCGCGCAGCCGGCCCGCCCTGCGCGCCGTGCCGCGCACATAAAAAAAAGCGCGAACCGCAGTTCGCGCGAAAGAGAGACCTCGCTGAAGACGTCGAACGAGCCGGTGCGCCGGTCAGAACGAATGCCGCATCCCGATGCGCACGTCGGCCTGCGTCTGCGTCGTGGACGGCGTGAAGCTGTAGCCGATCACCGCATCGACACCCTGCGATGCACGCAGGTAGTCGCCCGAGATGTACACGTCGGTGCGCTTCGACAGCAGGTAATGCAGGCCGGCCGTGCCCTGGTTCCAGTGGTGGCCTTCGAAGCGCGTGTGCTGATAGCCGGCGATGAAGCTCAGTGCCGGCGTGAACTGATACAGGCCACCGCCTTCGTACACCTGCATGTGCGACGACTGGCCGAAGCCCTTGATCGTCGTGTACGAGTAGTTCGCATCGAGCGTCAGCTTGCCGATCGTATAGCTTGCGCCGACGCCGAACGTGCCCTGGCTGTCGACGTTCATCGCCGTGTTCGCGAACAGGTCGGTCCGCTGGCCGGTCGCCGGATCGACGGTCACCGTCTGCTGGCCGAGGAACGTGTGCGTGCCGATCATCGCGTACGGATCGAACGCATAGATGCCGTTCGGGTTGTTCAGGCGCGTGTAGGCCGCGCCGATCGAGAAGTCGCCCTTCGTGAAGCTGGCGCCCGCGCTCCATGCGCTGTTGCGGTGGAAGTTGCCGGCGACGTTGCCGAACGAGTACATCGCGCCGAACTTGAAGCCGCTCAGGTCGCTCGACAGGAACTTGACGGAGTTGGGCAGGCGATCGCCGTTGAAGCGGTCGAAGTCGCCCTGGTGGATCGCGTAGCCGCTGCCCCACGCGGAGATGTTGTAGATCGACACGAGCTCGTTGGTGATGTCGAGCTGATTGCCGAACGACAGCGTACCCCAGTTGTTCTGCAGGCCGACGTAGGCCTGGCGGCCGAATTCGGCGCCGCCGAAGCCGAGCTGCCCGTTGCCGAGACGGAAGCCGCTTTCGAGCGCGAACACGGCCTTCAGGCCGCCGCCCAGATCCTCGGTGCCCTTCAGGCCGAAGCGGTTTCCATATGCGACGCCGTCGTCGAACTTGAACACGTGCGAGCCGCCGGTGTTGTTCACGTACGTGACGCCTGCGTCGATGATCCCGTACAGCGTCACGCTGCTTTGTGCATGACCGATCGCGGGAACACACGCCGCGCATGCGAGCGCGACTGCCACGGCAACTTTCGATTGCTTCATTGTCGACCACCCTCCCTGACCCGTTCGATGGAAATAACCGCTGGTCCGGCGCGCGCCGCGATACGCCGGCTCAGGGTTGATATGTAATTCGGTAAATCGGATGGCTTCGGTATTTCGTTTTCCGCAATAGCGCAGCCATGGCCGAAAAATACAAACCCATATTTCCTGCGACCCGTCTGAACGCGACACCAAATGGTCTCGTTGCGACCGCTCGGGAAAACACGGATGCCGCGCGGCACGGTGCAACCGGCCGGCGGCGCAGCCGATCAATGGCCGTCCAGCGCCGCGCGCACGGCCGGCAGGCCCGGTGCGCCGGTAGCCGTCGTCACGCCGTCCAGCCAGCCGGCGACGAGCGACGGGTCGGCCTTCAGCGCGTGTTGTGCGGCGAGCGCAGGCGACGTCTTCTTTTCCAGCATGTCGGCGATCATGCGGTTCTCGACATCGACCGAGAACGTCATTTGCCGGAACAGGCGCGCGAGGTTCGTGCACTGATCGGCGAAGCCGGCGCGGGCCACCGTGTTGACCGTCGCGCCGCCGTAGTTCGGGCCGAAATATGCGTCGCCGCCGGACAGATATGTCAGCTTGAACTTCGTGTTCATCAGGTGCGGCTCCCACGCGAGGAACACGATCCAGCGCTTGTCGCGCACCGCGCGCTCGACCTGCGTGAGCATCCCGGTCTCGCTCGACTCGACGAGCGACCAGTTCGCCGGGCCGAGCGCATGGTCGGACAGCATCCGCTTGATGTTCTGGTTCGCCGGCGCGCCGGGCTCGATCCCGTAGATCTTGTCGCCGAAGCGATCCGCGTAGCGTGCGAGATCGGCGAATGTATGAACACCGGCCGCAGCGACGTAGTCGGGCACCGCGAGCGTGAACTTCGCGCCGCTCAGATTCGCGTGCAGCACGTCGATCGATTTCTCGTCGACGAACGGCTTCACGAGCGGCGCCTGCGCCGGCATCCAGTTGCCGAGGAATACGTCGACCTGCCCTTTCTTCAGCCCCTGATACGTGATCGGCACCGACAGGTTCGCCACGTCCTGCCGATAGCCGAGCGCCTTCAGCACGACGCCCGCCATCGCGTTCGTCGCGTCGATGTCGGTCCAGCCGGGCGCCGCCATCCGCACGTCGCGGCAGGTCTGCGGTTCGGCCGCATGCGCGGCCGTCATGCACGCGGCCGCGGCGAGCGCCGCACCGATCCGGATTGCTGCATTGCATTGCCGTTGCCGTTTCATCGTCCGCTTCCTCCGTCGTTTGTCAGTGATCGCGATGCGATACGTTCAGTGCCCGACGCGCGGAAAGCGCGCCATCGCTTCGAGCGTGTCGAGTTCGATGTGATTGCGCATATAGCGCTGGCTCGCATCGGTGAAAGGCTGCCAGTCCCACGGCTGGATCCGGCCTTGCGTCGTCGCCGCGTAATGAAAGCGGCGGCGACGCTGGCTCGCGCGCACCTGCCGGTCGAGTTCCGCCAGGTTCCAGCGCCGTGCCGCTTCCGCGCGGAAGGCAGCGAGCACGTCGGCCGCCTCCGGCGCGCCCGCGAGATTCGTCAGTTCGCGCGGATCGTCGGACAGGTTGTACAGCTGCTCCGGATCGGCCGGGCAATGCACGTACTTCCAGTCGCCGCGCCGAATCATCACGATCGGCGCGATCGCGCCTTCAGCCAGATATTCGCCGAGCGCGACATCGTGTGCGGCCGTGCCGCGCAGATGCGGGACGAGACTGGCGCCGTCCACCGCGTCGGGCCAGCCGCCTTCTGGCGTCGCGTTCGCGAGTTCGACGAGCGTCGGCAGCAGATCGAGATGCGACACGGGACCGCGCACGCGCGCCGCGTCGAAGCGGTGCGGCGCATGGACGATCAGCGGCACGCGACAGCCGCCTTCGAAGAACGTCATCTTGTACCAGAGCCCGCGCTCGCCCAGCATGTCGCCGTGATCCGACGTGATGATCACGATCGTGTCATCGGCGAATCCGCACTGCTCGAGCGCCGCGAGCACACTGCCGAACTGCGCGTCGACGTACGACGTCGCGCCGTAGTAGGCGCGCCGCGCCGCGCGGATCTGCGCGTCGCTCGGCGGCGTGCGGTCGTTCTCGCAGACGAAGCGCAGCCGCTGCGAATGCGGATCGCTGTCCGATGCGCCGAGCCGCACGGCCGGCATGTCGATCTCGTCGTCGCTGTACAGATCCCAATATTCGCGCGTGATCGCATACGGGTCGTGCGGGTGCGTCAGCGACATGACCATGCAGAACGGCCGTTCGTCGCGGCCCGCTGCGCGCTCGCGCGCGACGTCGTAGAGCTTCTGCTTCGCGGCGAACGTCACTTCGTCGTCGAAGTCGAGCTGGTTCGTGCGCACGCACGGGCCAGCATCGAGCACCGAGCTCATGTTGTGATACCAGCTCGGCCGCTCCGTCGGGCGGTCCCAGTCGGGCACCCAGCCGAAGTCGGCCGGGTAGATGTCGGTGGTCAGCCGCTCCTCGAAACCGTGCAGCTGGTCGGGGCCGCAGAAGTGCATCTTGCCGGACAGCATCGTCCGATAGCCGGCCGCGCGCAGGTAGTGCGCGAACGTCAGCGTTTGCGCCGGCAATTCGGCGGCGTTATCGTAGGCGCCGATCCCGGACGGCAGCTTGCCGGTCAGCAGCGAGAAGCGCGACGGCGCGCAGAGCGGGCTTGCGCAGTAGGCGGCGTCGAACACCACGCCTTGCGCGGCGAGCCGGTCGAGCGTCGGCGTGCGCGCGACGCGGTTGCCGTAGGCCGGCAGCGCGAACGGCGTCAGCTGGTCGGCCATCAGGATCAGGATGTTGGGAGTCGGGTTCGTCATCGGCGTTCGTGAGGAAATCGCTGTTCGAATGGAACGGATCGACGCGCAGGCAGCGGCGCATCCGGCATCGCGGACGCAGCCTGCAGAAAGTGCCGCGCGCAGCGGCCGCGACTGGCTAGAATCGCGGAAGGCCTTGCGCGGCGCGGTGCCGCGCCGTCGGATGCACTATCTCCCGCCCGAATTCGCGCGGGAAGGCGTCCGGCTCTTATGGGGCCATTAGAGGGACTTATGTCGAAACCGGAACCGTTACCGTCGATGCAGGCGTTGCGCGCGTTCGAGTCGGCCGCGCGGCTCGCGAGCTTCACGGCCGCTGCGCGCGAGCTCGGCTCCACACAGCCGGCCGTCAGCCAGCAGGTGTTTCAGCTCGAGGCCGAGCTCGGCGTGCCGCTGTTCGAGCGCAGCCCGCGCGGCGTCACGCTGACGGCCGACGGCGAATGCCTGTACGAGGCCGTCCGGCTCAGCCTCGACACCCTGCGCGGCGCCACCGCCACGTTGCGCGCGCGCCGCGAGCACGGCACGCTGACGATCGTCACCGACTTCGGTTTCGCGACGTACTGGCTGATGCCGCGCCTTGCGGGGCTCAAGCGCGTGATGCCCGACGTCGACGTGCGCGTGGTCACGTCGCAGGACTACGACGCGCAGCGCGACCATGCCGACATCGCGATCCTGTTCGGCGACGGCCACTGGCCGTCGTGCACGGCCGCAAGGCTGTTTGCGGAGTCGGTCACGCCCGTCTGCTCGCCGGCGTTCCGCGCTGCGCATCCGCACGTCTCGCGGCCCGAGCATCTGGCTGCGCTGCCGCTGCTGCACGTGCAGCCGACGCGCCCCGAGCGCTGGCTGTCGTGGGCCGGCTGGTTCGACGCGCACGGCCTCGACGCGCAGGCCGCGGCGCGCGGCGTGACGTTCAACAGTTACGCGCTCGTGATTCATGCGGCGCTGCTCGGCGAAGGCGTGGCGCTCGGCTGGTCGCCGCTCGTCGACGAGCTCATCGCGGCCGGCCAGCTCGTGAAGCTCGTCGACGCGCCGGTCGTCACGTCGCGCGGTTATTTTCTGGTACGGCCGCCGCAGCGGCCGGAGCCGGACGCGACGCATGTGTTCCGGCGGTGGCTGCTCGATGCGTGTGCGGGGGCGGGGGCGGGCGTGTAAACCCTGCGCCGCTCCCCTTCCCCGATTTCCCGGCCGCCCGCCCGCTGGCGCGCCGATACCAGTCACACGGCGCGTCGGTTCTATCCGCTCGCAATCTGGCCTGATTTACTACGGCATCGCGATTTGCAGTCGCGAATCGCCTACCGAGACCAGAGGAGCCCCATGAGCGACGTCCACCGTCCCGAACAATTCGTCCTGACGCTGTCGTGCGCGAGCGCAGCCGGCCAGGTCGCTGCCGTCGTCGGTTTTCTCGACCGCCATCGCTGCTACGTCGACGCGCTGAACGTGTTCGACGACGATCTCAGCAATCGTTTCTTCGTGCGCTGCGTGTTTCATCCGACGGATGAGACGCTGCAGATCGACGCGCTGCGCCAGGAATTCGCGCCGATTGCGGCCGGCCTCGGCAGCGAGCTGCAATGGGCCATCCACGACGTAAACGCGCGTCCGAAGGTACTCATCATGGTGTCGAAGCTCGAACACTGCCTCGCGGATCTGCTGTTCCGCTGGCGGATGGGCGAGCTGAAGATGGACATCGTCGGCATCGTGTCGAACCATCCGGACTTCGAACCGCTCGCCGCGCAGCACGGGCTGCCGTTCCGCCACTTCCCGATCACGCCCGACACGAAGGCGCAGCAGGAAGCGCAGTGGCTCGACTTCTTCGAGACGAGCGGCGCCGAGCTCGTGATCCTCGCCCGCTACATGCAGGTGCTGTCGCAGGAAACGAGCGCGAAGCTCGCGAACCGCGCGATCAACATCCATCATTCGTTCCTGCCGGGTTTCAAGGGCGCGAAGCCGTATCACCAGGCGCATGCGCGCGGCGTGAAGCTGATCGGCGCGACCGCGCACTTCGTGACCGACGATCTCGACGAAGGCCCGATCATCGAGCAGGTCGTCGAGCGCGTCGATCATGCATTGCGGCCGGAGCAGTTGCTCGCTGTCGGACGCGATGTCGAATGCATCACGCTCGCGCGCGCGGTGAAGGCGTTTATCGAGCGAAGGGTGTTTTTGAACGGGGATCGGACGGTGGTGTTTTCGTAAGGCGCGAGAGCTTTTCCTTGCGGTCGCGGCCTGCCAAGGAACGCACGACACGCGTGTCGTGCGCTCTGCGTCCGGCCGGAAATCTCTGAACCGATATCGGTCAAGCGCGCATTCGCTTCCCGTCCTTGCTGTTCCTCTATGCAGCGTTGGAACCTGTGGCTACGGCTCAACGCTTTTTGCGCGCCTTCAATCCCCGGATTGATCCATGCGGGACGCTGCCAGCAAGTCCTCGGCAAAGTGATAAAACCCGTGTGCCGCGTGCGTATTGACGATCCATCTGACAGGAATCCGCGTCTCTCCGTAGCAGGCGCCGGCGACCTGCCCAAAAACGGCGCCGATGGTATCCGAGTCTCCCGCCAGATTAACCGCCGCAAGCATTCCCGGCTCGAAATCGTCATGGTGATAGAACGCCCACAATGCCGCTTCGAGCGTGTCGATCACGTAGCCCGACGACGAGATCTCGCTGCGGGATTTTTTCTTGTACGAGCCGCGTGCGATTTGCTCGACGGCCGGCGCGAGTGGATTTTCATCCCAATACCCGGGCAGAGGCGAGAATCGACCGCCTAAGATGTCTTCTTTTGAAAACCCCGCGAACGCGCCCCACATCAGCGCGGCAAAAAACCTGCAGGCATCGACGGCCTCTTTCGCCCCATGCGTAAGCCGGGAGCTTTCGGCTGCAAAATGCACCGCCTTCTCGAAATCGTTCGCATAGAACAGCACGACCGGAGCGAGCCGCATCAGCGATCCGTTTCCTGCCGAATGCGGATCGGTGTCGCCGGAGAACGCATTCCCCGTTTTCAAGAAACGATCGAGCGCTGCCCGGGTGGTACCGCCGATATCGAAACACTCTCCAGTCGGGCTGTATGCGCCGAATCGATACCAGTAGGAAAAAGCCAGCATCGCATGGTCGGGATCGAATCGATGCGAATGGAGAAGACTGTACGCGAGACAGCATGCCATGCTCGTATCGTCGGTCCAGTCGCCGGGCTTGAGATGAAAGGGGCCGCCCCCGACGATATCGGTAACCGTAGCGCTGTCTCTCGGCGAAAACTCGAGCGTCGTGCCTAGCGCATCGCCAATTGCCAGTCCCAGCATTGCGCCGCGAAACCGATCGATGATTTCCGAGCTGTCCGCGCCGATCTGCTGCTGAACGGCGCGCAACGCATCACGATCGGCCCGCGGATTCCGATTCCTGAACTTGAAATATTCGCTCAGCCATGGCGTCTTGAGCGTCACATCCGCGTTGGTGAATCGGCCGGAATAGGGCTGAAAACCCATATCCGCGGGATATCGGCTACGTCGCGCCACACGCGCGGCCGCACGCTCGACGGCCGCCCGCTGCTCTGCCGACAACGCTGCATCCTTATCGCTCATCACTGTTCTTCCAATGTGATATTCCAAGATCCCTCGCGGCGTCGTTACTACGGTCGAGAACCTTGAACAGCGTATCAGACTTGAGCAATACCTCCGCTCCCCGAGCGGTATTCCGAAGTGAGCTGACCGATAGCCATTGTCCGCAAGCTTGGTCAGTCCGTTAGACGCCTCCGTGGTCAAGCGGCCCGATTCGCCGGGGTTCCTGGCACACAGTGCCGGGTTGGCCTCCTCGTACAGGTTGGAGCTATAGCCGCGTATCGCCAGAAATTCGCGGAACTCCATCCTGCATGACCGAGCGGGTCGGTCCGACGAGGCGAGCTCCGCGAACTAACAGAAGGCGGGAGGATGAGCGGAGAAAAAGACAATGCCGCAGAACGCAGCCGTAGAGATGAACGGTTCGGCCGGGGCGGCCTGTTACACCTGCCGTACCGCGATCGCGCGACAGCCCCGTGCGAGCTTGCCAGGACCGGCGCGCGAATCGGGCACGCGTGAAGCGCTCACTTCACCCAGGCAAAGTAATACGACAACCAGATCGTCAGCGCCGCGCCGATCAGCGCCGCATACGGTGCGAGATTCAGCCACACGCTGCGCTTCGGCACCTCGAGCTCCATGTCGCGCTGCATCTGCGCGGGAAAGCGGCCGCGATCCTGCCAGTAGTGACGATAGAGGAACACCGGCACGATCAGCAGCATCGCGATCAGCCCGTTGCGCAGCGTGCCTTCGCCTTGCAGATTCGCGCCCGCGCCGACATACACGAGGTTCGCATACCCGCAGATCGAGCCCGCGACGAGCAGCCAGGTCGGGCAACGGAACGGACGATCCCAGCTGCCGCGATCCATCCGGTGGATCCAGCCCGACTGCAAATTCAGGAACACGAACAACATGTAGCAGACGTTGGAAATCGACAGCACCGTCATGTAGTCCGACATCATCAGCAACACGAGGTTGAAGCCGAGATCGGTCCACATCGCGCGCGTCGGCGCGCCGTGCTCGTTCACGTGCGACAGGAATTTCGGCAGCCAGCCGTCGACCGATGCCTGATAAAGCGTGCGCGACGAGCCCATCATCGACGTCATCACGATCAGCAGGATCGACAGCATCAGCATCACGACGACCGCATTGGCGACCCACGCGCCGCCGCCGACGATCTTCGCCATTGCGGCCGCGACGCCGGTGCCGTCGCCGATCGCCGGATCGAGCATCGCCTGCGTGCCGAGCGCGCCCTGAAACGCCATCGGCACGAGCGTCATCACGACGAGACAGAGCGCACCCGACCAGAAAATCGCCTTCGCGGTGTCGCGACGCGGATCGCGGAATTCGCGCGTATAGCAGACGGCCGTCTCGAAACCGTACGACGCCCAGCCCGCCATGAACATCGCGCCGAGCGCCATCACGACGCCCTGCCCGTTCCACGTACCGAACGTCGCGGCCGTCAGATTGCCGTGCGCGTCATGGCCGAGCGGCAGCAGCGGGAGCAGGTTCGACATCGGCACGTCGCCGGTGACGAACGGCACGATGCCGACGATCAGCAGCGGCGTCAGCGAAGCGATGCCGAGAATGCGCTGCGTGCGCGCGGCTTTCGACGCACCGCTGTGCTGAAGCTTGAACGTGATCAGAAGCAGGATCGTCGCGATGATGAACGTCGCGTTGATCCGCAATGACAGACCCGGCTTGATGAAACCGAGATCCGCGACCTTGAACTGCCAGTGCAGCACCGCTGCATCGGCCGGAAAGAGACTCGTGAGCGCATAGCTCGCGGCGAGACCGCAGCCGAGCGCGAGCATCGGAGACCATGCGAGCCAGTTGCACCACACGGAAACCGGGGCAATCAGCTTGCTGTAGCGAACCCAACCGATCGCGCCGTATACCGACGCGCCGCCCGATTTATGAGGAAATAGCCCCGATATTTCCGCATAAGTCGCGCTTTGGATCAGCCCCATCGTGATCGCGGCGATCCAGATCGCCCACGCGGGCTGGCCGATCGTCGCACATACCCCGCCGATCGTGAACAGCACGCCTGCCGGCACGCCGCTCGTCACCCAGAATGCGTCCTTCCATGTCAGGCCACGATGCAGCGTATGGCCTGTCGAATCATGTGAGATGGTTGCCTCGACATCACTGGTGCGGCTCGCACGCAGTCCTGCTTGACTCATCCAAATCCTCCTGTGATGACTCCGCACAAGCGCCGTAGTGTAACAACATGCGCACTTTCTTGCAGAATCGGTAAAAAAATTCCGGGATATGGGAGCAAGTCATCGCGATCGTTTCGGATTCCTGCTCGCCATTCCCGGCGTATTGTTTTGATGTTTCGGCTGACGAACCGTCAGCCGTTTACTGCGCGCCTTCGGTCCATGCGTTCACGCGGTCGGCATGCGCGGCGATCCACGCGTCGGCAGCCGCTTCCGGCTTCGCGCCGTTCTGGATCGCGAGCATCACGCTGTCGATCTCGCCCGGCTTCCACTGAAATTTCTTCAGGAAGGCAACGACCGGCTTCGCCTTCGTTTCGAGCTGCGGATTCACGACACTGTCGACGTGCTCGGCACCGCCGAACACCTTCTTCGGATCCTCGAGGAAGCGCAGCTTCCATTTCGCGAACATCCAGTGCGGCGCCCAGCCCGTCACGATCACCGGCTTGTTCGCGCTCACCGAGCGCGACAGTTCGGCCGTCATCGCGCTGCCAGAACTCGGCATCAGCGTATAGCTGAGCCCGTAGTTCTTGATCGCTTCGTCGGTCTTGCGCATCACGCCCGCACCGGCGTCGATGCCGACGATGCGGCCGCCGAAACTGCTCTTCTCCGCGTTCAGATCCTCGATGCTCTTCGCCTTCACGTAATCCGGGACGATCAGGCCGATCTTCGCGTCGGGAAAGTTCGCGCCGACGTCGACGACCTTGCTCTTGTATTCGCTCCAGTACGAGCCGTGCGTGACCGGCAGCCAGGCCGACAGCGTCGCGTCGAGATCGCCGCGCGCAACGCCCTGCCACATGATCCCGGCCGCGACCGGCACGAGCTGCACCTGGTAGCCGAGCTTCTTCTCGATCACGCGGGCCGCGACATTCGAGGTCGCGACGCTGTCGTCCCAGCCTTCGACGTAGCCGATCTTCAGCGTCGGTTTCGTATCCGCGAGCGCGGATGCACTCAACGCCACCATCGCCGACAGTGCGCCGGTCCACAACAGTTTTCCGAGTAGCTTCATGGTCGATCTCCTTGAAATGCGCACCCTGCGCGTTGTCTCTCTAGGTTCTTCAACCACAAATCCGCGGTAGCGTTTTTTTCCGACAGATGCTTGTCCGGATGCGACGCGGCGCGTCGCATCGCGGCCGGTCGTTACTTATCGATGACGAGATCCGAAAGCGGCTTGCTGCAGCACAGCAGCACCATGCCCTGGTCGATCTCGCGCTGGCGAATCCCGCCGTTGTGCTTCATGTCGACCTGACCCGACACCAGCTTTACCTTGCAGGTGCCGCACATGCCCTGCGTGCACGAGGCCGGCAGCCGCACGCCCGAGCGGCGCGCCGCATCGAGCACGTGCTGATCGGCGCCGCACGACACCTCGCGGTTGCTCTTCGCGAAGCTGACCGTGAACTGCTTCGTCGCGACCTCGGCGTCGTCGGCCACCGGCGCGAGCTCGGCGAGCAGCTCGTCGCTGGCCGTCTGCGCGAGCGTCTCGAACGAGAAGCTTTCCTCGTGATAGCGCTTGCGGTCGAAACCGGCTTCGTCGAGCAGGTCGCGCACGGCCTTCATGTACGGCGCCGGGCCGCACGTGAAGATCTCGCGCTCCATGAAGTCCGGTGCGATCAGCTTGAGCAGCGGCAGCGTCAGAAAGCCGGTGACGCCCGGCCAGTTCGTGCGCGTGCCGACGCGTTCGACGACGAACGACGTGCGGAAATTCGCGTGGTTCGACGCGATCAGATCGAGCTCGCGCGCGAAGATGATGTCGTCCGGCGTGCGTGCGCTGTGCACGAACACGATGTCGCGATCCTCGGCGAGATCGTGATGCGCACGGCTCATCGACATCAGCGGCGTGACGCCCGAACCCGCGGACAGGAACAGATACTTGCGCGCTGGATGCCGCGCGCAGGTGAACTCGCCGGCCGGCCCGAGCACGCGTACCGACGCGCCCGGCTGCAGGTTGTCGTGCAGCCAGTTCGACACCTTGCCGCCCGGCACGCGCTTGACGGTGATCGAGATGGTGTGCGGCCGCGTCGGCGACGACGAGATCGTGTAGCAGCGATTGATCGTCTCGCCGTCGATGTCGAGCTCGAGCGTGATGAACTGGCCGGGCTCGAACGAGAACGTGCGGCCCTGCGGCGAACGGAAGAAAAAGCTCTTCACGTCGTGCGTTTCCTGCCGCACGTGGCAGCACACCAGCGTTTCCTCGACGTCGCTCGTCCAGCGCTCGGCAAGGGCGTTCCAGAAAGCCGGGCGCGTGACCCGGCTGTCGGTCGGCTCGAAATTGGCCGCATCTCGCATCATGTTTGACTCCGCTGCTAAATCGCTAATCGCTATGCGCCGGTCTTTTCGGCGAGCCGGCCGATGTACCACGCCGAGAATTTCTCGACGAGCCCTTCCGTGAACGGCGAGTACGGGCCGGGCTCGTATGCGCTGCTGTTCGCGCCGCGCTGCGAGAATTCGACGAGCGCGCGGTCCTGGTCGTTGGTCGCGTTCCACACGGCCGTCAGGTTCTTCACGTCGTAGTCGATGCCTTCCTTCGCATCCTTGTGCACGAGCCACTTGGTGCGCACGAGCGTCTTGCCGGCCGACAGCGGAATCACGGAGAACGTCACGATGTGATCGCTCATGAAGTGATGCCACGAGTTCGGCTGCGTCCAGAACGACAGCCCGCCGAGATCGGCCTGGCGGAATTCGCCGAGCAGCTTCTTCGAGGCGACCTTGGCGTCGAGCGTCTGCGACTCGCCGCTGCGATCGAGCGGCAGCCGCTGCGTGCGAAAGCCCGTCACGTCGAGCAGCTTCTCGATCTCGACCGACGGCAGGCCCATCTCGGCCCATTCCTTGCCGCGGCGGATGCAGGTTTCCGCAAAGGCGTCCATCCCTTCGGCGTTCGCCTCCGAGCGCTGATAGCCGAAGCCGTATTCGTACAGCGAGATCGTCAGCTCCGGATGGTTCGCGACGCAGTGATAGCACTCGCGGTTGTTCTCCATCGTGAGCTTCCAGTTGCCTTCCTCGATGATGTCGATCTGCGCGGCGATCTTCGTGTTCGGCAGATCGTGCGGCAGCAGATACGGCTCCATCGCGGCGCGCATCTGCGCGAAATCGGCGGGCGGCTCCTCGGCGAGGCAGATGAAGATCAGGCCCGCGAGGTTCTCGACGTGCACCGGCTTCAGGCTGTGCTTGCAGCGGTCGAACTTCTCGCCCATGTGCTCGGCGAACATCAGCTGGCCCGTCAGGTTGTACGTCCAGCTGTGGTACGGGCACACGATGTTGCCGACCGAACCCTTGTCCTCGTTGCACAGGCGCGCGCCGCGGTGGCGGCACACGTTGTGGAACGCACGGATCTCCATGTCGTCGTCGCGCACGATCAGGATCGAATCGCTGCCGAGTTCGACCGTCACGTAGTCGCCCGGCTCGGGAATGTCGGGTTCGACCGCGACCTGGATCCAGTGCTGGCGGAAGATCGCTTCCATGTCCAGCGCGAAAATCTCCTCGCTCGTGTAGAACGGCGCCTCGAGGCTGTGGCCTTCCTTGCGTCGCTCGATCAGTGCACGAATGTCTGCCGATACTTTCATCGTTTGCTCCGGATTCCTTGCATCCCTGGGTTCTTGCCGACAGAATCAATAGTCGATGAGCTGATGCTCGCGCAAATACGCGAGGATCACTTGTGCTTTTTCGACCGAACTCCCCTCAATTACGACGTTGCCGCCACGGCTTTCGGTCGTCGTCGCCGACAGCATCCGGGCATGCCCGGAGCGCTTCTCGGCGGCCGCCAGCTTCACCGGCTTGCGCTCGATCGGGCCGACCTTCCATGCGGCCGTTTCGGCGTCGGCGCCGGTCACGGTGCGCGCCGGACGAATCGTCCCGGCACGCAGCCGGGCGTACGCGTAGCGCGGCTGCGCATTCGCGAGCGGATGGACCGCGACGACGGCCGGCAGCGCGGCATCGACACGGCGACGCAGGCCTTTCGGTAAGAATTGCCGCACCGTCGCGCGGCCGCCGTCGACCGACACGTCGACGGCCGATCCGACGAGCGGATAGCCGAGCGCCGCGGCGACGCGATACGGCAGCATCCCGCTGTCGAACGCACCTTCGGCGCGCGTGCCGGTCAGCACGAGGTCGTAGCCGTCGACGCGGCCAGCGAGCGCGCGCGCGACGTCTTCGCCGTCGTCGCAGACGAGCACGTCGACCGTGCGCGCACCGAGCGCAAGGTATTCGGCGAGCGCGGGATTCGCGGGATCGCCCGCATGAATCACGTCGAGCTGCGCGCGATGCCGTTCCGCGAGTTCGCGGCCGAGTTCGAGCGCGGCCGCATCGTTGCGGCTGTAGCGCGCGGTCCCGCTGACCGGATGCCGGCCGACGGACACGAGCACGGCGATGCGTTGCAACTGGCGAGGGGCGTTCATGCTGCGACTCCTTCCGGTTCACGAGCGCCGACCGCGGTCGGCGATTGTCCGCGCGCGGCACGCGCGGCCTGCACCTGTTCGATCAGCGCGGCGATCGTCGCCTGCGCGTCGCCGACTACCGTCAGGTTCGCGCGCTTCGCGATCGGCGCGCTGCCGTCGAGGTTGACCGCGATCACGTGGCGGCAATCCTTGATGCCCTGCAGGTGCTGCACCGCGCCCGAGATCCCGAACGCGATATAGACGCTCGCTTCGACCGTCTTGCCGGTCGCGCCGACCTGCTTGTCGCGCGTGAAGTGGCCGTTGTCGACCGCGACGCGGCTCGCGCCGATCGCCGCGCCGAACGCGCCGGCCAGCCGCTCGAATGCGGCGATGTCGGTCACGCCGTTGCCGGCCGATACGATGAAGTCCGCTTCTTCGAGCGCGACCTGCGCGGCGTCGATTTCCTCGAGGCCGAGATCGCGATACGGCTGTGCGGCGTCGGCGGCCGGCCGGATGAAATCGGCGGCCAGCCGCTCGCCCGCGCCGACGAACGGCAGCTTCGCTTCGACCGCGTTCGGCGCGAGCAGGATCACGTCGGGCAGCGCGCGCGTCGCGAACGCGCGCTTCGCATGCACGTAGGCGCCGACGTGCTTCGCATCGATCTCGACGACGTTCGTCGCGACGCTTGCGCCGGCGACCGCGGCATAGCGGCGGCCGAGATCGCCGTCGCCCGTCGCGTTGTCGGGCACGAACACGTGTTTCGGCGCGAGCGCGGCGACGCAGGCCTGCAGCGCCTGCAGCTCGCTCTCGGGCGCGAACGCACGGCGATCGAAGCCCGCGAGTTCGACGAGCTTGTCGACACCGAGCTCGGCGATGTCGTCCTTCAGTTCGCCGAAGGCGAGCAGCGCGACTTCGGTCTGCGCGTCGGCGAGCAGCGCGGCCGCGGCGATCGCCTGGCGCGACAGGTCGTCGAGCGAGCCGCGTTCGGCATGCGCGACCACCAGCATCGTATGCTTCGGGTCCTGCACCGCGCGGCGCGGCTTCGCGGCGGCGGCCGCATGGCCGTGGGCCGGCCATTGCGCGGCACTCGCGTCCGCGCTGCCTTCCTCGCCGAGCGTGATGCGTTTCAGGCCGGCGGCCGTGATGACGAACGGTCGGCGCGGATCGATTCGTTTGATCTTGTTCATCGATTCACTCCAGCGAGGCAGCGACGAGTTCGGCCACGTCGAGCACGTCGGGGCGCGGGCCCACGACACCTTCGAGCATCGCCGTGCAGTTCGGGCACGCGACCGCGACCACCTCCGCGCCGACCGTGCGCGCGTCGGCGATACGGATGTCGGGAATGCGCTGCTTGCCGGGAATGTCGGTCAGCGGCGCGCCGCCGCCACCGCCGCAGCAGCGGCCGCGCATGCCGTTGCGCTCCATTTCGACGACCTGGATGCCGATCGTCTTCAGCAGCTTGCGCGGCGCTTCGATCTCGCCGTTATAGCGGCCGAGATAGCACGGATCGTGATACGTGGTGCGCTTCTCGCGCAGCGCTTCGACAGCCTTCGGCGCAATCTCGCCGCTGTCCGCGAGTTCCGCGAGATAGGTCGTGTGATGCTTGACCGTCACGCGCAGCCCGAGCGCGCGGTATTCGTTGCGCAGGCTGTGCATCACGTGCGGGTCGGCCGTCACGATCTGCTTGTACGACAGCTCGCCGAGCGTGCCGATCAGGCGCTTGGCCATCTGCTGGAACGTCGCCTCGTCGCCGAGCCGGCGCGCGACGTCGCCCGTGTCGGTTTCGTCGGGGCCGAGCACCGCATAGTCGACGCCCGCCTTGTTCAGCACCTTCACGAACGCCCGCAGCGTGCGCTGATAGCGCATGTCGAACGCGCCTTCGCCGGCGACGAACAGCACGTCGACCGGCTTGCCGGGACGCGCGACCGGCGCATTGAGGTCGACCGACCAGTCGTAGCGCGCGGCCGTGTCGTAGCCGCCCATCGTGCCCGTCTCGCGCAGGTTCGCGAGCACTTCCTGGCCCTTGCCCGGCACCGTGCCGTGCACGAGCGTGCGGTTGCGGCGCATGTCGACGATCGCGTCGACGTGCTCGATCAGCATCGGGCACTCCTGCACGCAGGCGCGGCAGGTCGTGCACGACCACAGCGTCTGTTCCTCGATCAGCGCCGACACGATCGGGCCGTTCGGTTCGCCGCGATGCTGGCCGACCGGCAGGCCCGGCGTCGGGCTGCCCGCATAGGCGGCATCGGTGCCGCCCGCCATGCCGACGACGAGATCCTGGATCAGCTTCTTCGGGTTCAGCGGCTGGCCCGATGCGAACGCGGGGCACGCGGCTTCGCACTTGCCGCACTGCACACACGCATCGAAACTCAGCAGTTGATTCCAGCGGAACTCGACCGGCTTCGCGACGCCGTACTCCTCGTGCTCGATGTCGGGCAGCTTCAGCGCGGTGGGCGGCGTGGCGGTGCCGTTGCCCGTGAACGATTCGCGCGATGCGGCGAAACGCTCCTGGCGCGGATGGAACGCGAGATGCAGCAGCCCGGCGATCGCATGCTTCATCGGGCCGCCCTTCGCGGCGCCGACCGTCATCGCGAATGCGCCGACGCCGATCAGCAGCGCGCAGAGCACCGCGAACGCACCGGACATCGCGCCGGTCGGCACGAGCATGAACAGCACGAGGCCGAGCGCGAACGAGCCGAGCAGCCACGGCAGCGTATTCCACGGGCCGCGCGACAGACGCGCCGGCACGTTTTTCGCCGCGCGGCGGCGCCACACGAACACCGCGCCGACGAGCATGGCGAGCGCCGCGAGGAAGATCAGCTTGTCGAGCCACGGAGAATAGATCGCGAGGCCGTAGTTGACGAACACCAGCGCGAGCGCGGCGATCGCGCCGCCGGCGGTCGCGACGTGCGTCTTCGCGATGTACGGATCGCGTGCGACCACATGATGCAGATCGACGAAGTACCGCTTCGGAATCGCGAACAGGTTCGACACGCCGAACGAGCCCGGCGCGGTCGCCCGCCCGAGACGCCAGTACGACGAGCGCTTCGCGACCGCGAACGCGAGCCCCGCCACCGACAGCCACAGCAACGCGGTAATCAGGAATGCCGGATTCATCGTCAGAAATCCTTCACGAGACGCAGCGAGTCGTAGATCGCACCGTGGACGTTGTGCATCGAGATGCAGTCGCCGACACGGAACAGCAGGAAGCGGCCGTTGCCGAGTTCTTCCGACAGGCACGGCTGCGGCTCGGCCGCGAACAGCGTGTGCGGATCGATCTGGCCGCGGTTCACCGATTCCGGCTTCAGCTTCCAGTAGAGCTCGTCGTTCGGCGACGAGCCGTTCTCGATCACGACCTGGTCGACCGCGCGCTCTTCCAGTTCCTCGGTGTATTCGTTGCGCAGCACCGCGATCTTCTTGCCATCTTCCTCGTAGACGCGGTCGAGCATCGTGTTCGGCGTCTGGATCACGCCGAGCGCGTACAGCCGGCGATAGAAGATCGGGAACGTCGTGCCGCCGCAGTCGTCGGCGACCTTCACGTCGGGCGTGACGACCTCGACCTTCGAGCCGCGGCTCGCCATGAAGTCGGCGACGCCCGCACCCGCATGCGTGCTGACGCCGTCGAACAGCAGCACGTTCTGCTTCGGCTCGACCTTGCCGGTCAGGATGTCCCACGAGCTGACGGCGAGCCCTTCGGCGACGCCCCACGCGGGCACCTGCCACGTGAAGCTCGAGCCGCCGGTCGCGAGCACGACGATGTCCGGCTTCTCGGCCATGATCATCTTCTCGTCGGCCGTCACGCCGAGACGCCGGTCGACGCCGATGCGCTTCGTCTCCATGTCGAACCAGCGGATGATCCCCGACATCTGTTCGCGTTGCGGCGCCTTCGCGGCGATCATCACCTGGCCGCCGACTTCCGCGTTCTTCTCGAACAGCACGACGTCGTGGCCGCGCAGGCGTGCCACGCGCGCCGCCTCCAGCCCGGCCGGGCCCGCGCCGACGACGACGACCTTGCGCTTCGGGCCGCGCGACTTCTCGATGATGTGCGGCATCGTCGCTTCGCGCGAGGTCGCCGCGTTCTGGATGCAGAGCACGTCGAGGCCGTTGTACTGGCGGTCGATGCAGTAGTTCGCGCCGACGCACTGCTTGATCTCGTCCTCACGACCGTCGCGGATCTTGATCACCATGTGCGGATCGGCGATCTGCGCGCGCGTCATGCCGACCAGGTCGATCATCCCGTTCGCGAGCAGGCGTTCGGCCTGCCCGGCGTCGCGGATGCTCTGCGCGTGCATCACCGGAATCTTGACGACCGACTTGATGCCGGCCGCGAGATGCACGAACGGCTCCGGCGGCAGCGCCATCGGGGGCATGCAGTTCGCGATCGTGTTGTGTGTATCGCCACCCGAGCCGACGACGCTCAGGTAGTCGATCAGCCCCGTCTCGGCCATCGCCTGCGCGATTTCCTTCAGCGCTTCGTGGTCCAGGCCGTCCTCGTGAAATTCGTCGCCGCACATCCGCAGGCCGACGCAGAAATCCTTGCCGACCGCTTCGCGCACGGCCGTCAGCACCTCGATGCCGAACCGCAGACGGTTCTGCAGGCTGCCGCCCCATTCGTCGGTGCGGTGGTTCGAGCGCGGGCTCCAGAACTGGTCGATCAAATGCTGGTGTGCGGCCGAGATCTCGATGCCGTCCATGCCGGCCGCCTGCACGCGCTTCGCGGCCGCGGCGAAATCGCCGATGATGCGGCGGATCTCCTCGATCTCGATGATCTTCGCGTTGCCGCGGTGCACCGGCTCGCGCACGCCCGACGGCGACATCAGATGCGGCCAGTGCTCGCCGTGGAACGACGAGCGGCGGCCCATGTGCGTCGCCTGGATCATGATCTTCGCGCCGTGCTTGTGCATCGCGTCGGCGAGCCGCGTGAGCGGATCGATGATCTTGTCGTTCGACAGGTTCACCGACTTCCACCAGCCCTGCGGGCTGTCGATCGACACGGGGCTCGAGCCGCCGCAGATCGCGAGGCCGACACCGCCCTTCGCCTTCTCCTCGTAGTAGCGGATGTAGCGGTCGCCCGGCAGGCCACCCGGCTCGGCATACACCTCCGCGTGCGCGGTACTGACGATCCGGTTACGCAGCGTCAGCTGATTGAGCTGCATGGGTTTGAACAGGTGGGGATAACGCATCGCTGGCGACCTCTGGCGTTCGAATGTCTCGTGTTGCGGGTGTTGTTCTGTTTCAGTGCATCAATGCGCGAGCGGCGACACTTCGAAGATGCAGCGGTCGTGATGTTCGGCCGCGCACTGCACTTCCTTCGACTGCGCGCGCGGCGCGCCCTTGCCTTCCGGCGTCGTGTCGTTCACCCAGTCCATCGCACCGGCGAACCAGCCGGCGAACATGTAGCAGAGCTTGCCTTCCTTGCCCGGCTGCTGGAGCACGAACGACGAATGGCGCAGCTCGATCTTCGCGCGCGCGGTGGCCGGGTCGGCCTCGACGATCGAGAACAGCCCCCAGCCGCGCTGCGACAGGCGCTTCAGGTAATGCTCGAACACGGCCATCCCGGCGATGCCGTGCTGCTTGGCTTCCTTGTCGCACCAGTGGTACGCGGACTTGTAGCCGGCCTTGTACAGGATCTCGGCATAGGCCTCGACGCCGAGCGCTTCCTCGACCGCGACGTGGTTGTTCGTGAAGAAGTGGCGCGGCACGTACAGCATCGGCAGCGCGTCGGTGGTCCAGACGCCGGTAACGGGATCGACGTCGATCGGCAGTTGCGGTTGCATCGTGGTGACTCCGTGAGGAAAAGTGGCTGCGCGGCACAGGCGCAGGCACGGCATCGTCCGCGTGCCCGCACACTGTGTGCGGGCACGTCCGGATTGTTGTTGTGGTGTAAATCGCTGGCGGCGGCCGGGGTCGTGCGCGCTTACGCGCCCCAGACGTCCTTGAACACGCGCACCCAGTTCTCGCCCATGATCTTGCGGATCCGCGACTCCTTCCAGCCGTGGCGTTCCATCGCCGCGGTCAGGTTCGGGAATTCGCCGATCGTGCGGATGCCTTCGGGGTTGATCACCTTGCCGAAGTTCGTCAGCTGGCGATAGCGGCCCTTGTCGTGCGTCAGCATGTCGAAGAACTCCTTCGCGTAGTCCTGCGTGAAGTCCGTGCCGATGCCGACCGCGTCTTCGCCGATCAGGTTCACGACGTAGTCGATCGCCTCGATGTAGTCGTCGATGTTCGCTTCGATCCCGCGCTTCAGGAACGGTGCGAACATCGTCACGCCGACGAAGCCGCCCGCATCGGCGATCTCCTTCAGCTGGGCGTCGCTCTTGTTGCGCGGATGCTCCTTGAGGCCCGACGGCAGGCAGTGCGAGTAGCACACCGGCTTCTTCGAGAACGCGATCGCCTCGGACGACGTGTTCGCGCCGACGTGCGACAGGTCGACCATGATCCCGACGCGGTTCATCTCGGTGATCACTTCGCGGCCGAAGTCCGACAGCCCGCCGTCACGCTCGTAGCAGCCCGTGCCGACGAGGTTCTGCGTGTTGTAGCAAAGCTGGACGACGCGCACGCCCATGTCGGCGAAGGCCTCGATGTAGCCGATGTTGTCCTCGAACGCATGCGCGTTCTGGAAGCCGAGGATGATCCCCGTCTTGCCTTCCTTCTTCGCGCGGAAGATGTCGTCGGTCGTGCGCACCAGCGTCAGCAGCTCGCTGTTGTCGCGGATCTTCTTCTTCATCACGCCGATGTTGTCGACGGTCTTCGCGAAGTTTTCCCACACCGACACCGTGCAGTTCGCGGCTGTGATGCCGCCCTTGCGCATGTCCTCGAACACCGGCTTCTCGAACTTCGAAATGTTCAGGCCGTCGATGATGATGCTGTCGTCATGCAGCGTGCTCATATCCGTCTCTCGCTCCAGTCTCGTCCGGTGTGGGTCAGTAAATCGGGAAGCGCTCGCAAAGCGCGAAGATTTCGCGGCGCACGCGCTGCTCGGTCGCGGCGTCGCCCTCCGGGTTCGCGCGCAGTGCGTCGAACACCTCGAGGATCAGGCGGCCGATCTCGCGGAACTCCGCGACGCCGAAGCCGCGCGTCGTGCCGGCCGGCGTACCGAGACGGATGCCCGACGTGATCGTCGGCTTCTCGGTGTCGAACGGAATGCCGTTCTTGTTGCAGGTGATGCCCGCACGTTCGAGCGCCTGCTCGACCTGCGCGCCCTTCAGCCCCTTCGGGCGCAGATCGACGAGCAGCAGGTGGTTGTCGGTGCCGCCCGTGACGAGATCGACGCCGCCCGCCTTCAGCACTTCGCCGAGCGCCTGCGCGTTGGCGAGCACGTTGTCGATGTACGCCTTGAAGTCCGGCTGCAGCACTTCGCCGAACGCGACCGCCTTGCCGGCGATCACGTGCATCAGCGGGCCGCCCTGCAGGCCGGGGAACACGGCCGAGTTGATCTTCTTCGCGATCTCTTCGTCGTTGGTCAGCACGAAGCCGCCGCGCGGGCCGCGCAGCGTCTTGTGCGTGGTCGACGTGACGACGTGCGCGTGTTCGACCGGGTTCGCATGGCGGCCGGCGGCGATCACGCCCGCGATGTGCGCCATGTCGACCATCAGCTTCGCGCCGACGCTGTCGGCGATCGCACGGAAGCGCGCGAAGTCGAGCGCGCGCGGATACGCGGAGAAGCCCGCGATGATGAGGCTCGGCTTGTGCTGCTGTGCGAGTTCCTCGACCTGGTCGTAGTCGATGCGCATCGTGTCGCGGTTCACGCCGTACTGCACCGCGTTGAACCACTTGCCCGACAGTGCCGGCTTCGCGCCGTGCGTCAGGTGGCCGCCCGCGTCGAGCGACATCCCGAGCACCGTGTCGCCCGGCTTGGCGAGCGCGAGCATCACGGAGCCGTTCGCCTGCGCGCCCGAGTGCGGCTGCACGTTCGCATAGCCGGCATTGAAGATCTTCTTCACGCGGTCGATCGCGAGCGCCTCGACTTCATCCGCGAACTCGCAGCCGCCGTAATAGCGCTTGCCCGGATAGCCTTCCGCGTACTTGTTCGTGAGCACCGAGCCCTGCGCCTCGAGCACGGCGCGCGACACGATGTTTTCCGACGCGATCAGTTCGACCTGCGACTGCTGACGCTCGAGTTCCTTCAGGATGGCGCTGCGCACCGGCGCGTCGCGCTCTGCAAGGGGCTGCGAAAAGAAAGACTGGGTGTTCGACATAGTGCGTCCGTGACGAAGAATAAGGGGCTGCAACCGATGCTCAAGGGCCCGCCCTGCCTGGCTTTGCAGCGTGTGGCAGACAAGGTTGCCGACGGCTCTATTCTTGTCGTTCGGATTTTCGGCGGATTGATGAATTTAGACGCGTTCTTTGCCTTTTCCGCCATGCGCGTCCGTTTTACACAAGTGATCGATCGTGCTTTTTCGGATGGCCAATAAAAAGCGCGCTGGCAGTTCACCTATGAACAGGCACGCCGCTGGTGCCGGGCACGCGCGTCGGCAGTGCGCGCGGTCACGCTTTCGGTGCAGTGCAGCAACGCGCTTCAACGCAGACAACGTATGGAGCTAGGGTTTAGCCGTATGGCACGCTTGTTGCGCTCGCTCACACAATACTGCAGCCCGATTCGTGCCTCGGGCAGAAGCTATTAGAGATTCAAGGAACGCTCCCCATGTCGCCCGACCGTACAGCGTCGCTGTCCCACTTCGCGTTCATGCCTTTACCGAACTTCACGATGATCGCGTTCACGAACGCGATCGAGGTGCTTCGGATGGCGAACTACCTGAGCGGTCAGCCTCTGTATCGATGGTCGGTGATCAGCCCCGACGGCGGCCCGGTCACGGCGAGCAACGGCCTGACGGTCGACACCGGTCCGGCCGAATGCGTCGGGCAGCCCGACATCGTGTTCGTATGCGGCGGCGTCGACGTGCAACGCGCGACGACGCCCGCGCATCTGTCGGCGCTGCGCCGTTTCGCGCGCGCCGGCATTCCGCTCGGCAGCCTCTGCACGGGCACCTATGCGCTCGCGAAGTCGGGCCTGCTCGCCGGCTACGCGTGCGCGATTCACTGGGAAAACATGTCGGCGCTGAAGGAAGAGTTTCCGGACACGCGCTTCCTGAAGGAACTGTTCGTCATCGATCGCGACCGCATCACCTGCACGGGCGGCGTCGCGCCGCTCGACATGATGCTGAACCTGATCGCCGCGCGCGTCGGCACCGCGCGCGTCACGCAGATCGCCGAGCAGTTCATCGTCGAACACGTGCGCGACACGAGCGCACAGCAGCGGATGCCGCTCGTCGCGCGCCTCGGCTCGGCGAACAAGTCGCTGTTCGAAGTGATCTCGCTGATGGAAAACAATATCGAGGAGCCGCTGTCGCGCGAGGAGCTCGCGCGGCTCGCGAACATGTCGCAGCGGCAGTTGCAGCGGCTGTTCCGCGAGCACCTCGGCATGACGCCGACGCACTACTACCTGACGCTGCGACTGCGCCGCGCGCGCGAGCTGCTGCTGCAGACGGACATGTCGATCATGCACATCACGATGGCCTGCGGCTTCCAGTCCGCGTGCCATTTCAGCAAGAGCTATCGCGATGCGTTCGGCGTCGCCCCCACGCGCGAGCGCCGCAAGCAGGTTGCACCGCTCGCGCAGGGCACGCCTCCCGGCGGCCCGGCGCTGCCGACGCTGGCGATTCACGCGTGACCTGACCGGCGCATCGCGACGAAAAAAAGCGACCTTTCGAGGTCGCTTTTTTCATCTGCAGCCGGCGCGCCGCGCCGGCACCGCACGGGTCACGATCCCCACACCTGCATCTGATACAGCGAGTAGCCCCACTGCGTCGCGCGCTTCGTGCCGAGCATCCGCACGTAGCGGCCGCGGCCGTTCAGGTTCGGCAAGGTCACGTGCTGGTACGACACGCCGTTGTTCGTCGAGTAGATCGTCGTCCAGTTCACGTTGTCGTTCGACGTCTGGATCTGGTAGACGAGCGCGCCCGCATCCCAGTACAGGTCGACGCTGTTGATCGTCTTCACCGCGCCGAGATCGACCGAGATCCACTGCGGGTCCACGCCCGTGCCTTCCGGCGAATCCCAGCGCGTGCTCGTCGTGTTGCCGTCGAACGCCTTGTCCGGCGTCATCGAAGCGTTGTAGCTCGCCGATGCCGCGGCCGGCCGCCCTTGCGACAGCAACGTCGGCTGCGCCGCGGCCGGACCGCCGTAGTAGTTCGCGCCGAGCTTCGCCTTCGTCGAGTCGGCGTTCACGCCAAACGGCGACAGGCTCCAGCGCTTGCCGGTCGTCACGTCGCCAACGTAGAGCTGATAGCCGCCCGCCGTCGTCGACGAGAAGAACAGGTAGTTCGTGCCGTTCACGGGCGCCGGATCGGAGTTGTTGCTCACGCAGTCGTTGATCGACAGCGCGCTCGGCGTCGACGACGGGTCGGCGCTCTTCGCATAGATCTGGTCGAGCCCGCCGCTGTCCTTCCAGCGTGCGTAGAACACCATGCCGTCCGCGCGCACCATCGGATAGTAGGTCTGCAGTCCGGCCGGATGATCGAACGTCGCGGTCGCGCCCGTCGCGATCGTGCGCTTCATCAGCCCCATGTTCGCGCCGGCGCCGGTCGCGTAGTAGACGGCGGTCGCGTCCGGCGACAGATACGGCATCGAATATTCGGCACCCGACGGCGCGTTGGTCAGGCTCACGATCGACGTGAAAACCGGACCCGCGCTCGTGAACGACAGCGTGCCCTGCTTCACGTCGCCGTTCTGTTTGAACACGAGCGTCTTGCCGTCGGGGCTGAACTTCGGATCCTCGTTGCGCGTCGCGCCCGTGCTGTGCGTCATGTCGACCGGCGGCGTGCCGGCGCCGAGCTGCAACATGAACACGTTCCAGGCGCCGTTGCGGATGCCCATGAACGCGAGCCACTTGCCGTCGGGGCTGAACACGCCGTTCATCGGATCGGTGATGCCCCACGTGCTCTTGCTGAGCTGCGTGAGCGTGTGTGCGGAAAAGTCGTACAGGAAAAGCTGGCTCGTGCCGTCGCCGTACTTGACGTAGCTGTGATACACGAGCTTGCCGGTCAGCGCGGACGGAAACGATGCGCTCGACTGGGCAGGCGGATTGCTGATACAGGCGGCGTCGGCGGTGCCGACGGAAAAAAGGTGAACGAGGGCGGCGGCCGCGATGCCGGCCGCAAGGGTCTTCAATTTCACAGAGCGTTTTCGGAGTGACGTGGAAAGGCCGCCGAGCCGCGTCCGTGCACGCGCGCACGCCGCGCGGCGCGGGTATCCGGCGGCGGGAACGCGGGTCGGTCGGGTCGGGAACGGGCGGGAACGAAAATTGCGCAAGGATGCCTTTGCACAGACGGGAAGAAAAGGATCAGAGCCCGTTAAAAACGTACGGATCAGCGCGCGGCGTGCGGTTGCGCGGCATGGCGCGCGTGCTACTCTTTTTTTCAGTAATGCACCGGAGTGGGGGCATGAAACGATATGCGGCGCTGGCGCAGACGATTGCCGATTCGATTCGGCGAGGCGATCTGGCGCCCGGCGAGCGCATTCCGACCGTGCGCGCCGCGTGCCGCGCGTATCGCGTCAGTCCGTCGACCGTGTTTCGCGCTTACTATCAGCTCGAGAGCGAGGGTCTGATCGTCGCGCGGCCGCGCTCGGGCTATTTCGTCGCGAATCTCGACGCGTCGCGGCTGCGCTCGACGCTCGATCCGCTGCGCAAGCCGGCCGCCGCGCCGCACGTCGCCGACACCGCACTGTGCCGGCTGCTCGACTCGCTGAAACACGGCGACGTCGTCCCGCTCGGCTCCGCGTTCGCGAACTACTCGTTGTTTCCGATGAGCAGCCTGTGGCGTTACGTGCAGTCCGCGACGCGCAACATGGATCGCGTGACGATGCTGTCCGGTCTGCCGCCCGGCGAAGACGGGCTGCGTCGCCAGATCGCGCTGCGCTATCTGACGGCCGGCGCGGCGCTGCCGATGGACGAGATCATCGTGACGACCGGCGCGCTCGACGCGCTGATGCTGAGCCTCCAGGCGCTCACGCGTCCGGGCGAAGTAGTCGCGATCGAGCGCCCGGCGTTTCCGGCGGCGCTGCAGGCCGTGCAGCGGCTGCATCTGAAGGCGGTCGAAATCCCGGTCGATCCGCACACGGGGCTCGACCTCGATGCGCTGGCCGAGGCGCTCGACACGCATCCGGTGCGCGCGTGCTGGTTCATGACGTCGCTGCACAATCCGACCGGCGCGACGCTGTCCGACGAACGCAAGCGCGCCCTGATCGAACTGCTCGCGGCGCACCGCGTGCCGCTGATCGAAGACGACGTATACGGCGAGCTGCAATTCGGCGCCACGCCCGTGCGGCCCGCGAAGGTGTACGACGACAGCGGGCTCGTGCTGCATTGCGGATCGTTTTCGAAATGCCTCGCGCCCGGCTTCCGCATCGGCTGGGTCGCGGCCGGCCGCTATGCGCGGCAGATCCGCCAGGCGAACTGCATGGGCACGCCGTCGGCCGACGTGCCCGCGCAGCTTGCAATCTCCAGCTATCTTCGGCACGGCGGCTACGACCGCTTCCTGCGCAAGCTGCGGCGCAATCTCGCCGCGCATCAGGCGCAGATGGTCGCCGCCGTGCACGCGTATTTTCCGCAGGGAACCGAAGTGTTCGCGCCCGGCGGCGGCTATTTCCTGTGGATCGAACTGCCGAAGCGCGTCGACGCGTTGCGCCTGTTCGGCGCCGCGCTCGAAAACGGCATCAGTATCGCGCCGGGCCCCATCTTCTCCGCAACCGGCGGCTTCCGTCGCTACGTGCGCCTCAACTACGGCCGGCCGTGGACGCCGGCCGTCGAGAACGCGATGCAGACGATCGGAACGCTCGCCGCACGACAACGACACCCGGAGTAGCTCCACCATGCGAATCCTGCCGAACCGGACCCTTCATGCACGCGACACGCTGCGCGGCGTCACGCAGGCACGCGCGGCCGGACGACGCAACGTCGTCTGCCGTTGCCGGCAATGCGGGTTCGTTGCCTTTCACCCGCTGCAGCGCTGCCCCGCTTGCGGGCGCGAAAGCTGGCCGTTCGAACCGCTGCACGCGCGCGCGGGCGCGAACGCGTACCAAGCCGTCGATGCGGCGCCGTCATGCCGCATCGAGCGCTGGGCCGCGCGGATCGCCGCCGCGCTGCGCGCCGCCGCCTTCCGACGACCGCGTGCGTCGACCGCGCCGCTGCTCAGCATCCTGACGCTCGTGCTGCTGGTCGGCGGCTACGTGCTGTCCGACCGGATGTGCAAGGCCGATCCGGCCTGCCGTGCGCCCGACGCGCGCGATACCGGTGCGCGTGCGACCCATCTGCTCGCGCAGGCGTCGGACGACACGACGGCGGCCGCCGAACCCGCGCTGCCGGTGCTGCCGGTGCCCGTCTATCCGTTCCATACGGGCGACGCGACGCAGCTCGCCTCCGATCCGCGCCGCGCGGCGCGCAGCGTCGATGCGGGGGTGCAATCGTCGCCGCCCGCAGCGGCGCAGGTCGCGCAATCCGTTGCACCGAACCGCGCATCGGCCGACATGCGCGGCTGCGCGTCGCGCAGCGCGAGCGGCTGTGCGCGCACTGCGCCGCCCTCGGTGCGCACGGCCGTCTGGCACGGCGGCCGCGACTCCGCGCATCGCGCGCGGGCGGTCCGCCGCGTCGGCACACACGTGCGCCACGTACGGCGCGCGGCGGCGACCGAGGAGCAAATGGCGCTGCTCTACCGCGGCCACTGAGCGCCGCGTGCGTCGCGCGTCTCGGCCGGCGTGCGCGCCCGCCGATTCATTTTTCTAAACCGTGGGCTGCAAAACGTCGTTTGTGCGGCGCGCATTCCGTGACGTTCAATAGGTCTCTCGGCCGGCCGGCGCGCGAGCGTGCCGGCCGGCTGTCCGAACCATCCACGGAGTCCGTTCGATGAATGCATTGCAGCTCGTCACCCTCGCGGCTATCTGGGGCGCGTCGTTTCTGTTCATGCGCATGGGCGCGCCCGAATTCGGCGTGATCCCGCTGATCGCGCTGCGCGTCGCGATCGCCGCCGTGCTGCTGTCGCCGGTGCTGCGCGACGCGAGCGCACGGCGCGAATTCCGCACGCATGCGGTGCCGCTGTTCGTCGTCGGCGTCGCGAATTCGGCGCTGCCGTTCTGTCTGCTGACATATGCGGCGCTATTCGTCACGGCCGGCACCGATTCGATCCTGAACGCGACGACGCCGTTGTGGACCGCGCTCGTCGCCTACGTCTGGCTGCGCACGCCTTTGACGAAACCGCAGACGCTCGGGCTCGCGGTCGGTTTCGCCGGCGTGGTCGTGCTCGCCGGTTCGGCAGTCGGCGCCGGCGCGGCCGGCACGCCGGGCGCGATCGCGGCCGCGATGCTCGCGACGCTGTCGTACGGCTTCGCCGCCCATTACTCGAAGCGCAAGCTCGCGAACGTGCGGCCGTTCGTGTCAGCCTTCGGCAGCCAGCTGTTCGCCGCCGTCGTGCTCGCGCCGCTCGCGGTGCCGCTATGGCCGCGCGGCGACGTTCACGCGTCCGCCTGGATCGCGGTCGTGCTGCTCGGCGCGGTCTGCACCGCGATCGCGTATCTGCTGTATTTCCGCTTGATCCGCAACGCGGGCGCGCAGTATGCGGCGTCGGTCACGTTCCTGATTCCGGTGTTCGGCGTCGTGTGGGGCGCGGTGTTTCTGCACGAGACGATCACCGCGCAGACGCTCGCCGGCTGCGCGATCATCCTGCTCGGCACCGCGCTCGCGACCGGCAAGCTGAACGGGTTCGCGACCGCGGCCGCGCGCGCGTCACGGCGCTAGCGTGTCGCGCGTATCGCGGCCTGCCGGCTCGCCGGCGCCGTCGCCGATTTCGCGCGCGAGCCAGTCGCGAAACGCCACGATCTTCCACTCGTCGCGCCGCGCTTCGTTGCACACGACGTAATACGACAGCTCCGTCGGCCACGGCCGCGCGAGCACGCGTACGAGGCGCCCGGCCGCGATTTCGTCGCGCGCATAGATGTCGCGCACGAGCGCGATGCCCTGCGACGCGACGGCGGCCTTGATCAGCAGCGCGTCGTCGCTGAAGCTCGCGCCGCGCTGCGCGCGCGGATCCTCGATGCCCTGCGCGCGCAGCCACAGCACCCAGTCCGCGCGGTCCGCGTCCTGCAGCAGCGGATACGCGAGACAGTCGGCCGGCTGCGCGATCGGCCGCGCCCGATCGAGCAGTTGCGGGCTGCATACCGGCCACAGCTCGGGCGTCCAGATGCGGAACGACGCGTGCCCCGGATAGCGGCCGAGCCCGTGCCGGATCGCGATGTCGACGTAGTCGCGGCGCAGGTCGACCAGTTGCGGCCGCGTGTCGATCGTGATTTCGATTTCCGGATAGTGCGCGTTGAACGCGCCGAGACGCTGGACGAGCCAGCTGTTCGCGAACGACGCGGTCGTCGTCACGGTCAGGCGCACCACGCGCCGGTTCGCGCCGTACAGGTTGGCCCACGCGCTTTCGATTTCGCGGAAACCGCCGGCGAGCGCGTCGAACAGTGCGCGGCCGGTGCCGGTCAGTTCGAGTTCGCGGCCGTTGCGTTCGAACAGCCGCACCGCGAGGCGATCCTCGAGATGGCGCACGTGCTGGCTCACCGCGCCGGGCGACAGGCAGAGCAGATCGGCCGCCTGCTTCATGCTGCCGCAGCGCGCGACTTCGACGAACGTGTGCAGCGCTGCGAGGGGAATCGACTTGGCCATCCGGGTATCGGCTGCGGGCTGCCGCGAGAAGGTTCGGGAACTGGGCGTCGATTATCGCAGCAATCGCGCGCGCGATGGCGCGCGGAAAAACGCGCAGCCGCGGAGCGTCGCGGCCGCCACAGGACAAACGGGCGGCCCGTTTCCGGTGCCGCCCGCGTCGTGGGTGCGTGCGCTGCGCGTCAGGCCGCGAGCAGCCCGTGCGGATCGATCACGAATTTGCGCGGCGCGCCGCCGTCGAACTTCTTGTAGCCTTCGGGCGCGTCGTCGAGCGAGATCACCGTCACGTTGACGATCTTCGCGATCGGCAGGCGGTCGTACAGGATCGCCTGCATCAGGTTGCGGTTGTACTTCAGCACCGGCGTCTGGCCCGTGAAGAACGAATGCGACTTCGCCCAGCCGAGACCGAAGCGGATGCTCAGGCTGCCGTGCTGCGCGGCCTTGTCCTGCGCGCCCGGATCGTCCGTCACGTACAGGCCCGGGATGCCGATCGCACCGGCCGGCCGCGTGATTTCCATCAGCGAGTTCAGCACCGTCGCGGGCGCTTCCTCAGCATGGCCCGACGAGCCGTGGCCGTGCGCCTCGAAGCCGACGCAGTCGACCGCGCAGTCGATCTCCGGCTTGCCGAGGATCTGCGCGATCTGTTCGCCGAGCGTCGCGTCCTTCGACAGGTCGACCGTCTCGAAGCCCATCGCCTTCGCATGCGCGAGGCGTTCCGCGTTCATGTCGCCGACGATCGTCACGGCCGCGCCGAGCAGGCGCGCCGAGGCGGCCGCCGCCATCCCGACCGGGCCCGCGCCCGCGATGTAGACGGTCGAGCCCGGCTTCACGCCGGCGCTGACCGCGCCGTGATAACCGGTCGGCAGAATGTCGGACAGGCAGGTCAGATCGCGGATCTTCGCCATCGCCTGATCGCGGTCCGGGAATTTCAGCAGGTTGAAGTCGGCATACGGCACGAGCACGTATTCGGCCTGGCCGCCGATCCAGCCGCCCATGTCGACGTAGCCGTACGCGCCGCCCGCGCGCGACGGGTTCACGTTCAGGCACACGCCCGTATGCGTTTCCTTGCACATCGCGCAGCGGCCGCACGCGACGTTGAACGGCACCGACACGAGATCGCCGATCTTCAGCGTCTCGACGTCGCGACCGACCTCGACGACCTCGCCCGTGATCTCGTGACCGAGCACGAGACCGACCGGCGCCGTCGTGCGGCCGCGCACCATGTGCTGGTCCGAGCCGCAGATGTTCGTGCTGACGACCTTCAGGATCACGCCGTGTCCGATTGCGCGGCCGCTCGGGTCGACCATCTTCGGATAATCGATCTTCTGCACCTCGACCTTGCCCGGCCCAAGATAGACGACACCTCGATTGCTGCTCATCGTATTGTCTCCATGTCTCGTTGGATGGCGCCGCTGCGCTGCGGCGGTTGCCGAACACGCGCGACGTGCTGTCCGAGAGTAGTCCGGGAGGCCGGGGCGCCGATGTCTCAAACGCGACATGGGTTTGAACGCCGCCGACATCGATGGCGGAAACACGAAAGTCGGGCCGCGCAACGCATGAACGCGCGACACGAAGGCGCGGCCACCACGCCGGTCGTTGCCTCCGACCCCGCTTTTTTGTTGATTGAACGATCAATAAAAAACCGCTAAGCTGCGGACTTTCCATCGAGGCCCGTGCGGGCGACAGGAGTGACGATGCCGAAAGTCGGAATGCGGGAGATCCGCCGTGCGCAGTTGATCGACGCGACGCTGCGCTCGATCGACGAGGCGGGGCTGCCCGGCACGACGCTCGCATCGGTCGCGCAGCGCGCGAACATCTCGACCGGCATCGTCAGCCACTACTTCGGCGACAAGGACGGGCTGCTCGAAGCGACGATGCGGCACGTGCTGCGCGACCTGTGGTCGGCCACCACGCGCCGCCGGACGGCCGCGCGCAAGGATCCGCGCTCGCGGCTGCGCGCGATCGTCGCCGCGAACTTCGACGACACGCAGATCGCCGCGCCGGTCATGAAGACCTGGCTCGCGTTCTGGTCGCAGAGCATGCACGACCCGATGCTCAAGCGCCTGCAGCACGTGAACACGCGGCGCCTGCATTCGAACCTGTGCGCCGAGTTCGCGAAAGCGCTTCCGCGCGCCAAGGCGCGCGAGGCGGCCAGCGGCCTGGCCGCGCTGATCGACGGCCTGTGGCTGCGCGGCGCGCTCGCCGGCGGCCCGATCGACACCCGGGCGGCGCTGAAGCTTGCCCACGACTACATCGACCTGCTGCTCGCGTCCGACTGACGCGCGGCAGGCGCCTTCAAGGAGATCCTCATGTCCGTATACGGTTTGCAGCGGCTCTACATCGGCGGCGGTTACGTCGACGCGACGAGCGGCAAGACTTTCGACACGTTCGATCCGGCCACCGGCGAATTGCTCGCGCAGGTCCAGCAGGCGAGCGCGGCCGACGTCGGCCGCGCGGTCGCGTCCGCACGCGAAGGCCAGCGCGAATGGGCCGCGATGACCGCGATGCAGCGCTCGCGGATCCTGCGCCGTGCGGTCGAGCTGCTGCGCGAGCGCAACGACGAACTCGCGGCGCTCGAAACGCGCGACACCGGCAAGCCGATCGCCGAGACGCTCGCAGTCGACATCGTCACCGGCGCGGACGTGATCGAGTACTACGCGGGCCTCGCGACCGCGATCGAAGGGCTGCAGGTGCCGCTGCGCGCCGAGTCGTTCGTCTACACGCGCCGCGAGCCGCTCGGCGTGTGCGCGGGCATCGGCGCATGGAACTACCCGATCCAGATCGCCTGCTGGAAGACGGCGCCCGCGCTCGCGGCCGGCAATGCGATGGTGTTCAAGCCGAGCGAAGTCACGCCGCTGAGCGCGCTGAAGCTCGCCGAGATCTACACCGAAGCCGGCGTGCCGGCCGGCGTGTTCAACGTCGTGCAGGGCGACGGCTCGGTCGGCGCGCTGCTGACCGGCCATCCGGACATCGCGAAGGTGTCGTTCACCGGCGGCGTCGAAACGGGCAAGAAGGTGATGTCGCTCGCGGGTGCGTCGTCGCTGAAGGAAGTGACGATGGAGCTCGGCGGCAAGTCGCCGCTGATCGTGTTCGACGACGCCGATCTCGATCGCGCCGCCGACATCGCCGTCACCGCGAATTTCTTCAGCTCCGGGCAGGTCTGCACGAACGGCACGCGCGTATTCGTGCACCGCTCGATCAAGGACGCCTTCACGCAGAAGGTGCTCGAACGCGTGAAGCGCATCCGCGTCGGCAAGCCGACCGATGCCGATACGAACTTCGGCCCGCTCGTGTCGGCCGCGCAGCTCGACAAGGTGCTCGGCTTCATCGAAAGCGGCAAGGCCGAAGGCGCGAAGCTGCTCGCGGGCGGCACGCGGCTGACCGACGGCCATTTCGCGAACGGGCAGTACGTCGCGCCGACCGTGTTCGGCGACTGCCGCGACGACATGAAGATCGTGCGCGAGGAAATCTTCGGGCCCGTGATGAGCCTGCTCGATTTCGAATCGGAGGACGAAGTGATCGCGCGTGCCAACGACACGCACTACGGGCTCGCGGCCGGCGTCGTGACCGAGAACCTGTCGCGCGCGCACCGCACGATCCACCGACTCGAAGCCGGCATCTGCTGGATCAACACGTGGGGCGAATCGCCGGCCGAAATGCCGGTTGGCGGTTACAAGCAATCCGGTGTCGGACGCGAGAACGGCATCACGACGCTCGAACACTACACTCGGATCAAGTCGGTGCAGGTCGAGCTCGGCCGCTACAACCCGGTATTTTGAGTCCTCAAGGAGTTCAACCGTCATGACGACACGCGAATACGACTACATCATCTGCGGCGCGGGCTCCGCGGGCAACGTGCTCGCGACGCGCCTGACGGAAGATCCGAATGTGACGGTGCTGCTGCTCGAAGCAGGCGGCCCCGACTACCGCTTCGACTTCCGCACGCAGATGCCGGCGGCGCTTGCCTATCCGCTGCAGGGCCGTCGCTACAACTGGGCGTACGAGACCGATCCCGAGCCGCACATGGACAACCGCCGGATGGAATGCGGGCGCGGCAAGGGGCTCGGCGGCTCGTCGCTGATCAACGGGATGTGCTACATCCGCGGCAACGCGCTCGACTACGACAACTGGGCGACGCACCAGGGCCTCGAGAACTGGACGTATCTCGACTGCCTGCCGTACTTCAAGAAGGCCGAGACGCGCGACATCGGGCCGAACGACTATCACGGCGGCGACGGTCCCGTGTCGGTGACGACCAGCAAGCCGGGCGTGAATCCGCTGTTCGAGGCGATGGTCGAGGCCGGCGTGCAGGCAGGCTATCCGCGCACGGAGGATCTGAACGGCTATCAGCAGGAAGGCTTCGGCCCGATGGACCGCACGGTCACGCCGAAGGGCCGCCGCGCGAGCACAGCGCGCGGCTACCTCGATCAGGCGAAGACGCGGCCGAATCTCGAGATCGTCACGCACGCGCTCGCCGATCGCATCCTGTTCGACGGCAAACGCGCATCGGGCGTCACGTATCTGCGCGGCAACGAGCGCGCGACCGCGCATGCGCGCCGCGAAGTGCTCGTGTGCAGCGGTGCGATCGCATCGCCGCAGCTGCTGCAGCGCTCGGGCGTCGGCCCCGGCGCTTGGCTGAAGGAACTCGACATTCCGATCGTGCTCGATCTGCCGGGCGTCGGCCAGAACCTGCAGGACCATCTGGAGATGTACATCCAGTACGAATGCAAGGAGCCGGTGTCGCTCTATCCCGCGCTGAAGTGGTGGAACCAGCCGAAGATCGGCCTCGAATGGATGCTGAACGGCACCGGCCTCGGCGCGAGCAACCACTTCGAGGCGGGCGGCTTCATCCGCACGCGCGACGACGATCCCTGGCCGAACATCCAGTATCACTTCCTGCCCGTTGCGATCAACTACAACGGCTCGAACGCGATCGAGATGCACGGCTTCCAGGCGCACGTCGGTTCGATGCGTTCGCCGAGCCGCGGCCGCGTGAAGCTGCGCTCGCGCGATCCGAACGCGCATCCGAGCATCCTCTTCAACTACATGGCCGAAGCGCTCGACTGGCGCGAATTCCGCGACGCAATCCGCGCGACGCGCGAGATCATGCGGCAGCCGGCACTCGACCGCTATCGCGGCCGCGAGCTGAATCCGGGCGCCGACCTGAAGAGCGACAAGGAGCTCGACGCGTTCGTGCGCGCCCGCGCCGAAACCGCGTTCCATCCGTCGTGCTCGTGCAAGATGGGCTACGACGACATGGCGGTCGTCGACAACGAAGGGCGCGTGCACGGGCTCGAAGGATTGCGCGTCGTCGATGCGTCGATCATGCCGATCATCACGACCGGCAACCTGAACGCGCCGACGATCATGATCGCCGAGAAGATCGCCGACAAGATCCGCGGCCGCAAGCCGCTCGAGCGCGCGAACGTGCCGTACTTCGTCGCGAACGGCGCACCGGCGCGCAACGTCGCGAAGGCCGTGCGTCAGCCGGAAACGGTCTGAGTCGGCGGACGCGCACCGCGGCTTGCGGTGCGCGTCCCGTTGTTCGCTTCCCGCGCTTCCTACACTTCGCGCGCTTTCCACACTCCCCATGCTTCCGCCGCGCGCCGCCGATTCCGGCGCGCGCCGCGGCCCGCTTGACCCGATCGGGCAAAATCGCCACCCATTGTTCGTTCATTCCGAATAAATAGACCGGACATGTCGCGCGGCGCGCACCTTTCGCGCCAATCGCCGACGCAACCGCGACGCCCTTTCCACGGAAATGCATTTACATCTGCCGATTGCTAAGATGGCGATCCTGCGATTCCGCACCCCGTGCGATCGACATCGCGCATGTGTGCCGCGTCGTTCCCGCGTTCGGCTGCCTTGTGCCGGCCGCGGGCCGAACGCGCCGCGCGTGCCGTCGCTGCGATCCGCCTGCCATCCGCGAGCATGCAACCGATCCTCTCGATTTCCGACCTCTCGAAAACCTACGCGTCCGGCTTCCAGGCACTGAAGCACGTGACGCTCGACATCCGCCCCGGCGAAATCTTCGCGCTGCTGGGTCCGAACGGCGCCGGCAAGACGACGCTGATCGGCTCAGTCTGCGGGATCGTCACGCCGACCGAAGGCCGCGTGACCGTCGGCGGCCACGACATCCGCGACGCGTATCGCGCCGCGCGCGAGCTGATCGGCCTCGTACCGCAGGAACTGACGACCGACGCGTTCGAGACCGTCTGGGCGACCGTGTCGTTCAGCCGCGGCCTGTTCGGCAAGGCGCCCGACCCCGCGCACATCGAGAAGACGCTGAAGGCGCTCTCGCTGTGGGACAAGCGCAATAACAAGCTGATCACGCTGTCCGGCGGGATGAAGCGCCGCGTGATGATCGCGAAGGCGCTGTCGCACGAGCCGCGGATCCTGTTCCTCGACGAGCCGACGGCCGGCGTCGACGTCGAACTGCGCCGCGACATGTGGAAGCTCGTCGATACGCTGCGCGAAAACGGCGTGACGATCGTGCTGACCACGCACTACATCGAGGAAGCGGAGGAAATGGCCGACCGGATCGGCATCATCCTCGGCGGCGAGCTCGTGCTCGTCGAGGAGAAGCGCGAGCTGATGCGCAAGCTCGGCAAGAAGCAGCTGACCGTGCAGCTCGAGCATCCGCTCGCGAGCGTGCCCGACGCGCTCGCGCCGTTCGGGCTCGAGCTCGCGGAAGGCGGCGCCGCACTCGTGTACACGTACGATTCGCAGCGCGACGACGCGAGCATCGCGACGCTGATCGCCGCGCTCGGCGCGGCCGGCATCGGGTTTCGCGACCTGCACACGACGCAGAGCTCGCTCGAGGACATCTTCGTCAGCCTGATCGACAACCGCCGCAACGGCGCACAACGGGCATAACCATCATGGCGCACATGAACTTCCACGCGATCCGCGCAATCTATCGCGCCGAAATGGCGCGCACGCGCCGCACGCTGATGCAGAGCATCATCGCGCCGGTGATCTCGACGTCGCTCTACTTCGTCGTGTTCGGGTCGGCGATCGGCTCGCGGATCAGCGACGTGAACGGCATCGGCTACGGCTCGTTCATCGTGCCGGGCCTCGTGATGCTGTCGCTGCTGTCGCAAAGCATCTCGAACGCGTCGTTCGGCATCTACTTCCCGCGCTTCACGGGCACGATCTACGAGGTGCTGTCGGCACCCGTGTCGCATTGGGAAATCGTGACCGCCTACGTCGGCGCGGCCGCGTCGAAGTCGATCCTGCTCGGGCTGATCATCCTCGCGACCGCCGCGCTGTTCGTGCCGCTGCATATCCTGCATCCGTTCTGGATGGTGCTGTTTCTCGTGCTGACGTCCGTCACGTTCAGCCTGTTCGGCTTCGTGATCGGCATCTGGGCCGACAGCTTCGAGAAGCTGCAGCTCGTGCCGCTGCTGATCATCACGCCGCTCACGTTCCTCGGCGGCAGCTTCTATTCGGTCGACATGCTGCCGCCCGCGTGGCGCGTGATCACGCTGTTCAATCCGATCGTCTATCTCGTCAGCGGCTTTCGCTGGTCGTTCTACGGGCTCGCGGACGTACACGTCGGCATCAGCCTCGCCGCGACCTCGCTGTTCCTCGTGATCCTGCTCGCGATCGTCGCGTGGATGTTCCGCACGGGCTACAAGCTGAAGAACTGAGCGCGCACGCGTCGCCGGCGATGACGCATTTGTTCAAGCCGACGACGCTTTTCCTCCAATGCGGCCTTTTGTGGTCGCGTCTACTGAAAGCTCGAAGCCTTGAAGCGCGTCGCTTCGAGGCTTCCTTTCTTTCAGAGGACGCCATGCCCGCCGCCACTGCCTCCGCCTCCGCTGCCGCCCGGCTCGAACGCCTGCCGTTTTCCGGCTATCACAAGCGGATCTTCTTCATCATCGCGATCGCGTTCTTCTTCGATTCGGTCGACCTCGGCACGATGACCTTCGTGCTCGGCTCGATCCGCAAGGAGTTCGGGCTGTCGACGGCCGCCGCGGGCGTCGTCGCGAGCGCGAGCTTCGTCGGGATGGTGCTCGGCGCGGCCGTCGCCGGCCTGCTCGCCGATCGCTTCGGCCGCCGGCCCGTGTTCCAGTGGAGCATGGTGCTGTGGGGCGCCGCGTCGTATCTGTGCTCGACCGCGCAGAGCGTCGACGCGCTGATCGTCTATCGTGTGCTGCTCGGGATCGGGATGGGCATGGAGTTTCCGGTCGCGCAGACGCTGCTGTCCGAATTCGTGCCGACCGAGAAGCGCGGCCGCCTGATCGCGCTGATGGACGGCTTCTGGCCGCTCGGCTTCATCACGGCCGGCATCGTCGCCTACTTCGTGCTGCCGCAGTTCGGCTGGCGCACCGTCTTCGCGCTGCTCGCGATTCCGGCGGTGTTCGTGCTCGTCGTGCGCCGCATCGTGCCCGAATCGCCGCGCTGGCTCGAGCATGCGGGCCGTCACGAGGCAGCCGACGCCGTGCTGCGCACGATCGAGGCGAAGGTGATGCGCTCGGCCGGCGTCGCGACGCTGCCGCCGCCGTCGCGGCTCGCCGAGCCGGTCGCCGCGCGCGGGCGCGGCGCGCTGCGCGAAATCTGGAGCGGCGCCTACCGCCGTCGCACGACGATGGTGTGGCTGCTGTGGTTCTTCGCACTGCTCGGCTTCTACGGGCTCACGTCGTGGCTCGGCGCGCTGCTGCAGCAAGCCGGCTTCGAAGTCACGAAATCGGTGTTCTATACGGTGCTGATCTCGCTCGGCGGCGTGCCGGGCTTTCTGTGCGCCGCGTGGCTCGTCGAGCGCTGGGGACGCAAGCCGACCTGCATCGCGTCGCTCGTCGGCGGCGGCATCATGGCGTATGCGTACGGGCAAAGCGCGCTGTACGGCGGCAGCATGGCGCTGCTGATCGGCACCGGGCTCGCGATGCAGTTCTTCCTGTTCGGGATGTGGGCCGCGCTGTACACGTATACGCCCGAGCTGTACGGCACCGGCGCGCGCGCGACGGGGTCGGGCTTCGCCTCGGCGATCGGCCGGATCGGCTCGCTGATCGGCCCGTACGTCGTCGGCGTCGTGCTGCCCGTGTTCGGCCAGGGCGGCGTGTTTACGCTCGGTGCGCTGTCGTTTGCCGCCGCGGCGCTCGCCGTCTGGACGCTCGGCATCGAAACGAAGGGGCTCGCGCTCGAGGAACTGGCGTCGGGCGACGAAGGCGGCGCCGGCGGCCGGTATCCGGCGACGGCCGACAAGGTGTCGTGATCGGCGTGTGGCACGCGGACGCGGCGCCATGCATTGATTTGGGGGCCCGTGCAACGGACGACGTGCAACGGGCGCCTTGCAGCAGGTGACGGGCGACCCGCGCCGAGCAACCGCAAAACGCTCGGTACGCCGCGCCCCGCCGCCGCTCACGCATCGGCGACGATGAATTCCTCGGCCGCCTTGCGCTGAATCGCCGCCATCGTCTCGAGTTCATGCGCGGCACATGGCTCGCTCGAGACGACGCCCGTCGCGTGCTTCGCCTTCGCGCCGGGCGGATAGAACACGAACGACGCGCCGGCCGGCGCATCGGGCGCCGCGCGCAGACGCTTGTTCAGAATCTTCAGATATTTCTTCTTCGACACTACCTTCGCAGCCATGACACCCTCCGGCGTGACGTAATGGCGGTCAGCATACCAGTTCCGGGCGCGCGCCTGACGCGCACGCTTTTTTGTCGGTCGATGTCGATTTCCGGACGCGTCGTGCGTCGTGTGATTGCAAGCCCGCAGCCGCCGTCACGCGCGGCCGGCATGCGATCCACATTCTTATCGAAGGAGAAACGACAATGCGCGTCATGGTGATCGTGAAGGCCACGGCCGATTCGGAAACGGGGGCGCTGCCCGATACCGAACTGCTGACCGCGATGGGGCGGTTCAACGAGGAACTCGTGAAGGCCGGCGTGATGCTCGCCGGCGAAGGGCTCCATCCGAGCTCGCGCGGCAAACGCGTGCGCTTTGCCGGCGAAGGTCGGACCGTGATCGACGGTCCGTTCGCCGAAACCAAGGAGCTCGTCGCCGGGTTCTGGCTGTGGCAGGTGAAATCGATGGACGAAGCCGTCGAATGGGTGAAGCGCTGCCCGAACCCGATGCCCGGCGAATCGGAGATCGAGATCCGTCCGATATTCGAGGCGGAAGACTTCGGCGCGGCGTTCACGCCCGAGCTGCAGGCGCAGGAAGCGCGGCTGCGCGACGAGATCGACGCGCGCCACAAGCCGTAGGATGCGGTCTCGGCGGCATGCCGCCGAAGTCGCTCGCCGGCACCTGACAACCCGTATGTTTCGCCGAAATTCGGTTGAAAGGCCCGGTTGCTAGAGTCGCTCGGCACGGGATGCCGAATGCCCGCTTTTCCGGTGAACGCGACGAATGCGACAAGTGCGACGAGTCCGACGATCGATGAAGCTGATGCGCGTGTGCTGGCTGCTTCTGCTGCTCGCAGCGGCCGGCCCCGCACGCGCGTTTCATACGCGCACCGTCGCGATTCCGAGCGCCGCGATGCGCGCCACGCTCGCCGCAACCGTCGTCCTGCCCGACGATTACGTGCGTGGCGGTGCGCACCGCGTCGAACGCTATCCGGTCGTCTATCTGCTGCACGGCTCGGGCGGCGACCACACCGACTGGACCGCGAACACGCGCATCGGCGAACTCGCCGATCGCTATCGCGTGATTCTGGTGATGCCCGACGGCGGACACGAAAGCTGGTACATCGACAGCCCGTTCGATTCGGGCAGCCGCTACGAAACCTTCGTCGGCGACGAAGTCGTGTCCTACGTCGACGCGCATTTCCGCACGCTCGCGACGCGGCGCACGCGGGCGATCACGGGCCTCAGCATGGGCGGCTTCGGCGCGCTGCGCATCGCGCTCGACCGGCCCGACACGTTCGGAGCGGCCGGCAGCATCAGCGGCGCCGTCGATCCGCGCAACTGCGAGGACGAACCGGGCATCGATCATGTGTTCGGCGATCCGGTCCGTCATCCGTCGTTCTGGAGCCGCAACGCGATCGTCGAAAGCGCCCGCGCGTTCGTGCACACGCATGTCGACCTGACGATCGACTGCGGCCGCGACGACGCATTCATCGGCTCGAACCGCACGCTGCACGAACGGCTCCTCGCGCTCGGCGTGCCGCACGACTATGCGGAGCGCGCGGGCGGCCACACGTGGGACTACTGGGCGCAGGCGATCCGCTATCAGATGCGCTTCTTCGCGACGTCGTTCGAGCGCGGCCGGTATGCGATGCACGCGCATCCGTCGGCGGGTGCCGTGCGGCGCTCGTGATGCGCGCGACGCGATGCACGGCGTCGATCGCGGGGTCGTGCACGGCAGCTGCATGACGGGCAGCGCAGTCGCTGCCGACGACGCGTGCCCGGCCCGCGTCGCGGAAACCGTACCGCTCACCACCGCACGGTTCGACCGCGATAGTCGAGATATTCGAGCCCCGCGCGACCGCGCTTGGCGAGCAGCACATCGACGACGCCCGGCACGCTTTCGTCGATCGACAGCCGCGCATCCGGCCCGCCGAGCTCCGTGCGCACCCAGCCGGGCGCGATCAGCACCATCGCGAGCGGCGTCTGCGCGTGACGCGCCGCGAAGCTGCGCATGAACTGGTTCAGCGCGGCCTTGCTGCCGCGATAGAGCTCGCGCTGGCCCGATTCGTTGTCGGCGATGCTGCCCTGCCCCGACGACATGATGCCGATCAGCCCGTCGCGCGGCACGAGGCCGGCCAGCGTCTCGACCACGCGCATCGGGCTCAGTGCGTTGGTGATCATCAGGTCGACGAAATCGTCGGTCGACACCTCGCCGATGGTCTGCGTCGGATCCGGATTGGTCGTCCCGGCATTGACGAACAGGATGTCGAACACGCGTCCGGACAGGCGCGCGGCCAGTGCGCGGATCTGCTCGGGCTGCGTGATGTCGAGCGTTTCGATCCGCAGCCGGTCCGGGTACGCCTCGGCGAGCGCGTGCAGCGGCGTGCGTCCGCGATCCGCGCGCACGGTGCCCACGACGTCCCAGCCGCGCTTCAGGAACTCGGCCGCCATTGCGTGACCGAGGCCGCGCGACGCGCCGACGAGCAGGATCGTGGGACGAGGGTGAGGGGTATCGGGCATGGGCTTCTCCTTTTCGACAGCGGCACCATGCATTGTCGGGATCGCGTCCGGTTTGCACCAGACGCGCCGCGTGCAATCGTCGATTGCATCGCACGCCATCCGTGCGGCGTTTTCGATTATGCTCGCCGCATGTCACGCGTCGACCTGAACCTGCTGACCGCGCTGGATGCGTTGCTGACCGAACGCAGCGTCACCGGCGCGGCGCGCCGCCTGAACCTGAGCGTATCGGCGACGAGCCGCACGCTCGCTCGCCTGCGCGCGCTGACGGGCGATCGCCTGTTGCTGCAGGCAGGCCGAACGCTCGTGCTGACGCCCTACGCGGAGCAGTTGAGCCGGCGCATTCCCGCCCTCGCGCGCGAAGCGGAATCGGTCCTGAGCCGCGCCGCGTACCGGTTCGACAGCGCGACGCTCGCGCAGCGCTTCACGTTGCGCGCAGGTGAAGGCTTCGTCGATCTGCTCGGCGCCGCGTTGACGAACCGCGTCCGCCGCGCGGCGCCCGGCGTACAGCTGCGCTTCGTGCCGAAGCCGGACTGGAATGCGCAGGCGTTGCGGGACGGGCTCGTCGATCTCGAAATCGGCGTCGTGAAAACCGCGGCGCCCGAAATCCGCACGCGTGTGCTGTTCACGGATCGCTACGTCGGCCTGTGCCGGATCGGCCATCCGCTGCTCGCCGCGGGCGAGATCGACATGCAGCGATGGCTTGCGTACGACCACGTGACGATCTCGCGTACCGGCGAGGCGGACAATCCGATCGACGCCCAGCTCGAATCGACCGGCGTGCCGCGCAACGTGCCGATCGTCGTGCCCTCCTATACCGGCGCGATGCAGCTCGTCCGTCATTCGGATCTGCTCGCCGTCGTCCCGCATTCCTGTCTCGGCAATACGTTCATGCCCGACTACGCGGCCGCGAACGGCGTGCAGTCGTTCGCACTGCCGCTGCCGTTGCCCGCGTTCAACATTTCGGCGATCTGGCATCCTCGGCTCGATCACGATCCGGCGCACCGCTGGCTGCGCGACGAAGTGCGCGCCGTCTGCGCGGCCGCCTATCCGGACAACACGCTGGCCGCTCCGTCGCGTATCGATCGCTAGACGCCCGGCCGGCCGCTATTGCCGCGCGAGCATCAGGTCCAGGTTCTGAACCGCGGCGCCCGAGGCGCCCTTGCCGAGATTGTCGAACACCGCGGCGAGCAGCACCTGCTCCTGCGCCGCGTCGTCAAAGACGCTCAACTGCATGTCGTTCGTACCGTTCAGCGCCTGCGGGTCCAGATGGGTCGACGCGCGCGATGCCTCCAGCGGCAGCACGCGCACGTGCGCGGCCTGCGCATAGTGACGAGCGAGGCACGCGTGCAACGCGGGGCCGTCGACGCCGGGCGCCAGCAGGCGCACCGCGATCGGCACCGTCAGCACGATGCCCTGGCGGAACGCGCCGTATGCGGGCACGAAGATCGGGCGCTGCGCCAGCGTCGCGTGCCGTCGAATCTCCGGTGCGTGCTTGTGCGCGAGTGCCAGCCCGTACACCTGATAGGCACGCGCGTTCGCGGCGCTCGGCCCTTCGTGTTCCTCCACGCCCGCGCGTCCGCGTCCCGAGTAGCCGGATACCGCATGAATGGCGATCGGGTAATCGGCGGGAATGAGCCGCGCTTCCACGAGCGGACGCAGCAGGCCGACCGCGCCGGTCGGATAGCAGCCCGGGTTGCTGACGCGCCGCGCGTTCGCGATCTGCTCGGCCTGCGCCGGCGCCATTTCGGGAAATCCGTACGTCCAGCCCGGCTGCGTGCGATGCGCGGAGCTCGCATCGATCACGCGCACGGCAGGATTGACGATGGCGCTCACGGCCTCGCGCGCGGCGTCATCCGGCAAACAGAGGATCGCGATGTCGCAGCCGTTGATCGCCTCCGCGCGGCGCCGCGGGTCCTTGCGCTCGGCAGCGGGCAGCGTGAAGACGCGAATGTCGGTCCGGCCGCGCAGCCGGTCGTGAATCTGCAGGCCGGTCGTGCCTTGGTCGCCGTCGATGAAGACTACGGGCGTGCTCATGGTGGATGACTCCGCTGACTATGGGTTGTGACAGTTGAAAACGAACCCCTATGTTGCGCGGACGTCTAGAATAGGAAAAGTTGAATTTCATGACCTATACATTCACCTTTTCTGAATCTGGAAATCACCATGCGTGAGATCAGCCTGGACCGTCTGCGCACGTTGGTCGCCGTGGCCGAGCGCGGCTCGTTTGCCGATGCGGCGCGTGCGCTGCACCTCGCGCCGCCGACGGTCAGCCTCCATATCGCCGAACTCGAAGCGCGCATCGGCGCGCCGCTGCTGTCGCGCAAGCGCGGGCACGTCGGGCCGACGTCGATCGGTGCGGTGCTGGTCGAGCGTGCGCGCCGCCTGCTCGCCGACGCCGAGCAGGCGCTCGACGACGTTCAGCGTCAGGTCGCGGGACTCGAAGGACGCGTGCGCCTCGGCGCGTCGACCGGCGTGATCGCGCATCTGCTGCCGCAGGCGCTCGACGCGCTGCGCGCGCCCCATCCCGCGATCGACGTTCAGATCGCGGTGCTGACTTCGCAGGAAACGCTGTCGCGGCTCGTGGACGGCACGCTCGACGTCGGGCTCGTCGCACTGCCGCAGCCGCCGGTGGCCGGACTCGCGATCAAGCCGTGGCGGCGCGATCCCGTGATGGCGTTCGTGCCTGCGCATTGGCGCTGTCCGGCGCGCGTGACGCCCGAATGGCTCGCTGCGCGGCCGCTCGTTCTCAACGATGCGACGACGCATCTGTCGCGGCTGACGGCCGAATGGTTCGCGGCCGCCGGACACCATCCGGCGCCGCGCATTCAGCTGAACTACAACGATGCGATCAAGAGTCTGGTGGCGGCCGGTTACGGTGCGGCGCTGTTGCCGCATGAGGCTGCGACGCCGCTAGCCGACGCGCGTATCGTGATGCGTCCGCTGCGCCCCGGCCTGTGGCGACGGCTCGGCATCGCGCATCGTGCCGGACACGTCGAGCGTGCGACGCAACACGTGCTCGACGCGTTGTGGGATTTGCGGCTCGCGTAGCGCACGGCCGCCTGCGCGACGGGTTCGCGCGATCGATCGCCGGCATGCGCGGGCGCGCATGCCGGTGCGAGCGTCAGTCCTGGCCGTACACGGTAATCGTCACGCGCCGGTCCTTCTGCAGGCAGGCGATGACGGCCGGCGTTTCGCCGGGCGGACAATGCGACACAGGCTGCGACGATCCTGCGCCTTCGGCGCGGATGCGTGCGGCGTCGAGCCCGTGCGCGACCAGATAGCGCTTGACCGTCTCGGCCCGCGCACGCGACAGCGCGCGGTTGCTTTGATCCAAGCCGATGCGATCGGTGTGACCGACCACGTCGATGCGCGTCGTGCCGCGTTCCGCGCGGATTTTCGCGATCGCGTCGTCGAGTTCGGCGCGGCCGCCCGGCAGCATCGAGTCGAGGCTCGACTTCGCAAACGGGAACAGCGCCTCGCCTGCGATCGTGAACTGCGCGCGCGGTGCGGGTGCTGCCGCGGCCGCCGGCGCGACGGCCGGCGCAGCGGACGGCTGCACGAACTCCGCACATTGCGGGTCGCGCCAGTACGTCGCGCTCACGCGCATGTTGCGGTCGAACTGCACCTGGTACTGACACGACACGACCTGATCGCCGCGACGGAAGTCGAACACGTAGTTCCACACGCGATTGCCGACGAACCACTCATGAAACTGCGGCGGTCCGATCAGATCGTAGAGCTGATCCTTGTTGAGCCCCGTACTCACATTGCGCAGATTCGCGACGTTCACGAACGTGCCGCCCGCGGGCGATGCGGACGCCGCATCGGGAAACTGCGGCGGCGTATGGGGCGTCGCACATCCCTGCAGCGCGGCGGCAGCCACGACGCACCCCGAAAGCAGCACGGCCTGTTTGAATTTCATGGTTCGCTGATTGTTCCGTTTGATGTTTCGCATCGACTCGCCTCGTCGCGTTACCACTGATAGCCCGCGCCGACCACGGCGCCGTACGTGCCGCGCGTATTCGTCGAGACGGCCGCCTTGTAGATCCAGTGGTTGTTCTCCGAAATCGTCGAGATGCCGAGCGCCTGCCCCGACTGCCCGCGATACACGCTGCCCGCGATCGCGACCATGCTCTTGCCCGGGCCGGACGGCTGCGGCAGCCCCGCGATGGCCATCGCCGTCGCCGTGCCGCCGTCCGCATCGCGGCGATACGAGTCGAGGCTGTTGCGCAGGCCCGCGATCTGGCCGTCGGTGTAGCTGTTCGCCTGCGACAGCGTGTTGCTCAGCCCCGCGTTCAGCTGGTTCACGTTCACCGCATCGGTGCCCTGCGTGCCGGCCGCGACGTTGACGATCTGACGCGCCGAGTCCGCCGAGCCCACCGCGACGACGTTCGAGCGGCCGCCGTCGTTGCTGCCGTTGCCGATCGCCGTCGAGTTGTTGCCCGATGCGCTCGCGCCCACGCCGATCGCGGTCGAGCCGTTGCCCGACGCGAGCGCGTTATTGCCGACCGCCGTGCTGTTCGAGCCGGACGCCACCGCACCGGAGCCGCCCGCCGACGAATTGGGCCCCGTCGAGCCCGGCGGCACATTGGAGCCGTCCGGGTTCGTCGTGTAGCTGCCGCCGAGGTTCGACGTGCGCTGATCGATCAGCGTCGTCAACTGATCCGCGACCGCATTGAGCTGCGACACGTTGACTGCATCGGTGCCCGCCATCCCGGCTGCGAGGCCCGTGATCTGACGATTGCCGACGTTCACTTCGCCGGCCGACGATTGCGGCGTGCTCAACCCGTACGCGATGTAGTTCGTCAGCGCGCCGACCGTCGTCAGCGAGCCGGCGCCGAGCGCGACGCTGTTCGCGAACGTCGACGATGCGCCGGCGCCGAGCGCCAGTGCGTCCGTCGCGGTGCTGCGCGCGCCCGAGCCGAGCGCAACGCTGCCGACGCTGACCGCCACCGCGTTCGCGCCTTGCGCGACCGACTGCGCGCCCGTCGCCGTCGCGCCGCTGCCGAGTGCTATCGCATCGGCCTGCGCGGAGCTGGCCGCCTGACCGATCGCGACGCCGCCCGGTGCGGTCGAATCGACAATCGCGCCGTTGCCGATCCCGACGCCGTTGTCGCCGTTGACGACCGTCGTCGGGCCGACCGCGATCGATTCGGCGCCGACCGCGAGCGAATCGGCACGCGTCGAATTCGCGTGGAAGTACAGCTGGCCAGTCACCGCGAACGACTGCAGCGCGCCGGTCAGCTGCCGCACGGTCACTGCGTCCTGCTGGCCGGTGCCGTCCGCGACGTTCGTGATCTGACGATAGGTCTTGCTCGTCGCATCGCCGACCGAGACTGCGCCGAGCAGCGTCTGATCGGTCGTGTCGAACGGAATCGACGCGCTGCCGTTGCGCATGATGCCGGACGCCGGCACGGTTGCGCGATCGGCGACCGAGCCCGCACCGAGCGCGATGCTGCCGTCCACGCGCGAGATCGCGTTCGGGCCGATCGCGACGCTGTCGAGGCCGAGCGCCTGGCTGTCCGGTGCGGTCGAGTTCGCGTGGAAATACTTGATCCCGTGCTCGTTGATGTTGTCGAGCGCGGAGCCGACGTTGTTGTTGATCGTCGTCGAGCCGTCGGTGTTGTATGTGACGTACGACGGTGCGGAGATCGTGCCCGTCGTCGGGTCGTAGGTCGCGCCGCCGCCGATCGCGCCGGCCGTGCTGTTGCCGAGATTGTTGTTGTTCGACGTGATCGCACTGACGGTGGTGGACAGCGAGGCCACGTTGCTGGTCGTCGAGCTGAGGCCCGTCGACAGCGATGCGACGTTGCTGTTCGTCGAGCTGAGGCCTGTCGACAGCGATGCGACGCTGCTGGTCGTCGAGCTGAGACCCGTCGACAGCGACGCGACATTGCTGTTCGTCGAACTGAGGCCTGTCGACAGCGATGCGACGTTGCTGGTCGTCGAGCTGAGGCCTGTCGACAGCGATGCGACGTTGCTGGTCGTCGAGCTGAGACCCGTCGACAGCGACGCGACATTGCTGTTCGTCGAACTGAGACCCGTCGACAGCGACGCGACATTGCTGTTCGTCGAACTAAGACCCGTCGACAACGACGTAATGCCCGACATCGTCGACGTCGACAGCGAATCGATCGCCACGTTCGTCGCATACAGCTGCGAGCCGTTGATCGCGTCGGTCGAACCGGCGGTGATCTGACCGGCCGCGACGTTCTGGATCTGACGCGGTGCAGTCGCCGAACCGACGCTCACGACGTCGCCGGCCGCCGGCGTGCCGCCCGCGAACGTATACGTATTCCCGCCGATGACCGCGTTCGGCGTCTGCACGGCGGACGACACCGTCGACGCATTGCCGAGCACGACCGCGCCGTCGAAGCCGGTGGGCACGGACACACCGCTGCCCACGACGAACGCGTTGTTGGAATTGATCGTGTTGTTGTTGCCGAGCGAGTACGAACCCGAGCCGGTAATCGTGCTCGGATCGCCGATCGCCGCCGAATTCGCGCCGCTCACGACGTTGCCCGTGCCGATGCTGATCGAGTTCGCGCCGGACGCCTGCGCGCCCGTACCCATCGCGATCGCGTTGGCGCCCGACGCCTGCGCATTCAGACCGATCGACGTGGTGCCGCTCGCCGCGACGCCGATGCCCGCGTTCGTGCCGATTGCGACGTTGTCGTTGCCCGATACGAGGTTGCCCGCGGAAGCGGCCAGCGCACCGTTATACGTGACCGTGCCGTCGCCTGTGCCCATCGCGACGTTGCGGGTGCCGGTGACACCTGAGCCCGCGCCTCGCATCGCGCTCGCGATACCGCCGCCGACCGCGGTGTTCTGCGCGCCGCTGACGAGCGTGCCGGTTGCAAGACCGACGGCGACCGACCCGGTATTCGCGGTGGTCGAGCCCGCACCCGCACCCTGGCCCGCCGCGACGGTGCCGTCGCCGATCGCGATCGCCTGCCCGCCGATCGCGAGTGCCGTATTGCCGCTTGCTTTCGCGCCGTTGCCGACCGCCGTGGCGGCAGCGTTCGTCGCCTGCGCGTTCGGGCCCAGCGCAACGGCGTTGGCAGCCGTCGCCTGCGCGCTGATACCCATCGCCACACCGTAGAATCCGGTCGCCACGCTCTGCCACCCGAGCGCAATCGCATACTGGTCGGTCGCGCTGGCCGCGGTGCCCAATGCGATCGCACCTTGCTGCGTGGCCATCGCGCCTGCGCCGGCGGCGAACGCGTCCTGCGCCGACGCGATCGCGTTGCCGCCCAACGCGATCGCCTGCAGCGCGCTGGCCGATGCCGAATCGCCGATCGCGACCGACTGACCCGACCCGTGCGTGGCTGCTCCCGCGCCGCCCGACGCGAATGCGCCCGGGCCGATCGCGACGTTGTTGGTGTCGCTCGGCGCCGTCGTGCCGGCCGTCGCCGTACCGACCGCGACCGAGCCTGCAGTTACCGAATTCGCGAATGCGCCGAGCGCCGACGCATTGTCGCCCGATGCCGTGGCCCCTGCGCCGAGCGCAACCGACGTCACGCCGGACGAGCCGCTGTTCGTGCCGATCGAGATGGATTGCGTGCCGCTTGCCCTGGCGTTCGCCATCAGCGCCATCGAGTTCGTGCCGGACGCGGTCGACTGATAGCCGACCGCAACCGCATTACCGCTTGACGCGATTGAGTTACTGCCTAATGCGACCGCACCGGTTCCCGTCGCCTGCGCGACGGGTCCCAACGCCATTGCACCCGTATTGTTCGCGACTGCGCTCACGCCAACCGCGACCGAATTGATGCCGCTCGCTGTTGTCGTACACCCGATGGCGATGCCATTACTCGTCGTCGCTGTTGCCGTCCCCGGGCAATTCGTGCCGGAAACCGCCACCTGCGCTGCCGCGCCGCCGGACCACATCGCCATGCTGCCCAGCACGGCCAACGTCGCGGACTTCAGCGCGACCGTCGTGCCGGCGCCGGCCTGCCCCTTGCCGTTGGCCCGATCGAGTTCGGATACCGCGACGATCACGCCGCGTGCCGCGTTCCACACAGTTCGGTAAGTTCGATTCATAGATTTCTGCCGGTAAGCGGCGCGCGCCATTCACGCACTCGGTCGGGATGCGGACGCAGGCACGTACTGAATCTCCGTGAATCCGCGTCGCGTTCGTGCTGGCGCAAACCGGCCAGCCCCGAATGCCGGGGTGCGAGGAATGTCTGTCGAGCCGTATGAAAACTGTTTTTTTATCGGGGGACGAGGTCTTGCGGCAAAACGATTTCAGACGATCGATCGCACTCGACGGGCGAAAAATCCGCGATTTAAGACGCGCGAATTTTTAATGCCTTTTTTGGGGCATTTTCGATTAACCGAAACCGGCAAGAACCCGCTGAAACACAGAATAAGGGAAACCGATTCCGGCCAGAGAGGAGGCAAATCTGAACAATTGTGACTGAAATGTAAACAAAGAAAACGGGGGCGATCCGATACCGGAACGGCGCGGCTTTGCGGCCGCTCTCACGCCCGCCCGGCGCGCCTGGAACGGCTGAACGCGATGGTTTTTCGCCACAGAATCGAGGCGCGGCAAATGGATTTTCGATAACGCGAGCGATGCGTTAAACTGTAAGATCTTTTCAAAGTCGCGGAAAATCCCTATATCGCTGCGCGACGCGATACGTATGCACTCGCTTTCGAGTGGACAGGGGAATCGGAAGAAAATTCCGGATGCGTGATTTCGGCGCGCGCGCGCCGGCGTTCAACTGTCGCGTCGCGCGACGTTGCGAGGCAGCAGCACGGTAAATACGGAACCGCGTCCGACCGCACTTTCGACGTGGATTTCGCCGCCGAGCGCATCGACCACCTGCTTGACGAACGCGAGCCCGAGGCCATGCCCGGCGGTCGCGCCACGCGCGTCGACACGGAAGAACTCGGTGAACAGATTCGGCAGCTGATGGGCCGGTATGCCGATGCCGGTATCGGCGACGCTTACGCACCAGCGTCCGTCGCGCTCGTCGGCCGATACGGTGACGGTCGCCCCTTCGGGGCTGAACCGCACCGCGTTGTCGATCAGATTCGCGAACGCGCGGCGCAACAGCAACGCATCGGCAACGACGAGCATGCCCGGTTCGGCGAACAGTCGGATCCTGACCCGCTTCGCGCTCGCATGCGCCCACAGGTCGTCGACCGCGTCGCCGAGCAGCGGCGCGAGGTCGACTTCCGTCGCTTTCGATGCGCGCGCCTGCGCGCGTGCCAGGAGCAGGAACTGATCGGCGAGCGTGAGCGTCCAGCGCGCATAGTGACCGACGAGATCGGCGAACTGCGCTTCGGACAAGTCGGCCGGCGCCTGACGACGCTGCTCGATCAGCGCGAGGATCGCCGCTTGCGGCGAACGCATGTCGTGCGACAGAAAGCGCAGCGCCGCATCGCGTTGGCGCTCCGCCGCCCGCATCGGCGTCACGTCCGCGACGTGGAAGATCACCATCGCGTCACCCGCTTCGTGGGCAGGCACGATTGCGCATTTGACCAGCAGCGAGCGCTGTCGTGCATCGACGATCTCGAGGCCGTCCATCGACGCGACGGGCTCGCTTGCGGTCGCGGCGCCGCTGCGTTGCGCGAGCGCCTGCAGCGCGCGGTGCGCATACTGCGCTGCGTCGTCCGACGCCGTCATCTCGCGCAGCATCTGCGCCGCATGGCAGCCCGTCGCCGGCCGCGGCGAACTGCGCCGCTCAGGACCTGCGTCGTAGAGCGCAAGCGCCCTGCGGTTCGCGAGCATGACCGCACCCGACGCGGATGCGACAAGCGTCGCTTCGGGCAGGCTGTTCATCCACTCGGAAATCAAACGCGCCGAACGCCGCAGCCGGTCGATCATCGCGCTCATCACGAGCACGCGCCGGCGGAACGGGTCGGTCGCGTTCGGGCAAATCGGCGCGTCGCCGGGCAGGCCCGGATCGGCCATCGCACGCTCGGCTTCGCGCGTCAGATACTGCAGCAGCGCTTCCTGCCGCCGCCACGCACTGAACGCGTACGCGCACAAGCAGGCGGCCACCGCCGGCGCCGGAAAGAAGAACAGATGGGCCGTTTTCAGCATCAGCAGCGACATGCCGCCCGCAAAGACCGCCGTGCCGATCGATGCGAGCAGCGCGGCACGCGGACCGAGCATGCCGAGCGCCGCGCATAGCCACGGCAGCACCGACAGACTGAACAGCAGCTGGCCGCCCCACGACGCGCGGCGCACCAGCGATCCGCTCGCGAGCGCGTACGTCGCCTGCGCAACGAACTCGACACCGGCGCGCGACTGCGGTTCGCTGCCCGGCGTGATGAAGTGCGTGTCGGCCGTGCTCGTGGTCGGCCCGATCAGCACGATCGCATCCTTCAGCAAGCCGGGCGCGACGCGTCCTTCGAGGGCGTCGAGAAATGCGATCGTCCGATACGACGGACGCGAAGCAAACGGCACATAGCGGCGGCACGCACCGCTCCAGCGCAGCGCGTCGTGCTCGGGCCGTTCGCCGCAGCGTGCGAACGGCACGCCGCTCGCACGCAACAGCGCGACACTCATATGCTCGTAGTCGGTATGCGCCGGCCCCTCGCGCAGATAAAAGCTGCGCGATACGCGATCCGCGTCCGGCACGGCGTTCACGTGTGCGACCGCGAATGCGGCCGCCGCGATCGGCGCGAGCGGCGGCACCGCGTTCGCCTCCCCGTCCTCGTCGACGGCGACCACCGGCAGCACCACGCGACCGTTGCGCTCGGCCGCGCGGGCAAGCCACGCGTCGCCGGCCGGCAGGATTCTGCCGGGATGCGTGACCGCGACGTCGAGCCCGACGGCCGCGACACCGGCTTCGGTCAGCCGGTCGATCAGCGCCGCGCAATCGGCGCGCTTGACCGGCCATCCGCCGAGCGCCTTCGCGCTCGCAGCGTCGATCGCGATCAGCACGATCTTGTGCGGCGACGGTCGCTGCAGCAAGGGCTGCACGATGTCGAAGAAGAACAGGTCCGCGCGGCGCAGCACGCCCGTCGCGGTCAACGACACGCAGAGCAGCAGCACGAACGCGGCGATCGCGATGCATTCGCGCACGAAACCCGAGGGCCCGTGCGCGGCGTCGACGCGCATCATATGTCGCTCACGGCACGCACTCGCACGAAGGGGGCGGACTCATTCACACTCGAATCCCGCCGGGGTCAGCGGCCGCGCGAGCGCCGGCTGCAGGCTCGGCCGATGCGCGGCCGCACTGTCGTGTGCGCGGCCTGACGATACGATCTCGAGCCGATATCCGTGCGTGTAGACGGAACTGAGCCGCAAGCCGTTTTCAGGGCCGAGTTCGAGCTTTTGCCGGATCCGGTAGATGTGCGTATCGAGCGTGCGCGAGTCGGGATCGAGTTCGCGTCCCCACGTACTGATACAGACGACCTTGCGCGACAGCAGCTTGCCGATGTTGCTGAAGAAGAATTCGACGAGATCGAATTCCTTCGGCGTGAGCTTGATCGGCTCGCCGCGCAACAGGATCGTGCGCTCGCGCGGGTTCAGCACGTAGTCGCCGGCGCGGATCGCGCCGGTTCGCGCCGCATCGCGCGTCGAGCGCATCAGCAGCGCGCTCACGCGGCTCGCGAATTCGGCGACACGAAACGGCTTCACGATGTAGTCGTCGGCGCCGGCGTCCATCGCGAGCACGATGTCGTCGTCGAGTGACTTGCTCGTCACGAACAGCACGGCAGGCGTCGTACCGAGCGTGCGGCGAATCCAGTACAGCACTTCGAAGCCGCTCATCCTCGGCAGCAGCCAGTCCAGAATCACGAGGTCGAACGGCTCGGCGCGCAGCCGCTGCTGCGCGTGCTCGCCGTCGCCCGCTACGACCGCTTCGTGGCCGAGCGACGCGACGACGCGCGCCGCAGCCTGCGCATGGACGGGATCATCTTCGACTATCAGCACACGCATCAGTGGGTCATCCTTGTCATCAGCAGCCGGGCGCCGCAGCGCGCGTCGTCCATGCGCACCATCGCGCGTTCACACACGAGCGCACACGCCGCGCACGAGCGACACATGAGCCGACCGTCGACATGCGTCCGCATCTCGCGTCGCGGCGCGCCGGCCGTCGCGTTCGCACCGCGTCGCCGCGCTGCACGATACGCGGCGGGCAGCCGACGCAACGCCTCCGCTGCACGCGCGCACCCGGGCCCGTGATGAAGCGGCGAGCGCCGCCAATCGGCGCGCGACCTACTCGACCGAGATCGCACCGCGATTGCCCCGCCCCGCACGCGTCCGCTCGTGACGGACGTCCGCATGCGACGCATGATGTCGAGCGCCGCCAGCGCACGGGTTGCCTGGAAGCGTCCATTGAGGTAGATGACGTACCTTTTTTGGGTCGTTCAGCCGGGCTCTTCGCATCTGGATGTATAGGGGTTGACGCGCCCTCGTCGGGCTACATGTGTTTCGATTGCGCGTATCGCCCGGTTACGACGTCCGGACGTTTCCCGCGGCGGAGATCGGTTCTCTTCTTCGGGAACCTGGCAATCTTTTCCGATTCGACGATACGATTCGCTGTATCGGTAACACTTGGTAACCCAAGCGCTGGCGGATTTTCGCACATGGGTTTTTATTTGTCATGCGAATAGCTGTGTCACGTCAAACTTACCGGTCGCATGCGCGCAGGCGCCGAGCGCGCGATCGCGACGCCTGCGTCGTGCACGGTTGCACGATGGCGATGCGGCACCGAATGCGTTCGTCGCGTTATCAGGCCGAAGCAGGCCAGCCTGCCTCATCGCGATCATCGCGATCCGGATCGAACGGGCGGCGGAGTTTGGCGCTCGCGGATCGTCGGCTTCGACGCGGAGCTAACTGAATGAATGAAGCGCCGACCATGCGGCAATGACCGGTCGAACGCACGGCGGCGTTCGCGGCGCGCGCTTCAGTTCAGGCGGGGAAAGACATCGCGAGCGCATCGTCCGACCATGTAGCATGCGGCCACGAGCGCTTGCGAGACGACGAGGCAGCGCAGCTTCGTTTCATACGCACGAAATTAAACGCACTTCATCGCTGCAAACGCACGCGAGGAGCACGCGACTCACGCGCGGAATTCGAACGCGGCGCGACGCATTCGAAGCGGCGCCGATATGCGAGAGCGCACAGCGTCACGCCGCACGGACGCCCGGAAAAACACGCGCGTCAATTGCGGCGCGCAGCATCCGCGCTCACGACGTGATCGAAGAACGCCTGCGCACGCGCGAGTTCGTCGAGTGCACGATCGAGCCGCGACATCGCGGCCGCGTATTCGGTGGACGCGCGTTCGTCATCGCCCTCGCCGCGCACTGCGCGAAACGCCTGATCGACATTGCGCGTCGCTTCGACGAAGCGTTGCGCGGCCCGGGCTTCTCGTGAACAGATGTGGGTCGACATCGACACTTCTCCCTCAGGTTGCGTGACGAAGCGGGCCGGCGCCCGATAGGCGGCTGCATGCCGACGCATCGACCGCCGCGCGGCGCGCTTCGACCCGATTGTCTCTCTGCGCTCGCCGAATCGCCACGGCGAGATTGCAACAAATTCTTGCGCCGGCAACACCGCCGACGCGCGCGTCACGCGCGCCCGACGCGCGGATGCGCGAGCGCGCCGAACGCAGACGCTTCGCCGGGCGACAGATCGAACAGATCGCCGGTGAACCCGCGCGCATGATCGGCCACGGGCCGCGTGCGCAAACGCGCGACATGCGCGGGCGCGACATACGCGGCGGCTGTTTCGATCGGCGGCACGTCGAACAGATCGCGTGTGAAGCCGCGCACCGCATCCGTCGACGAACGGCCGCGCAAGCGCGCGACGAGCTCCACGAAACGCTCGAAGTCGCCCGCGCGCGTCGCCTTGTTGACCTCCGCGAGATCGCGCGCCTTCAGCACGCTCGGCTGCGCGAGCCGCACGAAATACGGCGCCTCGAGTTCAACCGACAACGCGAGCGGATAGCTCTTGCCCGTTTGCTCCTTCGCGCGCCCGACGCAGTCGACGACGGCCGCGCCTTGCGCAGCGCCGAGCGGCTTGCCGGTACTGACGCTGCGCAGATGCTCGGGAAACACGCGCAGCTGCGTGCCGACCGTCAGCGCGGTGGACGACATGCAGACGAGCGCGTAGTGCTGCTCGCGACGGCGCCCTGACGGCAGCGTTGCACGGCTCGCGATGAACGCATGCGGCGGCAGCTGCCGCACCTGCCCGCTCGCATCGATCCACGCGTTCCACAGCAATGCGTCCTCGCGCTTGCGCTCGCCGCCGCGCGAGCGTGAGGCGACCGGCGAAAACAGCGCGAGCAGCGAACCGGTGCGATGCGCGGCGACTTGCGCGCTGCTGCCGAGCGGCTGGTTGATGCCCCACAGAAAGCGCCCGCCGCCGAGCCTGCGCTCCCATTCCTTGCGGAGCACGACGGTCGGCAGTTCGTCGCCGGACTCGGTACCGATCTTCGTCCAGCAGAACGTGGGAGGGAGGTGTTTCAGTGTCATCGACTTTCTCGGATACAGCCGCTCGCTGCAGACAGCAAGCCCATTCAACAACCGTAACTGTATAGGTATAATGCATCTCATGGAAGCCCCGGACAATGATTTTCCTGTTCAAGACCTGTTGCGCCATCTGTTGGCAGATACGCGCTCGTCCAGCGAAATCGCGCGGCTTTCGGGCGTCAGCCAGCCCACGGTGTCGCGTCTGAGGCTGTCGAAAGGGCAGCGGCTGCGGCGCAGCGCGCCATTCAATAAGCTATGCAGTTTCTACGGCCTCGATACCGCTCCTGCGCGGCGCCGCTACAACGATCTGCTGCGCGACGCGATCGTCGACGCATGGGACGGCTCCGACGAGCACGGGCGTGCGCTGCTGGTCGTGATTCAGGGCCTGAAGGATCTGCAGGCGAAGGCCGACGACGGCTGACGGCGCGCGCGCGTGGACGCAAACGCGCACACGAGGCGTCGGCAGACGAAACGAAACGGGCGGTGGCGAACGCAATTCGCCGCCGCCCGTTTTTCATTGGCGCGCCATAAAAAAAGCGAAACGAAACCCCGCTTAATTCAAGAAAAATTAAAAGTGGAATTACGTTTGCATTTTTTCGAGAACAAGCATATAAAGCCTGTGCGCCATCGCTTCAAAACGACATCGACCAAGCAAACGCCTCGGGGCCACGCACATGAGTTAGTCGCGCTCGTTGTCCGCCATCAAGACCGCCGCGTCTTTTTCGATTCATCCCGTCAAGCCGTTGTCTCGCCTGCTCGTCCAGGCGCGGCCGCTCGCGCGCCGCGCGCTGACGCACGCGCGATCGCGGCGGGGAAAGCCGTCGTCGTCATCGAGAAAAAATCGCGCGAAATGCAGTGATCGTCTATTGGTCGATCATTTGCGCGTTATTTACCCAACGATTTTTCATCCGTATTTGAAACTCGCCCACTGCAGTATCAAAGGAGAATTTTCATGGGAATTGAAACCATCGAATCGACCGTTCTGCACGCCTTTTCCGCACGCGTCGCAGAAGCGCCGAATCACACCGCGATTCTCGCGCGCGATGCGTCGCTGACCTACGGCGAACTGGACGCGCGCAGCAATCGCGTCGCGCGGGCGCTGATCGCACGCGGCGTCGCGCCGGGCAGCCTGGTTCCGGTCGAAGCCGTGCGCTCCGCCGATTTCCTCGTGGCGCTGCTCGGCGTGCTGAAGGCCGGCGCCGCCTACATTCCGATCGACGATGCGTATCCGGCGGAGCGCAAACGCCACATCTACGAACAAAGCGGTGCGACCGTCGCGCTCCACGCGCGCGCCAATGCGGCCGCCGAACCGTCGAGCGCGGGCGTCGCGCCGCTCGCGGTGGCGTCGCTGATCGGCGACGATGCGCCCGACGGCGAGCTGCGCACACCGGCGCCGCACGATCTGCTCTACGTGATCTTCACGTCGGGCACGACCGGCCGGCCGAAGGGCGTCGAGATCGAGCATCATGCGGTCGCGCGGCTGGTCGACTGGCACAACCGCGAGTTCGGCGTGACGGCAGCGAGCCGGATGCCGCTGATGGCCGGACTGAGTTTCGACATCTCGCAGTGGGAGATCTGGTCGGCGCTGACGGCCGGCGCGACGCTGCTGTTGCCCGACGAAGAGATCCGCCCCGACGCCGATGCACTCGTCGCGTTTCATCGCGACCATGCGACGACGCACGCGTTCGTCCCGACCGTGATGGTGCCCGACTTCGTACGCGCATCGCGCGGCAGCGATCTGGCGCTGCGCTACCTGTTCACGGCCGGCGAAAAGCTGCAGCCGGTCGACACCGACGGCGCGACCTACACGCTGATCGATTTCTACGGACCGACCGAGACGACGATCTTCGCGACGATGCATCGCGTGCCGAGCGCGACGCTCGGCCGCCCTTCGTCGATCGGCCATCCGGTGCCCGGCGCGACGATCCATGTGCTCGACGCGCAACTCGCGCCGCTGCCCGACGGCCAGGTCGGCGAGCTCTGCATCGCGGGCCCGTGCGTCGCTCGCGGCTATCTGAACGACCCGTCGCTCACGCACGACAAGTTCGTCGCGCTGCCGCACGATCCCTCGCAGCGGCTGTACCGCACGGGCGATCTCGGACGCCGGCTGCCCGACGGCTCGATCCAGTATCTCGGGCGCATGGACGATCAGTTGAAGATCCGCGGCCACCGTGTCGAACTCGGCGAGATCGCATCGGTGCTGTCGACGCAGCCCGGCATCCGCAAGTGCGCGGTGATTGCCGTCGAGGACGCGTCGAATGCGAAGGACATCGTCGCGTTCGTCGTGCCCGACGCGGAGCACGCGAACGGCGACGTGATCGGCTCGATCCGCACGCGGATCCGCGCGTGCCTGCCGCACTACATGCGTCCGCGCCGCTACGTCGTGCTGCCCGAGCTTCCCGTCACGTTGAACGGCAAGGTCGACAAGGCCGCGCTGCGCGAACTCGACGACGGCAGCGCGGCGCGCGCATCGCACGCGGGCTGGCGCGACGACCGCATCGACACCGCGATCGCGCGGACGCTCGCACCGATCCTCGGCCATACCGATTTCGGGCCGGCCGACAATTTCTTCGACATCGGCGGCCACTCGCTGCTGATCGCGGAGTTCGTGCGTCGCCTCGGCGAAACGTTGCGGATGAAGGTCTACGTGCGCGACGTGTACGAGTGTCCGACGGGCGCCGCGCTGCGCGAGCGCCTCGAAGCACGGCTCAACGAGCGGCAGTCGCTGCTCGATGCGGAGCCGGCGCGCGCGCTGCGCGACGACATCGCGCTGCCGGACGGCATCGCGTCGTTCCGCCCGTTCGATACGCGCCGGCTCGAACGGCCCGCGCATATCCTGCTGACGGGCGCGACGGGCTTCGTCGGCGTGCATCTGCTGGCCGATCTGCTCGAGCGCACCGACGCGGTCGTGCACTGTACGGTCCGCGCGGCCGATGGCGCATCCGCCCGCGCACGCATCGTCGAACAGGCGCAGCGCTATCGCGTCGCGCTGCCCGACTCGTCGCGCTGGGTCGCACATGCGGCGGACCTGTCGCTGCCGCGGCTCGGCATGAGCGATGCCGATTACCGCACGCTGGCGGGCTGCGTCGACGTGATCTATCACTCGGCGAGCGCGGTCAACTTCATTCAGCCGTATTCGTACATGCGCACCGACAACGTCGACGGGCTCAAGCGCGTGCTCGCGTTCGCGGCGGACGGCCAGCCGAAGGCACTCATGCTGCTGTCGACGATTTCGGTCTACAGCTGGGGCCATCTGCACACCGGCAAGACGACGGTGTCCGAAGACGACGACATCGATCAGAACCTGCCGGCCGTGATGACGGACATCGGCTACGTGCGCAGCAAATGGGTGATGGAGAAAGTGGCCGATCTCGCGGCGTCGCGCGGGCTGCCGCTGATGACGTTCCGCCTCGGCTACGCGACGTTCCATCGCGACACGGGGCTCAGCGCGAACTATCAGTGGTGGGGCCGGCTCGTGCGCACCTGCATCGATCAGCAGCAGATTCCCGATCTGCGCAATCTGCGCGAAGGGCTGACGACAGTCGACTACATGACGCGTGCGATCGCGCATATTTCGCGCAATCCGTCGGCGCTCGGCCACAAGTACAACCTCGTGCATACCGACGACAACAACCTGACGCTCCGGCAGTTCTTCGAGCGCCTCGAACGGCATTTCGGATTGCGCTTCGAGACCGTGCCGTTCCGTCAATGGCTCGACGGCTGGCAGCACGACACGGCCGCGCCGCTCTATCCGCTGCTGAGCCTGTTCCGCGACGTGATGTACGACGGACGCTCCACCGTCGAGCTCTATCAGGACACGTACCGGTGGCGCTGCGACCGCGTGCAGGCGGCACTACAGGGCAGCGGCATCGAGGAGCCGACGTTTACGCGCGACGAACTCGCGCGCTATCTGACGGAGTCGATCGGCCATCGCGTGTAACACACGGCAGGACCGGCACAGCACGCACGATCGCACGAGCGATCCTGCGTGCGCGTCTACGGTGCCCTCATTGCGCGCGATGTTCCCACGTCCCTTCGACGTCGATCGTCGTGCGCACCGAATTCGCGAGAAAGCAGGCGTCGTGCGCGGCGTGATGCAGCGCCGCGACTTCGTCGTCGGTCGGCGCACGCTCGCCACCGAACGTGACGGCCGGCTTCAGCACGATGCGCGTCACGACTTCCTTGCCGGCGTCGTTTTTCGCCATCGTGCCTTCGGCTGCGTCGCGATAGCGTGTCACGACGAAGCGCCGCTGCGCGGCGATCGACAGAAACCACAGCATGTGACAGCTCGACAGCGCGGCGACGAACGCCTCTTCCGGGTCGACTGCAGCCGGATCGGAGAACGGCACGCGCACGACGTGCGGCGAGCTCGACGCAGGCACCGTCACGCCGCCGTCGAAACGCCATTCGTGCCGGCGGCTGTAGCGGTTGTCGACGAACTTGTCGTCGGGGGCGGCCTGCCATTCCACTTCAGCGATGTACGTCGACATCGGGATTCCTTCGTAGACAAAAAAATGTGTGAGGCGCGTGGCGGCGGCCGCGCTCACAACGGCGTGAGCAGCGGCTCGCCCGCGAGATGCCGCGCGGCGTTGTCGAGAAACTGCTGCACCGAACGATCGAGCGCCTCGGGCGACCAGCCGCCGAGGTGCGGCGTCAGCACGACGTTGTCGAGCGCGGTCAGCGCGCGCGGCGGTTCGGGTTCGCCTTCGTACACGTCGAGCGCCGCGCCCGCGAGGCGCCGTTCGCGCAGCGCGTCTGCCAAAGCAGCGGTATCGACGACGCTGCCGCGCGAAACGTTGACGAGAAACCCGTGCGGGCCGAGCGCATCGAGTACCGTGCGGTCGATCAGATGGCGCGTGCCCGCGCCGCCCGGCGTCGCGACGATCAGAAAATCGGCCCACTGCGCAAGCGCGTCGAGCCGTTCGAAGTAGCGGTACGGAACCTGCTTCGCCGCGCGGTTGTGATAGCCGATCTCGATGTCGAAGCCCGCCGCGCGCCGCGCGCATTTCTCGCCGATCCGGCCGAGCCCGACGATGCCGAGCCGCTTGGCCGACACGTTCGGCGGCATCGGCAACGCGTCGCGCCAGACGCCCGCGCGCGTCGCCGCATCGAGCCGCACGATGCCGCGTACCGCGGCGAGCAGCAGTGCGAACGCATGATCGGCGACGCAGTCGTCGTTGGTGCCGGCGCCGGTGACGACCGCGATCCCGCGCGCCTTGGCATGCGCGACGTCGATCTGCTCGTAGCCGGCACCGAGCGCGCCGACGAGCGTGACCTGCGGCAGTGCATCGATCTCGTGCGCGGCGAGCCCCGTGCTGCCGTTGGTCAGCACCGCGCGGATCGTGCCGCCGTGCTCGGCGATCGTGCGTGCGCGCAGCTCGGCGGTCGGTGCGTAGCGCACCTCGAACGACGCGGCAATGCGGCGCTGCGCGTCGTCGCGCAGCGCAATGAGGACCAGCAGTTCCGGTTTCATGGCAGCAGATGTCCGCAGGGCGGGAACGGCTTGCAGTGTAGCAAGGCCGCGCGCCGGCTGCCGGTTGTCCCCACGCGCGCAGGGGCCACGCGGCCGCGCGCGGTTTGCCAAAGCCGGCTCAGTCAAGTAAGTTTCGGCGTACGCCCCCGTCCTGGAGATTGGCCACGATGAAGCTCGCCCTGCCCGCCCGGATCCTGGGCCTCGCACTCGCCGCATCCGTCGTCGCACCCGGTGCACACGCGGATGCGCCCGTCGTCGTATCGTCGAAGATCGACACCGAAGGCAACCTGCTCGGCAACGTGATCGCGCAGGTGCTGAAGGCGCACGGCATTCCCGTCACCGAAAAGATCGCGCTCGGCGCGACGCCGATCGTACGCAAGGCGCTGACGAGCGGCGAGATCGACATCTACCCCGAATACACCGGCAACGCCGCCTTCTTCTTCAACAAGGCCGACGATCCGGTCTGGAAGAACGCGAGCCAAGGCTACGACACCGCGAAGCAGCTCGACTATGCGGCGAACCACCTCGTGTGGCTCGCGCCGGCGCCCGCCAACAACACGTGGGGCGTCGCCGTGCTGTCGTCGGTCGCGCAGGCGCGGCATCTGAAAACCTTCAGCGATTTCGGCAAGTGGGTCGCGGGCGGCGGCAACGTGAAGCTCGCCGCATCGGCGGAATTCGTCAACAGCGCGTCGGCGCTGCCGTCGTTCGAGAAGGCGTACGGCTTCAAGCTGAAACCCGATCAGCTCGTCGTGCTGTCCGGCGGCGACACGGCCGCGACGATCAAGGCGGCCGCGAACCAGACCGACGGCGTGAACGCCGCGATGGTGTACGGCACCGACGGCGGGATCGCATCGAGCGGGCTCACGGTGCTCGACGACGACAAGCACGTGCAGCCCGTCTATGCACCGGCGCCGGTGATCCGCGAAGCCGTGCTGAAAGCGCATCCGCAGATCGCCGACTATCTGAAGCCCGTGTTCGCGAGCCTCGATCTGAAGACGCTGCAGATGCTCAACGCACGCATCCAGATCAACGGCGAGCCGGCGGCCGGCGTCGCGAAGAGCTATCTGAAGTCGAAGGGCTTCGTGAAATGACGATGCGCGCGGCGGCCTGCGCGCGGCGCGTGACACCGGACAAGGTCGGCATCCTGATCGGCGTGCTGACGATCGTCGCCGTGCTCGGCATGCCGTTCGTCGTGCTGCGGCCGAATCGTATCGCGGCCGGCACCGGGCTGTCGGTGTTCGCCGCGCTGCCGGTCGCGCAGGGTGCGGCGCTCGCGACGCTGTGGATCGTCGGCGCCCTGTGGGCGATGACGGCGAGCCGCCCGACGTGGCGGCTCGCGGCCGGCTGCACCTGGCTCGCGACGCTCGCGTATGCGCTCGGCGCCGCCACGTCGCACGCGGTCGCACCCGACGACATGCTCGCGCGCGTGTCGCCGGCAGCCGGCGTGTGGGTGCTGCTGTTCGCGTGGGCCGTGCTCGTCGCCGACGCGCTCGCGCGGCTCGCGTTCGGTCCGTGGCGGCGGCTCGCCGCGCTCGTCGTCACGATCGCGGCGGTGTCGGTGCCGCTCGCGACCGGCTGGTGGGACGGGCTCTCCGTGATGCGCGAATACGCGGTGCGCAGCGACGACTTCTGGCGCGAGGCAAGCCGTCATCTGTCGCTCGCGGGCGGCTCGGTCGCGGCCGCGCTCGTCGCGGGGCTGCCGCTCGGCATCGCATGCGCGCGCGCGGCGTCGGTGCGTGCGATCGTGATGCCGGTGCTCAATATCGTTCAGACGATTCCGAGCATCGCGATGTACGGCCTGATGATGGCGCCGCTCGGCCTGCTCGCCGCGCACGTGCCGCTCGCGGCGGCGCTCGGCGTGCGCGGCATCGGCGTCGCGCCGGCCGTGCTCGCGCTGTTCCTCTACTCGCTGCTGCCGATCGCGTCGAGCGTCGCGGTCGGGCTCGCGCAGGTGCCGCCGCATGTGACCGAAGCGGCGCGCGCGATGGGCATGACGCGCGCGCAGCGGCTGTTCCGCGTCGACCTCGTACTTGCGCTGCCGGTGATCCTGAGCGGCGTGCGCGTCGTGCTCGTGCAGAACATCGGGCTGACCGCAGTCGCCGCGCTGATCGGCGGCGGCGGGTTCGGCACCTTCATCTTCCAGGGAATCGGGCAATCGGCGGCCGACCTCGTGCTGCTCGGCGCGATTCCGACGATCGCGCTCGCGCTCGCGGCCGCGGTCGTCTTCGAAGCCGCGACGTCGCTCGCGAAAGGACGGTCCGGATGATCGAGATCGATCGCGTCGGCAAGCGTTTCGGCGACATCGTCGCCGTCGACGACGTCTCGCTGACGATGAAGCAAGGCACCATCACCGCACTCGTCGGCGCATCGGGCAGCGGCAAGTCGACGCTGCTGCGGATGATCAACCGGCTGATCGCACCGACGAGCGGCACGATCCGCATCGACGGCACCGACACGGCCGGCGTGCCGCCCGAGCAGCTGCGGCGGCGCATCGGCTACGTGATCCAGGGGCACGGCCTGTTTCCGCACTGGAGCGTCGCGCGCAACATCGCGACGGTGCCGCGCCTGCTCGGCTGGCGCCCCGACCGCATCCGCGCGCGCGTCACCGAACTGCTCGAGCTGTTCCATCTCGCGCCGGCCGAGTTCGCCGACAAGCTGCCGCACGAACTGTCGGGCGGCCAGCAGCAGCGCGTCGGCGTCGCGCGTGCGCTCGCCGCCGAGCCCGCGATGCTGCTGATGGACGAACCGTTCGGCGCGCTCGATCCGATCATCCGCAACAAGGCGCAGGACGATCTGCTCGCATTGCAGCGGCGGCTCGGCATCACGGTCGTGATCGTCACGCACGACATCGAGGAAGCGCTGAAGCTCGGCGACACGATCGCCGTGATGGACGGCGGCCGCCTGCTGCAGGTCGCGACGCCGGCCGACATACTCGGCAATCCGGCCGAGGGCGTCGTCGAGCAGCTCGTCGCGGGCGTCGATCGCCCGTTGCGCCTGCTCGCGCTGACACCGGTCGACGCCGTCGCCGAAGCGGGCCACGCGGACGGCGCGCCGATCGAGGCCGCACGCACGCTGCGCGATGCGATCTCCGAGCTGCTGTGGCGCGGCGTCGACGCGCTGCCGGTCGACGACGGCCACGGCCGCCCGTCGCGCCGCATCACGCTCGACGCGATCCGCGCGCATGCGAGGAAGCCCGCATGAATGCGCGCGATGCGCTGCGCGGTACGCCGTCGGCGTCGCGGCCGTTCACGGCGCGCCGGCTCGTCGCGCCCGCGGCGCGCGCGGCCGCGCTCGCGCTGCTGCTCGTGCTGCTGCTGCGCCCGGCCTGGCTGCACGGCTGCTTCGCGCCGTTCGCCGACAACGGCGCTCCGGTGATCTACGATCGCGCAAGCCTGCTCGATCTCACGCTCGCGCATCTCGGTACGGTCGCGCTGTCGAGCGCGATCGGCACGCTGATCGCGGTCGCGGCCGGCATCGCCGTCACACGGCCGTTCGGCGCGGACTTCCTGCCGGTCGCACGCAGCATCGTCGACATCGGTCAGACCTTTCCGCCCGTCGCCGTGCTCGCGCTCGCGGTGCCGGCCGTCGGCTTCGGATTGAAGCCCGTGCTGATCGCACTCGTGCTGTACGGGCTGCTGCCCGTGTTCGAAAGCACGATCGCCGGGCTCGAGGACGTGCCGCGCGACGTCGTCGAAGCCGCGCGTGGAATGGGGATGAGCGGCTGGCAGCGGCTGATGTCGGTCGAGCTGCCGCTCGCGTTTCCGGTGATCGTCAACGGCATCCGGCTCGCGGTCGTGATCAATCTCGGCACTGCGACGATCGGCTCGACGGTCGCCGCGCGCGGGCTCGGCGACGTGATCATCGCCGGCCTGCAGACGTCGAACACCGCGTTCGTGCTGCAAGGCGGCGTGATCGTCGGGCTGCTCGCGGTGCTCGTCAGCGATGCGGTCGGCGCGGTCGCGCGCATCGCGGCCGCGCGACGCGCGTAGCGCATAACGCGTGGCGCGACGCGACCGTTCGTCAGGACGCCGTTGCGTGTTCATGCAACCGCTTCGGCGCCGCCCGTCACACACCTACAGATCGCTTTCGTTCGAGCGCCGCTTCGAATGCGCGGCGGAATTGGCCGATATACTGTGCGCCTTCCGTTCTCCCTCATTCGCCCATGCGACGGTTACTCTGGCTGATCGTGCTTTCGTTCGGCGTCGCGCACCAGGCGTCGGCGCAATCGGCATCGGCGGCGGCCGCGCCCGCTGCCGCGGACGTTGCGGCCGCATCGAACGCGCTGCCCGCGTCCGACCCGCTCGCCGCCGCCGATCAACCGAACGAAGCCAATCGGCGGATCACGGCGTATCTGACGAAGAAGTTCGGCGTCGCGAAGGAAAAGGCGATCAAGCTCGCGGACATCGTCAGCGCGACGGCGACGAAATATTCGCTGCCGCCGGCGCTCGTCTACGCGATCATCTCGATCGAATCGCGCTTCCAGGAAAAGGCGCGCGGCCAGCATGGCGCGACCGGGTTGATGCAGGTCGTGCCGGCCGCGCATCGCGGGCTGCTGCGCAACGTGAAGGATTTGACCGAGCCGAACGCGAACGTCGAGGCCGGCTCGGCCATCCTGTCCGGCTATGTGAAAGCGGCCGGCGGCAACGTGCAGGCCGCGCTGAAGAGCTACGGCGGATCGAATGCGTATGCGGCGAAGGTGCTGCAGCGCGTCGATTCGTTCCGCTTCGTGCTCGAGCCGGCCGACGAGGCGAAAGCCGGCAGCGATGCGAAGGCGCGCATCGTGCCGGTCGGCGATTCATCGCCGGCGCCGCGCAAGCCGTAAGCGGGTGCCGCGCGAATCTCGGAGCAGGCAGGCAAGGATAAAGCGCTGTCGGCGCGACGCCACAACATAGCTACGAAAATATCGGCATTACAGGCGCACCAATGCAAAACGGCCCATTGTTCCGATATTTCAGGAACAACGGGCCGCTTCCCGTCGGTCTCATCGATTATTCCGATATTCCAGGAATAACCCCGCCCGCACCGCCAGCGCTCAGATCTGCCCGGCCGCGCCCGTCCACCGCAGGTAATCGCCGCGCGTCCAGTCGAGCGACACGCCGACGCGCTTCGTGCCCGGCCGGATCTTCGGCTTGTGCACCGACAGCGTCAGCGATTCGAGCGCGGGCCATTCGCGGAACGACAGCGCCGCGATGTCGGCGACGAGCGTCTCGAGCAAGCGCGTATGCGGCTTGTGCGCGAGATACGACGCGATCCGCGCGCAGTAGCCGTCGTAATCGATCCACTCGCCCTGTTCGCTCGGCTCGCAGCGATACTCGAGCCGCGCATCGATCACGATCGGCTGCGGCGCCTCGTGCTCGTGCGCGTGAATGCCGACGCGCGCGGGCACCTTCAGTTCGTCGACGAACACGCTCCAGCCGCGCCCGCGCAGGCGCGGTCCGTCGATCGCCGCGAACGGTTCGTCGAACGGCTTCATGATGCGAGCGGCGCCGCGGCGTCGAGCATGATGCGCACGAAATAGTCGGCGAAGCTGCGGCGCACGACGATCTCGTACGACGCGTCGCCGGTCGGGATCAGCACGATCGACGCCTTGAAGTAGTGCGACTGCGCGCACTGGCCCGGCTTCAGCACGCGCGGATGCAGATCGAGCGGGCAGCCGCGTGCGAGCACGTCGCGCACGCGCTCGCCGCCGATCTCGACGACCGTGTAGCCGCTGCCGACGTCGACCGCCGCCGCATACGAACCCTGCACGGCCTCGGCGAGCTGCGCTTCGAGCACGCCGGCCTGCACGGGCCCGTTCGAGCGCACGAGCCATTCGTCGGGACCGAGCCACAGCACGTCGTAGTCGGCGCTGCGCGCAACGGTGTTCGGCTCGGCCGGCGGCCGGCAGCCGACCACGCGCTCGAACGCGCCGACGAACGCCGGATCGCTCAGCTCACCGCGCACGTTCACGAGATCGAGGAACGGCCGCTCGCGCAGCGTGAACTTCTTCGAGGCGCGCGCCTGATGCGTTTTCAGCAGGTCGGCCGCGCCGACGAACGGCGACTCGAGCCGCACGCTGCCCGTGCCCGCCACCGGCGTCTGGTTTCTGGTCTCATTCCACATGCTGGCGCACCCCTTCCGTATCGTAGAAAACCGGGCTCGAGATCTTCGCGGTGACGCGCTTGCCGTTGGCCAGCGGAATCACGACGCTCTCGCCCATCTTGTTCAATCCGCCCTTCACCACTGCCAGCGCGATCGAGCGCTTCAGGATCGGGCTGTAGTAGCTCGACGTCACGTGGCCGATCATCGGCGTCGGTTCGACCGTCGAAATCTGCGTGTCCTTCGCGACGATCTGGGCGCCTTCCGGCAGCACGAACTGCTCGTCCTCCGTCAGCAGGCCGACGAACTGCTTGCGGCCTTCCTTCGCCGTGTCCGAACGCGACAGCGAACGCTTGCCGAGGAAGTCCTTCGACTTCGCGACGAGCCCGCCCATCCCGAGGTCGTACGGCGTGACCGAGCCGTCCGTGTCCTGACCGACGATGATGTAGCCCTTCTCCGCACGCAGCACGTGCATCGTCTCGGTGCCGTACGGCGTGATGTCGAACTCGGCGCCCGCCGCCATCAACGCTTCCCACACCGCGCGGCCCGCATTGGCCGGCACGTTGACTTCGTACGCGAGTTCGCCGGAGAAGCTGATCCGCATCACGCGCGCCTTCACGCCCGCGACGGTGCCGTTCCGGTAGCTCATGAACGGGAACGCTTCGTTGCCGAAGTCGATGTCCTGGCAGACCTTCTGCACGACCTTGCGGCTCTTCGGGCCGACCACCGCGAACGTCGCCCAGTGATCGGTGACGGACGCGAGGCGCACCTTCATGTCGGGCCATTCCGTCTGCAGCCAGCGCTCGAGCCACGTGAGCACGCGCGCGGCGCCGCCCGTCGTCGTCGTCATCATGAAGTGCTGATCGGCGAGGCGCACCGTCACGCCGTCGTCGAACACCATGCCGTTTTCGTCGAGCATCAGCCCGTAGCGGCACTTGCCGACCTCGAGCTTGTTCCACGGGTTCGTGTACATCCAGTTCAGCAGCTTCACCGCATCGGGGCCCTGGATGTCGATCTTGCCGAGCGTCGAGGCATCGAGAATGCCGACGCTGTTGCGCACCGCGAGACATTCGCGCTTCACGGCCGCATGCAGATCCTCGCCCTTCTTCGGGAAGTACCACGGGCGCTTCCAGTTGCCGACGTCCTCGAACATCGCGCCGTGCTCGACGTGCCATTCGTGCACGCAGGTCTTGCGGATCGGATCGAGGAAGTCGCCGAGCTCGCGGCCCGCGAACGTGCCGAACGACACGGGCGTGTAGTTCGGGCGGAACGTCGTCGTGCCCGTTTCCGGAATCGTCTTGCCGAGCGCCTGCGCGAGAATCGCCATCCCGTTGATGTTGCCGAGCTTGCCCTGATCGGTGCCGAAGCCCATCGCGGTATAGCGCTTCACGTGCTCGATCGACTCGAAGCCTTCACGTGCGGCCAGCAGGATGTCCGCCGCCGACACATCGTTCTGGAAGTCGACGAACTGCTTCGGCCCGCGCGCGGCGGCCTCGCGGCTGCCGACGAGCCAGAGCGGCTGCAGTGCGCCTTCGACCGTTTCGGCAACCTGCGGCGCCACCGGGCGCTGCGCGGCCGTGAAACCGGCCGCTTTCGCCGCTTCCGCACCGGCGTCGAGCGCGAGGCGCAGTGCGCGCGCCAGCCCGAACTCGCCGGCGGCCGCGCCGACGCTCGCCTCGGCCTGCACCGGCTTGCCGGGCAGGAAGCACGCCTTCTCGTCGCTCCAGCATGCCTTGCCGCCCGACTGCGCGAACAGGTGCAGCACGGGGCTGAAGCCGCCCGACATCGCGAGGAGGTCGCACGGCAGCGTCTGCAGCTTGCCGCCGGTCTGGCCGTTCGTATAGGACGCGACGTCGACCGACGATACGCGCCATTTGCCCGAGGCGGCCGTCACGACCGTCCCGCTCATCACCGTCACGCCCTGCCGCTTCGCGGCGGCCGGCAGCGCGCCGTTCGACGACGCGCGCGAATCGACGACCGTCACCTTCGCGCCGCAGGCCTTCAGATCGAGCGCGGTCTGGTACGCACGGTCGTTGTTCGTGAACACGACCGCATTGCGCCCCGGCAGCACGCCGAAGCGATGAATGTAGGTCGACACCGCGCCGGCCAGCATCACGCCGGGCAGATCGTTGTTGCCGAATACGATCGGCCGCTCGTGCGCGCCGGTCGCGAGAATCACGCGCTTCGCACGCACCTTCCACAGCAGTTCGCGCGTGCCCTTGCGCATCGACACCGGCAGATGATCGGTCAGGCGCTGCGTGATCGTCACGAGGTTGTGATCCTGATAGCCGAACGCGGTGCTGCGCGAGAGGATCGTCACGTCCGGCAGCTTGCGCAGCTCGGCCTCGATCTTCTCGACCCATTGCAGCGCCGGCTTGCCGTCGATCTCCGCGCGGCACGACAGCAGGCTGCCGCCGAGCTCGCGCTGATCGTCGACGAGCATCACGCGCGCACCGGCCGTCGCGGCCGCGTGCGCAGCGGCGAGACCCGACGGGCCACCGCCGACCACGAGCACGTCGCAATGCGCGTAGCACTTGTCGTAGCGATCGGCGTCGAGCGTGTCGGGCGCCTTGCCGAGGCCGGCCGCCTCGCGGATCTTCTCTTCATACTTCGGCCACATCTTGCGCGGCCACATGAAGGTCTTGTAGTAGAAACCGGCGGGCAGGAAACGCGACAGCTTCTGGTTGATCGCGTACTTGTCGTTCTCGAGCGACGGCTCCGCATTCACGCTCGTCGCGACGAGCCCCTGATACAGCTCGATCTCGGTCGCGCGCGCATTCGGCACCGTGTACGGGCCCGACTCGAGCTGCACGACGGCATTCGGTTCCTCGACGCCGGCCGTCACGATCCCGCGCGGACGGTGATACTTGAAGCTGCGCGCAACGAAGTGCACGCCGTTCGCGAGCAGTGCGGACGCGAGCGTGTCGCCCTGGAAGCCCTGATACGTGCGTCCGTTGAACGTGAACGTCAGCGGAATCGCGCGATTGATGCGGCCACCGGTGCCGAGGCGGTCTTTCTGGCTCATTTGCTCGTGCCCTCTTCGTGTGCGTTGCCGGCGGTCGCCCCGCCGAACTTCTCGTAGCTCTTGATTTCGTACGTGACGGTGTCGCGCGTGACCTTGAACCAGCGGCGGCAGCCCTGCGTGTGCAGCCATTGCTCCTTGTGGAGCCCGCGCTTGTTCTCGCGCATGAACACGTACTCGCCCCACTCGCGGTCGGTCATCGTTTCATTCGCGACCGGGCGCACGATGTCGGCTTCGCCGCCGCACGTGAACTCGGATTCGGCGCGCGGCCCGCACCACGGACATTCGATCAGCAACATGTTGGTTTCTCCTCGTTCAGTGCGCGACGGCGGCGGCGCCGTGTTCGTCGATCAGGTGGCCGGTGTAGAAGCGGTCGAGCGAGAACGGCGCGTTCAGCGGATGCGGTTCGTCGCGAGCGATCGTATGGGCGAACACCCAGCCCGAGCCCGGCGTCGCCTTGAAGCCGCCCGTCCCCCAGCCGCAGTTGAAATACAGCCCCTTCACGTCGGTCTTGCTGATGATCGGGCAGGCGTCCGGCGACACGTCGACGATGCCGCCCCACTGACGGTTCATGCGCACGCGCGAGAACACCGGGAACATTTCGACGATCGCCTGCAGCGTGCCTTCGATGATGTGGAAGCTGCCGCGCTGGCCGAAGCCCGTGTATTGGTCGATGCCCGCGCCGATCACGAGGTCGCCCTTGTCGGACTGGCTGATGTACGCGTGCACGGCGTTCGACATGATCACCGAGTTGACGACCGGCTTGATCGGCTCGGACACGAGCGCCTGCAGCGGATGGCTTTCGATCGGCAGCCGCACGCCGGCCATGTCGGCGAGCGTCGTCGTGTTGCCGGCCGCGACCACCGCGACCTTCTTCGCCTTGATGAAGCCCTTGACCGTGTCGACGCCGACCACCGCGCCGCCTTCGCGACGAATGCCGGTGACCTGGCAGTTCTGGATGATGTCGACGCCCGCGCGGTCCGCGCCGCGCGCGAAGCCCCATGCGACGGCGTCGTGACGCGCGACGCCCGCGCGACGCTGGATCGATGCGCCGAGCACCGGATAGCGGCTGTTCAGGTTGATCGTCGGCTCGATTTCCTTCACCTGCGCGGGCGTCAGGAATTCCGCATCGACGCCGTTGAGCCGGTTCGCGTTCACGCGGCGCTCGGTGTCGCGCACGTCCTGCAGCGTGTGCGCGAGGTTCATCACGCCGCGCTGGCTGAACATCACGTTGTAGTTGAGGTCCTGCGACAGCCCTTCCCAGAGCTTCATCGCCTTCTCGTACAGCGCGGCCGATTCGTCCCACAGATAGTTCGAGCGCACGATCGTCGTGTTGCGCGCGGTGTTGCCGCCGCCGATCCAGCCTTTCTCGAGAATCGCGACGTTCGTGATCCCGTGCTCCTTCGCGAGGTAGTACGCGGTCGCGAGCCCGTGCCCGCCGCCGCCGACGATCACGACGTCGTACTCACGCTTGGGCTCGGGGCTCTTCCATTGCTTCTCCCAGTTCTCGTGATACGAGAGGCCGTTGCGGAACAGGCTGAATATCGAGTAGCGGCTCATGTTGATGGTCCTTCGTTAGCATTCGATGACGTTCACGGCCAGACCGCCGCGCGACGTTTCCTTGTATTTCGTCTTCATGTCGGCGCCCGTCTCGCGCATCGTCTTGATGACCGAGTCGAGCGACACGTAGTGCTGACCGTTGCCCTTCAGCGCCATGCGCGACGCGTTCAGCGCCTTGATCGCGCCCATCGCGTTGCGCTCGATGCACGGGATCTGCACGAGCCCGCCGACCGGGTCGCAGGTCATCCCGAGGTTGTGTTCCATGCCGATCTCGGCGGCGTTCTCGACCTGGTCCGGCGTGCCGCCCATCACGGCCGCGAGCGCGGCCGCGGCCATCGAGCACGCCACGCCGACTTCGCCCTGGCAACCGACTTCCGCGCCGGAGATCGACGCGGTTTCCTTGTAGATGATTCCGATCGCCGCGGCGGTCAGCAGGAATTCGACGATGCCCGCCTCGTTCGAGCCCGGCACGAACTTCACGTAGTAGTGCAGCACGGCCGGAATCACGCCGGCCGCGCCGTTGGTCGGCGCGGTGACGACGCGCCCGCCCGCCGCGTTCTCCTCGTTGACGGCCATCGCATAGAGGTTGACCCAGTCGAGCATCGACAGCGGATCGCGCAGCGATTCCTCGGAACGCGCACGCAGCCGCGCATTCAGTTCCGCCGCGCGGCGCTTGACGCGCATCGGGCCCGGCAGATCGCCCTCGACCTTGCAGCCGCGCTCGACGCAGGCCGCCATCGTGCGCCAGATCGCGAGCAGCCCCGCACGCACTTCGTCTTCCGGACGCAGCGCGCATTCGTTGCGCATCATCAGCTCGGCGATCGACAGCCCGTGCTCGCGGCACTGGCGCATGAGGTCGTCGCCGGTGCGAAACGGATACGGCACCTCGGCCGCCGCGCGCACGCCGTTGACGCGATCGCCGTCGCGGTTCACGACGAAGCCGCCTCCGATCGAGTAATACTCCTTCTCGACGAGCAGCTGACCGTGTTCGTCGAACGCCTGGAAGCGCATGCCGTTCGGGTGCACGATGCTCGTGCCCGTCATCAGCTTCCGGTAGAAGCCGATGTGCTCCTTCTCGTCGAAGCGGATCGTCTGCTTGCCGAGCAGCGACAGCGACTTCTCGGCGCGGATCGCCGCGAGACGCGGCTCGATCAGATCCGGATCGATCGTGTCCGGCAGATGGCCCTCGAGGCCGAGCAGCACGGCCTTGTCGGTGCCATGGCCCTTGCCCGTCGCGCCGAGCGAGCCGTACAGCTCGACGCGCACGCGGCGCACGAAGCCGAGCAGGTTCGCGTCCTCCACGTGCGACGCGAAGCGGCACGCCGCGATCATCGGTCCGACCGTATGCGAACTCGACGGTCCGATGCCGATCTTGAACAGGTCGAAAACGCTGACGTTCATCTGGCTTCCTCTGGATGGCACTGCAAAGTGACGTTGGACGCCAGTACATCAAAGCGTAAAATCCGCCGATAGAACAAAAACGGCATCGGCGTGGGATAGCGCCGCCAAGCGCCCGGCCGCCCGGCCCGAAAGTGCGTTTTGGCGATGGTTCGCGACGAAAAACCACAAGTCCGGCCGCGTCCGCTTCGCGCGGCCGCGCGCCGGTTGCCGTATCCTGAACAGCGTGAGACCGCCCGCCCGGCGTAACGAGATTTGCCGCAATGACACCCGACGTACCCGCTTCCCCTCTCGCCGAACCGGCGCCGCAGCGCATCCGCTTCGGCATCGTGCTGCTGCCGAACTTCACGCTCACCGCGTTCTCCGGGTTCGTCGACATGCTGCGGCTGTCCGCCGACGACGGCGACTACAGCAAGCCCGTGCGCTGCGCGTGGAGCGTGATCGGCGACACGCTCGCGCCGGTGCGCGCGAGCTGCGGGATCCAGATCACGCCGTGGGAAATGTTCGATGCGGCCGAGCCGTTCGATTACGTGGTCGTCGTCGGCGGGCTGCTGCACTCGGGACCGCAAGCCGGCCCCGAAACGCTCGAGTTCATCCGTCGCGCGGCCGCGCGGGGCGCCACGATCGTCGGGATCTGCACGGGCGTGTTTACGCTGATGCGCGCCGGCGTCCTCGACGGCTACCGCACCTGCGTGAGCTGGTTCCATTACTGGGATTTCATCGAGCGCTTTCCGAACGCCGATCCCGATCTGCTGATCGCCGACCGGCTGTTCGTGATCGACCGGCGGCGCATCACCTGCTCGGGCGGGCGCGCATCGATCGACGTTGCCGCCGCGATTCTGCTGCGCCACTTCGAGCACGCGACCGTGCAGAAGGCGCTGCGCATCCTGCTCGTCGGCGAGATGCAGAAGGGCAATGCGCCGCAGCCGCATCCGCCGGGCCTCGAGCCCGCAACGCATCCGAAGGTCAAGCGCGCGATTCTTCTGATGGAACAGCATGTCGGGCGCGCGCTGCCGCTCGAGGAACTCGCATGCAAGCTCGATCTGTCGACGCGGCAGCTCGAGCGGCTGTTCAAGGCCGAAACCGGCAAGAGCCCGCAGGCGTTCGCGAAGCAGGTGCGGCTGCGCACGGCCGCCTGGCTGCTGACCAGTTCGGACCGCACCGTCGCCGACATCGCGTCGAGCTGCGGATTCGCCGACGCGTCGCACCTCGGGCGCGAGTTCCGCAAGCAGTTCGGCGTGCCGCCGGCCGCGTATCGCGAGCGCGGCGGCGACGAAGCGGCAGCCGCCGCGAGCGTGACGGACGACGCGCTTCACGACGAAGTCGAGTGAGCGGGCAGTCCGTCGGCGCGTGACGATCGGCCTGCGCCAGCGCGAAAACCAGACGTTCATGCCGCGCGTGTGCCGGCGCCCCCGCTCGAGCGCCAGCAGAGTGGCTACGGACTGACCGAGCGCGGCCCTTCTCCCGGTTCTCCCTGCTCCAGTCGAGCCGCGCAGTTCCCTGCCGTTCGGCTCCGACGGCGCGGCCGCGCAATCACATTGCGCGCCGTTCGCGTCGAAATGGAACCGGTTCCAGTCAATTTCGCCGATGTTCGTGCATTTTGACCCGAGGGTATTCCCGGATGCCTCACCGCGATCAAATTTATATGATGACCACATCACCTTACAAACTATCGCGTCATGTTCGAGAAAATCCCTGCCCGTGCGATGAGCGACCACGTCGCGCAGCAGCTGCTGAAGCAGATCGAAGCCGGCAGCTTCGTGGCGACCGGCAAGCTGCCGACCGAAGCGGTGCTCGCGCAGGAATTCGGCGTGAGCCGCACCGTCATTCGTGAAGCGATCTCGCGGCTGAAGAACGAAGGCGTCGTCGAGCCGCGTCAGGGCAGCGGCGTGTACGTGAACCAGCACGGCGCGATCCGGCCGCTGCGCATCGACTATGCGGAAGCGGTCGAGGCGAGCTCGCTGCCGCATCTGCTCGCGGTGCGTCGCGCGATCGAAGCCGAAGTCGCGGCCGAAGCCGCGCTGCGTCACAGCGACGAAGACATGGCCGACATCGACGACGCGCTGCGCAAGATCGACGAAGCGGTCGCCGAGGGGCGCGACGGCGTCGCCGAGGACGTCGCGTTCCACCGCACGATCGCGGCCGTCACGGGCAACCCGTACTTCCTCAAGACGCTGCAGTTCCTGAACCAGTATCTCGAAGCGGGCGTGAAGGTCACGCGCCGCAACGAAGCCACGCGCGAGGACTTCTCGCGGCAGGTGCGCGAAGAACATGCGGCGATCGCCGACGCGATCCGCTCGCGCGATCCGATGGCCGCGCGCAACGCGGCGCGCACGCACATGTACAACGCTGCGCGCCGTCTCGCGGAAGCCGGCATCTGCTGACGCCGCGGCGCATTCCCGAATCTGTTCCGAATCGATCAAGGTTGACCATGTCACGAAATGTTGGAGTCATCGGCCTCGGCGCGATGGGCCTCGGCGTCGCGCGTTCGCTGCTGCGCGCGGGCTTTCGCGTGCACGCGTGCGACGTCCGTGAAGCCGTGCTGCACGCGTTCGCGGCCGAAGGCGGCATCGCCTGCGCGACGCCGGCCGAACTCGGCGCGCAGTGCGACGTCGTCGTTACGCTCGTCGTCAATGCCGCGCAGACGGAAACGGTGCTGTTCGGCGAACACGGCGCGGTCGCGTCGATGAAGCCGGGCGGCGTCGTGATCGCGAGCGCGACCGTCGCACCCGAATTCGCGGTCGCGCTCGGCGCGCGCATCGAGGCCGCCGGCCTGCAGATGCTCGACGCACCGGTGTCGGGCGGCGCCGCGCGCGCGGCGTCCGGCGAGATGACGATGATGACGTCCGGCCCCGCGGCCGCATACGCCGCATGCGAAGACGTGCTCGCCGCGATGGCGGGCAAGGTCTACCGTCTCGGCGATACGCACGGTGTCGGCTCGAAGGTCAAGATCATCAACCAGCTGCTGGCCGGCGTGCATATCGCGGCGGCCGCCGAAGCGATGGCGCTCGGCCTGCGCGAAGGCGTCGATCCCGATGCGCTGTACGACGTGATCACGCACAGCGCCGGCAACTCGTGGATGTTCGAGAACCGCGTGCCGCACATCCTGAACGGCGACTACACGCCGCTATCGGCCGTCGACATCTTCGTAAAGGATCTCGGCCTCGTGCTCGACACCGCGCGCCGCAGCAAATTCCCGCTGCCGCTGTCGGCCACCGCGCACCAGATGTTCATGAGCGCATCGAGCGCCGGTCACGGCGGCGAGGACGATTCCGCCGTGATCAAGACTTTCCCCGGCATCACGCTGCCGCCCGCCCGCTGATTCGAACCACGCCTTGCCATGACCGCTTCCGCTTCCCGTCCCCTGCTCGGCTGCATCGCCGACGATTTCACCGGCGCGACCGATCTCGCGAACATGCTCGTCAAGAGCGGCATGCGCACCGTGCAGACGATCGGCGTGCCGGCCGAATCGGCATCGATCGACGCCGATGCGATCGTCGTCGCGCTGAAGTCGCGCACGATTCCGGCCGCCGACGCCGTCGCGCAGTCGCTCGCCGCCTACGAATGGTTGCGCGCGCAAGGGTGCCGGCAATTCTTCTTCAAATACTGCTCGACGTTCGACTCGACCGATGCCGGCAACATCGGCCCCGTCGCCGATGCGCTGCTCGACGCGGCCGGCGGCGGCTTCACGATCGCGTGCCCCGCGTTTCCGGAAAACGGCCGCACGATCTATCGCGGCCACCTGTTCGTCGGCGACGCGCTGCTCAACGAATCGGGCATGGAGAACCATCCGCTCACGCCGATGAAGGATGCGAATCTCGTGCGCGTGCTGCAGCGGCAAACGCCGTCGAAGGTCGGCCTGATCCGCTACGACACGATCGCGCGCGGCGCGGCCGACGTGCGCGCCTGCATCGCGCAGCTGCGCGCCGACGGCGTACGCATCGCGATCGCCGACGCGCTGTCGGACCGCGATCTGCACGTGCTCGGCGAAGCGTGCGCAGCGCTGCCGCTCGTCACCGGCGGCTCCGGCATCGCGCTCGGGCTGCCCGAGAACTTCCGTCGCGCTGCACAGCTCGCCGCGCGCGACAACGCGGCATCGCTGCCGCGCATCGACGGCACGTCGACGGTGCTCGCCGGCAGCGCGTCGAAGGCGACCAACGCGCAGGTCGCCGCATGGCGCGCCGCGCGACCGAGCTTCCGTATCGATCCGCTCGCGGCCGCGCGCGGCGAGCCGGTCGTCGAGCAGGCGCTCGCGTTCGCAAGTTCGCATCTGCCGGAACCGGTGCTGATCTACGCGACCGCGACGCCCGACGAAGTGAAGGCCGTGCAGCAGGCGCTCGGCGTCGAGGCGGCCGGCGAGCTCGTCGAGCGCACGCTCGCCGCGATCGCGCACGGCCTGCGCGCGCTCGGCGTGCGCAAGTTCGTCGTCGCAGGCGGCGAGACGTCCGGCGCAGTCGTGCAGGCGCTCGGCGTGAAGTCGCTGCAGATCGGCGCGCAGATCGATCCGGGCGTGCCGGCAACGGCGACCATCGACACCGAGCCGCTCGGTCTCGCGCTGAAGTCCGGCAATTTCGGCGCCGTGGACTTTTTCGACAAGGCGCTGCGCGCGCTCGACGGAGCCGCATGATGAGCATCGAAGCGAAGCTGCGCGAAGAAATCTGCGTGGTCGGAGCGAGCCTGTACGCGCGCGGTCATGCCGTCGGCAGTGCGGGCAACATCAGTGCGCGGCTGCCCGACGGCTGGCTCATCACGCCGACCGATGCGTGCCTCGGCCGGCTCGATCCGAACGACATCGCGAAGGTCGATGCGAACGGGCAGGCCGTGTCGGGCGGCAAGCCGTCGAAGACGCTGACGCTGCATCGCGGCATCTATGCGCGCAACGCCGAGGCGAACGGCATCGTCCACACGCATTCGACGCACCTCGTCGCGCTGACGCTCGCGGGCGTGTGGCGCGACACCGACGTGCTGCCGCCGATCACGCCGTACTACGTGATGAAGGTCGGCCACATTCCGCTGATCCGCTACCGCCGCCCCGGCGACCCCGACGTCGCGGCCGAAGTCGCGGCGCTCGCCGACCGCGTGCGCGGCGTCCTGCTCGATCGCCTCGGCCCGGTGATGTGGGGGCCCTCGGTGTCGCACGCGTCGTACGCGCTCGAAGAGCTCGAGGAAACCGCACGGCTGTGGCTCATGACGAACCCGAAGCCCGAGCCGCTGCCCGATGCGGCGCTCGACGAACTGCGCGCCGCGTTCGGCGCGCGCTGGTAGCACGCGAATCTCATGCCCGCCGTGTGCGCGGGCCCTTCCGTCAGCACACACCTACGACCGGCAGCGTGCGCGCCGCCGGCACTCGCCACCTTTGGAGACGACGATGACTGCACTCGACGCGGCTGCGGGCCGCTCGCCCGCCGCGGCCGCCAGCCCGGCCGAACTCGACCTGACCTACAAGAAAGTGTTCTGGCGCATCGTGCCGTTCCTGATGCTCTGCTACGTGGTCGCGTATCTCGATCGCGTGAACGTCGGCTTCGCGAAGCTGCAGATGTCGCAGGACCTCGCCTTCAGCGAGACGGTGTTCGGCCTCGGCGCCGGCATCTTCTTCCTCGGCTACTTCCTGTTCGAGCTGCCGAGCAACATGCTGATGCACCGGATCGGCGCGCGCATCTGGATCGCGCGGATCATGATCACGTGGGGGCTGCTGTCCGCCATGTTCGCGTTCGTGAAGACGCCGACGCAGTTCTACGTGCTGCGCTTCCTGCTCGGTCTCGCCGAAGCGGGCTTCTATCCGGGCGTGATCCTCTATCTGACGTACTGGTTCCCGTCGCACCGGCGCGCGAAGATCATTGCGGTGTTCATGTCGGCGATTCCGGTGTCGGGCATCTTCGGCAACCCGCTGTCGGGCTGGATCATGGAAGCATTCCACGGCGGCTCGGGCTTCCACGGCTGGCAGTGGATGTTCATGATCGAAGCCGTGCCGGCCGTGCTGGTCGGCATCGCGACGATCCTCTATCTCGACAACAACATTCGGAGCGCGAAGTGGCTGAACGAGCGCGAAAAGCAGCTCCTCGAAGACGAGATCGCCGCGCAGCCGCAGGAACAGCAGAAGCACGGCCATTCGCTGAAGGCCGTGTTCGCCGACCCGCGCATGTGGTGGATGTCGCTGATCTACTTCGCGTTCGTCACCGGCCAGTACGGGCTCACGTTCTGGATGCCGACGCTCGTCAAGTCCACCGGCATCACCGACACGCTGCAGGTCGGCCTGCTGTCCGCGATTCCGTTCGTCGTCGCGATCGTCGTGATGAACCTGTTCGGCCACAGCGCGGACAAGCGCCGCGAGCGTCGCTGGCACCTGATCGTGCCGGCGCTGATGGGCGCTGCCGGCTTTGCGGTCGCCGCGTCGTACTCGCACAATACGGCGGTGTCGATCGTGTTCCTGTCGATCGCGGCGGGCGGCGTGCTGACCTGCGCACCGCTGTTCTGGTCGCTGCCCACCGCGTTCCTCGCGGGCAGCGCGGCCGCCGCCGGCATCGCGATCATCAACTCGGTCGGCAACCTCGCCGGCTTCGCGAGCCCGTACGTGATCGGCTATCTGAAGGACCTCACGCACAGCACGTCGTCGGGCATGTACGTGCTCGCCGCGATGCTCGTGATCGGCGCGTTCGCCGTGTGGCTCACGCCCGCGAAACTCGTGAACCGCTGATCGGCCACCGTTCGATGCGGGGCATCTCGCCCCGCCCCATTCATTCACAGGATCCGCTGCCATGCCACGCTTCGCCGCCAATCTCTCGATGATGTACAACGAGCACGCGTTCCTCGAACGCTTCGCCGCCGCCGCGTACGACGGCTTCAAGGCCGTCGAGTACCTGTTCCCGTACGACTTCGCGGCCGAGGACATCCGCGCGCGCCTCGACGCGCACGGCCTCGAGCAGGCGCTGTTCAACGCGCCGCCCGGCGACTGGGCGGCCGGCGAGCGCGGCATCGCATCGCTGCCGGGCCGCGAAGACGAGTTCCGGCGCGGGATCGACCGTGCGCTCGACTACGCGCGCGTGCTCGGCAACAAGAAGCTGCACGTGATGGCCGGCCTCGTCGCGCCCGGCGCCGATCGGGCGCGCCATCGCGACACCTACGTCGCCAATCTGCGTCACGCGGCGCAGGCGGCGGCCGCGCACGGCATCACGGTGCTGATCGAGCCGATCAACCAGCGCGACATGCCCGGCTATTTCCTGAGCCGCCAGGATGACGCGCATGCGATCCGCGCGGAAGTCGGCGCGCCGAACCTGAAGGTGCAGTTCGACTGCTACCACTGCCAGATCGTCGAAGGCGATCTCGCGATGAAGCTCAAGCGCGACTTCGCGGGCATCGGCCACATCCAGATCGCGGGCGTGCCGGAGCGGCACGAACCCGATCTCGGCGAACTGAACTATCCGTATCTGTTCGAGCTGATCGACGCGCTCGGCTACGACGGCTGGATCGGCTGCGAATATCGGCCGAAGGCCGGCACGTCGGCCGGCCTCGGCTGGCTCAAACCGTACCTGTAATTCGCGTAACTCAAGGATTCCTGCGAGGGCAACCAACATGAAAGTACTGATCACCGGCGGCGCCGGCTTTCTCGGCCAGCGGCTCGCGCGCAAGCTGCTCGAGCGCGGCGAACTGACCGGCCCCGACGGCCGGCCGGAAAAGCTCGACGAGCTGGTGCTGCTCGACGTCGTCGCCGGCAGCGACTTCGGCGACGCGCGCGTGACGTCGATCGTCGGCGACATCGCCGATCGCGCCGTGCTCGAGCGCGCGATCGACGCGCAAACGGGCGCGATCTTCCATCTCGCGGCGATCGTCAGCGGGCAAGCCGAAGCCGACTTCGATCTCGGCATGCGCATCAACCTCGATGCGTCGCGCACGTTGCTCGAAGTGTGCCGCGCGCGCGGGCATCGGCCGCGTGTCGTGTTCACGAGCTCGGTCGCGGTGTACGGCGGCACGCTGCCGGACGTCGTGCAGGACGATACCGCGCTGAATCCGCAATCGTCGTACGGCACGCAGAAGGCGATCGCCGAGCTGCTGCTGTGCGACTACGCGCGACGCGGGTTCGTCGACGGCCGCGTGCTGCGCCTGCCGACCATCAGCGTGCGGCCCGGCCGGCCGAACGCGGCGGCTTCGTCGTTCGCGAGCGGGATCATTCGCGAGCCGCTGAACGGCGAGGAAAGCGTCTGCCCGGTGCCGGGTTCGACGCGGCTGTGGCTGCTGTCGCCGCGCGCAGCGATCGACGCGCTCGTCGCCGGTTGCGAGCTCGATGCCGCGCAGCTCGGCAGCAAGCGCGTGATCAACCTGCCCGGCATTTCGGTGTCGGTCGACGAGATGATCGCGGCGCTGCGCGAAGTGGCCGGCGACGAAGTCGTGAAGCGGATCCGTCATGTGCCGGACGAGCGCGTCGAGAAGATCGTCGGCAGCTGGCCCGGCCGCTGGGACACGACGCGCGCGCATGCACTCGGTTTGAAAGGCGATGCATCGTTCGCGGACGTGATTCGCAGCTATATCGACGACGAACGGCGCTAAAGGCGGTGCGCTTCGGCGCCGCGGCACGCGGTGCGAGGCGCGACGCGCATGCGCGTCGCGCACATCGCGCGCGGCCGCGACATGCGGGCGGCCGATACGCAGCCCGCACGCACGAACGCGCTAGTTCGTCATCCGTGCGGGCGCGCCGACACCGTCGTCGGCCGACGCGGCGATCCGTCGTTGCGTCTCGGCATGGGCCTGCGCCTGAACCGCGAGCTTCGCCTCGGCCGCCTGAATATCGGCGGGATATGTGCCGTCGTCGCCTCTCGACGGATCGTAGCCGGCCGCTTCGAGGCGCATCAGTTCGTCGCGCACCTGGGCGCGCGTCAACGGCGCGGTCGGCTGCGCGAAGGCGGACTGAACGACGACGGCAGCCGTCGTCGTCAAAAGGGCAATCAAGGTTTTCATCGTGAACTCCTCAGGTTTTGCGCGACGCGCATCCGCTCGGGAATGCGCGCCTCATGCGCGCACGCGCGGCATCAACTGCCGAAGTAAAGCGTGCAGAAACTTTCGGGACCGACACACGCCGCCGGCCGCTTGCCCGACGGCAGCGCAGAAGGCCCGCCCGCTTCCGACGCCGCAGCCGCATCAGCGCCGATTGCCGTATCGCCGTTCGCTTCCGGCATTGGTGCGATCGGCGCCATCGATTGCACGCCACCCGCGTCGCGCACGAGCTGCGCGACCTGCATACGCATCGGCGACTGCGCGCGCGCCGGCATCGCCCCACTCGCGATCGCGCTGGCCGCGACGAGCGCGACGATCCATCCATCCGTGTTCATGTTCCACTCCTTCAGAAGTCGACGAGACGACGTGCTGCACCCGTACGACGACGGAGCGTGGCCGTTTATTCCCGCGCCGCACGATCGGCGCGCACGATGCGGTGCCACCCTGTTTTTTCGCTGCGGCGCGCGGTCGCTGTCATTCATTCGTCAGCCGGCGTAACCTGACGTAACCGTCCCCTTGCGCGTCTGGGGCAGACTGACGGCACTTCGTGGAGCGCCGCTCGAACATGTCCGTTGCCTACGACTACGCCGCCGGCCTGCTGCGCCGGCTATACGACCGCCACATCGACGGCGGCGCGGTGCTCGACACGTCCGCCTTCCCCGACGCCGACCGTTTCGTGCACGCGTGGCGCGCGATTCGCGCGGAAGCGCTCGCGGTCGCGCGCGACCTGCCGCGCATTCCGCGCTTCCACGAGATCATGCGAGAGCAGCACGACATCTCGGCCAACGATGCGCGCGACTGGCGGATGTTCATCATGCAGGCGTACGGGCAGCCGTTTCCGCGCAACCTGTCGCGCTGCCCGACCGTCGCGTCGATCGTCGCGACGTCGCCGGACGTGCTGTCCGCGTCGCTGTCGTTCCTCGCGCCGGGCAAGCACATTCCGCCGCATCGCGGGCCGTTTCGCGGGATCCTGCGCGGCTATCTGGTGCTGTCGATGCCCCGTCGCGCGGACGGCACGCCGGCCGCCGTGCTGAAGGTCGACGGCCGCGAATACCGGCTCGACGAAGGCCGCTTCCTGCTGTGGGACGACACGTTCGAGCACGAGGTATGGAACGACAGCGACGACGTGCGGATCGTGCTGCTGCTCGACATCCGCCGGCGCGACATGCCGCGCATGCTGAGGTGGTTGTCGAATGCGGTGATCGGTATCGTGCGGCTCGGGATACGGCTGCGTGGCGGGTCGATTCCGGTGTAGCGTGTTGTGGCGGCGCGCGAGTGGCAGCGGCCGGCGGACTCGGTCTAGACAGCGGCGGAGCCGGCCGTCCTGTCCCATTGTCCAAAGCTCCGACGATATCATTTTCTGATATCATTTGATATCAGAATCTGCTATCATTTGGGCATGAAAACCAAGCACGCCCGCACGCTCACCGCGATCTACACGAAGCCGACTTTGGGTGGCATCGTGTTCGCGGATATCGAAACTTTGATTGTCGCGCTGGGCGGCAGCATTCACGAAGGCGCCGGGTCGCGCATCGCCTTCGAGCTGAACGGGACGCGCCGATACCTGCATCGCCCGCATCCTGGCAAAGAGGCGAAGCGCTATCAGGTCGAAGATGTGCGCGACTGGTTCAACGAATTGGGGATAAAGCCATGACCAACGCAATGACGTACAAGGGCTATTACGCCCGCGTCGACTTCGACGGCCGCGACAATATTTTTGTCGGGCACGTGCTCGGCATCGCCGACAAGATCAGCTTTCACGGTGAGACGGTGGCCGAGTTGACGCAAGATTTTCATGCGGCCGTCGATCACTATCTCGAAGAATGCGCCCGCATGGGTCGGGCGCCGCAAAAGCCTGCGTCTGGAAAACTGATGCTACGCCTCAACCCCGAAACGCATGCGGCCGTCGGTGTGGCCGCCGCCGTTGCAGGTGCCAGCGTGAATCAATGGTCGGAAGAGGTATTGGGACGTGCGGCTCGCGAAGTACTTGAGCGTGCCGCGCACGCCTGAGCCTGCCCATTGAAGACTTCCGCATCGGATTGCCACGGTGGCGACATTGAATAGCGTCGCGACTACCCCCGACCGCTACACGAAGTTGTTGGGGGAATACGATGCGATGCTCGACTATGCGTGCGCTATGTCTGATCGCTTGGCGGACCACCGCGTAGGCGCCAGGCATCTAGCGTATGCCGAGACCATTTTTACCAAACTCGTTTGTCATGGCGTAAGCCTGAAAAAGCTCTGTCCGACACTCTCGCCTTCGCATGAACTTTGGGACATTGGCGCAATTTGTGCCGTTGCGCGCACACTAATCGAGGCGTTCGACGCGCTGGCATATATCAGCCTACAGCCAGTACTTCCCGCGCAGCGAGAACTGCGGCTTCTGGCATGGGAGCTGCATAGTCATGAGCGGCGCTTGGTGATGTTGGATGGTATTGGGGCGAGTGGTCCGGAGGTAGAAGCGGTCCGAACGGCGGCAAATAGCCTACGCGAAGCAGTTATGGCTCATGCGCTATATACCGAACTGCCCAGCGGTGCAAAGAAACGTATCGAGTCACGTGATGCACCCGACATGCTTCTTAGCCAAAGGGAATTGAACTCCTCGTGCGGCGTCTGTCATGATTTTTATGCGGTCGTGACCAGATTTCTCTCACAGTACGTGCATACGCACCCATTGGCGCTGAATCAACTGGCGTTGACCCACGCCGGGGATCCGGGGGCGTTGCACCTGATCGCACTGGCTGTGCAATACGCGACGGCTTTCCTCGCAAAAGCCATAGAAGGGATGGGCTCGCTCTGGCCGGACATACGCGTCGACATGTCGGAAGATTTAGAGCGCGCCTACGTTGTATGGTTGAGACTTGTGCAAAAAGGCGTGAAAGGAATCACGCTGTGACCGGCAACACCGTTGCGAACTATTGAAATTCCTTGGATACCGGAACTTCTGAGGAGGTATCCGGAATTCCGTGTGTGAGGCGGGTTGAGATTCAGATTCCAATGTTGAATCGTTCCGGGTAAAGCAGCGCGAACTGGGTCATCGCGCTCTTCCAATCGTGCCGAGAGCCGGTCCACTTGGCCACGACGTTGCGCAGTGCCAGCCAGATCAGTTTGAGCGCGGCCTCGTCCGACGGGAAGTGACCGCGCGCCTTGATGATCTTTCGAAGCTGCATATGCAGCGACTCGATCGCGTTGGTCGTATATACAATTTTCCGGATGTCGGGCGCGAAGGCGTAGAACGGAATCACCTGATCCCAGGCCCGGCGCCAGAGCGCGGCAATCGGTGGGTATTTCGTACCCCACGGGCTCGTATCGAACGCGTCCAGCGCCACGGCGGCCGCTTCGGCCGACGGTGCCCGATAGACTTCCTTGAGCGCCGCCGCGACCGATTTCCGGTCCTTCCAACTGGCGAAGTCCAGCGAGTTCCGGATCAGATGCACGATGCAGGTCTGGACCGTCGTTTCCGGGAACACCGTGTTGATCGCTTCCGGGAAGCCCTTCAGGCCGTCGACCACGGCGATCAGAATGTCCTGCACGCCGCGCAGCTTCAGGTCGTTCACCACCCGCAGCCAGAACCTGGCGCCCTCGGTCTGCTCGATCCAAAGGCCCAGCACGTCGCGTGTGCCGTCGCGGCGCACGCCCAGCGCCAGGTAGATCGCCTTGTTGCGCACCACGCCTTCGTCGCGGATCTTGACTCGCAAGGCGTCGAAGAACACGACCGGGTACATCGGCTCGAGCGGTCGCTGCTGCCATTCGCGCACTTCGTCGATCACGGCATCAGTCACCGTGCTGATGAAGTCCGGCGACACCTCGATGCCATACATCTCCAGCAGGAAGCCCTGAATCTCCCGCACGCTCATGCCGCGGGCGTACATCGCAATGATCTTGTCGTCGAAGCCTGTGAAGCGTCGCTCGCCCTTGGCGATCAGTACCGGATCGAACGTGCCTTCGCGGTCGCGCGGAATCTCGACGTCGAGCAGGTCATTGTCGGTCGCGATGCGCTTGCAGCTGGTGCCGTTGCGATGGTTCGTGCGGCCCGCCGGCTTGGCTTCGCCCTTCTCGTAGCCCAGGTGGTGGGTCAGTTCACCGCCCAGTGCACGCTCGAATATCGCCTTCTTCAGGGCCGCGAATTGCTCGTTGATCGAAGCCCGATCCAGCGTTCCGGGCACCAGTTGCTTGATGAGTTCCGGGTCCAGGTTCAAGCCCTTGCCCGGTTCAATCGTCACTTCTTCCTTGCGTTTGCGTGGCATAACGTGGCTCCTTGGCCATCAGTTTATGCCTCACACACAAAAGTTCGGATAGGCTCACTTCTGACACGAGAATCGGCTGCATCCGGTCCCTTGTTCGCACCCGGTGAGTAGTAGAACAGTTCCGGAAATTGCCCCGCCACCTCGCACTCCTCAACGAAACCACTTGCAGCCTGCACGCCCGCTGCACTCCGAACGCAGCATTGCTCGTCGACACACAACGGAGAACACGAATGGCCCCGTCGCCCGATTCCACCTACGCGCGCCAGATCGGCACCTATCTGCAAGCGCTCGAACGCGGCGACGTCGCCGCAATCTGCGCGCTGTTCGCGCCAGATGCGCAGATTCATTCGCCGTTTCTCGGCTGGATGGCGCCCGCGCCGTTCTTCGAGAAGGTCGCGGCGGCGTCCGGGCAGAGCCGCATCACGCCGATCGACATCTGCGTAAGCACCACCGGCGCCCGTCGCGCGACCGGCTATTTCGTCTATGACTGGGGACTGAAGGACGGCTCGGTCGTCACGTTCGAATGCGTCGACGTGTTCGAATTCGACGAAGCGGGGCTGATCGAGCGGATGAAGATCGTCTACGACACGCATCCGGTGCGCGGCGCGGTCGGCGACAAGTACGCGTAAGCTGACTCGGCGACAAGTACGCGTAAGCTGACGCCCGCGGCCCGCATGCGATGCTGCATCGCAATGCGGTCGCGCCAAACCGATCGCCTACACTACAGAACCGGCGCAACCATCGCTCCGTCCGCCCCACTTTCCGGTGTCCCGCCATGGCGCATCTGTTTTTCGCCGCGTCGATCCAGCGGCATATCGAGACGCCCGAGCGCGACGTCGACGCGCATTCGCTCGGCGAAGCGCTCGACGCGGTATTCCGCGAGCAGCCGCGACTGCGCGGCTATATCGTCGACGATCAAGGCGCGCTGCGTAAGCATCTCGCCGTGTTCATCGACGGCCGGCCGATCCGCGACCGGCAGCGGCTGTCCGACGCGCTCGCCGCGGACAGCCGCGTGTACGTCGTGCAGGCGCTGTCGGGCGGCTGACGTCCGCCGCGCAGAACGAACGACGAAACGAACGACGCGGCGCCGCCATGCAGCGCGCGCCGGTGAACAGGAGACATCGATGAACGACCGTTTGCTTGTCGCGACCCGCAAGGGCCTGTTCGTGCTGCATGCGGACGGCAGCGGCCGCTGGACGCTCGGCGATCCGCACTTCGCCGGCGAACCGGTCGGCATGACGCTTGCCGATCCGCGCGACGGCACGCTCTATGCGGCACTCAATCTCGGTCACTTCGGCGTCAAGCTGCATCGTCGCCGTGCTGGTGCGGACGAGTGGGAAGAATGCGCGGTGCCCGTCTATCCGCCGCAGCCGGCCGACGCACCGCGCCCGAACGGCGATGCGCACGCGAGCGCCGCCGCCGATCCGGACGGCAACGCCGCATCGCCCGCGCCCCCGCAGCCGCCGTGGACGCTTCAGCAGATCTGGTCGCTCGAAGCGGGCGGCGCCGACGAACCGGGCGTGCTGTGGGCTGGCACGATTCCCGGCGGCCTGTTCCGCTCCGACAACGGCGGCGACTCATGGGTGCTGAACCGCGCGCTGTGGGACCGCCCCGAGCGCCCCGAATGGTTCGGCGGCGGCTACGACGCGCCGGGCATTCATTCGGTGATGGTCGACCCGCGCGACAGCCGCCACGTGACGGTCGGCATTTCGTGCGGCGGCGTCTGGCAGACCGACGATGGCGGCGCGAGCTGGCGCGTCACCGCGGACGGGATGGAAGCCGACTACATGCCGCCCGAACGGCGCGGTGAACCGAACGTGCAGGACCCGCACCGCGTCGTCCAGTGCGCGGCCGCGCCCGACGTGCTGTGGGCGCAGCATCACTGCGCGATCTTCCGCTCGACCGACGGCGGTGCGCGCTGGCAGCGCATCGAAGCGCAGCCGTCGAGCTTCGGCTTCGCCGTCGCCGTGCACCCGCGCGATCCGGACACGGCGTGGTTCGTGCCGGCCGTCAAGGATGCGTGCCGGATTCCGGTGAACGGCGAATTCGTCGTCACGCGCACGCGCGACGGCGGCCGCAGTTTCGAGCGGCGGTCGAACGGCCTGCCGCCCGCACCCGCGTACGATCTCGTGTACCGGCACGGACTCGCGGTCGACGATTCAGGCACACGGCTCGCGATGGCGTCGACCACCGGCGCGCTATGGACGTCCGACGACGGCGGCGATCGCTGGCAACTGGTGTCCGCGCATTTGCCGCCGGTCTATTGCGTGCGGTTCGCGTGACGGCGGCGACGCGGTAGCGCCGCACGCGATTGTTCCGACGAAAAAAAACCGCGCGCAGGCGGCGCCGGCCGCCATACTCGCGGGGGTATCGCGCGGCCGCTGCCCGGGATGCCCGAGCAGCAGCGCGCGCCGCTTACTGCACGCCGAGATAGGCCTTCACGGCCGGCAGGCCGGGCTTGCCGTCGATCGTCGTCACGCCGGCGAGCCACTTGTCGAGCGACTGCGGATTCGCCTTCAGCCATTCCTTCGCGGCCTTGTTCGGGTCTTCCTTGTTCATGATCGGCACCATCACGTGGTTCTCGATCGACGTCGTGAACTGCAGGTTCGACACGAACTTCGCGACGTTCGGGCAGCGCTGCGCATAGTCGGGCGGCGTGGCCGTCAGCACCTTCGCCTCGCCGTAGTTCGGGCCGAACACGTCGTCGCCGCCGGTCAGATAGTCGATCTTCATCTGCACGTTCATCGGGTGCGGCTCCCAGCCGAGGAACACGATCCACTGCTTGTCGCGGATCGCGCGATTCACCTCGACGAGCATCCCCGCCTCGCTCGACTCGACGAGCTTGAACTTGCCGAGGCCGAACTGGTTCGTGTCGATCATCTTCTTGATCAGCGCGTTGCCGTCGTTGCCGGGCTCGATGCCGTAGATCTTGCCGTTCAGCTTGTCCGCGTATTTCTGGATGTCCTGGAACGACTTCAGGCCGCCCTGATAGACGTAGTCGGGCACCGCGAGCGTGTATTTCGCGCCGGTCAGGTTCGGCGTCGCGAGCACCTTGATCGTGCCGGCCTTCGTGAACGGCTGGATGATCGGGTCCATCGTCGGCGACCAGTAGCCGAGGAACACGTCGATCTGTTTGCTCTTGATCCCCGCGAACGTGATCGGCACCGACGCGATCGTCTTCGTCGGGTTGTAGCCGAGACCTTGCAGCATCGTCGACGCGAGGCCCGTGGTCGCCGCAATGTCGGACCAGCCGACGTCCGCGAACCGGACGTTCTTGCACACCGGCGGATCGGCCGCGTAGACGGCCGATACCGGCGCGGCGGCGATCCCGACGCCACATGCCGCTGCGATCAATAGGCGCTTCATCTTCTTCTCCTCAAAGTGATGCTGTTTGCACGAGTGCGGGATCGTTGATGGACACCGCGCGCCGCGATCCCGGCGGCGTCGCGGATGGTGTTGAAGCCGTCAGCGGCCGGGCAGCCGGCGCTCGTAGCTCGGCGCGTGGCCGAACTGCGCGCGATAGGCCTTGCTGAAGTGACACGGCGAATGAAAGCCGCACACGGTCGTCACGCGCGCGATCGACGCGTCGGTCGTGCGCAGCAGATCGCGCGCGCGCTTCAATCGCAGCGTCAGGTAATAGTGCGTCGGCGACACGTTCAGATACACCTTGAACATGCGCTGCAGATGCCGCTGCGACAGCCGCACGAGCCGCGCGAGCTCCTCGAGCGACAGCGGTTCCTCGATGTTCGCCTCCATCAGCCGCACGACCTCGATCAACTCCGCGCGCGAAAAGCCGACGCGCGCATCGACCGGAATCGGCTGCGTATCGGTCGAGCTGCGGATGCGTTCGAGGATGAACTGCTCGGACACCTGCGCGGCGAGCTGCTGCCCGAAGCGCATGCCGACGAGGTTCAGCATCAGGTCGAGCGGCGCGGTGCCGCCGGTGCAGGTGAGCCGGTCGCGATCGACGACGAACAGCTCGTCCGCGAAGCCGACCTGCGGAAACTCGGTATGTAGCGCCGACAGGTTTTCCCAGTGCACGGTGCAGCGGTAGCCGTCGAGCAGCCCGCTCGACATCAGCGCATAGGCGCCGGTGCAGATGCCGCCGAGCGGCAGCCCGCGTTCGGCGAGCGCGGCGAGCGTGTCGCGCGCGACGTCGTCGACGACGTCGCGGATGCGAATGCCGCCGCACACGATCATCACGTCGGGCAGGCGCGTGTAGTCGAGCGCCTGCGTGGGCCGCACCGCGATGCCGTTGCTCGCGTGCACGGGCGCGCCGTCGAGCGAATAGATCGACCAGCGATAGTGGTCTTCGCGCGCGACGTAGTTCGCCATCCGCAGCACTTCGACCGCGCTCGAGAACGCGATCATCGAGAAGTTCGGCAGCGTCAGGAAACCGAAGTGTGCGAGGGACGAAACCGGTGAAACGCAGGCGGCGGGCGCGACAGCGGCGGCGGACGTCACATCGCTCTCCTATCGAGAGGTTGCACGAAACCTGCCCCGCGGCGCGAACCGCGGGAGCAGGAACTGGACGAGGGAGAGGCGGCGGGACGAGGCGCCCGCCGCCGGGCGATCAGGCCTGCGCGGGCGCGGCCTTCACGCGAAACAGCTGCTTGAGTCCGGCGAACAGCGGTGCCCGCGCGGCGCCCGGCGCACGGCCGAAGCTTTCGGTGATGCGGTCGAGAATGATCGCGAGCAGCACGACCGACAGACCGCTTTCGAAGCCGAGGCCGATATCCAGGCGCTGGATGCTCGCGAGCACGTCGTTGCCGAGGCCGCCCGCGCCGACCATCGACGCGATGATCACCATCGACAGCGCCATCATGATCGTCTGGTTCACGCCCTGCATGATCGACGGCAGCGCGTTCGGGAACTGCACCTTGTACAGCAGCTGCCACGGCGTGCAGCCGAATGCCTGGCCGGCTTCGACGATCTCGCGGTTCACGTGGCGGATGCCGAGGCTCGTCAGACGCACGGCCGGCGGCATCGCGAAGATCACCGTCGACAGGATCCCCGGCACGCGGCCGAGACCGAACAGCATCGCGGCCGGAATCAGATAGACGAAGGCAGGCATCGTCTGCATCAGGTCGAGGATCGGACGCACGATGGCGGCGACCCACTTGCTCTTCGCGGCCCAGATGCCGAGCGGAATGCCGAGCACGAGGCTGATGATCGTCGACGACAGCGTGAGGCCCAGCGTGATCACCGTCTGATCCCAGAAGCCGGTCGCAAAAATCAGCAGCAGCGACAAGGTGGTGAACAGCGCGAAGCGCCAGCCCACGCGCCACAGCCCGATGCCGATGAAGAACGCCATCATCAGCCACATCGGCACGGCCTGCAGGCCGTGCTCGATCAGTGCGGCCAGCCCTTCGATCGCGCGACCGATCGCATCGAACGTCGCGGCATCATGGTCGAGCAGGTAATGAACGGACTGGTCGACCCAACTACCGAGCGGAATCATTTCAGACATGGGAGCCTCGCGAACGCGTGATGGCCTTCAGGATGAGCGCGCGGTCGACCGAACCGCAGTAGCAGCCGTCGTCGTCGACGACGGGCAACGCGTTCGGGCTCGCGACCACGCGCGCGACGACGTGCTCGAGCGACGCGTCGCGGCGGATGCTTTCGATCGGACGCAGCGCCGGCGTCGTGCTGCCGATCGCGTCGCGCGTGACGAAGCCGCGGATCTTGCGTTCGGCGTCGAGCACGAATGCGTATTCGGCGCTGCCGTTCAGCGATGCGGCGACGTTGGCCGCGTCGAACTTCGACACGAGCGGCACCGCGCCCGTCTGCATCAGGTCGCCGGCCGTCAGGTAGCGGCTGGTGTCGATGCCGTCGAAGAACGCGCGTACGTAGTCGTCGGCCGGGTTCGCGATGATGTCCTGCGGCGTGCCGACCTGCACGAGCCGGCCGCCTTCCATGATCGCGATGCGGTTGCCGATGCGCAGCGCTTCCTCCAGATCGTGCGACACGAACATGATCGTGCGGCGCTGTTCCTTCTGCAGCTGAAGCAGCACGTCCTGCATTTCGCGGCGCTTGAGCGGATCGAGCGCGGAGAACGCCTCGTCCATGATCATCAGCGACGGGTTCACGGCCAGTGCGCGGGCGAGGCCCACGCGCTGCTGCATCCCGCCCGACAGCTCGGACGGCAGCTTGTGCGAGAACGGTGCGAGGCCGACCTGCTCGAGCACCTCCATCGCGCGCCGTTCGCGCTCCTTCTTCGCCATGCCGGCGACCTCGAGGCCGAACGCGGCGTTCGACAGCACGGTGCGGTGCGGCATCAGCGCGAACGACTGGAACACCATGCTCATGTCCTTGCGGCGCAGCGCGGTGAGCGCCGAGCGGCGCGCCGACGCGACGTCGAGCCCGTCGATGAGCACCTTGCCGGCGCTCGGATCGACCAGCCGGTTCACGAGGCGGATCAGCGTGGATTTGCCGGAGCCGGACAGGCCCATCAGCACGAAAATTTCGCCTTCCTGCACGTCGAACGATACGTTATGCACGCCGACAACCTGGCCCGTGCGCTTCAGTACCTCGTCCTTCGTCGCACCGGCAGCGAGCATGTCGAGCGCCTGCTGCGGGTTGCTTCCAAACACCTTGCACAGACCTTCGACTACGACCTTGGGGGCATCCATCGAAACCTTCTCCTCGTGTAGCGGGGACTCACGCGTGTCACAGCGTGCCTACATAGTTGCCAGAAAAAACCCGGGCCTGCCGACGAATTACGACAAACGCTTGCGCAAATACGACACGGCCCGCGGCCGCGCCGCGCCTCGCGCCACACGGCGCGGCATCCGATTGCGGCGATGCAAAACCCGCTGGGCCAGCAGCGACGGGCGATCGCGTACGCGCTTGTGCGCAGCAACGCACGATTCGTCTGACGACGTTTTGCGACAAGCGCGTTCGCCTGCGCGTCGCTTTACGACAATTTCACGTCCGATCGGCCGCATCCGCGGATAAAAGCATGACCGTGCAAAAAGGCCGCGCGCGCGTCGCGGCCAACGCGGCAATTGCGGGCGGCCGCTGTGATACATTCCGGGCAAACCCGCAGCCCGCCATGACGGCGCGATCGCCGCGACACAACGATCGCGCACACACGACACCGCATGCCGGTTCGCCTGCCGGCTGCAGCATACCGCCTCGATCCGCACGCGTAGCGATCGAAGGACGATAACGATATGAGAGAGGGAACTAGGCGATGAACTGGGCCTTTGCCGCAATCGGCTTCATCGTGGGCGGCATCGCCGCCCTGATCGAGAACGTGTCGCTCGAAACGGGCGCGCTGCTCGGCGCGGCCGCCGGCTTCTATCTGGGTCACCTGCTGAAACGACGCGGTCGCGACGATCGCGCCGCCGCTGCGCCGGAGCACTTCGGCGCGCACGACGCGCAACCGCCTGCCGCGACGCTCGCCGAGCGCGTCGCGCGCCTCGAAGCGACCGTCGATACGCTCACGCGGGAGCTCACGTCGTTGCGCGCGCAACTTGCCGGTGCGAAGACGGGCGCGCCATTGGAGAGCTACGAAGATGCGGCGCCGGCCGGGTCGTCCGCTGCATCGCCTTCCGAAGCGGACGACGTCGCACCGGTCTCGCCGTCGCCGGCCATCGCCGCGACGCCGGTCACCGCCGCCGTGCAAAGCACCCGCGCGCAAACCGTTGCGCACGCACCCGCTCCTGCCTCTGCCCCGGCTACCGGGAGTGCCGCAACGCCGCCCGATCGCACCGGCGCCACGCCGACGCCTCGCGAACCGGGCCTCGCCGCCCGCGCGCTCCGGGCCGCGCGCGAGTGGCTGTTCGGCGGCAATACGGTCGTGCGCGTCGGGATCGTCGTGCTGTTCTTCGGCGTCGCGTTCCTGCTGAAGTACGCGGCCGACAACGATCTGCTGCCGATCGAATTCCGCCTCGCCGGCACCGCGCTCGCCGCGACCGTGCTGCTCGCGCTCGGCTGGCGGCTGCGCGCACGTCGCGCCGCTTACGGGCTCGTGCTGCAGGGCGGCGGCGTCGGCCTGCTGTATCTCACCGTGTTCGCCGCGACGAAGCGCTACGAGCTGCTGCCCGTCGGCGCCGCCTTTGCGCTGATGGTCGCGATCTGCGCGCTGAGCGCGTTCCTCGCGATCCGGCAGAACGCCATGTCGCTCGCGACGATGGGCAGCGCGGGCGGCTTTCTCGCGCCCGTGCTGCTGTCGACCGGGCACGGCAACCATGTCGCGCTGTTCGGCTACTACGCGCTGCTGAATGCCGGCATCTTCGCGATCGCATGGTTCAAGGCGTGGCGTCCGCTGAACCTGCTCGGCTTCGTGTTCACGTTCACGATCGGCTCGCTATGGGGCGCGATGTCGTACCGCCCCGCGCTGTTCGCCAGCACCGAGCCGTTTCTCGTGCTGTTCTTCCTCATGTATGTCGGCATCGCGTTGCTGTATGCGGTGCGGCGCGAACTTGCGCTGCGGCACTACGTGGACGGCACGCTCGTGTTCGGCACACCGCTCGTCACGACCGCGCTGCAGGCGGCGCTCGTCGCGGACGTTCCGTTCGCGCTCGCGTGGAGCGCCGTCGCGTTGTCGGCGTTCTACGTCGCGGTTGCCGCATGGCTCGCGCCGCGGCGCGCACGGCTCGCGCTGCTGTTCGGATCGATGCTCGCGCTCGCCGTGATCTTCGCGACGCTCGCGGTGCCGCTCGCGTTCTCCGGCCCGACGACGAGTTCCGCCTGGGCGCTCGAAGGTGCGGCGCTCGTCTGGCTCGCGGTACGCGAGAAGCGCATCGTGCGGTTCGGCTTCGGCCTGCTGATGCAGCTCGCGGCAGCCGGCGCGCTGTTCGTGGGCCTGCTCGTCCGCGACGATGCCGCCGCGTTGCCCGTGCTGAACAGCGTGTATGTCGCCATGCTGCTGATCGCGCTCGCCGGCGTGTTCACCGGCTGGTGGCTGCACGGCCGCGACGATGCGCGTGCGTGGCACGCGTGGATGCCGGCGATCGGCATCGCGGCGGCCGCGTGGGGACTGCTGTGGTGGATCGGCGGCGGCGTGCATGAAATCCTCGCGTACGCCGCGCGCCGCATCGATCCGCATCGCGATCGCTTCGTCGTCGACGCGTTCGTGCTGTTCGCGGCCGGCACGGCATCGCTCGCGCATATTCTCCGCCGCCGGCTCGCATGGCCGATCGCCGAATGGCCCGCACTCGCGCTCGCGCCGGCCCTCGCGTTGCTCGCGGTGTACGCGTACGCACTGTATGAAGCGCCGCTGTCCGGGATCGGCGCACTCGCGTGGCCGATCGCCGCGATCGCATGCTACGTGCTGCTGTGGCGCCAGTCGCGCAGCACGGTGAACGGCGATCCGGCCACCGCCTCGGCGCCCGATCGCATCGTGCGCGCGCAGACGTTTGCGATCGCGCCGCTGCATACGCTGATGTTCTGGACGCTGTGCGGACTATGCGCGCTGGAAGGGTTCTGGCGCCTGCGCGCGTTCGTGCCCGAAGGCGCATGGAGCTGGAGCGCGTGGGCATACGGCTTCGGTGCGCTGCTGCTGCTCGTCGCCGGGCCCGGCGCGCGGCTGCGCTGGCCGGTTGCCGCTTTTGCGCACGCCTATCAGATCGGCGGCGCCGCGCCGCTCGCCGCGCTGCTGTGGCTCTGGAGCATCGCGAGCGTGACGAGCGACGGCGACGCCGCGCCGCTGTTCTGGCTGCCGCTGCTCAATCCGCTCGACGTCGCGCAAGGCGTCGCGTTTGCGGCGGTCGCCGTATGGCTGCGCCGGCTGACGGCGCTCGGCATCGCGTGGCGCTCACGCGCAGTCGACTATGCGATCGGGGCGACCGTATTCCTGTGGTTCAACGCGCTGCTGCTGCGCACGCTGCATCACTGGACCGGCGTGCGCTACGCGCCCGGCCCGATGGTCGAGTCGATGCGCGTGCAGGCCTCGGTCTCCGTGTACTGGACGCTCTGCGCGCTCGCGACGATGATCTGGGCGACGCGCCGCGGACGGCGCGCGCTCTGGTTCGTCGGCGCGGCGCTGCTCGCGCTGACGGTCGTCAAACTGTTCGTGTTCGATCTGTCGCACGTGACCGGCATCGAACGCATCGTGTCGTTCATCGGCATCGGCGTGCTGCTGCTGTTGATCGGCTATTTCTCGCCGCTGCCGCCGAAGGCCGCGGCCCATCGGGAAGACACGCGATGAAACCGTTCGCCGCCCTGCTTGCGCTGAGTCTGTCGACGTCGTTCGCGACGGCCGACGCCGCGACGCCCGCCGAACGCGTCGCACAACGGTTTGCGCTCGACCTCGACGGCAGCGCCGCGTACTACCAGCTCACCGTGCCGCAGGCCGTCTATGCGGCGAGCCGGCGTGACGATCTCGGCGACGTGCGCGTGTTCAACGGCGCGGACGAGCCCGTCCCGTACGCGCTCGACGCACGCGCGGCCGCGGCGCCGGCCGCGCCGCCGTCGCGGGCGCCGGTGCACTGGTTCGCGCTGCCGCCCTCGCGCACGGCGCGCGACAACGCGCCGCTCGGCGTGTCGGTCGGCCCCGACGGCGCGCTGCGCGCGGCCCTCGCGGCCCCGGCGCCCGCGAAGCGCGGGGGCGATCTGGTCGATCTGTCGCATGCGGACGGCGAGCCCGATGCGTTGCTCGTGCATCTGCGCGACGACAGCTATCAGGGGCGCGTCGCCGTCGATGCGAGCGACGATCTGCGCACATGGCGTCCGCTCGGCGAGACGCAACTGCTGAAGGTCGGCACTGGCGCGGATCTCCTCGTGCAGGAGCGCATCGCGCTCGACGGCGCGCGGCCGCGCTATCTGCGGCTCAACTGGCTCGACGGCGCGCCGGAGATCGCGTCGATCGACGTCGAAACGCGCCCGTCCGATCCGTCCGCGACGGATGCCGCGGCGGTGCCGCGCCAATGGCGCAACGCGGTGCGCGTGCAGGCCGACGACGTGCGCGGCGCGTACCGCTTCGATACCGACGGCGCGTATCCGATCGACCGCGTGCGCATCGATCTGCCGCAGCCGAACACCGTCGCGCGCGCCACGCTGCAAAGCCGCGCGACGCCGCAGGCACCCTGGCGCGACGTCGCGACTGCCGTGCTGTTCCGGCTGCAGCGCAACGGCGGCGAGCAGCGCAATCCGCCGCTGACGTTCGCCGCGAACACCGATCGCGCATGGCGGCTCGTCGTCGACATGCGCAACGGCGGGCTCGGCGGCGGGCAACCGACGATTGCGGTCGGCTGGCATCCTGCGGTACTGACGTTCGTCGCGCGCGGCGCGCCGCCGTTTACGCTCGGCGTCGGCAATGCGTCGCTCGCGTCGACCGCCGCGACGCGCGACGCGCTGCTGGTCGGGCTCGCACCGGAAGTCCGGCCCGCGCGCGTCGGCGCGGCGCTGCCGGTGGCCGAACCGCCGCCGGCACCGGTCGATATCGATACCGACGCGACACGCCGCTACGTGCTATGGGGTGCGCTGGCGGTCGCGGTTGCGATGCTCGGCGCGATCGCATGGCGTCTCGCGCGCGGCACCGGCACCGGCACCGGCGACGACAGCCGCGACAGCAGCGATATTCGCGACGGCGGCAACTAGCGCGACGGACGAAAAAAAGCCCCGCCTGCATCCGCGCGGCGGGGCCAACCCATGTCAGTCGAGACATCATGGAGGAGACGGTTTCATCATATCGACGGCGCCGCGCCGGCCCAACCAAGCATTTCTGCTATCGTTCTGCGCCGCACTGCACACGCCGCGTCGGCATATCGATAGAACGAAAAGTCGTTTTCACAGTGGCGACGCGGTCGTTACCATGCAGTTTTAAGCCTGTGCTTAGCCGGGCAAGCCATTCCCGAGAGGAGCGCCCCTTGACTGCATTCGATCAACATCGCCGGCCGTTCGTCGTCGGCATCGGCGGGACCACCCGCGCCGCGTCGTCGACCGAGCGCGCGCTGTCGTTCGCGCTGCGCGGCGCGCAGGCGGCCGGCGCGCGTACGCGCCTGTTCGACGGCCCGTTCCTGCATACGCTGCCCCACTACGCGCCCGAACAGAACACGCTGACCGACGCGCAGCGCGAACTGATCGACGCCGTGCGCGAGGCCGACGCGATCATCATCGCGACGCCCGGCTATCACGGCGGCGTATCCGGTCTCGTGAAAAACGCGCTCGACACGCTCGAGGAACTGCGCGGCGACGCGCGGCCCTACCTCGACGGACGCGCGGTCGGCCTGATCGTCACGGCGTACGGCTGGCAGGCGGCCGGCACCGTGCTCACGTCGCTACGCTCGATCGTCCATGCGCTGCGCGGCTGGCCGACGCCGTTCGGCGCAACCGTGAACACGCTCGAGACGCGCTTCGACAGCGCGGACAGCTGCTCGGACCCGAAAGTGGTCGCCCAGCTCGAAACCGTCGGCGCGCAAGCGGCCGAATTCGCGCTGGCGTTCGCTTCGCATCGCGCCGCCACGCATGCGGCATCGGTCGACGCGCTCGCGCCGGTGCTGAAGATCGCGAATCAGTAATCGCCCGTTCTCTGCGCCGCCCGCGCCCGGCCGACGTTCGCCGCGCGCGGGCGGCGCGTTTTCGGACGCGCGCCGCGCGCGTTGCACGCGCGGATGCGGTCGTCCGATGCCGTGCAGCGATAACGATCGCGCGCGGCGCATGATTAGCATTGGCCGAAAGATTGGTTCACGCACGCGACCGATTTTCGTACGCTGACAGCCCGAACCTTCTTTGCACAGGCCCATGAACCGCACGATCCGCTACAAGGGCTACGAAGTGGCCCCCGCCGCCGCCCGGCTGCCGAACGGGCTGTTCGCCGCCAACCTGACGATCGAGAAGGCAAGCGGCGGCCCGTCATCGCACGCCGTTTCGTTCGACGCGATCGATTTCTTCTTCGAGGAAGAGCACGCGCTCGCCTATGCGTCCCGCTGGGGACGGCTATGGGTCGACACGCACGCGTGACATTCGTCAAGCGACGCGCGTCATGGCCGTACGAAAAATACGCGAAACCGGAACCTATGTGAGAATCTTTCGTTCCGTAATCGCATAACAACAGCCATGACTGACACGCTGCAGGAAGAGCACGCAGCAGCAGATCACGCAATGCGCAACTGGACCTTCGAGAGGCACGGTCCCGTCAAGATCGGTTCCGACGCGCACAAGCAGATGTTCTGCCGCATGCTGCTCGACACGCACAACCCGTACAAGCCGGCCGTGATCGACTGGCCGCCGCTGAAGCCGGACGAGCTCGAACGGCTCACGTCGCTGCCGATCTGGGACATCGCGGTCCAGACCGAAGGCCGCGCGTCGATCCGCGTCGCGACGTTCGCGGCGACGGTCGACGATCCGCTGCTGCGCCAGGCGCTCGAGATGGACGGCGGCGAGGAAGCGCGCCACAAGGTCGTGCTGTCGAAGCTCGTCGAGGCATACGGGATCAAGCTCGCACCCGAGCCGCCGTATCCGGCGCCGAACGATCCCGAATGGTCGTGGATGGTCACGGGCTTCAGCGAATGCATCGACAGCTTCTTCGCGTTCGGCCTGTTCCGTTCCGCGCAGCGCTCCGGCTACTTCCCGCCCGAACTCGTCGAGACCTTCGAGCCGGTGATCCAGGAAGAAGGCCGTCACATCCTGTTCTTCGTGAACTGGTTCGCGTGGTACTGGCGCAACATGCCGTGGTGGCGCCGCCCATGGTTCTTCGCGCGCGTCGCGGCCGTGTGGGCGTTCCTGATCTGGGAGCGGATCGGCATCGCGCGCGGTATCGACGCGGACGGCGTCGCGCATGACGCGAACTTCCCGGCGACCGGCACGGCCGCCGTCGGCGATGCGCTGAACCCGCGCGAACTGCTGGAACTCTGCCTGACCGAGAACGACCGCCGGATGGCGGGCTACGACACGCGCCTGCTGCGACCGATGTTCGTGCCGCGCCTGGCGCGCTTCGCGCTGCGTTTCCTGCGGAAGTAAGCCTCTACGCGCGGCCCCGCCGGAATCGGCGGCGCCCGCTCCATGTGCGCCACGCATCCCGAACCTTTGGGCTCCGCGGCGACCATCCTCCCGTTCGTCATCGCGCCGCTCCGTGGGCGCGCATTCGTCCGACGATTGCGCTGCGGCCTCGTTGCTGCAGCGCCTCTGCTCGTCGTCCAAGCCCCATTTGCGTCGCTTCTGCGTGCCGGCTGCGGCGGGCGGGCATCGCGTGTTCGGGCGATTTTCCGGCGCGACCTGCCGAAATCTTCCAATTGGGAGAAATTCGCCAAATTCGACGAGATGTTCGCAGCGCGGTCAGTTGCATTTTTTTACATCTTTGTGAAGCCGGCACGACGCACGTATCGGCCGCAAGCGCCCGCCGGACGGGCCGCCGACGGTCGCCACATGCGTATTTCGGCATAGTCGATCGTTACTTTAATCGGCTTTTGAGATTTAAATTATTATAAAAATGACGTCATCAAAACGATTAAGACAAGCACATCGCAAATCACGAAATTCAACATCCGCGATTATCAAAAAGATTTACGCAATAACATTACATACAAGAAAGGTTCGCCCACCCCGCAAACGTTTGCGGTTTCATTTTCCTTTCATGATGGTAAGAAAGATAACCAATGGCTTGGCTGGACGCATCTCTACCTGATTGATTTTACGCAACTTTCACATCAACCCCAGGTCTCCCGTCAATCTTTCTCTCCGCCTTTCACGATGTTTCATAGGCATTACGATCAGAAGTGCCTGAACTTCATCCATTGACGATCTTTTAACTTTCGACCGAGCGAATTTTTCACTCCTTTGCAATCTCGAAAATGCACCTCCCATAAACTCCGCTCGTCATTTTGAGATTGGCGCGAGCGCACGGCAGATTCGACGACCGAAAAGAGCCAAGTGTGTTGCGTGCTTATTTGGAGGTAGCAGGACATGAACCGCACATACCGCTCGATCTGGAACGAGGCGCTCGGCGCCTGGGTCGCGGCATCCGAACTCGACGCCGCGCGCGGAAAGCCGAACAAGTCCGCCGTCGCGATCGCCGCCGCCGTCGTGCTGGCGGCGCTGCCTGCCCTGGCAAGCGCCAACACGTTCGTGCCCGGCACGACGAACGGCTCGCAGTTCACCGTCTCGTCGTGTACGTCGAGCGGCGGCAACGGCACCGTCGGCCGCACGACCACCGGCAACACGAACGCGTATGCGTCCGACGGCTCGGGCACGTATTCGACCGTCGCCGGCTGTAACGCGAGCGGCAACAACAACCTTGCGGCCACCGCCTACGGCGCGTTTGCGCAGATCACCGGCACCGGCGGCACCGCGACGGGCTTCCTGTCGTCGGCCGCGCTGTGGGGCACGGCGGCCGGCCTCGAATCGACCGCGAGCGGCGCCGGTTCGACCGCACTCGGCTTCGGCGCAACGGCGAACGCGCTGAACTCGGTGGCGATCGGCGGTGCGGCCGGCAACGGCACGACGCCGCTGTCGTACGCGAACTCGACGATCGCGTCGGGCGCCGGCGCGGTCGCGATCGGCAGCAACGCGACGAAGGGCGCGCAAGCGGCCGCGTCGGACGGCATCGCGATCGGCGGGCAGTCGTCGGTTGCGTCGGCGGCCACGTCGGGCATCGCGGTCGGCCGCGGCGCAACCGTCACCGGCGCATACGGCATCGCGCAAGGCGACGGTGTCGTGTCGGGCGCAACCGGCCGCAACGTCGCGATCGGCTCGACCGGCACGACGGCGAACAGCGGTACGGCAAGCGGCGGCGCAGTCGCGATCGGCCGCGGTCAGACGGCTGCCGGCGACGGCGCAGTGGCGATCGGCGACCCGAACAGCGCGACCGGCACCGGTGCGCTCGCGATCGGCGCGAACAACACGTCCAACGGCCAAGGCGCGGTGGCGCTCGGCAACGCGAACTCGGCGAGCGGTACGGGCTCCGTCGCGATGGGCAACAGCAACACCGCGTCGAACAGCTCGGTGGCCATCGGCAGCGCCGCGAATGCGACGGGCACGAACGGCTCGGTCGCGATCGGCAACGCCGCGACGGCGAACGGCACGGGCGCGATTGCGCTCGGCAATGTCGGCAGCTTCGCGGCCAATACGCAGGCGACCGGCGCAGACGCGCTCGCACTCGGCAACGGCGCGACGGCGAGCGGCAGCGCGGGCGCGGTGGCCGTCGGTGCGGCAGCGGTCGCGTCGAACTCGTACGCGACCGCGTTCGGTTCGAACTCGACTGCGTCGGGCGCGGGTTCCGTCGCGTTCGCACAAAACGCGACGGCGTCGGTGACGAACGCGATCGCGCTCGGCGTCGGGTCGACCGCGAACGTCGCGAATTCGGTCGCGCTCGGCAGCAGCTCGGTGACGAGCAGTGCGCTGACGTCGACGTCCGGCGGCACCACGTCGGTCAGCAACACGACGATCGGCGGCCAGACCTTCGGCAACTATGCGGGGGCGGGCGCGGCAGGCGGCGTCGTCAGCGTCGGCCAGCCGAACGCGGAGCGCCGCGTGCAGAACGTCGCCGCGGGGCTCGTCAGCTCGACCAGCACGGATGCGATCAACGGCAGCCAGCTCTATGCCGTGGCGAGCACGACGACGTCGAGCATCTCTTCGCTGTCGACTTCCGCTTCGACCGGGATTTCGTCGGCGAATAGCTCGATCGGGTCGCTGTCGACGGCGACGTCGAGCAGCATCTCTTCGCTGTCGACCTCGGCTTCGACGGGTATCTCGTCCGCAAATAGCTCGATCAAGTCGTTGTCGACGGGGCTGAGCTCGACCAATAGCTCTGTTACGTCGCTGTCGACTGGCCTTAGCTCGACCAATAGCTCGGTTACGTCGCTGTCCAGCTCGGCTTCGACCGGGATTTCGTCGGCGAACAGTTCGATCGGGTCGTTGTCGACTGCAACGTCGAGCAGCATCTCTTCGCTGTCGACTTCCGCTTCGACGGGTATCTCGTCGGCGAACAGCTCGATCGGATCGCTGTCGACGGGCCTTAGCTCCACCAATAGCTCGGTTACGTCGCTGTCGACTTCGGCTTCGACCGGCATCTCTTCGGCGAATAGCTCGATCGGATCGCTGTCCACGGGCCTGAGCTCGACCAACAGCTCTGTTACGTCGCTGTCCACCTCGGCTTCGACCGGCATCTCGTCGGCGAATAGTTCGATCGGCTCGTTGTCGACTGCAACATCGAGCAGCATCTCTTCGCTGTCGACTTCCGCTTCGACGGGTATCTCGTCGGCTAATAGCTCCATCGGATCGCTCTCGACTGCAACGTCGAGCAGCATCTCTTCGCTGTCGACTTCCGCTTCGACCGGTATCTCGTCGGCGAACAGCTCGATCGGGTCGCTGTCGACGGGCCTTAGCTCCACCAATAGCTCGGTCACGTCGCTGTCCAGCTCCGCTTCGACCGGCATCTCGTCGGCGAACAGCTCGATTGGCTCGCTGTCGACGGGCCTCAGCTCGACGAACAGCTCCGTCACGTCGCTGTCCACGTCGACCTCGACCGGCATCGCGTCGCTGTCGACCTCCACGTCGACCGCAATCGAAGCGGCGAAAACGCACTACTACAGCGTCAACGACGGCGGTACGCAAAAGGCGAACTACGCCAACGACGGGGCAACGGGCGTCAACGCGCTGGCCGCGGGCGTCGCGGCGAGCGCCGCCGGTGCGAGCAGCGTCGCGGTCGGCGATAGCGCAAACGCGAAAGCCAACGGCACGGTCGCGATCGGTCGGAACGCGGTCGCGAACAACGTCGGCGACGTCGCGCTCGGCAGCGGCTCCGTGACGGCGGCGCCGAACCCGACGCCGACAGGCAGCGTCGGCGGCGTCACCCACACGTTCGCAGGCGGCAACCCGACCAGCGTCGTCAGCGTCGGCGACAAGGGCGCCGAGCGTCAGGTGACCAACGTCGCGGCCGGCCGCATCACCGCCGACAGCACCGATGCGATCAACGGCTCGCAACTCTTCGCGACCAACTCGGCCGTCGACTCGCTGTCGACCACGGTGTCGTCGTCGAGCAGCGCCATTTCGTCGCTGTCGACGGGATTGTCGTCGACCAATAGCTCGGTCGCTTCGCTTTCGACTTCGACGTCGACGGGTCTGTCCTCGGCTAACAGCTCCATCGCCTCGCTCTCGACGTCGACTTCGACCGGTCTGTCGTCGGCCAACAGTTCGATCACTTCGCTCTCGACTTCGACCTCGACGGGTCTGTCGTCGGCCAACAGCTCGATCACGTCGCTCTCGACTTCGACTTCGACGGGTCTGTCATCGGCCAACAGCTCGATCGGATCTTTGTCGACCGGCCTCAGCTCGACCGATAGCTCGGTCGCTTCGCTTTCGACCTCGACCTCGACTGGCCTCTCGTCGGCTAACAGTTCGATCGGCTCTCTGTCGACCGGCCTCAGCTCGACCGATAGCTCGGTCGCGTCGCTCTCGACTTCGACTTCGACGGGTCTGTCGTCCGCTAACAGCTCAATCACGTCCCTGTCGACATCGACCTCGACCGGTCTGTCATCGGCTAACAGTTCGATCGGTTCTCTGTCGACAGGCCTCAGCTCGACCGATAGCTCGGTCGCGTCGCTTTCGACCTCGACCTCGACTGGTCTCTCGTCGGCGAACAGCTCAATCGGCTCTCTGTCGACCGGCCTCAGCTCGACCGACAGCTCGGTCGCTTCGCTTTCGACCTCGACTTCGACCGGCCTCTCGTCCGCTAACAGCTCGATCGGCTCTCTGTCGACGGGCCTCAGTTCGACCGATAGCTCGGTCGCGTCGCTTTCGACCTCGACTTCGACCGGTCTCTCGTCCGCGAACAGCTCGATCGGCTCTCTGTCGACCGGCCTCAGCTCGACCGATAGCTCGGTCGCGTCGCTTTCGACTTCGACTTCGACTGGTCTCTCGTCGGCAAACAGCTCGATCGGTTCTCTGTCGACCGGCCTCAGCTCGACCGATAGCTCGGTCGCTTCGCTCTCGACTTCGACTTCGACGGGGCTCTCGTCGGCCAATAGTTCGATCACGTCGCTCTCGACTTCGACCTCGACGGGCCTGTCATCGGCCAACAGCTCGATCGGATCTTTGTCGACCGGCCTCAGTTCGACCGATAGCTCGGTCGCTTCGCTGTCGACTTCGACGTCGACTGGCCTCTCGTCGGCGAATAGCTCGATCACGTCTCTGTCGACTTCGACTTCGACCGGTCTCTCGTCGGCGAACAGCTCAATCGGCTCTCTGTCGACCGGCCTCAGCTCGACCGACAGCTCGGTCGCTTCGCTATCGACCTCGACCTCGACCGGTCTCTCGTCCGCGAACAGCTCGATCGGCTCTCTGTCGACGGGCCTCAGCTCGACCGACAGCTCCGTCGCTTCGCTGTCGACCTCAACGTCGACCGGTCTCTCGTCGGCGAACAGCTCAATCGGCTCTCTGTCGACGGGCCTCAGCTCGACCGATAGCTCGGTCGCGTCGCTTTCGACCTCGACTTCGACCGGCCTCTCGTCCGCGAACAGCTCGATCGGCTCTCTGTCGACAGGCCTCAGCTCGACCGACAGCTCGGTCGCTTCGCTTTCGACCTCGACTTCGACCGGCCTCTCGTCCGCTAACAGCTCGATCGGTTCTCTGTCGACCGGCCTCAGCTCCACCGACAGCTCGGTCGCTTCGCTGTCGACCTCAACGTCGACTGGTCTCTCGTCGGCAAACAGCTCGATCACGTCCTTGTCGACCTCGACCTCGACCGGCCTCTCATCGGCCACCAGCTCGATCGGCTCGCTGTCGACCGGCCTCTCCTCGGCCAACAGCTCGATCGGCTCCCTGTCGACCGGCCTCAGCTCGACCAACAGCTCGGTCGCTTCGCTGTCGACCGGCCTCAGCTCGACCGATAGCTCGCTCGCTTCGCTGTCGACCTCGACCTCGTCCGGCCTCTCGTCCGCCACCAGCTCGATCGGCTCGCTGTCCACCGGCCTGAGCTCGACCGACAGCACGCTCACGTCGCTGTCCACGTCGACCTCGTCGGGCATCGGCTCGCTGTCCACCGGCCTGAGCACCGCGAACGACTCGATCACGTCCCTCTCCACGTCGACGTCGACCGCCATCCAGGCAGCCAAGACGCACTACTACAGCGTCAACGACAACGGCACGCAGCAGGGCAACTACAACAACGACGGCGCAACCGGCATCAACGCACTCGCAGCCGGCACGAACGCCGCTGCGACGGGCGCGAGCAGCGTCGCGGTCGGCGACGGCGCGACCGCATCGTCCGACGACGCAGTCGCGATCGGCCACGGCGCCACGGCGACCGGCGGCAAGGCCGTATCGATCGGCTCGGCGAACGCCGCGAGCGGCGACGGCGCGGTCGCGCTCGGCGCAAACAACGCGGCGACCGGCAGCGGCGCCGTCGCACTCGGCAACGCCAACACGGCGACCGGCGACGGCTCGCTCGCGATCGGCAACACGTCGACGGCTGCCGGCGCAGGCTCGCTCGCCTTCGGTACGAACGCGGTCGCGAAGAACGTCAACGACGTCGCACTCGGCACCAACTCGGTCACGGCAAACGCGAACCCGACGTCGAGCGCCACGATCGGCGGCGTCACGTACCTGTTCGCCGGCAGCGCGCCGACGAGCGTCGTGAGCGTCGGCGCGCCGGGCGCGGAACGCCAGATCACGAACGTCGCCGCCGGCCGGATCTCGGCCGACAGCACCGACGCGATCAACGGCAGCCAGCTCAACGCGACGAACCAGGCGGTCAACAGCCTGTCGACGTCGACCGCATCGAACATCTCGTCGCTGTCGACCGGCATCGGTTCGCTGTCGACGGGCCTGAGCTCGACGAACAGCACCGTCGCATCGCTGTCCACGTCGACCTCGACGGCGATCGGCTCGCTGTCGACCGGCCTCAGCGCGACGAACAGCAACCTCACGTCGCTGTCCACGTCGACGTCGACCGGCATCGGCTCGCTGTCGACCGGCCTCAGCTCGACGAACAGCACGGTCGCGTCGCTGTCGACGGGCGTGACGAACATCAACAACCAGCTGACACAGCTCTCGACGACGCTGAACAACAACACGACGCGCTCGCTCACCACCAACGGCGTTACCGCCGACATGAACGGAACGGGCAACGATCGTCCGGTCGTCGCGGCCGGCTCGAACTCGGTCGCGATCGGCGCGAATTCGACGGACGGCGGCCGCTCGAACGTCGTGTCGGTCGGCAGCGACACGCAGCAGCGCCAGATCACGAACGTCGCGCCGGGCACGCAAGGCACCGACGCGGTGAACGTGAACCAGTTGACGGCCGTGCAGTCGACGCTGTCGACGGCGTTGTCGGGCCAGCAGGCGCAAATCAACTCGCTCGGCTCGCAGCTGCAGCAAACGGACCAGATGGCGAAGCAGGGTATCGCGGCTGTCGGCGCGATGGCGTCGATCCCGCAGCTCGACCGCGACGCCAACTTCGGGATGGGGATCGGCGCATCGACGTTCCTCGGCCAGAAGGCGATGGCCGTGAACATGCAGGCGCGCATCAGCGAGAACCTGAAGGCGTCGATCAACGGCGGCTTCAGCGGCAACCAGAAGGTGATCGGCGCAGGCATGCTGTACCAGTGGAAGTAACGCGCCGCGCCGCCCGCGCGGTCGGCCTGCGAGGCCGGCCGCGTCGCGGCGGCCGGCTGCACGATGCGCGCGGCACGATCAGCGGCGCGCTTGTGTCCATTCAGGATTCGAGGACGAAACCGTGAACAAACTCGCTCTTGCGCTCGCACTGTCGAGCGCGGCGCTCGCCGCCTGCTCGACGGCATCGGGCCCGACCTTCAGCGCCTCCGAACTGCAGCCGCGCGATGGCGTGCGGACGTTCCAGGTGGACTGCCACGGTCTGCTGTCCGGCCCGCAAACCTGCATGAAGGCCGCGCGGAAGATCTGCGGCGAACAACCCGTGCGCGCCGTCGACACGATGCGCGCGCTGCGCGACGGCAGCGATCCGGCCACGCTGGTGTTCCAGTGCGGCGCCCCGCCGGCCGACGCCGCCCCGGCCGCCGAGCCCGCGCCCGCCGCGGTCGAACATGTGAGCCTCGCCGGCGACGCGCTGTTCGCAAGCGGCCTCGCGACGCTGACGCCGGCCGCCCGCGCGTCGCTCGACAAGCTGCTGAACGCGTACGGCGACCGCTCGTACACGCAAGTCAGCGTCACCGGCTATACGGATTCGGTCGGCAGCGACGCATCGAATCTCGCGCTGTCGAAGCGGCGGGCGGAAGCCGTCGCCGCCTATCTGCAGCAGCGCGGGCTGAATGCGCGCACGCTGACGGTGACGGGGCGCGGCAGCGCCGATCCGATCGCGACGAACGCGACGGCCGAAGGCCGCGCGACCAACCGCCGCGTGGAAATCTCGCTGCAGCGCTGACGCGCCGCGGCCGGCGGCCGGCGCGACGGCGGCGCATGGACCGACGACACCGTCGCGAACGGCCGCCCCACTCCACAAACCGGCGACTTCCGTGCCACAATCGCCGCAGCCGCCGAGCGGGGCCCGTCGGCGCACGCCGCCGCGCCATGCGCGGCACGTCGGCTGCCCCGCTCGCGCGTACGCAACCATGACGATCCACGGCGCGCCGTGTTCGTGCGGCGCGCTCGGCGCCGCGGCCGAACGCGCGCCGCCGTAGAGGAAAAAAGCTGGTGACGGACATCAATGAAACCGCTTCGGGCCGCGCCCGCAAGCAACGGCCGGCGGTCGGCATCTCGCTGTTCGCGCGCGACGGCCAGGCGATCTGGGAAAACGGCATCCATCAGAACATCGCATTCCTCGCGATGATGCTCAAGCGCTCGGACCGCGTGGGCCCGGTCTATTTCCTGAACGGCGGCGACGCGAAGGCACTGCCGGCCGGACTCGATCTCGACGGCCTCGACGTGCCGCTCGTGAATCCGGCCGACGTCACGCACGACATCGACGTCGTGATCGAAATGGGCGCGCAGCTGCCGGTCGAATGGCTCAGACATGTGAAGGCGCTCGGCGCGAAGCTCGTCGCCTGCTATGTCGGCCATACGTACAGCGGTCTGGCCGAAACGCCGATCTTCGACAAGCCGTCGGGTCACATCTTCAACGGCACGCAATTCGACGAAGTCTGGGTGCTCGAGAAGTCGCAAAAGATCGACGTGCCGCTGCTGCGCACGCTGACGCGCGCGCCCGTCTATACGATTCCGCATCTGTGGTCGCCGTATTTTCTCGATCGCCGCATCGCCGCGCTCGCGGCCGAAGGCGCGACGTTCGGCTATCGGCCGGGCCGCCGCCCGTGGCGGCTCGCGACGCTCGAGCCGAACATCTCGGTCGTGAAGACCTGCCACTATCCGATGCTCGTGTGCGACGAACTTTATCGCGCGCGCCCCGATACGGTGCAGCACCTGTTCGTCGTCAACTCGATGCACATGAAGGAACATCCGACCTTCGTGCACTTCGCGAACAGCCTCGATCTCGTGCGTCAGCACAAGGCGACGTTCGAGCCGCGCCTCGATCTACCGGGCTTCATGGCGCGCCATGCGGACGCCGTCGTGTCCCACCACTGGGAAAACGCGCAGAACTACCTGTACTACGACGTGCTGTACGGCGGCTACCCGCTGCTCCACAACTCGCCGCTGCTCGGCGACGCCGGCTACTACTATCCGGACTTCGATTCCGCCACGGGCGGGCGCGTGCTGCTCGATGCGTGGCTGCATCACGACGAACGGCTCGACGACTATCGCGCCAAGGCCGACCGGCTGCTGCGCGCGGTCTCGATCGACAACCCCGCGAACCTCGACGCGTTCCTCGCGCGTCTGGTCGCCTGAACCGGAGCATGCACATGTCGGACTCCACTGCCCGCCACGCATCCGGCGACGGCAAACGTCTCGTCGTCGGCGTGTCGCTGTACGTACGCGGCGCCGGCCAGTCGCTGTGGGAAAACGGCATCTTCCAGAACTGCCTGCTGCTGATCCTGCTGCTGCGCCAGTCGCCGCTCGTCGCCGAAGCCGTGATGGTGAACGGCGGCGAGCAGCTCGCCGATCCGCAGATGATGCTCGGCGAATGGGACGTGCCGCTGCTGTCGATGGACGAAGCGCTGCAGCGCTGCGACGTGCTGATCGAAATGAGCGCACAGTTCGGCGCCGATTATCTGCGCGCGTTCCGCGAACGCGGCGGCAAGGTCGTGACGATGCGCGTCGGCAACGACTACGTGATCGACATCGAGCGCGCGATGTTCAACAAGCCGTCGGGCTTCCTGTTCTCGGGCGCGCCGTACGACGCGGTATGGACGATTCCGGAATTCGAGCGCTCGTGCCTGCATTACTACCAGACGGGCCTGCGTGCGCCCGTGACGATCGTTCCGCACATCTGGCATCCGATGCTGTTCGACAAGGCGCGCGCGACGCTCGGGCAAGGCCTGTCATACGGCTATCGGCCCGGTCGGCCGCGCTGGCGCGTGACGATGTTCGAGCCGAACATCTGCATGGTGAAGACGAGCATCATCCCGATGCTCGTCACCGAAGAAGCGTATCGCGCGCAGCCGGCGTTCCTCGACATCGTGCGCGTCTGCAACACGCTGCACATGAAGGAGCACGCGACTTTCGTGCACTTCGCGAAGAGCCTCGACATCGTCAACCACGGCATCACGACGTTCGAGAGCCGCTACGCGGTGTACGAGTTCATGGCCGCGTACGGCGACGCCGTCGTGTCGCACACGTGGGAAAACGCGCAGAACTATCTGTACTACGAGCTGCTGTACGGCGACTATCCGCTGATCCATAATTCGCCGTTCCTCGGCAAGGCCGGGTATTACTATCCGGACTTCGACTGCCAGGCCGGCGGCCGCGCGCTGCTGCAGGCCTTTGCCGAGCACGACGCGAACCTCGACGCGTATCGCGAGCAGTCGAAGCACGTGCTCGACTCGGTCAGCATCTACAACCCCGACAACGTGGCCGCGTATACGGACGCGATCGCCGCGCTTTATCGCGACGCGTGACGCGCCGCGGCCGTCCGACTCGAACATGAATCCGAAGCCCATGCTCTCCTGCAAACGATATCCGGTCGGCCGTGCCGTCGCTGCCGTCGCGCGCGGCGCGCACGCATTTTTCGCGCAGTAAGCCGCGCCGACCCTTCCGGAGCCGCCGATGAAAATCAATGTCGCGATTACGATGAACGTGCAGCGCGACGCGACGCAGTCGATCTGGTATAACGGCGCGAACCAGCATTGCGTCTATCTGTACATGCTGCTGAAGCGCTCTCCGCTGATCGGCGAGGTGTGGCTCGCGCACGACGACGGTATCGCCGAGTATCCGCAGGCGCTGATGATGGACGCGTTCCGCGATGCGCTGCGGCCGCTTTCCTCGGTGATCCATCAGACCGACCTGCTGATCGAGATGAACGCGTTCATCGATTCGACGCACGCGCAGGCGGTGCGGCAGCGCGGCGGCAAATGCGTGTCCTACCGGTTCGGCAACGACTATGTGATCGCCGTCGAAACGATCAACTTCGAGAAGAACAACTGGCGGCCGAATCCGCACCGCGTGCAGTTCGACGAAATCTGGACGAACCCGCAGCACATGCATACGTGCGCTGCGTACTTCCAGGCCGTCTATCGCGCGCCGGTGGTCGAACTGCCGCACATCTGGTCGCCGTATTTCATCGAGCGCAGCCTCGATTCGGACCCTGAACTGAAGGCGCGCTTCGGCTACCGCAATCACGGCCGCGCGAAACGGATCGCGTTCTTCGAGCCGAACCTGAACGTCGTGAAGAGCGCGCTCGTGCCGATGCTCGCCGCGAACGCCTGCTATGTCGAGCATCCCGAACTCGTCGAGCACGTGTACATGACGAACACGTTCGACAAGAAGGAAAACGTCGCCTTCAAGCATCTCGCGCTCGGGCTCGAGATGGTGCGCGACGGCAAGGCAACGGCGGACGTGCGTGCGCCGTTCGTCGCGTGGGCGGCGCATCACACCGACATCGTCGTCTCGCACCATTGGGAAAACGGCCTCAATTACCTGCTCTACGACGCGCTGTACGGCAACTACCCGCTCGTGCACAACTCGGCGTTCCTGCGCGACGTCGGGTACTACTATCCGGACTTCGAGATCTTCGACGCGGCGCGCGCGATCGCCACCGCCGCGCAGACGCACGACGAACGGCTCGACGACTACGCCGCAGCCGCGCGCCGCTGCCTGCAGCAGGTCGATGCGCTCGCCGAGCACAACGTCCGGATCCATACCGAACACGTGCAGCGCCTGTTCGCGGGGCGCGCGCTCGGCTGAGCGTGTCGGCAGGGCCTCCTGCGATCGCAGAGTTCAGCGATCTCGCGGCACTGAGGCGCGCGGCGGACGTCGTCGCGACGACCTGCCCCGCGCATCACCGTCTCGCGGGCGCGCGCGTGCTGCCGGCCGTGCGGCTACTGCCGAGCCGAAACGCAGACGCGCACCAGGCAACGGAAACGCGCTCCGCGCAATATCGGGGCAACCGGATCGCGCGCTCGGCGCGCGCCGGACAACGGGACGATGCGGTCGATCGCGCCATGCCAACGATGGCGACGATGGCGATCGTCCACGGCGGTTTCGCGCACGCATGGCGCCGACGCCGTGCCGCTACGGGCGTGCGCGCCGCTCGCAGTGCGCGGCGAACGCACGGCCGTGCAGCCGACCGATGCGCATGAGCACCGCGAAGCGACGCATCGACGCGCGGCTGGCGCCGCCGGCCAGCCGCGCCAGCCGTTCGGCCACGCCGAGCGCGACGGCCGACTCGTCGCCGCACGCGCCCGCCAGTACGCCGGCGTAATAATGCCGCGCGGCCAGTTGCCGGTCGGCCGCATCGAGCGGCTTGATGCGATGAATGCGCGCGGACACGGTCGTCAACCCGTCGAGGAACGGCGCGACATCGATCGGCCGGCCCGACGACGCGGCGCCGAGCTGGCGCAGCATGTCGGCCAGTTCGACGATTGCCGCGAGCGAGCGCGCATCCATTACCGGTAGCGCGGCTTCTTCCGTGGCCGCCTGGTTCGTCCCCGCCATGCCGATGCCCCTGTTGCGATCGCGCGGCCGTGCGCGGGCACACGCGACGCCATGCGACCGTGCGTGCGCCGTCATGCGGCAGCCGGCGAACGCCATGAGAAACGAATGCCCTGCGCCCACGCGACGCCGGCCTCTACGATCATCTGCCGATCCATTTCGTTTTCGACGCCCTCGACGACGACGTGACGCGCACCCTCGTGCGCGAACGCGATCAGCCGCCGAAGCTGGTAGCGCCCGATCGCGTTGCGCTTGATCATCGGCAGAATCGAGCGGTCGAGCTTCACGATGTCGGGGTTGCCGACCGCCAGATTGTTCAGTGCACTGAAGCCGATTCCGAAGTCATCGATCGCGATGCGGCATCCGGCCTGCCGGAACCGCGCCACGAACGTGCGGCCCGCGACCGGATTCAGCGGCCCCGTCTCGGTGATTTCGACGACGAGCCGCGCGGCGACGGAGGGCTCGCGTTCGAGCCGCGCGAAGGTCGGCCGCCACGCGTCGTCCATCACCGCGCTCGAGGCGGACATGTTGCAGCCGTAGACGGCCGTTGGATCGGCGCGCAGCTGATCGATCGTGCGGTTCACGACCAGCCGGTCGAACCAGCGCATCAGCCCGAGCGATTCGAGGCGCGGCAAAAAGGCGATCGGCGGCCATGCGCCGCGCGCGTCGCGCCGCAGCCGCGCGAGACATTCGTCATACAGGACGCCGCCCGACAGGTCGGCGCGGCACACCGGCTCGTACACGAATTCAAGCCGGCTTTCTACGAAACTGCGTACCGAAGCGAGGTCGACAGGACCGTCCGGCACGCCGAACACCTTACCGATTTCATCACGACTCGCTTCCCGATTCTGTTCCCTGTCCGCCGTCAGGCGACGTTCGACCGCATTCATCCGGTGCTCCGGCTAGTGGTGGGCCGCCGCTGGCGACCGACCCGACGCGACACGCGGAGCGCAACGATCGCGCTCCGCCGCTTACCCGGCTCATCCCGTGTCTTCGATCTTCTTCGGAAGCGTACTTGCCATTTCAGCACACCGTCGAATTCGTTATTTTCAACCGTATTCATCCGCCGAAAATACGCGACGCGCTTTGCATGGACTGTACGAAAGCTTACACAATGCGGGACGCGGCTCCGCTACCGTTCGATTCGATATCGCGAAGAGAAAACGGGACGTTATTATGCACGGCAGGGGAATGATTATGCCGGCGTGCGACCCGGCGCGTTTGATCGGATAAATCGCATCGCGAACGGCCGGCGGGCCATTATGTGGGACACGTCCGCGACGTGCTTTGCACATGGCGCAGATGATTTGGAGGTGCCACACTCCGTATACTCGTTCGCACCGCCAGCTAATTATCGCGTTTAATACGATATTATTAAATATATAGACATAATGACCGGAATTTAAAACAGGCAATCCGAACGCATTATATAAAAATTGCCGATTGAAAACTATTTAACAAATTTTCAGAATCGTTCACCTATAAAATGATTTTCGACGGATTCCTCGGAACCGTCGAATTCGTGCCTTGAAAGCCGTCGAACCGTCGAGGTTCGGCGGTTCCTTTTCAGCGCGCCCCCGCGCCCGGCACGCCGCGCCTTACGCGGTTCTCGCACCGGTCAGGTTCGCGAGCAGCGCATCGTATTCGGCCACGAGCGCCGGGCTCGCCGACGTATAGCGGCGCAGAATCTCGCGCTGGCGGCGCGTATAGGCTTCCCAGTCGTCGTCGTGCGCATGCAGCGCGCGCAGCAACGCATCGGCGCCCTGCTGAACGTCGTTGTCGGGATAGTAATAGCCGAGATCGGGCGCGAGGCTCGCGTTATGCACGAGCGGATAGCCTTGCCAGCACACGTCGAAGTAGAAATAGTTCAGCGGATTCGACCACTGGTGCGACACGACCACATCGGTCAGCTCCGCGAGGAAAACCGGCGTGTCGAAACGTCCGACGAAGCTCGCCTTGCCCGCGCGCACGATGTCCAGATAGTTCATCAGCATCACGAATTCGGGGCTCTCGTGCGCGAGGCGCTCCGCGTTCGTCACGTGCGTGAAGGCGATCGCATCGGGATCGCGACGGTACGCCTCGTCGATGATCAGCATCGGATAGACACAGAACTTCACGACGTCGTGATTCGGCTCCATCACCGTCAGCCGCTTGCCGCGCTCGCCGCGCGGCCGGTATTCGCCGTGTTCCGGCAGCGACTGCGCGCGCTCGGTCAGGAACATCGGATCCCACACGAACGGCACGACGCGGCCCGGGCAGCGGCGCAACGACTGCAGGAACGGCAGCGACGACGGCGCGATCTGCGGAATCGCCCACACTTCGTCGTAGCCGCGGTTGATGAACAGCGTGTCCCAGAGCCGCCGGCCGAACAGGATCGACTCCATCGCATTGATGTACTCGACACCGCAGCAATAGCTGACGATCTTCGCGCCGCGCGCCTTCAGGTATGCGGTCTGTTCCGCGTCGATCTGCCCGCCGAGCTCGATCAGCACGTCGAGCGCATCCTTCATGTCGGCGAACGCGCGCGTGTCGAACACGCGGCGATCCCACGGCAGCGCGTCGGTCAGCGGTACGGCCGTCGTGTTGACGAGCGTGACGCGGTAGCCGTGCGGCGACGCCATCAGCAGCTTCGCGAGAAACAGCGCGTTCTGCTTGATGCCGTTGATCCACAGGCTTTCGTCGGGGGTGCGCAGACCGATCGTGATACCGATGCGCAGGCCGTTCAGGACAGGAGACGTCATCGTCGGCGGGACAGGAAAGGAAAGATCCAGTGTAGCGTGCGCGTCCGCGCAGGCCGAAACGACTCGCATTCTAGCCGAGCATCGACGCGCCGACTGTCATGGATCGTCAGCAGCGACCGGGCGATGTATCGCCCGGTCCAAGCGCGCCTGCGTTCCGGCGCGCGGCTTCGCCGGCAGCCCCGATCGTCGCGACGATCGCGCGCCGGGACGCCGCCCGCCGCGTTTCAGCCGCGCGCACCGATGCGCGAGGACCGCCGACGGTCCTCACGCACGCGCAGCTTCGGCTTCCGCCATCACGAGCAGTTGCGCGCCGTCGGCGACCTGATCGCCGACCGCATACAGCACTTCGGCGACGACGCCCGCGCTCGGCGCGCCGATCGTGTGCTCCATCTTCATCGCCTCCATCACGATCAGCGGTGTGCCGGGCTCGACGCGCTGGCCGGGCTCGACGAGCACCGCGATCACCTTGCCCGGCATCGGCGCGGTCAGGCGGCCGCCGCCGTGCTCGGCATCGCCCGCGTGCGCGAGCAGGTTGCGCCACTCGAACGTTTCGGCCGTGCCCTGCGTGAACACGTGGAAGCTGTCGCCATCGACGATCACGCGGCCGCTGCTGCGTACGCCGTCGAGCAACACGTCGAAGTCGAGCGGCGTCGCGCCGCGCGACCACGCGAACGACTGCGCGGCGCCGTCGCCGACGGCGATTCGCGCGGCGGCGCCGTCATGGTCGTACGCGACCGTCACGTCAGCCTCGCGCTCGACCGCGTGCCATTCGAACGTGCGCCGATAGCCGGCGTTCAGCCGCCAGTCCGACAACGCGCTCCACGGCGACGAACCGTCGCCGGCCGCGTCGCGTTCGCGCGCGAGCAGCGCCGCGCAGGCCAGCGCGAGCGACGCACGCGGCGGCTGTTGCGGCGCGAACAGCACATCGTGATTGCGCTCGATCAGCCCCGTGTCGAGATCGGCCGTCGCGAACGGCTCGCACGCGACGATCCGCTGCAGGAAACCGGCGTTCGTGTGCAGGCCGACTACCTCGCACGCGCGCAGCGCGCGCAGCATCCGGCCGAGCGCTTCGTCGCGATCGGCGCCGTGCACGATCAGCTTCGCGATCATCGGATCGTAGAACGGCGTGATCGCATCGCCTTCGCGCACGCCGCTGTCGACGCGCACGGGCGCGCCGATATCGAACTCGACGCCGTCCGGCAGCCGCAGATGCTTGAGCGTGCCGGTCGACGGCAGGAAGCCGCGCGACGGATTTTCCGCATAGAGCCGCGCCTCGATCGCATGGCCCTGCACGCGCAGCTCGTCCTGCTTCAGCGGCAGCGGCTCGCCGGCCGCGACGCGCAGCTGCCATTCGACGAGATCGAGCCTCGTGACCATCTCGGTGACCGGATGCTCGACCTGCAGACGCGTGTTCATCTCCATGAAGTAGAACGCGTCGCCCGTCATGATGAACTCGACGGTACCCGCGCCGACATAGCCGACCGCGCGAGCGGCCGCGACGGCCGCCTCGCCCATCGCGCGGCGCACGTCGTCGGACAGGCCCGGCGCCGGCGCTTCCTCGAGCACCTTCTGGTGACGGCGCTGCACCGAGCAGTCGCGGTCGAACAGATACACGGTGTTGCCGTGCGTATCGCCGAACACCTGCACCTCGACGTGGCGCGGACGCGTCAGATACTTCTCGATCAGCACGCGATCGTTGCCGAAGCTGCTCGCCGCTTCGCGCTGGCACGAGGCGAGCGCCGCGGGGAAATCGTCGGAACGCTCGACCACGCGCATGCCCTTGCCGCCGCCGCCCGCGCTCGCCTTCAACAGCACCGGGTAGCCGATCGCATCGGCCTCGCGGTGCAGCGTCGCCGGGTTCTGGTCGTCGCCGTGATAGCCGGGCACGAGCGGCACCGCGGCCGCGTGCATCAGCGCCTTGGCCGCGGCCTTCGAGCCCATCGCGGCGATCGCGTCGACCGGCGGCCCGATGAACACGATGTCGGCCGCCGCGCACGCCTGCGCGAAATCCTCGTTCTCCGACAGGAAGCCGTAGCCGGGATGAATCGCCTGTGCGCCGGTCGCGCGCGCGGCTTCGATGATGCGCTCGATGCGCAGATAGCTGTCCGCGGCCGCCGAGCCGCCGATATGCACCGCTTCGTCGCACGCGGCGACGTGCTTCGCATTCGCATCGGCGTCGGAATAGACGGCGACGCTGGCAATCCCGAGACGTTTGCACGTCGCGGCGACGCGGCACGCGATTTCGCCGCGGTTGGCGATCAGAATCTTGTCGAACATGGCTGTCGTCCGGAAAAGGTTGGGGTCACGCGACACGGGCGGCGCCGGCCGCCGCGCGTTCAATCACGCCAGGACGGCGTGCGTTTCTCCAGGAAGGACGCGATCCCTTCGCGCGCTTCCGCGCCCGCGCGGGTACGCGCGATCCAGTCCGCGGTCTGCTCGATCAGCGCCGCATCGAGCGGACGGCCCGCGACGTCGGCGACGAGCCGCTTGCACGCGCGCACCGCATCGGGGCCGTTCGCGACCAGCGTCGCGGCCAGCTTCGCGACGGTCTCGTCGAGCGCCGCGGCCGGCACCGCATCGTGGATGAAGCCGAGCGACGCCGCACGCGCGCTGTCGAACACCTCGGCGGTCGTGAAGTAGCGGCGCGCCGCGCGCTCGCCCATCGCGCGCACGACGTACGGTGCGATCGTCGCCGGAATCAGCCCGAGCCGCGCTTCGGACAGGCAGAACTTCGCGGTGTCGGCCGCGATCGCGATGTCGGCCGCGGCCACGAGACCGACACCGCCGGCGTACGCATCGCCCTGCACGCGCGCGATGACCGGCTTGCCGCAGCGGTGGATCGCCTCGAGCATCCGTGCGAGCTTGCGCGCGTCGGCGCGGTTCTCGTCGTCCGAGTAGCCCGCCATCTTCTTCATCCAGTTCAGGTCGGCGCCCGCGCAGAAGGCCGGGCCTTCGGCCGCGAGCACGACCGCGCGCACGCCCTCGTGCGCGTCGAGCCATTCGAACGCGGTGGTCAGCTCGGCGATCGCCGTCTCGTTGAACGCGTTGCGCACGTCGGGGCGCGCCAGCGTGACGGTCGCGACGCGGCCGGCTTCGCTTACCTTGATCGTTTCGTATCGCATCGGTCAGTCCTCCCCGGCATCACATGCGGAACACGCCGAAGCGCGTCTCGTCGATCGGCGCGTTCATCGCCGCGGCGAGCCCGAGGCCGAGCACGTCGCGCGTCTGCGCGGGGTCGATCACGCCGTCGTCCCAGAGCCGCGCGCTCGCATAGTACGGATGGCCTTGACGCTCGTACTGCTCGCGGATCGGCTGCTTGAACGCCTCCTCCTCCTGCGCGGACCACGTGCCGCCCTTCGCCTCGATCCCGTCGCGGCGCACGGTCGCGAGCACCGACGCGGCCTGCTCGCCGCCCATCACCGAGATCCGCGCGTTCGGCCACATCCACAGGAAGCGCGGACCGAACGCGCGGCCGCACATCCCGTAGTTGCCGGCGCCGAACGAGCCGCCGATGATCACCGTGAACTTCGGCACCTTCGCGTTCGACACGGCCGTCACCATCTTCGCGCCGTGCCGCGCGATGCCTTCGTTCTCGTACTTGCGGCCAACCATGAAGCCCGTGATGTTCTGCAGGAACACGAGCGGAATCTTGCGCTGGCAGCACAGCTCGATGAAGTGCGCGCCCTTTACCGCCGACTCGGAAAACAGGATGCCGTTGTTCGCGACGATCCCGACCGGATAGCCCCAGATATGCGCGAAGCCCGTGACGAGCGTCGTGCCGTAGCGCGCCTTGAACTCGTCGAACTCGGAATCGTCGACGATGCGCGCGATCACCTCGCGCACGTCGAACGGCTTGCGCGTATCGACGGGAATCACGCCGTAGAGGCTCGCTGCGTCGTAGCGCGGCGGCTTCGGCTCGCGTACCGCGACCGGCGACGGAATCTTCGGCGCCAGATGACCGACGATGCTGCGCGCGATCGACAGCGCATGCGCGTCGTTCTGCGCGAGATGATCGGCAACGCCCGACAGCCGCGTATGCACGTCGCCGCCGCCGAGATCCTCGGCGCTCACTTCCTCGCCGGTTGCCGCCTTCACGAGCGGCGGGCCGCCGAGAAAAATCGTGCCCTGGTTCTTCACGATGATCGACTCGTCGCTCATCGCCGGCACGTAGGCGCCGCCCGCCGTGCAGGAACCCATCACGACCGCGATCTGCGCGATGCCGGCCGCCGACATCGTCGCCTGATTGAAAAAGATGCGGCCGAAGTGGTCGCGATCGGGGAACACGTCGTCCTGGTTCGGCAGGTTCGCGCCGCCCGAATCGACGAGATACACGCACGGCAGCCGGTTTTCCGCGGCGATTTCCTGCGCGCGCACGTGCTTCTTCACCGTGATCGGATAGTACGTGCCGCCCTTGACCGTCGCGTCGTTGCAGACGATCACGCATTCGCGGCCGGCGATCCGGCCGATGCCGGTGATGATGCCGGCGCCCGGCGCGTCGTCGTTGTACATCCCGTTCGCCGCGAGTTGCGACAGCTCGAGAAACGGCGAACCCGGATCGAGCAGCTGCGCGATCCGGTCCCGCGGCAGCAGCTTGCCGCGCGCCAGATGCTTGTCGCGTGCGGCCTGACCGCCGCCTTGCGCGAGCTGCTCGATCTTCGCGCGCAGATCGGCGACGACCGCCTCGAGCGCCGCGGCATTCGCACGGAATTCTTCCGAACGCGGATTCAGTTTGGATTCGATGATCGGCATCGACGGAGCTCCGTTCGCGTGACGTGGGCGTTACATCGTTTCCGCGAACAGCTCGCGGCCGATCAGCATCCGGCGGATCTCGCTCGTGCCGGCACCGATCTCGTACAGCTTCGCGTCGCGCCACAGGCGGCCGACCGGGTATTCGTTGATGTAGCCGTTGCCGCCGAGGATCTGGATCGCCTCGCCGGCCATCCACGTCGCCTTCTCGGCCGTATAGAGGATCACGCCCGCGCAGTCCTTGCGCACCTGGCGGATATGGTCGCTGCCCGCCGAGTCGAGATGGCGGCCGACCGCGTACAGATAGGCGCGGCATGCCTGGAACGTGGTGTACATGTCGGCGACCTTGCCCTGGATCAGCTGGAACTCGCCGATCGACTGGCCGAACTGCTTGCGGTCGTGGATATAAGGAACGACCGCATCCAGACACGCGGCCATGATGCCCGTCGGGCCGCCCGACAGCACCGCGCGCTCGTAGTCGAGGCCGCTCATCAGCACCTTCACGCCGCCGTTGAGCTGGCCGAGGATGTTCTCTTCCGGCACCTCGACGTCCTGGAACACGAGCTCGCCGGTATGCGAGCCGCGCATGCCGAGCTTGTCGAGCTTCTGCGCGACCGAGAAGCCCTTCATGCCCTTCTCGACGATGAAGGCCGTGATGCCGCGCGGACCGGCGTCGACGTCCGTCTTCGCATAGACGACGAGCGTGTCGCAATCGGGACCGTTCGTGATCCACATCTTCGTGCCGTTCAGCACGTAGCGGTCGCCGCGCTTGTCCGCACGCAGCTTCATGCTGACGACGTCGGAGCCGGCATTCGGCTCGCTCATCGCGAGCGCGCCGATGTGTTCGCCCGAGACGAGCTTCGGCAGATACTTGCGCTTCTGCGCTTCGGTGCCGTTGCGGTGGATCTGGTTCACGCAGAGATTCGAGTGCGCGCCGTACGACAGGCCGATCGACGCCGATGCGCGCGAGATCTCCTCCATCGCGACCATGTGCGCGGTGTAGCCCATGTTCGCGCCGCCGTACTCCTCGGCCACCGTCATACCGAGCACGCCGAGATCGCCGAACTTCTTCCAGAGATCCATCGGAAACTGGTCGGTGCGGTCGACCTCGGCCGCGCGCGGCGCGATTTCCTTCGCCGCGAATGTCGCGACGGCATCGCGCAGCATCTCGATATCTTCACCGAGCATGAATTGCACGCCGGGCAGGTTGCTCATGTCTCCTCCGTCTCCAGAAAGTGCGTCGCATGCGCCGATTTCTGAGTTTTGCTCAAATCGGGCAATACGCCGATTCATTGACCATTAATGCGGAAATTTCGCACAGTTTCGCGCGGCGTCGTGGTGGGCGTCAATAGCTTTTTTGAGTGACACTCAGTTATCATGCGGAGATGACAGCCGCTACCGCCCGCACCATGACCGCCACCGACAAAGCCGAGCGCGCCGACGCGCCGCGCGCGCGCGCCGGCCGCAAATCCCAGCAGCGCGTGCAGGACATCCTGCGAGCCGGGCGCGACGTGTTCGCCGAAAAGGGTTACGAGCACGCGACGGCCGCCGAGATCGCGCAACGCGTCGGCGTGTCGGAGGCGACCGTGTTCAGTTATTTCCGCGGCAAACGCGAGCTGTGCGCGCGCGTGATCGCCGACTGGTATGACGAAATCATCGCGGCGTTCGAGCACGGGATGCCGCAGGAGGCGACTGTGCAGCAGCAGTTCGCGTTCATCGTGCGTACGCATCTGCGGCTGATGCTCGTGAACGGCACGGGGCTCTGCGCACTGGTGCTGTCCGAAGGCCGCGCGAAGCAGCACGCGCTCAGCGACGAGCTCACCGCGCTGCAGCGCCGCTACACGGCGCCGCTAATGAGCGTGCTCGCGCGCGGCCAGGCGGCCGGACAGGTGCGCCGCGACATGCCGCTGAGCCTGCTGCGCTCGATGGTGTTCGGCCCGATCGAGCACGTGCTGTGGGACGCGATCCTCGGGCACCGCAAGCTCGATACGGAAACGACCGCGACGCAGCTGATCGACATGCTCTGGGCGGCCGTGCAGCCGCCCGCGCCCGAGCAGGCCGCGCTCGTGCGGTTCAGGAACGAGGTCGCGGAGGCGATGAAGCGGCTGGAAGCGTCGCCGGAACGAGAATAGGTCGGTGCGTCAGGCCTGCCGTCGACAATCGCCCGCGCCGTCCGTCACGGCCGCCAGCGGTACACGACGAGACTCGAGCCGTTGTAATTGTCCTTCGTGATCACGTATTCGCCGGTCGAGCGCAGATAGGCGCGAATGCCGTACATCGAGTCGACGTCGTTGCCGACATCCATCGCCGATGGGTTCGAGTTCGTCAGCGTCGTGACGAGGCCGCCCGTGTTCAGGTCGTACACGTCGATGTTCGGCACCGTGTGCACGTAGCCGACGAACAGATAATGGCCGGCCGCCGCGATCGACTTCGGGTTTGCGCTCGTCAGGTCGATCGCGAGGCTCGGCGTAGTTTTGTTGCCCGCTTTCCAGCCTCGATAGATCTCGATATGGCCGTTCATCGCGGTCCAGTCCCAACTGCCCGAAATGCCCTGCGCGAGGATCATCGTGTCGCTGTCGGACTGGTAGATGATGCGCGTGAGCGGCAGCACCGAACGCGGAATCTGGATCTGCTCGGGCGCACCCCACGAAGGCTTGCCGTTCGCGTCGAAGCCCGTCATCGGGTAGTGCGAGATGTTGTTGGTGCGGTCGAGCCCGGCCCACACGTCGCCGTTGCCGTCGATCGCGAAGCCGGCCGTCACCTGCAGGCTCGTGTTGAACGGCTTGCCGGGAATCGAGCCGTCGGGAATCGCGATGTAGCCGCTCGCCGGATTGAAGTGATAGAAGTTGAAGTTGCCGGGATTCTGACCGGACGCGACCAGAATCCGGTTGCCGCCGACCGTCACGAGCTGCCCGAAATGCTGGCCGCGCTGATAGTCGTTCATGTCGAGGCGCGGGTCCTTCGGATAGGTGAACGGATCGATCGTATTCGCGACGAACGTGCCGCCCGCCGTGCCCGTATAGACGTTGTTGCCGCTATAGAAGAACGCGCCGTCGGTCGCCGGATCGGGGGCGGCGGCGCCCTCGAAGTTCAGCGCCTGCAGTTTCCATTGCAGCGCGCCGGTCGGGCTGTATGCGTGGATGTCGGTGCTGCCGTTGCGCCCGAGATCCCAGCCGCCGCCCCACGCGTTGTTCAGCACGTACAGATTGCCGGCCGCATCCTTGCCGATGCCGACCACGCGCGTGAAGCGCTTGTCGCCGACCTGCCCCTTGATCCCCGTCGTCGTGTTCAGATAGCCGCCCTGCACGCCGAAGGTGCCGATCTGCAGCGGCACGCCGATGAGCGCGTAGATCTTGATGTTCATGTCGGGCCCTTGATCGCCCACCATCAACTGCCCGGTCGATGCGTCGAAGTACAGCGACGACGGCCGCGCCCCGGCCGCCATCTGGATCGTATTCATCTGCGTGCCGGTCGGGCTGAACTGGACGACCACGCCCGCGCTCATGCGCGCGACCCATAGATTGCCCGCCGCATCGATCGCGAGTGCGCCCGGCCCTTGCACGCCGATGTCGCGCTGCCACACGCCGTCGGTCGTATAGACGCGCACGCGATTCCCGTAGAAGTCGCTCGCATACAGCAGATTGCCGGCCGTCGCGAGGCCTGTGATGACGTCGGCGTACTGAATGCCCGTCCACGTGCTGACCGGAATGCGCAGATCGCGCGCGTTGGTGCTGCGGTTGTAGCGGCCGACCGAGCCGCTGCCGAACGTACGGTTGTAGCCGAGGGCGACGAACAGCGACGTCGCGTTGCCCGTGATCGCGCCGCCCTGGAATTCGTCGTGGATGCCGATCGTGCCGAGCGACTGCCCGTTCTGGTAGATGGCGACGCCGCCCGCGTTTTCGTCCCAGCGCGAGGCTGTATAGATCACGCCTTCGGGCGCGACCCACATCGAGCGCGCGCCGTTGCCGACGTGGGCGGCCAGTGTGCCGAACGTGTTCGCGAGCCAGTCGGTCGTGTATGGCGTCTGCGCATGCGCGACCGGCGCGAGCAGGATCATGCACATTACAAGCAATGGCGCGCGGACTTGTTTCATCGACATGAACGATTTCCCCTAAAAACGCATCAGTTTCGACACTGTCAATCGACGGACATCCGATATTCGTGATACTGCAAAAACCATTTTTTTGCCGACGCGAATTATCTCATTCATTTTTTACCATCCGGAGACTACGGCTTCGCGCGACGCAATGGTCGTTCGGGCCGACGCAATGCCGAATTCGCGCGGTCTTGCTCATGCAATTGTGCCGTTTAATTTCTTACGGAATTTTCTGCCGATTCTTTCAATGGAAATGCGTCAATTTTTCTGATGCGTGCGCATCCAACTGAATTGCCGTGGCAACGCATCGATGATTACAGACAGAAATTCGAATGAAAGAAAAAATATCGTCCGGAGCGCCGGAAGCGACACGGCAATGCCGGCAACGGGAGCGGTGCGTGCCGCGCACGCGCGGTCGCACGATGTCCGCCGCGGGCGCGGCGGAGAGCGGAGAATGAACCGGCGTGGCGCGGCTCGTGTCGACGAGCCGCGCGCCGCGCCGGCGATCGGAAGGGTTCGACGCTGCGCGCCGCGTCAGAACCGCTGACGCAACCCGAGGCTGACGATCGCCTGAGACTGCGTATCGGACGAATGGCCGTTCGCCTTGTCCGACACCGACGCGGTCGCGGCCACCGGCCGGCCGAGCGCGTCGAGCGTCATCCCCGACGCATGCTGGTACGCGCCGAGCAGATAGACGCTGGTGCGCTTCGACAGGTCGTAGACGGCGCCGAGCGTCACGTTGTGGTACTGCGCGCGATCGTCGATGCCGTCGACGTCGCTGCCGCGCGTGTAGCTGTAGCCCGCGAACAGCTGCGTCTGCGGGCGCACGTTCCAGCGCGCGAACACGCCGGCCACGTTGAACGTCGCGTGGCCGCTGAACAGCGAGCGGTCGCCGCTGCGGTACTGCACGTTGCTGTAGTTCACGCCGACCACCGCCGGCCCGAAGTCGTACGTCGCGCCGGTCGCGATGATCTGCTGCGATTGCGCGCTCGCATAGCCTTCGTTGATCGACGAGTTGAACAGGCCGTCGTCGGTGCTCTGCCACTTGCCGAGCGTCGTGTCGGTCGCGCCCGTCTTGCTGTTGTCCGAACGCTCGTAGCCGACGCCCACACGCAGCGGCCCCGCCGCATAGGCCGCGCCGACGCTCCACGTATTGCGCTGCTTCATGCTGCCCGGCTGGCCGCCGAAGCCGTACAGCGCGCCGAACGTGAAGCCCGCATAGTTCGCGCTCGTGTACTTGATCGAGCTGTCGACGCGCGCGGTCTGGTCGAGATCGTCGATGTCGCCCGGATGCGCGCCGAAGCCGCCGATGAACGACGACGGGCCGACCGGGCTCACGAAGTCGTCGAGCGACGTGTACTGGCGGCCGAGCGTGATCGAGCCGTAACGGTCGCTCCCGACGCCGACGAACGCCTGCCGGCCGAACTGGCGTCCGCCTTGCCCGGACGTGCCGTTCGTGATGTCGAAACCGTTCTCGAGCACGAACAGCGCGCGCAGGCCGCCGCCGAGATCCTCGCTGCCCTTGATGCCCCAGCGGCTGCCGGACAGGTTGCCGGTCGTCAAGCCGACGTTCGAGTGCCCGGTGTACGCGCCCGGCGTGCCGACGCGTTCGTTGCTGCGATACGTCACGCCCGCATCGACGATCCCGTACAGCGTGACGGAGCTTTGCGCGGATGCGAGGCCCGCGAGCGAGAGGAGCAGCGGCGCTGCGATCAGTTGCTTGTTCATGATTGTGATGTCTCCGGGCTCGGGCCCGTTGTTGTAGCTGTGTTCGGCCGCCCGGGGCGGACGGCCGGCGAGTAGTCGCGCGGCGCTGCGAGTCGCCGGCGTGCCGCACGCATCGACGCGCGCAGGCGCGCGCGATGGCGCATCGGGCATGCCCGGTGCGGCCGCCATCGTAGTTGGAACCGGTTCCCGTCGAAAGGGCAATAATGAAAAAAGTTTATTTCGAAAATAGAGATAGTCTGCGGCGCGGCAGAAATGCCCTGGGGCTAACGGAGGATCGCGCCCACGCATTGGGGCCGCGGCATCGCGCGTGCAGTGTGTGCGAGCGTCACGGCCTGGGCATTCACCGAAGGCGGCTTCATGCGCATGCAGGGCGTCGTGCTGACCGACAACATACGCGGCGCGAGGCGTGCCGGGCGATTTCGCGATGTACGCCCGCCTCGCAACCGACACCGCCTGAGCGCAGCGCAGTCGCTGCCTGGCATCGCCCGCATCGCCGATTGGACGGCACACGCCGAATTCGCGACAATCGTCGCGCCCCCCTTTCCGACGCCTGCCATGAAAATCGCCGCGCTCTCCGACATCCACGGCAACCTCGCCGCGCTCGACGCGGTGCTCGCGGACATCCGCCGCCGCGGCGCCGACGTGATCGTGAATCTCGGCGACATCGTGTCGGGCGCGCTGCATCCGGCCGAAACGGCCGACCGGCTGATCGCGCTCGACCTGCCGACGATCAAGGGCAATCACGAGCGGCAGCTGCTGAGCGGCGATCGCGAATCGCTGCGGCTGTCCGATCGCTGGGCGCGCGACACGCTGCGCGATGCGCATCTCGCGTGGATCGCCGCGCTGCCGCCGCGGCTGATGCTCGACGACGACGTGCTGATGGTGCACGGCACGCCGGCCAGCGACCTCGTCTATTTCCTCGAAACGGTGACGCCCGACGGCTGCCGCGCGGCGACGCCGGACGAGATCGCGCAACGCGCGGGCAACGAAACGGCGTCGCTGATCCTGTGCGGCCACACGCACGTGCCGCGCGCCGCGACACTCGAAGACGGCCGGCTGATCGTGAATCCCGGCAGCGTCGGATTGCAGGCGTACGCGGACGATCATCCGCATCCGCACCGGATCGAAAACGGCACGCCGCATGCGCGCTACGCGATGGTGTCGCGCACGGCGGCCGGCTGGCACGCCGAATTCCATGCGGTCGACTACGACTGGGACGCTGCCGCCGCGACGGCAGCGGCGCGCGGGCGCGACGACTGGACCGTCGCGCTGCGCACTGGCCGCTGCTGATAGGCGCAAACGCCATCCGAAGGCCTGTCGCCCGTCTGTTCCCGCACGCGCGACGCGGCCGCGCCGCGCCGGAACGCTAAAGCGACCGGCCACACGCCATGCGTTCGCTACGCCGCCGCATTCACGAGCGTCAGCCGCGCATCGAGTCCGCCACCGCCATCCTGCCGATTGCTCAGCGTCAGCGTGCCGCCCATCGCGAGCGCGAGCTGGCGCGCGATCGCGAGGCCGAGGCCCGTGCCGCCCGTCTCGCGATTGCGCGACGTCTCCACACGGCGGAACGGTTCGAACACCGCGTCGAGCTGATCGTCCGGAATGCCGGGCCCGCGGTCGCGCACGACGATCACCGCGCCGCCGTCCGGCGCCGGCTGCACGTCGATCTCGGCTGCACCCGCGAACTTCAGCGCGTTGTCGACGAGATTGCCGACGATCCGGCGCAGCGCCTTCGGCCGCGTGACGAGCGCAAGCGGCGCGCGGCTGTGCAGCGCGACGTCCTGCCCCGCATCGACGTAATCGCAGACGATGCTGTCGAGCAGCGCATCGAGATCGATGCGGCGCGCCGCCTCGTCGGAGCCGTGCAGCGTACGCGCATACGCGACGCCCTCCTTCACCAGATGCTCCATCTCGATCAGGTCTTGCCGCAGCTTCGCGCCTTGCGCATCGTCGTCCATCACGTCGACGCGCAGTCGCATCCGCGTGATCGGCGTCTGCAGATCGTGCGAGATCGATGCGAGGATCTGCATCCGTTCGGTCATGTACTGCGCGATGCGATCCTGCATCGCGTTGAATGCGCGCGCCGCGCGTGCGACTTCGGACGGTCCGTCCTCGCTGAGCCGCTCGCCCTTCAGGTCGGGGCCGAGCGCGTCGGCGGCGAGTGCGAGCTGCTTGAGCGGCCGCGTCGCGAGCCGCACCGCGAGCCAGCAGCACGCGGCCAGCACCGCGAGCTGCAGCGCGAGCACGGCCGGCAGCCAGTCGGACAGCGGCACCGTCGACATCGGATGAATGTCGATCGTGAGCGGCGAGCCGTCGCTCAGCCGCAGATGCACTTGCAGATGTTCGCGATCGCCGGGAATCGCGTTCGCGGTCAGCGGATACCGGCCGCCGATGCCGTCCGAGATCGACCGCTCGACGCGCGCCGACAGCCGCGCCTCCGGCGGCGTACCGGTTTCGCCGGGCCCGAGGATGAACGTATAGCTGCGTCGCGCGAGACGCGGCAGCCACGCGGCGCGCTCGTCGGGCGGCAGATGATCGAGCAGCGCGACCGAGCTCGCGACTTCGCGCTCGATGTAGCCCATCATCAGGTTGGTCGTCGCCTGATCGCGTTCGGTGACGGTGAGCCAGAACGACAGCGTCTGCGCGAGCGCGAGCCCCACGCACAGAATCAGCGCGAGCCGCGCAAACAGCGAGCGCGGCCAACGCCACGGGATGCGCGCGTTCACGATGTGCCTTCGATCGCGGTGACGGCCGACGAAAACACGTAGCCTTCGTTGCGCAGCGTCTTGATGTAGCGCGGCTCGCGCGCGCCGTCGCGCAGTCGCTGGCGCAGCCGGCTCACGAGCAGGTCGATCGAGCGGTCGAACGGATCCGACTGGCGGCCCTGCGTGAGATTCAGCAATTGATCGCGCGTCAGCACGCGCTGCGGATGATCGAGAAATACGCGCAGCAACCGGTATTCGGCGCCGCTCAGCGCGACGAGCGTACCTTCCGCATCGAGCAGATGGCGCCCTGTCGTGTCGAGCCGCCATTCGCCGAACGCGAGCATGCCGGCCGTCTCCGTCACCTGCATGCCGGGCGGCAGCATCCGCGCGCGGCGCAGCACCGAACGGATCCGCGCGAGCAGTTCGCGCACCGCGAACGGCTTCGCGAGATAGTCGTCCGCACCCATTTCGAGGCCGACGATCCGGTCGGTTTCCTCGCTGCGCGCGGTCAGCATCAGCACCGGCACCGTGCGGAATTTGCCGGCGCGCAGATCGCGGCACAGCGCCAGGCCGTCCTCGCCCGGCAGCATCAGGTCGAGCACGATCAGGTCGGGCGCGCCGTCGTCGAGCACGCTGCGCATCTCGCGCCCGTTCGCGGCCAGCGACACGCGCATGCCGTTCTTCTCGAGATAGTCCGCGATCAGTTCGCGAATGGCGCGATCGTCGTCGACGATCAGCACGTGGTCGGGCTTGTCCATGGATCGGTGTCGTACTCGTGAAGGGCGGCAGGGCGATGTCCGCCTTTATACCGCGGCGAACCGGCGCGTTTGTATCGCACTGTATCGCGCCGCCGTCGCGACACACAACATTGCACACGCGTGGCTCGCCGGACACATCGCAGATACGTCGCAGCGGCCCAATGACGGCTATCGCAACCCGACCGGCCGGCGCCCGCGCGCAGCAGCCGGCCGCACCGGAGAAACGCCATGCTGCCCCGATTCAGGACCGCCGCCTTCGTGATCGCCCTCGCCGCCACGGCCGGCCTCGCCGCGTTCGCCGGCACACGCGACGAGGCGGGCACGATGGCCTCGTTCGCCGGCTCGCGCGCGCCCGAGTTCGCCGGCATCGACCGCTGGCACAACAGCGCGCCGCTCACGCTCGACCAGTTACGCGGCAAGGTCGTGCTCGTCGACTTCTGGACGTACTCGTGCATCAACTGCATTCATACGATTCCGTACGTCAACGACTGGTACCGGAAATACCGCGATCGTGGGCTCGTCGTCGTCGGCGTGCATACGCCCGAGTATCCGTTCGAACGCGACGCGAAAAACGTCGCCGACGCGATTGCGCGCTTCGGCATCCGCTATCCGGTCGCGCAGGACAACCGTTACGATACGTGGCGCGCGTACGGCAACCAGTACTGGCCCGCGCTGTATCTGATCGATGCGAACGGCAAGATCGTCTATACGCGGTACGGCGAAGGCGCGTACGACAAGACGGAGGCCGCGATTCGGGCCGCGCTGGCGCAAGCCGGCGAACGTGCGAAGGACGCGACGCGCACGCAGTAGCGTCGCCCGCGCCCGCGTGCACCAGCACGTGCATGAGCGCTTGCGGCCGATGCCCGTCCGTGATCGGCGAACGCGTCATTCGCGTTTCGCGTCGGCCGCCGCGAGCATCGCGCCGCCGATCGCGACGTTCCCGCTCGCGACCAGCGCTTCGCCTGCGCCCCGAATATCGGCGGCCGCCTTGTTCTGCCCGAGCTTGCGCTTGCCGACGAGCCGCGTGATCTCGATCTGCAGGCCGACGATCGATTGCAGCATCGCCCCGAGATAGTCGGACGGCGCGTCGCCCATCTTCCACGGCACCGGCTGCGATGCCTCGTGCGTGCGCGTGAGCCGCGCGGCGACACCGCGCACGAACTTCTCGTCGTCGCGCACCGTAATGCGGCCGTGCGCGTGCACGACCACGTAGTTCCACGTCGGCACCTGGCGGTGCGTCGCATGCTTGCTCGGATACCAGTTCGGCGAGATGTATGCGTCGCCCGCGTGGAAGATCACGAGCACGTCGTCGCCGTTCGCGACCGCCTGCCACACCGGATTCGCGCGCGCGACATGCGCGTGCAGCTCGCCGAGGCCGCCGTCGCCGGGCAGCCATTCGAACGGGAGGTGGTTCGCGTCGAGCCCGTCTTTCCCGTGCGTGATCAGGCTGCCGAACGGATGGCGCACGATCAGCTCGCGCAGCAAGTCGGGGCGGGATTCGGCGAAATCGGCAGGGACATACATGCGGCGGCTCCACGATCGGACAGGATTCTTCGGACGACGCGCGGGCCGGCGGGATGCGGCTCACGGCACGCCCGTCGCGCGGCTTGCGCAATGCGCCGATTGTGGCTGCAAACTGGTTTATGCTGTAGAGCCGGTTTCGAACAATTTTGGTAGACCAGAATCATGGCAAGAACGGCGCGGATCGTCGACATCCCGTCGCTCGGCGCGCTCGATCGCGCGACCGGCGACCTGAGCCGCCAGCTCGCGCAGGCGCTGCGCGAAGCCGTGCGTCGCGGCGATGTCCGACCCGGTGACACGCTGCCGTCCACGCGTCTGCTGGCGGCATCGCTGCAGGTTGCGCGCGGCACCGTCGTCGACGCGTATGCGCAGCTCGTCGCCGAAGGCTTTCTCGAGTCGCGCGCCGGCGCCGGCACGCGCGTCGCGCATGCGCTGGCCGCGCCGCCGCCCGCGCGTTCGGCCGTGCGCCGGCCGCGCACTCGCACGGGGCTGCCGGAGCCGGCCGCGACGTTCGCGCGCATCGCGCAGGAGTTCCGGCCGTTGCCGCCCGCGCCGTTCGCGATCTCGGTGCCGGCTGGCCTCACCGCGCCCGACGACGTATGGCGCCGCCTCGGCAACCGGCTGCGCGCACGCGGCGCGGGCGCGCCGTCCGGCTACGCCGATCCGCAAGGCGCGCTGCCGCTGCGCGCAGCGATCGCCGATTACGTGCGCCGCTCGCGCTCGGTGCGCTGCGAAGCCGATCAGGTCGTGATCACGAGCGGGACGCAACAGGGGCTCCATCTGGCGACGCAGGTCCTGCTCGGCGCACACGATCGCGCGTGGGTCGAGAATCCCGCTTACCGCGGCATCACGGCGCTGCTCGACAGCACGGGCCGCCGCGACGCGATGGTGCGCGTGCCCGTCGATGCGGACGGCATCGACGTCGACGCCGGCATGCGCGCAGCGCCCGATGCGCGCATCGCGTTCGTGACGCCGTCGCACCAGTATCCGCTCGGGATGCCGATGAGCATGGCGCGGCGCAATGCGCTGCTCGCCTGGGCGCGCGCGCATCGCGCGTGGATCGTCGAAGACGACTACGACAGCGAGCTGCGCTATGAAGGCCATCCGTTTCCGTCGCTGCAGGGGCTGGACCCCGAGCGCGTCGTCTATCTCGGCACGTTCAGCAAGGTGCTGTTTCCATCGCTGCGGCTCGGCTACGTGATCGCGCCGGACGATCTGGTGCCCGCGTTCTGCGGCGCACGCGTGCTGATGGATCGTCATGCGCCGACCGCCGATCAGTACGTGCTCGCTGCGTTCATCGCCGAAGGCCATCTCGACCGGCACATCCGTCGCGTGCGCGGCGTCTATGCGGAACAGCGCACGCTGCTGATCGACACACTCGGCGCACGGCTGCCGCGCGCGCTCGCCTGGGTGCAGCCCGGCGATCAGGGCATGCATGTCGTACTGTGGCTCGCCGTCGGCATCGACGATCTCGACGTCGTCGCACGCGCGGCCGACGCCGGCATCGCTGTGCGCGCGGTTTCGCCGATGTTCGCGCCGGGCACCGCGCGGCCCGGCCTCGTGCTCGGGTTCGGCGGATTCGGCCGCGCCCGGATGGAAGCCGCGGCGCAGCGGCTCGCCGAGGTGATCGTCGAGGCCGCCGGCGCGGCGCGCCGCCGACGCGCGCGGTAAATCGCGTGCCGGGTCGCGCACCGATACGTGCATGGCACCGCGGAAAGGTTGTCGGCGCGCAACAAACGTAATCGTCTGTAAATCCTGCAAGCGAAACGCCGTTTGCGCCGCATTCGCCGCGCGCGCGTTTGCTAGCATCGCGGCTTTTTCCGCCCTTCCGCCGTGAATCGCTTCGTGTCGTTCCTTCGCCTCGCACTGGCGCGCTGCCGCGCGCGCGTCGCGCCGTTCGCCGCCGGCTGCGCGGCCCGCCTGCGCGCAGCGCTGCGCGGCGCCGCACACGCGCTTCGCCATCCGACGCGCCGCGGCATTGCGCTGACGCTCGCCGCGATACCGACGCTCGCGGTGCTGGTGCTGCTCGCGTTCGTGCCGTTCACGCCGAGCATCGGCGACATCCGCAAGGCACGCATCGAGCGGCCCGCACGCGTGCTGTCGGCCGACGGCAAGCTGATCGCCGAGTTCCGGCCGGTCAACCGCGAATGGGTGCCGTTGAAGCTGATTTCGCCGCACACGGTCGACGCGTTGATCGCGACCGAGGATCGCCGCTTCTACGCGCACCACGGCATCGACTGGCGCCGCACGCTCGCGGCCGCGTTGCACACGTTCGGCGGCGAGCGCCAGGGCGGCTCGACGATCACACAGCAGCTCGCGCGCAATCTCTATCCGGACGAAGTCGGCCGCGCGCCGACGCTCACGCGCAAGCTGAAAGAGCTCGTCACTGCGTTCAAGATCGAGATGGTGTACAGCAAGGCCGAGATTCTCGAGACATATCTGAACACGGTGCCGTTCCTCTACAACGCGTACGGCGTCGAGATGGCCGCACGGACCTACTTCGGGAAATCCGCGGACCAGCTCGACGTCGTCGAAAGCGCGACGCTCGTCGGGATGCTGAAGGGCAACAGCTACTACAACCCGGTGCAGAATCCCGAACGCGCATTGCAGCGTCGCAACGTCGTGCTCGAGCAGATGGCGAAGGCCGGCATGCTGTCGGCGAGCGAACTCGCGCGGCTGCAGCGCCGGCCGCTGCGCGTCGACTTCGAGCGGCAGACCGCCGAGCCGGGCCTCGCGCCGCATTTCGCGGTGCAGGTCCGCAAATGGCTGATCGCGTGGGCCGACAGCCACGACTACGATCTGTACTCGGACGGCCTCGTGATCCGCACGACGCTCGACGCGCGTCTGCAGCAGATGGCCACGCGCGCGCTCGTGCAGCAGACCGACCGCTTGCAGGCCGTCGCCGACGCCGCCTGGCGCGGCCCGTCGGGATGCGGGCTGCGCAACGCGCTGTTCCGCGGCTTCATCCGGCAGACGCCCGATTACCGCGACGCGCGCGACGCGGGGCTCACCGATGCGGCGGCACTGACGCAGCTCGGCGCGAACCGCGCCTTCGTGCGCGCGCTGTGCGAACGCAAGACACAGGTGCAGGCCGGCTTCGTCGCGATCGATCCGCGCAACGGCGCGATCCGCGCGTGGGTCGGCAGCCCCGATTTCGGCGACGAGCCGTTCGACCACGTCGAGCAGGCGCGGCGCCAGCCGGGCTCGACGTTCAAGCCGTTCGTCTACGGCGCCGCGTTCGCGGACGGCGCCCGGCCGAGCGACACGTTCGTCGATCGCGACGTCGCGATTGCGCTCGGCGATGGCACTGTGTGGCGCCCCACCGACGCGGAGCCGCCGACCGGCGCGCCCATGACGCTGCGCGATGCGCTCGCGCTGTCGCGCAACCGGATCACCGCACAGCTGATGCAGCGCGAAGGCGCGGCGAAGGTCGCGCGGCTCGCGCGCGCGATGGGCGTGCGCGACAGCCCGCTCGAGGCGGTGCCGTCGCTCGCGCTCGGCACGAGCCCCGTCACGCTGAAGGAGATGGTGTCTGCGTACGCGACGATCGCGAACCGCGGCGTCTATGTCGCGCCGCAGGCGATCACGCAGATCGAGGATCGCAACGGCAAGGTGCTCGCGCGCTTCGCCGACGCGCCACCGCAGCGCGCCCTGCCGGCCGACGCGGCGCTCACGCTCGTCGACGTGATGCGCGACGTCGTCGACCGCGGCACGGGCGCCGACATCCGCACGCGTTACGGAATTCGCGGCGACGTGGCCGGCAAGACCGGCACGACGCAGGACAACGCCGACGGCTGGTTCATCCTGATGCATCCGCAGCTCGTCGCGGGTGCGTGGGTCGGCTTCGACGACGGCAGCGTGACGCTGCGCAGCGACTACTGGGGTGCGGGCGCGCATAGCGCGTTGCCGATCGTCGGTGCGTTCTATGTCGACGCGCTGCGTGCACGCGCGATCGATCCGCACGCGCAGCTCTCGCCCGATTTCCGCCCGCGCGCCGCGCCGGCATCCGCGCCGAAGCGGCGCGTGCATCCGGGCCCGTTCGACTGGCTGCGACTGTTCCGCTAGCGCGTCAGTCCGCCGTATCGCCGCCCTTCGGCAGCTTCGACCACGCGCCGCGGCCCGGCAGGGGCGACCACGCGGGGCGCGTCTTGCGCGCGCTGTCGATCACGACCAGATAGCGGCCGGCGATCGGCGAGATCGCGCGGTCGCCGCGCAGCACCCACAGCGACTTGCCGGCCTCGACGCGCGCCTGATAGTCGTCGTCGAGAATTCCGTGCCGGTCGAGGAACGTGTTGAGCGACGCGGGAATCCGCACGCAGCCCTTCGAGTGGCGGATGCCGAGCAGCGGCTCGAGCCGATCGGGATCGGTCGCATGCATCTGAAAGCGCATCGCCGACTTGCCGCCCTTGCCCCAGCCACGCTCGCCGTCGATCCAGCCGAAGTCGAAGATGCGCATGTCGCGGTGGCCGTAGCCGCGAATGCCGTTCTCGTTCGTCGTGCCTTCCGCGCGGAAGTCCATGTGGTCCGGTGAATGATGGAACACGCCGAGCGGCGTCAGGAAGTGATCGTACTGGCCCGGCAGCCCCGTCGCGACCGGCGCGGCGCCGATCAGCAGCCACGCGTTCGCGGGCGTCGCGCGGAAGTAGATGAACAGCGCCTGCACGTTCGGCGCGCGATCGACCATCACCACGTATTCGCCGGCCAGATCCGCGAGATCGGCGGCGGCGAGTGCGCGCTGAAGCCGTTCGCCGTACGCGCGCTGTTCGTTCGCGGGCACGTTCAGGCGACGCGTGACTTCCTGCGCGAAGCGCTTGCGCATGTCGAGCGCGCGGGCCGTCGCGCTTTCGGCTTCGTGGGCGGACAGCGGCGGATGCCGGCGCGGCGGCGTCGGTGCCGCCTCGCTGGCCGGCGTTTCGGATGCGGCCGATGCGGGTGTCGCGCCGGATGCGCCGGACGCGGTGGACGCGCCGGACGCGGTGGACGCGGTGGACGCGGTGGACGCGGTGGACGCGGTGGCCGCCGGCGCGGCCGCCGATGCACCGCTTGCCGCATGCGGACGCGAAGCTGCGGGCGCGGCCGAAGCGGCCGACGCACCGGACGCTCCGCTTTCGGCATGGGGACGCGAAGCCGCGGGCGCCGCCGAAGCGGCCGGCGACGATCCCGCCGTCGCGGACGACGGCGTATCGGACTCAGCCCACGCGGCAGACGGCGCGACGACGGACAGGGACGGGACGGCAGCGAGCCACATGCAGGCGGCCACTGCGAGGGTACGGCGACGCGGTCGAGCAACTCGCCGCGTCAGGTCGGAAAGCATCATGCGGTCGTTGACCATCGGCCGGGCCGGCGCTCGCGCAGGGCGAGCGGCACGCATTGCGCGAAAAGCCATCGAGACGGTCGGCGCAACGCCATGCGCGCGATGTCGACGCCTCTTCGCGGCGGAAGCCGTGCGCCGATGCCGCGCGCCCGGTCCGATGGTGAGCTAATGAGTCGTCAGGGCTACGATTCTACGCGTGCACGGCGAAATCGGCAGCGACGCGGCGCCCGTTTCGCCGCGGATTTGCGTTTCGTTACGGTTGTTTCAACGCGTGACCGTGCCGCGCGCACCGTCTCATCGCGAGATCGCTTCGAGCGCGATGCCCTTCGTGCGCGGCCCCATGATGCCGATCGCGGCCATCACGATCGCCATCGCGCCCGCAATGAACGCGAACACGCCGACCGTGCCGAAGCCCTTGAGCACCGCGGCAATCACGAACGACGAGAAAATCGCCGAGAAGCGGCTCCACGAGTAGACGAAGCCGACCGCGCGCGCACGGATCGACGTCGGGAACAGCTCGGCCTGATACGCATGGAAGCTGTACGACATGATGTTGCTCGCGAGCGTCAGGCCGATGCCGAGCACGATCAGCAGCGCGCCGATCGTCGTCTGGCTGAACAGCAGCCCGCAGACGAGCACCGTCGCCGCCATCGCGACGATCACCGACTTGCGCTCGAAGCGGTCCGCGATCACGAGCCCGATCAGCGGGCCGATCGGCGCGGCGAGCGCGATCACGCTCGAATACATCAGGCTCGACGTGATCGTGATCCCCTGCTTGATCAGCAGCGTCGGCACCCAGTTCGCGAACCCGTAGAAGCCGACCGTCTGGAACACGTTGAAGATCGTCATCATGATCGTGCGGCTACGATACGGCGGCACCCACATGTCGCGGAAGCTGCCGCGTTCGGCAACCGGCTCCGCCGGGGCGGGCGCCGGCAGCGGCCGCCCGTATTCGGCCTCGACCTTCGCTTCGAGCGCACGCATCACGCGATCGGCTTCGTCGAGCCGGCCCTGCTGCGCGAGCCAGCGCGGGCTTTCCGGCAGTTCGCGGCGAATCCACCAGACGAAGATCGCGCCGTGCGCGCCGATCAGCACGACCCAGCGCCAGCCGTCGAGGCCGAACGGCGCGCGCGGCACGAGCAGATACGCGAGGAACGCGACCACCGGCACGGCGACGAAACCGACCGCCTGCTCGCACGCGAACGCGCGGCCGCGAATCTGCTTCGGCACGAGCTCGGAGATGTACGTGCCGATCGTCACCATCTCGACGCCGAGGCCGAGCCCGACGACGAAGCGCCAGAAATTCAGCCCCGTCGCGGTGTCCTGAAACGCCATCACGACGTTCGCGGCCGTGTACCACAGCAGCGACCACGTGAAGATCGCACGGCGCCCGAAGCGATCGGCGAGAAAGCCGCAGGCGATCGTGCCGACGAACAGCCCCGAAAACAGCGCGGCGATGAAGCTCGCGACGCCCGTCGTGCCGAACAGCCCGTGCGTCGTCGCGCTGAGTATCCCGCTTTTCACGAGACCGGGCGCGACGTAGCCGCTGTACAGCAGATCGTAGAGTTCGAAGAAGAAGCCGAGGCTCAGCAGCACGACGAGCTTCCACACGCTGCGCGTCGGCGGCAGCCGGTCGAGGCGGGCCGAAATCGTGCCGGCGTCGATCAGCGGGGATCGGGCCGGCGCCTGCGGGATGCTGTCCGTTGAAGCCATCGTGATGCGTCTCCTGTCTTGTCGTCTGTTGTTGTCGCGGCCATCCGCGCCGCGCGAATCGCTGCATTGTACCGGCACGTGCCGCGCTTACGTGCCGCACGCGACGGCATGCGGCGGCGCGCGGCGGCGGCGCGGATGCGCTGGCGCGGCGGGAAAGATGTAAATTTCGTAACCGTCTGTCGGCCGCCGGCGCGCGGCAAAGGCCGCCGCATCGGCCGCCGCGGGCCACCGCCGCCGTGCGCGCAGCCCCCGCCGCACGGGGCACACGCGGCGCTCGCGGCCCTACGCGCCGCGCGCGCCATCGCATCGGACGGCGCGCCGACACGCCGTCGCCGCCGCCGTCGCGCCCCGGTAACATGCTACCGGGCCAACCGCCGGCCGCCCGATGCCTGTCGGCAAACAGGCGTGTCGGCAAATCGTAAGCAATCCATGTTCATACAACGACTTTCTCATTTCGCCCGCCGGATTGCGCTGATCGCACTGCTGCAGTTCGCAGTCGTCGCGACCGCGTCGGCGTTTCCGGCCGCCGCCTCGGCGCCGAGCGCGAGCGCCGTCGGCGCCGCACCCGTTCCGACGATTTCGCTCGGCGACGCGCTCGCGCAGCTCAAGCAGATGCAGGCCGAACAGGACCGCATCAAGCAGAAGACGTCGACGTCGACCACCAGCAAGGAGCTCGACGCGCTCGAAGACGCGACGCAGCAACTGAGCGCCGCGGTGGAGAAACTGCAAGGCGAGCTCACGCCGCAACGTGTGCAGTTGCAGGCGCAGCTCGACGTGCTCGGGCCGCCGCCCGCGCCGGGCGCTGCGCCGGAAACGCCGGCCGTCGCGCAGCAGCGCGCGACGCTGAATGCGCGCAAGGCGCAGATCGAGGCAGCGCTGAAACAGGCCGCCGATCAGAAGACCAATCTCGCGAACCTGTCCGATCAGTTCGCGAAGCTGCATCGCAGCCTGCTCAGAAACCAGCTCGCGTTCCGTTCGGCCAGCATTTTCAGCGCGCAGTTCTGGCTGCCGCTGTTCCATCTGCCGCCGGACGACGTCCAGCGGCTCGGCGCTTTCCAGCGCGAGCTGCGCGACATGCTCGGCTCGTCCTGGACGCCCGGCCAGCGCGCGACCACCGTGCTGCTGTTGATCGCCGCGCTCGCGGCGTGGCTGGGCGGACGCCGGCTGCTCGAGTACGGGCTCGCGTGGATCTGCCTGAACCGTCTGCCGCCGACGCGGCTGCGCCGCAGCGCGCTCGCGCTGTCGACGGCGGTCGCGACGCTCGTGGCGACCGCGGTCGCCGTGCAGATCCTCTATCTCGCGCTCGCGCGCCACTACACGCCGACACCGGCGATGAGCGATCTGTGGGACCAGTTCGTGAAACTCGCCGCGACCTGCGCGCTGATCGCGGGCCTCGGTCGCGCGCTGCTGTGTACGAAGCATCCGTCGTGGCGGCTGCCCGCGCTTGCCGATCCCGTCGCGCTCGCGATGCGACCGTTCCCCGGCGTGCTGGCCGCGTTGCTGCTGATATCGGGCACGCTCGAGTCGATCGACCGGATCGCGGACACGAGCCTGTCGGTCACGCTGCTCGGCCGCGGCTTCGTGTCGCTGGTCGTCGCGCTGACGGTGGGCGCGTCGCTGCTGCGCGCGAACCGCGTGCGCAGCGCGCTGGCGGCGGCCGGCGAATCGCCCGAGCAGCGCTCGACGCTCGCCGGGCTGATCCACGCGGGCGTGACGCTCGCGATCGTCGTGTCGCTGATCGCGCTGGCAATCGGCTACATCACGGTCGCGCGCTTCATCACGTACGAGCTCGTGTGGTTCGAGATCGTGCTCTGCAGCGTGTACGTGCTCACGCAGCTGACGCGCGACGCGAGCGAGAGCCTGTTCTCGGTGAACCTGTCGACGGGCAAGCAGATCAAGCATCTGTTCGCGCTCGACGACCGGCATCTCGAACAGGCACACACCGTCGTGTCGGGCGTCGGCACGAGCCTGCTGATGCTCGTCGCGGCGATCGCGCTGCTGACGGGCGGCTTCGGCACGACGCCGAGCGATCTGCTCGACAGCGCGATCGCGATGATCGGCGGCCAGCGGCTGCAGAGCCTGAACATCATGCCGGACCGCATCATGAACGCGGTGATCGGGTTCGCGATCGGCTTCTATCTGCTGCGCTCGGTGCGGCGCTGGCTCGACAACGAGTTCCTGCCTGCACTCGGCATGGACAGCGGCATGCGTGCGTCGCTCGTCACGCTGTTCGCGAACGTCGGCTACGTGCTGCTTGTGCTGATGACGCTCGGGCTGCTCGGCGTGAAGTGGAGCAACCTCGCGTGGATCGTCAGTGCGCTGTCGGTCGGTATCGGCTTCGGCCTGCAGGAGATCGTGAAGAACTTCGTGTCGGGGCTGATCCTGCTGACCGAGCGGCCGGTGAAGGTGGGCGACATGGTCAGCATCGCCGGTGTCGAAGGCGACATCCGCCGCATCAACGTGCGCGCGACCGAGATCCAGCTCAGCGACCGCTCGACCGTGATCGTGCCGAATTCGCAGCTGATCTCGCAGAACGTGCGCAACGTGACGATGGGCAACAGCACGCAGGGCGTCGCGACGCTGATGCTGACGTTCCCGCTGAACACCGATCCGGAGCAGGTGCGCGACCTGCTGCTCGAGGCATACCGCGCCCACCCGGCGATTCTCGAGAAGCCGGCGCCGTCGGTCACGTTCAGCCAGCTCGCGCCAGACGGCATTACGCTGAGCGTGACGGGCTACGTGGCGAGCCCGCGCATCGCGGGTTCGACGAAGAGCGATCTGCTGTTCGAGATCCTGAAGCAGCTGCGTGCGGCGAAGATCACGCTGTCGAGCCCGCAGGTGCTGGTGCTGCACAACGAGCCGGCGAGCGACGCATAACGCACGGCGCCGATCGCACCGGACGCCTCACAGACGAAACGGGCCGGCTGCCGCATCGCGGCAACCGGCCCGTCGGTTTTGATGCCGGCGGCGCGAAGCGCGCCGCCCGCGCTTACACGTCGAACTTCACGCCTTGGGCAAGCGGCAGTTCGCGGCTGTAATTGATCGTATTCGTCGCACGACGCATATACGCCTTCCACGCATCCGAACCCGACTCGCGGCCGCCGCCCGTTTCCTTCTCGCCGCCGAACGCGCCGCCGATTTCCGCGCCGCTCGTGCCGATGTTCACGTTGACGATCCCGCAGTCGCTGCCGGCCGCCGACATGAACTGCTCGGCCTCGCGCATGTCGTTCGTGAAGATCGCCGACGACAGGCCTTGCGGCACCGCGTTGTGCACCGCGATCGCATCGTCGAAGTTGTCGTAGACCATCACGTACAGGATCGGCGCGAACGTCTCGCGCTCGACCACCGCCGACTGCTTCGGCATCCGCACGATAGCCGGACGCACGTAGTACGCATCCGCATGACCGACGTCGACACGCTCGCCGCCCTTCACTTCGCCGCCCTGCTCGCGCGCATCGGCAAGCGCCTTCTGCATCGCGTCGAACGAGGCGCGATCGACGAGCGGGCCGACGAGCGTGCCTTCCTCGAGCGGGTTGCCGACCTTCACCGACGCGTAGGCCTTCTCGAGGCGCGGCAGCAGCTGATCGACGATGCTCCGGTGCACGATCAGGCGGCGCAGCGTCGTGCAGCGCTGGCCGGCCGTGCCGACCGCCGCAAACGTGACCGCGCGCACGACGAGATCGAGATCGGCGCTCGGCGCGACGATCATCCCGTTGTTGCCGCCGAGTTCGAGGATGCCGCGCGCGAGACGCTGGCTCAGCACCTTCGCGACCTCGGTGCCCATCCGCACGCTGCCCGTCGCGCTGACGACCGGCACCTTCTTCGACGAGGTCAGCACCTCGCCGACATCGCGCGTGCCGAGCACCAGCTGATGCAGCCCTTCGGGCGCGACGCCCGGATGGGTCTTGTCGAACTCGCGCAGCGCCTTGCCGAGCAGCACGTGGCATGCGATCGCGGTGAGCGGCGTCTTTTCCGACGGCTTCCACACGACCGGATCGCCGCACACGAACGCGAGCGCCGCATTCCATGCCCACACCGCGACCGGGAAGTTGAACGCCGAAATCACGCCGCACACGCCGAGCGGATGCCACGTTTCCATCATGCGGTGGCCCGGGCGCTCCGACGCGATCGTCAGGCCGTAGAGCTGGCGCGACAGGCCGACCGCGAAATCGCAGATGTCGATCATTTCCTGCACTTCGCCGAGGCCTTCCGACGCGATCTTGCCGGCCTCGAGCGTGACGAGGCGGCCGAGCGCGGCCTTGTGCTCGCGCAGCACGTTGCCGAACACGCGTACCAGCTCGCCGCGCACCGGCGCAGGCACCGTGCGCCACTTGAGGAATGCGTCGTGCGCGGCGTCGATCTTGCGCTCGGCCTCGGCGGGCGTGTCGACCGCCAGCGTCGCGAGCGTCGCGCCGTCGAGCGGCGAACGCGCGGTCAGCGCGTTGCCTTTCCACTGGGCGAGATCGATGTCGAGCGCAGCAAGAATGTCGTTGAATTGCATCACTTCCTCTTCAGGGACAGATTGATCGGTGCGGCGGCGACGCCGCCCGCGTGATTCGATTGGAGCGCGTTCGCGCGCCTTGTGCAAGCGGATGCGCGCACCGCCGCGCCGTTGCGCGATGCCGCGCACGAACTGCGGCATCGCCGCCGCCGAGGCGGCCGGCCGGCACGCCCATGCGCTCGCGGCGCACGATCCATGGACGACATTGTGGGTGGCCACAAGTCGGGCGGCTATTGATATTAACTCACCACTTCATTCGAAAAACGCAAGACCGCGGGCGTATCGGCGACCGTCTCGGGCTCGCCATACGTGCGCCGTGAACGCCGGGCGCGGGCTTGCACCACGCGCCGCGACGTCGCGCGCCTGCCTGGTGAGTTGATGACGAACCTGCATCACCCTGTGCGGAAATATCGTTTGCCGCACGGCGACCGGCCGCCCACAATCGGGGCCACGTCGAGGTGCGATCTGCACCCGGCGCGCTGACGGCCGCCGACGCGCGGCCGAACGGCGAACGAAGGCGATGCGCGCCGCCCGCACGATCCGCGCGGACGCACCGCCGCGTCGCATCGACAACAAAATTCCGGAGACAGCGCCCAGCGCCCGCCATGCATTCAGATGCCCGCCCCGATTCGTCCCGTCCGCCCGGTTCGCGCGCCGCGAAGCCGGCCCTCCACCGCCGCCTGCAGGCGCGCCATCTGCGGATGATCGCGATCGGCGGCTCGATCGGCACGGGCCTGTTCGTCGCGTCCGGCGCGTCGATCTCGCAGGCCGGCCCCGGCGGCGCGATGTTCGCCTACATGGTGATCGGGCTGATGGTGTATTTCCTGATGACGAGCCTCGGCGAAATGGCCGCATTCATGCCGGTGTCGGGCTCGTTCGCGACCTACGGCGCGAAGTTCGTCGACGAAGGCTTCGGCTTCGCGCTGGGGTGGAACTACTGGTACAGCTGGGCCGTCACGCTCGCGGTCGAACTGGTCGCCGCGCAGCTCGTGATGCACTACTGGTTTCCGCACGTACCGGGCGTCTGGTGGAGCGCGCTCTTTCTGACGCTGATCTTCGCGCTCAACGCACTGTCGGTGCGCGGCTTCGGCGAGGCCGAATACTGGTTCGCGCTGATCAAGGTGCTGACCGTGATCGCGTTTCTCGGGGTCGGTCTGCTGATGATCTTCGGGATCATGAAGGGCGGCCCGAGCGCGGGCCTCGCGAACTTCACGATCGGCGATGCGCCGTTCGTCGGCGGCCTGCCGGCGATGATGGGCGTCGCGATGATCGCCGGCTTTTCGTTTCAGGGCACCGAAATGATCGGCGTCGCAGCCGGCGAATCGGAAAACCCGCGCACGACGATCCCGCGTGCGGTCAGCCAGATCTTCTGGCGCATCCTGCTGTTCTACGTGCTCGCGATCTTCGTGATCGGCGTGCTGATTCCGTACACCGACCCGAGCCTGCTGAAGACCGACGTGACCGACATCGGCGTGAGCCCGTTCACGCTCGTGTTCCGTCACGCGGGCCTCGCATTCGCGGCCGGCGTGATGAACGCGGTGATTCTGACGGCAGTGCTGTCGGCCGGCAACTCGGGCATGTACGCGTCGACGCGCATGCTGTACAACCTCGCGACCGAAGGCCGCGCACCGAAGCTGTTCGCGAAGCTGTCGGCAGGCGGCGTGCCGCGCAATGCGCTGTACGCGACGACGGCGGTCGGCGCGCTGTGTTTTCTCACCTCGCTGTATGGCGACAAGACCGTGTACATGTGGCTGCTCAACACGTCCGGGATGGCGGGCTTCATCACATGGCTCGGGATTGCGGTCAGCCACTACCGTTTCCGCAAGGGACTGCTCAAACAGGGTTACCGTCTCGATCAGCTGCCGTACCGGTCGAAGTGGTTCCCGTTCGGCCCGATCTTCGCGTTCGCGCTGTGCGCGATCGTCGCGCTGGGGCAGGACTACCAGGCGTTCTTCGCGGCGCGGATCGACTGGGTCGCCGTCGCCGCTACCTATATCGGGCTGCCGTTCTTCTTCGCGATCTGGATCGGCTACGCGCTGGTGCGCAAATGCCGGCTGGTCCGCTACGAGGACATGGACATCGCCCCGTGGATCGAGCGCACCGCGCCACCCGAGCCGGCCGCCGACACCTCGGCCGGCTACGCCGCCTACGTCGCGCGGCCCGCAAACCCGACGTCCGGCGCATAAGTGCGCCGCCGCCGCGCCGTGCGCCGACGCTGCGCGCGGCCGGCGCCACCTAACACCATTCGACGCGGCGCGCGCGTTCAGGCAAGATCGACGCGCGCCGCCCGTTTTTTCGTCGTCACGACTTGCCGAATCGCATGCAGAACTTCTACGAAGCCACCGTTACCCGCCCGCCCTATCCGCAACTGAGCGGCACGCTCGACACGCAGGTCTGCATCGTCGGCGGCGGCCTTGCCGGCCTGTGCACGGCGCTCGGCCTCGTCGAGCGCGGTGTGCGCGATGTGATCGTGCTCGACGGCGAGCGCGTCGGCTTCGGCGCGTCGGGCCGCAACGGCGGCTTCGTGTTCGGCGGCTACAGCCTCGACAACGCGGATCTGCTGCGCACGCTCGGCCGCGACGAAGCGCGCCGCCTGTACCGCCTGACGGTCGACGCGGTCGACCTGATCCGCACGCGGATCGCGCGCTACGGGATCGACTGCGACATCGTCGATCGCGGCGTGATGCTCGCGAACTGGTTCGACGATCCGTCGCGGCTCGACGGCGTGCGCACCCTGATGAAGCGCGAATTCGACGTCGACTGGGAACCGGTGACGGCCGACGCGTTGCGCGCGCAACTGCATACCGCGCGCTACCACGGCGGCCTGTTCGAGCCGAACGCCTTCCACTTCCATCCGCTGAAGTACGTACTCGGCGTCGCGGCGGCCGCCGCACGCGGCGGCGCGCGCATCTACGAACGCTCGGCCGCGCTCGGCATCGCGCGCGAAGGCGCGGGCTACGTCGTGCGCACGGCGCACGGCAGCGTGCGCGCGAAGGACGTCGTGTTCGCGGGCGGCGGCTACGCGCGCGGCGTGTCGCCGCGCATCGAGCGCGCGGTGCTGCCGATCGCGACCTACGTGATCGCCACCGAGCCGCTCGGCGATCGGCTGAAGGACGCGATCGACGCGCCGTATGCGATCTACGATACGCGCTTCGCATTCGACTACTACCGGCCGCTGAAGGACACGCGGATCCTGTGGGGCGGCCGCATCTCGGTGCTCGACCGCGGCCCCGACGCGATCGCGCGGCTGCTGCGCCGCGACCTGCTGCGCGTGTATCCGCAGCTCGCGGACGTGAAGGTCGACTACGCCTGGGGCGGACTGATGAGCTATGCGCGGCACAAGATGCCGCAGATCGGCCGCGACGCCGACGGCGTCTGGCATGCGATCGCGTTCGGCGGCCACGGGATGGCGCCGACCACGGTGGCCGGCGAAACGCTCGCCGCTGCGCTGGCCGAAGACCGGCCGGTGCCCGACGGCTTTCGCGCCTTCGGCCTCACGCGCACGTTCGGGCTCGCAGGGCTCGCGGCCGCGCAGCTCACCTACGCCGCGTACCAGGCGCGCGACGCGCTCGCCGCCTACCGCCGATGAGCGTCGCGGGCCGCGCCGGCGCGTCCGGAACGGCGCCGGAAAGCGAGCCGGCGCTCGACGAATCGTCGATTTTCCGCATGCTAGAATGCCCGTTCCACGCCGCCGCGAAGCCAGAACAACCGCACATGAAAGCAGGAAGCAAGGCCGCCACGTCCGACAACCGCGCGCTTCCGTCCGATGCACGGCGCAAATACGATCCCGAGCAAACCAAGCGCAACATCCTCGACGTCGCCACGCAGGAATTCTCCGCGATGGGGCTCGCCGGTGCGCGTGTCGACGCGATCGCCGAGCGCACGAACACGACGAAGCGGATGCTGTACTACTACTTCGACAGCAAGGAAGGCCTGTACGAGGCCGTGCTCGAAAAGGTGTACGGCGACATCCGCGCGCTCGAGCAGGAGCTGCACGTCGGCGACATGGAGCCGCGCGAAGGGATGCGCCGCCTCGTCGAATTCACGTTCGACTATCACGACAAGCATCGCGACTTCGTTCGCCTCGTATCGATCGAAAACATCCACGGCGCGAAGTATCTCGAACAGCTGAAGTCGTTCAAGAACCGCAACGTCAGCATCATCAAGACGCTCGAGGAACTGCTCGAGCGCGGCGCGGCGAGCGGCGCGTTTCGCAAGGACATCGACGCGTTCGACCTGCATCTGCTGATCAGCTCGTTCTGCTTCCATCGCGTCTCGAACCGCTACACGTTCGGCGCCGCGTTCGGTCGCGATCCGTCGGCGCCGCGGCTGCGCACGCGCCATCGCGACACGATCGCCGAAGCCGTGCTGCGCTACATCGCCGCGTAACGCAGGCGTTCGCGGTCGGCCGTTTCCGTTTCCACACTCGCGTCGGCCGGCGCGGGCGACGCCAGTCCGCGCCGCGCCTTCTCCTCCGGACTCCCCGCCACGAAATACTTGCGCGCCCACCGCGCATCGGGCGCGAGCGCGAGCCGCGCATGCGCGCCCGTGCTGCCGTGCTTCGCCTCGATCGCGAGCGCCCGCGCCCGGTAGTGTTCGTAGAGCCGCAGGAATTCCGCGAGATAGGTGCCCGCGATCCGCGCGTCGCGAATCTCGAGCAGGTTCTCGTCGTTGTACTGCTCGGAGTTCCGGCTCATGTTCGCGGAGCCCGTATAGACGATCGGATTCGCGCCTTCCGCATCGATCACGATGAATTTGTGATGGATCACGACGGGCGGATAGGCCGGTGCCGGTTCGCCCGGAAATAGCCGCAGTTCCGGCTCGAAACCCTGCGGCACCGTCGCGGGCGAGAAATACGCGGCGTCGATCACGTCGCGATGGTCGCGCCGGCGATGGTACAGCTCGAGGTTGGCGAGCGTCGCGGCGTCGAGCGACTGCCCCGCCTGCTGCGCCGCGTCGGCCCTCGTCGCGCTGCCCGCGCTGATCCGGTTCACGAGTCCGAACATCATCAGCCCGCGATCGCCGGCTGCGAAGCACGCGTCGCGCAGCGCCGCGTCGGTCGGCATGAACAGGCAGAACGACACCGAATGCTTCGCGGCCGCGATCGCGGCGACGATCGTGTCGATCTCGGTGCGCCGGCCCGCCGGCTCCGGCGAAAACGCGACGCGCACCTGCGCGCCTCCAATCGTCACCGGCGCCGACCAGCCCGACGACAGGCGCGCCGTCTCCGCAATCGACGGATTCGCGGCCAGCGCCCGCGCACGCTCTTCGTACAGCGCGGCCAGCTCCGGCGAGTCGAAGGCGTGCAGCACGTTCGCCTGCTCGGTGAGCCCTTCGGTCGTGAAGTTCGCAGAGCCCGTCAGTACGCGCGCCGGCGCGACGCCCGCGCCGGTATTCGTCACGATGAACTTGTCGTGCATGATGTGCGTCCTGTCGCGCGGCGCGAGCGTCGCGAGGCCCTGCAGCGCGTCGACGGCCGGCTGGTTCGGCGACGGCAGCGGCGGCTTGCCCTTGCGGCTCGTCACGTGCGCGTCGTAGACGATCGCGAGCGACGCCTCGCCGTGCGCCCGCCCGAACGCTTCGAAGGCAGGCAGCGCCCACAGCGTGTCCGTCAGGTGATAGACGGCCGACGCCGCGCGCGAGGCCGGATCGAGCATCTCGGCGAACACCTGCTCCATGTCGTTCGCGAGCCAGGTGCGCAGCTTCAGCGCCTGCGCCTCGCTCGGCGCTTCGTCCGGCGCGAGGCCGAGCGCCGCGACCTGCCTGGCGAACGCCTGCGAACTGACCACTGCGCGGTTGAACCAGGTGCCGATCCCGTCCTCGATGTGTGCGGGCAGCACGATGCGGCACACGCCGGCCTGCGCGTCGAGCAGCTGCAGACGCTCGGGCGTGCCGACGACCGGATACACGTCATAGCGAAACGCCGCCCCGCGATCCTGCGGATCGATGCGCGCGTCCCACCACATGAATTTCTGGATCGGCGCCTGGTCGGTCGGCGCGTCGCCCTGCGTATCGGCGGCCGGGCCGTCGAACGTCAGCCGGTTCGGCAGCCAGCTGGCCGACGCACGCCTGCCGCCGTCCGCGGACCGGAAGCCCGGCGTGCGCCGGATCGCGAAGCCGAGGAAGTCGGCACGCGACTGCGCGTCGGGCCAGTCGAAGGCCAGCAGGACGAGAGTGGGCGACAGATAGCTGCGTACGCGCACGGACATTCGTTGCTCCCTGGCCCGTGGCCGGGCCGGTTCAATGGAGAAATCGCGAGAGTTCCCGTCTTCGCCGGTGCGGGCGGCGCGTCAGCGCGCACTCGGGCCAATGCGGGCGCAGCGAGCCGCGGCCGCGCAAGTGCCGCACGCAATCGGCGAGAACCGGTGTCGAGTGTCCGTGTCGATGTTTCCGTCGGAATGACGGTTCGATGAAGCTTCTGTGTCGTGCGCGCGTCAGCCGCAGAGCACGAGTTCGATGCCGCGCGCGGTCAGCGCGCGACGTACGGCGCGGTCGGGCGCGCGCTCGGTCACCAGATAGCGCGCGGCCGACGTGCCGTTGATGCGCACCGGCGTCACGCGGCCGAACTTCGAATGATCGGCGACGATGATCGCGGTGCCGGCGGCCGCGATCATCCGGCTGCGCACCTCCGCCGCGAGCCGCGAGTAGTCGGTGCAGTCGCCGTCGGCCGTGATGCCGCCCGCACCGACGAACGCGAAATCGACGTGGTATTGCGCAAGCTGCTGGATCGTGTCGAGGCCGAACGTCGCGTCCTCGTCGTCGGACAGCTCGCCGCCGAGCAGCGTCACGCGATTGCCGTTGCGCCGCGCGAGCACGAGCGCGGTGCGCCAGTCGTTCGTGTAGACCGACAGCCGATGCCGGTCGGCGAGCGCGAGCGCGACCGCGTGCGGCGTACTGCCGGAGTCGATCAGCACCGATGCGCCGTCCGGCACAAACTCGGCCGCGCGCCGGCCGATCGTGCGCTTCGCGTCGGCGTTCGCCGCCTCGCGCTCGGACAGGCTCGGCTCGCGCCGGTCGGCCGCCAGCGCGCCGCCGTGCGTCATCACGAGCAAGCCGCGCGCGGCGAGCGCGTTCAGATCGCGCCGCACGGTCTCGCGCGACACGTCGAGCGAGCGCACGAGTTCCGCGACCGACAGCGCGCCCGATCGACCGAGTTCCGACAGGATGTACTGATGACGTTGTTCCGCGAGCATCGCGTGTTGCGCCCGAGGCGACAGGTAATGGGATGGCCGGCCATTGTATTACGGCCGTTTGACTGCGATTTGACGGCAGCACGCCGGCCGCGACGGGCATCGGCGAAATGCGAAATGGTGTATTGCCTGCCGCGCGCGAATCGGCGCGGCGCGCGTTGCTACACTCTGCGCTTCGCCAAATTACCGACCAGCCAGGGGGCTCGCGCAATGTATCGCAAAGGCAGTGTGCTCGAAATCCAGTTTTCGCCCGAACGTCTGAACGACGGCGCCGGCGATCCGTACTGGATCGATCTGACGCTCGACGAAGCGCGCCGCTTGTACGAGCAGCTCGCCGCACGTTTCGCATCCGACGCGCGCGCGAACCAGCCGCTCGACACGTTCTCGCTCGACTGATCGCGGCGCCGTCCGGCCGCCGGCCTGCAGGCCGCGGCCGCGCGCGAGTGCAGGATTCGACAAGACACACGCGCCGCGTCGACCGATACTGGCCGACTTCCCGATTTCGTCCGGCCGCGCGTCCGCGGCCCGTCACGCATGCTCACGTCGCTCGTCGCCGCGTTGTTCGTCGCGCTCTGGTCCACCGGCTTCATCGTCGCCCGGGCGATCAAGCCGTATGCCGATCCCAACCTGTTCCTGCTCGCGCGCTTCGCCGGCACCGCCGCGCTGTTCGCGGTCGTCGCGCTCGCGGCCCGCGCGCCGTGGCCCGCACGCCGCGAATGGCCGCGTCATCTGATCGCGGGCGCGCTCCTGCAAGGCGTTTATCTCGGCGCAAGCTACTGGGCCGTCGCGCAGGGGCTCAACGCCGGCGTGATGGCGCTGCTCGGCGCGTTGCAGCCGCTCGCGACCGCCGTGCTCGCGGTGCCGCTCTTCAACGAGCGGTTGCCGGCGCGCGGCTGGCTCGGGATGGCGCTCGGGCTCGTCGGCGTCGCGCTCGTGCTCGCGCCGAAGGTGTCGGGCGGCGTCGCCGCCGCGTCGCCGGGCGCGGCGCCGGCGTGGCTCGTCGTCGGCGTGTCGGTGCTATCGGTCGGCGCGATCACGGCCGGATCGCTTTACCAAAAGGGCAAGCTCGCGCAAAGCGATCTGCGCACGGCGGTCGCCGTGCAGAATCTCGGGGCGGCCCTCGTCGCGGCCGTGTTCGTCGTACTGCTGCACGAATCGAGATGGATCGGCGCGCCGGCGCTGTGGGTGTCGCTCGTCTGGGGTGTCGTCTTTCTGTCGGGTGGCGCGGTCACGATGCTGATGTGGATGCTGCGGCGCGGCAACGCGGCGCGCGCGACGTCGCTCCAGTTCCTCGCGCCGCCGCTCGCCGCGCTGCAGGGGTATCTGCTGTTCGACGAGACGCTCGCGGCGATTCAGCTCGCCGGTTTCGTGCTTGCGCTGGCGGGTGTCGTGCTCGCGCGCCAGCGTTGAGGCGGGCGCGTATTGGGCTTGTGGCTTGTGACTCGCGGCTCGCATCCCACCCCGCGAACGTCACGTATCGCACGCGCAACGCCCATCCGCACGATCGCACCCGGCGCGCGGCAGCGCACGGCGATTGCGCTTATGATGAGCGCCTTGCATTTCGTTCCGGAACTTTCCCCATGACAGCCGCCGATTACGCCAGCCGCCAACGCGCGATCATCGCCGAACTGAACGTTGCCCCGCATTTCGATGCCGACGCCGAAATCGCACGCCGCGTCGATTTCCTCGCGCAATATCTGCGCTCGACCGGCCTGCGGACCTATGTGCTCGGCATCAGCGGCGGCGTCGATTCGTCGACGGCCGGCCGCCTCGCGCAACTCGCGGTCGAGCGCCTGCGCGGCGAAGGCTACGATGCGCGCTTCATCGCGATGCGTCTGCCGAACGGCGTGCAGAACGACGAGGCCGACGCACGGCGCGCGCTCGCGTTCGTGCGCGCCGACGAAGTGCTGACGGTCGACGTGAAGCCCGCCGCCGACGCGATGCTGAAGTCGCTGATCGCCTCCGGCCACGCGTTCGACACGCCGGCGCAGCAGGACTTCGTGCACGGCAACATCAAGGCGCGCGAGCGGATGATCGCGCAATACGCGGTGGCCGGCGCGCGCCGCGGCATCGTGATCGGCACCGATCACGCGGCCGAATCGCTGATGGGCTTCTTCACGAAGTTCGGCGACGGCGGCGCGGACATCCTGCCGCTCGCCGGCCTGAACAAGCGTCGCGTGCGCGCGGTCGCGCGTGCGCTCGGCGCCGAAGAGGCGGTCGTGATGAAGGTGCCGACCGCCGATCTGGAAGAGCTCCGTCCGCTGCGCCCGGACGAGCATGCGTACGGCGTCACGTACGACGAGATCGACGATTTCCTCGAAGGCAAGCCGGTCGGCGACCGCGTGTATGAAACCGTCCTGCGCTTCTACGACGGCTCGCGCCACAAGCGCGCGCTGCCGTACACGCCGTTCGACTGGCCGGGCCTCGGCATCGCCTCGAACGCCGGCCACGGCGGCTGACGCGGCCGGTCCGGCCGATACCGGCAACCGGCCGCGCGCGACACCGTTGCGCACGCGGCCGGGCAAGCGGGCGCGACGCTACGCGTGCCCGCCCGTCTTCTTCGCCTGCAGCGCGCGGATCCGCATCCGTGCGCCCGTATCGGCGACCGTCGCGTCGTACATCGTCGCAAGATCGCGCTTCAGCGCGGTGCGCGAACCGGCGTCGAGATACACCATGTGCCCCGACGGATAGAAGCGCGCGGACAGGTTCTGCCGCACCTTCTGATCCTCGAGCGGCATCTGCTGCAGGTCGATCACGGTCTGATAGAACGGCGTGACGAAGTCGTACAAGCCGTTCGCGGACAGCACCTTGAGGTCGACGTTCAGCGCCATCACAGCTGCGAGATCGCCGGCCGTGTAGAGAATCAGATTGCCCTTCGCATCGATGCCCTGCTGCTCGCCGGTCGGATCGATGTGGCTGAAATCCCAGTTGCGGAACGCCTGGTCGTTCAGGTCCGTGAACGCCGAATTCGACGTGAACTTCAGCTGCTCGTTCAGGTAGCTGTTCCACATCGCCGTGTAGACGCCCGTCACGGCCGTCATGGTCGGATCGTTGCCGCCCGAGTTCGGATCGATCTTGCCCGCGATGCCGGTCGAGATCGCGGTCACGCGGCCGTCGTATGCGCCGAGCGCGAGCCCGCGCGCGTGCAGCAGCGTCGTCAGGAACAGCGAATTGCCGCGCGCATCGTAGCCGGCGATGTCGAGGTTCCAGGATTTGAGCGTGTCGGTATCGATGCCCGTGTAGTCCGACAGCTTCTTCACGACCGCCGGGTCCGCATGCGGGCGCTTGCGCAGCGCGTTCAGATAATCGGTGCGCGCGAACTGCGCGACTTCCTCGACGAACGCGCCGAGATCGGCCGGCGCCGGCGTGATGCCGAGCCGCTTGTGATACCACGCGTCGGCCGCTGCGGTCGGCAGCGTGCCGACCGGATTGCCGGCCTGCCGATAGTCGAGAATCGACGACTGCAGCGTAATGCCGTTCAGATCGACGCCGTCCTCGTGCAGCTTGTACGCGAGCACGCAGCTGCGCGCCGTGCCGTACGACTCGCCGAACAGGTATTTCGGCGAATTCCAGCGATTGTTCTTGGTCAGATAGCGCTTGATGAACTGCTTGAGCGAATCGGCGTCCTGGTCGACGCCCCAGAAATCGCGGTTCTTGTTCGGCGCGACCGCCGCCGAATAGCCGGTGCCGACCGGGTTGATGAACACGAGGTCGCTGTGGTCGATCAGGCTGTCCGGGTTGTCCTCGATCTGGTACGGCGCGGGCGGCGTGAAGCCCGGCATCGCCGTCTTGATCCGCTTCGGCGCGAACGAGCCGAGCAGCACGAACACCGACGACGAACCGGGCCCGCCGTTGTAGAAGAACGTGACGGGCCGCGTTTCCTCCTTCGCGTTGTCGGCCGTGAACGCGACGTAGAAGATCTTCGCGGCCGGCTGCGAACTGCTCGGATCGACCGTCACGAGGTGGCCGACCGTCGCCGTATACGCGATGCGCCGGCCGCCGATCAGGATCGTGTGATGCGTGATCGCGGCCGCCTCGGTCGTGTCGGTGACCGAGTCGTCGGGGCCGTTGCCGTACGCGACCGGATCGAAGAACGGCTGGTCGCGCCCGTGGCTCAGCGCGACCGGGTCGACGCTCGGCGGCACGCCGTGCGAATTGTGGTCGCCATGATGCAGCGGATACACGCCGCCGGAGGATGCGGAATCGATGCCCATCGTGCTGCTCCTGGAAGTAAGAAAAGACGCGGGAAAGCCCCGCGTCGAACGAAAAGCCGTGTGTCGCGCGCGTCAGCTCGACGGCTTGCGCGCGAGGATCGCGGCAAGCTTCGCGCCGTCGGGGCTGCCGAGCCCGGTGCAGGCGTCCCAGCCGGCGGCTGCCGCAAACGTGCCGTTCGATCCTTTCGTGATGTCGCGCAGCGCGTCCGGATGCCGGTACAGCTTCGGGTTGATCCAGCCGGCCGACGTGCCGGCCGCCGCGTTGATCCGCGCGATCAGCGCGGCCCAAAGCGGCGCGACCGCGCTCGTACCGCCCATCACGGCCGGCGTGCCGGCGACCGAGACCTCGTAGCCCGTCTGCGGCGACGCATCGCCCGCGACGTCGGGCACGCCGCGCTTCGCGAGCGGCGCGCGGCTGCCGTCCGCGCGCGTCAGCGAGAGCCCGTGCTGCCAGGCAGGCAGATCGAACAGCGCGCTGACACCGCCGCCGCCCGCGCCGCCGCCCGACGCCTCGTCGTTCCACGCGACTTCGCTGCGGATGCCCTGCCCCGGCAGCGCGTCGAGCTGCGTGCCGCCGCAGCCGAGCACGTACGGGCTCGACGCGGGGAAGTCGACGTGATCGGCGCCGTCCTGCAGCCCGTCGCCCGAGCCGCTGTCGCCGGACGCCGCGCAGACGGTGATGCCCTGCGCGGCCGCCGCCTGCAGCACGCGGTTGAACGCCTGCGCGGACTGCGCCTGCCAGATCGCCTCCGGGCCGCCCCAGCTGATCGAGATCACCGACGGCTTGTTCTTCGTGTCGTTGACGGCCGCGTTGACGGCCTGGATGAAGCCCGCATCGCTGTTCGGCGCGAAGTAGACGGCGATTTTCGCGGCGGGCGCGATCGCGCCGGCGATCTCGATGTCGAGCGCGACTTCGCCGTCCGGGCCGTTCGGATCGCCGGTCGGCGCGTTGCGGCCGGTGCCGACGTTCACGTCGACGAGCGTCGGCGGCGTCTTGATGCCGAGCCCGCTGAAGTATCGCGCGATGTCCGCGGCGCGGTAGCCGCCGCCGAGTTCGACGATCGCGATGCACTGGCCGGCGCCGTCGCCGGCCGGAAACCCGTACAGCGACGCGAGCTGCGGCGGCGTGAACGTGACGCTCGCCGCGCCGCGTGCCGGCTTGAACGGTGGGCGCAGCCGGAAGTGCGGCCGCGCCTGCGGGCGGCTGTCGAGGCCGAGCACGGCCGTCACCGCATCGCCAAGCTCGTCCGGCAGCGCGATGGGCCCCGAGCGGCCGCGATACTGCCCGATCGCGTGATGCTCGAAACGCTCGAGCGTCACGCCGAACGCGGTTTCGAATTGCTTGATGGTGCCCGACAGCACGACGACGCTTTCGGCCGGATCGACACGATCGACCGTCAGCTGATGACGGCGCGCGAAGTCCTCGGTCTTGCGGATGTCGTCGGGGCTTGCCGAGAAGCGCTGCGCGAATGCGTCGCGCGACAGCGGTTTGGCTTGCGGATCGCCGCTGGCGAGCCGCTGGAGCAGCGTATCGAGTTGCCCTTCTTCCTGCCGCCGCAACATGATCGTGACGTGGATGCGTTCTGCCGGATCGCACGGGCCGAGACACTTGGAGTCGGCGACGATTCGGGGTTCGCGGTCGGCGTGAAGATGCCTTGCCATGTTCAGACCCTCCTTTGTACCGCGTTGCACGGAACAGCCAGGAAATCGGACATGGCCGACGGAAGACGGTTCCGTGTGGTCAGTCGGGTTCGCGGTCGCGCGAAGTCACAGGAAGTGTAGAACAGTCGGATGATTTGCGCGCAGCGCGCAGCGCGCAGCGTGCGGCGCCGCCGTGCGCTGTCGCACGCTTAGTCCATCGAAAGCCGCAGCGCGAAGCCGAGCAGTGCGGCGGAGAACGTCCAGCGCTGCACCGTCTGCGCGAGCGGATGCACACGCATCCATGCGGCGATCCGCGACGCGCCGAACACGCAGGCGAGATCGAAGCAGACGCCGGCCGCGACCAGCAGCGCGCCGAGCGCGAACATCTGCCAGACGACCGGCCCGGCCTCCGGCCGCACGAACTGCGGCAGCAGCACCGAGCAGAACAGCAGCGCCTTCGGATTCAGCAGGTTGGTCAGCAGCCCTTTCACGAACGACTGACGCAGTTCGCCGGCCGCGGCCGCGTCGCCGTTGCCGACGTCGAATACCGGCGAGCGGAACACCTGGATCGCGACGTAGCCGAGATAGAGCGCACCGCCGTAGCGGATCGCTTCGTAGAGCCACGGCGCGCCGCGGATCAGCGCCGCGACGCCGCAAGCGGACAGCGTCACGTGTGCGCTGCGCGACAGCGACAGGCCGGCGGCGGCCGCGATGCCGGGCCGGACGCCGCGGCCGATGCTGGTCTGCAGCACGAGCGCCATGTCGGGCCCCGGCACGGCGTAGATCGCCGCGAGCGCGGCGAGATAAATGAACAGCAAATGCGTGGAAATCATCGTCTTCCCCCGTCCCTCAACGGCGATAGTTTGCCGCTGGCGGATGAGGGTTTATTGGCCGTCTTCTGCCCCGCACTCGCATTTGATAGCGGAATCCGCCACAATTTGCGCATTCGAACAGGATTTCCGCCAAGATGACCGAACTCGACAAAACCGACCGCGCGATCCTCGCCGCGGTGCAACGCGACGGGCGCCTGTCGATCGCGCGGCTGGCCGACAGCGTCGGCCTGTCCGAGACGCCGTGTGCGCGGCGGCTGAAGCGGCTGGAAAACGACGGCTACATCGAGCGCTACCGTGCGCAGCTGTCGCGCAAGGCGCTCGGCTTCGGCGTCGTCTCCTTCGTGCTCGTGCGCTTCGCGACGCACGACCGCAAGGTCGCCGACCGCTTCGAGCGCGAGGTGCTCGGCATCGAGCGGATTCTGTCGTGCCACAACGTCGCGGGCACGGCCGACTATCTGTTGCAGATCGTTGCGCGCGATCTCGACGACTACGGCACGTTCCTGCGCGACTCGCTGCGGATGCTGCCGGGCGTCACGTCGATCGAATCGGCGCTGTCGCTGCGCGAGGTCAAACACGACGCGGGGCTGCCGGTGCCTTGATCGCGCGGGCGGCGAAGCCGCGAACGCCAAATCGAAGCCACGCGCGGCGCGCGGCGGGGAATGGTGTCAGGCCGGCGTATCCGGCGTGTGGTGCGCGCGCTCGAGGTCCTCGAGAAACGCTTCGACGAGCGGATTGCCGCGCCCGCTGCGCGCGACGACCATGTGAAACGTGACGTCGTAACGCAGCCGCTCCGGATCGAGCGGTGCGAGCAGCCCTTGGGCGACGTACGGCGCCGCGAAATGCTGCGGCAGATAGCCGAGGTGATGGCCCGACAGGATCAGCAGCGCGACGGCCTCCATGTTGTCGGCGGTCGCCGTCACGCGGTCGGGCGTCGTCGACATCTGCGCTTCCGGCAGCGGGTACGAGCGCCAGGCCCACTCGAATCCGGCGACGTCCTCGGGCGTCAGCGTGCCCGCGCGCGCGAACAGCGGATGGCCGCGGCCGCAATACGCGACCTGCCGCTCGACGAACAGCGGCGTGTATTCGAGCGACGGCACGCGATGCCAGAAATAGCCGACCGCGATCTGGATCTCGTCGCTCAGCAGCTTCTCCTCGAGATCGCCCGGCGCGCGCACCGAGATCGAGAAGCGCACGGCCTCGTCGCGCGTACGGAACGCGGCGATCGCCTCGGCGATCCGCGCGTTCTGGCTCACCGGCGTATGGCCGATCAGCCCGATATTGAGCGTGCCGACCAGCTGGCGATCCATATGCCGCGCGGCCATGCCGAATTCGTCGAGCGCCGCGAGCAGCTTGCGGCTCATCGCGTGGAACCGCTCGCCCTTCGGCGTGAGCCGGAAGCCGCTGCGGCCGCGCTCGCAAAGCCGATAGCCGAGCCGCGTCTCGAGCGACGACAGCTGCGCGCTGATCGTCGACTGGCCGACGTTCAGCACCGCCTGCGCCGCCGATACGCCACCCGCGTCGGTCACCGCGAGAAACACGCGGATCAGCCGCAGATCGAGGGTCGACAGATTCCCCAGCACGCTATTCCCCTTCCATGCATCGATGAAGATCGATGTTTACGTCGATATCTTCGCATTCTTCTTTAAGGCCGGAACGCGTACAACTGTGCGCCGAGCCGCGTCGAATGATACGGCAACCCCACATTGGAAGAGCGCCCCATGAACGACCACACCCATTTCCAGCCGCTCGGCGGCAATGAAATGCCGCGCTGCGGCGGCATCGCGACGATGATGCGCCTGCCGCACGTGGCGAGCGCCGCCGGCCTCGACGCCTGCTTCGTCGGCGTGCCGTTCGATCTCGGCACGTCGAACCGCACCGGCGCACGCTTCGGCCCGCGCCAGATCCGTACCGAATCCGTGCTGCTGCGCCCGTACAACATGGCGACGCGCGCCGCGCCGTTCGATTCGCTGCAGATCGCCGACATCGGCGACGTCGCGATCAATCCGTACAACCTGCACGATTCGATCGCGCGCATCGAAGCCGCGTACGACGCGATCCTCGAGCACGACTGCAAGCCGATCACGCTCGGCGGCGATCACACGATCGCGCTGCCGATCCTGCGCGCGATCCACCGCAAGCACGGCAAGGTCGCATTGATCCACGTCGATGCGCACGCCGACGTGAACGATACGATGATGGGCGAAAAGATCGCGCACGGCACGCCGTTTCGCCGCGCGGTCGAGGAAGGCCTGCTGCACGGCGACAAGGTCACGCAGATCGGCCTGCGCGGCACCGGCTACGCGGCCGAAGACTTCGACTGGTGCCGCGAGCAGGGTTTTCGCGTCGTTCAGGCGGAAGAATGCTGGAACAAGTCGCTCGTGCCGCTGATGGACGAAGTGCGCGAGCGCGTCGGCGACACGCCCGTCTACATCAGCTTCGACATCGACGGCATCGATCCCGCCTACGCACCGGGCACCGGCACGCCGGAAATCGCGGGCCTCACGGTGCCGCAGGCACTCGAGATCATCCGCGGCGCGCGCGGGCTGAACATCGTCGGCTGCGATCTCGTCGAAGTCGCGCCGCCGTACGACCCGTTCGGCACGACGGCATTGCTCGGCGCGAACCTCGCATACGAGCTGCTGTGCGTGCTGCCGGGCGTCGCGTACCGCGACTGACGCGCGCCGCGACCATTCCCAATCAGAGGATTCAAGAGGAGCCAGAAAAAGATGGAGACTTCCGTCAAGCAACCGAAGCGGGCGGCGCTTGCGTCGTTCGTCGGCACGACGATCGAGTGGTACGACTTCTACAGCTATGCGACCGCCGCCGCCATCGTGTTCGGCCCGCTGTTCTTTCCGGGCGAGAACCGCTTCGTGAGCTTGCTCGCGTCGTTCGGCTCGTTCGCGGTGGGCTTTTTCGCGCGGCCGTTCGGCGGCGTGCTGTTCGGCTATCTCGGCGACCGCTTCGGCCGCAAGCGCTCGCTGCTCGCGACGCTGATGCTGATGGCCGTGTCGACGGTCGCGATCGGCCTGCTGCCCACCTATGCGACGGCCGGCATGCTTGCGCCGATTCTGCTCGTGCTGATGCGCGTGCTGCAAGGAATCGCGGTCGGCGGCGAATGGGGCGGCGCGGTGCTGCTCGCCGGCGAACATGCGCCGGCAGGCAAGCGCACGTTCTTCGCGTCGTTCGCGCAGCTCGGCAGCGCGAGCGGCCTGATCCTGTCGATGCTCGCGTTCGGCGCGATCAGCACACTGCCGAAGGAAGACCTGATGAGCTGGGGCTGGCGCCTGCCGTTCCTCGCGAGCGCGGTGCTGCTCGCGGTCGGCTTCGTGATTCGCGCAAGCGTGTCCGAATCGCCGGAGTTCGAGGAGGTGCGCAAGAGCGGCGACACCGCGCGCAATCCGGTGCGCGAGGCGCTGAAGTACTGGCCGCTGCTGCTGCTCGCGATCGGTGCGAACGTATACGGGATCGCCGGCGTGTACTTCAGCAACATCTTCATGATCAGCTATGCGACGCAGTTCCTGTCGCTGGACCGCTCGATGGTGCTGCATTGCATGACGATCGTGGCCGTGCTGCAGTTCGTCGTGCAGCTCGCGGCCGCGTTCTTCGCGCAGCGCTTCGGAACGACGCGCGTGCTGCTGATCACCGGCGCGTGGGCCGCGATCGTGCCGTTCGTGATGCTGCCGCTCGTGCATGTCGGCACGCCGCTGTCGATCACGGTCGGCGTCGGCCTCGCGACGCTCGCGGAATCGGGCTACTACTCGGTCGTCGCGGGCTTCGTGAGCGGCATCTTCGTCGCACGGATCCGCTACACGGCGATCTCGATCGCCTATCAGGTGTGCGGCGCACTCGCCGGCGGCCTGACGCCGCTCGTCGCGACGATCATCGCGCAGAACACCGCGCCGCAGTGGTGGCCGCTCGCGATTCAGTACACGAGTGCCGCAGTGCTGTCGTCGCTGTGCGTGTGGCTGATCTCGCGCCGCGTCAGCATCGACGATGCGGGATCTTCCGCGAAGGATGTCGACGCGCTGCCGCGCGCTGGCGCGCACACCGCCGCGCGTACCGCGTAAGCGTCGCACTTCGCCGGGCAGACCTCGGCGCCTGCCCGGCGCGCCGCGCGCGGCGACGTTACCGCTGCTGCGCGCGCAGCGTCTTCGCGGCCGCCACCATGTTGGCCAGCGCCGGAATCACTTCCTCCCACCGGCGCGTCTTCAACCCGCAATCCGGGTTCACCCACAGACGATCGGCCGGGATCCGCTCGGCCGCCTTCTTCATCAGCGCGACGATGTGGTCCTGTGTCGGAATGTTCGGCGAATGAATGTCGTACACGCCGGGCCCGATCTCGTTCGGATACCTGAAGCTGTCGAACGCGTCGAGCAGCTCCATGTCGGAGCGCGACGTTTCGATCGTGATCACGTCGGCGTCCATGTCGGCGATCGACGCGATGATGTCGTTGAACTCCGAATAGCACATGTGCGTGTGGATCTGCGTGTCGTCGCGCACGCCGTTCGCGGCGATCCGGAACGACTCGACCGCCCATTGCAGATACGCACTCCATTGCGAACGGCGCAGCGGCAGCCCTTCGCGTAACGCGGCCTCGTCGATCTGGATCACGCGTACGCCGGCCTTCTCGAGATCGAGCACTTCGTCGCGGATCGCGAGCGCGAGCTGACGGCAGGACACCGAGCGCGGCTGGTCGTCGCGCACGAACGACCAGTTCAGGATCGTCACGGGGCCCGTCAGCATGCCCTTCATCGGCTTGTGCGTCAGCGACTGCGCATACGCGATCCATTCGACCGTCATCGCCTTCGGGCGGCTGATGTCGCCGAACAGGATCGGCGGCTTGACGCAGCGCGAACCGTACGACTGCACCCAGCCGAACCGGCTGAACGCGAATCCGTCGAGCTGCTCGCCGAAATATTCGACCATGTCGTTGCGCTCGGCTTCGCCGTGCACGAGCACGTCGAGTTCGAGCGACTCCTGCTCGCGCACGCTGCGCTCGATCTCGGCACGCATCGCCGCGCGATAGCCGGCTTCGTCGAGCGTGCCCGCCTTGAAGCGGCTGCGCGCGTGCCGGATCTCCGCGGTCTGCGGGAACGAGCCGATCGTCGTCGTCGGGAATGCCGGCAGATTCAGTTGCGCGGCTTGCTTCGCCGCGCGCTGCGGATACGGGCTCGCGCGATCGCCGAGACGTGCATCGATACGCGCAATCGCGTCCTTCACGGCCGCGTTGTGCACGCGCGGCGAGCGGCGGCGCGAGTCGATCGCGGCGGCATTCGCGGCAAGCGCGTCGGCAACCTTGTCGCGCCCTTCGTTCAGCGCGGTCGCGAGCACCTTCAGCTCGTCGAGCTTCTGCAATGCGAAGGCGAGCCACGAACGGATGTCGGCATCGAGCCGGTCCTCGCTCGCGAGGTCGACCGGCACGTGCAGCAGCGAGCACGACGGCGCGAGCCACAGCCGGTCGCCGAGCTGCTTCGCAAGCGGTTCGAGCCAGTCGAGCGTCGCGTTCAGATCCGTCTTCCAGATATTGCGGCCGTTGATCGCGCCGACCGACAGCACGCGGTCCGCCGGCAGTTCGCGCACGACTGCGGCGATCTCGTCGCGCGCGTTGATCGCATCGACATGCAGGCCGTCGACCGGTAGCGACGCCGCAAGTGTCAGGTTGTCCTGCAACTCGCCGAAGTAGGTCGCGAGCAGCAGCTTGATGCGGCGCGTCTCGAGCGCCGCATAGGCGGTGCGCAGTGCGTGCCGCCATTCGGCATCGAGTTCGGTGACGAGAATCGGCTCGTCGACCTGCACCCACTCGACGCCTTGCGCAGTCAGCGTATCGAGCAGCGCGCCGTATACGGGCAGCAGTTTCGGCAGCAGCGCGAGCCGGTCGGAATCGTCCTTCGACTTGCCGAGCCACAGATAGGTGACGGGGCCGAGAATCACGGGCTTCGCGGTCACGCCCGCCGCGCGCGCCTCCGCGAGATGCTGAAGCAGCCGCGACGGATCGAGCGAGAAGTTCGTATCGGCGTGGAACTCCGGGACGATGTAGTGATAGTTCGTGTCGAACCACTTCGTCATCTCGCCGGCCGCGACGCCGCCGCAGCACGCGGCGTGCGCGTCGGCGGACTGCGCGGAACGGCCGCGCGCCACGCGGAAGTAATTGTCGAGCGGATCGCCGGGAAAATCCCGCACGCGCTTCGGCAGATTGCCAAGCGTGAAGCTCATGTCGAGCACCTGATCGTAGAACGCGAAATCGCCGATCGGCACGAGATCGAGCCCGCGCTGATCGTTCCAGTGCTGCCGACGCAGCGCCGCGCCGAGCGCCGTCAGTTCGTCGCGCGACGATTCGCCGTTCCAGTAGCGTTCGAGACCGAACTTGAGTTCGCGCTTCGCGCCGATGCGTGGAAAACCGAGGTTGTGTGTCGTGACCATGGAGCTGCCGTTCTGAAGGAATGATGGATCGGCAGCCATGATAGGGATTTCAACACATGAAATAAAATGGCATTATTTCATTCATCAATCAAAATTGTTCATGTATCCGGTTCGCCGGCGCACGTCATGCTCGAACGTTTTCATCTCGTCGTCATTCGCGAAGTCGAACGGCAGGGCTCGCTGACAGCCGCCGCCAACGCGCTGCATCTGACGCAATCGGCCTTGAGCCATACCGTCAAGAAACTCGAGCAGCAGCTCGGCACGCCGATCTGGGACCGCGAAGGCCGCGGGCTGCGGCTCACGCAGGGCGGCCAGTATCTGCTGCGGCTCGCGCATCGGCTGCTGCCGCAGTTCGAGTTCGCCGAGGAACGGATGAAGCAGTACGCGAAAGGTGAGCGCGGCACGCTGCGCATCGGGATGGAATGCCACCCGTGCTATCAGTGGCTGCTGAAGGTCGTGTCGCCGTACCTGTCGCGCTGGCCGGACGTCGACGTCGACGTGAAGCAACGCTTCCAGTTCGGCGGAATCGGCGCGCTGTTCAGCTACGACATCGACGTGCTCGTGACACCCGATCCGCTGAACAAACCGGGGCTGCGGTTCGATCCGGTATTCGACTACGAGCAGGTGCTGGTCGTCGCAGACGCGCACCGTTTCGCCCGCGCCGACTACGTGACGCCCGAACAACTCGTCGACGAGGTGCTGATCACGTACCCGGTCGAAACGGACCGGCTGGATATCTACAACCAGTTCCTGACGCCGGCCGGCATCGTGCCGAGGCGGCACAAGTCGATCGAGACGACCGACATCATGCTGCAGATGGTCGCGAGCGGACGGGGCGTCGCCGCGCTGCCGAGATGGCTCGCCGACGAATATGCAGACCGGATGCCGGTCGTGCCGGTCAAGCTCGGCAAAAAAGGAATCGCGAAACAGATCTTTCTCGGCATCCGCGAAGCGGACGCGCAGATCGACTATCTCGCCGCGTTCGTCGCGCTCGCACGCGAATCGACGTGGCATGCGCCGCGCCTGTTGAGGTAAGCCGCGCACGGCGGCCGGGACCGCTGTCATCAAACTGACTGAATGGCGACGCTAGGATCGGACGGGACTCCTTCACGAGATGCCGCCATGAATCAGCCTGCTCCGTCCGCCGCCAATCAGGGCTCCATCGAGCGCACCCGACAGATCGGCTATGCCGCCTTCCTGCTCGTCCTCGTCGGCGGCGGCGTCTACATCGCGACCCATTTGCTCGCCGATCTCGCGCCGGTTCGGGAGGGCTCGCTGTTCCCGTACCTGATGCTCGGTGCGGCGCTGCTGATCGCGCTCGGCTTCGAGTTCGTGAACGGCTTTCACGATACGGCGAACGCGGTCGCGACCGTGATCTACACGCACTCGCTGACGCCGAACGTCGCGGTGATCTGGTCCGGCATGTGGAACTTCCTTGGTGTGATGGTCTCGAGCGGTGCGGTCGCATTCGGAATCCTGCAGCTGCTGCCGGTCGAACTGATCCTGCAGGTCGGCAGCGGCGCCGGGTTCGCGATGGTGTTCGCGCTGCTGATCGCGGCGATCGTATGGAATCTCGCGACCTGGTATTTCGGACTCCCATCGTCGAGCTCGCATACGCTGATCGGCTCGATTATCGGCGTCGGGCTGATGAACCAACTGATGCATGGGTCGTCCGGTACGAGCGGCGTCGATTGGGGACAGGCGCTCGGCGTCGGCAAATCGCTGCTGTTCTCGCCGATCGTCGGCTTTGTCTGCGCGGCGCTGCTGCTGCTCGCGCTGAAGGCCGTCGTGCGGATTCCCGAACTCTACAGCGAGCCGCAGAAGGACCAGCCGCCGCCGTTCTGGATCCGCTGCCTGTTGATCCTGACCTGCACCGGCGTGTCGTTCGCGCACGGGTCGAACGACGGGCAAAAGGGCATGGGGCTGATCATGCTGATTCTGATCGGTACCGTGCCGACTGCGTATGCGCTGAACAAGGCCGTGACGCCGGCCGAGTCGCAGACGTTCGTCGCGGTCGCGAACCAGGCCGCCGCGACGCTCGGCAAATATGCGAACGGCGTCGCGCCCTCGGCGAATCCGCGCGCCGATGTCGAGCATTACGTGCAGCATCGCGAACTGACGCCCGCCGTGATTCCTGCCGTGCAGCAGCTTTCCCGGTCGCTGGCCGGCGCGGTCGGCTCGTCCGGCTCGATGGCGGCCGTCCCGCAGGGCGACGTCGACAACGTGCGCAACACGATGTACCTCGTGTCGGAGGCGATCCGGCTGATCGAGAAGTCCGGACAGCCGGCGTTCGCCGCTGACGACAAGCTCGCGATCGACAACTACCGCTCGCAACTCGACCACGCGACGAAGTTCATTCCGACCTGGGTGAAGGTCGCGGTCGCGATTGCGCTGGGGCTCGGCACGATGGTCGGCTGGAAGCGGATCGTCGTGACGGTCGGCGAAAAGATCGGCAAGCAGCACCTGACGTACGGCCAGGGCGCGTCGGCCGAACTCGTCGCGATGTTGACGATTGGCGCCGCGGATGCGTACGGGCTCCCGGTCTCGACGACACACGTGCTGTCGTCCGGCGTGGCCGGCACGATGGCCGCGAACGGGTCGGGGCTGCAATGGGGGACGGTTCGTAGTCTCGTGCTCGCGTGGGTGCTCACGCTGCCGGCGTCGATTGTGCTGGCGGGCGCGCTGTATTGGCTGTTTCGGTCGCTGGCGTGAGGGTGGCGGTGGTCAGGGCCGGTTTGCAGAGGGCGAGCGCTGCTGTGAGGTGGTGACTGACCGGTTGATCGACGCTGTGCGTGGCGTGATGGCGATCGGGTGGCGGTCGCGATCGCGTCGCCGCGGGCGATGCCGCTCGCGGTGGCAGGCGCTGGCGATTCACTAACAATGGCGATCGCATCGGCGCCGATGCCCCGTCGGCAGTAGCGATCGCGTTGGCACGAGTGATCTGCTGGCGATAGCGACCGCGTCGGCGCGCCGTCGATCCGGCAGCAATAACGATCGGGCTGGCACCGGCAAGCCGCTGGTCATGGCGATCGCGTTGGCACTAGCGAGTTGCCAGCGATCACGTCGGCGCCGTGGATTCGCCTACGATGGCAATCGCGCTTCGCACCGGCGGTTCGCCTGAACCGCGACCGGGTTGGCACTGGGGAGCCGCCAGCGGTGTCGACCGCGTCGGCTGGCATCCGTGCTTTCCTAGCGTTCGCGTTAGCACTGGTGATTCACTAGCGGCGAAGATCCCGTTGGCACCGGCGACTTCTAGCGGCCTCGATGGCGTTCCACCCACGATTCACTAGCGGCGGCGGTCGCGCTAGCACTGACAATTCACCGGCGGGGACGATCCCGTCGGGACTGGCGACCGCTGGCCACCTCGCTCGCGTTAGCACCGGCGATGCACTAGCGGCGACCATCCCACTGGCAGTGGCGATTCACTGGCGGGGACGATCCCGTCGGAACTGGCGACCGCTGGCCACCTCGGTCGCGTTAGCACCGGCGATGCACTAGCGGCGACCATCCCGCTGGCAGTGGCGATTCACTCGCGGCGATGATCCCACTGGCACTGGCGATTCACTGGCGGGGACGATCCCGTTGGGACTGGCGACCGCTGGCCACCTCGATCGCGTTAGCACCGGCGATGCACTAGCGGCGACCATCCCGCTGGCAGTGGCGATTCACTCGCGGCGATGATCCCACTGGCACCGGCGATTCACTAGCGGGGACGATCCCGTTGGGACTGGCGGCCGCTGGCCACCTCGCTCGCGTTAGCACCGGCGATGCACTAGCGGCGACCATCCCGCTGGCAGTGGCGATTCACTCGCGGCGATGATCCCACTGGCACTGGCGATTCACTAGCGGGGACGATCCCGTTGGGACTGGCGGCCGCTGGCTACCTCGCTCGCGTTCGCACCGGCGATTCACTGGCGGCGACGATCCCGTTGGTACCGGCGACCGCGGGCCACCTCGACCGCGTTCGCACCGGCGATTCACTGGCGCTGGCGATCGCGTTGGTACTGGCGACTCATTCGCAATGGCGTTGGCACCGTCGCTCCAGTAGCCGCAACGATCGCGTTCAAACTCGAGCCGCCAGCGATGCCGATCGCGTCGACACCGTCGATTCCCGGCGCGGGTGGCCGCCGTCGGGATGGCGGAACAGCCGGCCGGCGATACGTCGGCCCCACGTCGTCGCCCCGCTCCGCCTTCGTTCCCCACCGAATTGGCGCGCAAGATCCGGCACGCATCGACGCGCGCTCGCCTCTACACTGAAGCCATTCATGGTTCATCGCGGAAAGCAGCACGAACGTCGCTGCCCGAATGGCGTTGTCGCGTATCGGGTCGTGCCGACCCCATATCGCCGCGTATCGCAGTGTGCGCTCCCCGCGAGCCGCGACGCCGACCATCCCGCAACCGCAACGCCGCACCGCTGACGAACGGAGTACGTCTGTGAACATTGCCGATCTTGCCCGCACGGCCGAACCCGTCGACGTCGCAAGTCGCGTCGACGCGCTCGACTGGCACCTCATCGACACCGACCTGGACGGCTACGGCTGCGCGCACGTGCCGCGCCTGTTGTCGCCCGACGAATGCCGCGCGCTCGCGGCGCTCTATCCGGACGACACACGCTATCGGTCACGCGTCGTGATGGCGCGGCACGGATTCGGGCGAGGCGAATACAAGTATTTCGCCTATCCGCTACCGACACTCGTCGATGCGCTGCGCACCGCGCTGTATCGCTATCTGGCGCCGATCGCGAATCGCTGGAATCGTGCGCTCGGCATCGATACACGCTACCCCGCCGATCTGCGGGCGTTTCTCGCGCGCTGCCACGAGGCGGGACAGACGCGCCCGACACCATTGCTGCTCCAGTACGGTCCCGGTGACTACAACTGCCTGCATCAGGATCTATACGGCGAGCATGTGTTTCCGCTGCAGGTCGCGATTCTGCTGTCCGCGCCGGAGCGCGATTTTACCGGCGGCGAATTCGTGTTGACCGAGCAGCGACCGCGGATGCAGTCGCGCGCAGAAGTGGTGCCGCTGGCGCAAGGCGATGCGGTGGTTTTTGCCGTGCATAGCAGGCCGGTGCAAGGCACGCGCGGCATTTATCGCGTGAACCTCCGTCATGGCGTGAGCCGGATCCGCAGCGGGCATCGGCACACGGTCGGCATCATTTTTCACGACGCGCAGTGACAGCCGCGCGACAACGGCTGCGATATTCGCCGACGAGCAGAGGTGGCACACACTCCGCCGCGCGGATCTCCGTCATATCCGCGCGCCGCTCGCTTACCCGCGTGCGGCGCTTGCACGCAGCCGATCGCCCGCATCGCGTGCGAGCCGCGCGTAACCGGGCAACGTCAGCAACGCGAGCACACCGGCCGCGACGAAGGCCCATCGAAAATCCTCGAGCAGATAATGAACGCCGCCCGTATCGCCACGCAGCGAAGCCGCAACGCGCAGCGACAGCGCGCCGAACGCGATGCCCATGCCGATCGTCATCTGTTGCGCGGCGCTCCATAGCGTGCTTGCCGCGCTCGTCTGCTGCGCGGGGATATCGGCATACGCGAGCGTCGCCAGCGTCGTGAACTGCATCGATCGCGTCAGTCCGTAGACGAACACGACGAGCAGCGTGATCGCGAGCGGCGTCGACGCCGTGAGCCAGCCGCATGCGATCGTGCAGATGCCGACAATGGTCACGTCGACGAGCGCGACACGGCGGAAGCCGAACCGATCGAGGATCCACGACGTGCCGGCCTTCATGCCGAGATTGCCGAGTGCGCTCGCGAGCAGCAGCAGGCCCGACTGAAACGGCGATAGTCCGAAGCCAATCTGGAACAGCAGCGGGAGCAAATACGGCACCGCGTTGATCGCAATCCGCGTGATCGATCCGGTGATCACTGTGACCGAGAACGTCGGCACTTTCAGCGTCGTGAAATCCAGCAGCGGGTATGCGCATCGTCGCGCATGAACCCACGCGGCAATGCCGAACAGCAGGCTGGCGCCGACGAGCATGCCGGCCTGCGCGAACCGCGCATTTTGCTGCCCGGCCGTTTCGGTACCGAGCAGTAGACAGGTCAAGGCGCCGCCGGCCAGGACGAACCCGATCCAGTCGAGCGGCCGCTGCTGCTCCGCGCGCGTGTTCCGGACGATGAGCCAGGTGCTGACGAGTGCGGCGATACCGAACGGCACGTTCAGCAGGAAGATCCAGCGCCACGATGCATAAGTCGTGATAAAGCCGCCGATCGGTGGTCCGGCGACTGGCGCAACGATGCCCGGCCAGGTGATCGTCGCGATCGCGCGCATCAGCCGCGATTTCTCGGTGCTGCGCACGACGATCATCCGGCCGACCGGCACCATCATGGCTCCGCCGACGCCCTGCAACAGCCGCGCGGCCGTGAATGTCCCGACGCCGTTCGACAGACCGCACAGTATGGAGGCGCCGGTAAAGACCACGATGGCGCTGCCGAACACCGTTCTCGAGCCGTAGCGGTCGGCGATCCAGCCGCTGATCGGGATGAAGACCGCAAGCGCGAGCATGTAGGCCGTCATACCGAGGCTGAGCGCATTCGGTCCGACGCCGAACGTGTGCGCCATTTGCGGTAGCGCGGTAGCGATCACGGTGGTGTCGAGATACTCCATGAAGAACGTCGCGGCGACGAGATACGGCAGGAAGTCGGTCGTCCGATCACCTGAGGCGGAACGAGCAGTCATGAACGGTGTAATAGACGGGGATGCAGAAACGCCGGCCGCCGTCGCTGGCGGTTACAGCTGGAGCCGGCACGAATCGCGATATTACCCTGAAGAGGTAATTTCCCGCTTTGGCTGGGTATGTCGATGCATGGTGCGCGGTGCAGGCACTGACCGGCGTGCAATGCGTTGGAGACGGGAAGAGGATTGGAGCGACGCGTTTCGGCCGCCGCCAATGCAAAAACCCCCGCCTGCTGGGCGGGGGTTTTTGGCTTAGGGAGCCTGACGATTACCTACTTTCACACGGGAATCCGCACTATCATCGGCGTAGAGTCGTTTCACGGTCCTGTTCGGGATGGGAAGGGGTGGGACCGACTCGCTATGGTCATCAGGCAAAGAGGGTTGTTGCGCCGCTTCGCAGCGCAACCAATCGGGAAGAAGCAGTAATTTTGGGTTGTGTGTATCGCACACGAGAATCCAACGTGTCGCTTTGGATCGCAGCCGGTGCTGTCGCACGGCGCCGATCTACAAGGCAGACTTGTTATAGGATCAAGCCTTACGGGCAATTAGTATCGGTTAGCTGAACGCATTACTGCGCTTACACACCCGACCTATCAACGTCCTGGTCTCGAACGACCCTTCAAGGAGGTCAAGCCTCCAGGGATATCTCATCTTAAGGCGAGTTTCCCGCTTAGATGCTTTCAGCGGTTATCTCTTCCGAACATAGCTACCCGGCGATGCGACTGGCGTCACAACCGGTACACCAGAGGTTCGTCCACTCCGGTCCTCTCGTACTAGGAGCAGCCCCCTTCAAATATCCAACGCCCACGGCAGATAGGGACCAAACTGTCTCACGACGTTTTAAACCCAGCTCACGTACCTCTTTAAATGGCGAACAGCCATACCCTTGGGACCGGCTACAGCCCCAGGATGAGATGAGCCGACATCGAGGTGCCAAACACCGCCGTCGATATGAACTCTTGGGCGGTATCAGCCTGTTATCCCCAGAGTACCTTTTATCCGTTGAGCGATGGCCCTTCCATACAGAACCACCGGATCACTATGACCTGCTTTCGCACCTGCTCGACTTGTCGGTCTCGCAGTTAAGCACGCTTATGCCATTGCACTATCAGCACGATTTCCGACCGTACCTAGCGTACCTTCGTACTCCTCCGTTACCCTTTGGGAGGAGACCGCCCCAGTCAAACTGCCTACCATGCACTGTCCCCGATCCGGATCACGGACCAAGGTTAGAACCTCAAACAAACCAGGGTGGTATTTCAAGGACGGCTCCACCGAAACTAGCGTTCCGGTTTCATAGCCTCCCACCTATCCTACACAGATCGGTTCAAAGTCCAATGCAAAGCTACAGTAAAGGTTCATGGGGTCTTTCCGTCTAGCCGCGGGTAGATTGCATCATCACAAACACTTCAACTTCGCTGAGTCTCGGGAGGAGACAGTGTGGCCATCGTTACGCCATTCGTGCAGGTCGGAACTTACCCGACAAGGAATTTCGCTACCTTAGGACCGTTATAGTTACGGCCGCCGTTTACCGGGACTTCAATCAAGAGCTTGCACCCCATCATTTAATCTTCCGGCACCGGGCAGGCGTCACACCCTATACGTCCACTTTCGTGTTTGCAGAGTGCTGTGTTTTTATTAAACAGTCGCAGCCACCAGTTTATTGCAACCCCTTCACCCTTCCAGCGCAGGCTGGTCAAGCTACAAGGGCGTACCTTATCCCGAAGTTACGGTACCAATTTGCCGAGTTCCTTCTCCCGAGTTCTCTCAAGCGCCTTAGAATACTCATCTCGCCCACCTGTGTCGGTTTGCGGTACGGTCATCGTTAGACTGAAGCTTAGAGGCTTTTCTTGGAACCACTTCCAATTGCTTCGCGACCGAAGTCGCTCGCGCCACACCCTTGAATCCTGCGCCCGGATTTGCCTAAGCGCCTTCTCCAATGCAGCGACCGGGACGTCCAACACCCGGACAACCTTCCGCGATCCGTCCCCCCATCGCATCTAACGACGGTGCAGGAATATTGACCTGCTTCCCATCAGCTACGCATTTCTGCCTCGCCTTAGGGGCCGACTCACCCTACGCCGATGAACGTTGCGTAGGAAACCTTGGGCTTACGGCGAGGGGGCCTTTCACCCCCTTTATCGCTACTCATGTCAGCATTCGCACTTCCGATACCTCCAGCACCCTTTACAAGGCACCTTCGCAGGCTTACGGAACGCTCTCCTACCATGCGTGCAAGCACGCATCCGCAGCTTCGGTATATGGCTTAGCCCCGTTACATCTTCCGCGCAGGACGACTCGATCAGTGAGCTATTACGCTTTCTTTAAAGGGTGGCTGCTTCTAAGCCAACCTCCTGACTGTTTTAGCCTTCCCACTTCGTTTCCCACTTAGCCATATTTGGGGACCTTAGCTGGCGGTCTGGGTTGTTTCCCTCTTGACACCGGACGTTAGCACCCGATGTCTGTCTCCCGTGATTGCACTCTTCGGTATTCGGAGTTTGCTATGGCGGGGTAATCTGCAATAGACCCCCCAACCATGACAGTGCTCTACCCCCGAAGGTGAGACACGAGGCACTACCTAAATAGTTTTCGGAGAGAACCAGCTATTTCCAGGTTTGTTTAGCCTTTCACCCCTATCCACAGCTCATCCCCTAACTTTTCAACGTTAGTGGGTTCGGACCTCCAGTACGTGTTACCGCACCTTCATCCTGGCCATGGATAGATCACCTGGTTTCGGGTCTACGCCCAGCAACTGAACGCCCTATTCGGACTCGCTTTCGCTACGCCTGCCCTATACGGTTAAGCTTGCTACTGAACGTAAGTCGCTGACCCATTATACAAAAGGTACGCCGTCACCCCTTACGAGGCTCCGACTGTTTGTATGCATGCGGTTTCAGGATCTATTTCACTCCCCTCCCGGGGTTCTTTTCGCCTTTCCCTCACGGTACTGGTTCACTATCGGTCGATCACGAGTATTTAGCCTTGGAGGATGGTCCCCCCATCTTCAGACAGGATTTCACGTGTCCCGCCCTACTTGTCGTACACCTAGTTCTTTCATACTGCTTTCGCCTACAGGGCTATCACCTGCTATGGCCGCACTTTCCAGAGCGTTCGGCTAACAATACAAATAAAGAGTACAAGGCTCATCCCATTTCGCTCGCCACTACTTTGGGAATCTCGGTTGATTTCTTTTCCTGCGGTTACTTAGATGTTTCAGTTCACCGCGTTCGCTTCGCATGGCCTATGTATTCAGCCATGGATACTCCATAAGGAGTGGGTTTCCCCATTCGGACATCCCCGGATCAAAGCTTGTTTGCCAGCTCCCCGGGGCTTTTCGCAGGCTACCGCGTCCTTCATCGCCTGTGATCGCCAAGGCATCCACCACATGCACTTGTTCGCTTGACCCTATAACGAGTCTGTCTCGTCGACAGTCGTTACAGGTTGAGTTCTCGCGTGTCGCTCAGCGTTAGTGCTTTAGCACTTACGCGGAGCCCACACTACGTGTGTGCCGTATTCCAATTAGAGCCGAACATGAAGTTCGAATCATCTTGAGATACATCGATACAATCACAACCCGGATAGTTTCCACGTCCATCTCATAAGACGCTTCCGCTATCCAAATTACTTACTTCTTCCTGATTGTTAAAGAACGACAGCCGATACAGTTTCCTGCATCACTCTGACTGGCTCAATCGCCAATGGCAAATGCTCGTCTCACATGTCACTTTCGTGTGAGTCAAACGCTTCCCATTGAAGATTGGTGGAGGCAGACGGGATCGAACCGACGACCCCCTGCTTGCAAAGCAGGTGCTCTCCCAGCTGAGCTATGCCCCCATACAGAGACTACCCAGGTTTCTTCTCGCCAGACAACTTGGTGGGTCTGGTTGGATTCGAACCAACGACCCCCGCCTTATCAAGACGGTGCTCTAACCGACTGAGCTACAGACCCCTGAGTCTGTCTTGATTACAGCCGATAAGCGTGAGCGCTCAACTTCGCGAGATAGCTCTGGAAAGGAGGTGATCCAGCCGCACCTTCCGATACGGCTACCTTGTTACGACTTCACCCCAGTCATGAATCCTACCGTGGTGACCGTCCTCCTTGCGGTTAGACTAGCCACTTCTGGTAAAACCCACTCCCATGGTGTGACGGGCGGTGTGTACAAGACCCGGGAACGTATTCACCGCGGCATGCTGATCCGCGATTACTAGCGATTCCAGCTTCATGCACTCGAGTTGCAGAGTGCAATCCGGACTACGATCGGTTTTCTGGGATTAGCTCCCCCTCGCGGGTTGGCAACCCTCTGTTCCGACCATTGTATGACGTGTGAAGCCCTACCCATAAGGGCCATGAGGACTTGACGTCATCCCCACCTTCCTCCGGTTTGTCACCGGCAGTCTCCTTAGAGTGCTCTTGCGTAGCAACTAAGGACAAGGGTTGCGCTCGTTGCGGGACTTAACCCAACATCTCACGACACGAGCTGACGACAGCCATGCAGCACCTGTGCGCCGGTTCTCTTTCGAGCACTCCCGAATCTCTTCAGGATTCCGACCATGTCAAGGGTAGGTAAGGTTTTTCGCGTTGCATCGAATTAATCCACATCATCCACCGCTTGTGCGGGTCCCCGTCAATTCCTTTGAGTTTTAATCTTGCGACCGTACTCCCCAGGCGGTCAACTTCACGCGTTAGCTACGTTACTAAGGAAATGAATCCCCAACAACTAGTTGACATCGTTTAGGGCGTGGACTACCAGGGTATCTAATCCTGTTTGCTCCCCACGCTTTCGTGCATGAGCGTCAGTATTGGCCCAGGGGGCTGCCTTCGCCATCGGTATTCCTCCACATCTCTACGCATTTCACTGCTACACGTGGAATTCTACCCCCCTCTGCCATACTCTAGCCTGCCAGTCACAAATGCAGTTCCCAGGTTGAGCCCGGGGATTTCACATCTGTCTTAACAGACCGCCTGCGCACGCTTTACGCCCAGTAATTCCGATTAACGCTCGCACCCTACGTATTACCGCGGCTGCTGGCACGTAGTTAGCCGGTGCTTATTCTTCCGGTACCGTCATCCCCCGACTGTATTAGAGCCAGGGATTTCTTTCCGGACAAAAGTGCTTTACAACCCGAAGGCCTTCTTCACACACGCGGCATTGCTGGATCAGGCTTTCGCCCATTGTCCAAAATTCCCCACTGCTGCCTCCCGTAGGAGTCTGGGCCGTGTCTCAGTCCCAGTGTGGCTGGTCGTCCTCTCAGACCAGCTACTGATCGTCGCCTTGGTAGGCCTTTACCCCACCAACTAGCTAATCAGCCATCGGCCAACCCTATAGCGCGAGGCCCGAAGGTCCCCCGCTTTCATCCGTAGATCGTATGCGGTATTAATCCGGCTTTCGCCGGGCTATCCCCCACTACAGGACATGTTCCGATGTATTACTCACCCGTTCGCCACTCGCCACCAGGTGCAAGCACCCGTGCTGCCGTTCGACTTGCATGTGTAAGGCATGCCGCCAGCGTTCAATCTGAGCCAGGATCAAACTCTTCAGTTCAAACCTGTTACTGTTTTCGGTTCTCTCGAACCGGTCGCTCACTCAAAGCTGACAGGTCATATGAATTGCTTCATAAACCTGACTTACTTTAGTGTGAGACTCTTGATACTTTTGCTATCCCGATCCGAAGATCAGGCCTCGCTCACATCAAGCGCCCACACTTATCGGCTGTTAGTTTTTAAAGAACATGTCTGCGAGCAGATCGTCTTGCTCAGCAGCGCTGCGTTGTCAGCAGCAGAGAAGCGAGATTATGAACACCGTTTCGCAGCTCGTCAACAACTTTTTTCACTACATCGTTGCGACTGCGGGGTTCTTCTTCCTTCGTCGGCCGGGCGCTCTATGCTGCAGCACACGTCCGACTTCGCTTCCCCTCTCGCGCCGCGTTTCCGTTAGCGCGAAAGAGGCGTGATTCTATGCAGCCCGCGCAGGATGCGCAAGGGGTTTCGCGAAAAAAATCCAGGGTCCCGCACGCTGTCGCGCGCGGGACCCTGGATCGACACGCCGGAACGCTCAGGCCGCGCGTACCTGCCGCGCGACGATCTCCATATAGTGATCGAGATCCGGCGTCGGCTTGCCCTCGGCCTTGGCCGTATCGTCCCAGCGCCGCAGACGCAGCGCGTCTTCCGCATACGGACGCTGCATGAACGTCGCCGCCTCCTCTTCGCTGAACACGCCGCCCTGCAGCGCGAGGCTGCGCACCGAGTCCGGCGACAGACTCTCGAGATAGCCGGCGTCCGTCCGGCACAGGCAGCGCTTCGCGTCGACGTGCAGCCGGATCGGCTCGAGCACCGCGTCCGAAAACAGCGGCCGCAGAAACGGCAGCACGAAATACTGATGCAGATCGTCGATCCCGCGCGCGCTCGGTGTCTCGCCCTGGCGATTCAGCAAATGCCCGAGGTCGTGCAGAAACGCGGCCGCGACGAGCGCCTCGTCGGCGCCTGCCTCTTCCGCCAGCAGTCCGCTCTGCAGCGCATGCTCGAGCTGCGTCACCGGCTCGCCGCTATACGCGACATGGCCGTGCTCGCGATACAACCGATCGATGTCTTCCACTGTCAGCGCCATTGCGTCACTCCCAAGGCAACGAGAAGGTCTTCAGGTTCGTGAAGCTCTTCATCGCCTCCTGAACGCCTTCCTTGTAACCGAGCCCCGAATCCTTGATCCCGCCGAACGGCGTCAGCTCGAGCCGGTATCCGGGCACTTCCCATACGTTCACCGTCCCCACGTTCAACTCGTTCACGAATCGCACGATCGCCGCCGTACTATCGGTGCACACACCCGACGACAGCCCGAACGCGGTGCCGTTGCTGATCCGGATCGCGTCGTCGATCGTGTCGAACGCGATCACCGGCGACACGGGGCCGAACGTCTCCTCGCGGACGAGCGTCATCGACGGATCGACGCGATCGAGCACGGTCGGCGCATACAGCGCGCCGCGGCGAATGTTGCCGGTGAGCAGGCGCGCGCCATGCGCGAGCGCGTCGGCGACGCGCGCTTCGAACAGCCGCGCCGCCGCATCGTCGATCACCGTGCCCATTTCGTTCGTCGGATCGAACGGATCGCCGTACCGCCACGCGCGCGTCTTCTCGACGAGCGCCTCGGTAAACGCCGGCGTGATCGAGCGCTGCACGAGAATGCGCTTGACCGCCGTACAGCGCTGCCCCGAATTCCGGTACGAGCCGAGCGCCGCGAGCGACGCCGCGCGTTCGGCATCGGCATCGTCGAGCACGATCAGCGGATCGTTGCCGCCGAGCTCGAGCACGACGCGCCGGTAGCCGGCCTTCGCCGCGATCGCCTTGCCGATCGCCACGCCACCCGTAAACGTGATCAGCGAGGCCTGCGCGTGCGTGACGAGTTCGTCGGCGATCTCCCGCGGGTCGCCGGTCAGCACCTGCAGCATCGGTTCGGGCAACCCGGCTTCGTACAATAGGTCCGCGAGATAGAACGCCGACAGCGGCACCTTCTCCGACGGCTTCACGATCACGCGATTGTTGGTCGCGATCGCCGGCGCGATCTTGTGCGCGACCTGATTCATCGGGTGATTGAACGGCGTGATCGCGACGATGACGCCCTCGAGCGGCTGTCGCTGCGAGAACACGCGCCGCGCCTTGCCGTGCGGCGTCAGATCGCACGAGAAGCTCTGCGCGTCGTCGCGCAGCGCCTCGACCGCCGCGAACTTCAGCACGTCGGCGACGCGGCCGATCTCGTAGCGCGAGTCCTGCTTCGACAGGCCCGACTCCAGCGTGATCAGATCGGACGCCTCTTCCGCACGTTCGCGCAGCAGCGCGGCCGCCCGCTCGAGAATCTGCGAGCGTTCGTAGCGCGTGAGCGTCGGTCGGTAAGCGACGGCATAGTCGAACGCGGCGCGCACGTCGTCGACGCTCGCGAGCGGCGCGGTGCCGACGCGCGTGCCGGTATACGGGTCCCTCACGTCGAACGTGCGCTCACGCGGCGCGCGCGTGCCGCACCAGCGCAGCGCCTCGGCGCGAAACGCGGGGTGGTCCTGTCGCGGATGGGCCATCATCGCGCGACCCGGTTCAGCACGAAATCGAACACGTCGAAATTTCGCGGACGGCGCTCGACGTCGCGCCGCACGATCCGACGGTTGAACAGCAGCGGCACTTCCTGCTCCGACACACCGCCGTGCGAACGCAGCGGCACGGTCAGCCCCGACAGGTCGTGGTCGCGCTCACGCGTGCCGAGCGTCGTGTCGCGGCGCGCGATCACGACGAGGTCGCCGATCCGGTCGGCCGGCAGCGAGAAGCGTGCGACGGCTTCCGCGTTGTCGAGCACGCATTCGACGCCGTCCAGGCCGCCGACACGCCACATCGCGTCGGTGCGATCGATGGCGGGCGCCAGATAGACGGTCGCGAACGACCCAAGCGCGCCGTGATGCACGACATACGGATCGGTGATCGGCAGGATCACGCGTGCGGCACGCGCGCCGAACCAGCCGTCGAGCGCATCCTGCAGATAAACGACGTTCGGCCGGCCCGTCGCCGGATCGTGCTTCGCGTTCATCCCGTGATCGGCCGTGACGCCGATTGCCCAGCCGAGCGCGTCGAGTTGCGCGAGATAGCGGTCGGTCATTGCATAGAACGCATTCGCAGCGGCACTGCCGGGCGCGCACTTGTGCTGCACGTAGTCGGTCGTCGACAGATACATCAGATCGATCTGGCGCGTCTGCGCGAGCCGCACGCCGGCGGCGAACACGAATTCCGACAGTGCGGCGCTATAGACGTCCGGCGACGGCAGCCCGACCCAGTCGAGCACGTCCGCGATGCCGTTTTCCGCGAGATTCGCCTGCGCGGCCTTCTCCGCCGAAAAACACACGCCGTTCAGCTGCCAGCCGAGCAGCCGGCGCAGCTTGTCCTTCGCGGTGACGACGGCCACGCGCGCACCGGCGTCCGATGCGGCCGCGAGCAGCGTGCCCGCGCGCAGATAGGCGGGATCGTTCATCATGACCTCGGCGCCGCGCCCGCCGTCGGCGTCCGGATCCCAGAAATAGTTGCCGCAGATCCCGTGTACCGACGGCGGCACGCCGCAGACGATCGATACGTTGTTCGGGTTCGTGAAGGTCGGCACGACGCAGTCGGCGCGCCATGCGCTGCCTTCGGCGATCATCCGGCCGATGAACGGCGCAACGCCGGCGTCCACCGCGCGCACCAGATCGTCGTACCCGCAGCCGTCGATGCAGACGACTGCCGTCGGCTCGGACGGCAGGCGGTAGCGGCGGCCGTTGACGTCGACGAACCGACCGGCGAGATCCGCCGGCGCGCCGCACCCGGCGGGCGCCGCACCCGGCGCGCGCAACGCGAACGCGGCGTTCATGCGGCGCTCCGCGTGCCGCGCGGTACGCGCGCGGCGATCAGCAGCAGCGCCGCGAGCGACGCGCCGAGCATCAGCAGCGACAGCGCCGACGCAGGCAGGTAATAGCCGCGCTCGACCTGACCGATCACGACGATCGGCACGGTCGCGAAGCCGGGCGGATAGACGGTCAGCGTCGCACCGAGCTCGCCGAGCGACAGCGCGAAGCCGAGCGCGAGGCTTGCGCGCAGCGCCGGCACGAGCTGCGGCAGCAGCACGCGGCGCAGCACCATCGCGGGCGGTGCGCCGAGACTGGCGGCGGCTTCGCGCAGCACCGTCAGCTCCGGACGCAGCGCCGCAGCCGCGCAGCGATAACAGAACGGCAGAATCAGCGCGAGCTGCACGAGCACGACGATCGCCGCCGAGCTCGACAGATCGACGGGCTTCTGGTGATACGCGATCAGCACCGCGAGCCCGAGCACGACGCTCGGTACGCCGTTCGGCACCATCACGAGCGCATCGACGACCGCGCCGATCCCGCGCCGGTCGCGCCCTTCCAGCGCGAGCGCGAGCCACAGCCCGAGCAGCGTGCCGAGCGCCGCTACGCCGAAGCCGATCTCGAGACTCGTCAGCAGCGCGTCGTATTCCGGCGATCCGAGCCGCGCGAACCAGCGCAGGCTGTAGCCGGCCGGCAGGATCGTGCCGGACCACTGGGTCGCCACGCTCGACAGCGCGACGACGATCACCGGCAGCACGAACAGCCAGAAGCAGGCGAATGCAGCGAGCGCGAGCGCGGCGCGCGCCGCATGTTTGAGCAGCGCATCGCGCCAGTCGGCGCGGCGCCGCGGCACCGAGTGCGCGACGTGGATTTCAGCGGACATCGTTTCCTCCCGTCGCACGACGGTTCACGCGGCGATAGACGGCATAGAGCGCAAGCGACAACGCAAGCATCGCGACCGCGCCGGCCGAGGCGGTCGGCAGGTCGAGATCGACGGTCGCGCTGCTGTAGATCGCGACCGGCAGCGTGACGAGCCTTGCGCTGCCGAGCACGAGCAGAATCCCGAATTCGTTCAGCGTCAGCAGGAAGCACAGCACGGTGCCGGCCGCGATGCCGGGCCACGCGATCGGCAGCACGACGCGGCGCGCGAGCATCCAGCCGGACGCGCCGAGGCTGCGCGCCGCTTCGATCAGCCGCAGGTCGAGCGTCGCGAACGACGCGAGCGTCGGACGTACCACGAACGGCGTATAGAACACCGTCTGCGCGAGGATCACGCCGCCGATGCCGAACAGGAAATCGAGCGGCGGCGCCTCGAGATGGAACAGCTGCTGCAGCGCGATGCTGACCGAGCCCTGCGAGCCGTATAGGAAGATCAGCGTGAACGCGACGAGGAACGACGGGAACGCGACATAGAGCTCCAGGAATCGCGTCACGAGTGCCGCGCCGGGGAACGGCCTGAAAAACAGCAGCGCGGCCAGCATCACGCCGAGCAGCGATGCGGTGCCGGCGCTCGCGAACAGCACGCCGAGCGTCGTCAGCAGCACCTGGCGCGTGTCGGGGTTGCCGAAGAAAGTCCGGTACGCGGCGAAACTCAGCCCGTGATCGCCGGACAGGCTCAGCAGCACGAGCCGCACCAGCGGATAGACGACGAGCGGGCCGAGCACGACGATCGCAAGCGCGAGCAAATGGAAATCGGCGATGCGCTTGCGGCGCTTCGCCGCGGCGGCGTGCGCGGCGGCCGACGCGCGCACTTGCGGCGGCAGTCCGGCTTCAGGGGTCGATAAGGACGACATCGTCTGCCTCGCAATGCAGGGAAACGCGCGCGCCGCGCGTCGGCGCCGCCGCACGGCCGCGTTGCATCGTCACGCGCACCGGTTCGTCCGGCGCGGCGTCGAGCACGACCGCGATCGACAGGTCCGCGCCCTGCCATTCGACCGACGCCACGGTGCCGTGCAGCCCACCCGCGGCAAGCGGCATCACGGTCAGGCGCTCGGGCCGTACGCAGGCGACCTTGTCGCGCGCGTCGTGGCGCGCATCGCCGAGCGGGAAAATCACGTGCGGCGGCAGCAGGTTCGCCGGGCCGAGATAGCGCGCGACGTAGCCGTCGTTCGGCGCGTCGTACAGCTGTTGCGGCGTGCCGAGCTGGGCGATGCGTCCGTCGCGCAGCAGCAGCGCGCGATCGGACAGCACGAGCGCATCGTCGCGGTCGTGCGTCACGCAAACGACGGTCAGATTCGGCAGCCGCTCGTGCAGCGCCTTCAGTTCGCTGCGCACCGACGCGCGCAGGTTCGCATCGAGTGCGGACAGCGGCTCGTCGAGCAGCAGCACGTCGGGCTCGATCACGAGCGCGCGGGCCAGCGCGACGCGCTGCTGCATCCCGCCCGACAGCTGCGCCGGCAGATGATGGCCGGCATCGCCGAGCTGCACGAGCTTCAGCGCGTCGGCGACGCGCCGCGTGACCTCGGGCGACGCCATCCGGCGCGCGCGCAGCCCGAATGCGACGTTCTCGAACACCGACAGGTGCGGAAACAGCGCGTAATTCTGGAACAGCAGACCGAGATTGCGCTTGTGCGGCGGCGCATCGGTCAGATCGCGGCCGGCAACGATCAACGTGCCGGCCAGGCCGTCGGCCTTCACGAACCCGGCGATGAAGCGCAGCAGCGTCGTCTTGCCGCAGCCGCTCTTGCCGAGCACGGTCAGAAATTCGCCGGCGCCGATCGACAGCGACAGATCCTCGAGCACCGTGCGCGCGCCGTAGCGCACGCTCAGATGCTCGATCTGCACGCCGCCCGGCGCGCCGGACCGCAGCGTCGTGCGCGGCTCGGCGGCGCCGAATGCGCCGGGATGGGTCAGGGCGGTATCCACCAGGGTCATCCTCTTGCTCACGGGAACGGGCAGCGCGCGCCGCTCACTTCGGCTTCACGACGTCGAGCGGCTTGCCCGAGCTGCCGATCACGTCCTTCTTCCAGCGCTCGAGCCATACCGGCTTCTTCGCCATCACCTGGTTCCAGTCGACCGGAATCAGCTTGACGCCCGCAATCGCCTTTTTCACCGCCTCGCCGTTCTTGCCGGTCAGCGGCACGTCGGTGCGGCCCGGAATGCCGTACATGTCCGGCACCTTCGACTGCACGTCGGTCGACATCAGATAGTCGATCAGCTTCTTGCCGGCGTCCTGGTTCGGGCCGCCCTTGATCAGACCGATGCCGTACGGCAGCTGGAACGTCGTGGGCTGGTCGCCCTCCTTCGCCGCGAGAAAGATCGGCTTGACCGACAGCGCGCCGTGCTCGGCGTCGTCGAGATCCATCTGCAGATCGCCGTTCGCGACCGCGATCTCGTTGCGCGACAGCAGCACGTTCAGGTAGCCCGTGCCCTTCGTGTGGAACTTCACGCTCTGCGACAGCTTCGCGAGATAGTCGAACGCCTTGTCCTCGCCCATCAGCGACGTCGTCAGGATCAGCACCGCCATCCCGTCGCCGGCCGTCGCGGGGTTCGAGTACGCGACCTTGCCCGCGTAGCTCGGCGACAGCAGATCGGCGAACGTCTTCGGCTGGCTCTTCACGACTTCCGGATTGATCGCGAACGAGAAGTAGTTGTTCACGAACGTCGCCCACGTGCCGTCCTCGGCTTTCGCGATCGCCGGCACGTTCTTGTAGTTCACGCTCTGGTATGCCTGCAGCAGCCCCATCTGGCCCGCCTGCTGGATGAACGGCGGCAGCGTGACGATCACGTCGGCCTTCGGCGAATTCTTCTCGATGTTCGCGCGGTTCACGACCTCGCCGCTGCCGGCCGTCACGATGTTCACGCGCACGCCTTCCTTCTTCTCGAAGGCAGGAAGCACGTCGCGATACAGGTTCTCGAGGCCGTCGGCCGTATACAGCACGACCGCGTTCGCCGCATGCGCGGGCAGCGCCGCGCCTTGCAGCAGGCCCGCCGCGCACGCGGCCAGCGCCAGCTTGCGGAACGCGCCGGCAGCGGCGCGCGTGGAATTCTGCAGTGTCATCTCACTTCTCCGTAGGCGGTACACCAAACGGCCGGGGCACGTCCGGCTCTGCTCTGCGCGCCGGCCGCGCGCCATGCGGCGGTTCCGGCCCGAGCGGTTGTCGATCGGGGGCGAGCCGGCCGATCGGCCCGCGTCGCCGCCGCGCACGGCGCTCGTGCGCGGCACCCGAAGGATCACAGCGTTCGATGACAAACCCGTGACGTGCGCCACAATTTCCACAAAATGACACATTTTGCCAATATCCTGCAAGTCGCTCAGAAATGCCGCCCGGCGTTTCGTCCGATCCTTGCTGGAGAAAACCATGTCCGACCCGATCCTGCTGACGCCCGGCCCGCTCACGACGTCCGCCACAACTCGCCACGCAATGCAACATGACTGGGGCTCGTGGGATGCCGCGTTCAACCGGCTGACGGCGAGCGTCTGCGCGGACCTCGTCGAGATCGCGCACGGCGGCGACGAATACGTCTGCGTCCCGATGCAGGGCAGCGGCACGTTCGCGGTCGAGGCCGCGCTCGGCACGCTCGTGCCGCGCGACGGCGTCGTGCTGGTGCCGGAAAACGGCGCGTATTGCACGCGCATCCTGACGATCCTCGAACGGCTGGGCGTCACCGCGATCGCGCTGCCGTTCGGCGAGGATGCGGCGGTCGACGCGGCCGCGGTCGACGCGATGCTCGCGCGCGAGCCGCGCATCACGCACGTCGCGCTCGTGCATTTGGAAACGAGCGCCGGCATCCTGAACCCGCTCGACGCGATCGCCGCCGTCTGCCGGCGGCACGGCAAGCGGCTGATCGTCGACGCGATGAGCTCGTTCGGCGCACTGCCGATCGCGCTTGCGGGCAGCGGCATCGACGCCCTGATCTCGGCCAGCGGCAAATGCCTCGAAGGCGTGCCCGGCATGGGATTCGCGATCGTGCGGCGCGGCACGCTCGACGCGTGCGCCGGCAACGCGCGCTCGCTCGCGCTGGATCTGCACGATCAGTACGCGTATCTGCGGAGGACCGGCCAGTGGCGCTTCACGCCGCCGACGCACGTGGTCGCCGCGCTGCGTGCCGCACTCGATCAGTATCGGGCGGAAGGCGGCCAGCCGGCGCGCGGCGCGCGCTACCGCGAGAACTGCCGCACGCTGATCGAATCGATGCGAGCGCTCGGCTTCGTGCCGTTTCTCGATGCAGGCATTCAGGCGCCCGTGATCGTCACGTTCCATGCACCGGCCGATCGCGCGTATGCGTTCCGCCCGTTCTACGATGCCGTACGCGATGCGGGTTTCATCCTCTATCCGGGCAAGCTCACGCGCGTCGAGACGTTCCGCGTCGGCTGCATCGGTGCGATCGACGCCGCCGATATCCGCCGCGCCGTGGCCGCGATCGCGCATGCGATCGAGTCGCTCGGCATCGCGCTGCAACCGGCGTGAAGATATAAAAAAGCCCGGCGGCCTGGGAGGCCGCCGGGCGAATGCACGACTGCTGCGTGGAGCCTGTGCTTAGAGTTCGATCCGCTTGATGTCGCCGACGACGAAGATGTACGACAGCGCGCCGATCAGCGCGATCGCGCCGATGAACACGAGCGCACCGACGAACGAGCCGGTCGAGGCGACGATGAAGCCGACGACGAGCGGCGTGACGATGCCCGCCAGGTTCGCCGCGAGGTTGAAGATGCCGCCCGTCACGCCGAGCAGGCCGTCCGGCGCGATGTCGGACACGAGCGTCCAGCCGAGCGCGGCCATCCCCTGCGCGAAGAACGCGACCGACATGATGGCGATCACGGCCTCGTTGCTCTGCACGTAGTTTGCGAGAATGATCGTCGATGCGAGCAGCAGGCCGGCGATGATCGGCAGCTTGCGCGCGAGGTTCGCGGATTTGCCGCGACGCAGGAGCCAGTCGGAGAAGATCCCGCCGAACATCACGCCGACCGATGCGGCGATGAACGGCATCACCGCGAAGAAGCCGATCTTCAGCCAGCCCATATGGCGCTCGGTCGCAAGATAGGTCGGGAACCAGGTCAGGAAGAACACGAGCGTCGAGTTGCCGGCGAACTGGCCGAGGCAGATGCCCGCGAGCTGGCGCTTCTTGAGCAGCCGGCCGGCCATCGACCAGCTGAACGCCTTCTGCGCCGGCTTGTCGTTCTTGCGCACGCCGTGCACGAGACCGCCGCCGGCTTCGATATAGGCGAGCTCCGCGGCGTTCGCGCCCGGATGATTGCGCGGCTCGTGATAGAACTTCCACCAGACGAGCCCGAACAGGATGCCGGCCGCACCGACGACCCAGAACAGCGAACGCCAGCCGAACGCGCCCATCAGCGCGAACAGCACGGGGCTGAAGAACGCGAGGCCGATGTATTCGCCGACCGTGTAAGTGCCGGTCGCCATCGCGCGCTCGTTCTGCGGGAACCACGTCGCGACCACGCGGCTGTTGGTCGGAAAGCACGGCGCCTCGCTGAGGCCGAGGCCGAGCCGGCATGCGAGCAGCGTCGCGACGCCCGGCACGAAGCCCTGCAGGAACGTGCAGAGCGACCACAGCGTCATCGACCAGTAATAGGTGACCTTGCTGCCGAACCGGTCGAGAACGAGACCGCCCGGCACCTGCGCGACCACGTATGTCCACGAGAACGCCGAGAACATGATGCCCATCACTGCCGCGTTGATGCCGAGTTCCTTCGTCAGCTGCGGCGCCGCCACGCCGAGCACGGTGCGGTCGAGATAGTTGATCATCGTGCCGATCGCGAGCAGCGCGAGGATCTTGTAGCGCGCCGACGTGCGCCGGGCCGCGCCGGCGGCGGCCTGCGCCGGCGCGGCGCTCGTACGGGTGGGGTGCTGCATGGTCGTCTCCTGGTCTCTCTTTATGTCGATGGGTCAGCGCGCGACGAGCGACTGAAAGTGCTCGAACATCCGCTCGGCGTCGGGCGTGCGTCCGGTGAAGAGTTCGAACGCATCGACCGCCTGGTAGACGGCCATGCCGCCGCCGGGCAGCGTCGCGCAGCCCGCCGCGCGTGCCGCGCGAATCAGTTCGGTTTCGAGCGGGAAATACACGATGTCGGCCACCCACATGCCGGCGTGCAGCAGTTCGGCGGGCAGCGGCAGGCCGGGATGCTTGATCATGCCGGTCGGCGTCGCGTGGATCAGGCCGGTCGCCGCACGCATCGCGGCCGCCAGCGCATCGCCGGACGGCGTGCCGCCCGCCGTAACGCGCGCAACCGGAAAACGCTGCTGCAGTTCGCCGGCGAGCGACGCGGCACGCGTGGGGTCGACGTCGAACAACGTCAGTTCGGCCGCGCCCATCTGCAGCGCCGCATGCGCGACGGCCGCGCCCGCGCCGCCCGCGCCGAGCTGCACGACGCGCTCGAGGGACGCGCCCGGCAGCCCGCGCCGGAACGACTTCGCGAAACCGGACCAGTCGGTGTTGTGGCCGATCCGGCGGCCGTCGCGGAACAGCACCGTGTTGACCGCGCCGAGCGCACGCGCATCGTCGGACAGTTCGTCGAGGTGCTCGATCACGCGCTGCTTGCACGGATGCGTAATGTTCAGGCCGTCGTATCCCATGCGCTGCGCGGCATCGAGCAGCGCGGGCAGCGCGTCGACGCTCAGCCCGAGCGCGTCGAGATCGATACGTCGGTACACGTAGCCGAAACCCTGCCGGAATCCTTCTTCTTCATGCATCGCGGGCGACAGCGATCCGCCGATGCCCTGGCCGATCAGGCCGATCAGAAACGACGGACGATTCATCGCGCGGCTCCCCGCGCAAGAAGCGTCGCCATGCGCTGCAGCGCGAAAATGTAGCCGTCGGTGCCGCAGCCGCAGATCACGGCTTCGGCGAGCGCCGCCACGTACGAATGGTGACGGAATGCCTCGCGGCGGTGCACGTTCGAAATATGCACCTCGATCACGGGCTTCGCGATCGCGGACAGCGCATCGGCCAGCGCGACCGACGTATGCGTATAGGCGGCCGGGTTGATCACGATGCCGTGCGTGTCGTGGCGCGCGGCATGCAGCCAGTCGATCAGCTCGTGTTCGGCGTTCGACTGACGGAACTCGAGATCGAGCCCGAGCGACTCGGCCTCGGCGCGGCAGCGCTGCTCGACGTCGGCCAGCGTTTCGGCGCCGTAGATATGGGGCTCGCGGGTGCCCAGCAGATTGAGGTTCGGCCCGTTCAGCACCAGGACCTTGTGCTTGCTCATCAGGATTCTGCTCCAAAAATCGGGGCGGACCGTTGCGGCGACCGCCCCGCGACATCGGGAATGGACGCTAGTGTGCGCCCGCACATGCCGGTTGTCTTTTCGGGTTTTCGCTTATTTGTACCATCTAGTTAGTTTGTATAATTCGCTACACTCCCCCAGTAAACTCGGGATATGGCGCGCGCGGCGAATTCAACGACTGGTTCATTCAGGGTCGGTTCGGGCGCCGCCGCCCGTTCTCCGCAGGATCCGCCCATGCAGCGCTCGATCGCCACTGTTTCCCTGTCCGGCACGCTCGCCGAAAAGCTCGCCGCCATTCAGGCCGCGGGCTTCGACGGCGTCGAAATCTTCGAGAACGATCTCGTCTACTTCGACGGATCGCCGGCCGACGTCCGGCGCATGGCGGCCGATCTCGGCCTCGACATCGTGCTGTTCCAGCCGTTTCGGGATTTCGAGGGCGTGAGCGCCGCGCAGCTCGCGCGCAATCTCGACCGCGTGCGACGCAAGTTCGACGTGATGCATGCGCTCGGCACCGACCGCATTCTCGTCTGCAGCAACGTGTCGCCCGACACCATCGCCGACGATGCGCTGCTCGTCGACCAGCTCGGCGCGCTCGCGGAAGCCGCGCGCGAAGCGGGTGTCGTCGTCGCATACGAGGCGCTGGCGTGGGGCCGCGTCGTGAAGCGCTACGGGCATGCGTGGCAGCTCGTGAACGCCGTGAACAGCCCGCACCTCGGCCTCGCGCTCGACAGCTTTCACACGCTGTCGCTCGACGACTCGCCCGATGCGATCGCCGACATTCCCGGCGAGCGCATCGCGTTCGTGCAGATCGCCGACGCGCCGAAGCTCGCGATGGACGTGCTCGAATGGAGCCGCCATTACCGCTCGTTCCCCGGCCAGGGCGACTTCGACCTCGCGCGCTTCACCGCGCGCGTGATCGAATCGGGCTATACGGGGCCGCTGTCGCTCGAGATCTTCAACGACGGCTTTCGCGCGGCGCCGACCGCGATCACGGCCGCCGACGGCCATCGCTCGCTGCTGTATCTGGAAGAGCTCACGCGTGCGCAGCTCGCCGCCGACGGCCGCTCGCCCGCGGCCGATCAGCCGCTGTTCGCGCCGCCGGCGCCGCCCGCGCACGTCGGATTCCAGTTCATCGAATTCGCGGTCGACGCGCAGGCGGCGGCGACCGTCGGCGACTGGCTGCGCCGGATGCGCTTCCGGCTCGCCGGCCGCCACCGCTCGAAGGACGTCACGCTGTTTCAGCACGGCGCCGCGTCGATCGTGCTGAACGCCGAGCGCGACTCGTTCGCCGATGCGTTCTTCCAGCAGCACGGGCTGTCGCTCTGCGCGTCGGCGTTCCGCGTCGACGATGCGAAAGTTGCGTTCGAACGCGCGGCGGGCTTCGGATATGCGCCGTTTTCCGGCCGCGTCGGGCCGAACGAGCGCGTGTTGCCGAGCGTGAAGGCGCCGGACGGCAGCCTCGACTATTTCGTCGACGAAGCGCCGAACGGGCCGACGCTGTACGAATCCGATTTCGTACTGACCGACATCGACGGCCCGACCGAGGTCGGCCCGCTGACCGGCATCGACCATGTCTGTCTCGCGCTGCCGGCCGACGCGCTCGACACGTGGATCCTGTTCTTCAAGACCGCGTTCGGGTTCGAGGCCGAGCGGAGCTGGCTCGTGCCCGACCCGTACGGGCTCGTGCGCAGCCGCGCGGTGCGCAGCGCCGACGGCTCGGTGCGGATCGCGCTGAACGCGTCGGTCGACCGGCACACGGCCGTCGCCGAATCGCTGAACCGCTACCACGGGACCGGGCTGAACCACGTCGCGTTCCGCACCGACGACATCGTGAAGGCGATCGCGGCGTTCGCCGCCGATGGCGTGTCGTTCCTGCGCATTCCGGCCAATTACTACGACGATCTCGCGGCGCGCTACGGATTGTCGGACGAGATGATCGACACGCTGAGCACGCACCATCTGCTCTACGACCGCGACGAACGGGGCGGCGAATTCCTGCACGCGTATACGGAGCTGGTCGACAACCGCTTTTCGTTCGAGCTCGTCGAGCGCCGCGGCGGATACGACGGTTACGGCGCCGCGAATGCGGCCGTGCGGCTCGCCGCGCAGGCGCAGCGGCGCAAGTAGCGCGCGGCATCGCACCGCGCATCGGGCCCGGCGGCGTTACATGCGGTAACGCGATGCTGGCGCGATCGCACGTCGCGCGGTGCCGTTTTAAGAATCGCTTAAGTCTCGGCCGGCACCATCCGCATCCAGCCCTGAAGAATTTCTCAAAAAAGGAGGACAGCGATGAGCGCCGTAGAAGCACCCGCGGGCCGCCCGGCCGCGCCCCCTGCCAAGAAGACGATGCTGCGCCGCCTGCTCAGCCATCACGAAATCGCGACGCTGCTCGTGCTGCTGCACGCGCCGATCGGCGCGAACGCGAAACCGGAATTGCCCGCGCTGCAGGAAGCGGGCCTCGTCGAGATGGTCAAGCTCGATGCCGATGCCGCGCCGAGCTTCCGCCTGACGAAAGACGGCACGGCCGTCCTCAAGGGGCTCGGCTACCGCTGAGCCGCCGCCTCTGCCGCGCCGCCGCGCGCGCTCCGTTCCCCTGCCCGATCCTGCAGCATCATCCGGTACTCCGTCGGCGTCACGCCGACGGTCGCCTTGAACTGGCGCGTAAACGCGCTGTGATCCGTATACCCGCATAACGCTGCGACGTCGGTCACCTTGTCGTGGGTGACCAGCAGCGCCGTGGCCGCATCGAGACGTGTCTTCAACAGCACCTGACGCGGCGTCAGGTGAAACACCTTGTGGAAATAGCGCTCGAGCTGCGCGACCGACATCCCCGCCATCTGCGCGAGCTGCTTCAGGTTCAGCGGCTGCACGTAGTGATCCTGGATGTGCTGGACGACGTCCGCGAGCTTGCTGTACGCCGGATGCGAACCTTCGTGCGCCTTCAGGTCGCGCGAAATGCCGGCGAGGCCGACGACCTTGCCCGACGCATCGCGCAGCGGCTCCTTGCAGGTCAGGCACCAGCCGGGCTGACGCCCCGGATACAGATGCAGCTCGAGCTGATCGGTCAACTGCTGGCCCGCGTTGATCGTCGCCATGTCCTGCTCGAAATAGCTGCGCCCGAAACGGCGCGGAAAGACTTCGTCGGTCGTCTTGCCGAGCAGGTCGCGCTTGTCCTTGTAGCCGCAGCGCAGCGCCAGCGTGCGATTGACGAGCGCGTAGCGGCCGTTGGCGTCCTTCACGAAGAACGCGACGTCGGGCAGCGCGTCGAACACCGGCTCGAGCAGGCGAAAGTGCGCGAGCATCGCGCCGAGATCGGCGTTGTCGGTCCGATACCGCAACGTATCGGACAGGCTGTGAGGCGGTACGGCAAGCGTGGGCGTCATCCCGGCATCCGTGAAACAAGTAGGCGATGGCGACGATTATAGAAGTGCGCGCGTAATGCATCGCGAGCCGACGGCGCGCGCGTGCGCGCAGCGTGGCGTGCGACGGTCGGCGCGGGCTGCCGCGCGCGGCGCACGCAACCCGCCGCGGCACTGGACGCATGCGGCCACGACGGTGCCGACGCGTGCCGCGCCGCGGCAGGCCGCCATCGTAGAAAGCCCGGCGCGCCGCGTCTTGGCCGGATTACGCACGCCGGATGACGATTTGCGCATATATCAGGGTAATCGACGATATGCCGAAATCGTCGCGGCCCGCGCACCGAACGCGCAAGACGTGCGCATTTTCGCTACCTAGACTTCGCTGCACAGTCACGAGACGACAACCGGTCGCCGCCGCGGCGCGCCGTCCGGTACGCCCGCACGGAAAGCCCGGCACGCCGATTCCGGCATAGCGGTCGACACTCGCGACATCCGGTGCGCGACGCGCGCGCGGCTTCCGGCCAGTCCGGCCGCCCGCGTCCCGCGCCCGCTGACCGCCGCAGGCCCGACGGCCGGCGGCGGCCCAACCACGCCATCAAGGGGAAGTGAAAGTGAAGCTGAAGGTATCGCACGTCGCGCTGGCTGCCGCCTGCGCATTGTCCGGCGCGCACGCCATCGCCGCCGACGTCGTCAAGATCGGTTTCGCCGCGCCGCTGACCGGCCCGCAGTCGAACTACGGCACCGACATGCAGAAAGGCGTGCAGCTCGCGATCGCCGACTTCAATGCGACCAATCCGACGATCGGCGGCAAGCCCGTCACGTTCCAGCTCGACTCGCAGGACGACCAGGCCGACCCGCGCACCGGCACGACGGTCGCGCAGCGCCTGATCGACAACAACGTGCGCGGCATCATCGGCCACTTCAACTCGGGCACGAGCATTCCGGCGTCGGATCTCTACGATCGCGCGGGCCTGCCGCAGATCTCGATGGCGACGTCGCCGCAATACACGGCGCGCGGCTACAAGACCACGTACCGGCTGCTGACGAGCGACGCGCAGGCGGGCCGCATCGTCGGCACGTACGCCGTGAAGAACCTGCACTTCAAGCGCATCGCGATCATCGACGACCGCACCGCATACGGCCAGGGCATCGCCGACGAATTCGCGAAGGCCGTGCAGGCCGCGGGCGGCACGATCGTGAAGCGCGACTTCACGAACGACAAGGCGCTCGATTTCTCCGCGATCCTGACGAACCTGAAGGGCATCAATCCGGACGCGGTGTTCTACGGCGGCGGCGATGCGCAATCGTCGCCGATGATCCGCAAGATGCGTCAGCTCGGGATGAAGTCGGCGTTCGTGACCGGCGAAATGTCGCGCTCGCCGACGTTCCTGAAGGTCGGCGGCGACGCGGCCGAAGGCGCGATCGTCTACATGGGCGGGCTGCCGAAAGAAAAGATGCCGGGCTTCGCCGGCTACGCGGCGCGCTACAAGGCACGCTTCAACGAAGACGTGATCACCTACTCGCCGTACTCGTACGACGGCACGATGGCGCTGCTGACCGCGATGAAGAACGCGAACTCGACCGATCCGAAGGTCTACACGCCGTATCTCGGCAAGGTGTCGATCAAGGGCGTGTCGGCCGATCGCATCGCGTACGACGCGAAAGGCGACCTGAAGGACGCGCCCGTCACGATCTATCGCGTCGAACACGGCGCGTTCAAGCCGGTCGACACGATCGCCGGCAACTGACGCAGGCGGACGCCATCCGTCGTCACGGCGCGCGCACGGCAGGCCCGTCGCGCGCCGCGCTCGCCCGGCGCGGCGCGGGCGCAGTCGAGGCCGCCCTCGAACCGCGCCGCCTCGCGCATTTCGCGCTCCTGTAGAATCCCCCACTCAGTTTGACGCATCGTCCCCGCCGCGCCCCATCCCGGTGCGGCGGCGCGTGTTCCGTGCTCTACCCGGCGCTCAGCACACCTTCCGACGACGCGGGCCGCGGCCGTGCGCCTGTTCACGCCAACAGCGGGCCCTGGAGACGCAGCACCGACAACTACATTCGAAAACCGATCGTCCTGACCATGCAAGCTTCCGAACTGAGCGGCGTGCCTCGCGCCGCCGAACGCGCGCTCACGCGCAGCGACTACAAAACCCTTGGCCTCGCCGCGCTCGGCGGCGCGCTCGAGTTCTACGACTTCATCATCTTCGTGTTCTTCGCGCCCGCGATCGGCCAGCTGTTCTTCCCGCACGACATTCCCGACTGGCTGCGCCAGTTGCAGACGTTCGGCATCTTCGCGGCCGGCTATCTCGCGCGTCCGCTCGGCGGCGTGATCATGGCGCACTTCGGCGACCTCGTCGGCCGCAAGCGGATGTTTACGCTCAGCGTGCTGCTGATGTCCGTGCCGACGCTGCTGATGGGCCTGCTGCCGACCTACGACACGATCGGCATCCTCGCGCCGGTGCTCCTGCTGCTGTTCCGCATTCTGCAGGGCGCGGCCGTCGGCGGCGAAGTGCCGGGCGCGTGGGTGTTCGTGTCCGAGCACGTGCCGTCGCGGCACATCGGCTATGCGTGCGGCACGCTGACCGCCGGGCTGACGGCCGGCATCCTGCTCGGCTCGCTCGTCGCCGCCGGCGTGAACAGCCGCTATTCGACCGCCGAAGTCGCCGCGTTCGCGTGGCGCATTCCGTTCCTGCTCGGCGGTGTGTTCGGGCTGTTCTCCGTGTATCTGCGCCGCTGGCTGCACGAAACGCCGGTGTTCGCCGAGATGAAGGCGAAGAAGGCGCTTGCCGCCGAGATTCCGCTGAAGGCCGTGCTGCGCGATCACGGCCGCGCGGTGATCGTGTCGATGCTGCTCACGTGGATGCTGTCCGCGGCGATCGTCGTCGTGATCCTGATGACGCCCGCGCTGCTGCAGAAGCAGTTCCACCTGACGCCCGCGACCACGCTGTTCGCGAACAGCGTCGCGACGCTGTGCCTGACGGCCGGCTGCATCAGCGCCGGCTCGCTCGCCGGCTGGTTCGGCGCGAAGCGCGTGCTCGGCATCGGCGGCCTCGTGCTCGCCGCGTGCTACTACCTGCTGTTCGCGCAGGTCGCCGCCGACGCGTCGACGCTGCCGCTGTACTACGGGATCGCGGGCTTCACGGTCGGCACGATCGGTGCCGTGCCGTTCGTGATGGTGAAGAGCTTCCCGCCGGTCGTGCGCTTCTCGGGCATCTCGTTCTCGTACAACGTCGCGTATGCGATCTTCGGCGGCCTGACGCCGGTGATCGTGTCGCTGATGATGAAGTGGAACCCGATGGCGCCGGTCGTCTATGTCGCGGCGATCTGCGTGCTCGGCGCGATCGCCGTGCAGTTCGCGAAGGATGCGAAGGACGTGACGGCCGCGCGCTGAGCGCGCCCAGGCGCCCGACGAACGAAGGGCCGAATTCCGCACGCGGCGGAATTCGGCCCTTTCGTCTTTGCGCCGCCGCAGCGGCGCAGCGGCGCGGTGGTGCGGTGGTGCGGCACGCAGCGCGCGGCACCCGGCGCCGCGCGAGCGGATCAGCGCAGCCCGCCGTACGACGAACTCGGCCGTCGCAAACCGTCGATGCTCGCGCCGCCCGCACCCGTCACGAACAGCAGCAGGAAGCCGCCCGCGATCGCGATGTTTTTCCAGAAGTGGATCACCATGTCGTGCTGAACCGCCGCATCGGTCGCGTCCCAGAAGTTGTGGCCGACCATTGCGGTCGCGACCGTGTAGATCGCCATCAGCAGCGCGAGCGGCTTCACGCGGTAGCCGACGATCAGCAGCAGACCGCCGAGCGCTTCGATCGCGACGACGATCGGCGCGACGAACTGCGGATACGGCACGTTCAGCCCGCGCAGATAGCCGAAGAAATCGCCGTAACCGAGCAGCTTCATCACGCCGCCCCACAGAAACAACGCCGCCAGCGCCAGGCGTGCGAAAAAAATGACGCCGGAATCGACGGAACGCGTCATGCCTCTCTCCTCGTATGCAGTACGTCCGGTCGCGCGAGCGCGGCCGGGCCGCTCGGCACCGCGCGCTGCGGCGCGCGCGGCAAATGGGCCAGCATAGAGCGTCCGTGCGCGTCGTCCAAGAGTTGTAGCAAAACTTTACATGGCCGCGTGCAGCACGGCCCGCCGCGCGTGTTTAGCCGGCGTCGCTCAACAACACGCCTTTCTTGAACAGGAAGCAGCCGTAGCCGCGCAGTTCGCCGGTGACGATCACGGCGTACGCGTGCTGCGCACGTTCGTAGAACGCGAAGCGGTCGATGCCGGCGAGCGGCACCGCGCGCCCTTCCGCACGGTCGATCTCGGCCTGCACCTCGCGTTGCACCGGCGGCAGCGCGGCCGGATCGCCGACGACTTCCATGCGCCACGCGGCCGTCTCCACGAACGTGTCGAGCGGCAGCACGGACAACACCGCGCGCACGACGCGCGCGGAATCGGCGCCGTCGATCCGCAGCGCGCGGCCGACGACCGTATGCTGTGCGACCGATTCGGCCGGGAAATTCGCATCGCAGATCGCCACTTCGTCGCCGTGGCCCATCGCGCGCAGCGTGTGGAGGATGTCGGCGTGCAGCAGCGGATCGAGGTTCTTCAGCATGTCGGGAGCTCCGGGAGCGGGAACGAACCGCATAACGTTACCCGATCCCGGCGCCCGCTGCGCATGCCGCGATGTGCGTTACGCCGCCGCAGCCGGCATTTCGTCGATGAAGCCCGTGATCGACTTCAGGCGGCCCGACGCATCGACGGTGCCGAAATCCGAGCCCTTCACGATCGCGGTACCGTCCGGCGCCTCGAGCGCCCATGAGAAGCGCAGGTGCTGGCCGAAACCGTCGACATCGGTGGTGCGGCGAAAGCGGTATGCCGGAAAGCGCTCCTGCACGGCCGCGATCATCGTGTCGATGCCCGCGTGACCGTCGCCGGCCATCAGCGGATCGCGATAGGCGGCATCGCTCGCGTACGTCGCGTCGATCAGCGCGCGGCGGCGCGCGACGTCGGGCTCGTTCCACGCGTCGAAGTAGCGGTCGATCAGGTCGGTATGGACGGATTGGGCAGTGGTGTTCATGCGAGACTCCTGGTCGGATGGATGAGAGACGATGCCGCGAACGTTTCGTGTCCGCGTGTCGCTATCGTCGCCGGCGTCGCGCGGGCCGTCGATTACGTGCGAGGTAAGCGATTCGCGATGCGCGCACACGGCACGCGACGAACGACGCGGCGCCCCGAAACGACAACGGGCGCCCGAAGGCGCCCGCATCGTTCGACCGAGATAGCCGCGCGTCAGGTCACCGGCGCCGGATTGAACAGCACGAGCGCATTCGCGAGCTTCCATTGCTCGGCCCACGTGCGGCGCTTGCCGCTCGCGACGTCGAGCATCATGTGGAACAGCTCCCAGCCGACGTCCTCGATCGTCGCCGCGCCGGTCGCGATGCGGCCCGCGTCGAGATCCATCAGGTCGTGCCAGCGGCGCGCGAGATCGCTGCGCGTCGCGACCTTGATCACCGGCACCTGCGCGAGCCCGTACGGCGTGCCGCGGCCCGTCGTGAACACGTGCAGGTTCATGCCGGCCGCGAGCTGCAGCGTGCCGCAGATGAAGTCGCTCGCGGGCGTCGCCGTGTAGAGCAGCCCCTTTTGCCGGGCACGCTCGCCCGGTCGCACGACGCCGGCGATCGGCGCGCTGCCCGATTTCACGATCGAGCCCATCGCCTTCTCGACGATATTCGACAGGCCGCCCTTCTTGTTGCCCGGCGTCGTGTTCGCGCTGCGGTCGACGCGGCCGCGCTGCAGATAGCGGTCGTACCAGTCCATCTCGCGGATGATCTCGCGCGCGACGTCCTCGTTCGCCGCGCGCGACGTCAGCTGCGCGACGCCGTCGCGCACTTCGGTCACTTCGGAGAACATGATCGTCGCACCGGCGCGCACGAGCAGGTCGGCCGCGAAGCCGACCGCCGGATTGGCCGTCAGCCCCGAGAACGCATCGCTGCCGCCGCACTGCACGCCGACGACGAGATCCGACGCCGGACACGTCTCGCGACGCCGGCGGTTCAGCCGCTCGAGATGCGATTCGGCCATCGTCATGATCGAATCGATCATCGACTGGAAGCCGACATGCGCGGCGTCCTGCAGACACACGACGCCGCCGTTGTCGGGCTCGCCCTCGGCCGCGACCACCGGGATCGCGCCCGGCGGCAGCAGGCGGTCCGGCTGCAGCTTCTCGCAGCCGAGGCTGACCGTCATCACCTCGCCGCCGAAGTTCGGATTCAGGCTGATGTTGCGCAGCGTGCGGATCGGGATGTCGGCATCGGGCGCGTCGATCGCGACGCCGCAGCCGTACGTGTGCTCGAGGCCGACGACGTCGTCGACGTTCGGATAGCGCGGCAGCAGTTCGGCCTTGATCCGCTTCACTGCATGCTCGACGACGCCTGCCACGCACTGCACCGTCGTCGTAATCGCGAGGATGTTGCGCGTGCCGACCGAGCCGTCCGGATTGCGGAAGCCCTCGAACGTGTAGCCTTCGAGCGGCGCCAGCGGCGGCGCGCGGCGCGTCGCGAGCGGCAGGTCGTCGAGGCCCGGCGGCTCCGGCATGCGCATCGTGCGCTCGTTGACCCAGCTGCCGCGCCGCAGGTCGGTCAGCGCGTAGCCGATCACGACGTTGTAGCGCACGATCGGATCGCCGGCCGCGAGATCGGTCAGCGCGACCTTGTGGCCCTGCGGGACGCCTTCGCGCAGCGTCAGCCCGTCGGCGAACGTCGCGCCCTCCGGCAGACCGCCGTCGTTGACGACGATCGCGACGTTGTCGTCCGGATGCACACGGATGTAGAGCGGGGATGCAGTCATCGGAATTCCTGAAAGCGGCAAGTCATATCGTTAGTCATCATACGACATTGAACACCCATCGCGCATAGTTCGTAAACCCTTATCCGGAAAGACCCTACTATTCCCCGGCGAGCAAACCGCTTGCGCCGCCTGTTCTTGCGTTGTACGATGACATACAACGACATCGCCACTATGGCTCGTATGCCGTTCCCGACGAACCCAGCACTCGCGCTAGACGGACGACCCAACCATGACTTCACCTCAAGAACTCAAACAGATCATTTCCCACGGCCTGCTGTCGTTTCCGCTGACGGACTTCGACGCCGACGGCAGCTTCCGCCCGACCACGTACGCCGAGCGTCTGGAATGGCTTGCGCCGTATGGCGCGAGCGCGCTGTTCGCCGCCGGCGGCACCGGCGAATTCTTCTCGCTCACGCAGCGCGAGTATTCGGACGTGATCCGCGTCGCGACCGAAACCTGCAAGGGCAAGGTGCCGATCCTCGCCGGTGCGGGCGGCGCGACGCGCGTCGCGATCGAATATGCGCAGGAAGCCGAGCGCCTCGGCGCGAGCGGCGTGCTGCTGATGCCGCACTATCTGACCGAAGCGAGCCAGGAAGGGATTGCCGAGCACGTCGAGCAGGTCTGCCGCGCGCTGAAGATCGGCGTCGTCGTGTACAACCGCGCGAATTCGAAGCTCAATGCGGACATGCTCGAACGCCTCGCCGATCGCTGCCCGAACCTGATCGGCTTCAAGGACGGCGTCGGCGACATCGAAAGCATGGTCACGATCCGCCGCCGCCTCGGCGAGCGCTTCGCGTATCTCGGCGGCCTGCCGACCGCCGAAGTCTATGCGGCCGCGTACAAGGCGCTCGGCGTGCCGGTGTATTCGTCGGCCGTGTTCAACTTCATCCCGAAGACGGCGATGACGTTCTACGAAGCGATCGCGAAGGACGATCACGCGACCGTCGGCCGCCTGATCGACGAGTTCTTCCTGCCGTATCTGAAGATCCGCAACCGCCGCGCGGGCTATGCGGTCAGCATCGTGAAGGCCGGCGCGAAGCTGGTCGGCCACGATGCGGGCCCGGTGCGCGCGCCGCTCGTCGATCTGACCGAAGAAGAAGTCGCGCAGCTCGATGTGCTGATCAAGAAGATGGGCCCGCAGTAAAAAGACGCGGCCGGCGGCGGCGCCATCGCGGCGCGGCGGCCGGCCCGCTCGCATCGACGATGCCGCGCGGCTCGACGAGCCGGCGCGGCCGTCACATCCGCCCGATGGCGCCGAGGATCCGGTAACGCGCGTCGCTCAGCTTGCGCTTCGCCTCCTCGATTCCCTTTTGTTCGGCCGGCGCGCGCCCGCGCGTGGTCGACGTCGCATCCAGAATCTGTTTCAGCACGTCGCGGTCGACGACCGCATCGAACAGCCGCCCGACCGTGAACTGCGCGTACTGCTTCGCGGTCGCGAGGTGCGCGTTCGCCTGCGTGAGCGCTTCGCCTCGCTGTGCGCCGTCGCGTGCGTCGATGCTGCGGCGGTGCTTCATCGCGAACACGACCGCCTGCATGTCGAGCCGGAAGCGGTCGACGACCGTGCCGAAAATCAGCGAGTGGGTATCGTGGCCCGAGAAGGGCCGGCCGCGATTGATCGTCAGGTCGAATTCGTTGCCGCCGAGTTCGCGCTGCATCGCGAACAGTTCGTCGGCCAGTACGCGCCCTTCGCTGTATTCGCCGATCTGCGTGCGGACGAGTTTGGCGACGTCGCCGATCGTTTTCGGCAGGCCGGTTGCGAACAGGTGGTCGCCGCGTTTGCTGATGTTCATGTGTTCGGGTCCCTCGTTGTTTTTGGGTGAGCTCTCAGGTTCGCCTTTGCGGTTTGGGGCCGGGAGGCTTCGGTAATGTAGAGGAAAGTGGGGGTGGGGGGAAGGTGGGTTGGGCGATCGGCTAAACCGCCGGCCCCTCAGGCGGCTCTTCCCGAATCGCAACAGCGATCGAGCTTCCGACGATTGCGATTATCCCGAGGACCGGCACGAGGTCTAACGTCTCGCCCCATACGACGAATCCGAAAAGCGTTGCCCAGATGATGCTTGTGTAGGTGTAAGGGGCGAGTGTCGCCGCGTTTTCGCGCCTCACTGCGACCGTAAAGAGAAGCTGGCCGGCAGTGGCGAATATCGCGAGCAGCGCCATGATGAACAGGTCCCTGAGTGTCGGTGTCCGCCACGCAAACAATAGGGAAATACCGGTCACGACGGTCCCGAAAGTGGTAAAGAAAAGCACGGTGAGGCTCGAGTCGTCGCTCACCTTGAGCCTGCGAATCTGAATCATCGAAAGCGCGCCGCACGCAGCGCTCAACAGCAGCAGACACGGGCCGATGAAAGTCGACAAGCTACCGTGTGGACGGACAACCAGAATGACGCCGATAAAGCCGACGCACGCTGCGACTGCGTTCCGCGCGATCAAGCGCTCCCCGAGGAGCAACGGGGCAAGGATAACGACAAAGATCGCCTCCGAATAAACGATTGCGACGGCCTCGCTCAACGGCAGGTAAGGCAAGCCGGAGAAGAATAGTCCGGAAGCGCCGAGTAGCGTCAGCGCGCGCGTAGTCTGTCCGCGAAGATCGATATTCTTGACACGAGCGATCAACGGCTCGCCACGAAGACTGACGAGAACGGCCGGCACGATGCCGAACAGCATGCGGAAGAACGTTACTTCGTTTGCCGGATAATCGAGCGCCACGGCTTTGCCGAGTGCGTCGACGATCGCGAAACAGAACATCGATATGAGGATCAGCGCGATCGTTTGATACTGGGCGGTACGATTGGAGACCAGAAAGTTTGAGCGCATATACGCTTCCGGTAGCCGCGGGCAGCCATTGCAGGGTGGCTAGATTGTCAGCGATTCGTCAGTGACTGTCCAACGACCGATCGCGGCCGAAAGCTGCCGCCCTCGGAGGTATCCGGAATTCCGTGTGTGAGGCGGGTTGAGATTCAGATTCCAATGTTGAATCGTTCCGGGTAAAGCAGCGCGAACTGAGTCATGGCGCGCTTCCAAAAGTGGCCGCACGCCTTGATGATCTTCCGAAGCTGCATGTGCAGCGACTCGATCGCGTTGGTCGTATAGACGTCCGCCGTGTCGATCAGGTTGACGCCACGTTCCACGGCCATCGCGACAAGCCGGGTGCCCTGATCGCGGTCCAAGCCTGCAATATCGCCCCAGATGCCTGAGCCAGCACCGAACGTCATTGCGCCGAGGCTCAACCGTGAAACGCGTAGACCAGTTCTGCCCAGCGTGCCGTATTCCATCGTGTACTCCTTGTATCAACGAGAACCTGGTGCTTCGGTAGAGTGGGACTCTGAGTCCACGCGTCGCTACCGGCTCCGATCAGATTCGACGTGACACAAGCTCGCCGACAACAGTCTCCAGTTCGACGTGCCCGCGCAAGATTTCGTCAGAATTACTTTCGAAACAGATCCAGCCTTCGTTGAAGCCATCCAGCATGCGCATGCGAGGTAGAGGATGCTTCATGCCCTGCGTGCGGAACAGCGCTTCCCACGTGTGCCGTTCGACGACTTCCGCGCGTACCTGACGATGCAACACACTGGCGAAAGCCGCTGCGAGATCGTTAGGACTTACCCGGCGTGGACCTTCAAGCTCGACGACGCGCACGCCGTACCAAGTTTGCCGAAGCAGGTCGGCGGCAACCTGGCCTACGTCCGCAGTGGCGACCATCGGCACCGGCTTGTCGAGCGGCTGCAGGTAACTGGCAATCACGCCATCGTCGCTTGCAGACGCAACATCCCATGCGGCGTTCTCCATGAACCAGCCTGGGCGCAGGAACGTCACGGGCATCGGCATCTCGCGCAGCGCCTGCTCCATCAGCGTGCGTTGAGTGAGCAGGTTGACCTCGTCGGCCTGCGCGCCGATCGTCGAGAGGCAGACGACCTTACCGGGTCGCGCCTTCAGGAGTGCGGCGGACACAGCGTCAATCACTGTGCGCGCTTCGGGAAACCCGGGCTCCGGATCGAACTCCGAAGGCGGCAGGATGAAAACGCCGGTCGCGCCTTCGAATGCGGCGGCGAGCGACGAAGAGTCTTCCATGAAAGCCGTCGCGATTTCGCACCCTCGCTCTGCCCAAGCTTCTGCCCGTGTCGCATCGCGCACGACGGCGCGCACCGGCTGACCGGCAGCCAGCAACTCGCGGGCCAGTGCACCGCCCACCTTGCCGGTGATTCCTGTGATTGCATACATTGCTCGTTCTCCGTGTGTGGTGATATCGGTTGATCCAGTGTTGGCGTGCCGACGGTCAATCGTTCAGACGCGACGCAAACCGTCGTAAAACGCCTGCTCGAAGCGCCCCGTATAGGTCCACGACGCCCGCATCGTAGAAAGGCGCCTGCGCGTCGCGGCTTACAACGCCACCAAGCGTCGCAAGCGCCAGCAGGCTCGATGCTCCCTTCAGGAGACGGCGACGATCTGTTTGACCTGCCATTTTGGTTTCTTCCCGAATGAATGAATCGCGGCATTGCAGTGCTCGGCGATGGCGAAAAACCGGGCCGCGACCGGTTTGCGTGGATGTCCAACGAATGCGTCGGCGAGACGTATTCTGGACAAGCACCAAACAAAACAAAATGACATGGAAGTCATCATATAAGTGACAATGGATCATCAATTTGGCATGATCAACGGACCCCGCCAGCACTGCTGCGCGGCGCAGCGTTCGCCTTCACGCGGTCGATCGCGCTCCGCCAACCGTATTAACTTGAGCAACCATGAGATCCAGTAGCGAGAAACTTTCCGGCAGCATTAGCGTGTTCGCCGCCGTAGTGGATGCGGGGACCTTTGTGGGCGCTGCGGAGGTGATAGGAATGACGCCGCCGGGCGTCAGTCGCGCGATTGCGCGGCTGGAAAAGAGGTTGAACATCCGGCTCTTCAACCGGACAACGCGCTCTGTCGCCCTGACTGAAGAGGGCCGCCGCTTTTACGAGCAGGTCATGCCCCATCTGGCCGGCCTTGAGGAAGCGGCGGCCGCTGCGGCGGGTGGCGCGTCGGCTGTGCGTGGAAAGCTGAGAATCAATCTGGATCCTGTCGTCTACCGGACCGTTCTCGGGCAGCCACTCGATGCGTTCATGGACACACACCCGGAACTCGAAATCGAGTTCATCGCGCGGGACAGTCTTGGCGACCTCGTCATGGACGGCTTCGACCTCGCCGTTAGATTCGGCGAACCGAAAGCCTCTACCCTGATCGCGAGAAAGCTGCTCGACTCCCGCATCGTGACAGTTGCAGCACCGTCGTACGTTGCACGTTGGGGACGGCCGGCAAAACCCGAGGACCTGGAAGGTCGACACCACAGATGCCTCGAATTTCGAAACCCGGAGACTGGCAAGCCGTTCCAGTGGGAATTCCATCGCAAACGAAAACGCATTGTGGTGAACACTCAGGGACGACTCACGGTCAACGACCCGGGCGCTCTGCTTAACGCATGTCTCGCCGGTTCCGGGATTGCGCAGATGTTGCTGCTCGGTGCCGAGCCCCTGATTGCCGACGGGCGGTTGATCAATCTCTTTCCCGAATGGGTAGACGAACGGTATCCGTTATACGTCTACTACGCATCCCGGCACCACGTGCCGGCAAAGACCCGCGCTTTTCTGGACTTCGTGGTGGAACTGATGCGCAATCACTAACGCGCCGGCACGCGCTGCTGCTGTTACGGCGGACCGGCGAGGCAACATCGAATGGCCCGTTACGGATCCGTTGCGGTCTCCCATGATCAGATTGCGAACGTTCACTTTTGGTCGAAAGCCACCAGCGTCAACTCCCGAAACGCTAGCTGTGCCGGCTTTCCCCGGTCGCTCGCCAGATCGCGCGCAAACATCGGTTGTCCAACCTGTCCGTTTGCCCCGCATCACGCAGCCGCCCCTCTTCCAAAGTGCGCACCCCGAGGATGAACGCGGCGCCTCAACGACGGCGCCGCCCCCACCCATCACCGCCCTCCCAACCTCCGCGAGTCCTGCACAAAGTGCTCGACCGTCCCGTCTCCATACGCCCGCTCAACCTTCGAAATGACGACGCGATACCCGCCGTACCACTTGCGGAATTGTCGTTTCGCATCGAGATGCTGCGGCGCGGACGCAAATGCCTTCAGCGACGCTTCGTCACGCCAGTAGTAGCTGGCATTCACGAGCCGCCCGTCGGCCGATCGCCAGGATTCCGCGCCGACGAAGCCCGGCAAACTCGCCGCGATGCCATCGATGATGGCGCTCAGCCGGTGGAACTCCTCGTCGACTTCACCGGGCTTGTAGATGAACGCTGCGATGTACATCGAGGATTCTCCATACGTTGCGAGTACGACACGCCGTCTACCGCTCAGACGGGACGAGACATCACGGCCAGCCGCACGGCCAGCAGCACGAGCAACGCCGCCAATCCGCGAGACTGCAGTTTCGCCGCGCGCGCATGGCGGCACAGAAAGCGGCGCACCGAACCGCCGACACTGCCGAGCAGCGTGTGAAACACCGTACTGATCGCCGTCAGCACACAACCGAGCACGATCAACTGGTGGCCCACCGCGCCTTTGCCGGGATCCGCGAACTGCGGCAGAAAAACCATGAAGAACAGCAGCGCCTTCGGATTCAGCAGGCTGTTGAGCATCGCACGCACGAACACGGAGCGCAGCGTCGCCTGGGAAGCGGCGACCTGGCCCAGCTCACCCGGTCGACGCATAGCCTTGTAGGCCATCCACAGCAGATAAGCCGCACCGGCATAGCGGATCACGTCGAACGACGGCGGCCAGGCGGCGACCATCGCCGTCACGCCGGTCGCCGTCAGCAGCGTGAGGATCAGGTCGGCGACGCCGATACCGAGCGCCGCAGCCGCGCCGCCGCCGAGCCCGTAGGCCATGCCGTGCGCCATCACGAACGCCATGTTCGGCCCCGGAGACAAAAGCAGCGCCATCACCGCGCCGGAGAAGATCAATAAGGTCGAGGTGTCGATCATGCTGGCGGCCGTTTGCGTGAGTGAAGATCCCAGCGTAATCTCTGCAGGCGATACAAACAAAAAATTGTTCTAGATACATCGATGGCCGAACCTCGCTACAAATCCATCGTCGACGATCTGGTCGGCCACATACGTGCAGGCACGCTGCCGCCCGGCACGCAGCTCCCCACGATCCGCGCACTGATGAAGCAGCACGGCGTCGCGCTGGCGACCGCGTCGCGCGTGTACGGCGAACTCGAAGCGATGGGGCTCGTAGTCGGCGAAGTGGGAAGAGGCACCTTCGTGCGCGATACGTCGTTGCCGCGCGGACTCGGGCTCGAGCAAAATCCGGCGTGCTCCGGAACGATCGATCTGACCTTCAACTATCCGTCGCTGCCCGGGCAGGTCGAGTTGCTCCGCACGGGGTTGCGCACGCTCGCCGCGTCGGGCGATCTCGATGCACTGCTGCATTCCGCGCCGCAAGGGGGACGCAGGCATGAACGGCAAACCGTCGCCAAACATTTGCGCAATCGCGACATCCGCGTGCCCGGCGAACAGGTGCTGATCGTCAACGGCGCGCAGCAGGGGCTCGCCGTGACAGTCATGGCGCTACTGCAGCCCGGCGACATTCTGGCCATCGACGCGCTGACCTACCCCGGCATGAAAGCGCTGGCGCAACTGCACCGGCTCGACCTCGCGCCGCTGCCGTCATGCGTGGGCGGCGGCCCGGATCTGGATCGGCTCGACGCACTCTGCCGGCGACGCCCCGTGCGCGCACTCTATACGATGCCCACGCTGCACAATCCGCTCGGCTGGGTGATGAGCGAACCGGACCGGATTCGCCTCGCCGAACTCGCCGAACGTCACGACTTTCTCGTCATCGAGGACGGCGCCTACGCGTTCCTCGCCGAGCCCGCGCCGAAGCCGGTTTTCACGTATGCGCCCGAGCGGACGGTCTACGTATCGGGGCTGTCGAAAAGCGTCGCATCGGGATTGAGGGTGGGCTTCGTTGCGGCGCCGGCGCGCCTGATACCGCCACTCGAGCGCGCGATCCGCGTATCGACATGGAACACGCCGTCGCTCACCGTTGCACTGGCGTGCCAGTGGATCGAAAGCGGGATGGTCGACACGCTCGAGGAGCGAAAGCGCAAAGATGCGCGGCGCAGACAGACGCTCGCGCGCCGCATTCTACGCGGCGGATCGATCGTCGCGCACCCGACGTCCTATTACCTGTGGCTCGAATTGCCCGACGACCTGCGCGCCGATCGCGTCGCGGCCGATCTCGAACGTGACGGTGTACTCGTGACCACGGCCGAGCCGTTCTCGACCACGCCGAATACGCGTCATGCCCTTCGCTTGGCGCTCGGTTCGCTGTCGCTGGATGCGCTCGGCGATGCTTTGCACAAGGTTCGCCGAGCCGTGATCGGCTGAAGCGGTTCGCGGAATCGGATGATCGGCGACGCGTCGTACAGTTTGCGAACGTGCCGTTGTCGCTGGGAAATCGGCTGGCCGCCAATCGCCGCACGGCCAACGCCGGCCACCCCGCCGAACTCGCGCAACGCGCCGCTCTCGACGATAAAAAAGCGGAACCGACCGCCGGGCCGATTCCGCCTCCTCATTTCCCGCCGTCATTCCGGCGGCCGACCGCCCACCGAAACGACGCGTTCAGCCCATCACTCCGCCTTCCCGTCCCGCAGCCGCGGAATCGAAAGCGGATTGTCCTGCTGCAGCGCTTCGGGCAGCAGATCGTCCGGGAAGTCCTGATAGCACACCGGCCGCAGGAAGCGGTCGATCGCGGTCGCGCCGACCGACGTGAACGCCGCGTTCGACGTCGCCGGGAACGGGCCGCCGTGCACCATCGCGTCGCACACCTCGACGCCGGTCGGGAAACCGTTCACGAGCAGACGACCGGCCTTGCGTTCGAGGATCGGCAGCAGACGGCGCGCGAGCGGCTTGTCGTCGGCGTCCATCTGCAGCGTGGCCGTGAGCTGGCCTTCGAGCGCGTCGAGCACGCGCGCGACCTCGTCGAAGTCGCGGCAACGCACGATCAGCGACGACGGCCCGAACACCTCGTGACCGAACGCCGGCTCCGACAGGAACGCCTGCGCGCCGACTTCGTACAGCGCGCCGCCCGCCTGGCATTCGGTCTGCGCCGGTTCGCCCGCGCCGATCTCGCGCACGCCCGGCAGTGCGGCGAGCGTGCCGCGGCCGTTGCGATACGCGTCCGCGATGCCGCGCGTCAGCATCACGCCGGCCGGCTTCTTCGCGAGCGCCTGCGCGGCGGCCGCCTCGAAGCGATCGAGCTCGGGGCCGTCGATCGCGAGCACGAGGCCCGGGTTCGTACAGAACTGGCCGACGCCGAGCGTCAGCGATTCGACGAAGCCGGTCGCGATCGCGTCGCCGCGCGCGGCGAGCGCGGCCGGGAACAGCACGACGGGGTTGATGCTGCTCATTTCCGCGTAGACGGGAATCGGCTGCGGCCGCGCGTTCGCGAGCTGCACGAGCGCCATGCCGCCTTGCCGCGAGCCGGTGAAGCCAACCGCCTGAATCGCCGGATGGTTGACGAGCGCCGTGCCGACCACGCGGCCCGGCCCGACCAGCAGCGAAAACACGCCGGCCGGCATCCCGCACTTCTCGACCGCCGCGCGGATCGCGCGGCCGACGAGTTCCGACGTGCCGAGGTGTGCCTCGTGTCCCTTCACGATCACCGGGCAGCCGGCCGCCAGCGCCGACGCGGTGTCGCCGCCCGCGACCGAAAACGCGAGCGGGAAATTGCTCGCGCCGAACACCGCGACGGGGCCGAGCGGAATCTTCTGCAGCCGCAGGTCCGAGCGCGGCAGCGGCGTGCGCGTCGGCTGCGCGGGATCGATCGACGCGGCGAGAAAGCGGCCGTCGCGCACGACGCGCGCAAACAGACGAAGTTGGCCGACGGTGCGCGCGCGTTCGCCCTGCAGCCGCGCGGCGGGCAGCCCCGTTTCCGCGTGGGCGCGCTCGATCAGCGCGTCGCCGAGCGCGACGATCTCGTCGGCGATCGCCTCGAGAAACGCCGCGCGCGCCGCGAGCGGCTGCGCGCGATAGGCGTCGAACGCGCCGCGCGCGAGTTCGCACGCGCGATCGACGTCGGCCTGCGTCGCGATGCCGAAGGCCGGCACATCGATCGGCGCGTCCTTCGACGGGTCGAATGCGTACAAGGTGCCGGCCGAGCCGGTCACCGCGTCGGCGCCGATCAGCATCTCTCCTGTCAGTTGCATGGGTGTGCTCCGTGGGTTCGGTGGGATCGAACATTGTAGCGCAACAGATACGATGTCTGCCGACGTAGGCGTGCTTTCCTTGTCGTCCGAAGCCGGCCTGCGAAAGGCGGGCCGCACGCGATCGCATGACGCGCACCACGGAGATACGATGACTAGCAGTCGGATAACCAAGGGGAAACCCGAACTTTGCACGCCAGCATGCGGCCCCTACACTGCTCACCATGTCATATGACGACGTACATTTAAAGTGACGAATCAGACTCGCTCTCGCGACCTCCCGATCGACCTCGCGCGCACCGAACGCCGAACCGCGGTGCGCTACTGGATCCTGGCGATGCTGTTCGTCGTCACGACGCTGAACTATGCGGACCGCGCGACGCTGTCGATCACCGGCACGCCGATCCGCCAGGCGTTCGGCATCGATCCGGTGACGATGGGCTATATCTTCTCCGCGTTCAGCTGGGCGTACGTGCTCGCGCAATTGCCGAGCGGCTGGCTGCTCGACCGGTTCGGCGCGCGGCGCGTGTATGCGGCAAGCATCTTCCTGTGGTCGGCGTTCACGCTGCTGCAGAGCACGATCGGCCTCGGCGGCAGCGCGGCATTCGCCGTCGTCGCGCTGTTCGCGATGCGCTTCGCGGTCGGCATCGCGGAGGCGCCCGCGTTTCCGGCGAACGCGAAGGTCGTCGCGAGCTGGTTCCCGACCGCCGAGCGCGGCACCGCGTCGGCAATCTTCAACGCCGCGCAGTATTTCGCGGCGGTCGTGTTCTCGCCGCTGATGGCGTGGCTCACGCACGCGTACGGCTGGCATCATGTCTATCTGTGGCTCGGCCTCGCCGGCATCGCGCTCGCGCTGCTGTGGCTGCGCGTCGTGAAGGACCCGGCCGACCATCCGGCCGTGAACCGCGCGGAGCTCGAGCATATCGAGCAGGGCGGCGGCGTCGTACGCGCGGCCGCGCGCCGCGACGGCACGCGCACCGAAGGCTCGCGCGTCGCCGGCTGGTACTACGTGCGCCAGCTGCTGTCGAACCGGATGCTGATCGGTGTCTATATCGGTCAGTACTGCGTGAACGTGCTGACCTACTTCTTCCTCACGTGGTTTCCGATCTACCTCGTGCAGGCACGCGGGATGTCGCTGCTGAAGGCCGGCTTCATGACGTCGCTGCCGGCGATCTGCGGCTTCCTCGGCGGCGTGCTCGGCGGGATGCTGTCGGACGCGCTGATCCGCCGCGGCGTGTCGCTGACGCTCGCGCGCAAGATCCCGATCGTCGGCGGGATGCTGCTGTCGATGGCGATCATCGGCTGCAACTACGTCGACAGCGAAGCGCTCGTGATCGTGCTGATGGCCGTGTCGTTCTTCGGCAAGGGGATCGGCTCGCTCGGCTGGGCGGTGGTCGCGGATACCGCGCCGAAAGAGGCGATCGGCCTGTCGGGCAGCCTGTTCAACATGTTCGGCAACACGGCCGGCATCGTGGCACCGATCGCGATCGGCTACCTCGTCGGCGCGAGCGGCTCGTTCAACGGCGCGCTCGTGTTCGTCGGCCTGAACGCGCTCGTCACCGTGTTCAGCTATCTCGTGATCGTGAAGGACATCCGGCGCGTCGAGTTGCGCCATCGGGCGGCCTGAGCGCGCGTCGCGTCAGGCGGCGGGCCCGCCGGCCCGCCGCCGCCGCTAAACCTTCGCTCGGCCGTCGCCCGCACGCCACGCACCGAACCGCCCGCCCTGCACCGCGACGCTTACCTCGCAGGTAATGCCCGCCGCGCACCGGATTGCTTATCATCCGATGCATGAACCCGACCGCCGCCCTCCACTCGATCCCCTCGTCCGCCGGCCGCGCGTCCGGCGTCGGCCCGCTGCTGCGCACGTGGCGTCAACGGCGCCGCCTGAGCCAGATGGCGCTCGCGCTCGAAGCCGACGTGTCCGCGCGCCATCTGAGCTTCGTCGAATCGGGCCGCGCGCAGCCGAGCCGCGAGATGGTGCTGCATCTGGCCGAGCGTCTCGACGTGCCGCTGCGCGAACGCAACGCACTGCTCGTCGCGGCCGGCTACGCGCCGCTGTTTCGCGAGCGGCCGTTCTCCGATCCGCAGCTCGACGCCGCACGCCATGCGGTCGAAGCGGTGCTGCGCGGTCACGAGCCGTATCCGGCGCTCGCGGTCGATCGTCACTGGACGCTGCTGGCCGCGAACCGCATGCTCGGCGCGCTGGTCGCGCAGGCCGATCCGGCATTGCTGCAGCCGCCCGTCAATGTCCTGCGGCTGAGTCTTCATCCGGATGGTCTCGCGTCGCAGATCGTCAATTGGCAGGAATGGCGCGCGCACATCCTGCATCGCCTGCAACGGCAGATCGACGCGAGCGGCGATCGCACGCTGCATACGCTGCGCGACGAACTCGCCGCGTATCCGGCGCCGCCCGGCCAGCCCGACGAGACGCACACGCGCACCGACTATGCCGATATCGCGGTGCCGCTGCGCCTGCGCACCGCGGCCGGCGAACTGACGTTCTTCAGCACGACGACCGTGTTCGGCACGCCGGTCGACGTGACGCTGTCGGAACTGGCAATCGAGGCGTTTTTCCCGGCGAACGCGCAGACGGCCGACTCGATGCGCACACTGGCCGACGCCCTCCCCGCGACCTGACGCGCGCGCGACGGCGTCGATCGTGTCGTCACGTATAGAGCGACGCCTGCGGCAGCGTGCCCGTCAGCGCGAACCGGCCGACGTCCCGCAGCCGATAGTCGAGCGGATCGTGCAGCGTATGCGTACGCGCGTTGCGCCAGAAGCGGTCGAGCGCGAGCGACGCGCCCGTCGCGCGGGCGCCGCATGCGTCGAACAACGCTTCGCCGTTCGCGAGCGCCGCACGCTGCGCGACGATCTTCGCTTCCGATACGGCGAGCGCGACTTCCGCACGCGCATCGGCACTCAGCGTGTCGTGCTGCACCCATGCATGCTGCAGCGCACGTGCCGCGCGGTCGGCAAGCGATGCCGCAGCCACTGCCTGCACGCGCATGTCGCCGAAACGCTGCAGCGTATACGGATCGTCGCTCGCATGCGCGACGTCCGCGTGAATCCACGGCCGCCCATGCTGCCGCACGTAATCGCGTGCGGCCTCGAGCGCGCCTTCGGCGAGCCCGACGAACAGGTTCGTCAGCACGAGCTGCGACACCAGCGTGCGCAGCGTCGCACGCGGCGTCGGCGGCGACTCGGAGCGGTGCAGCACTTCGTCGGGCGCGAGCGTCACCGCGTCGAAACGCACGCTGCCGCTGTCGGTCTGACGCTGCCCGATCGGATCCCAATCGTCGTTGACGGTGATGCCGTCGCGATCGGTCGGCACGACGCCGAACACGGTGCGCCCGGTGTCGCGATCGTGCGCGGACACCGTCATGCGCTGCGAGCCGCGCGTGCCCGAGCAAAACCCCTTCACGCCGTCGAGCCGGTAGCCGCCGTCGGGCGTCGCGGTCGCGACGAGCCGCGTGTCGAGCGGATTGACGGCATTGCCCCACCACCAGCGATGCTCGACCGTGCCGCGCAGATAGCGTTCGCGCTGCGCGGCGTTGCCCCACACGTCGATGCTGACGACCTGCAGGCACTGGAACCCGACCAGATGCGCGAGCGCGCTGTCGACGCGCGCGATCTGCCGAATCGCATCGTAGATCGCGGGCCATTCGGCGCCGCGCCCGCCGAATGCGCGCGGCACCGCGAGCGTCAGCAAGCCGGCGTCGGCGAGCCACTGCTTCTCGCGCGCCGCATGCCCGCCCGCGCGGTCGCGTACGGCCGCCGTGTCGCGCAACGCGTCGATCGTGCGTGCGAGCGCATCGCGGTCGAGCGCGGACGAATCGTCGTCGCGCGCAAGCGTCGCCGGGCCGCGTGGATCGTTCATGCGACGACTTCCCGATCGTGTTCCTGACCGACGCTATCGCGCGACAACGGCACGAGCGCGTCGAGACGACGGCCCGTCAGCCGCGACAGCATTTCGCGCCGCCAGTCGTCGTAGATCGCGCGGTAGTCGGCGATATCGGCGCCGAACACGTGCGCGGTGTGCGCGTATTCGTCGTGCAGATAGCCGTCGAGGCGCGCCTGCATCTGCTCGTCGGCCGCGATCACGCGATCGATCAGCGCATCGCGCTCCGCCGCAGGCAGCGCGGCCAGCGTCGCGAACCACCAGTTGACAATCTGTACGCGATGCCATTCCTCGTCCGGCCGGATCCGGTTCTCGCCGTGCTCGCGCATCGCGCCGTCCGCGATGCGGCCGGTCTTGCGCTGAATCCACAGCTTCGCGAGGATGTGCAGCTCGTAATGCCATTCGAAGGCGAGAAAGCCGGCGAGGTCGCGCACCGCGAGATCGCCGATGCGCGCCCAGTGCGCGGCGACGAGCCGGTCGACGTCCGGCAGCGGATCGCGACCGGTCAGCTCGGTCACGCGTTCGCGGCCGAGCGCTGCATGCGCGCCGTCGTCGCCGAGCTGGCGCGACAGGATCAGCTGAAAGTGCGGATCGTCGCGAAACAGCGTATCGATCGCCTTCGCGACGACCTGCACGATGAACAGGTCGTGCGACGCCATCTTCGTGTAGTAGTCGGCGACGGCGGCCACTTCGTCCGCTGTGCGCGGCTCGCGCGGCGGCGCCGCGAGCTTGTCCGGGAAGTCGGGACGATGACGTCGCGCGACGTCGACGAATAGCGCTTCCTCGAATTGTCCGTTCCATTCGCGCGGTGCGCCGATGGGCAAAGTCATGATGATTCGGTCTCTCAGGATCGTTGATGAAGCGGGCAGGCGCGCGCGGCGCCGTTCAAGCGCGCCGGGTCACGCGTCGGACCAGGCGGTCGCCCGTGAATTGCACGGCCGAGACGAGCGCGATCAGGATCACGATCACGGTCGCCATCACGGCGGTGTCGAAACGCTGGTAGCCGTAGCGGATCGCCAGATCGCCGAGCCCGCCCGCGCCGACGGCGCCGGCCATCGCGGTCGAACCGATCAACGCGACGACGGTGATCGTGAAGCCGCCGAGCATGCCGGGCAGCGCTTCGGGCAACAGCACGTGCCACACGATGTGACGCCGCTTCGCGCCCATCGCGAGCGCGGCTTCGATGAGCCCGCGATCGACTTCGCGCAGGCTCACTTCGGCGATCCGCGCGAAGAACGGAATCGCGGCGATCGACAGCGGTACGACGGCCGCCCACACGCCGATCGTCGTGCCGATCAGCACGCGCGTAAACGGCAGCAGCGCAACCAGCAGGATGATGAACGGCGTCGAACGGAACACGTTTACGAGCGCGCCGAGTACGGCGTTGACGCCGCGCCGTTCGTAGATGCCGCCGGGCGCGGTCGTCACGAGGATCACCGCGAGCGGAATGCCGAGCAGCGCGGCGATCGCGGCCGACGCGGCGACCATCGACAGCGTGTCGCGGATCGCGTCGAGCAGCTCGGGCCACCACAGTTCAAACATAGCCGAGCACCTCCGCGTGATTCGCATGCCGGCGCGCGCGTTCGAGCAGCGCGGCGACCGCGCCGGCGTGTGCCGCCGACGGGCCGGCGTCATCCGCACGCGGCGTCGCGGCGATCACGAGACGCCCCTGCGCATGGCCCTGGATGCGTTCGATGCCGCCGTGCAGGAACCGCACGGAACCACCGAGCGCCGCCGCGAGCGCGCCGACGTCAGGCTCGCCGCCGCTCTCGCCCGTATAGCGGACGTCGAGCACGATCTGCGCGCCGTCGGGCAGCGCGGCCTCGTCGTGCAGCGGCTGCACGCGCGCCGCGAGTTCGGCCGGCAGGTCGTGCACGAGCGTGCTGAGCAGCGCGCGCGTCGCGCCGTGCTGCGGATTGCCGAACACGCGCCATACCGGGCCCGTCTCGACGACTTCGCCCTGCTCGATCACCGCGACCGTGTCGCACACCGCGCGGATCACCTCCATTTCATGCGTGATCAGCACGATCGTCAGCCCGAGGCGGCGGTTGATGTCCGCCAGCAGCGCGAGAATCGACTGCGTGGTTTCGGGATCGAGCGCCGACGTCGCTTCGTCGCACAGCAGCACCTCGGGGTCGTGCACCAGCGCGCGCGCAATGCCGACGCGCTGCTTCTGGCCGCCCGACAGGCTCGCCGGATAGGCGTCGCGCTTCGCGGCAAGCCCGACCAGTTCGAGCAGGGCTTCGGCCTTGCGCGTGCGGTCGGCCTTCGGCACGCCGGCGATCTTCAGCGGCAGCGCGACGTTCTCGAATACCGTCTTCGCGGACAGCAGGTTGAAGTGCTGAAACACCATCCCGGTCCGGCGGCGCAGCGCGACGAGGCCGTCCTCGTCGAGCGTGCCGACGTCGACGCCCTGCACGCGCACGCGCCCCGAACTCGGGCGCTCGAGCCCGTTCATCAGCCGCAGCAGCGTCGATTTGCCGGCGCCGCTGCGGCCGATGATGCCGAACACCTCGCCGCGCCGCACGTCGAGCGTCACGTCACGCAGCGCGGCGGCCTGCCCGCGCGGCGAGGCAAATACCTTGCCGACGTGCTCGAGCGAGACGGCCGCGCCGCTCGTCGCCTCAGCCGACTGCACGCGCGCCTGGGCGTGCGCGCCGGCCTGCGCGGCCGCTGCATCGATGAATCCCAGCGTATCGAACCAATGCGTCATCGCTTGCTCCCGTGATCGTCATGCATGCGCGGATTCGCGCGCGGCGGCCGGCCGGTGCTGCGCGCCCGTATGCCACGCCGGCAGCCGCGCGCCCGCGCCGAACAGCTTTTGGCGCAGCGTCGGCGCGGGATCGTAGTCTTCCTTGTAGACGCCGCGGTTCTGCAGCTCGGGCACGACCCAGTCGACGAAATCCTCGAACGATTCAGGCATCACCGTGCGCGTCAGGTTGAAGCCGTCGATGCCGGTCTCGTCGATCCACGACTGCAGCTCGTCGGCGACCTGCGACGGCGAACCGACGATCGGCGCATAGCGGCCGCCGAGCGACATCTGCTCGAGCATGCGGCGCACGGTCCACGCGCCGCTCGTGCTCTTGCGCGAGATCGCGTCGACGGCCGACTGGATCGAGTCGGTCTTCACATACGAGATCGGCTCGTCGAGGCCGTACTTCGCGAAGTCGATGCCGGTCGAGCTCGCGAAATGCGCGAGTCCCGCTTCCGGGCTCGCATAGCGCCGGTACTCGTCGAACTTCTCGCGCGCGAGCCGTTCGGTCTCGGCCGTGACGACGCTCACGCCCGCGAAGATGCGGATCGATGCCGGATCGCGGCCCTGCCGCGCGGCCGCCGCGCGGATGTCGAGCGCCGCCGCGCGCGCCGCGGCCTTGCTCTGGCCGTTGACGAACACGCACTCCGCATGACGGCCTGCGAACTCGACGCCGCGCGCGGACGATCCGGCCTGATAGAGCACCGGCGTGCGCTGCGGCGACGGCTCGCTCAGATGGATCGCGTCGATCGAATAGAACGGCCCGTCGTGCTTCACGCGCCGCACCTTGTCGGGCCGCGCGAACACGCGTGCGCGCGCGTCGCGGATCACCGCGTCGTCGTCCCAGCTCTGCTCCCACAGCTTGTAGACGACGTCCATATAGTCGTCCGCGCGCTCGTAGCGGTCGTCGTGGCCGATCTGTCGCGCCAGCCCCATCCCGCGCGCGGCGCTGTCGAGATAACCGGTCACGATGTTCCAGCCGATGCGGCCTTTGGTCAGATGATCGAGCGTCGACATCCGGCGCGCGAACAGATAAGGCGGCTCGTACGTGAGATTCGAGGTCACGCCGAAGCCGAGATGCCGCGTGACCTGCGCCATCGCCGGCACGAGCAGCAGCGGATCGTTGACCGGCACCTGCACCGATTCGCGCAGCGCGACCTCGGGGCCGCCGCCGAACACGTCGTACACGCCGACGATGTCCGCGAGAAAGATGCCGTCGAACTTGCCGCGCTCGAGCGTCTTCGCGAGATCGGTCCAGTAGTCCAGATCGGTGTAATGCGCGGAGCGGTCGCGCGGATGCGTCCACAGCCCGTGATTGATGTGCCCGACGCAGTTCATGTTGAACGCGTTGAGCAGGATCTTCTTGCGATTCGCCATATGCGCCTCCGTCACCATGCGACCGCGTACAGCGAGCCGAACGCGTTATCGAGCGCCTTGCGCACCGCCGGCGAATGCTGGTAGATCCCGATGAACTTGCGGATACGCGGATCGTTCACGCTGTCGGGCCGCACGACCCACTGAATCGCGAAGTTCTTGTTCTCGGTGCCGTCGAACAGCAGCGCGCTGTTCGGGTCCGTCGTGCCGGCAAGCTTGATGAAGCTCGGATAGCCCTGCGCGAGATCGACGTCGTCGAGCGAACGCGCGAGCTGCGACGCCTCGAGCTGCACGATCTTCAGATGCTTCGGGTTCGCGACGATGTCGCGCGTGGTCGCGCGATAGTCGACGCCCGGTTTCAGCGTGATGAGCCCCGCGCGCTGCAGCAGCAGCAAGCCGCGGCCGCCGTTGACCGGATCGTTCGCGATCGCGACCTTCGCGCCGTCCTTGAGCTCGCCGAAGCTTTTCACCTTCTTCGAATAGAGGCCGATCTTCATGATCGTGCCGGGCGCGATCGCGACGAAGTCGTAGCCGCCCTGCTTCTTCGCGTTCTCGAGAAACGGGATGTGCTGGAAGTAGTTGACGTCGATGTCCTTGTTCGCGAGTGCCGCGTTCGGCGTATTCCAGTCGGTGAATTCGATGATCTTCACGTCGAGACCCTGCGCCTTCGCCTCCTTCGCGGCGACCTTCAGCGCATCGATCTGTGGACTCGTCGCGATGCCGACCTTCAGCGGCGCGGAATCGGCGTGCGCGCCGTTCGGCAGCGCGATGCCGAGCGACGCGGCGAACAGCGCAGTCGCGAACAGCCGGGCGGTGCGCGCGACCCGCGCAGCGACGAAGCGGACGGACAAAACGGCATGCGGCATGGGAACCACTCTCCTGTGCAACGAGGAATCGACGAATGCGCGACGCCGCGGCGAACGCGCAGGCGTTCTCCGGACAGTCGCGGTATCGGAAAAGGATCAGCCGATGATAGAGAGCGGCACGGGGGCGGTCTACGAAGCGATTGTGCGAAGAAAATCGCATCCGGCGATATGGCGCGCGAACCGGCGTGCGGCGGCGGCGGCGGCGCACCTGGCCGAAATCTCGGCCTGCCGCCGACGCGTTTTCCGAAATCTCGGAACGGCCCTTCGAGGCGGCTTTCTGCAGATGAAATTAACGTCTTTTAAATCAAAGCGTTATGTGCGCATCGAGCGACGCAATCCTGGCACGGCGGTTGCGTAATAGAGCGCACACGATGCCGCGCACCGGCGTCGGCATGCCAACATCAGGAGACACGTCTTGCAGACCTCAATCCCTACCCCGTCCCATCCGGAATCGGTCGTCGACGCCGGTTCGGCCGCGCGCACGCGCTTCTGGCCCGAAGGCTGGTGGAAGCTGATGGAAATCCGCATCGGCATCATTCCGCTGCCGGTCTACCTCATCCTGTTCGCGCTGATCGTCGGCTTCGCGGTGACGGGCAAGGTGCCCGGCGAAATCTCGATGGCGATCGCGGTGCTCGCGTTCTTCGGCTTCACCTGCGCGGAACTCGGCAAGCGTCTGCCGCTGCTGCGCAATATCGGCGCGGCCGCGATCTTCGCGACCTTCGTGCCGTCGGCGCTCACCTACTATCACGTGCTGCCGAAGCCGGTACTGAACCTGACCGTCGAATTCACGAAGTCGACGAACTTCCTGTACCTGTTCATCGCATCGATCATCGTCGGCAGCATCCTGAGCATGGATCGCCGCGTGCTGATCCAGGGCTTCCTGAAGATCTTCGTGCCGCTCGCGCTCGGCTCGGTCGCCGCGGCGATCGTCGGCACGGCGGTCGGTACCGCGCTCGGCCTCGGCGCACGCCACACGCTGCTGTACATCGTCGTGCCGATTATGGCGGGCGGCGTCGGCGAAGGCGCGATCCCGCTGTCGATCGGCTATTCGGAAATCCTGCATCTGCCGCAAGGCGAGATGTTCGCGATGGTGCTGCCGTCGGTGATGCTCGGCAGCCTGACCGCGATCATCCTGTCGGGCGCGCTCGACATGCTCGGCAAGCGCCTGCCGCATCTGACCGGCAACGGCCGCCTGCAGGTCGGCGAAACCGGCGACATGTCGCCGGAACACGAGGAAAAGCGCGGCCTCGTCGACGTGACGCATATCGCGGGCGCCGGCATCACCGCGATCACGCTGTACCTCGTCGGGCTGATGGCGCACAAGCTGTTCGGCCTACCGGCGCCGGTCGCGATGCTGTTCCTCGCGGTGCTCGTGAAGCTCGCGCGCGCCGTGTCGCCGCCGCTCCAGGAAGGCGCGTTCGTCGTCTACAAGTTCTTCTCGACTGCCGTCACGTATCCGCTGCTGTTCGCGATCGGCGTCGCGATGACGCCGTGGGACAAGCTGACCGCCGCGTTCACGCTCGTCAACGTCGTGACGATCGTCGCGACCGTCGCGACGCTGATGGGCACCGGTTTCGTGGTCGGCCGCCTGTTGAAGATGTACCCTATCGACACCGCAATCGTGAACGCCTGCCACAGCGGGCAAGGCGGCACCGGCGACGTCGCGATCCTGACCGCCGCGAACCGGATGCAGCTGATGCCGTTCGCGCAAATCGCCACCCGCATCGGCGGCGCGATCGTCGTCACGGTCACGCTGATCCTGCTCGCGCACTTCGGATGACGCACGGCCGCGCGCATCGTCGCGCACGCCGCGTCGCACGCGCCGCCGCCGGGCCGACCGGCGCGCGGCGCGTGTCGTTGAGGACGGCCAGTTGGACGGCCAGTTGGACGGCCGGTTGGACGGCCGATGCGGCAACCGATTGCGGGCTTCGATGAGGGCGAACGTGCAGAAGAGCTTCAAGGGAATCCCGTGGTGGGGCTGGGCGTCGGCGGCCGTGCTGTATGTCGGCGTCGCGGGCGCGGTCGTCGATTTCGCGTGGGAACGCGCGATCGACGCGCTCGAGGAAGCCGGCGCGCATCGGCTCGACCTCTACGCATCGAGCCTGAAGAGCGAACTCGGCCGCTTCGAGATCCTGCCCGCACTGGTCGCGCGGCAGGACAGCGTGCGTGCGTTGCTGAAGGCGTCGCCGCAACAGGCGCGCGACCTGCTGCATCCGGTCGACGTCTATCTCGAAGCCGTGAACCGCGACGCAGGCAGCGGCGCGGTCGACGTAATCGATCTGCGCGGCGACGTGATCGCCGCGAGCAACTGGAACGAGCCGGTCAGCTTCGTCGGCACGAACGTGTCGTACCGGCCGTATTTCAAGGATGCGCTCGCGCGCGGCAGCGGCCGCTTCTTCGGGATCGGCACGAACACCGGCGTGCCGGGCGTCTATTTCGCGAGCGCGGTGCGCGACGGCGGTACGCCGATCGGCGTCGCGGCCGCGAAAATCAGCGTCGATCCGCTCGAATCCGCGTGGCGCGCGCCCGGTGTCGCGGCGATGGTCGTCGACGGCAACGGCGTCGTCGTGATCTCGACCGAACCCGCATGGAAATTCACGGCACTGCGCCCGATCACCGCGCAGCAGCAGCGCGATATCCAGGCGTCGCGCCAGTATGCGGGCCGCACCGTCGACGCGCTGCCGTACCGCCGCATCGGCGAGCACAGCGCGGCGGCGTGGTTCGGCACGCTTCCCGATCCGCATCGCGCGGGGCGCACCGTGCGCTACCTCGTGATGTCGCGTCCCGCGCCGCAGGCCGGCGATTCGCTGATGGTGCTGCTCGACACCGCCGGCGCGCGCCGCCAGCAGCAGACGGCCTTCGTGTTCGTGACAGGTGCGTTCCTGATCGTCGCACTGCTGGTCGGTTATGCAATCCAGCGGCGCCGGGCGATCGCCGCGCGGCTGAACGTGCAGGACGCGCTGCGCCGCGCGAACGATCGGCTCGAGCTGACCGTCGCGCAGCGCACCGCGGCGCTCACCGAGGCGAACGAGCGGATGCAGCGCGAGATCGTCGAGCGCGAGCGCACCGAGCAGCGGCTACGCGATTCGCAGCAGGAAGTCGTGCACGCCGGCAAGCTCGCCGTGCTCGGGCAGATGGCGGCCGGCCTCACGCACGAGCTGAACCAGCCGCTCGTCGCGATCCGCACGCTGTGCGACAACGCGCGCACGTTCTTCGAGCGCAATCAGCCGGCGCAAGCGTTCGCGAATCTCGAGCGGATCGGCAAGCTCGTCGACGGGATGGCCGTGCTCACCGGCGAACTGAAGACGTTCGCGCGCAAGCCCGACGTCGAGCGCGTCGCGGTGTCGCTGAACGAAGCCGTCGCGCATGCGCGGCTGATCTACGATGCGCGGCTGCGCGACGAAGGCGTTCAGCTCGACGTGAACATTCCGGCCGGCACGACGGTATCAGCCGAATCGAGCCAGCTGCAGCAGGTGATCGTGAACCTGCTCGGCAACGCGCTCGATGCCGTTCACGACGCGCCGGTGCGCCGCATCGCCATTGCCGCCGACGCGCCGGATGCGCACGGGCGCGTACGCTTCAGCGTGACGGATTCCGGCGCCGGCATCGCACCCGACGTGCTGCCGCACCTGTTCGAGCCGTTCGTCACGACGAAGCCGCGCGGCCAGGGCCTCGGACTCGGGCTAGCGATCACGTCGCGGATCGTCGAAGGATTCGGCGCGAAGATCGCCGCGACGAATCGTGACGGCGGCGGTGCGCAGTTCACCATCGAATTCGCGGCGGCCACGCCGCAAAGGACAGAACATGGAAGATGAAATCCGCGTGCTGGTCGTCGAGGACGATGAAAACGTCCGGATCGGCGTCGAGCAGGCCGTCGCGCTGGCCGGGTTTCCGGTGCAGGCGTTCGCGTCGGCGGCCGACGCGCTTGCGCAGGTCGCGCCCGGCGCGCCGGTCGTGATCGTGTCGGACGTGCGGATGCCCGGCATCGACGGGCTGCAGCTGCTCGAACGCGTGATGGCCGTCGATGCGCAGATTCCCGTCGTGCTGATCAGCGGCCACGCCGACATCTCGACGGCGGTCGGCGCGATGCACGATGGCGCGTACGACTTCATCGAGAAGCCGTTTTCGTCGGACCTGATCGCGGGCCGCGTCGCGCGCGCGGTCGAGAAGCGCCGCCTCACGCTCGAGGTGCAGGGGCTGCGCGCGGTACTGAACAACTGGCAGGGAATCAAAGCGCTCGTGCTCGGCAAGTCGCCCGCGATGGCCGACGTACGCAAGAAGATCCTGCGACTCGCCGATACGTCGGTGTCGGTGCTGATCACCGGCGAGACCGGCACCGGCAAGGAGCTGATCGCGCGCAGCCTGCACGATTTCGGCGGCCGGCGCGATGCGCATTTCGTCGCGCTGAACTGCGGCGGGCTGCCCGAGCAGATCTTCGAGAGCGAGCTGTTCGGCCACGAGGCCGGCGCGTTTACCGGCGCGATCAAGAAGCGGATCGGCAAGATCGAATGGGCGCAGGGCGGCACGCTGTTTCTCGACGAGATCGAGACGATGCCGATTCCGCTGCAGATCAAGATGCTGCGCGTGCTGCAGGAGCGCGTCGTCGAGCGGCTCGGTGCGAACGAGCTGATTCCGGTCGACTGCCGCGTGATCGCCGCGTCGAAGGCCGATCTCGCCGAACTCGCGGCCGACGGACGTTTTCGTGCGGATCTGCTGTACCGGCTGAACGTCGCGCAGATCGAATTGCCGCCGCTGCGCGAGCGTCGCGAGGACGTGCCGCTGCTGTTCGAGCATTTCGTGCTCGCCGCCGCGCGGCGCTTCGGACAGCCGGCGCCGGTGGTATCGGCGGCTCAGGTATCCGAACTGATGACACATGCATGGCCCGGCAACGTACGCGAACTGCAGAACGTCGCGGATCGCTTCGTGCTCGGGCTGACCGGCGACAGCCTGCTGTCGGCCGGCGGCACGGGCGCCGCGGGAAGCACGCTCGCGGAGCAGCTCGCGTATTTCGAGCGCATGCTGATCGAGGACATGCTGCGGCGTCACCACGGCAACGTCGCGGACGCGAGCGAGGCGCTCGGGATGCCGAAGAAAACGCTCTATCACAAGCTGCGCCACCTCCGGATTCCCGCGCGCGGCGACGGCGAATGACGCGAACGAGGACACGCACCGGCATGGATCGCATCGACATCACCGAACACGGCCGCATCGACGGCTACCTGATCCGCGGCATCACGCACGCGCGGAAAACCTTCCGACCGAGCGACTGGCCCGAGCGCCTCGCGGGCGTCATCACGCTGTTCGTCGGCGAACGGCGGCCCGGTTATCCGGGTGCGCTGTCGCGGCTGGCGATGCCGGTCGTCGACGGCGGCGTCAAATGCCTGTTCGTGTCGGGCGAATTGCGCGCCGTGTGCGTGGATGCGTTCGACTTCGCGATGCAGTTCGCGGCGGATAACGATCTGCCTGTCGAGGTGAAGACGGCGCCGGTGTTGGCGGTGCGGTGATTCATGCGAAACCCGGCATAACGATCGCGGGGGTATTTCATCCGTTATCGGTGCGACTGATCGATCAGGTCACGTAGGTGGCGAGATGAAACAGAATTGCCAACAGGGTCACGACGACGAACGCGATGCACCATTTGCGTAATGACCAACGTCTGTAGGCAATAGCATTGAGCACTGCACACGCGATCGATGGCCATAGAAGAATGAAGAGCATCGTCGCGACCAAGCCACCGTGAGATGCGCAGGACTCGCCGCAACCGACTGCCGGGCGTGACGGCTTGGCCCAGTCCTGGCGGTTGAAAACATAGAACGATGCCCCCGTCACGAGAAGTCCCCATACGAAGCCTAGAAGGGCGCAAGCCATACGCTTCATCTTACTTCCCAAAACAAAATCTGTGGCGGTTCAGCCAGCTCCGATATCGAGTTCTCGTTCTCGCCGGGACGAAGCCCGGACCGTAGGTCTGACTGCCCCCGCGGAAAGCCGCAATCGTAACGCCGCTGCTCGCCTGTATATCTCGATATGACTGGATATCTCGATCCGCACTGTCACCGTCGCGGCCAGGCACCGGGTCGACACCTTCATGGACCGGCTGAACGTCGGCACGCCGATGGCCGTAAGCCGATCGCCTACCCTCTTGTTCCGACAAGGCTTTGCGCCCGATCCATCAATAAAATTGATCGTCACGATGAAAATTATGCGTTTTGCTTGCAGCTCGCCCTGAGGCATAGTTGCGTCGTGTTGACGCACCTTCGAGTCTTTCAGTCATGAACATGCGAATCGAGCCTTCGGTGCTCGCGAATCCGGACCTGCAGTTTGCGACGCTTTCGTCGGGCATCAGCCTGCCGTATGTCGAGCGGGGCAGCGGCGCGCCGATGGTGTTCGTTCATGGTTCGCTCTGCGATTACCGCTACTGGGATCCGCAGCTCGCCGCGCTGTCGGCCCACTATCGCTGCATTGCGCCGAGCCTCAGCCACTACTGGCCGGCCGTCGAAGCGGGCATCCAGGACGAGTTCGGCTGGCAGAACCACGTCGACGAGCTCGCCGAATTCATCGACGCGCTCGATCTCGGCCCCGTGCACCTCGTCGGCCACTCGCGCGGCGGCAGCGTCGCGTTCAACGTCGCGCGCCAGCATCCGCACCTCGTCGAGTCGCTGACGCTCGCCGATCCGGGTGGCCCGCTGCAACGCGACGGCGTGCGAGAAGAGGCGAAGCTGCCGGCGGCCGCCATGGCGCTACGGGCGAAGGCGGTGGAGCTGATCGGCAGCGGCAGCGTCGAGGCGGGCCTCGAAATGTTCGTCGATTCGGTGAGCCTGCCCGGTGCGTGGAAGAAGAGCACGCCGCGCTTCCGCGCGATGGCGATCGACAACGCAAGCACGCTGCCGAAGCAGCTGCGCGATCCGCTGCCCGCGTATTCGGCGAGCACCGCGGGCGATATCGCCTGCCGCACGCTGCTGATCGACGGCCAGCGCAGCCCGAAGATGTTCCGCAACAACGTCGAGGCGCTGTCGCAATGGATCCCCAACGCGCAACGGCAGACCGTCGCCGGCGCGTCGCACGGGATGAACGCGGCAAGCCCGGCCGTGTTCAACCGCTTCGTGCACGAGTTCGTCGCGGCTTAAGCGCGCCGTCGTGTCGGGCGGCTTCGGGGCCGCCTTGCCGTGATCCTCGCCAAGGACGGCGCGGGGACCGCCCGCGTCGCGTCTTCATCATCCGGCGTGCATCGCCGACGCCTCCGTTTCGCCATACACGCAGCGCGCGGCTTCAAGCCGCCGGCTCGCCGTTGCGCGTCACCGCATCCGGCAGGCCGAACACGCAATCGAACGACCAGTTGTACACGAACGTGAAGATCGGGAAGAACACGATCAGCACGGCGTCGAACAGGAACGCCTGGAGCAGCGATACATCGAGCCACCACGCGATCAGCGGAATCAGGAAGGTCACGAGCGCGACCTGGAATCCGACCGCATGCACGACGCGGCGACCGACCGTGCGCGTCGTCGCCGCGCGCCGCCGCTCCCACGCCTCGAACGCAAGGTTGTAGACGAAATTGGCGGTGACGCCCGTCGTCGAGATCATGACGCCGAGCAGACCGCTCGTCTCCACGCTCGCGCCGCTCAACGCGCCGAGCACCGTCGACGCGATCAGGATCCCGAGCGCCTCGAACATCACGACGTAAACTACGCGTCTCTTCCAGCCCTGCATGAATCGCTCCCTTCGAATCGAACAAGGTGGCGAGACTAGCAGCGCGTCCCCCGCCTGCAAAAGTCAGGTCCTTTCAATTTTTCTGACAGGAGGCATTGCATGCTGACCAGCGACCACATTGACATGCTGCTGACCGTCATCGACAAGGGCTCGTTCTCGGCGGCCGCGCGCGCGCTCGGGCGCACGCCGTCGGCGGTCAGCATGGCGATCGCGAATCTCGAGGCCGAGCTGGGCCTCGTGCTGTTCGACCGCGGCACGCGCGAACCGACACCAACGGCCGCAATGGCCGCGCTGCTGCCCGACGCGCGCGCGATTGCCGAGCGGCTGCACGCGCTGCGCGCGCATGCGCAGCATCTGTCGGAAGGCGTCGAGGACACGCTGCGGCTCGGTCTCGCGGCGGAGGTCGACGGCGCGCCCGTCGCACGCGCGCTCGCGGCAGTCTCCGCGACATATCCAGCGCTAGCGGTCAGCATCGTCACGGCGCCGCAGGACGCGATCGTCGATGCACTGCATCGCGGCGCCGTCGATCTGTGCGTCGCGTACGGCGGGCTCGATCTTCATCCGCAGGAACAGATCCACGCGCTGTGGACCGAGACGCTCGTCGCGGTCGCCACGCCGACTCATCCGCTGATCGCCGAAGCCGCGCATCCGGAAGCGATCGAGCAGCTGTCGGGCTTCCGGCAGATCGTGATCGCCGATCCAGACCGGCCGCTGACCGACGTGCGCCCCGTGATCGGCAACCGCACGTGGAAAGTGACCGACATGGCAACCGCGATCGCGCTCGTCAAGGCCGGGCACGGGTGGGCAAACTTGCCGGAATCGGCGATCGGCGCGCATGTCGCCGCGCGCGAACTGGTGCCGCTGCGCTTCGCGAATATCCGCAACGGGCTGCCGCTGCCGGTGTATTTGCGCAGGCCGAAGCATACGGGGCTCGGCAAGGCGGCAGGAGAACTGCTGCGGGCGTTGCAGGGTACCGCCGACCGTCCGTAGCGGTGGCGGCAAAAGCCGCTGCGGCCGCCATTACGGGGCGGTCACGCCGCCCGGCGCGCACACGTCGTCAGGTAAGAATCCAGTAAGCATCGCGGCCTACAGTGGGTTCGCTCGCACGAAGCCGTCGCGGCATCGAATCGCATGTCATGAATCGCTCGCCAGATCGGACGAAAGGAGAACGCGTGATCAGCCGGCCAGCCATGAGGGACGTCTGCGCGCTTGCGCCGAACGGAAGCCGCGTAAGCTGGCATCCGCCGCACAAGTGGAAAAGGCAGCCCGTCGCACCATCGTTCGCCGCGGTATCGATCGAGCACTACATCGCCGGCGCAACGGAAATAGTCGATCTGGAGACGACCGGCCCGATCCTGGCCATGTACCTGCGGGCGCCGGCGACGCTCGAACTGCGAACGACGGATGGCCGGTGGACACGGGCCCGCATCCACGGGCCGCTGGCTTACGTTCCGCCCGGCTTTTCGTTTTCCGGCCGGTGGTCCGATGAAATCGAATGGATCAGCGTCCACTTCGAACCGTCATGGCTGTCGCGGACGGGACTGCAAAGCGACGTGTGGTTTGCCTCGGCAACGCTCCGGATGGACGTAATCGACGACCTGCTCGCGCAAATCGTCCGCAGCCTCCATGAAGATGCCGTCGCGGGGATGCCGCAGGGGCCGACCTACGCGGAGGCGCTCGGATGCGCCGCGCTGCACCGCATGCTGCATCTGGAGTCGCGGCCACAGGCGAAGCAATATGCGCGTGCCGGCATGATGCACAAGGCCGGCGAATACATCAGGGACCATTTCCGCGGCCCCCTGACGCTGACGATGGTGGCCGATGCCGTCGGCTATCCGGGCGATCTCTATTCGTTCATTCGGAGCTTCAGAAAGGCCAACGGACTGACGCCGCACCAGTACATCATCGAGAATCGCCTTCAAGCGGCCCGCCGTCTGATCGAGCGAGGAGAATGCGACGTGACGGAAGCCGCGCTCGACTGTGGCTTCTCGTCGGCCAGCCACTTTTCGGCGACATTTCGCAAGCGATGGGGTGTGTCGCCGTCCGCACTCAAGCCGCGCGCCGCCACCGCTACGCCAGCGGAAGCGAGAGAATCCACAGGCCGGTGATCGTCAATGCGATCGTCAGCACCAGCAGCGGCAACTGGCCGACGGTCGACCTTCCTGCCCGACTGCCGCTCCGGGCGGCAATCGCGTGCGTGAGCATCACGCTCACGACGTGCCCCGCGAGAATCAACAGCACCTGCGCATGCCAGATGTATCCGACGTCGATGAGCGCCTGAGTCGCAGACACTTCATCGGCCGCGGCGACCATCGGCAGTAGATTCCACCCGAGCCCCAGCGGATCGGACACGAGCCGGACGATCTGCCGCCCTTGATCCCAGAACAGCGTGAAGTAATGACAGACGTTATAGAAAAACGCGATCGGCAGCAGTATCAGGCAGAACTGCCGCGAGAAAAACGCCCCGCCCGAAGACGACCGCGTACAGGTCGCGCCCGCGGTGCAGCAGCCGAGGAACACCAGGTAGTACGCGATGCCGATGGTCGCGAACGCCAGCCATTGCCACGTCAGCAGAATTTCCGCTGAAAAGGCGTAGTGCCCGCCAAGCGACGGAAACAGATCGACGACGTGTGGATAGATACTGCGCCAGAAGAACCCGTTCCACGTAGCCGTATCGCGCAACCCGTCGTAAGCGGTAGACGACAGCATGAACGACAGCATCGCGACGATGCTGGTATCCGCCAGCCCGTCGCGCGACATGTCGGCAATCGGGTTTCTCCATTCCACGATCACGTGACCGCGGGCTGCCCGACGCCATTTCAGCGGCGACAGCCTCGCGCATAGCCTGCACAGCACGCCGAACGTATCGCCGTGGGCAAGCCAGCGCTCGCGACCGAAGCAGAACGCACCGATCAGCGCATACAAGACATACACGACGAGGAACAGACCGACGTCGCGCGGCCGTCCCGCCCCGAACAGTTCCAGCGCAATGAGCGCGATGTAGCCGCCCAACGCGGGCCATGAAGCGACGCGTGGCGGATAGCGATAGCGCCCGCGTTCCAGCACGGGCAAACAGCGTGAGGCGGCCCGCAACAGCAGCGCAAGCGGATTGGTGAACGCATAAACGTCGCCCAGTATCGCGCTGACATACAAAGCACCCAGATAGAACCAGATCCAGAAACCCGACATCGCAGGATTCAGGAACGGATTCGCGGTTCCCGCGATGCCGGCAACGACGAGGAGCGCGACGAATACCGCGCTCGCGATTTGTCCTGCGTTCATGAGCGACGCCGGAATTCGCAGCGCTTTCGCCCGGGTTTCCGGTTGCCGTCCCGGCTCGGGGGCGCGCGCACCCGACGCAAACGCGAGGATCATGAAAGACACGATCAGCGTGCCCGTCGCCGCATACGCATACAGCCAAAACGGCACCGGGAGGTAGTACGGGATGTTCCACGCATGCGCGTTCGCTCCGGTTGGCATGCACAGGGCAATCGATGCGAGCGCGGCGCTCAACCGTCCCTTTCCGCACGATGCGGAGCGTCCGACGCGGCCGTGCGCGCGCGCCGATTCATGCGCGATGTCGTCACACATTTCGACGTTTTCCCGATCAGTAGTCGGCAGACGAGACCCACCCCGTCACCTTCCAGCCGATTCCATTGCGCTTCTCCGACACGATCCCGAGGGTGTCGTACGGCGAGTCGAGCAATTTGACGAGTGCAACGGCGCGCAGGTTGCCATCGCTCGAGCGCGGCAGCGCAAATATCAGGAAAGGCAGGATGGGCGACGGTTTCTCGCCCTCGACGATCAACGGCAGCACGGCATCGTTCAGTGACGTGAACACCTGGAACGATGCGCGGTTGCGCGCAGGCGAGGACGAATGCGCCGTAGAACGAGGCAGACCTTCGCCGGCCAGATACGCACCATGATCCCTCAGCCTCCATCCGACGAGCGCGTCGACCAGCGCATTGTCGGGCTTCTGCCCGCGCGCGGCCGAAATCGCGGGCAACCAGCGCTTGTCGACCGGCGACGTCGTGACCCAGTCGCTGAAAAAGCCCGTGTAGAAATCGACGATGTCCTTGTCGACGCCGGGCTGCACCGCCGACGGCAGCGGCACGGGCAGGTCGCGCCGCCCGCGCCATCGTACGGCTTTCCACGCAGGCCCGTCAGGCAGACTGATGCCGTCGAGAAACGACGTATCGGCGATACCGTTCGCGACGAACCAGTCGGATTTGGCGCGCTTCGTTCGTGCGGCGATGAACCCGGGAAGCCGTTGCCGCACCTGATCCCACGGTACGGCCCGCCGCGCCGCTCCATTGATATTCGGATACCTCGTCATCTGAAGATAGGTCGCCTGCGCCATCGACTCCACGTCGGCCGCCCGACGCCAGGTCAGTTCGGCCGCGTGGCTCGACGGCGTGGGTTGATCGAGTGGAGCGGCCATCGCGAGGCCGGCATCGCACATGATTCCGTCGCGGCTCCAGTCCGGAACGGATGGCACACCGCGATGCGCCCACGAATCCTGCCAGCCATGAAGCGCGCGTCCGAATTCGCCCAGCATGAACGCGGCCTTGCCGCCGCCCGCCTTGACGAGCGCCGCGTCGATGGGCGCGAGCGCCGCCGGCCCCCCGGGCGCGACTGCTCTTGCCTGCGCATCGGCCGGCACGGTCCGTGTGCCCGGATAGTGCCGAGCCTGCGCATCGACGGCATCGGGAAGAAAGCGCGACAGGCACGCGTACTGCAGCGGAGACGTCATGTACTCGATCGACCCTGCATCGATGCGCTGATCCGCGAGTGCAATGGCCTCGGCGTCGGGCGGCGCGAAGCCGGCCTGCCGTGCGAGCCACAGCGTGAGGCCAAAGTGCACGTCGGCTTCGAAACCGGCACACCTCAGCGGCATCGCGAGCGCGATCGCGCAAACCAGCCAGCCACCGTGAAAGCGCATCAATTTCCGATCTCCGTTGCCTTCGTGCTTTCCGGGAACGGCCAACTGCCGTTCTCGAACGACAGCACAAGCATGCCGTTGTCCTGGCACGCGGTGGTCAGCAGATGGCGGTCGAAATCGAAATCGAGACGCGACGCGCACCAGTCCGGCCCGCCCGCACGGTACTGGCCGAACATGAGGTGCGCGGAGCCCGCGCCGGGCGACTTCACGGAAGCCGGGTTGTAGTACGCGATCTCCTTCGGCTTCGACGGATCGCGGATGTCGAACACGCGAATGCCGGAGTTGAAGTAACTGCACGCGAGCGCCGTCGCGTTTTGCCGGTTATCGACGCTGCAGTAGTGCGCGCCGTACGTGAACGTGGTCAGGCCTGCGATATCGGGAATGACCTTGCTGCAGTTCGCGATCGCGTGCGTTTCGAGCCGGAGCTCCGACACCAGCCGGGGCGCGGCTTCGTTGGACATGTCGTAGATGTGCCCCATCGGGAATGGCGCCACGCCGGCGTTGCACGCGGCCTTGACGGCCGTTGCGCCCGGGTCCTGGAGCCCGCCGCCCCCGCCCTCGTCGACTTCGATCAGATACGGTTTGCCTGCCACGGCGAACGAGATCGTATGCTGCGCAATGCTCCCGTTCCGCACCGGCACGGTCGCGATGCGGTGCATCTTCGCGTTGGGACGCCGGCTCTGCACTTCGCTGGTGTCGACGACGAAAAAGCCGTTGTCGCCGGTCGCGTTGGCATCGTTCAGCGGCGGCGCGCCCATGCCGACGGCCGCGCCGCCGTTCCCCGACGCAACGAAGTATGCGCGCGTCCCGTCCTGGCTCACCGACAGGCCGTGCGAAAAGCTGCCCATGCCGAGCTCCGGCAGACTGATCGCGGAAATCATCTTCGGCCGGGTCGGCACGGTCAGGTCGATCGCGTAGTAGCTTTTCGTGAAGGCGCCGCCGACGTAATACGTGAGCCCGTCGGGTGAAAATCCGCCTTCGTGACCGAGCGACTTGGTCGTCGGTACGATACCGCCGTCCTCGCCCGTGCCGACGGGCACGCTGGCCAGCAACTGCGGACGCGTGCAATCCGAAGCGATGTCGTACAGGTCGATCTCCGGACCGCCGCCGCCGCCCAGGCCGTTGTCGGCAGCGAGGATCCCGCGGGCGACGTTCACGCGCAGCGATTCCCACGGATCGATCATCGACGTCGAGGTCAGCGAAGTCACCCGCACCGGCTGCGCCGGGTGGGTGATGTCGATCACCGGCACGCCCGGGTTCACGCGCGGCGGCGCATCGGGATTGGCGAACAGCGCGCTGGCGCCCATCGTCGCGTGATAGAAGCAGGTCTGACCTTTCCTGTCGGTATAGGTGGCGGCCGACCACGACGCACCTTCGCCCTGAACCTGGCTGACGCGCTTGAGGTTGCAGCTGAAGCCGCCGAATCCCGCCTGTCGTAACGCGGCGGGAACCTGCCCTTGCAGCGCGGTCTCCGGCGTATCGCCCGGGCTGCAGCTCGGCACACGCGGGACGACATAGTCGGCCACGGACACGCCGGGCGCGGCGGCCGACGTGTCGTCGGCTTCCCCGCCGCAACCGGCCAGCACGAACATGCAGAGCGACAGCGCGAACGCTGTGCGAATCGGTAGTTGCATCGTTGTCTCCTTCGGTGTTGTTTGTCGTGATGAAAATGCGCGACGGTCACGGCGCCGGATAGATTTCGATCACGGCGACTTCGATCGTGTCGCCTGTCCGGCTGTGGAAATGCAGCGAGAAACGCCCGGTGATGCCGATCGGGAGAATGTCCAGCGACTGCGCACCGCCGGACGCGCATGCCGCCAACGCGCCCGGGATTTCGTGCACCATCAGGACGCCGGTTTCCGTGGCATGCACGTCGATATGCACGGGCACGCCTTCGCGTATCGCGATCACCGGCCGCTCCCACGGCGCCCTGCCGCGATCCACGTAGACGGAGAAATGCCGTTGCTCCGGCGGTGCCGGCGATGCGCGCGGCACATGCCTGGCGACGCCGTACGCCAGCAACAGCGCCAATGCGATCGCGATCCATGCCGGCGCGCGCCTGCGCCACGGCCGCGGCCCTTCCTCGATGCTCGTGCTTCGTTCCATCGGCACTTGCGCCACGCGATGTGGCTCCGTCAAACCGCCCGCCCATCGGGTGGATTCGATATCGATGGATGGTAGTGAGCGGTGCCGCGGCGAGATATCGGCTTATTGCGGACTGTCGAGAAATTGCGTACCGAGTAACCCCAGTGGCGGCGACGGACGACGCACGGTGCCGACCTCGTTTCGGCGGATGGGGTGGCCGGAAAAGGTACCGGAGCCCGGCAGGAGGGCTTGCCCGGAAGCGCGCCGAGGACGGCGGGATTCAGCGTGTCGGCCACGCGCGGAACGCGTGGCCGAGCGTATCGCCGCCGCGGTTGGCCGATACGTGGTCGCGCTTGCCGAGCGGACGTACGGCGGAGCGCGAGCGGCATGCATAAAAAAACCCGATCCGCGTCACCAGGGATCGGGTTCTTCCGGCTTTCATCTGCCTTCGTCAATCGAATGTCGGTGTCGGCGATGTGTGGCGACCGCCCCACCACCGGCACCGGCGGCCATCTCACCGCACGGCGACGTCCTGCGTGCCCGTCGCCGCATCGCCGACCGCCGTCGACGCCGGCATATCCCCCCAGCCGCCGCCCAGCGCACGGATCAGGTTCACCGTCGACACCGCCTGCGCACCCGTCAACTGATTCGCCTGCAGCTGCGACTGCAGCACCGAGCGCTCGCTGTCGATCACGTCGAGATACGCGACTTCACCTTCCTGATACTGCGTCCGCGACAGCGTCGCCGCACGGCGCGACGCATTGACGGCCGCATTCTGCGCGCGGATCTGATCGTCGAGCAGCCGCAGATCGGCGAGATTGTCCTCGACCTCGCGGAACGCGACGAGCACCTGCTGCCGATAGTTCGCGACCTGTTCGTCGTACTGCGCGCGCGCCTGCTGCACACCGGCCGCGCGGCGTCCGCCGTCGAACAGCGGCAGCGTCAGCGCGGTGCCCGCGAACGGGCCGAGCAGGAACGTGCGGCTCGACCACAGGAACAGGTTGCCGAGCGTCGACGCTTCATAGCCGAACGATCCGGTGATGTCGAGCTTCGGGAAATACGCGGACTTCGCGAGCCCGATCCGTGCGTTCGCAGCCGCCATCGCACGCTCGGCCGCCGCGACGTCCGGACGGCGTTCGAGCAGCGCGGACGGCAATCCCGGCGGAATCTTCACCGCGACCGGCACGAGCGGCGTTTCCTTGAACGCGAAATCGGCCGGCGCCTTGCCGAGCAGAATGGCGAGCGCATGCTCGGACGCCGCGCGGCGGCGCGCGACGCCGACCGCATCGGCCTGCGCCGACGCAAGCTCGTTCTTCGCACGCGACACGTCGAGCTCGCTGATGTCGCCTTCGTTGAACCGGCGCTGCACGAGCTTCAGCGCCTCCTCGCGCAGTTCCACCGTGCGGCGGTACAAGTCCTGATCCGAATCGAGCTGGCGCAGTTCGAAGTAGTTCTGCGCGACGTCGGCCTGCAGCGCGAGCTGCACCGAACGGAACAGCGCTTCGCTTTGCGCCTGATCGGCGCGCGACGCCTCGACGTTGCGGCTCACGCGGCCGAACAGGTCGGCCTCGTACGACACGGTGCCCTGCGCGCGCCACAGCGTCGCGTTGGTCGGCCCCGTGCCCTGCGGCTGGAACTGCGACGCCGACGAAAGCCCTTCGCGCGTCGGCCCGAAGCCGACGCCGACCTGCGGGAACCACTGCGAGCGCGCGGTGCGCGTCGCGGCGCGCGCCTCCTCGACGCGTGCGGCCGCGGCCTTCAGGTTCTGGTTCGCAGCGAGCGCCTGTTCCTCGAGCGCGTCGAGCACGGGATCGCCGAACACCTTCCACCATTCGCCGCGATGCGCGCCATCGGCGGGCTCGGCCGGCTTCCACGTGCCGGCCTGCTCGCCGGGCGCGAGCGTCGGCGCTTCCTTGAACGCCGCGGGCGTCGTGACGTCCGGGCGCTTGTAGTCGGGGCCCACCGCGCACGCGGCGAGCAGCGTCGCGAGCAGCGTGCTTGCGGCCGCCACCTTCGCGATACGCATCAGGCCGTTTGTGTTGTGCATGTTGTCCATCTTGTTGTCCTCAAGCATCCGGTGCGGGCACGCCGTAACCGGCCGAATCCTTGCCGGCGACGTGAATCTTGCCGCCCGCGAGCGTGCGCAGCACGACGTAGAACACCGGCGTCAGCATCAGCCCGAACAGCGTGACGCCGAGCATCCCGAAGAACACCGCGACGCCCATCGCATGACGCATCTCCGAGCCCGCGCCCGTCGACGTGACGAGCGGCACGACGCCCATGATGAAGGCGATCGACGTCATCAGGATCGGGCGCAGACGCAGCCGGCTCGCCTCGATCGCAGCCTCGAGCGGCGTCTTGCCGTCGTGTTCGAGCTCGCGCGCGAATTCGACGATCAGGATCGCGTTCTTCGCCGACAGCCCCACCAGCACCATCAAGCCGATCTGCGTGAAGATGTTGTTGTCGCCGTGCGTGAGCCATACGCCGGTCAGCGCCGACAGAATGCTCATCGGCACGATCAGGATCACCGCGAGCGGCAGCGTCAGGCTTTCGTACAGCGCGGCGAGCACGAGGAACACGAGCAGCACGCTGATCGGGAACACCCAGATCGCCGAATCGCCGGCCAGGATCTGCTGGTACGTGAGGTCGGTCCACTCGAACCGCACGCCGCGCGGCAGCGTTTCGTGCGCGATGCGCTCGATCGCGGCCTGCGCCTGCCCCGACGAATAGCCGGGCGCCGGGCCGCCGTTGATGTCGGCTGCCGTGTAGCCGTTGTAGCGCACGACCATTTCGGGGCCGAACGTCGGCGTCACGGTCACGAGCGACGACAACGGCACCATCTCGCCGGCAGCATTGCGCGTCTTCAGCTGCAGGATGTCGTCCGCGCGCTGACGGAACGGCGCATCGGCCTGCACGCGCACCTGGTACACGCGTCCGAAGCGGTTGAAGTCGTTCACGTACAGCGAACCCAGATACACCTGCATCGTGTTGAACACGTCCGTCACCGACACGCCGAGCTGCTTCGCCTTCACGCGATCGAGATCGACGTTGAGCTGCGGCACGTTGATCTGGTAGCTCGTAAACAGCGGGCCGAGTTCGGGCGCCTGCTGCGCACGCTTGATGAAGTCGTTGGTCGCATCCGACAGCTTCGCGTAGCCGACCGCACCGCGATCCTCGATCTGCATCTTGAAACCGCCGAGCGTGCCGAGGCCGAGCACCGGCGGCGGCGGGAACACCGCGACGAACGAATCCTTGATGCTTGCGTACTGCTGATTCAGCGCGCCCGCGATAGCACCGGCCGACAGCGCCTTGCCGTGCCGCTCAGAGAACGGCTTCAGCGTGACGAACACGATGCCCGCGCTCGAGCTGTTCGTGAAGCCGTTCACCGACAGCCCCGGGAACGCGACGGCGCTCTCGACGCCCGGCTGCTTCAGCGCGATCGAGCCCATGTCGCGGATCACCTTCTCGGTGCGATCGAGCGACGCACCGTTCGGCAGCTGCGCGAACGCGATCAGGTATTCCTTGTCCTGCGCGGGCACGAAGCCGCCCGGCACGACCTTCGACACGAGCACGGTCGCACCGACCAGCACGAGATACACGCCGAGCATCACGGCCTTGCGCGACAGCACGCCGCGCACGCCGCGGCCGTAGTTCTCCGCGCCGCGATGGAACACCTTGTTGAAGCGTCGGAAGAACCCGCCGAGCACGCGGTTCATCACGCGCGTGAGCCAGTCTTCCTTGTCGCCGTGACCCTTCAGCAGAATCGCGGACAGCGCCGGCGACAGCGTCAGCGAGTTGAACGCCGAGATCACCGTCGAGATCGCGATCGTCATCGCGAACTGCTTGTAGAACTGGCCGGTCAGGCCCGACATGAACGCGAGCGGCACGAACACCGCGACGAGCGTCAGCGCGATTGCGATGATCGGCCCGCTCACTTCCTGCATCGCCTTGTAGGTCGCCTGCCGCGCGCTCATCCCGTTCTCGATGTTGCGCTCGACGTTCTCGACGACGACGATCGCATCGTCGACGACGATCCCGATCGCGAGCACCATCCCGAACAGCGACAGCGCATTGATCGAATAGCCGAAGCCGAGCAGCAGCGAGAACGTACCGACGATCGACACCGGCACCGCGATCAGCGGAATGATCGATGCGCGCCACGTCTGCAGGAACACGATCACGACGATCACGACGAGCGCGATCGCTTCGAGCAGCGTATGCACGACGGCCTTGATCGACGAACGCACGAACTGCGTCGGGTCGTAGACGATCTTGTAGTCGACGCCGGCCGGCATGTCCTGCTTCAGCTCGGCCATCGTCTTGCGCACTTCGTCGGAGATCTGCAGCGAGTTCGCGCCCGGCGACTGGTTGATCGCCATCGCGACGGCCGGCTTGTTGTCGAGCAGCGAGCGCAGCCCGTATTCCGACGCGTCGAGCTCGATGCGCGCGATGTCGCGCAGGTGCGTGACACCGCCGTCCGGCGTCGTCTTCACGACGATGTCGCCGAATTCTTCCTCGGTCTGCAGACGGCCGCGCGCGTTCACCGACAGCTGCAGCGGCGTGCCGGGCAGCGATGGCGACGCGCCGATCACGCCGGCCGCGACCTGCACGTTCTGCTCGCGGATCGCCTGCACGACGTCTTCGGCGGCGAGCCCGCGCTGCGCGACCTTCTGCGGATCGAGCCACACGCGCATCGCGTAGTCGCCCGAGCCCCACAGCTGCACCTGGCCGACGCCCTGGATCCGCGACAGGCGATCCTTCACGTTGATGAGCGCGTAGTTGCGCAGATACGTCATGTCATAGCGGTTGTCCGGCGAGATCAGGTGGACGACCATCGTCAGCGTCGGCGAGCTTTTCACGGTCGTGATGCCGAGCCGCTGCACGTCTTCCGGCAGGCGCGGCAGCGCCTGGTTCACGCGGTTCTGCACGAGCTGCGTGGCCTTGTCCGGATCGGTGCCGAGCTTGAACGTGACGGTGATCGTCATGTTGCCGTCGCTGTTCGCCTGCGACTGCATGTAGAGCATGTCCTCGACGCCGTTGATCTGCTCTTCGAGCGGCGATGCGACCGTCTCGGCGATCACCTTCGGGTTCGCGCCCGGATACTGCGCCTTCACGATCACCGAAGGCGGCACGACTTCCGGATATTCCGAAATCGGCAGCAGGAACATCGCGATCACCCCGCCGAGCAGGATGAGCACCGATAGCACCCCTGCGAAGATCGGCCGGTCGATAAAGAATTTGGATATGTTCATGGGTGACTCTGTCTGGTTGAACGCGGATGCGAAGCGGCGCGCCGCTTACGAATCCGCCTTCGCCGGAGCGGCCGGCTTCGCCGTGCTCGCGATCGGCGCCGACGGTGCGTCGCCGCCCGTCATCGGCACCATGTGCGGCTTCACCTGCTCGCCGGGGCGCACGCGCTGCGTGCCGTTCACGATCACGCGGTCGCCGGCGGCCAGGCCGCTCACGATCACGCGCTGATTGCCGTGCTGCATGCCCGGCTGCACTTCGCGATACGACACGCGGCCCTGCTGATCGACGACGAACACGAACTTCTTGTCCTGATCGGTGTTGATCGCCGCATCGTCGACGAGCAGCGCGGCATGCGGCGCGCTGCCGCCGACCTTCACGCGTGCATACAGGCCGGGGACGAGCGTGCCGTCGGCGTTGTCGAAACGCGCGCGCACGCGGATCGTGCCGGACGACGTATCGAGCCGGTTGTCGACCGAATCGATCTCGCCGCTGCGCGAATAGCCGGTCTCGTTGGCGAGGCCGAGTTCGACCGGCACCTTGCGGCCGTTGCGCGCGCCGTTGATGTATTGCAGATAGGTCTGCTCGTCCGCGTCGAACGACGCGTAGATCGGCGACACCGACACGAGCGTCGTGAGCGGCGGCGCCGATGCACCGGCCGACACGACGTTGCCGAGCGTGATCTCCGCGCGCGACACGCGGCCCGACACGGGCGCGGTGATCCGCGTATAGCCGAGATTGATGCGCGCGGTCTCGAGCGCGGCTTCGGCCGCCTTGAGGTTCGCGGCCGCTTCGCGCGCGGCGTTCTGCTTCTCGTCGTAGTCGCGCTTGGCGATCGCGTTGTCGCCGATCAGCCGCTGCGCGCGCTGCCAGTCGCTCTGCGCGTAGCCGTTGCGTGCCTGCGCGGCCGCGAGCTGTGCGGCGGCGCGGTCGACTTCGGCCTGGTACGGGCGCGGATCGATCACGAACAGCACGTCGCCCTTCTTCACGAGCGCGCCGTCCTTGAAGTTCACCGCGACGATCGTGCCCGATACCTGCGGGCGCACGTCGACCTTCTCGACCGCCTCGAGGCGGCCCGAATAGCTTTGCCAGTCGGTCACGGTCTGCGGAACGACCGTCGCGACGTCGACTTCCGTCAGCGGGGCGGCGGCCTTCTCGGGTGCGTTCGCGTTCACGCGCATCGCGCCGAACGTCCCGAGGCCGACGACGGCGATCGTCGCGACCGCAGCGGTCGCGATGCGGGAGCGGGAGGTGCGTAGGATGGCCATGTAGATCTCCGGTAAGCGTGGATTGGATTGGTTATTCGTTGCGATTCGGCTGGCGCGCCTGGAAGCGGCACTGGAAGAAGCGCACGGCTTCGTCGAAGGCGGCTTCGTGCGTGGCGAGCGCGGCATGCGTGACGTCCGGATAGCGGATCACCTGCGTCAGCACGCCCGACGAAATCAGGCAGCCCGCGTATTTCTCCGCCTCGACGTGCAGCACGTCGTTCTGTGCGGTGACGATCAGCGTCGGCGGCAGCCCCGAGAGGCGCACCGACTCGAGCGGCGCCGCATACGGATGCATGCGTTGCGACGCCTGCGGCAGATAGGCGCGATAACAGGCCGCGCATTCGCGTGCGGTGATGTCCGACGCGAGACGTTCGGCATCGCCGATGCGCGTCATGCTCGGGTCGAGCATCGGCCCGAACAGCGCCTGCGCGACGATCGGCACTTCGCCGCGATCGCGCGCGATGAACGCGAGACAGTTCGCGAGCTGTCCGCCCGCGTCGTGTCCCGCGACGCCGATCTTCTTCGGATTGCCGCCGAACGCGCGAGCGCGCGTCGCGGCCCAGACGGCCGCGCGATACGCGTCTTCCGGCGCGGCCGGAAACGGAAACGCGGGCGCGAGCGAATAGTCGACCGACACTACGAGCGCCGGTAAGCGTTCTGCTAAAAAGCGCGCGGCGAAATCCGCGTCGTCGAGCGTGCCGCGCACGAAACCGCCGCCGTGGAAATAAAGCACTACTGGCAACCCGGTCTTGTCGGGGCGGCGATAGAGGCGCAGCGCGATGTCCTGCGCGTAGCCCGGAATTTCCAGCTCCGTGACCGCCAGTGCCGCGCCGGCTCTGGCTTCGGCGGGCAGTGCGGATTTCAGGAATTTGCTGAATTCGGAAGCGTCCATGACGATGCATCGTCCATTTCGAGATGGATCGAATTCTGGGTCCGGCAGACATCCGGATAAATGCCTATAATCCGGCAACACAATTCAACGCCCCCGAACAATCCAGGCTGCGTCTGCCCACGAGGCAGCGCAGCCTCGTTCGTTCCGGGGCTCATTAGATTGCGGAGGTAGTGATGGACCGGCTTCAGGCCATGCAGGTGTTTACTCGCGTCGTCGACACGAGCAGCTTCACGAAGGCAGCGGAGACGCTCGGCCTGCCGCGCGCGTCCGTCACGACGATCATCCAGAATCTCGAAGCGTTCCTCGGCGTGCGGCTGATGCACCGGACCACGCGCCGGCTGTCGCTGACGCCCGACGGCGCCGCCTACTACGAACGCTGCGTGCGCATCCTCGCGGACGTCGAGGAAACCGAGGCGAGCTTCCAGAACAACAACCGGAAGCCGCACGGCAAGTTGCGTGTCGACATGCCCGGCTCGATCGGGCGGCTACTCGTGATTCCTTCGCTCTGCGAATTCCATACGCGCTATCCGGACATCGATCTGCAGCTCGGCCTGTCCGATCGTCCGGTCGATCTGCTGCAGGAAGGCGTCGACTGCGTGATCCGCGTCGGCGCGCTGCAGGACTCGTCGCTCGTCGCGCGCCGCGTCGGGCTGTTCGAGGGCGTGTCGGTCGCCGCGCCGGCCTATCTCGAGAAGTACGGCGAGCCGCAGACGATCGAAGACCTGAGCCAGCACAAGGCCGTCAATTATTTTTCGAGCCGCACGGGCCGCACGATCGACTGGTCGTTCCTGATCGACGGCAAGGAAGTCGAGGTCAAGATGAACGGGATCGTGTCGGTGAACGACGCCGACGCGTACGTGACCTGCGGGCTCGAAGGCTTCGGGCTGATCCAGCCGCCGCTCTTCATGGTGCTGCCGCATCTGCGCGAAGGCCGCCTGAAGGAAGTGCTGCCGGGCTTCAAGCCGCTGCCGATGCCGATCTCGGTCGTGTATCCGCACAGCCGCCATCTCTCGCCGAAGGTGCGCGTGTTCGTCGACTGGGTCGCCGAAGTGTTCGACCGCTGTCCGCTGCTGAGCGGCAAGGGCAGCCTCGACGCGACATGCAGCAAGCGCACGTTCGAGGAAGCCGAGCGCGCACCGGTGCTCGACACGCCCGTCATCAACGAATGGGTCGCATGATCGTCTGACGCGCACGCGCGCGTATCGCGGTGCACGGGCGGACGGCCCGGGCATCGTCCCGCCTTCCTCTCTGCATTTCCTTCTGCGTGTCGCGATCGCGCAATGCGCGCGATCGTTTCCCGATCCGCATCGCACCTTTGCGCGACGCGCGTGAATCGCGCGCACATCGTCGGACGAATCGCACGACATCGGTGCCAGGCCCGCGCGCATGCGGTTCGGCGCGATCGTCGGCGAACGGCGAATACCCCTGCCGACAATGCGGATCGCGATTGTTCCTCTCTGACGACAATTCAATTCGCGTCCGTCGCATTTATCGCGGCGCACGACGCTCCTAGAGTAAACCCTGTCGCGCACAGCGTTGCGCATCGAACAGATCCCGCTTCGGCGGGACCGGGCGCGCCCGAGCGCCGCCCGTATCGATAGAACAGGAGTTTCGCCATGAATCGCCGCCATCTTCTTTCCGCCGTCGCCGTCGCACTCGCCGTATCGGCACCGGCATTCGCCGATACCGATGCGCCGCACGTCGGCGACTACGGCAACACGTCGTCGTACACGCAGCACAACGGCCCGCGCACGCGCGCGGAAGTCCGCGCGGAAGTCGAACAGGCACGCCGCGACGGCACGCTCGCCTATCTGCGCAAGGCCACCTCGTATCCGCAGGGCATCGAACTCGCGCAGGGCCCGTATCGCCCGACGCCGGAAGGCAACCAGCTCGCCGGCGCGGGCCGGTAAACGCACGACGCCGCGCAGCGGGTACGCCCCGCGCGCGGCGCCGTCGATCCATCGCCGATCAATCCGTGAATTGCAGGAGCAGATGATGAACGACCAACTTCCCTCGCCGCTCGATCATTGGGACGACAGCACGCCGGTATGGACGCCGTTCCGTTCGGGTTCGCCATCGCGTTGACCCGACCGTCGCGGTCGTACGCCTTACCGGCGCGCGTGCCGCGTCAGCGGTGCGGCACGCCGTTGCGCCATTCGCTCCAGTGCGACACGATGTCCTGCACGAGCGGGTTGCCCGCGCGGTACAGGTTCTCGGTCGCGGGCGCGAAGCCGCCCTGGTCCGCGTAGTTCAACAGGTTGTCCGCGCTCGTCTGGCCGTCGTACGGACGGTCGAAGTCCGAGCCCGTACGCAGCACCGCGACGCGCGACAGATCGACACGCTTGACGCTCGCCGCGCGCTTGAGCGCTTCGAACGTCGCGTTGTCTTCCTGCGCGGTCATGCAGTAAGTGCCCTTGCCGTCGGTCAGGATCTTCGTCCATTGACGCGCGCGCTCGCCGAGCAGCGTGCCGGAGAACCACGTGTTGCCCGACGACGTGTCGCAGCGGATCACGCTCGGCGGCCGGTTCGCCGGCGCATACGAGAATTTCGCGCGCGCGGCCTGCGCCTGCGCGCTATCGGCGAGCACGACGTTGCGCGACAGTGCGTAGGCGGCATCCGCGAGCTGCGGATTGAGCTGGAACACTTCGGTGCGATAGTCGAGCGGCGGCTTGTCGTTCGGACTCTTCGTGTTGATGCCGAGATAGCCCGTGTTCCAGCCGGCCGGAATCTCGCGCGCGTCGAGCTCCCATTGCAGGCTGAAATCGACGAGGTACTTCGCCCATGCGGCGGAGCCGACCGTGCCTTGCGCCGGATCGACGCCCGCGATGCCCGAGATCAGGAAATACGTGCGCCGCAGGTCGAAGCGCTGCGAGAACGTCAGCGCCATGATCGACGCGGCGGCGTTCGCGTAGCCCATGCCGGTCGTGATCACGCAGACGTCCTGACGGTTGCAGTGCACGGCCGGATAGTCGGGCGACAGGCCCGGCACCGCGACGTCGCGCCACGGGCCGAGCCGGTCGAGCCAGGCCTGGCCTTCCGGCCCGAACATCGTGACGATCATGACCTTCACCGGGCGGCCCTGTGCACCGGTTTCGGCAAAGTCGTTGCCCGCGTTGCCCGGGTTGTCCTGTGCGATCGACGGCGCGGTCGCGCAGGCCGCGAGCGAGAAGGCGGCGGCGGAAAGAATCGAGCGAGTCAGCATCGGCGTTCCTTGTGTCGGGAATGTGAAATGAGAACGGCTGTCGGAGACTGCGCGACCGAGTATAGAACGCGCATCGACCGCGCGTCAGCGGACTACGAAACGCGGGTGCGATGCCGCGCGTGCGGCATTAGAGCCGCGCGAGGCCCGCTACGCCGTAACCGAGCACGACGAGCGCCGCGACGACATGGCTCGCGGCCAGCAGCGCGGGCGATTTGACGAGTCGACCGATCGCACTGCCGCCGAACGCGAACACGAGCTGGCCGGCGAGACTGCCGGCGAACACGCAGGCGGCGCCGAGCAGCCAGTGGCGGTGCGAGGCGGCAGCGGCCGTCGCATAGCCGTAGAACAGCAGGATCGTCAGCGGATTCGCGAGCGTCATCAGAAACATCGACGTGAACGGACGCGCGCCGGGCGGCGGCGCCGCGCCGTCGAGCGTGCGGCGACGATCGCGCAGCGCCTGCCACAGCATCCGCGCGCCCATCGCGAGCAGCACGAGCGCGCCGACCACACGGAACAGCGACAGATGCGACGCGAGCGTGCTCGCGAGCATCGCGCCGATCGTGAACGCGACGACCGCATAGCAGCCGTCCGCCGTCGCGACGCCGACGGCCGCGCGCACGCCGCTCGCGGTGCCGGCGCGCATTCCGTAGTTCGCGATCATCAGCGCAACGGGCCCGACCGACAGCGCGATCATCAGCCCGAACAGGAAGTCGTTCATCGGTCGTCGAAGTAATCGAAGCGCCGTCGGCCTTCGATGCCGGAAACCGCGCGGGAAAAGCGTGTCACGCGACGTCGACGCGTGCGGGCCCGTCGATCATCTCGCCGATCACGGCCGCGCGATCGAAGCCGTCCGCACGGAAGCACGCGAGCACGTCGTCGACCGCATCGGGCGCACAGGCGACCAGCAGCCCGCCCGAGGTCTGCGGATCGGTGAGCAGCGCCTGCGCGGCGGGCGGCAGCGTGTCGGCGATGCGCACGTCCGCGCCGTACGCGGCCCAGTTGCGGCCCGACGCGCCGGTGACGATGCCGTCCGCCGCAAGCGCTTCGACGCCCGCGAGCCACGGCAGCGACGCGTAATGCACGCGCGCGGTGAGCACCGCGCCGCGTGCAAGCTCGAGCGTGTGGCCGAGCAGCCCGAAGCCGGTCACGTCGGTCAGCGCATGCACGCCCGGCAGCGCGGCCAGTTCGGCGCCGGGCCGGTTCAGCTTCGTCGTCGTCGCGATCATCTGCGCATAGCCGGCATCGTCGAGCCGGTTCTTTTTCAGCGCGGCCGACAGCACGCCGACGCCGAGCGGCTTGCCGAGCACGAGCACGTCGCCGGCGCGCGCGGCCGCATTGCGTTTCACGCGCGACGGATGCACGACGCCGATCGCCGCGAGCCCGTAGATCGGCTCAACCGAATCGATCGAGTGACCGCCCGCGACCGGAATGCCCGCGTCCGCACACACCGATTCGCCGCCGCGCAGCACGGCCGCGATCGTTTCGTGCGGCAGCACGTTGATCGGCATCCCGACGAGCGCGAGCGCGAGAATCGGCTTGCCGCCCATCGCATAGACGTCGGACAGCGCGTTGGTGGCCGCGATGCGGCCGAAGTCGAACGGATCGTCGACGATCGGCATGAAGAAGTCGGTCGTCGCGACGATCGCCTGCTCGTCGTTCAGCCGATAGACGGCCGCATCGTCGGACGTCTCGGTGCCGACCAGGAGATCCGGGAACAGCGCGGGCGGCGTCGCGCGCTTCAGCAGCTCGGAGAGCACGCCCGGCGCGATCTTGCAGCCGCAGCCGCCGCCGTGCGACAGGCTCGTGAGACGGGGAACGGCGGGCGGGGCTTGGGTGGCTTCGGTCATCGTCGGCATCCGGTGAATCGGTGAATAACAACGTTCTATTATCGACAATTCCTCGTGCGCGCGCGCAATGCCCACATAATGACGGCCCGCCCACGCCCTTTCCTCCGCGCCGCGCCGCCCGTTCATGGATCATCTGTTCATCGGTCTCGTGCTGTGTTCCGCGCTGCTGCACGCGATCTGGAACGCGTTCCTGCACGTCAGCGACGACCGCCTCGTGCAGCTCGGCACAATGTCGCTGCCGTACCTCGCATTCGGCGTGCTCGGCACCGTGCTGCTGCCCGCGCCGGCGCGCAGCGCGTGGCCGTATGTGGGCGCATCGGCGGTGCTCGAGGTCGCGTACTGCTTCACGCTCGTGCGCGCCTATCGCAGCGGCGAGTTCGGGCAGATCTATCCGATCGCGCGCGGCCTGTCGCCGCTGCTCGTCTCGGTGCTCGCGTTCGCGGCGCTCGACGAACGCCCGACGCCGTTCGGCTTCGCGGGCATCGCGCTCGTGTCGCTCGGCATCATGTCGCTCGCGCTGCGGCGCGGCTTCCGGTTTTCCGGCGAAGGCGTCCCGTACGCGCTGCTCACCGGCGTGTTCATCGCCGCGTATTCGATCTGCGACGGGATCGGCGCGCGCGCATCGGGCAGCGCTCGGCTACATCGCGTGGGTGTATCTGCTGTGGAGCGTGCCGCAGCTCGCGCTCGTCTGTGCGATGCGCGGCGGCCCGAAAGCGGTGTTCGGCTCGCCCGCCACGCTGCGCCCGGGCGCGATCGCCGGCACGATCTCGCTCGCCGCCTACGGCATCGTGATCGTCGCGTATCGGCATCTGCCGGTCGCGACCGTGTCCGCGCTGCGCGAGACAAGCTCGATCTTCGCGGTCGCAATCGGCTGGTTCGCGATGCGCGAGCGGCCCGGTGCGCAGCGGCTCGTCGCGTGTGCGCTCGTCGTCGCGGGCGCGGCGCTGATTCGGCTGTAGCGCGCGCCTGCGCCTGCATGCGCACGTGCGCCGCGCGCCGCTACGCGGCCGCGGTGTCGGGCCGCACGAAGGCCCGCGCGTCGATCGCCTCCGCGAGCGTCGCGAACGCCGTCGCGATCTCGTCTTCCGGCACGCACGCGTAACCAAGCAGCAGTCCCGACGATGCGCGCGCGCGATCCGCGTAATAGCCCGACAAGGGCCGCACGACGATATTGCGTTCGAGCGCGGCCTGCGCGACCGCGCGATCGTCGACGCCGTCCGGCAGCCGCGTGACGAGATGCAGCCCCGCATCGCTGCCGAGCGCCTGCAGCGCGTCGCCGTAGCGGCGCGCGACCGCGTCGAGCAGCACCTCGCGGCGCTGGCCATACAGCGTGCGCATCTTGCGAATGTGCGATACGAAATGCCCTTCCGCGATGAACTCCGCGAGCACCGCCTGCTGCAGCAGCTGACCTTCGCGATAGAGCTCGGCGCTCGCGGTCGCGAAGCTTTCCGCGAGCGGCTCCGGCGCCACCAGATAGCCGACGCGCAGGCCCGGAAACAACGTCTTGCCGAAGCTGCCGACGTAGATCACCTGCCCGGCCGTATCGAGCCCCTGCAGCGACGCGAGCGGCCGGCTGCCGTAGCGGAACTCGCTGTCGTAGTCGTCCTCGATGATCCAGCAGCCGTGCTGGCGCGCATATTCGAGCAGCATCCGCCGCCGCGCGAGGCTCATCACCATGCCGAGCGGATACTGGTGCGACGGCGTGACGAGCATCAGCTTCGGCGGCTCGGCGAGATCGGCGGCGCTCGGCGCGATCCCTTCGTCGTCGACCGGAATCGGCCGCGTCGTGAGCCCCGACACATTCAGCACGCTGCGCACGCCCCAATAGCACGGGTCCTCGGTCCAGATCGCGTCGCCCGGATCGGTCAGCAGCCGCACCGCGAGGTCGATCGACTGGTGGATGCCGGTCGTGATCACGATCTGCTCGGGCGTGCAGCGCACCGAGCGCGACGTGCGCAGATAGTCGGCCAGCGCCTCGCGCAGCAGCGCGAGCCCGCCGCCCGGCGCGTAAGTCAGGAGATCGGGGCGCAGCCGCCGCCAGTACTTGTTGTGGAGCCGCGTCCACACGCGCGCCGGAAATCGCGACACATCGGGCACGCCCGGCATGAAAGCGCCGCCCTGCCGCTTCGACACGCCGGCGCCCTCGACCAGCCGCGTGCCGCGCGCGGACAGCGCGCGCGCCGACGGCTGCACGGCCGCATGCCGCGCGCCCGTCTCGGGCGGCGCGCCGACGATCTCGTCGGGCGCGCTGTCGGCGACGAACGTGCCGCGGCCGGTCGCGGAATGCACATAGCCCTCGAGCGCGAGCTGCTCGTACACCTGCGTGACCGTGTTGCGCGCGATCCCGAGCTCGGCCGCGAGCAGCCGCGACGACGGCACGCGCGCGCCGGCCGGCAGTTCGCGCGACAGGATCGCCTGCTGCAGCAGCCGATGCAGCTGCCGGTAGATCGGCTGCTCGCCGCCGCGCACGAGGCGCTGCGCAAGCCAGTCCGACAACACGCTTGCGCGCATGATTGGCTCCTAACTATTTATTGAAATGGCTCTGATTGCCAGAGCCAAATGTGATTATAGTCGCGACCATGGGTTGCCGATGCGCCCGCCTCTCACCTCACCGGACAGAACATCAAGGAGATGACCGTGAAGAATGCCGACCTGCTGGCCCGCAAGAACGCCGCGACCCCGCGCGGCGTCGGAGTGATGTGCGACTTCTACGCCGCCCGCGCCGAGAACGCGGAGCTGTGGGACGTCGAAGGCCGCCGTTTCATCGATTTCGCCGCGGGCATCGCGGTGCTGAACACGGGCCATCGTCATCCGAAGATCGTCAAGGCGATCGCGGAGCAGCTGGACCTCTTCACGCACACCGCCTACCAGATCGTGCCGTACGCGTCGTACGTCGAGCTGGCCGAAAAGATCAACGAACGCGCGCCGGGCGACTTCCCGAAAAAGACGGCGTTCTTCACGACCGGCGCCGAAGCCGTCGAAAACGCGATCAAGATCGCACGCGCGGCAACCGGCCGTCCGGGCGTGATCGCGTTCTCGGGCGGCTTCCACGGCCGCACGATGATGGGCATGGCGCTGACCGGCAAGGTCGCCCCGTACAAGCTGAACTTCGGTCCGTTCCCGGGCGACGTGTTCCACGCGCCGTACCCGAACGCCGTGCACGGCGTGACGACCGCCGACTCGATCAAGGCGATCGAGATGCTGTTCAAGGCCGACATCGATCCGAAGCGCGTCGCCGCGATCATCTTCGAACCGGTTCAGGGCGAAGGCGGCTTCAACCCGGCGCCGGCCGAGTTCGTGCGCGCGCTGCGCAAGATCTGTAACGAGCACGGCATCCTGCTGATCGCCGACGAAGTGCAGACGGGCTTCGCGCGTACCGGCAAGCTGTTCGCGATGCAGCACTACGACGTGCTGGCCGACCTGATCACGATGGCGAAGAGCCTCGCGGGCGGCATGCCGCTGTCGGGCGTGGTCGGTCGTGCGGACGTGATGGACGCGGCCGCGCCGGGCGGCCTCGGCGGCACGTATGCGGGCAACCCGCTCGCGGTCGCGTCGGCGCACGCGGTGCTCGAGATCATCGACGAAGAAAAGCTGTGCGAGCGCGCGACGCAGCTCGGCGACACGCTGAAGGCGAAGCTGAACGCGCTGCAGGCCGAGGTGCCGCAGATCGCCGACGTGCGCGGCCCGGGCGCGATGATCGCGGTCGAGTTCATGAAGCCGGGCACCGGCGAGCCGGACGCCGAATTCACGAAGCGCGTGCAGGCGCGTGCGCTCGAGCGCGGGCTGCTGCTGCTCGTGTGCGGCGTGTACTCGAACGTCGTGCGCTTCCTGTTCCCGCTGACGATCCCGCAAGCCGTGTTCGACGAAGCGCTCGCGATCCTCGAGGAAGTGCTGAAGGAAACGGTCGGCGTGCCGGCCTGAGTTCCCGTCAACCGAATGTGCCGCCGCCGTCGTGAGGACGGCGGCGGCCGTTTCATCTTCACAGCAGGTACCGGAATGAGCACTGTTCAAGAAACCCTGGCACTGAAAGATCCGTCGCTGTTCCGCCAGCAGGCGTACATCAACGGCGAATGGCAAGGCGCGGCGAACGGCGAGACGTTCGAGGTCCGCAATCCGGCCACGGGCGGCCTCGTCGGCACCGTGCCGACGATGGGCGCGGCGGAGACGCGCCAGGCAATCGACGCGGCCAACGCCGCGTGGCCGGCGTGGCGCAAGAAGACCGCGAAGGAGCGCGCGGCGATCCTGCGCAAGTGGCACGACCTGATGATGGAAAACGCCGACGATCTCGCGCTGATCCTCACCACCGAGCAGGGCAAGTCGCTCGCCGAAGCGAAAGGCGAGATCGGCTATGCGGCGTCGTTCCTCGAGTGGTTCGCCGAGGAAGGCAAGCGCGTGTACGGCGACACGATCCCGACGCCGGCGAGCGACAAGCGCATCGTCGTGACGAAGGAGCCGGTCGGCGTCTGCGCGGCGATCACGCCGTGGAATTTCCCGGCGGCGATGATCACGCGCAAGGTCGGTCCCGCGCTCGCGGCCGGCTGCCCGATCGTCGTGAAGCCGGCCGAAGCGACGCCGTTCTCGGCGCTCGCGATGGCCGTGCTCGCCGAACGCGCGGGCGTGCCGGCCGGCGTGTTCAGCGTCGTCACCGGCGATCCGAAGGCGATCGGCGGCGAACTGACGTCGAACCCGATCGTGCGCAAGCTGTCGTTCACCGGCTCGACGCCGGTCGGCCGTCTGCTGATGGCGCAATGCGCGGCGACGGTGAAGAAGGTGTCGCTGGAGCTCGGCGGCAACGCGCCGTTCATCGTGTTCGACGATGCCGATCTCGATGCGGCCGTGCAGGGCGCGATCGCGTCGAAGTACCGCAACAGCGGCCAGACCTGCGTCTGCACGAACCGCTTCTACGTGCATGAAGCCGTGTACGACCAGTTCGCGCAGAAGCTCGCGGCGGCGGTCGCCGAGCTGAAGGTCGGGCGCGGCACCGAGCCGGGCGTGATGCAGGGTCCGCTGATCAACGAAGCGGCCGTGCTGAAGGTCGAGGCGCACATCGAGGACGCGCTTGCGAAGGGCGCGACCGTCGTGACCGGCGGCAAGCGTCACGCGCTCGGCCACGGCTTCTTCGAGCCGACCGTGCTGACGGGTGTCACGCCGGCGATGAAGGTCGCGAAGGAAGAGACGTTCGGGCCGCTCGCGCCGCTCTTCAAGTTCGGCAGCGACGACGAAGTGATCCGCCTCGCGAACGACACCGAATTCGGCCTCGCCGCGTACTTCTACAGCCGCGACATCGGCCGCGTGTGGAAGGTCGCCGAAGCGCTCGAATACGGCATGGTCGGCGTCAACACCGGGCTGATCTCGAACGAGGTCGCGCCGTTCGGCGGCGTCAAGCAGTCGGGCCTCGGCCGCGAAGGCTCGCACTACGGGATCGACGACTACGTCGTGATCAAGTACCTCTGTCTCGCCGTCTGACGGCGCGGCCCGCCCGGCCGGAACCGGGCGGACCCGACGCGGGCCGGTGCCCTCTCCGCCGCGCCCGCGTCACTTTCCTCCTCGCGTCGCACGCGTTCAGCGAAACACCTCGATCGCATCCACGAGCCGCGCGGCCTGCTGCTTCAGGCTCGCCGACGCCGCCGCGCTCTGTTCGACGAGCGCCGCATTCTGCTGCGTGATCGTGTCGAGATGCACGACCGCCTGATCGACCTGCGCGACGCCGGTGCTCTGCTCGGCCGTCGACGCGCTGATCGCCGCAATCAGATCCGACACGCGCTTCACCTGCGCGACGATGTCCTCCATCGTGCGGCCCGCTTCATCCACGCGCCGCGCGCCCGATTCGACACGCTCGACGCTCGCGCCGATCAGCGTCTTGATCTCTTTCGCCGCGTGCGCGCTGCGCTGCGCGAGCGCCCGCACTTCGCCGGCGACGACCGCGAAGCCGCGCCCCTGCTCGCCCGCGCGCGCCGCTTCGACGGCCGCGTTCAGCGCGAGGATGTTGGTCTGGAACGCGATGCCGTCGATCACGCCGATGATGTCGGCGATCTTGCGCGAGCTGTCGGTGATCTCGCGCATCGTCGCGACGACGTCCGACACGGCCTGTCCGCCGCGCTCGGCCGCATCGCTCGCCGACATCGCGAGCCGGTTCGCCTGCAGCGCCGTTTCCGCATTGCTGTCGACGGTCGTCGTCATCTCGGCCATCGACGCGGCCGTCTCCTGCACGCTCGATGCGGCCTGTTCGGTGCGCGCGCTCAGATCGTCGTTGCCCTGCGCGATCTCGTTGCTCGCGCGCTGCACGGTATGTACCTGCTCGGTGACGTCGTCGACGAGCCAGCGCAGCATCAGCCCGAGCTGGTTGATCGTGCGCAGCGTCATGCCGATCTCGTCGACGCGGTTCATCCGCACGCCGCGCCGGCTCGCGCCGGTCGCGACGTTCAGCGCCTGGTCGTGCAGCCGCTTCAGCGGACGCACGATCTGCGCGTCGAGCCATAGCGCGGCGACGGCGGTCGCCCCGACGGCCGACGCGCCGAATACGGCAAGCCCCGCGCCCGACAGTCCGCATGCATATGCGGCGCCGACGACGGCCGGTGCGAGCACGGCGAGCGCCGCGTGCACGCGCGTGCGCACGGACATCGTCTGCGTCAGCGATGCGACGCGCAGCAGCCCCGTACGGATGACGAGCCCCTTGTGAAACCGCCGACGGCCCGCCTTGCCCTCGCGGATCGCGCGATACAGCGCGTCGGCGCCATCGATTTCGTCGCGCGGCGGCTTGGTGCGCACCGACATGTAGCCGACCGGCACGCCGTCGCGCATCATCGGCACCGCATTCGCACGCACCCAGTAGTGATCGCCGTTCTTGCGGCGGTTCTTGACGAGCGCGGTCCACGGCTCGCCGCGCCTGAGCGTCGCCCACATATCGGCGAACGCGTCGCGCGGCATGTCGGGATGGCGCACGACGTTGTGCGGCTGACCGACGAGTTCGTCGTTCGAAAAGCCGCTGACCTGGGCGAACGCGGTGTTCGCATACGTGATCACGCTGTCGGCATCGGTCGTCGACATCAGCGTCGCGTCGTCGGGAAAATCGAATTCTTGTTGGGTAACAGGCTGGTTGTTGCGCATGCGGGCTCCGAAAGGCGGAGCGATTGTCCACGCAATGCGGACGATCGTGCTCCGTAGCCGGACAGCGATGGATCGCTCGATGACGGCCTTCCCGTTACTGTCGGCAATTCGGCGGCGAACCTGAGTCGGCACGCGCATTGACGATGCGAATTCCGCCGCAACGATGATTTCGATCAAATCATTCGGCGATAGTCACCGCTTGCTCTTTTCGAAACGGCCGTCATGCGCTATGCGGGTGCGTTGCACGTGGTGCCGGTCGATATGCGGGAAGGCAGCCCGTGCGTGTCGCGTGGGATTCGATGAAGGAAGAGAGGGATGAAATCGCAGAGGCGGCGCTGCGGCGATTTGCGGTCGATAGCGAACGAAGCACGCATTTGGCGGACCGTACCGCTGCGGCATGCGGGACGTTATCGATGCATGTACGCGCCAACGAAGCATTGCGGCTCGTCTAGAGGAGAGACCGAAGCGCGATCGTCACGCGCATCCAGGCGCTGCGTGACGACGCGCTACACGCCGTCGACGATGCGTCGCGCGACGTACCGCGCCGATTCATCTATCGGCAAGGGCCGCCGAAGGCATACCCAACGTAATGCCCCCGGCCCTGCCTGTCGCGCAGCGTCAAAGCGGCTGCTGAAACCGCTTCGACGCGCCGCGATCACACGCGTTCGATTGCGATCGCGATGCCCTGGCCGACGCCGATGCACATCGTGCACAGCGCGAAGCGGCCGTTCGTTCGATGCAGCTGATACATCGCCGTCGTCACGAGCCGCGCGCCCGACGCGCCGAGCGGATGGCCGAGCGCGATCGCGCCGCCGTTCGGGTTCACGCGCGGATCGTCGTCGGCAACACCGAGCATGCGCAGCACGGCGAGGCCCTGCGACGCGAACGCTTCGTTCAGTTCGATCACGTCGAACTGATCGATCGTCATCCCGAGGCGCGCGAGCAGCTTCTGCGTCGCCGGTGCCGGCCCGATGCCCATCACGCGCGGCGCGACGCCCGCCGTCGCGATGCCGAGCACGCGCGCACGCGGCGTGAGCCCGAAGCGCTTCGCACTCGCTTCGTTGGCGAGCAGCAGCGCGCACGCGCCGTCGTTGACGCCCGACGCGTTGCCGGCCGTCACCGTGCCGTCCGGACGCACGACGCCCCTCAGCTTCGCGAGCGCTTCGAGCGAGGTCTCGCGCGGATGCTCGTCGCGCGACACGACAAGCGGGTCGCCCTTCTTCTGCGCAATCGTGACGGGCACGATTTCCTCGGCGAGCGTGCCGTCCTGCTGCGCGCGGGCCGCCTTCTGCTGGCTGCGCAGCGCGAACAGATCCTGATCGGCGCGGCTCACGTTGTAGTCGACCGCGACGTTCTCGGCCGTCTCCGGCATCGAGTCGACGCCATGCAGCTGCTTCATCAGCGGATTGACGAAACGCCAGCCGATCGTCGTGTCGTAGATGTCGGCCTGACGCGCGAACGCGCTCGCGGCCTTGCCCATCACGAACGGCGCGCGCGTCATGCTTTCGACGCCGCCGGCCACCATCAACGCGGCCTCGCCCGACTTGATCGCGCGCGCGGCAACGCCGACCGCGTCCATCCCGGAACCGCAAAGCCGGTTGATCGTCGAACCGGGCACGCCTTGCGGCAGCCCCGCGAGCAGCAGCGACATGCGCGCGACGTTGCGGTTGTCTTCGCCGGCCTGGTTCGCGCAGCCGTAGATCACGTCGTCGATCGCGTTCCAGTCGACGTCGCGGTTGCGTTCGACGAGCGCCTTCAGCGGCACCGCGCCCAGATCGTCGGCGCGAACGTCTTTCAGCGCACCGCCGTAGCGGCCGATCGGCGTACGAATCGCATCACACAGAAAAGCTTCGGTCATCAGTGTCTCCTGTCGGCCGGGCAGCGCGCTGCGCGAACGCCGGCTTCATCAAGGCTGGGAAATGAACAGGGCGCGCCCCTTGCATTGCCCGCCGGGATGCGCTTAAATGTTCTATATACGAACATCAGATCGTGTATCGAACGTTCAGCGCATCATAGGGAGTGCGGGGACGACCTGTCAAGCGCGCGGTCGGCCGTGCGGTTGGCGCGTCGCGCCCGGTACGCTATCTTCTCGGCTGCACCTATTCCGACTGCTCATGACCACCGAAGACATTCAGAAACCCGGCGATTCCTACGTCCAGTCGTTTGCGCGCGGCCTCGCGGTGATCCGCGCGTTCGACGCGCAGCGTCCCGAGCAGACGCTGACCGAAGTCGCGTCGGCCACTGGCCTCACGCGCGCGGGCGCGCGCCGCATCCTGCTCACGTTGCAGACGCTCGGCTACGTCGAGGCCGACGGCCGGCTGTTCCGGCTCACGCCGAAGATTCTCGAACTCGGCTTCGCCTATCTGACGTCGATGCCGTTCTGGAATCTCGCGGAGCCCGTGATGGAACAGTTGTCCGCGCGCATCCACGAAAGCTGTTCGGCCGCCGTGCTCGATCGCACCGAGATCGTCTACGTGCTGCGCGTGCCGACGCACAAGATCATGACGATCAATCTGTCGATCGGCAGCCGGCTGCCCGCGTACTGTACGTCGATGGGCCGCGTGCTGCTGTCCGCACTCGACGACGCGGCGCTCGACGAGACGCTCGCGCAGAGCGGAATCCGCGCGCACACGCCGCGCACGATCACCGATCCGGCGGAACTGAAGGCGACGATCGCGCAAGTCCGTCAGCAAGGCTGGGCCGTCGTCGATCAGGAACTCGAAGTGGGGCTGATGTCGATCTCCGCGCCGATCCGCAACCGGCGCGGGCAGATCATCGCCGCGATGAACATCAGCGGCAATGCGCAGCGGCATACCGCCAAGCAGATGGTCAAGGAGTTTCTCGGGCCGCTGCAGGAAGCCGCACAGACCGTGTCGGAGCTCGTCGCGCGGCGCGGTTGAGCGCGCGCCGCGCGTGCGCGCGGCGTCAGTCCATCGATTCGTGCGCGGTCTCGCGCAGCATCGCGACCGCGATCAGCGACAGCACGACGCACGCGGCGACGTAGCCGGCCGGCGCAAGCTTGCTGCCCGTCACCTTCACGAGCCAGGTCGCGATCAGCTGCGCGGTGCCGCCGAACAGCGTCACCGCGAGCGCATAGGCGATCGAAATGCCGGTCGCGCGCACGTGACGCGGCAGCGATTCGCACATCAGCGCCATTTCCGACGCGGAGCCGAGCGAATAGAACAGCAGCATCAGCGCGGTCAGCGGCAGGATCACCGACAGCGACGGATGATGGTTCATCAGCCAGAACGCCGGGAACAGCAATGCGACGAGCACGCCGCGCCCGACGAAGATCGGCAGGCGGCGGCTGCCGATGCGGTCCGACAGCCAGCCGAACAGCGGGCACGTGACGAGCATCACGCAGCCCGACGCGACGCCGACGAACATCGACAGCTTCATCGGCAGCCCGAGCGTATGGATCGCGTAGGTCGGCATGTAGAACGTCAGGATGTACGTCGACACCGTGCCGCCCATCACCGTCAGCATCAGCAGCAGCACCGTGCGCGCGTGCTTCGAGAACAGCTCGCGCAGCACGCCGCGTTCGATCGCGTGATGGCGGTGGGCGGGCGCATCGTCCGCGAGCCGGCGGCGTAAAAACATGCCGACCGGCGCGATCAGCACGCCGACGAGAAACGGCAGGCGCCAGCCCCAGCTTTCCAACGCGGCCTTCGTCATCGTGTTCGACAGCAGCGCCGCGAAGCCCGAACCCATCAGCGCGGCGCCGCCCTGCGTCGCGAGCTGCCAGCTCGCGCGAAACGCGCGGCGCGACGCGCCGCCTTGTTCGAGCAGCGTCGAGGTCGCCGCGCCGAATTCGCCGCCTTGCGAGAAGCCCTGCATCAGCCGCGCGCAGACGACGAGCAGCGGTGCAGCCACGCCGATCTGCGCATAGGTCGGCGCGACCGCGATCAGCCCGGTGCCGACCGCCATCAGCATGATCGTCAGGTTCAGCGCGGCCTTGCGTCCCTTGCGGTCCGCATACACGCCGAGCACGACGCTGCCGAGCGGCCGCGTGAAGAAGCCGGCCGCGAACGTCGCGACCGACAGCAGCAGCGACGTCGTCGCATCGCTCGACGGAAAGAACAGCTTGCCGATCAGCACCGCGAAAAAGCCGTACACGGTGAAGTCGAAGAATTCCAGCCAATTGCCGATCACGGCCGCCGCGATCGCGCCGCGGCGCGTGCCGGCCGGCGCGCCGACGGCCATCGCCGCGGCGTGTGCGGGGTGCAGCGCGACAGGGTCTTTCTGCATCGTTCACGTCTCCTTGGAACGCGGCCCGACGCACGGGCCGCCCGCGTGTGCGGTCACTGCGCGAGATAACGCTCGACGAGGCGCGCCCAGAACGCGGCGCCGATCGGCAGATTGCGGTCGTTGAAGTCGTACTTCGGGTTGTGGACCATGCAGCCGTCCTCGCCTTCGCCGTTGCCGAGCCGCACGAACGAACCGGGCCGCTGCTGCAGCATGAACGCGAAATCCTCGCTGCCCATCAGCAGATCGGCCTGCTCGACCACCTGCGCGTCGCCGACGAGTTCGCGCGCGACCTGCGCCGCGAAATCCGTTTCGGCATCCGTATTGACGACGACCGGATAGCCTTCGATGTACTCGACCTGCGCCGTCGCGCCGTAGCTCGCGGCCTGCGTTTCGGCGAGTTCGACGATGCGGCGCTTCAGCAGCGCGCGCACGTCGGGGCTGAACGAGCGCACGCTCAGCTCGAGACGCGCGCCGTTCGGAATCACGTTGTTCGCGGTGCCCGCGTGCATCGATCCGACCGTCACGACCGCCGGCTGCGCGGGATCGACATTGCGCGCGATGATCGTCTGCAGCGCCATCACGATGCTCGCCGCGACGACGACCGGGTCGACCGTCAGATGCGGACGCGCCGCATGGCCGCCGACGCCTTCGATCGTGATGATGGCCTTGTCGCCGGCCGACATGAACGGCCCGCGCCGCGTGAGAAACACGCCCGGCGCCGCGCCCGGATGGTTGTGCATGCCGAACACGGCGTCGCACGGGAAGCGTTCGAACAGACCGTCGTCGATCATCTTCTTTGCGCCGCTGTCGACGCCATGCTCCTCGGCCGGCTGGAAATACAGATGCACGGTGCCGGAAAAACGGCGCGTCTTCGCGAGATGTTGCGCGGCGCCGAGCAGCATCGTCGTGTGGCCGTCGTGACCGCATGCATGCATCTTGCCGTGCGTCGCGCTCGCATACGGCAGGCCGGTCGCCTCGACGATCGGCAACGCGTCCATGTCGGCGCGGATGCCGATGCTGCGCGTGCCGTCGCCGACACGCAGCGTGCCGACCACACCGGTCTTGCCGACGCCGCGCGTGACCTGCCAGCCCCACTGCTCGAGCTTGTCCGCGACGAGCGCGGCCGTGTCGTGCTCCTCGTACGCGAGTTCGGGGTGACTGTGGATGTGATGGCGGATCTCGCGCAGCGCGCCGGCGGCGGGCAGCAGATCCTCGATTTCGGTGAAGCGGGTGTCGGTCATCAGCGGGCTCCTGCGGAAGGTCGGCGGCATGCGCTCGGTGCATGCGGAAAGCGAGCCACTATATCGAGCCGATATCGGTTCAATAAGATGCGGAATTTTTCACCGCGATAAGCTTTTTTAATCGCGGGTTAACGCCAGTACGGATCGACGCCGCGCGCCGTTTTATTTTTGAGACGAACGGTCTATTATTCGCCGCATGGACACATGCACCGAACTGCCACGCCGTCGCGGCAGGCCGCCGAAGCAGCACGACGACCTCGTCGCGACGCGCGACATGCTGCTGCGCACGGGGCTCGAGATCCTGACCGAAAAGGGTTTTTCGTCGACCGGGCTCGACGAAATCCTCGGCCGGGCCGGCGTGCCGAAGGGTTCGTTCTATCACTACTTCGACAGCAAGGAAGCGTTCGGCCTCGCGCTGATCGACCGCTATGCGGAATTCTTCGCACGCAAGCTCGACCGCCACTTCGGCGACGCCGAACGCTCACCGCTGCAGCGCCTGCGCGCGTTCGTCGACGATGCGCGCGACGGGATGGCGCGCTACGACTATCGGCGCGGCTGCCTGATCGGCAATCTCGGTCAGGAAATGGGCGCGCTGCCGGAAACCTTCCGCGCGCGGCTGCAGGCGACGTTCGAAGACTGGCAGCGCCGCCTCGCCGACTGCCTGCGCGCCGCGCAACAGGCCGGCGAACTGTCGCACGCGGCCGCGCCGGCCGAGCTCGCCGCGTTTTTCTGGATCGGCTGGGAAGGCGCGGTGCTGCGCGCGAAGCTCGAACGCCGCGACGCGCCGCTCGTGCTGTTCGCGCAGCACTTCTTCGACGCGCTGCGTCGCTGAATCTTTTCATTGACTGGGCGACTGCACCAGAAAGGAGAACACGTGTTCCACGGCATCCTGATCGACAAGGACGAAACCGGCCAGCGCACGCGCGTGCAAACGCTCGAGGACGCGCAATTGCCCGACGGCAACGTGACGGTGCGCGTCGCGTATTCGACGCTGAACTACAAGGACGCGCTCGCCATCACGGGCAAGAGCCCGGTCGTGCGCCGGTTTCCGATGGTGCCCGGCATCGATCTGGTCGGCGAAGTCGAAGACAGCGCGCATCCCGACTATCGCCGCGGCGACCGCGTCGTGCTCAACGGCTGGGGCGTCGGCGAAACGCACTGGGGCGGCCTCGCGCAGAAGGCGCGCGTCGACGGCGACTGGCTCGTGCCGCTGCCCGACGCGTTCTCGCCGCAGCAGGCGATGGCGATCGGCACGGCCGGCTACACCGCGATGCTCTGCGTGATGGCGCTCGAACGGCACGGCCTGCGCGCCGGCGACGGCGAGATCGTCGTGACGGGCGCGGCGGGCGGCGTCGGCAGCGTCGCGACCGCGATTCTCGCGCGGCTCGGCTATCGCGTCGTCGCGGTCACCGGGCGCCCGGAAGACGGCGACTATCTGCGCGCGCTCGGCGCGGCCGAGATCCTCGATCGCGCGCAATTCGGCGCGCCCGGCAAGCCGCTCGGCAAGGAACGCTGGGCCGGCGCGGTCGACGTGGCCGGCAGCCACGTGCTCGCGAACGTCTGCGCGACGACGCGCTACCGCGGCGTCGTGACCGCATGCGGGCTCGCGGCCGGCATGGACTTCCCGGCGACGGTCGCGCCGTTCATTCTGCGCGGCGTCACGCTGGTCGGCATCGACAGCGTGATGTGTCCGCGCGACGAGCGCCTGACCGCATGGCGCCGCCTCGCGGCCGACCTCGACGTCGCGAAGCTCGGCGACATCGGCCGCGAAGTCGGCCTCGCCGATGCGATCCCGCTCGCCGACGAGCTGATCCGCGGCAAGGTGCGCGGCCGCATCGTCGTCGACGTCAACGCCTGATCGCGCCTGGCATCTGCGCCGCCCATCGCGCTTTGCGGCCGCGGCGGCGCTGCGCCGCGCCGCGCGCGGCCTGGCCTGCACCATTCCGACGAGGAGAGAATCCATGAGCACCGCCACCCCCGCCCCCGTCAGCCGCTTCCCCGTGCCGGCGCTGGACGATCTGCCCGACGACATTCGCGCGCGGATCGCCGCCGTGCAGGAGAAGTCGGGCTTCATCCCGAACGTGTTCCTGACGCTCGCGCATCGCCCGGACGAGTTCCGCGCGTTCTTCGCGTATCACGACGCGCTGATGGACAAGCCCGGCAATCTGACCAAGGCGGAACGCGAAATGATCGTCGTCGCGACGAGCAGCGCGAACCAGTGTCAGTACTGCGTGATCGCGCACGGCGCGATTCTGCGCGTGCGCGCGAAAGACCCGCTGATCGCCGACCAGATCGCGACGAACTACCGGAAGGCCGACATCACGCCGCGGCAGAAGGCGATGCTCGACTTCGCGATGAAGGTGTCGCAGGCTGCGCAGCAGGTCGGCGAAGCCGACTTCGACACGCTGAAGTCGCACGGCTTCACCGAAGAGGACGCGTGGGACATCGCGGCGATCTCGGCGTTTTTCGGCATGTCGAACCGCATCGCCAACGTGACCAACATGCGGCCGAACGCCGAGTTCTACGCGCTCGCGCGCTGAGCGCACGTTCCGGGACGACAAACGCGGCCGGCGCGGCGCCCGCGCGCGCGCACGGCCGCACGGCCCGCGCCGCCTGATGCACCATCCCGGCGCACGCGGGCGCGCAAACCGGTGCCGGATCGTCGCGCGCGCGACCGCCAGCGAGCGCCCCACGCGAAGACACGCGAACACAGACGCGATCGGTCAAAAGCGTGCACTATTAGCACTTCGCCGCACCGACGCCGGACGCTTCGGCGCCCGGCCGTTTCGACGTCCGTTTCACGTTCCCCGTTTCAGATCGCGAACCACCCATGACGAATCAGCCTACTCAGACCGCAGCCGACCGGCCCGTCGACATGATCATCTTCGGCGGCGGCGGCGACCTGGCCGCCCGCAAGCTGCTGCCCGCGCTGTACATGGCGCACCTGCACCGCAACCTTCCGCCCGACACGCGCATCATCGCGGTCGGCCGCCGCGACTGGGGCATCGACGGCTACCGCAAGTTCATGGACGAGCAGTCGCGCCCGTTCATCGACGAGAAAGCGTTCGACACCGACGCGTGGCGCCGCTTCCTCGACCTGTTCCAGTACGTGCTGATCGACGTGAACGCGCCCGACGACTACGCGCGGCTCGCGGCCGCGTCGCGCGACGGCGCGATCCGCGTGTTCTATCTGTCGACGTCGCCGGAGCTGTTCACGACGATCTGCGACAACCTGTCGGCCGCGCATCTCGTCGATGCGCACTCGCGCGTCGTGCTCGAAAAGCCGCTCGGTCACGATCTCGCGTCGGCGAAGGCGATCAACGATTCGGTCGGCAAGCATTTCGAGGAATCGCAGATTTACCGGATCGACCACTATCTGGGCAAGGAAACGGTGCAGAACCTGATGGTGCTGCGCTTCGGCAATCCGATCTTCGGGCCGCTGTGGCAGGCGCCGAGCATCCGCAGCGTGCAGATCACGGTCGCGGAGACGGTCGGCGTCGGCAGCCGCGCGGGCTTCTACGACCATACGGGCGCGCTGCGCGACATGGTGCAGAACCATCTGCTGCAGCTGCTCTGCATCGTCGCGATGGAGCCGCCCGTGTCGCTCGACCCCGACGCGGTGCGCGACGAGAAGCTGAAGGTGCTGCGCTCGCTGCGGCCGATGTCGCTGTCGGACGTCGCGCGCGACACGGTGCGCGGCCAGTACACGGCCGGCGCCGTCGACGGCCAGCCGGTCAAGGGCTACCTCGAGGAAGAGAACGTGCCGCCGGACAGCCGCGCGGAAACCTTCGTCGCGCTGCGCGCCTATATCAACAACTGGCGCTGGGCGAACGTGCCGTTCTTCCTGCGCACCGGCAAGCGGCTGCAGCGGCGTCAGTCGGAAATCGTGATCGAGTTCGCGGACATGCCGTTTTCGATCATCCCGAGCGGCCCGCGCCACTACGGCAACCGCCTCGTGATCCAGCTGCAGCCGGAGGAGTCGATCCAGCTGCAAATGCTCGCGAAGGAGCCGGGCAGCGGCATGAACATGGTGCCGGTGAGCCTGAACCTCGATCTGCAGCAGGCGATCCCCGAGCGTCGCGCGGAAGCGTACGAGCGGCTGCTGATCGACGTGATCCGCGGACGCCTCACGCACTTCATGCGCCGCGACGAGCTCGAAGCCGCGTGGACCTGGGTCGAGCCGATTCTCGACGGCTGGCAGCAGCTCGGCGACCGGCCGCGGCTCTATACGGCCGGCACGTTCGGGCCTGCGGCGTCGTCGGCGCTGCTCGCGCGCGACAACATGTCGTGGTCGGAAGAAGCGTGACGCGGCGCGCGGCCGAGCCGGCGCGCGACGCGCGTCGCGACCGGCGCGGCCGCTACGACGGACTCAACCATGCGGCCTTGCGCCGCGACGGCGCGCTGCCGGCCGCCACTGCGCCGCCGCCGAGCGCGTCGACCAGATAGTCGACGAACGACGCGATCCGCGACGAAATCGCGGTGTTCCGGTAGTACACCGCGTTGATCGGCTGCTGCACGTCGAGCGTCTGCCGCGCGAGCACCTGTACGAGGCGGCCCGCGTCGCGGTCGTGCGCGGTCATGAAATCCGACAGGCATACGATGCCCGCGCCGTCCAGCGCGAGCTGCCGCAGCGTCTCGCCGCTCGACGACCAGATCGCGGGCTCGATGCGCTGCGGCTCGCCGTCCGCGCCGAGAATCGGCCAGATGTTCAGCGACTCCGGCTGCGTGAAGCCAAGCAGCGTGTGCCGGCCGAGATCCTCGACCTTGCGCGGTAGCCCGTGCGCCTCGATATACGCGGGGCTCGCGAGCATGCGCAGCCGGCTGCTGCCGATACGCCGGCTGTGCAGCGTCGAATCCTTCAGCCGGCCGATCCGGAACGCGACGTCGGTACGCCGTTCGAGCAGATCGATGATCCCCTCGTTGCTGTTCAGCTCCAGCTCGACCTTCGGAAAGCGTTCGCGGTAGCCGCGCACGAGCGGCACGATCACGTGCAGCATGAACGGCGTCGCCGCGTCGACGCGCAGCCGCCCCGACGGCATCTCGCGCCGCGCGAGCATCTGCTCCTCCGCGTTTTCGACCGATTCGATGATCGCGCGCGCATCCTGCAGGAACGCGCGCCCTTCTTCGGTCAGTTCGAGCCGGCGCGTGGTCCGGCGCAGCAGCGTCGTCTTCAGTTTCTCCTCGAGCCGCGCGAGCGTGCGGCTCGCAGCCGACACCGTCAGATCGAGCTGCTGCGCGGCGGCCGTGATCGAACCGGTGTCGACCACGGCCGCGAAGGCCTGGAGTTCGTCGAGCGTGATTTTCATGCGATCTTCATTGTTGATCCGAAATCAAAACAATTTGGTTTATAGACGAGTTTTTCTGCAAAAGTAAAGCCGGCACACTGCGGTCCGTCCTCACTGGAAACAGGATCCCGTCATGCCACTCGCCCTGCTTGCGCTCACGATCAGCGCATTCGCCATCGGTACGACCGAATTCGTCATCGTCGGGCTGATCCCGACGATCGGCGCCGATCTCGGCGTCAGCCTGCCGTCGGCCGGGCTGCTTGTCAGCCTGTACGCATTGAGCGTCGCGATCGGCGCGCCGCTGCTTACCGCGCTCACCGGCCGCGTGCCGCGCAAGACGCTGCTCGCCGCGCTGATGGCGCTGTTCACCGTCGGCAACCTCGTCGCATGGCAGGCGCCGAACTACGAATCGCTGATCGTCGCCCGCGTGCTGACCGGCCTCGCGCACGGCGTATTCTTCTCGGTCGGCTCGATCATCGCGACCACACTCGTGCCGAAGGAAAAGGCCGCGAGCGCGATCGCGACGATGTTCAGCGGCATGACCGTCGCGTTCGTCGCCGGGATTCCGCTCGGCACCTTCATCGGTCAGCACTTCGGCTGGCGCGCGACGTTCCTGATCGTCGCGCTGTTCGGGCTTGTCGCGTTCATCGGCGCGGTCGCCTTCGTGCCGCGCAAGCTGGCGCAGACGCCGCCCGCACCGCTCGCGCGCCAGTTCCGCGTGCTCGCGCAGCCGCGCCTGCTGCTCGTCTATGCAATGACGGCGGTCGGCTACGGCGGCTCGCTGATCGCATTCACGTACATGGCGCCGCTGCTCGAGCAGATCGCGGGCTTCACGCCGTCGCAGGTCAGCCTCGTGCTCGTCGGCTACGGCGTGTCGGTCGCGTTCGGCAACGTGTGGGGCGGCAAGCTCGCCGATCGCATCGGCCCCGTGAAGGCGCTGAAGCGGATCTTCCTGCTGCTCGCGCTCGTGCTGCTCGCGCTGACCTTCACCGTTCACGCCAAGTGGCTCGCGGTGCTGACGATGCTCGCATGGGGCGCCGTCGCGTTCGGCAACGTGCCGGGGCTGCAGGTGTACGTCGTCAAGCAGGCGCGCCATTTCGCGCCGGAGGCGACCGACGTCGCATCGGGCTTCAACATCGCCGCGTTCAACCTCGGCGTCGCGGGCGGTTCGTCGCTCGGCGGACTGATCGTCGCGCATGTCGGCCTCGGCCAGACGCCGTGGATCGCCGCGGTCGTCACGCTCGGCGCATTCGCGCTGACCGCGCTGAGCGGCCGCCTCGATCGCAGCGAAGGCCTGCCCGAACGCACGGCCGACCGCGTCGAACTCGCGCACTGAGCGCACCGATCCCCAGGAGCCACACGATGAACGCATCGACGCCGCGCCCGCCGTTCGCGGGCAAGACCTTCGAAGTCCGTTACGACGGCCTGACCGCACTGAACGCTTACGACGACGACGGCGTGCACCTGCGCTACGCGATCACCGCAGGCCCGTACGCGGGCGCATCGGACGAAGTCGGATACACGTGGCAGCACGTCAGCGGCGAGACCTACGCGATCGCCTGGCAGGAAGCCGACCGCGCGACCGTCGTCCACATCGACGATTTCGCCGCCGGCACGTCGCGCGCGTTCTTCACGGCGTCGTCGCTCGATTTCCACCGCCTCGCAGGCAGCCTGCGCGAAATCTGAACGGAGTCCGATCATGTCCCCTTCCCTCGACACCCTCACCGCCGGCGGCTTCAGCATCGGCGTGGAACTGCCGCTCGACAACGACTGGTCGCCCGGCGGCGACGCGAAGCGCCAGCACGACGGCCGCCGTCCCGGCGTGCCCGACATGACGCTGCACGCCGAACTCGCGCGGCGCGCGGACACGCTCGGCTTTCGCGCGCTCTGGGTGCGCGACGTGCCGGTCTACGACCCGTCGTTCGGCGATGCCGCGCAGGTCTTCGAGACCTTCTCGTATCTCGGCTATCTCGCCGCCGTCACGCGCGACATCCTGCTCGGCACGGCCGCCGTCGTGCTGCCGCTGCGCGAACCGCTGCTGACGCTGAAATCGGCGGCGACGATCCAGGAACTGAGCGGCGGCCGCCTGCTGCTCGGCGTCGCGAGCGGCGATCGTCCGGTCGAATATCCGCTGTTCGGCCGCGATTTCGCCTCGCGCGGCGCGAACTTCCGCGATCAGATCGCGCTGTTGCGCGACGGCGCGCGTGCGCATCTGCCGCCCGGCCTCGATGTGCTGCCGGCCGCGCGCACGCCGGTGCCGCTGCTCGTCGCTGGCCTCGCGCAGCAGACGCCGGCCTGGATCGGCGAGCACATGGACGGCTGCCTCGCCTATCCCGGCTCGCCGGCCGACCATGCGCAGCGCGCGGCGAACTGGCGCGCGGTCGCGGGCAGCAAGCCGTACGTCAGCTTCATCCATCTCGACCTCGCGGAAGACCCGCACGAGCCGCTGCAGCGGCACCGCTTCGGCGCACGTGCGGGCCGCATCGCGCTCGCCGAGGAACTGGCCGAGATGCGCGACGCGGGCGTGCAGCACGTCGGCCTGCATTTCCGCCGCAACCGGCGGCCGGTCGGCGAGTCGATGGCCGAGATCGCGGCGGACGTGCTTCCGGCGTTCCATCCGCGCACGCAGGTGCGCGCCGCGTAACGCCGGCACGCGGGCGCGGCAGCGGCGGCGGCAGCCGCGAAGCCGCGCCCGATCCTTGATTCCGAATCAAATATTTTTGTCCGCTAACGGCGTTTATCTCACGAGTCCGACGGACCACAATGATTCCCGTAGCGACACCGTTCCATCCATCCAGGAGCCCATGATGAACCCCATTCCCGCATTCGGCCTCGGCACGTACCGCCTGAAGGGCCAGGTCGTCATCGACTCGGTCCGCAACGCCCTCGAACTCGGCTACCGCGCGATCGACACCGCGCAGATCTACGGCAACGAAGCCGAAGTCGGTGAGGCTATCGCCGCGTCGGGCGTCAGCCGCGATGCGCTCTTCCTGACGACGAAGATCTGGGTCGACAACTATGCGCCGGACAAGCTCGTGCCGAGCCTCGAGGAAAGCCTGCGCAAGCTGCGCACCGACACCGTCGACCTGACGCTGATCCACTGGCCGGCCCCCGACAACGGCGTGCCGCTCGCGACGTTCATGGCCGCGCTCGCCGACGCGAAGGCGAAGGGCCTCACGCGCCGGATCGGCATCTCGAATTTCAATATCGCGCTGACGAAGGAAGCGATCGCGGCGGTCGGCAAGGACGCGATCGCGACGAACCAGATCGAACTGAGTCCGTATCTGCAGAACCGCAAGCTCGTCGAATTCCTCAACGCCGAAGGCATCCACGTGACGTCGTACATGACGCTCGCCTACGGCAAGGTGCTCGGCGACCCGGTGATCGGCGCGATCGCCAAGCGCCACGCTGCAACGCCCGCGCAGGTCGCGCTCGCATGGGCGATGCAGCTCGGCTACTCGGTGATTCCGTCGTCGACGAAGCGCGAAAACCTCGCGAGCAACCTGCTCGCGCAGACGCTGCGTCTGACCGACGACGACATGGCGCAGATCGCCGCGCTCGAGCGCAACGGCCGCGAAGTCGACCCGGCCGGCCTCGCGCCGAAGTGGGACTGAGCGCCCCGCCCGTTTATCGAATCGACCTGTCCGCGGCCGCGCGCCGCGGCATCCGAAAGGACATCATCATGACCCAGGACCCGCTTTTCCAACCGCTTCGCCTCGGCGCGCTGACGCTGCCGAACCGTATCGTGATGCCGCCGATGACGCGCTCCCGCGCAAGCCAGCCCGGCGACGTCGCGAACGAACTGATGGCCGCGTACTACGCACAGCGCGCGAGCGCGGGGCTGATCGTCAGCGAAGGCACCTACATCGCACCGCTCGGCAAGGGCTACGCATGGACGCCCGGCATTCACACGCGTGAGCAGATCGCCGGTTGGCGCAAGGTGACGGACGCCGTGCATGCCGCGCACGGCCGGATCTTCGCGCAGCTGTGGCACGTCGGGCGGTTGAGCCACACGAGCCTGCTCGGCGGCTGGCAACCCGTCTCGTCGTCGCCGCTGCAGGCGAAGGGCGTGAACGTCTTCATCGCCGGCGAAGACGGCAGCACGCCCGGCTTCGTGCAGGCGTCCGAGCCGCGCGCGCTGACGATCGACGAGATCCGCGAGATCGTCAAGCAGTACCGTGCCGCCGCGCGCAACGCGATCGACGCCGGCTTCGACGGCGTCGAGCTGCACGGCGCGAACGGCTATCTGGTGAACCAGTTCATCGATTCGAACGCGAACACGCGCACCGACGCGTACGGCGGCTCGCTCGAGAACCGGCTGCGTTTCCTGCGCGAAGTCACGCAGGCGCTGATCGACGGCACCGGCGACGCATCGCGCGTCGGCGTGCGTCTCGCGCCGCTGACGACGCTGAACGGCTGCGTCGACGACGATCCGGAAACGACCTATCTCGCGGCCGCGAAGCTGCTCGGCGAACTCGGGATCGGCTATCTGCACATCGCGGAAGCCGACTGGGACGATGCGCCGCTGATGCCGGTCGCGTTCAAGCGGCAGCTGCGCGCCGCGTTCCCGGGCGTATTGATCTACGCCGGCAAATACACGGCCGAGCGCGCGCGTGAAGCGATCGCGGCCGGCTGGGCGGACCTGATCGCGTTCGGCCGGCCGTTCGTCGCGAATCCGGACCTGCCCGAGCGCCTGCGTACGGGTGCGCCGCTCGCGCTGCACGACCGCAACACGCTGTTCGGCGGCGGCGCGCAAGGGCTGACCGACTATCCGACGCTCGCGCAAGCCGCGGCATGACCGTTCACAGGACTCCAGAATGAAAGTCACTCTCGCACGGCTCGCGCTTGCCGCCATCCTGCCGTTTGCCGCGACCCACGCGACGCCGGCCATCGCCGCAGCCGACTGGTATCCGTCCGCATACGGCGCGGACGACGAGATTGGCGCGGCCAACCTGCTGACGCCCGACGTCGTGCGCGCCGCGGTCGGCCTCGTGAAGACCGGCAAGACGTATGCGCTCGCGGTGCCGGTCGACAAGAACCTGCCTGCGTTTCGCCATCGCAGCTTCCGGCTGTACAACGTACAGGTCGGCCAGCAGGCCGGCAAGAGCCTCGGGCCGAACAAGTTCACGTTCAACGACGAGCTCGTCAATGCGTGGACCGGCGTCGGCACGCAGCTGAACGGCATCGGCCACATCGGCATCGACAACGTGTACTACAACGGCAACCGCGCGATCGACTTCGTGACCGTCGACGGCGTGAAGAAGCTCGGCGTCGAGAAGGTGCCGCCGATCGTCACGCGCGGCGTCGTGCTCGACATGACCGCGTACTACGGCAAGCCGATCGTGCCGGGCGGCACCGAATTCACGGTCGCCGACATCCAGGCCGTGCTGAAGCGCGAAGGGCTCACGCTGCGCAAGGGCGACGTCGTGCTGTTCAACACGGGCTGGCTCGAGCTGATCGGCAAGGACGACAGACAGTTCCTCGAAGTCGAGCCCGGCATCGGCATGGAAGCGGCGAAGTGGCTCGCCGATCAGGGAATCGTCGCGTTCGGCGGCGACACATGGGCGTCGGAGGTCTATCCGAATCCGCACGGCGCCGACGAGTTTCCGATCAACCAGTACATGCTCGCGAAGCGCGGCATCTACAACCTTGAGCTGATCGACAGCCGCGCGCTCGTGCGCGACCGCGCGTGGGAATTCCTGTTCGTGCTCGGCCAGCCGCTGTACGTCGGCTCGACGCAGGTCAACATCAATCCGGTCGCGATCCGCTGAACGCGGCCGCACGAACCGGTCACCGGAACATTCGCATGAGAATCGCACTTCCTTCCCGCCTGGGTTTCGGCACCGCGCCGCTGGGCAACATGTATCGCGACATCCCGAACGACGAGGCGCTCGCGACCGTGGACGCCGCGTGGGAAAGCGGCATCCGTTACTTCGATGCCGCGCCGCTGTATGGCGCCGGCCTCGCCGAGCTGCGGCTCGGCGAAGCGCTCGCCGGCCGGCCACGCGACGAATACTCGCTCGGCACGAAGGTCGGCCGGCTCGTCCTCGACGAGCACGAGGACGCGTCGCAGCGCGATCTCGGCGAGAAGGGCGGCCTGTTCCGCCACGGGCTGCCGAACAAGATCGTCTACGACTACACCGAGGACGGCACGCTGCGTTCGATCGAAGCGAGCCTGAAGCGGCTGCGCACCGACCGGCTCGATACCGTATGGATCCACGATCCGGCCGTCGACTTTCACGGCGAGCGCTGGCGCGACGTGTTCGACGTCGCGATGTCGGGCGCCGCGAAGGCGCTCACGCGGCTGCGCGATGAAAAGGTGATCCGGGGCTGGGGGCTAGGCGTGAACCGGATCGAGCCCTGCGAACTCGCGCTCGAACGCTCGGATCCGGACGGCTTCCTGCTCGCCGGTCGCTACACGCTGCTCGATCATGCGGGCGCGCTCGAGCGGCTGATGCCGGAAAGCGCCGCGCGCGGGCTCGGGATCATCGTCGGCGGCCCCTACAACTCCGGCGTGCTCGCGGGCGGCACACATTTCGAGTATCAGCCGGCGACGCAGGAAATGCTCGATCGCGTCGCGCGGATCCGGCAGGTTGCCGAGCGCTTCGGCGTCGATGTGCGCGCGGTCGCACTGCAGTTCTCGCTCGCGCATCCGGCCGTCGCGGCCGCGATCCCGGGCGCGAGTCGGCCCGAGCGGATCGACGAAAACCTGCGCCTCGCATCCGCGCCGATTCCAGCCGGACTGTGGGACGCGCTGAAGGCCGAGCGCCTGATCGCCGACCACGCCCCGACGCCGGCCGGCGCCGCATAACGCGCCGAACGCGCGAAGCGCGTGCGACCACGCACGCGTCGCGCGCGTCGGCGGCCCGACGCATCGGCCGCCGGCGACGCGTCCACGCCCGACCTCCCGCTCACCGCCCCCTCGTCGCAGCGGCCGGCCCTGCCATTCGCGCATGCAAATAGTCGCCTTAACGGATCCGATCTAGGCGTATACACGCGTTTTCTCGCGACGATGCCCCGCCGCACGCCGATATAAGCGCTGCGACATGCGCTGCATGCTCGTCTCCCAATGGGACGCCGACAGGCGTTCGCCTACTCTTCGCTACGGCAAAGCGCCGGTGACGCGACCGCCGCGATGCGGTTCGCGCCGGCCTGCCGGCGGCCCCGCGTCGCGCGCGATGCGTCCCCACGACGTTGCCGCCATTCCAACCAGATACGAGACACCCTGACGACGGCGCGCAACGCGCCGTTTCAGCACGCTGATAAAGGAGCAAGCTCATGAGTGATACCCCGGTGCAGCCGACGGTCGGCGTCGGCACGGAAGAAAACGACTTCGGCACGCCGGGCGTCATCGACCGGTATTTCGGCATATCGTCGCGCGGCAGCACGCAGCGTCGCGAGATCGTCGCGGGCGCGACCACGTTCCTCGCGATGGTCTACTCGGTATTCGTCGTGCCCGGCATGTTCGGCAAGGCCGGCTTCGACACGAGCGCCGTGTTCGTCGCGGTCTGCCTGACGACCGCGTTCGGTTCGCTGCTGATGGGCCTGTGGGCGAAGCTGCCGATCGCGATCGGCTGCGCGATCTCGCTGACGGCATTTACCGCGTTCGGCCTCGTGCTCGGCAAGGGGCTGCATCCGACCGTCGCGCTCGGCGCGGTGTTTCTGATGGGTCTCGTGTTCACCGGCATCTCGATCACCGGCGTGCGCTCGTGGATCCTGCGCAATCTGCCCGCGGGCGTCGCGCACGGCACCGGCATCGGCATCGGCCTGTTCCTGCTGCTGATCGCGTCGAACGACGTCGGCCTCGTGATCAAGAACCCGGGCGCCGGCCTGCCGGTGTCGCTCGGTCAGATCACCGCGTTCCCGGTCATCATGTCGGTGATCGGCCTGGCGGCGATCTTCGGCCTCGAGAAGCGCCGCGTGCCGGGCGGCATCCTGCTCGTCGTGATCGCGATCTCGCTGTTCGGCCTCGCGTTCGATCCGGCGGTGAAGTACCGCGGCGTCTTCGCGCTGCCGTCGCTGAGCACGCCGGGCCATGCGTCGCTGATCGGCGCGATGGACCTTCGCGGCGCGCTGTCGATGGCCGTGCTGCCGAGCGTGCTCGCACTCGTGATGACGGCCGTGTTCGACGCGACCGGCACGATCCGCGCGGTTGCCGGCCAGGCCGGCCAGCTCGACGAAAACGGCCGCATCGTCAACGGCGGCCGCGCACTGACCGCCGATTCGGTCAGCTCGATCTTCTCCGGCTTCCTCGGCGGCGCACCGGCGGCGGCCTATATCGAATCGAGCGTCGGCGTGGCCGCCGGCGCGAAGACCGGTCTCGCGGCCGCGGTGGTCGGCCTGCTGTTCCTCGTCGTGATGTTCTTCTCGCCGCTCGCCGCGCTCGTGCCGTCGTACGCAACCGCGCCCGCACTGATGTACGTCGGGCTGCTGATGCTCGGCAGCGTCGCGAAGCTGCATATGGACGACATGGTCGACGCGATGTCGGGGCTCGTCTGCGCGGTGTTCATCGTGCTGACCGCGAATATCGTGACGGGCATCATGCTCGGCTTCTCGACCCTCGTGATCGGCCGCGTCGCGAGCGGCGAATTCCGCAAGCTGAATGCGGGCACCGTGATCATCGCGGCCGTGCTCGTCACGTTCTATCTCGGCGGCTGGGCGATCTGACCACGAACCGCGCGTGCCGCAGCAGCGGGGGCGCATCCCGATAACGACGTCTCCTCCACCCTCATCGTCGAGGGACTCCGGGCCCGGAAACGCAGGTTTCCGGGCCTTTTTTGCTGCGCCGACGGCCGCACGCGACGCGCGCGGCGCGCTACCCTATCGATCTTCGCACCGCCGCCCGCGGCGAGCCGGTCCCATGCACCGGCCGCCACCGGGCGCGCCCGCTCCCGAACCCGACCGATGACGCGCATCCGAAATCACCTGAACGTCGCGCAACTGCAGGCCTTCGTCTGCGCCGCGCATCACAAGAGCCTGCGCGCCGCCGCGCGCGAACTCGGCGTCACGCAGCCGGCCATCACGCATACGATCCGCGAGCTCGAAACCGCGCTCAACGCCGAGTTGCTCGTGCGCAGCGTGCGCGGCGTCGAGCTGACGGCCTGCGGCCACGCGCTGCTGCCGCGCGCGGAGCAGCTGCTCGGCGACATGCGCCGCACGCTCGAAGCGGTCGAACAGGTGAAGGGCGAAATGTCCGGCCGCGTCGCGGTCGGCACGATGCCGTCGATCGCGCTGACGGCGCTGCCGCACGCGGTCACCGCGTTTCGCCGTGCGATGCCGAACGTGAGCCTGCATCTCGAGGAAGTGACGGTGCCCGACGCGCTCGCGCAGCTGCGCAACGGCACGCTCGACATCGCCGCGATGCACCACGTGCCGGCGCTCGACCGCGATTTCACGCAGTCGCCGCTGCTGTCGACCGAGTTCGTCGTCGCGATGCGCGACGGCCATCCGCTCGCGCACGCGCGCCGTTTAGAGGAATTGCTCGACGCGGAGTGGATCGTCACCGTCGGCGCCGAGCAGTTTCCGCACAGCGTGATGACGGCGATGTTCGACGCGCGCGGGCTGCCGCTGCCGAAGCGCCTGCTGCGCTCGCCGATGTCGTTCGCGGTCACGCTCGGGCTCGTCGCGCGCTCGGACGTGATCGGCTGCTTCACGCGCCCGCTCGCGGCGATGGTCGCGCCGCTCGGCATCCGCACGGCCGAGCTCGACGACGCGATGCCGCGCTTCGACCTGTCGATCATCGCGCGGCGCGACCTGCTGCCGACGCCGGCCGTGTCGCAGTTCATCGCGTGCCTGCGGCGCGCGGTCAACGAAACGCTCGGCTGAAGCGTTCCGGAAGGCAGGCACGCGCGACAAGTCGCCGCGCGGCCGCCCGATCCGGTATCGGGGCATGTCCTAGGCGCCGCGCCGGTATTTTGTCTTGATAATCTTGCGCACGTCGCGCGCCCGCATCGGGCAGGCGAAACGGACAGTCCGACGCGAAGCCGCGCCGGGCCGAAGGCTTACGGCGCGGCACAACCGCGCACCCATCGAACAAAACGAGGAGTCACCGAGTGAAAAAGATTCTTGCGGCTGTGACCGTTGCCCTGCTCGCCGTATCGGCCGGCAGCGCATACGCGAAAGACTGGACGACCGTGCGGTTCGGCGTCGACGCGAGCTACCCGCCTTTCGAGTCGAAAGACGCGAGCGGCAAGGTGGTCGGCTTCGACGTGGATCTCGGCAACGAAATCTGCCGCCGCCTGAACGCGAAGTGCGTGTGGATCGAGAACGACTTCGACGGGATGATCCCGGCGCTGAAGGCCCGCAAGTTCGACGGCGTGCTGTCGTCGATGTCGATGACGCCGGCGCGCCAGGAACAGATCGCGTTCTCGTCGAAGCTGTTCAACACGCCGACGCGCCTCGTCGCGAAGAAGGGCTCGGGCCTGATGCCGACGGCCGAATCGCTGAAGGGCAAGTCGATCGGCGTCGAGCAGGGCACGATCCAGGAAACCTACGCGAAGACGTACTGGGCGCCGAAGGGCGTGAAGGTCGTCCCGTACCAGAACCAGGACCAGGTGTACGCCGACCTGATCGCGGGCCGCCTCGACGGCGCGCTGCAGGACGCGGTGCAGGCCGAGATCGGCTTCCTGAAGACGCCGCGCGGCGCGAGCTTCGACTTCGCGGGCAAGGATCTCGACGATCCGAAGACGCTCGGCGAAGGCGCGGGCATCGGCCTGCGCAAGGAAGATACCGACCTGAAGGCGAAGATCGACGCGGCGATCGCGGCGATGCGCAAGGACGGCACGTACGACAAGATCGCGAAGAAGTACTTCGACTTCGACGTGTACGGCAAGTAAGCGCGCGCGCCGCATCCGCGCAGACGGGCTCCGCAAGGGGCCCGTTTTTTTTGCGCGCGCGGCTGCGCACGGCGCCGCGCGTCCCGCTATTTTTTTCGCGTCAACCCGCTGATTTGCAAAGGGAAAACGGCTGTTCCGGAACCGGTTTGATGGCTTCGACGAAGGCAACGTACAATCGACCTTCCACGCACACCGGACCATTCGCGGCTGCGCCGCGCTCCCGTCACCATGCAAACGCAGACCCATCCGCTGATTTCCCCCGCCGTCGGCACCGAACGTCAGATCACGAGCTTCCATTACGGCCCGCGCGGCGGCAAGAAGGTCTATATCCAGTCGTCGCTGCACGCGGACGAACTGCCCGGCATGCTGGTCGCCGTGCTGCTGCGCCGCAAGATCGCGGCGCTCGAAGCGGCCGGCAAGCTGCGCGGCGAGATCGTCATCGTGCCCGTGCCGAACCCGATCGGCCTGTCGCAGCATGTGTTCGGCGATCATCTGGGCCGCTTCGAGCTCGGCTCGATGCAGAACTTCAACCGCAATTTCCACGATCTCGCCGCGCTCGTGCTGCCGCGCATCGAAGGCCGCCTCACGCACGACGCGCAGCGCAACGTCGAAGCGGTGCGCGCGGCGATGCGCGAAGCGCTCGACGAACAGAAGCCGCGCACCGAGCTCGAATCGCAGCGTCTCGCGCTGCAGAAGCTGTCGTACGACGCCGACATCGTGCTCGACCTGCACTGCGACAACGACGCGGTAATGCACCTGTATACGAACCCCGATCTCTGGGAAGATGTCGAGCCGCTCGCGCGCTATCTCGACGCGCAGGCGTCGCTGCTCGCGCTGAACTCGGTCGGCAATCCGTTCGACGAGATTCACAGCTTCTGCTGGTCCGATCTGCGCAGCCGTTTCGGCGAGCGCTTCCCGATTCCGAACGGCGCGATCTCGGTCACGGTCGAGCTGCGAAGCGAGCGCGACGTGTCGTACGAGCTGGCGGAAAAAGACGCGCAGGCGATCGTCGAATATCTGACCGAACGCGGGATCGTCGAGGGCACGCCGGCGCCGCTGCCGCCGCTCGCGCATCCGGCCACGCCGCTCGCGGGCACCGATCCGCTCGTCGCGCCGGTGTCCGGCGTGCTGGTGTTCCGCACGCCGGTCGGCGTGTGGATCGAGGCCGGTCAGGAAGTCGCCGATATCGTCGATCCGCTCACCGATCGCGTCGTCACGCTGAAGAGCAGCGTGTCGGGCGTGCTGTATGCGCGTCAGGTCGTGCGCTTCGCGACGGCCGGAATGGAAGTCGCGCGCATCGCCGGCGCAACGCCGATCCGCACCGGGTCGCTGCTGTCCGCATAAGCGCCGCCGCACGCGCGCCGCGCCGCGGCCTGTATCACAGCGAAATCGCCCGCTTGCGCGGGCGATGTATTTGAGGCGGATGCGAGAGCCGGGCGGCAGCGCGCCGTGCGCGCACCGCACGCGCCGCTCAGAACGCCGGCACGATCGCGCCGCCGAATTTCTGCTCGATGAACTTGCGCACGTCGTCCGATTCGTACGCGGCGACGAGCTTCTTCACCCACGGCTTGTTCCGGTCCTGCTCGCGCACTGCGATCAGGTTCGCATACGGCCCGCGCAGGTCCTCGATCGCAATCGCGTCCTTCACGGGCGTGAGCCCCGCCTTCACCGCGTAGTCGGTATTGATCGAGGCCGCGTCGAGATCGGGCAGCGCGCGCGGCAGTTGCGCGGCGTCGAGTTCGACGATGCGGATCTTCTTCGGGTTCTCGGCGACGTCGAGCGGCGTCGCGTTCACGCCGTTCGTGCCGACGCCGGGCTTCAGCTTGATGACGCCGTATTTCTGCAGCAACAGCAGCGCGCGGTTGCCGTTCGACGGATCGTTCTGGATCCCGACCTTCGCGCCCGCCGGCAAATCCTTCAGCGACCTGTATTTCTTCGAATAGAAACCCATCGGCGCCGTATAGGTCAGCCCGACGTTGACGATCTTGTAGCCGCGCTGCTTGATCTGGCTGTCGAGAAACGGCTGATGCTGGAAGCCGTTCGCATCGAGATCGCCGGCGTCGAGCGCGGCGTTCGGCTGCACGTAATCGTTGAACTCGATGATCTTGATCGCGAGCCCTTCGCGTGCGGCGACCTTGGTCACCTCGCTCCAGATCTGCGCATCGGGGCCGCTCATCGTGCCGATCTTCAGCGTCTGCGGATCGGCGTGCGCGCCGGGCGCCGCGAAAGCCAGCGCCGCGCCGAGGGCGGCGAAGCCGGTCAGGATCGAACGTCGCATGGTTCCTCTTGCCGTGTCGTTGTTGGAACGCGCATCGTCGCACGGGGCCGGAACGCGACCAACCAAGCTTATTTCATGTGCATTTTCCGCAGCGCGATCAAAGTTCAGGCGAATTCGATATAACGGGCGGCCGCGACGCCGGGCAGAATTCAGCTCCTGTTTCGGGCCGGAACAGGGGCCGGATGTCGCATCGGCACCACACATTCTTCATATGACAGAGGCTGTCACATTCATTACGTGGCACGTCGATAAAGTCGCCGTCGGTCCGTGAAAGCGCCCGCAGAGAGCGCCGGAACCGCAACTGGACACGCATTTATTCGCTCGGAGAATCCTTTGAACAAGAAACTGTTGACCACCGCCATCCTGGCAGCCACCGCCGGTGTGGCGCACGCGCAAAGCAGCGTCACGCTGTACGGCGTGATCGACGCCGGTATCAGCTACGTGAACCACAGCAAGAACGCTACCGGCGGTAGCAGCAAGCTGTTCAAGTACGACGACGGCGTTGCGCAAGGCAGCCGTTGGGGCCTGCGCGGCACCGAAGACCTCGGCGGCGGCCTGAAGGCGATCTTCGTGCTCGAAAACGGCTTCAACAGCGGCACGGGCGCACTCGGCCAAGGTGGCGCGCTGTTCGGCCGTCAAGCCTATGTCGGCCTGAGCCAGTCGCAGTACGGCACGCTGACGTTCGGCCGTCAGTACTCGTTCTCGACCGACGTGCTCGGTTCGAACTACTCGACGGGCGGCAACACGGTCGCAGGCAACTATGCGTACCACGTCAACGACGTCGACCAGCTCACGTCGAGCCGCATCAACAACGCGGTGAAGTTCCAGAGCGCGAACTACGCCGGCTTCACGTTCGGCGCCTTGTACGGCTTCTCGAACTCGACCGACTTCGCAGGCGCACCGGGCACGGGCACCACGAACAGCGGCGGTTCGTCGCGCGCATACAGCTTTGGCCTGAACTACGCGAACGGTCCGTTCTCGCTCGGTGCGGCCTACACGGACATCCGCTATCCGAGCCAGTCGACGACGCCGTCGGGCGGCTCGAACTTCAACACGGCGCTCGCGAACATCAGCACGGGTAACGTCCGCGACCTGCGCACGTACGGCGTCGGCGGCCGCTACGTATGGGGCCCGGCAACGGCATGGCTGCTGTGGACGCGTACGCAGTTCTCGACCGTTTCGGGTGCAGGCGGCACGTTCTACAACGCATATGAAGGCGGCCTGAAGTACGCGATCACGCCGGCCCTGTCGGCAGCAGCCGGCTACACGTACACGAACGCAACGCAAAACGGCGCATCGGCGCACTGGAACCAGGGCAACCTCGCGCTCGACTACGCACTCAGCAAGCGTACGGACGTGTACGGTCTCGTGATCTACCAGAAGGCGTCGGGCAACAACGTACAGGCGCAGATCGGTTCGAGCACGAGCTACTTCAACACGTCGGGCAACGGTTCGTCGAACCAGATCGCCGCACGCGTCGGTATCCGTCACAAGTTCTAAAGCATCCGCTCAACCTGCGGATCACGACGGCAGAAGCGCCCCGCTCCACGCGGGGCGCTTTTTTATGGGCTTTTAAGTTTCGCTTAATTCTGGGCTGAGACGATGCACTCACCCCCCCTGTTGGCCGCCTGAGCATCGGCGGCATTTTTTTTGCGAACCCGGCGGCGCCGCCACCGGATACCCATAACAAGACAGGATCGGAGGCCCGTGATGATCGAAGATACCGTTTTCAGCCATCTGCACACGATTCTGACCCGCGAGCACTCGTTACCCGTCCAGAGCTGTCGCGTGTCCGTCGAAATGCAGCGCCCGTGGGGGCGCCCGTATCGGCTCGTCGAATGGACGATGCATCTCGATGCACCCGCGCGACGGCAGATCGTGCCGGCCGAATCGACCGACGCGGAAATCGCCGAAGTCGTCGCGTCGCACGTGCCCGGCCGGCTGTACGGCGACGGCCGCCTGCAGTTCTAACCGCCACTTCCCGCGTTCCTCCGGCGCCCGCCGCGGCGCCGCGCGTGCCATGCAACGGCCGCTGCGCCCGGCGCGTGCGGCACTCCGTCCCTTTGGGTCCGGCGACGAAGTCTGCTACGCTGCGCGTTTTCGTCCACGCAACACACGATGGAAAACCCTTTCAACGAACGCGGCGTGACCATCACGCGCAACGGGCTGTCGTCCGGCGGCCAGGTCTTCGCGCTGCGTGACATCGGCGACGTCGACGTCGTCAAGGTCCCGAAAAACCGGCTCGTACCATCGCTGATCTCGCTGATCGGCGTCGTCACCGCGATCGCGGGCGGCGTCGCCTCGTCGAGCGCGGCGCTCGTGGTCGGCGTGATGCTCGTCGTCGTCGGCTATCTCGCCTGGACGACGCAGGACGTCACGTATCGGCTGATGGTCCAGATGCCCGACGGCAAGCGCGAAGCGCTGTCGAGCGTCGACGCCGAGTTCGTCGAGCGCGTCGCGCAGGCGGTACGCGCCGCGCGCACGGCCACCGCCGCCGCCGGCTGATTCGCCGCGCACGAAGCGCCTTCCCCGTTCGCGATCGCGGCGCGCCGCGTGTCGACCGCCTAGTATGGAAAGTGCGGCCCGCCGCCGCATCGTCCGAGGAGGTCGGCATGAACGCTCAATCGCTGTCCGGCATGCTCCGCGCGCAGGAGCTGCTGCTCGTCTCGATGGTTCGCACGCTTCCCGTCGATGCCCGCGGCGCGCTCGTCGAGCTCTTTACCGAACAGATCGCGTTCGCCGAACAGGCGGGGCTCGAAAGCCGCGCCGAGCGCGACGTTCACGATGCGTTCGTCGCGCATGCGCGCAATCTGCTGATTCGCCTCGAATCGCTCGCCTAGCGCCGCGTCACGGCGCCCGTCTCCCGAATTGATCGCGCGCCACCGTGGCGCGCCGCTGGCGGCTGCGCGCCCGCGCGCATCGCGTTCGCTTCCTTGTATCGATAATAATTCTCATTTACACTTCAGGCATTCGTCAGCTTCCTTTCAATTTGCCGTGCGCCGCATCGCGCGCATGGGCCAGCCAGGTGAACGCGTCGCCCAGCCAGCCTTCGGGCTTGTTTCAACCATGGGAGACCACCTGTGCATCGCTCTACGCTGGCGCGCCAGCCGATCTTTGCCGCGCTCATCGGCGCGGTCGGATTGTCCGCCGCCACGGCTCACGCCGATTCTTCGCCGTCCCACGCCGCCGCCTCGTCCGTCATGGCCGATGCGGCAGCCGCACGCGCCGGCAGCGCGCTGCTGGACCCGGTCACCGTCACGGCGACGCGCACCGCGACGGCCGCGAGCCGCACCGCCGCTTCCGTCTCGGTGATCGACGCGGACGACCTCGACGAACAGCAGGCCACCAACATCAAGGACGCCTTGCGCTACGAACCCGGCATCACGGTGCGGCGCACCGCGTATCGTCCCGGCAGCGCGGCGCTCGGCGGCGGCCGCGACGGCGATTCGAGCATCAACATTCGCGGCCTCGAAGGCAATCGCGTGATGCTGATGGAAGACGGCATCCGCCTGCCGAACGCATTCTCGTTCGGCCCGCTCGAGGCGGGCCGCGGCGACTACACCGATCTCGATACGCTCAAGCGCATCGAGATCGTGCGCGGGCCGGCGTCGGCGCTGTACGGCAGCGACGGACTGACCGGCGCCGTCAACTTCATCACGAAGGATCCGCAGGATCTGCTGTCGATCTACCGCAAGCCCATCTACTTCTCGTTCCGGCCAAGCTACGACTCGACCGACCGCAGCATCGGCGCGACCGTGTCGGCCGCCGGCGGCAACGATCGCATCCAGGGGATGATCATCGCCGACGGCCGCCGCGGCCACGAAATCGACACGCGCGGCAGCAATAACGCGGCAGGCACGCTGCGCACGACGTCGAACCCGCAGCACGTGTACAGCGAATCGCTGCTCGGCAAGCTCGTGCTGACGCCCACCGCGCGCGACACGATCAGGCTGACCGCCGAAACCGTGCAGCGGCGCGTCGGGACCGACGTGCTGTCCGCGATCGTCGCGCCCGCGACGCTCGGCCTCACGACGAGCGACCGGCTCGAACGCAACCGCTTCAGCGCCGATTACGCCTTTCGCGACGACGCCTCGCGCTGGCTGCAGAACGCGCACGTGCAGTTCTACTACCAGGAAGCGACGCAGGACCAGTACGCGTTCGAAACGCGCGGCACGCTGCCGTCGCGCTCGCGCGACAACCGCTATCGCGAACGCACGTTCGGCGGCTCCGCGTTCGCCGAAAGCGGGTTCTCGACCGGCCCGCTTGCGCACAAGCTGCTGGGCGGCGTCGACGGCAGCCTGTCGCGGATCACGAACCTGCGCGACGGCACGGTGCCCGGCGTCGGCGAGACGTTTCCGAACAAGGCCTTCCCCGACACCGACTACACGCTGTTCGGCGCGTTCGTGCAGGATCAGATCGGCTACGGCCGCCTGCTCGTCACGCCGGGGCTGCGCTTCGATACGTATCGCTTGAAGCCGGCCGGCAACGATCCGCTGTTCACCGGCCGCGCGGTGTCGACGCACGCGAACGAACTGTCGCCGCGCGTCGCGGTGCTGTACGAGATCGCGCCCGCGCTGATTCCCTATCTGCAGTACGCACACGGATTCCGCGCGCCGACGCCCGATCAGGTCAACAGCAGCTTCTCGAATCCCGTGTACGGCTATACCTCGATCGGCAATCCGAACCTGAAGCCCGAGACCAGCGACACGTTCGAAGCCGGGCTGCGCGGCCGGGCCGGCACCGGCTACGGCACGATTCGCTACAGCGCGGCCGCGTTCACCGGCCGCTACCGCAACTTCATCGCGCGCACGACGATCGCCGGCAGCGGCCGGCCGACCGATCCGTTCGTGTTCCAGTACGTCAACTTCGCCGATGCGCGCGTTCACGGCATCGAAGGCCGCGCCGACTGGGCGATGCCGAACGGCATCACGCTGCGCACCGCGCTCGCGCTGACGCGCGGCTCGACACAAAACAACGGCGCCGCCAGCCAGCCGCTCAACACCGTGAATCCGTTCTCCGCCGTGTTCGGCGTGCGCTACGAGCCGACCGAACGCTGGTTCGTGCAGACCGATCTGCTGTTCCAGGCCGCGAAGCGCGACAAGGACATCGACCGGTCCGACTGTTCGAAGCGCGCGTGCTTCGCGCCGCCTTCGTCGTTCGTCGTCGACCTGCGCGGCGGCTATCGCTTCACCAAGCACGTGAGCGCGACGGTCGGCATCCGGAACCTGTTCGACCGCAAGTACTGGAACTGGTCCGACGTGCGCGGCATCGCCGCCGATTCGCCGGTGCTCGACGCCTATACGTCGCCCGGCCGTACCGTCGCAGTCAGCATGAAGGTCGATTTCTGATGCGCGCCGGCTGCACGCGCGTCCCACCGTCCGTCAAGGAGTCCGACATGATGCAATCCCCCGTTTCCGCGCCCTCCGTGCGCACGTCCACCTCGCTGCGCGACGCATTCGTGAAGCTCAAGCGCGAGCGCCGGCTGCGCAACCGCGACGTCGCGCAGGCGCTCGGCGTCAGCGAAGGCGAAGCGCTCGCCGCATTCGTCGGCGAGCACGTGGTGCGGCTCGATGCGCGCTTTCCCGAGCTGTTCGAGGAAATGCCGCGTCTCGGCCGCGTGATGGCGCTCACGCGCAACGACGCGGCCGTGCACGAAAAGGACGGCGCGTACGCGCAGATGAGCCACGACGGCCTCGTCGGTCTCGCACTCGGCGATATCGATCTGCGCATCTTCTATCGGCAGTGGGCGTACGCGTTCGCGGTGCGCGACGATACGCCGCACGGCCCGCTGAAGAGCCTGCAGTTCTTCGACGCGCAGGGCCATGCGATCCACAAGGTCTATCTGCGCGCGCACAGCGATCACGCCGAATACGATGCGTTCGTCGCGCGCTGGCGCGCGGCCTCGCAGCAACCGGGCCTCGACGTCGCGCCGGCCGCGCCGAAAAAACCCGAGCGTGCGGACAGCGCGATCGACGTCGTCGGCTTTCGCGCCGCGTGGGACGCGATGACGGACACGCACCAGTTCTTCGGCATCACGCAGCGTTTCGGCGTGAGCCGCCTGCAGGCGTTGCGTCTTGCCGATCCGCAGCACGCGTATCCGCTCGATGCCGCACGCGCGTTGCGTCACGTGCTCGAACGCGCGGCGCAGAGCGGCCAGCCGATCATGGTGTTCGTCGGCAACGCGGGGATGATCCAGATCCATACGGGGCCCATCGCGAACGTGCGCGAAGTCGGCGCATGGATCAACGTGCTCGATCCGGGCTTCAACCTGCACGTGCGCGAGGACATGATCGCGACCGCGTGGGTCGTGAAGAAGCCGACGAGCGACGGCATCGTCACCTCGGTCGAACTGTTCGACCGCAACGGCGAGCACGTCGCGCTGCTGTTCGGCGAACGCAAGCCGGGGCAGCCGGAGCGCGACGACTGGCGCGCGCTCGTCGCGTCGCTCGCGCCCGCCGCGCGCGGGGACGCACGATGAGCGCGCGCACGTTCGATCCGCGCCGCCGCGCGGTGCTGGCGGGCGCGGCCGCTAGTGCGCTCGCGGCGACGGTGCCCGCGCGCGCGATCGCGGCCGTCCAGTCCGCGCCGAAGCGCGTCGTCGTGATCGGCGGCGCGCTCGCGGAAACGGCCTTCGCACTCGGCGGCGAGCACGCGCGCGGCTACCGGCTCGTCGGCGCGGACACCACGTGCACGTATCCGGAGGCCGCGAAGCGCTTGCCGAAGGTCGGCTATCAGCGCGCGCTGTCGGCCGAAGGTTTGCTGTCGTTGCGGCCCGATCTCGTGCTCGCGTCGGCGGAAGCCGGTCCGCCGGCCGCGATCGCGCAAGTCGCGCGCGCGGGCGTCGCGGTGCAGACCTTCGACGAACATCACGATGCCGAATCGGTACGCGCGAAGATCGCCGGCATCGCGCAGGCGCTCGACATGCGCGATGCCGGCGTCGCGCTGCTGCGGCAGTTCGACCGCGACTGGCAGGCCGCGCGCGCTACCGTCGCCGCGCACGTGCCGGGCGGCGCGCAGCCGCCGCGCGTGCTGTTCGTGCTCAATCACACCGGCAACCAGGCGCTCGTCGCCGGCCGGCGCACGGCGGCCGACGCGATGATCCGCTACGCGGGCGCGCGCAATGCGATGCAGGGCTTCGATCACTACAAGCCGTTGACGAGCGAGGCACTGGCCGCCGCCGCGCCCGACGTCGTGCTGATCTCCGACGAAGGGCTCGCCGCGGTCGGCGGGCGCGCGGCGCTGCTGGGTGCACCCGGCTTCGCCGCGACGCCGGCCGGTCGCGCGCAGCGCATCGTGTCGCTCGACGCGCTGCTGCTGCTCGGCTTCGGCCCGCGGCTGCCGCTCGCCGTCACGACGCTGCATCGGCGTCTGTCCGACACGCTCGCGTAACGGGATCGCCGATGTCCGCTCGTCTCTCGTCGATTCGCGCGTCGTCGGTCGCCGCGGGCGCGCACGGCGCACGACGCATCGGCACGCAGCGCCGTTTTGCACCTGTCGCGTTCGGCGCGCTCGCGGTGCTCGTCGGCGCGATGTCGGTCGTCGCGCTCTGTGTCGGCGCGTACCGCATTTCGCCGGCCGACGCGTGGGCCGCGCTCGCCGGCGACCCCGCCGCGCAACAGGCGCGTGCGGTGCTGCTCGGCATCCGTGCGCCGCGCGTCGTGCTGGCGCTGCTCGTCGGCGGCGGCTTCGGCGCTGCCGGTGCCGCGATGCAGGCGCTGTTTCGCAATCCGCTCGCCGATCCGGGGCTCGTCGGCGTGTCGAGCGGCGCGGCGCTCGGTGCGACGGCCGCGATCGTGCTCGGCCCCGCGCTGTTCGCCGCGCATGCCGGTGCGGCCGCGCTGCCGGCCGCGGCCTTCGTCGGTGCGCTCGCGATCGCGGCGCTCGTCTACCGGCTCGCCGCGTCGCGCGGGCGGCTCGCACTGCCGCTGCTGCTGCTCGCCGGCATCGCGATCAACGCGCTCGTCGGCGCGGCGATCGGGCTGCTCACGTTCGTCGCCGACGACGCGCAGTTGCGCTCGCTGACGTTCTGGAGCCTCGGCAGCCTCGGCGGCGCGCAATGGTCGACGCTCGCGGCCGTCGCGCCGTGCGCGGTGCTCGGCTGCGCACTGCTCATGCGCGAACGCGATGCGCTGAACGCGCTGCAGCTCGGCGAAACCGAAGCGCTGCACCTCGGCGTGCCGGTTCAGCGGCTGAAGCGGCGCGTGCTCGTCGCGGTCGCGCTCGCGGTCGGCGCGCTCGTGTCGTGCGCGGGAATCGTCGGCTTCATCGGCCTCGTCGCGCCGCATTGCGTGCGTCTCGCGTGCGGGCCGGACCAGCGCATCGTGCTGCCCGGCGCCGCGTTGCTCGGTGCGCTGCTGACGCTCGCGGCCGATCTCGCCGCGCGCACGCTCGCCGCGCCGGCCGAGATTCCGCTCGGCGTGCTGACCGCGCTACTCGGCGCACCGTTCTTTCTCGCGCTGCTGTGGAAAAGCCGCGGCTCGCTCGGCGCTTAGTCGCGCCTCCGTCTCGATCATGCTGACCGTCCAACATCTCCGTGTCGTACGCCGACATCGCGTCATCCTTCACGATCTGTCGCTGACGATCGAACCGGGCCGCGTCACTGCGCTGCTCGGCCGCAACGGCGCGGGCAAGAGCACATTGCTGAAAGCGCTGGCCGGCGAGCTGACCGGCAGCGCCGCGCCGAACGGCGTGCGCGTCACCGGCCGCATCGCGCTGAACGGCGAACCGCTTGCGCAGATCGATGCGCAGCGGCTCGCGCGGCTGCGCGCGGTGCTGCCGCAAGCCGCGCAACCGGCCTTTCCGTTCAGTGTCGACGAGATCGTGCTGCTCGGCCGCTATCCGCATGCGCGTGGCCGTGGCGGCGCGGTGTCGCGACGCGATCGCGGCATCGCGTGGCACGCGCTCGCGCGTGCCGGCGCGGACACGCTGCTCGGCCGCGACGTGACGACGCTGTCCGGCGGCGAGCTCGCGCGTGTGCAGTTCGCGCGCGTGCTCGCGCAGCTGTGGCCGTCCGACGACGAAGCGGGCCGCGACGCTCGCGACGCGTCGCCGACGCGCTATCTGCTGCTCGACGAGCCGACCGCCGCGCTCGATCTCGCGCATCAGCATCGGCTGCTCGATACGGTGCGCGCGATCGCGCGCGAATGGCGGATCGGCGTGCTCGCGATCGTCCACGATCCGAATCTCGCCGCGCGGCATGCGGACACGATCGCGATGCTCGCGGACGGCACGATCGTCGCGCACGGCACGCCGCACGATGTGATGACGCCCGAGCACATCGCGCGCTGCTATGGGTTCGCGGTGAAACGGATCGACAGCGGCGACGGTACGCCGCCCGTGATGGTGCCGGCATAGCGCTCGGCCGTACGCGTGACCTGCGGCCGAAGTGCACCCCATGTAGTCGGCCCACGCGCCGTATGCGCTCAACGTTCGACGTCCGCGAGCATCCGCATCGCGACGCCGCCGCCCTCGCTGTGAGCTAGACGACAGTCGCGATGCGTCCGTCGACGCCGACATGCACGGCATGCAGTCGTCCCGCACGCCGCACACGTGCCGCACACGCGGTCAATGCTCGACGTCCGCCGCGCCGAACGTCCGCATCTCCCAACCGAACCGTACCGCGAGCATCCTCATCGCGAAGCCGGCCGCGAGCGCGACGATGGTCGCGACGCGTGCGTCGATACCGACATGCTGAAGCGCGACGTACAGCGCACCCGTGAAGAACGCGACGCTCGCATACAGCTCGCGGCGCAGGATCAACGGCATCTCGTTGCAGAGCAGATCGCGCAGCATGCCGCCGCACACACCGGTGATCGCACCGGCCAGCACGACGATGATCGGCGCCGCACCGGTCGACGCGCCGACGTCGCAGCCGATGATCGTAAACGCCGCGAGGCCGAGCGCGTCGACGGCGACGAACAGCGTCTTCATCCGCGCGACGTGCCGCGCGAGGCGCGACGCGACGGTCGCCGCGACGAGCGTGATCACCAGATATTGCGGATGCGCGATCCAGCCGAGCGGATAGTGGCCGAGCAGCACGTCGCGCACCGTGCCGCCGCCGAGCGCGGTCACGGCGCCGACCAGCGCCAGCCCGAAGCGGTCCATCCCGCGCCGCATGCCCATCAGCGCGCCCGACATCGCCTCCGCGACGATCGCGATCAAATAAAGCGTATGCATCGTCGTTCGCGTCAGTCATCGGTCCGGAACAGGTCGAGCACGCGGGCGCGCTCGGCCGCATCGACAGGCGCCGGCGTCGGCGCGACCGGCATCGCGCCGCCGTTCGCCGCAGTGGACGCGGCGGATGCAGCGAACCTGGCGGATGCCGCCTCCGCGCGGGCAGCGCCGTCGCATGCGAAGCGACTGCGTACGAACGCCGGCACATCGGCCGTGCACGCGCCGCGCGTGTATTCGGCGTAGACGAAATCGCCGTCGACACGCGCGACGTCCGGCGGCTCGACCGCTTCGGCCGGCGTGCGTCCGTCGACGGCCGTCTTCATGTAGTCGAGCCACACGGGCAGCGCGAGCGTCGCGCCGGTCGCGCGCCCCATCGAGCGCGGCGTGTCGTAGCCGAGCCACGCGACCGCGACGATGCCCGACGAATAGCCGGCGAACCATACATCCTTCGAGCCGTTCGACGTGCCGGTCTTGCCGGCCGTGTCGTCGCGGCGCAGCGCAAGCGCGCCGCGCGCGGTGCCCGCACGCACGACGTCGCGCAGCATGCTGTCCATCACGAATGCGTTGCGCGCCGACACGACGCGCGTGCCGGACGGCGCCGGCGCGTCGTACAGCACGCCGCCGTGCCGCTGCTTCACCGAGAGGATCAGCCGCGGTTCCACTCGCGTGCCGCCGTTCGCAAACACGCCGTACGCGCTCGCGAGTTCGAGCGGCGTCACCGCGCCCGCGCCGAGCGCGAGCGGCAGCGACGCCGGATTGCGCCGCGCGTCGAACCCGAAGCGCATCGCATGCTGCTGCACGTATTGCGGGTCGGCCGCCTGCATCAGGCTTACCGCGACGAGGTTCTTCGATCGCACGAGCCCGCGCCGCACCGCGATGAAGCCTTCGTAGTGGTTGCCGTAATTGCGCGGCCGCCACGGCCGCGCGCCGGTCTCGGCCGGCGTCAGCGTGCGCTGCGTATCGTCGACGAGCACGCCCGGGAAATAGCCTTTCTCGAGCGCCGCCGAATAGACGAACGGCTTGAAACTCGACCCCGGCTGACGATAGGCCTGCAGCGCATGGTCGAACACGTTGCGGCCGAAATCCGCGCCGCCGACGAGCGCGAGCATGTCGCCGGTCGCCGCATCGAGCGACACCAGCGCACCCTCGAGCGTGCGTTGCGCGTCGCGCGTCGTCCGCTGCCGGCGCAGCGTGCGCTCGAGCGCCGCCTCGGCCGCGCGCTGGTCGCGCATCGAGATCGTCGTCGTCACGTCGAGGCCGAGCGTATATGCGTCGTCGCGAAAGCGCTCGACCATCATCTGCCGCGCGCGTTCGGCCACGTACGGCGCCGCGACGATGCCCGGCGGCGCTTGCGGCGACAGCGCGATCGGCGCATCGACGGCCGCGCGGTACGTCGCGTCGTCGAGTTTGCCGAGCGCAAGCATGCGGCCGAGCACGTAGTTGCGACGCGCGGTCGCGCGCGCCGGATTGACGACCGGATTGAACGCGGACGGCGCCTTCGGCAACCCGGCAAGCACGGCCGCCTCGCCGACGCTCAACGCATCGAGCGGCTTGCCGAAATACACGTGCGCCGCTGCCGCGAACCCGTACGCGCGCTCGCCGAGATAGATCTCGTTCATGTACAGCTCGAGCAGCTTGTCCTTGCCGTACGCGCGCTCGAGCTTGACCGCCATCAGGATCTCGGCGAGCTTGCGGCTCAGCACCTTGTCGCGCGTCAGATAGAAGTTGCGCGCGACCTGCATCGTGATCGTGCTGCCGCCCTGCGCCGGCTGTCCGGTGACGACGTTCGCGAACGTCGCGCGCGCGAGGCCGCCGATGTCGATCGCGCCGTGCCGGTAGAACTGTGCGTCCTCGGCCGCAAGCAGCGCGTCGCGCATCCGCGCCGGCATGCGTTCGAGCGGCACGAACTCGCGGCGCTCGATGCCGTATTCGGCAAGCAGTTCGCCGTCGCGCGAGAAGATCCGCAGCGGCAGCGCGGGACGATAAACAGCCAGTTGCTCGACCGACGGCAATTGCGTCCAGATGCGATGAATCGTCCATCCCGCGATGCCCGCACCCGCGAGCATCAGGCCGAGCAGCGCGCCCGCGAGCATGCGCCACACGCGGCGGCGAGGCGGCAGCGCGGGCGGCGTGGGACGGGAATCGGTGCGGTCGGTCATGTCGGCTCCTTCGGGAATGCGGCGATCGACGGCGCACCACGCGGCCGACGATCATGAACGGCGCGCATTGTCGAAGGGATGCCGTGAAACCGGAACATTCCTTAGCCAATGTTGGGCTGGCTAAATTTTATTGAGGAAAGCACGCCGCATCGTCCGACGCAGCGGCACACGCACCGCCGCGCGGACGCGCCGGTTCGCCTGTACCATTTCCGCATGTTCGCTGCGCATCTTCGCTCGTGGAGCCTCACGCCCGACGGCGGTCCGATCCTGACCGCCAGCGGCGGCGTATTGCCGGTCGTCTGGCGCGGACGGCCTGCGATGCTGAAGATCGCGACCTGCGAGGAAGAGCGGCGCGGCAACGCGTTGATGACATGGTGGGACGGACACGGCGCCGCGCAGGTATGGGCGCACGACGACGACGCGATCCTGCTGGAACGCGCACAGCCGCAACCCGCGCTCGCCGACTTTTCGGCGGCCGGCCACGACGACGATGCAATACGGATCGCATGCGACGTCGTCGCGCAGCTGCACGCCTATCGTGCGCCCGACCCGCCACCGCTCGTCGCGCTGCGCGACTGGTTCGCGTCGCTGCTGGCGTCCGACGCGACCGACGCGATACTGCGCCGGTCGCAAGCGACGGCGGCCGCGTTGCTTGCCGGACCGCCCGTCGACGAAGCGGTGCTGCACGGCGACATCCATCACCGTAACGTGCTGCACTTCGGCGATCGCGGCTGGCGCGCGATCGATCCGAAAGCGCTGCGCGGCGCACGCGCCTTCGACTACGCCAACCTGTTCTGCAATCCGTCGCACGACATCGCGGTCGACCGCACGCGCTTCGAACGTCGCGTCGCGATCGTCGCCGATGCCGCGCGGCTCGATCCGCGCACGCTGCTGCGCTGGATTCTCGCGTGGTGCGGGCTGTCGGCGATCTGGCTGATCGAAGACGACCAGCCGGCAGACACGCGGCTGCAGGTCGCCGCGCTCGCCGCACACGCGCTCGACTCGCGCTGACGATGCGCGGCGCCGCCCGCCCGCGCGCGACAATAAAAAACCCGCCGGCACGCGGCGGGTTTTCGTGTACGACTGCTGCGGCGCTCAGCGGGCCGGATTCAGCGTCAGGTTCATGTGGCGGTTCACGTCTTTGTACAGCAGATAGCGGAAACGGCCGGGGCCGCCCGAATAGCAGGCCTGCGGGCAGAACGCACGCAGCCACATGAAGTCGCCCGCTTCGACCTCGACCCAGTCCTGGTTCAGCCGGTACACGGCCTTGCCTTCGAGCACGTAGAGCCCGTGCTCCATCACGTGCGTTTCCGCGAACGGAATCACGCCGCCCGGTTCGAACGTCACGATGTTCACGTGCATGTCGTGGCGCATGTCGCTCATGTCGACGAAGCGCGTCGTCACCCACGCGCCGTTCGTGCCCGGCATCGGGATCGGCTCGACGTCCTGTTCGTTCGTCACGAACGCCTCCGGCAGCGGAATGCCGTCGACGGCCTGATAGTGCTTGCGGATCCAGTGGAAACGCACGGCCGCATCGCTGACGTTGTGCAGCGTCCAGTCGGCGCCCGGCGGGATGAACGCGTAGCCGCCCGGCGTCAGCGTGTGCTTGGTGCCCTGCAGCGTCAGCTCGGCCTGGCCTTCGACGACGAACAGCACCGCTTCCGCGTTCTTGTCCTGCTCGGGCTTGTCGCTGCCGCCGCCCGGGTTCACTTCGACGATGTACTGCGAGAAGGTTTCGGCGAAACCCGACAGCGGACGCGCGATCACCCACAGGCGCGTGTGCGTCCAGAACGGCAGCCAGCTCGTCACGATGTCGCGCATCACCCCTTTCGGAATGACCGCGTACGCTTCGGTGAACATCGCGCGATCGGTCAGCAGATCGGTCTGCGGCGGGTGGCCGCCATGCGGCGCGTAATACGTTGTCTTCGACATAAGGCATCCAGGCAATGGGTTGGTGCGGCCCGTCGTCCGACGGCGCCGGCGGCCGACACGCGGCGCGCATCGGTGCGCGTTGCCGCGGCTTTCGTTCGGTCGGCCAGGTTTCGCGACGCGCGCGGCCGGTCGGCCGAGCGAGCCGCCCTTGCTCGACGGTCCGGGCGCCGGCCGCGACGTTCGCCGTCATGCGGCGGCGCGTGGTCCGGAACGTTCGATTCGGTACGCGGGCAGCACTGACGATAGCGAAGTCGTCTTCGATCGACCAATTAAATGTTGCGATGGATTGCATTCGATTTCCCACTGCTCACCGGACGCGAGCGGGGCATCTCGACAACCGCGACGACACATCCGGTTACGCGCTCGACGCCGGCGTAACGGACGATCGCAATCGACGCCGGGCACGCGGCACACGCACGCACCCGTCGAGGAGCGCAGAGAAATCGAAGGAGAAGAAGAGAATGCGGCGCGCGACTCGCGCGCATCGCATCGGGAACCGCTGAAGTGAAAACGCGTGGCGGCGATGCCGCTGTCGGTCGCCCGGCTCAGCGCGCCGGGCCCGACACGGATTCGGGCGCGCCGGTCGATCGGCCGCGCCCGCTGCTGCGATCAGTCCCAGTGACGATGATGGCGATGCTTGCGATGACGATAGCCGCGATCGTCGTCGTACGAGCTGCGCGACATGTTGCCGCCGAGCGCCGCACCCGCGCCGCCGCCGACGGCCGCGCCGAGCAGGCCGCCCGTACGGCCGCCCATGGCGTTACCGGCCGCGGTGCCGGCACCGCCGCCGAGCGCGCCGCCGATGATCGCGCCGGTACGCTCGCGACGGTTCGACGTAATCGCGCCACCTGCGCCGCCGCCGAGCGCGCCGCCGATCACGGAACCCGTGCTGCCGCCGACCGCGCCGCCGACCGCCGCGCCGGCTACCCCGCCGAGCGCGCCGCCAAGCGCGTTGTTCAAATCGTTAGCTGCCGCCGGCAGCGCAGTCGCGCCGGCGAGTGCGGCGACGACGAGAGCGGGGGCGATCTTCTTCCACATGCCCGTATCCTTCCTTGTTCGCAATGTTATGAGGAGTCGCTCGTATCGGATCTGAACCGGTCGACGTCGATTCGGGCATTGGGTCGAATCGCGCAACCAATTCATTTCAATGAGCTTGCGGCGAAGAATAGCACCGGTCCCGCAGCCTGCCCCCGACATTCTGGTAACAAGTTGTTTACCAACGGGAAAGGATCGAACGCCCGTACGCGGCGGCCCGCCGACCCGCGCCGGGCGGCGTTCCGATGTGGGTTCCGTCCCTCCAGACGACAGCAGCCGCGCGATCGTGCGTCGCACGGCCGCCACACCCTCGCGGCAATGCGTCAGCGGACGCGGAAGCTGCCGCCGATGCCGATGCTGACGGGCGGCGCGTAATAGGCCGGCGCATAGCCGTAGTAAGCGGGGGCCGGCGCATAGCCGTAAGGCGGCGCGACGACGCAGCCGCAGAGCGCGCCGAGCAGCGCGAACGAAACGAGAAGTCTGACCATGATGAATCCCGGCAAAAACACGAAGGCGCCTGTCGCGCGCGCCGCGCACGCCGCGCGATGCGGCGGCCGGCACGAAGCGCCGATCGGCGCTTCGATCGCACGATGAAGCGATGCGCGGAGTCTAGCGCGCTGCCTTTCTTACCGAGTTTCGGGTCCGGTTACACGTGTTACGCGGCGTCACCGCCGAGACGGGCGCCGCCGACGACGGAGCGCGGGCTCGGCCGCACGCTCATGCGATATGCGCGCGAATGCGCTGCGCGATCGACTCGAGCGTCGCCGCATCGGCGACGTCGCGCGCGTGCATCCGCAACGCGACGCCCTCGGTACGCGGAATCACGTGGAAGTGCACGTGCGGCACCGTCTGGCCGGCCGCCGCGCCGTTGAACTGGCCGATGAAAAGGCCGTCGGGCGCGAGCGCCGCGCGCACGGCCGCTGCGACGCGCTGCGTCATCCGGATGCTCGCCGCGGCGGCGTCGCCCGACAGGTCGAAGATCTGCGCGGCAGGCTCCTTCGGGATCACGAGCACGTGACCGTCGGCCTGCGGCATCAGGTCCATGATGGCGAGCGTCGCGTCGTCTTCCGCAACCTTCACGCAAGGCAGTTCGCCGCGCAGGATCTTCGCGAACGGGTTGTTGTCGTCGTAGGACATGGCGTTTTTCCGCAGAGAGTGGATGGGCGTGCCGCAGCAGGTGGCGCCGGTCGATTATCGGCCGACGCGCGGCGCGATTTCAACCCGCCCGTCGCGAGGACGCGTGCCGTGTCACGCGTACGCGATTGCCACGCATCGGCCGAACCTGCGACACTGCCGCTCGTCGCCGCCCGCTACCCGCTCGAGGACACGCATGACGATTCCGCTCAGACCGTTGATTCGACGCGGCATCGCGCTCGCGCTGATCGCCGCGATCGGCTATGCGGGCTATCAGCTGTCGCGGCTCGCGCCGATCGCGACCGGCTATGCGGCGAAGGCGCTCTGCTCGGGCGTGTTCGTGTCGGGGCGCCCCGCCGCTTCGGTGATCGACGTCGACATCATGGCCGGCGTGCATCCGCTGCTTAAGCTCGTGCGCCCGTCGATCGATGCCGAGCACCATCGCGCACATGCGACGTTCGCGGGCTTCGCCGCGCGCGACGCCGAATTTCGTCCGGGGCTCGGCTGCACGCTCGCGCTCGGTCCTGCGGCCGCCGCGCTGCCGGCCGCGTTGCCGCCGTTACCGGCCGCGCCTGCGGCAACCGCCGTGCCGGCATCGCTTGCGATCGCGTCGGCGTCCGCGTCGGCCTCGTCGACCACATCCGCACCCAACGGCGTCGATATGCGGAAACTGCACACGGCGCTCGATCGCGCATTCGACGAACCGGATCCCGCGCGGCCGCGCCGCACGCGCGCGGTCGTCGTCATGTGGCGCGGCCGCGTGATCGCCGAACGCTACGCGCCCGGCTTTACCGGCGATACGCCGCTGCCCGGCTGGTCGATGACGAAAACCGTCACGGCCGTGCTGATCGGAATGCTCGTCGGGCAACACCGGCTGTCGCCCGACACGGCGGCGCTGCTGCCCGAGTGGCGCGGCGCCGGCGATCCGCGCGCGGCGATCACGCTCGACGACTTGCTGCGGATGACGAGCGGCCTGCAATTCAACGAGGACTACGACGACCCGCTCTCCGACGTCGCCGTGATGCTGTTCACGCAGCGCGACACCGCGCACTTCGCGTCGAACAAGCCGCTCGCGGCGGCGCCCGGCACGCGCTGGGACTATTCGAGCGGCACGAGCGAGATCGTTGCACGCGTGATGCGCGTCGCGCTCGGCGGCAGCACGGACGACTATCTGTCGTTTCCGCGCCGTGCGCTGTTCGCGCCGCTCGGCATGCGCAGCGCGGTGTTCGAGCCCGACGCGTCCGGCACGCTGGCCGCCGCGTCGTTCATGTACGCGAGCGCGCGCGACTGGGCGCGCTTCGGCCAGTTTCTGCTGCAGGACGGTGTATGGAACGGGCACCGGCTGCTGCCCGAAGGCTGGGTGCGCTACCTGGCACGCGCGACGCCGCAATCGTCGCGCGCGGCGTTCGGCGCGCATCTGTGGGTCAAGGTGCCGGAACCGTTCGACGATCGCGATCCGCATGCGCGCGCGTTGCCCGCCGATGCGTTTCACGCGGTCGGCCACGAAGGCCAGTTCGTCAGCGTGGTGCCGAGCCGCGATCTCGTGGTCGTGCGGCTCGGGCTGTCGCGGCCCGAGTCCGCATGGAATCACGAAGCATTTCTCGCCCGCGTGCTCGACGCGATACCGGCATCCGGCACGTGACGGCCGCGCGCGAGCGGCGCCGCGTTACGGGTTCGCGCTGCCCGCGTAGGTCTTGAAGCCTTCGCGCGCCGCGAGACGATCGGCATAGCGCTTCACGGCCGGCAGCTCCGGACGCTCGAACGGCGTGCCGAACCAGCGGTTCACCGACAGGCCGATCGCGATGTCGGCAATCGTGAAATGCTCGCCGGCCACGAACGCGCCGGTCGCGTCGAGCTGCCCGTTCAGCACGCGCATGTGCTTCGTCCAGTTCGTGATCGACTGCGAGATCGCGGCCGGGTCCTGATGGTCGGGCGACTTGCGCACGAGGCCGAGAAACGCGCCGACCCACGAGCGGTTCAGGTCCGTTCCCTGCCAGTCGATCCATTGGTCGACGCGCGCGCGGGCCTGCGGGTCGGTCGGGTACAGCGACGGGGCGACGGCGCCGTTCCCCAAGCGGTCCCCGTAGCGGTTCGCGAGATAGCGAAGAATCGCATTCGACTCCCAGAGCACGAAATCGCCGTCCCGGATGACGGGCACGAGACCGTTCGGATTCAGCGCCAGATAGGCCGGATCGTCGGTCGAACGAAAACCGGCGCCCCAGTCTTCGCGCTCGAACGGCAGGTTCAGCTCGGTACAGAGCCACAGCACCTTGCGGACGTTGATGGACGGGATCTTGCCGAGAATGTGCAGCATGCGGGCTCCTTCGGACAGGGAATGAACGCGTCGACGCGGCACGCGCCGCGGACGCCGTCCGCCGAATGTATACGTCTCGGGGCCGTTTCGTCACCGTCTTTGCGCGCCGCGAGACCGCGCGCGGGCGCACCGCACGCGTGGTCTGACCCCGCGCGTCCGGCGCGCCGGCCCACCGGCGCCGCGCGTCGCAGGCTGCCGCGCCCGCCTGCCGGTCGCGGCATCCTTTACAATGCGCGGGATTTTTCCGTTTTCAGGCCGTCTGCGCCTTTCAGACAAGAGGTTCCCATGATCATCAAACCGCGCGTGCGCGGCTTCATCTGCGTGACGACTCATCCCGTCGGCTGCGAGGCCAACGTCAAGGAACAGATCGACTACGTGACTTCGCACGGTCCGATCGCGAACGGCCCGAAGAAGGTGCTCGTGATCGGCGCGTCGACGGGCTACGGCCTCGCCGCGCGTATCTCGGCCGCCTTCGGCGCCGGCGCGGACACGCTCGGCGTGTTCTTCGAGCGTCCGGGCAGCGAAACGAAGCCCGGCACGGCCGGCTGGTACAACAGCGCCGCGTTCGAGCGCTTCGCGACCGAAAAGGGTCTGTACGCGCGCAGCATCAACGGCGACGCGTTCTCCGACCAGGTCAAGCAGGTCACGATCGACACCATCAAGCAGGATCTCGGCAAGGTCGACCTCGTCGTCTACAGCCTGGCCGCGCCGCGCCGCACGCATCCGAAGACGGGCGAGACGATCAGCTCGACGCTGAAGCCGATCGGCAAAACCGTCACGTTCCGCGGCATCGACACCGACAAGGAAGTGATCCGCGAGACGGTGCTCGAGCCCGCGACGCAGGAAGAGATCGACGGCACCGTCGCGGTGATGGGCGGCGAGGACTGGCAGATGTGGATCGACGCGCTCGACGAAGCCGGCGTGCTCGCCGACGGCGCGAAGACGACCGCGTTCACGTACCTCGGCGAGCAGATCACGCACGACATCTACTGGAACGGCTCGATCGGCGAAGCGAAGAAGGACCTCGACAAGAAGGTGCTGTCGATTCGCGACAAGCTGGCTGCGCACGGCGGCGATGCGCGCGTGTCGGTGCTGAAGGCCGTCGTCACGCAGGCGAGCTCGGCGATTCCGATGATGCCGCTGTACCTGTCGCTGTTGTTCAAGGTGATGAAGGAAGCCGGCACGCACGAGGGCTGCATCGAGCAGGTGTACGGGCTGTTCAAGGACAGCCTGTACGGCGCGACGCCGCACCTCGACGACGAAGGCCGCCTGCGCGCGGACTACAAGGAACTCGATCCGCAGATCCAGAAGAAGGTCGTCGAACTGTGGGATCAGGTGACGAACGAGAACCTGTACGAGTTGACCGACTTCGCCGGCTACAAGACCGACTTCCTGCGGCTGTTCGGCTTCGAGATCGCGGGCGTCGACTACGACGCGGACGTCAATCCGGACGTGAAGATCCCGCGCATCATCGATACGACGGCCTGACGGCCTGATGGCGACGCCCGCCGCGCTGCGCGCGAGCGGAGCGCCGCTGGGCCGCGGCCGCGTCGCCCTTCGCGATGCGCTCGCGGCGTTCAGCTAAGACGGCGCGTGCGTTCGTGCCGTCTCTCTCGCGCACAATCGCCGGTGCCGATCCGGCTCTCTCCGACCGAATCCTGACGCGACGCGGCGCCGCCCGGCACGCGCTCGGCAGCGAGCCGGGCGATCCGCCGCCGCCCGCGTAGCGGGGGCCGCCAGCGGCACTACTCCACCGCGCGCGCCGCATCCCACAACGGCCGCGTACCCAGCGCCGCATGCCAGGCATCGAAGCGCGCGCGCCACGCTTCGAACGGCTCCTTCAGCGGATGACGCGGGTCGCCGCTCAGCGAATACGCCATCCCTTCGATCAGCCAGCGCGGCTTCGTCAGCACGGCGAGATTGCCGAGCGTTTCCGCCTGCCGGTGATGGATCAGCTCATGCGCGACGAAGTACGCGTGCCAGCCGCGCGGTGCGATCACCACGCCGACCGTGCCGAGCGTCAGCGCCGCGCGTTCGCCGAGGCCGAACGCATCCGCGCACGCGCGCGTCGAGCAGAATACGACGCGCGGCGCATCGCCGAACGCGCCGACCGCCGCGGCGGCACGCGCGTAGCCGTCGCGGTAGAGCTGCTGCGCGTCGGCGAGCTTCGACGCATCGTCGATGCAGATCTGCGCGTGCACGCACGACACGCCCGGCACGAGTGCCGGCATGGCGACGCGCAGCGGCTTGACCAGCGCATACGCCGCGATCGGCAGCGCGACGAGCAGTGCCGCGCACCCCATGACGACATGCGTTCGTTTCATCCGACGGATTGCCGGCGCAACGGCCGGCGAAGGTTCGCGTGCTGCATCGTGCCGCGCAGTGCCGAACGCGCTAAGCGAGTTGCTTGTGAAAGAACGTCGTCGCGCACGGCGCGCCGTCCGGCATCAGCGCAAAGTTCGGCACGACGCCGACGCGCTGCCAGCCCGCGCGCTCGTACAGCCGTTCTGCATCGCCGCCCGTCACCGTGTCGAGCACGAGCACCGTCTTGCCGACGTCGCGCGCGGCCGCATCTGCCGCCGCCAGCAGCCGCGCGGCGACGCCCTGCCGGCGCGCGTGCCTCGCCACCAGCATCTTCGCGATGTCCGCGCGATGCGGCTGATTCTCCGGTTGCGCGGTCACGATCTGCACCGTGCCGACGACGCGCCCCGACGCGTCTTCGGCGACGAGCAGGATGCGCTCGCCATTCGCGACGCTTTGCGCGACACCGGTCCAGAACGCGACGGCCGTCGATCGCGCGATCGGCAGCATGAAGCTGACGGACGCGCCGCCTTCGACGCAATCGATCAGCACGTCGGACAGCGCGTCGACATACGCGATGGCCTCGTTCGCGCCGACTCGGCGCACGGTCACAGATTCGGTCATTCCCCCTCCGGTAGTCAGGTCGGACGCGCGGCACGCGCCGGTTCGCGATCGGCAGGCGTGCGAATCGTCGGCGTTCGGCGTTCGGCGTTCGGCGTTCGGCGTTCGGCGTTCGGCGTTCGGCGTTCGGCGTTCGGCGTTCGGCGTTCGGCGTTCGGCGTTCGGCGTTCGGCATAGTCGGCAGCGGCAGCGGCAGCGGCAGCGGCAGCGGCAGCGGCAGCGGCACGATACTGCGCACGCAACGATCGCGGTCGCGTACGGCACCCCATCGCCATGCTACGCGATGAAAATGGTTGCCGCACCGCCGCAGTCGCACGACGGACGGCCGATGCGCCGCCTCGGCCGGGCGCCGCGCAGCGCGTGCGCCATACGCGGCATCGCAGCATCGGCCGCCGCCTTCCCGGCATTGCGACGCGCGGCGCGCCCGCCTACGATTTCTGAACGGGCGCCGCGCGCACCGGCACGCCACCCGTGCCGACGCTCGACCGAGGAGGCAACCATGATGCACTCGCACACGACGCACATCAGCCGGCACGTGAATGCGCCGCGCAACCGCGTGTATCGCGCGTTGCTCGATCCGCATGCGGTCGAGCAATGGAAGGTGCCCGACGGCATGACGTGCCATGTCCACGCGTTCGATGCGCGCGAGGGCGGCGCGCTGCGCGTGTCGCTCACCTCCGACGCGGCGGTGCCCGCCGGCAAGAGCGACGCGCACACCGACACCTATCACGGCCGGTTCGTGACGCTCGTGCCGGATCGGCAAGTCGTCGAGATCGACGTGTTCGAAACCGACGATCCGATGCTGCGCGGCGCGATGACGATCACGATCACGTTGTCGGACGAAGACGGCGGCACGCGCGTCGACGCGGTCCACGACGGCGTGCCGCCCGGTGTGCCGGCCGCGGACAACGAGACCGGCTGGCGCATGGCGCTTGCGCGGCTCGCGGCGCTCGTCGAAGACGGCGGTCGGCCGCACGCCTGACCGCAGACGCACAACCCGCGGCCTCCGCATGCCGCGACCCGCAAAGGCGAAATCCGCCCGTAGCCGCGCCGCGCGGCGCCGCGACCGGCTGCGCGAAACACCGCCCCATGCGACACTGGCACGCATGCGCCGACGCACCGATCGTTCGCGCGCCCGCCCGCCATCCGGCCCTGCCCGAGGAGACATCGCAATGAACGCCGCGCGCACCGCAACGTGGTATTTCGATTTCGTTTCGCCGTTCGCTTATCTGCAGCAGGAACGGTTCGACCGGCTGCCGCCGGCCGCGGCCTTCGAGCCGAAGCCGATCGTGCTCGGCGCGCTGCTTGCGCACTGGGGGCAGAAGGCGCCGGCCGAGATCGCTGCGAAGCGCGTCTTCACCTATCGTCACGCACAATACCGCGCGGACAAGCTCGGCATTCCGTTCCGCATGCCGCCCGCGCATCCGTTCAATCCGATCCGGCCGCTGCGGCTCGCGATCGCGATGGGCGGCTCGATGGACGCGATCGGGCGGATCTTCCGGCACATCTGGCGCGACGGGCAGGACGTCGCGACGCCGGACGGTTTCGCCGCGCTGTGCGAAGCGGTCGGCTTTCCGGAAGGCGTGACGGCCGTCGACGCGCAGCCCGTGAAGGACGCGCTGCGCGCGAACACGGACCGCGCGATCGCGCACGGCGTGTTCGGCGTGCCGACCTTCGAACTCGACGGCGATCTGTTCTGGGGCGAGGACGCGACCGACATGTTCGTCGACTGTGCGACCTCGCGCGCGTGGCTCGATTCGCCGGAGGTGCGCCGCATCAGCACGCTTCCGGAAGGCATCCGCCGCGGCTGATCGCGCGGCTGCGCGCGCGTAGACGGGGGCGGCGCGGCATGGCCGCGGGCCCGCTCCGCTACGCGTCGCGCCCTTCGACGAGCGCCGGCACCGCATCGCGCATCATCGCGACGAACCGCACGAGCCGCGACGGATAGAACTGCGCGTGCGGATACGTGATGTAGACGGGCAGCGGCGCGGCTTGCCAGTCGCGCGCGAGATGCACGAGATCGCCGCGCGCGAGGTCATCGGCCAGCATCCACGACGACCCGACGCACGCACCGACGCCCAGCAGCGCCGCGCTGCGCAGCGCGTACAGGTTCGCGGTCGTGATGCGCGGACGGATCGCGATGCGCCGCGTGTCGCCGGTAACGGCGTGCGTGAGCGTCAGCTCGGTCCGGTAGTACGTGCGCAGCGCCAGCCACGGCAACGCGGCGAGCGCGTCCGGATCGGCCGGCACGTCCGCGCCGTTCAGCACCGACGGCGCAGCGACGACGAAGCGCGGCACCTTCGTCAGCCGGATCGCGACGACGCCCGGGTCGGTCGGCTCGCCGACCTGGATCGCACAGTCGATCCCGCTGCCGACGAAATCGCGCACGTCGTCCTGCAGCAGCCATTCGACCGACACGCGCGGATAGTCGCGCAGAAACCGTGCGAGCGGCGCAACGAAGCGCTCCTGCCCGAACGCGTGCGGCACCGCGACGCGCAGCAGCCCGTCGGGCTCCTCCTGTGCGCCGCGCAGATCGGCTTCGAACGCCGCCCAGTGCGCGAGCAGTTCCTTCGCGCGCGTGAAGCAGCGTTCGCCGTCGACCGTTAGCCGCATCGCGTGCGTGGTCCGCTGCAGCAGCCGCACGCCGAGCGAGCGCTCGAGCGCCTGCAGCCGGCGGCTGACCGTCGGCTGCGTCGTGTGCATCTGTGCGGCGGCGGCCGACAGGCTGCCGGCCTCGACTATGCGTACGAACGTTTCCATCAGCTCGAAACGATAGCCGGCGCCGTCCACGGGCACCGTCGGAATGTGCGAAGCGCCTTGTGCGTCGCGGGAGTCATGGGATTTTGCGGTCATACGCGAAACGTATAACAAGTCTGCGCGGCACGCTACTACCGTCGCGGGTGCCGCGCGGTCACACTCGCGTCCATCGTGTTTCCACCACCGAGGACGCCCACCATGTCTACTCCGCACCGTCTCGATGCCGCGCCGCACGCGCGGCCTGCCGCCCACGCCGCCGCTTCGTCGCTGCCCGGTCGCCGTCTGGTTCTGCTGCTCGCCGCGGCGGCCGGCCTCGGCGTCGCGCCGCTCTATTACGCGCAGCCGATGCTCGGCGCGCTCGGCCCCGATCTCGGCGCGTCGGCCCGCGCGATCGGCTTCGTGCCGACGCTCACGCAGCTCGGCTACGCGCTCGGGATCCTGCTGCTCGCGCCGCTCGGCGACCGCTTCGATCGGCGCCGCGTGATCGTCGCGAAGGCCGCCGCACTGGTCGTCGCGCTGCTGCTCGCGGCCGTCGCGCCGTCGCTCGGGCTGCTGCTCGCGGCGAGCTTCGCGATCGGCCTCACCGCGACGATGGCGCAGGACGTCGTGCCGGCCGCCGCGACGCTCGCGCACGACCAGCACCGCGGCCGCATCGTCGGCACGGTGATGACGGGGCTGCTGCTCGGCATCCTGCTGTCGCGCGTGGTGGCCGGATTCGTCGCCGAAACCGCCGGCTGGCGCGCGATGTTCGCGCTCGCCGCCGCGAGCGTCGCCGCGATCGGCATCGTCGCCGCGCGCGGGCTGCCGCGCTTCGCGCCCACCACGCAGTTGCCGTATCGCGCGCTGATCGGCTCGCTGCGCGAGCTCTGGCAGCGTCATCGGGCGCTGCGCCGCGCGGCGCTCGCGCAAGGCCTGCTGGCGATCGGCTTCAGTGCATTCTGGTCGACGCTCGCGATCACGCTGCACGACGCGCCGTTTCACCTCGGCAGCGCGGCCGCCGGCGCGTTCGGCCTTGCCGGCGCCGCCGGCGCGCTGGCCGCACCGATCGCGGGACGGCTGGCCGACCGTCACGGGCCCGAGCACGTGACCCGCATCGGGATCGGGATCGCGACGCTGTCGTTCGCCGCGATGGCCGCGGCACCGGCGATGCCGGCGCACGCGCAGCTCGCGCTGCTCGCGGCCGCGACGATCGGCTTCGACCTCGGCGTGCAGGCGACGCTGATCGCGCACCAGGCGATCGTGTACCGGATCGATCCGGCGTCGCGCAGCCGCCTGAACGCCGTGCTATTCGTCGGCATGTTCATCGGCATGGCGGCCGGCGCGGCGCTCGGCGGTCTGTTGCTCGCGCAACTGGGCTGGAACGCAGTGATCGGGCTGGCCGTCGCGTCCTCGCTCGCCGCGCTCGCGGTTCGCATGTGGCGACAATAAGCGCGCTTCGCGGGGCGCCGCGCGGGCCGGCACACGCTGTCGGCCCGCGCGGCGCCAGTGTTTTTTGACGCATCGGATTCCTGCCGATTTTTTTCGCCGATCGCGGCGACTTGGGCGCATTCATCCGACCATTTCGGCCGCCCCGCCGCACGGCGCCGCGCGGTCCGGCCCCGTCGGAGGAGCGCGATCCCTCAGGGGAATCCCGGTATTTTTTCGCATTTTCTTCGAAATTACGGATGACATACTTGCCCCCCGTTGCGCTCCGCTGCGAGCGCGCTTCCTGATTCCGCCGGTCGCGCGCGATGCGCTGCGCGCCCGCCGGCGTCGCAGAACATGAACGATTTTGATACGACGATTCAGACCTTCCTCACCCACATCACGCTGAGCCCGCTCGCGAATCATGCGGTGCGCGTGATCGCGGGGCTCTACACGTTCAAGGGCTTCATCCTGATTCCGGTGCTGTGCTGGCTGTGGTTCCAGCCCGGCCCCGAGCGCGAGCGGCAGCGCGAATACGTCGTCGCGACGGTCGCCGGCGGCCTCCTCGCGCTCGCCACCGGCCGCGTGCTCGCGCACGCGCTGCCGTTCCGCGTGCGGCCGATCTACAACCCCGACCTGCATCTGCACTTTCCGTCGGCCGGCCTGCGCGCGGCCACGCTGCAGAACTGGAGTTCGTTCCCGAGCGATCACGCGATGCTGTGGATGGCGATCGCGACCGGCATCTTCATCATTGCGCGCCGCATCGGCGTGTTCGCGCTGCTCTACACGATCGTGTTCATCTGCGTGCCGCGCGCCTATCTCGGCTTTCATTACCCGACCGATCTGCTCGCGGGCGCCGCGATCGGCATCGCCATCACGTGGCTGCTGACGCGCGATCCGATCCGCGCGCGCTTCGCGCCGCAGGTGCTGCATGCGATCCGGCGTTTTCCGGCGCCGGCCTACACGCTCGCGTTCCTGCTCTGCTTCGAGCTGATCACGCAGTTCGACGAACTGCTGACGCTCGCGCAGTCCGCGACACACGCGATGTAGCGCGGGACGCACGATGCTACCGCCGACCTTCCGACCAACGCGCACGCGCTGCCGGCCGTTCGCGGCCGCGGCGCGCCGTGCGCAGCGCAGGGACGGCGCGTCGATTGCCGCGACCGCCACCGCCACCGCGGCCGCGTGCCGCGCGGGCGGCGTCAGTCGCGATCGGGCGCGCCGAGCGGAAAGAACGGCCGGTACGGCCGCGCTTCGTCGACCGCCCGCGCAAACGACGGCCGCGCCAGCAGCCGCTGTCGATACGCGATCACGTTCGCGAACGACGGATCGATCCGATGCGTCCAGTCGGCATAGAACAGGAACGGCGCCGCGCCGCAGTCGGCGAGGCTGAAGCGGTCGCCGGCCGCCCATTCGCGATCGGCCATCCGCGCGTCGAGCCAGGCATACGCGGTGTCGAGCATCGCACGCGCATCGGCGACACCGCGCGCGTCGCGCTCGCCCGGCGGACGCAGCGCGTCGAGCACGATTTTCTGCTGCGGCGTCGACACGTAGTTGTCGAAGAAGCGATCCATCATGCGCACGTCGAGCGCCGCATGCGGATCGTCGGGCAGCAGCCGCACGGGGCCAGGATGGTTGAGGTCGAGATACTCGACGATGATCGTCGCCTCGAACAGCGTGCGCCCCGCGTCGACGAGCACCGGAAAGCGCTTCATCGGCCACAGCGCGGCGAGTTCGCGCATCGGCGCCGGATCGTCGTGCGCGAGCACGCGATAGTCGAACGGCGTGCCGTTCTCGTACAGCGCGGTCAGCACTTTCTGGCAGTAGGACGAAAACGGGTGGGCATACAGCGTCGGCAGCATCGTGCGTCTCTCCGGTGATGGCGCCGCGTCGTGCGGCGCGGCAGGTCGATACCGTGACGACGATCGGCGAGCCGCCGATTCGACATCGGCGCCCTCATCGACGAAAGCCGTGCGCTGCGCCGCCGCTATGCGCGGCCGTCCGTCACGATGCGCCCTTCGGCACGCCAGCGCAGCATGCCGCCGCCAAGATTCGCGACGCGGTCGAAGCCGGCGTTGCGCAGCAGCACGGTCGCCTGCGCGGAACGCCCGCCCGCGCGGCATACGGTGACGATCGGCCGCTCGCGCGCGAGTTCGCCGGCGCGCGCGGCCAGTTCGCCGAGCGGGATCGGCGTCGCGCCCGGCAGATGGCCGAGCGGGCCCGTGAATTCGTCGGGTTCGCGCACGTCGACGATCTGCACCGCCGTCAGATGATCCTCGAGCCACTGCGCATCGATTTCCCAGAATCCGGCGAACGTGTACGCGAGCGGCGCCCAGTCAGCGGCGTCGCGTACATCGGGCGCGCTCGCCGCGATGCCGCAGCGCAGATTCGCGGGCACCGCGACGTCGATCTGCCGCGGGTGCGCGAGCCCGAGGTTGCGCATGTAGCCGGCGAAGTCGTCCTCGCTCAGGTCGCCGCCGAGCCGCGGGTTGAAGCGCCGCTCCTCGGCGACGCTCGTCACCGACAGCCCGCGGTAGTCGTGCGCCGGATACAGCAGGCACGCGGCCGGCAGCGTGAACAGCCGGCCGTGCACCGAGCGGTACAGCGCGCGCGGGTCGCCCTGCTGGAAATCGGTGCGGCCCGTGCCGCGAATCAGCAGACAGTCGCCGGTGAACGCCTTCGATTCGTCGTCGAGCACGAGGCTGATGCAGCCGCTCGTGTGGCCGGGCGTCGCGCGCACCGTCACGTAGCGCCCGCCGAACGTGCAGCGATCGCCGTCGCGCAGATAACGGTCCGCGCCCTGCGCGCCGCTGTCGGCCGAAATCGCGATCGCGCTGCCGGTGCGCTGCTTCAGCAGCCACGCGCCCGTCACGTGATCCGCATGCACGTGCGTGTCGATCGTCGCGACGAGCCGCAGCCCGAGCTCGTCGAGCAATGCGGCGTCGCGGCGGACCTGCTCGAAGACCGGATCGATCAGCAACGCTTCGCGCGCGGCCGGATCGGCGAGCAGGTACGTGTAGGTAGACGATTGCGGGTCGAAGAGTTGCCGGAAGATCATCGGAATGGCTCCGTCGCATGGCGCGTCTCTCTAGCGTAGGTCAAAACGCGCGCGCCGCCGCGGTGGCGGTGCACGACGCGCACGGGGCGACCGTCGATCGGGGGCTCGCTTACACTACGGGCCGTTCCGTTCGCGTTCAGAGGAATTTCGTCGACATGTCGCTGACTATCGATCCGAAGCAGGCCGCCGCGCTGCTCGCCGTCGCCGATACGGGCAGCTTCGAGCAAGCGGCCGTGCGGCTGCACGTGACCGCGTCGGCGATCACGCAGCGCGTGCGCGCGCTCGAAGCGAGCCTCGGCACGCCGCTCGTGCTGCGCACGCGGCCGTGCCGTCCGACCGTCGCCGGGCAGCGCGTGCTGCAGCATCTGCGCCGCGTCGCGCTGCTGCAGGCGGACCTGCAAAGTACGCTCGCGACCGAACGCGAAACGCCGATCTCGGTCACGATCGCGCTGAACTCGGACAGCCTCGGCACGTGGTTCCTGCCGGCGCTGACATCGGTGCTCGCGGGCGAGCGCATCCTGTTCGAGCTGATCGTCGAGGATCAGGATCATACGTTCGCGCTGCTCGAAAGCGGGATGGCGGTCGGCTGCGTGACGACCGAGCCGAAGCCGATGCGCGGCTGCGTCGCGACGCCGCTCGGCACGATGCGCTATCGGCTGCTCGCGGCCGACGCGTTCGCCGCGCGCTGGTTTCCGCGCGGCCTCACGCGCACGAGCGCGCGCGATGCGCCGGTCGTCGCGTATTCGCGGCGCGACACGCTGCAGTCGTCGTTTCTGGAAAAGCGGTTCGGGCTGCCGCCCGGCGCATATCCGTGCCATTACGTGCCGGGCACGCACGCGCATTTCGCGGCGGTGCGGCACGGGCTCGGCTACGCGATGGTGCCGGAGCCGCTGATCGGCGACGCGCCGCTCGCCGCGCAGAAGCTCGTCGATCTCGCGCCCGCGCATCCGACCGACGTCACGCTGTACTGGCACGCGTGGACCGTGCAGTCGCCGACGATGGCGTCGCTGTCCGCGCGCGTCGTCGAAGCGGCGCGCCGGCTGCTCGCGCCGCTGCCCTGATCCGCGACGAACGCTCGACACAGCGTTCACCGCCGCACGGGACACGTCGGGAAACCGGGCCGCGCCGCCTATACTTTTTGCATCGGCCGCGCGAACGCGCCGTGCGACCGACGATGCCTACCCGGCCGTTCCCTGTTCTGCAAGGAGAACATCATGTCCCGCCGCTATATCGACTGCCGCGAGTTTCCCAGCGCGATGCACTGCTCGGTCGCGATTTCCGCGGATTCCGATAACGAATTGCTGGAGGCCGCCGTCCAGCATGCGGTATCGGTCCATCAGCACACCGACAACGCCGAACTCCGCACCCAGCTGAAAGCGCTCTTCCACGACGGCACGCCGCCCGTCGACACGCCGCGGCAAGCGTGATCGACGCGTCCCGCGCCGAATCGAAAGACGGGGCACCGCATCGCCCCGTCACACCCGTTCCCTGCTTCGCGCCCTGTCGCGCCGGCGCTCTGCCGGCCGGCGCATTTCGTTTCACGCGCGACGCTGCGCGAAATACGCACCGACCGCTTCGACGAACGTATCGATGTCCGCACGCGACACGTCGCAGTGCGTGACGAAGCGCGACGCGTACAGCATCTGCGTCAGAATTCCGCGCGCCTTCAGCCATGCCTCGAGCGGCGCGCAATCGGCTTCGGGGAACTGCGCGAACACCATGTTCGTCGCGTGCGACAGCACTTTCACCGGTTCGATGCGCGCGAGCCCTTCGGCGAGATGCGCGGCGTTCGCATGATCGTCGGCGAGACGTTCGACGTTGTGGTCGAGCGCGTACAGGCACGCGGCCGCGAGAATGCCCGACTGCCGCATCCCGCCGCCGAGCACCTTGCGCCAGCGTTGCGCGCGCTCGATCAGCGCGCGGCTGCCGACCAGCACCGAACCGACCGGTGCGCCGAGCCCCTTCGAGAAACAGATCGACACGGTATCGAACGGCGCGCACAGCGCGGCGATCGAGCGGCCCGACGCGACGGCCGCGTTGCACACGCGCGCGCCGTCGAGGTGTGCGGACAAGCCGCGGCTGCGCGCAAACGCGACGGCTTCGTGCACGTAGCCTTCCGGCAGCACCTGGCCGCCGATCGTGTTCTCGAGCGCGAGCAGGCGCGTGCGCGCGAAATGGTTGTCGAGCGGCTTGATCGCGGCGGCGATCTTCGCGAGCGGCAGCGTGCCGTCGGGTGCGTTCTCGATCGGCTGCGGCTGGATGCTGCCGAGCACCGCGGCGCCGCCGCCTTCGTATTTGTACGTGTGCGCGAGTTGGCCGACGATGTATTCGTCGCCGCGTTCGCAATGGGCCATCAGCGCGGCCAGATTGCTCTGCGTGCCGCTCGGGAAGAACAGGCCGGCTTCCTTGCCGGCCCGCTCGGCCGTGGCGGCCTGCAGGCGCAGCACGGTCGGGTCGTCGCCCCATACGTCGTCGCCGACTTCGGCGGCAGTCATCGCGGCCAGCATCGCCTGGCTCGGACGTGTCACGGTATCGCTGCGTAAATCGATCATCTTCGTGCCCTGAGTGAACGCGGACCGGATCCGGAACGCCCGGCCCCGCCGAAACGAGACTCAGAGTGTACGCAATTCGCGCGGCAACTGCCGATGGGCCGCCGATAACCTGCGCCGGCATTTTCGGTCGGTCGAATACGCGAGAGCGCCGCTTCCAACGGGGAGCGGGAATTCGCGAAGAAGCGCCGATCGATCGAAGATCGGCAGGCCGCCATCCTGCCGGCAGCCGGACGATCGCGGCCGGACCTGCCTCGCAGCCTGCGCCGCCTCGACATGTGCGGCCGCCCGACCATCGTCATTGCGCGGAGTACCCCGGCGCGCGGCGTTCGACGGTCGGCGCATGGCCGAATTCCTTCCGATACGCCTTGCTGAACGTACTCGCCGACGAAAACCCGCAACGCGCCGACACATCGCCGACCAAATCGTTGCCGCGGCGCAGCAGAGCCCGTGCGTGCCGAAGGCGAACACTTCGGTAATAGTCGCGCGGCGACACATTCAGATACTCCTTGAACACGCGCTGCAACTGCCGTGCCGACAGCCCGACCAGCCGCGCGATCTCGGGAAAAGAAAGCGGCTCCTCGACATTGGTTTCCATCAGCTTTACCGCTTCGACCAGGTCCTCGCGCGTCGACTCGAGACGCGCGCATACCGGCATCGGCTGCGGTTCTTTCATGCCGCGCAGCCGGCTGACGACCAGATGCTTCGACACGTCGACGACGAGATGCGGACCGAGATCGCTCGACATCAGCGTCAGCATCATGTCCATCGGCGCGACGCCGCCCGTACACGTGATCCGGTCGCGATCGATCACGAACAGCTCGTCCGTAATCTCGACGTCGGGAAACTCGGCACGCAGCGCGTAAAGGTCGGCCCAGTGCGCCGCACACCGGTAGCGGTCGAGCAGGCCGGCCGCCAGCAGCGCGTACGCGCCGCTGCACAGCGCACCCATCACGATCCGTCGCGCGGCAAGCGCGGTCAGCGTGTGCCGCGTGCGCGCATCGACCATCTCGCGGATCCGCGTGCCGCCGCACACGATCATCACGTCGGGCAGCTGAGCGGACAGGTCGAGCGCCTGCGTGGGCCGCGTCGCGATGCCGTTGCTGGCTTCGACAGGGTGGCCGTCGATCGAGAATACCGTCCACCGATAGTGTTCGGTACGGTCCACGTAGTTCGCCACGCGAAGGGCTTCGATCGCGTGCGAAAACGCGATCATCGAATACGACGGCAACGTCAGAAAACCGAAATGGCGCGGGCGCGAAGCGAGGAAAGCCGGGGTATCGGACACGGTGCAAAGCCGGAAGAAGGGCCGGGCGGCCGGTGTCGCGCGGCGCGTGCGGATCCGAATCGAGATCGGCGCGCGCCGGGACGACCGCCGCTATAGATCGAGCACGAGATCCGACGTGGGACGGCTGCAGCACATCAGGCGCAGCCCCTTGTCGATTTCCCGCTGACGGATACCGCCGTTGTGCTGCATGTCGACGGTGCCGTCGAGCACCGCGGTCTTGCAGGTCCCGCAAATGCCCTGGCTGCACGACGACGGCAGCGCGACGCCGGCCTTGCGCGCGGCCGACAACACCGTCTCCGTGCCGGTCATCGGAAAGATCTTGCCCGACTTGGCAAGGCGCACCGTATACGTGCGAACGCCCGCCTCGGCCGAAGATGGCGGCACGCCGGCCGTGTCCGCGGCAGGCTCGACCGTTTCGGCGAAGTTGAAGCTCTCCTGGTGATAGCGGGCGGGATCATGACCGCCCTGCGCGAGCAGCGCCCGCGCGGCGTCCATGTAGCCCGACGGGCCACACGTGAAGACTTCGCGGTCACGATAGTCCGGAACGTGCTGTCGCAGCAGCTCGAGACTGAGTCGACCAGTCGGCCCGCGCCAGTCCGGCTCGGATCCCGGGGCCTCGCAAATAAAGATCACCTTGAGGCGGTCCGCTTCACCGCTCAGCCGCTCGAGCTCGTCGCGAAAAACGATGTCGGCGGGCGTTCTCGCGCTGTGCACGAACACGATGTCGCGATTCAGTCCGAGGTCGATCGCCGCTCTCGTCATCGACATCAGCGGCGTCACGCCGGAGCCGGCGGACAGGTAAAGCACCTTCTCGGCCGGCCCCGAGGCCGGCGTGAAGACGCCGGACGGGCCGAACGCGCGCAACTCGACGCCGGGCCGCATGTTCGCGTGCAGCCAGTTCGACATCACGCCGCCGGGCGTGCGCTTGACCGTGATCGATAACGTGTACGGCCGCGTCGGCGGCGACGACACCGTATAGCAGCGGCTGACCGCCACGCCGTCGACATCCGCCGACACCGTGACGAACTGGCCGGGCTCGAAGCTGAACGGGCGCCCGTCCTTCGCACTGAACACGAAAGTACGGACGTCGTGCGTCTCGTCCCGCACGCGACAGCACACCAGCGTCTTGTGTTCGCTGCTGTCCCACCGGACGTCCGCGCGCTCCCAGGTAGCGGGATCCGAGAAACGATCCGTGGCCGCGGTGGCCGGATCGGACATGCAAAAGCTCTCTCTGACTTTCATGACGATACTCAGATGCCGTGAGCCTTCAGACGCGCGTCGTACCAACGTGCGAACTGTTCGAGCGCGCCTTCCGTGTAGGTCGAATACGGGCCCGGGACATAGGCGGGGTCCTGCGTCCCGCTATGCGTGATCCCGACGAGGTCGGCGTCCTGACGGGTCGTGGCGACCCAGACTTCGGTCAACGTCTTCACGTCGTAGTCGACGCCTTCGACCGCATCCGCATGCACGAGCCACACCGTGCGCACGACCGTCTTGTCCGGCGCGATCGGCAGGATGTACGCGACAACCGCGTGATCGCTCATCACGTGCGTCCACGAGTGATGGGTCCACATATGCACGTCGCCGAGATCGCGGCGCGGCAGATCGCCGAGCAGCTTCGTACACGCGACTTTGGTATCCATCGTCTGCGATTCGCAGGCGCCGGCAATGACGAGCCGCTGCGTGCGGAAATTGGTCTGGACACTCTCGTCGACCGATTCGAACGCCTCGCAGATATAGCCGTCCTCTTCCCACTCCTTCCTGCGCGCGGCATTGCGGGCGAGATAGGCGTCGTAGTCGCGCAGCGATTCCTCGCTCTGGCCATCCGGGCAGAAGCCGAAGTCGTGCGCGAGGAACGATTGCGTGAGCTCCGGGTGCGTACCGCCGCAGTGGTAGCACTCGCGATTGTTTTCCATCACGAGCTTCCAGTTGCCGTTCTCGACGATCGTCATCTCGTGCGCGATCTTCGTGCGCTGCATGTCGTACGGTGCGAATCGCGGCGCCATTACCGTCTCGAGCTTCGAGAAATCCGCGGGCGCTTCTTCGGCGAGGCACACGAACACGTGCGCGCCGACCACCTTCACGTGAACTGGGATCAGGCTGCGGCACTTCGTGTCGAAATCCTTGCCCATGTGCGTCGCGTGCTTCAGGCTGCCGTCCAGGTCGTACGTCCACTGGTGATACGGGCACACCAGCATGCCGACCGTCGCTTTCGTCGCGCTCTTCATCAGGCGCGCGCCACGGTGGCGGCACACGTTGCGATACGCGCGGATGTTCTCGTCGTCGTCGCGCACGATCAGGATAGACGACTTGCCGATATCGACCGCGTAGACGTCGCCCGGCTCCGGCACGTCGGCCGTCACGGCCACGAAGATCCAGAGCTTCTCGAAGAATACTTCGACGTCCGTCTCGAACACATCCTGCCGACCGAGAAGCCCGGCCGGCAGCCCGTGCCCGGGCTTGCGGCTGTCAAGCAGTTCGCGGTGGGTCTTGAGCGGAATGACAGACATCGGATCCTCCAATGGGGTTGATTTTCGCTGGGCGTTTTTCAGACTTTGAGCGAAGTATTGGAGGGGCAATTTGGCCCGTCAACGCGCTATATTTTCTCGTTCGCATTACTTTGTGTTATGCAAGAACACGCGCACCGTCGGCCCCTTGGTTAACCCGGATTTGCCCGGCGGAAACTCACGATTCGATACGCGTCCGCATCGCAACATCGGCGCCTTGACCAGTACAATTCGGAGACGCACGATTCGCCCCGGCCGCACGAGAATCAGACTCACATGACGAAAGCAACAAAAGGTTACCGGCGGATTGTGCCGTCGCTGACCGCATTGGTGGAATTCGAAGCAGTCGCCCGCCTCGGCAGCTTCACGCACGCGGCGGCCGAACTCGGCGTGACCCAGGCAGCGGTCAGCCGGCAAGTGCGTTTCCTCGAGGAAACGCTCGACGTGCGCCTCTTCCATCGTCTGCATCGTTCGATCTCGCTGACGAACGAAGGCGAAATGCTTTATGTCGCCGTCGCTGAATCGATGCAGCGAATCGCCGGCGCATTCGACCGTCTGTCGACGGGCGCCGATCAGCAGGAGCTCGTGCTCGCGGCGACCGCATCGTTCGCACAGTTCCGCCTGCTGCCGAGGCTGCCCAAGCTCAAGCACCTGAATCCGCCCCTGAAGCTGCGGTTGACGACCCAAATGTTTACCGCGGACCTTCGTCATGTGGAAGTCGACGTCGCGGTGCGCTATGGCGACGGAAAATGGGCGGACGGAACCTCGATCCTGCTGTTCGACGAGGAAGTGTTTCCGGTCTGCTCGCCGGCCTTCCTCAAGGAAAACGGAACGCCCGAATCTGTCGAGGCGCTCGGCGCGCTTCCGCTGATCGAATCCGACTCGACGTCCGAAGGCTGGATGGGCTGGGAAGCGTGGTTCCGCTCGGTCGGTCACCGCCCGCCGAAGCTCGACTACGCGCTGCGCTGCACCCTCTACACGGATGCGATACAGGCGGCCCGATACGGACAGGGCGTCGCGCTCGGCTGGAGCCGGCTCGTGCACGACCTGCTGGCAACCGGCGAACTGGTCCGGATACCGGTCGGATCGTGCAAGACGAGCGACGCCTATTTCGTCATCGTGCCTCACGGCCGTTCGTTGACGCCAGCGGTCACGCAATTGATCGACTGGTTGCGCGAGGAACTTCCGGTGCGGTGACGCACCGCGTCAGCGCAATCGCCGTCTCCCGTCCCACTTCGAACAGCATTGAAGGATGCGGCCCGCCTTTCCGCCCAGTCGAATGCGTCGGCGTCACGGTCATCGTCGCGCCCGTCCGTCGCATCACTTAATGTAATGCGATCGTGAAAATATAGCGCGTTGACCGGCCTTTTCGACGTTTCGATACTGGCCTCGAAGGACCCGCTGGCGCCGGGCGTCGCGAGCGCGCGCCGCCAGGCGTCCGGACGGATCCACAACGACGAACGGGAGGAGCAATGTCAGCGGTCAGCACCCTTCATGCGGCGACAACGATGCAAACGAACCGTGCCACCGGCGTTCCGGACGATCTGATGGAGCGCGTGCGCGCGTATCGCATCGAGCGGGTCAGGCGCGAACTCGTTCGACGGAATTGTCCTGCCATCGTTCTGTACGACCCCGTGAACATCCGCTATGCGACCGATACGTCCAACATGCAGGTCTGGACCGGACGCAACCCGACGCGCTACGTGATGGTGTTTGCACACGGGCCCGTCATCGGTTTCGAGTTCCACAACTGCGAGCACGTGTGGAACGACAGCACGCTCGATGTCGAGCTGCACGGCGCCACCTGCTGGAACTACTTCAGCTCGGGACCAGAATCGGCGCGCAAGGCCCGGCAATGGGCGCGCGAAGTCGCCGATCTGCTGCGTCGGCACACGCCGTCGGAGATGCACATCGCCGTCGACAGGCTCGATCCCGACGGCGTTTATGCGCTGCAGGAGCAGGGCGTGCGCGTGGCGGACGGGCAAGCGCTGATGGAACACGCGCGCGCGGTGAAATCGGCGGATGAACTGCACTTGATCAAGATCGCCATCGACGTGTGCGAGCAAGGCATCCGGCGCATGCACAACGCGCTGACGCCGGGCATGAGCGAACAGGATCTCTGGGCCCACCTGCACTACGAGAATATCCGGCTCGGCGGGGAATGGATCGAGACGCGCCTGCTCGCGTCGGGCCCCCGCACCAACCCGTGGATGCAGGAATGCAGCGCACGCACCATGAGGCAGGGCGAGTTGATCGCGTTCGATACCGACCTGGTCGGCCCGTTCGGCTATTGCGCGGATATTTCCCGAACCTGGACGGTCGGCCACGTTCGTCCGACCGACGCCCAGCGCCGACTCTATGCCGCCGCGTACGCGCAGCTGACGACCAACATGGAGCTGCTGCGCCCGGGCATGGCGTTCAGCGAGTTCGCCGCACGCAGCTGGAACATGCCGCAACCGTATCGGAAGAATCGCTACAGCTGCCTCGCACACGGGATCGGCATGGTGGACGAGTATCCGTCCGTCGCGTATTACATGGACTGGGGCAGCACCGGCTACGACGGTACGTTCGAGAGCGGAATGACGTTGTGCATCGAAAGCTATATCGGCGCGGAAGGCGGCGACGAGGGCGTGAAGCTCGAGCAGCAGGTGCTGCTCACAGAGACCGGGTGTGTGCCGCTGTCGACGTTCCCGTTCGAAACGGACTGGCTTTAAGTCGTGCGTCGACCGTTGCGCACACATCCAGCGGCCGTGACCGCCTCGAAGCCGATCAGCGCGATCACGGACGGGATCGGATGATGGCGGCGTTCGAGCGCGGTCGACACAGGTCTTCGCGCAGGGTGCCGCAGGCAGCGTGTCATCGAGCGATCTCGACACCGGTATCAAGCCAGCCGTGCATCATGATACCGACCTCGTCGCGCAGCCACTGACGGAACAACCGATACTCGGGGCGCGACTGCGCATTCCGGTGCGTGATCAGATAGTGATGGCGGTCGCGGAACACCAGCACGTCCTGTACCGGTCGTATCAGGGCGCCGCGCTCGATCTGCCGGTGCACGAGGTGGTGCCAGCCGAGCAGCGTACCTTCGCCGGCCTCCGCCTGCGCGACCAGCAGCCGGTAGTCGTTGCTTTCCAGATACTTGTTCGCGGCCAGCTTTTCGGTGCCGTCGCTCTGCTGGAACCAATTGCGCCACACGCGCCAGTCGACATGCTCGCACACCTGTGCTCGGCCTAGCATCGACAGATTCAGCGTCGGGCTCGACAGCAGGTCCAGCGGCTTCAGCGACCGGCCATGAAAATGCCGCTCATGAAACGACGGGCTGCACACCGGATACACGATGTCGTGAAACAGCGGCTCGGCTTCGAACTCGGGCTCGCGCGGCGGGTTCTTCGTGATGATCACGTCGGGCTCGATGAGCCCGTCGAGCTCCATGAAATGCTCGGTGACGATCACGTGCAGCTGGATATCCGGAAACCGCTCGCGAAACGCGGGCAGCCGCGACGACAGCCACAGCGCGGAGAACGTATGCGACACGCAGACCATCAGCGCGTGCTTGTCGGTCCGACGCACGGCTTCCGCCGCCTCGGCGATGTTCATGATCGACAGATACGACGCGTTGTACAGGATCCGCCCGGCATCGGTCAGCGCGATATGCCGGCCAGTGCGCTCGAACAGCACAACGTCGAGCGAATCCTCGAGCTCCTTGATTTGCCGGCTGATCGCGGCCTGCGTCACGCACAGAACCTCGGCAGCCTGAGTGAAGCTCTCGTAGCGCGCCGCCGTCACGAAGCACCGCAGCGCGCGAAGCGACGGCATCTGCGCGAGAAGTCGGTCAGCAAACAATTGCTTCTTCAACATGGCTTTCACTCTCAAAACGGAGGCCGGACACTGCGCCGACCAACCCGTCGACGGCGGTGCCGCCGGCTGCCCTCAGGCAATCTCGTCGCACACCTTTCAATTCTCTGAATATTGCGGCCTGCGAGTCAGTCGGCCGGCAAGAGCGGCTCAGCGCCGCGTCGTCGTCACGACGACGCCATTTTCGATCGGTAGTGCACCGCATCGCTATTATCAGAAGCGATGATGGCGACTGCAAGGCGCACGCCATGCTCGCGCGACGAGGCGCGCGGCGACATCGCGGCCGACCGGCGGCCCGAGCAAGCCGCCGCACCCCGTCCGCCAACCGGCATCGCGACCCGCGCGGGCCGCGATGCCGCGTGCGTGGTACCACTCAGTCGAGCTTCAGCCAGGTCGTCTTCAGCTCGCAGTATTGATCGTGCGCGTACACGGATTTGTCGCGGCCGCCGAACCCGGACTGCTTGAAGCCGCCGAATGGCGTGGACAGATCGCCCTCGCCGAAGCAGTTCACCGTGACCGTCCCCGCGCGAATCCGCGAGGCAATCTTGTGCGCACTGTTCACGTTGTCGGTCCACAGCGACGCAGCCAGCCCGTAGCACGTATCGTTCGCAATTCGGACCGCGTCGTCGACGTCGTCGTACTCGATGAAGCACACGACGGGCCCGAACACCTCGTCGCGCGCAATGCTCATCTCGGGCGTGACGTGGTCGAAGATCGTCGGTTCGACGAACCAGCCGCCAGTCTCCGCGAGAATCGCACGGCCGCCGCACACGACGTGCGCGCCTTCCGCCTTCGCCTTCTCGATATGGCCGAGCACCTTCTCGTAATGCTTCCGCTCGATCAGCGCGCCGAGCTTCACGTCCGGGTCGAGCGGGTCACCGGTCTTCCAGCCGGCGAGTACCGCCTGAACCTTCTCCAGCAGTTCCGCCTTGCGGCTCGCAGGCACGAGGATCCGCGAGCCGGCGCTGCAGTTCTCGCCCATGTTCCAGAACGCGGCCGCGACCGCCTGTTCGGCCACGACATCGAGGTTCGCGACGTCGGGCAGGATCACTTGCGGATTCTTGCCGCCGCATTCGAGCACGACGCGCTTCAGGTTCGTATCGGCCGCGTAGTGCAGGAAACGCTTGCCGGTTGCGGTCGAGCCGGTGAACGCGACGAGATCGACGTCAGGATGGCGACCGATTGCCTCGCCGGCCTCGCCGCCGAACCCGGTGACGACGCTGAACACGCCCGGCGGCACGCCGGCTTCCCGCGCGAGATCCGCGATGCGCAGCGTCGACAGCGACGTCTGCTCGGCCGGCTTCACGACCACGCTATTGCCCACCGACAGCGCGGGGCCGATTTTCCAGGCAAGCATCAGCGCCGGAAAATTCCATGGCAGCACGGCGCCGACGACGCCGATCGGCTCGCGCGTGATCATGCCGACAACGCCGGCGCCGGACGGCGACAACGCGTCGTAGCGCTTGTCCGTCACCTCCGCATGCCAGCGGATGCACGCGGCCGACTCGGGAATGTCGAGCCCCAGGCATTCGCTGATCGGCTTGCCGGCTTCCAGCGCCTCGAGCAGCGCGAGTTCCTCCGCGTGCTCGTCGATCAGCTGCGCGATGCGCAGCAGCACCGCCTTGCGATGCGCGGGCGCGGCCTTCGACCAGATGCCCGACTCGAACGCTTCGCGCGCAGCCGCGACCGCGCGATCGACGTCGCGTTCGCCGCAGCGCGCCACTTCGGCGAGCACCTTGCCCGACGCCGGGTTGAGCGTCGCGAACGTCTCGCCCGACGCCGCCGCGCTGCGCTCGCCCGCGATGAACGCACGGCCGTCGAGCGACAACGTACTCGCCTTCTGCTTCCAATCCTGATGGGTCGTCATGTCGTTTCCTCAATCGTCAAAGCTCGGCACCCGCCGAGAATTCCTTCGCCCAGATCGTCGCCGACACGGCCAGGTCGACCAGCGGCCGAACCGGCAGCGGACGCGGATGCGGCTGCTTCAGCAACTGCTGCACGAGGCTGTCCGATTCGCCGAGCGCGTATTCGGCGATCAGCTTGCCGGACGACGACCCGCGGCTCAGCCCGAGGCCGTTGCAGCCGATCGCCTCGTAGAGTCCGTCGTCGCGCTTGCCGAACAGCGCGCCGTTGTTCGCGGACAGGCACAGCGGCCCACCCCACGTATATTCGAGCTCGACGTCGCCGAGCATCGGAAAGCGGCGCTCGAACGAGCGCCGATGCAGATGCCGCGCCTTCGCGAGGTCGGCAGGCGACACCTTCACGTCCGGCCGGAACGCAAAATGGTTGCGCACGCAAATGCGATCGGTGATCAGGCGCCGCACCGTCGTGCCCATCGGATCGGCCGGAATCACCGCCCACGACCGCATGCCGCCGAGCTCCGCGACTTCGTCGGCATTCATCCGGCGCGTGAGCGACGCGAACGTATAGACCGGCAGCAATCCGTTCGAATGCCTGCCGAAGGTCGCCGCATACGCGTTCGTGCACAGAATCACCTGCTTCGCGACGAGCATGCCGCCGGCGAAATGCAGCACGCGCGCGTCGCCGCGCGACTCGATCCGCGTGACCGGACTGAGCTCGAACACCGCCACGTTGTCCGGCTGCGTTGCGGCGAGACCGCGCATCAGTGCAGCCGGTTGCACGGTACTGCAGCCCGGCGTGAACAGCGCACCCGTGTAGAAGTCGGTGCCGGTCACGGCCTGGATGGCCCGCTCGTCGAGCCATTCGAACGCTTCGCCGATGCGCGACAGGCCGTCTGCGAAATGCGCGAGTGCAGCGGTGCCCTTCCTGTTGACCGATGCGTGGAATTTGCCCTCGTCGCGCCAGTCGCAGTCGATGCCGAAGCGCCGCACGATGTCGCGCACATAGTCGATGCCGTGCCGCTGGAACCGCACGTCGGCGCGGTCCTCATCGATGCTGCGCGAGTAGCTTTCGCTGCTGATGTCGTGCGGCAGATCGACGAAGAATCCGGAATTGCGCCCGGCCGTCGTGCGGCCGATCCGGTCGGCCTCCACGAGCGCGATCGACGCGCCGGGTGCGAGCTCGGCGAGCCGGCGCGCCGCGCACAGCCCCGTGATGCCGCCGCCGACGACGACCCAGTCGAACCGGGCGTTGGACGTGACGGTGCGCGCGTCCTGCGCGGGCGGCAGGCTCTCCCACCAGCCATTCATTCCGTCCGGCGCAGGAAACCGCGCAAATTCCAGAGTCGAACTCATGATGGATTACCGGCCGTCGCGCAGCAGCGGCTTCACGAGCTTCGCGAACGCGTCGCGCTCGTCGCCGGACAGCGCGCCGAGCGGTGCGCGCGCGACGCCGACCGGCAAGCCGGCCAGCTCGCAGCCGTAACGCACGTACTGAATGAACTTGCCGCTGCGCTCGAGCAGTTCGAGCACCGGCAGCAGTTGCGCCATCAGCTTGCGACCGGTCGCGAAATCGCCGCGTGTTACACAGGCGTCGAACAGAGCGGTGTGCGCTTCCGGCAGGAAGTTGGACGCGCCGCCCACCCAGCTGCGCGCGCCCCATGCAAAGAACTCGAGCGCCTGATCGTCCATCCCGCAGCTCAGCACGAGCCGGCCGCTGAAATGCGTGGACAGGTGATGCAGATGCGCGATGTCGCCAGTGCTTTCCTTCATCGCGACGAAATTCTTGCGCTCGAGCAGCTTCTCCAGAATGCCGTCGCCGATTTCGGTGCCGGTGCGGGCGGGGAAGTTGTACAGCATGATCGGCATGTCGAGCGCGTCGTCGATCGCGAGCAGGTGCGCAAGCAGTTCCTGCTGCGTCGGCTGTGCGTAGTACGGCGCCGCAACCAGCAGCGCGTCCAGTCCCGCGCGTTTCGCTTCGCGACCCAGGCGCAGCACTTCCTTCGTCGTCGTCGCGTTGATGCCGGCGGTCAGGAACGTCTTGCCGCCCGCGGCGGCCGCAACCGTGTCGAACGTGCGCACGCGTTCGTCGAAATTCAGCGCGTAGTACTCGCCGGTCGTGCCGCCGATACCCAGGCCGGATACGCGGCCGGCGAGATCGGCCGCATGCCGCCCCAGCAGTTCGTGATTGATTTCACCGTCCGCGTCGAACGGGGTGACCAGTGGGGTGTGTACGCCTTCGAAGCTCATTTCGATTCCTTATTCAGATGGGTGCGCCGGGTTCCTGCCGTCGGAACGGAAGCCGGCCGTGCAATAAAACGTCGTGGCGCGCCGCGGCCACCCGCAGCAACGCCGACCGATTCGTCATGCGGTTCGGATCGTTTGGCGACCCGATGCGGTTTCTGCGATCACGCAAATACCTCCGCATGCGCGTAGATCGGAAACTGGTTGCACAAATCGCGCACGTGGGTACGGACTGCGCGTTCCACGGCTTCGTCGCCGTCCGGATTGCGCTCGAGCGCCGCCAGGACTGCGAGGATCATGTCGCCGATCTGCTCGAACTGCGCGGGACCAAAGCCGCGCGTCGTGCCGGCCGGCGTACCGAGCCGTATCCCGGACGTGACGGTCGGATTTGCCGTATCGAACGGAATGCCGTTCTTGTTGCAGGTGATGCCTGCGCGCTCCAATGCCTTTTCCGCCTGCATGCCGGTGATGCGCCGCGCGCGCAGGTCGACCAGCAGCAGGTGGTTGTCGGTGCCGCCGGTGACGAGCGTCAGGCCGCCGGCCACCAGCACTTGCGCGAGCGTCTGCGCGTTGCGCAGCACCTGGTCGATATAGCGCGTGAACTCGGGGCGCAGCGCTTCCGCGAAGGCCACCGCCTTGCCCGCGACGACATGCATCAGCGGGCCGCCCTGCAGCCCCGGAAAAACAGCCGAGTTGATCTGCTTCGCGATGTCGGCGTGGTTCGTCAGGATGAAGCCGCCGCGCGGACCGCGTAGCGTCTTGTGGGTGGTCGACGTCACGACGTCGGCGAACGGCACCGGGTTCTGATGGCGGCCGGCCGCGACGATGCCGGCGATATGCGCCATGTCGACCATCAGCTTCGCGTCGACGCTGTCGGCGATCTCGCGGAACGCGGCAAAGTCGAGCGCGCGCGGATAGGCGGAATAGCCGGCGATGATCAGCTTCGGGCGATGGCGCTGCGCGAGTCGCCGCACGTCGTCGTAATCGATGCGCAGCGTGTCCGGGCTCACGCCGTACTGCACCGCGTTGAACCACTTTCCCGACAGCGCGGGACGCGCGCCGTGCGTCAGGTGGCCGCCCGCGTCGAGCGACATCCCCATCACCGTGTCGCCCGGCTTGACGAGCGCGAGCATGACCGCCCCGTTGGCCTGCGCGCCCGAATGCGGCTGCACGTTTGCGTGATTCGCATCAAACAGCGCGCACGCGCGATCGATCGCGAGCGCCTCGATCCGGTCGACATGGTCGCAGCCGCCGTAGTACCGGCGCGACGGATAGCCTTCCGCGTACTTGTTCGTCAACACGGTGCCCTGCGCTTCCAGCACCGCCGCGGACGCGATGTTCTCGGACGCGATCAGTTCGATCTGCGTCTGCTGGCGACGCATCTCCAATGCGATTTCCGATGCGATCACCGGATCGCGGCTCTGGAGCGTTTCGGCAAAAAATAGAGCGTTCTCGTTCACTTGATGACTCCGCGACGCGATTCGTTACGTTGTGCGTGGATGGGTCGTACGGCCGCCGGCATCGGCCGGCATATGCGCCGGTTCGCGGACGATCGCGACCTCGTCGCCCGCGCCACCGGCACGTGGCTTTACTGCTGCAGCCAGGCCTTCAGCTTGTCCGGATGAGCGTCGACGAACTTCTTCGCGGCGCTCGCGTAGTCGTTCGTGCTGTTGCCTTCGAACTCGATCGCCTCGACATCGGCCAGCGTCAGCTTCAGATGCTTGAAGAACACGGCAGCGCGCGGGAACTTGCCCGCGAACTTCTTCGATGCGAACGCGTGGATCTGCTCTTCACCGCCCAGCGTGCCCTTCGGGTCCTTCAGGTAACGCATCGGCCACTTCTGGAACAGCCAGTGCGGGCTCCAGACCGTCGCGACGATCCACTGCTTCGACTGGTACGCACGCGAGACGCTGGCCAGCATGCCGGCCTCGCTCGACGCCTGGAGGTTGTAGCCGTCCAGGTTGTACGCCTTGATGGTCTTTTCCGACGCCTGCATCAGGCCGCCGCCCGGCTCGATGCCCTGGATCGTGCCGTTCAGCTTGCTCTTGACTTCCGGCTTGTTCAGGTCCGCAATCGACGACAGCTCCGATTCGGGCACGTACGCGGGCACCGCCCAGCCGTTCTTGCCGCCGCTGTAGACGACGCCGACATCGTCCAGGTCGTTCTTGTACTTCGCGTAGTACGCACCGTGCGTGACCGGCAGCCAGCCGCCGACCATGATGTCGAGGTCCCCGCGCGCGATGCCCTGGTACTGGATGCCGATGTCGGCCTGCACGAACTGAACGGGCTGCTTGAGCTGCGTCTCCAGCACATACTTCGCGACGTTGGCCACCGCCAGCACATCGGCCCAGTTGGTGACCGCGATCCTGACCGGCTCGGCGGCCGACGCCGTCCCTGCAGCTGCGCTGCAGGCAACCACTGTCGATACTGCAAGGTTCGCCAGAAGCGACCTGAACGTCTTGGCATTCATCTAGTACTCCTTTTTTAATCGATCGAGTCTTTCACGAGTGAGGAACGCCTTCGATCGGCGTTTCTGGTCTCCACGCACTGCTACACCGGTTGCGCCGCGGCACCGTGGCCGCGGCGCTTCGTCGTCCTTCGATTGCTGCCGACAGCCGTATCCGTCAGGTCCGTGCCGCACCCCGCGGGCCCGCCTTGCCGGCACGCGCGATCGGCTTCGTCAGCTTCTTCTTCGCGTTCACGCCGAAGCTCTCGGTCAGGCGGTCCAGCACGATCGCGAGCAGCACGACGCCGAGCCCGCCCTCGAAGCCGATCCCGATGTCGAGACGCTGGATCCCGCTCAGCACGTATTCGCCAAGGCCGCCCGCGCCGATCATCGACGCGACCACCACCATCGACAGCGCCATCATGATCGTCTGGTTCACGCCGGCCATGATCGACGGCAACGCGTTCGGCAGCTGGATCTTCCACAGCAGCTGCCAGTCGGTGCTGCCGAACGAGCGGCCGGCTTCGATCAGCTCCTCACGGACCTGCCGGATGCCGAGCGTCGTCAGCCGCACGACAGGCGGCATCGCGAACACGATCGTCGCGATCACCGCAGGCACGCGCCCGAGCCCGAACAGGATCACGGCGGGAATCAGGTAGACGAACGCGGGCATCGTCTGCATGAAGTCGAGCAGCGAACGCAGGATCATGCCGATCCGGTTGTTGCGCGCGCCCCAGATGCCGAGCGGCACGCCGATCACGAGGCTGAAGAACGTCGCCGCGGTGACGAGCGCGAGCGTGGAGACCGTCTGCGCCCACAATCCCATGTAGTGAATGACGAACAGCGCGAGGCCGACGAAGACCGAAAACACGACGCCGCGGCGCCACAGCGCGACGCCCACCAGGATCACGACCATCGCGATGAACGGTACGGCGGCGAGACCGTCCTCGAGCAGCTTCACGACCGCGCCGAGACCCGCCGAAAACGTGTCGAAGCCGCCGCGAAAATGCAGAAACAAAAAGTTGACGAAATTCTCCGCGAACTTCCCGATCACCGACGCGTTCATGCTGCCCTCCGTTGCATCATCTGCTTGAGTATCGTCCGGCAGGACACAACGCCCGCCAGTTGTCCCGCCGCATCCGTCACCGGCACGTCGTGCTGCTGCGTCAGCGCGATCGACGCGAGCCGATGCAGATCCGTATCGATCGACACCGCGTTGAAGTCGTCCAGGAACGCGTCGCGAATCGGCCGCGTGCCGGAACGGTGCAGCGTGGCGGGCGTGACACAGCCGAGGTAACGACCGGCCTCGTCGCATACGTAGCCGCACTCCGCGCCGCTGTCGATCAGCTGGTTCAGGTAGCGGTCGGACGGCGTGCCCGCATCGCACCGGAGCAGCCCGCGCTCGACCCGCGTCATCATGCTCGACGCCTTCAGGAAGCGCGATACGTCGACGTTGCGGAAGAAGTCCTGCACGTACTTGTCGGCGGGCGTCTGGATCAGCTCGGCCGGCGTGCCGACCTGGATCAGGCAGCCGTCCTTCATGATGCCGATGCGCCCACCGATCTTGACGGCTTCCTCGATATCGTGGGAGATGAACACGATCGTGCGCTGCTCTTCCTTCTGCAGGCGCAGCAGTTCGTTCTGCATTTCGAAGCGGATCAGCGGATCGAGCGCGGAGAACGCCTCGTCCATCAGCAGCACCGACGGATTCACCGCGAGCGCGCGGGCGAGGCCCACGCGCTGCTGCATGCCCCCGGACAACTCGCTCGGCAGCAGCTTCTCGTACGAGCCGAGTCCGACGCGCTCCAGCGCCGCACGCGCGACCTCGTAGCGCTGCGCCTTCCTGATTCCCGCGACTTCGAGCCCGTACGCGATGTTGTCGAGCACCGAGCGATTCGGCAGCAAAGCGAATGACTGGAACACCATCGCCATCTTCCGGCGCCGCACTTCGCGCAGTTCCGGCGTCGACATCGGCGCGATGTCGCGGCCTTCGAGCACGACCTGGCCCGACGTCGGCTCGATCAGGCGGTTCAGCAGCCGGACGAGCGTCGATTTCCCGGAGCCGGACAGCCCCATGATCACGAAGATTTCGCCGGCGCGCACGCTCAGGCTCACGTCGTTCACCGCCACCATGTTGCCGGTTTCCGCGAAGATCTCGTTGCGGCCGACGCCGCGCTTCATCATCTCGATCGCACGCTCGGGCTTCGGACCGAAAATCTTCGACAGATGCTTGACGGTCAGGATGTCGGATCCGGTCGCGATACTCGACCGGACGATCGACGGCGCACCGTCGGTGTGGACTGCGCCGGGGGCAAGTACGTCGCCCGGCGCAAACGTCAGATTTGGAGCCATTCTGTCATCCCGACTAACTGGAAAGAGAAGCCGTGAACTTCGTCCGAATCGTCATCGATCGCCCGCCCGGCGCGTGGGCTCGATTCCGCTCCTGCGTGGTTGACGGCGCTGATACAGTGAATGCAGCGTATCAATCCAATTTCGTCGCTCCAGATACATTTTCTGTGCGCTTTTCCATACCTTTGGTAATGCATTCCGATACGGGCGAACACGCAGGACTGCACCGAAACCGCGCAAATCGCGTGAAACGCAATGCCGGCGCGGTCGTGCGGGGTTTCGCGGAGATCACGGCCCGGCGGCGCGTGCAACGCGCGAAAGCGTCCGCTAGGGGAAAATCCTGACGAAGACGCTAAACGGAAACGGCCGGAAAATCAGGCCAATGTTGGTAGGAATGGTTTTCGAGCCTGTTCGCGACCGGACCGGGGCGAACGAGCGCAGGAGTCCGCCGATACAGGGCAGGTTGCTCGCCCGGTCGAGCAATAGCCCGGCGCTGTCGGCCGCAACCCGGTAGTCCGTGCACCGCGCAACGCGATGCACGCCAGACAGCGGGAACTGTGGTTCGCGGTCCGCGATACCGTTCAATACCGCGACGCGCCATATTGACGCACATGCGGCAGACCGCCACGCCGGGCGGCCCCGCGCCGCGATCGCCGTTCTTGATACGAATCAACGATTTACGCCGGAATCGGGCGCAACGGGCTGGATATCTGCGACGAGTTGGCACATTTCGCGACGCAACATCGCGTCCGATACTCCAGCCAACCCCGCAGCGCTGTGCCGGGGTCCGCCGGCATCCGTCGGCGGGTATCGTCTGCTTCGGTCAACTGGTATGGACACCGCTTTTTCGGCCCTCGATCTGGCCCGCCTGCAATTCGCGTTCACCGTCTCCTTCCACATCGTCTTTCCGGCCATGAGCATCGGGCTCGCGAGCTTCATCGCCGTACTCGAATACCGCTGGCTGAAAACCGGCAAGGCGTACTACAAGACGCTCTGCCTGTTCTGGTCGAAGATCTTCGCCGTCGCGTTCGGGATGGGCGTCGTCTCCGGCGTGGTGATGAGCTATCAGTTCGGCACCAACTGGTCGGGCTTCTCCAGCTTCGCCGGCTCGGTCACCGGCCCGCTGCTGATGTACGAAGTGATGACCGCGTTCTTCCTCGAAGCCGGCTTCCTCGGCATCATGCTGTTCGGCTGGAATCGCGTGAGCCCGCGCGCGCACTTCGGCGCGACGCTGATGGTCGCGATCGGCACGCTGATCTCGACGTTCTGGATCCTCGCGTCGAACAGCTGGATGCAGACGCCGCAGGGCTTCGAGATCGTCGATGGCCGCATCGTGCCGACTGACTGGTTCGCGATCATCTTCAACCCGTCGTTCCCGTACCGGCTGCTGCACATGGCGATCGCCGCGTTCATCGTCGCCGCGCTGGTGGTGGCCGCGACGGGTGCGTATCACCTGCTGAAAGGCCGGCGCGACAAGAGCGTGAAGAAGATGTTCTCGATGGCGCTGTGGCTGCTGCTCGTGCTCGCGCCGGTGCAGGCGATCATCGGCGACCAGCACGGCCTGAACACGCTGAAGCATCAGCCGGCGAAGATCGCCGCGATCGAAGGGCTGTGGGAAACCGAGAAGGGCGGCACCGCGCTGAACCTGTTCGGCATTCCGGACATGAAGGCCGAGACGACGCGCTACGCCGTCAAGGTGCCGCATCTCGGCAGCCTGATCCTCACGCATAGCTGGGACGGCGAGATTCGCGGGCTGAAGGAATTCCCGCCGGAAGACCGTCCGAATTCGACGCTCGTGTTCTGGAGCTTCCGGATCATGGTCGGCCTCGGCTTCGCGATGATCGGCCTCGCCGTGCTCGCGTGGTTCCTGCGCCGCCGCGGCCGCCTGTATGAGTCGAAGCTGCTGCAGCGCTTCGCGCTCGTGATGGGCCCGGCCGGCTTCGTGTCGCTGCTCGCCGGCTGGGTGACGACCGAAGCGGGCCGTCAGCCGTGGGTCGTGTACGGCGTGATGCGCACCGCGCATGCGGTGTCGCCGCTGACGGTGCAGCAGGTCAGCGTGTCGATGATGACGTTCGTGATCGTGTACTTCCTCGTGTTCGGCACCGGCGTCTACTACATGCTGAAGCTGATGAAGGCCGGGCCCGCGCTGCCCGACGCGAAGCACGACGACACGCCCGACACGCGCCGCGATCACACCGCGCGCCGCCCGATGTCGGCCGTCGACGAACCGCTCGAGACCGTCTGACCCGCCACCCCATCCGCATACGAGAAAACTATGGACGTCACTGTAATCTGGGCCGCGATCATCGCATTGGGGCTCTTCATGTACGTCGTGCTCGACGGCTTCGACCTCGGCATCGGCATCGTCTTCCCGTTCTTTCCGGACGAGAAGGAACGCGACCTGATGATGAACACGGTCGCGCCCGTGTGGGACGGCAACGAAACGTGGCTCGTGCTCGGCGGCGCCGGGCTGTTCGCCGTGTTTCCGGTCGTCTATTCGACCGTGCTGTCTGCGCTCTATCTGCCGCTGATCTTCATGCTCGTCTGCCTGATCTTCCGCGGCGTGTCGTTCGAACTGCGCGCGAAGGCACGGCGCACGAAGCAGCTGTGGGATCTCGCGTTCATCGGCGGCTCGGCCGGCGCGACGTTCTTCCAGGGTGTCGCACTCGGTGCGTTCCTGCAGGGCATCGACGTGAAGGACGGCGTGTTCGCCGGCGACGCGTTCGACTGGCTGACGCCGTTCAGCCTGCTGACGGGCCTCGGTCTGATCGCGACCTACGCGCTGCTCGGCTGCTGCTGGCTCGTCGCGAAGACCGAGGGCGACCTGCAGCGCCGGCTGCATCGCGTCGTGTGGCCGCTGACCGTCGTGCTGCTCGCCTTCATCGCGATCGTCAGCCTCTGGACGCCGCTGCAGGATCCGGCCATCGCGCAGCGCTGGTTCGATACGGGGCTGTTCTGGCGGCTGCTGCCGGTGCCGTTCCTCGTCGCCGGCTGCGCGGTGTGGATGCGCCGCGCGGTGCGCGCCCGGCATGACATGACGCCGTTCGTGCTCGCACTCGCGCTGGTGCTGCTCGGCTACGTCGGGCTGCTCGTCACGCTGTTCCCTTATGCGATTCCGCAGACGATGACGATCTGGGAAGCGGCGGCGCCGCATTCGAGCCAGACCTTCACGCTGGTCGGCGCAGCAGTTATCCTGCCGATCATCATCGCCTACACGACGATGGGTTACTGGGTATTCCGAGGCAAGGTGCGCCATGAAGACCAGCATTACTACCACCACTGATCGCGCCGACGCTCGGCCCGATGCCCGGCGCCCGCGGATGCGCGGCTGGATGTGGTTCGTCGTACTGTGGGCCGGCGGCGTGATCGGCGCCGTCACGCTCGGCTATGCGTTCAAGATCTTCATGAATCTGACGCTGTTCGCGGTGAAATGAAAACGGCCGCTTCGATCGTCGCTCGATCGAAGCGGCCGTTTCTCCTTGGGCGGCCGATTTTGCCGCTTCGCCGCTTACGGCGGCGCCGCACGAGTCGCGGCGCCGCGCCGTTTACGCCTAGCGTCGTTCGCGCAGCGCCGCTTCGATCTTGCGATCGGTCTTGTACTGGCTCAGCGCATACACCGACCAGATCGCCGCCGGCAGCCAGCCGATGATCGTGATCTGCAGGATCAGGCAGATAATCCCGGCGATCGGACGACCGATCGTGAAAAACTGAAACCACGGCAACAACAGGGCAAGCAGCAGACGCATGAGCGGTCCTCGCGATACGTTTCGTTGAACGGGCAATCCGCAACGAATATGCCGGTGCATGCGATGGAATTCAACCCGCGCACCGCCGTCGACACGCGATGGACCGCCGCCGCGCTCAACGCTCGATGCCGAGCCCCGGGAGCACGCGCGTGTTCTCGGCCACGACCGCCTGCAGCAGCCGCGGCTCGACGCCGAGCAGCGCCAGAATCGTCGGCGCGACCTGCGTCGTGCCCACCACGTCGCTCACCGTACGCGCGCGATGCAGGCCCGGATACGATACGAGCAGGCCCAGATGGCTGTCGTCCGGCGCGTTGCCGCCATGCTCTTCATCCTTCTTCGTGCTCGACGTGTAGATCACGCCCGGGTTCGGCTGGACGATGATGTCGGGCGTACGGCCGTTCGCCGGATCGCCGAACCGCTCGGCCAGCGCCGCGCCGTACAGCACATAGGCCTGCGGGCCGTCCGCGCAGATGCCGGGCGCGTTGCAGCCGAGATTCGCGTTCAGCGTCTGCACCACCGCCGTACGCTGGCTTCGGTCGCGCAGCCAGATCAGCCCGACGTCGTCCGTCTGCACGAAGCCGGTGCCGGCGAGGCCCGATCCGTCGTTCGGGTTGCCCGTCTTCGTGTTGTTCTGGCCGAAGTTGCTGTTCGGATCGAGATAGCCGTTCGCCTCGAGCAGCTTCGTCAGCGTATCGCCGTGCTTCACGAGCTTCGTGCGATCGGTCGGCGACTGCCCGTGCTTCGCCGTCACGATCACGGCCGTCGACGTGTAGAGGTTGTGCTGCTTCAGCGCGCCGACGATGCGGCCGATCGCATCGTCCACGTACGTGATCGCGTTCGCAACCTGCCCGTTCGGCGTGAAGTTCGCGTCGAGATAGCCGCCGCCGGCCGCGACCGGCGCCTTCTGCGCGACGCTCAGCGTCTGGAAGTTCGCGCCGAACAGCGTCGGCACCGGCGCGTTCTTCGTGCCCGTCGAATCGCGGCCGTCGATCTGGTTGATCAGCGCCTGCACGTGCAAATTGTCGAAGCGCGCCGTATGCGAATAGACGTCGGTGTAGTCGGTGCCCGTCGCCGGATCGATCGAGTTGATCTCGGTGCGCGCGAGATCGTCGACGCCCGTGCCCGACGGGCCGTTCAGCCAGTCGTAGCCCCACGCGTGCTTGTCGGCCCACGCGGTGCGCGCGTTCGGCACCGCGGCCTTCACGGCCTCGAACACCGTGTTCGTCTTCACGTAGTCGTGCGGATAGACCGGCACGCAGCGGCCGTTCACGCGTGCGTGCGGAATCGCCTGCGGATTGAATGCACCGCCGCCGTCGAGATGCACGAGCGCGCCGCCGTTCTGCGCGTCGATGCCGGTCGTCTCGTCGAACACGACGTTCCAGCCCTGCTTGCCCGAGCACGTCGTGTCGCTCGGCGCATAGAGGTTGCGATCGTACGACACGTCGTAGAACAGGCCGGCCGTCTTCGGCGAGCCGCCGGTCACGAGCGCCGCGAGCCCCGGAAACGAATCGGACAGCCCGGGCGTGTACGCATTCGTATAGGTGACGCCGCTCTGCGCGAGCACCGCGAGGTTCGGGCACGTGTTCGCGCCGATGCAGCGCGCGAGATCCTGCTCGTGCAGGCCGTCGATGCTGAGCAGCAGCACGTGCTTCACGACGCGGCGCCCGTGTGCCGAGTCGCCGGCTGCGCCGTCCTGCCGGGCGTGCGCGCCCACACTTGCCAACGCGAGCGCGCCGGCCACCATCACTGCGATATGTCGCTGTTTGCCGAAGAAAGACCTCATCACCCCACCTCATCGATTGATCGTTGGACTGCGTGACTTGCCGTCAGGCGCGCCAAATATCGCCGCGCTCTGCGGCGGTCCGATGAAGTACGGCTTTCTGTTCTCTATCAAACGTAACGAATCGCAACGCCACGACGTGGCGGCGCGACCACGCGCCGCGCCCCCGGGATTTTTGTCCGGTTGGCACGCCAGTATTGGCGTGTGATAAAGGGTTTTCCCTGATTCGGAGCCCGACAATGTCGACCCTGGAAGCATTGCGGTTCGTGCTCGACGACCCGCGCACGCCCGAGATCATTCGCCATCACGTCGTCGACGCGTTGCAGTACGCGTTGCGCAACTACGGCCAGGTATTTACCGCGAAGGAAGTCGAGTGGATCGCGCAGTGGGACGATGCGCGTCTGCCGCTGAGCGCGCGAAAGGAACTGGAACGGCGCGAGCCGACGGTCGCGCTGCGCTAGGGCCGCGCGCGGCGCGCGACCGATCGATGCGCGCGACCGCGTCGGAAGAAGCCGACGCGGCCGCGCAGCGGCACGCTTACTGCAGCCCGAAGTCGACGCGCGTCGTGGCGCCCTTGTCCTCGATGCCCTTCGCATCGAGCTTCGGCGCGACGACGAACACGCGCTTCGCGTCGATCTTGCCGTCGAGATACTGACGCACCGCCTGCGCGCGCTGCTGCGCGAGCGCGCGCAGCGCATTGTCGTCCGCCGGTGCGTGCTCGGCGAGCGCCTTTTTCATGTCCGCTTCGGGCAGCGTCTTCTGCAGGCCGATCAGGTTGCGCGGCTTCTTGAAATCGGCCGCCTTGTAGGCGCGCGTCAGATACTTGTCGTATTCGCCGGGCTCGACGTTCACCGTCATCGGGTCGATGCTCTCGCCCTGCCCGACGACGTCCTTCAGCTTCTGCTGACGAACGAGCCGGTCGACATACGCGGTGCGCAGCCCCGGCGTGTCCTTGTCGGGATCGACGCGGCCGATCAGGTCGAGCCGGATCGACGGCTTCTCGGTCAGCATCTTCACGACCGTGTCGAGCTTCTTCTGCTGCGCATCGGTCAGCACCGCGGAGCCGGGTGCGAACTCGACGTAGCCGAGATCCTCGCCGCCGCTGCCGAACGCATGCGCGAGCAGCGAGAACGGCGACGTGACGGCCTTCGCGATCAGGTTCAGCAGCGCGCGCCAGATCAGCCCGCCGACGCTGAACTCGGGATTCGACAGCGATCCGGACACCGGCAGGTTCACGTCGATCTCGCCGCGCGTGTTCTTCAGCAGCGAGATCGCGAGCTTCACCGGCAGCTTCGTCGCGGTGTCGTTGTCGATGTGGTCGCCGAACGTCAGCTGGTCGATGAAGATGTGGTTGTTCGCCTTCAGCTGGTCGTTGGCGAGCTGGTAGTGCAGGTCGACGTTGAGCTTGCCCTTCGTGATCGGGTAGCCCGCGTACTTCGCCGAATACGGCGTGAGGTTGGTCAGCTCGATGTCGTGGGCGGTCGCCGTGAGATCCAGCGCCGGCTTGTCGATCAGCGGGTTCACCGAGCCCTTGATCGAGATCGGCCCGTTGCCGGCGAGGTTCGCGGCGACGTCGACCGGCGCGGACGTCGTCGAATCGGTGCCGAACGCCCCGACGGTCCCCTTGATCGCGACGAGGTTCGCCGTGTAGTTCGGCTTGATGAAGTTGTCCGTGTACGTGACACGGCCGTTCTGCAGCACGAGCTCGCCGAAATGCATGCGCACCGGACGCTGCGGCGCGGGCGCCGCCTTGACCACCACCGTCGCCGACGCGGCGGCCGGCGCCGACGCCTGCTGTGCGGCGGCGGCCGAGGCGGCCTGCGCCGCGGCCGGCGGCGTGACGCCCGGCGACAGCGGCACCGGCTCGCTCTTGCTCGCATCGCGCGTGAGCGACTGCGCGGGGCCCGTCTCCTTCGCGACGATGTCGTTCAGGTTCAGGCGCCCTTGCGCATCGAGCAGCACGCGGCCGTAGAAGTTCGAGAACGTGACGCGTGCGGCGTCGACGTCGGTGCCCTTGTCGTCGTAGTTCGCCTTCAGGTTCGTCAGCGCGAGCGAGCGCCAGCCGGCGAACGGATCGGACGTCGCCTTGTCGAGCATCCGCACGTCGACGAGCGCGACGTTGCCGCGATAGGCCGCGCGCATCGTGTCCTTCGCCTGCGCGAACGTCAGGTTGCCCTGCGCGTTGAGCAGCGCGCTCGCGATCGTCGCGTTCAACGCGCTGCCGAAATACGGCTCGAACGCGGCCGCATCGACGCGGTTGCCGTCGATCTTCAGCGCGATCTTCAGCGGCTGCGCGGTCACGTCGCCCGTGACGTTCAGCGAACCCTTGCGATTCAGCGTCGCCTTCAGCTGCACGGGCAGCGGCTTCGTCATGTCGTCGCCGAGCTTCTGCACCGACAGATCGAGCGGCTTGATCGCGAGCTTCACCGGACGCGGCGTCGACAGATCGGTGAAGTTCGCGGATGCCTCCTTCACGTTCAGCGCATCGATCCGGTAGTGCCACGACGGCGCGGCGGCCTGCGCCTTGCGCGCGACCGTGCGCTGCGGCACCGCCGGCTGCGCCGGGCTCGCGAACGCCGCGAGATCGATGTTGCCGTTCTTCAGACGCTTCACGTCGAGCGCGAGCCCGTGCGCGTCGACGCTCGCAATCTCGGCGGTGCGCGCGGCCACGTCGACCTTCGCGATCTTCGCGCGCGCGTCGGGCAGCACGATCGCCGGCGCCTTCGCATCGGGCGTCGCGAGCTTCAGTGACTTCAGGCTCAGTTCGCTGTCGGCGACCTGCGCGTCGAGCGGCGTCTTGCCCCAGTCGGCCTTCGCGTTGACCGTCGCGCCGAGCGCGCCGTCGAGCACGCGCGCGCGCGTCGCCTCGCCGAGATACGGCTGCAACGGCGCGAGCGCGAGCGCATCGACGACGAGCTTCGTGTCGACCTGCTTCGCCGCGACGTCGACCGTGCCTTCGGCCTTCAGGTCGCCGCCGCGCGACAGCGATGTCGACAGCGTGTATTTCGCGGGCGTCTTGCGTTGCAGCGCGAAACCGTCGAGCGTCGCGGCGAGCTTCGTCAGCGCCAGCGCGGTCGGCGTCGCGGGAACGCGGTCGTCGAGGTTCACCGTGCCGCCGTCGATCGCGACATGACGAATCGTCAGGTCGAGCGGCGGCGTCTTCGTGTCCGCGGCCTGCGCGCCGCTCGCCGCGGGCGCGCTCGCGGCGGCGACCGCCGCGCGCGAGGCGCCGTTGGCAGCGGCCGATGCCGCCTTCGGCGCGGCGGCCGGCGAGCCCGCGAGCTTTTCGACGTTCAGCACGCCCTGCTTGTCGCGCGACAGGTCGATCACGGGCCGGTCGAGCCGGATTTCGTCGAAGTGCATCGCATTGCGCAACGGCTCGAGGCCGGCCGCCGCGACGTGCACGCCGCGCGCGGCGAACAGCGGCTCGGACGCCGGGCCCGTGATCTTCGCGTCGGTCAGGTCGACCGTGCCGGACACGCGCAGCGCGGGCGTATCGCCGCTCATCACGAAGTTGACCGAGAGATCGCTGCTCAGCAGGCCGCTCGTCACGGCGACCGGCAACTTCGCGGGGACGTACGAGATCAGCTTCGGCACGTCGAGCCGATCGAACTTCAGCGCGATTTCCGATTCGCGCGACTGCGCGAACGGCTTCGTCTTGCCGTCGATCGCGATCGGGCTGCCGTCGAACCGCATCCGCAGCTTCGGTTCGACGAAGATGTCGGTCTTCGACGGCAGCGTCGCGATATACGGCACGCCGAGCGTCCACTCGTCGACGACGTGCTTTTCGTTCAGCAGCCGATCGTCGAAATCGATCCGGCCGTTGTTGATCTGGATGTTCGACACGGAGAACAGCGTCGGCTTGCTGTCGGGCTTCGACGGCGTCGAGAACTTCTCGATCAGGTCGGTGAAGTTGAAGCGCTGCGCGTCGTAGCGGACGATGCGAAAGCGCGGCGAATCGAGGCGGATCTCGTTGACGATCGGCGCACCGCGAAACAGCGACGTCCACGACGGCCGCACGACGAGCTTCGCAATGTCGATGAAGTCGCCCTGTCCGCCGTGCTCGCCGACATGGATGCTGTCGGCTTCGAGGTTCAGCGTGTACGGGTTCAGCGCGATGCGCCGGATCGTCGCGGGCCGGTCGAGCTGCTTGCTCAGTTGCTGTTCAGCGATATGGCGGATCAGCGGCGGCGCCGCGAAGAATCCCAGCAGGCCGAACAACACGAGGAAGATCAGGATACCGAGGCCGATGCGTCGCGTGCGGCGCGAGCGGGCGACGCCGCCGAGGGCATGGAGGGTCGTGGAAGGGATTTCTTTATCTGGGCTTGCCATGCTGGAATGCCTCGGAAACGGATACCGGGTCGCGCCGGAATCCGGCGCGCCCGAGCCTGTTGTTCCGAGAGTATAGGCTCAGAGGATGACGGGACGCGCATGCGTGCGCCCGCCGCGGGCCGTATGGGACCGCGGCGGCGTCCGCTCGTTCACTTGCGCACGACGGCCGGCGGCATCCACGATCCGTCGGTGGCCTGCGGCTTCGGCGCATACAGCCGCAGCGCGAGCGCGAAATCGGCGCGCGGCGCGGGCAGCCAGTTCGCCGCGCGCGCGCCGCCCGGCACCGCCGACACGACGATGTCGACCGATCCGTCGTGGTTGCGGCGCAGCCGGTCGCGATCGCCGAGCGAACGGCGCGCGGAGCCGACGTCGGGCAGCGCGCCGCCCGGCGTGTACGGCGTGAGCGTCCAGAAGCCGCGCACCGGCGGCAATGCGCCCGGCGCGAAATGCAGCACGTAGCGGTTCGCGCCGTTCAGCGGCTGGCCGTCGCTGTCGACGCGGACGATCGCGATCGTCTCGTCGTCGCGCGTCGCGGTGCCGAACTGCGTATAGGCCGCATACGCGCGCAGCGCATAGTCCTGCCCGTACTTGCCGGCCGTATCGCCGATCCAGCTCCAGCCATTCGCGCTCAGCAGATTCGGCGGCGGCGCCGTGAGCCGTGCGCGCCCTTCGTCGACGCCGGCCGTCGCGGCCGTCAGCCGGTCGCCCGTCCACTGCACCGGATTGCCGGCCGACACGCCGATGTCGTCGAGCAGCTGCTGCGCGTGCGGATCGTCGTCCGGCGCCGGGTTGTCCTGCAGCGCACGCGCAAAGCGCGTGAAGAACGCCTTCGGATCGAGCGCGGCGACCTGTTCGGCCGGCGTGCCGCCCGTCAGCGCGTCGGCCGGTGCACTGCCCGTATGAACGGCGACCGAGGCGCCGCGCGCGTCGCCCGTGTAGACCGACAGCGGCACGATGCGCATCGCGCGCTGCAGTTTCTTCACGGCCGTGAGGTCGCGTCCGCCGCTCGTCTGCAGTCGTACTTCGAGCCACGCATAGCGCGTCGGCACGTCGACCCGCACCGCACCCTTCGGCAGCGTGCCCTGCCAGTCCTTCGCGACGAAGGCAATCGTTTGCGACCGGCGGCCGCCGCGCGCCGCCGCGCTCGAGGCCGACCACAGCACGTTGGTCCACATGTCGAGCGCGCGCGCATCCCAGTACCGGCCGCGCGTGTCGGGCAGCGTGACGATCACCGGCTCGGCCGCGACGTCGAGCCAGCCGGTCGAGTCGAGCGTATCGACGCCCGGCAGCGGCGGATTCACCGCGCCGACCGGCGGCAGCGCCTGCGCGTGACGCAGCGTGTTCAGCGGCGCCTGGCCGGGTTGCGCGCCGTCGCCGCCTGTCGCGGCGTCTTTCGCGACGTCCATCAGCACGAGCGGATACGCATAGACATAGGAATCGGCGACTTCCGTACGCATCCAGCCCGTCTTGCGCTGGATCGCGTCCGGTTGCGACGCGCATCCCGCGAGCAGCGCCGCCATGGCGAGCGACGCGCACGCGCGCCGCAGAGAAAGGGATTCTCGAAGGTGTTCAATCATCGATTACTGGCCGAATATCGTTCTTTTCCGTCAACGCCATGTTCGGTTCCCGAACGGCGCGTGAGCGACGCCGGCGCGCGCGGACGGCCGCTGGTCGGCACGGCGCGCGGGTGTCAGGCCGGTATCATAGCGCCTAAGGGCATCCCCCAATATGCCCGAAGACACATTGGACAGTAGCGGCGGTGTCGGCGCGGCCGCGTGAAATCGGCTCGCGGGCCGCGCGGCATGCATCGGGCGGCGTCGATTCCGGGCGAGCCGGGTGCGCTGGCCCGGCGCGTGCCCCCGCGGTTGGCCCGCGGTTGCCCCGTGAGGCAACGCGTCGTCGCCTATGCTTGACCTTCCCATCATGGGAAAGTTGATACTGGGAACCAATCGCGCGACGAACCGCGCCTTGGGGGAATCCGAATGACTGAATCACTCGCATCCGCGTCGCTGCATACGATCGAACTGGGTGTCGACGGCATGCACTGCGGCGGCTGCACCGGACGGGTGCAGCGCGCACTGGCCGGCGTGCCGGGCGTCGTCGACGCGACGGTCGACCTGGAACGGCAGGCAGCCACGATTACCGCTCGCGAGACTGTGGAGCCGGCGCGGCTCGTCGATGCGGTCGGCGCCGCGGGTTATCGCGCGACCGTGCGCGACGCCGTCGCGGGAAGCGATGCGATGGCGGCGCAGGCGAAGCAAGATGCGCGACCCGGGGCGGCGGCGACGGTCTTGCTCGACATTGACGGGATGACGTGTGCGTCCTGCGTATCGCGTGTCGAAAAGGCGTTGGCGAAGGTGCCAGGCGTCACGCATGCGTCGGTCGACCTCGCAACCGAACGCGCGACCGTCGAAGCGTCCGCCGACGTTTCCGCCGCGCGGCTCGCCAAAGCGGTCGAACAGGCGGGCTATCGTGCGACGCTTATCGAATCGGCTCCGGCGGCCGTGACATCCCAACCGATCGACCATAAAGCTGCGCACAGCGTCGAACTCGACATTGACGGGATGACCTGCGCGTCCTGTGTATCACGCGTCGAAAAGGCGTTGGCGAAGGTGCCAGGCGTCACGCGGGCAACAGTCAACCTCGCAACCGAACGCGCGACCGTCGAAGCGTCCGCCGACGTTTCCGCCGCGCGGCTCGTCGAGGCGGTCGAACAGGCAGGCTATCGCGCGACGCTCATCGAATCGGCTCCGGCGGCCGTGACATCCCAACGGATCGACCATAAAGCTGCGCACAGCGTCGAACTCGACATCGATGGAATGACCTGCGCATCCTGCGTATCGCGTGTCGAAAAGGCGTTGGCGAAGGTGCCAGGCGTCACGCATGCGTCGGTCAACCTCGCAACCGAACGCGCGACCGTCGAAGCGTCCGCCGACGTTTCCGCCGCGCGGCTCGCCGAAGCGGTCGAACAGGCCGGCTATCGTGCGACGCCCGTCGAATCGGCTCCGTCGCCCGCACGCTCGACCTCCGCGGAGCGCGAAGCCACGCACAGCATCGACCTCGACATCGGCGGCATGACCTGCGCGTCCTGCGTATCGCGCGTCGAAAAGGCGCTGGAGAAAGTGCCGGGCGTCACGCACGCGTCGGTCAATCTCGCGACCGAACGCGCGTCGGTCCGGGCCGCCGGCCCGCTCGACGCCGACGCGCTGATCGCGGCGGTCACGAACGCCGGCTACCGCGCGACGCTTGCAGCCGCACCCTCAGCCGGCGCGAAGGCCGCCGCTTCGTCCATCCCCGCCGCACCCGACCGCGACGCGCGCAAGCGTCAGGAAGCACTGCGCGAGCGCAATCTCGTGATCGCGTCGGCCGTGCTGAGCGCGCCGCTCGTCGCGCCGATGCTCGCCGCGCCGCTCGGCATCGACGCGATGCTGCCCGGCTGGCTGCAGCTCGTCCTCGCATCGATCGTCCAATTCGGCTTCGGCGCGCGCTTCTACCGCGCCGCATGGCATGCGGTGAAGGCGCGCGCCGGCAACATGGACCTGCTGGTCGCGCTCGGCACGTCGGCTGCGTATGGCCTCAGCCTGTGGATGCTGCTGCGCGACCCGGCGCATCCGGGCCATCTGTACTTCGAGGCGTCCGCCGTCATCGTCACGCTCGTGCGTTTCGGCAAGTGGCTCGAAGCGCGCGCGAAGCGTCAGACGACCGATGCCATCCGCGCCCTCAACGCGCTGCGGCCCGACCGCGCGCGCATCGTCGACAACGGTGTCGAGCGCGACGTGCCGCTCGCGCAGGTGCGCGTCGGCACGATCGTCAGCGTGCGGCCGGGCGAGCGCCTGCCCGTCGACGGGCGCGTCGTGTCGGGCCGCTCGCATGTCGACGAATCGCTGATCACGGGCGAAAGCCTGCCCGTTCCGAAGGACGACGGCGACGCCGTCACGGCCGGCTCGATCAACGGCGAAGGCGCGCTCGTCGTCGAGACGACCGCGATCGGCGCGGAAACGACGCTCGCGCACATCATCCGCCTCGTCGAATCCGCGCAGGCGGAAAAGGCGCCGATCCAGCGCCTCGTCGATCGCGTCAGTGCCGTGTTCGTGCCGGCGATCCTCGGCATCGCGGTGCTGACACTCGTCGGCTGGCTGCTCGCCGGCGCCGGCGCGGAAACCGCGATCCTCAACGCCGTTGCCGTGCTCGTCATCGCGTGCCCGTGCGCGCTCGGCCTCGCGACGCCCGCCGCGATCATGGCCGGCACCGGTGTCGCCGCGCGGCACGGCGTGCTGATCAAGGACGCGCAGGCGCTCGAACTCGCGCAGCGCGCGACCGTGATCGCATTCGACAAGACCGGCACGCTGACCGAGGGCAAGCCCTCCGTCACGGCTTTCGACGCGGTCGACCTGCCGCGCGACGACGCGCTTGCGCTCGCGGCGGCCGTGCAGCGACACAGCGACCATCCGCTCGCGCGCGCAGTCGTCGCCGCGTATGACGCGCAGCGCAACGCACAGGCCGCGCCCGTCGCGACGGACGCACGTGCGGTGGCCGGACGCGGCGTCGAAGCGCGTGTCGACGGCCGACTGCTCGCGCTCGGCAGCACGCGCTGGCGCGACGAGCTCGGCATCGTCGTGCCGCCCGCGCTCGACGCGCGCGCGGCCGAGCTCGAGCGCGCGGGCAACACGATTTCGTGGTTGATGCACGCCGATGCGCCGCGCGCCGCGATCGCGCTGATCGCGTTCGGCGATACCGTGAAGCCCGGCGCGCGCGACGCGATTGCCGCGCTCGCCGACCGGCACGTCGCGAGCGTGCTCGTCACCGGCGACAATCGCGGCAGCGCGGCGGCCGTGGCTGCGGCGCTCGGCATCGGCGAAGTGCATGCGCAGGTGCTGCCGGACGACAAGGCGCGCGTCGTCGCGTCGCTCAAGCGCGAGCACGGCGGCGTGGTCGCGATGGTCGGCGACGGAATCAACGATGCGCCCGCGCTGGCCGCAGCGGACGTCGGGATCGCCATGGCGACCGGCACCGACGTCGCGATGCATACGGCCGGCATCACGCTGATGCGCGGCGACCCGGCGCTCGTCGCCGACGCGATCGACATCTCGAAACGGACGTACCGGAAGATTCAGCAGAACCTGTTCTGGGCCTTCGTGTACAACCTGATCGGCGTGCCGCTCGCGGCGCTCGGCTGGCTGAATCCCGTGATTGCGGGCGCGGCGATGGCGTTCTCGAGCGTCAGCGTCGTGACGAACGCGTTGCTGCTGAGGAGATGGAAAGGACGCGCGCGGTGATGCGGCGAGGGATGGCCGCGCACGAGCGGGCGCCCGCACGCGCAATCGAGCGCAGCGTATCGGACCGCGAAGTGCATGCCCGAATCGCCGCGACTAGCTCGACACGACCGGCTTGATCAGCGTCGTCGTGATCGGCACGAAGCCGCACGCGCGATAGAGCGCGCGCGCCGCGACGTTGTGATTGAACACCGAGAGCCCGATTTCGGTCACGCCATAGCGGCGCGCCTCGGCCTCGAGCGCCTCGAGCACGCGCGTCGCCCAGCCTTGGCGGCGCCGCGACGGCACGATATCGAGGTCGTAGATGAACAGCGTGCGATGCGGCCCTTCCGTCACGATCGCATACCAGAGGTCGCCGACCGTCTCGCCGCTCGTCGAATCGACGAGCGAGACGAGCGTCTGGCCGGGGGTCGACAGGCCGTCCGGCAGCAACGTATCGAAGCAGCGCTGCGCACGCGGCGCTGCGTCGTCGGTCGGGTTCTGGCCGGAGGCAACGAGATCGCGCGCGTAGCCTTCGATCGCACGCGCGCGGTAGGCGCGGAATTCGCCGGCCGTCATCGGCCGCATCTGCAGCATCGCGCGTTCGTCCGTGTGAGGAATCGAACTCCCAGTGTAGCGGGCGCATCGCGCCGGCGCAGCGCACGGCAGCGGCATGCAGACGCGGCAAGCGCCGCGCGAATCAATGCATCAGTCGATTAGCGACGGTACAGGCACAGCGGCGCGTGCGAGCGGCGCACACGATCGGCTTCCGCACGACGGGCCACGTACGAATATTCCGCGTCGAGCGGGAGGTGCGGCGAAACGAACAGATCGTCGATCTTTTGCAGCAGCGCGAAGATGAAGCTCATGTGAAACTCCTGACAGATAGGCTAGGGTTTTCCCTTAGATGTTTCGTATTCTAAGGGTTTTCCCTAGACTCTGCCAGCGCGCGCAGCAGTTTGCCGCACCTTTGTATCGCGGTGTGCACGCGTCGCCGCGGCCGATTCGTTGCGTGGCGCGGCTCTCGAGGTAGGGTCGGAGGCGTTAGCGCGCGCGGCGAACGCGTTTCGCAGCGGTGTCACGCGACACCGCGCGCTGAAGTCGATCCACCTGCGACAGCAGCGCTTCGTGATGCTCCTGCAGCGTCATCACGCTCGCCTGTTGTGTCGACAAATCGGCCGCCAGCCGGTCGATCCGCAGTTGCTGCGCGGCCGCGTCCTGTTTCAGGTGTGCGATCTGGCGCGTTTGCATGATCAGCGCGACGAGCGTCGCCAGCACGACGATCGCCAGCGCGAGCAGCAGGCGATTCACGCGGCGCTTTTCGCGATCGGCCGAATGTGTCAGCCGCGTCACGTCGGCCTGCAACGCGGCGAGCCGGTCGGATGAGACGAGGCCGCGCGTATCGGGCGCCGTGGGCGACGTGTCGATTGACGGTTTGGTCACGAAGGTCGCTGCGGACGCTGGTGTCGCGGAACCGTCCGCGGGTCGCTCGGCGCTTGAACGCGTGTCCGATGCCGACTGTGGGTCGGCCGGCGCCGTCGCGGCGACCGTCGTCACTGGCTCCCCGGGTACATCGTCGGTCGCGCGCCGCGCCGATGCCGAAGCCGCGCGGCGGGCCTTCGGTGCGGATGGCTCGGAGCGGCGGCGAGCGGCGGGCGTGGCGCGCGTCGCGTCGGCCGCGATTTCGGCGCGCTGCGTGGATGGATTGGCGTCGGCAGCGGCTGACGCTGCCGCGACGCCTGCTTCTGCGATTGCTTCGGCAACCGGCACATCGTCTACCACTGATGCCCGATTGCGTTGCGCCAATTCGTGCGTGTCGCCGGCGGGGGTGGCGTTATCGGCGTTAGGCGCGCCTTCGTCGTTGCGCACGGCGGCCTCGGGCACGCGCGTCGCGGCGACGTCTGATGCGGCAACGTCGTCCAGCACGCGCGTACTAGCGTGTGCCGCCGGCGCGTCGACATCGCGATTCGCCGCGGCGTCGTTTGCGCCCGCCTCAGCGGCCGGTATCGGTTCGGTCGTTTTTGCGACCGTTTCATTCGCAGCAACACCATCGCTGGAATGCACGGCGTTCTTCTGCACGTCTGCCGTCATGCCATCGCGGTCTTCCTCGTGCAGAGCTGCGGTCGTCGGCGCAGTCATCTCGTCCGCTCCCGCGACCGAAGCGACCGCCGCTTCGGCCTCGAATCCGTCGAGCGTCGCTTGCCGCGCGCTGTCGCCTTCGGAGCCGTTGCCGCGTTCCGCCGTTGGCGCACTCGCGCGTGCATCGTCGTCGCGACTCGACGGACCCGCAGCCGACACATCGTCGTCCCGCGCGAACACTGGATCGCCAAACAGGTCGAGCGTGCGTTCGTCCCGCGCCGCATCGGCGGCTGCCGCGCGCTCCGGCTGCGCGGCAGCCGCCGATACGCTGGGCGCGGCCGCAGCCGAACGCTGACGCGCGCGTGTCGAAGAACGGTCGGAACGGGAACGAGAGCGCGGCGTGGTAACGGATTCGGTCATGGCAATCGGATAGCGAGGCCCGCGCGGCGCGGACCCGCATGTCGAACGGAATCGGTGGCCGGCCATTGTCGCACGACCTGTCACTTATTCATCGCCCGACGCGCCCTGCCCGTCGTCGAAGCGCGTCACCCCCGGCAGCGCGCGCAGCTTGTCGCAAATCGCGCGAAATTCCAGATCCGATACGCGCGCCAGCGCAATGCGCACGTCGTCGTGTTCGCCGGTTTCGTCCGCGCGCTGCACGATGAACTGCTTCACGCGCGCGCTATCGGGGCCCAGCGCCGCATGCAGCGAATCGAAGGTCAGCGTGCCGCCCAGCACCGTCAACGCGAGCTGGCGCCGCTGCCGCACCGTGAAGTAGCGCCGCTCGAGCGGCTTGAGGCCGGCCAGAATGATCAGGATGATGATCGTCGCGGCAATCGCCCCAACGTACAGCCCGCCGCCGACCGCGAGCCCCACCGCCGCGACCGACCACAGGCTCGCGGCCGTCGTCAGCCCGCGCACGATCTCGCCGCGCAGCAGGATCGACCCCGCGCCGAGAAAGCCGATCCCCGACACGACCTGCGCGGCCATCCGCGACGGATCGAGCTCGACATGTTCGCGGCCGAGCACGTCCGCGAAGCCGAACGCCGACACGATCATGATCAGCGCCGAGCCGACGCACACCAGCATGTGCGTACGCAGCCCCGCCGCCCACGACAGCCGTTCGCGCTCGAAGCCGATCACGCTGCCGAGCGCCGCGGCAAGCACGAGCCGCATCACGAGTTCAAGGTTGCCTAGCATCGTATTTATCTCCTTTTTATGGTGCCGGCCGCGCGGAATGTTTTATCCTTGGGCCCGGTCGCGCCGATTCGGGCCGCGCCGACACGAATCGATCCCAGCGCACAACCCCGCCATGTCCGTTTCCGACTCCGCATCCGCCCAGGCCGCCCAATTGCGCCACCACTTCGCGCACGTCGTCTTGCCGATCTGGCGAGGTTCAGGGTTCGACCATACATTACGTTTGCCGTTCGAGGCCGTCGATCCGGCCACGCATGCGCCGCTGCCCGTCACGCGCTATCGCGCGATGGCCTGTGCGCGGCAGCTGTTCGTGTTCGCGCAGGCCGGCGATGCCGCGCACGCGGCCGTGCTGTTCGACACGCTGCGCAGCCGCTTCCGCGACGCGCAGCACGGCGGCTGGTTCTACAGCGTCGATGCGCACGGCGCACCGCTCGACACGACGAAGGATCTGTACACGCACGCATTCGTCGTCTTCGCGTGCGCCGCATGGTATGCGGCATCGGGCGACAGCGACGCGCGCACGGTTGCCGAGGAGACGGCCGCGCTGATTCAGGACCGCTTTGCGCCGCAGCCGGGCGACGCGCGGCTCGATGCCGCGCGCGCGGCCGACTTCTCGTCGTCGGGCAGCGGCGCGCTGCAGAATCCGCTGATGCATCTGACCGAAGCATGGCTCGCGGCCGCCGACGCATTCGGCGATACCGCATTCGACGATGCGCTGGCACGCACCGCAGCGGCCGTCGAACGCACGTTCGTCGATCCGGCGACCGGCTGCATCGCCGAACTGCCGCTCGGCGCGGCCGACAACCGTTTCGAGCCCGGCCATCAGTTCGAATGGTTTTATCTGGTCGATGCGGCCGGCGCACGGCTCGCGCAAACGACGCTCCCCGACGCGCTCACGCGCGCGTTCGCGTTCGCGGAACGACACGGCGTCGATCCGCAGACGGGCGGCGTCTGCGCGGCGCTCGACGCACAAGGCACCTGCATCGACGGCACGCAGCGGATCTGGGCGCAGACCGAATACCTGCGCGCGTTGGCAACGCACGGCGGCACGCCGGCGTCCGCGCCGCTCGCGACGCAGATCGCGCGCTTCGCCGCGCGCTTCCTGCATCCGCGCGGCTGGTTCGAATGCAAGACGGCCGACGGCCAGGTGTCGCGCGCCGACATGCCGTCGACGACGCCGTACCACCTCGCGACCGCTTACGCGGCGCTGCCGACCGGCGCGTAACGCGGCTCGGCGGCCGACGTCGCGACACGCGGCGCATACGCCCCGCGCGCGTCGCCGAGCTCGAAGACCGACACCGCGCGCATCAGCTGCGCGGTCTGTTCGTTCAGCGACGCCGCAGCCGCGGCGACTTCCTCGACGAGCGCAGCGTTCTGCTGCGTCAGCTGATCCATCTGCGTGACGGCCTGATTCACCTGCTCGATGCCGGACGTCTGCTCGACCGACGCGGCCGTGATCTCGGACATCGTCTGCACGACGCGCGTGATCGACTCCGACACGGTGCGCATCGCGTCGCCCGCGCGTTCGACGAGTTCCGCGCCGCCGTTGATCTGCGCGACCGATTCCTCGATCAGCGCCTTGATCTCCTTCGCGGACTGCGCGCTGCGCTGCGCGAGCGAGCGCACTTCGCCGGCGACGACCGCGAACCCGCGGCCCTGCTCGCCGGCGCGCGCCGCCTCGACCGCCGCATTGAGCGCGAGGATGTTGGTCTGGAACGCGATGCCGTCGATCACCGAAATGATCTCCGCGATCCGGCCCGAACTTTGCGCGATGCCGCGCATGCGCTCGATCACGCTGTCGACCACGCCGCCGCCGTGGCTCGTCGCTTCGAGCGCCGCGTCGGCCAGCGCGCTCGCGGCCCGCGCGCTGTCGGTGTTCTGCCGGACCGTCGCGGTCAGTTCTTCCATGCTCGCCGCGGTTTCCTCGAGCGACGCGGCCTGCGTGCCGGTACGCGCGGACAAGTCCGCGTTGCCCCCCGCGATTTCGCCCGCGCCGACGTGAATCGCGTCGGACGCCTGCCGCACCGTGCGCACGGTATCGGCGATGCTGGCCTGCATCGCCGCGAGGCCGCGCAGCATCCGGTCGATTTCGAACACGCCGCGCGCGCGCACCGCTTCGTCGAGGCGGCCCTGCGCGATCCGCTCGAAGTGCCGGCCCGCCTCGTCGAGCGGCGCGACGACCGCACGTCGCGCGGCCGCGTAGATCGCCGCGCTGGTCGCGAGCATCGCGATCAGCAGCACGATGCCGACCCACTTGAACCACTGCATGCCGCCGTCGATCGTGTCGAGTGCGCTGCGGCTCGACGCGGCGCCGTAGTCGGCGAAACGGCGCAGTTCGGCGACGTACGCGTCCTGGAAGCGCTGCGTCGGCTGATCGAGGAAGGCCTGGATATTGTCGGCGTCGAGAAACTGCACGAGTTCCCCGAGCGCGCCGCGCAGCGCGCGATAACGCTCGACGAGCGCCGCGACGCGCGCGCGGTTCGCGTCGTCGACGGGCTGCGCGGACGTCAGCACGGCAAACGCCTTGTCGGCCTCGACGAGCGAGTCGCTGGCATGGCGAATGATGTCGTCGGGCTTCGGGCCGCCGCGCACCATCCGCGTGCCGGCGCGCGAGAGGTTCACGCGCGCGTCGAGCAGCCGTTCCGTCGCCTGATTGGCGGAATCGACCTGCGCGATCGCGACGTTCGACAAATCGTCGACGCCGCTGCGCGTCGACGCGAGCGCCCAGAAGCCGAGCGCTTCGATCGCGAACAGAAAGACGCAGAACACGGTCAACACGCCGAGCAGACCCGACGCGAGCTTGATTTTTCCGAACATGGAGAATTCCTGGAGAGCGGACGATGGAGCAATGCCCCGGCATTAGCGGCAATTCTTCGGCCGACTTTAGCTACCTTTCAGTCATTCCGATGGAATCGCCCTCGGACGATGCGCCCCACCGCATTCGACGCAATAATCGCGTCGCATCGCGCCGCCGATCGCAAGAAACGCGGACGAATTTCCTTGCTTATCGGCAGCCCCCTTCCTAGAGTTCAGCGCAAGCGGCCACACATTGCGAGGAAAGTCGATGACCGACATCGTGGACCACGCGCGCGGCGCATTGCGCGCGCAACCGTTCAGCATGCTGCTCGGCACGGAGCTGATGCATATCGGCGACAACGAAGTGTCGCTGTGTCTCGCCGTGCGCGACGAACTGCGGCAGCAGCACGGTTTCGTGCACGGCGGCGTCATCAGCTATCTCGCCGACAACGCGCTCACGTTTGCGGGCGCGCTCGCGCTGGGCCCGCGCGTCGTCACCGGCGAATACAAGATCAACTATCTGCGGCCGGCCGTGAACGGCACGCTGGTCGCGCGCGCGAAGCTCGTCTATGCGGGGCGGCACCAGGCGACGTGCCAGTGTCACGTGTTCGTCATCGACGGCGACCACGAACGGCTCGTCGCGATCGCGCAAGGCACGATCAATCGCGTCGGCGACGGCAAGAATCCGGGCGCGCCGCAGGAAACCGCGTAAGCGCGGTGCGGGCCGCGCGTCGGCTTTCGTGCGGCGCGGCATGCGGCGGCGGGCTCGTCGGCACGGCGCGTCACGCCGTCTCGCCGTCACGCCGGATCGCGCTTCGCTTCACGCCGAATCGTCGTTCAACGGCATGAACCGCGGCGCCACACGCGCGCGCAGATTGCCGTCGCGGTCGGTGCGATAAACGCCGCGCGCGACGTTGTGCGGATGGTCGGCCGCGTCGGCCACGCTCAGCACCGGCGCGAAGCACGCGTCCGTTCCTTCGAGCAGCTTGCGCCAATGCGCAGACGGATGCTGCGCGAACACCTCGGCGAAACGCGCCTTCAGCGCGGGCCAGCGCGTGCGATCGTACTGCGACGCGGGATCGACGTCGGCCAGCCCGAGCCGTTCGATCAGCAGCGCATAGAACGGCGGTTCGAGCGCGCCGATCGTCACGCATTCGCCGTCGGCGCAGCGATACACGTCGTAGAACGGCGCGTCGTGAAACAGGCTCGGCTGCGCGCCGTCGAGCTGGCCGCTCGCACGCGCCCATAGCGCCAGCGTGCCGAGCATCGACACGATGTCGACGATCGCGCCGTCGACGACACGGCCGGGCCCGCCCGCGCGCACGTCGAACAGCGCGCAGGCGATGCCGAACGCGAGGCCGAGCGCGCCGCCCGCATCGCCGACGACGGTCGGCGGCAGGCCCGGCCGGCCGTCGCGAGGCGCTGACAGCGACAGCATCCCTGTCAGCGCGACATAGTTCAGATCGTGTCCGGCGGCCGACGCGAGCGGGCCGTGCTGGCCCCAGCCGGTCATCCGCGCGTAGACGAGCTTCGGATTGCGGCGCGCGCAGGCGTCGGGGCCGAGGCCGACGCGCTCCATCGCGCCGGGGCGCAGCCCTTCGATCAGTGCATCGGCGTGCGCGACGAGGTCCAGTGCGGCCTCGCGGCCGGCGGCGGACTTCAGATCGAGTTCGACGATCGTCTTGCCTTCGCGCAGCAGATCGCCGTCGCGGCTGCGCAAGGCGTCGGGCGCACTCGAGCGCCCGGCAGGACGCGCGACCAGCGTGATGCGCGCGCCCATGCCGGCGAGCATCCATCCGGCGAGCGGGCCGGGGCCGAGGCCTTCGAATTCGACGACGTGGACGCCGGAAAGCGGTGCGTCAAGCGACATGCTGTTCTCCCGTCTTCGCGGCCGGTCGGTACGAGCGCTTTTCGCGTCTGCGCCGAACCCGTGCGTCGCGGTCGATCGACATTCGCGCTCGCACGCCGCTCAAACAAAAAATCCCCGCGCAGCGACTCCGCTTCACGGGGATCGAATCGATGGCCGGTCGCCTCAGAACGCGTCGCCCGGCACGCGCACCCACCCTTCCATCAGCACGCGCGCACTGCGGCTCATGATCGCCTTCGTGACCGTCCATTCGCCGTTCTCGAACTTCGCCTCCGCACCGACGCGCAGCGTGCCGGACGGATGCCCGAAGCGCACCGCGTTGCGCTCGCCGCCGCCGGCCGCGAGATTGACGAGCGTGCCGGGAATCGCCGCGGCCGTGCCGATCGCGACGGCCGCCGTGCCCATCATCGCGTGATGCAGCTTGCCCATCGACATCGCGCGCACCAGCAGGTCGACGTCGCCCGCGTTCACGCGCTTGCCGCTCGACGCGACATAGTCGGCCGGCTTGGCGACGAACGCGATCTTCGGCGTATGCTGCCGCGTCGCGATCTCGTCGAGCGTGTCAATGAGCCCCATGCGCAGCGCGCCATGCGCGCGGATCGTCTCGAACTTCTCGAGCGCCTTCGCGTCGCCGTTGATCGCGTCCTGCAGCTCGGTGCCCTTGTAGCCGATCGCTTCAGCGTCGACGAAGATCGTCGGAATCCCCGCGTTGATCATCGTCGCCTTCAGCGTGCCGACGCCCGGCACCGTCAGATCGTCGACGAGGTTGCCGGTCGGGAACATCGCGCCGCCCGCGCCCTCTTCGTCGGCAGCCGGATCCATGAACTCGAGCTGTACTTCGGCGGCCGGGAACGTCACGCCGTCCAGCTCGAAATCGCCCGTTTCCTGCACCGCGCCGTTCGTGATCGGCACGTGCGCGACGATCGTCTTGCCGATGTTCGCCTGCCAGATCCGCACGGTCGCGATGCCGTCGCGCGGCACGCGCGCCGGATCGACGAGCCCGCCCGCGATCGCGAACGGGCCGACCGCCGCGGACAGATTCCCGCAGTTGCCGGTCCAGTCGACGAACGCGCGATCGATCGCGACCTGCCCGAACAGGTAATCGACGTCGTGGCCGGGCCGCGTGCTCTTCGAGACGATCACCGTCTTGCTCGTCGACGACGTCGCGCCGCCCATCCCGTCGATCTGCTTGCCGTACGGATCGGGGCTGCCGATCACGCGCAGCAGCAGCGCGTCGCGCGCGGCACCGGGCGCCTGCGCGGCATCCGGCAGATCCTGCAGCCGGAAGAACACGCCCTTGCTGGTGCCGCCGCGCATGTAGGTCGCGGGAATCCGGATTTGAGGAATGTGCGCCATGTTGCGTTGCTCCAGTGTGGTCGGATCAGGCCGCGGCCTGCGACGATTCGAGGAAGTCCTGCGCGAAGCGCTGCAGCACGCCGCCCGCCTCGTAGATCGACACTTCCTCGGCCGTATCGAGCCGGCACGTGACCGGCACGTCGACGCGCTCGCCGTTGCGGCGATGGATCACGAGCGTCAGATCCGCGCGCGGCGTGCGCTCGCCGATCACGTCGAACGTCTCGGTGCCGTCGATGCCGAGCGTCTTGCGGTTCGTGCCCGGCTTGAACTCGAGCGGCAGCACGCCCATCCCGATCAGGTTCGTCCGGTGGATCCGCTCGAAGCCCTCGGCGACGATCGCCTCGACACCCGCGAGCCGCACGCCCTTGGCCGCCCAGTCGCGCGACGAACCCTGGCCGTAGTCGGCGCCCGCGACGACGATCAGCGGCTGCTTGCGATTCATGTACGTCTCGATCGCCTCCCACATCCGCATCACCTTGCCGTCCGGCTCGACGCGCGCGAGCGAGCCCTTCTTCACCGCGCCGTCGACCACGGCCATCTCGTTGACAAGCGTCGGGTTCGCGAACGTCGCGCGCTGTGCGGTCAGGTGATCGCCGCGGTGCGTCGCGTACGAGTTGAAGTCCTCTTCCGGCAGGCCCATCTTCGCGAGGTATTCGCCGGCCGCGCTGTCCGGCAGGATCGCGTTCGACGGCGACAGGTGATCGGTCGTGATGTTGTCGCCAAGCACCGCGAGCGGGCGCATGCCGCGCAGCGTGCGCTCGCCGGCCAGCGCGCCTTCCCAGTACGGCGGGCGGCGGATGTAGGTACTCTGCGGCCGCCAGTCGTAGAGCGGCGCCGCGCGCTCGCCCGCGTCGGCCGCGCGCGCGAACATCGGCTCGTAGACGGTGCGGAACTGCTCGGGCTTCACGCTCGACGCGACGATCGCATCGATTTCCTCGTCGGTCGGCCAGATGTCCTTCAGCGTGACGGGCTTGCCGTCCCGGTCGTGGCCGAGCACGTCCTGCTCGATGTCGAAGCGGATCGTGCCGGCGATCGCATATGCGACGACGAGCGGCGGCGAGGCGAGGAACGCCTGCTTCGCATACGGATGGATGCGCCCGTCGAAGTTGCGGTTGCCGGACAGCACGGCCGTCGCGTAGAGGTCGCGCTCGACGATTTCCTGCTGGATCTTCGGATCGAGCGCACCGGACATCCCGTTGCAGGTCGTGCACGCGAACGCGACGATGCCGAAGCCGAGTTTCTCGAGCTCGGGCAGCAGGTTCGCTTCCTTCAGGTACAGCTCGACGGCCTTCGAGCCCGGCGCGAGCGAGCTCTTCACCCACGGCTTGCGCACGAGGCCGCGCGCGTTCGCGTTGCGCGCGAGCAGGCCCGCCGCGATCACGTTGCGCGGGTTGCTGGTGTTCGTGCAGCTCGTGATCGCGGCGATGATCACGGCGCCGTCGGGCATCTCGCCCGGCTTCTCTTCCCACTGGCCGGCGATCCCGCGCGCGGCGAGGTCGGAGGTCGGCAGCCGCTTGTGCGGATTCGACGGGCCGGCCATGTTACGCACGACGCTCGACAGATCGAACGTCAGCGTGCGCTCGTATTGCGCGTGCTGCAGCGTGTCGGCCCACAGGCCCGCTTCCTTCGCGTAGGTCTCGACGAGCTTCACCTGTTCGTCGCTGCGGCCGGTCAGACGCAGATAATCGAGCGTCTGGCCGTCGATGAAGAACATCGCGGCCGTCGCGCCGTATTCGGGCGCCATGTTCGAGATCGTCGCGCGATCGCCGAGCGTCAGGCTCGCCGCGCCTTCGCCGCGGAATTCCAGATACGCGCCGACCACCTTCTCCTTGCGCAGGAATTCGGTCAGCGCGAGCACGATGTCGGTCGCGGTGATGCCGGGCTGGCGCTTGCCGGTCAGCTCGACGCCGACGATGTCGGGCAGCCGCATCCACGATGCGCGGCCGAGCATCACGTTCTCCGCCTCCAGCCCGCCGACGCCGATCGCGATCACGCCGAGCGCATCGACGTGCGGCGTGTGGCTGTCGGTGCCGACACAGGTGTCCGGATAGGCGACGCCGTCCTGCACCTGGATCACCGGCGACATCTTCTCCAGGTTGATCTGATGCATGATGCCGTTGCCCGGCGGAATCACGTCGACGTTCTCGAACGCCTTCTTCGTCCACTCGATGAAGTGGAAGCGATCCTCGTTGCGGCGATCCTCGATCGCGCGGTTTTTCGCGAACGCATCCGGATCGAAGCCGCCGCATTCGACCGCGAGCGAGTGATCGACGATCAGTTGCACGGGCACGACCGGGTTCACCTTGGCCGGATCGCCGCCGCGCTCCGCGATTGCGTCGCGCAGGCCGGCGAGGTCGACGAGCGCGGTCTGGCCGAGGATGTCGTGACACACGACGCGCGCCGGGAACCACGGAAAATCGCGCTCGCGCTTGCGCTCGACGATCTGCTTCAGCGAATCGGCGAGCATCGCCGGATCGCAGCGGCGCACGAGGTTCTCGGCGAGCACGCGCGACGTGTACGGCAGCGTGTCGTAGGCGCCGGGCGCGATCGCCTCGACCGCGGCGCGCGTGTCGAAGTAGTCCAGCGACGTGCCGGGCAGGGGTTTGCGGTAGGCGGTATTCATCATGTGGGGGAAATCGAAGTGGGGCGTGCGGCGCGCACCGGCCGCCCGCGGAACGGGTGCCGGCGCGCGCGGCCGGTATTTCAGCGCTTCTCGATCGGCACGAACTGCAGATCGTCCGGGCCCGTGTAGTTCGCGCTCGGGCGGATGATCTTGTTGTCGACGCGCTGCTCGATGATGTGCGCGGCCCAGCCGGACGTACGCGAGATCACGAACAGCGGCGTGAACATCGCGGTCGGCACGCCCATCATGTGGTACGACACCGCGCTGAACCAGTCGAGGTTCGGGAACATCTTCTTCGCGTCCCACATCACCGATTCGAGGCGCTCGGCGATGTCGTACAGCTTCAGGTCGCCCGCTTCCTTCGACAGCTTGTGCGCGACGCCCTTGATCACCTTGTTGCGCGGATCGGAGATCGTGTAGACCGGGTGACCGAAGCCGATCACGACTTCCTTGTTCTCGACGCGGCGGCGGATGTCGGCTTCCGCCTCGTCCGGCGAGCGGTAGCGGCTCTGGATTTCATACGCGACCTCGTTCGCGCCGCCGTGCTTCGGCCCGCGCAGCGCGCCGATCGCGCCGGTGATCGCCGAGTACATGTCGGAGCCCGTGCCCGCGATCACGCGGCCCGTGAACGTCGACGCGTTGAACTCGTGCTCCGCGTACAGGATCAGCGACGTGTGCATCGCGTCGACCCACGACTTCGACGGCGTCTTGCCGTGCAGCAGGTGCAGGAAGTGGCCGCCGATCGAATCGTCGTCGGTTTCCGTTTCGATCCGCTTGCCGTTGTGCGAGAAGTGATACCAGTACAGCAGCATCGAGCCGAGCGAGGCCATCAGGCGATCCGCGATATCGCGCGCGCCCGGCAGGTTGTGGTCGTCCTTCTCCGGCAGCACGGTGCCGAGCACCGACACGCCGGTGCGCATCACGTCCATCGGATGCGCGGACGCCGGGATTTGCTCGAGGACCGCCTTCAGCGCGTTCGGCAGTCCGCGCAGCGCGCGCAGCTTCGCCTTGTAGGCGGCGAGTTCGGTCAGGTTCGGCAGCGTCTCGTGCACGAGCAGGTGCGCGATCTCCTCGAACTCGCACGATTCCGCGACGTCGAGAATGTCGTAGCCACGGTAGTGCAGGTCGTTGCCGGTCTTGCCGACCGTGCACAGCGCCGTGTTGCCGGCCGTCACGCCCGACAGCGCGACCGACTTCTTCGGCTTGAATGCGCCTGCGGCGGCCGGTGCTGCTGCGTCTTTCGTCTCGCTCATGTTTCCGTTCTCCTGTATCCAGATAGGCAGATTCGTCGTCGCCACGCGGGCCGCTTACTTCTTGCCCTGCGCAAACAGCTCGTCGAGCTTGCGTTCGTATTCGTGATAGCCGAGGAAGTCGTACAGCTCGGCGCGCGTCTGCATCGTCGGCACGGCCGCCTTCTGCGTGCCGTCGCGGCGCACCGTCTCGTAGAAATTCAGCGCAGCCTTGTTCATCGCGCGATACGCGCCGCAGCAGTAGAGCGCGATGTCGACGTTCGCCTCGCGCAGTTCGTCGACCGTGAACAGCGGCGTCGAGCCGAATTCCGTCAGGTTCGCGAGGATCGGCACCTTCACCGCGGCCTTGAAGCGGCGGTAGTCGTCGAGCGTCTTCATCGCCTCGGGGAAAATCATGTCGGCGCCGGCTTCGACGTAGGCGACCGCGCGTTCGATCGCCGAATCGATGCCTTCGGCCGCAGCCGCGTCGGTGCGCGCCATGATCACGAACTGGTCGTCGGTACGCGCGTCGACGGCGGCCTTGATGCGGTCGACCATCTCGTCGGTCGGCACGCACTCCTTGCCCGGACGGTGGCCGCAGCGCTTCTGGCCGACCTGGTCCTCGATATGCACGGCCGCGACGCCCGCGTTGATGAACGAGCGGATCGTGCGCGCGATGTTGAAGGCGCCGCCCCAGCCGGTGTCGATGTCGACGAGCAGCGGCAGGTCGGTCGCGTTGGTGATCCGGTTCGCGTCGATCAGCACGTCTTCCATCGTGCTGATGCCGAGATCGGGAATGCCGAGCGAGTTCGCGGCGACGCCGCCACCCGACAGATAGACAGCCTTGAAGCCGACGGCCTGCGCCATCTTGGCCGCGTACGCGGTGATCGCGCCGACCACCTGCAGCGGCTGCTCGGCCGCGACTGCCGCGCGGAACTTCGCGCCGGCGCTCTGAAGATGCGTGTTGCTCATGAACGGCCTCCTGAAGGAATGCCCATAGACAGCAAGGACCGGGCCAGCGTCGCTTCGCCGCGCTAACCCGCTGATTCTTAAGCGAACGGCGCCGCAGCCGGCGGCCCGTTTCATTTCAATTCGGAAATCTCGTATTCCAAAAATGAAATCCGGCGCGCATAATCGGCGGCCATGGACCTCTCTCCGATCAAGCCCGCCGGCGCGGCCGACCGCACGGTGCGCCCGCGCATCTGGGCGATGGGCATCAGCCGGCTGCGCGACCTGTTTCGCGAAATCGCCGGCGAATTCGACGAACGCGCGGACGTGCGCATCGTCACGCGCGCGTACGAGGATGCGCTCGGCGCCATCGCCGAGGCCGGCACCGCCCGGCCCGACGTGATCGTCGCGGCCGGCTCGAACGGCGGCTTCCTGAAGACGCGCGCGCAGGTGCCCGTCGTCGTCGTGTCGCCGACCGGCTTCGACGTGATGCAGGCGCTCGCGCGCGCGCGGCGCGATGCGACGCGCATCGCGCTCGTCAGCGCCGGCGACACGCCGCCCGAAGTGCGCCGCTTCGTCGCCGCGTACGGTCTGGACGTGCAGTTTGCGTCATATCAGACCGCACAGGAAGCCGAAGCGTGCGTGCACGATCTGCGCGATCGCGGCATCGAAACGATCGTCGGGCCCGGCCTCGTCACCGATCTCGCGGCGAGCGCCGGGATGGGCGCGGTGTTCCTGTATTCGCACGCATCGGTGCGCAAGGCCGTCGAAACGGCGCTCGAAGTCGCGTACGCGACGCATGCCGAAGCGTTTCGCCGCCAGCGGCTCGACACGCTGCTCCAGCATCTGCGCGACGGCGTCGTCGCGCTCGACGCGCAGGGCCGCGTCGAGGCCATCAACGAACGGCTCGCGTCGGCGCTCGGCGTCGAGCCGTCGGCCGCGGTCGGGCGCGCACTCGTCGATCTGCGGCCGGAGCTGCGCACGCTGCGCGGCGAGGACGGCGAGGCGCTCGCGACCGTGCGCGGCGTCCGCTACGTCGTGCATCGCGGGCCGCTCGTCGATCGCGGCGTCACGTCCGGCAGCGTGCTGACGTTCCAGGAATCGCGCGCGGTCGAGCGGCTCGATCGCGCGCTGCGCTCGCAGCCGAACACGCAGCAGTTCGCCGCGCGCTATTCGCTCGACGACGTCGTCGGCGCGTCCGCGCCGATGACGCGCGTGCGCGAGCTCGTGCGCCGCTACGCCAAATCCGACGCGACCGTGCTCGTGCTCGGCGAAAGCGGCACCGGCAAGGAAATGATCGCGCAGAGCCTGCATGCGCTCTCCGCGCGGCGCAGCTACCCGTTCGTCGCGGTCAATTGCGGCGCGTTTCCGGAAGCGCTGCTCGAAAGCGAGCTGTTCGGCTACGAGGAAGGCGCGTTTACGGGTGCTCGCCGCGGCGGCAAGACCGGGCTGTTCGAGGCCGCGCATCGCGGCACGCTGTTTCTCGACGAGATCGGCGAAATGCCGCCGTCGCTGCAAAGCCGGCTGCTGCGCGTACTGCAGGAGCGCGAGGTGATCCGCCTCGGCTCGACGGAACCGATCCGGATCGACGTACGCGTGATCGCCGCGACGCACCGGCCGCTGCTCGCGGCCGTCGAGGCCGGCACGTTCCGCGCCGATCTCTATTACCGGCTCAACATCCTGAACGTCGGCCTGCCGCCGCTGCGCGAACGCGCGACCGACATTCCCGCGCTCGCCGCGACGCTGCTCGTGCAGGCCGCGCGGCGCGAGCCGCGGCTCGCGGAGCGGCTGCGCGACGCCGACGATGCGGCGCGCGTGCTCCGCGCGGTGCAGCCGACGCTCACGCGCTACCGGTGGCCCGGCAACGTGCGCGAATTGCAGAACGTGATCGAGCGGATCGCGGTGGAGCTCGCCGAAGCGGCCGACGAAGGCGATGCGGCCGCGCCCTGCGCGGCGCTCGCGCCCGACGCGCTGCAGACGATCGCGCCCGAGCTGTTCGCCGCGCCGCCCGACGGCGGCGACGCCGAGGACGCACAGACGCTGCATGCGCGCCGCCGCCGCGCGGAAGCGGACGAGATCCGGGCGGTGCTCGACGCCTGCGGCGGCGACCGCGATCGCGCGTGCGCGATGCTCGGCATCAGCAAGACGACGCTTTGGCGGAAGTTGTCGGCGAGATAGCGGCGAGTCGCACCACGTTGCGGGATGCCGCGGCGCTACGACGCGCCGGCGCGCCGGCACGACGGCCTTCAGTCCGCCTTGTGATAGTGGCGGTACGCCTTCGCGCGATTGCCGCACGACGACATCGAGCACCAGCGGCGGCTGCCGTTCTTGCTGTCGTCGACGAACAGCCATTGGCACGCGTCGTTCGCGCACCGCTTCACCTTCGCAAGCCGTACGCCGCCGAGCAAGTCGGTCGCCGACCACAGCACGGGGCTCAGCAGCGCGCCAAGCGTCGCGCCCGGCGGCTCGATCCGCCACGCATAGCGGCCGTCCACGCGCGCCAGCGCGACGCGCGGCGACGCTTCCGCGAGAAACGCACCTACCTGTTTCAGATCTTCGGCCTGCGGCTCGCGCTGCTCCGCCTGCGCAAGGAACAACCGATACAACGCCTCGCGCAACGCGAGCGCATGCGCAAGCCAGGCCGGCCCGTCGTCGATCCCTGCGCGGCACGCGTCGGCGACACAAGCAGGCACGCCGGCCTGATCGCGACACCACGCGAACAGGTCGTCAATCGTCCGCAAGGTTTCGGTCGGCGGCTCGGTGCCGCGCCAATACAACGTGTTCGCGAAATCGATGCTCAGAGTGTCGGCCGGTGCCGGAATCAGGCAGTCCGGCCCGGTAGGGGCGCGTCGGGCATTCATGTCGGCGATCGTACTAACCGCCATGCCGGTTGACAAGCGTCGAAACGGTTCCTAGCATAACCGGCATGGTGGTTAAAAACGGTTTGCTGCACTGACGTCCCCCTTCAGTCCAAGGAGCCCCAGATGATCGATCACCTTTCCTTCGGCGTTGCGCAGATCGAGCGCAGCCGCACGTTCTACGACAACACGCTCGGCGCGCTCGGCTACAAGCGGCTGCACACCGCCGCCGACTCGCTCGGATACGGCGCCGACGAGCCGTCGCTCTGGCTCACGCGTACGGCGCGCCCGGTCGTCGCGGACCCGGAATCGGGCCTGCACATTTCGTTCAAGGCAGCGTCGCCGGTCGAGGTCGACGCGTTCTATCGCGCCGCGCTCGCGCACGGCGGCCAGGACAACGGCGGCCCCGGCAAGCGCGAGCAGTACGGGCCCGGCTATTACGCGGCATTCGTCGTCGATCCGGACGGTTACCGGATCGAAGCGCATTGCGAGCTCGACAACATCGTGTGATGACCTTCCGGCGGCGCGATGAACGCCTGCCGGCGCCAGTAAACGACGACAGCCCGATACCGGGCGATCCGGTATCGGGCTGTGTGCTTTCGGCTCTTCGCGCGCCGCGTGCTGAGCCGCGCCGTCTGCCGCCGGTGCCGCTCAGCGCGCGGCGCGCGTGAGCTGCAATTGCTCGCCGAGCCCTTCGATGCCAAGCCGGACCATCTGGCCGGCCTTCAGATAGACGGGCGCCGGCTTGATGCCCATCCCCACGCCGGGCGGCGTGCCGGTCGTGATGACATCGCCGGGCTGCAGCGTCATGCAACTCGACAGATACGCGATCAACTGCGCGACGGTGAACACCATCGTGCGTGTGTTGCCGTTCTGATAGCGGTGGCCGTCCACTTCGAGCCACAGGTCGAGCGACTGCGGGTCCGGCACCTCGTCGCGCGTGACGAGCCAGGGGCCGATCGGGCCGAACGTATCGAAGCCCTTCCCCTTGTCCCACTGGCCGCCGCGCTCGATCTGCCATTCGCGTTCCGACACGTCGTTGACCACGCAATAACCCGCGACGTAGTCGAGCGCGCGCGCTTCGTCGACATCCTTGCACTGGGCGCCCATCACGACGCCGAGCTCCACTTCCCAGTCCGTCTTCACCGAGCCCTTCGGAATGTCGATTCCGTCGTTCGGGCCGCAGATAGAGCTCGTCCACTTGCCGAACACGACCGGCTCCTTCGGCACCGGCATCCCCGCTTCCGCCGCGTGATCCGCATAGTTCAGACCAATGCCGATGAACTTGCCGACGCGGCCGACGCACGCGCCGATGCGCGGCTCGCCCGATACCAGCGGCAGCGTGGCGGGATCCAGCGCGCGCAGTCGCGCGAGACCCGCGTCGGACAGGACGTCGCCCGCGAGATCCGGCACATGTGCGGACAGATCGCGGATGCGGCCGTCCGCGTCGAGAATGCCGGGCTTTTCCTGGCCGGGCGGGCCATAGCGAAGCAGTTTCATCGTGCTCAACCTCTGTAGTCGAATGTGTCAGGATACCGGCCGCCACCGCAGCGCGCAGCGGCTCGCCGGATTGATCGTCGATCGTCGATGGCATGCGCGGCACGATGGCCGACCTGCCGGCCGACGCGCGAGGCTCGCGCGGGCGCAGCGATCGCGGCGCCGCACGGAGCGGCGCGCATCGGACGGGCGGCCACCGGTCTGCGCATCGGCGACGACGGCGCGGCAGGCGCGTCGCGACGCGCCTCCACATCGGCCGACGTCGCGCGCGGCCCGCACCGTCGTTGGCCCGCGACTCTTTGTACCATCGGCCGCGCAGCATGAAATGACGCACGACGGATACCGACTATTGGCGAAGTCGCGGGCGGTGCGGCGCAGCATCGGGCGCGTTGCACGGTGCGACGGCGCCGCGGACATGCTGCCAAGGTGGCGCGCGCGCCGTGTCGGCCGACAAATATCGGCTATTCGCTGCAATCGTGTCATCGAGAACGCCATCTGACCCGTTCTTGGCAGGTAACGATCGGTAAAAAGACGCTGCATTGCACACTGCGGGTTTATTGTCAGACTTGCGCGAATTGTTTCATCGCGTTCGTCGGCGCCTGCGGGTCGCGTTGCCGCGTACGTCGCCGCCGATCGTCGGCAACTTTCGAACGACATGTCCACCACAATGCAAACGAACAACGACCTGGTTCCCGGTAGCGACGCACGGGAATCGTTGCGGGCACTCGACCGCTATCGCGCGCCCGCGCTCGACAAGGGGCTCGATATTCTCGAGCTTTTGTCCGAACAAAAGGAAGGCCTCACGCGGACCGAGATCACGAAGGAGCTCGGCCGCAACGCGAGCGAGATCTACCGGATGCTCGAACGCCTCGTCGCGCGGCGCTACGTGATGCGCTCGCCGGGCGGCGACCGCTACACGCTGAGCCTGAAGCTGTTCGCGCTCGCGCATCGTCATCCGCCGATGAACCGGCTGATCGCGGAGGCGCTGCCGCCGATGCAGCGCTTCGCCGATGCGGCCGAGCAATCGTGTCATCTGTCCGTGTACGACCGCGGCAGCCTGCTCGTCATCGCACAGGTCGACGGGCCGGGCTCGTGGGGCGTGTCGGTGCGGCTCGGCTCGCGCGTCGGGCTGGCCGACACCGCATCGGGCAGCGTGATGCTCGCGTTCCAGAGCGCCGAGCAGCGCGCGCACATGCTGGCCGAGCACCGGAAGGTGCAGGGCGAAGCGCCGCTGAACGAACCGGAGCTCGCAAGTGCGTGCGAGTCGATCCGGCAGGCCGGTTTCCTGCAACAGGACAGCCGGCAGGCATACGGCGTGACCGATCTGAGCGCGCCGCTGCTCGGCCCGTCCGGACAGGCGATCGCCGTGCTGACCTGTCCGTACATGCGCCGGATCGACGCGCATGCGGCGCCGCCGATCGACGAGGTGGTCGAACGGCTGCGCGATACGGCGCGCAATCTGTCGATGTATCGCTCGGAGACTTGCTGACGAGGTCTGGCGGGCGACGTGCGGCCGTCGTGGGTCCGGCGACGCAGCAAGCGGCTCGGCAAGCGCGGCCGGCATGTGCCGTGCGTGCCGTGCGCGATGTCGGCCGGTTCGCTGCGCGCGTTGCACGGACATCGCGGCACGCTCGCGCGTGCCGCTGGGCGTGTGCGCGCTACGCTAGAATAGCGGCCCTCTCAAAAACTACGGCGGCTGCGGTCGCGGCCGCCGTGTCCGATGGATGTCATGGCCAAACTTCTGAACGATCAAGAATTCCAGCGTTTCTCCGAACTTCAGCAGAAGCAGGCAAGCTTCACGATCACCCCCGAAGAGGCGGACGAGCTCCGCGACATCGTCGCGCGCGCGCAGAAAAAGCGCGACGACCGCGCCGCCGCGATGCAGGCGATCGAAAGCTACATCGAGCAGTTCGACATCACGCCCGACGAGCTCTTCTCGCCCGAGCAGATCGGCGACGCGGCACGCACGTACGGGTTGATCACGGCGACGAAGAAAGAGCGCGTGCTGCCGCCGTCGATCACGTTCAACGGCAAGCCGTATCAGTGGACGAAGACGCTGCCGGACGACGTGCGCAGCGCGCTGTTCGACGCGTTCACGTCCGGCGAGTCGGTCAAGCGTTTCATCGCGATGCCGAAGGACGCCGCGCGCTGCGCGCTGACGATCGCGCGGCTTGAACGCGAAACGGGCGCCGTCTATGCCGACACGCACCTCGAGGAGCTCGCGATTTCGCGTGCTCAGGTAAACGACGCGGCAGCGAAGCTCGCGGCCTAAGGGACGCGCGGGGGCCCGTGCGGCGCGGGCAATGCGCGCGGCGGGCGTGCCGGCTTAGGCCGGCACCGCGCCCACCCAAAACGTACCGCGCGACCATGCTCCCGTAAAACCTCACCTCAATGCCAGTGAGCACTCACGTCTCCTCCCGAAAAGGCTCACCTTCGGCTCCTGCAGACCCTCACCGGCAGTTCCCGAACCCTCTCACCGCGCGGTCCCGCAAGCACTCACCGATGCGCCCGGCCGGCGCTTACCGCCTGTTTTCGCTTCGCGTCGGCAGGTTCGTCCCGGAAAACCTCACCGAGCGATCCCGAAAACGCTCACTTTCGGCTCCTGCATAAGCTCACCGGCCGCTCCCGTATCGGCTCACCGTTTGGCATGGCAAATGCCCGACGCGACGCTCCTGAAAAAGCTCACCTTTTGGGATCGGTCGAGGTTGCGCGAGCCGGGATGCCGGCGGAAACGTGCATCGCGGAACGACGTCGGTCTCACGGTCGCGCCGCGCCATGCCGATGATGGGTCGTGAGGCGAATCGCCACGCTCGGCCACTCCCGCTGCAGGGAAATCGAACAGCGCTCGCACGGACCGGCCCGCGCATTCGCCTCGCACCCAGCCCTCGCACTCACTAAGCCTGCAGCTTCATCCTGAACCCGACGACACCGGGCTCCTCCGTCGCCGACACCTCGAAACCGCACGATTTCGCCAGCGCGATCATCGGCGCGTTCTCGCGCAGCGCCTCGCCGACCATCCATGCGGTACCGCGCGATCGCGCGTAGTCGATGATTCGCGTCAGCAGCAGGCGCCCGAGCCCCTTGCCTTTCTGATCGGGCCGCACCGCGATCGCGAATTCGGCCGTCTCATTGTCCGGATCGCTGACCGCGCGCGCGACGGCGAGCGTGTGCGCCTGCCCGGACGCATCGTTCACGACGGCGATGAACGCCATCTCGCGGTCGTAGTCGATCTGCGTCATCCGCGCGATCTGCGAATGGTCGAAGCTGCGTACCGCGCCGAAAAAGCGCATGCGCAGATCTTCGGGCGTCATCGCGCGCAGCAGCTCGCTGTGCGCCGGCTCGTCTTCGGGACGGATCGGACGGATCGTCACGGTTTCGCCGCGCCAGTCGAGCGTGCGTTCGAGCGCGCGCGGATACGGCATGATCGCAAGCCGGCTCCGTCCGGCCGCGAGCGCTATGCGCGGCGCGATCACGCTGACGCGACCCGGCGACACGCGCAACCTGAGCGACATCGCGACGACTTCGCGCACGTCGCATACGACCTGCGACAGCGCGATCAGTGCGTCGAGCACCGGCTCGATCGGCGCGCGCCGCGCATAAGGCGAACGCGCGATCACGGCACGCGCGAGCACCGTGTTGAGCGGCGGCAGCCCGTAGACGACGAACGGCGCCGATACGCCGTCGGCAGGCGGCACGGCGTAGCGAAACACGGGCCCGAAGTTCGAATCGTCGTACATGTCGACCGTCACGTCGACGATCGCGGCCCCGGGCGGCTCGTCTGCCTCGCCGTGCAGACCGAAGTGGGACAGCCAGTGCAGCGCGGCGTCCCCCGTCAGCGCATGCCGGCCCTCATCGAGCATCCGGCGCGCATCGGCTTGCGCGGTCGCGATGCACGCGGCCGGATGCGAAGGCGTACCTTCCGGCGTCTGCATCAGCAACTGGCGACCGAGGTTGTAGTCGACGAGACGCGCATACGCTCGCGCAAGCCGCTGCGGCGTCGAGTGCACGGGAATGCCGCTTGCATGCAGCGCGTCGCGTGTGGCCGCATCGACTGCGCCGAAGAAGCACGCAAGCACGCCGCGATGCGCGTGCTGCCTGTTGTCGATCAGCACGCGCGCCACCGCATCGGCCGGTGCGCTGTGCGACGTCGAATGCACGACGAACAGCGTGCCTGTTTGCGGAAACGGCGCGAGCGCCTTGACCGCCGCGGCGAAATGCTCGGGCCGCGCATCGTCGCCAAGCGTGAGCGGATTGCCGGGTGTGTCGAGATGCGGCAGCGCAGCCGACATCGCGGCCGCGACCTCGGCCGGCCATTCGGCCAATGCGATGCGCACGTCCCCGACCGCATCGACGGCAAGCTTCGCGACGCCGGCGTCGCTCGTCACGAGCGTCGCCGCGCCGCGCGCCGTGACGCGGCCGACGCCGAGCGTCTCGATTTCGTCGAGCAGATCGTCGAGCGCATCGACGCGGACGATCCCCGCGCGCTGGAACGCCGCCGTGTAGAGCCCGTCGCCGGGATCCGCACGACCGGTGCGCAGCGCGAGCACCGGCTTGTTGCGCGCCGCCGCGCGTGCGGCCGACATGAACTTGCGCGCGGCGCGAACCGAGTCGAGCTCGAGCAGGATCGCGCGCGTGCCCGGATCGCTGGCGAGATAGTCGAGCACGTCGCCCGCATCGACGTCGGCTTCGCCCCCGAGCGCGACGACGTGCGAAAAGCCGAGGCCGCGTGCGTTCGCCCAGCCGAGCACCGCGTTCGTCAGCGCATTCGATTGCGATACCCATGCGACACCGCCGGAACGCACCGTATAAGCGGGCGCGCCGAAATGCGCGTGACGCGCGGGCGACAGCACGCCGAGGCTGCCCGGCCCGACGATGCGAAGCACGAACGGCTTCGCGGCCTTCAGCGCGCGATCGAGTGCCGCGCGATCGGCATCGCTGCGCGCATCGCCGACGATGATCGCCACACGCGTGCCCAGTTCGCCGAGCTTGCGTACGATGCCGGCCCACGTCGCCGGACGCGTACAGATCACGGCGACCGACGGCGGTGCAGGAAGCCGGTCGACGTCCGGTACGACCGCGTGCCCGCCGAGCTCGCGATGCTTCGGATTGACGGGCCACACCGGACCGTCGAACGCGCCGTCGAGCACGCGCGACCAAACCATTGCGCCAATACTGCCCGCACGCGACGACGCACCGACGACCGCAACGGACCTGGGCTGGAACAAGGCATCGAGATGGCGAACAGTCACATCGGCTCCACTGGCTGACGAAACACGGCCCGACCGGCATACGGCTCCGCGCCGCACACCGATCCGCGAATCCCAAGCATAGGCGAAGGGCCCGCGGCTGCCTATATGCCGAACGGCCAGCTGTCCGCCGGCCGTCAAGCCGCGCATCATGCATCGACCGGCGACACATCGCGTGCCGCGCACCGCACTGAGCGACGTGCGTGCATCGATCGCAGCGCCGACGCATCGCGGTACATCGATACACGTGCCGCCGTCAAAGGTGAGGCTTTACAGGAGCGAAGGTGAGAATGTTCGGGAACACCGTCCAGCCCTGCGCGCTAGCGCGTACGGTGATGAAAATGCGCTTTGTGTCCGCACGCGTCGCATGGCGAATAACGTGGCAAGAACGTGCGCAATTGCGCGGCCGTTTACCGACATTCGCCGCGATAGCGAGCCGAATCGCGGTGAAATCGCGAAATACGATCGGTCCATTGCGTGACGCCGCATCGCAATCCAGCGACGCGATGCATTTTGCATGCGCGGAAAAACAGAACGGTGCGACGGCCGCAAGGCCGGTCGCACCGTCGGTCGGTACGCGAAAGGTGAGGATTTTCGGGAGTCAGTCGGCGATCAGGAATCGCGTGCGGTTCTTGCCGAGCCACGCGGGCGCGCGCCCGCGGCCACTCCAGGTTTCGCCCGTCTTCGGGTTGCGATATTTCGGCGGCAACGTGCGCTTCGGCTTTGCGCTCGGCGCGCCGAGCGGCCGGAAACCGAGCTCTTCCGGCGTAATGTCGAATTCGTCGATTTTCGCCCGGATCTCGGCTATCGCGTCGGCAATCGCCTTCTCGCGTTCCTTGTCGATTTTTTGCTGAAGCCTTTCGAGTTGCACGGACAGTTGCCGGTAGGTCGCCATATCGATGGGATTCCTTGAGGGTTATTCATGAAAAATAGCCGACACCAAGCAAATAGAAAAGCGCGTGACCCGAAAGTATTTTCGGTCGCCCATTGCGGGATCAATAGCCGCTTTTCTTGCGGCATGCGAAGAGCAGGCTTCGCGTGCCGCTATCCGTCGATTGCTGGAGCACGTCGTACTCGCCGTTGCAGATCGCGCGCGCATTGTCCGTGCAATTGCTCCACGAGTCGCCCGTGCATTGAACCTGCGTAGTCGGGCGTCCGTCGGACGTGAACAGCGGCGCACCGCCGCCGCACCCGCCGAGCGCCGCGACGAGCGCCAACAACCCGGCCCCGCGCAGCAACGCCCGAGGCCCCCGACAGACCGACGCAAGCATGTGTTTCATTGTTCTTTCCGTCAACCTTTTTTTAAATGTCGCGAGTATGCCATGCACGGCCGCCTATTGTTCAATTGGGCGTGCGGTCCGGCTGCCCGCGCGTCCGATACGGCAACGTTCGTGCCGGATCGTCGGTGATGCGAATGAAAACCTGTTCGACATCGGGCAGCGCCTCGAATTCGCGTTGCAGCGCCTGTCGATCGAATCCAGGATTCGCACAGCCTTCGACATAGACGAAGCGCCGCTGCACGGTGATCCACAGGCTCGTGCCGCGCAGCCGTTCGGATCCGGCGAAATGCGCCTTGGCGGCATCCGCGATCGGCGCGTCGTACAGATAGGAGTTCGGCTTCGTGCAGCGATGCGCGAGCCAGCAGGTCGTCCCGCGCTCGACGCGGTAGTGCGCGTCGTCCTCCATCTCGGCCTTCGTCATCCACGGGCCGAGCGGCAACGGGCATTCGGCGATGTCCCGCGACAGCGCAACGAACGGATCGTTGTACCAGTTGCGCCGCGCCGTGGGCGCCTCGGTATCGCCCGTCTGCGCCAGCGCGGACGTCGCGAGCATCAACGTCACCCAACCTGCGATGCCGATTCGCTTCATATCGCCTCCTGTCGGCCGACTCGCACGCGCATGCCGGCCGGCCTGTGTTTCGCGATCGTTCCCATACCTGATGCGCACCATGCAGGCGCGCGCGCCCGCGCGGTCCGCAGCGGCCTATCGACCGATACCGAGCGCCGCGAGCTTCTTGTACAGCGTTGCGCGTCCGATGCCGATCCGCGCGGCGGCCTCCGCCACCTTGCCGTCGCACGCGGCCAGCGCGTCGACGAAGAACTGGCGTTCCCACGCCGCGAGCGCGTCCGCATACGACACGTGCTGCCCGGCATGCGGGTCGCCGGCGCCGGACCTGGAACCGGCGCCCGCGCCGCCCGCCGTCACGGCAGCCGCCGGCACGGCCGGGGCGGCGTCCGCATGTACGCGCGTCGGTCCGAGAAACGGCGCGAGCGCACGTGCATCGATGATCGCGCGATCCGACAGCATCAGCGCGCGCTCGAGCGTGTTGCGCAGCTCGCGGACGTTGCCCGGCCACGGATAGGCGCAAAGCATCCGCAACGCGTCGTCGGTCAGCTCGCAGTGCGCGGCGCGCCCGTGCTGCGCAGCGAGCTCCTCGAGCGTCACATAAACGAGCGCCGCAATGTCCGACGCACGCTCGCGCAGCGGCGGCGCATGAATCGTCAGCACATTGAGCCGGTAATAGAGATCGGCGCGAAAGCGCCCGGCCGCGACGAGCGCCGGCAGGTCGGCCGACGTCGCCGCAATGATGCGCACGTCCGCGCGCACGATGCGGTTCGACCCGACCGGTTCGAATTCCTTGTCCTGCAGCACGCGCAGCAGCTTGCCCTGCAGCGGCAACGGCATGTCGCCGATCTCGTCGAGAAACAGCGTGCCGCGATCGGCCAGCTCGAACTTGCCGACGCGGCCCTTGCGATCGGCGCCGGTATACGCGCCGGGCGCGGCGCCGAAGAACTCGGTTTCGAGCAGCGTGTCGGGAATCGCCGCGACGTTGACGGTCACGAGCGGCTGCAGCGCACGCGCCGACGCCGCGTGAATCGCATGCGCGAGCAGTTCCTTGCCGGTGCCTGTCTCGCCGAGCAGCAGCACCGGCGAATCGACTTGCGCGGCGCGGCGCGCCTGTCGTTTCGTCTCGAGACTCGCGGCGCTCGTGCCGACGAAGCTCGCGAACGTGTACTTCGCGCGGCGCGCCTGCGCGAGCGAGCGCTGTGTCGCGATCAGCTGCTGCTGAAGCTGCGCGTAGCGCGAGAAGATCGGCGTGAGCGTCTTCAGCTGATCGAACAGCGCGAAGCCGATCGCGCCGACCGTCTCGCCGGCCTCGTTCTTCAGCGGCAGCCGCGTGACGACGAGCGGTTCGCGGCCGGTCTCCATGATGTCGAGCAGGATCGGCTGGCCGCTCGACACGACTTCGCGCAGCAGGCTGTTCGGGATCACGGCCTCGCAGTCGAGGCCGACGGCCTGCTGCGGATCGGCAAAGCCGAAACGCGCCGCGTAGCGCTCGTTCATCCAGACGATCCGCGCATCGCGATCGACGACCACCGTGCCCGCGCTCGAATCCTCGAACGTGCGAAACAGCGACTCGGCGGCGCGCCGCAGCACGTCGCCGTAGTTGGCGGGCAGCCGGGTCCAGTCGTTCATCATCGTGTCGTCGTCTCCGTGTATCTTCGGTCGGATGTCTCCGTATCGGGACGGATTATCTCATTTCGGAGACACGCCGGATTGCCTTGTCGGGGAAGACCCTCGCCGAGTCGACACGCGATCGCGATCGCCGATTCGTCTCCGTCTGGAGACGTTTCACGTAGAATCGTCAGACATTGGCCGGCGCGGGCCCGCCCGACCACGCCGGACCCGCGTCCGGCGGCGCATTGCGGCCGATGGCACGAAACCTGCACGAAGCCGAGCCGGTCCGCGGCGCACCGTCCGACCGAACAACAACCAAAGCAATTAGGAGACTTCCCTTGTCTTTCGTGATCGTCCTCGCCGCGCTGGCGTTCCTGATGTTTGCCGCATATCGCGGCTACAGCGTGATCCTGTTCGCGCCGATCGCCGCACTCGGCGCGGTCCTGCTCACCGATCCGGCCGCCGTCGCGCCCGTCTTCTCCGGCATCTTCATGGAGAAGATGGTCGGCTTCGTCAAACTGTACTTTCCGGTGTTCATGCTCGGCGCGGTGTTCGGCAAGGTGATCGAACTGTCCGGCTTTTCCGAGTCGATCGTCCATGCAGCGATCCGCTACATCGGCCGCTCGCGCGCCAATGCGGTAATCGTCGCGGTGTGCGCGCTGCTCACGTACGGCGGCGTGTCGCTGTTCGTCGTCGTGTTCGCGGTCTATCCGTTCGCGGCCGAGCTCTATCGCCAGAGCAATATTCCGAAGCGGCTGATGCCGGGCGCGATCGCGCTCGGCGCATTCTCGTTCACGATGGACTCGCTGCCCGGCACGCCGCAGATCCAGAACATCATCCCGACCACGTTCTTCAAGACGACCGCATGGGCCGCGCCCGCACTCGGCACGATCGGCTCGCTGTTCATCATCGTCGTCGGTCTCGCGTATCTCGAATGGCGCCGCCGTTCGGCGATGGCGAAGGGCGAAGGCTACGGCACGTCGCTCGTCAACGAGCCGGAGCGCGTCGAAGCGCAGTCGCTGCCGAATCCCGCGCTCGCGATCCTGCCGCTGATCCTGGTCGGCGTGTCGAACTTCGCATTCACGAAGCTGATCCCGCAGTGGTACGGCTCCGCGTCGTACACCGTCGCACCGGAAGTGCTGCCGGGCGTCCATGCGCCGGTGACGACGTCGATCAAGACCGTCGTCGCGATCTGGTCGGTCGAGGCCGCACTGCTGCTCGGCATCGTGCTCGTCGTGCTGACCGCGTTCAAGCGCGTCAGCGAACGCTTCGCGGCCGGCTCGAAGGCGGCCGTCGGCGGCGCGCTGCTCGCCGCGATGAACACCGCGTCGGAGTACGGCTTCGGCGGCGTGATCGCTGCGCTGCCGGGCTTCCTCGTCGTCGGCGACGCGCTGAAGAGCATCCCGAACCCGCTCGTCAACGCTGCGGTGTCGGTCAGCTCGCTCGCGGGCATCACGGGCTCGGCATCGGGCGGCATGAGCATCGCGCTCGCCGCAATGTCGGACCTGTTCATCAAGGGCGCGCAAGCGGCCAACATCCCGATGGACGTGCTGCACCGGGTCGTCGCGATGGCGAGCGGCGGCATGGACACGCTGCCGCACAACGGCGCGGTGATCACGCTGCTCGCCGTCACGGGCCTCACGCACCGCGAGTCGTATCGCGACATTTTTGCGGTCACCGTGATCAAGACGCTCGCGGTGTTCTTCGTGATCGCCGTGTATTACATGACGGGGCTCGTGTAATTCCTTGCGGCGGGCGGCGCTTCGCACGCCGCCCGCGCCTGCCGGCCGCGTCCCCGTAGCCGGGTGCGTTCTACCCGCGTTTCACGAAGGGCACGCAGCCATGCCGGACCGGCGCCTCGATGGCGTCCGGTCCCATACCGGCCGGCACCCGGCCCGCCGGCGCACGCCGCGCCCATCGCACCGCCCTCATCTCCGCGCCATTCGGCCCCGACCACGCCGCCGTCATTGTTGTCCGCAGCAAAACACTGCATTGGTCGCCGGCGCATTTTTCATGCGGCCGACCCGACCTACACTGGTTTCAACGTCGCCCGACGCATTCGTGACACGAAGCGCGGCCGATTCAACGGAAACCAGGAGGTCCCGATCATGAAGCGCCTGATTCAAGCGGTTGCCCTCGCCGTGGCCGTCTCCGGCCCGGTCGTCGCCCATGCGCAGTCGAACCAGCCGCTGACGCGTGCGCAGGTCCGTGCCGAAGTGAAGGCACTGAAGCAGGCCGGCTTCCAGCCGAGCGACTGGTTCTATCCGGCCAGCATCCAATCGGCCGAAGCGAAGATCGCGCAACAGAACGGCGCCGGGTACGGCAGCGCGCGCGACGCGTCGTCGGAATCGGGCCGTTGATCCTCGGCACGGCCACGGCGGCCGTCACGTCTTCACGGGCTGAATCAGCTTCGCGCACGCCGCTGCCTGCGGGTCGCCCGCGGGCAGCTTGCCGCATAGCTCGTCGAACTGCCTGACGACCGTCCTGACCGACGCATCGTGCGCGCCGCCGCTACGCCAGCGGTTCAGTTGCGCGACGACCTTGGTCAGCGCACGCAAATTCGCGCCGTAGAATGCATCGCGCGTCTTGCCGGCCTGCGCGAGCACGCTCGCAGCAATTCCTTCGATCCGCGCCGAGTCCTCGGGCGCCAATTGCACCGCGTTCGCGAAATAGGTCGCGCCCCAGCGCAGCTTCGTCGCGGGGCCCGTCGCCATGTCGTACGCCTTCCGGTACCAGTCGAGCGCCGCCGCCTTGTCGCCGCGCGCCTTCGCGTTCGCGGCCAGCCCGGACATGAAGTAGTACGGCGTCGACGAGCGCGGCAGTTCGGCCTTCAGCAGCGCATCCGACTCGTCGAACAGTCCGGCATCGGTCAACGTATCCGCGCCCTCGCTGACGAGCGCCTGCCGCTCGTACGGATTCGCCGCACCCTGCACCGACGCGGCGATCTGCCGACGCACGGTATCGACGAGCGCCGGCGCATCGAGCGGCGCGCCGGTGCGCGCCTCGCCACGCGCGAGCAGCACGCGGCCGTGCAATGCCATCAGTCGATCGATCGACGACAGCGTCGTATCGGCGGACAGCCGTGCGAGCGCCGCGTCGTATGCGCCGCGCAGCTTCGCGCGCTGCGCTTCACTGCCGCCGAGATACGCGACGACACGCGCCGGCGCCATCACGAGCACGTCGGAATCGGCGCGCGACAGCGCGCGATCGGCCAACACCGCTCGCCATGCGTCGGCGAGCGCCGACTTGTCCAGCGCGCCGGCCTGAGCCGGATCGTCCGACGCGGCGACCACGGCCGCCTTCAGTGCGAAGCGCGCCGCCTCGGCCTTCGCGCCGGCCGCCCGCGCGCGCTGCGACAGCGTCTGTAATGTCTGCGCGACGCGATCGGCCGGCACCGGCAACGCACCGTCGGTATCCCACGAATAGTCCGCCAGCAGCCGCCATTCGTCCGCTTTCAGCGATGCACCGTCCTTCAACGCGCTCGCGAGCGTCTGCCGCACCGGATGCGCGGCGGTCATGCCGAGCGACAGCGCCTGCAGGTAGCGGTCGAGATCGGCCTCGCCCGGCAGCCGCGTCACCTCGGTGCCGTCGGGACGGAACAGGATCATCGTCGGATAGCCGTGCACCTTGAAGCGTTCGCCGAGCTTCTGCGCGCTCTCGGTGTCGCCGTCCAGATAGACGGGCACGAACAGCGACGAGCGCGTCTTGAACGCCTGCTGACTAAAGATCGTCGACTTCACCTGGTTGCACGACGGGCACCACACCGCGCCCCAGTACAGCAGCAGCGGCTTGCCGGTGCGCTTCGCGAGCGCGAAGGCGTCGTCGACGTCGCCCTGCTGCCACGCGATGCCGGGCGGCAGATGGGTACGCTGCGACGACGAACTCGCCGCGACGCCTTCTTGCGGCGCGACGGTGGCAAACGCTGCACCCGACGCGGCGAACAGGCAGGCGGCAGTCAGACTCCGGATAACGGATTTCATCGAAGCGGGTTCCGTTGAAAAGACGATGGCGGGAAGACGCGTCGCGCGCCTGTCGCGACGGCCGGCAAATCGCTCGACGATACGATGCAGGCGCCCGCTTGAAAACGAACGAATTCTTGAATGAATATGAGGCACAGGACGCTCGGCCTCACGGCCGCGACCCGAGCCGCGCCATGCGATACACCGATGCATACGCGCCGTCGCGCAGCGCGTAGTCGGGCGATTCGCCTTCGATGCGAAAAGCGTGCTTTTCGTAGAGCGCGATCGCCGCTCGGTTTGTCGACGAACACGGTCAGCTCGATACGCGTGACGTTGAGCCAATTCTCGGCGAGGTCGATCGCGGTCGCGAGCAGACGGCTGCCGATGCCGCGCCCGTGCTGCGACGCATCGATCATCATGCCGAGCCCGGCCGCATGACGGCGCCGCGGATTCGGTTCGGTATGCGGGGCAAGATAGCCGACCACCGCGCCATCGACTTCGGCGACGAGACTCACGCCCTGTTCGCGAATGCGTTCGAGCCGTTGCTGCCATTTCTCGAACGATGGAAACGGATGCTGCGGCGTGTTCTTGCAGACCGCCGGTTGCGCGGAGATTGTGCGGATCGCATCGACGTCGTGCGCGTCGCCGTGCCGGATCGTGATGTCGATCATGACGGGCGAACGTCCTGGGCATCGTTCTTTCAAGGGCATGCGGCGGTGCGCCTACCGCATGCCATCGATGCATATCCGGGTTTCATGCGAATGCAACATGCTTGCCACGTGCTCGCCCGGCATGTCGATGCCGCCTGACGAAACGAAACCATCGCCGCCGATTCGGTTGCGATCGCAACGGCATGGCACCCAAGCCGTCTCATGCCGGCGGGACACCTTTTTTTACCGACCGCGCCATGGAAAATCGGTAATTTCTCACCGCTCCCCCACTCCTCATTCACGCGCACGCGATTCGTTGCACACACAACGTCATGAGAACGACACGCGATGTCATTTCTCCATCACGTCGACGTCACGTCGGCTCCCTAGACTAGGCGCCGCCCTGCCCGGCATGCGCCGGGCCGGCGCGTGCCGACATCCCGTCCCGCGCATGACGAACGCGCGAACGACGAGGCGGCAACGACGGCCGAAACCGCCACGCGACGCAGCGCGTCGTCCGTGGGGCGCGCCCATCCGGCGCGCGGCCGGCGCATCCGCACGCACGCGCATCGCGGACCGTCCCAGGGGGGACGACGCTTGGGCGCAACCAGACGAAGTCACGAACGCTCCCATCATCAGAGGACTCGAACGCCATGACGTCACGCCGCAAATTTCTCCAGCAGACTGCCACCGCCGGCCTCTCGGCCGCGGCGCTGTCCGCGTTTCCGCCGAGCATTCGCCGCGCGCTCGCGATTCCCGCCTTTCACGAAACGGGCACCATCAACGACGTGAAGCACGTCGTGCTGCTGATGATGGAGAATCGCGCGTTCGACAGCTACTTCGGCACGTTCAAGGGCGTGCGCGGCTACGGCGACCGTTTCGCGGTGCCGTCGCCGAACGGTCGCGACGTGTTCTACCAGACGTATACGAAGACGACGCCCGCGGTCACGGTCACGCCGTATCACCTCGACGCGAGCAAGGGCAACGCGCAGCGCGCAGGCGGCACGCCGCATACGTGGGCCGACGCGCAGGCCGCGTGGGACCACGGACGCATGAACCGCTGGCCCGACGCGAAGACCACGCTGTCGATGGGCTACTACGACGCGGCCGAAGTGCCGTTCCAGCGCGCGCTCGCCGACGCGTTCACGCTGTGCGACCACTATCACTGCGGGATGCATACGGGCACGATCGCGAACCGCCTGTTCTACTGGAGCGGCACCAACGGCCCGAACGGCATCAGCCCCGTCGACGGCAGCCGCGTGAAGGTCGCCGCGCTGAACAATCAGTTCAACGGCGGCAACGACATCGGACCGTCGACGCAGGGCTGGACGTGGACCACGTACGCGGACCGGCTGCAGCAGGCGGGCGTGAGCTGGAAGGTGTACCAGAGCCTGATCGACAACTTCGGCTGCAACGAGATGATGGGCTTTCGCCACTGGCGTGCGGCCATCGAGCAGATGCCGGCCGCGCGTCGGCCGGTCTACGTCGCGTCGACCGACATCACGCAGCCGGTGACGGCCGCCGGCCCGTTCTACGATCCGGCGATCGACGATCCGCTCAGCCCGCTCGCGAAGGGCTTCGGCAACACGATGCCGTACGGCTTTCTCGAATCGTTCAGCGACGACATCCGAAACGGCCGGCTGCCGGCGGTATCGTGGATCATCCCGCCGTCCGCGTACAGCGAGCATCCGGGGCCGTCGAGCCCCGCGCAGGGCGGCTGGTACGTGCAGGCGGTGCTCGATGCGCTGACCGCGAACCCCGAGGTCTGGAGCAAGACGGTCCTGCTGATCAACTACGACGAAAACGACGGCTTCTTCGATCACATGCCGTCGCCAGCCGCGCCGTCGCGCAATGCGGACGGCACGCTCGCAGGCGGCTACACGCTGTCGGGTGCCGACGTCGCCGCCGAGTATCACGACTTCGCACCGGCCACGTCGAGCCAGCCCGCCGCGGACGGACGCCCGTACGGCCCCGGCCCGCGCGTGCCGATGTGGGTCGTGTCGCCGTGGAGCCGCGGCGGCTGGGTGAACTCGCAGGTGTTCGACCATACGTCGACGCTGCGCTTTCTCGAGAAACGCTTCGGCGTCGTCGAGCCGCAGATCAGCGGATACCGACGCGCGATCTGCGGCGACCTGACGAGCGCCTTCAACTTCCGCTCGCCGAACAACGAGCCGCTGCCGACGCTCGCGGGCCGTTCGACGAAGAGCCAGGTCGACGCGCTGAGCGCCGCGCAGCAGGCCGCCCCGAAGATCGCGCCGCCGGCCACGCCCGCGCCGCCCGCACAGACCATCGGCGTGCGACCGTCGCGCGCGCTGCCGTACGAGCTGCATGCGAGCGCGCAGGCCGACGCGCGCAGCGGCACGCTGCGGCTGAAGTTCGCGAATACCGGCGACGCGGCCGCGGTATTCCACGTCTACGACAAGCTTCATCTCGATCGCGTGCCGCGCCGCTACGCGGTCGAGCCCGGCAAGACGCTGCACGGCGACTGGGCGGCAATGGCCGACGACAACGGTCAATACGATCTGTGGTTGCTCGGCCCGAACGGCTATCACCGCCGCTTCACCGGCGACCTCACGCGCATTGCCGCGGCCGGCGCGCCGAATCCGGAGATCCGCGTCGGCTACGCGGGCGCGAGCGGCAACCTGCACCTGCGGCTGAGCAACCACGGCGGCGGCGCCGTGCGCTTCACGATCCGCTCGAATCGGGTCTACGGGCCGCTCGCGGGCCACGGCGCGACCGACACGCACGGTCACGGCGACGGCGCGGGCACGACGTGGACCGTCACGGTGCGCGGCGGCACGCAGTCGGAGCTGCACTGGAAGCTCGACTCGACCGGCTATTGGTATGACTTCATCGTGACCGCCGATCACGACGCGCGCTATGCGCGGCGCATCGCCGGCCGCGTCGAAACGGGCCGCCATTCGGTCAGCGATCCGGCGATGGGCATCGCCGACCGCTTCTGACCGCCGCGGCGACGCGCACGCCTACGGCGCGTCGCCGGCCTGCCCGTCGGCACCGCCCGACACCCGCGCACCACCCGGCGCCGCCGCGCGCAAACGCGCGGCGGCGCGCGCGAAAACATCTGACGGAAGTGTGGTGTAGCCCTCTTTCCGACCCCTACGAAAATGCTCCGTAATGCCGTCCGTTCGCGTTAAACTGCGTCAACCTGTTTTGCAGTTTTTCAACAACGACACCTTCGCCCCCCACGGCACAACGACACGAGGATAGGTTCGATGCGCACTACCGGCTCATCCGGGGCAATGACCCTGCTCACCGAACACGACCCGGCCGACGGCCGCGAGCTGCGCTCGCTCCGGCTCGAAGCGACCGGCGACGGCAAGAGCGTGCTGTTGATCGAAATCGACGAACGCAAGCCCGGCATTCACCGCGAGGTCCGCTACGAGATCACGCCGGCCGAACTGATCGCGGCGATCCGCTCGCACGGCGCCGAACTGCCGGGCGAACACCACGGCGCCGCTTCGCTCGCGCGCACCCCTTCGTGAGATTCCGACGGTGAGCGACGTGCAGCGCGCGCGCTCACCGGCATGTCCCTGCCGCCGTCAGGCGCTTTCCGTCATTCCCGCCGCCGTCTTGAAAATGGCCGATAATCGGCCCATCTGCGCACCCTGCCTGCGCATGTTCTTTTCGGCCAGCCGTCATGCTCCGTGATCTCGTCGCCCAGTACGGGCCGCTTCTCGTATTCGCCAACGTGCTCGCGGCGGCGATCGGCCTGCCCGTGCCCGCGATGCCGACGCTCGTGTTGTTCGGCGCGATGGCCGCGATGCATCCGGCGATGATCGGCTCGCAGCTCGCGACGGTGATTGCGCTATCGGTGCTCGGCGCGCTGCTCGGCGATACGGCGTGGTACGTCGCCGGGCGCCGTTACGGCGGCGCGACGCTGAAGACGATCTGCCGGCTGTCGCTGTCGCGCGACACCTGCGTGAAGAAAACCGAGCGCTTCTTCGGCCGCTACGGCGTGCGCGTGCTCGCAGTAGCACGCTTCATTCCCGGACTGTCGCTGGTATCGGTGCCGATGGCGGGCGCGCTGCATACGCGCTATCGCACGTTCGTCGGCTACGACGCGCTCGGCGCCGCGCTCTGGACGATCGCCGGCCTCGTCGCGGGGCTCGTGTTCTATCGGCAGATCGACTGGCTGTTCGCGGGCGCGAGCCGGCTCGGTCACGCGGTGCTGGTCGTGATCGTCGCGCTGCTCGCCGTCTATGCGGCGATTCGCTGGGTGCGCCGCCGCGCGCTGATCCGCCAGCTCGCGCATGCGCGGATCGGCGTCGACGAGCTCGATGCGCTGCTGCAAGACGATGCAGCACCGGTGATTCTCGACGTGCGCTCGCCCGAGCACCGCAAGCTCGACCCGTTCACGATCCCCGGCGCGCAGTTTGCCGACGAACGGCAGATCGCCGACATCGTCGCGCGCTATCCGCTCACGCAGAAGTTCGTCGTCTATTGCTCGTGCCCGAACGAGGTGACGGCCGCGCTGATGGCGAAGCGCCTGCTCGACGCGGGCTTTACCGACGCGCTCGCGCTGCGCGGCGGCCTCGACGCCTGGCGCGACACCGGTCGCGAACTGGCGCCGCTCGCGGCGGATCTGCCACCGGCCGCGAACGAGCCGGTCGCCGGGCTGCACAAGCCCGCGTAAGAGCGGGCCGCTCGGCGCAGCGGCGGCGCGCGGCGCGCCGTTCGATCAGAACGCGTGCAGCGGCAGGTTCACGACCAGACGGTACTCGCGGTTCGTCGCATCGGAGTAGTGCGTGGAGCCGTTGTGCCACATCGCGATGAACGTGACCTTCGTGTCCTTCAGCTTGCCGCTCTGGAACGTGTACGACGGAATGAAGCCGAACTCGTGGTGACGGCCTTGCACCGGCGCGCCGTTGCTCCAGTAGATGCTCGAGTGGCTCGGATCGTTCGCCGCGCCTGCGCTGCCGTCCGCGCCCCAGCCCGTCACGCCCCACACCATCGCCTTGAAGCCCGGCAGCCCCGCTTCCTTGCCATAGAACGTGTAGCGCAGCTGCAGCGACTTTTCATGCGGCGCGTTGTAGTCGACGTCCATCGAGTTCGCGAGGAAGATGCCGTTCGTTTCGTTCAGATAGTCGAAGAACTGGTCGCCGAGAATCTGCTGATACGCGAGCAGCAGCTCGTGCGGGCCGTGCTGCGCGGCGAGCGACAGGCTATACGCGTTGTTGTTGATCTTGCCCTGCAGCGCGTCGCCCGTGTCGTGCGTCGAATAGACGTTGCCGAAGCCCGTCCACTTGATCGTCTGCGGGCTGCCGATGCTGTGCTTCACCGACGCGTAGTACTGGTGCCACACGTCGTCGGCCTGATTCGCGTACAGCGCGACTTCGCCGTTCGGCGAGTAGTCCCACGTGCCGCCCACATAGGTGATCCGGTTCACGCGCGTACCGCCGTACTGCGTCGTCAGGTTCGTGAGCGTCGAGTGGCCGCGCGCGTCGGTCTTCGTGAAGCTGCCCGCTTCGAGCATCACGTTCTTGAATTCGTTGCTGACGATCGTCGCGCCGAGGAACGTCGGCGGCAGCGCGCGGTTGTCGTGCTGCTCCATGAACGGGTTGTCGACGGCCTGCAGACCGTACTTGATCACCGTGTTCGAGATGCGCGCCTTCACGTCGTAGATGCCCGGATAGGCCCACGCGAGCTGGTTCGAGCCGCCGCCGCCCTTCGCGATGTGTGCCATGCTGCCCGCGCCCGCGCCGCCGTCGAGCTTCAGCGCCGCATACAGCGATGCGTCGAAGCCGATACCGATCAGGCCCGTCGTATAGCCGGACTCGAAGTTCGCCATCACGCCCTGGATCCATGCGTGACGGTGCGGTCCGCCCTTGTTGTCGAGCACGTCCGCGTAATTGCGGAACAGGAAGTCGAGATGGCTGTCGGCGATGAAGCCCTTCGACTTCGATTGCGCGGACGGTTGCTCGTCGGACGGCGTGACGGCCTGGCCGGCCTCCGCGTTCACAACGGCGTTCGGCGTCGTCGCCTGTGCGACGCTCGCACTCGCGCCGGCGGCCGGCGCGGCCTGCGCGACCGTCAGCGGCGCGGGCGCCGCGTCGTCGGCGCGCGCGACGCCCGTCAGCGAGACACCGGCGAGCGCCGGCAGTCCCCATACAAGCAGCATCTTCGATGCCGTCCCGATCGTCTTCTGCTTTTTCATCGTGGTTCTCTTCTTGTGTTGATGTCGTCCCGCCGGTCGCGATCCGCGCCCGGCCCCCACCCGGCGCGACCGGCTACGGACGCGCCTGTACCCGCGACGCGAAGATCGTTCGCGCCGCACTTACCCCTGTCGACCTGCCTGCTTATCGTCGTTCGACACTCATGCCGCACCCGCGCGGATGCAGGCGACGCGCGCCGCCGAGCCGTGCCGCACTTCCGGCAGCGGCGCGTCCTGCGCGCACGCGTCGATCGCCACCGGGCAGCGCGTGCGGAACGCGCAGCCCGACGGCGGATTCAGCGGCGACGGCATCTCGCCCGCCAGCAGCATCGGCCGGCGCGCCCGCTCGCGTGCCGGGTCCGGCGTCGGCGCCGCGTCGAGCAGCGCGCGCGTGTACGGGTGCTGCGGCACGCGGTACACGTCGTCGCGCGTGCCGAACTCCATCACGCGGCCCAGATACATCACGAGCACGCGCTGGCTGATCGCCTTCACGACCGCGAGGTCGTGCGCGACGAACAGATAGGACAGCGACAGATCGCGCTGCAGGTCGCGCAGCAGGTTCACGATCTGCGCCTGGATCGACACGTCGAGCGCCGACACCGGTTCGTCGCAGATCACGAGCTTCGGCTCGCCGATCAGCGCACGCGCGATCCCGACGCGCTGGCACTGGCCGCCGGAAAATTCATGCGGATAGCGCAGCAGGTGATGCGCGTTCAGCCCGACGCGCTCGAGCATCGCGATCACGCGGCGGCGCACTTCGGCACGGCCGAGACCCGGCTGATGCGTGACGAGCGGCTCGGCGACGACCTGCTCGATCGTCATGCGCGGATCGAGCGACGCGAGCGGATCCTGGAAGATCATCTGCACTTCGCGCCGCATCGCGGTGCCGCGCAGCTGCGCTGGCGCGACGGCCTCGCCGCGCCAGCGCACGGTGCCGGCCGTCATCGGTACGAGGCCGATCAGCGCACGCGCGAGCGTCGACTTCCCGCAGCCCGATTCGCCGACCAGGCCGACCGTCTCGCCGCGCTTCACGTCGAACGAGACGCCGTCGACCGCGCGCAGCGTGCCCTTCGGCGACCACGGATAGCCGCCGAGCGGCACGCGGAAATGCACCTTCAGCCCCTCGACGGCGAGCAGCGTGTCGCCGCTCGCGCCGGCGTCGCGGCGTTCGTTGACGCTCATCGCAGTCCTCCCGTCAGATCGGCCGCCGGCCGATGGCAGGCGCGCACCGCACCGGCGGCGCCGTAGGTTTCGAGTGCGGGGCGCAGCGTGCCGCAGCGATCCTCCGCATACGTGCAGCGTTTCGCGAACGCGCAGCCGGCCGGCGCGGTGCCGGGCATCGGCGGATTGCCGGGAATCGCGACGAGCGGCGAATCGTCGGCATCGGTCAGCCGCGGCAGCGCGTTCAGCAGCCCGATCGTGTACGGATGCGACGGCGCCGCGAAGATCGATTCGGCCGGCGCGTATTCGACGGTGCGGCCCGCATACATGACCATCACGTCGTCCGCGAGGCCGGCGACCACGCCCATGTCGTGCGTGATCAGCACGATCGCGGTGCCGCGCTCGCGATTGAGCTCGCGCAGCAGATCGATGATCTGCGCCTGCACGGTCACGTCGAGCGCCGTGGTCGGCTCGTCGGCGATCAGGATTTCGGGTTCGGACAGCAGCGCCATCGCGATCATCACGCGCTGCCGCATGCCGCCCGAGAACTCGTGCGGATACATGCGGATACGCCGCGCGGCGTCGGGAATGCGCACCGATTCGAGCGCCTCGATCGCGCGCTTCGTCGCGGCCTTGCGCGACAGCCCGCGATGCAGCTGCAGGGTCTCGGTCATCTGCCGCTCGATCGTCAGGAAGGGATTGAGCGACGTCATCGGATCCTGGAAGATCATCGCGATCCGGTCGCCGCGCACGGCGTTCAGCGCGCGCGTGTCCATCGCGAGCAGATCGTCGCCGCGATAGCGCGCCGTGCCGCTCGTCGTGCTGTTCGCGGCGAGCAGCCCGAGCAATGCCATCACGGTCTGGCTCTTGCCGGAGCCCGATTCGCCGACGATGCCGAGCGTCTTGCCGGCTTCGAGCGAGAACGACACGCCGCTGACGGCGTCGATCGGCGGCGCATCCTTGCGCGTGAAGCGCACGCCGAGGTTGTCGACTTCAAGTAGTGCGGCCATCTTCAGCGATCCTTCGGGTCAAGCGCATCCCGCAGGCCGTCGCCGACGAAATTCACGCAATAGAGCGTCACGCACAGCATGACGGCCGGGCACAGCAGCAGCCACGGCATCGATTCGAGTTTCTGCGCGCCGTCCTGGATCAGCACGCCCCAGCTCGTCATCGGCTCCTGCACGCCGAGCCCGAGAAACGACAGCACCGATTCGGTCAGCACGATGTTCGGCACCGAGACCGTCGCATACACGACGACGACGCCGAGCAGGTTCGGCACGATATGGCGGCGCACGATCGATACCGGCGACACGCCGATCGCGCGCGCCGCATCGACGAACTCGCGGTTGCGCAGCGACAATGTCTGGCCGCGCACGACGCGCGCCATGTCGATCCACGAGAACGCGCTGATCGTCAGCACGACGAGCAGGAACGAACGGCCGAACAGCGTCATCATCAGGATCGCGATCAGCAAGTACGGGATCGCGTACATCATGTCGACGATGCGCATCATCACCGCGTCGACGCGGCCGCCCGCGAAGCCCGCGGTCGCGCCCCACGCGACGCCGAACAGGCCCGACACGAGCGTGCCGAGCAGCCCGACCTCGATCGACACGCGCCCGCCGATCAGCGTGCGCACGAGCAGGTCGCGGCCGAGCTCGTCGGTGCCGAACCAGTGCTGGTTCGCGAGCGTCGGCGGCAGGCTGATCGCGCCCCAGTCGCTTGCGGCCGGATCGGCTGCGAGCAGCCACGGGCCGACGAAGCAGGCGATCACGATCAGCGCGAGCAGCACGAGGCTGAACAAGGCCGCGCGGTTGTGCAGGAAGCGTGCGAACGCGAGCGCCAGCGGCGAGCGCGAACGCGGCGGCGTATCGGTCTGCGCGGGCAGACCGACGGCTGGCGTAGTGGGAGTCATCGCAGGGCCTCGCTCAGTAACGGATGCGCGGATCGAGCCATGCGTAGGCGAGGTCGACCAGCAGGTTGAACAGCACTGCGCAGACGGTCGTCAGCACGACGAGGCCGAGCACCAGCGTGTAGTCGCGATTGATCGCGCCGTTCACGACGAGCTGCCCGAGCCCCGGCAGCGCGAACACCGATTCGGTGACGACGGCCGCCGTGATCGACGTGATGCAGACCGTGCCGAACAACGATACGACCGGCATCAGCGCGGGCTTCAGCGCGTGGCGCAGCACGATCGTCGAGCCGGGCAGCCCCTTCGCGCGCGCGGTGCGGATGTAGTTGCTCGACAGCGTCTCGATCATCGAGCCGCGCATCACGCGCGCGAGCAGCGACACGTTGATGAAGGTCAGCAGCACGATCGGCAGCAGCCGGTACTGCCAGCCGCCGTCGCCCCAGCCGCCGGCCGGCAGCCAGCCGTTGCCGGCCGACGTCTTAAGCAGGATCGCGAAGATCCACACGAGCACCGGCCCGAGCACGAACGGCGGCACGACGTTGCCGAAGTTGCCGATCAGCATCACGAAGCGGTCGATCGCGCTGTCGCGGCGCACGGCCGCGACGGTGCCGAGCAGCACGCCGAGCACGATCGACAGCGGAATCGACAGGCCGCCCACGCCGAGGCTCACGGGCAGCGCCTTCTTCACGAGATCGTTCACGGACCAGTCGACGTAGCGGAACGACGGCCCGAGATCGCCGCGCAGCAGCGAGCCGAGATACAGCAGGTACTGCTTCCACAGCGGTTCGTCGAGGTGGTACTTCGCGTTCAGGTTCGCGAGCGTCGCGGCGGACAGCTGTTTCTCCGTATCGAACGGGCCGCCGGGCGTGAAGTGCAGCAGCAGGTAGCAGACGGTGACGACCGCGAGGATCGTCGGCACCGCCCACAACGTGCGCCTCAGGGCATAGGCCAGCATGATCGCTCCGCTCAGTGCTTGATCAGATACATGTCCTGCGACGCGCGCATGTCGATCACGTTCTTCAGCGAATAGCCGCCGACGTACGGCTTCACGAGACGATCGGCCGAATACTGGAACAGCGGGACCATCGGCGCGTCGTTCATCGCGGTGTCGTGCGCCTGCGTGAGCAGCGCCGCGCGGGCCTTGTCGTCGAGCTTCTGGTTGCCCTCGTCGACGAGCGCGTCGACCTGCTTGTTGCAGTAGCCGACGGTGTTCTGCGAGCTGCCGCAGCGGATCAGATCGAAGAACGTCATCGCGTCGTTGTAGTCGGCGAACCAGCCGTCGCGCGCGATCTGGACCTTGCCGTCATGCCGCTCCTTCATCAGCACCTTGAACTCGACGTTCTCGAGCTTCGTGTTGATGCCGAGCTTCGTGCGCCATTCCGATGCGGCAAACAGCGCGACCTTCTTGTGCAGGTCGTTGGTGTTGTACGTGAGCGTGAACGACAGCGGCTTCGCGTCCGAATAGCCGGCCTGCTTCAGCAGGTTCTTCGCGGTCTCGACGCGCTTGGCCATCGGCCAGGACGCCCATTCCGGCGTGAACGGCTGCACACCCTTCGTGCCGTTCGGCATCAGGCCGTACATCGGCTTCTCGCCGGCCTGCGTGAGCTTCGACGTCAGCACGTCGCGATCGATGACCATCGACAGCGCCTGGCGCACGCGCTTGTCTTTCAGCACCGGATCGCTGTTGTTCAGGTAGTAGTAGTACGTCGCGAGCTGCAGGCCCGGGCGCAGCTCGGCGCCGAACTGCTTGCTGACCTGCTGGAAAATGCCCGACGGAATCGAATAGCTGTAGTCGATCTGCCCGGCCTGGTACATGCGCATCGCGGTCTCGTCGCTTTCGACGGGCAGATACGTGACCTTGTTGATCACGACCTTCGGCGCGTTCCAGTACTTCGCATCCTTCGTCATCACGATGCGGTTGTTCGGCTGCCAGTCGACGAGCTGGTACGCGCCGTTGCTGACGATGTTGCCGGGACGCGTCCACGCGTCGCCGAACTTCGCGACGACGTCCTTGTTCACCGGCGCGAGCGGCGCCATCGCGGTCAGCTCGGGGAAGAACGCGACCGGCACGTCGGTCGTCACCTCGAGCGTGTACGGATCGACCGCGCGCACGCCGAGCGTCGACGGCGCGGCCTTGCCCGCGATGATGTCCTTCGAGTTCTTCACGAACTCGACGAGGATCGTGTACTTCGAGCCCGTCTTCGGATCGGCGAGACGCTGCCACGAATAGACGAAATCGGCGGCCGTCACGGGCTGCCCGTTGCTCCACTTCGCGTCGTGGCGCAGCTTGAAGATCCACGTCTGCGGCGTCTTGCGCTCCCACGACAGCGCGACGCCCGGCACGACCTGCCCGGCCGCGTCGATGCGCGCAAGCCCTTCGAACAGGTCGAGGCCGATCGTGTTGCCGGTCCACGATTCGATGTGGGCGGGATCGAGCGACTCGACTTCGGCGGGCACCTGTCGCGTCAGATCCTGCTGCGCGGCAAGCGTGACGTTCGACGGGACGGTTACGGCACGGGCGGCGGGCGTCGTCAGGACGAGCGCGGCCAGCACGGCCGACATGGCATGCAAGGATTTCATCGTGGCAGTCTTGAGAAGGTTGTTCGGTGAGCGTCGCGCGGCGAAGGCCGCGGATTACGCGTAAGACGCTGTCGGGGGCAGCGATTGAGGAGGCCCGTGGTTCTCGTATTGCATGTTAGTATCCCTTACGTTTCTTTCGACAGGCATCCCGTCCGAGAAACGAAGGAATACCTGTGCGTTAGAACAGCCTCGGCGTACCGACCCAGACCACCACCGATTCGATCTTCGCGGTGTTGGCCCAGCTGTGCGGAACCGTCGACTGGTAGTGCGAACTATCGCCGGCCTGCAGGACGAACGTCTTGCCTTCCAGCGTCAGCGACACTTCTCCTTCCACCACATACAGGAACTCCTCTCCTGCATGTGTCGTCACCTCGGACCGCTTCTGCCCCGGCGGCATCCGCACGAGGATCGCCTCGAGCTGGCGGCCTTCCGAGAGGTTCGTCAGCCTCGCGAACAGGTTCGCCGAATCGGCGAACCCGAAAAAGCGCAGCTGCTCGCCTCGACACACCGAACGCTCCTCGCTCGGCGTATCGACGAAATACTGCACGGTCACGCCGAGCGCCTGCGCGATGCCGGCCAACGACGTCAGCGACGGCGACGCGAGCCCGCGCTCGACTTGCGACAGAAACGGCTTCGAAATGCCCGCGGCTGTCGCCGTTTCGTCGAGCGTGCGCTTCAATCGTTGGCGCAACGCGCGAATCTTGCTGCCCAGTGCGGCGGCAGCGACGGCAGACCGCGAGTTTTCAGTGGGGGGAACCATAGCAGGCCGAAAAGTGGTCGTCAAAAAATGTTTGATGGAAAGTAACTAAGTTTCGTTAATATCGCTTAGTCTTCAGGTTCGCACATGCCTTCGGCGTTGAGCCCGGTGCACTAAACAGGGCCCGAAGCGCGCGAAAAGACCCGCTATCTTGCCAGACTCGCCGCCTTCACAGGCAAGCTGCAAGCGGCTCTCCGGGATTTTGCGGAGCGCCGGACGCGAAGTTTACAAACAAATCATGAGACGAATGTTCCTGAAAGCTGCTGCCATCTCGGGGATTTCCCTATGTGGCGCGGACCTGACGCACCGGACCGGCAAACGTTACCATTCGCGCGCCGGTCGGGGCCTTGCGCCGCCGACACCGGCGGAGCCAGACCCCGGCCCGGGCTAACCGCCCGACTGCTGCCATTGCCTGCGTAGCGGCCTACCCGGCCCACGCGCCCAGGCGCCAGTTCTACCCTCAGGCGACGCGCGATCCGCGCCGTCCGTTTCAACCGAGATTGATGATGCACGCACCTGTTTCACAAACCCGATCGTTTACGACGGTCTTCCTCATCGAAATGTGGGAGCGCTTCGGCTACTACGGCATGGCCGCGCTCCTCGTCCTCTTCATGGTCGACAGGCTCGGTTTCACCGACAGCCATGCGAACCTCACGTGGGGTGCGTTCACCGCACTCGTCTACGCCTCGCCGTCGATCGGCGGCTGGATCGGCGACAAGGTGCTCGGCGCGCGCCGCACGATGATCCTCGGCGCGGCCGTGCTGTGCGCCGGCTACCTGATGCTGGCGGTGCCGAACGACGCGCTCGCCTATATGTATGCGTCGCTCGGCGTGATCGTCGTCGGCAACGGGCTGTTCAAGGCCAACGCGGCGAACCTCGTGCGCCGCATCTACGAAGGCGACGACGCGCGCATCGACAGCGCGTTCACGATCTACTACATGGCGGTCAACATCGGCTCGACGGTGTCGATGCTCGCGACGCCGTGGATCAAGGATCACTGGGGCTGGCACACCGCGTTCGCGGTCTGCTGCGGCGGCATGCTGCTCGCGATCCTGAACTTCATGCTGATGCATCGCACGCTGGCGCACATCGGCTCGCAGCCCGACGACGAGCCGATCCGCTGGAAGCGCCTCGGGGCCGTCGCGGCGGGCGGCGTCGCGCTCGCGCTCGTCACGCTGTACGTGCTGCAGCACAAGCAACTGGCAGTGGCAAGCGTGTGGACGGCCGCGGTCGCGATTCTCGCGATCTTCGCGTACATGATCGCGAAGTCGGAACGCTCGGAGCGCGCCGGGCTGATCGCCGCGCTCGTGCTGATCGCGCAGGTGATCCTGTTCTTCATCTTCTACGTGCAGATGTCGACCTCGCTGACGCTGTTCGCGCTGCGCAACGTCGATCCGCGCTTCATCCTGTTCGGCACGACGCTGTTTACGTGGAGCGCCGCGCAGTTCCAGGCGCTGAACCCGATCTGGATCATGCTGCTGAGCCCGGTGCTCGTGTGGATCTACAACGCGTTCTCGAAGGGCGGCCGCGATCTGCCGGTCGCCGCGAAGTACGCGCTCGGCTTCGGTGCCGTCGCCGCCGGCTATCTCGTGTTCACGATCAGCGGCCGCTATGCGGTCGACGGTCGCGTGTCGTCGTGGTTCATGGTGTGGGGCTACGGCCTCTACTCGCTCGGCGAACTGCTGGTGAGCGGCCTCGGCCTCGCGATGATCGCGCGCTATGTGCCGGCGCGGATGAGCGGCTTCATGATGGGTGCGTACTTCGTCGCGACCGGCGTGTCGCAGTATCTCGGCAGCGTCGTCGCGAACTTCGCGCAGATGCCGTCGCACGATCTGCCGGCCGTCGATTCGCTGCCGCTCTATCTGTCGCTGTTCGAGAAGCTCGGCTGGCTCGCCGCGATCGGCATGGTGCTCGCGCTGCTGCTGCTGCCGATGATGAACCGCCTGTCGCGCCAGCATCAGCGCTGCGCGGAAGAGCGCCGCGACGAAGCGCTGCAGGCGCAGAACGTCGCCGCCGTTCAGTAAGTCCGGCGGCCGGCGTGCTGCGCGCACGCCACAGGCCGCCACATTATCCTGCCGGCACCGCAATCGCGTCCTACACTGATTGCAAGCGGCGCATCCCCCGAGGTGCGCGCCGGCGGGAGAAGGCCCATGAAAAGCAAGACGACGCGGCTGCTGAGAATGCTGTCCGACATCCGGCGTGCGCAGCGCTGCACCGCACTGCGCGCCGCGCGCGCGGCAGCCGAAGCCGATGCGGTGCTCGCGCAGCAGGACGACCGGGCGACGCCCGGCGACAACGACGAGACCGAAGCCGACGATCCGACCGTCGATCCGCGCACGCGCATCGTCCAGCGTCACTGAGACGCGAAGCGTGCACGCCGGCGCCGGTGCCGGCCCCCACTTTTTTGCCTCCACCCGCGCCCGCGCGCGCGCCGCATCACGCGGCAGCCGTGCGCCGCCGCGAAATCCACGCGCCCGAACCGGCCACCGCCATCATCAGCCCGAGCGCACACGCGTCGGCCGCGAGGCCCACGCCGATGTGCCGCAGCTCGGCGCTCCCCGCGACCGGGTGCAGCAGCGAGTCGATGACGAGCGAGATCGCCGCGCCCGCGACGAAGCAGATCAGTCCGCGCTGCCCGACCGCGACGACGGGCCGTACGGCCTGCGCGACGCGCGCGATCCAGCCGTAGCGCACCCAGTCCGCCATCAGCCACGCCACGGCCGCGAAGCTGACGACGCGCGGCAGCGCGAGATCGCGCTTGAGCACGCCTTCGGGCACCGGCAGGCCCGAGAACAGCTTGTAGCTCGCGCAGCCGAGCACGACCGCGCAGGCGAGGCCGGTCGCCGCGGCGCCCCAGCGGCCGAGCGCGACGCGCCGGTAGAACGGCTGGCAGCGCGCGAGCACGCCCGCGACGAACATCAGCTGCCACGCAAACGGATTGAAGCTCCAGCGGAATCCGTCGGTATCGAGCAGTTCGGGCCCGAGCCAGCCGGCCGCCAGCCACGATGCGACACTCAGCACGACGAGCGGCCACGGATGGCGGCGCGCGAACGGCACGAGCACCGGCGACGCGAGCGCGAACAGCACGTACATCGGCAGCACCGACGCGAGATACGGCTGGCGCTGGAACGTCAGCAGTTCGGCGAGGCCCGTGAGCGGCGACGCGAGCATCACGCTGACGTCGTCGAGCGCAAGGTTCGGCGAGTCGATCCCGTAATGGTCGAGCACCGCCGACACGACCAGCATCAGCGTCGACGTCGCGAGAAACGCGCGGTAGATCTGCATCGCGCGCCGCACGAAGCGCCGCTGCGCGGCGCGCGCGCCCTGCCGTTCGGCGATCGCGCCGTACGCGCTCGCCGTCGCGAAGCCGCCGAGGAACACGAACACCTCGGCCGCATCGCACAGCGCGAACGCGTGCAGCGTCACGCGCGACAGCACGCTCGCGCCGATGTGATCGACGACGATCATCAGCAGCACGATCCCGCGGAAGAAGTCGACTTCGATGAGACGGCCGCTGCGCGGCCACGACACGGCAGCGGAAGGCGGCGCTTTCATCGACATGAGCGCACCTGCACGGGATGGGCACGCGCGGTGCCGGACAAAACGGAAGGCGAAACAGGAAGCCGAGCGCGGCCGGCGGCGATACGCGTATGCCCGTATCGCGCCGACCCGGCAAGGCGGGCACGGAGACGACCGTTCATTGGAGCACTGCATACGAAGAAAGACGGTCAGGTCAGTCTAATAGCCGTCCCGGAACTGCCCTAAGTAACAAAGTGCAACCGAATCTTCGGTTGCATTACAGGGGCGATATCGCTTGCATGAAGCTGGCAACGCGGCCAGTTTGGCGTCAGCGCGACGACGGGCGACGGTCAGAATCGCGCGTGAGGTGTGTCGAGCGAGGTGCGTTTGAGGCGACCCGCGTCGGCGCGACGCTCGCTCAGGTACGCGCCGGCAGGCGTCGCATCAGCATCGCGCTGTGCCATGCGGTCAACGCGACCGCGACCCAGATCGGCCCGTACGTCGCGAGCTTCGCGACCGTCAGCGTCTCGCCGAGCAGCAACAGCGATACGGCGACGAGCAGCACGGGCTCGACATAGCCGAGGATGCCGAACAGCGCCATCGGCAGCATCCGGCTCGCCTTCAGATAGCTCGCGAGCGCAAGCGTGCTGAGCACGCCGAGCCCCGGCAGCAGCGTCGACCACAGCAGCGGATGCGGCGCGACCGGCGTGCCGCTCGTCGCGACCATCGCGATCGCGATCGGACACAGCAGCACGATCTCGACCGCGAACGCGGCCAGCGAATCGGCGTTGATGCGCCGGCGCAGCACGAAATACGGCGGATAGCCGAGCGCGACGACGAGCGTCGGCCACGCGAACGCGCGCGTCGCCCACACTTCGTGCGCAACGCCGAGCGCCGCGCAGGCGACGGCCGCCCACTGCAGCGGATCGAGCCGTTCGTGATAGTAGAAGCGGCCGACGAGCACCATCGTCAGCGGCAGCAAGAAGTAGCCGAGCGACACCTCGAGCATGCGCCCGTGCAGCGGCGCCCACAGGAACAGCCACAGCTGCAGCCCGAGCAGCGCTGCGGTGACGGGCAGCGCGACGAGCAGCCGCCAGTCGCGCACGCTGCGCGCGAGCAGTTCGGCGAGCGCCGGCCAGCGGCCGCGCAGCGCGATCAGCGCGAGCGCACCGGGCGCGGTCCAGAGCACGCGCCACGCGAAAATGTCGAGGCCCGTGAGCGGCACCAGCCATTTCGCATACGCGGACATCAGCGCGAACAGCGTCGACGCCGCCACCGACAACATCACGCCGCGCCCGGCCTCCGGATACCCCGTCACGTGCGCTTACTGCTGCTGAAAGCGCTCGAAGCGCTTGTCGGTCTGCCGTTCCTCGAACGTCACTTCGGTCACGCGCGCGGCCGGCGGCCCGTGCCGCAGCCACGCCAGCATCCGGTCGATCTGGGCGCCGGGGCCCTGGATCATCGCCTCGACGCTGCCGTCCTCGAGGTTGCTGACCCAGCCGCGCAGCTTCAGCGCGTGCGCCTCGCGCACCGTCGCGTGACGGAAGCCGACGCCCTGCACGACGCCGCGCACGCGCACGTAGTAGGTCTCGATCCGTTCGTCCAGCTCATCGCGGTTCATCGCGTCGCCCCTCCAGTTGCATCCAAGCCCGGCATTGTAGTCGCGTCGGCCCGTTCTCACACGGGTGCGGCCGGCCGCCGCGCGCGCCGAACACGTACAATCTCGCCGACGCTCAACCGCCGCGCCGTTCGCGCGCGGCCAAGAAGGAATGGCATGACTGATACCTCCCGCGATCTCGTTCTGGTCACCGGCGCGTCCGGTTTCGTCGGCTCGGCCGTCGCGCGCATCGCGCAGCAGAAAGGCTATGCGGTGCGCGTGCTCGTGCGCCCGACGAGCCCGCGCACGAACGTCGCCGATCTCGACGCCGAGATCGTCACCGGCGACATGCGCGACGAGACGTCGATGCGCGCCGCGCTGCGCGGCGTGCGCTACCTGCTGCACGTCGCGGCCGACTACCGGCTGTGGGCGCCGGACCCGCACGAGATCGAGCGCGCGAACCTCGAAGGCGCCGTCGCGACGATGCGCGCCGCGCGCGCCGAAGGCGTCGAACGGATCGTCTATACGAGCAGCGTCGCGACGCTGAAGGTCACGAGCGCCGGCGATCCGGCCGACGAGAACCGGCCGCTGACGCCCGAGCAGGCGATCGGCGTGTACAAGCGCAGCAAGGTGCTCGCCGAGCGCGCGGTCGAGCGGATGATCGCCGACGAAGGGCTGCCGGCGGTGATCGTCAACCCGTCGACGCCGATCGGCCCGCGCGACGTGAAGCCGACGCCGACCGGCCGCATCATCGTCGAGGCCGCGCTCGGCAAGATTCCGGCGTTCGTCGATACGGGGCTGAACCTCGTGCACGTCGACGACGTCGCGCACGGCCATTTCCTCGCGCTCGAGCGCGGCCGGATCGGCGAGCGCTACATCCTGGGCGGCGAGAACCTGCCGCTGCAGCAAATGCTCGCCGACATCGCGCAGATGACGGGCCGCAAGGCGCCGACGATCGCGCTGCCGCGCTGGCCGCTGTACCCGCTCGCGGTCGGCGCCGAGGCGGTCGCGAAGTTCACGAAGAAGGAGCCGTTCGTCACGGTCGACGGGCTGCGGATGTCGAAGAACAAGATGTATTTCACGTCCGCGAAGGCCGAACGCGAACTCGGCTACCGCGCGCGGCCGTACCGCGACGGGCTGCGCGACGCGCTCGACTGGTTCCGCGGCGCGGGCTACCTGAAGTAGCACAAAGCGGCGCGCAGCGCGCCGGATTGCGGACTTTGTTACACGTGATGCGCGGACCGCGGGCGGCTCAGCGGGTAAAATCGCGGGTCCTACGTAGAGAAAGCACGCATGAACCTGAACGACCAGATCGATGCACTCAACACCGGCGTCGATCAGCTCCTCCACGATCACCACGCTGCGCAACAGGCGGCCCGCAGCGCGGAAGCCTTCGCGCGCGCCGCCGCGGCCGAGGCCCAGGCGGCTGCGCAGCGTCACGCGGCGGCCGAAGCCGAAGCGCAGGCCGCCGCACAGCGCCATCTCGATGCGGCAGCCGAAGCGGAAGCCGCGCAGAAACGCCACGCCGAAGCGACCGCCGCAGCCGAAGCCGCTGCGCGGCGCCACACCGATGCCGCCGCACAGGCCGAAGCCGCCGTGCAGCGGCACGCCGAAGCGACTGCGCTGACCGAAGCGCTGGCGCAACGTCACGCCGATGCCGAAGCCGCATCGCAGCGCCATGCTGCCGCGATCGCCGAAGCGGAAGCCGCCGCACAACGTCATCATGCCGCCGCGGCCGAAGCGGAGGCTGCCGCCCAGCGTCACGCAGCGGCGAGCGCCGAAGCGGAAGCCGCCGCGAAGCGTCACGCGGAAGCGACGGCCGAAGCCGAGGCGGCCACCGCCGAGGCCGAAGCGCTCGCGCAACGTCACGCGCAGGCGATCGCCGAAGCGGAAGCGGCCGCGCAGCGCCACGCCCAGGCCACGGCGGAGGCCGAGGCGCTCGCGAAACGTCATGCGGAAGCGATCGCGGAGGCCGAAGCGGCCGCGCGCCGCCATGCGGACGCGACGGCGGAAGCGCAGGCCGTCGCGCAGCGCCATACCGAAGCGATCGCGAACGCCGAAGCCGCGGCGCAACGCCATGCGAAGGCGATCGCCGATGCCGAAGCGCTCGTCGAAGCCGTGATGAAGGATGCGATGTCGACCGATGCGTCGGCAGCGGAAACCGGTGCGGACGCGGCAGCGCAGGCGCCGTCGGCCGACGCGGTGGCGCACGACGTGCGCGATGCACAAGAGGCGAATGACGCGAATACGACCGACGCAACGTCGGCGAACGCCGCCACGCCGCCCGCAACTGAAGCGGAAACCGAAGCCGACGCAGCGACGGAACGCGGCACCGCAGTCGTCCCCGTCGCCGAAGCCGCCCCGAATGCGGCGCCCGCACCCGCCGACAAATCGACGCTGCACGTCTCGCGGCCGACGCAGAACGAACTGACGCTGACGATCAACGGCGAATCGATGACGTTGCATCCGGAGCAGCTCGGTCAGCTGATCGAGGAACTCGCGCATGCGCGCGCGTCGATGCAGCCGGAGCCGCCGAACGGCATCCCGCCGGGCTGGCGCTTCGTGTCGACGAAGAATCCGATGATGGCCGTGCAGAAGCAGTCGAACGGCGATCGGCTGCTGGTCATGCGTCACACCGGCTACGGCTGGGTGCCGTTCACGTTCTCGCCGGACGTCGTGATCCAGATGTACATGCTGCTCACGCAGCGCTGAGCGCCGCACGCGGCGCCTGAATGCAACACGGCCCGACCGGCGGCATGCCGGTCGGGCCGTTTGTCGTTCGGCGCCACTGCATGCGGCGCCGGCCGGTATCAGCGTTCGACCGGTGCCTGCACGCGCGCCTTCCACTGGCCGCCCTTGCCGCGCCAGTAGCGCCACGCGGACGCGAACGTCGCGCCGACGTAGAACGCGGCGACGAGCGGCAGCGCGGGCGCCCACAGCGGCGAGCGCCGGTAGTAGCGCAGCATCGGCGCGTATGCGGCGCACATCGACGCCCATGCGAGCCATGCGGGCCAGGCGCGCGCGCCGTACGCGAGCGCGGCGACGGGCGGCACCAGATAGATGATCGTCATCCCGACGAGCGTGCCGGCCAGCAGCCACGGCGAATAGTGGAGCTGCGTGAACGCCGTGCGCGCGATCATGTTCCAGATGTCGCGCCAGCTGTCGTACGGGCGCAGCGACACGCTGCGATCGGCGAGATCGAGGCGGATCGGATGGCGGCCGCTGCCGCGATGCTTGATCTGCGCGGCGAGGCTGCAATCGTCGATCAGCGCGCCGCGGATCGACTCGATGCCGCCCGCTTCCTCGAGCGCCGTGCGCTTCACGAGCATGCAGCCGCCTGCGGCGCCGGCCGTCTTGTTGCGCGGATTGTTGATCCACGAGAACGGATAGAGCTTCGCGAAGAAGAACACGAACGCCGGGATCAGCGCCTTTTCCCAGAACGAGTCGCAGCGCAGCCGCACCATCAGCGACACGAGATCGCGCTGCTCGGCCTGCGCGCGCGTGACAAGCTGCGCGACGGCGTCGGGCGGGTGGCCGATGTCGGCATCCGTCAGCAGCAGATAGTCGGCCGGCAGCCCGAGCGTGCGCACCGCCGCGATCCCCTGCGACTGCGCCCACACCTTGCCCGACCAGCCGGCCGGCAGCGGCTTCGCGCTCAGCACGGTCAGCCGGTCCGCGCGGTTCGCGGCCAGCGCGGCCGCGCGCGCGGCGTCCGCGGTGCCGTCGTCGCTGTGATCGTCGACGATGATCAGGTGAAAGTCGCCCGGATAGTCCTGCTCGAGCAGCGACGTCGCGGCGCGCGCAATCACGTCGGCTTCGTTGCGCGCCGGCACGACCGCGACGACGGCCGGCCAGCCGGCGTCCGCGGCCGCGCCGCGCGCCTCGGGCGGCAGCGGACGCGCCGGCTGCGCGCGCCAGAAACCGCCGCGCGCGACGAGCAGCACGATCCAGATCGCGAGCGACAGGCCGGACAGCAGGAATGCGATCGCCAGCATCATCGGCACGTCTCCTGCCGGCGCGCACCGGAGCGTTCAATCAGGGTCGGAATAGCGCCCGAAACCGCACGGGCGAGCAGGCAATACGCGGAAAAATCGACGGTCATCGAAAGGCCTTGAAATGAGCGCGACGCCGGGCGGCCGGACGGGCAGCCCGCGAAACCGCGTAGTTTACTGGGTTCCGCGCGCACGGGCGCCGACGCACCCGTGCCGGGATTGCAACACGGCAAATACGGCACCAAAGCAAGGACCGGCCGATAGGGTTAAAATGCGCGATTAATTCGGGGTTCCGGGGCCTGACCGGGCCGGTCGTTCCTGCCTTCATAACATCAAGCCGGGGCAATCGAGCTGAAGTGCCAACTCCTCGAACCCCGTTTCTGTCGTCGGAGTTCGCTCACCTATGCGAGTCATCCTTGCCCAGCCTCGCGGCTTTTGTGCGGGGGTTGTCCGCGCGATCGAGATCGTCGATCGCGCGCTGCAACAGCACGGCGCGCCGGTTTATGTGCGTCATGAAATCGTCCACAACCGGCACGTCGTCGAAAATCTGCGTAATAAAGGGGCACGATTCGTTGAGGAACTCGACGAGGTGCCGCATGGCGCCGTCGCGATCTTCAGCGCGCACGGCGTCGCCCAGACGGTCGAGCGCGACGCGCAGACGCGCGGCCTCGACGTGCTCGACGCCACCTGCCCGCTCGTCACGAAAGTGCACGTGCAGGGCCGACAGTACGTGGCGGCCGGCCGCCGGCTGATCCTGATCGGCCACGCCGGGCATCCGGAAGTCGAGGGCACGATCGGGCAGATTCCGGCCGAGGTGATCCTCGTGCAAAGTGAAGCGGAAGTCGATACGCTGACGCTGCCGGTCGACACGCCGGTTGCGTACGTGACGCAGACGACGCTGTCGGTCGACGACACGCGCGGCATCATCGAAGCGCTGCAGCGCCGGTTCACCGACATCGTCGGCCCGGACACGCGCGACATCTGCTACGCGACGCAAAACCGCCAGGCCGCCGTGCGCGAGCTGAGCGGGCAAGTCGACGTGCTGCTCGTCGTCGGCGCGACCAACAGTTCGAATTCGAACCGGCTGCGCGAGATCGGCACCGAAAGCGGCGTGCCGAGCTACCTGGTCGCCGACGGCTCGGAAGTGAAGGCCGAATGGTTCGCAGGCGTGCAGACGGTCGGGCTGACCGCCGGTGCGTCGGCGCCCGAAGAGATGGTCGAGGATGTGATCGGCGCGCTGCGCGCGCTGGGGCCCGTCGAGGTCACGACGATGGCGGGCCGTGAAGAAAAAGTCGAATTCAAGCTGCCGGCGAAGCTCATGCAAGCTGTCGCCCGCGAAGTTTAAGGAGGACAACTCTTGTCTATTCCGCTGCTCCAGCAAGTCCGCGTCGGCGCGTACATCATGCGCCAACACCTGTCCGGCAACAAACGCTATCCGCTCGCGCTGATGCTCGAGCCGCTGTTCCGCTGCAACCTCGCGTGCAACGGCTGCGGCAAGATCGATTATCCGGATCCGATCCTGAACCAGCGCCTGTCCGTCGAGGAATGCCTGCAGGCCGTCGACGAGTGCGGCGCGCCGGTCGTGTCGATCGCCGGCGGCGAACCGCTGCTCCACAAGGAGATGCCGGAAATCGTCAAGGGCATCATGAAGCGCAAGAAGTTCGTGTACCTGTGCACGAACGCGCTGCTGATGGAAAAGAAGATGGACGACTACCAGCCGAGCCCGTATTTCGTCTGGTCGGTCCACCTCGACGGCGACAAGGAGATGCACGACCACTCGGTGTCGCAGGAAGGCGTGTACGACAAGGCCGTCGCGGCGATCAAGGAAGCGAAGCGCCGCGGCTTCCGCGTGAACATCAACTGCACGCTGTTCAACGATGCGATTCCGGAGCGCGTCGCGAAGTTCTTCGATACGCTCAAGCCGATCGGCGTCGACGGCATCACGGTGTCGCCGGGCTATGCATACGAGCGCGCGCCGGATCAGCAGCACTTCCTGAACCGCGACAAGACGAAGAACCTGTTCCGCGAAATCCTCAAGCGCGGCGAAGGCGGCAAGCGCTGGTCGTTCAGCCAGTCGTCGCTGTTCCTCGACTTCCTGGCCGGCAACCAGACGTACAAGTGCACGCCGTGGGGCAACCCGGCGCGTACCGTGTTCGGCTGGCAGAAGCCGTGCTATCTGGTCGGTGAAGGCTACGTGAAGACCTTCAAGGAACTGATGGAAACGACCGACTGGGACAGCTACGGCGTCGGCAACTACGAGAAGTGCGCGGACTGCATGGTCCACTGCGGCTTCGAGGCGACCGCCGTGATGGACACCATCGCGCATCCGCTGAAGGCGTTCGCGGTGAGCCGCAAGGGCGTGCGCACCGACGGCCCGTTCGCACCGGACATCTCGATCGCGAAGCAGCGTCCGGCCGAGTACGTGTTCTCGCGCCACGTCGAGATCAAGCTCGAGGAAATCCAGCGCGCCGGCAAGGGCAAGCTGCAAAAGCCGGCGAAGCCGGCCACGGCGGCCTGAGCGACTGTCACGCGATGCGGAGGCCCGGCCTCCGCGCTTGCAGGCAGGAATAGAAGCGCCACGGAGTGAATGCCACTCCGTGGCGCTTTCGTTTTGGGCCGCGTCTTGCCGGTGCGCGCTCGCGTCGGCAGCCGCGAGAACGCGCGGTCGGCCCTGTCCCCTCCTACCTGCCTCGGTGCGCGGCCGCTAGGCGGCCAGTGCCTCTGTGCGATGTATCCGCATCCGCGCGGCCGCATGCTCGATCAGCTTCGGCTGGCCGCTCGCCACAAACGCGCAGACATGCCGCCACAGCTCCGCCAGCCGATATCGCGACAGCGAGTCGACACAGGCGTCGTTCGCGGCAAGCACGCGCTCGAGCAACGCCCCTTCGTCGTCGGTCAGCGTCCATGCGCCGCGCTGCTCGGCGCGCGCCGTGCTCGCGCCGAGCGCGCGTTCCGCGTCGACGCAGAGATCGACGCTCGCGTCCGCGCAGGTCAGGTCGTCGAGTGCCAGGAACACGAGGTAGAGACTCGTGCGCAAGCGCAGCAGCAGCGCTTCGCTGCCGTGCTCGCCGCGCAGCGCGACGAGCGCCATGTGGCATTTGAGGGAAATGTCGCGCGCGTACGCGGGCGGCAGCGGCAACAGCCACTCGCGCGTCAGCGGCGCGTGGCGACGGGTTTTCTTCCTGGCCTTCATGATTCGCGCTCGCTTCGCGGATCGTCGTCCGCGCTCACATCGGGCAATCCGGTTCGGCACGCGCAGGCGCCGCGGCTCGCACCGCGATGGCCGGGCGGACGCCGCCACGCGCCGTGCGGATCCAGCCTTTGCGACGCCGGGCGCACGGCCGGCAGCCGACGCAGTGCCGATGCACGTACGACGTCCGGAGATCGGTTCATGCATCCCATGCTCGCCTCCTGCATCAGAACGTGTTCTCGCCCTTCAGGTAATACGCGGTCTTCAGGAAGAACGCCCTGACCGGATGACCCGTCTGCGCGTCGCGCGCCGCGCGCGCCTGCATCGCGGCCTTCTCTTCGGCCGAGCGGTCCGGCACCGGGTTGCGCACGCGTTCGAGCGCGCGCTGCATGGCGAGCGGATAGTTCTGGTTGCCGGCCGTCGTCGCGCGGTAGCCGGCGCGCGTCATCTGCATCAGCTGCGCGTCGGTTTCCGCGCGTGCCGCGGACCAGGTCAGATGCGTGGCGTTCGGCGACCAGTCGGCACCGGCGGACTGCGCGAAAGCGACGGCGGGCAGCGCAACGAGTGCGCCGGACAGAACGGCAGCGGATACGAGAGATCGCATGGTGGTGTCCTCGAGATAGTTGTTTCCGCATCGATCGTCGCGATGCGTCGAAACCATCGTATGCCGCGCACTGCCCCGCTTGAATAGCCGAATCCGCAATTGATATTTTCGGGTCGGGTGTTCAGGCTGAAACCGGCCGCATTCGAGAATCGCGCCGGAATGGAATTTCCTTATTCCATTCAATTACCTGATCGCGTTTTGCGCGGCAGTTTCGCGCGGCGCGCGCGGCTTTTTTTCAATTTGCGTAACGACATGTTGCCGATGCCAGGAAGGAAGCCGCGCGGATCGTTGCCGGCGATGCGCCGCACGTGACGGCCGCGCGAAAAATCCTGCACTTGCATCGCGCCTTTTCGATATCCGACAAGCACTTGCTCGCCACGACGCGCCACGCCCGACGCGTGCGCGCGATAATGACGTATCGCGCCGCTTCATGCGGCGCATCATGCAGGTTCTACTTTTCTTCGGGTCTTTCCATGGATTTCATCGACGTCAATGCCATCCGGAACTGGCACGCGCACGTCTACTTCGATGCCGCCAGCCGCGACGCGGCATGGACGTTTCGTCAGACCATCGAAGCACGCTTCGGCGCGATCATCGAGCTCGGCCGCTTTCACGAACGCCCGGTCGGGCCGCATCCGGCATGGTCGTACCAGATCGCGTTCGGCCCCGCGCAGTTCGACGAGATCGTGCCGTGGCTCGTGCTGAATCACGGTGCGCTCGATATCTTCCTGCACCCGAATACCGGCGACGATCTGCGCGACCATCGCGATTCGGCGGTGTGGATCGGGAAGTCGTATGCGCTGAATCTCGACGCGCTGGCGCGATAGGCATCGCGCATCGCGCGGCGCCGACGGCATGTCGGCTTCGTCGACATTTCGGTTTGCGTTGAAACGTCCGTCGGCGCAGCGTCGATACAGTGGGCCTCCTTCGTCACCGATCTTTCGAGGAACCCGCGATGACTCCATCCGATGCCGATGCCGACGCCTGCGCCCGGCGCATTCACGACGACTGGCACGCCGCCGTCGTTGCTCGCGATCTCGATGCGCTGATGGCGCTGTATGCGGACGACGCGGTGCTCGAAACGCCGCTGATCGTCGCCACGCTGCCCGCGCACGGTTCAGGCGTGCTGTACGGCAAGGCCGCGATCGGCGCGTTCTTCGCGGCGGGCCTGCGCAATCCGCGCAATCGGCTCGGACGCTGGTACCGCACCGGCCTGTTCTTCTCGAACGGCCGGCAACTCACGTGGGAATATCCGCGCGCGACGCCGGACGGCGATCAGGTCGATCTTGTCGAAGTGATGGATCTTCGCGACGGGCTGATCGCGCATCACCGCGTGTACTGGGGATGGGTCGGCTTCCAGGCGTTGACGGCGGCGGCAGCCGCGCGCGATCGCGGATGAAAGTCGCGCCGCCGCGCAGCGTCACGCGCCGCGCTCACGCGACATACATCGCGACACTGACGAACTGGCACAGGCTGCCGGCCAGCACGAACAGATGCCAGATCCCGTGGCCGTGGCGAATCCGTTCGTCGTTGATGAAGAAGTAGATGCCGACGCTATAGATCACGCCGCCGGCGACGAGCCATGCCGTGCCGACGGGCGGCAACGCATGAATCAGCGGACGGACCGCGACGAGCGCGAGCCACCCCATCAGCACGTACAGCACCATCGACAGCACGCGCGTACGCCGGCCGAGCGTCAGCTCCTGCACGATGCCGAACACCGCGAGCCCCCAGCTCACGCCGAACAGCGACCAGCCCCACGGGCCGCGCAGCGTGACGAGCGTAAACGGCGTATAGCTGCCCGCGATCAGCAGATAGATGGCCGCGTGGTCGCATTTCTGCAGGATCGCCTTCAGGCGCGGATCGCGCACGCTGTGATAGAGCGTCGAGATCGCATAGAGCACGCACAGCATCGCGCCGTACACGCTGAAGCTGACGACCTTGTAAGCGTCGCCGTCGAGTGCGCCCATCGTCACGAGCGTCGCCAGCCCCGCGACCGACAATAGCGCGCCGACGAGGTGCGTAATGCTGTTGAAACGCTCACCGACATGCACGACCCATCCTCCTGCACGATTCCTCGATACGAACGGGCTCCATGATACCGGGCGCCGCACAACGGCGATGCGCCGCGCGCGCAATGAAAAAGCGCCGTGACTTGCGTCACGGCGCCTTCGACTGACATCACCGGAGTCCGGCCGGTTCAGTTCAGCAGCACTTCCCCGCGCCGGATCCGTACCGCGCGTTCTGACGCTCGCGGAAGAATTCCTCGTACGTCATCGGCTCGCGGTCCGGATGCGTGCTGCGCATGTGCGCGACATAGGTGTCGTAGTCGGGCAGCCCGACCATCAGCCGCAGCGCCTGCCCGAGATAACGTCCGGCGCTGCGCAGGTCGCTGCCGAGATCGCTGAACATCGCGGCCTCCGCGTCAGCGTCCGCTGCCGAGCGCCTGCGCGGCCGGCATCGCTTCGTACGGCGTCTCGCGCACGGTCGGCTTCGCCTCGCGGCGTGCGCGCAGCACGGCGATCAGCCCGTACACCGCGATGCTGACGACGACGAGAATGAACAGCCCCGCGAGCGCGGCATCGACATAGTCGTTGAAGATGATCCGCTTCATCTGCGCAATCGACTTCGCCGGCGCGAGCACCTTGCCTTCGTCGACTGCCGCCTGCAGCTTCGCCGCGTGCGCGAGGAAGCTGACCTTCGGATTCGCGTCGAAGATCTTCTGCCAGCCGGCCGTCAGCGTGCAGATCAGCAGCCAGGCCGTCGGCACGATCGTGACCCACGCATAGCGCTCGCGCTTCATCTTGAACAGCACGACGGTGCCGAGCACCAGCGCGATCGCGGCGAGCATCTGGTTCGAGATGCCGAACAGCGGCCACAGCGTGTTGATGCCGCCGAGCGGATCGACCACGCCCTGATACAGGAAGTAGCCCCACGCCGCCACGCACAGGCCGGTCGCGATCAGGTTCGCCGGCAGCGACTCGGTGCGCTTGAGCGCCGGATGGAACGTGCCGAGCAGATCCTGCAGCATGAAGCGGCCCGCACGCGTGCCGGCATCGACCGCCGTCAGGATGAACAGCGCCTCGAACAGGATCGCGAAGTGATACCAGAACGCCATCATCGCTTCGCCGCCGATCACCTGGTGCAGGATGTGCGCCATCCCGACCGCCAGCGTCGGCGCGCCGCCTGCGCGCGCGATGATCGTCGTTTCGCCGACCGCCTTCGCGGTCTGCGTCAGCATGTCGGGCGTCAGCACGAAGCCCCATTGCGTGACGGTGTTCGCGACGGCTTCCGGCGTCGAGCCGAGCACGGCGGCCGGTGCGTTCATCGCGAAGTAGATGCCCGGCTCGATCACGCACGCGGCGACGAGCGCCATGATCGCGACGAACGATTCCATCAGCATCGCGCCGTAGCCGATGAAGCGCGCGTTGGTTTCGTTGTCGATCAGCTTCGGCGTCGTACCCGACGAGATCAGCGCGTGGAAGCCCGACACCGCGCCGCACGCGATCGTGATGAACAGGAACGGGAACAGGTTGCCCGACCAGACCGGGCCCGTGCCGTCGACGAACTTCGTCAGCGCGGGCATCTTCAGTTCCGGCGCGACGATCAGGATGCCGATCGCGAGACCGACGATCGTGCCGACCTTCAGGAACGTCGACAGATAGTCGCGCGGCGCGAGCAGCAGCCACACCGGCAGCACCGATGCGATGAAGCCGTAGCCGATCAGGATCCAGGTGAGTTGCGTGCCGCTGAACGTGAACCAGGCGGCGAGCGTCGGCGAGTCGTGCACGTGCTGGCCGTACGCGATCGACGCCATCAGCAGCACGAAGCCGATGATCGACACTTCGCCGATGCGGCCCGGCCGGATGAAGCGCGTATAGACGCCCATGAACAGCGCGATCGGAATCGTCGCGGCGACGGTGAACGTGCCCCACGGCGAATTGGTCAGCGCCTTCACGACGATCAGCGCGAGCACGGCGAGGATGATCACCATGATCAGGAACGCGCCGAACAGCGCGATCACGCCGGGCACCGTGCCGAGTTCCATCTTGACGAGATCGCCGAGCGAGCGGCCGTCGCGGCGCGTCGAGATGAACAGCACGATGAAGTCCTGCACCGCGCCGGCGAACACGACGCCGGCCAGGATCCACAGCATGCCGGGCGTATAGCCCATCTGCGCGGCGAGCACGGGCCCGACGAGCGGCCCGGCGCCAGCGATCGCGGCGAAGTGATGGCCGAACAGCACGTACTTGTTGGTCGGCACGTAGTCGAGGCCGTCGTTGTACTTGACGGCCGGCGTCATCCGCAGGCCGTCGAGCTGCATGACCTTGCTGGCGATGAAGCGGCTGTAGAAGCGATATGCGATCAGATACACGCAGACTGCGGCGATCACGATCCACAACGCGCTGACGCGCTCGCCGTGTGCGAGTGCGATCGTTCCGAACGCGAACGCGCCTAGCAGCGCGACCGCGATCCAGATCAGGGTGCTGGATGCCCGATTCATGGCGTCTCCTAGTCTCCTATTTGGTTCTCGATTGAGCGCGGCGGCACACCGCGCCCACGTGACGTCAAAGCGTCGCGCCCCGGTCCTGGGCGGCCGGGGCAGTGGGTCGTAGTATTCCGGCGGCGCGCATGGCTTACAAGCGGACAACTACGTACCGCCTCTACGTAGAAATACGTAGCGCGTAGATGCGGCCTTCATGTCGCGTCCCGCGCAGAGGCCCGTAAAATACGACGTCGGCCAGCGCGCGGCGCGCGTTCGCGCCGGCTTGCGCAACGCCCCACTCTTCGACGGCAGGAAACATGGAGCTACGCCATCTGCGGTATTTCGTTGCGGTCGCCGAGGAGCGCAGCTTCACGCGCGCCGCGCAACGCCTGCATATCGCGCAGCCGCCGTTGAGCCGGCAGATCCAGCAGCTCGAACAGCTGCTCGACGTGCAGCTGTTCGAACGCAATTCGCGCCCGCTCAAGCTCACGGAGACGGGGCGCTTCTTCTATCAGCATGCGGCGCAGCTGCTCGCGCAAACCGCCGAACTCGAATCGATGACGCGCCGCGTCGGCAAGATCGAGCGCAGCCTGTCGGTCGGCTTCGTCGGCTCGACGCTGTACGGGATGCTGCCGAAGATCATCCGCCGCTATCGCCAGCAATACGCGGAAGTCGAGCTGAGCCTGCACGAAATGTCGACGATGGATCAGATCAAGGCGCTGAAGGAAGGCCGGATCGACGTCGGATTCGGCCGCATCCGCCTCGAGGATCCGAGCATTCGGCGCGTCGTGCTGCGCGAGGAGCGGCTGATCGCGGCGCTGCCGCTCGGCCATCCGCTGTGCGACGCGAAGCCGGTGCTGTCGCTGCACGATCTGCTGAAGGAAACGCTGATCATCTTCCCGAAGGCGCCGCGGCCGAGCTATGCCGATCAGGTGCTTGCCGCGTTCCACGACCGTTCGCTGAAACCGGCGCGCGTGATCGAGACGCGCGAGCTGCAGATCGCGCTCGGGCTCGTCGCGGCCGGCGAAGGCGTGTCGATCGTGCCGAAGAGCGTGTACGGGCTGAAACGCGACGACATCGCCTACAAGGATCTCGACGACGCGAAGCTCGTGTCGCCGATCATCATGAGCATGCGGATGCTCGACCAGTCCGAGGACATCGAGCGCATGCTGCAGCTGATCTACGATCTGTACGACGAGCAGGGCATGGAATACATGACGCCGTCGGAGCACGAACCGACGGCGCGGCGCGGGCCGGCGCCGGACTGAACGGGCGGACGCCCGTTCGCGTCGTCAGCGGTTCGCCGGTGCGAGATCGGCACCGGGCGTGCGGCCGAGACGCAGCCCGAACGCGGCGAGCGCGGCACCCGCGAGCGGCACCGCCAGCGCGGTGAAGAAGCCGGGCGCAGCGCCCCACGCGAGAAACGTGCCGCCGATCGCCGAGCCCGCAATCGCGCCTGCACGCCCCATTCCGATCGCCCAGCCTGTCGCCGTCGCGCGCAGCGCAGTCGGATACGCACCGACGATCAGATAGTTGAGCGCGATCTGCTGGCCGCCGATCCCGAAGCCGGCCGCGCCGACGAGCACGAACACGAGCGTCCAGTTCGTGCCGGCCTGGCCGAGCGCGAGCGCGACCGCGATACCGAACGCGAACATCGCGCACAGCAGGTTGCGCACGTTCACGCGCGGCAGCACGATCGACAGCGGAATCGCGCAGACGATGAACACCGCGTTCACGATCACGGTGCCGACCGGCGCCTGCTGCGCGGTCAGGCCGGCCGCCTTCAGCACGGTCGGCAGCCACGACAGCAGCATGAACCATGCGATCCAGTTCAGCAGATAGATGGCCCAGATGCCGAGCGTCCGGCGCGCGTAGCCGTTGCGGAACAAGGCGCCGACGCTCGCCTTCGCGCTCGCTTCGTCGGGCGCCGTGAAGCGTACGTCGGCCGGCAGCGGCTGCGTCGCGATTTTCGACAGCGTCGCCCGCACGCGCTGCTGTGCACGCGCATCGTCGCGCGATGCCAGATAGCAGAGCGATTCCGGCAGCAGCAGCGCGACTGCGCCGAGCATCGCGAGCGGCACGCCGCCGCCCACCGCGAAAATGCCCTGCCAGCCGATCGCCGGCAGCATCCGCGCGGCCAGCAGCCCGCCGAGCATCGCGCCTGCGGGCAGCCCGAGCAGCACGCCGGTCATCACGGCGCCGCGCAGCCGCGCGGGGCAGTATTCGGCCGCGAGCGCGAGCAGCACCGGCGTACAGCCGCCCATCCCGAGCCCGGCAATGAACCGCAGGACGAGAATCTGCGACGGACTGCTCGCCCACGCGGTCGCGAGCGTCGCCGCGCCGAACAGCGCGAGCCCGATCATGATCGCGGGCCGGCGCCCGATGCGATCGCCGACGAGGCCGAGCGTCATCGCGCCGATCGTCATGCCGACGATCCCCGCGGTAAGGATCGGCGCGAGCGCGCCGGACGGCAACGCGAACGACGCGAGAATCGCGGGGCCGGTAAAGGCAATCGCCTGTGTGTCGAAGCCGTCGAGCAGCGCGATCAGCACGCACAGCGCGAGCACGCGAATCTGGAACGCGCCGAGCGGCGCATCGTCGATCCACGCGGGGATCGAGCGGGTGGCGGAAGCCGTCATCGAGGGGAGTCTCCTGAGTCCGGGCGCGACGACGGCCCGGTTCGTTTTTGTCCGTCGTGGTCGAATGCCGTCCCCGCACTCAGCGCGACAACACCGCCACGGCCTTGATCTCGACGATATAGCCCGGCGCGCCGCCGAGCATGTGCGCGCCGACCGCCGTCCACGCGGGCAGCGGATCGGCGGTGAAGTAGCGGTTGCGCACCTGCATGAACAGCGGCAGATCGCGCATGTCGGTATGGAATGTGGTTAGATCGACGACGTCGGCGAGCGATGCGCCGGCCGCCTCCAGCACGTAGCGCAGATTCTCGAATGCCTGCACGATCTGCGCCTCGCGGCCGTCGACGAGCTGCATCGACCGGTCGCGCCCGATCTGCCCCGACACATAGATCGTGTCGCCGACCTGAATCGCCGGTGCATAGCCGATCTGTTCGTAGACGGCCTCCATTCCTGCGGGCACGATGGCCTTGCGCTGCTGCATCGATGTCTCCTCGTCCGGCGTATGTGCCGGCTGCGATGATGGAATGCGCGCCGTCGCTCGACGGCGCGCGTACGTGCATGACGCGTGCGCGTCAGCCGTTGTCGCCGCCCGCGACGGGCAGCACGGTGCCGGTGATGTAGCTCGCCTCGTCCGACGCGAGGAACAGGATCGGCGCGATCTGCTCGTCGAGCGTGCCGTAGCGCTTGAAGAACGTCGATTCGGTGACCTGCTTCACGGCCTCGCTCATCCACGCCTGCTCCTGCTTGCTGTCGCCGGCCGCATTGCGCGGCACGCGGCGCGGCGGCGCGGTCGTGCCGCCCGGCGCCGTCGCGACGACGCGGATGTTGTGCTCGCCGTATTCCATCGCGAGCGCCTGCGTCAGCGCATTGACGCCGCCCTTCGCGGCCGAGTACGGCACGCGGCGAATGCCGCGCGTCGCGTTCGACGACACGTTGACGATCGTGCCGCGCCCGCGTTCGAGCAGATACGGCAGCACCGCGTGGCACGCGTAGAGCGTCGGCATCAGCGAACGGCGAATCTCGGCGTCGATCTGGGCGGGCTCGAATTCGGCGAACGGACGCATCCGGATCGCGCCGCCGACGCCGTTGATCAGCACGTCGATCGCGCCGAACCGGCTGGCGGCGAACGCCATCGTCGCGCGCGCGCCTTCGTAGGTTTCGAGATCGGCGACGAAGCCGGCCGCGCGGTCGGTGCCCGCTTCGGCCGCCACGTCGGCGACGAACTCGGCGCGATCGACGAACAGCACTTGACCGCCTTCGGCCGCGGCGCGCAGCGCGACGCCGCGACCGATTCCCTGCGCGGCGCCGGTAACGACGAGGGTCTTGCCAGCGAATCGTTGCATGGTCATGCCGCCTTTGCCGTCACGTTCGGCGTGAACTTCTCGTAGTGGAAGCTGTTCGGCTTCACGCCCGTGTCGTCGAAATGCTTGCGCACCGCGTCGACCATCGGTGGCGGGCCGCACAGATAGACGTCGACGTCGCCGTCGTTCAGCGCATCGGCCGGAATGTGCTGCGTGACCCAGCCCTTGCGCGGGTGGCTCGACGCGTCGTCGGCGACCACCGTCGCGTAGCTGAAGTTCGGCAGCCTCGCGACGTAGGCGTCGATCGCGTCGACCTGCACGAGATCGAGATCGCGCGTCACGCCGTAGACGAGATGGATCTTCTGCTGCGACCCGGCGCGCGCCAGCACTTCGAGCATCGACAGGAACGGCGCGAGCCCCGTGCCGCCTGCCAGGAACAGCAGCGGCCGCTGCACGTCGCGCAGATAGAAGCTGCCGAGCGGCCCGTGCAGGTCGAGCTTGTCGCCCGGCCGCGCCGCCTCGAGCCAGGTGCTCATCACGCCGCCCGGAATCTTCTTGATCAGGAAGCTGACCTTCGTCTCGCCGGGCGCCGAGGAGAACGAATAGGACCGATGCTGGCCGCTGCCCGGCACGTCGATGTTCACGTACTGGCCCGGCAGGAACACCGGTGCGTCGGCGGCCGCGTCGATGTCGAGTTCGAGCACGATCGCCGCGTCGTTGTGCGGCTCGATCTTCGCGACGGTCGCCGCGAACCGGCTGTTGCCGGTCTTGCACGCCGTCGACGACGTCGGCACCGCGATCACGCAGTCGCTCTGCGGCACCATCTGGCACGTGAGCACGAGGCCTTCGTCCTTCTCGTCCTCGGTCAGCGCGTCGTCGATGTAGTCGTCGCCGAGGTCGTAGCGGCCGCTTTCGGCGCGGCACTTGCAGGTGCCGCACACGCCGTCCGAACAATCCATCGGCAGGTTGATGCGCGCACGAAATGCCGCATCGAGCACCTTCTCGCCGGCCTTGCATTCGATGAAGCGCGTGACGCCGTCCTCGAAGTTCAGTGCAATCTTGTAGCTGGACATGGAACGCTCCTCCATTCCGTTTTCGATATCAGGCGTCAGACGTGATAGACGTCGAGCACCTGGCGGATGTAGTCGTTCTTCAGCACGATCTTCTTGTACGAGATCAGCAGCGCGTCGCCGACCTTGCGCAGCGTGACGAACATCGTGCCGAAGAAATGATCGGTGACGCGGTAGCGATGATTGAGCGTGTGGAAGTTGTAGCGCACGTCCACTTCGTCGCCGCGTTCGGCCAGCACCTCGACGTTCGTCACGCTGTGGCTCGTACGCGGCTCCGGCGTCGATGCGCCGCTGCGCTCGGTCTTGATGCGGAACACGCGATCCTCGAGGCCGCCGCGATCGGGGTAGTACATCAGCGAGATCTGGCTTTCGTGATCGTCCGTCAGGCGATCGTCGTCGTCCCACGCGGGCATCCAGTACGTGACGTCGTCGGTGTAGCAGGTCAGCCACTCGTCCCACTGACGATCGTCGAGCAGGCGCGCCTCGCGGTACAGCGTCGCGCAGATGGTGTGGTAATCGAAGCTCATGACAGCGCCTCCTCGCGTTCCTGCTTCAGCGCGTCACGCATCACGCGCACCCAGTATTCGTGCTGGCAGACGAACAGCCCTTCGTCTTCACTGCGCTCGCCCGAGATCAGCGGCTTCAGCCCCATCTTCGTCGCGTTCTCGTCCGGCCCTTCGATCCAGAGCGGCGCGCCGCGCGACAGGTCGTTCCACAGCGACGTGATGCCCGCATAGCCGGCCTGGCATGCGCGAAACTCCTCGAGATCGTCCGCGGTGCCCATGCCCGACACGTTGAAGAAGTCCTCGTACTGGCGGATGCGCAGCGCGCGGTCTTCCGCGCTTTCGCCCTTCGGCGCGAAGCAGAAGATCGTCACTTCGGTCTTGTCGACGGCGAGCGGCCGCACGACGCGAATCTGCGTGCTGAACTGGTCCATCAGGAACACGTTCGGATACACGCACAGGTTGCGCGTCTGGTTCACGATGAAATCGGCGCGCACCTCGCCGACGCGCGCACGAATCTCGTCGCGGTGCCGGTAGACGGGACGCACTTCCGGGTTCATCGTCTTCGTCCACAGCAGGATGTGGCCGTGGTCGAACCCGTACACGCCGGCGACCGAGCGGCTCCAGCTGTTCGCGTCGACCGCCTTCGTGCCGTCTTCCTTGCGCCGGCCCATCGTCGCCGCGTAGTTCCAGTGAACGGTGCTGACGTGATAGCCGTCGCAGCCGTTCTCCATCTGCATCTTCCAGTTGCCCTCGTAGATGTAGGACGAATTGCCGCGCAGCACTTCGAGGCCGTTGGGCGCCTGGTCGACGATCTGGTCGATGATCACGCGCGCTTCGCCGAGATAGTCTTCGAGCGGCAGCACGTCGGCATTGAGGCTGCCGAACAGGAAGCCGCGATAGTTCTCGAAGCGCGCGACCTTCTTCAGGTCGTGCGAGCCGTTCGTGTTGAACTGCACCGGATACTCGGTCGTCTTCTCGTCCTTCACCTTCAGCAGCTTGCCGCTGTTCGAGAACGTCCAGCCGTGGAACGGGCACGTAAAGCTGCCCTTGTTGCCGTGCTTGCGGCGGCACAGCATCGCGCCCTTGTGCGCGCACGCGTTGATCACGGCATGCAGCTCGCCGTTCTTGTCGCGCGTGATCACGATCGGCTGGCGGCCGATCCATGTCGTGTAGTAGTCGTTGTTGTCGGGGATCTGGCTTTCGTGCGCGAGATACACCCAGTTGCGCTCGAAGATGTGCTTCATCTCGAGCTCGAACAGCGCGTCGTTCGTGAAGATGTCGCGGCGGCAGCGGTACAGGCCGGCAGCCTTGTCGTCCTGTACGGCGGACGACAGCAGTTGGTCGAGTGCGTTCGCTTGGTCGAAATTGGCGGACATGGCGGTTCCTCCCATGCACGCGCCGGCGTGCATCGGTGTCGAAAGAGGGGTCGGGGGAGCCGCGCGGCGCAGCGCCGCCGCGGCGCCGGGGCGTTACGCGTCGGCGGACGCGCGCGGACGATGGACGACCTGGTTGTCGCGGCCGTCGAGCAGCGGCGTCAGCACGATGTCGAACTCGATTTCCTTGTACGCATCGCTCTTCATGCCGAGCGCGGCGCCGCCGGTCTTGTCGACCACGTGCGGAATCAGTTCCTCGCGCGTCGCGTATGCGAAGTCGTCCCAGATCAGCGGGTCGCCTTCGATGTTGAACTGCGTCGTGAGCTTGCGATGGCCGTCGCCGGACACGAAGAAGTGCACGTGCGCCGGGCGGTTGCCGTGGCGGCCGAGGCCGTTCAGCAGCTGCTGCGTCGCGCCTTGCGGCGGGCAGCCGTAGCCGACCGGCATCAGCGTGCGGAATTCGTACTTGCCGTCGGCATCGGTGCGCACCGCGCCGCGCAGGTTGAACGCGGTCTGCGCGCCGGTCGGATCGAAGTGCGAGTAGAAGCCCTTCGAGTTCGCGTGCCAGCATTCGACGAGCGCACCGGCGAGCGGCTTGCCGTCGGCGCCCGTCACGGTGCCGCGGATCACGAGCGGGCCCGCGTCGGCATCGTCGTCGAGATCGATCTTCGCGACGCCGTCGCGCACGGGCGCGCCTGCCACGTACAGCGGCCCTTCGATCGTGCGCGGCGTGCCGCCGTCGAGGCCGGCCGCGCGGTCGGCCGCATCCATCCGGATGTCCAGATACTTCTCGAGCCCGATGCCGGCCGCGAGCAGCGCCGCTTCGCCGTCCTGGCCGAGCTTGTTCAGATAGTTGACGCCGGCCCAGACTTCGTCGGGCGTGATGTCGAGATCGTCGATCGCCTTGAACAGGTCGCTCAGCAGACGATGCACGATCTGGCGAAAGCGCGCATTGCCGGCGTCGCCGTTCAGGTTCGCGGCGGCCTTCAGCAGATCCTGCACTTCCTTCGTATCGAATACCTTGACGCTCATGATGGTGTCTCCACGTGTGTTTTAGGAAAAATCGACCGGCGCTCGCGCGGCATCGCGCGGCCGGCTCAGACGTCGTCTTCGCGAACCGACGACGGGTGGCGACACAACGGCGTCACCGAAATCTTCATGTACGGAAACAGCGGCAGCTGCGTCAGGATGTCGTGCAGCTCGGCGTTGTCCGCGACGTCGAAAATGCTGTAGTTCGCGTATTCGCCGACCACGCGCCAGATGTGGCGCCACTTGCCGCTGCGCTGCAGCGTCTGCGAATACGCCTTTTCGCGCGCCTTGATCTCGTCGGCCACGCCGGCCGGCATGTCGGCCGGCAGATTGACGTCCATTCGTACGTGGAAAAGCATCGTGATGATCCTGATACGTGTGTGGGGAATCGGGTTAGCGGACGACCTTCGTCAGCCCGTCGCGCGTAAACCGCGCGACCTTCTCGTCGTCGAGCTCGATGCCGAGGCCCGGGCCGCTCGGCACGGTCAGCTCGAACTCGCTGTAGTCGAGCGGCGTCGCGAGAATTTCTTCGGTGATCAGCAGCGGCCCGAACAGCTCGGTGCCCCACTGCAAGTTCGCGAAGCTCGCGAACAGATGCGCGGACGCGACCGTGCTCACCGCGCCTTCGAGCATCGTGCCGCCGTAGAGCTCGATGCCGGCCGCATCGGCGATCGTCGCCACGCGCTGCGCGGCGAACAGCCCGCCGCTCTGTTCGATCTTGATCGCGAAGACGTCGGCGCCGTGCTGCTTCGCGATGTCGAACGCGCTGTCCGGGCCCTGCAGGATTTCGTCGGCCATCAGCGCGACGGGGAAGCGGCGCATCAGCCGTGCGAGCGCGGCGGCCGATGCGACGGGCTGCTCGACCAGTTCGCAGCCGGCGTCCGCGAGCGCGGGCAGCGCGCGTGCGGCCTGCGTCTCGCTCCACGCCATGTTCACGTCGACGCGCACCGCCGCGCGATCGCCGAGCGCCTTCTTGATCGCGGCGACGTGGCGGATGTCGACATCGAGCGCCTTCGCGCCGATCTTCAGCTTGAACACGTTGTGCCGGCGCACGTCGAGCATGTGCTCGGCCTCGTCGATGTCGCGCGCGGTGTCGCCCGATGCCAGCGTCCATGCGACCGGCAGGCGCTCGCGGCGGCGTCCGCCGAGCAGCTCGCTCACCGGCACGCCGAGACGCTTGCCGTGCGCGTCGAGCAGCGCCGTTTCGAGCGCGCTTTTTGCGAAATGGTTGACCTTCACGAGCTTGCCGACATACGCCATCAGCGCCTGGATGCGCGTCGCGTCGCGGCCGATCATCGCCGGCGCGAAGTACGTGTCGATCGCGAGCTTCATCGCTTCGGGGCTTTCCGGGCCGTAGGCCATCCCCGCGATCGTCGTGCCTTCGCCGATGCCCGTCACGCCGTCGCTGCAGAACACCTTCACCAGCATCAGCGTCTGGCCGTGCATGGTCGCGACCGACAGCTTGTGCGGACGGATCGTCGGCAGATCGACGAGCCGGGTTTCGATGCGTTCGATGGTGATCATGGGATACGTCGTGTATGTGGGGTGCTTGGACCGATTTATACGTCTCGCCCAAATGCAGCGTCCAATACTTTTGGACACCCCTATCCATACCTGCCGGGTATTCGATATTCGGCTCCGCATCGGAATGACCGTGTTTTCCATACCTCACAAGATTGGTCGGACGACCGGGGAGCCGCGTCGGAGCGAGGTTCGCGACAAGTCGGCTGGCGCGGCGACGACGCGCCCGACGGCGCCGGTCCGATGGCCCGCAGCGGCAGGAGAAAACGCGCCCGACGATGCGCGATCAGGGTTTTCCTGAGGGGAAATGGCGGCACCGGCGCGGCCGGTCCGACGGCAATCGCGTTGCTCGCGGAGCCGATGAAGTTGTCTGCGGCCTGAATCGAATCGGTGAAGATGCCGCGGGCATGCGCGCGCATGCCGCTCGGCGGGCGCGGTGCGCGCGACGACGTCGCGCAGGCGATCGCGTCGCTTGCGTCGCCGCAAGCGGCATGGATGAGAGGACAGAGAGTGACGGACGACGGCGGGCTCGATGCACGGCAACCGCCGCGACGCGCGGGATGCGCGTGCAGACGAGCGCCGCACGCGCGGCGCCCGGCGCGCGACACGCGGCGCATCACGCCACGGGCGCACGCGGACGCGCGAGGATCAGTGCTTGTCGTCGACCTTCTTCGGCTTCGGCGGCGACGGCACCTTCGCGTACTGGAATGCCGGCGTCGCCTTCAGCGCGTCCTTCGTCGCGCCCGGCAGATAGATGTTGCCGCTGCGCACGTCGAGCGACGCGATCGGCACCGCGACGTCGTGCGCGGCGACACCGAGGAAGCCGCCGGCCGAGACGATCGCCGCCGACACGGAGCCGTCGGGTGCGACGATCAGGTCGCGCACGGTACCGACCTTCTGGTTCTGATCGTTGTAGACGGCTTTGCCGAGCACGCTCTTCTTCACGCTCCAGCCTTCCAGCAGCGCCTGCGATTGCTCGACGGTCACGCTGAGCGGCTGCGCGCCGGCGATCTGCGCGTGCGCGCTCACGCTCGATGCGAGGACGGCCACTGCGACGAGGGTCTTGTAGAACGCCATGCTTGTTTGCTCCGTTGAATGAGGAACGCTTCTGGCAGCAAAACCCGGACCGCGCCGGCCATCCGCGATACGGACCGCCGCCGCGACACCGGGCTTCGCCGAGGGATCGGCGGCACGGCCGCGCCGCCGCGTGCAGGTATCGAAGGGGCCGGGATCGCGGGCCGTCGATACGTCGCACGGCCCATGTTAGCGTCTGCGCGAAAGCGCTGCAGCGAGCACGATGTCGCAGTGCGCGCGCACCGTCACGCGTTGCGTGCGAACACGCGGCGATGACGCACGGCTTCGGCCAGCACGTCGAGCACGGGTTCGGTCTGCGCCCAGCTCAGGCATGCATCGGTGATCGACACGCCGTACTTCAACGGCACGCCGGGCTTCAGATCCTGACGGCCGGCTTCGAGATGGCTCTCGATCATCACGCCGACGATGCGGTGCTCGCCCTGCGACAGCTGGCGCGCGAGATCCTGCGCGACCTCGATCTGCCGCTCGTGCGACTTGTTCGAATTCGCATGCGAGCAGTCGACCATCACCTGCTCGCGCAGGCCCGCCGCGCGCAGCACGGCGCAGCTCGCGTCGACGTGCGCCGCGTCGTAGTTCGGGCCGTTCTTGCCGCCGCGCAGGATCACGTGCGCGTCGTCGTTGCCGCGCGTCTCGAAGATCGCGGCCATGCCCATCTTCGTCATCCCCATGAACGCATGGCTCGCGCGCGCGGCGACGATCGCGTCCGACGCGACCTGCACGCCGCCGTCGGTACCGTTCTTGAAGCCGATCGGGCAGCTGAGCCCCGACGCGAGCTGACGATGGCTCTGGCTCTCGGTCGTGCGTGCGCCGATCGCACCCCACGCGATCAGGTCCGCGATGTACTGCGGGCTCAGCAGATCGAGGAATTCGGTCGAGGCGGGCAAGCCGAGCGCGTTGATGTCGAGCAGCAGTTGCCGCGCGGCCCGCAGCCCTTCGTTGATGCGGAAGCTGCCGTCGAGACGCGGATCGTTGATGTAGCCCTTCCAGCCGACCGTCGTGCGCGGCTTCTCGAAGTACACGCGCATCGTGATCAGCAGATCGTCCTTCAGCGCATCGGCAGCGGCCTTCAGGCGGCGGGCGTAGTCGAGCGCCTGGTCGTGATCGTGGATCGAGCACGGGCCGACGACGAGCAGCAGCCGATCGTCGCGGCCGTGCAGGATGTCGCCGATCGCCTTGCGCGTATCTTCGACGAGCGTCTGCGTGGCCGCCGGCACCGGCAGTTCGTCGAGCAGCAGCGCCGGCGAAATCAGCGGACGCACGGCGCCGATACGGACGTCGTCGATGCGCGTCGTATCGAGCGTCGCGTCGGCGACGCCGACCTCGCGATCGTGCGTGGGATTGTCGAGCTTCTGCATGGGAATTCTCCGCGGGCGTCTGGATGGATCGGCAGGCTCGATTATGGCACCCGCGTCGGGCGTCAGTTCGCGTCGCCCGGCGCGTCGGCGTCGATCCCGAGTTCGGACGCCATGCGGCGCACCAGCGCGTTCAGCCGCGCGACTTCGTCCGCGAGACGCCTCTGCTCCGCCTTCAGCGCCTCGAACTCGGACGGCGCCACGGCCTCCCCGCCGCCGCCGTCGGCGCCCGCGAATTCGCCGACGTTGACGTCGCCGCACAGCAGATGCATCCAGCGGTTCTCGCGTGCGCCGGGCGCGCGCGGCAGCCGCACGACGAGCGGCGGCTCGCGCGTCGCGAGTTCGTCGAGAAACGCCTCGACCGACGAGATGTCGGCGAAGCCGTGCAGCCGCGCGCTGTTCAGCCGCAGTTCGGCCGCCGTCTGCGGGCCGCGCAGCATCAGCACCGTCAGCAGCGCGATCGCCTGGCTCGGAATGCCGAGCACGCGGTTCAGGTTGTGTTCGAAACGCGGCACGCGGCTGCTGCTGCCCTCGAACACGAGGCTCAGATGCTTGAGCGCGTCGAGCGCCGTCGTCACTTCGTCGTCGGTCACGTTCATCACCGGCGCGCGCGCGGTCTTCTGGTTGCAGCCCGCGGTCAGTGCATTCAGCGACAGCGGATAGGTATCCGGCACCGTGTGCTGCTTCTCGACGAGCACGCCGAGAATGCGGGCCTCGAGGGGCGTGAGTTCGCGAAGGGCGCGTGGCGTGGGCGTATCCGGCGTGGTGTTCATGAGTGGCGTCGCGGCAGCAGCAGAGAGGAATCGGTTCGATGCGCGTCCGGCAGGCGGACGGGTGACGCATATGATAGCTCGCGGCGAAGCGCGCCCGCGCAGGCGCGCGTGCCGCGTTTGCGCGTCGCGCGGTGCGGCGCTACGATAGCCGTTCATCCGGATTTCCACGACGCGATGCGACGCAGCCGCCCGGCGCGCGCCCCGTACCGTTTCGTTTTCGCGCGACGCCGCCGCGCGTGCGCGCTCCACGTTCTTCATCGTTCACCGACATGACTCCATCCGCCAGCGCACCGAACGTGCGCGCCATCGTCACCGGTCACACGCGCGGGCTCGGCGCCGCGCTCGCCACGCAATTGCTCGATCAGGGCATCGCCGTGCTCGGCGTGTCGCGCAGCCGACATCCGTCGCTCGCGGCCGCGTCGCACGCGCAGTTCGCCGAGATCGAGCTCGACCTGTCGGACGCGGCCGCCGTCGCCGCGTGGCTCGCCGGCGATACGCTGCGACGCTTCGTCGATGGCGCATCGCTCGTGCTGCTGTTCAACAACGCGGGGATCGTCGATCCGATCGGCCCGCTCGACGTGCAGGACGCGAACACGGTCGCACGCGCGGTCAACCTCAACGTCGCGGCGCCGCTGATGCTGTCGGCCGCGCTCGCGCAAGCCGTCTCGGCGCCGACGGAGAGCCGGATCGTGCACGTGTCGAGCGGCGCCGCACGCAATGCCTACGCGGGCTGGAGCGTCTATTGCGCGACCAAGGCCGCGCTCGATCACCATGCGCGCGCGGTCGCGCTCGACGCGAATCGCGCGCTGCGGATTGGCAGCGTCGCGCCGGGCGTCGTCGACACCGGCATGCAGGCGACGATCCGCGCGACCGGCGACGACCGCTTTCCGATGCGCGACAAGTTCGAGCAGTTGAAGGCGAGCGGCGCGCTGTCGACGCCCGAGGCGGCCGCGCGGCAGCTGATCCGCTACGCGCTGAGCGACGCGTTCGGCGCGACGCCGACGGCCGACGTGCGCGAACTGCCGGCCGCCTGATCCGCTAGAATCCGTCGATCGCCTTTGCCCGAGAGTTCCCCGATGGTCATGAAGACCACCGCGCCGTTCCAGCAGATCAAGACGCTCGTTCGCCAGAAAACCGAAGCGGGCGAATGGCGGCCGGGCGACCGCATTCCGTCCGAACTCGATCTCGCCGCGCAGTTCGGCGTCGCGCGCATGACGGTCAACCGCGCGCTGCGCGAACTGACCGAGGAAGGCGTGCTGAAGCGGATCGCGGGCGTCGGCACGTTCGTCGCCGAATCGAAGCCGCAGTCGAACCTGCTGATGATCGCGCATATCCGCGACGAGATCCGCGCGCGCGGGCACGCGTACCGATGCCGCGTGCTGAGCCAGTCGCGCGAGCCGGCGTCGTTCGACGTCGCCGCGGCGTTCGGCCTGCCGGTCAATACGCCGGTGTTTCATGTGGTGTGCGTGCACGAGGAAAACGGCCGCCCGATCCAGCTCGAGGACCGCTACGTGAACCCCGCCGCCGCGCCCGCATTCATCGATCAGGACTTCAGCCAGGAACCGCCGTCCGAGTATCTGTACAACAACGTGTCGCACGACGAGCTCGAGATCGAGCACGTGGTCGACGCGTCGCTGCCGACGGCCGAGCAGGCGCGGCTGCTCGACATGCGCGCGGACGAACCGTGCCTGACGCTCACGCGCCGTACGTGGACGAAGGGCGTGCCCGTCACGTTCGTGCACTTCCTGCATCCGGGCAACCGCTATCGGCTCGGTTCGCGCTTCAAGCCCGGCGCGGGGCGCCGCCAGACCTGAGCGCACGCGGCCGCGTGGGTGCCGCACGCATCGCGTGCGCGCGCGCGTTCGCGTTCAGATCGCGCTCGCCTGTCCCGCCTCGCGCGACCACACGATCGGAAACAGCGGATGCGCGAGCGGCGCGCCGTCCGGCAGTTCGTCGGCGAGACCGGGGAAGTCCGGCGACGTCTTCCAGCGACGCGGCGCGTGACGGATGTCGTCGCCGACGAAGCGGATCGAGAACGCGCGCCGCCGGTTGCGCGTGCCGCCCGACGCATGCAGCGTCAGCATCCGGAAGCAGACCATGTCACCGGGCTCGAGCGCCCAGCGACGGATCGGGAACGCGGCGCGGTCGGCTTCGATGTCCGGCAAGTCCGCGAGGCTGCCTTCCGGAAACCACTTCGCTTCCTTGTCCATGAACGTGCGCGGCATCAGCCACGGCCCGCGATGCGAGCCCGCGACGAACTCGAGCGTCGACTCGAGCGGCACCGGATCGACGGGAATCCACATGCTGACGTTGTCGTCGCCTTCGATGTTGTAGTACGGCTGATCCTGATGCCACGGCGTGCGCTGTCGCGTGCCGGGCTCCTTCACGAGTAGATGGTCGTGATGCAGCCGCACGGTCGCGGTGCCCATCAGCGCGGCCGCGACCGACGGCGCCGGCGAACGCACGATGAACTGCCGATACGCGTCGTTGTGCTGCCAGTTGCAGAAATCCTCGAAGAACCAGCCCGGATCGTCGGGGCGGCTCGCGACCTTCGCGCGTGCGCTCGGATGCGCGAGGTTCTCGTCGATGCCGGCGCGCAGCGCGGCCACTTCGTCCGGCGAAAAGATGCCGCGGATGCATACCGCGCCATCGGTGCGGAACGCTTCGATCAGGTCGGGCGTCACGGCTTGCGCGACACGCTCGGAGATGCTCGTCGTCATGATCTGCCTGCAGTCGGTTGAATGCGCGCCGCTTACTGCTTTGCGCCGTAGATGTCGAAGTCGAAGTATTTCGCGGCGATCTTCTGGTAGGTGCCGTTCGCGCGAATCGCCGCGATCGCGTCGTTCAGCCGCGACTTGAGCGCCGCATCGCCCTTGCGCAGCCCCATCGCGACGCCGAAGCCCGTGATCCGCGAGTCGGTGATGTCGTCGCCGGCGAACGCGAAGTGCTTGCCGCGCTCGGTCTTCAGAAACGAATAGCCGGCCTGCGTCTTGTCCTGGAACGTCGCGTCGAGGCGGCCGTTCACGAGATCCTGATACACCTGGTCCTGGTTCTGGTACGTGACGATCGTCACGCCCTTCGGCGCCCATTCGGCCTTCGCGTACATGTCCTGCGTCGTGCCCTGGATGATCCCGACGCGCTTGCCCGCGAGCGACGCAGCCGTCGACTGCAGCTTCGAGCCGGCCGGCGCGACCAGCGCGGCCGGCGACGCGTAGAGCTTGTTCGAGAAGTCGATCTGCTTCAGCCGTTCTTCGGTTGCCGTCATCGCCGACATGATCACGTCGAACTTGCGCGCGCGCAGCGCCGGAATCATCCCGTCGAAGTTCTGCTCGACCCATACGCATTTGGCATGCAGCTGCACGCAGATCGCGTCGCGCAGGTCGATGTCGAAGCCGGTCAGCGAGCCGTCCGGCTGTTTCGCCTCGAACGGCGGATACGTCGGGTCGATGCCCCAGCGGATCGTCGACGTGTCGTGCGCGAACGACACGAGCGGCGCGCAGGCGAGTGCAGTGGCGAGAAGCTTGGCAATCCGGTTCATGGCAGATCCTTTGGGTCTCGACGCGGCGCGCAGGCGCGCGACGTCCGGTGGATACGCCGCGCCGGATGCCGGCGCGGTGCGCGAAACAGGGGACTTCGATGACGTGCGGCGCAGTCTAGACCGCCGATTTTCGGTGCGCAAGACGGGAGCGACGCGCCCGCGCGCGGCTCTATGCGACGAGCGTTCGGTCGCGTGCGGGAAGTCGGATTGATTGGCGTTTGTTATCCGAACTTGAGCGGGACTTAGTCGCACTTTCCATGTTTACCCTGCCCTCTGTTCGACAGCGCACTCCCGGTTTTTTTCGGCTGCCGGCTTGCGACAGATGTCTATACCGCCCGCGAGCAATCGCGCCCGCTCCGGCGAAACCGCGATTGCCGGGCGTGGCGGCGCATGTTAAAAGTCGTCCCCCGCATTCGGAAACGCAATGCTCGCCCCACCAGAAGTGCAGAAATGAATAGACCTTTGTTCGACCTCGATCTGCTTCGCGCGCTCGTGATGGTCGCCGATTGCGGCAGCTTTACGGCCGCGTCCGCGCGGCTGCACTCGACGCAGTCGACGGTGAGCCAGAAGGTGCGGCGACTCGAGGAAATCGCGGGGCATCGCCTGCTCGATCGCGGCACGCGCGACGTGCGGCCGACCGATGCGGGCGTGACCGTGCTCAGCTATGCGCGGCGGATGCTCGCGCTGAACGACGAGATGCTCGAAGTGCTGGCCGGTGCGACGGTGGCGCTCACCATCCGGCTCGGCGTGCCGGACGATTTCGCGGCGGGCCGCACGACGCACGCGCTCGCCGCGTTCAAGCGCGCCCATCCGCAAGTGAAACTCGAAGTGACGTGCGGGCTGAGCCGCGACGTCAGCGCCGCGTACGATCGCGGCGAACTCGATCTCGTGCTGATCAAGCAGCGGCGCGACAGCCGCGAAGCGGTCGCGCGCTGGCCCGAGAAACTGCGCTGGATCGACAGCGCGAAGCATCCGTCGATCGATCTCGACCCGCTGCCGATCGTCGCGTTTCCGCCGCGCGGGCTCTATCGCGACGACATGATCCAGGCGATCGAGGCACGCGGCCGCCGCTGGCGCATCGCGTTCACGACGTCGAGCCTGAGCGGCATTCAGGCGGCCGTCGCCGACGGGCTCGGGATCAGCGTGCTGCCCGCGCGCGCGGTGACGGCCGAGCACATCGTGCTGACCGCGACGCAAGGCTTCGCGCCGATCGAGAACATGGACGTCGCGATCCTGCATCGGCCGACCGCCGATCCGATGGTGCGCGAGCTGACGAAGACGCTCGCGGACATGCTCGAACACGAGCAGTAAGCCGCGTGCCGCAAAGCGGCATGCGAGGCGGTGTGCGGCCACGCACGCGCCGCCGCGCACCGCCGTGCGCAGGTCAGACCAGCGCGCCGTTTCGCGCGACGATCTTCCCCGACGACACGACGAGCCGCCGCACCGGCCGTGCGACCACGGCCTCCGCGAGCGTCATTGCATCGACGAGCACGACGTCGGCGCGCGCGCCGGGCTGCAGCCCGTAAGCGTCGAAGCCGCAGCCGCGTGCGGCACCGTGCGTCACGCATTCGAGCGCGACTTCGAGCGCGTCGTCGCGGCGGAAGTCGTTGCGCATCGCGATCAGCATCGCGCGCTCGAGCATGTCGGGCGATCCGTACGGCGTCCACGTGTCGCGCACGCCGTCGTTGCCGCCGATGACGGTCACGCCGGCCGCGCGGCACGCGAGGACCGACGGCACCGGCACCGCGGCCGGCGCCGTCGTGACGACGGCGACGCCGAGCTCGGCCATCCGCGCGAGCAGCGCATCGCGCTCGCGTTCCGCGATGTCGCCGAGACAGAACGCGTGGCTGATCGTCACCTTGCGCTGCATGCCGAGCGCGGCCGTGCGCTGCAGGATCAGGTCGAGCGAATACGCGCCCATCGAGCCGCGCTCGTGCAGGTGAATGTCGAGGCCGCGGCCGTAGCGTTCCGCGATCGCGAACAGCACGTCGACCGCTTTCACCGGGTCGCCTTCGATTGCGCACGGATCGAGGCCGCCGAGCAGATCGGCGCCGGCCGCGAGCGCGTCGGCGAGCAGCGCGTCGGTACCGGGCCTCTTCAGCACGCCCGACTGCGGAAACGCGACGATCTGGATCTCGACCTGGCCGCGCAACGTCTCGCGCGTATCGAGCACGCGATGCAGATGACGCAGCCCCGCGTCGGTATCGACGTCGACGTGCGTGCGAATCCGCGTCGTGCCGGCCGCGAGAAACGCACGCGCGAGCGCGAGCGATGCCGCGCCGGCATCGTGACCGCTCGTCGCGCGATAGTGCCGCTCGTTCTCGATGCGATCGACGAGGCGCGGACCGACCGCGTTGCGATACCACGGCATGCCCCAATGCGTCTTGTCGAGATGCGTGTGGCCTTCGACGAGGCCCGGCAGCGCGATCGCGCCGGCGCCCTCCTCGATCGCGCAGCCGGGCGGCGCATCGAGCGACGGACCCGTGCGCACGACGCGGTCGCCTTCGATGAGGATGTCGAGCGCGTCGTCGGCGCCCGTGCGGACATTGCGGATCAGCAAGAAGGTCATGTCGATCTCGTGCGGTCAGTGTGAAGTCGAGCGCCGTGCGAGCGGGTGCAATGCAAGCTGACGGCGCGCGATGGGCGCCCGGTCCGCATCATCATCGCGCGAAATCGAGCGCGGGCGCGTACGGCGCGCCGCGGTCGCTTTCGCCGCGACGCACGACCCAGCGCTCGGCGGGCACGCCGGCGACGGCGGCCGCTGCGTTCGGCGCGCGCACCGCGACGAAGGTCGCGTCGCAGCCGACCGCGAGCCCGTAGCGTGCTCGGCCGATGGCGCGTGCGCCCGCGTGCGTCGCCATGTCGAGCGCGACGCGCAGCGCGTCGTCGGTGTAGAAGCCCGACCGATAGCCGATCAGCATCGCGCGCTGCAGCATGTCGCCGTTGCCGTACGGCCACCACGCGTCGCGAATGTTGTCGTTGCCGGCGAACACCTGCACGCCCGCGTCGCGCAACGCCAGCACCGGCGGAAACGCGCAGTCGCCCGGCGCGTTCGTCATGATCGACACGCCGGCGTCGGCCAGCGCGGCCGCGGTGCGCGCGACGACGTCGGCGCCGACCTGGCCGAGCGCATACGCGTGGCTCACGTTCACGCGCCCGCCGAGGCCCGCCGCACGCGTGCGCGCAGCGATCCGCAACAGTTGTGCGATACCGGTGTCGCCCGGCTCGTGCAGATGAATGTCGATCTTCACGCCGCGCTTCTCGGCGATGCCGAACACGATGTCGAGCTGGCCGTCCGCATCGCCGTCGAGCGTCGTCGGATCGATGCCGCCGACGACGTCCGCGCCTTCGCGCACGGCCGCGTCGAGCATCTCCGCCGTGCCCGCGCACGACACGACGCCGGCCTGCGGAAACGCGACGAGCTCGATGTCGACGATGCCGCGCCACCGTTCGCGCGCGGCCATCACCGCGTGCAGGTTCGCGAGGCCCGTCGTCGCGTCGACGTCGACATGGCTGCGCATCGCGACCGTACCGAATGCGGCGGCCTGCGCGATCAGCGCATGCGCGCGCTCGGTGATCGGCGGCGCGGCCGCGAGCTGACGCTTCTCGACCGCGAGCCGCTCGCGCAGCGAGTCGACCGGTTCGTGCGGCACCCAGCGGTCGCCGACGAAGCTTTTGTCCAGATGAATGTGGCCGTCGACGAAGCCGGGCAATACGACGCGGCCGTCGAGATCGATCGTTTCCGTGCCGGGCGCGGCGCCGCAGTCGCGGCCGATCGCAGCAAAACGGCCGTCGCGCACGAGCAGTTCGAGGGGCTGGCCGTCGGCGTCGACGGCATGGGTGAAGAGGCGGTCGGTCATCGTTCGTGATAGGGCGAAGGTCGCGGCGCGACGCCGGGGCGAACGGCAAACGTCGGACGGTGCGGCGCGACCGTGGATGGGGTGCGGCCACGATAGCGGACGGCGCGGCGCGAGGCCAATTAAATGTCACGATGCCGCGCATTCGATTTCGCGATGCATGCGCGAGGGCCGCGCATACGGCCGGCGCGGCCCGCAGCCCGCGCGTGGAGCGACGCCGCAACAGACTTTACACGTTGTTACCCGGCCGCACCGGACGCGCATCGGGCCATTCCTTATACTCACGCCCAGTTCGCCTCCGTCCCGGAATCCGTCGGCGAACACGTGCCGATTCAGGAAACCCCATGATGCGCCTGCCTTCCAAGAAGACCGTCCTGTTTGCGTCGCTCGTCGCCGTCGCGGCGCTTCCGCTGACCGCGTGCGTCGCGCCCGGCTACGGTCCGTACGGCGCGCAGCCCGGCTACCCGCAGCAGCAATATGCGACGCCCGGCTATGCGCAGCCCGCTTACACGCAACCGGGCTACGTGCAGCCCGCGTATCCGAACCAGCCGTACGACTCGCAGCAGCAGTACGGGTCGCAGCCGTACGGCAATCAGTACGGGAATCAGTATGGGAACCAGTATGGCGGCCAGTACCAGAACGCCTACGGCACCCAGTACGGGACCGTTGCGAACATCCGTCCGATCAACAGCGCGGTCGGCCCGTCCGGCGTCGCGGGCACCGTGGTCGGCGCACTGATCGGCGGCGTGCTCGGCAATCAGATCGGCCGCGGTCACGGCCGCGATGCGGCCACCGTGATCGGCGCGCTCGGCGGCGCCGTTGCGGGCAATCAGATCGGTCAGCAGATGGGCGCGCAGCAGGCGCCGAGCGGCTATCGGATCGACGTGCAGGTCAGCGACGGTTCGATGCGCTCGTTCGACGTACAGTCGCCGGGCGACCTGCGCCCTGGCGATCGCGTACAGATCAACGGCAGCCAGCTGTCGCGCTACTGATGTCCGGTCCGCGCGCGACCGGTTTGCCGATCGGTTGCGCGCGCAACGACGATTCTTCACGGACGTGCCGCAACCCGGCACGGTCGCTTGCGCGCTTCGTGGGCATCGGTCGCCGTTGAGGCGAGCGACATGCAGCACGCAACACGCATAAGCAGCCTTTCACATCGGCATCGTTCACGCCACGCATCGCCGAACCATGGCGCGCGCCGCGCCGGCGTACGAACCGCCCTCCCGCATCCTCTCCTCCGCCAGGCCGCATCGAACTGGCGCAACGTCTCAGCATGCGCGTGCGTTTTCGCTTAGCATCGACGTTCGCTGCCGCCTATCGGGCAGCGCCTCCCGACATTCGAAGCGCTTGCGCGCATACCGACCGATGATCACGATCCGCCTGCTCGACGCCGCCGACGCGGCCCCGTTCCAGTCGCTGCGCATTGCCGCGATCCGCACGTCGCCGACGTCCTTCCTGCCGACCGAAGACGAAGTCGCGGCCGTGCCGGTCGAAACCTTCGCGGCGCAGATCGCGCCGACGCACACGCAAGCCGTGTTCGGCGCGTTCGACGGCGATACGCTGGTCGGCAGCACGGGCGTGCGACGCGACGCGCACGCGAAGGTCGCGCACAAGGCGACGATCTGGGGCGTGTATGTCGACGCCGCGTATCGCGGCCGCGGCATCGCGCAGTCGCTGCTCGAACACGCGATCGGGCATGCCGAACGCGTGTGGCAGTGCGCGCAGCTAATGCTGTGCGTGAATGAACTCAACGCGACCGCGGAACGGCTCTATGCGTCGCTCGGTTTCGAGCGGTTCGGCACCGAGCCGCGCTCGCTGTGCGTCGACGGTCGCTTCTACGACGAGCACCACATGGTGAAGCGCATCGCATGATCGGCGCAGCGGCGCGCAGCGCGAGACCGCTCGCCGCTTCTTGCTGCCACGATCAACGCGAATCGGTGATCGTCGTGTTGACCGTCTGTCCCGCAATCACGACGTTGCGCAGCGTCATCCCGCTCACGTTGAACGCATAGATCGGGCCCGGCGACGTGACGGTCGGCGTGCCCGATGCGACCGGCGTGCCGAAATCGCAGTTGCTGATCGTTACGCCGGCGATCGGCTGCACGGTCGGCGCGGGCGACGCGCCGTTGTAGTCGAATGCGACCGGCCCCTGCGCGACGATCGCCTGAAAGCACGATGCGGTCACGCCGTTCAGCGTCACGTTGCGCGCGGTCACGTCGGCGATCGTCACGTTCTGCACGACCGGCGCCCGCGTGCGCACGGCGTCGTTCGCCGGTTGATAGTCGCAATCGAACGTGACGATCCCGCCTTGCGCGGCCGACGGATTGCCGGCGGCCGGCGTCACGACGCCGAGCGGCACGCTCGCGTTGATCGGGCTGCCCGCGAGCAGCGCGCTGCCGTAGCCGCCGCCCTTCAGCGTGACGCCGTTCGGCAGCGACACGCCCTTCACGTGAAAGTCTTTCACGTAGCCGCCGCGATTCATGTTCGTCTTCACGCGAATCGCGATGTTCAGCGGATTGGTCTGCCAGTTCGCGTTCAGCATCGACAGGTTCGTCGCGTAGATCTGCTCGACGCCGCCGCCCATCTCGCTGCCGAGCGTGATCCCGCCGTGGCCGCTGTTCATCGTGCAGTTGCGCACCAGATGCCGCTTCGCCGGCCCGTACTCGGTGTCGCGGTTCTTGCCGGACTTGATCGCGATGCAGTCGTCTCCGGTGTTGAACGTGCAGTCCTCGCACAGCACGTCGGTGCATGCGTCCGGATCGAAGCCGTCGTTGTTCGGGCCGATGCTGTTGGTCGTCACGCCGCGGATCACGACGTTGCGGCACGCGGTCGGATGGTGCTGCCAGAACGGCGTGTTCTGCGTCTGGTAGTTCTCCATCAGCACGTTCGTGCAGCCGATGAATTCGACCATGCACGGCCGCAGATAATGACCGAGCCCGAAGATGCGCTTGTCGACCGGCACGCCGGCTTCCGAGAGCGCGGGCAGATAGTTCTGGTCCTGCTGCCACGGCGTGACGGGCGACGTCAGCATCGCGTACAGCGCATCGGGGATGCCGGGCGCGACGATGCGCAGATCGACGTTGTTCGGATTCGCATACGCCTGGCTCGGCACCGACGCCGCCGCGCCGTACGCGCCCGAGGAGCCCTTGTACGTCCACCAGCACACGCTGCCGTTGCCGCTGCCGGCAAACGGCGTCATCGCCTGCCCGTTCAGCACCGACGTCGGCCCTTCGCCGGTCAGCGCGATGTTCACCGCGTTGCGCGCGTACACGGGCGCGCCGTAGTTCAGGCAGTCGTTAGCCTGCCAGCGGCTGTAGTACAGCCGGCCGTTCGCGCCGCAGTCGACGGGGCCGTCCTTCGCGTAGTCGGCCGGGTTCGGGCTGAAATAGATCGTGCAGTTCGCGCTCAGATGGAAGTTCACGTTGCTCTGCAGCACGATCGGGCCCGCGCAATACCAGTTGCCGGGCGGCACGACGACGCGGCCGCCGCCTTCGCGCACGCACGCGTCGATCGCGGCGAGAAACGCCGGACGCGAGTCGAACGCGCCGGGCGCCGTCGTCCGGTCGGCACCGGGGCTCACCGGCGATTTCGCGGCGTTCGTGTACGGCGACGTTTGCGGGACCGTCGTGCACGGACGCGCGCCGTAATGCGTGACGTCGAAGTCGCGCGCGCGGAACGCAAGCCGCGACACGTGCGCGAGCGACGCGGCGATCCGCGCGGCCGCGCCGTGCTCGCCCCAGATCAGGTCGACCGCGGACGACGCGGGCAGGTTGCCCGCCCAGGCGCGCGTGGCCGCGAGCGGGCCGCCGAGCACCGTGCCCCCGGCCAATGCACCGGTCCAGCCGAGGAAGGCGCGGCGCGACAGGCGCTTCGGCGAGCGCGAACGAACGGACGAAGACGAACGGTGGCGGGCAGCGGCCATGAACACTCCTTCAAATCGATAGAGGGCGGGCGACGCGCCGGGCGGCACGCCGATTATTCATATGTCGTCGTACTACTTGGAGCAGTCTAGTCGCGAATCGCGCGTTCGATGTATTTGTCGTTTACCCTGCTTGTACTGGGGCTTCTGTCTGACGTGTGCGCCCACTCACATCGGCGACTTCCGCTGTGTCGACATACGTTGTCGTATGTTTATGCGCACAAACCATCGCCTGCCGCGCGTGGCGCCTCGTGTCCGCCCCCGTGATTCCGCCCCTGTTCAGCGGCCCGCCGCGCACGCTATCGTGTCTGCTCCTTCACAACCAGGAGCCGCACTTGTCTTCCCGCCACGGAGTCGACCTCACCCGCGCCCGCGCGCTGTTCGACCGCGAGCGCCGCGCGTTCACCGAAGCCATGCCGATTTCCCGCGCGCTGTCCGCGGAAGCGGCGGAGCATCTGCTTTTCGGCGTGCCGTTGCACTGGATGCAGGATTGGTCGACACCGTTTTCGCTGTACGTGAAGGAGGCGCGCGGCGCGACGTTTACCGACGTCGACGGGCACCGCTACGTCGACTTCTGTCTCGGCGATACGGGCGCGATGTTCGGCCATGCGCCCGAGCCGGTCGCACGCGCGCTCGCCGAGCAGGCGACGCGCGGCTACACGACGATGCTGCCGAGCGAGGACGCCGCGTGGGTGTCGCGCGAGCTCGCGCGCCGCTTCCGCCTGCCGTTCTGGCAGTTCGCGCTGAGCGCGAGCGATGCGAACCGCTTCGTGCTGCGCTGGGCGCGCGCCGCGACGGGCCGCAACACGATCGTCGTGTTCAACGGCTGCTATCACGGCACCGTCGACGACGTCTTCGTCGATCTCGTCGACGGCCGCCCGGTGCAGCGCGACAGCCTGCTCGGGCAATCGTACGACCTGCTCGCGAACACGCGTGTCGTCGAATTCAACGATCTGGACGCGCTCGAAGCGGCGCTGAAGCACGACGACGTCGCGTGTGTGATCGCGGAACCCGCGATGACGAACATCGGGATGGTGCTGCCCGAGCCCGGCTTCTGGCGCGAGGCGCGCGCGCTCACGCGCCGCCACGGCACGCTGCTCGTGATCGACGAAACGCACACGATCAGCAGCGGCCCCGGCGGCTACGCGGTCGCGCACGATCTCGAGCCGGACGTGCTCGTGGTCGGCAAGCCGATCGCGGGCGGCGTGCCGTGCGCGGTGTACGGATTCAGCGCCGAATTCGCCGAACGCGCGAAGCAGGCGAAGCTGAACGCGCCGCCCGGCCATTCGGGCATAGGCACGACGCTGACGGCGAACATGCTCGCGATGCACGCGATGCGCGCGACGCTCGCCGAGGTCGCGACCGACGCCGCGTATGCCCACATGTTCGAACTCGCCGCGCGCCTCGCGGCAGGGCTCGAGCAGACGATCGCGAAACACGCGCTGCCGTGGTGCGTGACACGCATCGGCGCGCGCACCGAGTTTCAGTTCGCACCGACACCGCCGCGCAACGGCACGCTCGCCGGCGCGCAGCTCGACAGCGAGCTCGAGCACATCGTGCATCTCTACCTGTTGAACCGCGGCGTGCTGATCACGCCGTTCCACAACATGATGCTCGTGTGCCCGCAGACGACGGCCGACGACGTCGACCGGCTCGTCGCCGAGTTCGACGCGTGCCTGAGCGAGCTGACCTGAGCGCTTGAACCGCGCGGCGACACGCGCGGCCGGTCCGTCGCCGGTCGCCGGTCGCCGGATCGCGCGATCGCCGGACCGCCGGACCGCCGCGCGCACCGCTCGCGCGCTCAGCGGCAACTGAAGCTCGCCGCCGAATTCAGATCGCCCGAGCCGTTATAGCGAGCAACCTGCGGATACGGACACAGCGGCCGCGTACGCCCCGTGCCCCACGACGCGGGCACCTCCGCATTGGGCACCGGATTCGCCGCATCGCGCGCGGCCGCGACGATCGCACCGGGCGCCTGCCCCTGCTCCACCCACGCGACGAGCGGCGTCAGCATGTCGAACTGGTCGGTCGCCGGCCCGCCCGAGCAATGGTTCATCGCCGGCACCGGATAGAAGCGCGCGAAATCCGACGCATCGCCGCCGTTCGCCTGCGCGAGGCGTGCATACCAGTCGCGCGTGTCGTTGAACGAGAACACCGGATCGCCGGTGCCGTGATACACGAGCAGCTTCGCACCGCGCTGCTTCAGCGCGCCGAGGTTCGTTTCGTCGGGCGGCGTCATGAACGACCACGCCGATTGCGTGTACGCGCCGCTCGTCGCGAAAATCGCCGGCGCATCGTTGTCCATGTCGAAGCCGAGCGCGAAACCGGCCAGGTTGGCGAGCGTCGACGCGGGCTTCGGCGGCGTCATGAACGTGAACGCCATCGCGGCCGGATCGAGCGCGATCGAGTTCGACTGCTTCCACGCGGCCCAGCCGCTGCCGGCCACGCCTGGATCGTACGGAAAGCTCGCGTAGAGCGCGGCGCCCGCGCTGTTGCGCGCACCGGCGAACACGTTCGCGAGCGCGGTCTTTTGTGCCGGCGTCAGACACGCACCGGTGCGCGTGCCGTTCGCGCAGTCCGGTATGTCGGCGTCGAGGCTGAAGTGCGCCTGGCATGCGGCGACGTCCTGCACGATCCCGTCGGCCGCGCCGTCGAGCGCGTCGCATTTGGCGAGAATCGCCGCGCCGACGAAGCGGCGCTCCGCATCGTTGAATCCGCTGCGGATGTCCGGCAGCCCGTTCGCGCCCGTCGCCGACGCGATCTTCGCGAACTGCTGCGCGCCGTACATCTCGCCGATCGCCGCCTTTGGCAGATGGAAGCCGGGATCGCCGGCGACGATCCCGTCGTAGTCGGCTGCGTTGCGCACGGCCGTGACCATCGCGTGACGGCCGCCGTTCGAACAGCCGCCGAAATAGCTGCGGTCCGGCGCCTTCCCGTATGCGATGCGGATCACCTGCTTCGCCATCGGCGTCAGCGCATCGACGGCGCCGTAGCCGTAATCGATGCGCGCCTGCGGATCGACGCCGAACAGCGGATTCTGCGCGGCGCTGTGCCCGGAATCCGAGCTGATCACCGCGAAGCCCATCGCGAGCGCATCGGTCAGCGGGCCGCCGCCGCCGATTTCGCCGGTCGCGGTCACGACGTTGCCGTCGAGTCCGCCGTTCGCCTGATAGAAGAAACGGCCGTTCCAGGCCTTCGGCAGGCGCATCTCGAAGCCGATCGCATAGGTGTTGCCGTCGACCGCGCTCACGCGCTCGTTCATCTTGCCGGCGATCACGCAATGCTCGGGAACCGGCCTGCCGGCGACGGTCAGCGCGCCGGCCGCGGCGGTCGTCACCGACGTGAACGACGTGTTCGCGTACGCGAGCTTCGCGGCGAGCGCGTCGCAGGTCTGCGTCATCGCGGCCGGCGTCGCGGCGCTCAGATGCGTCGGTGCGGACGTCACCGAATCGTCGCCGCCGCACGCGGCGAGCAGTGCGGCCGACAGCGGCGCCGCGCACAGCAGTTTGCGGTTCATCATGGTGTCCTCGCGCGCTCGTCGAATCAGAACAGATGCTTGACGCCGACCATCGCGCCGAGCTGCCCCATCCCTTCGCCCGGTGTCGTGCCGGGGCCGCCGCCGCTGACCGCGTAGCGCGCATGCGCGCTGTTCCACAGATACGACGTCTGCGCATAGACGGACGTGCGCTTCGTCAGCAGATACGTCGTGCGCAGCGTCGCCATCGTCGCGCGCGTGTCGTGCGCGCTGTTGACGATCCGGTAGCCTTCGCCGTCGACGATCAGATAAGGCTTCACCGTGTACGACGCACCGACGAAGAACAGATCGGAATGTGCACCGGCCGCGGCCGGCGATCCGGTCGACACGCGGCGCCCGATCCAGCCCGCGCCGACGCGTGCGCCGCCGGCTTGCGCATACGCGCTCAGATGCACGCGCGCGTCCTTGCCCGCGCTGCTCGTGAAGGCGACCGGCGCAACGCCGTCGAAGAAGTTCGCGGCCGCACCGGTCCCGCCGCGCTGCTCTTCGTACGAGGCCGCCGCACCGAAATACGCGCTGTCGTACTTCAGCATCGCCGACCAGTTCCGGCATTCGACCGCATGGCCCGGCACCTGTCCCGCGCAGGTGCCCTGCCCCGGCGAATTGCCGGTGCCCGCGCCGTCGCGGCCGAACGAATACGCGGCGCCGAGCGTCACGCCGCGATAGGTGCCGATGTAGGTGACCGCGTTGTCGGCGCGGCCGTTCGGCACATACGCGTCGAGCGAGCCGAGGCCGTAGATGTCGGGGCCGATGATGTCGGCACCTTGCAGCGCGAGATACGTCATCGTGTACTGGCGGCCGAACGCGAGCGTGCCGAAGCCGCCCTTCAGGCCGACGAACGCCTGCCGGCCGAACAACCGGCCGCCCTGCCCGAGATCGCCGCCGCGCACGTTGAAGCCGCTTTCGAGCACGAACACCGCCTGATAGCCGCCGCCGAGATCCTCGTTGCCGCGAATGCCCCAGCGCGACGGCATCTCGCCCGTCACCGCGGGCATCCGCACGACGTGATCGCCGGCCGCGTTCGCGTGCGTGACGAATTCGACGCCCGTGTCGACGATTCCGTACAGCGTCACGCTCGATTGCGCATGCGCGCCGGTCGCGGCGAGCGCGCATGCGCCGGCCGCCAGCAAGGCTTTGGTGTGCTTCATGATGAGTGTCTCCAGACCTGCGTCGATGTCGCGCTCTGACGGCGCGTCGGGTTGAAAGAAGGAACTCAGTCCTGCGCGTGCGGCCGGCGGATCAGCAGCAGCGCGGCGATCGCGGCGACGAGCGTGACGGGGATGCTCGCGCCGATCACGACCGACGCGCTGCGGCCCATCGCGAGCAGTTCGGCGGCGGCGAGCGGCCCGACGACCGAGCCGAGCCGCCCGACGGCCACCGCGGAGCCCACGCCGGTGCCGCGCATCGCGGTCGGGTAGTAGATCGCGGCGAGCGCATACAGCACCGACTGGCCGCCGACGACGAACATCCCGGCCGCGAACGCGGCGACGGACAGCCACATGAGCCCCGGCGCGATCGCGAGCGCGGCAAGCGACAGCACGATCCCCGCATACATGCCGCCGACGACGCGCGCGGGCCGCATCCGGTCCATCGACATGCCGATGCCGAGCACGCCGAGGCCGCTGCCGATGTTGAAGAAGATCTGCACGATGCCGGCCTGCCCGCGCGCGAGCCCTTTCGCGGCCATCAGCGACGGCAGCCAGTTCAGCAGGAAATACAGCACGATCAGCGTGCAGAAGTAGCTGATCCACAGTGCGAGCGTCGAGCCGGTGCGGCCGCCGCCGAACAGCGTGTCGCGCACGCCCGCGCGCGCGGCGCCCGACGCGCTGACGTCGAGAAACGCGCGCGACTCGGGCAGCAGCGCGATCAACAGCGGCGCAAGCAGCAGCGGCCCGACGCCGCCGACGTAGAAGATGTGACGCCACTCGGTGTCGCCCGCGAGCAGCACGCCGATCAGCGACGCGATCACGCCGCCGAACGGAATCCCGCAGTACATGACGGCGACCGCGCTGCTGCGCGAGCGCGCGCCGACGGCCTCCGACGACAGCGCGATGAGGTTCGGCATCGCGCCGCCGAGCCCGAGCCCCGTGAGCGCACGCACGGCGACGAGCATCGCGAAGCTCGATACCTGCGCGGTCGCGATCGACAGCAGCCCGAACAGGCATACCGACGCAATCAACACGTGTTTGCGGCCGATCCGGTCCGCGAGCCAGCCGCCGAGCATCGCGCCCGGCAGCAGCCCGAACGTGCCCGCGCTGAATGCAATGCCCATCTGCGAAACGGTCAGCCCGAATTCATGCGCCATGCGCGGCGCGGCGACGCCGACCGACTGCAAGTCGAGCCCCTCGAGCAGCGCGATCGCGAAACACAGACCGAGCGTCGTCGCGACGGCCGGCCTCTCGGCAACGGAAGTGTCCATGTCGTCTCCAAACCTGGACCCGCACGCGATGCGACCGCACCTGCGCGAGGGCTTTGTCGTAACCGGATCACGATCGGCTTTATCAGGCTGCCTGATTCTATGTCCGAAATAAAATCCGCGCGGCGTGCTGACGTGCGGACCGTCGTTCCATCGAAGGACGCGACGATTTAATAACAGGTAACCTGATATTTCAAGTGCGAAACGGGCCGGTGTTAACCCGCAACGCGCGCGGAAACCGGCCGAGCGGGCCGTGAAGAAGCCGACGAAACGGTCGCGCTTAGTCGCGCAGATTGCGCACGAACAGCTCGAGCGTGCGCTGGACCTGCGCGACGTCGTCGGCGGTCAGGTCGTCGCCGAGCATGCGGCGCTCGAGCGGGCGCAGCACCTGTTCGCATTCGCGCAGGATCGCCGAGCCTTCGTCGGTCAGGCGCAGCAGGATCACGCGGCCGTGGCTCGGGTCGGCCTCGCGCGTGACGAAGCCGCGCGCGGCCATCGCGCTCATCACCTCGTTCGCCGATTGCGGCGTGATGAACGAGCGCACCGCGAGCTGCGCGTTCGATAGCGCACCGCGCGCCTCGAGCACCGACAGCGCCGTGTACTGCGCGAGCGTCACGCCGAGCGGCGCGAGCGCGTCGCTCATCTGACGCCGCAGCAGGCGGTCGAGATTGCCGATCAGGTAGGTCAGCCGCTGCTGCGTGCGCACGCGCGGCCGGGCTTCGGTGACGCGGGCGGCGCGTTTCGCGCCGGCCGGTTTGACGGGAGTCGAACTCATGAACGTGTCGGAATCGATATCGCGGGCCATCTTACCTCACGCGCTGCGCGTGCCGACAGCGGTCGTGCCGGGCGTTGCGTCGCCGCGCGTCCGGCAGCGGCATGCCGTGCGCGACACTGTATACAGCGCGCGGTCGATCGGCGGCATTCATTCGTGGTTTACCCGTGAAATCGAGCGATTCCACTTGATTTCGTCTCGTCGATGTATACAGTTTTATCAAGCAACCTGATAACCCATCGTGCCGCGATCGCTCGCGGCGCGCACGTTTTCCGCCACCGATGACGACCGTCGACACGCCCGCTTCCGACACGCGCCCTGCCGCGTCCCCGTCCCAGACCGTCCGCGCGCTGCTCGGGCTGCGCGAGCTCATCGTCGGCGGCGAACTCGGCCCCGGCGAGCGCATCTCCGAGCTGTGGGTCGTCGAGCGGCTCGGCGTGTCGCGCACGCCGGTGCGCGCGGCACTGATCCGGCTGCAGGAAGAAGGGCTGATCGAGCCGATCGCGACCGGCGGCTTTGCGGTGCGCGCGTTTTCCGCGCGCGAGATCGGCGACGCGATCGAGCTGCGCGGCACGCTCGAAGGGCTGGCCGCGCGTTTCGCGGCCGAGCGCGGCGTGCCGGCGTCGACGTTGCGCAGCCTGCATGCGTGTGCGGACGAAATCGACAGACTGCTGGCCGGCCCGCTGACCGACGAAACCTTCTCGCGCTACGTCGACGCCAACGCGCGCTTTCACCGCCTGCTCGCCGGCGCGGCGGGCAGCGACGTCGTCGCGCGGCAGATCGACAAGGTCGCGACGCTGCCGTTCGCGTCGGCGAGCGCGTTCGTCGTCGTGCAGTCGCTCGATCCGCGTGCACGCGAAACGCTCGTCGTTGCGCAGGCGCAGCATCGCGCCGTGCTCGATGCGATCGCGCGCCGCCAGGGCGCGCGGGCCGAAGCCCTGATGCGCGAGCACGCGCAGATCGCGCACGACAACCTGCGGCGCGTGCTCGACAACCAGCGGGCGATGACGAAGCTCGCGGGCGGCAACCTGATCCGTCGCGACGCCGGCTGAGCGGCGCGCGGCATTTTCTCGTGCGGCGCGCGACGCGCCGCTTTTCCGAAGACGAACATGGCGTGCAAGCACGCCCTGGAGGAGACGCATGTTCCTGAAAAACGCCTGGTATGTCGCGTGTACGCCCGACGAATTCGCGAGCAAGCCGCTCGGCCGGCAGATCTGCGGCGAGCGCATGGTGTTCTTTCGCGATGGGCAGGGCACGGTCGCCGCGCTCGAGGATTTCTGCCCGCATCGCGGCGCGCCGCTGTCGCTCGGCACCGTGCGCGACGGCCATCTCGTCTGCGGCTATCACGGGCTGACGATGGGCGCGGACGGCAAGTGCACGAGCATGCCGTGCCAGCGCGTCGGCGGCATTCCGGCGATCCGCCGCTATCCGGCCGTCGAGCGCTACGGCTTCGTGTGGGTGTGGCCGGGCGATCCGGGCCGCGCCGATCCGGCGACGATCCACCCGCTGCACTGGGCCGACGATCCGGGCTGGGCATACGGCGGCGGCCTTTATCACATCGACTGCGACTACCGGCTGATGATCGACAACCTGATGGACCTCACGCACGAGACCTACGTGCATGCGTCGAGCATCGGCCAGCCGGAGATCGAGGAAGCGCCGCCGACGACGAAGGTCGACGGCGACACGGTGACGACGAGCCGCTTCATGGAAGGCATCGTGCCACCGCCGTTCTGGGCCGCCGCGTTGCGCGGCAACGGGCTCGCCGACGACGTGCGCTGCGATCGCTGGCAGATCTGCCACTTCACGCCGCCGAGCCACGTAATGATCGAGGTGGGCGTCGCGCATGCGGGCAAAGGCGGCTATCACGCCGACCCGCGCGACAAGGTGTCGAGCATCGTCGTCGACTTCATCACGCCCGAGACCGAGACGTCGATCTGGTACTTCTGGGGGATGGCACGCAGCTTCGCGGTCGACGATCGCGCGTTGACCGAGACGATCCGCAAGGGCCAGGGCGCGATCTTTGCCGAGGATCTGGACATGCTCGAGGCGCAGCAGCGCAACCTGCTGCGCTGGCCGGACCGTCCGCTGCTGAAGCTGAACATCGATGCGGGCGGCGTGCAGTCGCGCCGCGTGCTCGACCGCCTCATCGAACAGGAGCGCGCTGCCGCGCTGTCGTGCTGACCCTCGCGCCGCGTTCGCGCGCACGCGCGGCGCGGCGCCCTCATTGACCGTTGCCATGAAAGTCACGCTTCTTCACAAGCTTCCCGTCGCGACCGACATCTGCATGTTCGAACTCGGGCCGGCCGACGGCGCCGCGTTGCCGCCGTTCACGGCCGGCGCGCATATCGACGTCCATCTCGGCGGACTCGTTCGCCAGTATTCGCTGTGCAACAGCCCGTCGGAGGCGGGCGTCTACCGGCTTGGCGTGCTGCGCGAGCGCGAATCGCGCGGCGGCTCCATCGCGATGCATGCGTGCGAGCCCGGCACGACGCTCGAGATCGGCGAGCCGCGCAATCACTTCCCGCTCGATCCACATGCCGCGCACAGCGTGCTGCTCGCGGGCGGCATCGGCATCACGCCGCTGCTCAGCATGGCGCTGCATCTGGCCGAGACCGGGCGGTCGTTCGAACTGCATTACTGCGCGCGCGAACCGGCGCGCGCGGCGTTCGTCGACCGGCTCGATACGCCGCCGCTGAACGCGCGCACGCGGCTGTGGTTCGACGATGCGCCTGCCGGGCAGCGCATCGATTTCGCGCAGGTACTCGGCAAGCCCCATGCGCATACGCATCTGTACGTGTGCGGGCCGGCCGGGTTCATCGCGGCGGTGCTCGGCGCGGCTGCGCAGGCCGGGTGGGATCCGGCGAACGTGCATCGGGAGTACTTTGGCGCTGCCGGCGTAGGCGCGGCCGGCTTAGGCGCGGCCGGCTTAGGCGCTGCCGACGTAGGTGCAGGCGGCGAAAGCGAAACGTCGGCAGCAGCAACGGCCGATGGCCCGTTCCAGGTATCGCTCGCGCAATCGGGCCGCGTCGTCGACGTGCCGGCCGGTATGACGATCGTCGAAGCGCTGCGCGGCTGCGGGATCGAGGTGCCCGTGTCGTGCGAACAAGGCGTCTGCGGCACGTGCCTCACGCGCGTGCTGTCCGGCACGCCCGATCATCGCGACGTCTACCTGACCGACGACGAACGGGCGGCGAACGATCAGATGCTGCCGTGCTGTTCGCGCGCGCGCACGCCGATGCTCGTGCTCGATCTGTGAGACGGCCGCGCGGCGCGAGCCGCGCAGGCCGACGTGCGGCCGCTACGTTTCGCGGCAAACGCCGCGCGCCGACACCGCGCGGTGCACGCGTTGCGACATGCAACGCAGCGCGCACCGCGCAACGGCATCCGCGCGTGCAGCTTCAGCCGTGTCGCGCAATGCGCTCGATGTCGGCAAAGATCAGCCCCGCTTCCGCATCGTCGCGCGCATCGGCCGCATACATGGCCTCGACCAGCGCCGCACGATGCGCAAGCACCGCGCGCTGATTGATCGACCCCTTGTCGGTGACTTCGCCGAGATCGAGCGACGGCGGTTCGTCGAGAATCCGCAGCCGCGTGATGAGCGTCGCGCTGCCGGTCGCGTCGCGGTTCAGCCGCGCGAGCAACTCGGCGAAGAACGCGCGCACGGCCGGCGCGCGCAGCACCGCCTGCACGTCGGCATCGGGCGCGGCACCCGCGAGACGGCGGCAATCCTCGATGCGCGGAAAGATCATCACGCCCACATCGTCGCGGTTCATCCCCGTCACGACCGCGTCCTGCACGTACGGCGCGCCGTTCGAAATGATGCGCGCGCGCATCGGCCCGACGCTGACGAACGTACCCGACGACAGCTTGAAATCCTCCGCGATGCGGCCGTCGAACATCAGCCCGATCTCGGGCCGCTGCGGATCGACGAAGCGCACTGCGTCGCCGCTGCGGTAATAGCCCTCGTCGTCGAACACGTCGCGCGCGTCCGCATCGATCGCGCGCCAGTAGCCGGCCATCACGTTCGGCCCGCGAAAGCGCGCCTCGAGCTTGCCGTCGACGGGCACGAGCTTAGCGTCGCAGCCCGGCGCCGGCAGGCCGATGTAACCGGCCGCCGAGAACGGTCCGGTCGTGAACATGCATGACGGCGCGGCCTCGGTCATCCCGAGCCCCGCCATGATCCGGATACGCTCGCCGCAGTGCGCGAGCGTCACGCGCTCGAGGCGATCCCACGCGGCCTGCGACAGCCCCGCGCCGGCGAAGAAATAGAGCTTCACGCGCGAAAAGAACGTGCGGCGCAGCGCGGCGTCCGTTTCGAGCGCGGCGATCAGTTCTTCCCAGCCCTTCGGCACGTTGAAATAGACGGTCGGCGCGATCTCGCGCAGGTTGCGCAGCGTCTCGTCGAACTTGCCCGCAACGGGCTTGCCGTCGTCGATGTAGAGCGTGCCGCCGTTGTAGAGCGCGATCCCGACGTTGTGGCTGCCGCCGAACGTGTGATTCCACGGCAGCCAGTCGACCAGCACCGGCGGCTCGATGCCGAACTGCGGAAACGTTTCGAGGAGCATCTGCTGGTTGCTGCACAGCATCCGGTGCGTGGTCGGCACCGCCTTGGGCAGCCGCGTCGAACCCGACGTGAACAGGAACTTCGCGATCCGGTCGCCCGTCACCGCGTCGTGCGCCGCATCGACGTCGCGCGGCACCGTATCGAGCAGCGACGCGAAGCGCGTCGCGCCCGGCATGCCGTCGCGCGCCGACACGATCACGCGTTCGACGTCGGCCGGCACCGCTGCATCGAGCGCCGCGCGGTAGGCGTCGCCGTCGGACGCGAAGACGAGCCCCGGCGTCAGCAGTGCGAGCGCGTGACGCAGCTTGCCGTAGTCGCTCGACACGAGCGAATACGCGGGCGACAGCGGCGCATACGGAATGCCGGCCCACATCGCGCCGAACGCGATCTGCAGATGCTCGAGATCGTTGCCGGACAGGATCGCGACCGGCCGCTCGACCGACAGGCCGCGATCGAGCAGCGCCTGGCCGATCGCGCGCGCGCGTTCGAGCATCTGCGCATACGTGATGCCGATCCACGCGCCGTCCGCGCCGCGCCTCGCGACGAGCCAGCGGTCCGGATGCGCCTGCGCGCCGCCGACGAGCCGGTCGGTGAGCCGGCGCGGATACGCGCCGAGCGGCGTCGCCGCGCGCAGATACCAGCAGCCGTCGCGCTGCACGATCTCCGGCGGCGCCGTGCCGATCGCGACCGGCCGGTAGCCGGCGGGAACGGTCTGCGCGGCCGCGTCGCCGCGCGATTGGGTCGGGTCCGCTTCCAAGTCTTGTCTCCGTGCGGTTCCGGCGCGCGTGCGCCTGCGCTCGGCCGGAACGTCGTTGTATCGTGATCGCGGCTGCGACGCGCGCAGCCCGTGCCGATCGTCAGATCGGGTAATGCCGCGGCGCAGTCTGCACCGTGATCCAGCGCAGATCCGTGAATTCGGCGATCGACGCCTTGCTGCCGAAGCGTCCGTAGCCGCTCGCCTTCACGCCGCCGAACGGCATCTGCGCCTCGTCGTGCACGGTCGGCCCGTTGATGTGGCAGATACCCGATTCGATCCGCTTCGCGAGCTGCATCGCGCGCGCGATGTCGCGGCTGAACACGGCCGCCGACAGCCCGTATTCGCTGTCGTTCGCGGCCGCGAGCGCGGCCTCGTCGTCGTCGACGCGCTGCACGGTCACGACCGGCCCGAACGATTCGTCCGCGTAGAGCTTCATGTCGCGCGTGACGCCGTCGACGATCGTCGGCTGCATCACCGCGCCGTCCACCTTGCAGCCGAGCGGCAACGCGGCGCCGTGCGCGCGCGCGTCGTCGACGAGCGCCGCGATCCGCTGCGCCGCCGCTTCGCTTTCGAGCGTGCCGAGCACGACGCCCGGCGCGGCCGGGTTGCCGGCCTTTAGCGTGCGCGCCTTCGCGACGAGCTTGTCGACGAACGCATCGGCGACCTTGCGATCGACGATCACGCGCTCGGTCGACATGCAGATCTGCCCCTGGTTGAAGAACGCGCCGAACGCGACCGCGTCGACGGCCGCATCGAGATCGGCGTCGTCGAGCACGAGCACCGGCGCCTTGCCGCCGAGTTCGAGCAACGCGGGTTTCAGATGCTGCGCGGCGAGCGTCGCGACGATGCGGCCGACGCGCGTCGAGCCCGTGAAGTTGACGCGCCGCACGGCCGGATTCGCGATCAGCCGCTCGACGATCGGCGGGGCGTCGTGCGGCGCGTGCGTGATCACGTTGACGACACCGTCGCCGAGCCCCGCGTCGTGCAGCACGCTGCCGATCAGCCGGTGTACGCCGGGGCAGCCTTCGGACGCCTTCAGCACGACCGTGTTGCCGCAGGCGAGCGGCATCGCAAGCGCGCGCGTCGCGAGGATCACGGGCGCATTCCACGGCGCGATGCCGAGCACGACGCCGCACGGCTGGCGCACGGCCATCGCGAGGCTGCCCGGCACGTCGGACGGAATCACGGCGCCGTCGATCTGCGTGGTCATCGCGGCGGCCTCGCGCAGCATGTTCGCCGCGAGCATCACGTTGAAGCCGTACCAGTTCGCCATCGCGCCCGTTTCCGCGCGGCCGATCTCGATGAACTCGCCGGCGCGCGCGTCCATCGCGTCGGCCGCCGCGAGCAGCCGGCGGCGACGTTCGGTCGGCGCGAGCGCCGCCCATCCGGGAAACGCGCGCGCGGCGGCCGCGACCGCGGCATCCGCATCGGCGAGCGTCGCGGCCGCCGCGCGCGAGGCGATCTGGCCGGTCGCCGGATCGATCCGGTCGAACGTCGCGCCGTCCGACGCGCCGCGCGACACGCCGTCGATCAACAAACTCACTTCGTGCATTTCGCTGTCTCCGCTCAATTTCCGCCCAGGTCGGGTTGCGCCGCGTCGCCGCTCAGCGCTTGTACGCCTGCAGGCCGGGCTTGATGCTCTTTTCGTCGAGGAACTGCTTGAGCCCCTGCTCGCGGCCGCCTTCCGGATCGCGATAGTTGGCCTGGTCGAGCTTCGCGTACAGGTAGTCCTCGTTCTGCTCCCACGTCAGTTCGCGGCACCGCTTGAAGCCGTGCTTCGCGTTGCGGATCACGACCGGGTTCTTGTCGAGCAGCTTGGCGGCGAGCGCACGCACTTCGTCGCGCAGCTGCGCGCGCGGCACGCTCTTGTTGACGAGGCCCATCTGCGCGGCCTGCTGGCCCGTGAACGTGTCGCCGGTCATGATGTAGTAGAGCGCCTGACGATGACCGACCGTATCGGCCATCGCCTTGCTGACCAGATTGCCCGGCGGAATGCCCCAGTTGATCTCGGACAGTCCGAACACGGCCTCGTCGGCCGCGATCGCGAGATCGCAGGCGACGAGCGGCGAGAAGCCGCCGCCGAAGCACCAGCCGTTGACCATCGCGATCGTCGGCTTCGCGTACATGCGCAGCAGCTGCCACTGCCAGCGGCTCGCGTCGCGGCGGATCTTTTCCTGCAGGATTTCGGGGCCTGCGTCGACTTCGCGGAAATACTCCTTCAGATCCATCCCGGCCGTCCATGCGTCGCCTTCGCCGGTCAGCACGAGCACCTGCGCTTCGGGGTCGAGTTCGATCGCTTCGAGCACGTCGATCATTTCCGCGTTCAGCGTCGGGCTCATCGCGTTGCGCTTCTCGGGACGATTCAGCGTCACCCACGCAATCCCGCCCTCGACGGCGACTTTCACGGTTTTCCAGCGACCTTCGTAACTCATCTTCGTTCTCCAATGACAGCGCCGCCCGTTGCGACTCGCCGCCAATTTACTATCAGGTAGCCTGATATGTAAAGCGGATTGGACGCGCGTCCGGACAAACCCCTAAACGGGTGCGAACGCGGCGCGGCGTGCCGTCTCGGACGCGGCGCCGCAGGCATGCGCGAGCGACGGCGGGCGCCGGTGGGACGATCGAGGACGAGCGGTTTCGCGGAAAACGGGAGTCGCGATGCGGATGCGCGGTGCGAGGACGACGTGCGGTTTTCGGCGACGTGTTCGGCGCCGTATTTGTCGCCGTTGTGCCTCGGCGCGGCGCGAGGAATGAAAGTGTGCGGTGCACGACGCACCGGCAGCGAAGCAAGACGCGCGGCGGCACGGCGATCGCCGCGCGCGCCGCCGCGTCGCGCGATCAGGTACCGACGCCGCGCTTCAGCGCGAATCGCGCGGTCGGCAGCCCCGCATGCCGCGCCGCCGCGACGAACACGCCGCCGGCGTGCGGATCGTCGGCAAGCGCGTCGTCGGCAAGGCCGACGCGCGCGCTCGTCACGTAGAGCCGGCCTTCGCCGTCGAGCGCCGGGCAGCTCGGCTGTGCGGTCGGCACGTCGACGCGCTCGGTCTCGATGCCGTCGGGGCCGTAACGCACGACGCGCCGTCCGCCCCACTGCGCACTCCACAGCCCGCCGTCGCGGTCGACCGTCGCCCCGTCCGGATCGCCGTCCGGATCGGTCAGACGCGCGAACGACCGCACGCCGGACACGCCCGCACGGCTGTAATCGCCGACGAAGATCTCGCGCACCATCGAATCGCAGAAGTACATCTTCGTGCCGTCGGGCGAGAACGCGATGCTGTTCGCGATCGCGGCCGGCGGCAGCGCGAGCCGCTCCAGCGCGAGGTCGGAACCGAGCCGGTAGAACCCGCCGACCGCGCGCGGCGGCTCGCCGCCTTCGTCCTTCATCCCGAACACGAACGCGCCGAACGGATCGCAGCGGCCGTCGTTCAGGCGCGTCGGCAGGTCAGGCTCGACGTCGACGATCCGCGTCAACGCGCCGCTGCGCAGATCGAAGAGCGCGAGGTGCGTCGCGAGCCCGACGAGCAGCACGTCCGGATCGTCGGTCAGTGCGAAGCAGGCGAGACGCTCGGGCATCGGCCACTGCGCGAGCGCGGAGCCGTCCGCGCGGCAGCGCCACAGCCGCGCGCCTTCGATGTCCGTCCAGTACAGCGTATTCGTTGCGTCGCACCACGTCGCGCCCTCGCCGAGCGCGTTGCGGCAGTCGGCCAGCAGCGAAGCCGCCTCGGCCGGTGGATTCTGTTGCATGCCGTCTCCCGATAATCGATGCTCAGGCGGCGCGCACGCTCAGATCTTCATCGCGCGCCGCTGGTTGCGACGATACTGGTCGAACAGCACCGCGAGCAACAGAATTCCGCCGCGTATCAGATATTGGTAAAAGGTCGGCACGTTCAGCAGGCTCATCGCGTCCTGCACCGAGCCCATGATCAGCACGCCGACGAGCACGCCGGAAATCGTCGCGACGCCGCCCGTCAGCGACACGCCGCCGAGCACGCACGCCGAGATCACGCCGAGCTCGAGGCCGACCGAGGTCTTCGGATCGCCGAGGCTCATCCGCGACGCGAGCATCACGCCCGCAAAGCCGGTCACGAGCCCTTGCAGCACGAACACGGTGATCTTGATCCGCATCACCGGCAGCCCCGCGAGCAGCGCGGCCTCGCCGTTGCCGCCGACCGCGAGCACGTTCTTGCCGAACACCGTCTTGCGCAGCAGGAAGCCGAACACGACGAAGCCGACGATGTTGCTCCAGATCGGATACGAGATGCCGAGGAACGAGCCGCCGCCGAGATCGAAGAAGCGCTCCTCGGAGATCATCACCGCGTCGCCGTTCGACGTGATGAACGCGAGGCCGCGCACGACCTCCATCATCGCGAGCGTGACGATCAGCGAGTTGATGCGCCAGCGCGCGATCAGCACGCCGTTGACGAGGCCGACCGCGCCGCCCGCGAGTACGCCGGCCGCGATGCCGAGCACGACGCTGTGCGTCGCCGTGATCAGCGTCGAGGCGACGACGCCCGAGAACGCGACGATCGACGCGACCGACAGGTCGACTTCGCCGAGCGCGAGCACGAACATCATCGTCACGGCGATCGAGCCGATCAGCGTGACCGACAGCAGCAGGCCCTGGATGTTGCGCGGCGTGAGGAAGTCCGGCACGGTCAGCGACAGCGTCGCGAACAGCACGGCGAACACCATCACGATGCCGGAGCGGTTGATCAGTTGCCACACGCCGCCGCGTGCGCGCACGGGGACGGCGGCCGCGTCGGGGGACGGGGAAGTCTGTTGGGGTTGCATCGCCTGGCTCATGTCATTGCATTCCGTTTGTCACGCGTTCGCGCATCCGTCAGCGCGGCAGCGCGAGCTTGATCAGCGTATCGGGCGTCGCCTGCGCCTTCGCGACTTCGCCGGCGATGCGCCCTTCCTTCATCACGACGATCCGGTCCGACACGCCGATCACCTCGGCGAGATCGCTCGAGACGAGGATCACCGTGCGGCCCGCTTCCGCGAGTTCGTAGAACAGGTTGTAGATTTCGGCGCGCGCGCCGACGTCGATGCCGCGCGTCGGCTCGTCCATCAGGAACACGTCGATGCGCTCGGCCAGCCAGCGCGCAAGCACGACCTTCTGCTGGTTGCCGCCGGACAGCGCGCCGATCGGCGTGTCGCCGTCGCGCGTCTTGATCGCGAGCCGCTCGATATAGCGCTGCGCGAGCTCGCGTTCGCGCCGCGCGTCGAGCAGCATCCGCGCGGGGCTGAAATGCCGGCGCGCACTGATGTTGAGGTTGTCGGCCACCGACGCGATCGCGACGATCCCTTCCTGCTTGCGGTCCTCCGGGCACAGCGCGATGCCGGCACGCACCGCGTCGCGCGGGCTCGCGAACGCGACGCGCCGCCCGTTCAGCTCGACGTGTCCGGCACTCGGCCGTGCGGCGCCGTACAGCAGCTTCATCAGCTCCGAGCGACCCGCGCCGACGAGCCCGAAGAAGCCGACGATCTCGCCGCGGCGCGCGGCGAACGACACGGGCTCGGCGAGGCCGGGCCCCATCAGCCCCTTCGCTTCGAGCAGCACGTCGCCGGCCGGGCGCGGCCGATAGCCGTAGACGTCCTGGATCGAACGCCCGACCATGCAGCCGATCAGCCGGTCGCGGTCGAGATCGGCGACCGACTCGAACGTCTCGATCTTGCGGCCGTCGCGAAACACCGTCACGCGGTCGCACAGCGCGTCGACTTCCTCCATGCGGTGCGTGACGTAGATGATCGCGCGGCCGTCCGCGCGCAGCGCGCGGATGATCCGGAACAGTTGGGCGGTTTCGCGCGCCGAGAGCGAACTCGTCGGTTCGTCGAACGCGATCACGCGCGCATCGCGCATCAGCGCCTTGCCGATCTCGATCATCTGGCGCTGACCGATCGACAGGTACTTCACCGGCACGTGCGGATCGATGCGTTCGCCAAGGCGTTCGAGCGCGTCGAGCGCGCGCGCGGCGAGCGTGCGTTCGTCGACCACGCCGAGCCGGCTCGGCAACTGCCCGAGCATCAGGTTCTCGGCGACCGTCAGCTCGGGCACCAGATGCAGTTCCTGATAGATGATCGCGATGCCCGCTTCGAGCGCCGCGCGGGTCGACGCGAAGCGCTGCACCTCGCCGTTCAGCGTCAGCGTGCCGGCCTGCGGCTGGTTCACGCCGGACAACACCTTCAGCAGCGTCGACTTGCCGGCGCCGTTCTCGCCCATCAACCCGTGCACTTCGCCGGCGCGCACCGACAGCGACACGCCGTCGAGTGCACGCACGCCCGGAAAGCTGACCGTGATCCCGTCGAGCGCGAGCAGCGCATCGCGCTGCACGGGCGCCGCAGCCGCGGCGGGAGGGGCGGCGGCCGTCATCGTCTGCGTCGTCATCGCGTCCTCGCTCGCGCCGCTCAGATGCCGAGCTCGGCGCGCACCGCCTGCCAGTTGCTGCGCGTCATCAGCTTGCCGCTCGTCTGCGTATCGGCGGGCGGCATCTTGCCGTTGCGGATCCAGTCGACGAGGTTCTGCGTGCTTTCCTTGCCGTGATTCGTCGAGCTGACCGCGATCGTCCCGAAGAAGCCGGTCGGTTCCTTCTTCTGGAATTCCGCGAACGCCTCGCCCGCACCGTTGATGCCGACGCCGATCACGTCGGCCGCCGGAATGTGCAGCTGTTCGGTCGCGCGCACGGCGCCGAGCACGGTTTCCTCGTTCAGTGCGTAGATCACCCACTTCTTCACGTTCGGGTGACGCGCGAGCACCGGTGCCGCCGCGCTGAAGCCGCCTTCGTCGTCGGTCGTCTTCTGCGGCGCGTCGAAGATGTTCTCCTTGCGGAAGCCGTTCGCAAGCAGCGCCTGCGTCGCGCCGTCGGTGCGCAGCTTCGCGGTCGGCAGTTCGTAGTTCGTGATGCGCAGCGCGCCGACTTCCTCCGGCTTCCAGCCGCGCCGCTTCATCTCGTCGGCGATCGCCTGGCCGACCTGGTTGCCGATCTTCGTCGCCGACATGCCGAGATGCGGCACGTTCGCGAGCGGCTTGCCGGTCGAATCGACGAGTTGGTCGTCGACGGTCACGAACTTCATGTTGTAGCGCTTCGCGCGCGCGGCGATCGCCGGCCCGAGCCGCACGTCGGGCGCGCAGATCACGAAGCCCTGCGCGCCTTGCGAGCCGAGGTTGTCGATCGCGGCCAGCACCTTTTCGCCGTCCGGCGTACCGATCTTCACGACCGAGAAATTCTCCTTCTGACCGAGCGCGGCCGCCGCGTTCTGTTCGTTGATGAACCAGGCCTACTCGGGCATCTTGACGAGGAAGCCGATCTTCAGCGGCGCATCGGCGCGGGCCGTGCCCTGCATGCCCAGCGGCGCGATGCACAGCGCCGCCAGCAGCGCGCGCAACAGGGTTCTGCGATTCGTGCGAAACATGTCTTTGTCTCCTTGTATGACTCTGCGTGTGTGGTGGTTCTCGAACATGATGCGCGTGCGGCCGCCGCGCTCAGCGGCCGAACGCTTCGGTGTCGACGCGGCGGCCGAACAGGAACGCGTCGGCGACGAGCCGCAGCGGCCGCACGTCGACGTCGCTTTCGCGGCGCGCGATGAGCGCATGAAACTGCGCATAGAGCGCCGGATACTCGCGCGCCGGCCCGACTTCGACCGGCTCGCCCGCGATCGACAGCTTCGCGCCGCCCGCACTGATCGCGAGCACGCCGTCGGCCGTGTCGACCGCAATCTCCCACTGCTCGACCGGGCCGTGGCGCCAGTCGAATTCCGCATGCACGGGCACGCCCTCGGTATCCGCGCATTCGAGCTCGGCCGCGATCGGCGTCTGCGTGTCGCTCGGCACGACGAGCGTCGCCTCGCGCAGCACGAGCTCGCGCGGCAGAATCCGCGTGACGATCGACAGCGCGTTGATGCCCGGATCGAACACGCCAAGGCCGCCCGGCTCCCAGATCCATTGCTGCCCCGGATGCCAGCGTCGCACGTCCTCCTTCCAGCGCACCTGCACCGCGCGGATCTCGCGCGTCGCGAGCCATGCGCGCGCCGGTTCGACCGCGCTCGCACAGCGCGAATGCCAGGTTGCGAACAGCGTGAGGCCGCGCGACTGCGCGAGCGCCTCGAGCGCGGCCACTTCGCCGAGCGTCGCGCCCGGCGGCTTCTCGAGCATCACGTGCTTGCCGGCGTTCAGCGCCGCGCGCGCCTGCGCGTAGCGCACCTGCGGCGGCGCGCACAGCGACACGGCGGCGAGCTCGGGTTCGCCGGCCAGCAGCGCGCCCAGATCCGGATAGTTCCGCACGCCGGTGACTTCCGCATGACGGCTCGCGCATGCGGTCAACGCGAAACCGGGCTCGGCGGCAATCGCCGGCAAATGCTGGTCGCGGGCAATCTTGCCGATCCCCACGACACCCAGCGAAACGACTTGGCTCATCGTGCGCTCCTTGGTTCGTTGCTCAGCGTGCCCAGCGCAGCACGAGCGGATCGAGACGGCGCGCGATCGCGATCAGCTCCGCGCGCGTGTCCGGATGCAGCGCCGGCATCGGATGCCGCGGCGCCTCGCACGCGATCACGCCGCCTTCGCGCATCAGCGCCTTCGCGGTCAGGATCCCGGACTGCCGGTTCTCGTGGTTGATCAGCGGCAGCCACGTCTGGTAGCGCGCGAACGCGTCGTCGTGGCGCCCTTCGCGATGCGCTTCGAGGATCGGGCGGATGCCGTCCGGATACGCACCGCCCGTCATCGCGCCGGTCGCGCCGGCGTGCAGGTCGGCGAGCAGCGTGATCGCTTCCTCGCCGTCCCACGGCCCTTCGATCGCGTCGCCGCCGAGCCGGATCAGCTCGCGCAGCTTGTTCGCGGCGCCCGGCGTCTCGATCTTGAAGTACGCGACGTGCTCGATCTCGCGCGCCAGCTGCGCGAGAAACGGCGCGGACAGCACCGTGCCGCTCGCGGGCGCGTCCTGGATCATGATCGGGATCGACAAGGCGTCCGACAGGCGCGCGTAGAACGCGTGGATCTGCGCTTCGGGCACGCGGAACGTCGCGCCGTGATACGGCGGCATCACCATCACCATCGCCGCGCCGAGCTGCTGGGCGCGCACGCTGCGCGCGATGCAGGTCTGCGTGCTGTAGTGCGACGTCGTGACGATCACCGGCACGCGGCCGGCGACGTGCTCGAGGATCGTGCGCGTCAGCACGTCGCGTTCGTCGTCGGCGAGCGCGAACTGCTCGGAGAAGTTCGCGAGAATGCAGAGCCCGTCCGAGCCCGCGTCGATCATGAAGTCGACCGCGCGCTTCTGGCTCGCGAGGTCGAGCTCGCCGGTCTCGGTGAAGGTCGTCGGAACGACCGGGAAAATGCCGCGGTAACGCGGCGTACGGCTCGATGTCATGGTTCGGATCCTGCGTCAGTCGAAACGGCTGTCAGCCGGAAAGCGGCCGCGATTCGCGCGCGAGCGCGTCGCCCGCGCGCTGCGGCGCACGCAGCGCCGCGCGCACCGCGAACGTGATCAGCACGGCGAACAGCAGCGTCGCCGCGAGAAAGTACAGGCCGGCAGCAAGACTGCCGGTCGCCTGCTTGATCAGGCCGATCCCGTACGGCCCGACGTAGCCGCCGAGATTCGCGAGCGAGTTGATCGCCGCGATGCCGACCGCCGCGCTCGTGCCCGTCAGGAATTCGCCGGGCAGCGCCCACACGACGGCCTGGATCGAATAGAGCGAAAACGCGGTCAGGCAGATGAACAGGAACTGCAGCGCGGGCTGCTGCACCCACGCGCTGGCCGCCATCGTCAGCGCCGCCGCGGCCGACACGACGACGATGTGCGCATAGCGCTCGCGCGTCCGATCGGAATGGCGCGGCACGACGAGCAGCCCGACCACGGCGAACAGGTACGGGACCGCCGACAGCAGCCCGGTCGCCGCATCGCCGGTGCCGAACGCCTTGATGATCGTCGGCAGCCACAGCGACAGCCCGTAGATGCAGAGCGGGAACGGCAGGAACAGCGCGGCGAGCAGCAGCACGCGCCGGTCGCGCAGCGCCGCGAGCGGATTGCGATGCGCGTCGGGCCGGTAGGTGTCGCGGTCGGCCGCGAGCTCGCGCGCGATCCAGCGGCGCTGCGCGTCGTCGAGCCAGCGCGCGCGCTCCGGCGATTCGGGCAGCATGCGCAGCGTCGGCCACACGAGCAGCACGGCCGGCAGCCCGCTCGCGACGAACAGCGTCTGCCAGTTCGACATGCCGAACAGGCCGTGCGTCGACAGCAGCCAGCCGGCGAGCGGGCCGGTCACGATGCCCGCGACCGGCTGCGCAAGCACGAGCAGTCCGATCACGCGCGCACGGTCGCGCATCGGAAACCACTGCGTCAGGAAATAGAGGATGCCCGGATACAGTCCGGCTTCGGCTGCGCCGAGCAGAAAGCGCAGCACGTAGAAGCTCGTGGGGCCGCGCACCAGCGCCATCGCCATCGTGATCACGCCCCACGTCGCGAGAATCCGCGCGAACCACACGCGCGCACCGAAGCGGCCCAGCGCGAGGTTGCTCGGCACTTCGCACAGGAAGTAGCCGATGAAGAACAGGCCCGCGCCGAGCCCGTATGCCGCGTCGCTCAGCCCGACGGCCGCGTTCATGTGCAGCTTCGCGAAGCCGACGACCGTGCGGTCGACATATGCGACCACGTAGATCAGCGCGAGAAACGGCACGAGCCTGCGCGTGAGCAGTCCCATCAGTTGCCGTTCGTCGACGGCTGCCGCCGGGCCGGACGGGGCCGCGGCCGATGCCGCGGACGTGTGCTGCGTCGTCGTCATCCTGTCTCCATCGATGTGCATGCCGGCGTTGTCGCCGGTCTGTGTCGTTTCGCGTCGTGCCGCCTCGCGTCGCCTCGTGCCATGCGTTCAGTGCGAGTGGCTCGGCACCTCCGCACCGCGCGTGCCGACCAGGAAGTCCAGGTCGCAGCCTTCGTCGGCCTGCAGCACGTGATCGAGATACAGCCGCGCATAGCCGCCCTTGCCCGCCTGCCCGGCGACGCCCGGCGCGGCCGCCGGATCGACGTCGGAGAGCCGGCGCTGCAGTTCGTCGTCCGGAATGTCGAGATGCAGCGTGCCGGCCTCGCAATCCAGTTCGATCCAGTCGCCGTTGCGCACCGCCGCGAGCGGGCCGCCCGCGGCCGCCTCCGGCGCGACGTGCAGCACGACCGTACCGTATGCGGTACCGCTCATCCGCGCGTCGGAGATCCGCACCATGTCCTTCACGCCCTGCCGCAGCAGCTTCGGCGGCAGGCCCATGTTGCCGACCTCGGCCATCCCCGGATAACCGCGCGGCCCGCAGTTCTTCAGCACGAGCACCGAGTTCGCGTCGACGTCGAGCGCTTCGTCGTTGATCGTCGCCTTGTAGTGATCGAAGTTCTCGAACACGACCGCGCGGCCGCGATGCTTGAGCAGCTCGGGGCTCGCCGCGGACGGCTTCAGCACCGCGCCGCGCGGCGCCAGATTGCCGCGCAGGATGCGGATCCCGCCGTCCGCGATCAGCGGACGGTCGAGCGGGCGGATTACTTCGTCGTCGTAGTTCGGCGCGTCGCGCACGTTGTCCCACAGCGTCTTGCCGTTGACCGTCAGCGCATCCGGATGCGGCAGCAGGCCGCCTTCGCCGAGCCGGCGCAGCACGGCCGGCAGGCCGCCCGCGTAATAGAACTCCTCCATCAGGAAGCGTCCGGACGGCATCAGATCGACGATCGTCGGCGTGTCGCGGCCGATGCGCATCCAGTCCTCCAGTTCGAGCGGCACGCCGATGCGGCCGGCGATCGCCTTCAGATGGATCACCGCGTTCGTCGACCCGCCGATCGCCGCGTTCACGCGGATCGCGTTCTCGAACGCCGCACGCGTGAGCACCTTCGACAGCACGAGCCCTTCGAGCGCCATCTCGACGATGCGGATGCCCGACATGTGCGCGAGCACGTAGCGGCGCGAATCGACGGCCGGGATCGCCGCGTTGTGCGGCAGTGCGACGCCGAGCGCTTCGGCCATGCACGCCATCGTCGACGCGGTCCCCATCGTGTTGCAGGTGCCGGCCGAGCGCGACATCCCGGCTTCGGCCGACAGGAAATGATGCAGATCGATCTCGCCGGCCTTCAGCGCTTCGTGCAGCTGCCACACCGCCGTGCCGGAGCCGATGTTCTTGCCTTCCAGCTTGCCGTTCAGCATCGGGCCGCCCGATACGACGATCGCCGGCACGTCGCAGCTCGCGGCGCCCATCAGCAGCGCGGGCGTCGTCTTGTCGCAGCCGGCGAGCAGCACGACCGCGTCGATCGGGTTGCCGCGGATCGCCTCTTCGACGTCCATCGATGCAAGATTGCGCGTGAGCATCGCGGACGGACGCAGGTTCGATTCGCCGTTCGAGAACACCGGGAACTCGACCGGGAACCCGCCCGCCTCGAAAATCCCGCGCTTCACATGCTCGGCGAGCTTGCGAAAATGCGCGTTGCACGGCGTCAGTTCGGACCACGTATTGCAGATGCCGATGATCGGCCGGCCGTCGAATTCGTGATCGGGAATGCCCTGATTCTTCATCCAGCTCCGGTACATGAAGCCGTTCTTGTCGTTGGTGCCGAACCATTGAGCGGAGCGCAGCCTGGGTTTCGTTGCCGACATCGTCAATCCTGTGGAGGCGAGATACCGGCGCAGTCTAGGGAGAATTTTGATAACCTACCAATGACGTTTTCGCCGTTTCCCATATCGAATCAGACATTGATATAAACCCGTACGATGCCCGACGCCAGTCCGTGGGGAAACCGTTCCCGCCTGAAGACCCGCCAGTTGCTGCTCGTCGTCGCGCTTGCCGACGAGGGCAGCATTCACCGCGCGGCCGCCGCGCTGAACATGACGCAGCCCGCTGCGTCGAAGCTGCTGCGCGAGCTGGAGGAGTCGATCGGCGCGGTGCTGTTCGAGCGGCTGCCGCGCGGAATGCGGCCGACGCTGTACGGCGACGCGCTGATTCGCCACGCGCGCGCCGCGCTCGGCAGCCTCGATCAGGCGAGGGAGGAGCTGGCCGCGCTGAAGTCCGGGCATCTCGGTCACGTTGCGGTGGGCGCGATCACGTCGCCGGGGCTGCGGATCGTGCCGGCCGCCGTCGCCGACGTGAAGGCGTCGCACGCGAACATCCGCATCTCCGTCGAAATCGACACGAGCCTCGCGCTGCTCGAACATCTCGCACAGGAAAAACTCGACATCGTGCTCGGCCGGCTGTCCGCCGAGCACGACAAGCTGCATCTGCGCTACGAGCCGTTGACCGGCGAGCCGGTTGCGGCCGTCGTCCGCACGGGCCATCCGCTGCTCGCCGATGCGCCGCTCGCGCTTGCCGACGTGCAGCGCGCCGCGTGGATCGTCCCGCCGGCCGGCAGCGTGCTGCGCCATCGCTTCGAACTCGTGTTCCAGCGCGCGAGCCTCGCGCCGCCGGCGAACGTCGTTGAGACGGCCGCGCTGCTGTTCATCACGCAGCTGCTCGAACAGAGCGACATGATTGCGGTCGTTGCCGAGGACGTGGCGCACTACTACGCGCGCCACGGAATCGTCAGCGTGCTGCCGCTGGAGATGGACTGCCGGATGGACGACTTCGGGATCATCACGCGCACGGATCGGCTGCCGTCGCCGGCGGTGGAGGTGATGACCGATGCGATTCGGGCGGCGGCAAGGACGGTTTACGGAGTGGGGGTGTAGGAAGGCTGCCGGCGCATCCTGGTGCGCCGGCACTCTCGTCAAAACTGTGCCGAGGCCTGGAAAGCGATCGTCACGCGCGCCGTCGGGAAACCGGACGGCTTGTAGAGCGGCGTGCCGGCAAACAGGTCGTAGCCGTAGGCGCCGAAACGCGTGGCGACGCTGCCCTTCATGCCGATTACCGCGCCTGCCAGTTGTGTGCCGACCAGCACGACCGGCTGCGGGCCCCACACTCGGCCATAGTCGAGCCCCCCGTAGATCGCCATTCCCGTCTGCCCGATCGGTGCCTGAAGCTCGTTGCGCCAGTAGAAACCGCGAGAAGCCGCCAGCATCGTCTCGCCGTCGAAGCCGCGTACCGTGTAACGGCTGCCGATCGTCAGGTCGTCGATGTAGTAGAGCGTGTTGCCGGTGTACTGGCCGTGGAACGTTGTGACGTACCGGAACGGCTGCTGCGCGATCGTGAACGGCACCGACAGGTTCGCATCGAGCACCGCCATCTTGTAGCGGTAGGTCGGGCCGCCATCGGCTGCCAGCATGTCGTCCTGCGCGCCGAATGCGCCGATGCCCTGCCGGTACGCGAGCGTGCCGTCGAACTGCGCGTTGCCGAAGTAGTGGCGATCGGTCAGGCCGAACTCGACGAACGTGTTGTTGCGGCGCTGCTGCGGGATCTCTGTGTCTTCGATGAAGCTTTGACCGAAGCGGCGCGACAGCCGGAACTGCGCGCCGAACACGTCGTTCTGGCTACGCGACAGCACGCGGTTCAGCTTGAAGTCGACCGTCTTCGAATTGCCGCTCGCGATGAACGTCTGGTTCACGCCGGCGATCTGCTGGTAGTACGTGCTCGTGTAGGCCGAAAGCGTGGCGGTCCAGTAGCCCCACGGGATCGAGTAGAAGCCGTTCCAGCCGTGCGAGCCGAGGCGCTTGTCGCCCAGTTCGAGATCCTGACTCACGCCGACGTTGAAGATGTCGTTCAAGCCGAGCGGGTTGTCGATGCCGAGCGAGAGGTTGCCCTGCAGCTTGCCGGTCGCGCGTGTGCCGGAGTTGTCTACGGATGCAACGACCGACCACGGCTTGCCGCGCTTCACGTCGAGCACGACGTCGCTTTCGCCGGGCACGTCGGCCGGAATGATCTGCATCGACACGTCTTGGCTCGATACGCGTTTCATTTGTTCGAGGCCTTGTTCGAGGTCGCGCAGGTTCAGCAGGTCGCCGTCGCGCGTCGGGAAGGCGGTTTTCCAGGTGCCGCGGAGCTTGTCGCCGGCGAAGCGCACGCGGCGGATCACGCCGGGGATCAGCGAAAACTTGAGGGTGCCGGTCGACAGATCCTGTTCGGGCAGCAGCACGCGCGTCGTGACGTATCCGCGCGCCAGGATCGCTTGCGACAAGCCCTTGACGAGCATGTCGAGCCCCTGTTTGCCGATGCACTGGCCAGTGTAGTGCTCGAGCCATTCGCGCGCGAAGGCGAAGCGATCCATCGGCAAGGCCGATGCGCCTTGCGATTTCAGGGAAGCAGGCAGCGCATCGGGTACGTCGAGGGCGAAACGGTCAATGCGAAAGCACGGTGTTTCGGACGGCAGCGCTGGATACCCTGAGCTGGCCGTCACGTTCGATCGTACCCCGGGCGCGGAGACGGCTCGCTCGCGCTCACGTGCCTCTTCTTGCTGTCGGGATTGCTGGTCGTTGCCCGGAACGGTCAGGCGCGGCGCTTCCTGCGCTGACACACTGGTCGCGATAAACAGCAGTGCTGCCGCAGCAGAATTCCCCCGGCGAATAGTTTTCATATGTTTTTCTAGATATGCGATCGTGTACTAGGGCTGAAACGTACCTGCTATCAACGCATCACTTCCAATCGATTTGCGTGCAATCTTCATCCCGGCCCGACCCGATTGATATACACAACAACATCGCGCAAATGCCGATTGAATAGGATTTCACAACGGCATCACGAACCATTTTTTCGCACAAAAGCCACCGTTGCGAAAACGCAAAAAAACAAGCCCCAACAGAACACCATTCACTAAAACGAATCTCGTATCGTTGCTCGCCCACAAGAAACCGCCACCATAAAAATAGGCCACAAAAATCATTACGAATGCCTTTATGGAGACAAAGCACAGAAACGACAGCAAGAAAGCAGCCAAATATAAAGCAATCAATCTAAGTATTTCTTCATTTCCCAATCCGAGATTTGGCATCGTTTATCGCTTTCGTGCCGCTTTCAGCACTGGCAACACCGCCGACAGGAGCGAGATTGTAGGGATAAAAATCTCAGCTACTAATCGACCATACTCAAGTCGAAGGCGCGAAGTTTGCATAAACACGGAGCCCGGTATGCGCCGGGACCGCCGTTTTAGCTTTTACTCTCAGACTTGAACCACGGGCCGAATTTCGATGGATCATCGCTCAACATCCCGGCCTTACGCAACGGCTTCGGCAAAAATCGAATGTGTAAAACGAGAAAAACAATAAAGAATGGAAGGCCTATAGAAAATGCAGAGACGCCATCGCTCAGCCCCATCAGTTTCCGACAAATACCAATCAAAACGACCGTATAGCATCCTGTACTAAAAATCGAAACCAAGCAAACCATGAGCCATATTTGAGCTGTCGCATAGAGCCGCCGCCAATTCATTTCTGCTCTCCTGCGCGGTGAACATCATTGATGACCGTTGCTCCCTTCGAACCAACACCAAACAGCAAAATGCCCTGCGTCGTGCCGTATGGTGCCGCTTGGTTAATGAATGGAATCAAGGTATTGTTATTGATACGCGGTACGGTCACATCAAACATGGATCCCGGACGATTCAGACCATCAGCATTACCCATCTTGAGCGGGACTGGCGCTTTCAGCGCCGCAATCGCAGCTACCAAATTCAACCCGTCATATACAACATTCCCCCAACCAGCGGGCAATGCCTCATTAAACCCATACCGCGCAGGATTCACACCAGGTGAACTAGTTCCGTTGTAACGGTTGTAAAGACCATCCGCACCTTCTGCCATATCACCCAATCCAAAAACGATTATTCCTCCACCGCCGAGAGTACAACCGAGACCGCTTGCACAAAGTCCCGCGCCCGTCTTTACCGTCAGACCACCAACAACGACCTTAGCGGTATCCTTCGCGACTCCAACCGGATCGTTCCTCAACGCATCGCCAACCTTCTGCATCGGTGTGTAATCGAACAAACCCGCTTCCTTTTGCCGATTTACCCAATCCAGCTCCGGACCCAGCGAAGCCACCTCAACTTCACTCACGAAGTTCTTGTTCCGCTCCGCGCTCCCTTCCGGGTATTCTGCCCAACACTTCACCGCATAGCACGCTGCGCGCGTCAGCTTCTCTTGCTCCGCCTTGTCCTTCCCGGCCTTCTCGGCAATTGCTTTCTTTTCATTGTCGTGCAACTGTCGATTGAACCGATCAACGTTATATCCCGAGAACGCCCCCGATTCACCACCCACGACGCCGCCGGCCCCCGTCGCAAGCGCGTTCGCCACAATGTTGCCCAGCGCCTGATTTATGTTGGCGTTGCCGGTCGGATCGCTGCCTGCGATCGCGCTGCTCAGTTCGTTCAGCTTGCCCGACGCGATCGATGCAATCGCCGCGCCAGCTGCGCCACCGACCGCGTTGCCGCCCGCCAACCCCGTTACCAGCGCCGCACCCGCACCTTGCATCAGCGCACGGTTCGCTCCGCCTTCCTTCCATGCGTCCACACCGGCCTGGTCGCCATTGGCTGCAGCATCTTTCATCATCTTGTCCGCGTAGTCCCCGATTCGGCGCGATACCGCTTCGCCAGCCGCGCTGGCCGCCGCCATCATGTCCGACTGGTTGGCCAGCAGGTTCTGCATGTCCGGAAGTTTGGCGACCGTCCCGTTCGTGTTCGTCGTATCGCGATTCAAGCTGGCCACATCCTGCTTCTGGTTTGCCGAATCCGTGATCGTCACCGTCCCCGCACTCACGCCGCTCTTCGTCGTCGCGCTATCGCTGCCGCTGTCGTTCTGGCCGAGCATGGGCGCGGCGCCACCCGTATTTTTGCCCGACGTGCTGCCGTGCGCGCTGTAGTTCATCCCGCCGTCGCCGGTCGTCGCACCCGCACTGAAGCCGCTCGAGCTCGCATCGTAATGTGACTGGTTCTGAACGTCCGAGAAGGACAGCGAGCCTGTCGTCAGCGAATTCTTCGACGCAGCCGCGTCGCTCGCGATCAGCCCGCCCTTCAGGTCGGTATTGCGGGTGACGTTGATATTGAAGCCGCCATCGCCCGCATGAATTCCGGCTTGCTCGTTGACGCCCGCATAACTGCCCGACGCATTGCCCTTGCTCTGGCTGAAGCTCGCGCTGGCGCCACCTTGGCTGATGCTGAAGCCGCCACCCGAACTCGACTGATGCACCGCGCTCGTCAGCGTGTCCTGCACGCTGACGATGTTCAGATTCCCGCCCACGTCGGCGTTCACCTGATTACCCTTCACGTTCGAGCCGATGATGTTCGTATCGCCGCCGGAGATGATCGTCACATTGTTTGCGGCGGTTACATGGCTGTTGTTCTGCATGGCCAGATCGCTGTTGCCGTCGCCGTTCGCCTTCGACATCGCCGCGGAAACACCGAACCCGCCGGTCCCGACCGATACGCCCACGCTCGCGCTCTTCGATTCATTCGTACTACGCGTCGAGTCGGTGTCTGTCGTGTTGACGACATTGACCTGATTCTTCGCGGCCAGGATCACATCGTTCGCGTTCACGTTCGAGCCGGCGATCGTCACATTGCCGCTGCCAGCCTGACCGTTGCCGGTTGCCGCAAACGCCACCGTCCCGCCTGCATTCACATTCGAGCCGCGATTCGTCACGCTGTCCTCGGAGAACGCGCTCTTGCTGTGACTGCTGCCGACGCTGATTTCGACCTTGAACTGGGGCGTTTCACCCGCTCCCAACGCCCGGACCACATCGCCCGCAGCCACGTTCGCATCCCACGCGGCGCTCGCCGCGGCCATCCCGTGCAACGCCGCTGCCCGGCCATCCTGGCTATTGCCGGACGCACGCGATTGACCAACGGCGTTCGACACCGCGTCGATCACCGGTGCCTTCAGTGCCAGCGTCAGGCCGCTCTTCGAGACCTCCTGCGTCTCGCCGCGGCGGTTCGTGTCCTGCGCGGAGTCGATCGTCACGTTCGCGCCTGTGCCACTGAGATTCTTCGCTGCTATCAGGTCGCTGCCGGTCAGGTGCAAATCGTTGCCAGCCGTGATGCTCAGGTTGCCCTTCAGCGAACCGATTGTGCTGCCGTTGTTCGACACCTCGGTCGTCTGGCTGGCAGTCTTCAGCGAACTGCTGCCCACTGACACCGCCAGTCCCCCGCCCGACATCAGCCCGGATTCCTTCTTGTTGTAGTAGCTCGAAGACTGCAAGGTGTCCTGCGACGTCGTCACGGTCACGTTGCGCGCGGCCGTGAGCGTTACATCATTCGTTCCGACGATGGTGCTGCCCTGAACATTGACGTCCTTTCCACTGACGATGTTCACGCCGTCCGCCGACACCAGACTGCCGCGATTGAGCGTCATCGTCTGATCGACCCCGCTCGCCACCTTCACGCCGCTCAGCACATTGCTATGGCTGTGCGTTTCGTGCGAGTTGAATTCATGCGTTTCGGTTACCGCGCCGACATTCACATCGCCTGCCGCCAGCAGGTTCGCGTTACCCTTGTCGAGGCTGATCGCGCTGCCGGAGAGCGTGATGTCCTTGCCCGACACGATATTCACCGTGTCGCCGCCCTTGAGCGCCGTGCCTGTGAGCGCCTGATCCGACGTGTGCAGGCTATCCGCGTAGCTACCGTGACTGTCGCTACCCGAGCTGTTGCTGTTTACCGTCGACGTCGTGCTCGCCGCGCCGAGCGTCACGTTGCCCTTGGCAGCGAGCGTGCCACCCTGCCCGAGGTCGATCTGCGCGCCCTTGGCCGTCAGATCGCCGCTCACAACGACGTTCGACTGCCCGCCGACCGTCACAGAGCTTCCGGTGACCTTGTTGATATCGGTATTCGACACGCCGTTCGCCCGCTGCACGATCTTGTGCTCGCCGGTCTGCACCGCACCGAGATCCCAGTTGCCGCCGACGTTCATGCCGAGATTGCCGCCGACCGACAGGTTGCCTGCGTTCTGCTGGAAGTTGCCGCCCGTGACGATCGATGCGTCGCCCGTGACATTGAGCTTCGCCGTCGGCCCGAGCGTCGTCACTACGCTCGTCGCACCGTCACGGCTCACGCGTGTGTTCGTCTTCGTCGCCGTATCGAGAATCAGGTCCTTGCCGGCGTCGAGCTGCAGACTACCGGCCTTCACGTTCGCCGACGTCAGGTCGATATTGTTCTCCGTCTTCAGCGACATCAGCCCGCCGCTTTGCAGCGCGCCGAACGCGTTGTCGATCTGCTTGCCCTGGATGGCCAGCGTGTTGTCCGCCTTGATCGTGCCGCTGTTCGTGAACGACTGCGCGTTCTTGAGATCGATATTCGTCGCGCTGATCAGCGGGCCGTTCACATTCTGCCGGTTCGCCTGCGCGAGATACACGACCGGCACGAGCACCGACTGGCCATCCACCACGCGGGTTTCCATCATGATCACGTTGCCGGTCAGCTTCGACACCTGCTCGGCCGACAGGCTTGCGCCCATCGGCAGATCGAGCGACTTCGACAGATCCGCGCCGGCCGTCATCAATGATTGGTACATCGTCTGCAGGTCGGCGTACGGCCCCAACACGGCCTTGCCGGTCAGCGCCGTCACCTGATTGCGCACCAACTGCTGTTCATAGAAACCGTCGCCGAGCCGCTTCGGAATATGCGTGAGATCGACGCCGAGCTGGCCGAAGAAGTAGTCGCTCGAAATGAAGTTCTTCTGGTTCGTGAATGCCGGGTTCGTCTCGATCACGTAGTTCGCATTCGGCGCAGTGGTCGGCTTGAACAGCCCGCCTTGCGGAATCGCCAGATTGTTCAGCACGTTCAGCGCCGTCGTGCTGGCGATGATCGGATCGACCGGCGCCGGCGGACCGCCGTGCACCGACGATGCATCCGACTTCACTCCGCTCGCGTTACCGCTCAGGTTGGTCGGCATGAGCCCCGGCACCGACTGTCCCGGCAGCAAGCCAAGCGGTGGAATCGATGCGCTACCGGCCGTGTTGCTGACGCTGACACCCGTACCCGAAATCGTGCCGTTCGAACTCATCGTCGAGAAGTAACCGGGCAGCGTGTAATCCTTGATCGATGCCGGTGCCGCCTGCGTATAGCCGCCCGGGCGGCTGCCGACGAACGGCGCGTTGCCGAACGGCAACCGCCAGTCGTGTTCGGTGTTGTCGTAGTTGTTGTAGTGATACTGGCCCGAGTAGGAGACCGTCACGCCCGGCAGCTTCTGCCCCGACGCCGCCCAGCCGTCCGCGTCGTAGTGCCCCGGTATCTCGATGTCGCCCACGGCCGCGATGTTGCTCCAGTAGTTTTGCAGCGTACCGACCGACGATGCATCGATCTTGCCACCCGACACGATCTGGGCGGCCGGGCTGATGTCCGTTACCGTCGTTGCCGTCGCGCTGTCCGCGTAGTAGGTCGTCTTCTGATAGCTGCTGTTCCACTGCCCGCTATGCGGCGGGTCGGTCGGCACCCCACCCACGAAATCGAGGAAAAGGTCGCGCACTTCGGGCTTGCTCAGGTCGACCTTGCCGACGTCCCGACCCGAGCAGGCTTCCATGTGGATCGCCACGCACCCGGACATGCTGATGCCGAACTGCGCGAGCAATGCGGGATCGATCTGGCTGGTGGACGTCTTCATCACGCGGCGCGTGCTCGTCATCTTGTCCGTATGCAATTCCATGTCGCCTTCGGACTGGATCAGCGCCGAGACGTTGTTGACGAGCCCCGCGTTCGTGTAATTGCCGCTCGCGTCCTTGCCGCCTGCCAGCACGACCTTGCCCATGCCGACGATGGCGGTCGTCGCCATCGAATCGGTCGCGGTCGTGTCATCGCGGTTTTCGATGTCGTGTGCGAGGATTTCGAGCGTGCCGTTGCTGTCGGATGCACCGATCAGCGCGGTCGGGCCGAGGTTCGAGATCGCATTCGTCGCGTTGAGCGATACGCTGGCGCCGACGAGCGCGCCGGTATTGGTCAGGTTGGTCGATTGCGTGTGCAGCAGGCCGCCAGCCGTCAACGCACCGACGTTGAAGATGTTCCCAGCGTTGACGCTGAGGTTGTTGACCGACCGCAGGTTCGCGCTGTTCGTGAAGGTGCCGGGCAGCGTGAAGGCGAGGTTGTGACCGACGTTGAACTGCGTGTCGGATGCCGCCGTGTAATCTCCCTGCAAGTTCACGTTCGCATCATGCGTTGCGCTGTACGTGCCGCCACCCTGCAGCGTCGCCGCCACGACCGACAGGTCGTGCGTCGAGTTGATCTGGCCGTTCGTATTCGTGATGGCGCCGCTCATCGTCACGTTGACGTCGCCGTTTGAATTCGTGACATTGCCGATCGTGCCGCCGCTGTTGTCCAGGGTGTTACCTTGAATATGCAGCGACGCGCCGCTGAGCTGACCGCCCTGCGTGTTACTGATCGACGCTGCGCTGACCGTCACATCGCCGTTGCCGGTAATCGCACCCATGCCCGCTACGCCGCCGGCGCGGCTGTTCGCGATCCGGCTGCCGCCTCGCACCGTCATCTTGCCCGCGCCGAGGTCGACAATGGCGCCGTCCGCGTTGTCGATCGAGGCCGATTGAATGGTGAGCGTGCTGGTGTCGTCCGCAACCGATTGCCCCGCCTGGATGTGGCCGCCTCGGTTTGACAGAGCGCCGCCACTCTTCAACGACAGCGATGCATCCGATCGCAGCAAGCCCTGCGCATTGTTCACGTCGCCCGCAATCGTCGCGTCGATGCCGCGCTGCGCGGCGAGGATACCGCTCGCGTTATTCCAGGACGCCGCGTTGACGATCGCTTGCCCCTTCGTCACGATGGTGCCCGACGCGTTGTCGAGCGCGCTGGCGCCATCGCCCGGCGCAATCGTCAGCGTGCCGGTGCCGGCATGCGTAATGGTGCCGCCCGCGTTGTTAAGCTCGGCCGGCGTGAGCGTCAGGTCAGTGGCGTTGGTCTGAATCACGCCGGCAGCCGAGTTGTCGAGCGTGCCGCTGACGTTCATCCCCATCGCCGAGGATCCATACTGCGTGATCGTACCGCCGTGGTTCACGAGGTTCGCTGCCGTCAGCGCAAGCTGATTCGCCTCGAGCTTGCCGCCGCGGTTGTCCAGCGTTGAATCGGCTATGACCGACAGGTTCGGCGCGACGATCGAACCGCCCTGGTTCGTCATCGAGCCGGTATGGATCGTCGCGTTCGTGCCCGCGCCGATCTGGCCGCCGTTGTTCGCCAGCGTACCGCTGCTGACGCTCAGATCCGTGTTCGACAACAGCTTGCCGTTCGCGTTGTTCAGCGTGCCGGCGACGGTTGCCGTCAGTCCGTTCTGCGCGTTGATCGATCCCGACGTGTTGTTCAGCGCGCCGGTTTGCGCGACGACGCGCCCGTTGCTGGCGATCGCGCCGCCCACGTTCGATACCGACCGCGCACCGCCGCCGAGCGTCAGCGTGCCGTTGCCCGCATGCGTAATCGTGCCGCCATCGTTGACGAGCGCGGCAGGGGAAAATGTCAGATCAGTACTGTTGGTTTGCAGCGTGCCGCCATTCGAGTTGTCGAGCGTGCCCGACACGTTCACGCTCATCGCGCCGGCCCCGGTCTGCGTGATCGCGCCGCCGTGGTTCACAAGATCGGTCGCGTTCAACGAAACCTGGTTGGCCTGTACGGCACCCGCGCGATTGTCGAGGGTCGTGCCAGTCAGCGCGGCCGTCTGACCGACGATCGAGCCGCCGTTGTTGATGAGGCGCGCGCCCGCATCGACAGCCACCTTTTGCGCAGCCTGCAGCGTGCCGCTGCCGTTGTCGACCGACTGACCCGATACCCGCAGATTCGTGTTGGATGTGATCGCGCCGCGATTGACAACGTTTGCGCCTTGGATCGACACATCGCCGTTGCCGCCGATAACGCCGCCTTGCGCGCCGTTCGCGGTGGTACCCGCCGCATTGGTCAATTGGCCGCTCGTTGTCACCGACAGGCCGTCGCCATTGAGCGACGTGATGCGACCCGCCGTGTTGTCCAGCGACGTGCCGGCCACCGTCATGCCGGCCGCGCTCTGGAGGGTGCCCCGGTTGTTCGCGATGGTGCCGCCACGCACGTCAGCCGCGCTTTCGGAGATCAGTTCCCCGGACTGGTTGGCGATCTGGCCAGCCACGTTGACTGACAACGGCCCCTGCGATGAAACCTTGCCACTCTGGTTCGACAGATTGCCGCCAGTCAACGTCATGCCGCCGCCGCCCGACAGGCTGCCGTGATCGTTGATCACGGTGCCCGATGCGTTCGCCTGAATGGCACCCTGCGCGCTCGTCGTCGCGTTCGACAGGTTCACGTCGCCGGCCGTCGCGTTCAGCGACAGATTGCCGTTCGTCGCCGTCCGGCTGCCGGCGAGATTCACGCTGCCGCCCGTCAGCGACGCATTGCCGCCCGCCACATTCTGGCCGGTCGCGGTCAGCTGGCCCGACGCCGTCAGGTTCAGGTCGCCGCCGTGCGTGACGGAACCGTCGTTGTTCACGCCGGCGCCGAGCGTGCCGGTGGAGTTGACGCTGCCAGCGTTGACCGTTGTATTTTGCTGCGCCGCGAGCGTGCCGCTGTTCGTGAGATCGGCGGCCGTGCTCGCCGACAGCGATTGCTGCGCGTAGGTCGTGCCGCTGTTCTCGATGCCACCCGAGGCCGACAGCGCCACATTGCCGCTTGCCGTGGTCTTGCCGGTGAGGACGAGTCGGCCATTCGACTGCAGCGTCAGATCGCCTGCCTGCGCCGCGATCGTGCCGGCGTTGGCGACGCCCACACCAAACTCGTTCGACGCGAGGAATATCCGATCGGCATACATACCCCCTAGCTGACTCACATCGATCGCGACCGACGGAGCCGGGCCGTCGCCGGCGATCGGCGTCGCGGCAAGCGTGTCGTGATTGACGCGGGCGGCGCCTGCGATCACGTTCAGGTTCTTCGCATAGATGGCGGAATTGGCCTGGACCGCGCGGGCGATCAGGTCCACCTGATCGGTACCGGTTGCGTTCAGGCCGGCGCCCGCGACGGTCACGAGCCCGCGGTTGACGTTGTAGCCGGCGAGCGAACCATCGGCGCCGTAGTACGGCACGCCAGTCGTCAAGGTCGCGCGGCTGGTATTGAGAAAACCGCCGCCGTCGACAAAAACCCCGGACGGGTTGGCGAGCACAAGCTCGGCGCGGGCGCCGGCGATCTCGACCGTGCCGCGGATCTGGGAAGGGTTCGGACTGTTGACCTGATTGACGATGATCCGCGCGGCCTGCCCGGCGCCGTAATTCGGGTTGCCGTTGATCCAGCCCGCCTGCTGCGTCTGAACCATCGTGGCCGAGTTGTTCAGGATCGCGCCGGCCTTTTGGACGTCGAACTGGTTGTAGGTGTTGACCGATACGCCTGCACTGGAGGGACGCGCCACGTTGACCTGCGGCAGGCCGTTCGGCGTCTGGATCACCTGTGTGCTGGTACCCGGCGTCGCGACGATCTGCGCACCGGACAGAGTCGGCAGCATGCCGAATACGGCAACGCCTGCCACAACGACGCGAGCGCCGGACATCGACGAGCGCCGCCGCGCGCGTGCTTCACCCGTTGCCGACTTCCCGTCGGCCGTCGCTGTCTCCGCGACGGCCACCACCATACCGCGAAGCCTGGAATACACCAGGCGATGCGTATTCTTGTTCATTCTCGCCGACGCGGCCTGCGTCCGTTCGTTGGTCACCCGGAACGGAGCTTACCGAAAACCTTTCGAATTACTGTCAATCATTACCAAGTCGTTGGCGGAAAAACACAAATTTTGAATTTCGAACGTGTCTAATTGACTCGAAGACGTCATGTCTCGCATCGAGCAGCACGTCGCAGTGAAGAACGCGCAAATAAGCCGTGTCACACCAACCGGCAACCGATCCTCGCCACAGACAAAAAACGCGATTCAGCGCACGGCCCGCTCACGCCTTCCAGGCGCCCATTCACCGCGTCGCCACCACGCCCGTCGTGCCGCGCACCACGAGCCGCGGCGCCGATGCCGTCCTGACGCGCGCCGCATCGTCGACCTGCCCGCCGGCCTCGCGCAGCGCATTGAGCAGCTCCACCGCAAGTCCCGCCGCCTCGGCGGTCGGGATCGCGACCGTCGTCAGCGTCGGACGCGTATCGCGCGCGAGCTGGATGTCGGTGATGCCGATGATCGACAGATCGTCCGGCACGCGCAGCCCGCGATCGGCAGCCGCATGCAGCGCGCCGATCGCCGGCAGATCGTTGGTCGCGAGCAGCGCGGTGAGATCCGGATGCGCATCGAGCAATCGCCCCGCCGCGCGCAGCCCGCCTTCGATCGAATCGGGCTCGGCCGCGACGATCGACGCGTCGAGCCCCGCTTCGCGCATCACATCCGCGAACCCGTCGTAACGCGCCGCCTGCACGCCGCCGGCGCAACCGCCGACGATCGCGCCGATCCGCCGGTGCCCGAGTTCGAGCAGATGCCGCGTCGCGATCCGCCCCGCCTCGCGGAAATCGACCGCGACGCACGGCAAACCTTCCGGCAGCGCATCGGGCCGTTCCCACATGCACAGCACGACCGGCACGCCGCGCCGCGTCACGTCGAGCAGGTCCGGCAGATGGCTCGCGTTCGTCACGAGGATGCCTTCGGACACCGTGCCGGCGATCTGGTCCAGATACGCGCGCCCCTGCGCAGGATCGTCGTTGGTATTGCAGACGATCAGAAACTGCCCGTTGCGCCGCACCGCGCGCTCGACCGCGAGCGCGAACTCGGGATAGAACGGGTTCGCGATGCTCGATACCATCAGCGCGACCGTCGGGGCGCGCCCTTCCGCGAGCGCCCGCGCGGCAAGATGCGGCCGATAGCCGAGCGTCTGCACGGCCTCCAGCACGCGCGCGCGCGTCGCATCGCCGACGCGCCCGCGGCCGCGCAGCACGTTCGACACCGTCGCGGCCGTCACGCCCGCACGGCGCGCCACTTCATCGAGAGTCGCCATGTTTGCTCACTATCTGAGAAGCCCATCCAGTATTTGCTTCGCCGTGCGAAGCGGCGCACTATCGTCGCACGCCCTGCGGCTCGATCGCGGGGCGCGCCCCGGCCGCGAGCGCAATCGCCGTTTTTTTTGACTGCGGTGATTAAGCGCTTAATCATGTGCGGCAACGCATTAGAACATGGAGCGGAGACAATGGCCAGCATCTCGATGCGGCGCGTGCAGAAGGCTTATGGCGACCACGCGCCGGTCATACGCGACGTCGATCTCGAGATCGGCGAGCACGAGTTCTGCGTGTTCCTCGGTCCGTCCGGCTGCGGGAAATCGACGCTGCTGCGGATGATCGCCGGCCTCGAGGATCTGAGTGCGGGCGAGCTGTCGATCGGCGGCCGGCGCGTCGACGACGTGCCCGCGGCCGAACGCGGCGTCGCGATGGTGTTCCAGAGCTACGCGCTGTTTCCGCACATGACGGTCTACGAGAACATGGCGTTCGGCCTGAAGCTCGCGCGCACGCCGAAAGCGGAGATCGACCGCAAGGTGCGCGACGCCGCGCGGATCCTGCAGCTCGACGCGCTGCTCGACCGCAAGCCGAAGGCGCTGTCGGGCGGCCAGCGGCAGCGCGTCGCGATCGGCCGCGCGATCGTGCGCGAGCCCGGCGTGTTCCTGTTCGACGAGCCGCTGTCGAACCTCGACGCGGCGCTGCGCGGCCAGACGCGCGTCGAGATCGCGCGGCTGCACCGGCAGTTCGAGCGCGCGAGCGTCGTCTACGTGACGCACGACCAGACGGAAGCAATGACGCTCGCCGACAAGATCGTGCTGCTGCATGCCGGCGCCGACACGGCGCAATACGGCAGCATCGCGCAGGTCGGCGCGCCGCTCGAGTTGTATCACCGGCCGGCGAGCCGCTTCGTCGCGGGCTTCATCGGCTCGCCGCGGATGAACTTCCTGCCGGCCGTCGTCGCCGCGGCCGATGCGCAGCGCACGACGGTCACGCTCGTGCCGTCCGGCGAAAGCTTCACGCTCGCGCGCGACGGCGCCGCGCTGCGCGCGGGCGACGCGGTCACGCTCGGCATCCGTCCCGAACACCTGACGCTCGGCGCCGCACACGAATCGACGATGCTCGTGCGCGACGTCGCACTCGTCGAGCGTCTCGGCGAGCAGACCTGCGTGCATCTCGACCAGCCGGGCGGCACGCCGCTGATCGCGAAGGTGCCCGGCGACGCAGCGGTGCGCCCCGGCGAGCGCCTGCCCGTGCATGCGCCGGCCGCCGCGTGCCACCTGTTTACCGAAGACGGCCGCGCGCTGCCCGCGTCCGCCACCCTCTCCGTTCACCATTACGCATAAGGATCGCGCATGCGCGTCGGCGTCTGTTACTACCCGGAACACTGGCCGGAATCGATGTGGGCGGACGACGCCCGCCGGATGAAGGCACTCGGCATCGCGCAGGTGCGCATCGCGGAATTCGCGTGGAGCCGCATCGAGCCGTCGCCGGGCGAATACGATTGGGGCTGGCTCGATCGCGCGGTCGACGTACTCGCCGCGGCGGGCCTCGACATCGTGATGTGCACGCCGACCGCGACGCCGCCGAAATGGCTGATCGATCGCCATCCGGACATTCTCGCGATCGGTGCGGACGGCCGCCCGCGCGCGTTCGGCTCGCGCCGCCATTACGACTTCTCGTCGCCCGTCTATCACGAAGCATCGCGGCAGATCTGCACGGCGGTCGCCGAGCGCTATGGCCGCCATCCGGCCGTGCGCTTCTGGCAGACCGACAACGAGATGGGCTGTCACCAGACGGTCGTCAGCTATTCGCCGGCTGCGGTCGCACGCTTTCGTGAATGGCTGAAGGCGCGCTATGGGACGATCGACGCGCTGAACTGCGCGTGGGGCACCGTGTTCTGGAGCATGGAGTATCGCGATTTCGACGAGATCGACGCGCCCGTCGGCACCGTGACCGAAGCGCATCCGACCCATCGGCTCGACTACCGGCGTTTCGCGTCGGACGAAGTGGTCCGCTATCACCGGATGCAGGTCGACGTGATCCGCGCGCATTCGCCGGGCCGGCCGGTCGCGCACAACTTCATGCAGCTGTTCACCGACTTCGATCACTATGCGGTCGCGCGCGATCTCGACGTCGCGACGTGGGACAGCTATCCGCTCGGCGCGCTCGAGGAACACTGGTTCGCGCCCGACGTGAAGGCGCGCTGGCTGCGCACCGGCCATCCGGATTTCGCGTCGTTCAATCACGACCTCTATCGCGGCATGTCGAAGCTGCCGTTCTGGGTGATGGAGCAGCAGCCGGGCCCCGTGAACTGGGCGCACTGGAACCCGGCGCCGCTGCCGGGCATGGTGCGGCTGTGGAGCTGGGAAGCCTTCGCGCACGGCGCGGGCTGCGTGTCCTATTTCCGCTGGCGGCAGGCGCCGTTCGCGCAGGAGCAGATGCACGCGGGGCTGCACACGCCCGACGACCGGCTCGACGAAGGCGGCCGCGAAGCAGAGCGCGTCGCGCACGAGATCGCCGCCGTGCATGACGCCGATGCGCACGCGGACGCCGCGGTGCATGCGCGCGTCGCGCTCGTCTTCGACTACGAAGCGAAGTGGCTGCTCGACGTGCAGCCGCAAGGCGCGGATTTTCAGTACGCACGCATCGCCTTCGACTACTACTCGGCGCTGCGCGCGCTCGGGCTCGACGTCGACGTGATCTCCGCGCAGGCGCCGCTCGACGGCTATCGGCTCGTCGTCGTGCCGCCGCTGCCGATCGTCCCGGACGATTTCGCCGCGCGCCTCGCCGCATCGGGCGCGCATGCGGTGTTCGGGCCGCGCACCGGCTCGAAGACGGTCGACCTGCAGATTCCGCCGACGCTGCCGCCCGGCGCACTCGCCTCGATTCTGCCGCTGCGCGTCTGGCGCGTCGAATCGCTGCGGCCGAACGTGACCGAACGCGTCGACGGCGCGCTCGTCGACGGCGCGCCGTTCGCCGGCCACGCGCGCCACTGGCGCGACCTCGTCGAGGTGCGCGAGGCGGACCGCACCGTCGTGCGCGCGCGCTTCGCGGACGGTCATCCGGCCTGGCTGTCGCACGGCACGCTGCATTACTGGGCCGCGCTGTTCGACGACGCGACCACCGCGCAGCTGTTCGCGAGCGTCGCCGCCGAAGCGGGGCTCGCGCCGACGCCGCTCGCCGACGGCGTGCGCATCAGCCGGCGCGGCGGCCTCACATACGTGTTCAACTACGGCGACACCCTGCACACGATCGACGCCGTGCCGCCGGCGGCGTTCGTGGTCGGCAGCGCCGACGTCGAGCCGCGCGGTGTCGCCGTGTATCGCAGTCACGCATAGCCGTTTCATCGTCACCGCCGCGGCGCGCGACGCGCCGCCCACGCATAACGACAGACAGGACTGGAGACAACCATGACTCATCGCCCCGTTCGCGCCGCCGCCCGCTTCGCCACGGCCGCCGCCGTCGCGCTCGCGTCGCTCGCCGCGACCGCACCCGCCGACGCCGGCACGCTGAGCATCAACATCGCGTTCAAAGGCGCGAGCCAGCGCGCAGTGTGGCAGTCGACGCTCGATGCATTCCACCGCGCGCATCCGGACATCGACGTGAAAGCGACGTTCGTCGACGAGGAAGCGTACAAGGTGCAGCTTCCCGCGTGGCTCACGACCGTCGCGCCCGACGTCGTGAACTGGCATGCGGGCGAACGGATGGCGTATTACGCGAAGCGCGGGCTGTTCGAGGATCTGAGCGGCGACTGGACGAAGAACGGCTGGGACGCGATGTACGCATCGACGCGCAGCGCATCGTCGTACAACGGCAAGCAATACGCGGCGCCGACCGTCTACTACTCGTGGGGCCTGTTCTACCGGAAGGATCTGTTCCGCAAGGTCGGCATCGCGAACGAGCCGAAGACGTGGGACCAGTTTCTCGACGCGTGCAAAAAGCTGAAGGCCGCGGGCATCACGCCGATCGCGGTCGGCGGCCGCGACGCGTGGACGCTCGCCGGCTGGTTCGACTATCTGGACCTGCGCCTGAACGGCAACGCATTCCATCAGCAGCTGATGGCCGGCGACGTGCCGTACACCGACCCGCGCGTGAAGAAGGTCTACACGACGTGGAAATCGCTGATCGATGCCGGCTACTTCATCGACAACGCGCTGTCCTACGATCTCGACGGCGCGCAGCCGTTCCTGTTCCAGGGCAAGGCCGCGATGATGCTGATGGGCACGTTCATCGCGGCCGGCTTTCCGCCGAACGTGAAGCCGGAGATGGGCTACTACCGCTTTCCGGTCATCGACGCGAACGTGCCGACCGCCGAAGACGGCCCGGTCGAATCGCTGCACATCCCGACGAAGGCGAAGAACAAGGCCGACGCGCATACGTTCCTCGCGTTCGTCGAAACGCCGGAGATCGGCGCGAAGCTCGCGGAAGGGCTCGGTTCGCTGTCGGCGAACAGCAAGTCGCCGGAACCGGCTGATCCGATCTCGCGCATCGGCTTCCGGATTCTCGCCGACACGAAGGGCGGCGTCGCGCAGTTCTACGACCGCGACATGACGAAGGAAATGGCCGACGAAGGGATGAAGGGGATGCAGCAGTTCGTCGCGAATCCGGCGCAGCTCGATGCGGTGCTCGCGCAGCTCGAGCAGACGCGCAAGCGCATCTACAAGAAGTGACCGCGTGACCGTGCGGCGGCCGCGCGCCGCCGCGCCCGTTCAGGAGGCAAACCGTGTCCAGTCCGATCACGTCCCACCCGCCCGCCGGCACGGCCGCCGCCGCGGAGCGCGATGATGCCGTGCACGCGCCGCGCGCGCGCCGCCCGTCGCCGGCCGCGCGGCGGCAGCGCCGTGCCGCCTGGCTGTTTCTCGCGCCGGCGTGCGCGATGGTTGCCGTCTATGTGATCTGGCCGATCCTGTCGACGCTGTGGCTCAGCTTCTGCAACTGGGACGGGATGACCGAGCGCACGTTCGTCGGCCTCGCCAACTACGTCGAGCTGCTGCACGCGCCGACCTTCTACACCGCGCTGCGCAACAACGTGATCTGGCTCGTGCTGTTCATGCTCGCGCCGCCGCTCGGCCTCGCGCTCGCGCTGTACCTGAATCAGGCAGTCGGCGGGATCCGGCTCGTAAAGTCGCTGTTCTTCGCGCCGTTCGTGCTGTCGGGCGTCGTCGTCGGACTGATCTTCTCGTGGTTCTACGATCCGACGTTCGGGCTGCTCGCGCTGATCGCCGGGCACGGGATCCCGGTGCTCGGCGACGCGCGCTACGCGACGCTCGGCGTCGTGTTCGCCGCGCTGTGGCCGCAGACGGCGTACTGCATGATCCTTTACCTCACTGGCCTCACGTCGCTGAACCCCGAGCAGATCGAAGCGGCGCGGATGGAAGGCGCGCGCGGCTTCGCGCTGCTCTGGCACGTCGTGCTGCCGCAGCTGCGGCCGACGACGTTCATGGCGATCGTCGTCACCGTGATCGGCGCGCTGCGCAGCTTCGACCTGATTTCGGTGATGACGGGCGGCGGCCCGTTCGAAAGTTCGACCGTGCTCGCGTATTACATGTACGACCAGGCGATCAAGTACTACCGGCTCGGCTATTCCGCGTCGATCGCGGTCGTGCTGTTCGCGATCATGCTCGTCTACATCGCGTTCCAGTTGCGCCGAATGCTGCGCAACGAGCAGTGAACCTACCGGGAGCCATCATGTTTCCGACACCCGTCGCCCAATGGAAACCCGTCACGCGCCGGCTGTACAAGCTGTCGCTGCCCGTCGCGCTCGCGATCTGGCTGCTGCCGCTGATCGCAGTGTTCGTCACGTCGGTGCGCTCGACCGAAGAGCTCGTCGAAGGCCATTACTGGGGCTGGCCGCGCCATTTCTCGATGATCGAGAACTATCGCGACGCATTGACGACGTCGCCAATGCTGCACTACTTCTGGAACAGCGTGCAGATCACGGTGCCGTCCGTGCTCGGCTCGATCGCGCTCGCCGCGATGGCGGGCTTCGCGCTCGCGACCTACCGGTTTCGCGGCAATACCGCGCTGTTCGGCACGTTCGTCGCCGGCAACTTCGTGCCGGTGCAGGTGCTGATGATTCCGGTGCGCGACCTGTCGCTGCGGCTCGGCGTCTTCAATACGGTCGAGGCGCTGATCCTGTTTCACGTCGCGTTTCAGACCGGCTTCTGCACGCTGTTCCTGCGAAACTTCATCAAGCAGCTGCCGTTCGAGCTGATCGAGGCCGCGCGCATCGAAGGCGCCGGCGAGTGGACGGTGTTCTGGCGCATCGTGCTGCCGCTGATCCGGCCGGCGCTCGCCGCGCTCGCGATTCTGGTGTTCACGTTCGTCTGGAACGACTACTTCTGGGCGCTGTGCCTGACGCAGGGCGACGAGGCCGCGCCCATTACCGCGGGCGTCGCCGCGCTGAAGGGACAGTGGACGACGTCGTGGAACCTCGTGTCGGCCGGCTCGATTCTGGCGGCGCTGCCGTCGGTCGCGATGTTCTTCGCGATGCAGAAGCATTTCGTCGCGGGGCTCACGTTCGGCGCGACGAAAGGCTGAACGAAACGCGCGCGGCGGCGCGCGCGAGCGAATCTCCCCCTCCGCATCGAGAGGTTGCCCGCTTCGGCGGGCTTTTTTTGCGTCGGCAGCCGGCGCGCGCCGATCGCGTCGCGTCGCGCGGTCCGCGCTCGTACGCGGCGTCCCGTCACATGCCGAATGGCGTTCGGACACGCGCAGCCACGCCGCATCGGACGCTCGGAACGCCCCGCGCGGTGCCGTACAATGCGCACAAAAACGCAGCGAAAAGTATCGCGAGCGGGATCGCGGCGCCCCGTACGACGGCGATTCCGCGGCCGGCCCGGCGACTGACGGTGCGTCGTCTCACCTCATCAATCAGGAGAAGTCAATGGCACGGCAAGAGCCTACCGATCAGGAGCGGCTTCCCGCGTCTGCGACGTTGAGAAGCGATCTGGCCTTTCCGATCGTGGGCATCGGCGCATCGGCAGGCGGCACGACGGCCTTGCAGACCTTCTTCGAGAACGCGCCGACCGGCATGGAAATGGCATTCGTCGTCATCGTCCATCTGGCCCCGGAGCAGATCAGCCACATGGACAGCGTGCTGCAGCACACGACCGGCATGCCGGTCCGTCAGGTGACGAGCACCGTCCCGATCGAAAAGAACCATATCTACGTGATCGCGCCCGGCATGCAGCTCGAAATGTCGGACGGCTGCCTTCGCTGCAGCCCGCGCGAGATGTCGGGCGGCATCGCGCTGACGATCGACCACTTTTTCCGGACGCTGGCCGACGCGCACGATTCGCGCGCGATCGGCATCGTGATGTCCGGGACGGGCTCCGACGGCGCGGCCGGGCTGCGCCGCATCAAGGAAGTCGGCGGCATCACGCTCGCGCAGACGCCCGACGACGCCGAACACGCGGAGATGCCGAAGCAGGCGATTTCGGTCGCCGGTGCGGACATCGTGCTGCCGGCCGCCGAGATGCCGCAGAAACTGCTCGATCTGTGGACGAACGCGCGGCGCATCGAGCAACAGGGGCTCGAGCTCGCGCACGTTCATCAGAATCCCGACCGGCCGGGCGCCAACGATCCCGAACGCGCGCTGTCGGACATCCTGATGCATTTGCGCGTGCGCACCGGGCACGACTTCCGGCTGTACAAGCGCGCGACCGTGCTGCGCCGGATCGAAAGGCGCATGCAGGTCAACGGGCAGCGCGACCTGCTCGCGTACCGCGATTTCCTGCGCGCGACGCCGGACGAGGCGAACGCGCTGCTCGCCGACATGCTGATCGGCGTCACGCAGTTCTTCCGCGATCGCGACGCATTCGACTTCCTCGAACGGGAGGTGATCGCGTCGATGTTCTCGCCGGATGCGGGCGAGGAACAGGTGCGCGTGTGGGTCGCCGGCTGCGCGACGGGCGAGGAAGCGTATTCGATCTCGCTGCTGCTCGCCCGCGCGCGCGAGACGGCCGTGTCGAGCCAGGCGATCCAGGTGTTCGCGACCGACATCGACGAAGCGGCGATCGTGCGCGCGCGCACGGGCTCCTATCCGCTGTCGATCGCAGCCGACGTGCCCGAACCGCTGCTGCAGCGGTATTTCACGCGCGACGGCGCGCACTTCGTGATTGCGAAATCGGTGCGCGAGCGCATTCTGTTCGCCGCGCACAGCCTGCTGCGCGATCCGCCGTTCTCGCATCTCGATCTGATCTCGTGCCGCAACGTGCTGATCTATCTCGAACGGGCGGTGCAGCGGCAGATCCTCGAGCTGTTTCACTTCGCGCTGCGCCCGAACGGCTATCTGTTCCTCGGCACCGCGGAATCGGCCGACGCGGCCGACGATCTGTTTACCGTCGTCGACAAGAAGCGCCGGATCTATCAGGCGCGCGTCGTCACGCATCGCGCGAAAGCGGCGACGGCTTGCCCGCCGCTGCTGCACGTCGAATCGGGGTCGGCCGACGAGCGGCCCGTGCCGACACCCACGCTGCGCGCGCCGGCGAGCCCGGTCCAGCGCAATTTCTCGTATGCGGAACTCCATCAACGCGCACTGGAAATGTATTCGCCGCCGAGCGTGATCATCGACAAGGAATCGAACGTCGTTCATCTGTCGGACAACGCCGGCCGGTTCCTGCGCCACGTCGGCGGCGAGCTGTCGAGCAACATCATGACGCTCGTGCTGCCGGACCTGCGGCTCGATCTGCGCACCGCCATCTTCCGCGCGCTGCAGACGGGCACGAGCGTCGAGGCGCGCCGCGTGAAGTGGACGCACGACACGCAGGTGTCGTGGATCAACATGACGGTGCGGCCGTTTCACGACAAGGTCGCGAACGCGGACTTTCTGCTCGTCGTGTTCGACGAGGTGGACGGGCGCATGACCGACGAGGATCAGGCCGAAGCAAGCGGGCAGGATCCGGTGCTCGCGCAGCTCGAGCACGAACTGCAGCACAGCCGCGAGCAGCTCGCGACGATCATCGAGCAGTATGAGACGTCGGTCGAGGAGCTGAAGGCGTCGAACGAGGAACTGCAGGCGATCAACGAGGAGCTGCGCTCGACCAGCGAGGAACTCGAAAGCAGCAAGGAAGAGCTGCAATCGGTGAACGAGGAGCTGACGACCGCGAACGCCGAGATGCAGGCGCGGATCGAGGACACCGCCAAGGCCAACGACGATCTTCACAACATCATCGCGTCGAGCGAGATCGCGACCGTTTTCGTCGACAAGGAAATCCGCATCAAGCGCTTCACGCCGAACGCGACCGCGATCTTCAACCTGATCGACAGCGATCTCGGCCGCTCGCTGTTTCACATTACCCATTCGCTGCGCTATCCCACGCTCGCGGACGACGTGCGCCAGTCGTTCCAGTCGCTGCGGCTGATCGAACGCGAGATCGAGAGCGAGGCCGGCCGCTGGTATCTGATCCGGCTGCTGCCGTATCGCACCGCCGACGACCATATCGACGGCGCGGTGATCACGCTGATCGACGTCACGGATCGCCACCACGCGGAGGAAGCCGCGCGGGCCGGCGAGCAGCGGCTGCGCCTCGTCGCGCAGTCGACGAAGGACTACGCGATCATCATCCAGGACGGCAACGGCATCATCGCGAGCTGGAATGCGGGGGCCGAACGGATCTTCGGGTATACCGAAGACGAAATGATCGGCCAGGACGTCGAGCTGATCTACGAACCGAACGACCGGCATGCGCGCGTGCCGGCGCACGAACGCGAGGTCGCGACGCGCGAAGGCCGCGCGGACGACGAACGCTGGCATCGCACGAAGGACGGGCGGCGGATTTTCTGCAGCGGTGTCGTGACGCCGATTTCCGATACGTCGTTCAACGGCTTCGCGAAGATCGTCCGCGACCTGACGCAGCGCAAGCTCAGCGAGGACGCGAACCGCGAAGCGCTCGCGCGCGAGCAGGCGGCGCGCGAGCAGGCGCTCAGTTCGAATCAGCTGAAGGACGAATTCATCGCCGTGCTGTCGCACGAATTGCGGCATCCGCTGAACCTGATCGGCGTGCGCGCGGAAATGCTGCCGCGCCTGCCCGAAACGCGCGACATTCCCGCGGTGCGCGAAGCGGCCGAGCTGATCCGGCAGGCGGTCCGCGCGCAGGCGCAGATCATCGACGATCTGCTCGATCTGTCCCGCATCCGCACCGGCAAGCTCGCGCTCGAGCTGTCGCGCGTCGATCTGACGGCGGTGCTGCGCACGATCGTCGATACGTGCGAGGCCGACGCACATGCGCGCGGCCTCGTGCTGCAAACCGAGTTCCCGGACGAGCCGGCGATCGCACTCGCCGATCCGATCCGTTGCGAGCAGATTTTCTGGAACCTGATGTCGAACGCGCTGAAGTTCACGCATGCGGGCGGCCGGATCGTCGTGCGGCTCACGCATGAAGCGCGGATGCTGCGCGTCGACGTGATCGACGACGGACAGGGGATCGACCGCGACACGCTTCCGCACGTGTTCGACATGTTCCGCCAGGCGCCGCGCGACCGCACGCGCGGCGGGCTCGGCATCGGTCTCGCGCTGGTCCGGCAGCTCGTCGAAATGCACGACGGCCGGATTTCGGCGGCGTCCGACGGCCCCGGACGCGGCACCACGATGACGGTGTGGTTGCCGGCCGCGGCCGACACACGCATCGCGGCCGCCGACCGCCGTGCGTCGGAGGGCCGCATCGCGGGCCTGCACGTGCTGCTCGTCGAGGACGATGCGGAGACGGCGCTGTCGCTCACTACCCTGCTGAACCTGGCGGGCGCGGAGGTGCGCACCGCGGCGAGCGGCGCAGCGGCGCAGCGGCGCTGGAAATGCTCGCGCAAGGGCCCGTCGATGCGATCGTGTCGGACATCGGGCTGCCGGACATGGACGGCTACGCGCTGCTGCGCCGGATCAAGGCCGACCCGCAATGGGCGCGGTTGAAAGCGATCGCGCTCACGGGCCGCAACCGTGAGGCCGATGTCGGCGCCGCGACGGAAGCCGGATTCGACACGCATCTGCCGAAACCGCTCGATTTCGGCTTGCTGCTCGCGGCCCTCGCCGAACCGCGCTGAGCTGTTGCAACCGTGCGGCGCGCGCCGGCCTGCGGGCCTGCGGCGGCGTCGCGCGGGCACGCATGGTTTCGTCCACCGGGCCCCCGCGCCCGACGTCCGCATCGGGCACCCGCCTTGCGCGTCGATCCGCAAGGAGGGTGCCATGGACCATCGAGATGTCGTCGTCGTCGCGTCGTCGAGGGGCGGACTGCCGGTACTCCGGACGCTCGTGACCGACCTGCCCGAAGGCTTCCCCGTGCCGATCTGCATCGTGCAGCACATCGGCCGGCACCGGTCGATTCTGCCGGAGCTGCTGACGCGCTGGGGCCGGCTGGAGGCCACCCACGCCCGACACGGCGAGCACCCGCATCCGGGAAGAATCTACGTTGCGCCGCCCGACCGGCACATGGTGCTGCGCGGCGGCCGGCTGCATCTGCTCGACACGGCCGCCGAAAACTACGCGCGGCCCGCGGCCGATCCGCTGTTCCGGTCGGCCGCGCGCGAATACGGGCCGGGCGCGGTCGGCGTCGTGCTGAGCGGCGATCTCGACGACGGGTCCGCCGGCCTCGCGGCGATTCGCGCCCACGGCGGCTACGGCATCGTCCAGCATCCCGACGAATGCGAGGCGCCGTCGATGCCGCGCGCCGCGCTGGCCGCCGCCGGCGCGGACGCCGTCGCGACGGCCGACGAACTGGCGCACACGATTCATGCGGCGGTCTATGGCGCACGCGGCGAGGAGGGCCGGACGATGGCGGATTTGCGCACACTGGACGACGAAAGTCGAATCGCCGAGGGCCGCTTCCTCACGCCCCAATTGCTCGACGCGATCGGCGAGCGTTCGGCGCTCACGTGCCCGAGCTGCAGCGGCGCGCTATGGCGCATGCGCGACGATCGCCCCTTGCGCTATCGGTGCCATACCGGGCACGCGTTCTCGGCGCTTTCGCTCGACGATGCGGAGGCGCAGAAGGCGGAAGATGCGATCTGGGCCGCGATCCGCGCCGTCAACGAGCGGATGATCTTTGCCCGCGAGCGGCAGGAGTGGGCGCGCCGCACGGGCAACGCGGAAGACGAGGCGATCGAGCAGGCGCGCATCGACGAAAACCGGCAGCTCGCCGACGTGCTGCGCCAAGCGCTGCATGTAGCAACGCATGGCCGCGAGACAGGGTGACCGTCGCGCGCGGCGCTATCCGTGCACGCCGCCGTCCCTCAGCCGTACGTCGACCGCGCCGATGTTCTTCTCGTGCGCGACCAGCATCTGCGTCAGCGCCTCATGCATATCGCGGTCCGCGAGCGTCGGCAGCAACGCTTGCAGCTTGCGCACCACCCAGCGCTGGCCGCGATTCAGAAACGCCATTCGCTCCGCGAGATCGTCGATCGCCATCGCCTTTTCGTAGAACGCGCCCGTCGCGCGTGTCGGCGTCGCGCCGAGCGTGCGGATGGCATCGACGAGCACGCTGCACCAGTGCGCTTCGTCCTGACGAATATGCACGATCAGCCGATGCAGCGCGTCGTCGTCCGCCACTTCCGCCGCCGTTTCCGACGCGACGCGCGCGCCCGCGCGCTCCGCTTCGAGCAGTTCGTCGAGCGCGGCCAGCAACGCGGCGCGCTGCGCGTCCGCGTCGTGGCCCGAGGGCGCGGCCGCGCGCGATTCGAGGATCGCCGCCGCATCGCGCACGATTCGGCGCAACACGTCGGCCGCCGGCTCGACCGCGCCGATCTGCCCGGCGCCCGTGCCCGCATACAGCGCCATCGCCTCGAAATCGCCCGTCATCGTGCGCAGCGGCGAATCGGTGCTGAACAGATAGATCGAACGCCCCTCCTCATCGCCGATCACGACGCGCGCGTCGCCGAACGGATCGCCGCGCTCGCCGCGCGTCACGCTCGACGGCAGCACGCGGACCTTCGCGCCGCGCGGCCAGTTGATATGGAAGATGTCGGTGAGCAGCGTGTCGCCGTCGTGCGCATCGACGATCCGCTGCTTGTGATACGCGTGCGCGAACGATTCGTACGTCGCGAGAAATGCGGTGCCGATCGCCGCGCCCTGCGCGCCGAGCGCCATCGCGGCGGCCACGCCGGCACCGTCGACGATGCCGCCGGCCGCGAGCACCGGCACCTGCACCGCGCCGACGACGTCCGGCAGCAGCGCCGTTAGCGGCCGGTCGCCGCGCACATGGCCGCCGGCTTCGTGCCCCTGCACGATCAGCGCGTCGACGCCGGCCGCTGCGGCCGCGCGCGCGTCGTCGACGGAGCCGACCTGATGCACGACGCGAATGCCCGCGTCGCGCAGCCGGCGCACGATAGCCGGCATCACGTCCCAAAACAGCGCGACGACCGGCACGCGCAGTTCGATGCACGCGTCGAGTTGCGCATCGAGCAGTTCGGGCGGCGTCGCTGCGGGAATCAGATTGACGCCGAACGGGCGGTCGGTGGCCGCGCGCACCTGCTGCACCTCGCGGCGGATCAGCTCGACCGGTTCGCGCACCATGCCGAGAAAACCGAATCCGCCGGCCGCACTCACGGCGCTCGCGAGCGCCGAGCGCGCTACGCCGCCCATCCCGGCCAGCACGATGGGCCACGTGCAGCCGAGCAGGTCGCAGACGGGGCGATGCAGGATCTGGACGGCGCGGGCGTCGGGCCCGTCGCCACGCACTGGATTCGACATGCACGTCCTCCTTGCTGAGTCGGCGGCGCATCGCGGGGCGTTCGCCGAATGGATCACATTGTGACATATCGATCCATACGCCCGCCGCGCCGGCGCAGTTCGCTTGATCGGCATCACCGATGCCGTTCGTTCCGGCCCGATCACGTCCGTCCTTCGAATCGAGGCACCGAACGCACGCGCTGCGCGCCGCCACATCGACCCATGGTAGACCGCCATCGAGGCGCACGCCGAAGCGATCGCGCCGATCTCGCACGGCCGCCGCGCGTTCGTGAAGGAATACGAGGGTCTGCTGCGGTCGGACCCCGTGTAGGCGGACAAGGCGCAGCGCGCGCCAGCGCACGCGCGACCTCACGAGGGTCATCGCGGCCGAGCCGCCCGACGCGTGCGAAGCGGCTCGGCGAGACCGGACCGGATTGTCAGTGTGAACGTCGGCTGCCAGACTTTTCCGGACGGCACCGGCCGCACGCGCGTGCGCCACTGCATCGCACGCGCCGCCGTCCGACCGATCACCCGACCGACGATGCCGGAGGAGCCTGATGCAAACGAAGCCCGAACTCGAACTCGCCGACGCCGACCGCATCCTCGCCGCCGCACGCGCGGAGGCCGAACGCAACGGCTGGGCCGTGTCGATTGCGGTCGTCGACGACGGCGGCCATCTGCTCGCCTTCGCGCGGCTCGACGGCGCGTCGCCCGCGAGCGCGGCGATCGCGCAGGACAAGGCGCGCGCGGCGGCACTCGGCCGGCGCGACACGAAGGCGTATGAGGATATGATCAACGGTGGCCGCACCGCGTTTCTCAGCGCGCCGCTGTCGGGCTTGCTCGAAGGCGGCGTGCCGGTGACGGCCGGCGGCCGCGTCGCGGGCGCGATCGGCGTGTCGGGCGTGAAGTCCGTGCAGGATGCGCAGATCGCCCGTGCCGGCGCACAAAGCGTCGCGGACTGATCCGCGCGCGCATTTTTCCCCGGGAGGATTCACGATGATCGACCATGACGGACTGCAAGTCGCGCCAGCGCTGAGCCAGTTCATCGAAAACGAAGCGCTGCCGGGCACCGGCATCGACACGGCCGCGTTCTGGCGCGGCTTCTCCGCACTGGTGCACGACCTTGCGCCGCGCAACCGCGAGCTGCTCGCCGAGCGCGACCGTCTGCAAAGCGAACTCGACGCCTGGCATCGCGCGCACCCCGGCCCGGTGCGCGACCTCGCCGCCTATCGCGCGTTCCTCGAGCAGATCGGCTACCTGGTGCCGACGCCGGCCAACGTCGCCGCTACGACCGCGAACGTCGACAGCGAAATCGCGACGCAGGCCGGCCCGCAGCTCGTCGTGCCGCTGTCGAACGCGCGCTATGCGCTGAACGCGGCAAACGCGCGCTGGGGCAGCCTGTACGACGCACTGTACGGCACCGACGCGCTGCCGGAAGACAACGGCGCCGAGCGCACCGCAACGTACAACCCGACGCGCGGCCAGCGCGTGATCGACTACGCGCGCAACGTGCTCGACAACGCGGCGCCGCTCGCCGGTGCGTCGCACCGCGACGCGCTGCGCTATCGCGTGCAGGACGGCCAGCTCGCCGTCGAGACCGGCAAGGGCATCGTGCACCTCGCGCAGCCCGCGCAATTCGTCGGCTATCAGGGCGCGGCCGATGCACCCGCCGCGATCCTGCTGAAGCACAACGGGCTCCATCTCGAGATCCAGATCGACGGATCGACGCCGATCGGCCGCGCGGACGTCGCGAACGTGAAGGACGTCGTGCTCGAAGCGGCGGTCAGCACGATCATCGACTGCGAGGATTCGGTCGCGGCCGTCGACGCCGAGGACAAGGTGCAGCTGTACCGTAACTGGCTCGGGCTGATGCAGGGCACGCTGGTGGAGGAAGTGTCGAAGGGCGGCAAGACGTTCACGCGCCGCCTGAACGCGGACCGCGAATACACGACGCCCGACGGCGGCACGCTGACGCTGCACGGCCGCTCGCTGCTGTTCGTGCGCAACGTCGGGCACCTGATGACGATCGGCGCGGTGCTCGATCGCGACGGCAATGAGATTCCGGAAGGCATCCTCGACGGCGTCGTCACGACGCTCTGCGCGCTGCACGACCTGAAGTCGAAGCGCAATTCGCGCACCGGCTCGATCTACATCGTGAAGCCGAAGATGCACGGCCCGGCCGAAGTCGCGTTCGCCGATACGCTGTTCGCGCGCATCGAGGATCTGTACGGGCTGCCGCGCAATACGCTGAAGATGGGCATCATGGACGAGGAGCGCCGCACCAGCGTGAACCTCGCCGCCTGCATCGCGGCCGCGGCCGCGCGCGTCGCATTCATCAACACGGGCTTCCTCGACCGCACCGGCGACGAGATGCACAGCGCGATGGAAGCGGGGCCGATGATCCGCAAGGGCGACATGAAGTCGTCCGCGTGGATCGCCGCGTACGAGCGCAACAACGTGCTCGCGGGGCTATCGGCCGGGCTGCGTGGACGCGCGCAGATCGGCAAGGGGATGTGGGCGATGCCCGACCTGATGCACGCGATGCTGGAACAAAAGATCGCGCATCCGCGCGCGGGCGCGAACACCGCATGGGTGCCCTCGCCGACCGCCGCGACGCTGCATGCGCTGCACTACCATCTCGTCGACGTGCAGGCCGTCCAGCAGGCACTCGAAAAGACGCCGTACGCAAGCGAGCGCGACGCGCTGCTCGACGGGCTGCTGACCGTGCCGGTCGTCGAGCGTGCCGCGTGGAGCGACGAAGAGATCCTGCGCGAAGTCGAAAACAACGCGCAGGGCATTCTCGGCTACGTCGTGCGGTGGGTCGAACAGGGCGTCGGCTGCTCGAAGGTGCCCGACATCCACGACGTCGGCCTGATGGAAGACCGCGCCACGCTGCGCATCTCGAGCCAGCACATCGCGAACTGGCTGCGTCACGGCGTGATCACCGAGGCGTTCGTGCTCGACGTGTTCAAGCGGATGGCGCGCGTCGTCGACCAGCAAAACGCGGGCGACCCGAACTATCGTCCGATGGCGCCCGGCTACGATCGGTCGGTCGCGTTCCAGGCTGCCTGCGCGCTCGCGCTGCAGGGCACGTCGCAGCCGAGCGGCTATACGGAGCCGCTGCTGCACCGGTTCCGGCTCGCGTTCAAGGCGCAGCAGGCACAGGCCTAAGTGCGGAGGCGGGCGAGCGCCCGCATTGCGCGTGCTTCGACGGGCGGCCACGGCCGCCCGTTTTTCGTTTGCGCGGGCGCCGGCCTTCGTATGCGGCTGCATCGTCGCGCACCGCCGCGCACGCTCGCCGAACGCAAGCCGCCAAATCGCCGCGGCTTGACGCGGATCAATCGTTCGCGACCTTTTTCGCACGCTCCGACGTGCGCGTTATACTCAGTTCAATGCATCTCGCGACCGCCGCGCGCCCGAATCGGCGGCCAGGCTGTCACCGGATGCACGATCCGCCGGCCGGCTGTGCCGGCGCCTGCCGATCGTCGGCGCCCATCGTCTCCACCAACCGGGAGGGTGATGTCGGAACGCGCAGCACCCGCTTCGCGCGTCCGCCTGTTGTCCAGCCGCGTGCGATAGCGTGCCGGCTCGTCGTCAGCCTCCCTTGCGAACCACCGCATCGGCGCGCCGCCGATGCCCGACGATCCACGAACCATGGCAGAAACCGACTACGCAATGCCCCGCGAATCCGGCCTGACGAGCCGCGTCGCGACGCACCTGCGCCGGCTGCTGCTGCCGCACCTGATCTTCTATTCCGGCCTGCTGATCGCACTGCTGCTGATGCTGCTGTGCGCAATCGTGCTGTACGAGGGCCGCATCGACGCGCGCGAGCGCGCACGCACGACGCTGCAGAATCTCGTGCTGATGGCGTCCTGGGACATCGAGCGCAACATCGAGATCTATTCGCTGTCGCTGCAGGCCGTCGTCGAAGGCGAAAACGATCCGGCGATCGTCGCGCTGCCGATGCCGTTGCGCCGGCAGGTGCTGTTCGACCGCGCGACGACCGCGCGCTATCTCGGCGGCATCTATGTGCTCGACAGCCGCGGCAACATCGCGGTCGACGGCAAGAGCGACGTGCCGCGCAACGCGAATTTCGCGGACGCGCCGTACTTCACCGTGCATCGCGACCGGCCCGACGTCGGGCTCTACGTCAGCGATCCATACCACTCGCGGCTGCGCGGCGGCTCGCCGAGCATCGCGCTCAGCCGGCGCATCACGCGTGCGGACGGATCGTTCGGCGGCATCGCGGTGATGTCGATCCGCCTCGAATATTTCCGCGACCTGTTCTCGCGCCTCGCGCTCGGCGATCGCGGCGCGATGTCGCTGATCGGTACGAACGGCGTGATGGTGATGCGCGAGCCGTACGACGCGAAGATCGTCGGCCGCAACATCAGTCAGGCGAGCACGTTCCGTCAGTTCATGCGCGCGCGCGAAGGCAGCTTTTTCGATAGGGCGTCGATCGACGGCGTGCGGCGGCTGTATGCGTTCCGGCACCTCGACAACCTGCCGCTGATCATGATGGTGGCCGAATCCGAGTCGGAGATCTATGCGGCGTGGTACGACCGCGCGATCCCGATCGGTTCGGCGATGGCGCTGCTTGCGCTGGGCTTCGTCGGCCTGTCGCTGCTGCTCGACGTGCAGTTGCGCAAGCGCCATCGCGCGGAAACCGAGCTGCAGGCGCTTGCGCGCACCGACGGCCTGACCGGGCTCGACAACCGCCGGATGCTCGACGTGACGCTCGCGCGCGAATGGCGGCGCGCCGCGCGCTCGCAGCACGCGCTGTCGCTGCTGTTCGTCGACGTCGATCACTTCAAGCGCTACAACGACTCGCAGGGCCATCAGGCCGGCGACGACGCGCTCGCCGCGGTCGGCCGCTGCATCGCCGGCTGCCTGCGCCGCCCGGCCGACTATGCGGCCCGCTACGGCGGCGAGGAATTCGTCGTGATCCTGCCCGATATCGGCAGCGACGGCGCGGTGACCATCGCGGAGACGATCCGCACGAGCATTCTCGAACTCGGGATCCGGCACGACGGCAGCGCGTTCGGCTGCCTGACCGCGAGCATCGGCGTCGCGACCTGCCGGCCGGACCGCGACGACAACATGCACGCCGCGCTGAAGCTCGCCGACGACGCGCTGTACCGCGCGAAGGAAACCGGCCGCAACCGCGTCGTCGTGCTCACGGCCGCGCACGCGGGCCGGCATTACGCGCCGCGCACGCCCTGAGCGCACGCGCGCCGCACCCGCGCGCGCAAAATCGTCGACAATACCGGCTCCCTCCGCCGGCCGCGCGCCGGCGGCAAGCGTGCCGGCCGTCGCCGGCGCGCGTCCGTCCGCGTCACCATGAAGCTCAAGGCCAAGATTTTCCTGCTGGCGATCGTGCCGTTCCTGCTCGCGATCGCCGGAATCGGTTTCGGCGTGCGCCAGCAGGCGACGTCGCTCGCGCGCACGCAGCATGCGACGATCCAGGCCGCGTATCTGTCGAGCAAGGAAGTCGAGCTGAAGCACTACGTCGAGCTCGCGACCAGCGCGATCATGCCGCTGTACGACGCGGCCGGCCGCAACGGGCGCGACGACGCGATGCTGCGCACGCAGGCGCTCGCGATGCTGCAGAAGATGGATTTCGGCCCGGACGGCTATTTCTTCGTGTACGACCTGCACGGCAACGCGCTGATGCATCCGCGCGAGCCTGAGCGCGTCGGCCACAACTTCTGGACGATGCGCGACCCGCAGGGCGCGCTGACGATCCAGCAGCTGATCGGCGCCGCGTCGCGCGGCGGCGGCTTCGTGCGCTACGTCTGGCAACGGCCGTCGACCGGCAAGCCGGCGCCGAAGCTCGGCTACGTGGTCGCGCTCGAACGCTGGGGCTGGATGGTCGGCACCGGCATCTATCTCGACGACGTCGATACCGCACTGCAGCGGATCGACGCCCGCGCTTCCGCGAACATCGAGCGCACGATGAGCTGGCTGACCGCGATCGCGCTCACCGGCGCCGCGGCGATCGCCGTATGCGCGCTGGTGCTGAACGTCAGCGAGTCGCGCAGCGCCGATGCGAAGCTCAAGCAGCTCGCGCAGCGCGTCGTCGAATCGCAAGAGCAGGAGCGCGCGCGGCTGTCGCGCGAGCTGCACGACGGGATCAGCCAGATGATGGTGTCCGCGAAGCTGATGCTCGAATCGGCGCTCGCGCGCTTCGAGCGCGGCACGGTGCGCGTGCCGGAAGCCGAGCGCGCGCTCGCGTCCGGCGTCGTGCGGCTCGGCGACACGCTGCGCGAGGTGCGACGCATCTCGCACGCGCTGCGCCCGGCGATGCTCGACGATCTCGGCCTCGCGGCGGCGCTCGATCAGCTGATCCGCGAATTCGGCGCGCAAAGCGGCATCGACATCGGCTACACGCAGGTCGCGCACAGCGGCGCGCGGCCGCTGCCCGCATCCGTGAACACCGCGCTGTTCCGGATCGCGCAGGAAGCGCTGAGCAACATCGTGCATCATGCGCACGCGTCGCGTGCGGCCGTCACGCTCGACGTCGGCGCGCAGTCGGTCACGCTGACGATCGCCGACAACGGCTGCGGCTTCGACGCCGTGCGCTCGCAGGCCGACGAGCGCCGCGGCATCGGGCTGCGCAACATGCGCGAGCGCCTCGACGCGCTCGGCGGCACGCTGACGATCACGTCGCAGGTCGGCCACACCGTCGTGGCCGCGCGCGTGCCGCTACGCGACGCGTGACGCCTTACATCAGGAGACTCTTCGCTTATGAGCGCCCCCGACACCGCTCGACCCGCCGCCCGGCTGCTGCTCGTCGACGATCATCCGCTCGTGCGCGACGGGCTGCGCATGCGGCTCGAAGCGGCCGATCTGTCCGTGGTCGGCGAAGCCGGCAACGCCGACGAGGCGCTTGCGCTCGCGGCCGAACTCGAGCCCGATCTCGCGCTGATGGACGTCGGCATGAACGGAATGAACGGCATCGCGCTGGCCGGCGTGTTCCACGAGCGATTTCCGGCGATCCGCGTGCTGATGCTGTCGATGCACGACAACGTCGAATACGTGACGCAAGCCGTGCGGGCGGGCGCGAGCGGCTATCTGCTGAAGGATTCGCCGGCCAGCGAGATCGTCCGCGCGATCGGCGCGGTGCTCGCGGGGCAAACCTTCTTCAGCGAGGGGCTCGCCGCACGGATGATCCAGGCGAGCGCGGCCGCGTCGCCGCTCGACCGACTGACGCCGCGCGAACGCGACATCCTCGATGCGCTCGCCGAAGGGCTGTCGAGCAAGCAGATCGCGCAGCAGACGGGGCTGTCGGTGCGCACGGTGGAAACGCACCGGCTCAATCTGAAACGCAAGCTCGACATCGAAGGGCAGGCCGAACTGATCAAGTTCGCGGTCGAGCATCGGCGGCGGTAGCGGCCGGGCGACGCGCGGCGTGGTGTCGTTCCGGACGCGAAGTCGCCGCGCACGACGCGGGTACGGCTGCCGGCCGCTGACGCGCGCCGCCGGCCCGCGTCGCCGAAGCGGCGCGTGCGCAATAAAAAAGGACGCCCGAGGGCGTCCTTGCTGCGCACCGCGGCTGCGCCGCTCAGTTCGTGCGGGAATTGTGCTTCTGCAGATACGCGATCAGGCCGTCGATGCCGCCCGACGCGAGCTGGCTCTTGAACTGCCCCTGATAGACCTGGATCAGCCACGCCCCGGACATGTCGATGTCGTAGATCTTCCAGTCGTTGCCGACCTTGCCGAGCCGGTAGCCGACCGACTGGCTGTCGCCCGGCGTCGTGACCGTCGACTGCACGAGCGCGTCGGCGCCCGACGTGCCGCCGGCCTTGAACGAGAACTTCGCGTCCTGGTTGCCGAGCTGCGCGAGCGATGCGGCGTACGTGCGCGTCATCAGCAGCCGGAACTGCTTGTAGAGCTCCTGCTGCTGTTGCGGCGTCGCCTGCTTCCACGCGTCGCCGACCGCGATGCGCGTCGTGCGCTCGAAGTTCGTCGCGGGCAGGAAGCGCTGCTCGACGACCTGCGTGATCTTCGCCATGTCGCCGCCGCGTGCGGCCGGATCGGCCTTCATCGCGTTGACGGTACCTTCGACCGCATGGCGGACGATGTCGACCGGCGCGCTCTGCGCGAAAGCGGAAACCGACACGGCGGCCGCGGCGAGGAAAGCAAACAGATGACGTTTCATACGGATATCGCACTCGATGAGAAAAACGGCCGGCTCGTTTGCACCGGCTGATGGCGCAAAGTATAGCGGGCCTGACGCGCACCTGCCGTGCGGCGACCGAACTGTTACCTTTGCGCCCCTTTTGTCACAAAGCCCCGGCAGCGTGCGGCGCCGCGCGATTATGTAAGCGTCCCTTTATAAATGCGTGTTCGCCCATGCCGATTCGTGCCTGGGCGAGCAAATATCCTTCCCGCCCCAAAACGCGTCAACGTCACGACCCCGGCGCCGTCGCGCCGGTATACTCATTGCTTTGCCCTTGCCAGCCCCTCCCCACCGCCACATGGTGACATCTCTCATCGTCCGACTCGTCGCGTGGTCGGTACGACGCCCGGTCTGGGTCGTCGTACTGTCGCTGCTGATTGCCGCGTTCAGCGGCGTCTATGTTGCGCGTCACTTCAAGATCAATACCGACATCAGCAAGCTGGTCGATGCGGAGCCGCAATGGGCGGCGCTCAGTCAGGCGGTCGATCGCGCGTTCCCGCAGCGCAACGGCACGATCCTCGCGGTCGTCGAGGCGCCCGCGCCCGAGTTCGCGACCGCGGCCGCGCATGCGCTGACCGAATCGCTGCAGAAGCAGGCCGCGGCCGGCCGGATCGGGCCCGTCGCCGAGCCGGGCGGCGGTCCGTTCTTCGAGCACAACGGGCTGCTGTTCCTGTCGCCGCAGCAGGTCGCCGACACGACGTCGCAGCTCGCGAGCGCGCGCCCGCTCGTCAACGAACTCGCGAAGAATCCCAGCCTCACGGGGCTCGCGACGACGCTGTCGACGACGCTCGGCCAGCCGCTGCTGACCGGGCAGGTGAAGCTGCCGTCGATGGCGAAGCTGCTCTCGCGCAGCGCCGCGACCGTCGACGACGTGCTCGCCGGCAAGCCCGCCGCGTTCTCGTGGCGCGCGCTCGTCGACAACGATGCCGCGCGGCAGCCAGCGCGCGCGTTCGTGACCGTGCAGCCGGTGGTCAACTACGGCGCGCTGAAGGCCGGCGCGCAGACGAGCGACGTGATCCGCGAAACCGCGCGCGCGCTCGATCTCGAGAAGCGCTACGGCGCGGTCGTGCGGCTGACCGGCGAACAGCCGCTCGCCGACGACGAATTCTCGTCGGTCGAAGACGGCGCGGCGCTGAACGGCGTCGTCACGCTGCTCGTCGTGTTCGTCATCCTCTGGCTTGCGCTGCGCTCGAAGCGCATGATCGCGTCGGTGCTCGTCACGCTGTTCGTCGGGCTCGTCGTCACCGCCGCGCTCGGCCTCGCGATGGTCGGCTCGCTGAACATGATCTCGGTCGCGTTCATGGTGCTGTTCGTCGGCCTCGGCGTCGACTTCTCGATCCAGTACGGCGTGAAGTACCGCGAAGAGCGCTTTCGCGACGAGCGCATCGACCACGCGCTGATCGGTGCCGCGCACTCGATGGGCATGCCGCTCGCGCTCGCCACCACGGCCGTCGCCGCGAGCTTCTTCTCGTTCATTCCGACCGCGTATCGCGGCGTGTCGGAGCTCGGGCTGATCGCCGGCGTCGGGATGTTCGTCGCGCTGCTGACGACGCTGACGCTGCTGCCCGCGCTGCTGCGCCTGTTCGCGCCGCCGGGCGAATCGAAGACGCCCGGCTTTCCGTGGCTCGCGCCCGTCGACGACTATCTCGATCGCCACCGCAAGCCGATCCTGATCGGCACGCTCGCGGTCGTGATCGGCGCGCTGCCGCTGCTCGCGTTCCTGCATTTCGACTTCAACCCGCTGCATCTGAAAGACCCGCACAGCGAATCGATGTCGACGCTGCTCGCGCTGAAGGATTCGCCCGAAGCGGCCGTCAACGACGTGACGCTGCTCGCACCGTCGCTCGCCGATGCCGACGCGGCCGCGAAACGCCTCGACGCGCTGCCCGAAGTCGGCCGCACGACGACGCTGTCGACGTTCATCCCCGCCGATCAGCCGGAAAAACGCGCGGCGATCGCGACGGCCGCGAGCACGCTGCTGCCCGCGCTCACGCAGCCGCCCGCGCCGCCCGCCACCGACGCGCAGCGCGTCGCCGCCCTCAAGCGCGCGTCGGATCTGCTCGGCTACGCGGCCGAAGATCATCCGGGGCCGGGCGCCGCGGCCGCGCAGCACCTGTCGCAGTCGCTCGCGAAACTCGCGGCCGCCGACAGCGCGACGCGCGACCGCGCGGAGCGCGCTTTCGCCGACACGTTGCGCATCGCGCTGAATCAGCTCGCGGCGCTGCTGCAGCCGCAGGAGATCACGCGCGACGCGCTGCCGCCGACGCTCGTGCGCGACTGGGTCGCCCCCGACGGCAAGGCGCTCGTGCAGATTTCGCCGAAGGTGCCGAAGGGCGTCGACCCGAACGACGACACGATGCTGCGCCACTTCGCGACCGCCGTGAAGGCGGCCGAACCGGGCGCGATCGGCGGCCCGATCTCGATCCTGCATTCGGCGAACACGATCATCAGCGCGTTCCTGCATGCGGCGCTGTGGTCGATCATCTCGATCACGATCCTGCTGTGGATCACGCTGCGCCGCTTCGGCGACGTGCTGCGCACGCTGGTGCCGCTGCTCGTGTCGGGGATCGTCACGCTCGAGATGTGCGTGGTGCTCGGCATGTCGCTGAACTTCGCGAACATCATCGCGCTGCCGCTGATGCTCGGCGTCGGCGTCGCGTTCAAGGTGTATTTCGTGATGGCGTGGCGCGCGGGGCAAACCGGCCTGCTGCATTCGAGCCTGACCCACGCGGTGCTGTTCAGCGCCGCGACGACCGCGACCGCGTTCGGCAGCCTGTGGCTGTCGCATCATCCGGGTACGTCGAGCATGGGCAAGCTGCTCGCGCTGGCGCTGACCTGTACGCTGATCGGCGCCGTCGTGTTTCAGCCCGTCCTGATGGGCAAACCGCGCGTGAAGCGCGCGAAGAACCAAGCGCAAGGAATCAATGAATAACATGCGAATCATCGCGGTGACCGTCGCCGCAAGCGCGATGCTGTCCGGCTGCGCGACGGGACCCAACCGCAACCCCAACGACCCGCTCGAGCCGATGAACCGCGCGATGTACAAGTTCAACGACACCGTCGACGAGCACATCGCGGTGCCGATCGCGAAGGGCTACCAGAAGATCACGCCGACGCCGCTGCGTACCGCGATCAGCAACTTCTTCTCGAACCTCGGCGATCTCGGCAACATGGCGAACAACCTGCTGCAGCTGCGGATCACCGATGCGACGCAGGATCTGATGCGCGTCGCGATGAACTCGGTGTTCGGCATGGCCGGGCTGATCGACATCGCGACGCCCGCGGGGCTGCCGAAGCATCACCAGGACTTCGGGCTGACGCTCGCGCGCTGGGGCGTGCCGTCGGGCCCGTACCTCGTGCTGCCGGTGTTCGGGCCGAGCACGTTCCGCGACGGCGTCGGGCGCGCGGTCGACGTGCGCTTCAACCTGCTGAACTACATCGAGCCGGCTGCGCGCAATCCGATGTACGTGATGCAGTTCATCAGCGCGCGTTCCGACCTGCTCGGCGCGACCGATCTGCTGAAGCAGGCCGCGCTCGATCCGTATTCGTTCGTGCGCGACGCGTATCTGCAGCAGCGCAAGTCGCTCACGTACCGCGGCCAGTCGTCGGCCGGGGTGCCGAGCTACAACGAGCCGGGCGAAGCGGGCGCCGTGCCGGGCGCGGTGCCGGCAGCGACGCCGGCCGCGCCGGGGCTGCCCACTTACGAGGATCCGGGCGAATCGGGCGGCACGGGTGGCGGCGCGCCGAACAACGCGCCGGCCGCGCCGGGATTGCCGCAGTACGACGATCCGGGCGCGGACACCGCGACGCCGGCCAGCGCCCCGGCTGCCGCGTCGGCCACCGCACCGGCCGGCTCGACGACGGCACCGGCCGCGAGCGGGGCGCCGATCGCGCCGGCGATGCCGACCGTGCCCGCAAGCAGTCCGGCCGCGCAGTAAGGTCGGCGGCCTCGACGCTCGCTACTCTGTCAAAGCCCGCTGTCAGGCATTGCCGGCAACCTGCCGTGCGGCAATCCCGGCGGCGGGCCGCTATCGGGCAGGTTGAACATCGCCGTTGTGCCCGGACAGCGGAACGTCGCGAGCACATCGCTCGTCAACGGATTCGCGGCACTTCCCGCGCTCGCGATATCGAGCGCTGCTTCGCGACCGTCGAAGCTGAACACCACGCGCGTGCGGCCCAACGTGGCCGTCTCGATTACGTGCCCCTTCCGAAGCAAGCGCATTAGCGCCCATGGTCCGTCCGCTGCGATCGTCGACGTGTTCGGCCCGATGCTCGGGCTCGCGACGAGCCATGCGTGTGCGCCACCGCGCGGTCCCGGCCAGGTCACCGTAAAAGGCCCGACCGGGCCATGTCGATAACGCGTCGTCTGTCCGTCGATGTCGAGCGACAGGCTCATGATCGTCGGATCGAGTTCAGGGATGCGGATGTCGACCTTCCAGCTCGGTCGCCGGCGATCAACCTCGTTGAAGAAAATGTCGCGGATTGCCTTGGCATGCTCGAATGGCGCGAGGTCCGGCCCTTGGACGGCTTCGGTCGCACCCGGCAGCGTCCGGTAGCGCCACGGTTTCGCAGCGGTATCGACGAACGGAGCTAGCGTTCTCGTGAAGAAGTCGTCGATCACGCCTCCGTGCGCAAACATCCGCGTGAAATCGTCGATGCCGACGTCGCGGCTGCTATCGGGCGAGAACGGGTAGTTGCCTTCGATCGTCGTTCGACAAACGTCCCCGATTGCTGCCTGCACCTGGCGCGACAGCAGCCGGCCGATACCCTGATTGACTCCGCGTGAGCCCTCGACGGCGAGTTGATGCAGCACTGCCCGCAACGGCGCGGGCATCGTATCGGCCATCATCTTCAGCTTCGCGGCGTGCTCGCTTTCCGGCGGCATGCTGTTGTTCAGTAGCGCATCGTCCGCAATCGCGAGCGCTGCGTAGTAGTCGTTCAACAGATCGGCGATGCCGTCCAGGCCCGTTCTTCCCGCCGACGTTTCGACTCGCTGCGTATCCGAGCGTGTATCGGCATGGCCCGTCACGACCTCGCGCAATGCCGCGAAATGACGATCGACCCACTCGCGTTCAAGCTGTTCCGATGCACGAGGCCCCAGTATCGTCTCGGCTTTCTGGTGGATCGCGTCGGTCGCTTTTGCGAGGAAAGCGCCGTCCGACTTCGCCATGGGCTGTGTCAGCGTCGTTTCGATTACCGCCGCCCGGGCCAGACGCGTCAGCGGTGAATCGGGCGCGGCAAGAGTTCGCAGTATCGTGAGGTTGAACGCGAGACTCGTTCCGCTCACGATACGGATGTCGCCGAGAAACGCATCCCATTGTTGCGCGTACTCGAGCAGGTACCGCCGCGTAACCGCTGCCAGCAGCGCGTCGTCGTCCTGGTTCGGGGCGTTCAGCGTGCCAGCGGAATTCCTGCGAGGATCGCCCGACGCTCGACGTCCCATTACCCAGGCGTCGTCGTCGCTTGCCGCGCGAAGGAATTCCGGCAAGCGTTTGCTGAACACCGCCTGATAACCTTCTCGCGTAAAGATTCCAGGCACGCCGCCGGATAAGGGCGCTCCGCTGACGCGCGTAAACACCATGCCGGCCTGCGTTCCAACCATCCGCAGCAGCGAAAATTCATCCGGCGCGTCGTTCCACATCGTCGCTTTGGCGCGCCGGTAAAGACGTTCAATCAAGTCGCTGCCGTCGAGAAAGACACGTGCCTGTCGGATCAAACCATCGTTAGGGGACAGTGGCGAGCGCACGACATGTCCCTCGGAAAACAACCGTTGGACGTGGCCGATCATTGCGGCACGCCCACCGAACATGGCCGCACTGTCGTGCCTCGACCAATCGTCAAGCAGCCACATCCTGACGTCGTTCGCGTTGAACCGCTCTCGGTCGTGGAGCATCAGGTACACGCGCAACGCGTCGTAAGCGGCTTGGGCATCGCCGATCTCCACGGCACTGCCGATCGCGTCCTCCATGCGGCGGACGATGTGCGGCAACACGGCCTGCTCCGACAGGGCCTCGTACACATGGCGGCTGTCGGACGCGATCGTCTCGAGGCGGGCCGTTGCAAAACGAAACGTGCCGTCTGCATCGGTGGCGAGATGCGTCGCGTCATGCAGCAATTCCTTCGCACGATTCAACACCATCGGCACACGCTCGGGATTGGCGGAAAGGTCGCTTCGTGCGAGTAATGCGTCGAGTGACCGTGCCTTTTGCCCGAGCGTCGCAAGCGATGTTCGTTCCGTGACGAAGCCATTCCAAAGATTGACGCACATTGCGGCGGCAATCAGCCACACGAGCGAGTGTCCCAGCCACCGCTGCAGTCGTGCCCGATGCTCGCGATTCCAGTTCGGGATCGCGAGATGCCCTTCACGAAACACGACCGCGAGCCACAAATCGCGCAGGAAGTAACTGGTTTCGCCACGCGCCGGCCGCGGGGCCCTCGGTGTTGTGCCGGATGCGTCGACCATGCGTCGCAATAGCGTTCGACGTTCCGCAGCGACCGCGTAATCACCCTGGATTGCGCTCGTCAGATAAACGCCTCGGAACATCGCATGCGGTTGCGTCGGCCCGCCGTTGTCGTCCTTGGCGAACACGTGTTCGATCAGGTCGGCCAACGGGTTCACCAGTGCCGCAGCCGATTCGGGCAACACCGCAAGACGGCGCCGCCGGTCCATATCGGTTTCGTTGCGAAGCAGACTCGTGACGCCATCGCCGAGACGCGTGGCAAGCAGATTCAATTCTGTCCTGATCGCATCGTCGAGCCGCACCTGCAGATCGGACCGCAACGTCACACCCAAAATCTGCGCACGCTCGGCTTGCCCGAGCGACGCGAAATAGTCGGTGAAACCCGGGAGCCGATCTATTTTCGTGACGACCAGCCAGACGGGAAACCCGATGCCGAATTCGGCTTGCATCTCCTCGAGGCGAGCCCGCAACGCGCGACTCTCGGTCGTATGTGCGGCGGGATCCGCATGCGCCAGCGCAGCGACGTCGATCGTCAACAGCACGCCATTCAGCGGCAGGCGAGGCCGGATACGGCGAAGCAGCCGAAGAAATCCGTGCCACTCCGCGGCATCGCACTGCCTGCGAATAGCGCCCACGTCGGGTGGCTGATTTTTCCGCTTGCCGCCGTTCGGCCCGTCCGACGACGCCACCGGCAGCGAGTAGCGCGACGTGCCGTGTTGCACGTAGTGGCCCGCCGTATCGATCAGCACCGCCTCATTGGTCAGCCGCCATCCCGGCAAAGCCCGCGCGTCATCGGGTGCAAGCGAATGCTGAAGTCGAGCATCGAGCGGAAACGCCAAGCCGGAGTTACGCAACATCGAGGTCTTGCCCGAACCCTTCGGACCCAGCACGACGTACCAAGGCACATCGTAGAGATGTGCTGCGCCTCGAAACAGTCGCGCCAGCCTCCCGCGGGCCACTCGCCCGGCTTTCAACTGCGCGATCGTTGCGCGGGCCATGTCTTCGATTTCCGCCAAGCGCGATGCGGCCAGCGGCCGTGGGCCACGCTTGCCGAGTCGAAGCCATCGTCTGAGCCGACCGGGGTGCCGGCGCATTTGATTCCACCAACGGACCAACATGACGCAGGCATAAACGAACACCACACAGATCATTGCCAGAATGCGGGCCGTTACGGAAGCAAACAGCGGTTTGCCAGACAGCATCACGAGCGGAAACGCATGCCAGATCGCGAGACAGAGCAGCACGACGATCACGATGCTCATCGTCCAGTCGATCAGCCACAGGACCCATGCGGCGAGTACCAACGCGATCAACGTCAGTCGAATGCCGATCGATGCGAGCGGGCTCAGTCCGCCGAAAGTCAGTAGCGGTCCTGCACACCAGATCACGACGACGGCAGCAATCACCATCACGACCGCCCACAGATGACGCGAACTTGGAAACGAGAGAATCTTCTTCATGTGGACGGTGGATCGAATCCGGCTTGCACTACCGCGCCGGATCGCCCTGCGGCGGGTCGATCGCGCTGTATGGCGCGGTGCGCGCGATGTTGGACAGTTGTCGCCGCACGTCGTCGGCTTGCGCGCCCGACTCGATGCGGCAATAGACATACAGCGCGCAGAGCGCCGCTGACAGCAAGGCCGCCGACAGCCACACCGACATTTCGAAACAGGCTCTCGGTCGCGCCGATTCGATCGTCGCGGCGTGGGGCGACAGCGCGTTCGGGACGGTGGGCAGATGCGCCGCGATCGCGTTGTAGATTCGTTCTCGTACGCGGTCGTGCGCGCTGAACGTCCGGCCATGCGGATACCGGCCTTCAAACCCCAGGCTGAAAATCCGGTAGATCAGTTCGAGCAACGGCCAATGGTCGGCGGCGTCATCCAGCAGGCGCAGCGTAAGCGCGTAGACCTTCGAGCCGCCCTGGTTATCCTCGCCGATCCGATGGGTCAGCGCGTCTGACGCCCATGCAGCGCTTCCCGACGCGTCGCCGCGCGCCGCCAGTACGCGCATTGCAGCTTCGTCCAGTGCAGTGCACAGGCAATATCGGGCGCCGATCCTGTGATCCACGCGGATGTTGGCCCGTACGCACAGGCGCTCGAATACGCGGACTTCTTCGAGCAGCAGGTCGCGCAGACGTGCGTCATGACCGGTGTCGATCAAGGCGGACATGTCGATCAAGGCCCGAAGCAGCACCCTGCCCGCTTCCAGCAAGCCGTTACGGTGGCCAAGTACCGCTGCCAGTCTCGTCGGTTCGTCTTCGGGCGGCGCAAGTGGCCCGAATGGACGATTACGGCGCGAGCCGGGTTGCTGCCGTGGCTCGCTGTTCGAGAGGAACGTGCCGTTTGGCTGTCGCGGTGGCGCGGACGTGCGTCTCGCCGACACGATTTTGGGTGCGCTACCGGATTGCGTCGCGCTCGACATTCGGCTCATCGCAGCAAGGTCAGACCGTCGGACCGTCGTCGGACACGACAAGCGTCGCGCCGCAACTCGTGCCGCTGCCGTGATGGGCAATTTGGCGGCCGTTGATCGTGCCGACGCCGCCGTTGGTGATAACGCCCGCGCCATGTAGCGGGCATGACACCGCATCGCCTACACATGCCGCGGGACGTCCGTTGATCGCGACGCCTGCGCTCGCTGATGTGACCGCGCCACCGTGGGTGGTCAATGTGCCAAGGGTTGCAACGCGGGCTGGCATATCTCATCACCTCCAAAAAGTAGTCGTCCTATTTCATATCCGGACACCGGATCATCAAAAGCATGAGGCCATCGTGATCGGTACGTCTATACGCGGGCGGGCCTGGTATCGAGACTTCGCTTCATGCTGTTCGTTGTACGGTTCGTGCGGCGTTGGCAGGTTATCTGCTACGTAACGCCGGCCACTCGGACAGCCACGTTAAAACCCTTCATAGATCCGAGAAAAGCGAAACCAAAAACCAATCTCAACCACTCCCCGTCGATCACAACGGACAACAACAGCGATGCCACATCAACGGATCAATAGCATTTGCATTCGTAATCATCAATTGTCTGCCTCGGAGAATATGGCTTATCAGGTCGACCAACCTCCCGAACATTCCACGCTCACTACATCTATTAACGCATTTATCTAGCATCTCGGAATACGACCGACTTCCAGCAAGCATGTATGTGGAAAGCAGCCCCACTCCAACAACAATCAAAAAAACCACCACAAGCTGGAGTTTAATACTCGATCTCATAAACCGAAATCACCTCATCAAATCTAGGAATCGTATAATTTCGCATTTAACACCACATCGCCGACATCAACAACAAACACCAATCTAAACGTCGACCCGAATCTGTCAGTATATTTTCTCATCCCACGCTCCAGTCTCACACCAACCAGCCCGGAGATCGGAATGCGCTTGGTGAAAAACAATGACCTCACCACAATCACGTCATCTCTCAAAACAACAAAATTTCGCCTTATATAAGCAAATAAAACAAATTCGATCGAGATTGACAGAATCAAGAATTTATATGCCTGCCACCCACCAACGAACAAGACACACAAGGTGGCAATTATTAATAGCCACCCACCGACCCACATCATTAAAAAATATATGCCGACCTATCCCTCACAATTCTTAGAAATGGATCATCAGTAGCATTTCTTTGAACATGCCGATGCATCACTACTTCCGATTCCGAGCCTAGCGGCCCCAAAGCCTGCCACGGGTCCGGGAAACATCGCAGTATCAACAGCGCGGCCAGAAAACATCTTCATTGCCGTGGCATTCATAGCCATCATCCCCCTCCAAAGAATTGAACCGGATACTAATTGATATACCACGGCACCTAAGTATCGGCGCGTCGGAAGAGGCGTAGCACGACCAAGTCATAAAGTTCATGCCTCGTGCCAGCGCCCGGTTCTAATTGCGTTGTCGATCATACGCATTGTCAATGCAGAATATTCTCCGCGTCGCCTTACCGTCCAGCCCAAAAATGGCACCGCCCAAAGCAATGTGCGAGTGAATGGATTTTCACCAACAAACTCGGGAGGAAAATATTTATCGAACTCAAACGCACTTACGTCGACATGATATTGTTCACAAAGAACCGTAATACACCCCTCTGCCACATCGCCATAGACATCGAGATCGTGATAAAGACGTGTATCCAGCGTACATTTCGTTATCACTCTTTTTGAAAAACCGCACTGCTTTAAATATTCTCGCAATTCTGGTGATAGATCGTTTTTCATGAGCATCACTCACAAGAAACAGCATCGTGAATTTCATAGGTGGCTACGGCCATTCCAACATACGGCAACTTGCGAAGCACACTAGTGATCCCGTTTCGGGTCGAGATGGAGTACCAACCCCGCCTTGCTGCAGCGTGGTTCATTTGACGGAACGCGATGTCGTCGAACTGGCCGCCCCCCCGGCTCGCGATGGCGCCCACCCACTCGCCAGCATGGTCGTTAGCGCATTGATGCTAATAAGCGAAAAGCTCAACTGCCAATATCATTAATGTTTATAGAAAACTTACAATTCGACGCCGTTTAGGTAGCCTGCGCGTTCCACGTCACCCCCTTATTGTTTCGATTTCACGAAAACAATCGACTCGTCCTCAGACTCATAATAAATCAACCCAGACTTGATGGTTGACACAATGATTCCTTTCTCAGGAATACCACTCGCAACAGCGCTAGATCCAGTCGCCCAGTCTTCATATCCGAGCTCATACCCCCTTCCCTCAAAGTCGCAAACAACAACGCCATCTACGCCATTTTCTACGAGGACAGAATCGCCAGCCCGAACATTTCGATTTCCACCGCAATATTTCACACCATCTCCTACCAGAAACCAATGGCTATATAAATATTTCGATGCGCCTCATACGCTCACCCCATAAACTCAGCATCACACATATGGATCAAAGTCAAACGAAGCGCCAGCCGCACCTAATTTACTAATTGTTCGTGCATCAAGATGAAATGCAGGCCGAAATCCCTCTTCATCCGAGGAGATCGACACCGACAGTTCGACATGCAAACCCTCAACCTGTCGAGACGGCCCCCGTATTTCTCCCCTCCTTCGTCGAGAGCCGCGTTAATTTTGTGCAACAAAAAATCATGACTATATTCGCTTGACTCAAATTTAAACAAACAAATATCTTCGCCTGTTTTTGGATCGACGCCGTTCAATTCAACGATCAGTTTCATATATGTTACTTCAACTTATATGTGGTTCCCGCAAAAATAGGGCTATTTTCACTCCTGCACATTAATCTCAACTCATCCATCATTGCACCCACACAAATCACATCTTGATATTTTCGCCTTCTTGCCCATCCAGTCTTGCTTTGCTTCATGTTCTCGTCCAGCAACGCCCGCGGATTTTAGTAGCGACCTGCCAAGTTTCTTATCGCATGGATCGCAATCGTCATTCCGAGGACATTCTTTTGTCGCGCTATCCGTCCGGGAATCGGTATCAATATCATCAGTTTTTAGAATCCCCATTCCCAGAAAAATTGCGAAAGATGCACCAGAAATCACCATCGTCCACCTGAGCGCGATGCTTCGCCACTCGCCGACCGAGCGCGTCGTATCATTTGCAAATCGCCATAACTATTTCTGCATTAAGCTATCTTTTAGCGTCGCAGCCTTCTCTCTCATCTTAATGTCACGAACGCGGGATCCAGCCAGCAATATGCCAAGGCCAAAGTGCGCCATTTCTCGAGAAATATCATCGGCCGCAGCGGCCCATCTCTTGAGAACGTCAAATGACTCCGTCACGTCGCCATTTCTTGCCACAAAGTCTGCGGCAGCCATTCGTAAAATCTGAGACTTGTAATAAACCCGATTCTCGTCAATCGTTGCAATTATCTTAGATATCTGCCCGCCGGAGTATTTTTGAATATCACCGGTGAAATTCACGAAGATCTTATCAATACCGGGCGCAGATATAGCATTATGGTCCGATAGCAACCACAAATAAATGTCAAAAATCTGTGGATCAATATTATTCTCAAGAAGTTGGCAATCATCCAAAGCCGTTAAAGCCGCCTGCAGAGATTTTTTGCTTCTAGATTTTACTGACCGCTTGACCTCATCAAGCAACATTTCCAACTCCATGACGATCTCCGTACTTCGCTGATCATCGAGATTCTCCAATGCAAACGAAGTTTAGCTAACGGGCCGCGAAGCCTTCATGAACAACTAAATCTCACCCAATAACATTGACATTTGAAGCTATTAGAAATATCACGTCCATATTGCAGGCGAGGCGGCTCCAGCCTTCCAAACAGCCCTTTGCTTGCACATGTCTTCACACAGCGGCCCCATCTCTCTTGGTAAGTCGGCCGTCCAAACATCGCAATAAGGAAAATAAAGGTAAGCAACAAAACAACAATCCACGGATAAAACTTCGGAAAACGATCCTTCATAGTCAGCCTCGTGATGTGCATGTAGCGTTTCTCGGATCCCCGCCAAAAAATAGAATACGACCAATCGCATTTCTCTGGGCACGCTTGCATGCAAGGCCAGAATCATCCGTCCGGCGATGTTTCGACATAGGATCGTCACCGCAGTAGCTGGCGCCGCAATGGAAATGCGTAACTCGATCGGGATATCCACACCGGCTCAGACGCACTGAGTAGCACATTCATTGGAGTCGTCACGATAAGGATATAACGCTACTCGCGTCCTCCGGATTTTCCAAAGAAGACCGCTAAAGCCGAGCAGATACACAAATAAATTACGGAACAAAGAACAAATAAGACGCCGCCACCCAAATATTCCTTTACTGGTTCATAAAAAAACGCAAGCGGCGCGAAAAACAAAATGTATAACCAAACCCTATCTACTCTTCCTCGCATTTTTTCTCCTCACCAAAAGCACACTTTGCACCCTGCTTAATTCCTTGCCATGCCCCCTGCACGATCAAATCGCGTTTGATTGAATCCTTTTTAAGGTCGACGCGCACCTTCAATTTTGCCGCGCGATTTGCCGTGTTAGCGGATTGATTAGATAGATTTCTAATGGCTTTTATGGATCTAATTACGCTCTTTCTAGTCGCCCCCAAACTAGGCGCCACGACTCCGACGGCGACTGAAACCCCCACATCTGACCAGTCGATTTTTACGCAATCCCAATCAATATCGGTTAGCGGACGCCCATCAACCCAATTATTTTTTGCTTGCCTGAATACTTGCTTTGCCCCTTGCATAGCAATTTCGACCGCCCCACCAAGCGCCCCTCTCCCCAAAAATGAAGCAGCAGCGATCAATGGAACAAATAGGCCTTTCGGATCGTAAGCAATGTTAGGCGCACTATCTGCATAGCTGTAAAAATTGATTCCACCATCAAAGGCGATCGGATCCTGATTGATATACCGCCCCACCATCGGATCGTAGTACCTGAACCGGTTGTAATGCAGCCCCGACTCCTCATCCCGGTACTGCCCCGGAAAACGTATCGGATTGTCAACAACACGCGTCAACCACCTCGCCGTACGTCCATACGCGCTCAAATCTGCCGCCCACACCACCTCGCGCTGTTCGTCGTACAGCTCCTGCGGCGTCCCCAGGTGATCCGTCACGTAATGCCACGCCTGCCCATCCGCCAGCCGCGTCAACGGTCCTTCATGATCCGGATGCGGCACATACGTCACCGCCCTGTCCTCATGCGACGTGCGCCCCGTGCGCACCTCCTGCATCATCCAGTCGCCGTCCCACATGAACAGCGTCGTCTGCTGCGCGCCGCCCGCCGGCGTGTGATGCTTCGCCACCCGCCGGCCGAGCGCGTCGTATTCGTACTCGCTTCTCGCGCCGTCCGCATGTTCGATCGCGATCAACTGGTGGCTGCCGTCGTACCGATACCGCGTCACTTCCGGCACTTCCGACGGCTCCTCGTACTTCGGCGTCCCCGTCAGCACTTCCATCACGCGCAGCAGGTTGTCCGTCCCGCGCTGGCTGCGCTTCTCCGCTTCCGTCAGCGCCGGCTTCGGCGGCAGCGGCACCGTCCGCGCGATGCGGTTGCCATGCCCGTCGTACGTAAAATCCACCGGACGATCCGGGCGCGTCTGCGGCGCAAACCGCAGCAAGCGATCGCCGCTCGCCTTCCACGCCTGCATGCCTTCCACGTTCGGCGCAGCAGCCAGCAGGTTTCCCGCCGGATCGTAGTGAAACGCTTCCGGCCCGCTCGCCGCCATCACGTGCGTCAGCCGCGACAGCGCGTCGTACCGATACGCCTTTTGATCCCGCCACGCATCGTCCAGCGTCGTCAGCTGACCGGCGGCGTCGTATGCCCACGCCCGCCATGGCCGCGGACGCTCCAGCGAGCGCCCGCGTTCATCGAGGTTCTGCCAGCGATGCACCGCGAGCAGGCCATTCGCGCCATACCCGAAGTGATGCGACGCCGGACCTTGCGTACGCCGGATTTCCCGATGCAGCGCGTCGCGCTCGAAACTCGCGAGCGGATGCTCGTCCAGCAGGACGCCATGCACGTACCCCGAGCCGTAGCGCTGCCAGACAAGCGAACCGACGTCCGGCACGTGCGTCCAGTCGCGATTCCCGATCGCGTCCACTCCGTGCGTAAGCCGCCAGACTCGTCCGTGGTGTGCCTGCACCTCCGCCGTGCGGCGCCCGGCTGCGTCGTATTCGTAAGTGACCTGCACCGGCGCGCGCCCGGGCGAGATCGCCTGCGCCTGCGTCAGCAGCCCCCGCTCGTCGTAGCGATAGCTCGCTTGACTCCCATCGCTCGAGCGTCGCTCCACAGGGCGACCGAGCACGTCGTAAGTCACATGCGTCGTGATCTGTCCGTCCTGGCCGTGATCGATACGCTCGACCAGTTCGCCCGCCGCGTTGTACCGGTAGCTCTGCCGACGGCCGTCGAAGCCGGTCTGTTCGATCAACCGGTTGCGGCTGTCGTAACGGAACGTCGTCGCCTCCCGGTTCGCATTGGTCAACTTCGTCAAACGGCCGATCGCGTCGTATCGGAACTGTTGCGTCCCGCCCGCCGGATCGACGATTTGCGTTCGCTGCCCATATCCGTCCCAGTCCACGCGCGTCACGCGCTTGAGCGGATCCGTATGCGCAACCGCGCGGCCCGCTTCGTCGTATTCGACCTTCCACCAGCCCATGCCGGCCGGCTGCACCGCCGTCACGCGCGCAGACACGCTGCCGCTGTGGTGGCTCACCTGACCGAGCGCGTCGGTAGTCTCGGTCAACTGGCCGAACGGATCGTAGTCGTAGGTCGTCGTGTGTCCGGAGCAATCGGTGCGCGCCACGAGCTGGCCCGCGTCGTCCCATTGCATCTTCGTCACGTTCCCCAGTGCATCCGTGCGCGAGACGGGCAAGCCATTTTCGTAGGCGTAACGCGTCACGTTGCCGAGCGGATCGGTTTCGCTCGTCAGGTGACCGTGCCCATCGTAGCCGCGCTGCCAGATCTGCCCTGCCGGGTCGGTAATCTGTTCCGGGAGGTTGTGCTCGCCATAGCTGATGCGCGTGACGTTGCCGGCCGGATCGATCATCGACGTCGGATTGCCGCGCGCGTCGTTCACGATCCGCGTCGTACGACCGAGTGCATCCGTGTAGCCGGCCACGCTCCCCGTCTCGTCGAAATGCGTCTGCTCGACACTGCCGTCGGGATGCACGATCTTCTCGACCGCCCACAAGCCGTTGTAGTGATATTCGGTCGTATGCCCGAGGCCGTCCGTCACCCGCGTTGCGCGCAGCGACGGCAGGTAATCGAAGCGCGTCTCCCGCGTGACGACCAGCTGCCCGCCGGCGCTTTCGGTATAGGCGTAGGTCCGCAGGCAGTACGCATTCGGGGTGTCGTCGCTCCACTCCGATACGTGCGTCGCGCCGGCCGGCGTGCGGTAGGTCGTCAGCAGATGGTTGTCGTAGCCGTAGCGCCACGTCAGGTTCTCGCGATCGGTGGCCTCGACCAGATCGCCGTGCTCGTCGTACACATAGCTCGTCAGGTGCAGCGGCTGATTGCCGACACCCTGGTCGAGCAACACGCCCGTGATCCGGCCAGCATCGTCGAGCGCGCAGCGCACGGTATGCACATTGTTGCGAACTGTTTCCAACCAGCCCTGTGCCGTATAGCCGAGCGTCAGGCACTGGCCGTCGCGCGTCGCGATGCGTTGCAATTGCCAGCACGTCGCGTCGACCGGGTGACGGCCGTAATGCTCTTCGACGCCATTGCCGAAACGCAGCGCATAGGTGGCGCCCGACGCGTTGTCGTCACCGCGCATCAGCGTGAACTTCTCGATCGGATGGAAGTGCGCTTCGCCCGCGTCCAAGGCCGGAAACTGCAACTGCCGCCCATCCGCGTCGAAGTAGATCAAGCCTGTCGCGCTCGTGCGCACTTCCGTCGCGTACGGCAGCTTCCACGCCACACCCAGACTCCCGCGGCGCTGATCCGCGCTGCGGTAGCTGCGGCTCCAGTCGATCGATACGCGGCCCGGCAACGTAAAGTCCGTATGCGACAGCACCTTCTGCCCCGTCGCCAGATCGACCGGGTTCGCGCTGACGGCCTTCTTCGCGCACTCCGCGCAGTCAGCTTCGGTCACCGGCGCGAGGCCACCGGCATTGCCGTTCGTCATGCTGATCGTCGGCGCCTGCAGGTAAATCGCCGTGCCTTTCAGATGAATGCCGGACTCGTCGATCGTCACCGTGCCGCCCGGCCCGATCAGTTGCGTCTGTTTCGCGCCCGACAGGCTGCTTTCGCCCGTATCCGCCATGCGCAACTGGTTGGCGTTCGAGCTCGATACCGGTGCGGGCAGTTGCGGCGCGAAGTCGGGCGACGGCTCGATCGGATTCGCCTGATCGGCGGCCACGGCATCGCCCACCGCGTTGCCGCGCACGGTCAGCGTATAGGTGTGCCCGACATCGGCCGTCCAGTCCTGCACGACGCGGTCGGTGCGGCTGCGGCCCACCGTGCTTGCCATCTGCAGCCCGACGTTGCGCAGGTACAGCCCGCCGACGTTGACGTTGTAGGCCATTCCGACGTTGAACATCGCGCCCATGCCCACGCTCTTCACCGACGCAAGCGTCACGGTCTCGAACTTGTAGCCGCCGGTCGATAGCGTCCAGTGTCGCCCGATCTGATCCGTTTCATCGTGGCCGATCCGCTTCGTGCGGTCATGCCCGACCGTGTGCGTTTCGTCGGCCTCGATCACCGCATCAAGATTGCGCTCGGCCTGGATCCAGACCTGCTCGGCTCCTTTCTTGTCCTCGAAGCGGATCGCATTGGCGTTGCCGTATCCGCCTCCCTTGGTCGAGCGCGTCAGGATCCCGCTTTGCGTCGCATGGGCCGGGAGCGCCCACGGCGGCATCGTCATCGCGTTGTAGACACGCCCCGTCACGATCGGGCGATCGGGATCGCCGTTTTCGAAATCGACGATGACTTCGGTGCCGACCCGCGGAATATGAATGCCGCCGAAGTTGCTGCCGGCCCACGGATAGGACACGCGCACCCAGCAGGACGAGTTCTGATCCTTCACGTCGGATCGGTCCCAATGGAACTTGAGCGTCACCTCGCCGTTCTTGTTCGTCCAGATCTCCGCGCCCGGCGGGCCCGTCACGATCGCCGTCTGCGGGCCGCGCGTACGCGGTTTCCTGATCGTGCGCGGCGGACGAAATACCACGTCGGACGGCTGTACGGTGAACCTGCTGCGAATCGCGTAGGCGGAGAAGCCCGTCGTCTCGCCGGTTTCCTTCACGTCCAGCTCCGACGCGACCACCAGATACTCGCGGTTGGCGCCCGCCATCGGATGGCCGGCCAGCACGAACGTCGTGCCGCACACCACGTTGCGCAGGTTGCCCTCGCCTTGCGCGCGTGTGCCCTGCGCGTGAATCTCCTCCATGCGCACTTGCGCGAATGCCTCGCCGTCCTCCGTTTCCGTATAGTCGCCCGGCCATTCGTAACGTTCGAGCTGGTTGTGCGCCGTCTCGCGCGGCAAGCTGTTCTGCGCAGTCAGCGTCGCGCCCGGCTTCTCGAAATCGAAATCGTCGGTGGTCCAGACGCCCGATCGCAGGCGCTCCGTCGCCTCGAAGCGATCGACGTGCTCGCGGTCGATCTTCCGGCCCGGCGGGTAGTACTCGAGCGTCTGATACGCGACGCTTTCCACGCTCCGATAGGCGCCCGGACCGTCGACCAACACCAGGCGGTGCACGCCTTGCGAGTGTTCGAAGAACCACGCGATGCCGTGTTCTTCCATCAAGCGCTGGGCAAACGCGAAATCGGATTCGCCGTACTGGACCTGATAGCGCAGCGGCCTGTAGGTGCGGCCAACGCGCATCTCGAACGAATACCAATACGAACCGAAGACCTCGCGCAGGATGTCGAGCACGCTCTTCCTCTGGAAGATGCGATAGTCGGTCCGCTCGCGCGCCAGCGCGAGCCACGGCTCCAGCACGACGCGGTAACGGCACTGGCGATTCAGTTGGTCCACGTAGCTGGCCGCCGTCACGATGCCGCTGATTTCTCGCGTACCGGCGCCCCGGTTCGCCGCGCCCGCCTGGCCGGCCATCCCCGCGACGAAGCTGCCCATCCCGTCCAGCTGGATCGTGACGGTCAGTTCCTTGCCGAGCATCGCCTTGAGATCGAGGTTGGCCAGCATCTCGGCCGGCAGTCGCGGATCGGCGGGCGTCGTCAGCCAGAGTTCGTACGTGTACGGCGTGGAAAGCTGTTCCGTGCCCCGCATCGCGCTCAGGTGCAGCATCGCGCCGATGCCTTCGAGGTCCGGCAGCGCCGGGCCGCTGACCGAGAAGGTCCGGTTCGTCGTGAAATTCACCATGCGTGCTGGCCCTCGACCGCTTGATCGTTGTTATCCATTACCGACTGCATGAACCGCGTTCCTCCCCGCGTCAGGCTGCGCTGCGCGTCCCCATCCGAACCGGCCAGCGCATCAGCTCGCCGCGCTGCGGCGAGCGCAGCACGGACTGAGTAAAAGAATGTGTCGAAACGTGACGAGCGACGTAGTGCTCGAGGATCACGCCAAATAGAAAAGGGCTCGCGCCGTCAAAGCCGGCCTCGTCCACGGTCAGCACGCATTCGATGCCTCGACCGAACCGCAACGGGCCGTGGCCGGGCAGTTTCTTCGTCACGGGACGCGTCTCGACACGGATCAGGCTGTCGATCTGTCGGCGGAAACGCGCGTCGTCGGCAGCGGCAAACAAAATCAGAATGTCGCGTAGCGCGCTTCCGTCCTGAGTCTCCAGCCTGCCGTAGTCGAGGTTCAGCTGACCGATCAGCCGCCATGCCGCGTCTCCCTGTGCAAGCGGCGCACGTGCAGCGCTCGGCGCACGGACGAGTTCCGTTCGCCTGACGGGCGCGCTGATTTCGACAGTCAGATCGTTCGCACCGTCGGGCTCCAGCAAGCTCGGCAGATCGCTGTTCGTCAACCATGCATCCACCGACAGGTATTTCATGGCCTGCGGATAGGATTGCTCATCTTCATCGACCAGTGAAACGAACACGTCGGTACTCACGTATGGCGTACGAGCGCCGTAGCGACGGTATGACGTCTTCGCCGTTCCGTGCTCGCGGCGGATCGTGAAATAGCGCCCGTGATCGGCTTCATTGTTCAGCAGCGCCCGGTACAGCGGCCGAAACTCGAGCGATGCAGCTCCTTTGCTGACGAAGCCATGCAACGCCTCCACCGCGAACACCTTGTAATCCGAGCCGTTCTGCCTGTCGGGCTGCACGAGAATTTCGGCGCCCGTGCCCGGCACCTCGGCGGGATCGCTCGTGCGGCGAAACAGGTTGATGACCGGCGTACAGAAGAGGGCGAAGCGGGAAGCGTCGACGTGCTCGACCAGCGAACCGTCGAATCGATCCAGCAGCACGACGATCTCGGCTTCGCGATCGGTCAAATATCGCAATCCCGCATTCAGACCGGTCAGCGTGAAAAACCAGAAGCGCGCGGGACACGTCGCATATTCGTGCAGCAGGTTATGGCCATGAAACTTCGTCCCGACGAGCGGCAGCAAGCTCTCGTCGACAGCCAGCCCCGTATGCTCGATGGCGCGATCGCGGACAACGCCGAATGATCGGTTCGAATCGGCGAAACGATTCGGCATCCCGATCACGGAAGCCACGGCGCCAGCGTGGATCAGCTCGAACAGCCGCGATGCGACGCGCTCGTCGCCTGCCAGGTAGACGGACAACCGATCGAGACCGCGCAGCTCATCGAAGCGCGCTTCGCCGGTGGCACGGAGCCTGAGACGCAATGCGCCGCGAATCGGCCGGTCGGCTGCGCCATAGCGCTCTACCGATGGAATGTCCGGCGGCACGCCGGTCAGGCGCGCCGAAACGATCTCCAACGGATACAGCGTCACATCGAGACCGCTGCGAAACGTGCAGGGCGTGCGCTCACCATCGGGCACGCGGCTCGTGAACGTCGTGCCGCGAGGGACACGAAAACCCTCGAGCAAATTGCCTTGCTGTTCGTCGGGATAGAGACGCGCTACCGCGATCGATGGCGTTGGGGCGACGTAGTTCGGATAGACCGTTTCGAGCAGCCGGCTGCTCAGCAACGGGAACGCGGCATCCAGTTTCAACTGCAGCCGGGCCGTCGTGAAACTCGCGGCTTGCACCAGACGCTCGACAAAGGGATCGGCAATCTCGCCGGCATGCAGGCCCAGCCGGCGCGCAATCTTCGGATGCGCCTGCGCAAACTCCTCCACCAGCTCCTTGAAATAGAGCAGTTCTCGAGAGTAGGCATCAAGCAGATGAGGGTTCATGGCACGCGCAATCCGGGTTCCACGCCAAGCGTTCGACGGCATCGCTGTCGGCAATGTGTCGAATGCTAGTCGCAAAGACCATCTCAAAAAATCCCTGGCGGAACCGAGAAGTCGGATCGACATCCCGCATCGGCGATGCGTGTTTTCGAGATATAAACCGTTGTCCTGATCATTGCATTGACAACGTGATCCGCGGGCAAGTCCCTGCGCGCGTGCGCGTCGCTCAGGGATCTCTTGAAGTTCGCTGCTTGTACCATCGTGCAGATGCACGGGTCGCGAATGGTCGGAAGCGCCGCATCATGCAGCGCTCTTTTAACTTGAGTATGAAAGGGAGAGACGCGGCGTCCGCCGCTCAGACGATCCGCAGCGCGCCTTCGCGCCCGAACGCATGCCGTGCCTGGATCAGCGTCGTGCGCGCGGCACGCGCGTCGCTCGCGACCTGCAACAGCGGGCCGAGTTGCGACGGCTGCTTCAGCAGCTCGCGCAGAATCGGCAGGATGGCGGTGCTGCCGTCGTCGCGCAGCCCGGCGGTCGCCGCGCGCGGCAGCGTGCGCCACGCGGGATCGACGATCGCGCGGCACACCGCGAAAGGCACGCCACGCGCCGCCGCGAACGCAGCGGCGATATGCGATTCCATGTCGACGGCGAGCGCGCCCTTCGCGCGATGCAGCGACGCCTTCTCCTGCTCGGTGACGACGGGTGCGGTGACGGCCGCGATCGCACCGCGAGACACGCGCGTCCATACCGGCGTGTCGTGCAAGGCGACGACGAGCCGCGCGCTCCAGTCGGCGTCGGTCTGCACGCGGCCGAACGGCCCGTCGACCGCATCGGCGACGACGAGCCCGCCCGGCTTCAGGTCAGGGGCCAGACCGCCGGCCGTGCCGAAGCTCACGATGCCCGCACAGCCGCGCGCAGTCGCTTCGGTGAGCGCACGCTCGAGCCGGTCGGCCCGCGCGGCGAACACGGCCTCGACGCCGTCGCCGCGCGCGATGCGCGCCTCGAACGCCATGCCCGTCACCGCGATGACGGGCAGCCCGCCGCTCTGCCGCGATGCCATCCGCGTCAGATCCCGACCGTGACGCGCGTCGTGTTGTCGCGCTTCAGGTTGCGGTAGCGCGCCAGCGCCCACAGCGGGAAGAACTTGCGATAGCCGTGATAGCGCAGATAGAACACGCGCGGGAAGCCCGTCGCGGTGAAGCGCGCTTCGTCCCACAGGCCGTGCTCCTTCTGTTCGGCGATCAGGTAGTCGATCCCGCGCTTGACCGCCGGATTGTTGACCTCGCCGGCCGCCATCAGGCCGAGCAGCGCCCATGCCGTCTGCGATGCGGTGCTCGGTGCGGGCTCGTAGCCGCGGTAGTTCAGCTTGTAGCTGTCGCCGTCCTCGCCCCAGCCGCCGTCCTTGTTCTGAATCGACAGCAGCCATTGCGCGGCGCGCTTCACGCGCGCGTCGTCCGGCCCGAGGCCCGCCGCGTTCAGCGCGCACAGCGCCGTCCACGTGCCGTACACGTAGTTCATCCCCCAGCGGCCGTACCAGCTGCCGTCCGGCTCCTGCTCCTTCAGCATGTAGTCGAGCGCGCGGCGCGCCGCGTCGCTGGTCAGCGCGGTTTCGCCGAGCTGCGACAGCATCGACAGACAGCGGCCCGACACGTCGGCCGTCGGCGGATCGAGCAGCGCGCCGTGATCGGAAAACGGGATGTTGTTCAGGTAGTACTGCGTGTTTTCCGGCTCGAACGCGCCCCAGCCGCCGTCGCTGCTCTGCATGCCGACGACCCACTCGCGCGCACGCGCGATCGACTCGCGATACGTGTCGGACTGGTTCAGCTTTTGCGCGCGATCCATCGCCATCGCGACGACGGCCGTATCGTCGACGTCCGGGTAGTGCGGGTTCGCGTACTGGAACGCCCAGCCGCCGGGACGCACGTGCGGACGGCGCGAGATCCAGTCGCCGCGCACGTCGAGGATCTGCAGCGGACGCAGCCAGTCGAGGCCGCGCACTGCCGCCTGCTCGGCGCGCGGATCGCGCGTCTCGAGCAGCGCATGCGCGGCGAGCGAGGTATCCCAGACGGGCGACAGGCACGGCTGGCAATAGGCTTCGTCTTCGTGCACGACGAGCAGCTTCTCGATCGACTTGCGTGCGATCGCGCGATTCGGATGATCTTCCGCATAGCCGAGCACGTCGTACATCATCACCGCGTTGGCCATCGCCGGATAGATCGCGCCGAGGCCGTCCTCGCCGTTCAGCCGCTCGTCGACGAACGCGACGGCCTGACGAATCGCGCGCTCGCGCGTATAAGCCGGAAACAGCCCGTCGACCGCGCGCAGCACGTGATCGACCGCACGGAAGAACGCGAACCAGCCGGCGCTCTGGTGACCCTGGCGCGGCAGCAGGCCCGCGTTGACGGGCGGATCGATGAACAGCTCGTCGATGCGGACGCCGCGCGGATTCTTCGCAAGCGGACGCTTCGCATTCAGCACGAGCAGCGGCACGATCACCGTGCGCGCCCAGTACGACACCTTCGACAGATGGAACGGGAACCACTGCGGCAGCAGCATGATCTCGACCGGCATCATCGGCACCGCGCGCCACGGAATCGCGCCGTACAGCGCGAGCTGAATCCGCGTGAACACGTTCGACATCTCGGCGCCGCCCATCGCGTGGATCGCGCGGCGCGCGCGCTGCATGTGCTCGGCGTTTTCGTCGTCGCCGATCACCTTCAGCGCGAAGTACGCCTTCACGCTCGCGCTGATGTTCGGCGCGCCGTCGGTAAACAGCGGCCAGCCGCCGTCGGCCTGCTGGATCCGGCGCAGATAGCGGCCGATCTTCTGTTCGAGCTCGAGATTCGGCGTCTCGCCGAGATAGTGGACGAGCAGCACGTATTCGGCGGGAATCGTCGAATCGGCTTCGAGTTCGTAGACCCAGTGCCCGTCCGCGTTCTGCGCGGCGAGCAGCGCGTCGGTCGCGCGTGCGACGGCCGCATCGAGCTCGGCCGGCACGGTGCCGGCCGACAGGGTAGCCATATCGGTGAGATCGTTCATCGGTCCCTCTCTTATTGTGTCTGGAGCGCATCCGCGGCCTGCTGGCCGGAACGGATCGCGCCCTCGATCGTGGCGGGCAAGCCGGTGGCAATCCAGTCCCCCGCCAGCACAAGGTTGGTCCAGCGCGTACGCACGGCCGGACGTTTCATTTCCTGCGACGGCACCGCCGCAAATCCCGCGCGCGGCTCGACGACGAGCTGCCACGGCGGGACTGCCGCCGCGTTCGCGCCCGTCACGCGCGCCACGTCTTCCCACAGCCGCCGCGCGAGCGCCTCGCGCGGCAGGTCGAGCCAGCGGCCGGCATCGTGAACCGTCGCCGCGAGCTGGCCCTCGCCGGTGCGCACGGCATCGGCGACGCCGTTGATGACGGTCGTGTCAAGCGGCGCGCCGGGCGGCGGCTCGGCCGCGAAATAGGCGGTCGCGACCGCGCCGAACGCGTCGGGCGCGGCCAGATCGGGCACGAGCGGCTGCGCAACGTCCGGCGGCACGGCCAGCACGACCGCGTCGCCCGGCGCGAGATCGATTCGCTGCCCGCCGGCCGCGAGCGCGTCGACCGCGTTGCCGCGCGCGCCGAACTCGAGCGCATCGAGCCGCGAGCGCAGCCGGATCTGCGCGCCGCCGTGCTGCAGCATCCGCAGCGCCGGTTCGACGAACGCGCTACCGAGCCCGTGCCGCGCGACGAGCGGCCGGCAGCCGGGGCCGCCGGCCGCGAGCGTCCCGCACAGCGCCGCGCGCGCCAGCTCGGCGGTCGCATGACGCGGCTCGACGTTCAGCACGCGAAGAAAATGCGGCCGCAGCCAGCGCTCCCAGAGCACGCCGTCGCAGCGCATCGTCTGCGCGAGCGAGCGGCCGGTGCGCGCGAACGCGAGCGAGGCGAGCGACGCGTAGTCGAGCGGCGTCGTGCCCGGTGCGCGTGCGGTCGCGTCGAACAGCCACGACGGCCAGCGCCGATTCCCGAAGCGCAGCGTCCAGCGCTGCTGCGACGCGAGATCGACGACCGGAAATTCGGACGACGACGGGCCCGTCAGCTGATCGGCCGCGCCGATCGTGCGCAGATAGCGCTGCGTCGCCGCCTGCCCCGCGAACACGCGATGCAGGCCGCTGTCGACCGTCGTACCGAGCGTCGAGTCGAACCACGAGCGGCAACGGCCGCCCGCATGCGCGTGCGCGTCGTGCAGCACGATGCGCCGCCCGCGACGTTGCAGCTCGACGGCGGCCGACAGGCCCGCGAGACCGGCACCGATCACGTGGACGGTTCTGGGCATCGGCTCAGAACAGCGCGTAGCGCGCGGCGATCATCAGCATCCGCGCCTTCGGCTTGCGCAGCGGCGCGCGCGGTGCCGCAAAGCCGCGGGCGACCGCCGCCTCGAGAATGCAGCGATACGCGCCCGACATGATCCGCGGCGCCTTCACCTGCGCGCGTGCGCAAGTGTCCATCACCGCATCGGCCAGCCTGAAATGTTCGAGCGCGCGTTCGACGAGCGTCGCGCACACGCGCGGCAACGCCGGGTCGCGGGCGATCGTGGCCGGATCGGAAATCGCGATCCCTTCGCGCTGCAGCAGTTCGCGCGGCAGATAGCAGCGGTTGATCGCCGCGTCGTCGTCGATGTCGCGCAGGATGTTCGTCAATTGCAGCGCGCGGCCGAGGTGGTGCGACAGCTTGATGCCTTCGGCTTCCGGCATCCCGAAAATTCTCACCGACAGCCGGCCGGCCGCGCTCGCCACGCGGTCGCAATAGAGGTCGAGCGTCGGCTCGTCGGGCGCGCAGATATCCTCGGCGGCGTCCATCGCCATCCCGTCGATCATCGCGTGGAAGTCGTCGCGCTGCAGATTGAATGCGCGGATTTCGCGTTCGAGCGCGACCAGGTGGCGCGGCGGATGGCCGGCGAAGCACGCGTCGATGTCGGCGCGCCAGCGTTCGAGGCCCGCGGCGCGCTCGGCGCGCGGCAGGTCGCTGTCGGCGATATCGTCCACCGCGCGGCAAAACGCGTAGACCTGGAACATCGCGTCGCGCTGCACGGCCGGCAGGATGCGCATCGCGAGGTAGAAAGAACTGCCCGATGTGACGGCAGCGGCGTCGGTTTCTTGTTCGTCCACGACGAGATTGGAAACGGCCAAGACGAGCTCCACGGAGACACCCGCGCGGGGCGATTGAAGAAGCGATGCCCGGCTGGGATGGTCAGGCGGCAAATGCGTGCGAGATAGTCGAACGATCGACGCAGACAGGCACAAATTACCGGCCGGTTGCCGGAATTGGGCAAAAGTATAGCAATCTTTGAAGATCGATGGCGGGCGGTTGCTGCCGCGCGCGCCAGCCGGAAAGCCGCGCCGCAGCGGGAGCGGCCGGCAAGGCCGGCGCCGCGGGGGCACCGGCATGCGGCCCGGCGAATCGCGCGGCGGCCGCCGCGTCAGCCGTAGACGATGTCGCGCTGCAGATCGAGCGCGATCAGCCCCATTTCGCGCGTGAGCTGCAGCATCGCACGGCGCTCCAGGCGCGACCCCATGAAGCTCGTCACGCGGCCGTCCGGTTCGGCCGTGAACTGGAACACCGCGCCGCCGGTGCCGAACCACGCGCCCGGCACGTCGGGCGATTCCGCCCAGTCGATTTCCTCGAACACGCGCGCGATGCCGGCGCGCACCGCGTCGCTCGCGCCGATCGGCGGCGCGACGTCGCCGAGGTCGTCGAGCGAGTAGGGGCCGGGCTTGTCCGGTTTCCGGTAGAAGAGATAGTCGACGTTCATCGGTGAAGCAGCGGAAGACGGCGGGAAAGCGTCAAACTAACGCGCTTTTCCGCAAATTTGAATCAGACTCGCACGAAATTGTGGCCTTCGCGAGACATTCGGGGCAGCATCGTCGTCGCGCAGGCGACTGCCGGCGCGCGCAGTGCGGCGGCCCGCTTGCGGCACGCCGCGTTCGTCTAAGATGACGCTTTGTCCTGATAAAAACGCAGATCCATGGAGACGAACGTGACCGCCCCCTCGCAGTCCGATCACCCGGTTTTCGTGCTCGTGCACGGCGCATGGCATGGCGCGTGGTGCTTCGCGCACGTCGCCGCCGCGCTGGCCGCGCGCGGCCATCTGTCGATCGCGCGCGATCTGCCCGCGCACGGCCTCCACGCGCGCTTTCCCGCGTCGTATCACGTGCGGCCGCTCGACAAGGACGCGTTCGGCGCCGAGCCGTCGCCGGTCGCGAACACGACGCTCGACGATTACGCGACGCAGGTGATGCAGGCGGTCGACGACGCATACGCGCTCGGCCGCGGCAAGGTGATCCTGGTCGGCCACAGCATGGGCGGCCTCGCGATCACCGCAGCTGCCGAACGCGCGCCGGACAAGATCGCGAAGCTCGTCTATCTGGCCGCCTTCATGCCGGCCGCGGGCGTACCGGGCCTCGACTACGTGCGCGCACCGGAGAACCGCGGGGAACTGCTCGGCCCGCTGATGCTCGCGAGCCCGCGCGTTGCCGGCGCGTTGCGGATCGACCCGCGCAGCGGCGACGCCGACTATCGCGCGGCGACGCGCCGCGCGCTTTGCGACGACGTCCCGCAGGCCGATTTCGACGCGGTGGCGAACCTGATGAGCTGCGACGTGCCGGCCGCGCCGTTCGCGACGGCGATCCCGACGACGGCCGCGCGATGGGGCGCGATCGAGCGCCACTACATCAAGTGCCTGCAGGATCGCGTACTGCTGCCGGCGCTGCAGCAGCGCTTCGTCGACGAAGCCGATGCGTTCGCGCCCGGCAATCCGACGCACGTGCATCAGCTCGACAGCAGCCATTCGCCGTTCATGTCGCAGCCGGCCGTGCTCGCCGGCGTGCTGGCCGACATCGCGAAGCACTGACGGACCGACCGACTGATCGACCGCGCCGCCTACGCGTAGCCGACCGAGCGGTCGCGGCCGAGCCGTTTCGCGCGATAGAGCGCGGCGTCCGCGTCGTTGACGAGCGCGTCGCATGCGGGCTGTCCGAGTTTCGCGCACGCGGCGCCGACGCTCGCCGTCACCGCGACGCTGACGCCTTCTGCGTCCACCGTCGTGCGGCCGATCGCGTCGCGCACCTTGTCCGCGACCTGCAGCGCTTCGTCGAGATTCGTGCAGGGCAGCAGCAGCGCGAATTCCTCGCCGCCGAAGCGGCCGAACGTATCCTGCGCGCGCACGATCGCCGCGACGCGGCGCGCGGTCTCGCGCAGCACCGCATCGCCGACCGCATGGCCGAAGCGGTCGTTGATCGCCTTGAAGTGATCGAGATCGAACAGCAGCATCGACAGATCGCCGCCGTAGCGCTGCCAGCGCGCGAACTCTTCGCCGAGCCGCGTCTCGAAGTAGCGCCGGTTCGCGATGCCGGTGAGGCCGTCGCGGTTCGCATGCTCGCGCAGCTTCGCGACCGCCTCTTCGCGCTCGCGCTGCATCACGCTGACGTGCGTGACATCCGAGATCGTCACGCACACCGCTTCGACGTCGCGGCCGCGCGTGAGCGGCATGAACGTGCAGTCCTGCTGCATGTAGTCGACGCCGCCCGTGATCGGCCGATCGTGCTCGAAACGAAACAGATAGGGCCGCTGCTCCCACGAGCTGAACGCGAAGCTGCCGAGCTGGAACACGCTGTCGAGCTTGCGCGTGAGCCACGCGCGCGGCAGGTCGGGGAAGCAGTCGAAGAGGTTGCGGCCGATCACGTCGGCGGCCGGCACGCCGCTGTGGTCCTGCATGAAGCGATTCCACATCAGCACGGTCATCCGGCGATCGAGCACGAACAGCCCGAAGCCGACGCGCTCGATCACGAGATCGCTGAGCGACGCGCGTTCGGTCGTCATAGCGCGGACAGCAACGCGTCGAGCGCGTCGCCCATCAGCCGGATCGAGTCTTCGGCCATCAGCATCACGAAATGTGCGCGAAACGCGTGATCCTCGAGACCGAAATTCACTTCGAGCAGCAGCGCGACGCTCCATGCGAGCACGGTCGGCTGGAACACGTCCTCGAACGACACGTTGGTGCCGAGCAGGCCCGGCGGAAAGAACACCGGCTTGCGGCCGAGCTCGTCGAGAATCGACGCGACGCATGCGCCCATCAGCGCGTTCGCGACGTCGAACACGAGTTCGTCCTGCGTCGCCATCCCGCCGTGCGTGCCGCCGCCGAAGGTGCGCTCGACGAGCGACATCAGCCGCCCGACGCCCGCGCTGCGGCAGAGCACGATCGCCTCGCCCTTGATGTCGGACCGGAAACCCTGGCGCACGGCGGTCACGTTGTCGTCGATCCCCGTCATCTCGCGCAGCGCGCGTCCCGCCTCGGCCGCATGGACGACGCGCACGCGCGGCACCGACAGTTCGATGAAGCGGCCCAGCAGCACCGCGAGCCGTGCCGCGGCGCGGCCCATCGCGAGATTGGCGATCTCCTGCAACGCGTCGCGTTGCTCCGCCGTGAACACCGAGTCAGGCATACAACCCATACTCCTTGAGAATGGGCAGCAATGCCTCCGACGTCACGGGTTTGGCGACGAACGCGATCGCGCCGAGCTCGCGGACGCGCGCTTGCGCCTGCGGCTGGATGTCAGCGGATACCACGATCACGAACGTGTTCATATCCTCGTGGCGCAGTGTTTCGAGCACCTGATAGCCGTTCATGTCGGGCATCGTCAGGTCCAGAAACATCACGGAAGCTTTGCCGTCACGATAGAGCGCCAAGGCCTCTCGACCATTCGCTGCATACGCGACATCGACGTCCCAGTCTCCCGGCAAGGCTTTCGCCAACAGTTTGCGCGCAAGCAGCGAATCGTCGGCAATCACAATCGGCAAGGACATGGCAGTGAAGCGAAATACGGAATGGTCTCTCTCGCGTTAACGACTTTCCGGAGCGCTTCTTGAGCGCCGGACGTCGCGTACGCGGCAGCCGCCGGTGCGGCACGAAGGCAGCGCCGCGCATAAGAGCGACGCGCCGCGCGGCGGATACCGGCGGGCGCATATCTATCTGTCATAGGGAAAGCAACGCGCGATTCTCGGAGTAAACCGAAAGCACCGCAACTCGCCATTTTTACTGCTTCGAACAGAATCGATTCAGCCGTCGCCTATTCCGAAAACACTCGCGACCATTTTTGACACGAAGACGCAAAATTTTTCTTTGTGTACGTTTGCGCTTCCGGATTCGTCGCGTTTTCAATCTGACGATTTGCTTCGCGCGATATGCTTGCCGCCGCGGCTGTCGCCTTGCGCACGGATCGCCGACGCAACTCGTTTATGATGGCAGGCACCTCTGCAAGACCCTCCTACCGAATGACGTCCGACCGGCCCGCCGAATCCCGTACTCCCGTCACCGCTCCCGCCGACGACTGGCAGGACGACGGCAACTACGCATCCGGTGCGCCCGAACACGACTTCGCGGTCCGCCGCATCACGTTGATCGTGCTGCTCGTCGCGGCGATCGTGCTGCCGTGCATCTATGTGGTCGTGATGGCTTACAACGACCTGAAGGCACGCGAGGCGGCCGCCAGCGACGTGACCATGCGCACCGTGCGCGTCGCCGAGGAACATGCGCTGAAGGTCTTCGACCTGACGGAAACGCTCGACGCGCGGATCGTCGATCTCGTGCAGGACATGAAGGACGCGACCGTGCGCAACGAGGAGGCCGACATCCATGACGCGCTCAATACGATCGCCGGCGGCTATCCGCAGGTCGCGGCCGTGTCGATCTTCGGCGCAAGCGGGATGCTGCTCGCGAACTCGCTTTATTACCCCGCGCCGTACGCGTCGATCGAGAACCGCGAAGACTTCATCGGCATCCGCGACGGCCGCGTGATCGAGCACATCTCGAAGCTGATGATGGGGCCGCTGAAGCTGGAGAACATTCCGGTATTCAACACCGGCATCGCGCGGCGCAACAGCGACGGATCGTTCGCGGGGATGGTGTCGATCGCGCTGAAGTCGTCCTATTTCAACGCGTTCTACCGCGATTTGCTCGGCGGCGCGAAAACGCCGATGACGATGGCGCTCGCGCGCTCCGACGGCGCGGTGCTCGCGTCGTATCCGCAGTTGCCGTCGGCGACGCACACCGATCGCGAGGCGACGTTCGGCAACCCGCACAACGATCCGCGCGCGGGCGTCGTGCGCGTGCATCACGGCGGCAGCGGCAGCGAGATCGTCGCGTACCGGCAGGTCGGCAGCTATCCCGTCTATGTGATTTGCACGTATCGGGCGTCCGCGATCTGGCGCGAATGGTACGAGCATCTGAGCGTGCTGTTCCTGTCGATGTTCGCGCCGTCGATCGCGCTGTGGTGCGTGATCTGGCTGTCGCTGAAGCGGCTCAAGGCCGAGGAGCGCGCGTGGGAACGCTGGCAGGCGGAGGCGTCGATGCGGCGCTCGATCGAATCGGCGTACCGGCAGTCGCGCAAGATGCAGGCGCTCGGCAACCTCGTCGGCAGCGTCGCGCACGACTTCAACAACCTGCTGATGATCATCTCGAGCAACGTGCAGATCATGCGGCGGCGCAACGCCGAGCATCTCGACAAGGAGCTCGGCGCGATCGAACGCGCGCTGAAGAACGGCCAGTCGCTGACGCGCCAGCTGCTCGGCGTCGCGCGCAAGCAGCCGCTGCACAGCGAGACGATCGACGTCGGGCAATGGCTCGGCTCGTGCCGCGAACTGCTGAAGACGTCGCTCGGCTCGAAATCGTCGCTCGTCGTCGCGATCGATCCGGGCGTGTGGCCGATTCGTGTCGACGTCGCGGAGCTCGAGCTCGCAGTCATCAATCTCGCGGTGAATGCACGCGATGCCATGCCGACCGGCGGCCGCTTCACGGTCGGCGCGCGCAACGTGACGCTGCGCCGCGAGGACGGCTTCCCGCTGACCGGCGATTTCGCGCAGCTGTCGTTCGACGATACGGGCTCGGGCATGGCGCCCGACGTGCTGTCGCGCGCGTTCGAGCCGCTGTTCACGACGAAGGCGCACGGGATGGGCACGGGCCTCGGGCTGCCGCAGGTATTCGCGTTCTGCGAGCGCTCGGGCGGGCTCGCGACGATCGACAGCGCGGTCGGTGCCGGCACGTCGGTGCGGCTCTATTTGCCGCGCGCACGGGCCGAGGACATCACGACGCGGCCGCCGGCCGCCGCGCACGTCGCGCCGCACACCGGGCTGCACGTGCTGCTCGTCGAAGACAACAGCGAAGTCGCGGCCGGCACAGAAGCATTGCTGTCGCTGCTCGGCCACCGCGTGACCTATGTGGCGACCGGCGACGACGCGCTGCGCCTGATCGAAAGCGCCACCGACGACAACGCGTTCGACCTCGTGATCTCGGACATTCACATGCCGGGCCGCCTCAACGGCATCGATCTCGCCGAGGCGATCGACAAGCGGCCGGAGAAACTGCCGGTGATCCTCGTCACCGGCTATGCGGAGGAGCTCGACCGCACGCGCAGCGTCAACGTACGCGTGCTGTCGAAGCCGTTCGACATCGCGCTGCTCGACGCGATCCTGATCGAGATCCGCGACGGGCGCGACGAGCAGCACCCACGCCCGTGACGACGGCCGGCGCCTGACGGCAGCGGCCGGGCGCGCCGCACGGCGACCAGGCGGACTTCACTTCTTCAGCAGGCGGACCCAGTCCGCGTAGCGGTCGACGAAGCCCTGCAGAAACTTGCGCGTGTCCTCGTTGACGATCTTGCCTTCGTCGTCGATGCGCGTCGGATCGTGCTTGATAAACATCTCGGGCTGCCCGAGCAGCTTCACGTCGAGATACGAGAGCACGTTGCGCAGATGCTGCTGCGCCAGCGCGGTGCCGGTCGCGCCCGGCGACGTGCCGAGCACGGCGCCCGGCTTGCCGGCCCACGAATTCGAACCCCACGGGCGCGAGCCCCAGTCGAGCGCGTTTTTCAGCACGCCGGGAATCGAGCGGTTGTATTCGGGCGTGACGATCAACAGCGCATCGGCGGCTTCGATCGACTGCTTGAACCGCTTCGCGACCTCTGGAAAATCCGCGTCGTAATCCTGGCTGTACAGCGGCAGTTCGCCGATCTCGACGAATTCGAACGACAGGTCCGACGGGGCGAGCGAGATCACGGCATGCGCGAGCGCGCGGTTCCACGAACCGCGACGCAGACTGCCGACGACGACCGCAACACGATAGGCCATGGTGTTCTCCTTCCGGTAAGTGAGGAATCGAATCGATTGATTCCGGGCAGGCGGCAAAGGTCTGTTTATAGGCAGGCCAGCCCGCGAGCCGCCCGGCCGGGCCATCCGGCCGACTTTCCACAAGGTTTTCCACAGAAATTGTGGATAACTCTGGGTGGAGCGTTGGGCGAATGGCGGCTCGGTGCGTCGCGGGAAGCTGTGTGCGACGCAAGGCTTGGGGAAGCATAGCGCAGCGCGGGGGTTCGGGGCGGGAAAGCGAGACGGGGTGGGACGGGACGGTGCTGGGGTGCTGGGGTGCTGGGGTGCTGGGGTGCTGGGGTGCTGGGGTGCTGGGGTGCTGGGGTGCTGGGGTGCTGGGGTGCTGGGGTGCTGGGGTGCTGGGGTGCTGGGGTGCTGGGGTGCTGGGGTGCTGGGGTGCTGGGGTGCTGGGGTGCTGGGGTGCTGGGGTGCTGGCGCTGGTGCTGTGCCGGCGGTCGGACGCCGCAGAGCGTCGGACGAGAGACGTGGAAATCGCTGCGCCCCGCAAGTCGTCGGCCGGGGCGCGGTGACGGGTGCGGGCTTGGCGTCAGACGCGACGCCCGCTTGGCTCTGTGATGCTCGCCGCGAAGGCGCCGCACCCGTTCACGAACGGCGCTCGCCGCTTTGCGTTTTCCTCGTGGCACTTTTCGCTCGCGCCGATATCGAGGTTGACGTCGGGATTCGTCGACGTATCGCGCTTGTGCTTCAGCCCGAGCGCCGGGCACCCGAGCGACGCAGCGCGATCGCGGCGGCCGCGCCGATCTGCACGTGCGGCGGGAAGCGTGCGAGCCGCAGCAGTCCGCCACCGGCGACACAGCCGAGCGCACCGGGTGCGTTATCGTGGACCGGCACGGCGTTCCTGCGCTGTGCCGCTGCCTGCGATTCTGGTGAAGGCAAACCGGCGCCGGCCAAAAAAGAAAAATAAATCGACAAAGAATTATTCGAAAAGCGCGCGCACGGCTTCCGGCGGACGGCCGATGGCGGCCTTGCCGCGGTAGACGACGATCGGACGCTGCAGCAGGATCGGATGCGCCGCAATGGCCGCATACGCTTCCGCGTCGGTCAGTTCGGCGCGACCGAGATCCAATGTCTTGTACGGCTGCTCGCCGTCGCGAAGCATGTCGCGCACCGGGCGACCAAGTTGACGATGCAGCATCTCTAGTTCCTCAACCGTCGGCGGCGTCTTCAGATACTCGACGACGTTCACCGGCGCACCGGTCGTGTTCAACGTCTCGATCAACGCGAGCGTCTCGCGGGACTTCGAGCATCGGGGGTTGTGATAGATCGTGATCATCGTTTCAGCGTGGATGGTGGAGGCCAGTATTGTAGCGAGTCCGACGGTGCGGGTTTTGATGGCAGAGGAAAGGGGCGATGTGGCGATGTTCGCTTTTGATGCGCGGCGGACCCGAAGCAGGGAGCGGCCAGTGGTGAAATCGGGAGGGCTTTATGCGCATAAAGGCATCGCAGAAAGATGGGAGCGCGGTGGACCGCCGTGCAGACGCGGCCGGCCTTGGGCAGATCCGTGGACTCATCCTTCACATAGCGGCTCGCCGGATTTATGCGCATATAAGCCACCGCAGGACCGAGGCGAAGGCAACTGGATGAGCCCACGCTCAAGACTTCGGAGGCACGCATCGTTTGAATAGCAGGGCAGGGACTTTATGCGCATAAAGAGCCCGCCGATGAGAGCGCGGTCACAACAACGGTCCCGCCAGATCGACACTGGGTACCACGCGTTTCCACTGCGTACAGATTCGCGACAGTCGCAACCGGGACCGGCCGGCCGGCGGCGCAGTAGCTCTATCCGCCGGCAGACGATGCACCGGCCCGGCCCGCATTGGCTCCAGGAGCGACTCCGTCATCAATCGATGGCCTTTCCCTGGGGCATCCCGTCGACTTTATGCGCACAAACCGCCTCACGCCGACATGTCGACGGCTGCCCTGCAATGCTCCGGCCACCGGGGCGAAGCAATCAGGACCGCGAACACGCGAGCGAACGCAAAGCAACGGCCGCCCGCCTACAAGCGCAGGGACTTACCGACGCAGCGACCTACCAGAGCAGTGACCTACCAGAGCAGTGACCTACCAGAGCAGTGACCTACCAGAGCAGTGACCTACCGGAGCAGTGACCTACCGGAGCAGTGACGCACCAGAGCAATGACCTACCAGAGCAGTCGCTTAGCAACACCGCGGCCTGCCGATGCAGTGCCCTACCATCGCGAGTCTGAGCAGCCGAGCTCACCGGTTTATGCGCACAAAGTCCGGCCCAGTTCGCTCAAGGAGCCTCTGATATGCAAGATCGAACCCTGCGCAACTGCGCTTGCATGCCTATCACTTGAGCCACGTGATCGACGCTCGAGCGACGCACGTGAGCGACCTCGATCAGGCCATGCGCCTATCACGCTCGGCCGCAGCCTTTATGCGCATAAATCGCTTGTCCGAATGGCCAACGCGTCGTGCTTCGGCGACAAGTTCATTGAAATATAAATATCGTCCTGTAGAATTCCAACGATCAAAAACAGGAGTGAAAATTGGCCGCAGAAATCATTGCAGTCACTCAACAAAAAGGCGGTGTCGGCAAAAGCACGATCGCCATGCATCTCGGTGCCGCATTTCATGAAAAAGGAAAACGCGTCCTCGTCATCGATGCAGACGGCCAAAACACACTGGTTCATTGGTCCAGCGCATCGGGCGACGGCGACAACGGCATTCCTTTCCCCGTCGTCAATCTCGCGGAAGCGGGCGGCCAGATCCACCGCGAGATCAAGAAGTTCATCAACGACTACGACATCATTGTCGTCGACTGTCCGCCGTCGATCACCGAGAAGGTGTCCGGTGTCGTCCTGCTGGCGGCATCGATTGCCGTGATTCCGACGTCGTCGTCGCCGGCCGATTACTGGTCGAGCGTCGGCCTCGTGAAGCTGATCCAGCAGGCGCAGGTGATGAACGAAGACCTGCGTGCGGTATTCCTGCTGAACAAGACCGAGGAAAAGCGAATGCTGACGCGCGAACTGAAGCGCGCGCTCGAAGAACTCGGCTTCCCGCTGTTGAAGACGCAAATCCCGACCCGCGAAGCGTACAAGCAGGCCATGGCGCTCGGCCAGACCGTCCTGCAGATGAACGATCGCGGCGCCAAGCTCGCGGCCGCGGAAATTCGCGCATGTGCCGACGAAATCGTCGCGATGCTGCCCTGACTTTATGCGCATAAAGGAGTCGCATGAAACCCTCCCAGTTTGCAAAAGGATTCCAGGCGCGCCCGGATATCACGACGAGCGAGAAGCGCACGGCGCTTGACCGGCTGAACGCGATCGATGGCATCGTCAAGTCCGACGCCCCCGCGCCGGCAACCGCGAAGTCGGCGAAGAAAGACAGCGCCGCGCCGCATGTGCCGGACCTCGCGATCGATCTGTCGACCGACGAATCGCCGCAGTATCGTGCGTGGCGTCTCGAGAACCGCTACGCGCCCGGCCAGGTGATCGAACTGCCGCTGAAGGCGATCAAGCATAGCCCGTTCAATCCTCGCCATTTCTATCTGAAGTCGTCGATTGCCGAGCTCGCGGTGAACCTCGCGAAGCAAGGGCAACAGCAGGCGATCCACGTGATTCCGGACTACGACAACCCGGGCACGTACTTCGTGAGCGACGGCGGCCGACGCGTGCGCGCGCTGAAGGAAGCGAACAAGGACTCGGTGAAGGCGATCGTGATCGACGTCCCGATCGGCATTCAGAGCTACAAGCTCGGCTACGATCTCAACGTTCAACGCGATTCGCAAACGGTCTTCGACAATGCAGTCGTGTGGCGTCGCTTCCTCGACGACAAGCACTTCCAGAGTCAGAAGGAGCTCGCCGAGCACCTCGGTCTCGACGAATCGACGGTCGCCGTTGCACTGTCGATCGGCAAGCTGCCGGAAGCAGTGATGCAGGAGATGGTTGCGCGGCCCGATCGCTTCGGTTCGAACATGGCATATCAGGTCGGCCGCTATCACGCTGCGCGCGGCACGGAAGCGACGCTGCGGCTGATCAACAAGATCGTGTCGGACGATCTCAGCACGCGTCAGGTATCGGACATCGTGAAGGGCCGCGTCGCGGCGCAGGACGCGCCGAAGCCGGCGAGCCGCCAGCGCTACGCTCAGCGGCTGGAAATCAAGCTCGGCGGGAAGTCGGTCGGCGATCTGAAGTCGTACGGCGACGATCGCATCGAACTGCGTCTGCGCGGCCTGCCGAAGGACAAGCGCGATGCGATCCTCGAGCAACTCGAGCGCATGCTATTGGCGGACTGATCGAGAAAAACAGACGGCCCGGCGATGAAGCCGGGCCGCTTGCCCTTTCACGCAGCGCGCTCACGCGCTGCAAACGCATTACGCAGCCCTGGACTGGTTCAGCGTAAACGCGAGCAGATCGCCGTCGGTCGGCTCGCCCCAGGTCTTCTGGGCCAGCCAGTCGAAGAAGGCCGTCTCGGCCAGCTTGGATTCGAGCCCGCGCTTGCGCCAGTCGTCCCGCAGATGCGTGCCCAGCGTCGGCAGCGCTTCGGCCTCGAACGACTCGCGCGCCACTTCGCGTTCCAGCTCGCCCTGTTCCTCGTACAGCACCTTCGCTTCCTTCCGGCGGAACGCCGCGAATTCGCTGAGCAGTCGCGCCTTCAGATCGTCCGGCTGAGCCGCAGCACCCTTCGCCGACGGCGCCGCGGCCGGCAGTGCGTCGACCGCATCGACCGGCGGCGCATAGCCTTTCTTCAACGCATCCTTGAACAACGCGGCGGCGCTGCGCACCGGCGGCAGCGTCGTGCTGCGCATGCGCTGCTCGGTCATCTGCAACGCTGCGCGGATACGATTCTCTTCGCTGTCCGCATAGAGCGTCTGCGCCTCCTTCAGCGGGATGCCAAGCTTCACCATCCGGTCCACCAGCGTGCTGTCGAAGACGTTCGGATGCTCGTCGAGCGCCAGCATCGGTTGCTTGCGCTCGGTCACGCGGAACTGGATTTCGGCCACTCGCCGCCCTTCGCGATGCTCGATCAGCTCGACGAAGATATTGGTAACCGCGTTGACCTCGGCGATCGCCGGGCGCAGATAGTCGCGCTTGAAGTACTTGTACTCGCGTTTCGCTTCGTCGCCGGCTTCGGTGTCGGGCGTGCCCGACAGAATCGGCCGCCACCATTCCCACGGCTCGCGCATCGTCAGGTGACTCGGGTTCGTCAGATAGCGCACGCAGATCTCGTAGAGCGCGAGGCCGGCACTGCTGCGCAGCTGGCTCTGGAACTGCAGGCTCAGGCGCGCATACTGCACCGGATCGAGCAGTTTCTTCTTGATCTTCGGCGCGAACGAAAATTCGACCCACACGCGCCGTGTAGCCGGATCTTCGAGAATTTCGGCGTCGGCGATCAGGGTGGAGATCCCCCATTTGCGGCCGGGCTTCTGGCTCGACGTGCCCGTGCTCCATTCCACCTGCACCGACACCATCCGGCGCAGATGCTCCTTCACCAGCGCGGTGTCGTTCGAATCGAATGCGGAGTTGGCGACGATGTCCGACAACAGCGCGCGATACGTATCGCCCGAGTCGTCGGCCTGCTGCGCGACGGCGAGCAGGACATTGAACAGCTTGCGAGTCAGGAGCGTGATCTTGCCGCTCTTCGGCTGAATTGCGATTGCCTCGACGGCCTTCCGCAATTCGGCTGAACTGGCACTCACCACATCCACATCGGTTTTCTTGGCGCGCTTCGTGGCCATGCGTCGGGTCGGAGGAGAAGTTTCCCGGAAGGATAGCGCCTGTGGTGATGTGCGTCCAGAACGACATGCTCACCATAGCCGGTGAAGCGCGCAGATGAAACGGCACTCACCCCAATCGTTCCCGTAAACCCTCACCGGTCCGCGGCAACTGCGTTTCAGCCGATTCCAGACATGTCGCGGGATGCACGGATTCACAGAATTTTGCCTGTGCAGAATACGTGCGCAATCGGCTCCCGTATCAGCTCACCTTTCGAATTGTCGTAATTTTGCGACTGTTTGTCGGGGTGACCGCGGCGTCTTATCCGCGGTGCTCGCACTGCAGGTGCCAAGCCGCCAATACAAGGCTGTATGTCCATACAGCAGCGGTCCAACAGCGTGATTGCGCGAATGCGCGACGTCGACGAACGGCCGTGCAACGCCGCATCCCGGTGCCCAACCCGGCAGCGTTTCGACGGCGGACGCGCATTGTACAGCGCTCACTGCGGCACGGGTCCCGAAAACGCTCACCTTAGCGACGCCGGATCACAGCGATCGAAGTCGGGTCGACGCCCGACATATGGGCGCTCGACGGTATGCCATTCCCGAAAAGCCTCACCTTTGCGTCCGAAAGCGATGTCGCGCAGGCCATCCACACAGCTCCCGAAAAACCTCACCGTAACCTCGGCGGTTTCAAAAATCCCAATGGCGTCCAATACTTATGCGCGGCAGCGAATTCCACTGTGTCGCACGGTCGCTCCCCGAAAAGCCTCACCTTTTCACGCGAACACAGAGCCGTCAAAGTCGAAATTCACTCCCGAAAAGGCTCACCTATGCGGGAAAAGGTCACAGTAAAACGGAGATTTTTCCCGCGCCAGGCGGGCTTTCCGGCGATATCGACCGGCCATCGCTCCCGAAAAGCCTCACCTGTGCGCAATCTGTGTGCAGATTCTGCCCCCGAAAAAGCTCACCTCTAGCGCGCTTGCCCCACTGTGAAACCTATCCCGAAGACGCTCACCTTATGCCGATCGAGGTAGACAACCCGCCGCTTCGCTCCCGAAAACCCTCACCTTTGCGGCGCCACAGGCATCGAATAGCGCTTTTGGCCGACAAAACCGCCTTCGTTTCCCGGAAATCCTCACATCAAAACGCCGCGAAGTCCCGTGAAACCTCACCTTTCGGGAAAATTGCCTAAAAGTTGGGCAAAAACGGGGCGCAAAGGATCTCCTGCAAATTCTCACCTATGTCTGCACAGGCAGAAAACTGTGCATGCTGCTGCTGTGCGGGTCGCGCGGCTGTGCGCCCCCGAAAAGCCTCACCTTTGCGTATTTCCGGTTTTCACTGTGATCCCGAATCCGCTCACGACCTTTCCTGCAACGGCTCACGCTGCTCCCCGAACTCCATCACGTCGGCTCCCGCAGAAGGTCACCTTGTCTCCCGTAAAACTTCACCTTGCCGGCCGGAGAGCCTTGCTACGTAAGGCTGTGCCGTGGCGTTAACGTTTTTAACTAAGGGTTCAAAGGTGTTTACTTCTAATACTCTCAACACCTCTGCCTGCGGAGTTTTCCACAGAGACGTCGATCCCTGAACACCGCCCGGCTGGACATTCACGCGATGTGAAACAATGGCACTTTTTCCGTGTGAGGGGAAAAACCTTTTTACAACAAACCCTTACCGCACTTTCTTCGCTTTGTTTCACGAAATCGGAGGCCGGGCTAGCGCAGCAAGCGTCACAGACGCCACTTCCGGCACGAACGACGCGAATTCGCAACGCATCGCGAAAATTGGTATCAGGAGATACGTATTTCGTTATGATCGCAACATCTCAACGTATGTGAGCTGATTCATGACCGTCGACGAAATGCGTCAGAGCATTCGGGAAGAACTGGAATCGATGCGCGCGGCGGGCGCGCGTCGCCAGGAATTGTCGATGCACGCCTGCAAGCGGTTGTTTTTCGATCTCGGGATCCGGCCCTCGGCGGCCAATGTGCGCGACCTTACGCAAACCGGCAGCGCCAGCGATATTCCGAAAGACATCGACCATTTCTGGGAGCGTATCCGCTCCGCGTCGAAAGTGCGGCTCGAGGGGGCCGCGATTCCCAAAAGCGTCGAGGAAAAGGCCGGCGCACTGATCGGCGCGCTCTATGAAGAAGCGCTGAAAGCCGCTCGCGACGGTCTCGACGTCGATCGGCAACAGGTGCGCGCCGAGATGGCCGCGGCCGAACAGCGGTTGCGCGATGCGACCGTTCGTCAGGAAACGCTCGAAGCCGCGCTCGCGCGTAGCGAAGCCCGCAATGAACAGTTGCAGGCGCGCGTGACCGAGCTCGAAGTTCAGCTCGCATCGCAAACGACGCACGGTTCGGCGAACGAGGCCACGTTGCGCGCGACGGTCGCGCGGCTGGAAACGGAACTGGCCGCCGCCCACGGCCGCGTCGATACCGAGCAGACGCTGAACGCGACGCTGCGCGATCGGATCGACGAACTGCAGGCCGAACTTCAGCATCGCACCGAACACTACGCGCAGCAGATCAAGGATGCGGTGGCCGAGGCCGAACGGCGCGTGAAGCCGATGCTCGTCGAACTGGACTCGTTGCGCAGCATGGCGTCGACCTACCAGAGCGGTTTGCGCGACGTGCAGCGCAAGGAATTCGATTTCCTTCAGCAGCTCAGTGCGGCAAAGGCGCGCGCCGACCGGCTCGAAGAGCAGTTGCGCACGCAGAGCGACGAACTCGAACGCGCGACGCGCGACGTGAACGCATTGCGCGCGAATCGCACGATGAGCCCCGAGATTGCGACGCTGATTCGACGGCTTGCGGATGCGGGACACCTGGACGCCGATGCGTTCGCCGCGATCGGCACGGCGCTCGATCACGACGTGCCGGTGCCGAGCCAGTGTCCGCACTGCGACGGCGAACCCGAGCTGTCGCACACCGACGACGGTTTCGAAGTGTCATGCCCGGAATGCGAGCACGCGTCGGGCTCCTGGCCGTCGCGCCTCGAGGCCGTCACGCGTTTTGCGCGTCGGTAACGTCGGCTGCGGCGCGGCTGCGCCGCACAGGTGAGAATTTTCGGGAAGCGTGAGGTGAGGATTTTCGGGACCCAAAAACAGGTGAGGCCGCGCCAGGCAACGCGCTCACGGTTCGCTTCCGTGAGCGGCCGCCTGCGAATCAGTGAGTTTCGCCGCTGTCGACAGCGTCACCTTCGACCAACTCCGCTCGCCAGGTTTTCCACGCGCGGTGCAGACGGTTCGCCGAAATCGGCTGCACGAACCCCAGCCACTTGCCGACCCGCTCCGGCGGCACGTCATGCTCGAACAGCTCGGCAGCATAGGTGTTGCGCAAGGTCTGCGGGCTTGTGCGCGCCGTGCGCGACGACGTCAGCCCGGCCGATTCGACGATCGCATCGATCGCGCGCAGCATCGTCGCCTTGTGCATGGGTCGCCCGGTGTGCGACGCCGGGAACACGAGATCGCCCGGAATCTGCTGCCGGCTGCGCTCCGCGAGCCAGGCATCGAATAACGCAATCGCGAACGAGGCGAGATGCGCGTCGCGTGCGAAGTCCGGATGCGTGGATGGAATCCGCAGCGACGTGCCGCTCGTATCGACGCAACTAATCGTGAGCACGCGTGCTTCGCCCGTCTTGATGCCGGCGCCGAGAAAGGCGGCGACTAGCGCACGGTCGCGGCGCTCTTTCCAATAGGCTGCACCCGACACACCGATCGGCGAAAACAGATAGGCGAGCAGCGCCGCGCGCTCGGCCGGCGTCAGAAAGCTGGTCGGCTCGTTGTCGCGTGCCTTGCGCCAGTCCGCTTCGCCATCCTGAGCGATGAAGCGCGCCGGATTCGTCGACGCGAATTCGGTGCGGCGAATATGGTCGAGTACACGCTCGATGAGCCGCAGATAACGCAGCCGCTGCGTTTTGCGAATCGGCAGTTCGCCGACGAACTCGGCGATCGACGCGGTATCGACGGTCGCGAGATTTTTCTGACGTGCGCGCAGCCACGCGAGAAATGCGCCCCATTGCGCGCGATAGACGTCGGCCGACGAGCGGCGGTAGTCCTGCATTGCCAGCCATGCGTCGAACGCGGCTTCGGGCGAAACGATCCAGTCGGATGCGCCGCGGTCGAACAGATCCTTTTCTTCTGCGCGCGCCGGTGGCGCGGCCGGGGTGGGAAGGGACATGTGATTTATTCCGTTAGTTGCGTATATGGTAGGGCGTTCGCAACATTTCGGGTAGCGGCGCGTCAGAGCGCGTCGCGCGCGCCGTCAATCGCCCCATGCCTGCTGACGCGCGCTCGGGGTGCGTTCGTGCCGCGTGCCGGCCTCCGACTCGGCGCGCGCGGCGGCCTCGTAGGCGAGCACCGCGAACGAGAAGACGGCGGGCAGCGCGTTCGACCGACCGAAATCGATCGGATCGTCGGTTTGGGGAAACGTCATGTCGGCCGGCCGTTCGAACAGCTGCCGCATGCCGGCGTCGTGGCGGCTCGCAAAGCCGAGATCGGCGAGCGCTTCGGCTTCGATGGCGTGCAGCAGGCGCCACGTGAGCGGCACGCGCTGGCGGATATAGCGCGCCGCGATATGGCGGACGATGTGCTCGAGATCGTGCGCGGCAGCCTTGAAGCTGAGCGCGGCCAGGTCTTGTTCTTCTGTCATCGCAGGCTCCTGTCGGGCCGGCGCGGCGTGCGGCGCCGCTCGGCCAGTGCATGGCGGAATGTCCGTATACTGTACAAATATACAGTTATTTCCGCAACTGGCCGCTCGGACGACTATCGGCGCCGTCAGCGATGGATCACGATCAGCAGTGCCCGGGCTTCGGCCTTGCCCGGATTGCGAATCGCGTGGGGCGTGTCGGCGGCATAGCGGCCGGTGTCGCCGGCCTTCAGGCGCCGGCTCGCGGCGCCGGCCTCGATCTCCATCGTCCCTTGCAGCACGGTGAGGTGTTCGCGCGTGCCGGGTTCGTGCGCATTCGACACGAGCGCGCCGCCGCCCGGCAGCGTGAGTTCGTACCACTCGAATTTGCCGGCAAGATCGATCGGCCCCCACACGCGCAGCTGGTATTGACCGTCATGGCCGGCGAGCGTCGGGATGTCGTGCGGTCCGTCCACGCGAATCGTTTCGGGCGCTTTCGGCTGCGAGAACAGCTCGTCGAGGGTGATGCCGAGCGCGTTCGTCAGCCGCCATGCGACCGCGATCGTCGGGTTCGCCTTGTCGCGCTCGATCTCGGAGAGCATCGATTTCGAGACACCGGCCGCCCGGGACAGATCGTCGAGCGTGAGCTTGCGTTCGTTGCGCAGCCGCTGGATCTGTTCGCCGACGCGCGGCGGCGTCGCGGCCGGCGGCTGCGGGGCGGCGCCGGCAGCCGTGCGCCGCGATCCGGATGAACTTGCCATTTGGATTCCGTTCGCTTAGAGTTGTTCGGTATTTCGAATTCGAGTTCGAAATATCGGATAAATGCGGTCAACCGAACGACCGACTATAACAGTAGCAGGCTGTTGCGCGGCGGCCACGAGCCGTTTCGCGCGCGCTGCATGCTGCGAACCCTGTCAGGAGCTTTGTGATGCGTGATGCCTTTCTCGCCCAGGTGCGCGGGACACTCGACCAGATCCGCGCGGACGGCTTTTACAAGACCGAGCGCGAGATCGCGAGTCCTCAAGCCGCTGCCGTGCGGCTCGCCGGCGGCGCCGGCGTGCTGAATTTCTGCGCGAACAACTATCTCGGTCTCGCGAACGATCCGCGGCTGATCGCGGCGGCGAAGGCGGGGCTCGACCAGGACGGGTTCGGCATGGCGTCGGTGCGCTTCATCTGCGGTACGCAAACCGTGCACAAGCAGCTCGAAAGTGCGCTCGCCGCGTTTCTCGGCACCGAGGACAGCATTCTCTATTCGAGCTGCTTCGACGCGAACGGCGGGCTGTTCGAGACGCTGCTCGACGAGAACGACGCGGTGATCAGCGACGAGCTCAACCACGCGAGCATCATCGACGGCATCCGTTTGTGCAAGGCGAAGCGCTACCGCTACCGGAACAACGATCTGGCCGATCTCGAGGCGAAGCTGAAGGAAGCCGATGCGGCCGGCGCGCGCCACAAGCTGATCGCGACCGACGGCGTATTCTCGATGGACGGCATCATCGCCGATCTGAAAGGCATCTGCGATCTCGCCGATCGCTACGGCGCACTCGTGATGGTCGACGATTCGCATGCGGTCGGCTTCATCGGCGCGCACGGCCGCGGCACGCCCGAGCATTGCGGCGTCGAAGGGCGCGTCGACATCATCACCGGTACGCTCGGCAAGGCGCTCGGCGGTGCATCGGGCGGCTACGTCGCGGCACGCCGCGAGATCGTCGATCTGCTGCGCCAGCGCTCGCGTCCGTACTTGTTCTCGAATACGCTGACGCCGAGCATTGCCGCTGCATCGCTGAAAGTGCTCGAACTGCTCGGCAGCGACGAAGGCGCGCAACTGCGCGAACGCGTCCGCGAGAACGGTGTGCGCTTCCGCGAGCAAATGACCGAGGCCGGCTTCACGCTCGTGCCGGGTGCGCATCCGATCATCCCGGTCATGCTCGGCGATGCGCAGCTTGCGTCGAACATGGCCGACAAGCTGCTCGCCGAAGGCGTCTACGTGATCGGCTTTTCGTTCCCCGTGGTGCCGCGCGGCCGCGCGCGTATCCGCACGCAGATGAGCGCCGCACACACGCCGGACCAGATCGACCAGGCCGTCGCCGCGTTCGTGCGCGTCGGCAAGTCGCTCGGCATCGTCTGACGGAGGCGCGGCGATGAAAGCACTGGCAAAGCTCGAACGTGCGCCCGGCCTCACGCTCACGCGCGTGAAGCGCCCGGAAGTCGGTCACAACGACGTGCTGATCAAGATCCGGCGCACCGCGATCTGCGGCACCGATATCCATATCTGGAAGTGGGACGACTGGGCGCAGAAGACGATTCCGGTGCCGATGCATGTCGGCCACGAATATGTCGGCGAGATCGTTGAAATGGGTCAGGAGGTGCGCGGCTTCGCGATCGGCGATCGCGTGTCCGGCGAAGGCCACATCACCTGCGGTTTCTGTCGCAACTGCCGCGCCGGCCGCCGTCACCTGTGCCGCAATACGGTCGGCGTCGGCGTGAACCGCGAAGGCGCGTTCGCCGAGTATCTGGCGATTCCGGCGTTCAATGCGTTCAAGATTCCGCCCGAGATCTCCGACGATCTCGCATCGATCTTCGATCCGTTCGGCAACGCGACGCATACCGCGCTGTCGTTCAATCTCGTCGGCGAGGATGTGCTGATTACCGGCGCGGGGCCGATCGGAATCATGGCCGTCGCGATCGCCAAGCATGTGGGCGCGCGCAACGTCGTGATCACCGATATCAACGACTATCGCCTCGAACTCGCGCGCAAGATGGGCGCGACGCGCGCCGTCAACGTCGCACGCGAGTCGCTGCGCGACGTGATGGCCGATCTGCGGATGACCGAAGGCTTCGACGTCGGCCTCGAGATGTCGGGCGTGCCGAGTGCCTTCACGAGTCTGCTCGAGGCGATGAACCACGGCGGGAAGGTCGCGCTGCTCGGCATTCCGCCCGCGCAGACGGCGATCGACTGGAACCAGGTGATCTTCAAGGGGCTCGAGATCAAGGGCATCTATGGCCGCGAGATGTTCGAGACCTGGTACAAGATGGTCGCAATGCTGCAAAGCGGCCTCGATTTGTCGCCGATCATCACGCATCGCTTCGCCGCCGACGATTACGAGAAAGGCTTCGCCGCGATGCTGTCCGGTGAAAGCGGCAAGGTGATTCTGGACTGGACCGCGTGATCGTCCGACGACACGGAGCGATATGCGCATCGCTCCGTGTCGCTCGCATCCATCGCCGTTCGGATAGGTCGGCCCGCGCTCGATTTCGCGCTTAAGGTGAGAAGATTCGGGAGTCCGGTGTGCGCGTTGGATCTTCGGCCGGTCGGTAGCTTCGACACGTTGAAGCCGCTACCTCGCGCCGTAGATTGCGGGCATCGACGTACTGTCACTCGCCGTCGTATTCGCCACGGAGAAACGCCGAAACTCGCGATTCCGATCGTGCGACATCGTCGGTGATCGACCATCGCCATGCGGTTTCACCTTCAGCTCTTCCAGTGCGCTCCGTGACGGTGATTCGTATGACGCGAATCGCCGCCGATGCCGCGTCGCACTTTTCCCTTTGGTTCTCCGGCTGCCGCGTACAGTTGCACACTGGCCGGGCACACAGCAGCGTGAATCGATCGACGCTGCTCCGGCTCACCGAGCGTCATCCGCACCGCGTTTCCCTTTCGCTCACCGACTGCGGCGTACACATGCACACTTGCTGCCCACGCAACAGCGTGAACGAATCGACGTCACCCCAGCTCACCGAACGTCATCCACACGTATCCCTTACCCGCGCGCTCGCGTCCCACCCCGCCCGACTTTCCCCTCTCGCCGCCAAGGTCTCATCGCAAACCGCTTGACGACGGAGAACGATCGTTCTACCTTGGCGCAATGAACACACAGATCGATCCGTCCGCCGAACCCGCCGACTCCGGCGTGCGCGAGCGTCTGCTCGACGCAGCCGAGGCGCTGATCTATTCAGGCGGCATCCATGCAACCGGTGTCGATGCGATCGTGAAGCGCTCCGGCGCCGCACGAAAGAGCTTTTATTCGCATTTCGAATCGAAGGAAGCGCTGGTCGTGGCGGCGCTCGAACGCCGCGACGCGCGCTGGATGCGCTGGTTCGTCGACGCGACGCTCGCGCGCGGCAAGTCGCCACGTGCGCAGCTGCTCGGCATGTTCGACGTTCTGCGCGACTGGTTTGCGCAGCCCGGTTTCCACGGCTGCGCGTTTCTGAACACGTCCGGCGAGATTGCCGATGCCGACGATCCGGTGCGCGTCGTCGCACGCGAGCACAAGGCGCGCTTGCTCGCATTCGTGCGCGAGCGGCTCGACGCCTATGCGGACGTCGCCGGCATCGAGCGGCGCATGCTGGCGCGGCTCGCGCGTCAGTGGCTCGTGCTGATCGACGGCGCGATCGGCGTCGCGCTCGTAAGCGGCGACGCCGGCGCTGCCCGCGATGCGCGCGCCGCGGCGGAATTGTTGCTCGATGCCGCGCTGCGGTCTTCGACATCGTAAAGGCGAAACCCGGCCGCGCGCGACGCGGCCATCACGTTGAACAGGAGCGTCCGATGTCCGATTCCGTCGAAGTCCGTCCCCCCGTCCCGCCGTTTACGCTCGAAACCGCGCGTCAAAAGGTCCGTGCCGCCGAAGATGCGTGGAACACGCGCGATCCGCAGCGCGTCTCGCTCGCCTATACGCCGCAAAGCCGCTGGCGCAATCGTGCCGAGTTCGTGACCGGTCGCGAAGCGATCGTCGGCCTGCTGCAACGCAAGTGGACGCGCGAACTCGACTATCGGCTCATCAAGGAGCTGTGGGCATTCGGCGGCAACCGGATCGCGGTGCGCTTCGCGTACGAATGGCACGACGATGCCGGCAACTGGTTCCGCTCGTATGGAAACGAGAACTGGGAGTTCGACGAGAACGGTCTGATGGCGCACCGTCACGCGAGCATCAACGACTTGCCGATTCGCGAAGCGGATCGCCTGTTCCGCTGGCCGCTCGGCCGACGCCCGGACGATCATCCGGGGCTGTCGGACCTCGGGCTGTAACGCCGGCCGCATGCGCATCGGCTCCTCGGGCTGCAGGAATTCGCGTACGCGTGCCTGACGGTGAGGAACTACGGGAGCCGATGCGTCGACGGTGAGATTTTTCGGGAGCAGGTGGAGCGACGCACGACGCGCATGCTTCGAACGGTACGATGCACGGTCGCATGATGCGCGAAGCGTCGATACCACTGCGAGCAACGATATCGACGTGGTATCGACCGGTGCGCACACGCAGCCTCTTCTTCTCACCGCGCGCATTCGTCATCGCGATTCGACGAAGAACCGTGCCTGCAAAGCGAAGGTGCGCCGCGATGTGAATCGCATCTCACCGATCGCATGGGACTTCGTATGCGATAACTCGGCGCGAATGGCCCCGCGTGCCGTAAGCGGTGCGATACATCACCGCACCGCACCGCACCGAAGCGTTCGCGCTTTCACCACGGCAACCATCGACGCCCACCTTCGCATGACCGCGCTCGCCCGCTCGCCGATCGAACCGACAAGCGCCGCAAAACCAGAACCCCGCGCCACGCACCGCCGCCGCATCACCGCGCGATTTGCGCCGCGATCGCCTCGCCCACTTCCTGCGTGGCAGCCTGGCCGCCAAGATCGCGCGTACGCGGCCCGTTGCGCAGCACGTCCTCGATCGCCGCGACGATCGCATCGTGCGCGTCGCGTTCGCGGCCTGCTCCGTTGCCGAGGAAGTCGAGCATCATCGCGGCCGACCAGATCATCGCGATCGGGTTTGCGATGAGCTGCCCCGCGATGTCGGGCGCCGATCCGTGCACGGGCTCGAACAGCGACGGGAACGTGCGATCGGGGTTCAGGTTGCCCGACGGTGCGATGCCGATCGTGCCCGTGCACGCAGGGCCGAGATCGGACAGGATGTCGCCGAACAGGTTCGACGCGACGACGACGTCGAAGCGATCCGGCTGCAGCACAAAGCGCGCGCACAGAATGTCGATGTGCTGCTTGTCCCACGCGACGTCCGGATAGCGTTCGGCCATCTCGGCCGCGCGCGCGTCCCACCACGGCATGCTGATCGCGATGCCGTTGCTCTTGGTCGCGACGGTGAGCTGCTTCGCGCGCCGCTGCGCGAGTTCGAACGCGAACTTCAAAACGCGCTCGGTGCCGTGCCGCGTGAAAATCGCCTGCTGCATCACGACTTCGCGCTCGGTGCCTTCGAACATCGTGCCGCCGACCGACGAATATTCGCCTTCGGTGTTTTCGCGCACGATCATGAAGTCGATGTCGCCCGCGCGACGGCCGGCGAGCGGCGACGGCACGCCGTCGAACAGGCGCGCGGGCCGCAGATTGATGTACTGGTCGAATTCGCGACGGAATTTCAGCAGCGAGCCCCACAGCGATACGTGGTCGGGCACCGTGGCCGGCCAGCCGACCGCGCCGAACAGGATCGCGTCCATGCCGGACAACTGCGCCTTCCAGTCGTCCGGCATCATCTTGCCGTGCTGCGCGTAGTAGTCGCAGCTGGCCCAGTCGATATGCGTGAATTGAAAGCGGATGTCGAACCGCGCGCTGACCGCGTCGAGCGCGCGCAACCCTTCGGGCATCACTTCACGGCCGATGCCGTCGCCGGGAATGACGGCAATGTTGTAGATCCTGTCGCTCATCCAACGCTCCTTCGCCGATCGGACGACCGCCCGCACCATGCGTGGCGGCAACGTCTCGTCATTCTATTTATTTCCATCTGGATTAGAATCGTGCGAAACGTTAATCGACTTTCCACAGATCGTGAACAAATCGCCGAACCTCGAAGACCTGCGCGTGTTCAGCCTCGTCGTCCGACTGGCCAGCTTCAGCGCGGCCGCCGAGCAGCTCGCGGTGTCGGCTGCATACGTGAGCAAGCGCATCGCGATGCTCGAGACGCAGCTCGGCACGCGCCTGCTGCATCGTTCGACGCGTCGCGTGACGGTGACCGAAGCGGGCGAGCGCGTGTTCGCGCATGCCGAGAAGATCCTCGACGACGTCGATCATCTCGTCGAAGACGTCTCGACGACGCGCACGGTACCGCGCGGCACGCTGCGCATTTCGAGCAGTTTCGGTTTCGGCCGGCACGTCGTCGCGCCCGCGCTGCTCGACTTCAGCGCGCGCTATCCGCAGCTGAACGTGCGGCTCGATCTGTTCGACCGGCTCGTCGACGTGGCGGCCGAGGGATACGACCTCGACGTGCGGATCGGCGACGAGATCGCCGATCGTCTGATCGCGCGCCGCCTCGCCGCGAACTACCGCGTGTTATGCGCGTCGCCCGACTATCTCGCGCGGCGCGGCATGCCGCGCACGCTCGCGGATCTCGCGTCGCACGACTGCCTCGCGATCAAGGAGCGCGATCATCCGTTCGGCGTATGGCGATTGAACGTGCGCGGCGATACGGTGACCGTGAAGGTCGGCGGCGCGTTGTCGACGAATCACGGCGAAGTGGCCGTGCAATGGGCGCTGGCCGGACGCGGCATCGTGCTGCGCTCGATCTGGGAAGCCGGGCCGCTGATCGACAGCGGCGCGCTGTGCCGCGTGCTGCCCGATGCTGTGCAGCCGGCGAACATCTGGGCGGTCTATACGGAACGCGTGGCCGCGTCGGCGAAGGTGCGCGTGTGCGTCGATTTTCTCGCGCAGGCGCTGGCCGGACTCAACGCCGACTCGGTTGCCGGCGCGGCCTGACGCCGCGCGACGCGGCCAAAGGTGAGCGTTTACGGGAGGCCGAATCGCGCGTCGCAAACCGGCCGAACATCGCGGCAACGTGGGCGGCATGGGGGCGTGCCGCTCACGCCGGTCATACAAGAGATCAATGTCGACAGCCCGGTTTGACCGATCACGAGCGAGCGGCGGCCCGCTCGTGCGAGCTTCGGTGAGGCCGCGGTATCCGGCATGGAGTCCACGCCGCGCATTGAGCCGGCGCTTTACAGCGGCCGCCGCCATTGCGACTCTCGATTCCCTGCCTCTTCACTTGACGCACCCGCGGCCGCCTCGCCGAATCATTTCGCGCGGTCGTGCTCCGCGAGACCGATCGCCTTGTAGTCGTAGGTCGGGTAGAACTCGGTGCGATATGCGCCCCACGCCGTATCCTCGAGCACGCGATTCACTTCGCGCAGCCGCGACGCCGGCAGCCGCAACACGATGATCTGCCCGATGCCCATCGTCACGGTCCAGCTGACCACGTCGATGCCGGGAGGCGGAAACGCTTTGTAGAAGCCCTGTTTCGCGAGCTGCGCGTTCAGCTCGGCGAGCGGGCGCGACTGGTCGTGCTTCAGAAAGACGGTCAGCAGTATCGCGTTGTCAGGCGTCGCGGCGACCGTGCTCGTCGGCACGTTCGACGTCTGGGCAAACGCGGGCGCACTGCACGCCACGGCGGCCGCGAACGACGCGGCAATCGTGAGCGAGCGAATGGGGAAATGCGGAAACGTCGGCATGACATGACTCCGTGGCTGCGTGGACACGATCGCCATCATGCATGATGGCGCCGATTGCTGCCGGGAGCGAGCTGCCGTAATGCCGCATGCGGCGGGTCGGGCGTAACGGATCAGGTCTCGAGCGAGCGAGGTCGGCTGGCCGAAGGCCGTTCATCGGTCGGCGGCCGCAGCGCTCCGCGCGCGACGGACGCCGGCATCGGCAACGGCTGGCGGCCGAGCCTGCCGATGTGCTGACGAATCGCGACAGCGGTAATTCGCGATCCTGTCGTCTCGCATCGCGCGACTGTCTCGCACCAAAGGAGCGTGAGAATCGATTCGACGGCATACGGCGATTCAAGCTGAGCAACGAAACGGTGATCGTGAAAGTTGCGCGGCGCCGCGTGCTGCTCGATACAGTGCCGCTGGGCACCATTGGGAACGACTGTTCAGAACACGTCGGCCGTACAGGCGAAGCCACGCGTGCGCGTCGATTCTCTTTCGCAGACGCAGACGCAGGCGCGGCTGATTATCGACTCGGCGCACCACGCGCCGTGCTGCCACACCACGCACTAAAGGTGAGCTTTTACGGGAAGTCCGAACCGCGCGTCGAGAACCGGCCGACCCTCGCCCGCACGTGAGCTGCACGGCCACGTGCCGCTCACCATCGATTCAGCGCAGCGCAGCCGCGATATCACGCGCATACCCCGCGCATCAAAGCCGGTTGTCTTTCGCGAGCGTCAGCACGCGCGCCCAGCGCTGCGCGTCGCGCTTGTCCATCATCGGCAGCTTCCACTCGCTGCGTGCGCCGTCGTGCACGCGCACGACCAGATGCCAGCGGCCGTCGACCGGTTCCGCTTCGCAGCCGTCGAGTTGCGAGAGCGTATAGCGGCCGTCCGCGCCGTCGTGCGACAGCCACAGCAGGCCCTGCGTCGCGGACACGCGCAGTTCGCCCCACGCGCGATGCATCGTGTGCGTCCAGCCTTGCTCCTTCGTATTCGGCGCGACGTCGCGGCGCCGTTTGATCCACCACGCGACCAGCGCGAACAGCAACGCGGCGGCGAGCACGGCCGCCGCGATCGCGATCGGCCGGCCGAACTGCGCGGCGATCACGTGAAATGTATGAACCGCGCCCCAGCCGACGGCAATGAGCGCGAACAGTGCAATGAAAATCGGCATGACAAAAACGGAAAGGAGAACGGGCCGGCACACCGATCGTGCCGGCCCGCCATGCACGCATTACCGTCGACGGTGAATGTCGTGCGTGACGAAGCCCGCATCGTTGGTGGGCAGCGCGAGGCCGTCCTTCACCGCGAGCGTCTTGCGGATGTCGTCTAGCCCTGCGGACCAGTGGTCGCGCATCGTCGACAGACCGAACTGATAGTCCTTGTAATGATGCTCGTACGCCTTCTGCTGATAGATCAGATGCTGGATGTTGTACTTCTTGCCGTTCGACATCGCCTCGGCCTCGATGCACCACGGATCGGTCTTGCGCCGTTCCTCGGGCACTTGATCGAGCACGTGGCGCAGCACGTTGCGATAGCGCTGTTCGCGCTGCAACGTATCGGTCACGAAACGCGTGCGGCTCGAGTACTGCACGTCCTTCGTGCGCTCGGCGACGTCGGCCATCGTGCGCGGCAGCGGCCCGCGCGCGCTCCAGAGGTCGACCTGGAACGCGAGCGTGTCGCGTCGCGGGCGCGCGCGCAGCACTTCCATCAGCGGCGTATTCGAGACGACGCCGCCGTCCCAGTAGTACTCGCCGTCGATCTCGACCGGCGGGAACGCGGGCGGCAGTGCGCCGGACGCCATGAAGTGCTCGGGCAGGAGACGGATGCGCGAGTTGTCGAAGTAGACGAAGTTGCCGGTGCCGACATTGACCGCACCGACCGACACGCGCGTCTCGCCCGAATTGATCCGGTCGAAGTCGCAGAGCTTCAGCAGCGTCGCGCGCAGCGCCGAGGTGTCGTACCAGCTGATCTTCTGCGGATGATCGGACACGCCCGGCAGCGGCGGCGGAAAGCGCGGAACGAAGAAGCCCTGCTGTCCCTGCATCATCGCGCTCGCGGCCTGCGTCGCGGTGAAGAACGTGCGGATCTGGTCGATGCTGTTGAACAGCGCGAACTCGAACGCGGCGGGAATCGCCGGAAAGAACGCGGGCTGGCAGATCGTTTCCCAGAATTCGCGCAGCCGCTCCACGCGATGCTCGGGCGCGTTGCCGGCGATCAGCGCGGTGTTCAGCGCACCGATCGAGATGCCCGCGATCCAGTCGAGCGGAATGCCGGCCTCGTGCAGGCCTTCGAATACGCCGGCCTGATACGCGCCGAGCGCGCCGCCGCCTTGCAGCACGAGCGCGATCGTCTCGTACGGCAGCGAGCGCGCGGCAGCCGGCGCGCCGGCTTCGTGCTGCAGTTCGGCCGCGTCGACCGCCTGCTTTTCGGTGCGGGCGTGCGGCTTCATTGCATGAACCAGCCGTGGCTGACGACGAACGATTGACCGGTCAGCGCCGCGCTCGGGAACGCCGACAGGAACAGCACCGTCTGCGCGACGTCCTGCACGGTCGTGAACACGCCGTCGACCGTATTGCCGAGCATCACCTTCTTCACGACTTCCTCTTCGCTGATGCCGAGCTCCTTGGCCTGCTCGGGGATCTGCTTGTCGACGAGCGGCGTGCGCACGAAACCCGGACACACGACATGCGAGCGCACGTTGTGCTTCGCGCCTTCCTTCGCGAGCACGCGTGCGAGACCGAGCAGCCCGTGCTTGGCCGTCACGTACGCCGACTTCAGCGGCGACGCCTCGTGCGAGTGCACCGAGCCCATGTAGATCACGACGCCGCCGCGATCGTCCTTGTACATGTGCTTGAGCGCGGCCTTGGTCGTCAGGAACGCGCCGTCTACGTGGATCGCCTGCATCTTCTTCCAGTCGGCGAACGAATAGTTTTCGATCGGGTTCACGATCTGGATGCCGGCATTCGACACGAGAATGTCGACCGAGCCGAACGTCTCCGCGACCTTGTCGATGCCGGTGTTGACCGCTTCCTCGTTGGTCACGTCCATCGCGACGCCGATCGCCTTGCCGCCGGCCTTGTTGATCTCGTCGGCGACCGCGTTCGCACCGTCCAGGTTCAGATCGGCGATCGCGACGGCCGCACCCGCCTTCGCCAGCTCCAGCGCGATTTCCTTGCCGATGCCGCTCGCGGCGCCCGTGATGACTGCGGTCTTGCCATTCAGGTTGCTCATGTTCGAATTCCGGTAGTGAAAGGATTGACAGGAAGTAACGACTGCGGAGGTTACTGAGCCAGGTAATCGTAGACGACTTCGCCGAGACCGAGCGTCAAATCGGCGACGAGGTGGCGCGCCTCGACGATCTCGAGCACCGGCAGATCGGCGACCGGCGCGAGCGCATGCGGCGACAGTTCGAGCGATGCGGGGCCGGTCCATGCGCCCTTCATCACGATGTCCTGCATGTAGTAGCGCACGAGTTCGCAGACGCGCGCGGTGCCGTCGACGTGCGGAATGATCTTCAGCAGGAAATTCGGCCCGGCGAGACGCTTCGCCTGTTCGACGATGTCGAGTTCCTTGTGCTTGTAGCCCATCGTGCCGGTCGCGACGCGCACCTTGCCGTAGTCGAGCGTACCGAGGATGTGATCGGTGTTCACGTGCAGCGTCGGCGACGCGAGCTTCTTCGGAAAGCCCCACAGCTCGCGGCCGCCGGCGATCGGCGGGTGATCGTCCAGATACATCGCCAGCGTGTAGCCGCCCGGCTGGCCGTTGTATTCGACCGGAATCACCTGGCCGCTTTCGGTGTAGTCGCCGAAGCCGGTGGAGTCCGCCATGCGGATGAATTCGTAATGGACGAGCGGCTCGGTGACCTTCAGCGGCTCCGGCACGATTTCACGCAGACGGTCCGGATCCGTGCGGTAGGTGATGATGAGGAATTCGCGATCGACGAAACGATAAGGGCCCATCGGGAACGCGGGGCTCGTCAATGGCATCGCAAACGCTTTCGATCGGACATCGCTGATTTTCATGCGGACTCCTTGTTGTTGATCGCTTCGTCGAAGACTGCTCGTAATCCTATGCCTGTGTGCCGCCGTTGTGCGATGCCGCAATCGGAAATAATTGTTGCGCATTCTGAAGAATTGACTGCGCAAATGTTGAGGCGAATGGTCGAGACGGCGCGAATCGCCGCGCGGCCGGCCGATGATCGCACCATCGGCCGCGTGCAAATGTGAAACAAGGTGAGGTTTTTCGGGATACGAGGGGAGGATTTTCGGGAGCCAACCGCGCGGAATGTGACAGTTGCGTGAACTTGTGTTGCAGTGCGGGTTCTAAGTGCGTTCGCCGCAGCGGACGCACGCGTCCCGTACGGCGCCCGCATTAAGCATCGCTTAAGCCGGCCCGTCGCAACATCGCGGACGGCCGGGCGATCCGGCCGAGTCTTTCCGTCCCAGAACCGATTCATGCATAACATCAATCTGACGCTGTTTTCCGCTCTCAACGCCGGCCTGACGCCGCACGCGGGTGTCGCCCGCCTGGCGATCTTCGCCGCAGACTGGGTCGTCTATGCATTGCCCGCGATGCTGCTGCTGACCTGGCTCTTCGGCGAGCGTACGACGCGCCGGCAGGCGATCGAGGCCGGCGTCGGCGCGTGCGTCGCGCTCGTGCTGGCGCAGGCGATCGGCCATCTGTGGTTCTCGCCGCGGCCGTTCATGGCCGGCGTCGGCACGCAGCTCATTCCGCACGCGCCCGACAGCTCGTTTCCGAGCGATCACATGACGTTCGCATGGAGCGTCGCGGTCGGCATGCTGCTCGGCGGCACGACGCGCGTGACGGGCTGGGTGATGGCGGCGCTGGCGCTCGCGATTGCGTGGGGGCGCATCTACGCCGGCGTGCACTGGCCGTTCGACATGGCCGGCGGCGTGCTGGTCGGCACGGCGGGCGCGCTGGCCGCGCATCTGTATGCGAGGCGGGCGGTCGATGCGCTCGACCGCATCGGCGACGCCGTGCATGCCGTGATCATGGGTCGACAGCCTGCGCCGTAATCGAATGCGGTAGCGCGGAGGTACGCAGGCGCCGCACACGCGGCGACGCGACGCAATCAGCCGGGCGTCTTCGCCGCTTCGGCCGTCGCGGAAGGCCCGGTCGTGCCGTGCAGTTCGGTGGTGTCCGTCGACTGCTGCGCGACCGCATCGCGTTCGAGCGCGCTTTCCTTCAGGATCGCGCACATCGCGACGAACAGCGCGAGGACGACCGCGGCAAGGCCGCAATAACCGACGATCTTCAGGTGACGAACGAAAGGCGCAGCGTGATTTTCTTTTGTCATGATCGGGCGCTCCTGGGCACGCGGCGGCCGCTGTCTCCCGACAGCGCCGCCGCTCACACAGATATATACCAGTCGCGATGCCGCTGCCAAGCCCGTGCCGGTCGCGGCGTCCGGATGCGCGCGGTTGCCGCGCGCCCTGCATGAAGCGAAAACCCGATGCCGCGCGGGCGCGTCAGTCGTCGAGCGTCTCGTGTACGGCCGCCGCGCCGCGCTTCCAGTACGCGGACGCGCGAATGCGCGATTTGTCGACGCCGCGTTCGCCGGTCAGATGCGCGCGCACCGCGCGGATCGCGAGCGCTTCGCCGGCTGCCCATACATAGCCGTCGCCCTCCGGTAGCGGCAGGTCGCGCACGGCGTCCAGCAGGGCGTCGCCGTTGCCTTCGTCGCGGAACCGCCAGATCTCGTGCACGTCGGCGCGCGCGTCGAACGTGATCTTCGCGCTGCGATCCGCGACTTCGAGCACGACGGCGACGCGTGCGCCGGCCGGCAGTTCCTCGATGCGTCGCGCGACGGCCGGCAGCGCCGTGTCATCGCCGATCAGCAGATGCCAGTCGAAGCCGGTCGGCACGACGAACGAGCCGCGCGGCCCGCCGATCCCGAGCCACTGGCCGGGCCGCGCCTGTGCCGCCCACTGCGACGCGGGCCCCGGATGATTCATCACGAATTCGAGATCCAGCTCGCATGCGGCGCGATCGAAGCGGCGCGGCGTGAAGTCGCGCGCGACCGGCTTCGGCTCGCCTTCGGGAAACACGGGGCCGTTCGCGCCGAGCGTCGGCAACGCGGGCCGTTCGGTGCCCGGCGCCGGGAAAAACACTTTGACGTGATCGTCGAACGACGACGATTCGAAATCGGCGAGATCCGGGCCGCCGAGCGTGACGCGCAGCAGATGCGGCGTGACCGCGTGCACGCGCAGCACCTGCAGCAGGCGGAATTTCAGTGTGTGACGCACGCGCGTCACGGTGCGATCGGCAAGGGTGGTGTTCAATCCGTTCTCCAGGAAATGTGACGGGCGGCGCGCGTTACACGTCGGACCGGCCTTCGATTTCGGCGATCGCGCGGCGCAGAATGGCCGCGATGCGCCGCTGCTCGTCGGGCGATGCGGCGCTCTTGTGCAGCAGCGCATGCTTCAGCGCGACGCGTGCGTCGACGAACTCGGGCAGCCAGCCGGCCTGTGCTTCGTCCTGCGCTCCGGCGCCCGACGCATCGGCGCCCGACGCTCCGGCGCCCGACGCTTCGCCGGCGAATGCGCGGCGCATGAATTCCATCTTCCGCGCGAGATGCGTGAGGCGAGCGAACAGCGTGTCGACGCGCTCGCGTTGTGCGTCGAGATGGGTGCGGCCGGCGTCGGTCAGCGCGTAGCGCTTGCGATTGCCTTCGGCTTGCGACGCGACGTAGCCGACTTCTTCGAGATACGTGAGCGCCGGATACACCATGCCCGGACTCGGGCTGTAGAAGCCGCTCGAGCGCGTGTCGAGCGCCTTGATCAGTTCGTAGCCGTGGCTCGGCTGCTCGGCGAGCAAGGCGAGCAGCAGAAGCTGCAGATCGTCGGACGTGAACTGGCGGCCGCGCGGCATGCCGTCGTCACCGAAGTCGCCGAAACCGCCGCGCCCGCCACGGCCACCGAACGGGCCGCCGCCGCCAAATGGATCGTGGCCGCGCCGGTGGCGGCCGATTGCGTGCCAGAGGCCGGCGATCCAGTCAGGGCGCGCATGCGCACCATGACCGTCACATCGGGCATGGCCGCGGAAGTGGTTGTGTCGCATGATCGTGTCCTATATATCGGAAAACATATCTAAAGATATATATCGAAAGATAGAGCGTCAAGGGGATTATTGGGGGCTGGATGGGACCGTTCGCGACTACGGCTGGGGCAGGTCGTTGGACGGGACTTCGCAACGTAGCGCTTCTCGCTTGCGTCTACTGGGCGTCGGAAGCTTCGCGGGCGCCCTGCGCGGCATGCCAGCGATGTGCTCGAGCCCGACAGCAACAGTCGAACGGGCGACTGTTATCGCCGTCGGACTCGAGTGCCGGCGATGCGTGCCAGATGGGGTCCAACAAGCGACGTCAACCACGGTCGCGACCAAGCGTGTTGAAGACCCGTCAGGCTATGAGTTGGCGTCTTGGTGGCGGCGCCACGTGAACGAGCAACTCCATGCCCGTGTCCGGCATCTTCTATTCGACTTCAGCCGATACCTCGTCGAAATCGTGACGGCGTACCAAGCCGCCATCTTCGGTGCCGAGCTGGACGTGGGCGAGTTGCTGCGAAGTCGGCACGAGGACGAGTGGGTCGTCACTCGATCGTTATGTTCATCGGCTATTGTTCGCACGCTTTATTGACGATCGCATCGCTCGGCAACCCTGCTAGCAGTCGTTCTGAACCGCATCGGCTGTCGAGCCTGATCGACATGGCGGGGCGCTCCGCATGCGGCAGATGGTCGGCACGATGCAGACCGACAACGATGCGATGAAGGGCCGGCGCGTTCCGTCCGTTTCACGTTGTCGCGCCGGCCGGAGCGCACATTGGTCACGGATCTGCGGCTCGGCCCGGATACCCGTTTGAGTGCGTGAACAAGGACGGTTGCGGGCATCTGCGTCGCCTCGATGCGCGGCAAATCATGCGGATCCACTCGCTCGCGCCGCAGGCGGATCTGTGCGCCGGCTCAGCGAGCGGCCTGACGCCCTTCGTCCATCTTCGCGACAGCGTCTTTCAGCAGCCCACGCAACCACGCGAGCCCGGGATCGGAGGTTCGGTGCTTGTGCCATTGCATCGCCTGCTCCACCGTCGGGACCGGCACCGGCAACCGCCGCTGACCGATCGCCGTGCGATCGAAGCGGGATTTCGGCACGACGGTACGATCGACGCGCTTGTCACGCATGCGCTCGAGCTGTCGAGCTGATCCATTCAGTCGCGCGGGTCGATGAATCGCACGGTTCATTGTGCTTTGCGCGCATGCGATTCGCCACACCGGTGCCGGCCGATAGCCGGATCGGCCGGCCAGCATTTAGCTTCGCCGCTTTGGGCCAATAGCGAGTTGCTCGCAAATCTCGATGGCGATGGGCACCATGCGCTGCATGTGCTTGCGCGCGAAATGCTCGGCAGCGTAGCCGTCTCCGTGCAGGATCGCTCGGCCGATATCCATGTGGTCGACCAGATTCAACCGCCAGTGGTCATGCCGGAGATCCCGAAAATAGATCGCGTGAAGGATCGGAAAGTTGAACTGGTCCATCAATTGGCCAACCGCATCAATGCCCGACATGGTGTTGATGGTTCGATGAAACACGCCGTTTTCGGTTCGGTGATTGTCGACACGATTCGCGTGCTCCTGCGCGGTCACCTGCTCCAACAGCGCAGCGATTTTTTCGCGATTGCCCGGTAGATCGATGCGTTCGGCCGCGGCTCGTGCGCCGAGCCCCGCGATCACTTCGCGAACCCGGAACATTGCCTCTATTTCGGCGCGGTTCGGCGCAGCAACGGTCGCGCCGCGATTCGGCTCGAGGCGGATAAACGAGTTGTGTTCGAGACGACGCAACGCTTCACGCACGGAACTGCGGCTCACGCCAAGGTCACGTGTGAGATCGGCTTCGACGAGCCGCTGGCCTGGTCGGTACTCGCCGGCAACAACACGACGCGAAATCTCTTCGAACACGAAGTCGGCGACGCTGCGTTCTTGATCCACTCGCGCGGCAGATTGCTCGTGCGATTGCCCGGTTTCGGGGGCCGTTGACATTCTGACTGACTCCATAGGGTCTGTTTGCATGGGGCACGCGCATGCGTTGCCACGAGACCGGCGGCGCGCGACGCGGCGAGCCGCCGCGCTTGTGGCAACCCTTGACCTGAATTTCATTCTACGGGAATGCCCGAAATCGCCCGTATCGCGCGTCGCTCGTCGCTTGTTCGGCGCGGCCAAACGGCCCTCCGTGGCAGGAACGATTCGACGATCTCAAGACCAGTACCGCCGCTCATCGTGTCAGGCCGGCTTTGCGCGCATGAGGCGTCGGCTGGCGAGATTCCGAGCGATTGTCCGACATTTCCTGCCCGTTGGCGAATGCCGCCGCCGTCACGGATCCAAAGCTGCGCAATCGATCTGGCTAGGGTAAACCTCGACGGAATCTCGATTGACGCTCCAACATTGTCCGACAATAATTCGGGAAATTTCGCTGCTTCTCAGGGAATTGCGAGTTCAGCGTAAATTATGTCGGACAAAACGTGCCGCTGCACAAGCGATCCGTAGCCTGGTTCCGTGGCTGCGTACTGGCGTCGCCGCACGACTCATGTTGCCCCTGATACGGCGGTGATTGACCGGCAATGTCATGCCATATCGCTGCCCATGCTGTCGGCGATTGCCGCTACCGCGTGGTGTCCGATCCTGCAAGCGCCTCTTCTCTGGAACTCGCATGTCTACAGCAACAGAAGCGCGCACCGCGCTTGAACACCGCCTTGCCGATATCTGCGCTGCCCTCGACGGGCAGGTTGCGTTTCTGAATGCGGCAGACGCCGGCCCGAAATATCACACCGACTGGAGCGGTGCGTATGGCGTCCCGGCGCCGGTACTGCGTCCACGCACGCCCGAGGCGGTGGCCGCACTGATGCAGCGTCTGCACGCCGCTGGAATTCGTTCGGTCGTGCAGGGAGGCATGACCGGGCTGGTCGGCAGCGCCGCGCCGCAGAACGACGAAGTCGTTGTGTCACTGGAGCTGCTGAACCGGATTATCGAAGTCGACGAGATCGGCGCAACGATGACCGTCGAGGCCGGTGTTCCGCTCGAAACGGTTCAGCAAGCTGCGCAAGCGCACGGGCTGTTCTTTCCCGTGGATCTTGGCAGTCGTGGCGCCTGCCAGATCGGCGGCATGATTGCGTCGAACGCCGGTGGCAACCGCGTATTGCAATACGGGATGACACGACAGTCGGTGCTCGGGATTGAGGTGGTATTGCCGGACGGCTCGCTGCTCTCGCACCTCAGCAGTGTGTTGAAGGATAACGCCGGCTACGATCTCAAGCAGTTGTTCGTGGGCTCCGAGGGTACGCTTGGCATCGTCACTCGCGCCGTGTTGCGTCTGCAACCGTTGCCGGTCAGCCGGCATACCGCACTGATCGCGGTCGATGGATTGCAGCAGGTGTTTTCGACGCTGCGCGCGTGTCGCGCCAGCCTCGGGCCGATGCTGACGTCATTCGAGGTGATGTGGCGCGACTACTTCGACTTCGTCACGCAATGCCTGAAGGTGGGTCGCGATCCATTCGACGGCGCGGGCAGCCATCTCGTCCTGCTTGAAATGTCGGGCTTCGACCGCGATACCGGTCGCGACGAAAGCCGCCTGCTCGAAGCACTCGAAACGATCGCGGAAACCGTGGGGACCCCGTTCATCGTGCTCGCGCAGTCGCTTAGCGAGGCGGAGGCATTCTGGCGCATTCGGGAGTCGACGGGCGAGGCCGCGCATGCGCTCGGGCCTTCCATTTCGTTCGATATCAGTATCCCCGCACGGCATCTGGTCGACTGCATGGCCCGCCTGCGCGCAGACCTGCTTCGGCTATCCCCCGATTGCCGCACGCTCACGTTCGGTCATCTGGGAGACGGCAACGTCCATTGGGTGATTGGCATTGACGATGCGTCCGTCACCGACAACATCAAGGCCGCGGTCTATCGCCATGTGGTGGAGGCCGGCGGCTCGATTTCAGCCGAGCACGGTATCGGATTCGAGAAGAGGCCTTACTTCGAGAGCACGTGCAGTCGCGTCGAGATTGACGCAATGCGTCGAATCAAGCGTCTGTTCGATCCGGGCCTCCTGCTCAACCGCGACCGGATCTTCACGATGCCCGTCACCGATCGAACCGCCTGAACAGCGAGCCGCGCAAATCAGGCGAAACAGCCTGTGGCACGCCAACGCATTCGCATATTGCAGCGGGCGCCGCTCGCCGTTCGCGCAACGGGCTGTGCACGTACCCATTCACACAAGGACCCTCGGAGACCGGCATGACATATGACTCATCGGCAGTGACGCGAACGCCTGCGTCGCCCTTGCCGGCTTTGACCGACGTCGGCCTGGACAAGCTGTATGCAAAGGTCACGCGACGCTTGATCCCATTCTTGTTGCTCTGTTTTGTCGGGGCCTTCCTCGATCGCGTCAACATCAGCTTTGCAAAGCTTCAGATGTCGAGCGATCTGGGGTTCAGCGAAACCACCTACGGCATTGGGGCAGGGATCTTCTTCCTTGGCTACTTCCTGTTCGAGGTGCCGAGCAACATCCTGCTGCACCGGATCGGCGCGCGCATCTGGATCGCCCGCATCATGATTACGTGGGCGATCCTGTCGGCAGCCGTGATGTTCGTTCGCACGCCAGCCAGTTTCTATGTCTTGCGCTTTTTGCTGGGCGCGGCGGAAGCCGGGTTCTTTCCCGGCGTGATTCTGTACCTTTCGCGGTGGTACCCCTCGGCACGCCGGGGCAAGGTCATCGCGCTGTTCATGATCGGTTTTCCGCTTGCAAGCATCATTGGCGGCCCTTTGTCTGGATGGATCATGCAGGGGTTGCACGGAGCCTTCGGGCTGGCCGGATGGAAGTGGTTGTTTTTGATCGAGGCGGTGCCGTCGTTGATACTGGGCGTCGCAACGATGTTCTATTTGACCGAGCGCATCGCAGACGCGAAATGGCTGGATGAGCAGGAGCGACGTGTGCTGACCGACGCGCTTTCGCAAGAGCGCGTGGAAGCTCAACGCACGTCGATCGCGGGCGCGCTGACGGATTGGCGCATGTGGTATCTGGGCGCGATTCTGTTTCTGATAGGCCTGGGCATGTACGGCCTGGTTTTCTGGCTGCCGACGCTGATCAAATTGTCCGGAATCTCCCACCCGCTTCAGATCGGATTGTTGAGCGCCGGCCCCAATATTGCTGGCGCCATTGCGATGGTGACATTGGGCCGAAGCGCCGATCGCCGGCGCGAGAGGCGGTGGCATATCGCGCTGTCCGGATTTGTCGGTGCACTGGGACTGGCCGGTGCCGCGCTATGGCCGGACCAGACTTTCGTCGCCATGATCGCGATTTGCGTGGCCGCCATTGGAATCTTCCCGGCAGCACCCGTTTTCGGGGGAATTCCGGCCAGGTTGCTTGGCGGCGCGGGTGCGGCGGCCGGCATTGCGATGATCAACTCCATTGGCAATCTGGCCGGCTTTTTCGCGCCGGCCTTCTTCGGCTGGATCAAGGATGCGACGCATAGCACGATGGCAGGGTTGCTGGCCTTCGCCTTCGCATTGTGCGTCAGCGCAATCCTCGTACTTCTGCTTCCGCGTCACATCGCAAACCGGTGACGGCTCAACCCATTGCTGGATCAGACATCGAAATGAAAGAAGTGATCGATATCGGCTTGCCCAAGCCAGCACAACCCTTTTCATGGGCAACCAAGGCTGCGGGCTTGCTGTTCACTGCGCACGGTCCAGTGCGCAGCGATGGCTCCGTGCATACCGGGGGCATTGCGATGCAAGCGCGCCTGACATTCCAGAATCTGAAAATGGCCGTCGAGGCCGCCGGCTCGGATCTGTCGTGTGTCGCCCAGGTACTGGTGACGCTTGTGGACGTGGACGATGTTCCCACGGTAGATCGGGTTTACCGCGAATTCTTCGCCGATTCCTATCCGAACCGGTCGACGGTTATCGCGAAGGGTCTCGTCGTGCCCGGGATGCGCATCGAGATCGTCGCATATGTCGCGCTGCCGGTTGACCGATCCTGCGCTCGTTGAATTCGTCTTCATGCATGCAGCGCAGAAGCGAAGTGCCGTAATGCCGTGCGTAGTCCATCGCGGTGTCGCTTGGGCGGGGGCGTAACGGTCGGAATCTGCAATCGTCGCGTGCAGGTTGGCCGGTTTCTGTGGCCGCCGTCGCGATGTGATGGACAATAGGCTCACTTCCCCGCACGCTGGCGATCATGACGTTGAACGCCGTTCACGGTGAACCGATCTACGCCGACGACGAGGATCGCATCATCTCGACCCGGTGCCGGTCGTCGGCGCTGCGCCTCGAGCCACGCGTCCCATCGCGACGACGAAGATTGCCGACGCGGTTTAGCCCGCCCGACTGTTTCCTGACAGAATACGGTCACACATTCGCGAGAAATCGCATTCGGTGAAACCCGCCCGGGTTTCCATGCCGATACGCGGCGGGCTTCCGCCCGGCCCCGCTTCGCGATGAAGATCGAACGAAAGAGGAAATTCGCAATGAGTAGAACGGACAAGTCGGCAAAGGCGCGCGCGGCGCTCGACCAGTTGTTTTCGGATGTGCCGACCGCCGGCGGTAGCGACGGCGCGCGTCCCGGCGACCCGTTCGCACCCGCGTCCAGCGATGCCGGCGTTCGCTCGGGACTCGATGTCACCGTGTCGACGCGGATTCAGCTGCGCGGCTATCCGAACGCCGACGCGTTCATGAAGCGGATGGCCGAAGCATGGGGATTGACGTGGGGCGCCTATGACAACGTGCAGGCCGTCGCGACGCTGCCTGCCGGCTGGCGCGTGCGCCGGTTGCCGGGCGTCACGCAGATCGTCGACGCGCGCGACGTGCTGCGCGCGGAGAGCAGCCTGCAAGGCGGCGACATGTCTTATCTGAAAGTGCAGCCACGGTACTACATCGATGCGCGCAGGGGTTTCGGCTGGGGCAAGTCGTCGCGGGCGTCCGACGATCCGGACCGCGACGGCCCGGACTGGCGCTGTCTCGTGATCGACCGGGAGACTTCCACGGAAGTGCATGAAATGACCAGTTCGCCATCCCGCGCCGATCTGGACAATGCGCGTGCAGCATTGCTGAAGTGGCTCGATGCGCACTACCCGCGTCATCGCGATCCGTTTGCGTACTGGACGGATTGCGAACGGGGCGTGTGATTCGGATGTTCGCGAGCTAGTTGTCGAGTCTGCGCAACGGCCGGCGCAACGCATGGCCGCCGCCGGTTCGCAGTGGCGGGCAGCTGCGGGTTCGCGCCGTTCTGCGGACGAGGATCGCTTGGAAGCCGTGTGCGTCAGCTCCGGGGCCTGCGCGCCTTGTCCTGTGCCGGCGCGGCTGGCTTCGCGCTTTTTGCCGCGCGCTTGCGTGCCGGCGCGGCGCTTGCGTCGCGGAGCGCATCGGCGTACGCCTGACCCATCGAGCCGAGCGCGTCGGCCAGTTGCGACATGTACGTCGCCATCGAGCAATCGTCGCGGGACTGCAGCGACACGAACGCGCCGTCGAACCCGACCATCCCGAAGTGTGCGAACCGGTCGGCGACCGCCGCCGCGATCGCTTCGCCTTCCGTGCTGAACGCCGCACGAATCATTTGCCGCATGTAGTCGCGGCCCTCGTTACGCACGGTCGCGACGATTTCCATCGCCTCGGGCGCATCGGTCGCCTCGCTGGTCATGACCATCACCATCAACAGGCGCAGGAAGTTCTCGTGATGCACGGAGACGGCGCCCGTGCGCTGCAGATACCAGCCGAGCCGTTCGCGAGGCGTCCCGCCTTGCGGCGGATCGCGGTGCGCGTCGCGCATCGCCTCGAAGAAGCCCTGCGCACCTCGCGCCATCACTTCTGCCAATAGTCCCGCCTTCGATCCGAAGTGGTGATAGATCGCGCTTTTCGGAATGCCGGTCGCTTCGACCAGCGCCGACATCGACGTGCCGGCATACCCGTACGCGGACATTACGCGCGACGCCGCGTCGAGGATTTCCTGGCGCGACTGTTGGCCGCGCCGGTTGCCGGTGGGTTGGGAATTTTTCATGGGCAAAGTATACCGTCCTGCATTTATGTACCGATCGGTCCAATACTCGTATTCCCTAGTTTTTAGTTTTGGACCTATCGGTACAATTCCGTCGCGTCGATGGCGGTTTCGCGGCAACGCGGCACACGCTGGGAGACCGGCCCGCCGGACGACGGATGAGAGACAGGAGACAACGAATGACCCAGCACTACGATGCGGACGTCGCGATCGTCGGCTATGGCCCGACCGGCGTGATCGCCGCGCTTGCATTGGCGAAGCACGGCATTTCCACTATTGCGTTCGAGCGTCACCGCGACATCTACCCGCGCGCGCGGGCGGTGACCGTCAACGACTGGACGATGCGTATCTTCCAGAACCTCGGTGTCGACGAGCCGGTGCTCAAGCAGATCGATCCGCAGCGCGCACTGCGCTGGATGCGCTACGACGGCACCGAGATCCTGCGTATCGAGCACCCGCCATCGACGCTCGGCATCAAGCCGCGCTTCTTCAACATCTACCAGCCGACGATGGAAGCGACGCTGCGCGAGTGCGCGGCCGCGCACAGCGAGCGCATCGACGTGCGCTACGGCAGCGACGTGGTGGCGCTCGAACAGGATGAAGACGGCGTCACGGTGACTGCGAAGGACGCGGCGACCGGCGAGCTGAACAGCGTGCGCGTGCGTTACGTGATCGGGTGCGACGGCGGCAGCAGCGCGACGCGCGGAATGATCGGCGTGAAGCTGCTGGGCGACACGCTCGACGTGCAGTGGATCGTGATCGACTGCCGCGTGAAGCGCTGGTGGCCCGACCGCAACCTGCTGACCTTCTGGTCCGACAAGGAGCGGCCGGTCGTCGACATCGCGCTGTCCGGCGGCAATCACCGCTGGGAGCTGCCGCTCAAACCGGGCGAGACCGAGGCCGATTTCAGCACGAGTGAACAGGTCTGGCCGCTGCTCGAGGCGCTTGGCGTTAGCGAGGACGACGTCGAGATTCATCAGCACGCGTTCTACCGGCACCACACGCGGATGGCGGATCGGTGGCGCGTCGGGCGCGTATTCCTCGCGGGCGACGCCGCGCACCTGATGCCGCCGTGGGCGGGCGCAGGAATGCAGACCGGCATGCGCGACGCGTTCGATCTCGGCTGGAAGCTCGCGGGCGTGCTCAACGGCAGGTTGCCTGTGCACTTCCTCGATACGTACGAGACGGAGCGCCGCCCGAACGCCAGCTTCTACACCGAACTCGCGGTGCAACTGGGCCGCATCATTAAGCAGGAACTGACCGACGAAGAGCAAGCCGCGCTCAACGCGCCACCGTCGCCGAATGCACCGGAAGCGCCGCTGATCGCACCGCCGGTGCTGGCCGCCGGCTGGCTGCGTGGCCCGCTCGGCGAAGGCAGCATCGTCGGGCGCATGGTGCCGCAGCCGGTCGTTGGCGACAACCGTGGCGTGATGGCGCGTCTCGACGATCTGCTCGGCGACGGCTTCGCGCTGCTCGGCGACGACGTCGATCCGGCATCGCTGTTGACGCCGCAGGAAAAAGCCGAATGGGACAGGCTCGGTGCGCGCTATATCGCGCTGCGTCAGCAGGATCAGCGCACGCAGGGCCACGACGAACTGATCGATCTGGATGGCGTGCTACGACCGTGGCTGCGCAAGTACGGCGTGCGCGCAGTCGCGCTGCGGCCCGACCGCTTTGTCGCCGCTGCGGACGTCAGCGGCCTCGCGGTGCCCGCATGAGTGCATGCACGTCGCCGGACGAAACAACGAGGGAGATTTCACGAATGAGCACTGTGACCGAACTTGGTTACGTCGGCATCGAGGCGAGCGATCTTGCCGGGTGGGAACGATTCGGCGTCGAACTGCTGGGCATGCAGCGTGCGAGCCGGACCGATACGTCGCTAAGCCTGCGCATGGATGGCAAGGCGCACCGTTGGATCGTCGAGGCTGGCAGCGCCGACGATCTCGCGTTCACCGGCTACGGGTGCGAGACCGATGCCGATCTTGACGCGATCGTCGCGCGGTTGCGGGCGGCTGGCAGCAAAGTTGACAAAGGCGATGCGGCGTTGGCCGCCGCGCGCAAAGTGCGGCGCATCGCCGTTACCGCGGACCCGCTGGGCAACCGCATCGAGCTGTACGTCGGGCTGGCCGAAGCGGACACGGCGTTCGCATCGGACCGGCTGGTGTCGGGCTTCGTCACCGGGGCGGGCGGCGCCGGGCATCAGGTGCTAATGGATCGCGGGATGGACCGGCAGGTGCTGGTCGACTGGTACGGGCTGCTCGGCTTCCGGATTACCGACGTGATCGATCAGCAGTTGGCGCCCGGCATCGTCGCGAGCGTCACGTTCATGCGTTGCAATGGGCGTCACCACACGGTCGCGCTTGCCAACATGCCGTTTCCGAAGCGAATGCATCACTTCATGGTCGAGGTCGCCGACATGAACGACGTGGGTCTCGCGTACGACCGCTGCATGGATGCGAAGCAGCGCTTCGAGATGACCCTCGGCCTGCACCCGAACGACCGCATGTTCAGCTTCTACGTTCGCACGCCGTCGGATTTCAACGTCGAGGTCGGCTGGGGTGGCCTGACGGTCGACGACGCAACCTGGCAGGTCCAGCATTTGGATCGGCTCAGTACTTGGGGGCACCGTCCGCCGCACGTCGTGGCCGATCTGCTGAGGTCGTGACGGCAGCAATCACCGGAGACCGCTTTCTTGCGCGATGCGAGAGCGCATTCACTACTTTCGAACGAGGACCGAAATCATGGCACTTACTCAGGCTGGAACGAGCCGTTCCGTCAGGACGCGCGACTGGCAGTTGCATTATCAGGAGGCCGGCGCAGGGCATCCGCTGATCCTACTGCACGGCAGCGGCCCGGGTGCCACGGGCTGGAGCAACTTCTCCGGCAACATCGAAGCGTTGTCGAACCAGTTCCACGTGTATGCCGTCGACATGCCGGGCTGGGGGCGGTCGGATGCGGCGATGGTCGAGCAGCTCGATCACGTCGACGCCGCGATTCAGTTCATGGACGCACTCGGCATCGACAAGGCCGCGTTCGTCGGTAACTCGATGGGCGGGCAGACGTCGCTGCGCCTCGCGACCGAGCACCCCGACCGCATCACGCACCTCGTGACGATGGGGCCGCCGGTCGGACGCATGCCGACGCTGTTCGGCGCGGGCGATGGGCCGTCCGAAGGGCTCAAAGTACTGATCGAGGCGTATCGGGACCCGAGTGCGGAGAACATGCGCCGGCTGGTGGAAATCATGGTGTACGACAAGGCGCGATTCGCGACGCCCGAGCTGTGCGAAGCGCGTTCGAATGCGGCACAGGCACGCCCCGAGCATCTGCGCAATTACGTTGCCGGGCTGCCGAAGGGCGCGCCGCTGCCGAAGTGGGTGAAGCCCGAACTGTTGCCCGCGATCAAGGTGCCGACGCTGCTGATCCATGGCCGCGACGACCGCGTGGTGTCGTACGAGACGTCGCTGTTCCTGCTCGCGAATATCCCAAATTCGCGTTTGGTGTTGCTCAATCGCTGCGGGCACTGGGCGATGATCGAGCACCCGGAAGAGTTCAACCGGCTGGTCGCCGATTTCGTCGCGAACAACTGACGGAGCGATTACACGTGGCGGCGCGGGTTTCCGTTCCGGTGCGCGCCGCTCGCCCGGATGGTCGGGCGAAACGCGGGCCGCCGGCGCGACCATGTCGTTTTGCATCACGAATTGAAGCGTTAATAGAAACGGAGACCGCAATGACGGACCCGAATACCGTGCGTGAACTGGCCGTGCGACTGTGCGAAGCCGAGGCGTCGCGCAGCACGATCGCGCCCGTGCGCGGCGAACCCGCCGCGGGCGGCATCGCTCCCGACGACATCAAGACGGCCTACGCGGTACAGCAGGCAAACGTCGAGCGCCGCGTCGCCGCCGGCGAGCGCATCGTCGGCCGCAAGATCGGCCTGACGTCGCTCGCGGTGCAGCAGCAACTGGGCGTCGACCAGCCCGACTTCGGTGCGCTGTTCGCGTCGATGGCCTACGGCGACAGCGAGCCGATCCCGCTGTCGACGCTGATCCAGCCGAAAGTCGAGGCCGAGATCGCGCTGGTACTCGAACGCGACCTCACGCACGACAGGCACACGTTCGCCGACATCCTGCGCGCGACCGCCTATGCGCTGGCCGCGATCGAGGTCGTCGACAGCCGCATCGAGAACTGGAACATCCGCTTCGTCGACACGGTGGCCGACAACGCATCGAGCGCCCGCTTCGTGCTCGGCAGCCGTCCGGTGCCGCTATCGCAGCTCGACCTGACGGGCTGCGCGATGACGCTCGCGCGCGAAGGCGACGTGCTGTCCCAGGGCAGCGGCGCCGCGTGCCTCGGCAATCCGCTGAACGCGGCCGTCTGGCTGGCCGACCGGATGGCGCAACTGGGCACGCCGCTGCGCGCGGGCGACGTGGTGCTGACCGGCGCGCTCGGCCCGATGGTCGCCGTGCGCGAGGCCGGCACCTATGTCGCGCAGATCGACGGGCTCGGCAGCGTCCGGGCAACTTTCACGGCTTAACCGAGGCATTCGCATGACTTCCGAAAAACTCAAGGTGGCGATCATCGGCTCCGGCAACATCGGCACGGACCTGATGATCAAGATCCTCCGTCATGGCAAGCATCTGGAGATGGCGGCAATGGTCGGCATCGACGCGAATTCCGACGGCCTCGCGCGCGCTGCGCGACTGGGCGTCGCGACCACGCACGAAGGCGTCGAAGGGCTCACGCGCCTGCCGGTGTTCGACCAGATCGACTTCGTGTTCGATGCGACGTCCGCCGGCGCGCACGTGCGCAACGACGCGCTGCTGCGCATGCTGCGGCCGTCGATCCGGATGATCGACCTGACGCCGGCCGCGATCGGCCCGTACTGCGTGCCGGTCGTGAATCTCGACGCGCACATCGACGCGCCGAACGTGAACATGGTCACCTGCGGCGGCCAGGCGACGATTCCGGTCGTCGCAGCCGTGTCGCGCGTGGCGAAGGTGCACTACGCGGAAATCGTCGCGTCGATCAGCAGCAAGTCGGCCGGGCCCGGCACGCGCGCGAACATCGACGAATTCACCGAGACGACGTCGAAGGCGATCGAGGTGGTCGGCGGCGCCGCGAAGGGCAAGGCGATCATCGTGCTGAACCCGGCCGAGCCGCCGCTGATGATGCGCGACACCGTCTATACGCTGTCCGATCTCGCGTCGCGCGCGGCGATCGAGGCGTCGATCGAGGACACCGTCGCGAAGGTGCACGCATACGTGCCGGGCTATCGCCTGAAGCAGAAGGTGCAGTTCGACGAGATTCCGGCGCACGCGCCGCTCCATATCCCGGGCCTGGGCCGCTGCAGCGGGCTGAAGACGTCGGTGTTCGTCGAAGTCGAAGGCGCTGCGCACTACCTGCCCGCCTACGCGGGCAATCTCGACATCATGACTTCCGCCGCGCTCGCGACCGCCGAGCGCATGGCGCAGGCGCGCGTGAGCGCGTAAGGAGCACACGGCGATGAGCAAGAAAATCTATATCTCCGACGTCACGCTGCGCGACGGCAGCCATGCGATCCGCCACCAGTACTCGATCGCGAACGTGCAGGACATCGCACGCGCGCTGGATCGCGCGAAGGTGGACAGCATCGAGGTCGCGCACGGCGACGGCCTGCAAGGGTCGAGCTTCAACTACGGCTTCGGCGCACACAGCGATCTCGAGTGGATCGAGGCGGTGGCCGACGTGGTCACGCACGCGAAGATCGCGACGCTGCTGCTGCCGGGCATCGGCACGATCCACGACCTGAAGTCAGCATACGACGCCGGCGCGCGCATCGTGCGCGTCGCGACGCACTGCACCGAAGCGGACATCGCGAAGCAGCACATCGAATATGCGCGCGAGCTCGGGATGGATACCGTCGGCTTCCTGATGATGAGCCACATGACGACGCCGCAGAACCTCGCCGTCGAGGCGAAGAAGATGGAGAGCTACGGGGCGACCTGCATCTACGTCGTCGACTCGGGCGGCGCGCTGACGATGCGCGACGTGCGCGACCGGTTCCGCGCGGTGAAGGCCGTGCTGAAGCCGGACACGGAGACGGGCATGCATGCGCATCACAACCTGTCGCTTGGGGTCGCGAACTCGATCGTCGCGGTCGAGGAGGGCTGCGACCGGATCGACGCGTCGCTCGCGGGCATGGGCGCGGGCGCCGGCAACGCGCCGCTCGAGGTGTTCGTCGCGGCGGCCGAGCGGATGGGCTGGAACCACGGCACCGATCTCTACACGCTGATGGACGCGGCCGACGACATCGTGCGGCCGTTGCAGGACCGTCCGGTGCGCGTCGATCGCGAGACGCTCGCGCTCGGCTATGCGGGCGTGTATTCGAGCTTCCTGCGGCACTCGGAAGCGGCGGCGAAGAAATACGGCATCAAGACCGTGGACATTCTCGTCGAGCTCGGCAGGCGCCGGATGGTCGGCGGGCAGGAGGACATGATCGTCGATGTTGCGCTTGACCTCGCCGGACAGTAGCCGTCGGTAGACGAAATTCGAGTCGCGCCATAAAAGAACGCCCGACGTCGCGGCCGATTCCAAAAAATAAAACAATGTTTGGAGACACAAATGAAAAAGAGATTTGCCGCCATATGTTTTGCAGTCCTCCCAATAAGCTCGGCTATCGCGCAAAGCAACATCGCGATCTATGGCTTGATCGATGCCGGTGTGACGTTTGTTTCGAATGAAGGAGGACAGGCGGTTGCGAAGTTCGACGACGGGATCCTCGTGCCCAACCTGTTTGTGATTCAGGGCAACGAGGATCTCGGCGGCGGTACGAAAGCCATCTTCAAGCTGGAAGACCAGTTTCAGCTCGGCTCAGGCGTGACCATGCAACCGGGGATTTTCGGCCGCAATGCGTATGTCGGCCTTGACGATGCCCGCTTCGGGAAGTTCACGCTGGGGAATGTCTACGAGTTCATGTTTACGTCGCTCACCGAGGCGAAAAACACGCCGGGTCTGCTCTCGGGCGGTCTTTACAGTATCCCGGCGGGTCCGTTCCAGAATCTCGGCATCCCGCAAAACCCGACGGGCTGGTTCTCGTGGGCCAGAACGAACGGCATGCCGATCAGCAATGCGGTCAAGTACCAGTCGCCGCAGATCGCCGGTTTTTCAATCGGCGCGTTGTATTCGTTCGGCGGCATTGCCGGGTCGTTCGGATCGAACTCGGGCATGAGTTTCGGCGTGAACTACGATCGCGGCCCGTTCGGGTTCGGCGCCGCCTATACCGAACAGAAATATCCCGGGGCAGTGAATAGCTCATCGCAGGTGCCGATTCGGAACTGGGGTGTCGGCGCTCACTACGCGCTCGGTCCGACGCTGAACTCGGCCAGCTTTGTCACCGTTCGAAACGCGCAGACGGGTGCCTATGCGTACGCCGGGCAATTCGCCAGCAACTGGCAGATCACGGCCGCGCTTTCACTCGGCATCAGTTACATGTACATGAAAGGGAACGACGTTTTGTACGGTAACCATGCCAACCAGGTCGACGCGATCCTGGGCTACTCGCTTTCGAAGCGGACGATGGTCTACGCGGAAAGCACCTATCAACGAGCCAACTCGGGCGCTCAGGCCGCCATCAACGGAATCCTGAATCCTTCCGGATCGTCGAGCGGCGCTTCGCAGGCGATTGCTCGGGTTGGAGTACGAACCATGTTCTAAGCGATGGAACGACGAAAAGTAGTCGCTTACCGGCTACCGTGGCGGCGCGCGTGACGAGGGTGTGGGGCGAAGCTCATGCCGACTTTCGCCCGCGCGTTGCGAGCCGCTTGCGCTCAACGCGAACCAAGCACGTCCCGCGTACGATCTCCATGCTCACGCGCATTGCCCAATGCACCGCGTGCCAACCGTCCGGCGTGCGCTTCCAGGCCGCCATGTATTCGTCGAGCGCCTCGTACAGCAGATGCTGCTTCGCACCGACGCAGCGATGCGGCCCGCACGTAGATGCGGCTGCGCGCACCGACCTCGCCGTCGCCGACCTCGACGTGCGGCGTGCCGAGCAGATGCTGGGTCGGACCGCAGCCGTCCAGATGCGAGCGAATCAGCGCGACGAGTTCGGCGCGCCCGTCGACGCGAAACTCACCGCTGTCGTAATCGACCTGCACGTCCGGCGCGAATACCGTTTCCGGCATCGACCAGTTCCGCCCGTCGAGTGCGCGTGCATACCGGCTGTGGGCCTGAGCGATCTCCAGGTCGGCTGCGACGTGGTTCGAAGCCGTCCCGGTTCTTCCTATCCATGACCCCCCGATGCGCGCGCTTGCGCAACAATGCGCGCGGTCCGTCACAGGCCCGAGCCGCGTGCGGCGTCCGGCGCGAAGCACGCTTCGTTGAAGGACCGATTGGGTTGAGAACGGTCATCGGGCCGGCGTTCGTGAGCCAGTCGGCCACACATTGCCGTCGCCGATCATCGCCCGGCCGCACACGCCGCGCGCCGGTTATCGGCGGCGCCGGTTGCCGGCCCGCCGACGCGGCGGGCGATGCGCGGAGGCGCGTGCTGAGTCCGATCCGCGCGATCGCCTGCCGCGTGCACCCCGCTCAGACTGCACTCGCTTCGTCGATCTGTCGGACGTCGTCCTGATCGAGCTGCACGCGCAGCGCTTCGCCGAGCAGCGCGAGTTGCGCGAGCGACGTCGCGCTCGCGATCGGCGCCGTGATCGTCGGCCGCGCGATCTGCCACGCGAGCGCGATCGCGGCCGGCTGCGTGCCGTGCTTTGCCGATACCGCGTCGAGCGCCGCGAGAATGCGCAGCCCGCGCGCATCGAGATAGCCGGCGACGCGGCTGCCGCGCACGCTCTTCTTCAAATCGGCTTCGCTACGGTACTTGCCGGACAGGAAACCGCTCGCCAGCGCGTAGTAGTTGACGACGCCGAGCTTCAGGTCGCGCACGACCGGCTCGAGATCGCGCTCGTATTCGGCGCGGTCGTACAGGTTGTATTCGGGCTGGATCACCTGGTACGCGGGCAGGCCGTCGCGCCGGCTGATCTCGGCCGCTTCGCGCAGACGCGCACCGCTGTAGTTCGATGCGCCGATGATCCGCACTTTTCCTGCGTCGATCAGCGTCTGATACGCGGCGAGCGTTTCTTCGAGCGGCGCCGTGTCGCGCAGATCGCGGTGCGAGAAATAGAGGTCGATGTAGTCGGTCTGCAGGCGGCGCAGCGAATCGTCGGCGGCTTTCAGAATGTTGTCTTTCGAGAGGCCCGCGCGCGCTTCGAGCATGCCGACCTTGGTCGCGATCACGACCTGTTCGCGCTTGCCGGAGCGCTTCAGCCATTTGCCGATGATGGTTTCCGATTCGCCGCCGCGATTGCCGGGCGCCCAGGCCGAGTAGACGTCGGCGGTGTCGATGAAATTGATGCCGGTGTCGGCGAGCGCGTCGAGCAGCGAAAACGACGCGTTCTCGTCGACGGTCCATCCGAACACATTGCCGCCGAATGCGAGCGGCGAAACCTGAATGCTGGACGTGCCGAGGGTACGTAGGGCCATCTTTCTCTCCGTGTATGCGATTGACGGAACGAAGCCGCGGGAGCGACGCGCCGGCGTGGGCGTCGCCGTCGCGCGGCAGCGGCGGGCGCGGCAGCGTGTCGACGTTGCCGCGGGACCTGTCCATTGTCACCGATCGATTCGATTTGTGCAGGAACGGGCGGCAACGCGCGATAACGGACGGATTGCGGAAGATGACGGACAGCACTCGCCGATCGCCGATCGGCGAGCGGCGCGCCGGCGGCGCCCTGCGGCCGCCGAGATCGACGCGTGATCGCAGCGCGAGCGAGTGCGCGCTATCGCAGCTGCACGGCCGCGAGAAACAGCACCATGCTGCCGATGGCACCGTCGAGCACGCGCCATGCGACGGCCTTGCGGAACCACGGCGCGAGCAGTCGTGCACCGTATCCGAGCCCGATGAACCAGACGATGCTGACCGACATCGCGCCGATCGCGAACGCGAGCCGCGCGCCTTCCGGCTCGCGTGCGCCGGCCGTGCCGATCAGCAGGAACGTGTCGAGATATACGTGCGGGTTGAGCCACGTGAACGCGAGCGTCATCAGCACGATCGCGAGCGCGCTTTGCGGCGGCGGCGCGACCGCGTCGCCGCGCACGTCGAGCGTTTCGTGCCCGGGCTTGAACGCGCGGCGCAGCGCATTGATCCCGAACCACGCGAGATACGCAAGGCCGACGTACAGCACCGCATGGACGAACGTCGGGTAGCGTTCGACGAGCGCCGACGCGCCGCCCACGCCCGCGGCGATCAGGATCATGTCGGACAGCGCGCATAGCAGCACGATCTTGCCGACATGCGAACGCATGATCCCTTGCCGGAGCACGAACGCGTTCTGCGCGCCGATGGTGACGATCAGCGACGCGCACAGCGCGGCGCCATGGGAGAAAGCGAGCCAGTTCATGGTGGGTGAGCAGTAGACGGATGGATCGGATAGCGCTAGTCTGCGGGCATCCTCTGAATAAGAGAAGCTAAATCAGCTAATGTCGATTAAGGAACGCTAATGCTCGACTATGCATTGCTCGACGCGCTGGCGGCGGTGATCCGGCACGGGTCGTTCGAACGCGCAGCCAAGGAACTGAACGTGACGCCATCGGCCGTGTCGCAGCGCGTGAAACTGCTGGAGGAGCGCGTCGGCAGCGTGCTCGTGAAGCGCGGTCAGCCGTGCGTCGCGACGACGTCGGGGGCGCTGCTGTGCCGGCATACCGAACGCGTGCAGCTGCTCGAGGCCGAGCTGTCGGGGCGGATGCCCGCGCTGCCGGGGCCGCTCGCGTCGACGTGGCCGACGCTGCGCGTGGCCGTCAACGACGACAGCGTCGCAACCTGGTTCGTCGACGCCGTCGCGCCGTTCTGCGCCGAGCGCGAGACCTTGCTCGATCTGGTGATCGACGACCAGGACTATACGGCCGAGCGCATCCGCGACGGCAGCGTGCAGGGCGCGGTCACCGCGCAGGCCGAGCCGATCCAGGGCTGCCGGTCGACGCGGCTCGGGCGCATTCGCTACCGCGCGGTCTGCTCGCCGGCGTTTCATGCGCGCTATTTCGGCGCGGGTATCACGCGCGACGCACTGCGCCGCGCACCGTGCGTGATGTTTAATCCGAAGGACGGGCTGCAGGCGCGCTTCATTCGGCGCGTGACGCGGGCCGATCTCGATCCGCCGCAGCACTGGATACCGCACGTCGCGGGCTATCTGCGCGCGTGCGAAACCGGGCTGGGATGGGGGATGTGCCCGGACCGGATGGTCGACCGTCAACTGGCGGCCGGCGAACTGGTGGATATGTCGGCCGGGCGTACCGTCGACATCGAGCTTTACTGGCAGAGCTGGCGTCTGTCGATCGGCTGGCTCGACGATTTCAGCGCCGCGCTGAAGGCGCGCGCCGCGCTGTTTCTCGATTGACTGCGCGGCGGGGAGGGGCGGGAGAAGGGCGGGAACGCGGCGCGCAGCGCATGCGCCGCGCGTCGCACGATCACACGTGATGCAGGGCGTCGAAGTCGACGATCTGAACGAGGCGGCCGCGCATTTCGATGAGGCCGCGCTTCTGGAATTTCGACAGCGTGCGGCTGACCGTTTCGAGCGTCATGCCGAGATAGCTGCCGATGTCTTCGCGCGTCATCCGCAGATTGAATTCCGACGGCGAGTAACCGCGCTTCAGATAGCGCGACGACACGTCGAGCAGGAACGCGGCGACACGCTCTTCGGCGTTCAGCGAACCGAGCAGCATCGCTTGCGACGTTTCGCGCACGATCTGCTCGCTCATCAGCTTGTGCATGCGCAGCTGCATGGAGCCGGCTTCCGAGCACAGCGCCTTCAGCGCGGCGTACGGAATCACGCAGACGGAGCTGTCTTCGAGCGCGATCGCGGTGCGCGGATGCGTGTCGTCGCAGATGCCGTCGAGGCCGAGCGCTTCGCCGGCGAGATGGAGGCCCGTGACCTGTTCCCGACCGTCGTGACGCGTCGCAACCGTTTTCAGCGAACCGGAACGGACCGCATACAGGTTGTCGAACGCATCGCCTTCGCGGAACAGCGCTTCACCGCGCTTGACGGGACGCGCGGCGCAGATCACCGCTTCGAGGCGGCTCAGCGCCTCGGGGGCGAGGCCTTGCGGCATGCACAGATGCCGCATCGCGCACGACGAGCAGTGCGCAGCCTGACGAGGCGCCCAGCCGGTGGCATGGGGCGGGGCGGCGGGGCGTGTGGCGACGGGCGTCAGCATGATGTTTACTCCGGCGTTGAATCGACGGAATCATTGTCCCACCGCAAGATGCGCGTGTCGGGTGACAAAACGTCGCGACGGCGCGCCCGCGCGCGCAAGCCTTTGAGCGCGTGACGCGCATCGAATCGGGTGCGTGCGCAACGATCGACGGTCGATCGGCGCAAGGCATCGCGCGCGCCGCGGAAACCGGCGCGCGCGATGCCGCGCTCAGGCCGATGCGCCTTCGTCTGCGTCCGCGTGCGCGGCAGCAGGAATCAGCAGCACGGGCAGCGATGCGTGCCGCACGCACTGTTCGGCGATGCTGCCGAGCACGAGCCGGCGGAAGCCGCGACGGCCGTGCGTGCCGAGTACGAGCAACTCCGCGCCGAACGCTTTTGCGCCGTCGAGGATCAGCGACGACACGTCGTTGAACGACGACGCCTCGTTGGTCAGCGTTTCGCCCTTGACGCCCGCTGCCTGCATCTGCGCGGAGAATTCCTTCGCCAGTTCGGCGCCCTGCGCGAGCAGCTGATCGCGCAGCACCGACGGATCGTAGCCGGGGACGTTGTAGTAGATCGCGGCGTTCTCGACGACGTAGAGCGCCTGCAGTTCCGCGCCATGCGCTTTCGCGAGCGCGAGTGCTGCTTCGAACGCGTGGCGCGACGTATCGCTGCCGTCGACGGCAACCAGAATGCGTTTGTACATGGTGTCTCCGAGAGGCGGTTGAACGGACGTCGGCCGGACGGCCGCTCCGGCCTGCGTTGCTGCGTCGCAGAGTAAACGAATGCCCGCGACTTTGCAGTGCCGAGCCGGTCCGCGCGTTGTCGCGGCGAGCGCGCGCGGCGTGACGTGGCGGCGCGACGCAGCATCTTGCGTCGCACGATGCCGCAGCGCGCACCGCGCGCGCCGATACGCGCGCGCTTCGATCCCCCGCGGTGCAGCCGTTCCGCAAACGATCGATTCAAACGCACGTGCCGACGCGCGCAACGCGCGCCGCGCCTCGGCGTCGTGCGCGAGCCGCCGCGCCGGGCTACCGGTCGGCCGGCGCCAGCTCGATCACCCTGCCGGGCCGTCGATCGTGGCCGGGCCCGTACACGCTGCCGTACATCCGGTGCACGGCGCCGAACGTGTCGTCGCCGACGGCGGCCGGCGCGTCGAAGCCTTTTTCGACGAGCACATAGCCGGCACGTAGCGCGAACGACGGATGATTGCCGCCCGGCCGGCTATCGAAGCCGGCGAGGCCGTCGCCGGCCTCCGGCATCGCATTGACGAGCGACGCATTGCTGCGCGTGATCTGATCGGGAGAGAACGGTCCGCCGCCGGCAAGGCGCGCGGCCTCGCGGTGCTTGCCGTCGGTATCGACGGTGCTGTCGAGCGTGTCGTCGTTGTCGAGCTCGATGCTGCGCGGACGGACAGGACGGTTTGGGGTCGATGACGCCATCGCGACGCTCCTCGCGGCGAAGCGCTCCGGATCAAGCAAATCCCGTTCCGGGCACGACGGGAAAACGGCGCGCGGGCGATCGCCGCGGTCGCCTGCGCGCGCACTGATTCGTCATGATTTATTTCAACTAGAACACGCGTTTTCTCCAGAGTATGATTCGTTTCTTGCGAAGCGGCGACAGGGGATGCGAACTCGCCGCCTCTGCCCGCGCCGGGGCGCCAACACCCTCCAAGACGGGTAGTGAACAACAAAGCAAGGGACTAGAGGTGGCGGATTCCATGCAAGCGACTACTGCCTTCACGCATCGCGGTTATCTGTTGAATTGCGCGCCCGCGCGCACCAGCGACGGTTCGTTCAAGCCCTACGTCGTGATCTCGCGATCGAGCGACGGGGAGCTCGTGGCGAACCGTTTTTTTCCGTCCGACCTCCAGTTCAACGACGAGGACGCTGCGATCGCGCACGCGCGCGACTGGGCGGTGCGCTGGATCGACGCGAGCAGCATCACGATGTGACGTCGCCGCTGTGACGGACATCGGCCATCGTGCCGATGCGCGGCATGCCGCCCGCCGGCGAAAAACGCGGTAATCTTGTCGGACCCGTCACTTTATTCGCGGCCGAGCGACGCAGCTCGGCCGTCTGCTTTGACCTATGTCGACATCACCCGCCCGTCAGTGGGGCCTCGAAGAAATCGTCGCCGGGCTGCGCGAGTCGCGCGAGGAGCGCCACCGCACGCGTCATCCGCGCGGCATCCGCGAACTGCCGTCGCGCGACGCGATCTGCAAGATCGTGACCGGCCTGCGCGCGTCGATGTTTCCGACGCATTACGGCGCGCCGGATCTCACCGACGAAAGCGTCGACTACTACGTCGGCCATACGCTCGAAAGCACGCTGCGCATCCTGTCCGAGCAGATCCGCCGCGCGCTGCCGTTCCTGCCCGAGCATGCCGATACGCCGCCGGCGGCACTCGAGGAGCGCGCGTTCGAGATCGCACGCGAATTCGGCAGACAGCTGCCGGCGATTCGCGCCTTGCTCGTCAGCGACATTCAGGCCGCGTATGCCGGCGATCCCGCCGCGCAACACATCACCGAAATTCTGCTGTGCTATCCGGGCGTGCTGGCGATGATGCATCACCGGCTCGCGCATGCGCTGCACCGGCTCGGCGTTCCGCTGCTCGCGCGTTTCATCAACGAGATCGCGCATTCGGCCACCGGCATCGACATTCACCCCGGCGCGCAAATCGGGCCCAGCTTCTTCATCGATCACGGCACGGGCGTCGTGATCGGCGAGACGGCGATCATTGGCGAGCGCGTGCGCGTCTATCAGGCCGTCACGCTCGGTGCGAAGAGCTTCCCGGCCGACGGCGACGGCGCGCTCGTCAAGGGCAATGCACGCCATCCGATCGTCGAGGACGACGTCGTGATCTACGCGGGGGCGACGATTCTCGGCCGCGTGACGATCGGGCGCGGGTCGGTGATCGGCGGCAACGTATGGCTCACGCACAGCGTGCCGCCCGGCACGAGCGTCGCGCAGGGGAAGGTGCGCGAAGGCGAGCGCGCGGAGAAGCCGTAACGCGGCACGCGCGTGTCGGGGCCGCTGCCGGCCGTAGCCAGGAACGCCGGAACGCTGGAATCGGCGCAACGCCGGAGCAGCGAAATCGGCGCCGGCGCAGCGGCCTGTGGCTGTGCGAAAGGCGGCGCGCTGCGCGCGCGCCGATCGTCAGTGCCGGCTGCTCGGCGAGCGATGCTTGTACAGCACGTCCTGATCGACGCGAATCAGGTTCTGCCCCGCATCGACGACGAAATCCACGCCGTTGTACGCGCTGCCCGTCAGCAGCAGGATCGCGCTCGCGACGTCGTCGGGGCCGGCGATGCGCGCGAGCGGCGTCGATGCGCGGCTCGCGTGTTCGAAATCGGCCTGCGTCTGGTCGTCGCTCGGCAGCATCAGGCCCGGGAACACGGCGTTCACGCGCAGCACCGGCGCGGCCGACAGCGCGAGCATCTGCGTCAGGTTGCCGAGCGCCGCCTTCGCGACCGTATAGCTGAAATGGTCGCGATGGAAGTTTTCCTTGATCTTCTGATCGACGACGTTCACGACGACGCCCTGCGTGCCCGCTGCCCGCGCGCGCTCGTAGAACGCACGCGTGAGCAGGATCGGCGCGCGACAGTTCACGGTCCACGCGTGATCGAACGCGGCGAGATCGAAGCTCGGGAAATGGTCCTGCCAGAACACCGACGCATTGTTCACGAGCACGTCGAGGCGCCCGAAGCGCGCGTACACGGCGTCGACCAGCGACGCGATCTGGGCCTCGTCGGACAAGTCGGCCTGCAGCGCGACGGAGTCGGGGCCGCGTTCGGCGATCGCGCGGGCCGCGGCTTCGGCCGCGTCGGCCGAGCGGTCGTAGTGCACGGCGGTGCGATAGCCGTGCGCGGCGAAATACTCGGCGAATGCGCGGCCGGCACGGCGCGCGGCGCCGGTCACCAGCACGACGGGCGCATCCGCCGCTTGCTTCGTTGACTGCATTTACGTATTCGTCAGGTTCACGGAAGACGGGTTCGCGACGATCGACAGGAATTCGCGCCGCGTCGACGGATCGGTGCGGAACGTGCCGAGCATGCGCGACGTGACCATCTCGACGCCCGGTTTGTGCACGCCGCGCGTCGAAATGCACTGATGCGCGGCTTCGAGTATCACGCCGACGCCCTTCGGCTGCAGCACGTCGAACAGCGTGTCGGCGATCTGCACCGTCATCTTTTCCTGGATCTGCAGGCGCTTCGCGAATGCATCGACGAGGCGCGCGAGCTTCGAGATGCCGACCACACGATGATTCGGCAGATACGCGACGTGCGCGCGGCCGATGATCGGCACCATGTGATGCTCGCAGTAGCTCTCGAAGCGGATGTCCTTCAGCACGATCATTTCGTCGTAGCCGTCGACCTCGCTGAACGTGCGCGCGAGGATGTCGCGCGGCTCGATCGAATAACCGGCGAAGAATTGCTCGTAGGCGCGCACGACGCGTGCGGGCGTATCGATCAGCCCTTCGCGCGTCGGATCGTCGCCGGCCCAGCGCAGCAGCACGCGTACGGCGTCCTCGGCTTCTTCACGACTCGGGCGGGATGCGGCCGGCTCGGACCGCGCGGTTTTTTTTCCCATAGCGTTGCTCCATCGAAGGCGCCGTTTGCGGCGGCGCGGTATCCGGGCATTGTTTCATGCTTTCGCGCTTCGTGCGTGCGGCCCCGCGCTCACTTCGGCCACTCGTCCTGCTCGTCGTTGAACAGCGACGCGACGACGCCGCGCAGCCACGCCGTGCGCGGATCGTTGTGGAATTTGCGATGCCAGTGCTGTTTCAGGTCGAAGCGCGGCAATGGCAGCGGCGGCTCGACCGGCACGATGAACGCGTGCTCGGCCGCGTAGGCGTAACCGATCGCGTGCGGCACCGTCGCGATCAGATCGGTGCGGCTCAGGATGAACGGCAGACTCATGAAGTGCGGCGTCTCGAGCACGGCGCGGCGCTGCATCCGCTGCTTCGCGAGATATTTCTCGAGCACTTCCTGGCTGCGTCCCTCGGCGCGCACGACCGCATGCCCGCTTTCGAGAAACTGCTCGACGGTGAACGGCCGCGCCTGCTCGAGCGGGTGACCGCGCCGCATCAGGCACACGAAGCGATGCGTGAACAGACGCTGCTGGAAGAAGTTGTTGCCGTCGAGATCGGGGAAATAACCGACCGCGAGATCGATCGAGCCGGCCTCGAGCCCGCGTCCGACTTCATCGTGCGGCAGCGACACCGAGCGCAGGTTCGCATGCGGCGCGCACTGCGCGAACGCCTGCAGCAGCTTCGGCAGAAACACGATCTCGCCGACGTCCGATAGCGCGATCGAAAACGTATGCGTGCTCGCGGCCGGATCGAAGTCGTGCGGCGCGACGAGCCCGCGCTCGATCTGCGCGAGCGCGTCGCGCGCGGCGGGCAGTAGCGCGAGCGCACGCGGCGTCGGCTCCATCCCGCGCGACGTGCGCACGAACAGCGGATCGCCGAAATACGCGCGCAAGCGCCCGAGCGCCGTGCTGACGCGCGGCTGGCTGACGCCGAGCAGTTCGCCCGCGCGGCTCACGTTGCGCGTGTCGTCGAGCGCGACGAGGTAGGGAATGAGGTTCAGATCGAGCGCTTCCATCGCCGGCCAATATCTTGAAAACGGATAGAAGTTATCTCCGGAATCGCGTTGCCGCATAGTCGGGAAAGCGCTGAAATGCGTTCACCAATCGAACCAATGTTCAATTTCGAACCGATCCGGTGCAGGTGCGAAGCCGCCGCCCGGTCGACAGGAGACATGTCATGCGCACCCAGGTCGCCATCATCGGCGCCGGCCCCGCCGGCCTTCTGCTTTCCCATCTGCTCCGCCTGCAAGGCGTCGAATCGATCCTCCTCGAAGCGCGCTCGCGCGAATACTGCGAGAACCGCATCCGCGCGGGTGTGCTCGAACAGGGCACCGTCGACACGCTCAATGCGGCCGGCCTTGGCGACCGCATGCGCCGCGAAGGGCTGCAGCATCACGGGATCGAGCTGCTGTTCGGCGGCCAGCGTCACCGGATCGATCTGAGCGGCCTGACCGGCGGCCGCGCGATCACCGTCTATAGCCAGCACGAGGTCGTGCGCGACCTGATCGCGGCCGGCGTCGAGCACGGTCATCCGATGCATTTCGACGTGACCGACGTCGCGCTGCACGACGTCGACGGCGATCGCCCGTTCGTCACGTTCAAGCATGCCGACGGCCGCGCGGACCGCATCGACTGCGACTACATCGCCGGCTGCGACGGCTTCCACGGGATCGCGCGGCAGACGATTCCGGCCGAGCGGCTGCGCACGTTCGAGCGCGTCTATCCGTTCGCGTGGCTCGGCATCCTCGCCGACGCGGCGCCGTCGCTCGACGAGCTCGTCTATGCACACCACGAGCGCGGCTTCGCGCTGTTCTCGATGCGCTCGCCGACCGTCACGCGGCTGTACCTGCAATGTCGCCCGGACGAGGATCTCGGCGCCTGGTCCGACGCGCGGATCTGGGACGAACTGCATACGCGCTTTTCGAACGACACCGGCTGGACGCCGACCGAGGGCCGGATCACGCAGAAGAGCGTGACGCCGATGCGCAGCTTCGTGTCGGAGACGATGCAGCACGGCCACCTGTTCCTCGCCGGCGACGCGGCGCACATCGTGCCGCCGACCGGCGCGAAGGGGATGAACCTCGCGGTCGCCGACGTCCGCGCGTTGTCGCGTGCGCTGGGTGCGCGCTACCGGACGGGCGACGCGACGGCGCTCGATGCGTATTCGGCGACCTGCCTCGAGCGCGTGTGGCGCGCCGAGCATTTCTCGTACTTCATGACGAACATGCTGCATCCGTCGGCCGACGATACGCCGTTCGTGAACCGGCTCAAGCTCGCGGAACTGAAGTACGTGACGCGCTCGCGTGCCGCCGCGCAATCGCTCGCGGAAAACTACGTCGGGCTGCCGTTCGACGACGAAGCCGGCCCCGAGACATCCCGCCTTGACAACGCGCTGTGCGCGACTCTATGATCGGCCCATCGTTCGCTAATCGAATCTAGGTTCGATTAGCGAACAAAATGCCGAAGCCGCAGCCGGTTTCGGCACGGCACGCGGCACGCGCGTGTTCCTCCGACAGCCGCGCATCGTGCCGCGGGGTTCGTATCAGGAAGAGACATGGTCAACAAGATTTTCGAATCGCTTCAGTCGGCGGTCGCCGACGTTCACGACGGCGCGACGATCATGATCGGCGGCTTCGGCACGGCCGGCATGCCGTCCGAGCTGATCGACGCGCTGATCGAGCAGGGCGCGCGCGACCTGACGATCGTCAACAACAACGCGGGCAACGGCGAGACGGGCCTGGCGGCCCTGCTGAAGGCGAAGCGGGTGCGCAAGATCATCTGCTCGTTCCCGCGCCAGAGCGACTCGCAGGTGTTCGACGCACTGTACCGCGCGGGCGAGATCGAGCTGGAGCTCGTGCCGCAGGGCAACCTGGCCGAGCGCATTCGCGCGGCGGGTGCCGGCATCGGCGGCTTCTTCACGCCGACCGGCTACGGCACGAAGCTCGCGGAAGGCAAGGAAACGCGCGTGATCGACGGCAAGCCGTATGTCTTCGAAACGCCGATTCACGCCGATTTCGCGCTCGTGAAGGCGTACAAGGGCGATCGCTGGGGCAATCTCGTGTATCGCAAGACCGCGCGCAACTTCGGGCCCATCATGGCGAGCGCCGCGAAGGTCGCGATCGTGCAGGTGTCGCAGGTCGTGCCGCTCGGCGGGCTGAACCCGGAACACATCGTGACGCCGGGGATTTTCGTGCAGCGCATCGTCGAAGTGCCGCAGGCCGCGCATGCGGCCGAGCTGGCCGCGGAACGCGCATCGCAAGCCGCCTGACCGCCCGAGGAGATCCGACATGAAACGACTGACCCGCGATGAAATGGCCAAGCGCGTCGCCCAGGACATCCCCGAAGGCGCGTACGTGAACCTCGGCATCGGCGTGCCGACGCTGGTGGCGAACCACCTCGATCCGAGCAAGGAAATCTTCCTGCACAGCGAGAACGGGCTGCTCGGCATGGGCCCGGCGCCCGCGCCCGGCGAGGAAGACGACGAGCTGATCAACGCCGGCAAGCAGCACGTGACGCTGCTTACGGGCGGCGCCTACTTCCACCACGCCGATTCGTTCGCGATGATGCGCGGCGGCCACCTCGACTACTGCGTGCTCGGCGCGTTCCAGGTATCCGCGAACGGCGACCTCGCGAACTGGCATACGGGCGCGCCCGATGCGATTCCGGCGGTCGGCGGCGCGATGGATCTCGCGATCGGCGCGAAGCAGGTGTTCGTGATGATGGAGCACCTGACGAAGCAGGGCGAGAGCAAGATCGTCGCGCAGTGCTCGTATCCGGTGACGGGCGTGCAGTGCGTGAGCCGCATCTATACGGATCTCGCCGTGCTCGACGTGACGTCCGACGGCCTCGCGGTGAGCGAGATCTTCACCGACCTGTCGTTCGACGAACTGCAGAAGCTGACCGGCGTGCCGCTGATCGACGCGACGCGCAAGGCGGCCTGAACCGCAAGCGGCCGGCGCGCGCATGCGCACGCCGGCGCGCTTCGGTGGACAATAGGCCACCCGTTTTCCCATCCGACGCCATGCTCGAAGACAGCGCCCGCCTGACCTCCCTCATCTGTGGCAGCGAGCCGCTCAACCGGATCTGGTCGCCCCGTGCCACCGTCCAGCGGATGCTCGACGTCGAAGCCGCGCTCGCGCGCGCGCTGGCCGCGCAACAGGTTATTCCGGCCGCCGCGGTCGCGCCGATCGAACGCGCGTGCGTGGCCGACCGTCTCGATGCCGATGCGCTCGCGCGCGACGCGGCGCTCGGCGGCAATCTCGCGATTCCGCTCGTCAAGCAGCTCACCGCGCAGGTGAAGGCCGACGATGCCGAGGCCGCGAAATTCGTGCACTGGGGCGCGACGAGCCAGGACATCATCGACACCGCGACCGTCCTGCAGCTGCGCGATACGCTCGACGTGCTCGAACCGATGCTCAACGACGCGTGCGCGTCGCTCGCGACGCTCGCGCGCACACATCGCGCGACGCCGATGATCGGCCGCACGTGGCTGCAGCAGGCATTGCCGATCACGCTCGGGCTGAAGTTCGCGCAGTGGCTCGACGCGCTGCTGCGCCATCGCACGCGGCTCGCCGAGCTGCGCGCGCGTGCGCTCGTGCTGCAGTTCGGCGGTGCGGCCGGCACGCTCGCGAGCCTGCGCGATCGCGCGAGCGGCGTGAGCGCCGCCCTGGCCAAAGAGCTCGAGCTCGCCGCACCGGCGGTGCCGTGGCATACGCAGCGCGACCGGATCGCCGAGGCCGCTGCATGGTTCGGCATGCTGATCGGCACGCTCGGCAAGATCGCGCGCGATATCTCGCTGCAGATGCAGACCGAAGTCGGCGAACTCGGCGAACCGGCCGCGGCCGGCAAGGGCGGTTCGTCGACGATGCCGCACAAACGCAACCCTGTGGGCTGCGCCGCCGTGCTGACGGCTGCGGTGCGCGCACCGGGCCTCGTCGCGACCGTGTTCGCGGGGATGGTGCAGGAACACGAGCGCGCGCTCGGCGGCTGGCAGGCCGAGTGGGACGCGCTGCCCGACCTCGCGCGCCTCGCCGGCGGCGCACTCGCGCAGATCGCGCAGATCGTCGCGGGCCTCGACGTGAACGCCGAACGCCTCGCGGCGAACCTCGACCTCACGCACGGCTTGATCCTCGGCGAAGCGGTGATGCTCGCGCTCGGCGACCGGATCGGCCGTCTCGACGCGCATCACGTCGTCGAGCACGCGTCGAAGGAAGCCGTGCGCACCGGCGCGACGCTGTTCGACGTGCTCGCCGCCGACGCGACCGTGTCGGCCCACCTGTCGCGCGACGCGCTCGCACAGTTGCTCGACCCCGCTCATTACGTCGGCGAGGCGCACGCCTACGTCGACGCCGTGCTCGCGCTGCACGCGCGCACGTAACCACCAGGAGAACACTGATGCCTTTCGCCACCGTCAACGGCGTAAAACTGCATTACCGGATCGATCGTGCCGCGCGCGACGACGCGCCGTGGCTCGTCTTCTCGAATTCGCTCGGCGCGGACCTGCAGATGTGGGCGCCGCAGATTCGTCCGTTCACGCAGCACTTCAACGTGCTGCGTTACGACACGCGCGGCCACGGCCATTCCGATGCGCCGGCCGGTTCGTACACGATCGACCAGCTCGCGGGCGACGTGATCGGCCTGCTCGATCATCTCGGGATCGCGCAGGCGTCGTTCTGCGGAATCTCGATGGGCGGCCTGACCGGCGCCGCACTGGCTGCGCGCTTCCCGTCGCGCATCGTCCGCGCGGTGCTCGCGAACACGGCCGCCAAGATCGGCTCGCCGGAAGTGTGGACGCCGCGCGCGCACAAGGCGCGCACCGAAGGGATGTCCGCACTCGCCGACGCGGTGCTGCCGCGCTGGTTCACCGATGCGTTCGTGCAGCGCGAGCCGCGCCTGTTCGATGCGATCCGCGACACGTTCGTGCATACCGACAAGGACGGCTATGCGGCGAACTGCGACGCGCTGAACGCAGCCGACTTGCGCGAGGAAGCGAAGGGCATCGCGCTGCCGGTGCTCGTCGTGACCGGCGCGCACGATCTCTCGACGCCGCCCGACCAGGGCCGCGCACTGGCCGCCGCGATTCCGGGCGCGCGTCACGTCGAATTCGACGCCGCGCACATTTCGAACATCGAGCGCACCGACGATTTCAATCGCGCGCTGCTCGATTTCCTGACTGCGTGAGGCAGCGACGATGGACGACCAGCAACGTTACGAAGCCGGAATGAAAGTGCGTCGCGCGGTGCTCGGCGACGCGCATGTCGACCGCTCGATCGAGAACCGCACCGAGGTGACCGAGGAATTCCAGAACCTGATCACGCGCTATGCGTGGGGCGAGATCTGGACGCGCGACGGCCTGCCGCGCCATACGCGCAGCCTGCTGACGATCGCGATGATGGTCGCGCTGAACCGCAGCGAGGAACTGGCACTGCATCTGCGCGCCGCACGCAACAACGGCGTGACGCGCGACGAGATCAAGGAAGTGCTGCTGCAGACCGCGATCTACTGCGGCGTGCCGGCGGCGAATTCCGCATTCCATCTCGCGGATCGCATCTTCAAGGAACAGGACGCGGCAGGCTAAGCGCGACTGGCAACGAACGCGCCGGCAGTGCATCGGCGCGCCGCGTACCGGATGGCCGGTACGCAAACAAAGGAATGGCCCGGCGCCCGCCGGGCCGCCGACAATCCGGCGTCGCGGCACGCAGCGCATCGAGCGCCTGCCGAGCCCGACATCGACAAGGAGACAGACAGTGAATCGCACCCCGGTGGTCGACGTCCAGACCTTCATCAACGAGCAGCCGTTCGGCGGCTTTCAGTGGCTCGTGTTTCTCATGTGTTTCGTGATCGTCCTGCTCGACGGATTCGATACGGCCGCGATCGGCTTTATCGCGCCGTCGCTGCTCGGCGAATGGAACCTGACCAAGCCCGATCTCGCGCCGGTGCTGAGCGCCGCGCTGTTCGGCCTCGCCTGCGGCGCGCTCGTGTCGGGGCCGCTGTCGGACCGGCTCGGGCGACGCGTGCTGCTGCTCGGCTCGGTGTTCCTGTTCGGCATCGCGTGCCTCGTGTCCGCGTTCTCGACGACGATCGGGCATCTGACCGTGCTGCGCTTCGTGACCGGCGTCGGGCTTGGCGCCGCGATGCCGAATGCGGTCACGATGATGGGCGAGTTCTGCCCGGACAAGCGCCGCGCGACCGTGATCAACCTGATGTTCTGCGGCTTTCCGCTCGGTGCGGCATTCGGCGGGTTTCTCGCCGCGTGGATGATTCCGCATTTCGGCTGGCGCAGCGTGCTGGTGCTCGGCGGCGTGACGCCGCTGCTGCTCGGCGTGCTGCTGCTGTTGAAGATGCCCGAATCGGTACGCTTCATGGTCGCGCACGGCCATCCGGTCGACCGGATCCGCGCGACGCTCGCGCGCATCTCGCGCGATGCGCTGAACGCGAGCGCGTTGGCGATGACGGAGTCGGCGCCGCAGACCGGCGGCAAGGGGCTCGGCGTCGTGCTGTCGCGCTCGTACGTGATCGGCTCGGTGATGCTGTGGGCCGCGTACTTCATGGGGCTCGTGATCTTCTACGCGTCGATCAACTGGATGCCGATTCTGCTGAAGGATGCGGGCCTCACGCCGAAGAGCGCGACGCTGATTTCCGCGCTGTTCCCGCTCGGCGGCGTCGGCGCGGTACTGTGCGGTGTGCTGATGGATCGCTTCAACGCGAACCGCGTGATCGCCGTCTGCTATGCGCTGACGGCCGTCAGCGTCTATGCGATCGGGCAGGCGGCCGGCAACGTCGGGCTGCTCGTGCTCGTCGTGTTCGTCGCCGGCGTGCTGATGAACACCGCGCAATCGTCGATGCCGGCGCTGGCGGCTGCGTTCTATCCGACCGAAGGGCGCGGCACCGGTGTCGCGTGGATGCTCGGCGTCGGACGCTTCGGCGGGATTGCGGGGTCGTTTCTGGTCGCTGAGCTCACGCGCCGGCATTTCTCGTTCGCCGGCGTGTTCGCGACGATCGCGGTGGCCGGGCTGCTTGCCTGTGTCGCGCTGCTGATCAAGCAGATCGCGCGGCCGCATCGGACGACGCCGTCGACCGGCACGATCGAGCCGATCGGGCACTGAGCGGGGCCAAGCTCGGCGTGCCGGCGTTCGGGGCGGCGCGCCCGGCTCGGCCAGTGGGTCGCGGCTCGCGGCTCGCCTCTCGCGACTCGCGTGCGTCGTCGCGCAAAAGCATCCGGGCCGCATTCGCGGCCCGTCGACTCGGCGGCACGTGTGCCGCCGTTCATTCTTCCGCGTCGTGTTCCTTCACGAACGTGCGCAGATACGCGCGCAGCGCGGCCTCGCGGCAGCGGTGATCGGCGAGGTTCGCGGCGCCCATCTCTTCCTCGTCGCCGAACAGCGTCGGCGGTGCGCAGTAAGTGCCGACTTCGATGTCCTCGCGCAGCACGCGGATGTCGTGCGTGCCCGGATGGTATTCGGCCACCCAGTGCATTCCTTCGATGCGCTCGCCCGCCCTCAGCATTGGCTTCATCGGCAATCTCCCGGCAGCGGCGGCGCAGCCGGCGAAGCGGCTGCACGCGTCAGTAGCGAGAGCGTACGCCTGCGTCGCGCGAAGCTCAATGGGCGGTGAGCGCTCACTGCGGCAATACGTGCGCGACGAGCGGATACAGGGACAGGATCAGCAGCACGGCCATCGTCACGTTGAAGATGCGCAGCGCGCGCGGATTCGACAGGAAACGCCGCAGGCCGAGGCCGAACGCGGCCCACAGGCTGATGCACGGAAAGCCGATCAGCACGAATACGACGGCCATCCACGCGGCGTTCATGCCGTAATCGGCGGACAGCCGGATCGTCGTCGCGGCGGTCAGCACCATCATCCATGCCTTCGGATTGACCCATTGGAACGCGGCGGCTTCGATGAACGTCATCGGCCGCGGCTTTGCGCCGTGCGCCTTCACTTCGCCGGACGTGCCGATGCGCCAGGCGAGATACAGCAGATACGCGACGCTCGCGACTTCCAGAACCGTGTACAGCAGCGGCACGCGCTTGAACGCTTCGCCGAGTCCGAAGCCGACGCAGAGCATGAGGATCGCGACGCCGATGCTGATACCAAACAGGTGCGGCATCGTGCGGCGAAAGCCGAAATTGACGCCGGATGCGAGCAGCATCGTGTTGTTCGGGCCGGGCGTGATCGACGTGACGAGCGCGAACAGCATGCCGGCGGGCAGCGCGCTCAGCGTGAGGAATTCCATCGCGAGTTCTCCATTCGGGTTCTGGGCAGGAATGGAGTCAGTGTAATGACGATTGTCAGTACAGTACCGGTACAGATTGCCTGGCGAATGCCGGTACGGGCGGCGCGCGCTTGGCCGGCAAATCGTTACGGCGGCCATCAGCCCTACGCGATCGCCGCCGAATGTCCGGCAGATGACTGAACGACGCTCTTCGCGGCCCCGTCTGGAAGATATGGCATGGGCCGGAATCGCCTCTTCTGCCGTGACGGACGGGCACAATGCCGCGCGAAAGGGCTTGCGCACGCTCGGGCGCCCAGAACGATATTGTGCCGGTTGCATCGGCATGGCCGCGTGCTTTCACGCGCTCCGCGCAACGCCCCGCACGCATCTGCCCCCCTCCGCGAATCCCGACTCCGACGATATACCCCTCCCCCCTATTTGGCCAAAATCGCCTATACTCCCCCCCGGTATATTCGAGAACGCACCATGAGCCATACGATCAAGGAAAAGCAAAAACTGCTGAACCGTGTCCGCCGTATCAAGGGACAGGTGGAAGCGATCGAGCGCGCGCTCGAGGAAGAGCGCAGCTGCAGCGAAATCCTGCAATTGATCACGAGCGGGCGCGGCGCGATGAACGGTTTGCTCGCGCTGGTGCTCGAGGATCACATCCGCAGCCATCTGGTCGATGCGGACGATACGCACGCGGACGAAGGCGGCGCGACCGAGCAGCTGGTCGCGGTCGTTCGCAGCTACTTCAAGTGATCGGGGGCCGGGTGAACGATTTCAGGAATGCCGCGTTCGGCGCGGGACACGACCACATCTTTCTCGGCGCCGCGCACGAGCGAAACGAGCGCAGGACGTGGATGGTGATCGCGCTGTGTGCGGCGATGATGGTGGCGGAGATCGTCGGCGGGTCGCTGTTCGGCTCGCTCGCGCTCGTCGCGGACGGGCTCCACATGTCGACGCACGCGGGCGCGATGCTGATCGCCGCGCTCGCGTACACGTACGCGCGCCGACACGCGCGCGATCCTCGCTTCGTGTTCGGCACCGGCAAGCTCGGCGATCTGGCCGGCTTTACGAGCGCGATCGTGCTCGCGATGATCGCGCTGCTGATTGGTTACGAGGCCGTCGCCCGCCTGCTGTCGCCGGTGCCGATCCATTTCGGCGAGGCGATTCCGATCGCGGTGGCCGGGCTAGTCGTCAATATCGTGAGCGCGTGGTTGTTGAGCGGCGATCATCATCACGGGCACGACCATCACGGTCATCACCACCACAACCACGACCACAACCACGATCACAACGACGATCACAACGACGAGCACAACGACGAGCACAACGACGAGCGCGAGCACGACGCCCACGCCCCCTCCGTCGCCGCGACACGCGACCACAATCTGCGCTCCGCCTACATCCACGTGATCGCCGATGCTGCCGTCTCGCTGTTGACGATCGTCGGGCTGCTGCTCGCGCGCGCATTCGGCTGGGTCTGGATGGACCCGCTCGCCGGCATCGTGGGCGCGCTCGTGATCGCGAACTGGTCGTACGGACTGATGCGCGACACCGGCGGCGTCCTGCTCGACATGAATGCGGACCGCCGCTTGACGGAACGCGTGCGGCACGCGCTCGAGCACGATGGCGATACGGTCGGCGATCTGCACGTATGGCGTGTGGGGCCCGGCCACATGAGCGCGATCGTCTCCGTGACGACCGACGATCCGACGCGCGATGCGCGCTTCTATCACGGCCTGCTGCGGCACATCGGCGGCCTGTCGCACGTGACCGTCGAAGTGCTGCCGGCCGCGGCGGGGCAATGACGATGGCAGTCCGATCGCCTTGCGTCGAAGTCTGCGCGTTCGACGGCCGCACCGGCTACTGCATCGCCTGCCTGCGCACGCGCGACGAAGCGCGCGAGTGGAAGAAGATGACCGACCATCGTCGTCACCGGATCGTCAACGACCGCGCGCGTCGGCAGGCGAAGCTCGCGCGCGCCGCGTCGGACTGACGCGCGCGCTCGAACCGCGGCCGAGCGAGCGTATATAGCCGGCCGATTGCGTTCGCGCCAGCCGCCGGGCATGCTGTCACGCACGCATGCGGCCGCACACCGCCGCCGCGCGCCACCACCACGACCAACGATGACGACCTCGCCGCCGACGGCCGCCAAACCCGCGATTCCGCGTACCGTATGGGCGCTGGGTTTCGTGAGCCTCTGCATGGATCTTTCCTCCGAGCTGATCCACGCGCTGCTGCCGATCTACCTCGTGTCGACGATGGGGATGAGCGTCGCCGCGCTCGGCGTGCTCGAAGGGGCGGCGGAGGCGACCGCGATGATCGTCAAGGTGTTTTCCGGCGCGATCAGCGACTGGCTCGGGCGCCGCAAAGGGCTGCTGCTGCTCGGCTACGGGCTCGCCGCCTTGACCAAGCCGCTGTTTCCGCTCGCAGCCGCGCCGTCGGTCGTCGTCGCCGCGCGCCTGCTCGACCGCGTCGGCAAAGGGATACGCGGCGCGCCGCGCGATGCGCTGGTGGCCGACGTCGCGCCGCCCGAGATTCGCGGCGCGTGCTTCGGCCTGCGGCAGTCGATGGATACGGTCGGCGCGTTTCTGGGCCCGCTGCTCGCGATCGTGCTGATGTTCTGCTTCGGCGACCGCATTCGCACCGTGTTGTGGTTCGCGGTGGTGCCGGCTTTCGCCGCGATTGTGCTGATCGTCGCCGGCGTTCGGGAACCCGTGCGCACGCAGCCGCGGCGTTTCCGTGCCCCGCTGCATTGGCGCGCGCTCGGCGCGTTCCCGCGGCAATACTGGTTCGTCGTCGCAGTGGGCGCGACGTTTACGCTCGCGCGCTTCAGCGAAGCGTTCCTCGTGCTGCGCGCGCAGCAGACGGGGCTCGATATCGCGTGGATACCGGCCGTGATGGTCGCGATGAGCGCCGCGTATTCGCTGTCCGCATGGCCGGCCGGCATCCTGTCGGACCGGCTCGATCGGCGCGTGCTGCTTGCGCTCGGCATGGCGATGCTGATCGTCGCGGATCTATTGCTCGGCGCCGGCACGTCGACGGTGTCGATGTTCGTCGGCGTCGCCGCGTGGGGTCTGCATATGGGGCTCACGCAAGGCATTCTCGCCGCGATGGTGTCGGAAACGTCGCCGGCCGAGCTGCGCGGAACGGCGTTCGGCGTGTTCAATCTGGTCAGCGGCGTCTGCATGCTGCTCGCGAGCAGCATCGCCGGTGTGCTGTGGGCACGCTTCGGCGCATCGACGACGTTCTTCGTCGGAGCGGCACTCGTCGTGGTGCCGCTCGCGCTGTGTCGCGCGATGCCGCGTCCCGGCACGTCGTCCGCATGATGTCGGATGGTGCGGCGCGGAACGATCGCAACACGCACTCTGCCGCACGTCGAGCCGGTGCCGTTTCGGCAACGATCCGACGCAGTGTCAACGTTCGTTGAACGATGGACCGTCCGCAATTTTTTTCGAATTAAATCCGGCTATGCTCGGCGCTCCTCGTCGCCGGCGCACCGGACGCGATACCGGCTGCGCCGGCCGATTCCGCGAAAAAAAATCGACGGATCGCCGATCCGCGCGCGCCTGCCCGCGGCCGTCGACGTGAACGATCGCACGTTCAGGAGGGCATCAGTCATGGTCGCGATGAATCGCATTCGAGCGGTGCTCGTCGCCGTCGCGCTTGCCGCGGCCGCACCATCCCGCGCGCAGAACGCCACCGACTGGCTGGCGAACACCTACGGCACGCTGGCCGCGCACGTCGGCAACGCGGCACGGTCGATGTGGGTCGCGCCGGAAGGCGTGATCTACACCGCGTCGATGTGGGACGAGGAGGCGGGCGGCGTGTCGATCTATCGGAACCACCGAACGCTCGGCTCGATCGGCGCGCACGGCGAATTCCAGGGCAGCGCGATCACCGGCAACGCGACGTCGATCTTCGTCGCGCTGCAGGCCGGCAAAGCATACGGAAGCGGTGCGGTCGGCCGCTACGACCGCACGACGAAAGCGCGCGACCGCTTCATCCAGGTCACTGCGTCGACGAATCAGCCGCGCGTGGACGTCGTCACCGGTCTCGCGACGGCCGGCTCGCTGCTCTATGCGAGCGACTTCTACGGCAACCGCGTGCGCGTGTTTACGACCGACGGCGTGTGGCAGCGCGACATCGCCGTGTCGAGCCCCGGCGCGCTCGCGCTCGACGGCGCGGGCAACGTGTGGGTCGCGCAGAAGCATGCGGGCACGATCGTTCAGTTCAGCGCGACCGGCGCATTGCTGAACACGATCCGGATGGCGGCCGACGCGCGGCCGGCGTCGCTCTATTTCGATGCGGCGGCGAACGAGCTGATGGTCGGCGACGAAGGGCCCGACATGAACATCAAGCGCTACGCGATCGCGGGCCGCCCGGCGCTGGCCGGCACGTTCGGCGTGCGCGGCGGTTATCTCGACACGACGACCGGCATCAAGGGGCAGGTCGGCGCGAAGCGCTTCACGCGCGTGGCCGGCATCGGCAAGGACGCGGCCGGCAACCTGTACGTGCTGAACAATCCGTGGGGCGGCAGCTGGGATCTCGGCCGCGACGGCGCGACCGACATTCACGCGTACAGCAGTGCCGGCAGCCTGCGGTGGACGCTGCAGGCACTGAACTTCGAGGCGATCGCGGCGCCCGATCCGGCCACCGACGGCGCGTTGTTCTACGGCGGCACGCACATCTACAGCGGCACCGCGGGCGGCACGTTCGTCGCGAACACCGTCGACCCGTTCAGCTATCCGGCGGACCCGCGCATCGATCCGAACGACGCGCAGCGCGACGAGCATTTCGGGCATGTCGTGTCGGTCGGCGGGCACCGGATCCTCGTCGCGTCCGGCCAGAATCCGCCGATCTTCTACTTCTTCCACTTCAACGACGCGAACGGCTACGTCGCGATTCCGGACGGCTCGCTTCCCGGCCCGGCGTTCAATACGACGCGCCGCGTGACGAGCGGCTTCAGTCTCGACGGCAACGGCGACGTGTGGGTCGGGTTGGACAAGACGGGCGTGATCCACCACTACCCGCTGGCGGGTTTCGATGCAAACGGCAAGCCGTCGTGGGGCGCACCCGACACGATTCCGGTGCCGGCCAGCATCCAGCCGCTCACGCGCATCGTCTATCTCGCGGACAGCGACACGATGATTCTCGCGCAAGGCCCGACGGGCAGCACCGACTGGACGGCGATCGGCACGCGGATCGAGGTGTATCACGGCTGGCGCGCGGGCAATACCACGCGGCCGAATCCGGTGATCACGCTGCCGCACACGACGGCGAAATCGATCGATGCGGCGGGCGATCATCTGTTCGTCGGCTATTGGTTCGGCACCGGTCAGCCGCTGCCGGACATCGATGCGTTCAACCTGACGACCGGTCGCCTCGACGCGACGCTGGTGAACACGAGCAGCGCGACGGTCGATGCGAGCAGCGCGCTCGATTCGATGTACGGCGTGAAGGCGTACCGCCGCTCGACCGGCGAATACGTCGTGATGAAGAACAACGTGAAGGCGTCGAGCATCACCGTGTACCGGTGGAAGCCGTGAGCGGCGGCGCATTGACGGGCGCCGGCGCCGACGTGGGCAATGACGCGAGCCGCCGTGCGAAACCGTCCGCCGGCGGACGTTCCGCGATCGACATCCGAAACGATTGCCGAACGCGCGTGGCGACGCCGACCGTCGCGCAGGACGCACGCGCCGTTCCGGCACGCGCGCTTGCGTTGCGCCGAACCGCGTGCGCCGTGTCGCGCGTCAATCGGCGCGCCTGAACTCCTCGCGAAGCGCGCGGTACAGCCGTCGATACCGCGCGAGCCGGCCGGCGAGCAGATCGACGCTGGCGGGCTCGGGCGCGATCGTCTCGACGACGGGCGGCGCGACACAGACTTCCGCGAGCGCATCGCCGGTTGCCGCGAGCCGCGCGAGCCGTGCGGCGCCGAGCGCCGCGCCGATCGCACCGTCCGCGTGACGCAGCATCGCGAGCCCGGTCGCATTCGCGCACAGCCGTGCCCACAACACGCTCTTCGAGCCGCCGCCGATGAACGACACCGCGTCGAGCGTCGTGCCGGCCGCGCGCAGCGCATCGTAGCCGTCGGCCATCGCGAACGCGACGCCTTCCATCACCGCATACGCGAGATCGTCGGCGCCGTGCTCGTTCGATACGCCGAAGAACACGCCGCGCGCGTGCGCGTCGTTGTGCGGCGTGCGTTCGCCGCCGAGATACGGCAGGAACAGCGGCGCGCGGGCCGGATCGGCGCGTTCGGCGCGCGCGGCCAGCGCGCCGGGCGTCGTGCCGTGCGCGCGTGCGAGCCAGTCGAGGCTCGCGGCGGCCGACAGGATCACGCTCATCTGGTGCCAGCGTCCTTCGACGCAGTGGCAGAACGCGTGCACGGCGGCATCCGGGTTCGGCGCGAAGCGGTCGTTGCCGGCGAACAGCACACCCGACGTGCCGAGCGAGAGGAAGCCGCTGCCCGCGCCGGTGACGCCCATGCCGAGCGCCGAGGCCGCGTTGTCGCCGGCGCCGCCCGCGATCGCGACCGGTCCGGCGATTCCCCATTCGCGCCGCAGCGCATCGCGCAGCTGCGCGGCGGCGGCGTTGCCTTCGACGACGCGCGGCATCTGCTCGCGCGACAGTCCGGTGGCGGCGAGCATCCGGTCGGACCAGTCGCGGCGCGCGCAGTCGAGCCACAGCGTGCCCGAGGCGTCCGACATGTCGGACACGAACTCGCCGGACAGGCGCCACGCGACGTAGTCCTTCGGCAGCAGCACCTTGTGTACCGCGCGGAACACCGCCGGCTCGTACTTCGCGAGCCACATCAGCTTCGGCGCGGTGAAGCCGGGCATCGCCATGTTGCCGGTGATCGTGCGCGATTCGGGCACCAGCGCCTCGAGCTCGACGCATTCGGTGCCGGCGCGCGTGTCGTTCCACAGGATGGCCGGGCGCAGCACCTGGCCCGCGCGATCGACGAGCGTCGCGCCGTGCATCTGCCCGGACAGCGCGATGCCGCGCAGCGCGGCAAAGCCGGCCGGATGCGCGGCGCGCACGGAGGCGATCGCATCGAGCGTCGCGTGCCACCACGCCTGCGGGCTCTGCTCGGACCAGTGCGGGTGCGGCCGGCTGATCGACAGCGTGGCCGATCCGGTCGCGAGCGGGACCGATCGGGAATCGGTGAGAAGAACCTTGACCTCGGACGTGCCGAGATCGATGCCGAGAAAAGTCACGTATGAAGCGTCCTGTCTGGGGCGCGTGACGGCGCTCGCCGCGGGGGCGGCGCATCGTCGCGGCCATGCGGTTCGTTGAGCCGGTGCAGCGCGCGGAACTTCGACGGCGGCACCTGCTTCATCGCGAGAAACTGTCGATTGAAGTTCGACAGGTTGTTGAAGCCGACCCGATAGCAGATGTCGGTGACCGTCAGGTCGGAGAACATCAGCAGCTCGCACGCCTCGTTGATGCGCAGCCGGTTCAGATAGCGGACGAACGACGAACCCGTATGGCGGCGGAAAAAGCGCGTGAACGTGCTGACGCTCATGCCGGCGAACGCGGCGACGTCCGCCTCGCGCAGCATGCCGGGCAGATTCTGCTGCAGATACGACAGCACCTGGTTGATCGTCGACGACATGTAGTGCTGCGCGTCGATCCGGTAGCCGGGGCCGGCGAGCACGCGCCGCTCGCGGCACGACGACAGCCGGTCGAACAGCGACATCAGGATCTCGACGCGGCGGCAGCCGTGCGCGTTCGCGAGCTCGAGCATCAGCGGTGCGACCTCGAGGCCGACGCGATCGGGAAACTGCACGCCGCGCGATGCGTCGTCGATCAGCTCGATCACCGGCTGCAGCTCGCTGAACGCGCCGACCATCTTCTCGATCGCGTCGCGCGAGAACTGCAGCACGACGTCGCGCGACGGCACGCGTTCGCCGTCGGCGAGCTCGCTGACCCAGTTGTGCGGCAGATTCGGGCCGGTGACGATCAGGTTGCCCGGACCGAAATCGCCGATGTGGTCGCCGACGAACATCTTGCCGTGCGACGCCTGGATCAGATGAATCTCGTACTCCGGGTGAAAGTGCCACTTCGCGACCGAATGCGGATAGTCATGGACCCACGCACGAAACGATTCGTCGCGATGGTTAGGAACGATCTCGAGATCCGGGTTCATCGTGTGCTCCGTCTGCGTGGCGTGCCGGCGCGCTACGGGCGGGACATCGACCAGCCTGTCGCGGCGGGCGGCACGGTGTGCGCGGCCTGCGCGGGCGGCGTCGCGGGCGCGACCGGGTCGGCGTTCGCGTCCGGCAGCGTGACGTTGCGCTCGGTGCCGGCGTCGAACAGATGCAGCGCCGCTTCGTCGAAGCGCAACGCTACCACGGTGCCGGGCGCCGGAGCCATCGGGGCCGGCACGAGGGCCGCGCACGGCCGGCCGTGCCAGTCGAGCGTGACGAGCGCCTCCGCGCCGAGCAGCTCGACGAGTTCGACCGTGCCGGTCAGCGCGAGCGCGTCGGGCCGCGCGTCGCCGTCGGCCGCGAGCCGCAGATGGTTCGGGCGGATCGCGACCTTCACGTGCCGGCCGTGCTGCAACTGCGCGAAGCGCGGCGACGCGAGCGGCCAGCGCACGCCGTTGCAGTCGAGCAGCACGCTCGAGCCCGCGCGCTCGATCGTGCCGTCCGCGAAATTCATCGCGGGCGTGCCGACGAAGCCGGCCGCGAATACCGTGTGCGGCTGGCCGTACAGCTCGGCCGGCGTGCCGATCTGCTCGATGCGGCCGCCGCGCATCAGCACGACGCGATCGGCGAGCGTCATCGCTTCGAGCTGGTCGTGCGTCACGTACAGCGTCGTGGTCTTCAGCCGCCGGTGCAGCCGCTTGATGTCGCCGCGCAGCTGCGTGCGCAGTTTCGCGTCGAGATTCGACAGCGGCTCGTCGAACAGGAACACCGCGGGCGTCTTGATCATCGCGCGCGCGATCGCCGTGCGCTGCTGCTGCCCGCCCGACATCGCGCGCGGCCGGCGGTCGAGCAGCGCATCGAGGCTCAGGATCTGCGCGACCTCGCGCACGCGGCGATCGATCTCGTCGGCCGGCAGCTTCAGCCGGCGCAGGCCGAACGCGATGTTGTCGTACACCGTCATGTGCGGGTAGAGCGCGTAGTTCTGGAACACCATCGCGACGTTGCGCTCGCGCGGCGGCAGGTCGTTGACCACCGCGTCGCCGATCACGAGCTCGCCGCCGGTGATCGCCTCGAGGCCCGCGATCATCCGCAGCATCGTCGATTTGCCGCAGCCGGACGGGCCGAGCAGCACGATGAATTCGCCGTCGGCGATGTCGAGATCGAGCGGATGCAGCACGGCCGGGCCGCCGTCGTAGTGTTTCGATAACGCGTTGCAGACGATCCGTGCCATGGCTCAATCCATTTCGATCTGAATCTTGACGTCGCGCGGATGGCCGCTCGCCGCTTCCTCGAATGCGCGCACGCCTTCGGAGAACGGGAACGTGCGCGAGATGAACGGCTTCACGTCGATCGCGCCGGATGCGATCAGCGCGAGCGCGCGCGGAAAGATGTTCGCGTAGCGGAACACCGATTCGATCCGGCCTTCCTTCGCCTGCAGCGCGACCACGTCGAGCGGCACCGGCGCGACAGGCATCCCGATCAGCATCGCGCAGCCGCCCGCGCACATCAGGTCGACGAGATTCGCATAGGCGTTCGCGCTGCCGCTCGCCTCGAACACGACGTCCGCGCCCCAGCCGCCGGTGACGTCGGCTACCGCATCGGCGAGCGATGCGGTGCGCACGTCGACGGTCGTGACCGCCGGGTTGCCGTCGAACAGCGTGAGCTTGTCGGGCACGACGTCGGCGAGAATCACGCGCGCGGCGCCGCCCGCGAGCGCGGCGAGCGTCGTCATCGCGCCGATCGTGCCTGCGCCGATCACGACCGCGATGTCGCCGGGCTTCATCGCGGCCTTCTTCGCGGCCTGCAGCCCGATCGACAGCGGCTCGACGATCGCGCCCTCGGCGAACGACACGTTGTCGGGCAGCCGGTACGTGAACGCGGCCGGATGCACGACGTACGGCGTCAGGCAGCCATGCACCGGCGGCGTCGCCCAGAAGCGCACGTCGGGATCGAGGTTATACAGCCCGCGCAGCGTCGCGGGCGAATCGAGGCGCGGCACGCCGGGCTCCATGCATACGCGGTCGCCGACGCGCAAGTGCGTGACGTCCGCACCGGTCTCGACGACGATGCCCGCCGCCTCGTGGCCGAGCACCATCGGCGCGTCGACGCGGAACGGGCCGATTGCGCCGTGCACGTAGTAATGCACGTCGCTGCCGCAGACGCCGACCGTATGAATCTTGATCCGGACGTCGCCGGGGCCGACCTCGAGCGGCAGGTCGATATCGCGCAGCGCGAGCTCGCGCGTGCGTTCGAGTACGAGCGCTTTCAACGCATCCTCCTTATTTTCCCTTGACCATCGAATTGAGCAGACGGCTCAGCATGCCGACGAACACGAGCGGCGGCAGCGCGAGCAGCACCGTCGACGCGTTGATCACGCCCCACGGCACTTCCTGTCCGAGCGACGTGAACGCCGATGCCACCACCGGCAGCGTCGCGCTGCGCGACGACGTCAGCGCGAGCGCGATCATCAGCTCGTTCCACACGAGCACGAAGCTGAACACGATGCCGCCGAGCAGCGTGCTCGCGCACACCGGCAGCGCGATATGCCAGAACACCGCGTACGGCCCGTAGCCGTCGAGCGCGGCCGCTTCCTCGATCTCGCGCGGCAGCCGGCGGAACACCGGAATCGACAGCCACGTGATCGTCGACAGCGTGACGAGCAGGTACGTGACGATCATCGACAGCTTCGTGTCGTACAGCCCGAGATCGACCCAGATCGCGATCAGCGGCACAGCGATCGCGACCGGCGGCAGAAAGCGCAGCGACAGCAGGAAGAACTGGATGTCGCGCTTGCCGCGTATCGGATAGCGTGCGATCGCATATGCGGCCGGCACGCCGAGCAGTGCGCCGAGCACGACGGCCGCGCCGACGATCGCGATGCTGTTGCCGAGCCCGATCAGTACTTCGGGGCTCGACAGCACCTGCTCGTAGTTCGCGAGCGTCGGCACGAACAGGAAGCGCGGCGTCGGCGTCACGATGTCGAGCAGATGCTTCAGCGAATTCAGCACGGCCCAGAACAGCGGGAACGCGGCGACGAGCAGGATCGCGGCGCCTATCGCGACGGTGAGAGCCGGCGCTGCGATGCCGCCGCGGGCGGTCAGTCGTCCCATTTGTTGACCCTCTTCCAGATGAGCGTGAAGACGAGCGTGGTCGCGACCATCATCAGCACGGCCATGCTCGACGCATACGACACCTTGCCGGCGAGGCCGATGCCCTGCTGATACGCATACAGGTCCAGCGTCTCGGTCGCGATGCCGGGGCCGCCCTTGGTCATCACGTAGATCAGGTCGAACGAACGCAGCGACTCGACCATCTTGATGAACACCAGGCTCACGAGCGGCGCCTTCAGCATCGGCAGCGCGATATACGCGTGCACCTGCCACGTCGTCGCATAGTCGAGCCGCGCGGCTTCGAGCGGCTCCTGCGGCAGCGTCTCCAGCAGCTTCAGGATCACGACCGCGAAGAACAGCCCCCACTGCCACACGTCGACGAGCGCGACCGCGTACAGCGCGAGATGCGGATCGGCGAGGAACGCGGTGTTGCCGATGCCGAGCGCGCCGAGCAGCCAGCTCACGATCCCGGTGAGCGGCGCATACATGAACTTCCAGATGAACGCGGCCGAGACGCGCGGCAGCAGCACCGGCATGATCAGCACGAGCGACGCGATGCGCCGCCAGCGTCCGTGCACGCGCTCGAACATGAACACCGCGAGCGCGATCCCGACGATCACGGCGCCGGCTACCGTGACGATCTCCCACAGCGCCGACACCTCGATCGCATTGACGAAGCGGCGGTCGGACGCGAGCCGGAGGAAATTGCGCAGCCCGACGTATTCGCTGTCCGGGTAGCGCAGCACGCGATTGCGCAGCGCGAGATTGATCGCGGCGATCGTCGGAACGAGGCTCAGGACCGCGAGCAGCACGAGGGTCGGCGCGAGGAACACCCACGGCAGGCTCGTGCGGTCGCGCCGCGTGCGGCCGCGCGCGGCGCGCGCGACCGTTGTCACGCCAAGCGCATGCGCGCCGGCACCGTCATTTGCGAGTGCCATGTTCGAGCGCATCCTTCGCGTACTGGGTCGCGTCGTCGAGCGTGCCGCGCACGTCGGTCTGCGTGCCTGTGAACACCTGTTCGAGCGCGATGCCGAGGTTGTCGCCGATGTCGGGCCACTGCGGCGTGCGCCAGATCGTCACCTGCGTGACGGGGTTCGTGTCGTTCAGGCCGGCCTGGATCTGCGGCGCGACGTGCTGCTTGAAGTACGGGCTGGCGATCGTGCTCGAGCGGTTGTAGTCGCTGAACACGCCGTTGCGCAGCCGCGCCTGTTCCTGCTCCTTGCTGGTCGCCCATGCGATGAAGCGGCCGGCCGCCATCCGCGTGCAGTCGTCCTTCGCGCCGAGCGCCGAGATCGCGAAGCCGTGTCCGTAGGCGGCCGACGGCAGCGGCGCCGGCGGGCGCGTATAGCCGACCTTGCCCGCGACCGTCGACTTGCTCGCATCCTCCATCCAGTCCGCGAACGGCGTCGATTCGATCATGAACGCGACCTTGCCGGAGCGGAACGCTTCGAGCGCGTTGCTCCAGTCGTAGGTCGCGGAGCCCGGCGGCGCGTACTTGAACAGCTCGCTATACAGCTGCGTGGCCTTCACTGCGGCCGGCGAGTCGAACGCGGGCTGCCCGCTCTTGTCGGTCCACGTGCCGCCCATCCCGAGCATGAACGGCGCCCAGCGCCACACGTTCATTCCCGAGCCGCGCTGGCCGCGCGCGACCCAGCCGTACAGCTTCGGCGGCGCGTTCAGCTTCTTCACCGCGGCGACGAGCTCGTCGAGCGTCTTCGGCACCGGAATGTGCGCAGCGTCGAGGATGTCGCGGCGATAGAACAGGAAGTCGCCGCCGCCGATCAGCGGCGCGAAGTATGCGACGCCCTTGTAGCTCGCGACCGCTCGGCGGCCCGGCAGGAAATCGTCGTAGTCGTATTCCTTCGGGTAGTACTTGAGGAGCGGCACGATCCAGCCGGCCGACGCGAATTCGGCGACGTTCGCCTCGTCGACGTAGTAGACCTGATACGAGCCCGCGCCGGTCGACGCGTCGAGCCGCGATTTCGCGCGGCGATCGTTCTCGCCGAAGTAGCTGATCTCGACCTTGGTGCCGCTCTGCTTCTCGTAGCCGGGCAGCGATTTTTCCATGACGGACAGACCGAGACTCTTCTGCGCGAGCACGCGCAGAGTCGGCACCTTGCACGCCTGCGCGGCGGCGATGCCCGGCAGACAGGCGCCGAGCAGCACGCCCGCAGCGACGATTCGCATCTTGTTCACCCGTGTCTCCTTGATTGTGCTTGTTCGATTGCCGTCGGCGACGGCAGAGCCAATGGTGGGACGCGCGCACGCGGTTCACCACATCAAAAGGAAAGACGGGCCGATACTTTTTGCTCAGGTTCGGTCGTGCATTGCACAAAATGTGGTGGTCGATGTGCGCGCAACGGTCCTGTCGCGTGGTTTGACGCACTGCAGCGGCAGGCGCGTGCGGTCGTGTGCGGCCGTGGCGAAGCGGCGAGTCCGGTCAGCGGACCGAGGCAGTGACGGCGCGGAGCGCGGTCGCGAAGTACGCGGTGTGCGGATGCGGATGAAAAGCGGGAGACCGACGCGTATGGGCATCGGTCTCCCGGATGAAGGTGCTGCGAAACGTTTACGACGTGACAGCCCGATGTAAAGAATTCATGGTGGGCCGTTCGCAGCGCACGCGGTTCGGCGAGCGGCGCGCGCGGGCGGCGCCGGCGTACGGCGCCGATTTGCGCGCGATGCGCGTCGCCCGGCTCATATACGACCCATCAACACCAGTATCACGACGATGATGACGATTAACCCGACCGTTCCCGACGGCCAATAGCCCCAGCTTCGGCTGTGAGGCCATGTAGGAAATGCTCCGATGAGCAGCAGAATCAGTATGACGATAAGGATCGTACCGAGCATCGCACCCCTCCTTTGAATTCGAGATGACAGTGTCTGCCGTCGCAATTCGTGTGCCGCTTCGGCGGGGTGCGACGACAAAGATGCCGTTCGACGCGCATCAATTCGCATCGTGAATACAGGGCGATTCAGAAAATAAATTTCGAAAATGCGGGCGTGCTCGCTATGCTGGCCCTTCCGTTTCGATCTGCGGGACATGCGATGGCTGAACTCTTTTTGGTGCGGCACGGGCAGGCGTCGTTCGGCACCGACGACTACGACAGGCTGTCCGACGTCGGCGTGCAGCAGGGCGTTTGGCTCGGCGAATACTTCGCGCGCGGGCATGCGCCGTTCGATCGCGTGATCTGCGGGACGATGACGCGGCATGCACAGACGGTCGACGCGATCCTGCGCGGCATGGGGCGCGACGACATGCCGGTCGAGCGCCATCCGGGCCTGAACGAGTACGACTTCCACCGACTGTTCGCGGCGGCGGCCAGCGATTACCCGGAGATCGCGCGGCTTGCGGCCGGCTCGATGCACGAGCATTTCCGCGCGTTGAAGCAGGTGCTGCAGCTGTGGACGGAAGACCGGCTCGGCCCGGCGGCGCCGGAAAGCTGGGCGCACTTCCAGCAACGCGTGGCCGATGCGCGCGCGGCGATCCGGCAGTCGGGCGGCAAGCGCGTGCTCGCGGTCAGTTCCGGCGGGCCGATCGCGGTGACGATCCAGCAGGTGCTGACGGCGCCGCCCGCGATCGCGATCGCGCTGAACCTGCAGATCCGCAACAGCAGTCTTTCGCAGTTTTTCTTCAACGCCGAAGCGTTCCATCTGGCGTCGTTCAACGGGATCCCGCATCTGGAGGATCCGGAGCGACAGTCGTTCCGGACCTACGGCTGATCCGAACACGCACTCACGAACGATCGCGACGATGACGAACACCACCCAGCAACTCGACGTTGGCCGCCTTGCGCGTTATCTCGAACGGCATGTTCCGGGCTTCGAAGGGCCCGTCGACGCGGAGAAGTTTGCCGGCGGCCAGTCGAACCCGACCTTTCTGCTGACCGCGAAGAGCGGCCGCTACGTGCTGCGTCGGCAGCCGCCGGGCGAACTGCTGAAGTCCGCGCACGCCGTCGACCGCGAGTTCCGCGTGCTGAGCGCGCTGTCGCGCACCGCGGTACCGGTCGCGCGGCCGTATCACCTGTGCGAGGACCGCGACGTGATCGGCAGCCTGTTCTACGTGATGAGCTACGAGGACGGCCGCATCTTCTGGAATCCGGCGCTGCCGGAACTGCCGCAGGCCGATCGCTCAACCTGCTACGACGCGGTGCTGCGGACGATGGCCGCGCTGCACGACGTCGACGTCGACGCGGTCGGCCTCGGCGACTACGGCCGCCCCGGCAACTATTTCGAACGCCAGATCGGCGTGTGGACGAAGCAGTATCGGGCGGCGGAAACGGAGCGCCTCGACGCGATGGAGATGCTGATCGACTGGCTGCCGCGCGCCTGCCCGGACGATACCGGCCGCCCCGCGCTCGTTCACGGCGATTTCCGGCTCGACAACCTGATGTTCGAACGCGACGACTATCGCGTGAAGGCCGTGCTCGATTGGGAACTGTCGACGCTCGGCAATCCGCTCGCCGATCTCGCGTATTTCTGCATGTGCCTGCGTCTGCCCGCGGACGGCCATATTCCGGGGCTCGCGGGCCAGGACCGCGCGGCGCTCGGCGTGCCGGACGAAGCGCAGATCGTCGCGCGCTACTGCGCGCTGCGCGGGATCGAGCCGATTCGCGACTGGCATTTCTATCTCGCGTTCAGCTTCTTCCGGCTCGCGGCCATCGCGCAGGGCGTGAAGGCGCGCGCGCTGCAGGGCAACGCGTCGAACGAGCAGGCGCTGCGCGTCGGCGCGATGGCGGGGCGGCTCGCGGAGCAGGCGGTCCGCGTGATCGACGCGCATCGCTGAGCCGCGCAACGACCTGACGACATTCAATGGAGGAGCAAAAGACAATGGCAACGAACCTGTTCGACCTGACCGGCAAGATCGCGCTGGTGACCGGCGCAAGCCGCGGCATCGGCGAGGAAATCGCGAAGCTGCTCGCGCAGCAGGGCGCGCACGTGATCGTGTCGAGCCGCAAGCTCGACGACTGTCGCGCGGTGGCCGACGCGATCGTCGCGGCGGGCGGCCGCGCAGAAGCGCTCGCGTGCCACGTCGGGCGCATGGAGGACATCGCCGCGACGTTCGAGCAGATCCGCAACAAGCACGGCCGTCTCGACATCCTCGTGAACAACGCCGCCGCGAACCCGTATTTCGGGCACATCCTCGATACCGATCTCGCCGCATACGAGAAGACGGTCGACGTGAACGTCCGCGGCTACTTCTTCATGTCGGTCGAGGCCGGCAAGATGATGAAGGCGCAGGGCGGCGGTGCGATCGTCAACACGGCGTCGGTGAACGCACTGCAGCCGGGCGACCGGCAGGGCATCTACTCGATCACGAAGGCCGCGGTCGTCAACATGACGAAAGCGTTCGCGAAGGAATGCGGGCCGTTCGGCATCCGCGTGAACGCGCTGCTGCCGGGCCTCACGAAGACGAAGTTCGCCGGCGCGCTGTTCGAGGACAAGGACATCTACGAGACGTGGAAAGCAAAGATCCCGCTGCGCCGCCACGCGGAGCCGCGCGAGATGGCGGGCACCGTGCTGTATCTGGTGTCCGACGCGGCGAGCTATACGAACGGCGAGTGCATCGTCGTCGACGGCGGGCTGACGATCTGAGCGCGCGATGAAGATCGACAGCTATGCCGGTCAGGCGGTGATGATCACCGGCGCCGCGAGCGGTTTCGGCGCGCGGCTTGCGAGCGAACTGGCCGCGATGGGCGCGCGGCTCGCGCTCGGCGATCTGAACGCGGACGCGCTCGAGCGCGTGGCCGCGCCGCTGCGTGCGGCCGGCGCGGACGTGATTGCGCAGCGCTGCGACGTGCGCATCGAAGCCGACGTCGCCGCGCTCGTGCAGGCGGCGGTCGCGCGCTACGGGCGGCTCGACGTCGGCGTGAACAACGCGGGCATCGCGCCCCCGATGAAGGCGCTGATCGACACCGACGAAGCCGATCTCGACCTGAGCTTCGCGGTCAACGCGAAGGGCGTGTTCTTCGGCATGAAGCATCAGATCCGGCAGATGCTCGCGCAGCGCGAAGGCGTGATCCTGAACGTCGCGTCGATGGCCGGGCTTGGCGGCGCGCCGAAGCTGGCCGCGTATGCGGCGTCGAAACATGCGGTGGTCGGGCTCACGAAAACGGCCGCGCTCGAATACGCGCGCCACGGCATCCGCGTGAACGCGGTGTGCCCGTTCTACAGCACGACGCCGATGGTTACCGACAGCGATATCGGCGACCGGCAGGACTTTCTCGCACAGGGCTCGCCGATGAAGCGGCTCGGCCGCCCGGAAGAAATCGTCGCGACGATGCTGTCGCTGTGCGCGAAGGAAAACACCTATCTGACCGGGCAGGCCGTCGCCGTCGACGGCGGTGTCTCGGCCTTCTGAACCGAACGCAGCACCGAATCTCGAGGAGTCGATCATGGACTTTGGCTACACCCCGAAAGTGGAAGAACTGCGCGAACGCGTGCGCGCATTCATGGACGCGCACATCGTGCCGCGCATTCGTCAATGGAACGACGAAGTGCATGCGGGGCAGTATCCGGTGTCGTTCATGGAAGACCTGAAGGCGCGCGCGAAGGCCGAAGGGCTGTGGAACCTGTTCCTGCCGCATCTGAAGGACGACGAACCGGGCACGCGCCTGACGAACCTCGAGTACGCGCCGCTCGCCGAAATCATGGGGCGCGTCGGCTGGGCGTCCGAGGTGTTCAACTGCAATGCGCCGGACACCGGCAACATGGAGCTGCTGCACATGTTCGCGACGCCCGAGCAGCGCGAGCAATGGCTGCTGCCGCTGCTGCGCGGCGAGATCCGCTCGGCGTTCGCGATGACGGAGCCCGACGTCGCGTCGTCCGATGCGACGAACATCACGACGCGCATCGTGCGCGACGGCGACGACTACGTGATCAACGGCCGCAAGTGGTTCATCACGAACGCCGCGCATCCGAACTGCAAAATTTTCATCGTGATGGGCAAGACCGATCCCGCGGCCGAATCGCATCGCCAGCAGAGCATGATCCTCGTGCCGCGCGATACGCCGGGCGTGACGGTCGTGCGCAACATCACGGTCGTCAATCACTACGCACCGGAAGGGCATTGCGAGATCACGTTCGACAACGTGCGCGTGCCCGCGCGCAACCTGCTCGGCGAGGAAGGCAGCGGTTTCGCGCTCGCGCAGGCGCGCCTCGGGCCGGGCCGCATCCACCACTGCATGCGTTCGATCGGCGCGGCGGAGCTCGCGCTCGAACTGATGATCGACCGCGCGCAGGCGCGCGAAGCGTTCGGCAAGCCGCTGAACCGGCACGGCACGGTCGGCGAGTGGATCGCGCGCTCGCGCATCGAGATCGACCAGGCGCGGCTGCTCGTGCTGAAGGCCGCGTGGATGATCGACAAGGTCGGCGCGAAGGCCGCGCGCAAGGAGATCTCGATGATCAAGGCGCTCGTGCCGACCGTCCATACGAACGTGTGCGACCGCGCGATGCAGCTGTTCGGCGCGGCCGGGTTGAGCCCCGACACGCCGCTCGCCGATCACTGGACGTGGGGCCGCGCGCTGCGCTTCGCCGACGGTCCGGACGAAGTGCATCTGCAGTCGATCGCGCGGATGGAGATCAAGCAAGCGGTGCCCGGCGCGAGTGCGCCGTACCTGACGCCGCCGCCGCGCGGCTGAGCGTCGCAGGCGGTGCCGCGCACGTCGGCGCCGCCGCAGGAGCGAACATGGACGAACGGGCGGCGCGCGCCGTAAGATGCCGGCGAGGAGGCTTCGCGATGCGCCTATCGAAGATTGATCTGAACCTGTTCGTCGTATTCGACGCGATCTACAACAAGCGCAACCTGACGCGTGCGGCCGAACTGCTGAACCTCACGCAGCCTGCCGTCAGCAATGCGCTCGCGCGCATGCGCAAGACGCTGAACGATCCGCTGTTCGTCAGCACGCCGGCCGGGATGATGCCGACGCCGTTCGCGGAAAACATCGTCGGGCGCGTGCGCGAGGCGTTGCAGCTGCTCGATTCGAGCGTGCATGAAGGCGACGTGTTCGATCCGGCGTCGTCGGAGCGCGTGTTCCGGCTGAGCATGAGCGACCTGACCGAAGCGCTGCTGCTGCCCGCGCTCGGCGAACTGCTGCAGCGGCAGGCGCCCGGCATGCACGTGCGCAGCTACACGATGGATCGCCGCGAAATTGCGACCGCGCTCGCGAACGGCACCGTCGACATCGCGATCGACGCGCCGCTGCTCGGCGATCCGCATCTGCATCAGGCGTCGCTCGTGCGCGACCGCTATGCGTGCATGATCCGCGACGGTCACCCGTTCAAGGGCGACACGCTGACGATGGACGACTATCTCGCGATGGGGCACATCCACGTGTCGAGCCGCCGCAAGGGCAGCGGACACGTCGATGCGGAGCTGACGCGGCTCGGGCTGCGCCGGAACATCCAGATGCGTGTGCAGCACTACATGGTCGCGCCGCTGATCGCGATGCGCGGCGATCTCGCGCTGACCGCGCCGCTGCGGCTGCTGCAGCGCTATCCGGCACGCATTCTCGAACTGCCGTTCGAGATGCCGGGCCTCGAATACTTCTGCTACTGGCATCGCAGCGCGGACCAGGATCAGGCGAACCGGTGGCTGCGCGAGCGGCTCGCGGAGTTGATGCGCGATATCGTCTGATGCGCGCGGCGCGGCGGGTGCGCGCGGGAGCGGCTAAGGCGCGGTTCGTCGGCAGGAAACGTCAGGCAATCGCGGCGCTCTGCCGACCGGTGGGACTGCGGAAGCGAAGGCGAAGGCGGAGGCTGCGGCGGCGCTCGGCACGTCGAATGCGCGGGTAAACCGCAGCGCATTCGCGCTCGCCACGACTAGTGGTCGAACCGATGCCCGCGCTTCACGTCCTTCAGCCAGTCCTTGACGTGGTCGAGATCCGCGAACGCCCGCAGTGCCACGTTCAGCTCATGAATGCCGCGCTGCATGCTCGCGATGTCTCGCGCGAGCACGCGCATGACGGTATCGGGCGCGAGCTTGACCGACGACGCGATCCCATACGTCCGCCGGAAATCGGCTTCGACGTGCCGGATTTCCTGATCGAGCTCGCGCAGCTGTTCCTCGAGGATGCCGTTGTAGCGCGCCAGCCGCTCTTCACCGAAGCTGTCGATCGCGTGCTGATCGATCTGCTCGATCTCCAGCTGCAGTTCGAGCAGTTGCAGCAGCTTGCCTTTCGCATAAGCGTCGTTGACGCGCTGCATCAGCACGGTCTTGCGTGCCTGCTCGCGCGGATCCGTTTCGCGATCGGGATGCAGCGCGCTGGCGAGCTTGCGATAGATCTCGCGGATGGACCGGCTCGATGCCGCCTGCTCGGCTTCGCGTTTCGCCTGCGCGGCGGATGGCCGCGGCGCTTTCCTGCGCTTGGCGCGCTGCGCTTCGCGGGCCGCGTGGCTGGCCATGTCGCGCTCGAACTGTTCGTCGAGTTCGGCCTGTATGCGCGCGGCGAGTTCCTCGGGCGACAGCGTGTCGAGGTCGTCGATCGGCTCGTCGCCCGGCGTCGGTTCCGGCTTCGTGTTCGTCGTGCGGCGATCGGTCGTCGCGTCGCTGTCGATGCCGGACCCACCGTGCCGGTTGTAGATGACGCTCAACTGCGCGTCGTCGCTGACGTCGAGCAGATCGCGCGCCATGTCGGCGATCAACCCCGAAAGGATGCGTTGCTCGGCCTTGCTCAGTCCTTTTTTCAGAAAGGCGTCGTCGAGCAAATGGACGAGCCTGGTCCGCAGCGCGGTCGACGTCCGTTCGAGCGGCAGCAATCCGTCGACGAACTTTTTCTGGAACGCCGGCATCACGGCTTCCCACGCAGCGAGACGTTCGCGTCGCTTGTCGATTTGCTCGACGAGCGCATTGAACGTTTTGCGGGCTTTCGACAGGCGAGTGCTTTCGTAACCGGGTGCGATGGCGACCGCGGTGCCGCGACGTGCGGTCATGTTGGTGTCCTCCGGCTGCGGCGGAACGCGCAGCAGGTCGCTATTCTAGCTGGCCGGATGCGCGTTCATTCGAGAAACAGCTGCCCTTGTCCCGACACGACGCGTTCGAAATCGTCGCGCAGAAACGGCAGGATCGCATCGGCGACGGGCTGCAGCTGCCGGCTCACATAGAACCCGTAGTCGATCGGCGCGTGCGTCGCTTCGAGCGGCTCGGGCCCGGCCGTCGTCATCACGTAGCTGATCCACCCGCCGCGCTGATATTGAAGCGGCCGGCCGTTGGCCTGATTGAATTCGTCGGCGATCCGCGCCGCGCGCACGTGCGGCGGCACGTTGCGCTGATATTCCCGCAGCGGCCGGCGCACGCGCTTCCGATAGACGAGCAGCGCGTCGAATTCGCCGGCGAGCGTGCGCTGCACGTAGTCGCGGATGAAGTCCCGATAGGGCTCGCGCCGGAACACGCGACGATACAGCTCGCGCTGGAACTGCTGCGCGAGCGGCGTCCAGTCGGTCCGGACCGTTTCGAGTCCCTTGAACACGAGGTCTTCGCTGCCGTCGGCCGCCGCCGCGAGCCCCGCATAGCGCTTCTTGCTGCCTTCTTCCGCGCCGCGCACGGTCGGCATCAGGAAGCGGCGGTAATGCCGTTCGTATTGCAGCTCGAGCGCGCTGTCGAGCCCGAAGCGTTCGCGCAGGTGCGTGCGCCACCAGCCGTTCACGTGCGCGACGAGTGCACGGCCCTTGCGCGCGGCTTCGTCGTCGTCGTGCGCGCGGCCGAGCCAGACGAAGGTCGAATCGGTATCGCCGTAGATCACGTCGAAGCCCTGCGCCTCGATCAGTTCGCGCGTGCGATGCATGATCTCGTGGCCGCGCATCGTGATCGACGACGCGAGACGCGGATCGAAGAACCGGCAGCCGGTCGAGCCGAGCACGCCGTAGAACGAGTTCATGATGATCTTCAACGCCTGCGAGAGCGGCGCGTTGTGCTGGCGCTTCGCGTCGTCGCGGCCTTCCCACACGCGCCGCACGATGTCGGGCAGACAGTGCGCGGTACGCGAGAAGCGCGCGCCGAGAAAGCCGGGCACCGACGCGTCGTCGTCGGGATGCGCGAGCCCCTCGATGAGTCCGACCGGATCGATCAGGAACGTGCGGATGATCGACGGATACAGGCTCTTGTAGTCGAAGACGAGCACCGAGTCGTACAGGCCGGGCCGCGAATCCATCACGAAGCCGCCGGGACTGTTCTGCCCGGTCACGTCGCCGAGATTCGGCGCGACGTAGCCGAGCCGATGCATGCGCGGCAGATACAGATGCGTGAACGCGGCGACCGAGCCGCCGGTGCGATCGGCCGCGAGCCCGGTGACGGTCGCGCGTTCGAGCGCGAACGACAGCAGGTCGGCCTTCGCGAAAATGCGCGTGACGAGCTCGCAGTCCTTCAGGTTGTAGCGCGCCAGCGCCGGCTTGTCGTGATCGAAGCGGCGCTGGATTTCGTCCATCCGCTGATACGGGTTGTCGATCGACTTGCCTTCGCCGAGCAGTTGCTGCGCGACGTATTCGAGGCTGAACGACGGGAAGCTCCACGTCGCGGACTTCAGCATGTCGATGCCGTCGAGGATCAGCCGGCCGGCCGCGCCCGCGAAGAAATGATCGGGCTGCTGCCCGTGCGCGCGCCAGTCGAGCACGCTGCCGCCGCGGCCGAGCTTCAGCGGCACGCCGAGCTGCTCCGCATGCGTATGCAGCACGCGCAGATCGAACTGCACGAGGTTCCAGCCGATGATCGCGTCGGGATCGTGCGCGTCGAACCAGTCGTTGAGGCGCGCGAGCATCGTCGCGCGGTCGTCGCAGTAGTCGAGATCGAAATCGCGCGCTTGGGCCGCGTCGCCGTTCGGCGGCCCGAGCATGAACACCTGTCGTTGTCCGCAGCCTTCGAGCGCGATCGAATAGAGATCGCCGTGGACGCTCGTTTCGATGTCGAGCGACACGCAGCGCAGCGCGGGGCGATAGTCGGTCGCGGCTTTCAGCTCCGCGTCGACAAGCGTGCGCGCATCGCCGTGCCGGCCGCGAAACCGCACCGGTGCGGTGATGAAGCGCTCCATCGTGTAGCGGTCGGGCGGCTGTACGTCGGCTTCGTAGACGTCGACGCCGGCTGCCGCGAGCCGCTTCTGCAGCGCGGTGAGGTGCCGGTAGCGTCGGCAGTACAGGCCGACCACCGCGCGCTGCCGGAAATCGCGCAGCGCGAGCGGGCGCAGCTCGGCGTCGCGCTCGCCGGCGAGCACGCGTTCGGCGAGCGGCTGCTGTTCGGCCGGCACGAACGCGACCGCCTCTTGCGGACGCAGCCGCACGCGGCGTGGCCCGTGTTCGGTCGCCAGCCAGAACTCGACCTCGACGCCGGCCGACGTGTCACGCCAATGTCGGGTAAGGATGAAACCCTGCTCGAACTCCGTCAAAACGCACGCTCGCGATGGATGCCCAGGCGGCGGATTGTAGCGCCTGCGCACGCGGCATGCCGCATGCCGTGCGGCGTGCCGTGCCGCGTGCCGCGTGCCGCGTGCCGCGATGCCGCGATGCGCCGCTCAGGCCGGCGCGGGCACGAGGCCGTCCTTGAGATGCTCGGCTCGTTGCGGCCGCTGATAGAGGTAGCCCTGCGCATACTGAATGCCGACCGCATGCAGCGCGCGATGCTGTTCTTCCGTTTCGACGCCTTCCGCGACGATCTTCAGTCCGTAGTGGTGCGCGACCGCCGCGATGCCCTCGATCAGGCGCGCGCTGCCGCCGTCGAGCTGCGCGACGAACTGGCGGTCGATCTTCACGTAGTCGAACGGGAAGCGCGTCAGCATGTCGAGATTGCTGTGCTGCGTACCGAAGTCGTCGATCGCGAACTTCACGCCCTTCGCGCGCAATGCGGCGAACATCGCGGTCGTCCGCGGATTTTTCTCGAGCAGCACGCGCTCGGTCACTTCGAGAACCAGCGTGAAGCCCGGCGGCAGGCGCCGGATCGCCTCGTCGACGATCGACATGAAGCGCGGGCGCTCGAGATCCTTCGGCGCGACGTTGATCGCGATGCGCAGCGGCATCGCGGGTGCGAGCGCGGTCAGCTCCGACACGGCCGTGCGCAGCACGTATTCGGTCACGCGCGGCAGCACGGCGCTCGACTCGACCTGCGGCACGAACGCGGTCGGGCTGATCGCCCCCCACTTCGGGTGATGCCAGCGCAGCAGCGCTTCGACGCCGACGGTCCGGCGCGTTTCGATCTCGACGATCGGCTGATACACGACGTGGAATTCATTGCGCCGCAGCGCATCGCCGACGGCCTTCAGCAGCAGCCGGCGCGGCGCTGTCGCGATCAGGTAGGCGGCGACGACGAGCGCGTCGACGAGCAGCGCGATCGTGCCGAACAGCAGCCGATAGCGGCGCTCGACCTGCGACACGTATTGCGCGGACGCAACGACCGACACCGTGAACGGCCAGGCGCGCGACGCGATCGCGGTGCCGCGCGGCCGCACGGCGCGCGACGCAGCAATGAAGCGGCCGCGATGATCGAGGCGGCCCGCGCCCGCGATCGAGAGCGTCGCGCTTTCGGCGCCGTAGCTGCCGCTGTGCGCGAGCGCGTCGGCGACGTAGTCGCCTTCGATCAGATACAGCACGCCGGCATCGCGCGCGGTCGCGCGAAACGCGACGAGCACCGGGATGCCGCGCTGATACGGCGTCTCGGGCAGCAGCGTGATGCTCGTGCCGTCCGCGGCCGGCGTGGCTGCCGGCGCGCGCACGTAGGCGTCGAGCGGCGCATCGATCGCGCCGAGGGCGGACGAACAGGTCAGCCGGCCGCCGTTGACGAGCGCGATCGCACGCAGATAGCGCAGCCGCGTTTCGGCTTCCGCGAGCGACGCGAAGATCTGTCTGCACGGCCGGCCGACGAGCGGCGGGAGCGCGTCGGCATGGCGCGAGCGCAGGCTGTTGAGGATGCGATCGACCGACGCGGCGATGTCGCCGGCCACAAGGCCTTCGTGCCGCGCGACGGCGTCGCCCGCATAACGCTCGGCCAGCACGAATGCACCGGCGGGCACGAGCACGCACACGGTCACGACGGCGGAGAATGCAAGCCGCAACCAGACGGCACTGCGCTGGAAGACGGGCTTCGCGCCCGAGGTCGGCGCCGGTATCCCCGCGGTCGCCTTTGTTGTTGTGCGCATGGTGGCAAATGAACCGGTCGAATGGGCCGATCGCGAGCATGCGGCATGCCTGGTCCGGGCAATGCGGCTCGCGGTTGCGGTCGTTCACGTGCCTGGAGCGCTTGCTCGGCGAGGCGGGCCCGGTGGACGCGTATCGTCTCGGGCCGCAGGCCGAAAAATACCCCGGCCGCATCGCTGTGCGGCCGGGGCGAAAGCACCTTCTCTTGGCACGAGGACGGCGCGTTCGCAGTATAAGACGCACCGCGCGATTACGGAATAACGATTTGTAATAAACGGTACGACCTGGAAATTGAGTCGTTGAAGGAAATATTGCCGCGTGCCTGTGCCCGTACCTGCGGCGCGCGCGGCGCGCTCACGCGCTGCTTTCCGATACGCCGTCGTTGGCCGGGTTCGCGGCGATGCGTGCGTGCGGCGGCGGCGCATCGTCGGCCACGTTGACTTCGAGCTGCGGCGGACGTCGGCCGGCGGGCGCCGGCGGCGTCGGATCGAACGCGTCCAGCAGCGAGCGGCCGCGCGCGGTCAGATGCGCGCGCCGCGTACCGCCGGCGGCATGTTCGAGCATCACGAGCTGGCGTTCCAGCAACGTGTCCAGTTCGGCGCGGGTCATATCGAGCTGATCGGGCGCATGACGGACCAGCATCAGTGTCGCGAATTCGTGAGGGCTGAGCATGTTCGTCTCTCGGGTTCGATCGTCGGGAATGAACGCGGCGGCGCGCGGTGCAGCGACGTGCGCGGTTCGATCGGGCTGCGTTCGGCGCGTGGCGCGAGCGCGGCACGCGCGAGGGCGCGCGCCGCACGGCCGTCGGCGCAGGAACGATGCGTCGGCTTGCGACGCGAAGAGGGCGGCGGGCGTGGCTCGTCGCGGGCTTCCGATCGAGCCGCGCGTCGAACGGCAACCGGACGACGCGTGACCGTTCGTCCGTCCGCGACCGCTTCGTCGACACACCGATCGAAACACGCAGCGCGCAAACAGCGGCTGCCTTGAGCGACACCTAAAATAGATCGGCAAGCGCAAATTTCAAGAGGCTCTTCGACCCAGCACATACGGAGGCTTCATGGATCTATTCGACATCGTGGAAGAGCAGATGGACGCGATGCGGCTGCCGCTGTACGCGGTGACCGTGACGGCGGCGGCACGCGTGAACACGCCGCTGATCGCGATCCTGCACTGGCACGGCTTTCGTCGCGAAACGCCGCTCGAGCTGCCGGGCATCGCGATACCGCCGCGCCCGGTGCCGGGCTGCGCGATCCAGATCGGCAGCGCGTGGCACGCCTTCGAAGCGGTCGACGCGATGCTGCTCGACGCCGCGTGGCGGCTCGGCGCATGGGAGCTCGAACGCATCGAGCGGCGCGCATGCACCGAGATCGGCGCGCCGGCATCCGAAGCGCTCGCGTGCCGCCAGGCATTCGGCGACTACGACAGCGGCGCGCCGGCCGAGCACCATCTCGTCGACGGCGCGCCCGATCGCGGCGAACTGATGCAGCTCGCCGCGCGCAAGGGCTACATGCGGTGGATGTTCCGGCCCGTGAAGGGCGGGCTGTGGCGTGCGCTCGACGAGCGCGACGACACGCTCGACGCCGACGGCGGCCGCCGCCCGCCGTGTCCGGTCGCGCCGCGGCCGATCGTGCCGCGCCCGCGTCGCACGGCCCGCGCGGCGCGCACCGTGTACCGCCTCGGCGACGTCCGCGGCATCCTGCTGCGCTGAAACATTTTGTTACGTATTCGCGATTCGTCGGCCTCTTGAAGCGCGCGGCGGGCGCCACTATTTCGCTTTCCGCCAATCGACGGCACGACCGCACGCGAGCCATCCGCGCCCGCGTGCGCGGTCGGATTCCTTTTTGGTGATCTCATCGCTCAGGAGATGAAAATGCAGATTCGTCCCCTCTACGACCGGGTTATCGTCAAGCGAATCGAACAGCAGCGGACGACGGCCTCGGGCATCGTGATTCCCGACTCCGCCGCGGAAAAGCCCGAGCAGGGCGAAGTCATCGCGGTCGGCAGCGGCCGGCTGCTCCAGGACGGCTCGCAGCGCCCGCTGCAATTGAAGGTCGGCGACCAGGTTCTCTTCGGCAAATATGCAGGCCAGACCGTGAAGGTGGACGGCGAGGAACTGCTCGTGATGCGCGAAGAGGATGTGATGGGCGTACTCGAACCTGAATCGTCCGCCGCACGCAAGGCGGCCTGACCACCCGATTCGACCGCGGCGCACGGCGCGCAGCCGGAGCGCGCGGCTTTTCGTACAACGACATTATCCGGAGCAACAACATGGCAGCAAAAGACGTGAAGTTCCACGACGGCGCGCGTAGCCGGATCGTGAAGGGCGTGAACGTACTCGCCGATGCGGTGAAGGTGACGCTGGGCCCGAAGGGCCGCAACGTACTGATCGAGCGCAGCTTTGGCGCGCCGACGATCACGAAGGACGGCGTGTCGGTCGCGAAGGAAATCGAGCTGAAGGACCGCTTCGAGAACATGGGCGCGCAGGTGGTCAAGCAGGTCGCGTCGAAGACGGCGGACGTCGCAGGCGACGGTACGACGACCGCGACCGTGCTCGCGCAGGCGATCGTGCAGGAAGGGATGAAGCATGTCGCGGCCGGCATCAACCCGATGGACCTGAAGCGCGGCATCGACAAGGCGGTCGGCGCGGTGCTCGACGAACTGCGCAAGCTGTCGCGCCCGATCGCGACGAACAAGGAAATCGCGCAGGTCGGCGCGATCTCGGCGAACTCGGACGAAGCGATCGGCAAGATCATCGCGGACGCGATGGAGCGCGTCGGCAAGGAAGGCGTGATCACCGTCGAGGACGGCAAGTCGCTCGAGAACGAGCTCGAAGTCGTCGAAGGGATGCAGTTCGATCGCGGCTACGTGAGCCCGTACTTCATCAACGACCCGGAGAAGCAGGCCGCCTATCTCGACGATCCGCTGATCCTGCTGCATGACAAGAAGATCTCGAGCATTCGCGATCTGCTGCCGATCCTCGAGGCCGCATCGAAGGCCGGCAAGCCGCTGCTGATCGTCGCCGAGGACGTCGACGGCGAAGCGCTCGCGACGCTCGTCGTCAACGCGATGCGCGGCATCCTGAAGGTCGCCGCGGTGAAGGCGCCGGGCTTCGGCGATCGCCGCAAGGCGATGCTGGAAGACATCGCGATCCTCACCGGCGCGACCGTCATCTCCGAGGAAACCGGCAAGCAGCTCGAGAAGGCCACGCTCGAGGATCTCGGCCGCGCAAAGCGCGTCGAGGTGCGCAAGGACGACACGATCATCATCGACGGCGCGGGCGATCCGGCGCGCATCGACGCGCGCGTGAAGGCGATCCGCGTGCAGATCGACGAAGCGACGAGCGACTACGATCGCGAGAAGCTGCAGGAGCGCGTCGCGAAGCTCGCGGGCGGCGTCGCGGTGATCAAGGTCGGCGCGGCCACCGAAGTCGAGATGAAGGAGAAGAAGGATCGCGTCGACGATGCGCTGCACGCGACGCGCGCGGCCGTCGAGGAAGGGATCGTGCCGGGCGGCGGCGTCGCGCTGTTGCGCGCACGCGCGGCGCTCGCCGACCTCAAGGGCGCGAATGCCGACCAGGATGCCGGCATCCGGATCGTGCTGCGCGCGCTCGAAGCGCCGCTGCGCGTGATCGTGTCGAACGCGGGCGAAGAGCCGTCGGTCGTGATCGCGAAGGTGCTCGAAGGCAAGGGCAACTTCGGCTACAACGCGGCGACCGGCGAGTATGGCGATCTCGTCGAAGCGGGTGTCGTGGATCCGACCAAGGTCACGCGCACCGCGCTGCAGAACGCCGCGTCGATCGCCGGCCTGATCCTGACGACGGACGCGACCGTCGCCGACGCGCCGAAGGACGAAAGCCCGGCGCCGGCGCCGTCGCCCGCCCTCGACTACTGAGCGGCGGTCTTACCGCCCGGTCTCGGCCCGCCGGCCTGTCGCCGGCCGGCGCGGCTCCCGTTCGGCGCACGCGGCGTCACACCCGCGCTGCGCCGTTTTTTTTCGTCTCGCGTCGCATCGATATCTCACACGTCGTGCCGCGACGCGGGCGCGCCGGCCGGCACGTCCGCCGCGCGATCCGCGAGCCGTTCGAACTCGGAAGGATCGTGGCTGCTGAACACCAGCACGCCGTTGCGGCGCTGCGCGAGCGCGCGCAACGCAGCCTGATTCGCGAGCCGCGCGCGGCGGTCCTTCTCCAGCATCCACTGATACATCCGCAAGCCGACATGGCATTGCGGATTCGCGTTCATCTCGCGCGCGTCGAAGTACGCGTCGGCCGCGTTCAGCAGCCAGCCGTGCGCGGTCTCGATCGCAATGCCGGCATGCCCGAGTGTATGGCCGCGCAGCGGCACGAGCAGGATCGACGGCGGCAGGCCCGCGAGCGCCTTCACGCCAGCGAAGCCCTGCCATGTCTCGCCGCCGTCCGGATAGGTGCGCCACTTGCCGGACGTCGACCACTGCTGCGGACGGAAGCGCTGCCGATCCATCCACGTACGCTGCGCGGCCGCATACGCGCGCTCGGTTTCGAGCAGATGCACGGTCGCCTCGGGGAAATCGTCGAGTCCGCCCGCGTGATCGAAGTCGAGATGGCTTAGCACGATATGGCGGACGTCGCGCGGATCGTAGCCGAGCCGTTCGATCTGCCGGATCGCGGTCATTTCCTCGCGAAACGCGGGACTCACGAGCCCGAGAAAGAACCGGCTAAGCCGCGAACGCGGATCGGCGACGTCGCGCAAGCCGAAGCCGGTATCGACGAGCACCAGCGAGTCGCGCGTCTCGATCAGCACGCAGTGGCATGCGAGCGAGCCGCGTTCGAAGATGCCGTGGCGGCTGCCGTTCATCAGGCGCCCGCACAGCGGGCACGTCGAGATGCAGTTCAGGTGATGGATCACCATGACGGGAGGCTCCGCGCCGGATGCCGGCGGACGGCCGAGCGCGCGGGCCGTCCGCCTCGGCGCACGTGTCAGCTGCGGTCGGGCTCGTCGGCGTCCGGCGACCGCTCGACCGGCGCGCCGGCGCCGAGCTCGGCACCGGTCGTCGGGTCGCAGTTCGGTTCCGAACGAAGCCGCTGCGCGAGCGCGTCGATCGCCTCCGCCTGCTGCGCTTCGAGCATGCCCTCCGCGATGCCGGTGCCGCCGTCCACCGCCGGCTCGGCCGGCCGCACTTCCAGATCGCCGCCGTGGTTCCACGGTCCAATCAGCGGTTCGACGTCCGGTTGCATCCGGAAGTACACGCGATCGTACGGCTCCATCGGCGGCAGCTTGCCGGGCGGGAAGTTCGCATCGATCGCATACAGCGCCTTCTCGAACGACTTCTGGTGCGACACTTCGCGCGTCATCAGGAAACCGAGCGCATCGCGCACGTTCGGATCGTCGGTCACGTTGATCAGTCGCTCGTAGATGATCTTCGCGCGCGCCTCGGCCGCGATGTTCGAGCGCAGGTCGGCGGTCGGCTCGCCGATCGTGTCGATGTAGGCCGCGCTCCACGGCACCGCGCCCGAGTTCGTCAGCGGCGAACCGGCACCATACAGCAGCTGCGTCACGTGACTGTCGTTGCCCGCACCGTTCAGCTTGCGGTACAGCTCGGCCTGCTCGTCGACCGCTTCCGCGAGCTCGCCCTTCGCGCCGCGGTTCAGCATCGCGACGAGCGATCCGATCACTTCGAGGTGGCTCAGCTCCTCGGTAGCGATATCCAGCAGCATGTCCTTGCGGCCCGGATCTTCCTCGGTGATCGCCTGCGTGAAGTAGCGCATCGCGGCGGCGAGTTCGCCCTGCGGCCCGCCGAACTGTTCGAGCAGCAGGTTGGCGAGACCGGGGTTCGGTGCGTCGACACGCACCGTGTACTGCAGTCGGGTGTTGTGAATGAACATGGCATCTCCGTGTGAGTGGTCCACGCGTTTCGCGACGCCGATGCAGCACGAAGCGGTCCCGTTGCGAGCGGGCATACGGAATGCTCGCGTGACAACGATGCGCCGACCCGGGCTCGGGCAGCAGTCGTCACCGCTGCCGAACCGTATCGGAGCGCGGCGCACGGTGCGTCGCGGGCGGAAGTCGCGAGGGGCGAATGCCGCTGCTTTACGACCCCCGTCGATGTGCGTCGCGCGGCACTGCCGTCGCTACGTCGTCGTCGTGCTGTCGTGCCTTTCGCGGCGGATTTTTCAAGTGCCTTGCATTTCCGGCGCATCGTCAGTTCCCGTTCGCGGCCGCCGCGTGCCGCCACCCATTCCCGCAGGAGGGACGATGTCGACTGTCGGCCGTAATCCACTGACCGAGCGCACTGCGTCGGGCATCCGCGACGTGTTCGCCGGCAGGCGGCGCGGCCCCGGCACGCTGTTCCTGTTCGCGGGGCCGGCCGTGATCGCGTCGGTCGCGTATATGGACCCCGGCAATTTCGCGACCAACATTCGTGCGGGCGCGCAGTTCGGCTATGCGCTGCTATGGGTCGTGCTGCTCGCGAACGTGATCGCGATGCTGTTTCAGTCGCTGTCGGCGAAGCTTGGCATCGTGACGGGCCGCAACCTCGCGGAGCTGTGCGCCGAGCATTTCCCGCGGCCGATCGTCTATGCGATGTGGATCGTCAGCGAACTGGCGGCGATGGCGACCGATCTCGCGGAATTCCTCGGCGGCGCGATCGCGCTCGCGCTGCTGTTCGAGCTGCCGCTGATCGTCGGGATGTTCGTCGTCGCAGTCGTCACGTACGCGATCCTGCTGTTGGACCGGAACGGTTTTCGGCCGATGGAGATCATGGTCGGCGTGCTGGTCGGCCTGATCGGACTCTGCTATCTCGCGGAGATGTTTATCGCGCCGGTGGACTGGGGGCAGGTCGCGATGCACGCGGTCATGCCGCAGATGCCGCGCGGCGACGCGCTGCTCGTGTCGGTCGGGATCGTCGGCGCGACGGTGATGCCGCACGCGCTTTATCTGCACTCGGGGCTCACGCAGCGCCGCGTGCCGGGGCTCGATGCGGCGCAGCGCCGGCTGCTGGTGCGCTATTCGAACCTCGAGGTGATCGTCGCGCTGTCGCTGGCCGGCGCGATCAACATGGCGATGGTGATCATGGCGAGCGCCGCGTTTCATGCGGGCTTCAGCGACGTCGCGGAGATCGAGACCGCGTATCACACGCTGACGCCGCTGCTCGGCACGACGGCCGCCGCATTCTTTCTCGTGTCGCTGATGAGCTCCGGCATTTCAAGTTCGGCGGTTGGCACGCTCGCCGGACAGATGATCATGCAGGGCTTCGTCGGCTTCCGGATGCCGGTGTGGCTGCGGCGGCTCGTGACGATGGTGCCCGCCTTCATCGTCGTCGGGCTCGGTGTCGACGCGACGCAGGCGTTGCTGATCAGTCAGGTCGTGCTGTCGTTCGTGCTGCCGGTGCCGATGGCCGCGCTCGTCTACTTCACCGCGCGCCGCGACATCATGGGCGAGTTCGTCACGCGTCCGGCGATGCGCTGGACCGCAATCGCGGCCGCGGTCGTCATCGCCGTGTTGAATCTCGGCTTGGGTGTCGCGATGGTGCAAAACGCGACGTCGACGGACGCGGCCGCACCTGCTGCTGCGCACGGCGGCGCGTCGTCCTGATGGCGGGATGAAGCGGAGTCGGTGCGGCGTGCACGCCGCGTGACGACCGACCTCGGCGGCGTGCTCAGTGCACGCCGGCCGGCGCGATCGCGCGCACGGTGTCGGTGATGCGCATGCAATGCGACAGCCCGAAATTCTCGGCTTCGCGGCGTTCCGGTTCGCTGCTCGCGAGGGCGGCGGCACGCTCGGGCGGCACGCCGAGGGCCTGCAGCGCGACGTCGAACGGATGCTGGTTCGCGGCGCGATCGGGCTGATCCGCGTCGCTGACCACGACCGAGAAGCGGTCGAGATTCGCACGCCCGAACTGACCTTCGAACATGTCGCTGAGTCGCGCGGCCGGCAGCGTCGTGACGAGCCCGAGCCGATAGCCGTGCTCCGATGCACTGTCGAGCCACTGGATGATGGCATCGCGCTGATGACGCGCTTCGCGCGAATCGGGTGTCGCTTCGATTTGTTCGAATGCGGCGTCGAGTCGGGTGACGATGGCTTCGATGACCACGATGATTCCTCTCCAGAGACGTGACGGTCCGTTCGCTGACGGGAATGCCGAACACCTTAGCGTCGAACCGAAACGCCCAACCAATTAATCTTTTTACCCGACTCATAGGGTTCGGCTAATGAATGCCGGGCAAACGCAATGCCCGCGTGCCATGCGGCCGAATCGCGTGTGCGACCGCGCCGTGCCTCGCATTGACGGGGTTCAATGTGATGCACGCGAATCGTGCATGGCAACGGGGTGGGGAATTCGCCATGCGAAAAAAAGGCGGCGTACCGTGCGACAGTCGCGGTACGCCGCTTTTTTCGCATCGCGCACGTCGGCGCCTCAGTGCAGCTTGATCGACGGCTGATTGCGGCTTTGCAGCCAGTGGCTCAGCGACTGGAACAGTGCGCGCTTGATGCCGTACACGCTGAACAGGTGCATGCGATACAGGAACTTGTACAGCCCGATCGCGGCGAGCCCGTCGACGATCAGCGAACGCGAGCGCACGCCGAGTTCGGCCTGATAGACGGCGCCTGCATGTCCGAGCGACACGACCGTGCCGGCATCGCGGAATGTGAAGCCGGCGACCGGCTTGCCGGCGATGCGGCGCGCGAACGCCTGGCTCAGATAGACGGCCTGCTGATGCGCAACCTGCGCGCGCGGCGGCAGACAGCCGCTTGCGCCGTTCGACGGACACGCGGCGCAGTCGCCGAACGCATACACGTGCGGATCGTCGGGCGTTTGCAGCGTATCGGTGACGATCACCTGATTCGACCGGTTGAGTGCGATGCCGTCGAGTTCGCGCAGGATCGCCGGCCCCGCGACGCCGGCGGCCCAGATCGTGATGTCGCTCGCGAGCCGTTCGCCGCTCGCGATCGTCACCGCATCGGCGCCGACTTCGGCGACGCGCGTATCGGTCAGCACGTCGACGTTCAGCGCGCGCAGCTGCGCGTGCATCTTGTCCGACAGCCGTGCGTCGAGCGCCGGCAGAACGCGCGGCGCGCCTTCGATCAGGCGGATACGCACGTCGCGCGCGGCGTCGAGCGCCTTGAACCGATACGTCGTCAGCTGCTGGACCGCGTGACGCAGCGCGGCCGCGAGTTCGACGCCCGTCGCGCCCGCGCCGATCACGCTGATGCTGACCGGCGCGGCAGGCTGCGCCGGCTGCTGCTCGGCGCGATGGTTCGCCTTCGTGCAGGCCGCGAGAAATTTGCGGCGGAAGTCCTCGGCCTGATCGAGGTTTTCGAGCGGCAGCGCATGGCGCGCGGCGCCCGGCACGCCGAAGAAGTTCGTGACGCTGCCGACCGCGAGCACCAGATCGTCGTAGGCGAGCGTGCGCGCCGGCAGGATTTCGGTGCCGTCCGCGTCGTGCACCGCGCCGATCGTCGCGATGCGCACCGCGCGATCGACGCGTTGCAGCGCGCCCTGCACGAAGCGGAAGCCGTGCCGCTTCGCCTGCGCCGCATATTCGATCGTGTGCGACGCCGGATCGCGATGGCCCGATGCCGCTTCGTGCAGCAGCGGCTTCCAGAAGTGCGTCGGATAGCGGTCGACGAGTACGACTTCGGCGTGGCCGCGGCGGCCGATCGTGTCGCCGAGGCGCGTCGCGAGATGCAGGCCGCCGGCGCCGCCGCCGACGATGACGATGCGCGGCACACGCGGTGCGGCGGGCGCGGCAACGAGAGGCGTGGTGTTGTCCATGTTCGGGCTCCTGCCGATGACGAATATCGGGATGACATTGCTCAGGAACCGACGATATAGTTTGGCAACCCATCGAACAATTCAATGTTTATAAGCGACTCATATGTATTCACTTATAGGAAAGACCGCGACGTTCCGGCAGCTGAAGGCGCTCGACATGATTGCGCGGCTCGGCAGCGTGTCGCGCGCGGCCGAAGAACTGAACCTCACGCAGCCGGCCGTGTCGCTGCAGGTGCGGCTGCTCGAGGAGGCGGTCGGCGCCGCCTTGCTGCAGCGCGTGGGGCGCGGTGTGCAGCTGACGGCGGCCGGCGAGATCGTCGCGCGCTATGCACGCGAGATCCTGCATCTGTGGAGCGAAGCCGGCGACGAAGTCGCCGCGCTGACCGGCGATCTAGGCGGCACGCTGCGGATCGGCGCGATCACGACGGCTGAATACCTGATTCCGCCGTTGCTCGTGAAATTCACTGCGACGCGGCCGCACGTGAAGACGTACTTCAAGGTCGGCAACCGCGACGACATCATCCGGATGCTCGCGACGCATGAAATCGATCTGGCGGTGATGGGCAGCGCGCCGAAGGAGCTGCGCACGCATGCGGTCGAATTCGCGAAGCATCCGATGGTGTTCGTCGCGGCGCCCGATCATCCGCTGATGCAGCGCAAGCGCGTCGCGCTGAAGGATCTCGAATCGGCGCACCTGCTCGTGCGCGAGCGTGGCGCGGGCACGCGCTCGACGGTCGAGAGCCTGTTCAAGACCTCCGGCTACCGCTTCCATGTGGGCTCCGAACTGTCGAGCAACGAAGCGATCAAGCAGATGGCCGAGGCGGGCCTCGGCGTCGCGTTCCTGTCGCTGCATGCATGCGCGCTCGAACTGCGTACGGGGCTGCTCAAGCAGTTGCCGTTTCCGGGCAACCCGATCGAGCGCGAGTGGTACGTGGTCACGGTTGCCGATCGCCGCATCTCGCAGGTGACAGGGCTGTTCCGCGATTTCCTGATCCGGCAGGGCGCGCCGGTGATCGACGGCGCGACGAGCGCGTCGCACGAGCGGCGACGCAAATGACGGGCGGGCGGCGGCGCGGGTTCCGTGTCAGCCGAGGCCGAAGTCGTCGTTGCTATCGGGGATCGATGCAAGCAGCCGTTCGAGCCGATGCCAGCCGACGACGCGCGCACACCATTTACCGATCCCCGCAAGCGGGCCGCCGATGCGCGGCGCGGCGGCGCGCGATCGTGTCGCACAGGCGGCGCGGGACAGGCAACATTCACGCATGACGCTCTCCTTGGATGCCGGATGCCGGATGCCGGATGCCGGATGCCGGATGCCGCGATCGTAAGCGGCACCGCGCGCGCTCGCGCGCACGCGTGGATGCTCCGAGCAGAAACGGATGATTTTTTTCGGCGCGCGCCGAGCGGGCCGTGCAGGCCCGGCACGCGTTCCGAAAACGCGTCACAATGCGCGATCGACATCCGTTCCCGGGAGAGCCGCCATGAGCGACCCGATCCACACGGCAGCGCCGGACGACGGCGTGCCGGTCAGCCTGCGCTCGAGCCGCGGCCGCGGCTGGCGCGGTTTCGGCGCCGCGCTGCTCGGCATTCGCGCGGGCACGTACCGGATTCCGGCGGCGGATCATCACCGGATCGGCGTGCATGTCGGCGCACCGGTGCGCGCGGACTGCGCGTGCGACGGTCAGCGCATGTCGCGCATTCAGGCGCACGGCGACATCGACGTGATTCCGGCCGGGCTGCCCGGCCGGTGGACGGACAGCGCCGACTGCCGGATCCTGCACATCACGCTCGACGACGCGTTCGTGCGCCGCACGGCCGAGCAGCTCGAACTGACGCCGTCGCGCGCGCAGATCCGCCGCCGGATGCAGGTGCGCGATCCGCGGCTACAGCACATCGCGTGGGCCATGGCGGCTGAACTCGAAGCGGAAGATGCGTCGGATCCGCTGTACGCGGAGAGCCTGTGCACTGCGCTCGTCGCGCGGCTGATCGATGCGCAGCCGCAGTTTCGCGAGCGGCGCCGGATGCTGTCGCCGCAGGCGGCCGCACGTGTCATCGACTATGTCGACGCGCATCTGGACCGTCGTCTGACACTGACCGAACTCGCGGCGCTCGTGTCGATCAGCGTGCCGCACTTCAAGGTGCTGTTTCGCGAGACGATCGGGATGCCCGTGCATCAGTACGTGGTGCGCCGGCGCGTCGAGCGCGCGAAGGCGCTGCTGCTCGAAGGGCGGCTCACCCTCAGCCAGATCGCGCTCGAGGCCGGCTTTGCGCATCAGAGCCATATGGCGAACTGGATGAACCGCGTGCTCGGCGCGACGCCCGCGGAAATCGCGCGATCGGGCGTGCGCGCGACGACGTTGCGGCTCGTCGGCGATCGCGGCGGCGAAGAAGCCGCAGAAGCGAACGCGCCGCAACGGTAGCGTTCGGCGCGGCCGGCGGTTGGCTTCGGGCTTCGCCGCCGCGCCGCCCGCTGCGACGATCCGCATCCGACATCGTCATCCTTTCCTGTCGCGATCATCCGTTCATGCGCGCCACGCGCGCCACGCGGCCCGACAATCGCCGCATCTTCTCGCGACAGGAGCGAAACATGTTCGTGATCTTCGGTGCATCGGGCCATGTCGGCCAGGCGACGGTAACGGCGCTGCGGGCGGCCGGCCATCCGGTGCGTGCGGTGCTGCGCGATTCGCGCGACCGCGAGCGCTTCGCGCAACTCGGCTGCGATGTCGCGATCGCGGATCTCGCCGATCCGCGCGCGGTGGCCGCCGCGCTCGACGGTGCGCATGCGGTGCAGATGCTGTGTCCGGTGCCGACGCGCGACGCCGATCCGGCCGCGACGATGGCGCGCACGATCGAGGTCGCCGTGGAGGCGCTCGGCGCGCATCCGCCCGACGTGCTGCTGGCACTGTCCGACTATGGCGCGGAACTCGAGGGCAACACCGGCATCACGCGCGTGTTCCGCGATTTCGAGGCGCGACTGAAAACGGTTCCGACGCAACTGACGCTGCTGCGCTCGGCCGAGCATCTGCAGAACTGGGCGCGCATGCTGCCGCTGGCGCTCGCGACCGGCGCGCTGCCGAGCCTGCATCATCCGGTCGATCGCATGTTTCCGGCGGTCTGGGCACCGGACGTCGGCGAGATCGCCGCGCAATTGCTGACCGAACATGTCGAGCGGGCGAGCACGCTGCGCATCGTCAGCGTCGAAGGGCCGTGCCGCGTCAGTGTGCGTGACATCGCGGCGGCGCTCGGCGCGGCGGCCGCACGCGACATCGCCGCGCATCCGCTACCGCGCGACGCTTGGACGCCGACGCTGTTGCGCGCGGGGCTCAGCGCGCGTCATGCGGAACTGATCGTCGATTTATACGACGTGCACAACGCGGGCCGGATCGACGTCGAACGCGGTTCGGAGCGGCGCTTCGGCACGACGATGCTGGCCGATGCGCTCGCGGCGCTGCTGCATATGCATGCGCGAGCGCAGGCAGCGCGCACGTAAGGCAACCCGTGCCGCCCGTATCGATGCGGCGGCGCGGGCCTATCGGCGCATGCGGTTCAGCACCGCATACGACAGCGAGCCGATCACGATCCCCCAGAACGCGGAGCCGAGCCCGAGCCACGTCATCCCTGACGCCGTCGCGAGAAATGTGATCAGCGATGCCTCGCGATGGCTTTCGTCCTCGAAGATGCCGTGCACGTTCGCGCCGATCGCACCGATCAGCGCAAGCCCGGCGAGAATCGCGACGAACGCCTTCGGCAGCGCGAAGAACATCGCGACGATCGAGCCCGCGAAAATCCCGGCGATCAGATAGATCACGCCGTTCGCGATGCCGGCGACGTAGCGGCGGTCCGGATCCTCGTGCGCGTCCTTGCCGGTGCACAGTGCGGCCGTGATCGCCGCGACGACGATCGTGATGCCGCCGAAGCACGCGACGACGAGCGACATGATGCTCGTCGCGGTGATGATCGGGCGAGCGGGCGTCCGATAGCCGGACACGCGCAGGATCGTCATCCCCGGCAGGAACTGGCCCGTCAGGCTCACGACGACGAGCGGCAGCGCGAGGCTCAGCGTCGTGCCGAGCGTCCATTCGGGCGCGATGAATATGGGCCGCGCGATGCTCGGCGACCCGAGCGTAGGATGCGTCATCCCGAGCAGCATCGCGAGCGCGGCGCCCGTCAGCAGCACGAGCACGATGCTGTAGCGCGGCAGCAGCCGCTTGAAGATCACGTACGCGGCGATCATCCCGAACGCGAGCACCGGCTGCGCGGAGGCCGCCGCGAACGCGTGCATGCCGAACGGCAACAGGATGCCGGCCATCATGCCGCACGCGATGCCGCGCGGGATGTGGCGCACGAGCCGGTCGAAGTAGCCGCTGATGCCGATCAGCAGGATGATCAGCGCGGCCGTGATGTACGCGCCGACCGCCTGATTCAGCGTCAGCTGCGGAAATAGCCCGACGAGCAGCGCCGTGCCCGGTGCCGACCACGCGGTGACGACCGGTACTTTCAGCTTCCAGCTCGCGAACAGCCCCGACACACCTGCGCCGATCGAGATCGCCCATACCCACGACGTGACCATCGCGTCGGACGCATGTGCGGCCTGCGCCGCCTGAAAGAAGATCGCGAGCGGGCCCGCGTACGAGATCAGTACCGCGAGAAAGCCGGCGGTCACGGCGGAAACGGACCAGTCCTGGCCGATCGCGCGCGGCGCGCTGGTCGGGGTATTCGGTTGCATTGTCGTCGGGGAAATGGCGGCTCGGCGCGTGGAAGGCGATCGGACCGATCGTGGCGGGTGCGACGAGGTGCCGTCATTCTGGGCGCTGCCGCCGAAATTGACAATTCCCGACTGCGCTTACGTGCTGATCTGCAGATACCCGTCGACGGCCGCGATTCGGGCGCCACTGCCCGTCGACAGCGACGCCGTGCCCTGATCGAACGGATGGACCGGCGCATCGGTCGGCCGCCACGCGTGGCGCAGCAACAGTTCGGCATAGCCGCGGCGGATCACGAATCCGTCACACTTTTGCCGGTACGCGTCGCGCCGCATCCGGTAGGCGTGCGGCAGGTCGTACCACGGCAGCGCCGGCAGATCGTGATGGACGAGATGGTAGTTGTTGTTCAGGTACAGCAGCCGCATCGCGAAACCGGCCTCGTTGATCGCGATGCGCGCCTTCGGATTGCGCGCGGCGCGATGCTCGTAGAGCGAGCGGATCATCGCGAGCGACTGCGCGGGCCACGTGACCGCAACCAGGTAGTACCACCACGGCACGCCGATCGTGCGGTCGAGCCAGACGAGAAGTGCCGCGACGCATGCGACGTGGGTCGCCCACATCGGCAGGTCGCGCCATTCGCCGCGCCGAAACGCGGCGCACGCGTCGCCCAGCATCGCCGCGACGCTCGTCGGCGGCCCGACCAGCAGCCTGCCGGCGAACGTATTGCGTGCGCTCGACAGCACGCGGCGCCAGCGCGGCAACCGCGCCCAGCACGCGCGCGACACGTAGTTCGTTTCGGGGTCGATGCCCGGCACGGTGAGATCGTCGTCGCGATGATGACGCAGATGCGTCTCGCGATAGACCGTATACGGATACCAGACCGTGAGCGGCGGATAGCCGAGCAGTTTGTTCACATGGATCGAACGCGTCGGATGGCCGTGCAGCAGTTCGTGCTGCAGCGACAGATGCCATGCGCCGAGCAGGATCAGCGGCGGCGTCGCGGCCGCGAGCGACAGCGCGTGCGCGCGCACGGCGAGCAGCACCGCGAGCCAGCCGCCGTAGACGGCCACGATCAGCAGCCAGGTCGGCCATTCCGTGCGGGCAGTGAAACGTGTGCGGAGCGCGGCAATCGCGCGCGCGTGGTCGACGTCGAAATATTCGGCCATGGTGCTGAAGCGCAGCGGCCGCGAAGCCGGCTGCGCGCGATGGCGCGGCCCGGGCGGCCGAACGAAATCATCGGAAGGACGGAACGGGACAACGTCGTCGTGCACCGCCGTGGTGCGCGAGCGCGCGTCCGCAAGGTTCCGAACGTAACGCGGCGAACGTTGCGTGGCCAACCAATCGATTTGCATTTGCTTATCGCGGCAAGCGCGCAAAGCTTCGCACCGCGGCCGCGCTCCGCGCGCGGGATGCACCTGCAAATGCACCCCGTGCATCGAAATTCGGGATCGCACGTAGTCTCGCGACGTATCGGTGTGCGTAGAATGCCCGCATGAGCCAATGGACCGCCGCACTGCCGATGTATAACGTGACGCCACACCACGCTGCGCTGTGGCTTGCATTGCTGCGCGATGCGCTCGACGCCTTCGCGAAGGCCGGTGGCCCGGCCGACGTCCGCGTGCTGCACGAACCGTTCGGCGATCTGCTCGCGCTATGGCGGCGCGGCGATCTGCTGCTGTCGCAGACTTGCGGGTTTCCCTATCGGATGCTCGGGCTGCGCGACGCGGTGCAACTGATCGCGACGCCCGCTTTCGACGCCGACGGCTGCAGCGGCGCCGAGTATCGCAGCGTGCTCGTCGTGTCGGCGCGCGTACATGCCGGCGGCGTGACGACGCTCGCCGCGTGTCGCGGCCTGCGTGCGGCGTGCAACGGAGCGGATTCGCACAGCGGGATGAACGCGTTCCGACACGCGGTGGCACCGCATGCGCACGACGGCCGGTTCTTCGGTTCGGTCACGTCGTTCGGTTCGCATCTGAACGTGCTGCGTGCGCTCGGCGCCGGCGAAGCCGATTGCGCGGCGATCGACTGCGTGACGTTCGCCTATGTGCGCGATGCGCTGCCGGCGCTGTTGAACGACGTGCGCGTGATCGACATGACGGCATCCGCGCCGGGGTTGCCGTTCATCGCGTCGCGCGCGCTCGGCGAAGCGCAGGCCGACGCGTTGCGCGACGCGCTCGCGAGTGCGGTGAAGGCCGATGCCGCGCGGGCGCGTGCATTGCGGCTGCGCGGTTTCGAACGGTTGTCGCCGGGCGATTACGACGTGATCCAGCGCTTCGCGCAGGACGCGGCCGTGCACGGCTATCCGGCGCTCGCCTGAGCGCCGGCCGCGCGGGCGGCGCGGCGCTTACTCGTCCATCAGTCTGACTTTCACGCGCTTGCCCTTGATCTTCCCCGCATTGAGCTTGCGCAGCGCGTCATGGGCGATACCGCGCTCGACTGCGACGTAGGTCGAGAACTCGGTCACGTTGATCTTGCCGATCTGCTTGCCGTCGAATCCCGCATCGCCGGTCAGCGCGCCGAGCACGTCGCCGGGACGGATCTTGTCCTTGCGTCCGCCGAGAATCTGCAGCGTCTCCATCGGCGGCAGCAGCGGCGCGTCGCTGGCGGGCGTCAGCTCGGACAGCGGCCGCCATTCGACGTCGCGCTTCTGCGCCTGCTCGATCGCGCCGACGCGGCCCATCTCGTCCATGCTCGCAAGGCTCAGCGCCCAGCCTGCCTGATCGGCGCGGCCCGTGCGGCCGATCCGGTGCACGTGCACCTCGGGGTCGGGCGTCACGTCGACGTTGATCACCGCTTCGAGCTGCGCGATGTCGAGCCCGCGCGCGGCGACGTCGGTCGCGACGAGCACCGAGCAGCTGCGGTTCGCGAACTGGATCAGCACCTGGTCGCGTTCGCGCTGTTCGAGCTCGCCGTGCAGTGCCAGCGCGTGGAAGCCCTGCGCGTGCAGCACGTCGATCAGGTCGCGGCATTGCTGCTTGGTATTGCAGAACGCGATCGTGCTGACCGGCCGGTAATGGTTCAGCAACATGCCGACCGCATGCAGCCGCTCGGTTTCGGTCACTTCGTAAAAGCGCTGACGGATCTTGCTGTCGTCGTGGCGCTCTTCGAGCTTCACTTCCTTCGGGTTGCGCAGGAACTGCTGGCTCAGTTTCGCGATGCCTTCCGGGTAGGTTGCCGAGAACAGCAGCGTCTGCCGCGTCGGCGGACATTGGCGCGCGACCTTGGCGATGTCGTCGAAGAAGCCCATGTCGAGCATGCGGTCCGCTTCGTCGAGCACGAGCGTGTTCAGCGCATCGAGGTGCAGATTGCCGCGATCGAGGTGATCCATGATGCGGCCCGGCGTGCCGACCACGATATGCGCGCCGTGCTCGAGGCTTTGCGCCTGCGGACGCATCGGCGTCCCGCCGCAGAGCGTCAGCACCTTCACGTTTTCCTCTGCGCGTGCGAGGCGGCGCACCTCCTGCGCGACCTGGTCCGCGAGTTCGCGCGTCGGGCACAGGATCATCGCCTGCACGTCGAAACGGCGGGCATCGAGGCGCGACAGCAGCGCGAGCGAGAACGCGGCGGTCTTGCCGCTGCCCGTTTTCGCCTGCGCGATCAGGTCGTGGCCGGCGAGCGCGATCGGCAGGCTCGCAGCCTGGATCGGCGTCATGTCGACATAGCCGAGCTGCTCGAGATTGGCCAGCATGGCGGGCGTCAGCGGCAGCGCGCTGAACGGCGTGGCGGTCGGTTGCGTCAAGACAGGTCTCCGAGGTAGGGGCGGCCTTCCATTTGCTCGTAGACGACATTGCCTTCGTCGTCTTCGAAGCGTTCGACATAGTTGCGGGCGCCGCACAGCGGGCAGCGGAACAGCAGGCCCTGGCCTTCGTCCTTGATCACGACGTCGGACGTCTCCCACTGCGTGCCGCAGCTCTGGTTTCGGCAGGTAAACACGGTCTTTCTCCAGCTGAATTCGGTTGAGGGCGCCCGGGCGGGCGTGGCAGCGAAGCGCGGCACTCGCGCGGCTCGGGCGCGGGCCGCACCGGCGGTCGCGCGGACCGCGTCGATGCAGAGGGTGGATCGGGTGGCGACGGTGTCGCACGTGCCCGCAATTCTAGCGGATGCCGGGGGCGGTAGCGGGGGAACGGTGCCTCACGAGCGCGCGGGGACGATCGGTCGTGTGCGGCCGAGGACCGGCGAATCGTCGCGGGCGGCGGGCTTTCCGCTTCGTGCCGTCGTTCGGCACGATCGCGCGGATCCGCTGCTGCTGTTCAGGCTGTTGCCTCGGAGAAGGGCATCGCGCGCCGCGACGACCCGGCGCAGTGCGTCGAGCGACGAGCCGGCAGCCTCGGAGGCGCCCGGCGGGCCGCGATGACGCGATCCGCCGGACGTCCGCTATTACAGCTTCGACTTGCCCGTTGCAGCGGCGGCCTGCTGCGCAGCGGTGGCCGGATCGAGCGTGGCGAGCGTCTGCTCGGTGAATTTCTCGTACAGCCAGTCCATGCGCATGCTGTCGATGCCGGCGATGCCGCCGAGCGCGTACGATGCCGACACCTTGAAGCGGTCGACCGGACGATTGTCGGCATCGGCGAGCGTCACGGTGCCGTTCACATGATCGTTGCCGGCCATGAAGCCGAACATGACCGCGGAAAAGCTCGACCGCACGCGAATGCCGGTGACTTCGACGTTCAGGTGCATCGCATCGGGCGAATCGGCTTTGGCGAGCAGCTTGCGCGCGTCCAGGGCGGTTTCGAGTTTCTCCTGCAGCTTTTTCGCGTCGAACTTCAGGTTGTCTTTGAGTTCTTCCCGCGCGGTGTCGTCGAGCGTGACGTTCACGATCACGGGTTTCGTACCGAAGTGCGCCGTCGACGCGGTGACGGGCGCCGTGGCCGAGCTGCTCGCGTCGCGCGTCACGCTGCTTGCGCAGCCCGACAGGAAGCCGATCGTTATCCATGCCAGCGCGGCATGACGGAAAAGGGTTTTCATCGTTTGGTCTTCTGGTCTTGTGATTGGGATTGTTTGAACAGGCTGGGTAGCCGGAACTGAACCTAACACGCCGCGATTCGATTCAATTCGTCGAAAAGACGGGGAAGTTCGGCGCTGGATTCGGCATTCGCTTATCGCGGTGCGAATGTGCTGCGCGTTCGGCAGTGACGATAGGACGACGTTCCGCGGCTCGACGGCGATCGGCTCGCAGGCCGGGCAGACCGCCGCGCAGATCGGTGCCGGGCTTGTCGCGCAGTGGACGAAGCGCGGCAGTATGTATGCGGCGGTCAGCTACCTGACGAACCTCGGCGGCGAGCACCGGCGCACGATCATCAGGCATGCGGGCGTGCGATGGACGTGGTGATGCCGGGCCCGTCGCTCACGGGCGGGCGCTCGACGCTCGCATGAGGCAGCGTCGGCAGACGCCGGCAAGCGATGCGCGCAGCAGCGCATGCGCCCGCGCCGATGCGGGGAAAAATAGCCGCGCCGCCGGCCATCGTCGCCCGTCCGCATCTGAGCCGGCGCGCGGCGATCGCGCTTTCGAGGGGATCGCCGCACGCCTCTCGGACGGGACCGGAGCCTGCCGGCGGGCGCGTGTCCGCCGCAGCGACTGCCCGTTCAACCGAGCGGCCAGTTCAGGATCGCGATCCCGTCGTTGTAGTCGCCGTCCGTGCCGTCTTCCGAAGCGACCAGTCCGAAGTACGCCTTCTTGAAGATGTCGACCTGGCGCGAGCCGATCTTCGACGGCTTGCCGTTCACCGTGACCACCACGCGCACCTTGCCGTTGCCCGAGTTCACGATCTGCGTGTTCAGGTTCGTGTTATGCGTGCCGGCGCCCTGGAATGTCGCGGCTGGCTTCGGGTCGTCGTCGTCGAAGACCTCGATCGTCTGCTGTGCGGACGAGTTGACCAGCGCGGTCACGCCGAATGCGATGTTCGGCGGCAGATTGAACACGCCGTCGCGTTCGCCGCCGCCGGCGGTCGCGGTATCCGGCTGCGCGGGTTGCGGCTGCGGCGTCGCTTTCGAGAAATAGTTGACTACCGCGCCGACGCCGAACTTCGCCGCTGCGCCCGGCAGCACGCCGGGCGCGCCGGCCCACGTGACTGTGTATGCGACCACCTGTCCGGCCGCGTCGGTCTTCACCTTGTTCTGCCAGCTGCCGACGTCGAAGCTGTACGGAACGGTCGCGATGTCGACGAACACGTCGTACTGCGGCAGCTTCTCGACGAGCTGCGCGGTCATGAACTGGCGCATCCGGTCGAGCACCGCCTGGTCGCCGTTCGCTTGCACGGCCTTGGCATCGTTGCCGGCGAGTTGCAGTAGCGCGTAAAGATCGTCATGGGTAAACGGTTGTTGCATGTCGTTCTCGTCTTGATGGTCTCGATGGAATGTCGGTGTGCATGCGGATGTCACATGCACGATTGCTGCGCCGCGTGCGCGCAGGTGCGCAGGATGCAGGAGAAGCTGCGTGGAATCCGGCTTCGCTGCGCTCGGCCCGGTCGCGACGGCGATGCCGGCGGCCGGCTCGTCAGCCGATCGGCCACTGCAGCACGACGATGCCGTCGTTGTAGTCGCTGTCGTGGCCGTCCTCCGACACGACGATCCCGAAGTTGACCGTGTACGGCGAGCCGTCCGATTTCTTGCCGGTGATCGGCGCGAGCCGCGCGTCGGTGGCCGATGCCTTTCCGTTGACCGTCACCTCGAAGCGCAGCTTGCCGTTGCCCGAATTCAGCGTGGCCTCGCGCGGGCCGTCGCGCGTGGTGAGCTTGTAATACGCGGCCGGTTCGTTGCTGTCGCCGATGAACAGCTTGATGTGCTGCTGTTCGGCCGCATTCGCGAAGAAAATCGCGCGGAAATCGGTGTTCGGCGGGATCGAGAATTCGCCGCCACGATTCGAGGACGTTTGAGAGTCGGCCATGCTTTCCTCCTGGAGATCGATGAATGAGATGTTTCACCGTGTTGCGCAAACGTTTGCCTTTTGAAACACGGTTAAATCAGCATGGCAAAAAATAAATAAGAAAATATTTGGCCGGGAATGGAAGTCATTCAGAAAATCGAAAACAGAAACGATCCGAATCAATAAACACATTTCAATTGGAATGACGCGATATATTCGAGAAACGATATCGTCGTGTGTCGCGCTTTCATCAACAATGAACGTACGCGTGAGCGGGAACAGCGCTACGCGTTCCGTCGGGCGTCAGGGCGCACTTGGGTTGATAAAGAGGCCGTCGCGCAGCCTGACGATCAGGTCGCCGCAGCGTCGCCGAGCGAGCGTGACGGGCGCTGGGTTATCGCGCTTGCCTTGCTGAATCTTGCGCGCGTCATCGCCCGTTAGAGCGAGTCCCGCAACACCGCGAAGGCGATCCGCGCGCAGGATTTCGGCCCGGCCAACGGTGCGTGGGTGCGGGCCCATCGATTGCGCCGCCGTCGCCGGCCGAAGCCGATCTGCAGACCGACTGTCCGGCCCGTGCGTTGCACGCCATGCCGCGCGACGCGTCTGCCCCCGTGTCCGTGCGCCGACGTGTATCACGCGCCGTCGCTGTCTCCGTCTGCGCCACCCCTGAACACATCCGCCGCCGCCTTCAAACAGTCGATCAACCTCAGCGCGGCCGGCGTCAGCAGCGCGTGCCGCCGCATCACGATCGCGACGGTCAGCGCCGGCAGCGGCTCGACGAGATCGAGCACGACGAGCCGGCGCGAGCCGCGCTCGACGTCCGCGAGCGGCCGCGCGAAGACGCCGAGTGCGTCCGTCCGCGACACGAGCCCGAGCGTCGCCGCGAACGACGGGCACTGCACGATCCGCTTCGGCATCTCGATCCCGCGCGGAACGAAGATCGACCGGATCAGATCGTCGCCGCCGTCCCCATAGCGCGGCACGCACCAGCGCGCGTCGCCGAGCTCGCGCAGCGAACGCGCGCGGGCCAGCCGATGCCGGCTGCGGGCGACCACGACGAACGCGGTGCGGAACAGCGGAATGCTCGCGAATTCGTCGGCGTCCGGCAGCGCGTCCGACAGCTGATGCGTGACGATGAAATCGAGCGAGCCGTCGCGCAGTCGCGCGAGGTCGGTCGCCGTCAGCGCGTCGTCGATATTGACCGCCGCGCCGGGCAGCGCGCGCGTGAACGCATCGAAGGCGTGCGGCAGGATCGTCAGCGCGACGGTCGGGCTGACTGCGATCGACACCGAGCCGGTCGTGCCGAGCCGCAACTGCTCGATTTCGTCGCGCGTGCGCTGGATCTCCTCGACGATGCGCCGCGCGCGGATCGCGAAGGCGCTGCCGTAATCGGTCAAGGCGACGCCCTTGACGCTGCGCATCACGAGCGGCACGCCGAGCTCGCCTTCGAGCTCGCGCACGATGCCGCTGACGGCCGGCTGCGTGACGCCGAGCGCGCGGGCGGCGCCGCGGATCGTGCGGTGCTCGGCGACGGCGAGGAATGCACTGAGCTGCTTGAGCTTCATCGGAGTGACAAGAAGAAGTTATCGTCTGCAAGAAAATCTTGGATTTTCCTTATCGGACCGAGTGTATATGCTCGGGGCTTTTCAGGAGCGACGGCGATGATGCGCGTCAACCGGCAACGACTGTGGGATTCGCTGATGGAGATGGCGACGATCGGCGCGACCGCGCGCGGCGGCAGCTGCCGGCTCGCGCTGAGCGACGACGAGGTGCGCGGCCGGCGCCGCTTCATCGCATGGTGCGAGGCGGCCGGCTGCGAGATCCGCATCGATCCGATCGGCAACCTGTTCGCGCGGCGGCCCGGCACGGAGCCGGATGCGCCGGCCGTGATGTGCGGCAGCCATCTCGACACGCAGCCGCTCGGCGGCCGCTTCGACGGCGTCTATGGCGTGCTCGCGGGCCTCGAGGCGATCCGCACGCTGAACGAGCACGGCATCGCGACGCGGCATCCGATCGACGTCGTCGCATGGACGAACGAAGAGGGTTCGCGCTTCACGCCCGGCATGATGGGTTCGGCCGTCTATGCGGGCAAGCTGGACCTCGACGACGCGCTCGCGCGGCCCTGCATGCACACCGGCGTGCGGCTCGGCGACGAGCTCGAACGCACGGGCTTCGCGGGCCCTGCGCGCGAGCGGCAGATGCCGAAGGCGTACTTCGAAGCGCATATCGAGCAGGGGCCCGTGCTCGAGAACGCGGGCGTGCCGATCGGCGTCGTGACCGGCGTGCAGGGCATCGTCGAGCTCGACGTCACGGTGACCGGTTTCGAGTCGCATGCCGGCACGACGCCGATGAGTGTGCGCAAGGACGCAATGGGCGTCGCGGCCGCGATGATCGCCGCGATCGTCGAGCACGGGCACGGCTTCGACGCCGATGCGCGCGTGACGGTCGGCCATCTCGCGTGCCAGCCGAACTCGCCGAGCACGATACCGGGGCAGGTGCGCTTCAGCGTCGACGTGCGTCATCCGTCGCGCTCGGCGCTGCAGCGGCTCGTCGCCGATATCGGCGCGATCTGCACGGAGCGCACCGCGCTGCGCGGCACGCACGTGGACGTGCAGCGCATCGCCGAGTACGACCCGATCGCGTTCGACGCGGCATGCATCGAACGTGTGCGGCAGGCAACGATCGCGGCCGGCTATCCGTATCTCGAGATGTTCAGCGGCGCCGGGCACGATGCGGTGAACCTGTCGTACGTCGCACCGAGCGCGATGGTGTTCGTCCCGTGCAAGGCCGGCCTCAGCCACAACGAGGCCGAGGACGCAGATCCCGTCCATCTCGCGCAAGGCGCGTCGGTGCTCGCGAACCTGCTCGTCGACTGCGCGCGCTAGCACGCGGCCGCATGCCGCCGGCGGCGGTGGCGAACGGGAGGTCGCGACGCGCACGAGAAAATGGCGGACAATCGTCGGCCGGCCGGCGCCATGCCGGCCGGTTCGTTCAACCGCTGCATTCCCGACGCTTGCGAGATCCCCATGTCGACGACACCCCCGCGGGAGCTGCTGAAGGCTGCCGACATCGCGAAGATGGAACCGACACGCGCGGTTCATCCGCTCAATCCCAATGCCGTACGGCTGCGCAAGGCGCTCGGCGATCTGACCGGCATCACACAGCTCGGCTTTCATCTGATCACGTTGATGCCGGGCCACGAGTCCGCCGAATATCACCGGCATCTGTACGAGGAAGAGTGCGTCTACGTGCTGTCCGGCAACGGCACCGTGACGATCGGCGAGCGCCGCGAAGCGGTCGGACCGGGCGATTTTCTCGGCTTCGCGCGCGGCGGCGAAGCGCATACGCTGCAGAACACCGGCGATACGCCGCTCGAACTGATCGTCGTCGGGCAGCGGCTCGAGCACGACGTATGCGAATACCCGCGGGTCGGCAAGCGGCTGTATGTCGCCGGGCCGCTCGAAGACTTCGTCGACTTGCCGACACAGCCGTAACGCGCTCGCGCGATGGCGGCGGCCGCACGATGTGCGATGCGCGCGCTGCCGCGATCGCGCGCAGGATTCGCGCGGCGGTGCGCGTCGCGCTTATGATGCGGAATCGCCATCCGCAGGGTTCCGCCATGGACACGCCCCACCCGCCGACGCACGCCCCGATCCCCGACACCGAACTCGAAGCCGAAGTCGACGCCGAAGTCGAAACCGCCATCGAGCCGCGCGCGTCGCGCGTGCATCGGCCGGTTGCGCTCGTCACCGGATCGACGTCGGGGATCGGCGCGGCGATTGCACGGCGCCTCGCCGCGGACGGTTACGCGGTGATCCTGCATTCGCGGCGGTCGGTCGAGACGGGGCGCGCGATGGCGAGCGAACTCGGCGCGGCATACGTGCAGGCCGATCTCGCCGACGATGCCGAACGCGTGAGGCTGATCCGCGATGCGCTCGCGGTGCACGGCCGCCTCGACGTGCTCGTCAATAACGCGGGCATCAGCCGCACGATCGCGCACGACGATCTGGCAGCCGCGACGCCTGAGGTATGGCGCGAGCTGTACGAGATCAACGCGATCGCGCCGTTTCGGCTCGTCGCCGAAGCGCAGCCCGCGCTGCTCGAAGCGGCGTCGCACGGCCGTGCCGGCTGCGTCGTGAACGTCAGTTCGCACGCCGGTGTGCGGCCGAAGGGCGCGTCGATTCCGTATGCGGCCGCGAAGGCGGCGCTCAACCACACGACGCGCCTGCTCGCGCGCACACTGGCGCCGGCGATCCGCGTCAATGCGGTTGCGCCCGGGCTCGTCGATACGCCGCTGACGGCCGACTGGACCGACGCGCAGCAGCTCTGGCGCGAGCGTGCACCGATGCGCCGCGCGGCGACGCCGGACGACGTCGCGCAGACGGTCGCGATGCTCGTCGCGTCCGACTACGTGACGGGCGAGATCGTCATGCTCGACGGCGGATTGAATCTGACGTAGCGGGGCGCCGCTGGCTGCCGGTCCGCTGATCGGGGGCGTAGCGCTGTCTGCTGCGGCCAGGATCGCCGGCTGCGTCTCGCTACGGTCGGTGAGCCCTCGCCCTCACCCTCGCCCGGCCGGCGACTCAGCCGATGCTCGAGCGCAGCCGCGCGAGCGCGTGATCATGCGTGCGTTCGAACTTCAGCGGCGTGACGGAAATGAAGCCTTCGCCGAGCGCGACCGTTTCCGAATCGGCGTCGTCGTCGCGCGGGGCGCGCGCGAGTTTCAGCCAGTGATACTCGATGTCGCGCGGATCGCGCCCCGACACGATTTCGACGCCCTGCAGCGTGCCGGCGCCCTGATTCGTCGCCTTCAGGCCGCGCACGTCCTGCGCGGGTCGCGCGGGGAAGTTCACGTTCAGGCACACGTCGCTGTCCCAGCCGGCCGCGACGAGCCGGCGGATGACGTCGGGCGCATGCGCAAGCGCGGTGTCCCACGGCACCGCGTGCCGATCGGTGAAGGCCTGGCTCAGTGCGATGGCCGGTACGCCGAGCAGCATGCTCGTCATCGCGGCGCCGACCGTGCCCGAGAACACGGTCTCGGTGCCGAGATTCGCGCCGCGATTGACGCCCGACAGCACCGCGTCGGGCCGCGCGTCCTTCATCAGATGGCTGACGGCGATCGCGACGCAGTCTCCGGGCGTGCCGCGCACCGCGAAGCGGCGTTCGTCCTTGCGATGCACGCGCAGCGGCTCGTGCAGGCTCAGCGAGTGCGACGTGCCGCTCTGGTCCTCGGCCGGCGCGACGATCCACACTTCGCGCGCGAGCTGCGCGGCGACGCGTTCGAGCACGGCGAGACCGGGGGCGTCGAATCCGTCGTCGTTGGTGAGCAGGACGCGATCGAACAGCGGGCGGGTTTCTTGCATCGGAACGTTCCTCGTGGAGATGGGGCTGCGGATATCGTCGCCGCGTGCGCGGGCGGCCGGCCGGGGCCGCGCGCCGCGCGCGCGGCGAAGCGACGGATTGCCGAAGAGTATGACGCAGCGCGCGCAGGTCCGGCGTGCGGCAACACGCAGCGCCTCGTTGCGCGCCGGGGCGCGCGCGTCTCGGCGCGCATTCGGCGCGATCTCGCCGATGTGAAAACGGGCGCTTGCGCGCCCGTCGTCGAATGGACCGCTGGACCGCTGCACCGCTGCACCGACGACCGGCCGCGGCGGGCCTGCGTTCGCTAGCCGAGCAGGTGCCGCAGCACGCCGGCCGACACGACGCCGATCGCGACGGTCGGGAGGATCGACAGGCGCGTGGCCGCGACGATCGTGATGGCGAGCGCGAGCAGATCGGCCGGACGCGTCGACACGAACGCGGGCGCGATCACCGAGATCAGCACGCAGCCCGGCACGTTCTCCATCACGGCGGCCATCCGCGGGCTCAGCGGGCGGTTGCGCAGCATCACGTAGCCGAGGATGCGCGACAGGTAAGTCGTCGACGCCATCAGCACGATCGTCGCGACGGTGCTGAAATCAGGCATCGCGCGGCTCCCACCACAGCGCGGCGATCAGCCCCGCGCACGCGCCGGCCGCGACGTACCAGGCGCCCGGCACGGCCAGATGCGTGGCCGCCGCGACGACGAGGCTCACGAACCACGGCCGGCTCGCGCGCAGGCCCTTCCACATCCCGCGCAGCAGCACGAGAAACACGGCCGTGAACGCCATGTCGAAGCCGTACTGTTCGACGTTGCCGATCGTCGGTCCGACGGCCGCGCCGAGCGTCGTCATCGAGATCCATGTCAGGTAGAGCCCGGCGCAGATCCCCGCGTAATACGGGACGCTGATGTGCGTGTCGGCGCGCGAGCGCGTATCGGCGAGCGACATCGCCCAGCTCTCGTCGCACATGAAGAACAGCGCGGCGAACGCGCGGCGGCGCGGCAGGCGCCGGATATACGGCGCGAACGCGGCGCCCATCAGGATGTGACGCGAATTGACGAGAAACGACATCGCGACGATCAGCGCGATGTGCGGCGGCGACGTCCACAGATGGATCGCCGCGAATTCCGAGCCGCCGCCGAAGTTCAGGCCCGTCATCATCGGGACCTCGAACAGGCTCAGCCCTTTTTGCGCGGCCTGCGCGCCCAGCACGAGCGCGAACGGCACGAAACCCAGCATGACGGGCAGCGCCGCGCGCAAGCCGCGGCCCATCTCGGCGACATAGGCGGGCCGCTCGCGCAGCCCGGACGACGTTGAAACGCTACTGCTCATTACTCCTCCTTCGGGGGAGGGATTGTCTGCTTTTTTGACTCGAATCGGGTTGCGTTGTCGCCATGTTTTTCGCAGAATTTGGCATCGAACGTGCAATACGCAAATTTTTTGGAATCGGGTGCCAATGAAGCTTGACGCAATCGACCGGCGGATCCTGACCGCGCTGCAGCGCGACGGCCGCATGCAGAACGTGGAACTCGCGCAGGAGGTCGGGCTGTCGCCGTCGCCGTGCCTGCGGCGCGTGCGGCTGCTCGAGGAAGCGGGCGTGATCGAGAAATACGTGGCCGTGCTGAACCCGGCGAAGGTCGGCAAGGGGCTGACGATCTTCACGCGCGTGTGGCTGAAGGGGCAGGATGCTGAGACGGTGAACCGCTTCGCGGAGGCGGTCCAGCAGATGCCGGAAGTCGTCGAATGTCATCTGATGGCGGGCGACTGCGACTTCCTGCTGCGCGTCGTCGCGGCCGACATCGACGACTACCGTCGCTTTCAGATGGAGTATCTGACGCGCATTCCGGGCGTGCTCAGCGTGAAGACCGACATTCCGATGCAGAAGATCAAGCTGACCTCGGCGCTGCCGACGTAGCGGCGCGCGGCGCGTTCACGGCAAGTGCGACGAACGCCCGATACACTGATGCAACGCGACGCCGCCGCGCCGATGCCGCGCCGATGCCGCGCAGGCGCCGCCCGGTAGCGAAACGCCCCTGCCTTTTCCTGTCGAGCGAAACATGCAGCCCGTCAACAGTCCGTGGAATTCGCTGGAAATCGTGAAGCTGGCGCTCGGCGTGCTGACGCCGCTGTCGGTGGCCGGCCTCGGCTGGCTGGTCGCGCGGCGGCTGAAGCGGCTCGAGCTCGTGCAGTGGACCAACCAGAAGCTGATCGAGAAGCGGCTTGCGCTGTACGACGTGGTCGCGCCGCAACTGAACGCGCTGCTGTGCTTCTACACCTGGATCGGCTACTGGAAGGACATCTCGCCCGACGACGTGATCCGCGCGAAGCGCGAGCTCGACCGCACGTTCCATCTGTATCGCTATCTGTTCGACGACGACGTGTACGACGCGTATCACGCGTACATCCACGCGCTGTTCGAGATGCATACGGGCGCGGGCCGCGATGCCTGGATCCGTTCGCTGATCCATGGGCCGGACGGCGATCGCAGCGTGCACGGCACGTACGACTGGAAGCCCGGATGGTCCGAGCGTTTCGCGACGGACAACGTCGAAGACAAGGCCGACGTGCTGCGGCACTACACGCGGCTGATGGAGCGCCTGCGGGTCGCGCTCGGTGCGAATCGCTGATCGGGATGGCGGTGCGCGGCAAGCGGCGATCGGTGCGCGGCGCGCGGCGAGTGGCGAGTGGCGAGTGGCGAGTGGCGAGTGGCGAGTGGCGAGTGGCGAGTGGCGCGGCCCGCGGCTCCGCACGGCACGCGCCGCGTTCCTGCGTTCCGGCCGCCGCAGTGCCGCGACGCCGCGTCGCTCAGCCCTTCGCGACGACGTCGATGCGCAGCGCTTCGCCGCCCGCGACGATTGCGAGCAGACGATCGACGTTCGGATGCGCGCCCGGGCGATTGCGTGCGTCGGCCGTATGTTCGGCGAATACCGCGAGCCCGTGCTCGGCCGCTTTCGCGTCGAGCGTGCCGAACGTCTGCTTCAGGTAGTGGTACACGGCGAGCGAGCCCTGCTTGCCCGGCTGGTTCTCGATGCTGGCCACCACGTCGCCGTTCGCGGCGACGAGATCGATGCGTGCGATGCCGTCGATGGCCGGCAATTGCGCGAGATTGTCCTTGAAGACTGCGGTCGGTTGAATCACTGAAACACTCCGTCGGTTCATGAGGGGCAACGCGGGCCGTATCTTATCCGATCGCACGCGACGCGCGCGCGGGCGCGCGGCCGCGGCCGGACGTGCGCCACGCGAGCGCCGCGCAGCCGAGCTGCACGATGCTGCCGGCGCCCATCGCGATCCGCAGGGCGGCTGCGCCGCCGCCGAACGCGTCGTACAGCGCGCCGAGCACGGCGACGCCGAGCACCGCGCCGATCATCCGCATGACGTTCATCAGCGAGGCGGCCGTGCCGGCGCGCTCGGCGTCGACCGCGCCGACGGCCGTCGCGGCCAGCGATCCGACCGCGAGCCCGAGCCCCGTGCCGGTCAGCACGAGCCCGCAAGCGGCCCACGCGAGCGTCGGCGCGTGCGCGTCGGTCGAGCCCGCCGCGCCGATGCCGATGACCGCGAGCCCGAGCCCCATCAGCGCGACGCCGCCTGCGCCGGCCGTGCGTGCACCGACGCGCGCCGCGACGGCGCCGGAGCCGAACGACACGAGCGCGAACGGCACCGACATCGGCAGCAGCGCCACGCCGGCACCGGCCGCATCGAGCACACGGTGGCTCTGCCATGCGAGCGGCAGCACGAACAGCATCCCGTAGCCGCCGAACGTCATCGCGCCGTTCGCGATCAGCATGCCGCGAAACGGACGGTTCGCGAGCAGGTCGAGCGGCACGAGCGCGGTCGTGCCGAGCCGCCGCTCGACACGCACGAACAGCGCGACGGCGACGCCGCTCGCCGCGACCAACAGCGCGGTGTGCAGCGGAGCGTGACGCGCATCGATCGTCGCGAACACGATGCCGCCGATCGCAAGCGCGCCGAGCACCTGTGCGACGACGTCGAAGCGGCGGCCCTGCGGATCGGCCGACTCGCGCACCGCGACTGCCGCGAGCACGACGGCCGCGGCGCCGAACGGAATCACGATCGCGAAGATGCTCGGCCAGCCGAACGCGCGAATCAGCACGCCGCCGAGCGTCGGCCCGACGATCATCGCGATGCCGCCGCATGCCGCCCAGATGCCGAGTGCCCGCGCGCGCTCGGCCGGATCGCGCCAGGTCACGCGCACGATCGCGAGCGACGCGGGAATCAGCAGCGCGGCCCCGGCGCCCGCGAGCGCGCGGCCGGCGATCAGCACGCCGAGCGTCGGCGCGAGCGCGCAGACGACCGACGCGCCGCTCAGCAACGCCGCACCGGCGACGAATGCGCGGCGCCGCCCGTAGAGGTCGCCGATCAGGCCGCCGGTGAGCAGCAGCACCGCATAGGCGAGGTTGTACGCATCGATCACCCATTGCAGTGCGCCGACGCGTGCGCCGAACGTCGCGCCGATCGCACCGGTCGCGAGATTGACGATCGCGGTGTCGATCTGCGCGATCAGCACCGCGATGCAGAGCGTCGGCAGCATGAGCCGGTGCCGCGCGGCCCGCGCCTCATCGGCAGCGTCGCGCGACGCCGCGCGGGTCGGACGCATCATCGCGGATCTCCCGGCAGGCTGCCGTCGTGCACGGCGTCGGCGGCGTGCAGCGCGTCGCGTGCGCGATCGATGTCGCGGCTGCGGTAGGCGCGTTCAGGAATGTCGGCGAGCCGCGACGGATGGACCTGCTGCGCGTCCAGTCCGTAGAACTTCTGGAAGCTCATGATCAGAGGCGACCATTTGTCGGGATCGATGCGATCCGGTTCCCCGTCGACCAGCAGATCGGGATGCACGTGCACGCGCTGCACGCGCACTTCGAACACGCGAATGCGGCCGCGCAGATCGGGCGCGTCGTCGCCGATGCCGTGTGTCGCGACGACGACCGCTTCCAGATGAACCGGACATTCGAGCGCACGCGGCGGCGCGACGGTGTGCGATGCGGTTTCGGTCAGTCCGGCCGTGCCGAACTTGTCGGCTTCGTACACGTAGCCCTTCGCGTGCTTCGATTCCGGCACGGGGTACGTGCCGGTCGTGCGCGCGATCCGATCGACCGCATGCGCCTGCGCGGGCGACGGCAGATTCAGTACGCATTCGCGCGTGCGCAGCAGATTCTGCGCGGTCTGCGAGCTGTTCGCGAGTCCGAGCACGCCGCGCCAGCCGAGCCAGAACGCGGACGACATCGGCGCGAGATTGGCGGTGCCGTCGGCGTTCAGCGTGCTGATCAGCACGACGGGCGTGCCGAAGTACAGGATGTTCGGTTCGGTGACGCGATGCGGCGCATGCATGGGCGGATTCCTCTCGACGATCAGCCTGCATGCTGCGCGCGCGGCGGCCGCACGGCGCTCCGGATCTTGCCGTGTCATCCGGCCGGCGGGCGCCGGCATCGGCGGGGCTTTTCCGCTACAGTAGGAAATCGCAGGTCGCGCAGCCCGGTATCCGGCGGCGCGACCAGGTTCGAGAATTGCTGACGAGGAACCCGATGCTCACTCCGCAACGCTATACCTCCAACGCGCCGACGCGCGCGGAAGTCGAAGCGCTGACCGGCGCGACCGTGATCGAATTCGGCGCCAACTGGTGCGGGATCTGCGCGGGCGCGCAGCCGTCGATCGTCGCGTCGCTCGCGGCGCATCCCGAGGTCCGCCATCTGAAGATCGAGGACGGCCCCGGCCGGCCGCTCGGCCGTTCGTTCGGCGTGAAGCTGTGGCCGACGCTCGTGTTTCTGCGCGACGGCGTCGAAGTCGCGCGCGTCGTGCGCCCGATCGACGCGCGGCAGATCGAAGCCGAAGGCTTCGCGGCGCTCGCCTGATCCGCACGGGACGACAAGCCATGCAACAGGCCATCCAGCACGTCGGCGTCGATACGCGAGGCCGCGGCCTCGTCGAGTTCACCGCGCGCGTGCGCGCGTTCGTCGATCAGCAGACGATCCGCACCGGGCTGCTGACCGTCTTCTGCCGGCACACGTCCGCGTCGCTGCTGATCCAGGAGAATGCCGATCCGTCGGTGCAGCGCGATCTCGAGCGCTACTTCGAGATGCTCGCGCCCGAGGATGCGACACGCTACGAGCACGACACCGAAGGCGCGGACGACATGCCGGCGCATCTGCGCACCGCGCTCACGCAGGTGCAGCTGTCGATTCCGGTCGAAAACGGACGGATGGTGCTCGGCACCTGGCAGGGCATCTATCTGTTCGAGCATCGCCGCGCCGCGCATCGGCGCGACGTCGTGCTGCATCTGATCGGCGAGTGAGCCGCACGCAGGCGCGCGTCGGCGGCGGGCGGCGTGCGATGGACGCGCGCGGCGGCGTCAGCCGAGCAGCCGTTCGATCGCCGCGCCGAGTTCGCGCAGATGCACGGGCTTCGGGACGTATTCGTCGAAGGCCTGCCGGTTCTCGCCGAGCGCCAGCGACTCGTACGCCGTGACGCCGAGGATCGCCGGACGCTGCGCGCCGGGCGCACGCGTCGAGCGCAGCCGGCGCGCAACGTCGACACCGCTGATGTCGGGCAGCTCCAGATCGAGTATCACGACGTCGTACGCGATCTCGGCCGCGCGCGCGAGGCCTTCGCGGCCGGTGCCGCACAGATCGGCGGCGATGCCGAGCGTCGTGAGCATCGCGCCGAGCGTTTCGCGCGCGTTGTCGTTGTCGTCGACGATCAGCGCGCGCGTGTCGCGCAGCGCGGCCGGCGCCGCACCGGCCGGCGCTTCGTGTGCGCTCTCTACCGCGTCCGGCACGTCGACCGGCACCGTCACGACGAACTCGCTGCCCTGGCCCGCGACGCTGTGCACGTCGACGCGCCCGCGCAGCGTCGTGACGATTTCGCGCACGACGGCGAGCCCCATCCCGATGCCGTCGACGCTGAGCCCGACCGCATCGTTCGCGCGATAGAACGGCTCGAAGATCTTCGACAGATGCGCCTTCGCGATGCCGACGCCGGTGTCGCGCACCGCGATCCTCAGCTGCGGGCCGGCCGGCGCGTCGGCGCGCGTGATCGACACGGCGATCGAGCCGCGGTGCGTGTACTTGACCGCGTTCTCGACGAGATTCGCGAGCACCTGCCGCAGCAGCTTCCGGTCGGAGCGCACGGCGAGATCGGTCGGTGCGACGTGCGACGAGAGCGCGAGCCCTTTCGCGTCGATTTTCGGGCGCAGCGGATCGAGCACGTCGGCGAGCAGCGACGCGATGCGGACCGTTTCCGCGTCGGCGAGCCGTTTCGTCGAGCGCAGCTTGATGTAGTCGGTCAGATCCTTGACGAGCGCTTCGAGCGACGCCGCCGAATTCTGCAGCCGCCGGATCGTCTTCAGGTTCGCGTCGGACTGCGGGCGCGCAAGGAGGATCTCGATCGACCCGCAGATCGCCTGCAGCGGCGTGCGCAGTTCGTGGCTGACCATGCCGAGAAACGCGTTTTTCGCCTCGATCATCTCGAACGCGCGATCGGAGGCTTGCCGCTCGGCGTCGAGTGCCGCGTTCTGCCGTTCGAGCAACGCATCGCGCGTGCGCATCGTGTAGAACAGCAGCGCGAACAGCGCGAACAGCGCGCACAGCAGCACGCCGAGCACACCGCCGAGCAGCAGGATCGTCCGCTGCTTCGCACGCAGCTGATGGAACGTGAAGTCGCGCTGTGCCATCTCGATCGCGCGGAAGTCGTTGGCGAGACCGTTGACGCGCGGCCAGTATGCGTCGACGTCGGCCAGCACGCGCGGTGCTTGCTGCGGCGCGTCGCGCAGCTTCGGCACGTCGCGCTTCAGCTGCGCCATGAAGGCGCCGAGCGTCGCGATCTCGTCGCGCGCGCTCGGGATGCGCAGCCAGTATTCGGACACTTCGGACGGCCGCTCGAGAAAGCCGAACGACACGGAGAGGCTGTCGAGCTGCATCTGCAGCTTGTCGAAATCGTCGTCCTGATGCGTTGCGTAGAGGATCAGCTGGCGGTTGAAGCGCGTATAGACGTTGCGGTATTGCGCGGCCGTCCAGAACACGCCCTCGCGCGGCCCTTCGAGCACGCCTTCGTTGACCGACGTCGCGAGCAGGTCCCACAGCAGGAACGCCCACGCGGCGAACCCCAGCAGCCAGACGGAGCCGAGAACGAGGATGACTTTCCGGTTACGCCATCGGCGGCGTGTCATTTCACCGTCAGCCCGACGACCTGCCACGCGAATTTCGCTTCGCCGAGCGGCGTCTTCAGCTCGTCCGGAAACTGGTCGCGCGGATACATGATCCACAGCGGCCCGTAGTTGTCGTTGCCGAGCACCTTGCCGTTCATCGTCCGCGCGAGGATCACGCCGTAACGATCGGCGTCGGATGCGGGAATCGTGAACGTGTATTCGTCGATGCAGCGGAATTCGATCTGCTCGCCGTGCGCGCCGACCGCCTTCAGCACGTCGGAGAGCCGCGGGCCCGTGAACGTCGAGACCGGCGTCCAGCTCGTCGAGGTGCGGATCGTATGCTGGGGCAGCGCCATCAGCGCCGCCTCGGAAAACACGTACGCGTGCCGGCCGGACTGGTTGCTCTTCGCGATCTTGCCGTCGACGGTGAACGTGAACGGCGCGGCCCAGCATGCGGCGGCGAGGCCGAGCAGATACACGGTGAGCACGCGCTTGAGCCAGAGAGTCGTAGCTTGCATGTGGTTGGTCTCGTTGGGGTGGCGACGATGCGCGGCGCTCAGGTCCCGGCCGGCGCGACGGGCGGCACGATCTTCAGTTCGCGCGCCACCTCGGCGAACAGGATCGGCAGGCGCACCGGCTTTTCCTCGCAGCGCGCGTTGTAATGCGACACGATGTGCGCGATTTCGTCCTCGCTTGCTTCGCCGGTCGAAATCTTGCCGGTCAGCAGGAAGATCGGCGCATCGCCGTTCTCGCTCGCGCGGATCCCGCGCACCAGATCGGCGGCCGTTTCGTCGCCGAGCATCCAGTCGAGGATGTAGCCGTCGAAGTCCTCGATCGCGAGCGCTTCGCGGAACGCGTGGCCGTCATGATACGGAATCGCGTGCACGCCCTTTTCGATGAAATACTCGCATACCGTTTCGGCGACGTCCGGCGAATCGTCGACGACGGCGATCCGCGCGGCATACGCGTTCGGCCGGCTCGAACGCAGCTCGATCAGCTCGACGGCATGCGTGCGGCCTTCGCGCGCGTGCCGGCGTTCGGTGACGATCCATTCGCCCTGCCACTGCAGCGCGACGAATTCGGTGTCGATCTGGCTGCTCGCCTTCGTCGAGATCGCGGCGCGGCAGCGAAAACGCCGCGATTCGATCACGAGCGTCGCGTCGATCATCTCGGCGTCGGCGGGCTGCGCGCCCTTGTCGTCGAGCAGGATCGCGGGCGGCACGCCGAAGTGCGTCGCGATGTCCTGCAGTTGCGACAGGTTCCAAGGAATCAGCCCCTTCATCTTGCGCGTGACGACCGAGAAGCTCAGGCCGAGCACGTTCGCGATCGTCGTGTTGTGGCTGCGCGGCGCGATGCCGTTCCGGTTCAGCAGATCGCGCACCTTGTTCGCGGTGATCAGATCGACGTTGGCCTGCTCGCTGTTGGACATCGTGGTGAGGTTTCCGGTAGTTGGCGACGGAGAGCATAGCAAAAGTGACGCGTCATGCAAGCTTACGATGAGCGGTCGCCTTGACATATGCTGTATCTCGATTATTATTGCGCACCACGTCACGATTGTTTGTCGCGTCATGTTTGCGCACGACGGCGACGACGTCGACACCGCCACCCACCGTGGGGCGATGCCGTAACGGAACGTTTCCGGCAGAGAACCTGAGAGAGCCCTGGACTGCGTGCCGGCGCCGGCGGATTGCGATTCGCCGCGCCGCACGCAAACCGGCCAAGCGCCGTCTGCCGGTCATGCCACGCGCGATTCGCGTTCCGTCTTCCCTATCCCGCGCGCCACCTTTCCGCACGCTATTGCCTCCATCGGCGCGATCACGAGATTCGCAAAGCAGCGCTATTACCGCTCGCCCAACCGCCGCGCGCGCTGCCGTTTGCATGCCATCTGCACGGCCGCGTTCGCCCGATCCCGCGATCGCGATTCGATGCGCGCGCCCTACGTCGTCCGTGCACGATGTATCGTTCAAGTCCGAACTAGGCTTTCCAGATAATCAGACGAGTACTAAACCGTTGATTCAGAACTGTTTTTCCCGGCGCCGTTTGGCATGATCGACCCGTTTTCGTTTTTGTACGGTTTCGTTCATGCGATGCACGGCGACCCGGAATGCGCGCATTCCAGGTGGCGTGCCGCCCGCGCTGTGTCATGCCTTACAGTTCGCTCCAATCGATTCGACGCTATCAGAACATTTCGATGTTCGGCGGCGGCATCGTCGTCACGGTCCTGATCCTGATCGCCTGTGCGCTCGGGATGGCGTCGATCGTCTACGGCTATCTCGACGGCGAGCGGCGCAATTACCTCGCGGGCTTCGTACAGACGCTGAACGAAATCAAGGTCAGCGAGACGTCGTTCCGCAACGGCGTATCGAACGCGCAGCTGATCTGGCGGGACATCGACCGCGCGCCGGACGGCGTCGTCGATGCGTTCTACTCGAGCGATCAGCAGATCGCGATTACGCCGTATCCGTCGGTCGTGTTCGGCGTGCCGGGGCAGACCGCCGACCGGCGCGAAGTCGCGCGCTACCTGTCGCTGTCGGTGCTGCTCGCGCGGATCTGCGCGGCGAGTTCGATCAATCGCGGCTATGCGCTGATCGGCTATCACTACAGCACGCGCACCGCGATGTTCGGGCTCGTGCCGAACTCGCGCGGCGACGGAGCCGGCCTCGCGACGCCGGACGAGCGGGCACGCACGCTGGACGCGCTGCGCATCGATTTCGGCGATGCACCGCCGAGCGCCGGCCACGGCCGTCCGCACGTGCGCTGGCTGCCGCCGTTCATCGATCCCGTGTCCGGCGAACGCCGCATCCGGATCGCCGCGCAGGCACAGGTCGACGGCGAGCCGTTCGCCGTGCTCGTGACCGAATACGCGCCCGATTACCTGCTGTCGTGGGTGCCGTCGAATGCAGCCGACGGCACGTTCTTCGTGACAACGGCCGACAACCGGCTCGTGACGGCCGGCCCCGGCGTCGCGCACGACGACGCGCGGATCGCCCGGCTGCTCGATCTCGACGTCGCGCGCGAGCCCGGCGATGCCGACGAGCCGGTGTTCCGCGGCGGCCACGTCGTGTTCCGCGGCACGCTCGACAAGACCGGATGGACGCTCGCATATGCGCTGTCGTGGACGCACATCGCCGCCACCGTCGCGTTGCGCGCGGGCCTGCTGCTCGGCGCGTCGCTGCTGACGATCGCGATCATGTGGGTGCTGCTCGTGCGTTTCCATCATCGTGTGCTCGCGGGCGTCTATGCGCGCTCACAGCGCGTGTTCGACAGCGAGTCGCTGTGCCGCAGCGTGATCGAGATGTCGCCGATCGGGCTCGGGCTCATCTCGCGCGCCGACGGGCGCTTCATGCTCGTCAGTCCCGTGCTCGCCGAACGTGTCGCGCGACTCGGCTGCGATTGCGGCACGCTGTCCGCGCAGATCCTCACGCAGTATCGCGCCGGCGCATCGAATGCGCCGTTTCAGATCGAACTCGTGCTGCCCGATGCGCAGGCCGCGGCCGGCGCCGATGCGCCGCCGCTGCATCTCGAAGTGATCGCACGCGATGCGCGCTATCAGGGGAGCGACGTGCTGATCGTCGCGGTCGTCGACGTGACCGCGAAGCGGCAGCTGGTGCAGAAGCTCGAAGAAGCGGTGCGCGCGGCGGACTCCGCGAATGCGGCGAAGTCGTCGTTCCTCGCCGCGATGAGCCACGAGATTCGCACGCCGCTGAACGTGATCCTCGGCAATCTCGAACTGCTCGAGCGCTCGGTGCTCGATCTGCCGCAGCGCAGCCGCGTGCAGACGCTGCGCAACGCGGCGTCGGGGCTGCTCGAGCTCGTCAGCGGCATTCTCGATTTCACGAAGGTCGAGGCCGGCGCGATGCCGGTCGAGTCGATCGAATTCGATGCGATCGGCGTGATCGCGCGCGAGTTGGGCGCGTACGCACCCGTCGCGAAGGCGAAGGGGCTACCGCTGTTCTGCGAGATCGCGGCGAGCGCGTCGCAGCGGATGCGCGGCGATCCGACGCGGCTCGCGCAGGTGTTCGGCAATCTGCTCAGCAACGCGATCAAGTTCACCGCGCACGGACACGTGACCGCGCGCCTGCGCGCGGTGCGCGGCGAATGCGGCACGGCGGAGCTGGCGATCGCGATCGAGGATACGGGCATCGGCATCGGCAGCGCGGATCTGCACAAGCTGTTCCGTGCGTTCTCGCAGGTCGACGCGACGATCGCGCGCCGTTACGGCGGCACGGGCCTCGGGCTCGCGCTGTGCGATCGCCTCGTCACCGCGATGGGCGGCCGGATCGCGGTGACGAGCGCGCCGGGCGCCGGCAGCTGCTTCACGGTGCGGCTGCCGCTTGGCCTCGACGTCGAGCCGATCGCCGCGCCCGTCGCGCGCGACGCAGGCACGCTGCTGCTGGTCGCGCGTCAGGCGGAGTGGCGGCAGTTCGCGCTGCCGCATCTGGCCGCGTGGGGATTCGACGTGCGCGTCTACGCGTGTCCGACGCAGATACCGGCCGCGCGCTGCATGCGCGCGAGCGCGATCGTGCTGTTCGGCGATGCCGACGAGTGGCCCGGCGACGCGCTCGATCGGCTCGCCGGCAGCGCGCCGGTCGTGCTCGCGACGCCGGACGGCCCGCTCGAGCCCGGCCGCGTCGGCCGCATGATCCGCGTGTCGAGCTATGCACTCGGCGCGCTGCGCGCGGCACTCGTGCCTGCGCGCGGCGGCGCGGCGGCGATCGTGCCGATCGATCGCGCGGCCGAGCCGGCCGCCTGCGGCCGCACGACGATGCGCGTCCTGCTCGCCGACGACGCATCGGTGAACGGCACGATATTGCGCGAGCAGCTCGACGCGCTCGGCTGTGCAGTGCACGTCGTCGGCCTCGCGGGCGCGGCGCTCGACCTGCTGTACCGCAGCGACTGGGACCTGCTGCTGATCGGCACCGATCTGCCCGACATGGCCGCATGCGCACTTGCCGAAGCCGTGCATGCGCGCGGGATGCCGTGCAGCGTCGCGATCGTCACGACGCATCTCGCGCCGGACGAAGCACGCCGCTGCGCGGCCGCGAACGTGTACAGCATATTGACGAAGCCGGTGACGCTCGGACGTCTGCGCGGCGTGCTCTCGGGCGTGGCGCGACGTCGCGGCAAGCACGTCGACGGCGAACAACGACAAGAACAGGACATCGCGCAGCTATCGCACGACGGCGTCGCATGACGTGCCGTCGCGCGCGCGCTGCCGCGAATGTCCGAGGTATCGAAGGCAGACCGTTGCCGCCGCCCGCGTGCGGCACGGATTATTTTGAGGTGGAGAGAGACCGTGCACCATATGGAGAAAGTCATCGCATTGCTGCTCGATTTCGCGATGCTTCCAGAGAAGTCTCGGCGAGACTTTCTGGCGAGCATCAACGAGTTTCTGATCATGTCGCCGTTGCAGCGACGGCATGCGATCGACGCGTGGAAGCAGGTCGCCGAAAACGGGCGACGCGAAGCCGGCATGGCCGGCGAGGGCGCGAACGGCCATTGAAGGTGCGTACGCAGCGAATGCCGCCGGCGCACCAGCACCAGGCGGCGCGCGGCCCTCCCGCGATGCCGCGCGCGCGCGATGCGGGCGCACGGCGCTCGCGCGATCGCGGCGATCTGCGCCGCTCGGCCCGTTGCGCGTGGCGCGCAAGCGGTTCACCGATGCTATTGTCTGGATATTTGATGCTGCTTGCCTGTCCGATCCGTCGAACCGGCGGAGCCGCCGAACGGGTCAGGCCGCACGGCGCGCGGCCGATGACGGCCATGAGCGAGCACATCGTCGAAGCCGGGGAGAACAGAGACCATGGATGAATTCTGCGTGCGGGTGATGGTGGCGGACGACCACCCTTCGTCCGCGATCGGCATGTCGAGGGTGTTGGCCGAAAGCAGCACGATCGAGCTCGTCGGGACCGTGTCGAACTCGACCGATCTCGTCGCGGCACTGGAAGAAAACCCGAGCGACGTGCTGGTGCTCGACTACGTGATGCCGGGCGGCAAGTTCGGCGACGGGCTCGTGCTGCTGTCGTTCCTGCAGCGCCGCTATCCGGCGCTGCGGATCGTGACGATCACGATGATCGACAACCCGAGCGTGCTGCATGCGATCCGCCGGCAAGGCGTCGGCTGCATTCTAAGCAAGTCCGATGCGATCTCGCATCTGGTCGGCGCCGTCCACGCGGCGTTCGTGTGTGCCGATTATCAGTCGCCGCACATCCGGCATCTGCTCGACAGCGCCGGCTCGTCGGTCACCGAGCGGCGGCTCACCACGCGGGAAATCGAAGTCGTACGCCTGTACGCCGCGGGCATGACCGTCGGCGAGATCGCCGCGCAACTGCATCGCAGCAAGCAGACGATCAGTTCGCAGAAGGCGAGCGCGATGAAGAAGCTCGGCATCGTCCGCGATGCGGATCTGATCCGGTTCGCCGATGAAGGCATGCTGCCCGATCCGGCCGGCAATACGCAGCAGAAGGCCCGGCCGTGATCGCGCCGCGCCGCTGCGTCATGCATGTCGCAGCGGCATGCGCGTGCGCGGCGATCGTCTCCACCGCCCCGGCGCCCATGCGCCTCCCTCAGCAGCCGAGCGTATGCCCAAGGAACTGAAAAAGCTCGCCGCGCGCAGCGCGTCCGCCACCGTCAAACGATTCGAGCCGGCCCGCGTGCGCCGTCAGCAGCGCGCGCTGCTGTACGGCGGCGGCGCGGCCGTCACCGTGTTTATCCTCGCCTGCGCGGTGTTGATCGTCTTGCTCGACGTGTCGGACTTCCTCGCGCGGGCGCGCTCGGCGTTTCTCGGGCGCGAGGCCGAGCTGCATGCGGAGCTGCAGGTCGCGAACGCGCTGCTCACGCATCACGCGGACAGCATCGAGATGTTCGAGCGCACCGATCCGCGCGCGACGCCCGCTCAGCTACGCCGGCTCGACGACGCGCACGGCCGGCTGATCGTCAGCGGCCGCGCGGGGATGCCGTCGACCGCCGTGCTCGCGGACCTTACGCACGATCGCGGCGCCGCAGCGTACTCGCGGTACGTCGCGCTGCTGTTTCAGCAGACCGACATGATCGCGGTGTCGATGCCGCACACGATCAACGCGGGGCTCAGCGCCTATCTGATCGGCACGGGGGGCGACTTCATCGGCATCGTCGGCGTTCAGCCGGTCGGCCGGCTGACGGGCCGGCTCGATGCGATCGACATGCATGCGCTGATTCGCAGCGTCGAGCCGCACCGCGGTATCGGCGTGCCGCTGCGCACGATCGACGGCCGCGACGACGCGCTGCTCGACACGCGCGACGATACGCTGCTCGGCCGCCCCGTATGGCGACTCTCGCGGCCCGTGCGCGGTGCGTCCGGGCAGCCGATCGCCTGGCTCGTGATCAACACGCGCGCGCAGGTCGGCGCGATCATGAAGCCCGACTATGCGGACGACACGCATGCGCTCGTCGACGCGCGCGGAACGGTCGCGATCGGCGCGCCGGTCCCGGCGGTGCTCGTCGAGCGTGCGCTTGCGTTCGCGCGTGCGCCGGGCGACGTGCGTGCGGCCGTGCATCGCGTCGGCACGCGCTTCGTGATCGGCGATCGTCTGCCCGAATCCGATCTCGTGTTCGTCACGACGTTCTCGTGGCGCAGCGTCGTCGAAGCGCTGGCGGTGTCGCTCGGTGCGACGGCCGGCGCGGCGCTGTTCGCGATCGCCGCGCTGTGGCTCGCGGTCGTCGCGTTCGATCGGCGCGCGCTGCGTCCGGCCTATCGCCGTGCGATCCGGCTGATCGAAAGCGATGCGCTGAACCGCGCGTTGATCCGCACCGCGCCGGCAGGCCTCGCGCTGTTGTCGCTCGCGGACGGCGACGACATCGTCTGCAACGAAACGATGACGCGCTACGAGCGGCTGACGTCGGACGCGCCGCTCGGCAAGCGGCTGTGGCGCGCCTATCGCGAGCATCGCGACGCGAGCGGCTACGCGAAGGTCGTCACGTGCGAGCTGCCGATCGCTCCGGACCGGCCCGATACGCCGCATGTCGTCGCGAACATCATGCGTACGCGCTATCGCGGTGTCGACGCGCTGCTGTGCACGCTGACCGACATCACCGCGCGCAAGCAGATGGAGCAGAAGCTGCACGAGGCGCGCGTCGCCGCGGAGTCCGCGAACAAGGCGAAGTCGACATTCCTCGCGACGATGAGCCACGAGATCCGCACGCCGCTGAACGCGATCGTCGGCAACCTCGAGCTGATGGCGCGCGCGCCGCTCGCGCCGACCGAGCGGCGGCGGCTCGACACGATCGCGTCGTCATCGGACGCGTTGCTGCGGATCATCGACGACGTGCTCGACCTGTCGAAGGCCGAGTCGAACCAGATGACGATCGAGCGCATCCCGTTCGACGTGCGCGACGTACTGGACGACATCGCCGCGTTCTATCGCCCGCTCGCGAGCGCGAAAGGGTTGGAGCTGACGTGCCGCGTGGCGCCCGAGCTGGCCGACGGATACGTCGGCGACCCGGTGCGGCTGCGTCAGATCGTGTCGAATCTCGTCGACAACGCGATCAAGTTCACGGAGCGCGGCTGCGTGTCGATCGATGTGCGACGGGTGGTGCGCGGCGCGGGCGGCGCGCGCGTCGAGATCCGCGTCGCGGACACCGGGATCGGGATACCGGCCGACAGCGTGCCGACGCTGTTCGACGTGTACATCCAGGCCGACGCGTCGATCTACCGCCGCTTCGGCGGCACGGGGCTCGGGCTGCCGCTGTGCCGGCGCATCGCGATGCTGATGCACGGCGATCTCACCGTCGACAGCCGCGAACGCGAAGGCACGACGATGTGCGTGACGCTGCCGCTGCCGGAAGCGCCGCCGAACTGGCGCGCCGCGCAGCCGGGCGCGATGGCGCAAGCGGCGCCGGGCAGCGTCGACGTCGCGCGCGACGCGACGCCGATTCGCGTGCTGGTCGCCGAAGACCATCCGGCGAGCCGCGCGCTGCTGCGCGATCAGCTGGAAGCGCTGCATCACAGCGCGACGATCGTCGAGAACGGCATCCAGGCGATGCGCGCGTTCTTCGAAGCGCCGTTCGACGTCGTGCTGACCGATCTCGGGATGCCGGAACTCGACGGTTATGCACTCGCGAATTTCCTGCGCGAGCAGCGTGCGGGCGTGCCCGTGATCGCGATGACCGCGCACGCGACGGAGGACGACTATCGTCGCTGCGAGCAGGTCGGTATCGCGGAGCTCGTGCTGAAGCCGTTGTCGATCGCGGTGCTCGATGCGGCGCTGACGCGGCATGCCGGCCAGCGCGCCGCATCGGCGCGCGATACGGCGGATGTCGCGTACGACGCACCGTCCGTGTTGTCGGACGACGTGCGCGATACGCTGCGCGCGGCAACGCGCCGCTCGATGGCATTGCTCGACGACGCGGCGGCACGCGGCGATGTCGCGACGCTGCGGCTCGAACTGCATTCGATGCGAGGCGGTTTCGCGCTTGCCGGCGATACCGATGCGTGTGACGCCTGCGCGGCGATGGAGCGCGCGGTCGAGGCGGGGACCGTCGACGCGAACTGGCCGGACTTCCAGCACGCTATCGCGCGTGCGCTGGCCCGGCTCGACGCCGACGCGTAACGCGTCCCACGTATCGGGCAACGCGCATCGCGCCCGCGGCCGGATCGCGTCAACCGTCCGCGAAGATCGCGCTGTATGCGCTCAACGCGGGCACACCGCCGAGATGCGCATACAGCACCTTCGCTCCCGGCTCGAATTCCCCACGCCGCACCTTGTCGATCATGCCGTGCATCGATTTCCCTTCGTAGACGGGATCGGTCAGCACGCCTTCGAGCCGCGCGCAGAGCCGGATCGCTTCCAGCGTGCCTTCGTTCGGCAACCCGTACTCGGGGCCGGCATAACGCGTGTCGAGCACGACGTCGGCGTCTGTCATATCGCGGCCGAGGTCGACGAGCTCGGCCGTATGACGCGCGATGCGGGTGATTTGCTCGCGCGTGCGCGCGGGCGTCGCCGACGCGTCGATGCCGATCACGCGGTCCGCGCGTCCGTCGGCCGCGAAGCCCACGACCATCCCGGCCTGCGTGCTGCCCGTGACCGAGCAGACGACGATGTAGTCGAAGCGTATGCCGAGCTGCGCCTCCTGCGCGCGCACTTCTTCCGCGAAGCCGACGAAGCCGAGGCCGCCGAGCGGATGTTCGGAGCAGCCGGCCGGAATCGGATATGGCCGCCCGCCCGCCTGTCGCACGCTTTCGAGCGCTTCCTCCCAGCTGCGGCGAATGCCGATGTCGAAGCCGTCCGGCACGAGCCGCACGTCGGCGCCCATCATGCGCGATAGCTGAATGTTGCCGACGCGGTCGTAGACGGGATCGTCGTAGTTCACCCAATGCTCCTGCACCAGCACGCACTTCATGCCGAGATGCGCGGCGACGGCCGCGACCTGCCGCGTCTGGTTCGACTGGACGCCGCCGATCGACACGAGCGTATCCGCGCGCTGCTCGAGCGCGTCCGGAATCAGGTATTCGAGCTTGCGCGTCTTGTTGCCGCCGAACGCGAGACCGCTGTTGCAGTCCTCGCGTTTCGCGTAGAGCTCGACCTTGCCGCCGAGGTGATCGCTCAGGCGCCTGAGCGGCTGGATCGGCGTCGGGCCGAACGTCAGCGGATAACGAGGGAAGCGTTGCAGGTTCATCGGCGTGCTCCGGGGACGTAGAGAGAGAGGCGGGATCGCTCGCGCATGGCCGGCGGCCGCGCAGCCCGTCGGAAAATGATACGAACGTGGACACGAAATGAGCTTGCGAAATAAATCGCGTCGGCCTACGTTGCGGAAGACGATCACGTCGATTCAGAAATTTCAGTTCGTCGAATTGGAGAAACACGCAATGAAATTAGACAGGAAGGCTGCGTCGCCCGGCGATGTCGCGCCGACGCTCGATCGCATCGACCGCGCGATTCTTCGGCAACTGCAGCGGGACGCGTCGATCTCGAACGTGAGCCTCGCCGCGAAAGTGAAGCTCAGTGCGCCCGCATGCCTGCGGCGCGTCGAGCGGTTGAAGGAGATGGGGCTGATCCGCGGGATCGTCGCGCTGCTCGACCCGAAGCCGCTCGGGGCCGGCATGCTCGTCGTGATCGGCTTCGTGCTCGACCGCTCGACGCCCGAAGCGTTCGCTGCATTCGAGACGGCGGCGCAGGAAGTGTCGGGATGCGTCGAATGCCATGTCGTGACCGGCGAATTCGACTACTTCATGCTGGTGCGCACACGCGACAACGAGAGTTTCAATCGGCTGCACGCCGAGCAATTGCTCTATCTGCCGGGTGTGCGTCAGGTGAGGTCGTTCATGGTGCTCAAGGAAATTCTTTCGACGCATGCGTTGCCGGTTTAGCGCGAGTCGTTCGGTGCGTCGGCGGCGCCCGCCGGTTTCGTTTGCCTGTCGGCATCTGACGAATCGATACGGCTGCTCGATGCGCCGGTTCTGGATGCAGCCGGATCGGCGCCGACGCGTCTCGTGCGCCGATCCGCACCGTGATGCGCGGTCCGCCCGTTCGTGACGACCAGTGCACGTTCGCGGTATTTGAAATGTGAAAAAAGCGTGACGTTTCGTTGTGGAGAACGAAGCGAGAGCAAAAAGAAAGAGAATTTCGCGCTCGTCCTATCTCCCATCCCGCAATTATAGGAATCATCCTATTTAACGTTCCTTCTGATCAATTCACTATTTCGTCCGTGGAGTCCAATTCCACATGTCGGGCGAAATGCCTCGGTTTCGGAAAACCATTTTTCTAGAGAAATATAGATATGAAAGTTAGCCAACTCGTCGTAGCTCTGGGTGTGAGCGGTGCACTGATCGGTCTCGCTCACGCTGCGCCCGCGAACGACAATCAAGTGTCGAAGAAGATCACGCTGACCGCGCAGATCAACGACGGCATTTTCGTCTCGAAGCCGGATGGTTCGTCGTGGTACTCGACGGAAGAGCTGGAAGCGACGGACTACAAGCAGGCGAAGTTCCAAAAGACGCTGCCGATCCGCGTGTGGACCAAGGGCGCGGACTTCAACGTGTCGCTGGCACAGGAGCTGAAGCTGTCGTCGGGCAACGGCTATTCGATGGCGAACCCGGTCGTGACGCTGGCAAGCGCCGCCGGCAACAAGACCGTTGCTTTCGGCAAGCAGGAAAAGATCACGCAGGTCGTCACGGGCAACGGCGGCTATGACGAATTGCACGATCTGACGATCGCCGTCGACGCACCGACGAAGGTCGGCAACCGCAGCACGAACGGCAGCTACAGCGGCGATCTCGTGATGCTCTTCGAGCCGGTGGCAGCAGCAGGCGGCGGCTCGGGCGGCTCGGGCGGCTCCGGCCAGTAAGCCAGCTTTTCGGCCCCGGGCTCACCGGGGCCGTTTTCCCCTCATCGAATCATTCCGATTTCCATAGCCGATTCGAATTCAGATCCCATTTCATAGAAAAAAGCGTGTCTGCCTTTCAAGCCCCGTTTCAATTCAACAAGCTGTGGCTGGGTGCATTCCTGTTGTTTGTTTCTTCGCACTCGTACGCAGAAGTAAAGGTATCGTATGGCGTACCTGAAGGGTTCACTGCGGCTGAAATGGACGATAGCGCAAACTATGTCGCGACGTTCAAGGGCAGAACGCTTCCGGGGTTTATTCGATATTCGGCAACCGCCGCATCCCTCGAATTCGATGCGCAGAAATATGCGGCGAACGGCATCTCGCCGGACGACGTCGATACGATCCGCGGTGTCGTGTCGCAGCTCGACTACAAGCGTTGCCGCAACGGTTGCGATGTCGAAATCGCCGGCTACTACGTCACGATCGACAAGCTGAGGCGGTCGATCTCGATCCGCGATACGCGCGAAGACTATCTCGTGCCGAAAACCGCGTTCGGGCTCGTCAACAACCAGTCGGTCGACGTGCGCGCATCGACGGACAGCTATCGCGCGTTCAACGTGAACGGCACGACGTGGGTCGGCTTGCCCTCGCAGAGCTTCGGCTATCTGAGCTGGTATGTGAACCACACCGAGACGCGCGGCAACAGCATCGGTACACAGGGCGTCTCGTCGTACTACCTGCAGAAGAACTTCGCCAGCACGTATGTTCGTGCGGGCAAGCAGAACAGCATCGACTATGCATCGGGGGCGGTCAGCACGCTGCTGTCGCCGGGCTTCGACCACTTCGTGACGGTCGGCAGCCAGCGCAATCTGCAGGTCAACCGTAGCGTGGGCTCGCTGATCCTGTATGCGACTGCCGAAGGGAACTACGAGTTCTATCGCAGCGGACGCCTGATCCTGAAGCGGCCCGCCGCGCTCGGCCGCAACGAAATCAGCTTCGCGGATCTGCCCGGCGGCTACTACCCGGTGGAGGTGCGCCTCGTCGATCGCAGCGGCCACGTCGTGAGCCAGGAAGTTCGCGAGATCAACAACGTCAACTTCGGCAGGACCGCCGGCAATGCGTGGCGCTTCACGGTCGGCAAGGAGATGCGCGAGCAGGGCGGCTTCCTGATGGAAGCCGCGATGAGCCGCAATTTCCGCCAGTTCTACATGAACGCGTCGACGCTGGTCGGTCACGGCGGAGACTGGGCGGCCGAAATCAACGTCACGCGGCCGACGATGCTTGCCGGCATCGATCTTTCGCCAACGCTCGGCGTGCTGGGCGGCGAGCGCGGTGCGGGCGGCTACGTGACGCTGGCCGCGAGCAACGAAGTGCTCGGCAACGTGATGGTCAGCCGGTATCTGAACAACGACGTGTCGCGCTTCTACACGGGCACGTCGAGCACGAGCGTGTCGTACAGCCGGAACATTCGTCGCGCGACGGCCAGCTACAACTACCAGCGCTCGCCGTTCAACCAGACGCACCAGGCCGAAGTGCGCTGGAACTATCGTCCGAACGGCCTGTGGGCGACCTTTGCGCTCGGCGTGCAGAAGGGCAGCTTCGTGCGTAACTCCGGCAGTGGCGGCTACGGCGTCTATTTCAACATGACGATGCAGCTCGACAGGACGCAGGCGAGCTTCAACGCCGCGCATTCGGGCGGCCAGACGCAGTTGAGCGGTGACTACCGGAAGGATTTCCGGGACGGTTTCGGCACGACCACGCTGGGCGTGACGGGCAGCCGGGTTGGCCGCGACTATGGGATGAACGTCTATGGCACCCGTTCGGGCACGCGCGGCGATGCATCGCTGAACCTCGGCTACAACGGCGACGCCGCGAATCTCGACTTCAACTATCGGGGCATGTTCGCAGCGAGCCGGGAAGGTATTGCATTCGGCCGCTACAGCGGCAGCGGCAGCGCGATGCTGCTGCGCACGCCGAACATCGACGGGATGAAATACGGCTTCAACGTCGAAGGCAACCCGGTCGGCGGCAACAGCACCTATGCGGTGCCGCTCAACGCATATAGCGACGTGCCGTTCGCCCGCGTGCTGAGCAACAGCAGCAAGCTCGACATGAACATCGAGGTGCCGGCGAACATCCTGCGCGCACATCCGGGCCAGGTGTATTCGGCCAGCGCGAAGGTCGATATCAACATGATCTACAGCGGATTCCTGACCGACCACGGCGGCAAGCCGATCAGCGGGAAGATCGCCGAGACCGGCGATACCGTCTACCGCAACGGCTTGTTCTCGATCGTCAGCAAGAAGATGTTGTCGGACCTCACGGTCGCCGGCGACGGTTATCAGTACACGTGCAGCCTGAAGGATGCGAGCGGGTCGTACTACCGCTGCAGCGCGGGCGTCGCGCAGTAACACGAAGGATGAAAAATATGACGTTCAAACCGACAGGCATGTTGTCGCTGGTGGCAGGACTGTTAGCCGCCGTGGCGATTCCGGCATTTGCGGCCGGCGAATTGATGGTGACGCCCGCGACGACACGTGTCGTCAGCGAGCACGACCAGCGCGTGACGGTCAAGAACATGGGCGACGAGCCGATGTATCTGTCCATTTCGGTCCAGAAGGTGATGAACCCCGGCATCACGCCGGAACAGAAGGTCGATCTCGGCGATCTCGAGCGGCCCGGCCTGATCGCAAGCCCCGACAAGCTGACGCTGGGTCCGAACCAGTCGCGGCAGATCACGCTCCAGTCGCTGACGGAAGTGCCGCACGAAGAGCTCTATCGGCTCTATATCATCCCGGTCAAGTCGCTGAAGGTCGACGAGGCGCCGAAGGACAAGATCACCGCGCCGCTGTCGGTGTCGATCGGTTATGGCGTACTGGTTCGACATTTGCCGAAGCCGTTGAAGCAGCATGCAGCGTGGACGCATCGCTGCGAGAACGGGGGGATCACGCTGGAAAGCACGGGCACCGTCCGCTCGGTGTTCCACGACGTCACCGTCGGCGACGGCCAGCCGGCGCAGACGGTCGCCGTATTCCCCGGCATGCCGCAGTACTTCGCGACGAAGCAGATCAAGCTGGATGCGGGCGACAAGCCCGTGACGCTGACATGCGAATGACGGTGCGCATGCCGGCAGCACGCGCGCTCGCCGCCGGTGCGCGACGTTGTGCCGCCGGCGTGCTGATCGCCGCGTACTGCGCGAGCAGTGTCGCGGCCGGCATTCTGAAGCTGTCGCGGCCGGAATTGACGCTCGAGCCTGACAAGCTGCCGGGCGAATTGTGGGTCGAGAACGTGGGCGACACGCCGCTTTACCTGACGGTGTCGCAGGAACTGGTGACGAATCCGGGCCACATGCCGGAACAGCGTGCGCCGATCGACGAGGTGCCGCATCCCGGCTTGCTGGTTACGCCGAACCGGCTGTCGCTCGCGCCGGGGCAGAAGTACCGGATGACGTTGAAGGCGTTCGCCGTACCGGAGGAAACGCAGGTCTGGCGCGTGACGTTCCGGCCGAACGAACGGATCAGGATTGAAGGGCGCGATGCCGAGCACGGTCCCGCGCCGCTTTTTGTCAGTGTGGGATACGGTGCGGTGATTTATCACCTGGGCCGCGAAAAGCGATAACAGTGTCGTCGCGGTAGCGACGTACGCGAGCGCGAGGGCGCGTCGGCGAGAGAGGCAAGGAGCTTATGTTGACCATTATTTCAGCGGTAATCAGGCGTGCGACGGAAAGAATGCGATGGATCGCGTTCACACTCCCGATGCTTGCATTTTTCGTTGTCGATCACGCGTATGCCGTGTCTGTCAAATACGACCTGGTGGAAATCGATATCATCGACCGATATCACTCGTGTTCGTGGACCGATAACGGAAACGGAACCAGCACGCTCCGCGTATCGATCGATTTCAAGGCCACAGAGGGTCGAACCTACGGGCAGGCATTCCTCTCGCGCGGGATAATGGTTTACGGGTACGACAAGAATGGCACCATGCTTCAAAGCAGTGACGTTGCACAGGCGGTTTTCATGGGTAGCGTTCGGCATTCGATCGTGTACTTCGGGAAGGGCTACGTCATGTATAACGGGTACATAGTAGGCTCCGGCATTGAGCCGCCGCGCTATTCCGAGTGGGGGGTTACCAGGGCGTTCACGGCATCCGTCAGGGTGATCGTCGACAATGCCAACGTGGAAGACTGGCCCGCGTTGTCCATTCGCGCCGGAAACTACGCCACTGCGGCCGGTAACCCCGGCTACCTCCCCGGTACGGGCATGAGCGGCTACGATGTCGCCGATGTCAGAGGCGCGGCGTATATCACGCGTTATGGTGGACCGGGCAGCTGCAACGTCGTGAATCCGACCACGCCACCGGAACCGCCGCGGTCGGTCGCGATCGACGTCACTGCCCCGAACTGGGATCTTGGCGAATTGCCGCGCGGCGAGGCAAAGAAGTCCTTTTCCAATATCGAGGACGCTCTCTGCTTCAAATATTCGGGCAGCGCGGTCAACGGCAAGCGCTTCGTGATCGATGCGACCAGTGCGGCAGGTACGGTTAACGGCCGCTATCGGCTTAAGAATGGAACGGACACCATTCCGTACGCCGTGGAGTTATCCAACGGAGCGGTGAATGTACCGTTGCCGAATACCGGCGGCATGACCGTTCCGCTGGATTCGAGCGGGCTATCGTGCTGGATGCCGACGTTCACGACCAACGTGCCTGCCGATGCGAAAGTCGGGCAATACCACGATGTCCTGACGTTTACGGTCGTCACTAAAACCTGACGGCGCGCCAGTGTGCCAGTTCGGGTCACCAGAGCATGGGAGTCAATATGACAAAACGCATCGCCGGATACGGGCTGATTGCCGCGTGTATGCTGCCGGTTTTCGCGATGGCGCAGGAGGTCACGCTTAGCGGCAAGACGAGCAGCACGATCACGGCTACCGTCGTGCCGCGCGACAACTTCGACGTCACCGACGAAAAGGGCGGCTGGTTCGACAGCGGCCTCGAAATGAGGCAGTTGGGCGGCTGGGATGCGCCCTACGAAGTGGAAGCGCGGCTGCGCGTGCTGTCGACGAGCGGCACGTTTCAGGTTCGCCTGGACACGCCGCTCGAGATCCGCAATCAGGCAGACACGCAGAAGATGTTCCAGCGGCCGTCCGTCACGCTGGCACCGGACGGCGGCCAGCCGAAGTCGATCGTGACGGGGCAGGGCACGACGTTCAGCAATCCCGTGCCGCCGGTCGCCGGCGAGGATTCGGTCGGGTACTACACGCTGGCGGTTGCCGCGTATCCGCCAGCGGGCGACTTCAAGGCGACCGCCGGCACATACAGCGGCGTGCTGTCGCTCACATTCGAGCCCACCATCAAGACGCGCTGACGCGCTTGTAGCCGTCGTCGTGCGCGCGCCGCGGCTACGGCACACCCGCCGCCTGTTCGGCCTTCCTCTCCGGCACGCGCGACGCGTTGCCGTCCGGGTGCCGCTTCGGGCTGCGATGGCCGCTTGCAGCGCGAACCTCCGTCAAATCGTTCACGATGAATCTATCCGTGCTTGCCCGCTTCTTCGCAACGTTCACCGCGTACCTGATGATGCCGGCATCGGTGCTGGCCGCGATCGATCTGATACCGAAGGAAGTCGTCGTCGACGGCCAGGAAACTGCCGTCCAGATCGTCAACAACGGCGATCGCCCGGAATACGTGAGCATTTCGCTGTCGCGCCTGATGAATCCCGGTGTGCCGCTGGCCGAAGAAAAGGTCGAACCGGTTGGCGAGAGCGACCAGCCAGCGCTGTACGCGTTCCCGTTCAAGATCAGTTTGGCGCCCGGCCAGAGCAAGACGATCACGCTGAAGTCGCTGCGCGCGGTGGAAACCGAGACGGTGTATCGCCTCGACGTGAAACCCGTGTTGAAAGTCTCCTCCGGAGAAAAGGCGAGCGCGACCGGGACCGTGCTCGTCAGCCTGGCGTTCAGTGGGCTGGTGCGCCAGTTGCCGAACCGCACCCGCGCAGGACTCTCGATGACCTGCGATGCGACGGGCGCACGCCTGACTGCAACCGGCAACGTTCGACATACGGTCAAGGGCGCGCAAGTGGACGGGCGCGTGCTCGACGATTTCAACGTCTATCCGGGCGTGCCGTTGCCGCTGAAAGGGCGTGTCGTGTCGGTGCCGGGGCAGGCGGCCTGTCCGGAGCAGGCTGGTGCCGGCACGTCGTGACATCGTCGCGTATTGCATATCGCGATTTCGGCGAAGGCCCGATCGATCTTCCACATGGAGAGCGCTCGCGCGGACGGGGAGGCGATTCGGGTATATCCGTCGCGTCGTTGCCGATCGTCATGGTGCTCAAGGAAATTGTTTCGGCGCAGGCGTTGCCGGTTTAGCGTGGACATGCCCGCCAGTTTCGTCTGCTTGTCGCCGATCTGACGAACCGATGACGGCCGCCGCGAACTTCCCGCGCGGCGGAACGATGCGCACGGATTCGCGTTCAGGACGCCGATTCCGGCGTTTGTCTATCATGCGCAGAGGTGCCGCGCCGGCACGCACGACGAGCCGGCGCGCGCGGAAACCGGCATGTCGCGCAACCCAACCTGCGAGCGAGGGCATCATGGCAAGACAGACGATGGCGGAATATCTGGCGAAGACGCTTGCGGCAGCGGGCGTCGAGCGTATCTGGGGCGTGACCGGCGACAGCCTGAACGGGCTGTCGTTCAGCCTGAGCCAGATCGGCTCGATCCGCTGGATGCATACGCGGCACGAGGAAAGCGCGGCGTTCGCGGCCGGCGCCGATGCCGCGTCGACCGGGCGGCTCGCCGTGTGTGCGGGCAGCTGCGGCCCCGGCAACCTGCACTTGATCAACGGGCTCTACGACTGCCATCGCAATCATCAGCCGGTGCTCGCGATTGCCGCGCACATTCCGTCGACCGAGATCGGCCTCGGCTATTTCCAGGAAACCCATCCGCAGGAACTGTTCCGCGAATGCAGTCACTTTGCGGAACTGGTGACCAACGCGTCGCAGTTCCCACGGCTGCTGGCGCGCGCAATGCGCACCGCGATCGAAGCGCGCGGCGTCGCCGTGATCGTGCTGCCGGGCGACATCGCGCTCGGCGACGGGCCTGACGAAGCGCCGCGCTGGCACGACGCGGCGCCGCCGTCCATCGTGCCGGCCGACGCCGATCTCGACCGGCTCGCGGCGCTGCTGAACGCGTCCGACGCCGTCACGCTGCTGTGCGGCAGCGGCACGCAAGGCGCGCACGACGAAGTCGTCGCACTGGCGGACACGCTCGGCGCGCCGGTCGTGCATGCGCTGCGCGGCAAGCAGTTCGTCGAATGGGACAACCCGTTCGACGTCGGGATGACGGGGCTGATCGGTTTCAGTTCCGGCTATCACGCGATGGAGTCGTGCGACACGCTGCTGATGCTCGGCACGGATTTTCCGTACCGGCCGTTCTATCCGTCGAATGCAAAGATCGCGCAGATCGACTGGAAGGGTTCGCAGCTCGGCCATCGCACGCCGCTTGCGCTCGGCCTGGTCGGTACCGTGAAGGAGACGATCGCGGCGCTGCTGCCGCGCCTGACGCGCAAGACGCAACGTCGCTTCCTCGAGAACGCGCTGAAGCACTATGCGTCCGCGCGCAAGGGGCTCGACGATCTCGCGGTGGCCGAGCCGCCCGGCCGCGCGATTCATCCGCAGTACCTGACGAAGATCGTCGACGAAGTCGCGGCCGACGACGCGATCTTCACGGCCGATGTCGGCACGCCGACGCTATGGGCCGCGCGCTATCTGACGATGAACGGCAAGCGTCAACTGCACGGCTCGTTCAATCACGGCTCGATGGCGAACGCGATGCCGCAGGCGCTCGGTGCGCAGGGCGCGCATCCGGGGCGGCAGGTCGTGTCGCTGTCCGGCGACGGCGGGCTGTCGATGCTGCTCGGCGATCTGCTGAGCGCGCGCCAGCTCAATCTGCCGATCAAGATCGTCGTCTATAACAACAGCCTGCTCGGCTTCGTGTCGATGGAGCTGAAGGCGGCAGGGTATCTCGATACGAACGTCGATTTGAGCGCGACGGATTTTGCGGCGATCGCGAAAGGCGCGGGCATTTTCAGCGTACGCGTCGAACATTCGGAGAACGTCGAGCACGCGCTGCGCACGGCGTTCGCGCACGACGGGCCGGCCCTCGTCGACGTCGTCACGTCGAAGTACGAACTGGCGATGCCGCCGAAGATCGAACTCGCGCATGCGAAGGGGTTCAGCCTGTTCATGCTGCGCGCGATCCTGAGCGGACGCGGGGACGAGATCGTCGAGTTGGCGAAGACCAATTTGCGGTAACGCGCCCGCGGGCGGCAAAGATACGGGCGCCGCGCGGCCTTCCCCAGGCGACCCGCGCGCGCCGCATCGCGCCCCGCTGCGAGGCCGTGGCGGGGCCCGATCGCACGCCCGTTCGACGCTCGCATGCGCCGCATCGGTCGTCATGCTTGCCGTTTTTGCACGAGCACGCCGCTTTTTTGCACGGCCTTTATGTCGGCTGTCGCAAGCTTGCTACATCTTCAACAGCCGACCTTCTGCATCGGTCGACCGCCGCCATATGTCCCTTTCCTGCCGACCGAATCGCCGTCGCGGTTTTTGCCGTGTGGTGCAGTTGCACGACCCATGCCCAGCCCCGCCGGAGCGTGCCCGGCGAGGCCGGCCGCCACGCGCGACGGCGTTCGCCCTGAGCCCGTACCCGACCCGAAAAACGCTTTTCGGCCGCCGGCGAGGCGCACGCACGGTCCTCCTGCGCGCCGCACCGGCGCCGGCCGGGGAGGAACGGCAATTGCTGTCTATCCATTCGCCGCCCGCGCGTCGCATGTCGCGTCAGCCGGCGGCTCACGTCGGTGCGCCGCGGCGTGCGCGGCGCTGGCCCAAATAACGGAGGGTTCATGTACCTCACGGAAGAAGTGCATATTGCGCGCCCGGTCAGCCGCCGCGCGCGTGTCGAGGCGCTGCCGTCGGGCAGGCAGCTTGCCCGGCAGATCATGATGACGGTTCGCGCGGCGGACGTGCTGCTACGCCAGGCGATCCGGGTGCCCGAGCGGCACCAGTGGTCGGTGGATACCGAACGCGTCGACGCAGCCGGCGGCCCGCTTGCCGCGTGGGACTCGCACGTTACGTTCCGCGTCGCGAAGGCATTCGAGCCCGGCGTCGACGCGAACGCGCGTGCGGCGGACCCGCATCAGGTCGCCGTCGAGATCCGGCTGTTTCTTCCCGAGCAGGCGTATGTGGCCGAGCGACGCATCGGCGTGTTCGGCCGTCGCCACGGCAACCACTTCGGCGCGACGCTGTCGGTCACGGCCGGCTCGCAATGGGGCGGCCGCCGCGTCGAGTTCGTGCCGCCGCCCGGACGGCACGTGCGCGGCGACACGCTCGAAGCGCTCGTCGACGCGGTCGCGCCGATCGTCAACGCGGCGCTCGCGATGACCGGCTTCGGCGTGCCGAAGTGACGGCGCACCACACGCAACGGCGTCGCACGGCAGGCTGCCTTGCCGCCGTGCCGCGCATCGCGGGGCCGCGCCGCATGCGAGACGGCGTGCGGCCTCGCTACGCGTCGCCGGCCTGCCCGGTCTGACGCTGCAGATCCTCCATCAACTGTTCGGCGAGAAAGTCGCACGGCGGACGTTTCGATTTGGTGCTGCGCGCGAGAATCAGTTCGAGCGGCGGCAGGTCCGGCAATCCGTGCGAGCGGCCGAGCATCGACAGCTGCGCGGGAATCGCGCAACGCGCGAGCGGCGCGACCGCGAGACCCGCTTCCACCATGCTGAGCAGACCGAGCAGGCTCGGGCTTTCATACGACGTCCGGTACGGCACCTTCGCGCGTTCGAGGCTGCGGATCGCGTTCTCTCGCGCGACGCTGCCGGGCATGAACACCGCGATCGGCAGCGGCCGTTCTTCCCACACGCGCGGGCCGTTCGTCATCGCAGCCCACGCCATCGGCTCGTGGCGCACGAAATCGCCCGACAGCCCCTTCACGCGCGTGCCGCACACGAGATCGACGGTGCCGTCCTTCAGCAGCGGCGCGAGCGCACTGCTCGGCAGCCCGATCACCTGGATCTCGACCTTCGGATAGGTCGCCGAGAATTTCTTCAAGACCGACGGCAACAGCGACGACGCATAGTCGTCCGGCACGCCGATCACCACCTTGCCGGTCACCTCCGGCCGCACGACGGCCGCCCACGCCTCGTCGCGCAGCGCCAGCATTCGTCTGGCGAAACCGAGCAGCACCTCGCCTTCGCGCGTGAGCACGATGCTGCGCGGCTTGCGCACGAACAGCGGACGGCCGATCGCGTCCTCGAGGCTCTTGATCTGCATGCTGACAGCGGACTGCGAACGGTTCACGGCCTCGGCCGCGCGCGTCATGTTGCCGGTCTCCGCGACGGCGACGACGGTGGCCAGCACGTCGTGATCGAGCATCTTCATCGGTATCAGGAAAATTGAAGGTAACGATCAACATTATGCGTTTTTATTGTTGCTATGTGTCTGCCATAGTGGAATCAAGCCGGCCGTATCGTCCCGATGCGGCACGGCATGCAGCACTGAACAGGAAAGCGTGGTGTATCGATGATCGACCATCCGTTGCGCGCCGCACTGGCCGCCGAATTGCATGCCCGGCCGTTTCTGCGGATCGCCGAGGCCGTGTCGCTCACCCATTACGCGGTGTACGCGGACGGGCAGCCCGATCTGCACGAAACGCTGCTGCACGCGCTGTGTCGCGACACCGGCATGGCCGCGCCGCATGAAGGCGCGACGCACCACGCGGCGCAATCGCGTTGCGGCTGGTATCTGAAGTGGGAGCGCCACACCGAGTTCTCGACGTTCACCTTCGTCGCGCCGCGCCGCGATACCGGCTATTTCGACGATCTTGCGATCGAAGGCATTCCGGCCGCGTGGTTCGCGCGGCTCGCAGGCATCCGCTTCGTCGCGGTGCGCATGGAACTGCTGTCCGGCGACGCCGCGCGGCTCGTGTGCACCGATCTGCGGCGCTGGATCGACGGGCCCGTCCTCGTCGGCAGCAACGTCCTCGGCGGCGGCAAGGTGTTCTGCGACTGGCACGTGCGCGACGACGGCTTCATGCGCCTTCTCGTCGTCGACGATGATTTCCGCGAGGAGCAGGGCGGCCGGCTGCTGCAGCGGCTATACGAGATCGAGACGTACCGGATGATGGCGCTGCTCGCGCTGCCGGTCGCGCGCCGGATGAGCGGCGAGCTCGACGAGATCCACGCGGCGCTGCACGCGCTGATGCAGCAGATGGATGCGGGCGGCGCAGGCGACGACGATGCGTCGCTGCTCGTGAAGCTCACGCATCTCGCGGTGCGCGTCGAAGCGCTGTCGGGCGCGGGCGGCCGGTTCAGCGCGTCGCGCGCCTACGAGAAGCTCGTGCTCGCGCGCATCCAGGAATTGCGCGAGGAGCGCATCGAAGGGATGCCGACGATCGCCGAATTCATGGAACGGCGCTTCGCGCCCGCGATGGAGACGTGCCGCAGCGTATGGGCACGTCACGAGCAGATCGCCGCGCGCATCGCGCGTGCGGTCGATTTACTGCGCACGCGCGTGAATCTCGCGCAGGAGAAGGACGTCACGCGGCTGCTCGCCGGCATGGAGCGCACCGCACGCAATCAACTGCATTTGCAGCATGCGGTCGAAGGGCTGTCGGTCGCTGCGATCTCGTACTACGTGCTGTCGCTCGCCACCGCCGCCTTCAAGGCGCTGCACGTGATGAAGCTGCCGGTCGATCCCGAGCTCGCCGAAGGCTTGCTGATTGCACCGGTGGTGTTCGCGGTGATCCACATTACGCGGCGCACGCGCGCGCAGCTCGCGCACGCGGAAGCCGCACACGACGGCGGCGCCGTGCGAGTCGCCGCACTGAAGCAGGCAAGCTAAAACAAACGACTACGTATCAAAGGAACGGAGATGACTTTTTCGCTGAACCCATCCGAATTGTTCGACGGCTTCGATGGCTTCGATGGCTTCGACGGTTTCGACGAGCCGATGCACGATCACGCCGGCGCGCCCGATGAAGCGCACGTGACCTCGTATCAGGCCGTGCTGCAGGAGCCGATGGTGTCGCTCGTCGGTAGCGTCGATCGGCCCGAGGTCGCATCGGTCGCGATTCTCGGATACAACTGACGCGCGGCGTATAGCACGCATCGCGCGCACCGCGACGGCGACGCTGCGCGGGCGTCCGCAAGACGGACGCCCGCGTGGCGATGCTTTGCTTTTCGCCTGCGGTTCTCATGCGGCTTGCTTCGTCGTCCGCGCGGCGGCAAGCGTGCCCCGTCAATGACCGCATCGAATGAGGTCGCCGCGCGGCACGTCGTGCTTCGACCGCCGCGCGACGACACCGTCAATCGACCGCGCGCATCGCGTGCCGCAATTCCTGATAGCTGCGCAGCCCCGCGACGCCGAGTTCGCGTCCGATGCCGCTCAGCCCGAAGCCGCCCCAGCAAACGTGCGGATAGATGAGCTGCGGCGCGTTGATCCACACGAGCCCCGCGCGCACGCGTGCCTGAAACTGGCGCGCGGCTGCCGCGTCGCGCGTTACGACGGTCGCGACGAGCCCATAGCGCGTGTCGTTCGCGAGCGCGATCGCCTCTTCGTCGGTACGGAACGATTTCACGCACGCGACCGGGCCGAATACTTCATCGGTCCACAGCACGTTGTCCGCGGCCGGCTCGGCGATCACGACAGGCGCCATGAAATAGCCGTCGCCGCCCGTATCGGCCACGCGTCCGCTGAAGGCGACGCGTGCGCCGGTGTCGATGCCCTGTTGCAGCAGCGCTTCGACCCGGGCGCGCTGCGCGGCCGAAATCAGCGGCCCCATCGCGACATCGGCGACATCCGGCGGCGCGACGACGAGCGCGCGCACGGCCGTCTCGAACGCGGCCATGAAGCGGCGATACACGCTGTCGTGCACGAGGATGCGCGCGGTGGCCGAACACATCTGCCCGGCGTTCGTGAACGCACCGGCGACGGCCAGCGAAATCGCGAGTTCGAGATCGGCATCGTCGCGCACGATCAGCGCGGACTTGCCGCCGAGCTCGAGCGTCACGCGCTTCATGTCCGCGGCCGCGGCACGCATCACATGACGGCCGGCGGCGGTGCTGCCCGTAAACGAAATCTTGTCGATCAGCGGATGCGCGGTCAGCGCCGCGCCGACGTCGGCGCCGCCGTTCACGACGTTGACGACACCGGCCGGCACGCCGGCCGCGGCGACGATTTCGAGCAGCGCGTGCTCGGCCGGCGAGGTCAGCTCGGACGGCTTCAGCACGACCGTGCAACCGGCCGCGAGCGCGGGCGCGAGCTTCCACGCGGTCGTCACCATCGGGAAGTTCCACGCGACGATCAGTGCGGCGACGCCGACCGCGTCGTGAAAGCGCTCGGCCGCGAACGACTCGTTCGGCAGCGCGACCGGTTCGGCGGCGAACGTCGCCGGGTCCGCGCACAGCGACGCGTAGTACGCGAACGTGGCGGCGACGTCGCCGACATCGGCGTCCGCTTCGAACGGCGGCTTGCCGCTGACCTGCATCTGCAAAGCCGCAAGCCGCGCGCGTTCGGCTTCGACGCGTTCGGCGATCGCCGCGAGCATCCGGCCGCGCTCGGCGGGCGACGTGTCGCGCCAGCCCGCCAACGCGTCGCGCGCGGCGCGTACCGCGTCGTCGACGTGCACTGCCGTCGCGAATTCCTGCCAGCCGATCGTCGCACCGGTCGACGCGTTGCAGATCGGCGCGCCGGCCGTGTCGGAATGCGTGCGAACCGCACGGCCGGCGATCTGCGCTGCGGGCAGCACGAGCGTCGCGGCGGAAGGGGAGCGTTCAACGGTGGACATGAGGTTCATCCTCTCGGTCGGTGTTCGGTTTCAGGTCAGCGGTACGCGACGCCGGGCATCACGCACAGCATCTCGAACGCGAGGTTTGCGCCGACGAGCGCCGTGGTGCCGGCCGGATCGTAGGGCGGCGACACTTCGACGAGATCCGCGCCGACGATGTTCAAGCCTTTCATCCCGCGCACGATTTCGAGTCCCTGCTGGACGGACAGCCCGCCGATCTCCGGCGTGCCGGTGCCGGGTGCGAACGACGGATCGAGGCCGTCGATGTCGAAGCTCAGATAAACGGGCGTGTCGCCGACGCGCTCGCGCACCTGCGCCATCAGCGGCGCAAGCGACTTGTTCCAGCATGCTTCGGCCTGCACGACGGTGAAACCCTGCTCGCGGCACCAGTCGAAATCGTCGGCGTGATAGCCGGTGCCGCGCAGGCCGATCTGCGTGACCTTGTCGCATTGCAGCAGCCCGTCTTCGACCGCGCGGCGAAACGGCGTGCCGTGCGCGATCTTCTCGCCGAACATCGTATCGTTGACGTCCGCGTGCGCATCGACATGCACGACGGCGACCTTGCCGTACTTCCGATGCAGCGCGCGCAGGATCGGCCAGGCGATCGTGTGATCGCCGCCGAGCGTGATCGGGCGGCAGCCGTTCGCGACGATCCGGTCGTACGCCGCCTCGATCCGGCGCACCGAATCCTTCAGGTCGTACGGGTTCGTCGCGACGTCGCCGATGTCGGCGACTTGCAGCGAATCGAACGGCGCGGCGCGCGTGGCCATGTTGTAGGGGCGCAGCAGCACCGATTCGGCGCGGATCTGGCGCGGGCCGAAGCGCGACCCCGAGCGGTTCGACGTGCCGAGGTCGAGCGGCACGCCGACGAAGCATGCGTCGAGGCCGTCGGTCGTGTCGGCCTGCGGCAGGCGCATCATCGTGGCGATGCCGCCAAAGCGCGGCATCTCGTTGCCGCCCATCGGTTGATTCAGTTCGCGGTGCATGGGGCGTCTCCTCTGGTCGATCGAAAGCGATCGGCCGATGGTAGAGGAGAACGCATGCGCGAAGATTTTGAAGTCGCAACGTTCACATCGACGACATTCGATGCAACGGGCGCCGCCGCATCGAGTGCGCGCAACGCGGCCGTGCGTCAGTCTGCGGCGGCGCTCGGCGCTGCGTCGTCACCCGGCACGACATCGTGCGCGTCGCCGCGCGCGGCGGCCGGCAGCGGCGCGGCCGCGCCCCACGCGACGAGCTCGCGCTTCGTGCGCACGCCAAGCTTTGCGAACGCGCGCTTCACGTACGACTCGGCCGACGCGACGCGCACGCCGAGAATCTCGGCCGTCTCGGGCACGGTCTTGCCCGACAGCAGATGCTTGCAGGTTTCGTATTCGCGCTTCGACAGCTTCACGCCGTCGGCCGCGATGCGCGCATCGAACTGCGCGAGCGGATGCACGTCGGGCGCCGGATGCGCGACGCGCCGCGCGGCGGTGGTCGACGCATGCAGCTCGAGCAGCGGAAACAGCACGTCGCTGATGCTGCGAAAGCGGTTCATCTCGGCGAGCGTGAACGGCGGCCGGTCGCGGCCGCGTTCGAGCGCGATCGAATGCTGCGCGTAGCGCGTGCCGCGCGCGAGTACGCATTCGTGGCCGATCCGCACGTCGTCGAATAGCCGCTGCCGGAATTCGCCGGGCGGAATCGCCGCGATGTCGCGCACGACGAGCATCGTGCCGGTCTTGCCGCGCAGCCCCGCGAACAGCGGATCGCTGTCGAGAAAGCGCTCGTAGTAGAGCGTCATCACGTCGGAGATTTCGGCACTCGCGGTACCGATCCCGCTGCTGCCGATCCATTCGCAGCGATAGCCGGTCGGCATCGCGCCGTCGACGCGCGAGCGTTCGACGTGCAGCACGTCGAGCGGCACCACTTCGTTCAGCAATTGCGTGAGACGCGGCACGAAATGCGGCGTGCCGACCGTTTCGATCAGCTCGCCGAGTGCCTTGAACGACACGTTGAAGCGGTCGTCGTCGCGATGGAAGGGGTTCACGTTCAGCAGCATGCGGTCCCCCGATGAAAAGCCTGCGGAAAAAGCGCGCGGATTTTAGCGTCCGCCGCGCGAAACGTCAGTAAGGGGAAATACCGGCGCGCGCGATCGGCGTGCGCGCCGCAAAACGCGGTTTGTCCCCCCTGCAGGGGGGCATACCGGCGCAGTGTAAATCGGTAACTTCGTCTCTGCTTTTTCAAACGAGAGACGAAAGATTCAGATGACCAAACTGATCAAGGACATTCTGCCGCTCGGCGCAGGCGTAGGCGAATTCACGAAGCTCGACTTCGGGATGGACGAAAGCGACTGGCGTGCGGCCGAAGGCAAGGGCGGCAACTACATCGTCGGCTGGTGGGAAGGGAAGGTCGGCGCGGTCGACTTTCCCGAAACCGCCGCGGACGAGGCCGTATGGCTCGTCGAAGGCCGCATCGCGCTGACCGACGTCGAAGGCAACCGCAAGGAGTTCGCGCGGGGCGAAGGCTATCTGCTGCCGGCCGGCTTCGCGGGTCGCTGGGAGACCCTCGAGGACGCCAAGAAGTTCTACGTGCTGCTCGAGAAGTCGTGATGTCCGCATCGGTCGCCGCGTGGCCGTCGTCCGTGTGACGCGCGCGCGGCGGCCGATGCATTTTCGATCGTCCGCACTGCGAAGTGGGTCGCGCCCGGGGCGGCAGCGGCACGCGCGTACCGCGTGCGGGACGACACGGGCGCAATCGCGCGGGAGCGCTGGAATCATGGAAATGGAAGTCAACGAAGCAAAACGGACCGTGCCGGAACCGCCGCACGCGAGGCGCGGCGCGCCGGCCGCACTGAGCGTCGAACAGGCGCTCGAGCACACGAAGCTCTCTCCGTACTGGCTCGACAACCCGGCCGCGCCGGCGGCGGAGCCTGCATTGTCGGGCGACGTGACGGCCGACCTGCTGATCGTCGGCGGCGGCTTTACGGGGCTGTGGTCGGCCGTGCAGGCGAAGGAGCAGATGCCGCATCTGAACGTCGTGCTCATCGAGGCGGGCAAGGTTGCGCACGGCGCGTCGGGGCGCGCGGGCGGAATCATCTCGACATCCGTGATGCACGGGCTGCCGAATGCGGTACGCGTGTTTCCGAACGACATCGCGCAGCTCGAGGCGTTCGGCCATCGCAATCTCGACGGCTTCGAGGAAACGCTGAAGCGCTACGACATCGACGCCGACGTCGAATGGAACGGCGAGATGACGGTCGCGGTCGATCCGGACCACATCGCGCATCTGCAGGGCGACTACGAGCTGCATCGCGCATACGGCCACGATGTCGTGCTGCTCGATCGCGACGAGACGCTCGAACAACTGAATTCGCCGCTGTTCGCGGGCGCGCTGTGGTCGCGCAACCGCAGCGGGATCGTGCATCCGGCGAAGCTCGCATGGGGGCTCAAGCGCGCGGCGCTGTCGCTCGGCGTGAAGCTGTACGAGCACACGCCGTTGACGGCCGTGACCGACGAAGGCAGCACCGTGTACGTGAAGACGCCGAACGGCAGCGTGCGCGCGCCGCGCGTCGTGTTCGGCAGTGGCACGGCGAAGGTCGGGATTGCCGACATCAATCGCCGCGTGATGCAGGTGCGCGATCACGTGCTCGCGACCGAGCCGCTCACCGACGAGCAGCTCGCGCGGATCGGCTGGAAGAACCGGCAGGGCGTATACGACACGCGCACGCAGCTCAACTATTTCCGGCTGACGAAGCACAACAGCATCATCTTCGGCGGGCTCGTCAGCTATCACTTCGACGGCGATCCGAATCCGCAGCAGGACGGTCGGCGCGAAACCTACTACCGGCTCGCGCAGGCGTTCTACCGGACCTTCCCGCAGCTGAGCGACGTGTGCTTCTCGCATGCGTGGGGCGGCCCGATCGACTACTGCTCGCGCGGCTCGGTGTTCGCGAAGCGCTACCTCGGCGGCAAGGCGGTGTTCGTCGCCGGCTATACGGGCTTCGGCGTCGCGGCGAGCCGATTCGGCGCATTCATGGGGCTGAACATCCTGTTCGATCGCGACAGCCCCGAGCGCAAGCTCGACATCGCGAACCAGAGCCCGAGCTACATTCCGCCCGAGCCGATGCGCTGGATCGCCGCGAAGATCACGTTCCATGCGTTCGACGGCGCGGATGCCGAAGGCGGATGGAAGCGCGCGTGGATCAACGGCATCAAGGCGATGGGCTTCCCGATGTAACGACCAAGCGCGGCGGCGCGCGCCGATGCCGATGGCGGCGCGCGGCCGTTCTCATGGCAACGCATGCGTGCTCTCTATGTAAGCAGGCTCCAGCATGTTCTCGAATACCACCGATCTCGATCTCCGGCTCATCCGGGTTTTTCTGGCCGTCGTCGACGCGCGCGGCATCACGGCTGCAGAGGCGTCGCTCGGCGTGCGCCAGTCGACCATCAGTACGCAGCTGTCCGCGCTGGAAGCGCGCGTCGGCTTCAAGCTGTGCGACCGCGGGCGCGGCGGCTTTCGGCTCACGTCGAAAGGCGAGCGCTTCGCGGCGACGGCGCGCACGCTCGTCGCCGCGACGTCCGAGTTCGTCGCGCGCGTGCGCGACATCGATCGCAAGCTCGTCGGCACGTTGTCGATCGGATTGATCGGCCAGGCGCCGCTCGTCGAGAACGCGCGTCTTGCCGAAGCGATCGGCGCGTTCCGCAAGCGCGACCAGGCGGTCACGTTTTCGATGAAGGTCGCGTCGCCGCAGGAGCTCGAGGAAAGCCTCGTGAACAACCAGCTCGATCTCGCCATCGGCTATTTCTGGCATCGCGTGCCGGGGCTCGTCTATACGCCGCTGTTTACCGAGCAGCAGGTGATCTACTGCGGGCGCGGGCATCCGCTGTTTCATGCGTCGCGCGCGGTGACGGCCGACGATCTGCAGGCGCACGACTGGGTGTGGCGCACCTATCCGGTGCCGGAGGAACAGTATCCGCTGCCCGAGCGCCGCGTGACGGCGAGCGCGGACAGCATCGAGGCCGCGACGATCCTGATCCTGTCGGGCGGCCATCTCGGCTATCTGCCCGCGCACTACGCGGAGCCGTTCGAGCAGCGCGGGCTCGTGAAGGCCGTCGGACGCGCGACGTTCAGCTTCGACGTGCCGATGCATCTCGCGATGAAGCGCAGCACGTCGGAGAAGCCGATCGTCGACGCGTTCTGCGACGATCTGCTGCGCGCGTTCGACATCAAGGCCGTCGCGCTCGCCGCGTGACGGCCGCGCTCATGCGTCGATGCGTTCGACCTTGCCGACCAGCAGGCCGTACGACAGGCTGCCGGCGAGCGCCATCGCCGCGATGTAGGTGATCGCGCGCGAGAAGTCCGCGCCGTCGACGAGCAGCCCGATCACGATCGGCGTCGCGATCGCCGACAAGTTGCCGATCAGGTTGAACACGCCGCCCGTCAGGCCGAGCAGCCGCGCGGGTGCGAGCCCCGACACGAGCGACCACGTGATCGACGCGAAGCCGTTGCCGAAGAACGCGAGCGTCATGAACGCGATCACCCAGCCCGTCGACGTGACGTAGTTCGCGCCGATGATGCACGTCGAGATCAGCAGCCCGGAGATGATCGGCAGCTTGCGCGCGAAGCCCTGCGACGCGCCGCGGCGCATCAGCCAGTCCGACAGCAGGCCCGAGCACAGCACGCCGACGAATGCGGCGAGAAACGGCAGCGACGCGAGAAAGCCCGACTTGATGAAGTCCATCCCGCGATATTTGACAAGGTAGGTCGGGAACCAGGTGAGGAAGAACCACAGCGTCGAGTTCAGCGCGAACTGACCGAGATAGATGCCCCACAGCTTGCGCCGGCCGAGCACGATCCCGAGATCGCGCCACGTCGACGGCGCGCGCTCGCGGCGCGCGGCGACGCGATCCTCGAGATCGACGAGGCCGCCGCCGTCGCGGATCAGCGCGATCTCGGCTGCGTTCACGCCGCGAAACGCGCGCGGCTCGCGATACACGGCGTACCAGATCGCCGCCCAGACGATGCCGGCGAGGCCCGTCGCGACGAACACCATGTGCCAGCCGAGATGCACCTGCAGCCACGCGAGCACCGGTGTCAGAAACGCGAGGCCGACGAACTGCCCCGACGTATAGCCGCCGATCGCGCTCGCGCGTTCGCGCGTCGGAAACCACGTCGTGACGACGCGATTGTTGATCGGATACGCGGGCGCTTCGAGCGCGCCCACCGCGAGCCGCAGCACGATCACGCCGACGAACGAACCGGCGAAGCCGAGCAGCAGCGTCGCGGCCGACCAGAGCGCGAGCGCGCCCGCATACAGCACGCGCGGCGACACCTTGTCGACGAGCCAGCCGCCGGGAATCTGCATCAGCGCATAGGTCCAGCCGAATGCGGAAAACACGAGCCCCGCGTGCACGGGATCGATGTTCAATTCGCGAAACAGCTCGGGTGCGGCGATCGACAGATTGCTGCGGTCGAGATAATTGATCACGACCGTGACGAACAGCAGCACGAGGATCAGCAGCCGCTTGCGCGACGGCGTCGCGTCCGTGGCGCGCGATGCGGATTCGATGGGCAGGGCGGAGCTGGCGTGCGCGTGCGGCGGCCGCTCCGGTTGACTGGCGTGCGTGCGCGACGCGGATTGGGTCACGGTTGTCTCCTGTGTGCCGTGCGGCCGGCGCACGGGTTCGGGCGCGGCCGCATTCGATGACATTCGGCCGAACGTTAGAGCGGCGGCGCGACGTGCGTCAACATTTGGACAGGCATCCCGATTGATGGGACGTTGCGTGCTCAACATGTGGGAATGCGCTGCCGAATTACATCGGCCTGTCGGCCGGTTACCGAAAACTGTCATCGATCGACGCTAAGCTTTCGCGATCCTTTACAACCGGGATCCCGTGATGCGCTCGACTCTTCGCCTGTTTGTCCCGCTGCTGCTGTTGCCCGCGCTTGCCGCGCCGGCGCTCGCCGTCACCGCCGCGCCCGTCAGTGCGAACTGCGGCGGTAGCGCGACGCCGATCGCCGACATCCAGGGGCCCGGCGCGCCATCGCCGCTCGCCGGCCAGAACGTATCGATCGAGGCCGTCGTCACTGCCGATTTCGGCGGCACGGACGGCTTCGGCGGCTTCTTCGTGCAGCAGGCCGACCCGCAGCGACGCAACCAGCCGGGCGTGTCCGAAGGGCTGTTCGTCTATGCGCCGAAAGCGCGCGCGAAGGCCGGCGATCTCGTTCACGTGACGGGCAAGGTCGAGGAGAAGTACGGGCAGACGCAGCTCACGCTGTCGGGCGCGATCGCCGTCTGCGCGAACGGCCAGACGGTCACGCCGGCGACGCTGACGCTGCCGGTCGACAGCCCGAACGCGTTCGCCGCGTATGAAGGGATGCTCGTGCGCCTGCCGCAGACGCTGACAGTCACCGACAACTACGAGCTCGGCCGCTACGGCAGCGTGCTGCTCAGCAACGGCCGTCTGCGCACGCCGACGAGCGTCGTGCCGCCGTCGCAGGCGCAGTCGCAGATCGACGCGAACGCGCGCAACCGCCTGATCCTCGACGACGGATCGAACAAGCAGAACCCGGCGAGCGTGCCGTATCCGGTGCCGCAACTGTCGGCGGCGAACACGCTGCGTACGGGCTACACGGTGCGCGACGTGCAGGGCGTGCTCGAAGTGCGCTACGGCGCCTGGCGCGTGCAGCCGGTGCCGGGTGCCGCCGCGCCGACGTTCGATGCGCGCGCGAACCCGCGCACGAACGCACCGGCGCGCGATCCGCACGCGAACCTGCGCGTCGCATCGTTCAACGTGCTGAACTATTTCAACGGCAACGGTCTCGGCGGCGGCTTCGACGATCCGAACAATCGCGGCGCGAAGACCTATCAGGAATTCCAGCGCCAGGAAGCGAAGATCGTCAGCGCGCTGAAGGCGCTCGATGCGGACGTGATCGGCCTGATGGAAATACAGAACAACGGCTACGGCGAACTGAGCGCGGTCCGCCAGCTCGCGGCGAAGCTTGGCGGTGCGTGGCGCGTCGTCGATCCGGGTACGTCGCGGCTCGGCGGCGACGCGATCGCGGTCGCGATGATCTACGACAGTCGCAAGGTCGAGCCGGTCGGCCGCGCGGCGACGCTTGCGATCGACGACAAGAATCGCCAGCCGCTCGCGCAATCGTTCCGGCGCATCGGCGGCAAGCAGGCGCTGACGATCGTCGTCAATCATCTGAAATCGAAGAACTGCCCGGATGCGACCAACGACGATCTCGACCAGGGCGACGGCCAGGGTTGCTGGAACCCGACGCGCACGCGCGCGGCCGCGAAGCTCGCCGACTGGCTGGCCGGTACGCCGACCGGCGTCGCCGGGCAGGGCGTGCTGCTGATCGGCGACTTCAACAGCTACACGTACGAAGATCCGATCCGCCTGCTCGAATCGCGCGGCTATCGCAACCTCGTGTCGCGCTGGATCGGTGCGAACGCGTACAGCTACGTGTACAACGGCGAAGCCGGCTATCTCGACCATGCGCTCGCATCGCTGCCGCTCGCCTCGCACGTGAAGGCCGTGCACGAATGGCACATCAACGCGGACGAGCCCGTCGCGCTGCAGTACACGCTCGCGTACAAGTCGGCCGAGCAGCAGCAGACGTACTACGCGCCGGATGCGTATCGCTCGTCGGACCACGATCCGGTGCTGATCGACATCGCGCTGCCGGGCGGCGGCCGATAGCCGCGCGGCGACGCGTTCGCGGCAGACGACGGGCGGCGCGGCCGCCCGTTGTCGTTTTCACGGCGGTATGCGCGCGCGGCCGATCGTGTAAATAATGCCGGCCATTGCGAAACGAATTAAAAGAATCGGTATTTTCTTTCCGACTCGGACGAAAGCGCACGGCGAGATTCATTCGCGCGAATCAATCGTGCGTATCAAACAATCGGATATGCGGAAAACACGTCAATTAGCCGATTATCGAAATTTAAATGAAAGAAATAATATAGCGATCTGAATGCTTTCACTCGCGCTGAAACGGCTTTCCGTGCTGTCGCAGCCAGGTTGGATCGTTAAAGAGAAAGAATCGCGTTGAAGCGACGAAAAACCCGCGTTATTCCCGAACAATCGCTACGCGCGCCCGCATTCGGCAACTGATCCGGATGCGCATTATCGCGATCTCCTTAATATCCGAATGATCTTTGACAACGCAGCGCAGCACCGCCTATTTTTGTGTTGTCGTAAATTTCGGTAATAAAAGGAAGTCATCACGGCAGGGGGCGTTCCAGTATCGATCACGCCAGCAGTCGCTGTGTCTGTATCACGTTCAGTCTCTTGAAGCAGTCGATCCCAACCGCCGTATGCCGACGTGCACGCGCGTGGCGGGTATGCGCGCGCGTGTCGCCGGCGCAGGCGGCCCTTTGTGAAGCGGTATTTCACCCAACACCAAGGACAGAGATGAAACCAGACAGGAGCTGTACCGGCAACCGCATCGGCCGTCGCGGCCGGTTGGCCGGGCTAGGTGTGCTGACCATCGTGACACTCGTGCTCGCGGGCTGCGGCGGCGACGATTCGTCGTCCGTCGGCGTGTCGAGCCTCGCGCAGGCGACGACGAGCCGACAGGCGAGCGCGCAGCAGGCTGCCGACGGCGCGACGCCGTCCGCGAACCAGCCTTATGTCGATCCGGTTGCGTATTCGATGAACGCGACGGACGGGCTCGACCCGACGCAGGTAGCCGAGAAGGCGGCCGTCATGCATTACACGTGGAAGTCCGGCGGCACGACCGTCAACTACACGACGACCACCGGCCACCTCACGGCGGCCGACGCGCAGGGCAATCCGGAAGCGTCGATGTCGTACGTCGCCTATACCGCGCCGAGCACGAACGGCAAGCCGCGGCCCGTCACGTTCGTGTACAACGGCGGCCCCGGTTCGTCGTCGATCTGGCTGCGCCTCGGCTCGTTCGCGCCGACGCGCGTCGCGACGCCCGATCCGCTGTTCGGCACGAACTGGCCGAACTATCCGCTCGTCGACAACCAGGAGAGCCTGATCGACACGACCGATCTCGTGTTCATCGATCCGCCGGGCACGGGCCTGTCGGAAGCGGTGCTGCCGAACACGAACCAGAAGTTCTGGAGTTCGGACGCCGACGTCAACATCATGCGCGACTTCATCCAGCGCTATCTGGCCGTCAACAATCGCAGCAGCTCGCCGATCTATCTGTACGGCGAATCGTACGGTACGCCGCGCACCGACATGCTCGCGCTGGCGCTCGAATCCGCCGGCGTGCATTTGACGGGCATCGTGCTGCAGTCGTCGATCCTGAACTACTTCGCCGATGCGATCGAAGCGGTTGCGATCACGCAGTCGACCGAAGGGCTGCTGCTCGACACCGACACCGTGGCCGGCTATCTGCCCGGCTATGCGGCGGTGGCGGCGTACTTCAACCAGGTGTCGCCGGCGCCGGTCAACCAGGGGCTGTATGCGCTGCAGACCGAACTGTTCACGACGCTCATCTACCAACAGCTGCAGAAGTATTCGCAGTCGTGGGTGCTGAGCCAGCTCGGGATCCCCGATGCGCTCGGCACGCCGGTGTTCCCGAGCGATGCGACGCTGCGGCTGTGGTCGTTGCCGTCCGGCCTCACGCAGCAGGCGCTGCGCGGCTACTTCAACGCGAATCCGTTCGGCACGAGCCTGCTGCCGGGCACGACGATCGGCCGGTATGACGGACGCGTCTCGCTGCCGAATTCGGATCCGCGTTTGCAGACCGACGGCGATCCGTCCGACATCCTGATTTCGCAGCCGTTCACGAACGCGCTCGCGACGCAGTTGCCCGACTATCTCGGCTACAGCGCGCCGAACGCGACTTACGTACCGCTGAACGACAGCATCATCGAGGTGTGGGACTTCTCGCACGACGGCCAACCGATGCCGGATACGATCCCCGATCTGCTCGGCGCGCTGCAGCTCAATCCGCAGCTGCAGGTGCTCGCGGAGAACGGCTATCACGATCTCGCGACGCCGTTCTTCAGCACCGAGAAGGAGCTCGCGCGGCTGCAGACGGTGAAGGGCCTGAACCCGAAGCTGCAGGTGAACTTCTTCCAGGGCGGGCATATGATTTATCTGGACGACGTAGCACGTCCGCAGATGAAGCGGGACCTGAAGCGCTTCTATCAGGGCAGCCGGATTCCGACCGCGCTGACGTTGCGCATGCTGCCGCCGCCGTGGCCCGACCAGAGCCCGGCCGGCACGCCGACCGGCAGCACGCCGGCCTCGGGCGCGGCGACGGCGGTCGCGGCGGCTTTGTGAGCGACGGACGCCTGCGTTGCAGGCGATCCGCGGGAATCCCAGTTCATCCATTGAATGCGAGCGATCATGTCCCTAATCCAATTGATGCGGCGTATGTCTCCGTTGATCGTCGTCGCCGCCACGATCGGCAGCGCGCACGCGCTGCCGCCGCAGCCCGTCGCGCCCGTGAAGCTGCCGCACGGCACGCGCGGCGTCGACGGCCCGTTCTTTCCTTCGCACCGCGTGGCGCCGGTCTTGCCGTCGACCGGCACGACGCTGCAGCAGCAGGCGCAGCGGCGCGTCGATGCACGGCTCGGCGGCAATACCGTGCTGAGCAACGGCGCGGCCGTGACGAAGGCGCAGGCGCAGAGCAGCGGTCTCGGCTATATCGCCAAGCACTTCGACGAGATCGATGCGAAGCATACCGGACGCGTGACGATGAGCGACGTGCGGCAGTATCTGCAACAGCGGCAACTGCAGCAGCAACAGGAGCAGCAGGAGTGAGGTAGCGGTGACGGCGACCGGATGCGTCCGGTCGCCGTTCGATCAGCGCGCCGCGGAGCGACGGCGGCGGTTCGCGGTACGTGGTGCGTGGGAGCGCCGCGGCGGGGCGCGCGGCGCATGCGGGATGCGCGCGACGTGCTGAACGTGTGTGATTACGCGGCGCGGCGCATCGTCAGCCGATGCCACAGCATTCCGGCGCGGCTGCCGCTTCGGCAATACGCGAGCACGGGTTTCGGCAGCGCGTCGACGAGTGCCGCGAACGCTTCGACGTCCGCGTCGCCGATTTCGTCGCGGCGTACCGGCAGATAGCGTGCATCGAGGCCCAGCGCGCGTGCCGCTGCCGCGATTTCGGCGAACGCGGGTTGATCGGCTTCTTCGCCGTCCGGGCGGTTGCAGATGACGGCGCGATAGCCCGCGTCGCGGATCGCGGGCAGGTCGGCCGGCGCGATCTGGCGCGCCGCGGTGAAGCCGCTCGATGCGGCGGCGCGGCACTGTTCGATCGCGCGCCGGAAGCACGCGATCGCGGCGTCGATGTCCTGCTCGGTCGTGAAGCGGCCCAGGCTGACGCGCACGGTGCGGCTCGCGGCGCTCGCATCGAGGCCGATCGCGGTCAGCACATGCGAAGGTGCGCCGCTCGTCGAATTGCATGCGGACGTCGACGACACCGCCAGCGTGTCGCCCAGCATGAACGGCAAGAAGCCCGGGGCGTCGACCGTCAGGCTCAGCGTGTGCGGAATGCGCGCGGCGGCGGCCGCATTGTGCGTGACGTCGCCGAGTGCGAGCACCGCATCCTTCAGGCGCGCGGCGAGCGCTGCAATGCGCTCGGCTTCGCTGTCGAGCTTTGCTGCCGCGAGTTCGCAGGCGACGCCCATGCCGACGATCTGATGCGTCGCGAGCGTGCCCGAGCGCAGCCCGCGCTCGTGGCCGCCGCCATGTATCTGCGGCGCGATCCGCTCGGCGATGTCGCGGCGCACGTACAGCGCGCCGATGCCTTTGGGACCGTAAACCTTGTGTGCGGACATCGACATCATGTCGATGCCGAGCGCGTGCACGTCGATCGGCGTCTTGCCGAGCGCTTGCGCGGCATCGACGTGCAGCAGCGCGCCAGCCGCGTGGACGATGCGCGCGATCGCGCCGACGTCGGTCAGCGTGCCGAGCTCGTTGTTCACGAGCATCAGCGAGACGAGGCCGGTATCGGGGCCGATCGCCGCGGCTACGGCGTCGGCCGTGATTTCGCCGTCCGGCGTGGGCGACAGATAGGTGACCGTCATCCCGCGTTTCGACAGGTTCGCCATCGTGTCGAGGATCGCCTTGTGCTCGATGCGGCTCGTGACCAGGTGGCGGCGGCCGCTCGCGGTGTCCGCGTAACCCTTCAGCGCGAGGTTGTTCGATTCGGTGGCGCCCGACGTCCAGACGATTTCGTCTGCGTCTGCGCCGATCAGCGCGGCGACCTGTTCGCGTGCGTGCTCGACTTTCTGTCTTGCGAGGCGGCCTGCGATGTGCGAACTGGAGGCCGGATTGCCAAAGATGCCGTCGAAGCCGAGGCAGGCGGTCATCGCTTCAATGACGCGGGAATCCGCGGGCGTGGTGGCGGCGTAGTCGAGGTAATGGAACAAGGTGCTGTCGCTCATGGTTTTCTGTTGCGCGTCGGAACGGCGAAATGATACGGCGCGCGCAGTGGAAAATGGCTCCAAAATGAGCCGTGCAATGGCGCGGATGTGGAAAGTGAATCTTTAAAGATGGGAATTTGGGGAATTTGGTTCTCTTGGCGGTCCTGCCATGCCTGTCTGCCGCGCGTTACGGCCGCGCGACCACGGCGCCGCAGGTATTGCCGGTCTCGGGAACGCGCTTCGACTTGCGCTGCTGACGCTGCGTCGGTCGCTGCTCGGCCCAAGTCAGCAGCGCGTCGAGGGCAGGGCAGAGTGACTTGCCCCTCGAGCACTGAGGCAGTGCGGCTATTGCTGCGTGGAATGCCGAAGTCATTGGCAAGTACGAATGCACGACCGAGCCGGTCTCGTGGCAGACCATCTGCGCGCAGAGGACGGTGATCGCAAACGTCAGCGGCAACTTCCCGGGTAGTCCTATCCGCCTTCGCTTTCGCTTTACCGTCGCGGGCGATCTCGTCATCCGACTGCGAATTTGGCCATGAGCTTCGATCTTGAACTCACGCGCCTGGCGGGCATCGCCATCGTGGTGAACGTGCTGGCGCGTCGAGCGCGCCCGCCGGTGGCTTTGCCGCGCCGAGTGACGACGAGTGGCAGAAGGAGCTCGGCCTGAACCTGATGCCGGCCGTCAGGCTTGATCGCGCGCTTCTGCTCGTCGATGCTCGCACAAGGGTCGGGCGTCAGCGTGCATGTCACATCGATTCGGCATGTGCTGCCGCTTCCCGGGCCTTTGCTGATGTACATTAATTCTGGTTACGCGCCACCGCTAGTTTCCGTTACGCCAGGAACTTTCTCGGCAAATCAATGACTTGGGTGACCGCCCCGATATCGTCGAATCCGACGGATGTTTGTGTGTCCATCATCAACATCCAAACACTCGCTTTCCAACAGTTTCGGTTACGTACGTTGCCAGTGGGACCCGCACTGGCGCTTCTCTTACTGATGTGCAGGTGGAACGCTGTGCGCGTCTGATTTCTGAGTTATTGCTTCGGTGTCCGCTTTTGCGTTATCGCAGAGTGACGACTGGGAAGTCCGCTATCACTAATCCTGAAGCAATCTTCGTGCGACGCGGCGGACACTCCCGCAAACGCTCGCTTGGCGAGCGCTCAACACGAACCCAGTCGGCTGAGGACAGCAGAAGGCGGACTCCTCGCGGCAGCGTTACGCGGACGCGCGAGCCTCGAGCAACCGTGCCCTCCAGGTCGACGAGCTGCGCGCCAGGGGCACGTGCAGGCAAACATGGACCTGGCGCAGCTGCTCGAGACCGAGCGCAACCCCGAGTGCATCGACGTCTTCGCCGAAGCCCACAACCTCGGCCAACCGGGTAGCCCGCTTGAGCTGTCGAAGACGTTTCTCAAGGCCGACGACGTGGGCCAACGGCGTCTGTTGCTTCCCTGCCGTCAAACTACTTCAGGTCGCCGCCGTGACGAAATCGACGAGCAGTCGGAAAGAATCGGAAGTCGTCGTATTTCTGACCGTAGATGTAGGGAACGTGTGCCGCGCGGTCGGAGAGAACGTCGAACCACGGAACTGTCCACGAAGACTCGCCCTGTGAATAGTAGGCCTTGCCGACCTTGACCACGGGAATCGTATGAAGGGGGGCCATTTCATTCCCATTGAATTTCAGGCTGACGTTACCTTCGCGACGCACCCGATACGATTCCCGGTTCTTCATGCAGGTGAGCACTACGTCGTCCTGCAAACCAAAGCCGCTCCCGTGCAGCGTGGCCTTCAGTTCAAAGTCGAGACCTTCCATCTCAACGGGCCCAAGGTCCGGTCCAAATTCGCCGTCGACTTCGATGAGACGCACCCCATCGCGTTCGCCGTAGCCATGCATCTGATGACCGTCGACGTAGAGTTGCGCGAAACCGGTCTTCTTCGGCTCTCCCCACATCTCGCGTCCAATGGAAACAGGCATGTCGCCGCTGACCAGGATGTAAAGCATCGTCGTGCCTTCATATTGCTTATCCCACATCTACAAGCGGCTGGTGGCGGTGCCTTCGTTGCGGTAAGCTCTGACGCAGGCGTGCGCGGTGCATCCGGCTACGGAAGTTAGATTCTGAACTGCGAGGTACTGGACAGTGCTTTCGATAGAACGACCAGAACTTTATCGAGAGGTCCTCGGCTATCCCGGGGGTATCCATTGTGTACGTGCGCCGGAAGAGGGCACGCTGCGGCTCGTCTTGAAGATGCCGGTGTCTTATCTCCTCCCGGCGAAGATGAATCGAGGATTCAAGATTTACGTCGTCCCTGTTGAACTGAACGGGCAGTCAACGGTAGGGTTGATGAGCGCATTTTTTGACGACGAGGATTGTCCGCTGACGTTATGGCGTCTTCTGGTGGATGACGGGCCATCCCTCGACATTCTGCATCTATTGAGCAGGCGTGAGAGTCTGGTCCACATATTTGATGAACAGAATCGTGAGCTGTTAGGTTATAGAGCCGAGGTCGATGTTCCTCTGATGGCGCAGATGCGCTTAGAGCACGCGAGGTTTCCTTCGCTAAGCGACTCAAGCTTCGGTCATGCACATGAGCAGGCGAACATATGGTTTGGCCTCAGAACAGCGGCCGACGACGCTGACGCGATTTCCGTGCGATTCGAGGAACCTTTGTTTCCGGAAGACTTGACGATAACCGACACACGCCCACAGATGTACCAGTTTCACGGCGGCCAAGGGTACGCAATCACGTCGCTGGAGCGTGAGGAGCCAGGAGCATTTCAGGAGCTTGACATCATTTTGATGCTCCAGCGGGTCTTCAAGCCTGAGCAGATTTACCACGCGCCGAGGCGTCACTACGACAACGAAGAAATTGCGGACGTCATCGTCATAACCGACGACCTGTGTCTGATTGTGCAGGCGAAGGACTCACCGAATACAGAGAAAACGCTACAGCGCACCTTGAAAAGGAAGAAGCTGATGTCGGTGCATCAGGTAAACGATGCCCTGAAGCAGGTAGTAGGCGCAGTGGGTTACGCGAATGCCACACGACCGTTCCGCATGATTGTTGGTGAACGCGAGGTCTGTGTAGACATCAGCAAGCACTATCTTCTGTCGTTGGTTATTGTTCGAGAACTATTCATCGACACCTATGCCGAGTACAGCAAGTCTTTGTTCAGCGCGTTCGACCAGACGAAGCTGCCATGTATAGCGCTCGACTATGCCGAGTTGCATAAATATACGATTTTTTGCCCAAATCAAGGCAGTTTCCTTGGAGCCTATTTTCAGGTCTTCGACGCCGCGCGCGCACTCGGCGAGTTTCCGCGACTGCGCTTCGGCGCTCGTGACGTTCGTGCGTTATGGGAGCAGGGGGAAGGGGATTGAAGCGCATTCGGCATGGCGAAACCGTAGCTGTTGCGTAAAATCATGCTCCGACCGCAAGCTATGCAATACGACATGTCGCATAAATTTGCCAACGAAACATTCAGAAACGCCGAACCGTCCTGGGCGAATGCTTGCGTAGGGGACAACGGCTCGCCTGACATCGTGGATTATGCTGAAGGCTTTGCAAACGCTGCGCAGGTGCTGCTCGAGCAGGTGCTGCGTCACCGAGGCCTGAAGTATCCGACAGACACCTTTGTTTACCCTATCTGCTTTAACATGCGCCACGCGATAGAACTGTACATAAAGGCGGCTATCGAATCGTTGCGCCCACTGGTTCATCATGATTATCGCCTGCCGGACATCGACGTCCAGACATCGCACGATATCGGCAAATTGTGGCGTCATTTCAAAGAGCACGCAATCGCACTCGACTCGCGCTATAAGACGGTCATAGAGCCGCTGGACACGGCCATATCGGATTTTGCAAAGATAGATGCCACTGGGCAGGTTTTTCGCTATCCGTTTGGGCGGGAGAATCAAAAACACCTCACGGAGCTTGCGATAATCAACCTTGGAGTTCTCTGGGAGAAATTTCCCGTGCTGATTGATGGCTTGAAAACGTTGAATTACCAAGGAAATGTCCTTGGTGATGAGTATCGGCACGGGACTTACACTGCGCGCCTCTCGCGATTCGACCTTGTATGCATCGCCTATCAACTACCTCCGAGAGCTGCGTGGGGTACAGAGGAGCTCGATGTAGCAAAGGCCGAGATTCGAAAACGCTTCAATATCAGTTCCAACGAGTTGTCTCGAGCGGTGAAAGTCATCGAGGGAAACATCGAGATGGCTGCGATTATTGAGGCCCCTCTGCCGCTCGCTCATGTGAAGACAACGCAGCTCACTCTCTATTTCGATTCGTGGTGCAAATTTATTGATCTTGACGATTTGAAGAAACGTTACGTTCGGGCGTCCGACGGGAATGACGCCTTACTCGATGCAGAAGTCGGCAACGACGATTCAGGTATCCTGGCGGAAATACGTGCGCGCGCCGCATTGCGGGCCGAAATTTGGCCGAGACTCATGACTGATATGTCCCCAGAGGCGCTCGGTGAAATCAGGGCTTTGTACTACTTCTCGAGGAACAACTTGAGGCATACCGAGGAATTTGAACGAGAGCGTGAGCTATCTATTCGCGACCTCGTGGCAGACCGTGATGCCGGCGAAGCGAGATGGCGTCAATCTGCCTTCTACCTCATGGATAAGCCACTGGCGTTGGAGCACGTACTGAACTCATTGCTATTTTTCGGACATATCGACGTGGCGAATGAGATGCTGCAACGTTATAAGCTGTCATCCTACGCGAGCGAATTGCTCAAGCATACTCTTCGACGGTTCAGCTACCGTCATCGTCAGGCCTCGGAGGCAATGAACCGTGACTTAAGACATCCGGCAAACGAATTGTTCGCGCACTGAGGACAGTGAGGACAGCTAGGCCGAGTAAAGTGTCTCGTCTCTCCTGAACCCGGCCGGCCTGTAACAACAGGCTCCGTATCAAGCGAGTCACAGATGCGCTGGCGCGGGAAAGGCGGCCGGAGCGCGAAAGCGTAAGCGATGAAGCGGGGACCGAGATGCTCACGAAACCCATAATACAAGCCATTATGATGTCCTGGTCTGCAAGGCGCTGTGGGTAGTCGACGTGCATAGCCGGGCGTTCGCCTGGAAACGGAGGAGCGCAGACGAACAAGCCTCGGCATCACCATTTCGTCCCGCGTTTTTACCTCGAAGGTTTTTGTGTCGAAGACGCCCCAGGGCTTGCTGTTTATGACCGCGTTCGGAATGCATATCGCACTCAGCGACCTGCAGAAGTCGCTCATCGGCGCGATTATTACGCTTACGAAGATGAACAGGGCAACCGATTCTTTGACATTGAAGTGGCGCTCAGCGAGGTCGAGACGGCAGCCAGCCGCTCGATTCAGCGTGTCGACAACGGCGGCGACTTGAGTGACGAAGACCGGATGGTGCTGGCAACGTATGTGGCGTTTCAGCACACGCGAACACCCGCGCATGCAGCTTGGCTGGAGGCTTTTCGGGCGCATGGAGCCGGACGTGAGGAGGTGGAGGCACTACCAGAACCACCGGACGCAGCAGTTGGCCGGGTCGAGGCCATTGGCGTGATGCTGCGACATGCGCCGAGATTTGCTCACGTTTTCCTGCAGCTGAACTGGACTATCTAGCGTCGCGAATCGGAGCGCACCTCCTTTGTTACTAGCGATAGTCCGGTTTGCAGGGTTTGGCGGGACCAGCCGCAAGAGGACGTATATGCCGGCGCAGGCTTCCTCTCCCCGGAGGTGATAACCATCCTTCCATTGTCGCAAGCGTCAGCGCTGGCAATGTCTGGCATCGGTGATCAAATGACGCAGAGGCCGTTTACCCGTGACCAGGTGCGACGCGTAAACCTTGCGGTGGTCAACCAAGCACAGCACTACGTTTTCGGTAGAGACTCGATGCTTGTCGAGAACCTCGTCCGCCGGACGCGAATCAACAGGCGTCAATGGCAGCCCCCGTTGCGCGTCGGCTAGCGTTCTCGATTGTTGCATCCTATGCTTATCGCGCGGCGAACGAGCGCGGTTGATTGGGACGCTCTGGGTTACCGTAAATTGCAAAAAACAACCGAAATTGCCCGGGGGCAACTGTGGACGCAAAGACAACTTTTTTTTCGGCAGACGCAGCTTTACCGGAGTCTATCGAGAAGCACGTCGGTGGTTTCGTTGAACTCGGCCGAAGATTTCAGCGTTATCGCGATGAAGAGTCGATTGCTGACATCGCGAATCAAAGCTATGTTTCGGCATACGTTAGCCATTATTCAACACTGGACTGGCAGGAACTTTTGTGCCACCGCTTAATCGTTATACTTGGTGAACCGGGCAGCGGGAAGTCGGAGGAGTTGCGCGCTCAACAACGCCGTCGTCCCGATGGTTTTTTCTTGCGTCTCGAACAATTAGTGACCGAAGACATCAACGCTATCCTGTCTGACGAGGAGTTAGCCAGACTCGAGCGATGGAAGAAGTCGACCGGTACGGCGCTCTTCCTGCTTGACTCAGTCGATGAGTCAAAGTTAAAGCGCGACGATGATTTCATCGCCGCGCTTGACCGGCTTGGAAAAGCGCTCGGTCCTGCTCGATTTCGGGCGCAGCTGGTAGTGAGCTCGAGAATTAGTGAATGGCGCCCGCAGACGGACCGCAACGCCATAAGAGAGCGGTTCGTAGCTCCGCCCGAAAAGCCGGAAGCGACGCCGGAGGAGGTTCTCGTTACCACAATCCTTCCGCTCACACCGGACCAGGTTCGCATTTACGCCCAGAGCAAAGGCATTCTGAATGCACAGGAATTTCTGGAAGCGTTGAGTAAGCACAATGCTTGGCCTTTTGCTGGTCGTCCGCTCGATGTCGCAAGCCTGTACAGCTATTGGAAGGAAAATCGGCAACTGAGCGGTCTGACGGCATTGACGGAATACATGGTTCGGAAGCTACTTGCCGAAGTATCCAACAAAGAGCGGAGTGACCCTCTGACGCCCGAGCGTGCGAGGGCAGGCGCCGAATATCTCGCGGCGGCAGCAGTACTTTGCAAGAACCTAAAGTTCGCTGTCCCTGACGACGCTCATATTTCCGGTCAAAGGCACATCGCGGCCGACCTTGTTCTTCCGAGCGATTGGACATCACAGGAAAGGCGAGCGTTGCTCGACCGAGCGTTATTCGATTCGGAAAGCCGCGGTGCACTTTCTTTCCACCATCGGTCACACGTAGAGTACCTCGCGGCGTCCTGGTTTGAGCGCCTGATGGAACATAACTGTCCGTTTGAATCTCTGCGGGAACTACTGTTCGCTCAGTCTAACGGTACAACGACGCTGCGCGCTTCGATGAAGCCCGTTGCTGCTTGGCTGGTGAAGCCTGATGCCTCTGCATGGCGTGGTCGGCTTGAAAACCTATTGTTAGAGACGGCGCCGGAAATTCATCTTCAATGGGGGGACCCGGCGGCGCTGCCGATTCACTATCGCAAACGAGTTCTTGCGGCCATTGTAAAAAAGTACCGTAGCCGCGAGTACGTTCCAATCGAAGTAGACCTCGAATCTCTTGCTCGAATTGCAGACTCCGGGCTTGCAGCAGATATTTCCACCCACCTTCTTGACAACGAAGTCTCAGATGGTTTGAAGGCCCGATTGTTGATGATAGTCATGGAGGGCAAGCTCACGGAATGCGTCGAAAGCGTCGTCGCGCTATTCGAAGGCGCTACAACTTCGGAGGATATACGCCGCTATGCGGTTCTAACGGTTCGCGATGCGGGGACGGAAGCCCATAAACTTAGGCTCGCAGACGGTTATCGGCTCGTCGAGAACATTGACAATAAGACTCTTGGTTATCTCTTTGAGACGCTTTTCCCGACTTGCATATCCGTCGATGGCGCTCTCGAGCTTCTTCAAAGGGCTACGTCCGTAAGCCGCCATGAAATAGAGTTCCGGAATTCGATTAAGTCTAAGCTGGCGGAGTCTCTCGACAACAGCAACGCGATGCCATTTCTGGAAGGCGTCGTCGCTATGTTGGCGCGGGAGCCACTTAGTACGTCGCGCCGCATATCCGAACATTACTACTGGGTCTCAGAGCTTATCGCGCCAGCACTGGCCGCTGCTTTAGAAAAATTTTCATACTCCGATACAGAAATCGATGCGATATTCAAGGCCATCTTGCAAGTCGAACATAGGACTATGTTTGAGGGCGCAGGCGATTCCGACGAGAAGCTGGAGCTGGAGAAAATTCGGGGTGCACTGGAAAGCAATCTTGGGATGCGTCGAGCTATTTTTTGGCGACGTGTTGCTCACTTTCGCGCAACTGAAAAAAAGGAGCCACCAGCGCATAGGCTCGACCCTTATCACAGCGTGCTCCCATGGAGTCGCGCGGATTTGGAGTGGATGATTTCTGATAGTCTCAATTGCACAGACGCAGGTGACAGGCGGGTCGCTATCGAGGCGGCGCTCTTACTGTCATGGAGGACGCATAAGTCCCTATCAGCTGTTGTATGGCAGCTACGTCGGACATTGACTCACGAGGACCTTCGTCCATTTGTCCTCTCGCATCTTAAGAACCGAGTGATAGCGCCATTTCATAGGCGATATGATAAGTATGTGCGTCAACGCTTCCTCGATGCACACTGGTGGACAATGAGGAAAATGACGTGGGAGCGTCGACGAAACGAAATTCGATGGAAGCTGTGGTTGTGGACTCATCTTTCAGGAATTCGTTCGGGCCAGTACCCACGTGCTATTCGCTACCTGGTTGAAGTAATGCACGATAGCAGTGCGACGAAATATGGCGTGGTGGCTTGGGAGAAAGTTCGCGCCAAGTGGGGGCGCGCGCCGGCTGCGGCTGCTGAAGCGGGGTGCCTCAATTTCTGGCTGACCTATTCTCCAGAGCTACCACACGAACGGAAAGAAAAAAATTCTGTCGATGTTCGGTCGACCTTTGGTCTGATTGCGCTTCAATCGGAATGGGAGGCCGGCCGTCTAACGTTTGCCGACTTTAGAGAAGCCGATGTGACGCGTGCGGTGAGGTTTGCTTGTTGTGAACTCAACGGCCTGCCGGCATGGTTCGAAGCTCTCGCGCAAGCGTTTCCAGACGAGGTGGCGGACGCTCTGTCTCCTGCTATAGATGCCGAATTCAAATATGCTGCTGACCTGCCGCACGTCTATGAGGTGACCTCCAAGCTGGCCGCAGCGAAGTCGCCAACTAGAGCGTCTGCTATTGCCGTCTGGCGCACCTTGTCGAGTGTTGACCCACTGCACAATGACGTTCTCAAGCAGGCTACAACGGCGCTGCTGCGAACGAGTGATGCATACTATGACGACCTTGCGAGCCTCGCGCAAACCCGAGTGAAGCAATATGTACCCTCCCACAGCCGCTGGCGGACATGGATGAGTGTGTGGCTCAAATTGGACGCCTTGCCGGCGATTGCGCATCTCGAATCCGTTGTGGCGGGCTGCCCCGCTCAGGGGGAAGCCGACGACCTGGTCATTTCGCTCTGTGCGAGTCTAGGTGGCCGCTTCGGCGGAGAGGTACCGGTGGGGCGCGCTTCGTATCTGTCGCCAGCGTCCTTGGCCCGCCTGCTTCCTTTGGTCTGCCGGCATGTTCGTCGAGAAGATGATATTGACCGGACAAACCAGGGAGCGTATTCGCCTGTCGCTCGCGACGACGCACAGGACTTCCGAGCGAGGCTGTGGGAAGTGCTGCGCACATCGGATTCGCCGGAATGCGACTCAGTATTGCGAAGTTTCCTTGAGAACAGAACTCTGCCAGACGACATTGAATGGATTTGGAGCATACAGGACGAGAGAAATGGTAAGCAAGCTGACCCCACGGCCTGGTTCCCAGAAGACGTACGGTCATTCGGCACCCACTATCGGCACAAGCCTCGCTCGAACTACCAGCTATACGAGCTGGCGACTCGTCTCCTCGTCGAGATTAAGGCCAATGTAGAGATTTCTGAGAATGCGACTGACCGACTGCAGGTACGTGCCGACGACAAAGAAGCGCACTTTCAGGGATTCCTCAAACGGCAACTCGACGACCGGTCCCTGAGCTGGTTTGCGGTTACCCAAGAATCCACGGTAGACCTGAACCAGCGACCAGACCTTCGCATCGAGGTTCCTGGGCTTAATGCTGTTCCAGTTGAAGTGAAGTTAGCGAACCTTGGTTGGACGGTCGAGCAGCTGCTGGAACGTTTGGAGATACAGCTCGTTGGCCAGTATTTGCGGGCCGAAGGTGTCAACTATGGCATCTATGCTGTTGGCAACACTGAACCGACGCGAAAATGGAGACGTCCAAGTGATAACGCGCTTATCCGTTTCCCAGAACTTATCTCGCTTCTTCAGGCAAGGGCGAGCGAGTTGCTTTCACTGTTCCCGGACAACGTCCATGGATTGACAGTCGTCGGCATCGACTTTTCTGACCCTCGACACCGACAAGGATGAGTCAGGTGGTCATGACGGAATGGTATCGCAGCGGAATCCTTCTGATAAATCGCCCGCCTTGACGACGCAATACCGCTACGGTCCCGATACGTCTTCAGCGTTCGGGAATCGCCCAGACACCCGGCAATGCAGCGGCCGAAACGTCGAGGTCGATGTCCAGCGGATAGTGCCTGAGCAGGCGTATCGCCATCGTTTGAACGCCTCGGACGGTTACCTCCTCGGCAGAAGCGAGCATCAGCAAGAATTCTCGCGTGCCGACAACGGCTTTCGTGCGCTCACGTGGGGTCGTCATCGTCAGCACCGTCAAGCAGACGTTTGGTGACGTCGGTGTATGACGTGACCTCGTTCAGTTCGCACCATCTCTTCCAGACGTACTCAGCATTCAAAGACGAACCGTTCTTGCCGACCAACTGATAGATGCGTCCGCTCCGGGTTGTACCCTGCAAAGTTACCGGGTCGAACCGCACTATCGCGGAACTGACACGCCCCGACGAATCCAACATGTCCACGCCGACAAAATGCCGGCTCCCCTCCACCGTCTCGAATATGGCCCATCGAGACAGCGGAATCCTCGGTAGTTCGGTGGAGGAGCGTAGTTTCCAGACGGGCATTGCGGCCTCCTGCTTTCGACACCCATTCCACGAAGACGCGCGAATTCTGATTGAACCGTTCGTGCTGTCGACGGATGCGCTTTCGGCAAACGGACCCTACAGCGCCAGAGTCCGGTGGCATCCTGCTGGGCTATCGGAGGGGCATGCATCTTCACGTGTCGACGGTAACGACTCCGCAATCAGGTGATACCCAACACCGTTACGGTTTTCGACGACAGGCACATGGGCAGCAGAAAATAGCTCTTGACCTCTGGAAAGCCGACCGCGAGACAATGGACTACCTCGGCGAGTGGCATACCCATCCGGAAGCTGTCCCTACACCGTCGTCAATCGATACCGGGGAATTGCGAAAGATTTGCGCAAAAAAAGCGACTTCATGATGTTTCTGATTCTAGGTACTCGCAACGTGCTGTGGGTCGGAGCGGGCCGACGTGGCGAACTGCGTGGGGAAACCGCCGACGTGCCTAGCGAAAGTTGAAATGAATAGCGGACGAATGCTCCCCGCAACCGTGAAGCCGCAGGACGCCCCGCAAAGTGGAACAATGATGGCCGGAGGGCATTCGGGCCATGTGATGGCATTCCTCCTCGTCCATCGCTGCTTAAGCGTCTAAAAGGCATCGCTTATCGCGCGCCAACGCTTCAAACCTTCCTCCATGGGCGCAGCTGCTGAAGACATAGCCTCGGTTGGTGTCGCTCGCCGAACGGCTCGCGTGGAGCCCTCTTGACTCGACGGCGGCTTCCAGGGGCCGATGCGTCGTGAAGGCGAAATCCGAGGTGCCGCGCGCAAACGACGGGCGCTAGAAAATGCTCCAGCGCCCCCCGAGGCATTAGTTTTGGTTACCGCTTGCCAGGTGCGGCTCAGCGGCCGGAAAGAGCCGCGTAACCAAAACTGAATCGGGGCTTCGTAACCGAAATTAATGCACCTGAGCACCTTTGCAATGCCCACCGCCCCCCTCACTCCACCGTCACCGACTTCGCCAAATTCCTCGGCTTGTCGATATCCGTCCCTCTCGCCAGCGCCGCGTGATACGCGAGCAGTTGCATCGGAATCGTATGCAGGATCGGGGACAGCGGCCCATAGTACTCATTGAGCCGAATCACCTCGATCCCCTCGCTCGGCGACAACCCGCAATCCACATCCGCGAACACGAACAGCTTTCCGTTGCGCGCGCTGACCTCGTGCATGTTCGACCGCAGCTTCTCGAGCAGCGTGTCGTTCGGCGCGACCGCAATCACCGGCATCTCGTTGCTGACGAGCGCGAGCGGCCCGTGCTTGAGTTCGCCGGCCGGATACGCCTCCGCGTGGATATACGAAATCTCCTTCATCTTCAGCGCGCCCTCGAGCGCGATCGGGTAATGCATCCCGCGTCCGAGGAACAGCATGTCGTCGCGCCGCGCGAGCAGTTCCGACCAGCCCATGATCTGCGGCTCCAGCGCGAGCACCTTCGACATCGCGTCGGGCAGGTGGCGCAGCGCGCGCAGATGCGCGTGCTCGTCGTCGTCGCTCAGCCGGCCGCGGACCTGCGCGAGCGACAGCGTCAGCAGGAACAGCGCGACGAGCTGCGTCGTGAACGCCTTCGTCGATGCGACGCCGATCTCGATCCCCGCCCGCGTGACGAATTGCAGCGCGCATTCGCGCATCAGCGCACTCGTCGCGACGTTGCAGATCGCAAGCGTGTGCATCATCCCGCGTTGCTTCGCGACGTGTACCGCGCCGAGCACGTCGGCCGTCTCGCCGCTCTGCGATACCGCCACGACCAGCGTGCGCGGATTCGGCACGCTGTCGCGATAGCGGAATTCGCTCGCAATCTCGACGTTCGTCGGTAGCTTCGCGATGCTCTCGATCCAGTACTTCGCGGTGAGCGCCGCGTGGTAGCTGCCGCCGCAGGCGAGCAGCAGCACCGAATCGACGTCGTTGAACACGCGCCATGCGCCGTCGCCGAACAGCTCGGGCATGATCGACGCGACATCGAGCAACGTGTCCGCGACGGCCTGTGGCTGCTCGAAAATCTCCTTCTGCATGTAGTAGCGATACGAGCCGAGATCGGCCGCGCCGCTGTGCGCAGCCACCCGTTGCACCGGGCGTTCGACGCGCTGCCCGGCTGCGTCGACGATCCAGTAGCGATGCAGTTGGATATCGGCGACGTCGCCGTTCTCCAGATACGTGATGCGATCGGTGATGCCCGACAGCGCGATCGCGTCGGACGCGAGGAAGTTCTCGCCGTCGCCGACGCCGACGACGAGCGGCATCCCGTCGCGCGCGCCGACGATCCGGTGCGGCTCGTCGCGGCACATCACCGCGATCGCGTAGCTGCCGCGCAGACGTGCGGCGGCGCGCTGCACGGCATCGAACAGATCGCCGTCGTACAGATGATCGATCAGATGCGCGATCGCCTCGCTGTCGGTCTGGCTCGCGAACACGTAGCCGTGCGTTTCGAGTTCCGCGCGCAGTTGATCGCAGTTCTCGATGATCCCGTTGTGCGACAGCGCGATGCGTGCGTCGGTGTCGCTCGGCGAGAAATGCGGATGCGCGTTCAGCGTGACGGGCGCGCCGTGCGTCGCCCAGCGCGTATGCGCGATGCCGGTGTAGCCGGACAGTGCCTGCGCGGCGATGTCGCGCTGCAGGTTGGCGACGCGATCGACGCTACGCGCCCGCGCCAGCGCGCGGTCGCGGTAGACGACGACACCGCACGAGTCGTAGCCGCGGTATTCGAGCCGCTTCAGGCCGTCGACGAGGTTCGGCAGGATGTCCCGCTGGGCCACCGCCCCGACAATTCCACACATATCGCGCTCCCTAAAAGTCGTGTCTGAATCCGTGACAGCGATGGTAGGGGCGACATTGTGGAATTAAATTTCAAAATACAAGCGAAAATGAAATGACATGGCGACGCGCTATCATGTTGAAATTGAATTTCACGTAGAAGACAGCAAGGAGCCGCCGATGCCCGGCATCACCCTCGACGATCTCGACCTGCGCATTCTCGCGATCCTGCAGGACGATGCGTCGGTGTCGAACCTGCAACTCGCCGAACGCGCGCTGTCGTCGCCGCCTACCTGCATGCGCCGCGTGCGCCGCCTGACGGAAGCGGGTGTGATCCGCCGGCAGGTCGCGATGCTCGATCCGGTCGCGATCGGCACGGCCGTCACGGCAATCATCGAGATCAGCCTCGACCGGCAGACGGCCGAAGACTACGACGCTTTCGAAGCGTACGTCTGCGCGGAGCCGGCGGTCACGCAGTGCTACCGCGTGTCGCCGGGGCCCGATTTCGTCGTGATCGCCGATCTGGCCGACGTCGCCGAATACGATGAATTCGCTCGCCGGCTGTTCACGGGCGCGTCGAACGTCCGCAATGTGCGGACGTTCTTCTCGACGCATCGCGCGAAATTCGAGACCAATGCGCGCGTCGGGTATGCGATGCGCAAGCGCGGCGGGGAGTAGGGGAACACTCGCGGCGAGCGACGAGCGGCGACCGAAGCAATCAGAAAGCCAGCACCTGCTGCCCCGAATACCACCCCCCATGCCCCAAGCCCGCACCTTCAAGCGACAGCAACGCGCGCTTGCGTTCGATGCCGCCCGCATAGCCGGTCAAGCTCCCCGAGGCACCGACGACGCGATGGCACGGCACGATGATCGACACGGGGTTCCGTCCGACCGCGCCACCGACGGCACGCGCGGCACTCGCCGGTAGTCCGACGCGCGCGGTCAGCTCGCCGTACGACACGAGCGTGCCGAACGGAATCGCGAGCAGTTCTTTCCACACGCTTCGCTGAAACGCGGTACCGCGCAGATGGACCGGCACCGAGAACGTCGTGCGTGCGCCGGCGAAGTATTCGGCTATCTCGTCGGCGACCGTGCGCGCAATGGGCGACGTGCGGTACACGTCTGCGCCCGACGCGATCGCGAGCGACGGATAGTACTTCTGCCCGACGAAGAACAGTCCGGTCAGCGCATCGTCCTCGATACGCACGGCGATGTCGCCCAATGGGCTCGGAATCAGATGAGCGGGCGTCATCGCAAAGCGTCTCCATGAAGGCGCCACACATGCAGCGCCGCATACGCGCGCCACGGCGCCCAACGGCTCGTACGCCGCAAAGTGAATACAGCAGCCGCGCGGTCGTCGGCCTGCGTCGCGAGCAACAACGGTTCATCCGCGGGAAACGCATTCGGCCACGCCATCGCGCGCATCGCAACGTACTGCACCGCGTGCTCGTCGAAGCCCGGCATCGCGCGCAGCGCGGCGAGCGTCGCGTCGAGCGGCGCCATCGGTTCTAGGGCGAGCGTGCCTACGGCAACCGCCCGCGCGAGCGACACGATCGCGTCTGCCGCGTCGCGCGCGACGCCGATCGACCGAAGCGCCGCGGGCAGCAGCGCGGCGAGCGTCGATGCAGCAGGCATCGCGTGTGCGAGTGTCGGCGGCGCGCCGTCCACGCGTGCGCCGAAATGCGCGGCGAGGCGCGCGAGCACCGCATCCGCATGCGTCGTCGCGAGATGTTCGCCGACGATCGCACGGATCGCGATCTCGACGCCGTCGAACGCGCCCGGCACGCGCAGGCCCGGCGAGCCGTCGGCGAGTTCGCCGAGATGCGGGTCGATCACGTCGGGACGGCTGTCGAGGTCGAACAGCCGCCGCACGCGCGCGAGCACGGTCGGCACGACCGGCGTCAGCGCCGGCGACACGGTGACGGCGAGCGCGAACCGGTGCGGCACGTGCGAGACGGACACCCAGCCCGTCACGCGGCCGGTACCGCGCGGCGCCGGCAGGTCGACGGCGCGCAGATAGCGCTGCGCGTCGATCCATTCCACACCGTCGATCTGCCGCTGCGCGAGAAAGCGCATCAGCTCATGCCAGGCGAACGGCGGGCGGTACGGCAGCGGGAATGTCATGTCCTCGCCGGCCGACGCGCCCGCCGCAGCGCTTTTGCGCAAGCGCAGCGGGTTCAGCCCATAGCGCTGCAGGAACAGATCGTTGAAGCGGCGGACGCTGCCGAACCCGGCCGTCGACGCGACGACGGCCACGGGCAATGCGGTGTCGGTCAGCAATCGCTTCGCCATCAATAGCCGCTGCGTCTGCGCGAATTCCACAGGCGATACGCCGAACCGCGCGGCGAAGATCCGGCGTAGATGGCGCTCGGTCACGCCGACGCGCTGCGCGAGTGCGTGGACGGAGCGGCCGTTCAGGAACCCGTCGTCGATCAGCGTCGCGGCGGCATTCGCGAGATTGCCCGACACGTCGAGCAGGCCGTGGCCCGGCGCGAGCTCGGGGCGACAACGCATGCACGGACGGAAGCCGGCCTTCTCGGCGGCCGCCGCGGTCGGAAAGTAGCGGCAGTTCTGCGCTTTCGGCGGCTTCACGGGGCAAACGGGGCGGCAGTACACGCCGGTCGTGCGCACGCCGACGAAGAACCAGCCGTCGAAACGGCGGTTTCGCGCCAGCAGGGCGTCGTAGCAAATGTCGGGATCGAGGCGCATGCGACGACTGTAAACCATCCGCCTCGTCGCTTCTGGCTGAAATCGGACATGTGTATCCGTCCTCCGGGCAGGCCGCGCGCACCCCGGAAAACCGCCGAAAAAACGGTTAATGCCACACTGCGAAACAGTCGTCTCTTTTCGGCGCCGACAAATTGAGATGACTCATCGAAATCCCCGACTGACAGCGCGCCGCCCGACGCCCTATTCTTTGAAAAACGTTTTCCCAACATCGATCGGCGACCGGCCGCGCCGTGCAAGCGATGCGCCGCCGCCCGCCCCGGCGCCTGTCGCCGGTCAGGTCATACCGTGCGGCCCGACAGGCGCGGCCGCGCATGGAGACATTCATGCAATCTGCCGTCGTCGGCGTCGTGCGCGCCGCCAGCCGCTACCGCTGGACTGTCTGCGCGCTGCTGTTCTTCGCGACCGTCATCAACTACATGGATCGGCAGATCCTCGGCCTGCTCGCACCAATGCTGCAGCACGACATCGGCTGGACGCAGGTGCAGTACGGCCGGATCGTCATGGCGTTCTCGGCGTTCTATGCGATCGGCCTGCTCGGGTTCGGGCGCATCGTCGACTGGCTCGGCACGCGCATCTCGTATGCGGTCGCGATGCTGGTATGGAGCATTGCCGCGATGCTGCACGCGGCGGTCGGCTCGGTGGCCGGTTTCGCGTTCGTGCGGGCGCTGCTCGGCATCGGCGAGGGCGGCAACTTCCCGGCCGCGATCAAGACGACCGCCGAATGGTTTCCGCGCCGCGAACGCGCGCTCGCGACCGGCATCTTCAACTCCGGCGCGAACATCGGTGCGGTGTTCGCGCCGGCGATCATTCCGGCGATCGCGGTCGCGTACGGCTGGCGTGCGGCGTTCGTGATCGTCGGCGCCATCGGCATCGTCTGGCTCGCGGTGTGGCTCGTGTTCTACCGCGCGGCCGATACGCGTGCGCTCGCCGCCGAATACGACGAGCCGCGCGACGAGGCCGAGGCGCTCGACGCCGCGAACGCCGACGCCGGTGCGCCGCGCTGGCGCGAACTGATCCGCAAGCGCGAGACGTGGGCGTTCCTGATCGGCAAGTTCCTGACCGACCCGGTCTGGTGGTTCTATCTGTTCTGGCTGCCGAAGTGGCTGAACGAATCGCGCGGGATGGACATGCAGCACATCGGCCTGCCGCTCGTCTGCATCTACGCGCTGACGACGGTCGGCAGCATCGGCGGCGGCTGGATTTCGTCGATGCTGCTGCGCGCGGGCTGGAGCGTGAACCGCGCGCGCAAGACGGCGATGCTGATCTGCGCATGCTGCGTGCTGCCGATCGCATTCGTGTCGCAGGTGCAGAACCTGTGGGCGGCGGTGCTGATCGTCGGTCTCGCGGCTGCCGCGCATCAGGGCTGGTCGGCGAACCTGTTCACGACGGCGTCCGATCTGTTTCCGCGCCGCGCGGTGGCATCGGTGGTCGGGATCGGCGGGATGGCCGGCTCGATCGGCGGCGTGCTGTTCTCCGAAGTGATCGGGCAGGTGCTGCAGCGTACCGGCCACTACTGGGTGCTGTTCGCGATCGGCGCGCTCGCGTATCTGCTCGCGCTCGCGATCATGCATGCGCTGACGCCGAAGATGAAGCCGGCGAAGCTCGATGCATGACGGTAGTCGTTCGCGCGTGCGCGCCGCGATAGGCGGCGCACGCGCCACTTCACGCGGCCGGCGCCGTCGATGCGCGCACGATCAGCCGCGGCTCGAACGTCGAGTAGCTCGCGTCGGTGCGGCCCGCGAGCGCATCGATCAGCTTTTGCATCGCGAGTTCGCCCATGTTCTCGCTCTGGATGTCGACGGTGGTCAGCGCGGGCGCCGCGTATTCGCCGTACGGCACGTTGTCGACGCCGGTGACGGAGACGTCCTGCGGCAGCCGGAAACCGAGCGACGCCGCTTCCTTCATGAAGCCGAGCGCGATCAGGTCGTTGTAGCAGATCACGGCCTGCGGCCGCTGCGGCCCGAGCATCACGCGCGAGCAGGCGCGCTCGCCGGCTTCGGCGGTCGGCGCGTGCGCATCGTAGACGTCGAGCGTCAGGCCGGCTTCCGCGAGACAGTCGCGTGCGCCTTCGATCCGCTCGTCGTTCACGCGCGCGGGCCCGAAGCCGAGATAGGCGATACGCGTGTGTCCGAGGTTCAGCAGATGACGCGCGAGCATGTACGTCGACAGCCGATTGTCGATGCCGACGCTCGGAATCGGCAGGCCCGGGCTGCGCCGCAGCAGCACGAGCGGCTTGTGCAAATCGAGCATCCAGCCCGCTTCTTCGTCGGGCATTCGCGTGCTGACGATCAGCCCGTCGACGCGCTGCGCGAGCGCCTCGATCAGCGAGCGTTCGCGCGCCTGGTTTTCCTCGGTATCGACGAGCAGCAGCGTGTAGTCATGCTGCAGGGCGACGCGGTTCGCGCCTTTCACGACGTTCGTGAAGTGCGGGTTGCTGATGTCGAGGATGACGAGGCCGATCGTGCGCGTGCGGCCGGTGATCATCGAGCGCGCGAGCGGATTCGACCGATAGCCGAGCCGCTCGATCGCTTCCTTGAGCCGCGCCTCGACGCTCGGCGAAAAGCGCTGCGTGCCGTTCACATACTTCGACACCGTCGCGACCGATACGCCGGCTTCCGCGGCGACGTCCCGGATCGTCGGGGAAACTTTTTTCATTCGAAGGGTAACGTTTTCTTGCGATAACGCGGATTGTGGCAGAAAAAATGCGTGCAAGACACGCCGCGCCCGCTCGGGAAAATGCGGATGCGGCCGAACCGCATTCGCCATTGACGCGCCGAATTTGTCCCGCGTATAGTTGGAAAACGTTTTCCGCCTCAAAGCGATTCAACCGCAACAACCGATTCAAGGAGATTCGATGAACGCCTCAACCACCGGTACGCGCAAACCGTTCCGGCGCCTGCTGCTGACGGGCGCGGCCGGCAACCTCGGCCGCCAGCTGCGCGGCGCGCTCGCGGAATGGGCCGACATCGTGCGCGTCAGCGACATCGCGTCGCTCGGCGAAGCCGCTGCACACGAAGAAACGCAGGTCGTCGACCTGGCCGACCGGCCGGCCGTGATGCATCTCGTCGAGGGCGTCGACGCGATCGTGCATCTCGGCGGCATCTCGGTGGATGCGCCGTTCGACGATCTGGTCGGTGCCAACATCACCGGCACGTACAACATTTACGAAGCCGCGCGCCGGCACGGCGTGAAGCGGATCGTGTTCGCGAGCTCGAACCATGCGATCGGCTTCCATCCCGTCACCGAAGTGCTCGACGCCGATGCGCCGCAGCGCCCGGACAGCCTGTACGGCGTGACGAAATGCTTCGGCGAGGCGCTGTCGCGCTACTACTTCGATCGCTTCGGGATCGAGACGGTGTGCCTGCGGATCGGTTCGTCGTTCGAGGAGCCGAAGAATCCGCGCATGCTCGTCACGTTCCTCAGCTATCGCGACTTCATCGAGCTCGTGCGCTGCTCGCTGCTGACGAACCGCGTCGGACACGCGATCGTGTACGGCGTGTCCGACAACCCGGTGAAGTGGTGGGACAACACGAAGGCCGGCTTTCTCGGCTTCCGGCCGCGCGACAGCTCCGCGCAGTTCGCCGGCCTGTTCCCGATCGCCGCGCCGACGGCCGATTACGACGATCCCGCGCAGCGGTTCCAGGGCGGCGCGTTCGTCGTCGGCGAGCCGATGGAGCGGCGCGCGTGAAGCCGCGCCGATAAAGCGGCCGCGGGGTGCGCGATCGCTGCGCTGCCGCGGCGATCGGTGCAGCGCGTCAGCGCAGGATGTCGGTCGCCTTGTGATGTTCGTCGACGCCGTCGATCAGGATCAGTGGCCCGCTCGCATGTCGTGCGCGCAGCGGCTGGATCTGCCGATACGCGTCCGACTCGTACCACGCGCGCGCGGTTGTCATGTCCGCGAACGCGATGGCGATCAGGTCGCCGTGCCACGTGCCCTCGCGCACGTCGGGCCGTGCGCCGTGAATCGCGAAGCGGCCGCCGAACGGCGCGAGCGTGTCGTCGATGCGCTCCAGGTATTCGACGATGTCGTCGCACATCTCGACGTCGTGCAGGTGAGCGATGGCATAGGCGGTCATGAGGGGCTCCTTCGCATGATGCGGTTCGGTGGGCGATGGAGCGATGATCGGCCGCGCGGCGTCGCGCGTCGATTACCTGCGACGTAATGAGAATGCACCCGGTTCAGACCGGATAGGCGTCGTCGACTTTCAGGTTGGCGAGCCGGAACAGCGTGCGCAGCGTCTGCGGATGGATGTCGCGGCGCGCAGCGAGCGACGTCAGGATGAAGTCGAGCACCTTCGAATAGCGCAGCAGCACGAGGCAGCGTGCGAGATCGGTGCTGCCGCGCAGGCTTTCCGCGAGACGCACCATCTCGGTCGACAGCGCGCGCGCCATCTCCAGTTCCATCTGCTGTTTCTCGGTCCACTCGGGCAGCGGCTGTTCCAGCAGTTTCGCGAGAAAGATCTGGAACGATGTATCGGACGAATTCGGCAGCGCATCCATGATGACCTCGTTGCTGGCTCGGATCGACGGCACGCGGCGCATGGCGGCGGCGCGCGATCGCGGGATCGCACCGCGCGCGGTGGCGGCGCGGCGTTTCCTTCAGCAGGATGCAGATTCCGTACCAGCGTCGCGATACGCTGGCGGCGCGACGCGCGCAAGCCGTGCGCGAGCGGGCTGCGCGGCCCGCCCGGCGCGGGTCGCGCGCCGAAACGCGCGTACACGGCCGTGCGCGACGAGGCGCGTCGTTTGACGCGCGCGTGCGTGCGACATCGCGAAATGCTTCACGCATGTAACGTAACGTCGACACGAGAGGCACGCGACGTTTCGGCACGGACGCACACACGCGCAACCGGTGCCGTATCGACGCGCGTACGCTGCGGCGCAGACGCCGCGATGTTTCATCGGCGAGACGGCGCGTGTGCAGCGAACGGCGCCGCGCGTCGCCGCATCCGTCGGACAAAAAAAATCCGCAGCACGCGGCGTGCAGCGGATCGGGTGCGCGCAAGACGACGCGCGCGTCGGAGTCAGAAGATGAAACCGGTGTTGATGAACTTCGAGTGGTGATCGGACACGATCGTATCGAGCAACTGCTTGCTGCTTTCCGTTTGCTTCGCGGCGACCATCGAGCGAATCGAGAATGCGCGCAGCGCGTCGGTCACGGACAGCGTGCCTTCGGCCGAATCCTTGCGGCCGGCGAACGGGAACACGTCGGGGCCGCGCTGACACTGGCAGTTGATGTTCACGCGGCACACCTGGTTCACGAGCGGATCGACGAGTGCGCCGATCTGTGCCGGGTCGGATCCGAAGATGCTGACCTGCTGGCCATGCTCGGACGTCGTCACGTAGTCGAGCGCCGTCTCGACGTCGTCGAACGGCGCGACCGGAATGATCGGCCCGAACTGCTCCTCGCGATACAGCTTCATCCCTTCGGCGACCGGATAGACGACGGCCGGATAGAACAGCGTCTTGCAGAACACGCCGCCCGATTCGTTGACGACCTGCGCGCCCTTCGCCTTCGCATCGTCGATCGCGTCGGTCATGTAGGCGGTGCGATGCATGCCCGGCAGCGGCGTGATCGATACGCCTTTCTCCCATGGCATGCCGATCTTCAGCTGCTCGAGCGCGGCGGTGAAGCGCTTGAGGAATTCGTCGACGATCGAGCGGTGCACGAGCAGCATCTTCAGCGCGGTACAGCGCTGCCCGTTGAACGACAGCGCGCCGAGCAGGCATTCCTTGACGGTCAGGTCGAGATCGGCGTCGGGCAGCACGATCGCCGCGTTCTTCGCGTCCAGGCCGAGGATCGCGCGCAGCCGATGCGATTTCGGATGCTGTTTCTTCAGATGGTCGGCGACCTTGCTCGAACCGATCAGCGCGAGCACGTTGATCTTGCCCGACGCGAGCATGTGCGGCACGACCACCGCGCCCGGTGCGTAGATCGTGTTGATCACGCCCTTCGGGAACGCGTCGCGGAACGCTTCGAGCAGCGGCTCGAACAGCAGCGTGCCGTACTGCGGCGGCTTGAACACGACGGTATTGCCCATCAGCAGCGCGGGGATCAGCGTCGCGAACGTCTCGTTCAGCGGATAGTTGTACGGCCCCATGCACAGCACGACGCCGAGCGGCGTGCGGCGGATCTGGCCGATCGTGCCTTCGGCGATCACGAAGCGCGAGTTCGCGTTGTCGAGCTCCTTCAGCGCCTCGATCGTCTGCGTCATGTACGTGACGGTGCGATCGAATTCCTTCTGCGAGTCGGCGAGGCTCTTGCCGATTTCCCACATGATCAGGTTCACGACGAGCTCGCGCTGCGCGACCATCCGCTTGATGAAGTCCTGCATGCACGCGATGCGCTGCTCGACCTTCATCGTCGGCCACTCGCCGCGGCCGGCGTCATACGCACGCACGGCGGCGTCGAGCGCCGCGTCGCTTTCCGCTTCGCCCATCACCGGATAACTGCCGATCTCGACCTGCTCGACGCTGCCGTCCGGCTGCCGGGCGCATACCGGCGACAGCACGGTTTTGGTCGCGCCATCCCACGGTCGCAGCTCGCCGTCGACGAGCGACACGCGCTGGTGGATCGGCGCACTCGGCCGGAATTCGGCGGGAATCTGGTCGAGGGCGGGAAACAACTGCTGCAGGGAAGCGGAATCGGGCATGACGGTCTCGTTTGACGGGTGTCCGGAAGGACGGGCGATGCGGAATCCTGAGCTGAACGATCCTCGATCCTGAATCGGCATGATGACGCGCGCAGCGTGGCGCGTCACGCGAAACCTCGGCCGAAACACGGAATGGAACCAGTTCCATTAAAAAGGAACGTCACATCGAATGCAAGCCGCGCCGCGCGGATTCGCATCTCGCGAAAGAAAAATGTAAGAGTGTGTCGTCATGCCGGGGATAAGGCGTTTTTGCGGTGCGCAAACGTTTGACATTGCCCGATTTGGGGCGATAATGGCGCCGCGCGGCCAAGTAAAAAATGCACGGAACCTGAGAGAAAAGACGCAGTGAACGACGAAAGTGCCGCCGCGCTGCCGAAGCGAGGTCGGCTGCCCGGAGCGCCGGGTCGGGATTACCCGGCCCGGCGCGCGCCGGACCAGGGGCGCGCCGGCTGGTCCGGATGCCCGCGCATCGCGCTGCTACTCGACATCCTCGTCATCCTCCGCATCGGTCTCCACCGTCACGGCGTCGTGCCGCGGCGCCGCATAAGCGCTCGCCTGTTCGAGCAGCCATGCGCGAAACAACTCCAGCGGCTTGCTGTGACTGAACTCCGTCGGATATACGAGGTAGTACGCCGAGTCGCCCACCGTCGCGGCGTCGCACGGCACGACGAGCCCGAGCTGCTGCAGCTGCCCTTCGACGAAGAACTTCGGCACGAGCGCGACGCCGAGGCCCGCCGCCGCGGCGCTGATCAGCATCGTATGCAGTTCGTAGCGCACGCCCTGCATCGTGCGGATGTCCTCGACGCCGTGCGCCTCGAACCACTGCGCCCACGCGCCGGGGCGCGTCGTCGAGTGCAGCAGCGGATACGCAAGCAGGTCGTCGACACGCGTCACGGGCCCGTCGAGCAGCGCCGGCGAGCAGATCGGCACGACTTCCTCGCCGAACAGATAGTCGGACGACGTGCCCGGCCAGGTCGGCTTTCCGTAGTGGATCGCCGCTTCGAAATGGGTGTCCTCGAACGAGAACAGATCGGTGCGGCTGCCCATGTTCACGCGCACGTCCGGCGTGCGATCGTAGAAGCTCTTGATGCGCGGAATCAGCCAGTGCGACGCGAACGTCGGCAGCACGGCGAGTTCCAGATACCCGCCGCCGCTGCCGTGCGCGATGATCGACAGCGTGTCGCGATCGAGCGCCTCGAGCGCGCGCCGCACCTGCGTGCCGTAGAGCTTGCCCGCGCGCGTGAGTACGACGCGCTGCTTCACGCGTGCGAACAGCCGCACGCCGAGGCTCGATTCGAGCGTCGCGATCTGCCGCGAGACGGCGCTTTCGGTCAGGAACAGTTCCTTGGCCGCGTGCGTGAAGCTTTCATGACGCGCGGCCGCTTCGAAGGCCACGAGCGCGCCCATGTTCGGGATCTTGAATTTGCGCATGATGCTCGATTCGTCTGATCGACGGAAGCGCCCCGAACGACAGGGCGGCGGCCCGCGAATAATTCCAAAAACTCATTACGTGTCAATTTAATCTCGCTTTACGCACCGCTGCAACCCTTTGAATAATGCATCCCACGCAAGGCCCGGCGCCCGCGCGGCTGCCGGCCCGCCCCGTTTTGCCGGCTGCGCCGCGCCGGCCGATCCGACACGAGAGATCCTGATGCGCAATCCGAATATCGACAGCCTGCTGACGAAGCTGCTGGGACAGGCGAAAACCGACGCGCTGTTCGCGACCCTCAACATGCCGTCCATCTTCGACGAATGGGAAACCGGCGTCGTCACGCGCGCCGAAATCGCGCAGGCGATGAACATGGCGCTGTTCGAAGGGCTGCTCGAGCGTTCGCCGAACGGCCGCGCCTACACGGCGGAAGCGGTCGAAAAGGGCGGCTCCGTGTATTTCGATCACGGCGCGCTGCGCACGGTGCGCTGGCCGCACAACGGCGCGTTGCCGCCGGGCGAAGCGGCGTTCACGCGCATTCTGCGTCCGCTCGGCTTCCGGCTGAACGGCCGCTATCCGCTCGACAAGCTGGGGATGACGGGGCGCGCGTATGCGCACGAGGACGCGCCCGACGAGATCGCGCAGTTCTTCGTCAGCGAACTGCATCCGGAGCGTTTCTCGAAGGAGTTCCAGCAGGCTGTGACAAACGTGATCGGTTCGTCGCGCGATCCGCTGTCGCCGGCCGCCGTCGCGCTGCTGTGGGAAGTCGAGCGCGAGGGCTGGCTGCCGCTCGACGCCGCGCACGACCTGCTGCCCGCGATCGTCGGCGCGTTCGCGCGCCAGCACGACGTGCCGAGCGAGCTCGACTACGAGACGCTGCTGCTCGAATCCGCCGAGATGGCGTGGATCGCGACGGAAGGCAACGCGTTCAACCATGCGACCGATCGCGTCGCCGACGTATTCGCGCTGTCCGACGAAGAAAAGGCGAAGGGCCGGCCGATGAAGCCGGAAGTCGAGCGCTCGCGCTCGGGCCGCGTGTTCCAGACCGCGTACCGCGCCGACATCGTCGAGCGCGAGTTCCGCACGCGCGACGGCGGCATCGTCAAGCGCAACGTGCCGGGTTCCTTCTACGAATTCATCACGCGCCGGCGTACGTTCGATCAGGCGCAGCGCCGCTGGGTCACCGACCTGCGCTTCGATGCGGGCAACGCGCAGGGCATCTTCAAGATGACGGCGAACGCGTCGCGGTAAACGCGAAACGCGCGCCGCGTGGCGCGCGAGCGGCCGCGTCGGCGGCGGAAACGACGCTATCGCATACGCGGCCGCGTCGTCAGAACAGGTGCGTGAACAGGTAGAACAGCACCAGCAGTCCGGCCGGCACGCCGAGCAGCCACGCGATCAGGTATTTGCCCATCTCGTCCTCCTGACGAATGACCGCGGCGCTCACGGCGCCGCGGCCGGTTTGTTTCAACGCGCGATTACAGCTCGCGGTCGAAATCGGTCAGCTGGCGTTCGGCTTCGTCGCGCGCGATCCCGTAACGCTCCTGGATCTTGCCGACCAGATAGTCGCGATTGCCTTCAGCGACCGCGAGATCGTCATCGGTCAGCTTGCCCCACTTTGCCTTCAGCTTGCCGGTGAGCTGCTTCCATTGACCCTTGATCTTGTCTTCGTTCATCGTGCGCTCCTTGGTGTCGTGGCGGAAAAAAGGCGCGGCCGCTCGCCGCGCGGAGGTCAGGCCTTCGCCTTCAGGCCGGATGCATCGACGTGCTTGACGCCCTTGATCGAACGCGTGACGGCAATCGCCTTCTTCACCGCGATCTTGGTCGGCAGCACGCCGGTCAGCGTGACGACGCCGTCGACCGTCTTGACGTCGATATCCATGCTCTTCACGCCATCGGTCGTCGCGAGTTCGCTCTTCACCTTCGTCGTGATCCACGTATCGGTGACGGGCTGATTCGACTCGGCCTTCGTGTCGCCCGTGGCCGAAGCCTGTGCGTACGCATTGCTCAGCGGCGCAGCGCCGAGCAGAAAGGCCGCGCTGGCGGCGAGCAGCGTCGAAAGGTGTTGGGGCTTGTTCATTGATGTTCTCCCTTGGTTGACGTGAAAAAAACGTGACGGCAGCGTGACGCGCAACGCGTCATTGCGCGATCGGCGTGTCGTAGCCGGGCTCGCGCGGCGGCATGTCCGGCCGCGGAATGTCGGGCGGCAGCGGGACCGGCGGGTCGGTGCCCGGCGCCGGCTCGGGCGGATGATCCGGCGGTTCCTGCGGCGTCGGATCGGGTGTCTGATGCAGCTTCATCGTCGTACTCCTCTCCTTGAATGTCGGGTGGCAGCGCGTGAGCGCCGATGCAACTCCAGCGTACCGATGCGCGAACGGCCCGGCATCGCGCAAATTCACCTGATCGACTAGTGCGTTTGCACGGGAAAAGTGCCTGGCCCCGATGCGTCGTGCGCGGCCGATCGGTGCGTCGGCGCGCCGAACGGCGGACTGCCGCACGGTCCGTGCGCCGCGCGCGGTTACTATTGCGGCTACGCCTGTTCATGCCGATGACGGGCTCGCGAACGCGCGTCTGCCCAACCGATGTCGGCGCAGACGACGCGCACGGCCCGTGTAGCGACGGCCGCGACAAACGACGCGGCAATGCAGTCGCAAGACGCGTTCCTCCTGTTTCGCAAATTTCATGCGTGGCGACGAGCGAGCGGAAAGAGGCGCGGCGCATCGCCGCTGCGGCCGACGGCTGCGCGGTCGCCGCGCAGGCCGTCATCGGCGTGAACAGACACGCGTGTATCGCGCAGGCTGCGCTGCACGCGAACGCCGCCGCATGCGCCGGCCTGCGCGTGCGGCAACAGGCGCCGGCCGATGGCCAGGCTGACGACGGGATAACCATTCGATGAACGAGCAAGTAAACGAACAGGCGCTGAAGTCGCATACCGACAGACGCCAGCTGCATCAGATCATCGCGGGCCTTACCGAGGGCGTGATTCTGATCGAACCCGATCAACGCATCGTCTGGGCGAACGAGGCCGCCCTCGCGATGCACGGCGTGACCGAGCTGAAGGCACTCGGCGACAACGTCACCGAGTATCGCGAGCGTTTCCGGCTGCGCTACCGGAACAATCATCCGGTACGCGACGGCCACTATCCGATGGACCGCGTGATCGCCGGCGAAGAATTCAGCGACGTGACGGTCGAGGTCGAATCGGCCGCCGACGACAACGTTACCTGGGTACACCGGATCCGCAGCCTCGTGCTGACGAATGCGGCGGGCGAGCCCGACTGTCTCGCGCTCGTGCTGCACGACGCGACCGAGTGGGCGAGCGCGGAGGAGCGCTTCGAGCGCACGTTCAACGCGAACCCGGCGCCGGCCGTGATCTGCCGGCTCGAGGATCTGCGTTACGTGAAGGTGAATCAGGGCTTTCTCGACATGACGGGCCATACGCGCGACGACGTGCTCGGGCGCTCCGTCTACGAAGTCGACGTGCTCGAGCAGGCCGAGCGGCGCGAACTCGCGATCGAGCGCTTGACCGAAGGCGCGACGATTCCGCAGATGGAGGCCGTGCTCAAGCGCGCGGACGGCACACCGAACGCGGTCGTCGTGGCCGGCCAGCCGATCGACATGAACGGCGAAGCGTGCATGCTGTTTACGTTCATGGATCTGGAGCCGCGCAAGCTCGCGGAGCGCGCGTTGCGGCAGAGCGAGGAGCGCTTCGCGACCGCGTTCCGGATGGCGCCGGTCGCGACTGCGATCGTCACGGCGGACCGCTTCGAACTGCTCGACGTGAACGATGCGTTCGTTGCGATGACGGGCCATCCGCAGGAGGAACTGCTCGGCAAGGCCGCGGACGAGATCGGTCTGTGGGCCGAGCGCGGCGCGCGGCAGCGCATCGACGCGCAGCTCGCGAAGGACGGCATCGTGCGCAACGCGGACGTGCAGATCCGCACGCGCGACGGCGACGTGCGCGATTGCGTGGTCTCCGCCGATTCGGTCGCGATCCACGGACAGGACTGCCTGCTGATCGCGCTGCTCGACATCAGCGATCGCAAGCGTACGGAAATGGAGCTCGTCTATGCGATCGAGACCGCGATGCAGGACGCGTCGTGGTTCAGCCGCACGCTGATCGAGAAGCTCGCGAACGTGCGCCGCGCAAATGCGCCGGACGCCGGCGCGCAATTGTCGGATCTGACCGCGCGCGAGCGCGACGTGTTCGATCTGTTGTGCCACGGCCTCGCGGACAAGGAGATCGCGGGCCGTCTCGGGCTCGCGCCGAACACGGTGCGCAATCACGTCGCGACGATCTACGCGAAGCTCGACGTGCATAGCCGCGGCGAAGCGATCGTCTGGGCGCGCGAACGCGGGATCGTCGGTTCCGTCGACATGAATGGCGCGCGCGGCGACAAGGGCGCGAAGCGCGACGACGACTGAGCGACCGCGCCGCGCCGCGCGATGCCGGCGCGCGGTCCGCGGTGCCGTGCGCACGGTGCGCGGCGCCACGGTCGGGTGCGGATGCACCAGACGCGCTGGTGCATCCGCATCTGACGCAGGCGGCGGGCGTTTGCGATCCTGTCCGTTCGACGGCGCGGCGCCGGCGTGCCGCGCCCGTCGGCTCTAGGTCGAACATTACGGGAGACGACGATGGATAGAAATCGCATCGAAGGCAGGCGCAAGCAGATTCGCGGTTCGGTCAAGGAAGCGCTCGGCAAGGTGACCGGCGACCGCGAGACCGAAGCGCAAGGCGTGGCCGAGCAGAAGGCCGGCCGCATGCAGGAGCAGGCCGGCGAAGCGGCCGATGCGCTGCGCTCGCGCGCGAATCGCGAACGCGACTGATGCGCAGGCGTGACCCGCGGCGCCGCGCGCGGCTCACGCTCGTGCGCGGCGACGCGGCGCGGCTCGATGCCGCGTTCGCATGACCGGCGCGATTCGGCACCGCTGCGCAGCCCGGCGCCGGCGCGCGGCAGGCGTTTCGTCGATTCGTCGGCAGTCAGCCGACGCGTGCCGCGCGGGCGGTCGCGCCATCGTGACTTGATGACGATTACGCACAACATAGTTCCGATATTTCGTTTGCCGCTCGGGTATTGGCTACCCACAATCCTTTCACCTCCCTCGCGGTGAAAGGTCCCCGGAGACCGGACCGCAGACCGCTCGGTCGACGCGCGGGAGGCGCGCCGACGCGCAGCCGCGCGTCGCATTTCGACGCTCAGAACAAGAGGACTGCCCCGATGACGTTCCGCCTCCGCCTGCTTTCCGCCGCCGCGCTGACCGTTGCGAACCTCGCGCTCCCGACGGGCGCGGCCCATGCGCAGGAAGCGATCGTCAAGGTCGGCGTAGCCGTGCCGCTGACGGGCGGCGGCGCCGCATACGGGAAGGACCTCGAGAACGGCGTGCGGATGGCCGTGGACGAAGCGAACGCGGCGCGCACGACGATCGGCGGCAAGCCGGTGAAGTTCGTCGTGACGTCGCAGGACGACCAGAGCGATCCGCGCATCGGCGTACAGGCCGCGCAGCAGCTGACGGACGGGCAGGTCGCGGTCGTGATCGGCCACTTCAACTCGGGCACGACGCTGCCCGCCTCGAAGATCTACGCGAAGGCCGGCATTCCGATGATCACGCCGTCGGCGACCAATCCGGACATCACGCGCGCGGGCCTCGGCACCGTCTATCGCGTGATCGCGACCGACACGCAGAACGCCGGCAACGCGGGCGCGTATGCGGCGAGCATCACGAAGGCCAAGCGCATCGCGATCATCGACGATCGCACCGCGTTCGGCCAGGGCGAGGCCGACGAGTTCGAGAAGGCCGTGAAGGCGAACGGCGGCACGATCGTCGCGCGCGAATTCACGAACGACAAGGCCGTCGACTTCAGCGCGCAGCTCACGAAGATCAAGAGCGTGAACGCCGATCTGGTGTTTTTCGGCGGATTGGACGCGCAGTCCGCCATGCTGGTGAAGCGGATGCGCCAGCTCGGCATTCGCGCGCAGTTCCTCGCGGGCGGCGGCGTGATGAACGCGAACTTCATCAAGCTCGCCGGCAGTGCGGCGGAAGGCGCGGCCGTGTGGGAGTACGGACAGCCGCTGTCGCGACTCGCGAAGGGCAAGCTGTTCGAGACGAAATTCAAGCAGAAGTACGGCGTCGACATGCTCGCGTATGCGCCGTTCGCGTACGACGCGACGTGGATCGCGATCAACGCGATGCAGAAGGCGAACTCGACGAAGCCGGCCGATTTCAATGCGGCGCTCAAGCGCACGCAGTACGACGGCATCACCGGCACGATCGCGTTCACCGAGACGGGCGACCTCAAGAATCCGAGCTCGACGCTCTACGAAGTGAAGAACGCCGCGTGGCAGCCCGTCACGACGAAATCGGCGGACTGAACGCGCCGCGCGCCGCTTTCGCGGCGCCGACGGACATGCTGAAATACCGTCGGCGACCGGACGCGGACGCGAGCTCAACCTCTTTCGGGCGCGGCCGGCCGGTCGCGCCTTTTACGTCAAACCGGAGTCAGTCGTGAGTTCTCAAATCGTCATCGTCGGCGGTGGCGTGATCGGCAGCTCGATCGCCTACTTTCTGCGCGCCACCGATCCGACGGTCGCCGTGACCGTCATCGAGCGCGATCCGTCGTACGCGAAGTCGTCGTCGGCACTGTCGGCCGCCTCGATCCGGCAGCAGTTTTCGACGCCGCTGTCGATCGAGATGTCGCTGTTCGGGATCGAGTTTCTGCGCACGCTCGGCGAGCGGCTCGAAGTGGACGGCAACCGGCCGTCGATCGATCTGCACGAAGGCGGCTACCTGTTTCTCGCGACGCCGGCCGGCGACGCGACGCTGCGCGAGAACCATGCGCTGCAGACGCGCCTCGGCGCCGATATCCGGCTGATGGACCGCGACGCGCTGCGCGCGAAGTTCCCCTGGCTGAACGTCGACGATCTCATGTCGGGCGCGTACGGCGCCAGCGGCGAAGGCTGGTTCGACGGCTACGGGCTCGTGCAGGCGCTGCGCAAGAAGGCGCAGGCGCTCGGCGCGCGCTACGTCGCCTCCGACGTGACGGGCGTCGTGCGCGACGGCCGCAGGATCACGCACGTCGTCACGAACGACGGCGAGCGCTACGCGTGCGACACGCTGGTCAATGCGGCCGGCGCGTGGACGCGTGCGCTGTCCGCGATGATGGGGATCGACATCCCCGTGTACGCGCGGCGCCGCAGCATCTTCAACGTATCGTCGCCGGCGAAGCTCGCCGACTGCCCGCTGCTGATCGATCCGACCGGCGTGTATTTCCGGCCGGAAGGGCGCACGTATATCTGCGGCACGTCGCCGAGCGCGGACAACGATCCGGACGATCTGCCGCTCGACGAGGTCGATCACGCGCTATTCGACGACGTAATCTGGCCGACGCTGGCGCATCGCGTGCCCGGGTTCGAGGCGCTGCGCGTCGAAAACTGCTGGTCCGGCTATTACGAATACAACGTCTTCGATCACAACGCGATCATCGGCTATCACCCCGATCTGGACAATGTCGTGTTCGCGAATGGCTATAGCGGCCACGGCTTGCAGCAGGGCCCGGCGACCGGCCGCGGCGTCAGCGAACTGATTCTCGGCGGCCGCTATGCGACGCTCGACCTGTCGCCGCTCGGCTGGTCGCGCGTGCTCGAAAACCGGCCGATCGTCGAAAAGAACGTCGTGTAGTGCGGCGGGAACGCCCGGTGTGGCGGGCGGGATTCTCCTTGTTTCTACCCATTGGCCCGACTGTGTCGGGCTTTTTTTCTGTGGGTTCGCGGGCAGCGGGAGGGGCGGTTGGCGACGCGCGGCGGCGTGTGGCACGCTAGCGTTGGTTCTGCGATTGCGCCGGACGTCGTCGGCCGACGCAATCGCCGACGCACGACCATACAGCGAGAAACGCATTTGTCCGACGGCAACGGACGAGAACGGAGGGCAAGGTGGGGCGCGGACCGCTATACGCGAAGACATTCCGGTACGTTCGGCAAAACGCACGCCGGCTACCCTATGACATCGGCTATTCGCTGACCCGGCGCGACGACGGCACGTACATCTACGGCTACGAGATCGTCCGCGAGTCGTATTCTGGCCGCGCGGGCGCCGGAGCCGTCGTGCTCGATTTTTTCGGTTCGCCCGACGATGCGGAGCGTCACCTGATCAAGAAGCTGGAACAGATCGTCGAAACGCTGCCCGAGGCCCTGTGGGAAGCCGACCGCGAGGCGGCCGACGATGAAACCGACGAGCGGGCGGTCGTCAATGCGAGCGACGTCACGCGAATCTTCGGCTATTGGCCGCGGTTCCACGACGCCGAGTTGATCGCGGTCGCGTTGCGGCGCGTCGAATCGGCCGGCGGCGCCCACACCGATATGGAATTGACGGTTCGGGCGGTCGTTCGCCGCGATGACGATGACCGCGCGCGGCAATGGCGGATCACGTTCCTTTTCGAGCACGTCGATGGAAGTGAACTCTCGACGGAAGACGTCGCGTGCCCGTCGTGGATCCATCATCTGCGGTTTTCCCGTTGCGACGACGGCCGTGTGCAGATCGATCTGTTTCCGTCCACCGGCTTCGACATTCGACTCAATTGCCGTACTGCGTCGGTGACGCGCGTCGATCCATACTGACCGACGAGTGGCGATGCAAGGGGCCGCCGCCCGTTGCTGCGCGCCGCTCACCGGCAGACGCGGCTACCCCCGCTCCGCCCCCATTCCCCCGAACCCCGCAACGACCCATTGCGCCCGGCGCAGTTTCCGCCGGCTTTCAACTCTTATATAAGACATAAGACATTTGACGCTCCCCGCCATTGCGATTAGAATCGGCGTCGATGCAGTGCCCGGAACAGCCTCGGAGCGCCTGAAAAGCCTTCCCCTGAAACGCAACATCAGCAGGTCCCCCCATGCTTGAAAACTTTCGTGCTCACGTGGCCGCCCGCGCCGCGCTCGGTATTCCCCCCCTGCCGCTGACGGCCCAGCAAACCGCCGAACTGGTGGAACTGCTGACGAACCCGCCGGCCGGCGAAGAGCAGACGCTGCTCGATCTGATCACCCATCGCGTGCCGGCAGGCGTCGACGAAGCGGCGCGCGTGAAGGCCGGCTTCCTCGCGGCCGTCGCGAAGGGCGAGACCGCTTGCCCGCTGATCTCGCGTGCGCGTGCGACCGAACTGCTCGGCACGATGCTCGGCGGCTACAACATTCAGCCGCTGATCGAGCTGCTGTCCGACGCCGAAGTCGGCGCGGTCGCCGCCGATGCCCTGAAGAAAACGCTGCTGATGTTCGACCAGTTCCACGACGTGAAGGAACTGGCCGACAAGGGCAACGCGAACGCGAAGGCCGTGATGCAGAGCTGGGCCGACGCCGAATGGTTCACGAGCCGTCCGGAAGTGCCGGAAAGCCTCACGGTCACCGTGTTCAAGGTGCCGGGCGAAACCAACACCGACGATCTGTCGCCGGCGCCGGATGCGACCACGCGCCCGGACATCCCGCTGCACGCGCTCGCGATGCTGAAGAACGCGCGCCCCGGCATCACGCCGGAAGAAGACGGCAAGCGCGGCCCGGTCAAGTTCATCGAATCGCTGAAGGAAAAGGGCCATCTCGTCGCGTACGTCGGCGACGTGGTCGGCACGGGCTCGTCGCGCAAGTCGGCCACCAATTCGGTGCTGTGGTTCACCGGCCAGGACATTCCGTACGTGCCGAACAAGCGCTTCGGCGGCGTGTGTCTCGGCGGCAAGATCGCGCCGATCTTCTACAACACGATGGAAGACGCCGGCGCGCTGCCGATCGAGCTCGACGTGTCGAAGATGGAAATGGGCGACGTCATCGAGCTGCGTCCGTACGAAGGCAAGGCGCTGAAGAACGGCGAAGTGATCGCCGAATTCCAGGTCAAGTCCGACGTGCTGTTCGATGAAGTGCGCGCAGGCGGCCGCATTCCGCTGATCATCGGCCGCGGGCTCACGGCGAAGGCGCGCGAAGCGCTCGGTCTGCCGCCGTCGACGCTGTTCCGTCTGCCGCATCAGCCGGCCGACAGCGGCAAGGGCTTCACGCTCGCGCAGAAGATGGTCGGCCGCGCATGCGGTCTGCCGGAAGGCAAGGGCGTGCGTCCGGGCACGTACTGCGAACCGAAGATGACCTCGGTCGGCTCGCAGGACACGACGGGCCCGATGACGCGCGACGAACTGAAGGATCTCGCGTGCCTCGGCTTCTCGGCCGATCTCGTGATGCAGTCGTTCTGCCACACGGCCGCGTATCCGAAGCCGGTCGACGTGAAGACGCACCAGACGCTGCCGAACTTCATCAGCACGCGCGGCGGCATTTCGCTGCGTCCGGGCGACGGCGTGATCCACTCGTGGCTGAACCGCATGCTGCTGCCCGACACCGTCGGCACCGGCGGCGACTCGCACACGCGCTTCCCGATCGGCATCAGCTTCCCGGCAGGTTCGGGCCTCGTCGCGTTCGCGGCGGCCACCGGCACGATGCCGCTCGACATGCCGGAATCGGTGCTGGTCCGCTTCAAGGGCAAGATGCAGCCGGGCGTGACGCTGCGCGATCTGGTCAACGCGATTCCGCTGTACGCGATCAAGCAGGGCATGCTGACGGTCGCGAAGCAGGGCAAGAAGAACATCTTCTCGGGCCGCATTCTCGAGATCGAGGGCCTGCCGGATCTGAAGGTCGAACAGGCGTTCGAGCTGTCGGATGCGTCGGCCGAGCGTTCGGCGGCCGGCTGCACGGTGCGTCTGAACAAGGAACCGATCATCGAGTACCTGAACAGCAACATCACGCTGCTGAAGTGGATGATCGCGCAGGGCTATCAGGATGCGCGCAGCCTGCAGCGCCGGATCGCGGCGATGGAGCAATGGCTCGCCGATCCGAAGCTGCTCGAGCCGGACGCGGACGCAGAATACGCTGCCGTGATCGAGATCGACCTCGCGGACATCCACGAGCCGATCGTCGCCTGCCCGAACGATCCGGACGACGTGAAGACGCTGTCCGACGTCGCCGGCGCGAAGATCGACGAAGTGTTCATCGGTTCGTGCATGACCAACATCGGCCACTTCCGTGCGGCATCGAAGCTGCTCGAAGGCAAGCGCGACATTCCGGTCAAGCTGTGGGTCGCCCCGCCGACCAAGATGGACCAGAAGCAGCTGACCGAGGAAGGTCACTACGGCGTGTTCGGCACGGCCGGCGCGCGTACCGAAATGCCGGGCTGCTCGCTCTGCATGGGTAACCAGGCGCAGGTGCGCGAAGGCGCGACGGTCATGTCGACGTCGACCCGCAACTTCCCGAACCGTCTCGGCAAGAACACGAACGTGTATCTCGGCTCGGCGGAACTGGCGGCGATCTGCTCGCGACTCGGCCGGATCCCGACGAAGGAGGAGTACATGGCCGACATCGGCGTGATCAACGCGAACGGCGACAAGATCTACAAGTACATGAACTTCGACCAGATCGAAGACTTCAAGGAAGTCGCCGACACCGTGCAGGTCTAAGCACGCAGTCGGGCTGCGGCGACGCAGGTTCGCCGCAGCGTCCGCGACAGGGCGCCGCCAGGGAAAACGGGCGGCGCCTTCTTTTTTTGGGGGACGCGTCGACGTTTTGCCGCCGACGTCGCGTGTCGCCGTGCGCCGCGCGGAAGGCGCGGCAGCGCAGATCCACCGACGCGGATCGCGAAGCGCTTCGACGATCGGCGGCAGCGCCCGCGGCCGCACCGCGTTTCCGAACGCCGCGCCACCGCGACGTGATGACCAAAGCGCAAGACCTAGTGCATAGATATCGTTTGCGGCGGCCTTAATGACTGTCGACAATCGTGGCTCGAATTCGCCGTCCGCGGCGCGCGATGCGCCGCGCCGGCCGGCGCGCGGCGGCCATCCCGGCCGTTCGCCGCCATTGAGCCCACGACGACATGTACGCGTTCACTCCCTCGTTTCAGCATCCCGCCGGCTCGCCGATTCGCGAGCTGTTCAAGTATCTCGCCGAGCCGGGGATGATCTCCTTCGCGGGCGGCTATCCGGCCAGCGACCTGTTCGATACGGACGGCCTCGCCGCGGCCGCCGCACGCGCGTATGCAGAGCCGGTGCGCTGTCTGCAGTACGGGCCGACCGACGGGCTCGCCGAACTCAAGCAGCAGCTGATCGCGCTGATGATGCGGCGCGGCGTTGCTTGCACGCCGGCCGAATTGCTCGTCACGACCGGCTCGCAGCAGGGGCTCGACCTGCTGCTGCGCGTGCTGGTGTCGCCGGGCGACGTCGTGCTGACCGAACAGCCCGCCTATCCGGCGACGCTGCAGGCCATGCGTCTGCAGCAGGCGCACATCGTCACGATTCCGGTCGACGGTGAAGGCGTCGACGTCGATCGGCTCGCCGCGCGGCTCGCCGACGGCACGATCGCGCAGCCGAAGCTGCTCTACACGGTGCCGACCTTCGCGAATCCGACGGGCGCGACGCTCACGCGCGAGCGTCGCCTGAAGCTGCTGCGCCTTGCCGTGCAGCACCGGTTCCTGATCGTCGAGGACGATCCGTACGGCGACCTGCGTTTTGCCGGCGAAGCGGTGCCGTCGATGCTCGCGCTCGCCGCCGAAGTCGACGGCGCACGCGACTGGATCGTGCATTTCGCGAGCCTGTCGAAGATCGTCGCGCCGGGGCTGCGTGTCGGCTGGACGATTGCGCCGCCCGAAATCGCGCGGCGCTGCGTGATCGCCAAGCAGACGGTCGACCTCTGCAGCACGCCGTGGACGCAGGCGAGCGCCGCCGAGTATCTCGCGGACGGCGCGCTCGAACGTCATCTGCCGCGCATCGCCGCCGCATATCGGCGCAAGTGCGACGCGATGTGCGATGCGCTGCGCGACGGCTTCGGCGACGCGATCGAATTCCACCGGCCCGAAGGCGGGATGTTCGTCTGGGCGCGGCTCGGTGCGGTGTCGTCGGCGGCGCTGCTGCAGCAGGCGATCGCGAACAAGGTCGTGTTCGTGCCGGGCAACGCGTTCTTCGCGGACAACCCGGACGACGCATCGCTGCGCCTGTCGTTCGCCGCGCCGGACGTCGAGGCGATCCGGGAAGGCGTCGCGCGTCTCGCGCGCGCCTATCGCGCGGCGCTGGCCGCTTGAGGAGAACAGCATGAACGTCATCGTCGACGACACCGCCACCGCCAACGTGCGCCATTCGGCCTGCCCGCGCCCTGTCGAGCATCGGTCGTCGCAGATCAGCGCGGGCCCGCAGTACGTCGCCGACGTGCTCGGCCGTTTCGGCGCCGAATCAGCCGACGCGGGCGACGCGGGCGACGCTGCGCCGGCCGTGCTCGGCTACAACTGACGCGACGGCGCGACCGCGCGTTCACTCGCGCGGGTCCGACGCGGCCGCGCCGATCATCCAGTCGCGCATCACTGCGATCGCGTCGTCGTCGCGCCGCTCGGCCGGGTACACGAGATAGAACCCGACCGACAGCGGAAACGCGAAATCGAACGGCTTGCACAGTCGTCCGGCGGCGACGTCGCGTTCGACGAGCGGATCGGTCGCGAGCGCGATGCCTTGCCCCGCGACGGCCGCATCGATTGCGAGCGACGTCTGGTTGAAGCGCAGCCCTTTGTGCGGATCGACGTCGACGGGCTCGGGCAGCGCCGCGATGAACGCGGGCCACAAGTCGTGCGCATCGTGCAGCAGCACGTGGCCGGCCAGCGCGCGCGGCGACGCAGGCGCGGCGAGCAGCGCGGGGCTGCATACGGCGCATACGTCGAGCGGAAACAGCGCATGCGCGGCGAGGTGCTTGCCGAACGGCGGCTTTCCATAGCGGATCGCGAGATCGACGCCGTCGTGACGGAACGTCGCGAGTTGCTGATCGGCGATCACGCGCACGTCGATATCCGGATGCGCGTCGGTGAACTGCGCGAGCCGCGGGATCAGCCACTTCGACGCGAACGACGGCGTCGTGCTGATCGTCAGCGTCGCGCGGCGCTTCACGAGCCGGTCGGTCGCGTCGGCGATCGCATGCAGCGCGCGCTGCACGTCCGAGAAATACGCGGCGCCGTCGTGCGTGAGCGCGAGCCCGCGCGGCAGGCGCTCGAACAGCTTCAGCCCCAGCACGTCCTCCAGATGGCGCACTTGCTGCGCGACCGCGCCCTGCGTGACGCCGATCTCGTCGGCGGCTGCGCGGAAATTCAGATGGCGCGCCGCGACTTCGAAGGCGCGAAGCGCATTGAGCGGCGGCAGACGGGAAATGCGGGGCGGCATCGAATGACTGTAGAAAATCTATTGGCGGTGCGCAGAAATACTGGTTCGACAGCGATGCGCGATGCGCCTACATTACCACCGAGGCGCGCGGGCTGGCGGCTGCGCGGCGAAAGCATCGTGACGAGGAGCACATCGTGACTGTAGAAAAAGTGGCGCTGATCACGGCGGCGGGCAAGGGCATGGGCGCGGCGATCGCGCGCGAACTGGCGGCGGGCGGGTATCGCGTCGCGCTGATGTCGCCGTCCGGCAGCGCGGTCGCGCTCGGCGACGAACTCGGCGGCTTCGGAATCCGCGGGTCGGTCACCGAGGAAGCCGATATCGAACGGCTCGTGCAGGACACGCTCGCGCGCTATGGCCGGATCGACGCGGTCGTGAACAACACGGGCCATCCGCCGAAGGGCGATCTGCTGTCGATTACCGACGACAACTGGCATGCGGGGCTCGACTTGATCCTGCTGAACGTCGTGCGCGTCATGCGCCGCGTGACGCCGGTGTTCCAGAAGCAGGGCGGCGGAGCGGTCGTCAATATCTCGAGCTTCGCGGCCGATGCGCCGGAGCAGCCGATGCCGGTGTCGTCGGCATTGCGCGCGGCGCTGAGCGCGTGGACGCGTCTCTATGCGGAGCGCTACGCGGGCGACAACATCCGCATGAATGCCGTGCTGCCCGGCTTCATCGACAGCTGGCCGGAAACGCCGGAGATCGTCGCGCGGATTCCCGCCGGCCGCTTCGGCAAGACGGCCGAGATCGCGAAGACGGTCGCGTTCCTGCTGTCCGACGGCGCCGGCTACATCACCGGCCAGAACATTCGCGTCGACGGCGCGATCGTGAAGGCGCTCTGAGCGCAGCGGCCGCGCCGGCTCGTGCGCGAGCCGGCACCGTGCCGATTCTCCGGAAAGCGTCGTTTCGCCGCGATTTTTGAATCGCTGTGTGTCGTGCGCAAAGCCGGATACGGTGAGATACAAACCGTCCGGATCGTTCGGATATAAAACCGGTGAAGCGTCGTGCACGCCTGCCGCGGTCGCTCGGCGACGCGGCGGCGAACGACGCAGTCGACGCGTTCGCAGGACGCCGCCGACCCTTTCCCGACCGATCGACCCTGGAGAACGAGTGATGTCCGACACCGTGAACACCCGCCGCCGCCTGATCCTCGGCACGGCGCTCGCGAGCCTGAGCCTGGCCGACCTTGGATTCGGCGACTTCGCGCATGCGCAGGGCGCGCCCGACTCAGCCGCGCAGCCGCGTGCGGCGGGCGGCGCCGCGTTCGGCCCGATCCGTCAGATCGACGCCGGTTTGCTGAACGTCGGCTATGCGGACGTCGGCCCCGCAAACGGCCCCGTCGTGTTTCTGCTGCACGGCTGGCCGTACGACATCCACAGCTACGCGGAAGTCGCGCCGCTGCTCGCGGCTGCCGGGTATCGCGTGATCGTGCCGTACCTGCGCGGTTACGGGTCGACGACGTTCCGCTCGGCGGACACGATGCGCAACGGTCAGCAGGCGGTGACGGCCGTCGACATCGTCGCGCTGATGGATGCGCTGAAGATCGACCGTGCGGTGTTCGGCGGCTACGACTGGGGCGCGCGCACGGCGGACATCATCGCTGCGCTGTGGCCGCAGCGCGTGAAGGCGCTCGTCTCGGTGAGCGGCTACCTGATCGGCAGCCAGGACGCGAACCGCAAGCCGTTGCCGCCGCAGGCCGAACTGCAGTGGTGGTATCAGTTCTACTTCGCGACCGAGCGCGGCGCGCAGGGCTACGCGGCGAACTGCGATGCGTTCAACAAGCTGATCTGGCAGCTCGCATCGCCGAAGTGGGCCTTCTCGGACGACACGTTCGCGCGCAGCGCCGCGTCGTTCCGGAATCCCGATCATGTGGCCGTCGTGATTCACAACTATCGTTGGCGGCTCGGCCTCGCGAACGGCGAGGCGCAATACGACGAGATCGAGCGGCGCCTCGCGGCAGGGCCCGCGATTACCGTGCCGACGATCACGATGGAAGGCGACGCGAACGGCGCGCCGCATCCTGCACCGGCCGCCTATGCGAAGAAATTCACCGGCAAGTATCAGCATCGGACGATCACCGGCGGCATCGGCCACAACCTGCCGCAGGAAGCGCCGCAGGCATTCGCCGATGCGATCCTGCACGTGGAGCGTCTGTGATGCGCGCGGCAGCAGGCACGTCGCGGCGCGGCCGCGCGATCGCCGCACGGATGCTGATCGCGGCCGCGTGGGCGGCGAGCGCGTCGGTTGCGTGCGCGGAGCAGACCGTCCCGTCGAAACCGGCCGCGTCGCCGATCTACGGCGTGACGATTCCGCCCGGCTATCGCAAATGGGAAATGGTCGCGCCGGCCGAGGAAGCAGCGCCGCTCGACGAGTTGCGCGTCGTGCTCGGCAATCCGGTCGCGATCCGTGCGCTCGAGCGGGCGACGCTGCCGTTTCCGGACGGCACGATCCTCGTGAAACTCGCCTACAAGCGCAAGCAGTCCGACGAGTTCGCGCCCGCGACGGTGCCCGGTCAGGCGACGACCGTGCAGGTGATGGTGAAGGATTCGCGCCGCTACGCATCGACGGGCGGCTGGGGCTTCGGACGCTTCATCGACGGCGTGCCGGCCGACATTGGCCAGCACCAGACGTGCTTTGCGTGCCATCAGGCGCGCGTGAAGCAGCATGACTACGTGTTCACGCGGCTTGCGCCTTGACGCGATTCGATGCGAGCAGTCTCGCGTAACGGCCCGGCTGCGCGCGGCACGTTGCTTTCATTGCGTTGCGACGGCGCGCCGCGAGCGAACGGCTCGCGAGCTGCCGCCGCATCGCGCAGCGCGCAGCGTCGCGGAACGCGCGCGCCGCACCGCGCCGTACGTCATCGCCCGGCCAGCATCTTCCCGCCGAGCCCCATCAGCAGCACGCCGGCCGTCGTATCGAGCACGGCCTTGCGCCGGATCAGCAGCCGGCGCACCGTCGGATGCGACGCGAGCAGCGCCATTGCGCCGTACCATGCGCCCGAGATCGCAATCGAGATGCCGACGACGGCCGGCGCGAACCACGCCGGCGCGTGCGCGGGCACCATCAGCGCAAACACGCTCCCGTAGAACGCGACGGCCTTCGGATTGGTCATGCTGACCACGTAGCCGTTGCGCGCGGCGCGCCAGCCCGAGCGGCCGGGCTCGGACGACAGGGCGAGCGGCCGCCGCGCGGTCGCGATCATCTTCGCGCCGAGCCACAGCAGATAAGTTGCGCCCGCGATCCGCAGCGCGGTATGCACCCACGCGACATGCGTGACGAGCAGGCTCAGCCCGGCGATCGCGATGGCCGCCCACGTGCCGGACGCGGCCGCGAGGCCGACGCTCGTCATCACGCCCGCGCGTCGCGATGCGACGGCCGTCGACGTGACGATCACGAAGTTCGGTCCGGGGCTGACGACGCTCAGCAGCAGCACGCCGGCGAGCGGCAGCAACAGGTGGAGGTGGGCAGGCATCGGAACTCCTCGGCGGACGCGGGCAAGGCTTCCATCTTAACCGTTCGGTGGCGCGTCAGATCAGCAGCGACACGGTCTTGAACAGCGCGAGGTCTTCCTTGCGCGCCGACCGCGCATGCCGCCGGATCACGTGCAGCAGGCACTCGATGAAGCAGCGCGCGGCCTCGCTGAGCGTACTGCTGCGGCGCGTGACGACACCGAGCTCGCGCGGCTCGAAGGTCTCCTTCAGCGACAGCGCGCGCATCCGTTCGCCGAACGACGGCACCGCGGCGAGGATCGTCGGGCACCACGTGCACATGTCGGCCTGCTCGAGCATCGTCTGCAGCATCGACACCGACTGCGCGCGCACGATGCGCCGCTCGTCGATGCGCGCGCCGTGCCGCGTGAACAGATAGTCGACGAGCGCCGTCTGACCGTCGGCCGTCGAATTGAGCACCCAGTCGTCGTCGAGCAGATCGTGGATCGAGCGTGCGCGCTCGCGCGGATGCCCCGCGCGCACCATCACCGCCGTCTCGTAGCGCAGCATCGGCTCGAATGCGAATTCCTGCGCGCCGCTGCCGGGGTGGACGTGGCCCAGTGCGAAATCCATGCTGCCGTCGCGCAGCAGCGGTTGCGCGACGGCCATCAGCGCTTCGTAGAGTTCGAGACGCACGTCCGGCATCCGTTCGCGAAAGCGCAGCACCGTCTCCGCGAGAAACGTCAGCGTGAGCCACGGCGTCACGCCGATGCTCAGCCGCCCGTCGACGCGGCCGCGCATCCGCGCGAGATCGTCGTGCGCCTGCTCGAGCTGTTTCAGTACGAGTTTCGCGTGCGTGAGCAGCGCCTTGCCGTATTCGGTGAAGCCGATCCCTTCCGGCGCGCGCACGAGCAGCGGCAGCCGCTCGGCGGCCTCCAGCTCGCGCAGCGCGCGCGTGACTGCGGCCTGCGACAAGCCGAGCGTGCGCGCCGCGCCGCGGATGCTGCCGGCCTCGGCGCTCGCGACGAGCGCCTGCAACTGATGCAGTTTCATGGTCCGACACCCGATACCCGACAACGAAAGGTTGTCATCATAACGAAACCGCGGCTGTTCGCCGGGATTTTCGCTGCATACGATCGCGCCACGATCCGTCATCCCGGCGATCGGCAACGACACGGCATCGAGGAGTATCCAGGGTGAATCCAGCACGCATTCCACCGGAAATGGCGGCGATCGAGGCGGAGATGATCGCGCTGCGCCGCCGGCTGCACGCACATCCGGAGCTCGGCTTCGAAGAGCATGCGACGAGCGACCTCGTCGCGACGTGCCTGACAACGTGGGGTTATCGCGTGACGCGCGGGCTCGGCGGCACGGGCGTCGTCGGCACGCTCGCGCGCGGCGACGGGAAGCGGCTCGGCCTGCGCGCGGACATGGACGCGCTGCCGATCGTCGAGACCACCGGGCTGCCGCATGCGAGCCGGCACGACGGCGTGATGCACGCGTGCGGTCACGACGGCCATACGGCGATGCTGCTGGCCGCCGCGCGCTGTCTTGCGCAGCGCGCGCGTTTCACCGGCACGCTGAACCTGATCTTTCAACCGGCCGAGGAAGGGCTCGGCGGCGCGAAGCGAATGATCGACGACGGGCTGTTCGAGCAGTTTCCGTGCGATGCGATCTTTGCGATGCATAACGTGCCGGGCCTGCCGACCGGCGTGCTCGGCTTCTGCGACGGCGCCGCGATGGCGTCCGCCGACGAAGTGCGCGTACGCGTGACCGGCCGCGGCGGCCACGGCGCGGCGCCGCATACGACGGTCGATCCGGTCGTCGTCTGCGCGTCGATCGTGATGGCGCTGCAGACGGTCGTATCGCGCAACGTGAATCCGCAGGAGCTGGCGATCGTCACGGCCGGCTCGATCCATGCAGGCACCGCATCGAACGTGATTCCGTCGCACGCGGAGCTGGCGTTGAGCGTGCGTGCGCTGTCGCCGGACGTGCGCGCGCTGCTGGAGCGGCGTATCCACGAGATCGTGCACGGGCAGGCCGCGAGCTACGGCGCGACGGCCGAGATCGATTACCGGCACGGCTATCCGGTGCTCGTCAATCACGCGGAGGAGACGGCGTTCGCGCGCGAAGTCGCGCGCGAATGGGGCGGCGACGGCGCCTTGATTCCGCATCTGCGACCGATCGCGGCGAGCGAGGACTTCGCGTTCATGCTGAATGCGTGCCGCGGCAGCTACCTGTCGATCGGCAACGGCGAGGGCGCGGCCGGCTGCGCGCTGCACAACTCCGGCTACGACTTCAACGACGCAAGCCTCGCGATCGGCGCGAGCTACTGGATCGCGCTCGCCGAGCGCTATCTGGCGTGATGTCGCGCACGCGCGGCAGCCGGGCCGCCGATGCGGCCGCACGATTTCGGTTCATACAAGGAGACTGGCAATGAAGAAGTGGACGATGGCGCTCGTGGCGGCGCTGGCGGCGGGCGCCGCGCATGCAGGCGACTGGACGGGCAAGGAGATTCGGCTCGCGGTCGATCCGACCTATCCGCCGCTCGAGTACAAGCTGCCGGACGGCACGTTGACCGGCTTCGGCGTCGACATCACGAATGCGCTGTGCGCCGAGCTGCATGCACGATGCGTCTGGGTCGAGTCGAGCTTCGACGGGATGATTCCGGGGCTGCTCGCACGCAAGTTCGACGTGATCGCCTCGTCGATGACGATCACGCCGAAGCGGATGCAGCAGATCGCGTTCACGAACCGCATCTCGAACGCGCCTGCGCGGCTGATTGCGCGCAAGGACTCGCCGCTGCTGCCGACGGCCGCAGCGCTGAAGGGCAAGCGCGTCGGCGTCGAACAGGGCTCGGCGCAGGCCGACTACGCGATCGCGAACTGGCAGCCCGCCGGCGCGCAGATCGTGTCGTACCAGAACCAGGATCAGGTGTACGCCGACCTCGTGACCGGGCGGCTCGATGCCGCGTTCCAGGCGTCGATCGCGGCCAGCGACGGCTTCCTGAAAAAGCCGCAGGGCAAGGACTTCGCGTTCGTCGGCGCACCGATCGACGACGCGAAGTACTTCGGCCAGGGCGACGGCCTCGGGCTGCGCAAGCAGGACGCCGAACTGCGCGAAGCGTTCAACCGCGCGCTCGCGACGATTCTCGCGAACGGCACGTATCAGCGGATCAACCGCAAGTACTTCGACTTCGACATCTACGGCGCGAAGTAAACGAAGGGGCGCCGCGCGGCCACGACGCGCGGCGCACCGCAACGCCGCAGACGACGCGACGCCTCGCATCGCGCGCTCGCATCGCGTGCGGCATAACCACACCCATAAGGAAAAAAGATGAACTGGAGATCGGCTTTCGTCGCGATTCCGGCGCTGTGCGCCGCACCCGCCTTCGCGTTCGCGCAGAGCAGCGTGACGCTGTACGGCCTCGTCGATGCGGGGATCGACTATACGAACAACGTCGGCGGTCATGCCGCATGGCAGATGGCGAGTGGCTTCGCGCAGGGCAGCCGGTGGGGGCTGAAGGGTAGCGAAGAGCTCGGCGGCGGCTACCGCGCGCTGTTCCAGATCGAGAACGGCTTCAACGTGAACAGCGGCACGCTCGCGCAGGGCGGCCGGATGTTCGGCCGGCAGGCATACGTCGGGCTCGCCAGCACGCGCTTCGGCACCGTGACGCTCGGCCGCCAGTACGATTCGCTCGTCGACTATCTCGCGCCGACGACCGCGAACGGGAGCTGGGGCGTGTATCCGTTCTCGCATCCGCTCGACAACGACAACACCGGCAACACGTTCCGCGTGAACAACACCGTGAAATACGCGAGCCCCGAGTTCGCGGGCTTCTCGTTCGGCGGCACGTACAGCTTCAGCAACGAGACGGGCTTTGCGCGGAGCCGGCAGTGGAGCGTTGGCGCGCAGTACGAGCAGGGCGGGCTGCTGATCGGCGCGGCGTTCCTGAACGCGAACGACCCCGGCGCGACGTCTGGCGGCGCGATTGCGGGTTCCGGTTCGGTCGGCGCCGATGCGAACTTCGCGTCCGCGCGGCTGCGGATCTTCGGCGCGGGCATCAACTACACGGCCGGGCCGGCGACGGTCGGGTTCGCCTACACGAACAGCAACGTCACGCGGCCGAGCGCGAACGTCGGCTACCTGTTCGGCGACGAGACGATCCAGCCGGTGACGGGGCCGCTCGCGGGCGGGACCGTCACGTCGATCAAGTATCAGAACTTCGAAGTCAACGGCAAATACCAGTTCACGCCCGCGTTCTTCGTCGGCGCGCAGTACGTGTACACGACGGTGCGCTACGACGCGACGACGGGCAGTGCAAAGCCGAAGATCCATTCGGTCGGCTTGATGGCGGACTACAACCTGTCGAAACGCACGGACGTCTACGTGATGGGCGCGTACCAGCGCGTGGCCGGCGACGCGACCGGCTCGTCGCTCGATCAGGCCTATATCCCGGGCGCGGCCGATTTGTCGTCGACGTCGAAGCAGGTCATGGTGCACGCGGGGATTCGACACAAGTTCTGACGAGCACACGCGGCAGTCGAGCACGGGGTGGGCGGCGCGAGTCGTCCGCCCCGTTCCGCTTATCGCTTTATTGCGCGACGCGGATCACGACCTTGCCGAAGTGCTGTCCCGACTGCAGATGCGCATAGGCGGCCGGCGCCTCGTCGAAGCCGAACACGCGATCGACGATCGGGCGGAGCTGCTTTCTGTCGAACAACTGCACGACTTCGTCGAGCATCGAGCGGCTGCCGACCATGATGCCGTGCAGCCGGCGGATGCCGCCGATCAGCGACAGCAATCCGAGGTCGGGGCCGCCGAAGCCGCTGACGCCGCCGATCACCGACACGACGCCGCCCAGCCTGGTCGCCGCGACCGAGCGCGGCAAGGTGTCCTTGCCGCCGACTTCGACGACCAGATCGGCGCCCGCGCCGTCCGTGAGCCGCAGCACTTCGTGCTGCCAGTCGGGCGTCGCGCGATAGTTGATCGTCTCGTCGGCGCCGAGCGCGCGGGCGCGCTCGAGCTTCGCGTCGCTCGAGGACGTGATGATCGTGCGCAGCCCCGCCGCGTGCGCGAGCTGCAGCGCGACGATCGATACGCCGCCGGTGCCGAGCAGCACGACGGTCGAACCGGGCGTCAGGCCGCCGTCGGCGAACAGCGCATTCCATGCGGTGATTCCCGCGCATGAAAGCGTCGATGCCTCGCCGTAATCGAGATGTGCAGGGATCGCGACCAGTGCGGCTTCGTCCGTGACGAAGCGCTCGGCGAGCACGCCATCGAACTGCGCGCCGGGCGAACCGGCGACTTTCGACGGCGTGGGCGGGCCGTCGATCCAGCGCGGGAAATACGTGTTGATCACGCGATCGCCGGGCTTGAAGCGCGTGACGTCGCGGCCGATCTCGACCACTTCGCCGGCGCCGTCCGCGACCGGAATCAACGGTGCGTCGCCGATGCCGACGTAGTCGCCGCGCGCGAACATCAGATCGCGATAGTTCAGCGATACCGAATGGATCTTCACGACGACGTCGGTCGGTCCGACCGGCCGGTGCGTCGCATCGATGCGGCGAAGTCCGGCGAGGCCGTCGCCCGGTGCCTGTTGCCATGCTTGCATGTCGACTCCTTGTTCGTGAGTGTCCGGACTATCATAGTGTTGCTTGACGGGACGCATTGACGAGAATCGGGACACTGACTGTCGCCAATGCGGAAACAAATGCGCGCATGCAACGGAGTGACATCGCATGGACGAGCGGTTAAGGGGTGTCGCCGAATTCGTCGAGGTCGTGGAATCGGGTAGCTTCGCCGCGGCGGCGTTGCGCATCGGCGTCACGCGCTCGGCGGTGGCGAAGGTCGTCGCGCGGCTCGAACGCCGGCTCGGCGTGCGGCTGTTGCAGCGCACGACGCGGCAGCTCAACCTGACCGACGAAGGACATCTGTACTACGAGCAATGTCGGCGGCTGCTGGCCGAACTCGGCGACACGGAAGCCGCGCTCGACGCGGGCCGCCGCGAGCCGGCCGGGCGGCTGCGCATCAGCGTGCCGGTGCTGTTCGGCAGGCAATGCGTGGCGCCCGTCATGCGGCGGCTCGTCGAGCGTCATCCGCGGCTCGAGGTCGACATGTCGTTCAGCGATCGCGTCGCCGACCTGATCGACGACGGTTTCGACATCGCGGTGCGCATCGGTGTGCTCGCGGACACGACGGCGCTGGTCGGCCGGCGGCTCGGCGTGCAGCGGATGGGCATCTGCGCGTCGCCCGCGTATCTCGACCGGCACGGCTGGCCGTCGGGGCCGGACGCACTCGCGTCGCACGTCGGCATCGCCTATGCGCGCGGCGGCCAGCCCGTGCCGTGGCGGATCATCGGCGCGGACGGCGAGGTGCGCGAGCATCGCGTGGCCGGCCGCCTGCGCTTCGACGACCTGCAGGCGATCGCGGAGGCCGCGGCGGCCGGCGCGGGCCTCGCATGGCTGCCGTGCTGGCTGATGGCGCCGTACCTGCGCGACGGCCGTCTCGCGCTCGTGATGGACAGCAACAGCGTGTCGGGCGCCGACGTGTCGGCGGTGCGGCCGAAGGCGCGGCACGTACCGTCGAAGGTGCGTGTGGCGATCGATGCGCTCGTCGACGAGATTCCGCGCATGCTGGCGTCGGACGGCGTTGCGCCGCCGGCGCCGACACCGCCGCGTTCGCGTGCGCGACGTGCGCGTTCCGCCGCCTGACGTGCGGTTGCGCCGGCGCGTATGATGGCCGCATCGTGAGCGTTTCGGACAATCCATGAGCGTGATCGGCGCGTCGGATCGCGGTGGCAAGCCCGGCTGGCTGCGGGCGGCGCCCGCGCTGTTCCTGCTGCTGTGGTCGAGCGGCTTCGTGTTCCTGAAGCTCGGCTTGCGCGATGCCGATCCGCTGACGTTTCTCGCGCTGCGCTATGCGTGCGTGGTCGCGCTGCTCGCCGGGCCGTTTCTGTGGCTGCGGCCCGCGATGCCGCGTACGCGCCGAGCATGGCTGAATCTGATCGTCGTCGGCCTGTTGCTGCAGGCCGGCTATTTTTCGTTTACGTATCTGAGCCTGAAGCTCGGCATGTCGGCCGGTGCGGTCGCGCTCGTCACGTCGCAGCAGCCGATCCTCGTCGGCCTGCTCGCGCCGGCGCTCGCCGGCGAGCGCGTCGGCGCGCTGCGCTGGGTCGGACTCGCGCTCGGCGCGGCCGGCGCGGTGCTCGTGATCCTCGCGCGCGGTTCGGTCGCGATCGCATCGCCGTGGGCGCTCGCGTTCGCGCTGCTGGCGCTCGCGTGCATCACGGGCGGCACGTTGTGGGAAAAGCGCTTCGGCACCGACGTCCATCCGGTCGGCGCAAATCTCGTGCAATATGCGGTCGGCCTCGCGGTGAGCGCGCCGCTCGCGTTCGCGCTCGAACCGATGCATGTGCACTGGAGCGCCGGGCTCGCCGGCTCGCTCGCGTATCTCGTGATCTGCAATTCGCTGATCGCGATCTCGCTGCTGCTCGCGATGGTCCGGCATGGCGAAGCGTCGCGCGTGTCGGCGTTGTTCTTCCTGATTCCGCCGGCCACCTCGTTGATCGCGCTCGCGGTGCTCGGCGAGACGATCGGTGCGCTTGCCTGGCCCGGCATGGCGCTGGCGGCCGCCGGACTGTATCTCGTGATGCGTTACTGAGCGCTATGCATGCGGTGCGCGTGCACATAGGCCGGCCCTGCACGGCGGCGGGTCGATATCTCACATATCGAGACGGCTTCCCGATAATTGACGCTGTTTTCGCGCGACTGCTACGGTGTATCGGACAGACAGAAGCGTCGCGCTCACGCGGCGCAACGATGCCGCGCGCCGTGCAACGCGTGCGCGCGGCAAGCGACTCGATCCAGGAGACATGCCGATGACCGCTGCCGCCCCGCCGTTGCACGCCGCGACGATGCGCCGCCTGAACCTGCGGCTGATACCGTTCCTGATGCTGCTCTATCTCGTCGCGTACATCGACCGCTCGAACATCTCGGTCGCCGCGCTGCAGATGAACGCCGATCTCGGCCTGAGCGCGGAAATGTACGGGCTCGGCGCGGGGCTGTTCTATGTCACGTACATTCTGTTCGAGGTGCCGAGCAACCTGTTCCTTGCGCGGGTCGGCGCGCGCCGCTGGATCGCGCGCATCATGATCACGTGGGGCGTGATCGCGGCGGGGATGAGCGCCGTGCATACGCCCGGACAGCTGTATGCGATGCGTCTGCTGCTCGGTGCGGCCGAGGCCGGCTTTACGCCGGGCATCATCTACTACCTGTCCGCGTGGTATCCGGCGAGCGATCGCGCACGCGCGATGTCGTTCTTCTATATCGGCGCGACGCTCGCGTCGGTGATCGGGCTGCCGCTGTCCGGCGCGCTGCTGAACCTGAACGGCGTGTTCGGCGTCGAAGGCTGGCGCTGGCTGTTCCTGCTCGAAGGCCTGCCCGCACTGCTGCTCGGCATCGTCGTGCTGCGCCGCCTGCCCGATACGCCGGCCGATGCGCGCTGGCTGCCGGCCGACGAGCGCGCGTGGCTCGAAGCGACGCTGCGCGATACCGCGCCGCGCGAGCATCTGTCGCATGGCGCTGCGCTGCGTCGCGCGTTCGGCGATCGCAACGTGTGGGCGCTCGCGGCGTTCTGGCTGCTGCAGGCGTTCGGCACGATCGGCCTCACGCTGTTTTTGCCGCTGCTCGTGAAGAGCCTGTCGGGGCAGTCGAGTTTCGCGGTGGGCAGCTTGTCCGCGTTGCCGTTCCTGTTCGCGTGCGTCGCGATGTATGTGAACGGCCGGCATTCGGATCTCGGCGGCGAGCGCGCGCTGCATCTCGGCGTGCCGATGCTGCTCGCGGGCGCGCTGCTCATCGGCGCGATCTATGTGCATGTGCTGCCGGTCGCGTATGCGCTGCTCGTGCTCGCGGTCGGCTTCAACTGGGCCGCGACGCCGGTGTTCTGGGCCGTGACGACCGAGTACGTGTCGGGGCTGACTGCTGCGGCGTCCATTGCGCTGATCAATGCCGTCGCGAATATCGCGGGGCTCGCGTTGCCGCCGGTGATGGGGCGGATCAAGGACGTCACGCATTCGTACGATCTCGCCCTGCTGCTCGTCGCGGTCGCGCTGCTCGTCGGCGGCGTGCTCGGGCTGCGGATCGCGTCGCGTCGGCGCGCGATGCCGATGGCCGCGCGGCGGGCGGGATAGCTCGGCGTGCTTCCGTGCCGCGTGCGGCGGCGCTTGGACGAAGCGCGCGACGCGTGTGCGATAAGGCGCATGCGTCGCGCGCGGTGCGTTCGCCGCGAATCGTGGTCGGCGGTGGGCCGACTATCGCATGCGCGTGATCAGACGCGCGATGCCAGCGTGAGCGAGAACGCCGGCATCGGCGCGAACACCGTCGGTCGCGGGATCATGCCGAATGTCGGCAGCGCGGGCGGCGCGATCGGCGAAAACGCAAACGTCGGGAAGCCGATCGGACGAATCGGCGCGATCGTGATCGACGGAATCGTGATCGGCGGAATGAAGATCGGCGCAAAGGCCGCGATCGTCGGCGGGAACGGTTTGGCGGCGATCGGTGCGGTCGGCCGGGCGGGCCGAGGCGGTTTGTTTTCCGCGACGACGGGTGCGGTCGGTGCGACGGGCTTTTCCGTAACCGGCTTAGGAACGTCGGGCTGAGTCGGCTTGCTTTCTGCGATAACGGGTACTGTCGGCGGGACAGGCTTCCCGGTGATCGGCGTCGGAACGTTCGGCCGAGTCGGTTTGTTTTCCGCGACGACCGGTGCGGTCGGTGCGACGGGCTTTTCCGTGACAGGCGTCGAGACTTCAGGCACAACCGGCTTGTTTTCCACGATGATCGGTGCGGTCGGAGCGACGGGCTTCTCCGTGATCGGCGTCGAAAGTTCAGGCAGAGCCGGCTTGTTTTCCGCGACGACGGGCGCTGTCGGCGCGACAGGCTTCTCCACAACCGCCGTCGCCCCTTCCGATGCACCCACGCCGTTCCCCGCAACACCCGCCGGCGCCGTCGACGCCGGCTTATCCTCCACCGGCGTCACCGTGGGCCGCGGCGCGAACTGAACGAGTTCTCCCGCATTGCTCACGTGTCCCATCTGATTGATCCGTCCGTAGCTGCTGATGCGCGCGCCGCGCTCGTTCGTGAGCGCGCCCATCAGCGACATCGCGGCGTCCGCATGCAGCGTGCCTGCATTGCGCACGCTGCCCATCGACGACAGCGTGCCGCCGCTTTCGATGCGGCCGCCCGCACGGTTGTGCAGCGTCCCCATCGCGCTCAGCGCGCGCCCCGCCCGCACGCTGCCCGCGTTGTCGAGGTTGCCGTTGATCGACAGACGGTCGGCCGTCAGGCTGCCGCCGTCCTGCACCTTCACGATCCCGCCCGACGAAATCGCGATGCCGCCGGTGACCGCATCGACCTTGCCCGCGAGATTCACGCCGACACCGGCCGACGAACCGTGCATCGTGATCGCCGACGCGTGCATGCTGCCGAGCTTCGACACGTCGATCGCGACGTCGGGCATCGCGCCGTCGCCTTGACCCGACAACTGATGACTGCCCGGCCGCTCGACGTTCGCGGTACCGCGCTGCGCGACAGCCGTCACGCGGCGCGCGTGCAGCGCGGCATTGACCTGCAGCGTGCGCGACACGAGATCGAGCTGGTCGACGTCGCGCGCATCGAGCCCCGCGCCGTCGATCGCGATGCGGCCGTGCTCGGTGCGGAACTGTCGGATCGCACCCTGCTCGTCGAATTCGACGGTACCGGCGACGAGCGACACGTGATTCGCGTTGATGAAGCTGCCGCCGTTCACGCCGATTCCGTTCGGATTCGCGACGATCACGCGCGCGGCCTGCCCGGCGACTTCCGTCGCGCCGGCCAGCATCGACGCGTTGCCGCCCGTCACCTGGTTGAGGATCACCGACGCGGGCCTGCCGCCGAGCAGCGTATTGCCGTCGATGCGGCCTGCGAGCTGCGTGTCGACCGCGTGCACGCTGTTGTTCAGCACGAGGCCCGCGGCACCCACGTTGTACTCGGTGAAGCGGTTGTGCGAGAGGCCCGCGCCGTCGGGCGCCGCGATATTGACGATCGGCGTGCCGTTCGCGCCATTCGCGAGCGTCGGACGATGGGCGGCCGACGGATCGACGATGAGCGGCGCGTTCTGCGCATGCGCGGCGAACAGCGGCATCGCGCACGCGAGTGCCGCGACGAGCGCGCGACGCGCGCATGGCTGCGCGGGAGGGAGATGGGGTTGACGAGTGTGTTGCATGATCATCCCGATGATGAGGGTTCAAAACGACGGCACGGCGCAGGCCGCGCCGGAACTGGCCGCGATGCGGCGCGGCCGTGACGGGCGAACGATTTACATGGCGTGATCCTCCATGACGAACGGCGCGTGCGGACGCGCACGCGCATCAGAAACGGGCGGTCAGCGATACGTCGAGCGCGACCGCCGCCGTGTTCAGCAGCGCGGGCTTGTGCAGCGGCGCGCCGAGCGCGACGTCGTAGCCGACGAGCCGATAGCCGCCGCGTACGCCGACCGACGTGCCGACGAGCGTGCGTCCGCCGCGGCCTGCGCCTTCGGCCGCTCCGGCGCCCGACACGCGGCCGGCGTCGAGCGCCGCATAGATTTCGTTCGCGCCGAACGCGCCGGTGGCGAGTTCGTTGCGCCAGATCCAGCCGTTCGCGCCCGCGAGCGTCTGATTGCCGTCGAAGCCGCGCACCGTGTAGCGGCCGCCGATCTGGAGAAACTCGGTGGACGGTGCGGCGCCCGGTGCGTGCTGCACGCGCAACGTGCCGCGATAGCCGAAGCGACGCGCGCCGATACGAAAGCGCGCGTCAGCCGCGAGCGTCGCGGTGAAGAGGCGATAGCGGCCGTCCCACGCGGGCCGATCGTTGACGCGCCCCGGATGCGCGCTGAGCGCGGAGATGCTGCCGCGCATGCCGAAGCCGGCGTCGAGCGCGCTGTCGGCGAGCTTCTCGCGATGCGCGATGCCGAGGTCGTAACCGACGATGTCGCGCCGATACACGTCGAGTTCGGTCGAACCGAGCCGGCTCCGGTCGTCGCGGCGCGACAGCGTGAAGCGCAGCGTCGTCTTGCCGTGGCTCGTCCGGTACGGCACGACGCGCAGCGCGGCCTCGTAGCGCCGCGTGCGCTGTGCGAGCGACAGCGCGGCTTCGCCGCCGGCAGTGGCGGGCAGTGTCTGCCGCGACGTCCATTCGCTGATGCCGACCGACACCGACGCATAGCCGATCGGCACGTTCCACGCGGCGCTTCTGGCTTGCGAGCCGAGCGTCTTGTTGCCGCGCGCGGCATCGGTGTTGTACGTGACGACGAGCTGATCGTAGAGATGGAGCGGCGAATCGACCGCGACGATCGCGCCGAGCTGGTTGCGTCCCGTTGCATCGAGACCGGCGTTGTCGGCGGTCGCGAGTACGCGCACGCGGCGCGCCTCCGCCGGATGACGGACGACGATGTCGGTGTCGCCGAGCGCCGCGCCCGGTATGAGATCGAACGCGGTCGCGGCCTGGCCCGGCAGACGCCGCACGTTTTCGAGCGCCTGGTCGAGATCGCGCACGTTCAGCAACCCGTGCGCATGCCGCGGGAACAGCGGCGCGGGCCAGCCGATGCGGCCGCCCGCGTCGCGAATCGTGCCGACGCGGCCGGGCACGATCTCGACGACGAGCCGGCCGCCGGACAGATCCTGTTCGGGAATGACGGCGACGGAGGTGATATAGCCGCGTGCGATCAGCCGGCGCGTGGCCCAGTCGCGCAGCGCCCGCAAGCCTTGCGGCCCGATGCACGCGCGCTCGACGGCCGCTTCGCGCGGCAGCCAGGGAAACGCTTCGGCGTGCCGCCATTCGATCGTATGGATCGCAAAACAATCGGCTTCGGCCGGCAGCGACAAGCGGTCCGTCGCGTGCGGCGGCCGTGCGGACAGCGCGTCGATGGGCGGCGCGAGCTGCTCGCGCAGATGATCGATCTGTTCGGCCTGGCGATGGGCGGTGTCGGTAGGCGGCGCATAGGAACGCGTGTCCTGCGCGATGGAGATAACGCAGCGCAACAGCAGGGCGACAGTGCATAGCGTTCGCACTGCATAAATCGGGTTGCGCATGTCCGGATCGATTGAGGCGGTGAAATCGACCGGATTCTATATGCGTAAAGGGAGTTTGAACGGCATCTGCTTTTGTCGATTAAATCGAGATAATTTCGTATGTCGATGAATCGGATGGAATTTGTGCGTGATATAGAGATTGGCGGCGGTCCGGAGTGTTGTATTTATGCGAGTATTTTGGCGAGCGTGTCGATACGCGAAACGCGCCGAGTTTTTATGACAAATTCGGAACAACATCGCGAATATGGCAAATACACCTTCGTTCAATGACGAATTATTGAGGCGATCAAATAAGACAAATACGAATTAACACCGCCCACCGAAAATCCGCCCGCCGCGTCCGCGATCCGTTATCCCGATATTCCGCCTGCCTGTTAGCTTGTGACGATTTCGACTTTGGACCCCGCGTGCCGGACGCTACCATCGCCGCTCCGTCCCTCAGGTGATAAAGCATGAGCATGTCCGCGTCACGTTCGGTCCCGTTCCGTCTTCGCGTCGTATGCGCGATCGCTGCCGGTGCGCTGTCGCTCGCGTCGTGCGGCGGCGTCGACGGCAACCCGCCTCCGCAGGCCGACGCGACGCCATCGGCGAAGCGCCCGAACATCCTCTACATCATGGCCGACGATCTCGGCTATTCCGACATCCACGCGTTCGGCGGCGAGATCAACACGCCGAACCTCGACGCGCTCGTCGCGTCGGGCCGCATCCTGTCGAACCACCATACCGGCACCGTGTGTGCGATCACGCGCGCGATGCTGATTTCGGGCACCGATCATCATCTGGTCGGCGAAGGGACGATGGGCGTGCCGACCGACGAGCGGCGCGGGCTGCCGGGCTACGAGGGCTATCTGAACGATCGCGCGCTGTCGTTCGCGCAGCTGCTGAAGGATGCCGGCTATCACACGTATATCGCGGGCAAGTGGCACATCGGCTCGGGCATCGTCGGCAGCGCGACGGGCAGCGGGCAGACGCCCGATCAATGGGGCTTCGAGCGCAGCTACGTGCTGCTTGGCGGTGCGGCGACGAATCACTTCGCGCACGAGCCGGCCGGCTCGTCGAACTACACGGAGGACGGCCGCTACGTGCAGCCGGGCCAGCCCGGGCAGCCGGGCGGCGCGGGCGGCAATCCGACGGTGTTCTATTCGACGAATTTTTATACGCAGAAGCTGATCCAGTACATCGATTCGAATCACAGCGACGGCAAGCCGTTCTTCGCATATGCGGCGTACACGTCGCCGCACTGGCCGCTGCAGGTGCCCGATCCGTGGCTGCACAAGTACGCGGGCGTCTACGACGCCGGCTACGACGCGATCCGCAACGCGCGGATCGCGCGGCAGAAGGCGCTCGGCCTGATTCCGGCCGACTTCAAGCCGTTCGACGGATTGCCCGAGACGACGGTCGCGTCGCCCGCGACGGCGAACGACGGCACCGCCAACGCGAAATACGTCAGCGCCGTGCATTCGGCGGCCGACGGCTACCGCGACTACGGCGCGGGCAAGGTCGACAAGCTGTGGTCGAGCCTGAGCCCGGCCGAACGCAAGGCGCAGGCGCGCTACATGGAGATCTACGCGGGGATGGTCGAGAACCTCGACTACAACATCGGCCTGCTGATCCAGCACCTGAAGGACATCGGCGAATACGAGAACACGTTCATCATGTTCCAGTCCGACAACGGCGCCGAAGGCTGGCCGATCGATTCGGGCGCGGACCCGACCGCGACCGATACCGCGAACGCGCAGGAACCGACGTATTCGGCGCTCGGTACCGACAACGGCAAGCAGAACGCGCAGCGGCTGCAGTACGGGCTGCGCTGGGCCGAGGTGAGCGCGACGCCGTTCCGGCTCACGAAGGGCTATTCGGCCGAAGGCGGCGTTTCGACGCCGACGATCGTTCATCTGCCGGGCCAGACGCAGCAACTGCCGACGCTGCGCGCGTTCACGCACGTGACCGACAACACGGCGACGTTCCTCGCCGTGGCGGGCGTGACGCCGCCGTCGCAGCCGGCCCCGCCGCTGATCAACACGCTGACGGGCGTCGATCAGAACAAGGGCAAGGTCGTATACGGCAACCGCTACGTCTATCCGGTCACCGGCCAGTCGCTGTTGCCGGTCCTGACCGGCGCCGCGAACGGCGAAGTGCACACCGCGCCGTTCGGCGACGAAGCCTACGGCCGCGCGTATCTGCGCAGCGCCGACGGCCGCTGGAAGGCGCTGTGGACCGAGCCGCCGCTCGGGCCGCTCGACGGTCACTGGCAGCTGTACGACCTCACGACGGACCGCGGCGAGACGACCGACGTGTCCGCGCAGAATCCGTCGGTGGTCAGCACGCTGATCGATCAGTGGAAGGCGTACATGAGCAACGTCGGCGGCGTCGAGCCGTTGCGTCCGCGCGGCTATTACTGAGGATTCGGCGATGCGGTTCTGGACGATCGGCGCGGCGCTCGCGGCCGCACTGTTCGGCGCGGCGTTCGCGGCCGGCTATACGCACGGGCCGGCGGCGCCGGACAGCGCGTTCGACGACGCGAATCGCGACCGACCGCTCGCGGCGCTCGGCTCCGAGCAGCAGTGCGCGCGCTATTCGGGGTTGCCGGCGAACTGGCGCGACGATCCGAAGGCGGGGATGGTGCACCTGCGCGGCGGCACCTTCGTGTTCGGCAGCACGCGCGGCTATCAGGACGAACGTCCGGCCGGCGACGGCCGCACGCGCGTCGGCGGTTTCTGGATCGACCAGACCGACGTGACGGTCGCGCAGTTCGCCGCGTTCGTGCAGGCGACGGGCTACGTGACCGAGGCCGAGCAGCAGGGCGGCGCGGCGGTGTTTCACGTGCCGACGCGCGATGAGCTGAACGCGCGTGACCTCGCCTGGTGGTCGTGGGTGAAGGGCGCATCGTGGCGCCATCCGCGCGGCCCCGGCAGCGACGTCGACGGGCGCGGCAACCTGCCCGTCACGCTCGTCACGCAGCGCGATGCGCTCGCGTATGCGCGCTGGCTCGGCCGCGACCTGCCGACCGAAGCCGAATGGGAATACGCGGGCAAGGCCGGCCGCGACGATGCGTCGCTCGACGCGGCGCCGCGCGATGCGCGCGGCAAGCCGGCCGCCAATTACTGGCAGGGCCCGTTCCCCGTGCTCGACACCGCCGAGGACGGGCACGCGGGGCTCGCACCGGTCGGCTGCTACGCGGCGAACGGCTTCCGGCTCTACGACATGATCGGCAACGCCTGGCAGTGGACGAAGGACGTCTACACCGGCCCGCACCAGTCGCATACGAACGGCGACACGGCGGCCGTCGCACCGGCCGCACGCCGTCACGACACGCCGATGGTCATCAAGGGCGGCTCGTTCCTGTGCTCGCGCGACTACTGCGTGCGCTATCGCGCGTCGTCGCGCGAACGGCAGGAAGCCGATCTCGCCGCGTCGCACATCGGATTCCGCACGATCCTGAGGGATCCGGCATGATCCGCGTCGCGCGTTTCGTGACGGCCGTCGCGCTCGCGGCGGCCGGCTTCGCCGGCATGCACGGCGCATGCGCGGCCGACGGGCCGGCGCTGCGCGTCGGCGTCACGCGCGGCGTGCATGCGCAGATCATGGACGAAGTCCGGCGCGTAGCCGCGTCGCGCGGATTGAACGTCGACGTCGTCGTGTTCGACGACGCATCGCGCATCGATGCGGCGCTGGCCGGCGGACGAATCGATGCGGCCAGTTTCGAGGATGCGCAGCAACTCGCGGCAACGCGCGCCGCGCACCGCTATGCGCTGACGCCTGTCGCGCCGACCGTGACGCTGCCGATGGCGCTCTATTCGCGCAAGCTGAGGAATCTCAACGCGCTGCAGCCCGGCGCGACGATCGCGATTCCGGCCGACGCGCGCGGGATGGCGCGTGCGCTCGTGCTGCTGCAGAACGACACGCTGATCACGCTGCGCGAACGGGCCGGGCTTCATGCGACGCTGCGCGACGTGACCGGCAACCGGCTCGGGCTGAAGATCGTCGCGTTGCGCGGCGATCGGCTCTACGCGGCGCTCGATACGGTCGCCTTCGCGGCGATCGACGACGCCGCCGCCGCGCGCGCGGGCCTGCAGCCGGCACGCGACAGCATCGGCATCGAGGATGCGCGTTCGCCGTATGCGGGCGTGTTGACCGTGCGCGATGCCGATCGCATGAAGCCGTGGGTCGCGCAGCTGGTCGCCGCGTATCACTCCGACGACGTTGCGCGCTTCATCCTGACGCGCTACCAGGACTCGGTGCGACGGCCGTGGTAGACACCTACGCGCTGGCCTGCAACGCATGCGGGCGCTGCTGCAACAGCGCGCCGACGCTATCGCTGCGCGAACTGTTCCGGCATCGCGAGCGCTTCGTCGGCGCGCTGACGATCCATCGCGTGCCGAAGCGGCAGATCGGCGAGCGCTGGCGCGCGGGAGAACGCGAGCACGTGCTCGATGCGGACGACGTCGCCGCATGCGATGCGCTCGCCGAGCGGCTGTTTCACCGATTCGGCGGCGCGAGCGGCGACTGGGCGGTGCTGACGCTGCAGGGCTACGACTATCCGTCGCTGGGCCGGTGCCCGGCGCTCGCGGACGACGGACGGTGCAGCGTGCACGCGGACAAACCGTCGATCTGCGGCGCGGTGCCGCTCGATCCGCTGCTGCCCGACCGCCTGCAAGCGCGTGTGCTGGCCGCGCGGCGCGACGACGCGGTGTGGTTCGGCAGCCGCTGCATCGTCGACGAGACGCAAGCGCAACACGCTGCCGCACACGCGGTGCCGTCGATCATGCTCGTGCGCGCGACGGAGGTCGTGGACCGCGCCGCGCTCGATGCGTGCCGCGACGCGCTCGCGTACGAGCGCGCGGTGTGGCGCGATGCGGCGTTCGCGTCGCTGATCGACGGCGGGCAGCCGATGCGCGAAGCATGGTCGCGGCTCGCACCGGGCGCGTATCTGACGCTGCCGATCGCCCCCGTGCTGCTGATCGTCGCGTCGCTTTCCGCGCATTGCCGCGCGCTCTGCCTTAATTTCATCGACGCGCAGCTTGCGTTGATCGACGCACGCATCGAAGCGGCGCTCGCACGCCGGCGTCTCGACGATCGGCCGGCGACGCGCGAGCTGCGCGGTTTCGCGCAGGCACTCGAGCGCGCGCGGCAGGTGCTGCTCGCAACGCCGGCACGATCGACGCATACGCACCGTGACGCAGCGGCAATCGAGGCCTGGCTCGACGGCCGACCGGCAACCGATCTGCAACCTGCCTGACTCGTCGCGCGGCATCGCGTCGCGCGATTCCGCCGTTCGCCGCACGAGCCGGCGCGACCGCGCACCGCCTCAAAGCGCCTCGACGAGCCGTCGGTGACTCTTCTCGCAATACTCGTGACACGCGGCACGCGCGGCGATCGACGCACCGTGCACGAAGCGCGGCGCATCGACGCGCCGCGACATCGACACGACGATCGACGGCGGCGACGGCTGTAGCGGCAGCTCGACGACTTCGCCGCTTTCGATCAGCGCATCGACGAACAGGCTCGGAATCGCGGCGACGCCGAAGCCGTCGCGCACGAGCTGCACGATCACCGAGATCGACGGCGAGCCGGTGATCCGCGTCTCCGACAGCGGCACGCCGTGCGCATGCGCGAGCGTGCGCACGATGTCCTCGAGCGCGCGGTGCGGCGCGGTCCCGCGCCCGTACGTGAGGATCGGCTGCCGCAGCACCTGGCGCGCGAGGCCCGTGCGCGTGGCCGGCAGCAGCCCCGCGCGCGCGATCCAGCGCACGGGATAGTTCGCGAGCGCATCGCAGACCACCGCCGGCTCGTCGCTGCCCTCGACGCGAATGATCAGATCGAGTTCGCCCGCCATCAGCCGGCGTTGCAGCACGACGCTGACGTCGACGGTCAGATCGACTTCGAGTTGCGGATAGTCGGCCGCGAGTCGGCGCAGGTAGTGCGGCAGCCAGCTGTGCACGACGGTCTCGATCACGCCGAGCCGCAGCTTGCCGCGCAGCGCGCTTTCGCCGGCCGCGGCCGCCTGCAGCTCGTGCGTCGCTTCGACGACTGCCTGCGCATACGCAAGCAGATACTCGCCGTGCGGCGTGAGCCGGAATTCGCGGCTGTCGCGATCGACGAGCACGGTCTGCAGCTCGTCCTCGAGCGCCTTGATGCGTTGCGAGATCGCGGCCGGCGTCGCGTGCAGCGCGGCGGCCGTCGTGCGGAAGTTGCGCAGCTTCGCGAGCGTGACGAAGGTTTCGAGAAATCGCGTGTTCATGGGCGGCGGACGGGGCGGGGCGCGCAAAGCTTGCCCGTTACGAAAACTGAACGGGACCGGGGAAAACCCGGTGATACGTTAAGAAATTCTATACACCGGCCGTAAAAAAACTCGTTGGCGGCCAAAATTTTTCTTTTCTATTCTTCGGCGTATCCCATCCACGCGACACCGTCGCTCGCCTGCTTCCCGATCCGCCGATGAACCCGATCACGCCTTCCGAATTCCGTCAGTCCGTGCGCCGCGGCGCATTCCGCGGCCCGACCGCCGGTCACTGCGGGCCGTTCGCGCAAGCGAACCTCGCGATCCTGCCCGACGCGTATGCGCACGATTTCCTGCGCTTCTGCCAGGCGAACCCGAAGGCGTGCCCATTGCTCGGCGTCGGCGAGCCCGGCGCGTTCCGGCTCGACGTGCTCGGCGACGATCTCGACATCCGCACCGACGTGCCGAGCTACAACGTCTATCGCGAAGGACGCCTGACCGAGCGCGTCGACTCGCTCGAAGCGCTGTGGCGCGACGATTTCGTCGTATTTGCGATCGGCTGCTCGTTCTCGTTCGAGGACATGCTCGCACGTGAAGGGATCGCGCTTCGTCATGTCGAGGAAGGCCGCAACGTGCCGATGTATCGCACGTCGATTCCGAACCGCCGTGCGGGTGTGTTCGGCGGCCAGCTCGTCGTATCGATGCGGCCGATGCGCGGCGCCGACGCGATACGCGCGGTGCAGATCACGAGCCGGTTTCCGGGCGTGCACGGCGCGCCGATCCATCTCGGCGATCCGCGCGAACTCGGCATCGCCGATCTCGGCGCGCCCGATTTCGGCGATGCGGTGACGATCCGCGAAGGCGAACTGCCGGTGTTCTGGGCGTGCGGCGTGACGCCGCAAACCGCGCTGATGGAAGCGAAGCTGCCGCTCGCGATCGCGCATACGCCGGGCCACATGCTGATGACGGACATCACGAACGCGTCGCTGGCCGTGTTCTGACGCAACGCGGCGGCCCGCCGGCCGCCGGCTCGATACCGTCGCGGCCGATGCCGCGACCGACCGACGATCCGCCCCTGCCGGAGGGCGGCGCGCATCCGCGCAGCGTGCCGCGCGGTTCGGCGCGGCACGACTTTGACGGCGCTTAACGACAGGAGCCACACCATGGAAAGCAAGACCCTCGCGGCGGGAACCGCCGAGCCCGAGCGCCCCGCGCGCAGCGGCCTGTTCTCGTGGTATGCCGACGCGCAGCCGCGCGAGCGCCGCGCGTTCTGGAGCTGCAAGGTCGGCTACATGCTCGACGGGATGGACACGCAGATGCTGTCGTTCGTGATTCCGACGCTCGTCGCGACCTGGGGCATCTCGCTCGCCGATGCAGGCTTCATCGGCACGATCACGCTGCTCGCCTCGGCGGCCGGCGGCTGGCTCGCCGGGCTGCTGTCCGACCGGATCGGCCGCGTGCGCACGCTGCAGCTCACGGTGCTCTGGTTCGCGGTGTTCACCGCGCTGTGTGGGCTCGCGCAGAACTATCATCAGTTGGTCGCCGCGCGCGCGCTGATGGGCTTCGGCTTCGGCGGCGAATGGACGGCCGGCGCGGTGCTGATCGGCGAAGTGATCCGCGCGCGCGATCGCGGCAAGGCGGTCGGCCTCGTGCAGTCGGGCTGGGCAATCGGCTGGGGACTCTGCGCGCTGCTGTATGCGCTGCTGTTCTCGGTGCTGCCCGCCGAGCTCGCGTGGCGTGCGCTGTTTCTCGTCGGGCTCGCGCCGGCGCTGCTCGTCGTCGTGATTCGCCGCTACGTGAAGGAGCCGGACGTCTACCAGAAGGAGAAGGCCGCGCAGGCACGCGAAGCCGATGCGCCGCGGTTCACCGAGATCTTCGCGCCGAAGCTGATCACGACGACGCTGCGCGCGGCGCTGCTGACGACTGGCGCACAAGGCGGCTACTACGCGATCACGACGTGGCTGCCGACGTTTCTGAAGACCGAGCGCCATCTGACCGTGATGGGCACGGGCGGCTATCTCGCGATGATCATCCTCGGCTCGTGGGTCGGCTATCTGACGAGCGCGTACCTGACCGACCGCCTCGGCCGCAAGCCGAACTTCATCCTGTTCGCGCTCGGCTCGATGGCGATCGCGTTCGCGTACACGTCGCTGCATCTGACCGATACGTCGATGCTGTTCCTCGGTTTCCCGCTCGGCTTCTTCGCATCGGGCATCTTCTCCGGCATGGGCGCATTTCTCACCGAGCTGTTCCCGACGCGCGTGCGCGGCTCGGGGCAGGGCTTCTGCTACAACGTCGGCCGCGCGATCGGCGCCTTGTTTCCGTTCCTGATCGGCGCGCTCGCGAAACACTACGGGCTCGGCGCGAGCATCGGCATCTTCGCGGTCGCCGCGTACGGCGTGATGATCGTCGCCGCGCTGACGCTGCCCGAGACGCGCGGCCGCGAACTCGACGCCGCGTAAGCGGCACACCGCCCGCCCGTTCGTTCTTTCCCGTTTTCACCGCTTCGTCACACGGCGCGCGATGCGCGCCGTGCGGCGGCGCTCGTCCTCCGATTCAACGACGCATCGAGTTCATCGCCATGACTGACCGACAGACTTTCCCCGTTTCCTCCGACGCCGCGCGCTGGCAATTCTGGATCGACCGCGGCGGCACGTTCACCGACATCGTCGCGCGCCGGCCCGACGGCACGCTCGTCACGCACAAGCTGCTGTCGGAGAACCCCGAGCAGTATCGCGACGCGGCCGTGGCCGGCATCCGCCATCTGCTCGGCCTCGCCGACGGCGAACCGATTACGCCCGAACGCGTCGACATGGTGAAGATGGGCACGACCGTCGCGACCAACGCGCTGCTCGAGCGCAAGGGCGAACGCACGGCGCTCGCGACGACGCGCGGCTTTCGCGACGTGCTGCGCATCGCGTACCAGAACCGGCCGCGGCTGTTCGATCTCGACATCGTGCTGCCCGATGCGCTGTACGAGACCGTCGTCGAGATCGACGAACGCGTCGGCGCGCACGGCGAGGTCGTGTCGCCGCTCGATCTCGCCGGCGCCGAGGCGGCGCTGCGCCGCGTGTTCGACGACGGCGTGCGCGCGCTCGCGATCGTGCTGATCCACGGCTATCGCTACACCGCGCACGAACGCGCGCTCGCGCAACTCGCGCGGCGCATCGGCTTCACGCAGGTGTCGGCGTCGCACGAGGTGTCGCCGCTGATGAAGATGGTGTCGCGCGGCGACACGACGGTCGTCGACGCGTATCTGTCGCCGATCCTGCGCCGCTACGTCGAACAGGTCGCGCACGAGATGCCGGGCGTGAACCTGCAGTTCATGCAGAGCAGCGGCGGTCTCACGCGCGCCGATGCGTTCCAGGGCAAGGACGCGATCCTGTCGGGCCCGGCGGGCGGCATCGTCGGCATGGTGCGCGCGGCGCGCGCGGCCGGCTTCGAGCGCGTGATCGGCTTCGACATGGGCGGCACGTCGACCGACGTGTCGCACTACAACGGCGAGTTCGAGCGCGTGTTCGAGACGCAGGTGGCCGGCGTGCGGATGCGCGCGCCGATGATGAGCATCCATACGGTCGCGGCGGGCGGCGGCTCGGTGCTGAGCTTCGACGGCGCGCGGCTGCGGGTCGGTCCCGAATCGGCCGGCGCGAATCCGGGGCCGGCCGCGTACCGGCGCGGCGGCCCGCTGACCGTGACCGACTGCAACGTGATGCTCGGCAAGATCCAGCCCGACTATTTCCCGCGCGTGTTCGGCCCGCATGCCAACGAGCCGCTCGATCGCGACGGCGTGGTCGCGAAGTTCCGCGCGCTCGCCGACGAGATCCATGCGGCGACCGGCCGGCGCGAGACGCCCGAGGCGCTCGCGGAAGGCTTCCTCGAGATCGCGATCGGCAGCATGGCGAACGCGATCAAGAAGATTTCGGTGCAGCGCGGCCACGACGTGTCGCGCTATGTGCTGACGACGTTCGGTGGCGCGGGCGGCCAGCATGCGTGCGGCGTTGCCGACGCGCTCGGCATGACGCAGGTGTTCGCGCATCCGCTTGCCGGCGTGCTGTCGGCCTACGGAATGGGGCTCGCGGATCAGACCGCGATGCGCGAGCGCGCGATCGAGGCCGTGCTGTCGGACGACTCGCTGCCGGCGCTGAACGCGGCGCTCGACCGGCTGACCGACGAGGCGGTCGGCGCGCTGCTCGAACAGGGCGTGCCGCCCGAGCGCATCGCGATCGAACGGCGCGTGCATCTGCGCTATCAGGGCACCGATTCCGCGCTCGACGTACCGGCCGGCAGCGTCGACGCGATGCAGCGCGCGTTCGAAGTCGCCTATCGGCAGCGCTATGCGTTCCTGATGCCGGGCACGCCGCTCGTCGTCGAACTCGCGTCGGTCGAGGCGATCGGCCGCTCCGACGCACCGGTCGAGATCGCACCGCTCGCGCCGCGCGGCGACGGCGACGGCGACGCGCCGCGCGCCGATACCGTCGCGCGCTTCTATTCCGGCGGCGCGTGGCACGACGCCGCGCTGTACGTGCGCGATACGCTGCTCGCCGGCGACGCGATCGACGGCCCCGCGATCATCGCCGAGCGCAACGGCACGACCGTCGTCGAGCCCGGCTGGCGCGCGCAGATGACGGCGCAGGGCAATCTCGTGCTGACGCGCACGACGCCGCTGCCGACGCGTCGATCGCTCGGCACCGACGCGGACCCGGTGCGGCTCGAGATCTTCAACAACCTGTTCATGTCGATAGCGGAACAGATGGGCCTGCGGCTGCAGAACACCGCGTACTCGGTCAACATCAAGGAGCGGCTCGACTTCTCGTGCGCGATCTTCGACCGCGACGGCAATCTGATCGCGAACGCGCCGCACATGCCCGTGCATCTCGGCTCGATGGGCGAAAGCATCCGCACGGTGATCGAGCGCAACCGCGGCCGCATGCGCGACGGCGACGTGTTCATGCTGAACGATCCGTATCACGGCGGCACGCACCTGCCGGACGTGACCGTCATCACGCCGGTATTCGCGGACGGCGCCGACGAACCGCTGTTCTACGTCGGCTCGCGCGGCCACCATGCGGACATCGGCGGCACGACGCCGGGTTCGATGCCGCCCGATTCGACGCATATCGAAGAGGAAGGCGTGCTGATCGACAACTGGCTGCTCGTGTCGGCCGGCACGCTGCGCGATGCCGAAACGCGCGCGCTGCTGGCGTCCGGGCGCTATCCGGCGCGCAACGTCGACCAGAACATGGCCGACTTGCGTGCGCAGATCGCGGCGAACCAGAAGGGCGTCGACGAACTGCGCCGGATGGTCGCGCAGTTCGGCCGCGAGGTCGTGCTCGCGTTCATGCAGCACGTGCAGGACAACGCCGAGGAAGCCGTGCGGCGCGTGATCGGCGCGCTGCAGGACGGCGCATACCGCTATGCGCTCGACAACGGCGCCGAGATTCGCGTCGCGATTCGCGTGAACCGTGCGGCGCGCTGCGCGCAGATCGATTTCACCGGCACGTCGGCGCAGCTCGACAACAACTTCAACGCGCCGAAGGCGGTGTGCATGGCGGCGGTGCTGTACGTGTTCCGCACGCTCGTCGGCGACGACATTCCGCTGAACGCCGGCTGCCTGAAGCCGCTGACCGTGATCGTGCCCGCGCATTCGATGCTGAATCCCGACTATCCGGCCGCGGTCGTGTCGGGCAACGTCGAGACGTCGTCGGCGATCACGAACGCGCTCTATGGCGCGCTCGGCTGCGTCGCGTCGAGCCAGGGGACGATGAACAACTTCACGTTCGGCAACGCGCAATACCAGTACTACGAGACGATCGCGGGCGGCAGCGGCGCGGGCCCCGGCTTCGCGGGCGTCGGCGCCGTGCAGACGCACATGACGAACTCGCGGCTGACCGACCCCGAAGTGCTCGAATGGCGCTATCCGGTGCGCGTCGATTCGCACCGGATCCGCGCCGGCTCGGGCGGACGCGGGCGCTGGCACGGCGGCGATGGTGCGGTGCGGCGAATCCGCTTCCTCGAGCCGATGACCGCGTCGATCCTATCGAACAACCGGATCCACGCGCCGTTCGGCGCGGCCGGCGGCGAGCCGGGTGCGCTCGGCCGCAATACGATCGAGCGCGCGGACGGCACGATCGAGACGCTCGACCACATCGCCCGCGCGCAGATGGCGCCCGGCGACGTGTTCGTCGTCGAGACGCCGGGCGGCGGCGGCTACGGCGCGGCCGGCTGAGGCCGGCGAAGGCGGGCGGCGCCATGAACGCGCGCGTCCGCCCGATAAAAAAGAAAAAATCCAAAGCGTTATTGCGCGCCGATTGAAAAAGCCGCTTAATGAAAAGCGGTTATTCGACGGAATTCGCAATGAAATCGCGCGTTACGCGACAAATCGAGCCGATTCGATGCGTGCGCACCGGTTTCATGAGTATTCCGTCCCCAAAACACCCAAACCTGCCGCAAACGCCCGCCGGACGGGGCGATGCACCGTTTTAGTCCACGCCGATTCTTGCCGTCGCAACCACTTCGCGACGCGTTGCACGATCAAAAAAGTGCATTCCCCAATCGAGTGCCGGTTCCTTGACACCCCATTTGAAATGTGAGTGCCAATCGTCATCGTCATTTGATAAGATGGGTCCGTCATTCGTGCGGCGTGGCCGCCCGCATGATCGCGAATGCCGGGTCGCATCAGCAGGAACAAGTACCGGACGAGGATCGCTGTCACGACATCACGGCCGCCGGGCCCGCACGCGTCGCGCGTGCGCGCCCGGCGGGCGGCGTGCTCGTCTCCGTCTACACTGTGCGTTTTTTTTGGGTCGGGGCGTGTCATGGATGACGAAAACGATAGCGCAGTGCTCGAGGCGCATGTCGGAACGCGCAGCCCGTGCTGGCGGCTCGGCAGCGACAGCAATGCACTCGAACTCGCCGCCGTGCGCGGGATGACCAACGTCAGCATCGCGCTCACCGGCGAGCAGGCCGCGCGTATTCGCGCGCTGACCGGCGTCACGTCGCACCTCGTGCTCGACATCGTGCTGTTCGGCGAGCGCGTGCCGCTTCACCTCGTCGGCAGGAAGGTCGACACCACCGATTGGGCCGGCACTGCGTCGGCGTACACCGATACCGCGTCCGTGGCCGGCGATCTCGCACACGGGCTCGCGTTCGCCGAGCAGGTCGTGTCCGAAGTGAATTCGCTCGTCGTGATCCTCGATCGCAACGGCATGGTGCAGCGCTTCAACCGGCTCTGCGAGGAAGTGACGGGCAAGCGCGAGGTCGACGTGATCGGCCGCAGCGTGTTCGAGCTGTTCATGAGCCCCGAGCAGGGCGCGCAGTCGCGCAGCAACATCACGGGCTTTTTTGCGAGCAACCGTGCGTTCTCGGTCGAGCGCTACATCAACACCGTGAACGGGCCGCGGCTGTTCCAGTTCCGCAACAAGTTCGTGCAGAGCGGCAGCGGCGCGGACGAGCAGTATCTGATCTGCTCCGGCATCGACATCACCGAGGAGCGCAACGCGCAACAGCGGCTCACCGAGCTCGCGAACACCGACGTGCTGACGGGGCTGCCGAACCGCCATGCGATCAGCGAGCGCATCCGCACGGTGATCGCCCAGCAGACCGGCGACACGCCGGGCCAGGTCGGCATCCTGTTCCTCGATCTCGACAACTTCAAGCGCGTCAACGATCACTACGGCCATATCACCGGCGACCGGCTGCTGCAGGACGTATCGGCGATCATCAACGGCTGTCTGCCGTCCGGCGCGACGCTCGCGCGGCTCGGCGGCGACGAGTTCCTCGTGCTGTTCGAGCAGGGCACGCGCGCGCTGCTCGAGGCGACCGCGCAGATCATTCTCGAACGGCTGCGCACGCCGATCCATCTCGGGTTGATGGAGGTCTACACGAGCTGTTCGATCGGCATCGCGATGCATCCGCAGCACGGCGACTCGCTCGAAACGCTGATCCGCAATGCCGATACGGCGATGTATGTCGCGAAGGAAGCGGGCAAGCATACGTATCGCGTGTTCTCGCTCGAGATGAACCAGCGCGTCGCGAAGTACATGTGGCTCGACACGAACCTGCGCAAGGCGCTCGAGGAAGAGCAGTTCGTGCTGCACTACCAGCCGGTCGTCGATATCGCCACCGGCGACGTGCATGCGGTCGAAGCGCTGATCCGCTGGCAGTCGCCCGATCGCGGGCTCGTCGCGCCGGTCGAGTTCATTCGTTTCGCGGAGGAGTCGGGGCTGATCGCGCCGCTCGGGCGCTGGGTGATGCGCACGGCCGCGGCGCAGGCCGCCGCGTGGAAGGCGAAGGGGCTCGGCGTGCGGATCGCGGTGAACGTGTCGGCGCGTCAGCTGCAGGACATGAACATCGTTCATCAGTTCGCATCCATCGTCGATGCGGCGGGCCTGAAGCCGGGTCTGCTCGACATCGAGCTGACCGAGAGCTGCTTCATCGACGACGAGCATGGCGCGCACGGGCTGATGAAGCAGTTTCGCCAGCTCGGCGCGAAGATTCATCTCGACGATTTCGGTACCGGCTATTCGTCGCTGTCGCAACTGTCGCGGCTGCCGCTCGATGCGATCAAGCTCGACCGCAGCTTCATCACCGGCATCGATCGCAATCCGCGTTCGCAGGCGCTCGTGCGCTCGGTCGTGTCGCTCGCGAATGCGCTGAACTTCTCCGTGATCGCGGAAGGCGTCGAGACGCACGCGGAAGCCGAGTTCCTGAAGCAGATCGATGTCGGCCACGCGCAGGGCTACTACTTCGCGCGGCCGATGCCCGCCCACGCGTTCGAGGCGTGGCTCGCGGAGACGAGAAAGCTCAGGCTGATCGCCTGAGCGTTCCGAACCGGCTGTCGCCGAATGGCGACAGCCGTTCCATCACACCGTGCGCAGCTTCGACACGCGGCGGTTCTGCAGCATCACGAGGCGTTCCATGTAGGCGAGATCCTTCGGCTCGATCGTGAACGCCGAATGCACCCAGTCCTCGGTGATGTCCATCAGCTCGGAACGCGTGAGCTGGAACACGCGCTCGCGCGCGCGCAGCATCGCGCGGATCCCGTTCAGCTTCGGCTTCATCACGTCGATGAACGTGCGCGTCGCGAGATACGCGTCGCCGGGCTCGAACGTGTGATCGATCAGCCCGCGATCCTCGTACCACTCGGCCGCGTGCGCTTCGCCGGTCGCGATCAGCGCTTCGGCGAGACTGCGGTCCGCCTTGCGCGCGACGAGCGAATAGCCGCCCATCCCCGGAAAGAGGTTGAACGCGATTTCCGGGAAGCCGAGCTTCACGCCCTTCTGCGCGAGCACGTAGTGATGGGCGAGTGCGGCCTCGAAACCGCCGCCGAGCGCGCTGCCTTCGACCATCGCGATCGAGATCGCGCCCGTGCCGAAGCCGGTGTAGATCTCGTACACGCCGTCGATGCACGAGCGCGCGTACGCCATCAGCAGATCGCGCCGGCCGCTGCGGATCGCGTCGACGAAGAAGCTCAGATCGCCGCCGACGTTGAACAGCTCGGGCACGAGCGAGCCGGTAACCCAGAAGTCGAATCGCAGGCCCGAGTCGCGGGCGACGCGTGCGAGATGGATGATGTCGGTGACGAGTTGCTGGTTGAAGCACGGCCGCGGTTCGGATCGGAGCATCATCCACATGATGTTTCTGCCTTCCTCATAAAAAGCGGTGAGCTGCGTGAGTTCGCCGGCTTCATAGAACGGGCGGCAGGCGGGATGTGATTGGAGCTGCATGGCAATCCTCGTTGAATGTGGTTTTTGAAAGACCACGCGTGCGGCGCCGTGCGTGGCGGAGCGGCCGCGCCGGGCGCCGCACGCGAGGCATCGCCATTGTTGCGCGCGCACAAAAGTCGAAATGCGGGGAATAACGCACGAATCGGACGTCGAACGCGATTCGCGGGGCTCGGTTGTAAGGAATGACGGCGAAGCGCGTCGCGGGTAGGTGCCGGGCGGCGAAAACGAGCGTCCGCTTACGCGGCGAAAGCGGTGTCGGGCCGGCAGACGGCGACGACGCGGTGCGGTTCGTGCGGTGCGTCGCTGCGGTGCGGCACGTGTGTGCGCGAGGTGACATAGGGATACGTCAGCCGTCGTATCCGCTGTTCCTTCTTTTATGAGAAAACGTTTCAACGGGCGTCTGCGGGCTTGAATACATCACGTCGTGACATAAAATCGAAGCAGGCTTCGCGTCATCGGGCACAGATGCCGCGGACGGAACCCGACCGCGTGTGGCGCGCGTTCTCGCCGGATGACCGCCCGGTTGACGAGAACCGGGCGGCGATCACGCGCGTGCGACAGGGCGAGTGGAGCCGCGCGCAAACGTATGCGCGCGCGCCGGGCCGGCTTGCGGCGGCGTAAGGGGAAACGACGATGCTGGTGACTTTTCGATCATCCGCGGCGCCCGACATCGTGATGCTGCGCGATCTGGCGCAGTATCTGCTGGGGCTCATCGGCAAGGGGCTCGACGTGCGCGGCGTGATCTCGACGGACGAATTGCCGGGCGCGATTGCGCGGCTCGAGCAGGCGATCGGTGACGATGCGGCGCAGGCGCGCGCACACGCGCATTCGACGCCGGCGCTGCACGCGGAGGCATCGCCGCACGCCGGCGGGCTCGCGCAGCGCGCCTGGCCGCTGCTCGACATGATGCGCGCGGCGCGCGATCAGGGGCGACATGTGATGTGGGGCGTGTAGACGCGCGGCGCGCGTCTTCCGCCGCAGGGCCGGACCTCCGCTGCAAGGCCGACGGTCGCGCGTCGAACGACGCGGCGGCCGTCGGCCGATTTTTTGCATGCGCGTTACGGGTGGCGATGCCGCGATGTGCGTCGCGACGATCGGTGCAGCAGCCTGTCGCGCGTGCGGTCGCGGCTGCGCCGTTCGGCAAAGAACAGCACCGCGAACACGAGGATTGAGAGCAGGATGACGATCCTGACGATACCGTGGTCCATATCGCCTCCGGCAGTGAGTGGGCCGATGCGCGTGGCGGCGAACCTCAGCCTGCCGGCATGAAGGTGCCGACGAGCTTCGTGTCGATGAAGCGTTTGGCCAGCGCAATGGAGATCCTGAGCGCGTCCGTGTCGTCGCGGAACACGTGATGCTTCGGATCGAGCAGGTGGGCTTCGTGGCGCCCTTGCGCATCGCGCCAGCACACGACCGCGAGCGGTCGATACAGCGCGCCGAGTTCGAGGCCTTCTCCGGCCGCCGCGTCGACGAGCGCGCACGCGCGGATCTCACATTGACGATAGCGCAGGCAGAGCGGGGATTCCATCGTGTTCTCCTCGGACGGCGCACGTTCCGGCCCCGCGCTCACCCGCACGCGCGGAGAGGCATTTGATCGGACGAATCCGTGGCGTGGCGCGTGTGCCGGCCGCGATCACGTCAGCATCGGCATCGCTTCGATCAGCGCGATGCCGATCAACGCGCCGATCGCTGCGCCGACCAGCTTCGGATGACACCGTTCGAGATGCAGGGCCGTCAGCAATGCGCCGACCAGGATCACGCCCAGCAGCGCAAATGCGACGACGAGGTAACCGATTTCGAAATCGTTGTTGATCACCATGATGCCTCCTTCTCCATGTCGGGCGCGTCGCCTCCGACGAGGCGGCGCAGGCGTACCCGCGCGACTGCGCACGCTTGACGGGATGCCTGAATTATATGTCACAACGTGATATATATGGCGCGCTGCGCGCGGTGCGAAGGGGCAACGGCGCCATCGTGCGGGCGGCCGCGCATCGGCGTGCCGCATGCCGTTGCGCCCGGCTTGACGCTCGCGAACGCGGCGCCCACACTGGGCCGCATCACGGTCACGGATGATGCGCAAAGTGTTCGACGTGCTGCTTTTTTCTTCCCGACTCGCCGGCTGCGCGGCGCTCGCCGCCGGTGCGGCTTCGCTCGGCATCGGCGCGGCCGCGCACGCGCAGCCGGCCGACGCCGCGAGCGGCAACGAAGCGCCGGTGACGCTCGAACGCGACGTGCACGAGTTCGTGCTGCAGCACGACGGCGCGCTCGTCGAACACGACGATTCGACGCTGCGCGCGAACGATGCGAACGGCATCGACGCGATCGCGCAGCGCTACGTCTGGTTCGACAAGCATCTGGAGAAGGTCGAGCTGCTCGCGGCGGAGACGATCGATCGCGATGGCGTCGCACATCCGGTCGGCCCCGACGGCATCCGCGACGTGCAGGAGCCGCGCTCCGCCGGCGCGCCGACGTTCCAGGACGGCGTGCTGCGTACCGTCGTGTTCCCGGCGGTCGCAGCCGGTACGCGCACGCGCATCGCGTTTCGCAAGACACGCACGAAACCGGTCAACCCCGGCTACTTCGGCTACACCGTCGAGCCGTCGCGCGAGCCGGTCGACGAGCAGCGGCTGATCTTCGACGTGCCGGCCGACATGCCGCTCGTCGCCGATGCGCGCGGTTACGTCGCGCTGCCGCCCGTCACCGAGAACGGCCGCACGCGCTACACGTTTACGTATCGGCACGGCCCGTATGCGCGCATCGAAAAGGGTTCGGTCGGCTATCCCGATTACGGCGATCACCTCGTCGTGTCGACGCTGCCCGACTACGCGGCGTTCGCCGCGCGTTACCGGAACGCAGCCGCCGATCCGGGCGCGAACGATCCGGCCGTCGTGCAGTTCGCGCAGTCGCTGACGGCCGACGCGCCCGACCCGCGCGACAAGGCGCGCATCCTCTACGACTGGGTGCAGACGAACGTGCGCTACGTCGCGCTGTTTCTCGGCGAAACGGCGGCCGCGCCGCATCGCGTGACCGACATCCTGCGCAACCGCTACGGCGACTGCAAGGACCACGTCGCGCTGTTCGGCGCGCTGCTCGGTGCGGTCGGCATCCGCAGCGAACCGGTGCTGCTGAACCTCGGCGCGGTCTATACGCTGCCGTCCGTGCCGGGCTACGGCGCCGGCGCGATCAATCATGCGATCACGTGGCTGCCCGACTTAGGGTTGTACGCGGACACGACGACCACCGGCATCGCGTTCGGCTATCTGCCGCCGATCGTGATGGATCGCCCCGCGCTGCTCGTCGATTCGGGCGTGCTGTCGCGTACGCCTGCCACGCAGCCGCGGCGGCGCACCGCGCGGCTCGACATCGATGCCGCCGTGCGCGGCGACGCGCGTTTTCATGCGTACGTCGAGGACGACGGCTGGACCGCCGAGCTCGAGCGCTCGGTGTTCCGTCGTGCGACGCCGGATCGCATCGGGCAGCTCGCGAACGAGCGTCTGATGCAGACCGGCCTGCGCGGGCGCGCGCAGTTGACGACGAGCGATCGGCGCACGCACGCGGGGCCGTTTGACGTGACGATGTCCGGCACGCTCGATCATCCGGTCTGGCCGGACGGCACGACCGCGGTGCCTGCGCTGTCGAGCGTCGCGGGCGGCATCGCGACGCAGGTCCAGGCGTGGTTGCAGGAGCCGGTGCGCACGCAGCCGTGGGTCTGCATCGGCGGCACGTTCGACGAGACCGCGCAAATCGCGCTGCCGCCCGACGTCGCGGTGATCGACGTGCCGGCCGACAAGGCGGTGCGCGACCGCTTCGTCGATTTCACGTCGCACTACGTATTCGATCCGGTCGCGCGCGTCGTGCAGATCACGCGACGGCTGAATGCGACCTTCGATAGCCAGGTGTGTTCGCCCGAAACGTTCGCGACGCTGCGCGCATCGCTCGAGCGGATCGAGCGCGACACGCAGGCACAGATCGTCGTGCGCGCACGGCCACGTTGAGCGCCGCGCGCGATCCGCGAACGCGGACGCGGCGGCAACCGCAATCGCGTGCGCCGGCGGGCACACGCACAGGAGAGAGACGATGACGGAACGAGACTACGAAATCGCCGATCTGTCGAAGGAACTGCTCGTCAGGATCGTGCAGGGTACTGTGACGAACGGTGCGACGGTGGATCCGCAGCAGTGCGCGACGCTCGCGGTGCAGTGCGCGACCGTGCTGATCGACACGCTGGAGGCGCGCACCGGCGCGGGCGGCTGAACGGCAGCGCGCGTTCACGCAGCCGCGCGAGCCGCGCTGCGTGAAGACGGTCGACGTGCCGCACGACCGCGACTCGATCGCCGACGACGACGTGATCCGGCGGCGACCGCGGCCTGCCGACCCGGTCATGCCGCGGCGTCTGCGTCGGCGCGCACCGCGCCCGGCGGCCGCCCGACGACGCGCTTGAACGCGCGGCTGAACGCGGCGAGCGACCCGTAGCCGAGCCGATACGCGACCGTCTCGATCGCCTCGCGATCGCGCGCGATCCAGCGTGCGGCGAGCCGCATCCGCAGTTCGGTCAGGTAGCGCACGGGCGTCATCCCGGTCGCGGCAAGAAAACGTTCGGCGAACACCGAACGCGACACGCCGGCCTCGGCGGCGAGTTCGGCAACGCTCCAGTTGCGGCCGGGATCGCGATGCAGCGCGACGATCGCGCGGCCGAGCTTCGGCTCGCGCAGCGCCTGCACCCAGCCCGACGCGTCGCCGCATCCGCATTCGACCCAGCCGCGCACGATGAACGCGGCGACGACGTCCGCGAGCCGCGCGAGAATGCCCGCGAAGCCCGCGCGCTCGGCGCAGGATTCGCGCTCCATCGCGTCGAGCATCGGCCGGATCTCCGGATAGCGTGCGAGCAGCGTGCCGACGTGCATGAACTCGGGCATCGTGCCGACGAGCGGCTGCATCCCGCCGAGATCGAGTTCCATGCACGCGCTGAAGATCAGCGCATCGCCGCCAGCGGAATCGGCCGCGGCGCCGTCGGCCGCCGCGCCCGCCGATGCGACCGACGCGACCGAATCGCAAATGCGTGCGACTTCGAAGCCGCCGATCTCGCGGCACGGCACGTCGGGGTCGGACATGAGCGTATGCATGCTGCCGTGCGGCAGCAGGATCGCATCGCCGGCCTCGAGCTGCATCGTCGCGCCGGCCGCGTCGCGCAGCAGCACGGGCCCGCGCCCCACGAAATGAAACTGCGCGCGGCCGGGCACCTGCCCGAAGCTCAGGCCGAACGGCCGCGCGACCTGGATGCGGCGGTACTGGACGCCGCTCAGGCGCATCCCGAGCAGCAGCTCGCTGACGAGATCGTGCGCATCGGGCATGACGGGAGGCAGCGTGTCGGGCATCGCATTCTCGGACGTTTGATCAACAAAGGCGGATTGTATGTCATAGACCGTCCTGCCGCCGCTCCTTACGATACGCCGTCATCGACCTTTTACGATACGGAACGACGGATGAATCCCGGAATTTCCTCCACCGCCTCGCAGGCGGCTCCCCGCGAACCGGCCTGGGGCGCGGTGTTCGCGATGGCGCTCGGCGTGTTCGGCCTCGTCACGGCCGAATTCCTGCCCGCGAGCCTGCTGACGCCGATGGCCGACAGTCTCGGCGTCACCGAAGGCGTCGCCGGTCAGGCGGTCACCGCGACCGCGACGGTCGCGCTCGTGACGAGCCTGCTGATCGCCGCCGCGACGCGCACGATCGACCGCCGACGCGTGCTGCTCGCGTTCTCGCTGCTGCTGATCGCCTCGAATCTCGCGGTCGCGTTCGCGACGAACCTGACGACGGTGCTGATCGGCCGCGTCGTGCTCGGCATCGCGCTCGGCGGCTTCTGGACGATGGCGACCGCGACCGCGATGCGGCTCGTGCCGGCCGCGATGGTGCCGCGCGCGCTGTCGATCATCTTCAGCGGCGTCGCCGTCGCGACGATCGCGGCCGCGCCGCTCGGCAGCTACTTCGGTCACCTGATCGGCTGGCGCAACGTGTTCCTGATCGCGGCCGCGCTCGGCGGCGTCGCGTTCCTGTCGCAGGTCGCGACGCTGCCCTCGATGCCGCCGAGCGGCACGACGCGGCTGCGCACGCTGATCGACGTCCTGCGCCGGCCGGGCGTCGGCCTCGGGATGTTCGCGACGACGCTCGTCTTCACGGGTCACTTCGCCTTTTTCACGTATCTGCGGCCGTTCCTCGAGCAGGTCGCGGGCGTCGGCGTGAATGGGCTGTCGGCGATCCTGCTCGGCTACGGCGTCGCGAACTTCGTCGGCACGTCGCTCGCGGGCCGCGTGCTCGAACACCGGCTGCGGCCGATGCTGATCGCGATGCCCGCGCTGATGGTCGTGCTCGGCGTGCTGCTGGTCGTGCTCGGCCGCGCACCGGCGATCGATGCGATCCTCGTCGCGTTGTGGGGGATGGCGTTCGGCGGCGTGCCGGTCGCATGGTCGACGTGGGTCACGCGCACGGTGCCGGACGAAGCCGAGAGCGCGGGCGGCCTCATCGTCGCGGCCGTGCAGCTCGCGATCGCGACGGGCGCGGCGGCGGGCGGCGTCGTGTTCGATGCGACCGGCGCCGGCGGCGTGTTCGTCGGCGCGGCGGTGGTGCTGGCCGTCGCGGTCGCGACGATCGTCACCGCGGTGCCGAAGCGCGTCGAAGCCGTGTCGTAACGGGTCCGGTGTGCGGTGCCGGTTCGGGCACCGCGCCGATTCGTCGACGGGTATGTCTCGTTGCGCGCGCGCCGGCCGGCGCAACGGTGGCGGTGCGCAGCAACACGCGCGCGCCGCGCGGCTGCGCTTCGATGCGATCGCGCCGACGCGCGCGGCACCGGCGTTAGCGTCAACCTCAGCCTCAGCCGCGCGGCGGCACGAGCGCCGCAAGCGCCTTCATCGCCTGAATGTACGGATACGGCCCGTGGCTGATGCGCGCGACGCCGCATGCGGCGAGTTCCGCGATCGTCGGCGTCTCCGCCACGCGCATCACGTTCACCGGCAGCGGCGATGCCGCCGTCAGCTTGCGGATCAGCGCGGGCGACTTCAGGCCCGGTACGAACAGCCCGTCCGCACCCGCTTCCGCGTAGGCGCGTGCGCGCGCGAGCACCGCGTCGATCAGCGCCTCGTCGTGCGTGTCGGCGGGGACGACGAAACAGACGTCCGTGCGCGCATTGATGAAATAGCCGCTGCCGTTCTTGTCGGCGGCGCGGCGCGCTGCGGCGATGCGCGCAACCGCTTCCTCCACGCTGCGCACTTCGCCGGTCGCGGGCACGCTGTCCTCGAGATTGCAGCCGATCGCGCCGGCCTCGATGCTGAGCGCGATCGTATCGGCGACGTCGTCGGGCCGCTCGCCGTAGCCGCTTTCGAGATCGGCGCTGACCGGCAGGTCGGTCGCGGCGACGATGCGGGCAAGCAGCTCGATGGCCAGCGCGCGCGGCATGTCTTCGCCGTCCGCGTAACCGTTGGCTTTCGCGATCGACCAGCTTCCGGTCGCGAGGGCGGGCGCGCCGGTGTCGGCGACGGCGCGCGCGCTGCCCGCATCCCAGACGTTGAACAGCACCAGCGGATCGCCGGCGCGATGCAGTGCGCGAAAGCGGGCATGCTTGTCAGCAGTTGTCATATGCGTGTCTCCTGGTTGGCGGATCGAGTGCCGCGATGAAGGATACGCTTTCGCGCCGCGCGCGCACGCACAATCGCGCGGTGGCTCAGTCGTGCGGTGGCGGTGCCTCGGACAGCATGCGCAACTGGCCGCGCAACGCGTCCATATCGCCCGGCGCGAACGGCTTTTCGATGTCCGCATGCGTCTGCTGCCACAGCGGAAATGCCTCGGCGAGCAGGCGCTCGCCGGCCGGCGTGAGTGTCAGTAGGCGACTGCGCTTGTCGTGCGGGTCCTGCTCGATCGCGACGAGGCCGCGTCGCTCGAGCGGCTTCAGCGCGGCCGTCAGCGTCGTGCGATCCATCGCGAGCAGCGACGCGACCGCTTTCATCGGCGCCGGCTCCGGCCGGTTCAGCGACATCAGCAGCGAGAACTGCCCGTTCGTCAGATCGAGCGGACGCAGCGCGTCGTCGAACACGCGCGCAAGATGACGCGCCGCGCGCTGCATGTGCAGGCACAGGCAGCAGTCGCGCACCATCAGCGTCGTCTCGAAAGGAAGCTTTTCTTTTCGTGCCATGTTGCAATTGTGTTGATACCAACCTATTGTGTCAAGGGCGATCTGCGGCACGGTGCCGCGCGCGCACTCGGACGGAGGACACATGAGCAGTCGACAGCAGTTGTATCTCGCGGTTTTCCTCGGCAGCAAGGATAGCCCGCGCATGCAGGCGTGGATCGCGCAGCCGGAACAGGCGCGGCGCGCGAAGGAGCAGGAAGGGATCGCCGCGTGGCGTGCGTGGGCCGATCGGCATCGCGACGCGATCGTCGAGATGGGCGGCCCGCTCGGCAAGACGAAGACCGTCAGCGCGCGCGGCATCGACGATACGTCGAACGCGCTCGGCGGCTTCACCATCGTGCGCGCCGCGTCTCACGACGACGCCGCGCGGATGTTCGAAGGGCATCCGCATTTCACGATCTTTCCGGGCGAGACGATCGACGTGATGCCCGTACTGGAGATTCCGCGCGGATGATCGCCGTCGCGGCGGCGGGCGGGCGTCGCGACGGCGCTGCGTCGCCGTCCGCGGTCGGCGGTTGTTTACGCGTTTCCGAACCGAAAGGAGCGTAACGATGAAGCTTTACGGATTTGCCGGCACGCGAACGCAGCGCGCGCTGTGGGGACTCAAGGAACTCGGCGTGGATTTCGAATTCGTGCCCGTCAACCTGCTCGAGGGCGAGCACCGCCGCCCCGATTTTCTGCGCATCAATCCGGCCGGCAAGGTGCCGGTGCTGATCGACGGCGACCTCGTGATTCCGGAGTCGGCGGCGATCGTGCTGTATCTGGCGGACAAGTATCCGGACAAGCACCTGCTGCCCGTCGATCTCGCGCAGCGTGCGCACGCGTATCGCTGGATCATGTTCGCGGTGACCGAGCTCGAGCAGCCGTTGTGGCGCATCGCGCGCCACACGATGCTGTATCCGCCCGACAAGCGGCTGCCGGCCGACATCGCGCTCGCGCGCGACGATTTCGCGTCGATGGCCGTCATTCTCGAGCGGCATCTCGACGGGCGCGCGTTCATCGTCGGCGATACGCTGACGGTGGCCGATTGCGTGACGGCCTATCTGATCGACTGGGCGGGCGAGTACGGGTTGATCGACACGTTCCCGAATCTGCGCGCGTATCTCGAGCGGATGTATGCGCGGCCGACCGCGCCGCAACGGATCGCGCAGGCGACGAAGGCCGCGTGATCGGCCGATCGCGCGAGCGTTCGGACGCCGGGTAGCCGGCCGTGTGTGCGGTCATCGCGGTCATCGCGGTCATCGCGAGCGGCGCGATCGGCGCATGGCGCGGCGAGGGCGCCCCGTCATCGGTGGCGCGGTCGCGCTCGGTTGCCGGGCGCGACATGCCGATCGCCGACCTGCGTGCCGACGCTCGATGCTGTCTCGAGGTCGCGAGTACGCGGCCGACGCGGCGCGGCGCCGCGCCGCGCCGCGGGCGCGAGTGCGCATCGCGCGCCTATGCACGGCCTATCCGCGAATCCACCCCGGCGCGCCGTCGCCCGAGCCGTACCGCCTGTTCCCGAGACGACCGCCGCGCCCGGCATGGTCTGTCCCCCGACTTCTGTCCCGGTTCGCCCGCCACAGGGCAAAATACGGGTTTTCCGCACCCCGCGAGGGGGCCAGAATCGCGCTCCGGGCGACGGGCGCGCGCGTCGTGACGCGCGCCGCCGGCCGGGGCCAGGCAAGACGCTCGCCGTGCGGCGAGCCCACAGGAGTCCAGACCCCATGCCCGAATCCAACCTGTCCTTCTTCGGCCGGCTGTCGCTCGCCGTCGGGACCTTCTTCTCCGTGCTCGGCAATCGCGAGTTCGCCGCGAACGTGCTGCGCCTGCGCGACGGCGCCGCGGCACCGGTCGCGCCGACGCCCGCCGCAGCGCCCGCACCGGCGGCTGCGCCGGCACCCGCGCCCGCGTCCGCGGCGAAAGCCCCCGCGCCCGAGCTGCGCGAAGCGAGCCCGCAGGCCGCCCTGCAACTGCTCGGCCTGCTGCAGCGCGATGCGCGCTTCATCGATTTCGTCGAGGAAGACATCGCCGGCTACTCGGACGCCGACATCGGCGCGGCTGCACGCCTCGTGCACGACGGCTGCCGCGCTGCGCTGCGCGAACATTTCACGATCGTGCCGGTGCGCGACGAGGCGGAAGGCAGCCGCGTGACGCTGCCGGCCGGCTTCGATGCGACGGCCGTGCGCGTGACTGGCAACGTCGTCGGGTCGGCGCCGTTTACGGGCACCGTCAGCCATCGCGGCTGGCGCGTCGCGGACGTGCGTCTGCCGAAGCTGACGGGCAGCCACGACGCGTCGGTGATTGCGCCGGCGGAGGTGGAACTGTGAGCGATCCGCGCTATTCGATCGGTATCGATCTCGGTACCACGCACTGTGCGCTGTCGTATGTCGACAGCGCGGCCAGCGACGGCGAAAAAATCGCACAGCACGTGCTGCCGATCACGCAGCTCACGGCGCCCGGCGCGCTCGAATCGCGCGACCTGCTGCCGTCGTTTCTCTATCTGCCGCATCCGAGCGAACTCACGCAGGGCGACCTGACGCTGCCGTGGACCGCGTCGCGCGACTTCGCGGTCGGCGAGATGGCGCGCAGCCGCGGCGCCGGCACGCCGATCCGGCTCGTGTCGAGCGCGAAGAGCTGGCTGTGCCATCCCGGCGTCGATCGCCGCGCGGCGATCCTGCCGAGCGATGCGCCGCCCGAGGTCACGCGCGTGTCGCCGCTCGAAAGCTCGATCCGCTATCTGACGCATCTGCGCGAAGCGTGGGATCACGCGCATCCCGACGCGCCGTTCGTCGAGCAGGACGTCACCGTCACGATCCCCGCCTCGTTCGACCCGGCGGCGCGCGAACTGACGGCCGAGGCCGCGCGCGCGGCCGGCTATACGCGGATGACGCTGCTCGAGGAGCCGCAGGCTGCGCTGTACAGCTGGATCCAGAAGAGCGAAGGCGGCTGGCGCAAGCAGGTGAAGGTCGGCGATCTGATTCTCTGCGTCGACGTCGGCGGCGGCACGACCGACCTGTCGCTGATCGCGGTCGTCGAGCGCGACGGCAATCTCGAGCTGCATCGCGTCGCGGTCGGCGAACACATCCTGCTCGGCGGCGACAACATGGATCTCGCGCTGGCGCACGTCGTCGCGCGCAAGCTCGCGCAGCAGGGCACGCAGGCCGATCCGTGGCAACTGCGCGCGCTCACGTACGCGTGCCGCAGCGCGAAGGAAACGCTGTTGTCCGACCCGACGACCGACGCGGTGCCGCTCGTCGTGCCGAGCCGCGGCTCGAAGCTGATCGGCGGCTCGATCCGCACCGAGCTGACGCGCGCGGAACTGACGCAGACCATACTCGAAGGCTTCTTCCCGCAGGTCGACGCGGCCGCGCGCCCGATGACGCGCGCGCGCGTCGGCCTGACGCAGCTCGGCCTGCCGTATGCGCAGGACGCGGGCATCACGCGTCATCTCGCGGCATTCCTCGGCCGGCAGGTCGCGGCGCTCGACGCGCTCGAAGGCGTGCAGCATACGCTGCCGGCCGGCGCGACGTTCCTGCATCCGACCGCCGTGCTGTTCAACGGCGGCGTGTTCAAGTCGACGCTGCTCACGCAGCGCGTGCTCGACACGCTCAACGGCTGGCTCGCCGCCGAAGGCGCGCCGCCCGCGCGGCTGCTCGAAGGCGCGGATCTCGATCTCGCGGTCGCGCGCGGCGCCGCGTACTACGGCTACGTGAAGCGCGGCCGCGGCGTGCGGATTCGCGGCGGTACGGCGCGTGCGTACTACGTCGCGATCGAATCGGCGATGCCGGCCGTGCCGGGGCTCGAACCGCCGGTGCAGGCGCTCTGCGTCGCGCCGTTCGGGATGGAGGAAGGCACGAGCGCCGCGCTGCCGCCGCAGGAATTCGGCCTCGTCGTCGGCGAGCCCGTGCATTTCCGCTTCTTCGGCTCGTCGGTGCGTCGTCAGGACGAAGTCGGCACGCTGCTCGATTTCTGGTCGCCCGACGAACTGCAGGAACTCGAGGAAATTCAGGCGACGCTGCCGGCCGAAGGACGCACCGTCGGCGAGATCGTGCCGGTCAGGCTGCATGCGCGCGTGACCGAGGCCGGTACGCTCGAGCTCGAAGCGATCCCGAGCGGCACCGACGAGCGCTGGAAGGTCGAGTTCGACGTGCGCGGCACAGCTTGAGCGTAATGAAGCGCTATACGGTCGGCATCGACCTCGGCACCAGCAATACGGTCGTCGCCTACGTCGAGCCCGGCTCGGACGCGATTCGCGTGTTCGACGTCGAGCAGCTCGTCGGCGCCGGCGCGGTCGCCGCGCAGCCGCTGCTGCCGTCGGTGCGCTATCACCCGGCGCCCGGCGAACTGGCGGCGGACGCGTTGCGGCTGCCGTGGCAGGCCACCGGCGCGCCCGCGCAGGCCGGCCGCGACGATGCGCCGCCGCCCGTGATCGGGCGGTATGCGCGCACGCTGGGCGCGCAGGTGCCGGGCCGGCTCGTCACGAGCGCGAAGAGCTGGCTGTCGCACGCATCGGTCGATCGCCTCGCGCCGATTCTGCCGTGGGGCGCTGCCGAGGGCGTCGACAAGGTGTCGCCCGTCGATGCGAGCGCGAGCTATCTCGCGCACGTGCGTGCGGCATGGGATGCGCACTTTCCCGACGCGCCGCTCGCGCAACAGCATGTCATCCTGACCGTCCCAGCTTCGTTCGACGACGGCGCACGCGCGCTGACCGTCGAGGCCGCGCGACGCGCGGGGCTGCCTGCGCTGCGGCTGCTCGAGGAGCCGCAGGCCGCGTTCTACGACTGGCTGTACGGCCAGCGTGCGACGTTGCGCGACACGTTCGCTGCGCCGCGACGCGTGCTGATCTGCGACGTCGGCGGCGGCACGACCGATCTGACGCTCGTCGACGTCGCGCCCGGCGACGACGGCGAGCCGACGTTTACGCGCGTCGGCGTCGGCAATCATCTGATGCTCGGCGGCGACAACATGGACCTCGCGCTCGCGCGCCTCGTCGAGACGCGCTTGACCGAGCCCGGCACGCGGCTGTCGGCCGCGAGCCTGTCGCAGCTCGTCGAGCGTTGCCGCGCGGCGAAGGAGCGCCTGCTCGGCGACGACGCGCCCGAATCGGTGACCGTCACGCTGCTCGGTGCCGGCAGCCGGCTCGTCGGCGGCGCACGTTCGGCCGAGCTGACGCGCCGCGAGGTCGAGCAGATCGTCGTCGACGGCTTTTTTCCGCAGGTCGCGGCCGACGAGCTGCCGCAGCGTGCGCGTGCGGCGATCGTCGAATTCGGCTTGCCGTACGCGAGCGATCCGGCCGTTACGCGGCACGTCGCCGCGTTCCTGAACCGTCACGCGGAAGGTCCGCTGCCCGACACGCTGCTGCTCAACGGCGGCGTGTTTCGTGCGCACGCGCTGGCGGGCCGCCTCGCGCAGACGCTCGGCGCGTGGCGCGGCGCGCCGCTCGACGTGCTGCACAACGCGCATTCGGACGTCGCGGTCGCGCGCGGTGCGGTCGCATACGGTCTCGCCCGCGCCGGGCATGCGCCGCGCATCGGCGGCGGCTCGGCGCGCAGCTATTTCCTCGTGCTCGACGACGGCGCGGCCGACGGGCGGCCGCGCGGCGTGTGCCTGCTGCCGCGCGGTGCGGAAGAGGGCCGCGAGATCCGGCTCGAGGATCGCACGTTTGCGCTGCAGCTCGGGCAGCCGGTGCGCTTTCACCTGATGTCGACAGTTGCCGATACGGCGTACCGGCCGGGCGATCTCGTCGATCTCGACGGCGGCGACTTCGTGCGGCTGCCGCCGATCGCGACCGTCGTCGACGGGCAGGCCGACGGCGGCGCGCGCGAGACGCCGGTGAAGCTGACCGCATCGCTGACCGAAGTCGGCACGCTTGAAATGCACTGCATCGCGACCGACGATGCCGCGCGCCGCTGGCGCCTCGAATTCCAGCTGCGCGGCGACGCGCCGGCACAGCAGGACGGCGCCGCGCCGGCGCGGCATCCGCGTATCGACCAGGCGCTCGAACTGATCGACCGGTCGTTCGGCAGCCGCGCGGCGAACGTGACGCCGAAGGATACGAGACGGTTGCGTGCGCAACTTGAGCAGGTACTTGGTCCGCGCGAAGAATGGGACGTCGCGCTCGCGCGCGAGCTGTTCGACGCGTTGCTCGCGCGGGCGCGCCGACGCCGGCGCTCGGCCGATCACGAACGGGCATGGCTCAATCTCGCCGGCTATTGCGTGCGGCCGGGCTTCGGTCATCCGCTCGATGCCTGGCGCATCGAACAGCTGTGGCCGCTGTTCGACGACGGCATCCAGTACGTGAACGACGCGCAGGTATGGTCCGAATGGTGGACGCTGTGGCGGCGTGCGGCCGGCGGCCTCGACGACGACGCGCAGATGCAGGTGCGCGACGCGATCGCGTTTCTCGAGCCGTCGCCCGACGACAAGCGACGCAAGCTGCCGTTCGATCCCGACAAGGTGGGGCCGGCCGACATGATGCGGTTGTCGGCGTCGCTCGAACGGCTGCCGATCGAACGCAAGATCGAACTCGGCGAACGGCTGATCGCGCCCGCGCAGAAGCCCGCCGAGCGCGCGCTGCGCGCCTGGGCGCTCGGGCGCGTCGGCGCGCGACGTCCGTTCTACGGCAGCGCGCACAACGTCGTGCCGGCCGACGTCGCGTGCCGGTGGCTCGACGCGCTGTTCGCGCTCGACTGGAAACAGGTCGAGCCTGCCGCGTTCGCCGCCGCGCAGATCGCGCAGCTGACGGGCGACCGCGAACGCGATCTGCCGGACGATACGCGCGACGCGGTGATCCGGCGGCTGTCGGCCGCGAACGTGTCGCGGACGTGGATCGATCGTGTACGCGAGGTCGTCGCGTTCGATGAGGCCGATACGGTGCGGGTGTTCGGTGAGACGTTGCCGGCGGGGTTGAAGTTGTTGGGGGATTGAGGGGGCCAGGTCGCTCCGTCGCACGAGTCGCACATCGTGATCTCGTCGCACGCTCGCGGCCAGGCGTCTCGTGCTGCGCCGCGCATCAAGGGCCGGGACATCATGAAATCGGCGGGAATCTGCTCGGCGTCGATGCGCGACGATGATTCATCCTCGTCTACGTCCGGTTCGATTCGGATACCGATATATTCGCCCGAGGGGATCGGTTGCCGAGCACGGATTTCGGCGTGCGCCCGAAGAAGCGCGTGAACGCGGCGCTCAGATTGCTCGGGTGCTGATAGCCGACGCGGTAGGCTGTTTCGGCGACTTGGTGGCCGGCTTCGAGCAACTCCTGCGCACGATACATCCGCAGTTCCAGCAAGTATCGCGCGGGGCTCGTGCCGTACGCCTGCCGGAAGCACTCTTTCAGCTTGTATTCGCTGATGCCGAGCGTGGCCGACAGGTACGCGTTGTTGAGCGGCTTGTCGAGATGCGCACGCATGAACGCCTCGACGTGCGCAAGCCTGTCGAGATCGCGCGCGCCGAGCCGGCCGCAGCGCGCAGGTTCGGGCGCGATCATGCTCAGTTGATCGGCCAAGAGGCTTAGCGCGTGGATGCGCAGGCTGAGGCCGTCCTGTTGCAGCAGATCGGGGCTGCAGAAGAAGCGCAGATGAGGGTTCCCGCTGTTCGCGGTGAACGCGAGCTGTCGGAAGCCTTCGAAGTGCCCGAGCGCCGGCCCGAGCAGTTCGCGGCTGCGCGCTTCGCCGACGAAGTTTGTCAGCGCGCTTTCCGAGACGACGAGCCGCAGTTGGCGTACCAGCCGGTTTGCCCCATGGCGACGCTCGCCCCCGCCGCTGCGGAAGACCGACACCGTCGTGTGGCCGGCCGAGAACGGCAGGCGTTCGCCGCGCCGGTCACGGAATTCCGAATCGCCGTCGAGCGCGATCGCGACGATGAGCTGCCGCTCGACACCATCGTGGCTGCACGCCTCGGCCAACGTGCGCTCGGAGAGCACGCTGGAGCGCACGACTGAGAAGCCGGACTCGCAATTCAGGCGTTCGATCGCGTAGCTGCTCCCCTCTGCGCTTCCGCGGGCGACGGTCCATGTATGACTCGTGGCGACGCCCGTCGCGGACACGCCGGGTACTGTCAATGGATGCATACGCACAACTCCTGTCATCTACTTCACGGCAGTTGCGGCGATTCGGACGTGACCCACGCTCCTCGATGGCCGCAAGACTAATCGCAAATTTTTCGGGATAGAGGTGATTTCACCGGACCCGCATATGGAATTCGCCGACATTCATACGAAATGAGAATGAGTCGCATTCCCAATAAAAATATCATTGCGGATGTTGGCGGATCAAGGAGGTGAACCCTATGCAACGTCATTTATGGCGGCTCGCGGGAGTCGTCTATGCCGATATCGCGATCAGCGTCGCGATCGGCCTCGCGGTGACCGCATGTTACGCGGGACAGGCGTTATGTCTTGCGCTCGGGATCGCGGCCATATGGTCCGGCGCGTCGCTGCGCGGTCTATCCGGATGGGCGTTCGGCTTCGCTGCGTTCGCACTGGCGCGCATCGCGCTGATGTGGGCCGGCGAAGTCGCCGCGCTGCGCACCGCGAGCCGCACCAAGGCGCGGCTGCGCGCGCGGTTGCTCCCTCAGGCACTTGCACTCGGCGCGCATGGCGGTGCAGGACGCACCGCCGAATTGCAGCACGCGATCGTCGGCGGTGTCGAAGCGCTCGAGACGTACTACGGACGCTACATTCCGGCCGTGTGCGTCGCGCTTGTCGGCTGCGCTGCCGTGATCGGCGCGGTCGCGTGGATCGATCCGCTGTCGGCGAGCGTGCTGGCGGCCTGCGTGCTCGCGGTGCCCGTCATCGATCGCGTCTGGCTGCGCCTATGCCGGCCGCGGGCCTCGGGGCTGATGGCGTCGATCGGGCGTTTCGGCGCGACGATGCTCGACAGCCTGCAGGGCATCGCGACGCTGAAGGCGTTCGATGCGGCCGGCTCGCGCCGAGCGTCGCTCGTCGCGGCGGCAGCAGGGTTGCGGCGCGAGGCGATGGGCATCCTGTACGCAACACTGATGCGCAACGGCGTGACGGGCCTGTTCGGGCTCGGCTGCGTCGCGGCCGTCGCGGCGCTCAATGCTTCGCGCGCCGCCTCCGGTGTGCTGCCCGCGACGACGGCGCTGATCACGCTGTTTCTCGCACGCGAGGCATTCCGGCCGGTTGACCGGCTCGACAAGACGTTCCATATCGCGTGGGGCGCCGCGAGCGCCGCCGGGCCGATCGCCGCACTGCTCGACGCAGAACCGCCAGTGCGCGAACCCGTGTCGCCGCGCGCGCCCGGAGAGCACGCCGATGTCGTATTCGACGACGTGACCTTCACGTGGCCGGGCAGCGACCGGCCCGCGCTAAAGCACGTGTCGCTCACGATCGGGCAGCGCGAGTTCGTCGGGATCGTTGGCCCGTCCGGCGCGGGCAAGTCGACGCTCGGCGCGCTGCTGATTCGGATGGCTGACCCGCAGCACGGTTCGGTGCGGATCGGCGGCGTCGATCTGCGCGACCTGCCGCTCGCGGCGATGCGCGAGAAGGTGGGCGCCGTGTTCCAGGACATCGTGCTGTTCGACGGCAGCATCGAGGACAACCTGCGGTTCGCTCGGCCCGACGCCGATGCAGACGCGATTCGCGACGCCGCGCGCGTCGCGCATGTCCACGACTTCATCGAAGGTTTGCCGCAGGGGTATGCGACGCCCGTCGGCGAGCGTGCCGCGCAGCTGTCGGGCGGCCAGCGCCAGCGGCTCGCGATCGCCCGCGCATGGCTCAAGGGCGCGCCGATCCTTCTGCTCGACGAAGCGACCTCGAACGTCGACCCGTCGAGCGAGCAGGCGATTCAGGCGTCGATCGAGGCGTGTGCCGGACAACGTGCGCTCGTCGTGATCGCGCATCGTCTGGCGACGGTGCGACACGCGGACCGGATCGTCGTCGTCGACGACGGGCGGATCGTCGAGGAGGGCGATCACGACACGCTGAAGGCGCGCGGCGGACTATATGCGCGCCTGCTGGCCGCGCAGGCCGGCGAAACAGGGGAGGAAAGCGTATGAGCACGACGACGACTACGACGACGGCCGCGCATGGCCGAGACGGTGCGACGCACGCGCGCGACGCGGCGCTAGCCGGGCGCAGCGGCTGGGCGGACCTGCTGCAGCTCGCGCGCGGCCAGGAGCGGCTGATGCTGTTGACCATCGTCGCGACCGTGCTCGCGCAGGGCGGAATGGTTGCGACGCTCGCGATCTGCGCTTGGCTCATCGGCATCGCGATCGCTGGCGCGGCGGCCGACGCATGGCTGCCGGGCACATGGGCGCTTGTCGTGGCCGTGGCCGCCGGCGCGGGCGGGCGCTGGTGGCAGGCGCACGTCTCGCACGAATTCGCGTTCTCGCTGATCGAGACGATGCAGATTGGCATTTACGACGGCCTCGAACGCGCGGCGCCTGGCTACGTGGCCGGGCGTCGCACCGGCGAGCTCGCGGCCGTCGCGACGCGCGACGCCAACGAAATGGAGCACTTTTTTGCGCATACGCTCGCCGATGCGATCGCCGCCGGCATCGTCCCGTTGCTGGCACTCGTCGCGCTCGCGTTCGTGCAGCCGTGGCTGACGCTCGCGCTGCTGCCATTCCTGCCGCTGCTCGCTTCGGTGCCGTTCTGGCTGGGCGATCGCGCGCATCGGCAGGGGCGCGCGCTGGCTCAGGCCGCTGCGAAGCTCGACGCGGACGTGATCGAAGGCATTCAGGGAAGAAAAGAGATCGCGTCTTTCGGTCAGGCGCAGGCGTGGCTCGACCGCGTTGCTGCGCGCGTGCGCACGATGGAGCACGAGCAGCGCCGCTACGGCACGCGCGCCGGGCTCGAGCAGGCGGCCATCGAATTGCTGCAGGCCGGTGCGCTGCTTGCGGCCCTGGTGACGGGGGCCGTGCTCGTGCAGCACGGCTTGCTGGCCGTCGCATGGTTGCCGTGCGCGGTCGTGCTCGTCGGCGCCGCGCTGATTCCCCTCGCAGAAGTCGCGCAGGCCGCGCGCAAGCTGGGCGAACTGAAGGCGGGCGTCGAGCGAATTCTTGCGATTCAGCGGCAGCCCGCGCAGGTCGTCGACCGCGGCACCGCGGAGCCGGCCGATGCGACGGTGCGTTTCGAGCAGGTCGGGTTCGCCTACGACGACACGCGCGTGCCTGCATTGCGCGGCGTCGATTTCGACGTGAAGCCGGCCGAGACCGTCGCGCTCGTGGGCGCGTCGGGTGCGGGCAAGAGCACGTGCGTGAGCCTGCTGCTGCGCTTCAGGGACGTACAGGCAGGCCGCGTGATCGTCGGCAGCGTCGACGTGCGCGACATGCCGCTTGCGCGGCTGCGGCAATACGTGTCGGTGGTGCCGCAGGACGTCTATCTGTTCGACGACACCATCGCGAACAACATCCGGCTCGGCCGGCCCGAGGCGGACGACGCAGCGGTCGAGCAGGCCGCCCGCGACGCACAGGCACACGACTTCATCGTCGCGCTGCCGGACGGCTACGGCACGCGCTGCGGCGAGCGCGGCGCGCGTCTGTCGGGCGGCCAGCGCCAGCGGATCGCGATCGCGCGCGCGTTGTTGCGCGACAGCCCGGTGCTGGTGCTCGACGAGGCGTCGTCGAGTCTCGACACCGAAAGCGAGCGCGCGTTTCACGACGCGCTCGCGCGGCTGCGTCGGCACCGCACGGTGCTGATGATCGCGCACCGTCCGTCGACGATTCGGCAGGCCGACCGCATCGTCGTGCTCGACGACGGGCGCGCGGTCGAGCAGGGCACGCATGCCGAGCTCGTCGCGCGCGGCGGACGCTACGCGCGCCTGCTCGCACGTGATGCCGGGCACGCGTGAGCGCGGCCGTTCGATTTCATCGCAGTCACCATTACCACGCTTCACGAGGTTCGCGACGAGGCCGCCTGCGGCCCGCTGCGAACGGGGCACCAGCAGAGGAAGGCTTCATGAGTCGTCGTTACTGTCGTACCGCCAACGCGAACCGGGCGGCATCGCGTGCTGCGCGATCGGATCGGTCCGCCCATCAATCCGCCCTTCAAGTCGTTGTCTCATCGCGCGACGCCGTGCATGGGCGCGCCCGTCGGCCGGGGCGGCCGCTCGCGCCGCTGTCGCTCGCGCTGGCCGCGGCGCTGGCGTGGCCGCCGCTTGCCGAGGCGGCTGGCGATGACGCGTCGGCGCCGGTTCCGGCATCGACGCCGACGGCGCCTGCCGAGCCGCTCGTCGGCACGCAACTCGAAGCCGTGACCGTTACCGCACGCCGTCACAGCGAATCGCAGCAGAAGGTGCCGGTCAGCGTGACGGCCGTGAGCGGCGCCGATCTCGCAGTCGATGCCGCGCCGTCGGCCGGAAACGCGGGTCTCGCGCGCGCAGTGCCGAACCTCGCGTTCGCCGATATCGGTGCGACCTACGCGAACGTGTTCAGCATTCGCGGCGTGGGCTCGTTCATGCCGTTGGCGGCCGACGACGCATCGGTCGTGATGTACGTCAACGACGTACCGCGCGCGACCACCGGCGCGCCGCCGACCTTCATGGACATCGATCGCGTCGAGGTGCTGCGTGGCCCGCAGGGCACGCTGTTCGGCCGCAACACGCAGGGCGGCGCGATCAACGTGATCACGAAGCAGCCGACCTTCAAACGCGAGTTCACGGCGACAGCGGAAGCCGGCACGCATGGCCGCTGGCTCGGCGAAATGATCGGCAACGGCCCCGTGTCCGACGATGTGGCCGCGCGGGTCGCGGTGCGCATGTCGAACCTCGACGGTACCGTGCCGAACCTTGCGACCGGCGGCAGCGACGGGCGCGTGAAGGTGGGCGCCGCGCGCGGCACCGTGCTGTGGGTCCCGGACGATCGCACATCGGTCACCGTGTCGGGTTTCGTCGACCAGACCGAAACGACCGCGCCGCGCTTTGTCCTGATGCAGAACGGCGATTTCCCGCAGATTCGGTTGAACCCGCCCACGTACGGCCGCTGGCGCGACGCGGGCAGCAGCGTGCGGGTCGACCGCGATTTCGACCGCTTCAGACTGACGTCGCTGACGAGCTATCAGGATTCGCGCAACGTGCAACGGTTCGACCTGACCGACGGGCTCATCTATTCGGCGCTGTCGAAGCGGCCGGCGAGCCTGTTCGACGTGCCGGGCGCGGACCAGACGGAGATGCGCTTCGGCGAATCGACGTTCCAGCAGGAAGTGCGGCTGAATTCGCGCGACAACAGCCCGGTGATGTGGACGGCCGGGATCAACTATTTCCATGCGCATTTCACGAACGACACGAACGCCGTTGCATCACCGGCCGCGTTCAACTTCGTGACGACGCAGAACGGCCAGCAGCACAACCGCATCAACACGGACAGCGTGTCATGGTTCGGCGAGGCGAGCTGGCCGCTGACGACGCGGCTGAAGGCGATCACGGGGCTGCGCGCGACCTACGAACGCAAGGACGCACGCTACGCATTCGACGGCAACGGCAACCCGAAGGTCGTCACCCGGTTCCGCCAGGACGACAGTCTGAGGGACACGTTCGTCACCGGGCGCACGGGTCTGACATTCGACTGGACCGACACGCTGATGACCTATGCGACGGTGTCACGTGGCGAAGCGTCGGCCGGCTATCCGGCCGTCACCGTGAACGGACCGCAGGGCCGGCGCGAGTCGTCGTTTCCGGCGTCGACGAGCTGGACCTACGAACTCGGCTTCAAGTCGCTGTGGCTCGACCGGCGGCTCAGCGTCGACGGCTCGGTGTTCTACAACGACGTGAAGAACGGCCACCTCGTCGCATTCTTCCCGTCGAGCGGACTGTTCATGCCTGCATCGCTCGACTACCGAACCTTCGGCGCGGAACTCGAACTCGGCGCGAAGGTGTCCCGCTATCTGCGGCTGACCGCAGGGCTCGGCTATACGCAGGGCGAACTGCGGTCCGTGCCGGTCGGCGACGTGACGGGCGCGCAGTCGGGCAACCGCCTGCCGAACGTGCCGCGCATGACCGGCAATCTCGGCGCGCACGGCGAGCTGCCGGGGACGGTAGTCGGCCTGCCGGGACGCTTCAATGCGGATGCGTCGTGGCAGTACGTCGGCTCGCGCGCGGTCGACGTGCGCAACAGCTTCGATCTCGCCGCCTACAGCGTGGTCAACCTGCGCTTCGGCTGGACGTATCGGAACTGGACGCTGTACGGGTTCGCGGAGAACCTGTTCGACCGCCGCTACGTCGTTGCGGGGCAGGGCTGGGCGCCGGGCGTCGGCTCGGTGCGCGTCGGCCAGCCGCGCGTCGTCGGCATCGGTCTCACCACGCAGCTTTGAAGGAGGCGACGATGAGCGAACCGCTTCGTGTTGCCGGCGATCGAACGCCGACCGTCGCCCCGGCGCACGGCGTCGCGCGCGTGCTGACGGTTGTCGCGATCCTCTACGTGGCGATCGGCAGCGTGCTGGGCTTCGTGCAGGGCGGCCTCGCGCCGATCCTGCGCGCGCAGGGCGTGACGCTCGCGTCGCTGCAGTGGGTCTATGCGCTGTATCTGCCGTTCGGCGTCGCGTTCCTGTGGGCACCATGGCTCGATGCACGGAGGCTGCACTGGCTCGGGCATCGCACCGGCTGGATCGTCGCAGCGCAGCTCGTCGCGGTCGCGGCGACGCTTTGCATCGCGGCGCGACCGAGTGCGCCCTTTGCATGGCTGTTCGCGCTCGGCATCGTCGCCACGACGGCCGTTGCGACGATGGACCTGTCGCTCGACGCGCTGAGCGTCGAACAGACGCCGCCGTCGGGCCGCACGTTGGTTGCCGCCGCGAAGATGGGCGGGATGGCGGTCGGTTTGCTGCTCGGCGGCGGCATGCTCGTATGGGGGTATCCGTGGCTCGGCTGGCGACTTGTGTTCGTGGCGTTGGCAGCGATCCTCGCGGTCTCGGTACTCTCCGTTGCGCTGCTGGTCGAGGCCGACCGCGCGACGCCGCGCGGCGCGGGCCGGTCGCTGTCGGGCTGGCGTGAGGCGTGGAGTGACCGTGCGATGCGCGCGCGGCTGATCGCGACGATCGCGCTGACCGTCATGCTGATGATGCTCTTCAACTTCAACCGGCTGCTGCTCGTCGATCTGGGCATGACGTTGCAGCAGATCGGCGCGTTGCTCGGCACGCTCGTGCCGGCCGCGAACCTTGCGGCGTCGGTGGCGGCCGGCTGGGCTGCGCGCCGCTGGCGGCCGCCGGCGATCTGCGCGACGGGCGCGCTCGCGTGCATCGCGAGCGTCGCCGTGCTGGCGGTCGCAGCGTCGCGCGGGGATGGAACGCTGGCCGCGACGGGCGCGGTGCTGGTCGGTGCGGCCAGCGCGTGGACCTTCATCGGCATGGGCGGCGCGATTCTCGGCTGGGCAGCCGGCAGGCAGCCGGCGACCGTGTATGCGCTGTTCTACAGCAGTGGGCGTCTCGTCGGAACGTTCGGCCTGCTCGGCGTGCCGGGCCTGATTGCGGCGACGGGATGGCCGGCGTTCTATGCGGGCGCCGGCACCCTGTTCGCGGTGGCGGCGGCCGTGTTCGTCGCGATGCTGCCGAGAGGCGGTGCGGTGCCGGTGGAGTGCGGACGGCAGGGCACCGCATGAGCGTGTTCCACAGGGGCCGACGGCAAAGACAGACGACACATCCACCCGCCACATCGCCCCTGCTACCGTCCTCCCGCCTCCGCAAACACCGGTTCCCCCAACGTCAGCATCAACCGATTCGCCCATGCGAAGATCGCGACCGCATGCGACAGGTCGAGAATTTCCTCGTGCGTGAGCCCCTCGGCTTCGAGCGCTGCGATATCGTCCGCGCCGACCGCATCCGGCCGCTCGGTCAGCGCGATCGCATAGCGCACGATCGCGCGTTCGCGCGCCGTCGTGCCGGCCGTCGCCGGATCGTCGAACACCTGCTCGATCGCGTCCGTGCGTTTCGCGAGTTGCGCGAAGCGCTGCGCATGCACGGACGCGCAGTAGACGCAGCCGTTCACGCGCGACACGGCCGTGCTCGCCAGTTCGCGCTCCGCACGCGACAGCCCGCCGGGCCCGTACATGATCGCGTTGAACACGCCCGAGCGCTGCCGCAGGATTTCGGGCAGGTGTACGAGCAGCAGATAGTAGTCGGACGTCTTGGCCTGCGGATGGCTCGCGTCGAGCACCGCAAGCTGTTCGGGCGTCGCCGTGTCGAGCGGCACGGTGTCGAGCCACGCACGCCAGCCCAGCGTGTCGAACGTGAAGCCGTGAGCATGCGTCGTCATGCGGCCTCCTTCGCGACGCGCGCCTGCACTGCCCGTGCGGCCGCAGCGACGCGCAGTTGATAGGCAACGAACGCGACGAGCTGCGACAGCGCGACGATCGCGGGCGTCGTGAGGCCGGCCGCTTTCAATGCATCGAGATCGGCTCGCTGCGCAGCGGCGGGAGACGTCGTCAGAAGCCGTGCATGCACGAGGATTGCGGCGAGCCGCGCGGGCAGCGCGTCGAACGCATCGGCGTCCGCCCGCGCGATGTCGGCGTCGCTGCCGCCGGCGTCGATCAGTCGCGCGCGATAAAGCGACGCAAGGGCCGGCGCGTTCGACCGCTGCGCGACATATCGCGCCGCATGCAGACGCTCGACCGGCGACAGGCCGGGCAGCGCGGGATCGAACAGCGCCGCTTCGCCGAGCTGCGTATGCAGCCGTACCTTGTCGCGTGAGCGACGCAGTACGGCCGTGGCATCGTCGTCGCGCAGGCCGGCCACGCGGTCGATCGTATCCGGCGCAGCGGCCGGCGTGAGGGTATCGGTCATCGTTTCGGTATCCGTCATCGTCAATGGAACAGGCGCTTACGCATCGGCGTCGCGCCATTCGTCGCCTTGCAGCTCGGCGTTGGAGAACGCGACGAGCGCGTCGTAGTGGCGATCGCGGTCCGCGTCGAACAGCCGGCTCGCGATGCCGCGCGCCAGCCGCTCGGCGCCGGCGCTGATCGCGGGAATGTCGCCGGACAGCTTGCCGTGGCTCAGGCTCGCCGCATGGTTGAAGCAGTGGATGCGCGTCACGGCCGGGCACGCACCGCGCTCGCGCTCCTGGAACGCGAATGCGGGGCCCAGATCGGGCGACTCGGCCAGCTCGTCGAGCCAGGTGCCGGGCGCGGGACGATAGCGATCCTTCCAGCGCCGCACGTGCGCAGCGAACGCCGCGAATTCCGTGCGCGTCGTCCAGTCGGAATGGAAACCGGTCGCGAAAATCAGGAAGTCGACGACGTAGCGGCCGCGCGGCGTCGTGACTTCGAGCCCGTCCGCATGCTCGGCAAGCGTCTCGATCGGGCTGCCCGCATGAAAGAAGGCATGCGCGTGGCGCGACACGCGCAGCACGCTGTCGCGCGGCGGCGGCGTCTGCGATGTCAGCGCGTAATGCATGAAGCGCCACTTGCTGGCGTCGTCGAGGTCGGCATAGCCGTGCACGAGGCCCGGGCTGCCGATGCCCGTCAGCTTGTTGATGCGCGGAATGTCCGTGCGGCGGAAAAACAGGTCGACGCGCGCGGCGCCGGCCTCGAGCGCGGTGCCCGCGTTGTCGAACGCGGACGCGCCGGCGCCGACGACGCCCACGCGCTTGCCGGCCAGCGCCGCGAAGTCGATCGGCTCCGACGAGTGCGCCCAGCGCGTGCGCGGCGCGCGTTGCGCCACGGGCGGCACGTACGGGCCGCCGAGCCCGTCGCGGCCGGTGGCGAGCACGACGTGGCGCGCGAGCAGCGTCTGCGCGTGGCCCTGCGTGTCGAGATCGAGCGCGAGCAGGCCGTCGTCGCGCGGGCGCAGCGCGACGAGCATCGTGTCGTTGCGCACGTTGAGGTCGAGCACGCGCCGATACCAGCGCAGATAGTCCATCCATTGTGTGCGCGGAATCTTGTAGAGCGCGTCCCACGCGTCGCGGCCGTATTGCGCTTCGAACCAGGCGCGGAACGTCAGCGCGGGCAGCCCGAGCGCGGGGCCGGCAAGCTGCTTCGGCGAGCGCAGCGTATCCATGCGCGCGAACGTGACCCACGGGCCTTCGTAGCCGGCCGGCGCGCGATCGATCACGCACTGATTGTCGATGCCGAGCAGCCGCAGTTCGGCGCTGGCCGCGAGCCCCGCCATCCCGCCGCCGACGATCGCGACGTCGAGCACGCGCATGCCGTCGACGTCGCGCGGCGGCACCCACGACGGCGCGGGCAGGTCGAGCCAGCGCAGATCCTCGGCGAGCCGCAATTCGAGTGCGTCGAGTGAGGTCGTCATGCGAATTGTTCGTCCATCGTATCGTTAGTCGAAAGGCTGCGGAAAGCCGTCATGCGACAACCTCCCGGCGCGTACCGCGCGCCCGCGCCCGTGTGCGCGGGCGGTCGCTGCGAAGCAGCGCATCGTGTGCGGACGCGTCGTGAAAGACCGCATCGTCGAACAACGCGCGCGTCGTGCGATGCAACGCGTTAAGCAGCGCATCGACGGCCGCCGTGCGTGTCTTGCCGGCCGGCGTCGCGACGCCGAACGCGAACGGAATGTCGACGTCGAGCGGCCGCGCGACGACGCCGTCCACCGGCAGCGCGACACCCGTCGCCGGATCGACGATGCCGATCCCGACGCCGGCGCGCGCGGCCATCACCGCGTTGAGCGACGCATTGGTCTCGATGAAGACGCGCGGCTCGACGCGCGCGGCGGCGAATGCCGCGTCGATCCGCTGGCGCAATCGATGGCGGTTCGCGACGGTCACGATGCGGCGGCGCGCGAGATCGCGCAGCGCGATGCGCGGCTTGGCCGCGAGCGCATCGCCGGCGGCCAGTACCGCAACGCAGGGCGTCTGCGCGATCCAATGCACGTCGAGCCCCGCATGCGCCATCGGCAGTGTGACGACGCCGACGTCCGCGGTGCCGGCCAGCACTTCGTGCACGACGTGCTCGGCCGATTCGCTGCGCAACTGGTAGTGCGGTGCGTGCGCGTCGTCGGGCAGCGCCGCGAGCGCGGCCGGCACGATCGTGGCCGCGAGCGCGGGCGTTGCGGCGATGCGCACCGGTTGAGCGATTTCGCTGCCGATTGCGCGGGCGCGCGCGTCGATCGCGCGCAGGCCGATCAGCGAACGCTCGACTTCCTCGTAAAGCAGGAACGCGCGCCGCGTCGGCGTGACACGCGGGCCGTGACGATCGAACAGCGCATAGCCGAGGTCGGCCTCGAGCTCCTGGATCTGCCGCGTGACGGCCGGTTGCGAGCGGCCGAGCAATTCGCCCGCGCCGGTCACGCTGCCGGCCGACATGACGGCGGAAAAAGCCTCGAGTTGATGCAGCTCCATGACGCGTTCCGATGATGCGATTTGCGCATTGTAGGAGCGTGAGCATGCGCGATTCTTATAATGATTTTTGCTATCGACAGCGCGAAAAATGCGAAGGACGCGCGTGTCGTCATCGCCGGCTATGCGCCGATGCGCATGTCGCACGCGCGCTGCCGAACCGGAAACGGCAATCGAATCAACACGATGAGTGCGCCTCGTCGCGGCTGCGCGATGCGGCATGCGAAGGCCGGCGTCGAAGCGCACGATGCGCTACGCGTGCGCCGCGATATCGATATGCACAAAACTTCGTTGGATCGTCCGGACCCCGATGGTTTCATGCCCTCACTCTTTTCGATTGACTGACGTTGGGGGATCCATGAACGTTTCGGGGAACGACGCGCGCGGCGCATGGCGGCGCGTGCTGGGCACGGTGGCGGCGCTTGCGGCGGCCTGGGGCTTGTCGACGGGCGCCGCGCTCGCGGCAGGCGTCTCGGGCGAGCCGGTCGTCGTCGGCGTGAGCGGGCCGCTCACGGGGCAGGACGCGCAATACGGCGAGCAGTGGAAGCGCGGCTTCGACCTCGCACTCGACGAGATCAACGGCAGCGGCGGCATACACGGCCGGCCGCTCGCGATCGACTTCCAGGACAGCCGCAGCGATCCGCGCCAGGCGGTGGCGATCGCGCAGAAGTTCGTCGCCGATCCGCGCGTCGTGATCGAGCTCGGCGATTTTTCGAGCGCGACATCGATGGCCGCGTCGCCGATTTATCAGCGCGGGCAACTGATCCAGTTCGGCTTCACGAATTCGCACCCGGACTTCACGAAGGGCGGCGACTATCTGTGGAGCACCGCGCTGAGCCAGGCCGAGGAACAGCCGCTGCTCGCGCGCTACGCCGTGAAGGAACTCGGCTTCAAACGGATCGCGGTGCTGTATCTGAACACCGACTGGGGCCGCACGAGCAAGGACATCTTTGCGAAGGCCGCGTCGGCGCTCGGCGCGCAGGTCGTCGCGGCCGAAGGCTATCAGCCGGCCGAAAAGGATTTCCGTTCGACGCTCGTGCGGATCGGCGAGTCGAAGCCCGACTCGATCGTACTGATCTCGTATTACGCGGACGGCGCGCAAATCGTGCGGCAGGCACGCACGTCGGGCATCGCGCTGCCGATCGCGGCGGTCGGCTCGGTGTATTCGCCGAAGTTCCTCGAACTGGGCGGCACGGCCGTCGACGGCGTCTACACCGAATCGAACTTCTTCCCGGCCGAACCGCGCCCCGAGGTGCAGGCGTTCGTGCAGCGCTATCGCGCGAAATTTCACGCCGATCCCGACTCGTTCGTCGCGCGCGCCTACGACGCATTGATCCTGTCGGCCGAGGTGCTGCGCCGCTACGGCACGACGCGCCAGGCGGCGCACGACGGCTTCGCGAAGATCAGCGACGTGCCGAGCGTGATCTTCGGCAAGGTGCGCTTCGATCCGCAGACGCGCCGCGTCGCGGGCGCGCGCACCGTGTATCTCGTCGTGAAGCAGGGCCGGTGGGCGCTGTGGGACGGCGCCAAGCCGCAGCTCGCGGCGCGCTGAACCGTACCGGACGCATCGCGATGGCATCCTGGCTCGACTACACGCTCAACGGCCTCATCGTCGGCAATATCTACGCGCTGCTCGCCGTCGGGCTCGCGCTGATCTTCGGCGTGTCGCATCTGATCAACTTCGCGCACGGCTCGGTCTATATGGTCGGCGCGTTCATCGGTTGGCTGTGCCTCACGCGCTTCGGGCTGCCGCTGCCGGTCGCGCTCGCGGCGGTCGTCGTCGGCTGCGGCGCGCTCGGCGTCGCGATCGAACGGATCGGGCTGCGGCCGTTGCGTCATGCGGCGCGCATCGCACCGCTGCTCGCGACAATCGGCATCAGCTTCATCCTCGACCAGCTCGCGCAGCTCGCGTTCGGCGCGGACCCGCGCGCGGTGCCGACGCCGCTGCCCGACTGGCATCTGCGGCTCGGCGGCGCCACGCTCGGGTCGCTCGATCTGCTGATCGCCGGCATCGGCATCGCGGCGGCCGCGCTGCTGTACGGCTTCCTGCGCTTCACGCGGCTCGGCTGGGCCGTGCGCGCGACGGCACAGGATCGCGACGCGGCGCTGCAGATGGGCGTCGACGTCGACCGCGTGAATCAGACGGTGTTTGCGATCGCATGTGCGCTCGGCGGCGTGAGCGGGCTGCTGGTCGGCATGTACTACAACAGCATCGATCCGGCGATGGGCTTCCAGGCGACGCTGAAGGGCGTCGTCGCGCTGCTGATCGGCGGCCTCGGCAACGTGCCGGGCGCGATCGCGGGGAGCCTGCTGCTCGGGCTCGTCGAAAGCTACGGCGTCGCGCTGTTCGGCACGAGCTATCGCGACCTGTTCGCGTTCGGGCTGCTGATCGTGTTCCTCGTCTGGCGGCCGAACGGCTTGTTCAGTGCGAACCGCGCGCTGCCGCCCGAGCCGATGACGGGCACCTTTCTTGCGGCCGCGAAGGCGCTGCGCGTGCCGCGCCCGGCGATCGTCGCGCTGATCGCGCTCGTGGCCGTGCTGCCCTGGCTCGGCGCATCGCCTTATGTCCTGCAGACGCTGACCAACGCGTGGCTGTACGGCCTGCTCGCGCTGAGCCTCACGCTCGTCGCCGGCACGGTCGGGCAGATCTCGCTCGGCCATGCGGCGCTGCTCGTGATCGGCGCGTATGCGTCGGCGTTGCTGTCGTCGGATCTCGGCTGGTCGCCGGCCGTGACGATTCCGTGCGCGGGTGCGATCACGGCCGTGCTCGGGACGCTGCTCGTGTATCCGGCGTTCCGGTTGCGCGGTCACTACGTGTCGATCGCGACGCTCGGCATCGGCGAAGTGGTGAGCCTCGTGATCCTGAACTGGGACGGTCTCACGCGAGGGCCGCTCGGCATCACGGGCATCGCGCCGCTACCGTGGGCATCGACCGCACAGGCTGCGTACTGGTTCACGTTGACCGTGCTGATCGCGTTCGCACTCGTGCAGGTGCGGCTGCTGCGTTCGCACCTGGGCCGCACGCTGCGCGCGGTGCGCGAGGACGACGTCGCCGCGCGCGCGCACGGGATCGCACCGAACCGCTACAAGGCGATCGCGTTCGCGGTCGGCGGTGTCGCGGCGGGCGTGAGCGGCGGTATTGCGGCACACCTGTACAGCTACATCAATCACCAGACCTTCGATTCGCAGGTGTCGATCCTCGCGCTGACGATGGTGATCCTCGGCGGGCTCGGCAACGTGCTCGGCGGCATCGTGGGCGCGCTCGCGCTGATCGGCCTGCCCGAAATGTTCCGCTGGGCGGCCGACTACCGGATGCTGATCTATGGTCTCGTGCTGCTGCTGCTCGTCCGGTTCCGGCCGCAGGGCTTGCTCGGCACGGTGTGAGGAGGAATGCGATGACCACCACGCAACCGCCCTTGCTCGACGTGCAGGGGTTGACGCGCCGCTTCGACGGCGTCACGGCGCTCGACGGCGCGAGCCTGACGCTTGCCGAAGGCGAGCTGCTGAGCGTGATCGGACCGAACGGCGCGGGCAAGTCGACGCTGTTCAATCTGATCGCGGGCGCGGACCGGCCCGATGCCGGGAGCGTGACGTTCGACGGCCGCGACGTCACGGGCGCGGCGCCCGAACGGCTCGCCGCGCTCGGGCTCGCGCGCACGTTCCAGCATGGCCGCGTGTTCGGCAACCTCAGCGTGCTCGACAACGTCCTGATCGGCGCGCATGCACGACTGCGCGCGGCACGGCCGGGCTGGCCCGTGCTCGGCGCGGCGGCCGAAGTCGTACGCGCGCTGCTGCGCCCGGCGTCGGTGCGGCGCGAAGAAGCGGCGCTGCGCGACGAGGCGCGCGAGATCGTCGCCGGGTTCGGCGAGCGGCTCACGCCGCGCATCGATCATCCGGCGCACAGCCTGTCGTATGCGAACCGGCGGCGCGTCGAGATCGGCCGCGCGCTCGCGCTGCATCCGCGCCTGCTGCTGCTCGACGAACCGACGGCCGGAATGAACGAGACCGAGACCGCGGAGATGCTCGAGCTGATCCGCTCGCTGAAGGCGCGCGGCCTGACGATCCTGCTGATCGAGCACAAGCTCGAACTCGTGATGCGCGTGTCCGATCGCGTGATGGTGCTCGACAACGGCGTGAAGATCGCCGAAGGCGCACCGCGCGACGTGCGCCACGATCCGCGCGTGATCGAAGCCTATCTCGGCCGCCGCCACGCGGGCGGTGCACCGGCGGTTCGAGCGGCGCAGGCGGCCGCATGAGCGCGCTTTCTTCGGGATCCGATACGACCATGACCGACGCCTTGCTGAAACTCGAACATCTCGACACGTTCTATGGACCGGTGCAGGTGCATTTCGACGTGAACGTTGCGGTCGGCCGCGGGCAGATCGTCAGCCTGCTCGGCGGCAACGCGAGCGGCAAGTCGACGACGATGAAGCTGATTCTCGGACTGATGCGGCCGCGCCGCGGCGTCGTGCGCTTCGACGGCGACGACGTGACGGGCCTCGCGACGCCGCAGCGCGTGCGACGCGGCATCGCCGCGGTGCCGGAGGCGCGGCGGCTGTTCGGCGACATGAGCGTGCGCGAGAACCTGCTGATGGGCGCGTACACGCGCGGCGATCGCGCGGCGGTGGCCGACGACTACGAACGCGTGCTCGACCTGTTTCCGCGCGTGCGCGAACGGCTCGCGCAGCGCGCCGGCACGCTGTCGGGCGGCGAGCAGCAGATGCTCGCGATGGCGCGCGCGCTGATGGCGCGGCCGAAGCTGATCTGCATGGACGAGCCGACGATGGGGCTGTCGCCGCTCTACGTCGACAAGGTGCTCGAGCTGATCGATACGATCAACCGGCAGGGCGTGACGGTGTTCATGGTCGAACAGAACGCGAGCCTCGCGCTGGAAATCGCGCACTACGGCTACGTGCTGCAGACCGGGCGCGTCGTGCTCGAAGGCGCGGCCAGGACGCTGCTCGACGACGAGCGTGTGCGCGATGCCTATCTGGGCGGCGAGGCAGTGACGGCGTGAGCGCGGTGCGCGCCGGCGTCGACATGTCGTGCCGCGTGTTCAACGCGTTCAACGCGCAGACGTATGACGAACGGAATCGACCGGCGATGCACAACGGCGACGATCGTCGATTCGCGAGTAGACGCTAGCCCGTTCGCGCCGCCTTCGGAAACGTCAGCACGACCGCAAACCCGCCCGCATCCGGAAACGCGAACCCGACGCGCCCGCCGTGCGCCTTCATCACTTCCTGCACGATCGCGAGACCGAGCCCCGAGCCCGTGCGGCGCTCCGTCCCATCCGGCGCGATCCGCACGAACGGCTGCAATGCCGCATCCCAATGCTCGCGCGGAATGCCGCGCCCGTTGTCGGTGACGGTCAGCGTCACCGCATCGTCGGCATGGCCGGACGTCGCGACCGACACGACGATGTCGTCCGCATGGCCGTGCAGCAGCGCGTTGTGCAGCACGTTCGACAGCGCTTCCTGCAGGCTGATCGCATCGCCGTCGATCCAGGCGTGCGGCGCGTCGCTCGCGAATGCGACGGCGACGTCGCGCGCGCCGGCGAGCGGAATCGCGCGGCCGAGCACGTCCTTCGCGAGCGCGACGAGATCGACCGGCTGCAGCGGCACGGCCTCGGTGCGATGGATCACCATCGCGTGATTGAGCAGCTGCCCGGTGAGCCGGCCGACATCGGCGCAGGTCGCGCGCAACGCATCGAGCCGTGCCGCATGACGCGCGGGATCGTCGTCGCCGTCTAGCAGTTCGATCTGCGCATCGAGCCGCGCGAGCGGCGTGCGCATCTGGTGCGCGGCGTCGGCGATGAAGCGCTGCATCGCGTTGATGCGCTCGGCGAGCCGGCGCATCAGCCCGTTGATCGCGCCGATGATCGCGTCGATCTCGCTCGGCGTATCGACGGCCACCGGCCGCAAATCCGCCGGATCGCGCGCCGCGATGATCGCGCCGATCTGCGCGAGCGGGCGCAGCCCGCGTCGGATCGCCAGCCCGCTTGCGCCGATCGCGAGCACGCTCATCAGCAGGATCAGCGTCCACACCTTGATGCTCATCTCGTTCGTGAGCTGCTGCCGTGCATTGGTTGTCTGCGCAACGGTCACGAGCGCCCAGCCCGGCGTGCTTTCTTCCGGCATGTAGCGCGCGATGGTCGCCGTGCGGATCCGGTGCCCGTGATAGACGGCGTTCGTGAACGCCGGCCCCTGTTTCGCGGCCGCGAGCGTCGCGGAGCTCGCCAGATCGTTGTAGCCGGCCACGACGACGCCGCGCGAATCGACGACCTTGTAGTAGACGAGGTCGTAGCGCGACAGCGTCGACAGCGCGGCGACCGGCGGATTCAGCGCGAGCACGCCGCCCTGCACGTAAAGATTCTCCGCGACCTGGATCGACGCGCCGGCGAGCAGCTGATCGTAGGCACGCTCGGCCGCGACGCCCGCGTAGTAGCGCGCGATGGCGGCGAGCGCGAGTGCGCCGGTCGCGACGACGAGCGCGATGAACAGCAGCGTGCGCCCGAACAGCGTCTTCGGGAACCAGTCAGTGCGCGGCAATCTGATACCCCATCCCGCGCGCGGTGCGGATCTCGACCGAGCTGCCGTGCAGCTTTTTGCGCACGCGCGTCACATACTGCTCGACCGCGTTCGCGCTCGGCTCGTTGCCGAAACTGAACAGCTGATTCAGCAGTTCGTCCTTCGAGAAGATCCGCTGCGGGCGGCTCGCGAGAATCTCGAGCAGCGCGAACTCCTGGCGCGACAGCGAGAGCGGCTTGCCGTCGAGTTCCGCGAGGCGGCTGCTGCGGTCGATCACGAGGCCGCCGAGCGTCAGCACGTCGCTCGCATGGCCGCTGTTGCGGCGTAGCAGTGCCTGCACGCGCGCGTCGAGCTCGCGGTAGTCGAACGGCTTCACCAGATAGTCGTCGGCGCCGAGGCCGAGACCGCTGACGCGATCGTCGATCGCCGAACGCGCGGTGACGAGCAGCACCGGCGTCGTGCTGCCCGCCGCGCGCAGGTTGCGCAGCACCGCGAAGCCGTCGAGGCCGGGCAGGTTGGCGTCGAGTACGACGAGGTCGAAGCGCTCGACGCGCAGCAGGCTGTTCGCGGTCGAGCCGTCGGTTTCGAGATCGACGGCATGGCCGAGCCGCGCGAGGCGGCTGCGGATCGCCGCGCCGATCTCCGCATCGTCCTCCACGACGAGAATGCGCATGGTGCCGTTTGCAGGTAGGGGTTACGGGTTTTCCCGAGGCCGGGATGTCAGCATTTTCTCAGACTCGCTCGATAACCTGTGTCGAGCCGTAGCATGAAGACGGCATTAATACCAGAGGAGACGCCAACATGCAGCAGGTCACGAGCACGACGAACGCACGGCGCGGCACGCCGCCGCCTGCGGATCGCCGCGCGAGGGTGTGCGCATGACGTCGCGCCCGCGCCGCCGCGCGTTGATCGCGGCCGGCCTCGGCATGCTGGGCGCGCTCGGCGCGCCGTCGCTCGTGCGCGCGAAGCCGCGCACGGTGCGGATTTCGAAAGGCTATGGCGTGCTGTATCTGCCGCTGCTCGTGATGGAGAAGCAGCGGCTGTTCGAGCGGCACGCGGCGCGGCACGGAATGCGCGACGTCGCGGTCGACTGGGTGCTGCTCGACGGCGGCAACTCGGTCAACGACGCGATGATGGCCGGCACGCTCGACTTCGCCGGTGCCGGCGCGCCGGGTTTCATCGAGCTGTGGGCGCGCGCCCGCGGGATTCCGAACGTCGAAGTGATCGGCATCAGCGGGCTGTCGACGACGTCCCTGTCGCTGAACGCAAACCGCCCGGGCCTCACGTCGCTGCGCGACTTCACGCGGTCCGACCGGATCGCGGTGCCGGGCATCCGCACGTCGCTGTCGGCGGTCGTGCTGCAGATGGTCGCGAGCCGCCAGCTCGGCGCCGCGCATTTCGCGCAGCTCGATTCGATCACGGTGAACCTGCCGCATCCGCAGGCGATGCAGGCGCTGATCCGCCGCGAGAACGGCGTGACCGCGCACTTCACGTCCCCGCCGTTCTCGACGCTCGAGCTGCGGCAGCCGGGCATTCATCGCGTCGTGAATTCGGTCGACGTCCTGGGCCCGATGACGCTCGACGTCGTGTTCGCGCCGAAGCGGCTCGTCGACGCGGAACCGGCGCTCGCCACGGCGTTTCTCGGCGCGCTCGACGAAGCGAACCGGCTGATCGCACGGGACCCGCGTGCGGCGGCGGCGCTCTATGCGGCGGCGTCGGGCGTCGGCGTGTCGCACGACGACGTGATGCAGATGCTCGCCGCGCCGGAGACGCGCTTCTCGGTCCGCCCGAATCAGCTGATGGACTACGTCGACTTCCTCTACCTCGCCGGCACGATCAAGGCGAAGCCGCGCGCGTGGCACGAGATGTTCGCGCCGATGCTCGACGACTACCGGTCCGGCTGAGCGAAGCCGGCCATTCCCGTCATGCCGCGATCGCGCGCCCGTCGCGCGCGGCGCACCGCATTTCAACGATACGCAACCGTTTCACGGAGGTACCTGCAGTGAATTCCATCGCCTATCCGGACGCCGCGTCCGCCGACGAACAGCGCATCATGTCGAAGATGGCGCGGCGCCTGCTGCCCATACTCGTCGTGATGTTCCTGATCGCGTTCATCGACCGGCAGAACGTCGGTTTCGCGAAACTGCAGATGGTGCACAGCCTCGGGCTGACGGAGGCCGCGTTCGGGCTCGCGTCGTCGCTGTTCTTCATCGGCTATCTGCTGTTCGAAGTGCCGAGCACGCTCGCGCTGCATCGCTACGGCGCGCGCGTATGGCTCGCGCGCATCATGCTGACGTGGGGGCTCATCACGGTGCTGATGGGCTTCACGACCTCGATGCCCGCGTTCTGCGCGCTGCGCTTTCTGCTCGGCATCGCCGAGGCCGGGTTCTATCCGGGCGTCATCTACTATCTGACGCTGTGGTTTCCGCAGAGCTATCGCGCGAAGGTGCTCGGCATCTTCACGCTCGGCAGCGCGCTCGCGAACATGCTCGGGTCGCTGGTCGGCGGCGTGCTGCTGAGCCTGAACGGCGTGTGGGGCCTCGCCGGCTGGCAATGGGTGTTCGTCGCGACCGGTATTCCGGCCGTGCTCGTCGCGATCGTCGTGTTCCGCGTGCTGCCGGCGTCGTTCCGCGAGGCGCGTTTCCTCGACGAACGCGAAAAGCAGATCGTCGCGGCCGCGCTCGAGCGCGAAAAACCCGCGCAGGCCGAGCATGCGCAGCCGTGGAAGGCGCTGCTCGATCCGCGCGTGATGCTGTTCGCGGCGACCTACATGCTGATGTCGACGTCGCTCTACGGCGTCACGTACTGGCTGCCGACGCTCGTGAAGTCGTTCGGCGTGTCGAGCAGCACGAACGGCTTGCTGAGCATGCTGCCGTGGGCGCTCGCGGTGCTGCTGCTGTTGTGGCTGCCGGCGAAGCTGCGCCGCGCGAAGAGCATTCTGCGCACGATCTCGATCGTCGCGGCGCTCGGCGCGCTCGGCTTCCTGCTGAGTCTCGTGCTGCCGTCGACGCCGCTGCGCTTCGTCGCGCTCGTGCTCGGCGGCGCCTGCATTCCGCTGCTGTATCCGTGCTTCTGGTCGATGCCGCCGCGCTACTTCACCGGCGCGCGCGCAGCGGCGAGCGTCGCGGCGATCAATTCGATCGGCAACCTCGGCGGTTTCTTCAGCCAGAACCTGATGCCGTTCGCCGGCAAGGTGACGGGCACCGCATTCGGCCCGATGATCGTGCCGATCGTGTGCCTCGCCGTGCTCGGCATCGGCGCGCTCGTCGCGTGGACGCGTAGCGAGCGCGCGATGGTCGCGGCCGGCGCATGAGTGCATCGCCGCACCGCTGGGCGCGATGCCTGAGCCGGTGTGCGCCGGCGCGCAAGCGGTGCGCGCAACGATCGACGCGCGTGACGGCGATGCGCTGACGAACGGCGCCGCGCGCGATGCGCGGGCTTGCCGCGCTGCGCTGCGCTGCACTGCGCTGCGCTGCGACACGCCGCGCGGCCGTGCCGCAGGCATTCCCCGCACATGCGCGATTGCTGCGATGCAGCGGCTTGTGCGCCGCCCTACGCATCGCGCCTGGCGCCTCGCGAACGCCCCCGGTTCGGGACTACACTGGTGCAGGATACGGCCGCGCCACCAGGAGAGTTCGCGATGATCGATCTTGCCGACGTACTGTCGTCCGCGCTGCCTGACGCAATCGCATGGGCCGAAGCGCAGGCCGCGCGCGGCCTCGTGGACGGCGCGCCGCTGACGCGGCCGCAGCTCGACGATGCGCGCGCGGTCGGCGTCGCGCGGCCCGAACGGATCCGCATCGCGACGGTCGAGCGCATGCCGTTTCCCGACACGCCGGCGCTCGCGGCGCTCGCACGCGACACGGGGTTGCTGCCGCCCGGCACGATCGGCCTGACGCTCGGCCACGCGGTGTTCGTGCTGCGCGGGCACGGCACGCGGCGGCTGCTCACGCACGAGTTCCGGCACGTCCATCAGTACGAGTCGGCCGGATCGATCGGTGCGTTTCTCGCGCGCTATCTGCACGAGATCGCGACGGTCGGCTACGGCGACGCGCCGCTCGAGGCCGATGCGCGCCGGCATGAGCGCGACTGACGCGCGCGGCCCGACCGGCGGCGCGCGGGCGCGGATCCGGTTCTCCTTTCCCTTTGCCCGGCGCTGCGCGTGCGAACGGCGCCACGCCGCGTCGCGGTGCGGGAGCGCGCGATGAGCGCCGCCATTCACGCCTGGCTTGCCGAGATCGGCGCGCATCCGGCGCTCGCGCTCGCGATCGTGTTCGCGACCGCATGCGCGGAGGCGATCGCGCTGATCGGCACGGTCGTGCCGGCCGGCGCCGTGATGTTTGCGGCCGGCGCGCTCGCGGGCGCGGGCGCGCTCGATCCGTGGACGACGATCGGTGTCGCGGCCGTCGGCGCGATCGTCGGCGACGGGATCAGCTACGAACTCGGGCGGCACTACCGCGGAATGATCCGCAACGGCTGGGCGCGCTTCGGGTATGCGGCCGTCTACGCGCGCGGCGAGCAGTTCGTGCTGCGTCACGGGACGAAAAGCATCGTGCTCGCGCGTTTTCTCGCGCCGGTGCGCGCGGTCGTGCCGGTCGTGGTCGGCTGCGCGACGCTGCCGCGCCGGTCGTTCTATCCGGTCAACATCGTGTCGGCGCTGATATGGGCGCCCGTGCATATCGCGCCGGGGATGCTGTTTGGTGCGTCGGCCGCGCTTGCCGCCGCGCTCAGCGTGCGCATCGCGGCGATCCTGCTCGTCGTCGCCGCGCTCGTGCTCGGCGTCTGGTACGGCGTGCGCCTGCTGCTGCGGCGCGGCTGGCCGCTGCTGCACGCGGCGTTCGCCGCTGCGCTGCATGCGTGCGTGCGTCACTGGCCGCGGTTCGGCGCGCGGTTGCATGACAGCCTCGTGCATCTGCGCCGGCTGCCGGGCGCCGTGCCGGTGCTTGCGCTGCTGTTCGCCGCGAGCGTATGGCTGTTCGGCCGGATCGTGCAGGACGTCGTCGCGAACGCGCCGCTGATGCATGCCGACGTCGCGCTGTATGCGTTCCTGCAGAACCTGCGCACGCCGCCGGTCGACGCCGCGATGCGCGCGCTCGTCGTGCTGCACGGCCGCGACGCGGGACTCATCGTGTCGGCCGCGTTTCTCGCGTGGCTCGCGATTCACCGCTGCTGGGCGAGCGCGGCATGGTGGCTCGCGACGGTCGGTATCGCGGTCGTGCTCGTGCCCGCGTTCGGCGTCGTGCCGCCGGGGGCGACGCCGGCGGCGCTGCCGCCTGGTGCGGCGCACATGCCGCTGCCCGATGCCGACGCGGCGTTCGCGATCCTCGCGAGCAGCGGGATCGGCTGGCTGCTCGCGCGCGACCGGCCCGCGCGCTGGCGCACGCCGGTCGTGACGGCGGTCGTGCTGTGGATCGTGCTCGGCGGCTTCGCGCGGCTCTACGTCGGCGATACGTGGCTGTCGGGGCTGGTCGGCGGCTGGAGCCTCGGGCTTGCGTGGTTCGCGCTGCTGGCCGGCGCGCATGCGTACTGGCGCGTGCGCGAGCACGTGCAGCCGGTCGGCGCGACCGTCGCGCTCGCGGTCGTGCTCGCGACGGTCGGCGTGTGGCTGGTTCCGGCGCAATGGGACGCCGATCGCGCTGCGCGTCCGCATGTGGGCGACGTCGTCGCGATGACGGTCGACCAGTGGATGCGCGGCGGCTGGCAGCGCGTGCCGACGCGCCGCACCGAGATCGGGGGCGATCGCGAGGAATACTTGCCGCTGCAGTGGTGCGCGACGTCCGACACGCTGGACCGCCATCTCGCGCAGGCCGGCTGGCAGCGCGCGACGCCGTGGACGCTGCAGACGGCGCTGCGCTGGCTCATGCCGCAGGGGCCGGCCGAGTCGCTGCCGGTGCTGCCACGCTACACGCACGGCGAGAGCACGCGGCGCGTGTTCGTGCGCGCGGATCCGGCGCACGCGGATAGCCGTCTCGTGCTGCGGCTGTGGCGCTATCCGTACGCGCTGTCGGATGCGCGCGGCACGCGCGCGCTGTGGTACGGCGCGCTCTATCGCGAGGCGCTGCATCGGCCCGCCCGGCTGATGACGGTCGTACGCTCGACGCCGATCGACGATGCGCGGACGCTCGCGCAAACGCTCGCGATCGATCCGACGATCGTGCATGCGCCGCGCGGGCTGGCTGCCGCGCCGGGCGGTGTGCTGCTCGTGTGGTCGGCCGTGCCTTGAACGTACCTGATGGTCCGGCGGATGACGGGGCACTCAGGTTGATGTGCGCACGGTGTCGATGGGATGCATTGTGCGGCGCGCGCGCCGTGCAAATAAAAACGAGCGGCGGCTTTTCGATGCACGATGATGCTGCCGCAAGCGGCAAGCGGCAAGCGGCAAGCGGCAAGCGGCAAGCGGCAAGCGGCAAGCGGCAAGCGGCAAGCGGCAAGCGGCAAGCGGCAAGCGGCAAGCGGCAAGCGGCAAGCGGCAAGCGGCAAGCGGCAAGCGGCAAGCGGCAAGCGGCAAGCGGCAAGCGGCAAGCGGCAAGCGGCAAGCGGCAAGCGGCAAGCGGCAAGCGGCAAGCGGCAAGCGGCAAGCGGCAAGCGGCAAGCGGCAAGCGGCAAGCGGCAAGCGGCAAGCGGCAAGCGGCAAGCGGCAAGCCGCAAGCCGCAAGCAGGCAAGCGGCAAGCAGGCAAGCAGGCAAGCAGGCAAGCAGGCAAGCAAGCGCCCAAGGGCGTCGCCATCCGTCGCCTGCAGTCCCGAACACGGTGCACCGGCACGCGCGTGCCGCGCGCGTTTCTGGCACCATCCGGTGATGTCGGCGGCGGCGCGTAACGCGGCGTCGCCCGTTCGCCGTCCGATCCCTTCTCTCGAGGACCCGCATGATCACGCTTCGCCCGATGACCGAAGACGACTTCGCGCGCTTCTGGCCGACCTACCGCGCGGTGGTCGCCGCCCAGGAAACGTACGCGCTCGATCCCGCGCCGACGTTCGACGCCGCGCGCGCGCTCTGGCTCGACGCGCCGCTTTGCACGTGGGTCGCCGAAGAGGACGGCGTGCTGCTCGGTTCGTATTACCTGAAGGCGAACGCGGCGGGGCCCGGCAATCACGTGTGCAACTGCGGATATATGGTCGGCGAGGCCGCGCGCGGACGTGGCGTCGCGCGCCTGATGTGCGAGCACTCGCAGCAGGTCGCACGCGAGCGCGGCTTTCTCGCGATGCAGTTCAATTCGGTCGTCGCGACGAACGAAGTCGCGGTTGCGCTGTGGCAGAAGCTCGGCTTCGAAATCGTCGGGCGGCTGCCGCGCGCGTACCGCCATGCGCGGTTCGGCTTCGTCGACTGCCTCGTGATGTTCAAGTGGCTCGGCGGCGACGCGCAGGCATGAAGCCGCCGCGCCGTTCGACCACGCACGGCGACGCGCCCACGCACGCCGCTGCGCCGGCGCCCGATGCATCGGCACACGCGGCGGACCGCAGCCGCATCGCCGCGTGGCGGCTCGCGATCGGCCTGTCGCTCGGCAGCGCGATCGCGCTCGGTCTCGCGCGCTTCTCGTATGCGCTGCTGCTGCCGCCGATGAAGGCCGATCTCGGCTGGAGCTTCGCGCAGGCCGGCGCGCTGAACACCGCGAACGCGGCCGGCTATCTGTGCGGCGCGCTCGCGTTTCCGTGGCTGTCGCGCCGCTGGCGCGCCGGCACGCTGCTCGCGGCGGGGTGCGTGCTGACCGCCTGCCTGATGGCCGCGTGCGGCGTCACGGTCGGCATGCAGGCATTGCTCGTGCAGCGGCTCGCGACGGGCATCGGCAGTGCGTTGATCTTCGTCAGCGGCGGCGTGCTGGCCGCGCGTCTCGCGTCGGCGTCGCAGCGCGATGCGGGGCTGCTGCTCGGCCTCTATTACGGCGGAACGGGCTGGGGCATCGTCGCGTCGTCGCTGCTCGTGCCGGCGACGCTCGTGCATCGCGCGCACGGCTGGCAGCCGGCGTGGTTCGCGCTGGCGCTCGCCTGCGTGCTGTGCGCAGCGATCGCGGCGTCGGCCGCGCGCCGCATCGAGCACAACCATCGTCCGCCGCCCGCACGCGTCGACGATGCAGCGACTGCCCAAGCGAGCCCTGTGCGCTTCGCGTTTGCGCTCGGCGGCTACGGGCTGTTCGGCGTCGGCTACATCGGCTACATGACGTTCATCGTCGCGCTGCTGCGCGATGCGGGGATGAGCGGCACGGTCGTGTCCGCGTTCTACGTGATGCTCGGCGTCGCGACGATCGTCTCGGCGCGGCTGTGGTCGGGGCTGCTCGACCGCATGCGGGGCGGGCAGGCGCTCGCGGTGCTCAACGCACTGCTCGGCATCGCGACGCTGATGCCGGCGCTGATCGTGCATCCGGCCGCGGCGTTCGTGTCGGGCGTACTGTTCGGCGCGACGTTCCTGTCGGCGGTGGCGTCGACGACCGCCTTCGTGCGGCACAACCTGCCGCCCGACGGCTGGCCGAAAGGCATCAGCGCATTTACGACGATCTTCGCGTTCGGGCAGATCGCGGGTCCGGTCGCGATCGGCTGGGTGTCGGACAGCGCGGGGCTCGCGCGCGGGCTCGTGTATTCGGCGCTGACGCTGTTCGCCGGCGCGGCGCTGGCGGCGGGGCAGCGCGCGCTGCGGCGCGCCGCGTAACAAGCGCCCTCAGCGCACGCAGGCGCCGCGCGACACGCGGTGAAACGCGCGGCCGAAGTAGATGAGGCTGTCGCCGTCGTCGCGCACGCGGATCGACGTCGCCTCGATGAACATCACCGAATGCGAGCCGACCGTCTGCATCCCGGCGATCGTCCCTTGCAGGCTCGCCAGCGCGTCGCGCAGCACCGGCACGTCGTGCGCGCCGCGGTCCCAGACGGGCAGCGCGAAGCGCCGCTCCATCGGCAGCTCGGTGAGGCCCGCGAAATGCCGGGCGAGCATTTCGTGTTCGGCCGGCAGCACGTTGATGCATACATGGCGATTGCGTTCGAAGATCGCGTGCATCGCGCTCGCACGGTTCAGGCAGACGAGCACGGTCGGCGGCGTATCCGTGACCGAACAGACGGCGCTCGCGGTGATGCCGCAGCGGCCGTGCGGGCCGGCGGTCGTGATCACGTTGACGGCCGCGCCGAGATGGGCCATCGCGTGCCGGAACGCCTTCTGCGCGTCGGAAGGCTCGGCGTGCACCGCGGGGGCGGAACCGATGGTCGGGGACGTGGCGGACATGAGTGCTCCTGATCGAATGAAGTCGGCGATTCGCCGGACAGGATCGAGCGTACGTCGAGAAAAAGCGGACGGACATTCGCACGATTGACGCACGACATGGCGTTCCCGCCAACCGCGCTAAAGGTTCTACCTAGTCGCGCCGCGCAGCGTTCGAAAAAAGGTGCGACACGGCACGCACGCGCTGCACGCAGGGGTTTTCAGCGTATTTTCGGCTCGCTATGATGTGCCGCACGTGTGCTGCGCCCGACGTGCGCACGTGCGCCATCGCCGATGTACGGCGCGCAATCATCCCCCAATCATGCGAGACACCCCGATGACGTCACCCGCTCCGATCGTATATATCGTCGACGACGACGGCGGCATGCGGACCTCGCTCGCATGGCTGCTCGAATCGGTCGGCATCGCGTCGGAAGGATTCGCGAACGCGGCGGATTTTCTCGCGCGCTTCGATCCGAACCTGCCCGCGTGCCTCGTGCTCGACGTGCGGATGCCGGAAAAGAGCGGGTTCGACGTGCAGGCCGAGCTGAACGCACGCGGTGCGACGCTGCCGGTGATCTTCGTCAGCGGGCACGGCGACATTCCGATGTCGGTGCGCGCGCTGCAGAACGGCGCGATCGATTTCGTCGAGAAGCCGTACAACTCGCAGCAGATGCTCGAACGCGTGCAGCGCGCCCTGCGCCTCGCGCAGCAGCGGCATGCGGCCGACCAGCGCCACCGCGAACTGCGCGAGCGGCTCGCGGCGCTGACCGCGCGCGAGAAGGAAGTGCTGCGGGGCGTCGTCGACGGCAAGGGCAGCAAGCAGATCGCGTCGGATCTGTCGATCAGCGTGAAGACCGTCGACGTGCATCGCGCGAGCATCAAGGAGAAGCTCGGCGCGACCTCGATCGCCGCACTCGTGCGCGACGTGATGGTCGTCTGGGGCGACGAACGCGAGCGGCCGCGATAGCGGCCGACGAAACGGCTGCGGCCCGCGGCGCGGGACGCGCACCTCGTGCGCTCAGCGCATGTACAGGCCGCCGTTGATGTCCCAGCACGCGCCGTTCGCGAAATACGCGTCGCCCGACGCGAGCAGCACGGCCGCGTCGGCGACGAAGCCGGCCGAGCCGAGCCGGCCGCCCGGCAGGCTCGCGAGCACCTGACGCAGTTTTTCGGGCGCGACGCTTTCATGGACGATCGGCAGGTCGAGCGGGCCGGGCGAGATCGCATTCACGGTCACGCCGTGCGCGCCGAGGTCGCGCGCGAACACCTTGGTCAGCGTCAGCGTGCCGCCTTTCGCGGCCGCGTAGTGCGCGCCCGTCGCGGAGCCGCCGTTCTGGCCGGCGAGCGACGCGATGTTGACGATGCGGCCGGCACCGCGCGTCGCGAAATACTGACCGAATACCTGACACCCGAACAGCACGCTGCGCAGGTTCACGTCGATCACCTGATCGAACTGTTCGGCGGTGATCTCCATCGCGGGCACGACCTTCGATGCGCCCGCATTGTTGACGAGCACGTCGACCGCGCCCCAGCGCGCGACGAGCGCATCGCGCGCCGCTTCGAAGTCGCGTTTCGACGTGACGTCGAGCGGTATCGCGATCGCGCGCGTGCCTTCCGGATCGAGGTCGCGTGCGTGTGCGCGGATCGCGTCGGCCGCGATGTCGGCCAGCGCGACGCGATAGCCGGCGGCATGAAAGCGTTCGGCAATGACGGCGCCAAGCCCGCGGGCGGCGCCGGTGACGAGTACGACTCGGTCTGACATGGTGCGTGATTCCGTGGTTCGCATGCGCGTGCGCGCACGCATCGTGGTTCAGGCGGCGAGCGCCGCGGCGACATGCGCGGCGAGCGCGCACACCTGTTCGTCCGCGCCCTTGCGTCCGACGATCTGCAAGCCGGCCTTGAGCGGCGAGCCGTCGAGCGGCAGCGGCACGCTGAGCGCCGGATGGCCGCTCAGGTTGAACGGCCGGATCAGCGACGACATCGCGATCACCGACACGCCGTTGCGCGCCTCATCGAGCGTGATCGGCAGCGCGGGCAGCGTCGGCAGCACGAGTGCGTCGGCGTGTGCGAGCGCCGCGTCGATCTGCGCGGTGAAACGCACGCGCACGGCCTCGGCCGCGTCGAGCGCGGCGGCGGTCGTCGTCGCCGCCGCGCGCAGCCGCGCATCGAGATCCGCGCCGAGCCGGCCGGTCGCGACCAGATGGCCGAACGCGCGCGACGTTTCGGCGTTGATGACGACGAGCCCCGCGTCGAATGCCGCGCGCAGATCGTCGAGCACGAGCGTGTGCGTGCGCAGGCCGGCCGCATCGAGCGCCGTACGCAACGCGCGGGCGATGGCCGGCTCCGCGTCGACGACGACCTGCGCGACCGTGCATCCGGCGGCCGACGCCGCCGCGCGCACGCGGTCGAAGCCCGGCGCGATAGCGGCCATCGCGGCGCTCAGTGTATCCATGTCGCGCGCGAACGGCCCGACGCAGTCGAGCGTCGTCTCGGCAGGCGCGACGCCGCGCCGCGACACGCGGCCGAACGTCGGTTTCAGCCCGAACACGCCGCAACATGCGGCCGGCCCGCGAATCGAGCCGCCGGTGTCGGTGCCGAGCGCCGCATCGACGGCGCCGAGCCCGACGAGCGACGCGGAGCCGCTCGACGAACCGCCGGGAATGCGCGACGCATCCTGCGGATTGATCGGCGTGCCGGTGTAGTCGTTGATGCCCGTCATGCCGAACGCGAGCTCGTGCATGTTGGCCTTGCCGGCGATCTGCCAGCCGGCGTCGAGCAGCAGACGCACGACGTCCGCGTGCTGTGCGGCGGGCGGTGCGTCGGCGAGCGCGCGGCTCGCCGCGCGGGTCGGATAGCCCGCGATGTCGATCGTGTCCTTGATGGCGATCGTCGGCCCCGGGCCGCCGAGCGTGAAGGTGTCGATGAAGCCTGTCATATGCGATGTCGCGCGAGCGCGGTGGAGAAGTTCAGGGCCGTTGCGCGGCAGCGAGCGGCCACGGGCCGTCGAGCACGCGCTCGGTGCGGAAATGCCGGATCAGCCATGCGCGGCCGTCCTGCGCCGGTGCGAAATCGACGGTCAGCCGCGCGCCGATCAGCTCCGCGGCGCCGTCTGCGTAGCGCGACGCCTGCAGCATGATCCAGCGGCCGCGCGCAGCGGTGGCGTCGGCCGCGACGTCGATCGTCTCCGAGGTCAGAAAGTGCAGGTTCGCGCCGAAGTGAGGATCGGGCGGCAGATAGCGGCGCAGCATCGCCACGATCTCGGCCGGCCCTTCCAGGCGGCCGAACTTCTGCGCGTACTGCGGGCCGATGCCTTCCCATACGGCGTCCGGCGTAAACAGCGCGTCGAGCGCCGGACCGTCGCGGGCCGCTTCCGGTACGTCGCACAGTGCCATGTAGCGCGCGATTGTCGCGCGCACCGCGCGCTCTGCTTCGAGCGCGGCCACGCGGCGCGCGAGCGCGTCGAGCGTATGTGCCGCAGCGCGTTCGATCGTTTCGCTCATCGTCGCGCTCCTGACGATGCCGGCCGTGCGGCAGGTGGCACGGTCAGCGCGCGACCGACGCGCGCCTCGATCTTCCCGTAGCGCCACAGGTTGTATTCGCCGACGGGCGTCGTCCGATACAGGTTGCAGACGGCGACCGCCGTATCGAAATCGGCGACGTCGGCCATGATGTAGAACGTCCACGGCGCACCGTCCGCGTGGCCGACGACGAGCCGGTCGTCATCCATGACGCCGAGCACGCGCACGCCGGGCATCGCTTCGACGGCCGCCAGCATCGCGCCGTAGGCCTGCCACACTTCGCCGATTTGTTCGCGCGGCAGGTCGAAGAAGTTTTGCGATACGCCGCAGCAGAACAGCACGCGCAGCGGCAGCGGATTCGAATCGGACATGTGAAGGCCTCCAGAAAAGTCGGTCGGGCGCCGCGACGCGGCGCGCATTACAGATAGCCGGGAAACGGTGCGACGCCGGTGAACACGGCGCCCGCGCCGTCGAAGTTGCCTTCGGCGAGAAACGCGTGCTGCGTGACGACCATCGCGTCGCGCAGCAGCCGCTGCAGCGGATGCGTGCGGTAGATCGCCGGCGTGCCGCCGAGCCGGTACGCGCGTTCGACGACGCTCGCGCCTTCGCGCGCGATATGCGTGGCCGCGAGGCGCAGCAGGCTGACCTGATCGGGCGTCACCGCGTTGCCGGCGAGAATCGACTGCCATACCGTGTCGGTCGCGTCGTAGAAGAACGCGCGCGCCGAACGCAGCTGCGCCTCGGCCTTCGCGAGCTCGATGCGGAAGTACGCGCGGTCGGCGAGGCGCGGCGCGCCCGTCGTCGTCTGCCGGCCGCCCGACATGCGGTTCACGACGTCGAGCGCTGCGCGCGCGAGGCCGAGGTTCACGACGGCCAGCACCTGCGCCGCATAGGCGATCGTCGGATACCGGTACAGCGGCTCGTCGACGGTCGGCTCGCCGCCGCGCACGAACGTCCACGCTTCGGCGACGAAGCGGTCGTTCACGCGCAAATCGTGGCTGCCGGTGCCCTGCATGCCGACCACGTTCCAGTTCTCGACGATCTCGACGTCTGCCGCGCGAAACACGGCCGTGCGCGGCTTGTTCGGCGCCGCGTCCTGTGCGCCGGGCACCGCGATGCCGACGCCGAGCCAGTCGGCGCCCTTGCAGCCGCTCGCGAATTTCCACGTGCCGTTGACGCGCCAGCCGCCCGTTGCGGGCTGTGCGGGCTGCACCGGAAACAGGCCGCCGGCGAACACCTGATCGGGGCCGCTCGCGTACAGCTCGGCCTGCGTGTCGAGCGGCAAGGCGGCGAGATAGACGTTCGCGGAACCGAAGCTCGCGACCCACGCGGCCGAGCCGTCGGCCGTCGCGATCCGCTCGATCGTCTCGAGAAAGGCGCCGGGTGCGAGCGCATCGCCGCCGAAGCGGCGCGGCGTGCCCGCGCGATAGATGCCGGCCTGCTTGAACAGCGCGATCACGTCGCGCGGCACGTGCGACAGCCGGTCGAATTCGTCGCGTCGCGCGGCGACGGTCTCGATCACGGCGTCGAGTGCCGAGAGCCGCGCGTCCGGCACGCAGGCGGGCGGCGCCGGGCGAGGGGCAGTGTCGATGGCAGCGGCGGCGTGTTGCATGATCGTCTCCTGGGCGGATAGCGGTTCGAAAAGGGCAGGCCTCAGTCTAGGAACGCCGAAAACGCGCAGCAATTGGTGCGCTAGGCCGCGCGACTGGTGACGTTCCGTGCCGTCCTAAAGAAATCTTCAGATGCGATCGACGCGGGCCGGTGCTATGTTGGGCGTCCGCCCGTGCGATGCCGCGCGGCTCGTTCCGGACCCGACCATGCGCTTTCCCGACGAAGACGATTTCCACCGGCTGCTCGACGCGTTGACGACCTGCGTGCTGCTGCACGACGCACAGACGAAGGCGATCGTCTGGGCCAACCGTGCGGCCTGCATCGCGCTCGGCTTTTCCGTCGAGGAGCTGCTGCCGCTGAAGGCGCCGGACATGACGCGGCCGGAGCCGAAATACCGTCGCGAGATCGGCGTGGGCGCGATGGACCGCGCGATCGTCGAAGGCCCGCAGGTGTACGAGTGGTGCTACCGGTCGCGTACGGGCGTCGACATGCTGTCCGAGGCGATCGCGACCTACGTGCCGCTGCGCGGGCGCGACGTCGTGATGGTGCAGTTTCGCGACATCAGCGCCGAAGAGGCGATCCGTCAGCAACTGCGCCGCTACGAGGCGCGGCTGCGCGAGTTCATGCAGGATCTCGACGAAGGGATCGCGGTCGTGACGCCGCATGGCGGCGTGCAGTTCATCAGCGAGTCGGGGCGCCGCGTGCTCGGCCTCGCGGCCGACGAGGCGGTCGGCGACGTGCTCGACTACTGCAGCGCGGACGATCGCGCGCGGCTCGTCGCGCAGTTGCGCGATGCGCCGTCGACGTGTCCTTCGGAACCGCAGCGCTACCGGTTCGTGCGGCGCGACGGCTCGACCTGCTGGCTGCGCGTCGCGTGCCGGCAGGTCGAGATCGAAGACGATCTCGACGGGCTGCTCGTGCATTTTCGCGACGTGAGCGACGAAGTCGCGATCGAGGAGGCGCGGCGCGCGGAAGCGCGGATGCTCGAGTACGCGGGCCGCTACAACGCGATGGGCGAGATGGCGACCGTGATCGCGCACGAGCTGAGCCAGCCGCTCGCGGCCGTGCGCAACTTCATCGAGGGTGCGGTGCAGCGGCTCGGCGCGCGCGGCAACGTCGACGACGCGATCTGGGGGCTGCGCAGCGCCGACCGGCAGGCCGAGCATGCGGCGCTGATCATCAAGAGCGTGCGCGAATTCATCGTGAAGCGCGAACCGGTCGTCGTGCTTGCCGATCTGCGCGACATCCTCGCCGACGTCGCCTACTTCATCGAGCTGCGCGCGCGCGAAGCGGGCGTGACGGTGTCGATCGTGCAGGCGGACGTGCCGCTGCCGGTCCGCTGCGAACGCGTGCTGATCGGACAGGTGATCCTGAATCTCGCATTCAACGCGATCGAGGCCTTCGCCGGCTGCGAGCGCGCGATACCCATGCTGACGCTCGGCACCGCGCAGGTCGGCGCGCTCGCGGAGCTGCGCGCGGTCGATAACGGGCCCGGTGTGGCCGACGATGCTCACGATCGGCTGTTCGACGGTTTTTCGTCGTCGAAGGCCGGCGGCAACGGCATCGGACTGTCGCTGTGCAAGAGCATCGTGACGCGTCACGGTGGCCGCATCGCCGCGCGTCGCGCCGAGGGAGGCGGACTCGACTGCCGCGTGACGCTGCCGCTCGCCGACGCGCGCGCGTAGCGCAGGGCACGTGTTGCAGGCGGCCGGCGGCATGCGTGGCACGATCAGCGCCCCAACGCGCGTGCGGTCTGGCCGCCGATCCCGAAGTCGGTGTTCGGGATGTCCTTGATGATCACGCGCGTCGCCTGCAGCGGTGCGTCGAGCACGTTTGCGCCGGCATCGGAGAGCGCCGCGATCAGCGCGCGCTTTTGCGTGTCGGTGCGGCCGGCGATCAGGATCGCGACGATCACCGGTAGCGCGGGCGGCGCGCCGTCGGCCGCGCTGCGGCCGCCGAGGCCGATGTGCGTCGCGGGCAGTTCGGTCAGCAGCACGCGTACCGATTCGGCCGGTGCGCCGATCGCGTCGACGGTCGCGTGCGTGAGGCGCGCAATCAGTTCGGCCTTGCGTGCATCGTCGTGGCCGGCCGGCAGAAAGACTTCGAGTGTGGGCATGGTGGTTCGCGGAATCGAGGCGGGTAATTGAGGCGTGTAAGCGGATGCGCGCATTCGCGCACGGCCGGTGCACGGCGCGACTGCAGCCGCGCACCGGCATCCGCGTTACAGCAGGAAGCCGATCGCGCTCAGCGCTCCCGTCGAATCGATCAGCCGCACGACCTTTTCGGCGATCCGCAATTCGCCTTCCGCATCGACGTGCAGGCGGTGCGTGACGTCGGCCGCGAACAACGTCGTCGTGCCGCGCTTGTACGCGACGACGACCTGCGCGGACTTCAGCTCCACGGTATCGGCGCTGCTGCTTTCGAGCGTGAAGCGCGACACGGTGCGCACGGTGCGCGCCGCATCGGACGCGGACGCCGAGTAGCCCGACAGCATGCGCTGCACGCGCTTCTCGCGCATGTCGCGATCGTCGAACACGTAGTTCAGCGTCGCGGCGAAGTCGGTCGTCTGCGGATCGATCGGCACCACGTAGTGGCCGGCCGGATCCCACAGGTCGAGCCATGCGCGATAGTCGCGGCGGTCGAGCATCTCCGCTTCGCGCCATACGAACTCGACCGCGCGCGTGAAGGTCTGCTGCGAAAAAAGTGCGTTGCGGTCGTCCATCATGCTTGCTCCATCATCGTGCGCCATTGCCGATACGCTTCGCGCATGCCCGTTTCGTCGGTCGCGTGCGCGGTCTTTTCCCCGTTTGCGGCGGTGGTCTCGCGGTTCAGCCCGCGGTTCACGAGGATCGGCACGTCGGGGCCCGCGTACGCGCCGCGCTGCACGCGCTCCCACGCTTCCGCGTCGTCCGGGCTGCCGAAGCCGAACGGACCCTGAAAGTGCTCGTGGATCCGCAGCCGCTCGCGGTTCGCTTCTTCGGGGCCGCCGTCCATCGCGAGCGCGACGTGACGGATCTCGGTCTCGGTCGCAGAGATCGGCCGCAGCACGCGGAAGAACGCCATCGACAGTGCGAGATTCGGAAACAGATTCAGGTTGAAGCCGACGCCCATCAGCGAACGTACGATGCGCCGCACTTCGTCCGGCGTGTGCCGCTCGGCGAGCTTCGCGGCGAGCGGCGCAAAGCGCTCGGGCAACGGTGCGCCGTCGTCGTCGTCGAGATCGACGAGCTCCGGCATCAGTACCGCGAGGCTGTGGCCGTTGCCGAGCGAACGGCAGAACGCGGCGTCGCTCGTCATGAAGCTCGTGATCGTGGCGGCCGTCTCGTCGTCGATCGACTTCATCCACGACTTGTGCACGACCGGGAAGTGATAGAGATCGGTCGTGTTCTCGAGCTGGATCTTCCAGTTGCCCTTGAAGCGGAACTTGTGTTCGCCGTTGGCCTTGATCGGATAGCCGGCGCCCTGCTTCATGAACAGGTCGATCCACGGCTTTGCGCCGCCGAGAAAGTCCTCGAGCGGCTCGATCCCGTCGTTGAAGCTCGCGAAGATCAGCCCCTGATACACGCCGACGCGCAGCTTCACGAGCGGCAGATCGCCCTTGTCGCACACGCCTTCGTAGCCGTCGCCGTACGGCAGCGCGCGCAGCGTGCCGTCGAGTGCGTACGACCAGCTGTGATACGGGCACGTGAAGCCTTTCGCGTTGCCCTTGTGCGCTTCGCAGACGGTCGCGCCGCGATGGCGGCAGCGGTTCTGCAGCACGTTCACTTCGCCGGTCTTGTCACGCACGACGATTACCGGCTGGCGGCCGATCGTCGTCGTGATGAAGTCGCCGGGGCGCGGCAATTCGCTATCGTGCGCGACCCAGATCCAGGTGCGGTAGAAGATGCGGTCGAGCTCGGCTTCGAACAGTGCCGGGTCGTGATAGAGCGCGGGTGCGATGCGGTCGGGTTGCGCGAGACCATGCAGCGCACGCGTGTCGATCGTCTGATACGGAATGTCGTTCATCGTCGTCGTGGGGAAAGAGTGCGAGGGACCGAGACGTCGGCATACGTGCCTCGGGCGGATCACGAAGCCAGTTTCGTCGCCGCCTGCGCATCGGTCAAATCGATCTAAAAACGGCAGTCGGATAAATCCCGTGGATAACGCGATGGCGGCGTTCGCCGCGCGGCGACCATGCACGCGATTCATGACGGGCATTTTTGGCGGTAATTTGACCGCGATCGGGGGCCGCTCTTATCGTGGGTCGCACGCAGCATCGACTCGATCGCATGGCTGCCGCCGACTGCCGGTTCAGCAGGATCCCTGACATTCTTTTCGGAAACCTCCGATGAACTCATCCGCACCCACCTCGACGGTCACGCTATCCGTCTCCCGCCAAGCCGGTTCGGTTCGCCGTGCGGTCACGACCGCGGTGGTCGGACAAGCGCTCGAATGGTATGACTTCTTTCTGTACGGCACGGCCGCCGCATTGCTGTTCGGCAAGCTGTTCTTTCCGGTCGGCACCGATCCGCTGACCGGCACGATCGCCGCGTTCGGCGGCTTCACGGTCGGCTTCGTCGCGCGACCGATCGGCGGCCTGCTGTGCGGCCACATCGGCGACCGGTACGGCCGCAAGACCGTGATGATGCTGACGATGCTGACGATGGGCGTCGCGACTGCCGGGATGGGGTTATTGCCGACCTATCGCGAGATCGGGATCGCCGCGCCGATCGCGCTCGTGCTGCTGCGCGTGCTGCAGGGGCTCGCCGCGGGCGGCGAATGGAGCGGCAGCATCCTGTTGATCCACGAGAACGCGCCCGCCGAGCGGCGCGGTGCGCTCGCCGCGTGGAGCCCGTGCGGCGCCGCGTTCGGCTTCGTGTTGTCGACCGCCGCGTTTCTGCTCGTGCAGCGCTTGCCCGTTGCCGACATCGAAAGCTGGGGCTGGCGCATCCCGTTTCTCGCGAGCATCGTGCTGGTCGGCTTCGGCCTGTGGATGCGCCGCTCGGTCGGCGAAAGTGCGGCGTTCGAGCACGTGCGTTCCGAGCAGCACGCGAGCGCGGCACCGCTCGTCGACGTGCTGCGCGAGTGCCCGCGCGCGGTCGCGACCGTGTTCGGCTTGCGCTTCGGCGAAGGCGCGGTGTCGTACCTGCTCTTCTCGTTTTCGCTCGCCTACGGCAAGTTCATCGGTCTCGACGCGTCGTGGCTGCTGAGCGGGCTCGTGATCTCGATGCTGCTGATGATTCCGGTGACGCTCGCGGCCGGGCGGCTCACCGACCGGATCGGCCGCAAGCCGGTGTACCTGTTCGGCGCAATCGCCGTCGTGCTGATCGCTTACCCGTATTTCGTGCTGCTGCAGTCGGGCCGGTTCGAGTATGTGCTCGTCGCGCTGATCCTCGCGAACAGCGTCGCGATCGGGATTCTCGAAGGCGCGCAGCCCGCGTTCATCAGCGAGCTGCTGCCGGTGCGGCTGCGGTTCTCGGGGCTCGGCATCGGACGCGAGATCGCGTCGGTGCTCGGCGGCGGCCTGTCGCCGATGATCGCGACCGCACTGCTTGCGCACTACCGCAGCGCGGCGCCGATCGTCATCTATCTGATCGTGCTCGGCGCGATCACCATCGTCGCGACCTGTATCGCGCCGGAAACCTATCCGAAGGCGGCGCGCGACGCGCACCGCGTGCGCTGAACGCCGCTTGCCTCTTCGCTTTCCCTTCGTCAATTCAGGATCAGGACATCGCCATGCAAACTTCCACCGTCGTTCGCCCATTCGAGCCGGCCGCGCCTTCCGGGCTGGCGCCGCAAACCGACGACACGTCGCCGCTGCCGCTCGATGCGGTGATTGCCGAAGTCGAGCGGCGGCGCGACGAGTTCGACCGGCTGTCGCATGTGCCGCGCGACGTGATTGCGCTGATGAAGCGCGCGGGCATCTTCCGCGCCGGCACGCCGAAGCAGTTCGGCGGCGATGCGCTGCCCCCGCATGAGTTCGTCGCGATGCTCGAGCGGATCGCCGTCGCGGACGGCTCGGCCGCGTGGGTCGCCGCGTTCGGCTCCGCGAACACGTATCTCGCGGCGCTGCCGCTCGACACGCAGCGTACGATCTATGCGAGCGGGCCGGACCAGGTGTTCGCGGGCGGCCTCTATCCGCTGCAGCCCGCGCAACGCGTGCCGGGCGGCTATCGTGTGTCGGGGCGCTGGCGTTTCGCGAGCGGCTGCAAAGGGGCCGACTGGATCGGCGTCGGCATCGGCGGTGCCGCGGGCGAAGGCGGCGGCGCGCCGGGCAAGCCGTTCACCGCGGTGTTTCCGGCCGCCGAAGTCGAGATCGTCGAGAACTGGCGCGTGGTCGGCATGCAGGGCACCGGCAGCCACGACCTCGCGCTCGACGACACGTTCGTCGCCGATGCATGGACCTTCGTGCGCGGCGGCGAGCCGACCGTTGACGAACCGTTGTACCGCTATCCGGCCGTCGCGTATCAGGCGCAGGTTCATGCGGCCGTCAACGTCGGCCTCGCGCGCGCGGCGCTCGATCTGCTGACCGCGATGTCCGGCGCGACGAAGACCACGACGGGCGCGCCGCGCCTCGGCGACCGGCCGTACTACCGCGCAGGCCTCGCGAAGGCCGAGGCCGACTGGCGCAGTGCGCGCGCCTTTTTCTACGAGACTGCGGAACAGGTGTGGGCGTCGCTCGTCGCGGGTCGGCCCGTTTCGCCGTCGCAGGCGAATCTGCTGCGCCTGAGCGCGACGCATGCGGCACAGGTCTGCGCGAAGGTCGTGATGCAGGCCTATCAGCTCGCGGGAACGGCGGCGATCTACCGCGAAAACCGCCTGCAGCAGCTGGTGCGCGATTCGATCGTCGTCACGCAGCACGCGTTTCTCGGCGAAGCGACCTACGACGGCTCGGGCGCGCTGTTCGCCGGCGTCGATCCCGTCACGCCGTATCCGTGAACGCCGCCGCTATGCGTTTTGACGAACAGGAGCCATCGATGAGTCATTCGACCCCCCTCGACGACGTCCGGCGAAACTTTCGCGAGGCGATGTCGCGCCTGCCGGCCGGCGTGAACGTCATCACGACCGACGGCGCGCGCGGCCGCTGGGGCATCACCGCGAGCGCGGTCTGCTCGGTGACCGATGCGCCGCCGACGATGCTCGTCTGCATCAACCGCGGCAGCCGCGCGCACGACATCATGCGCGGCAACGGGCGCGTCGCGATCAATCTGCTGCCGTCCGGGTGCGAGTCGATCGCGCAGGCGTTTGCCGGCATGACGCAAACGCCCGGCGACGCGCGCTTCGACGATACGCGCTGGGTCGACGGCGCGACCGGCGTGCCCGTGCTCGCCGACGCGAACGTCAGCCTGGAAGGGCACATCATCGACAGCAAGGCGGTCGGCTCGCATTCGGTGATGTTCGTCGAGATCGACCATATCGCGCTGCGCTCGCCCGGCGACGGACTGATCTATTTCGGCCGCGCGTTTCATCGGCTCGCGCATCCGCTTGCCGTGCACGCGGGGTGACGCATGGAGGTGTGCCTGTTCCTGATTGCCGAGCACGGCGACTACGACGCGCACGCGGCGTCGCCCGACGTCGCGCCGGCACCGGACGCGTTGCGCGGCATGCGCGGGCTCGCGCGATGGATCGTGCACCGGCCGGCCGCATTCGCGGCCGATCGCGCCGATCCGGTGCCGCGTCCGCGTTCGCCCGCATGCGTGCTGCAATGCTATTTCGACGATCTCGACGCACTTGAAGCGATGCTCGCGCCGGCCGGCGCGGCGCGCGCGTTCGTCGAACGCTGCGCCGCCGCCGGGCTGCGCGTCGCGCAGCAGGCGATGGCGGTGCGCCGCGTGCCGCTGGCCGGCACACGCGCGGGCGCGCAATGCTGCACGTACCTCGTCAGCTACGAGGGCGAGGCCGCGGACGCGAACGCGTGGCTGTCGCACTATCTCGACCATCATCCGCCGCTGATGGCGCAACTGCCCGGCATTCGCGAGATCGAGATCTATACGCGCATCGACTATCGAAGCGCGCTGCCGGTCCCGCGCGCGCGGGCCATGCAGCGCAACAAGGTCGTGTTCGACGATGCAGGCGCGCTGGCCGACGCGCTCGCATCGCCAGTGCGCATGCTGATGCGCCGCGACTTCGAGGCCTTGCCGCCGTTTACCGGTGCGACGCCGCACTTCCCGATGGCGAGCCGCGTTTGTGAGATAACATGCGCCGAATAGCCCGCGCGCTGCGCGGCGCCGGCCGTCCGCGGTGACCTGCACGCGACACGGCGGCCGGCGCGCGGCGTCGCGCATCCTACCGGCGGTTCACGAGCGCCATGAACAAGTCCCATCCGGTCGTCACCGATCTCAATCTGCTGCGCGTGTTCCTCGCGATCTCGGAGCTGCGCAGCCTGACCGCGGCCGGCGAACGGCTCGGGCTGACGCAGCCGGCCGTCAGTCACGCGCTGCGGCGGCTGCGCAATCTGTTCGACGATCCGCTGTTCGTGCGTACGCCGGCCGGCATGGCGCCGACCGATGCCGCGCGCCAGTTGCACGGGCCGCTGACGCGCGCGTTCGACATCATCGACCTCGCCGTGCAGCAGGTCGCGCATTTCGATCCGGCCACCGCGAGCCGCGTGTTCCGCATTTCGATGTCGGACATGTCGGAGTTCTACTTCCTGCCGCCGCTGCTCGCGAGGCTCGCGGAAGTCGCACCGGGCGTGCGCGTCGAGATCGCGAGCGCCGCTGTGGAAGCGGTCGGTGCCGCGATGCGCAGCGGTGAGATCGATCTCGCGCTCGGCTATGTGCCGGATCCGGGCCCCGGATGCGTGAGCGAGCCGCTCTTTACGGACGAGCACGTGTGCATGGTGCGTGCCGGGCATCCGCTGCGCAAGCGCACGCCGACGCAGGCCGACCTGGCCGCGCTGCGCTATATCTATGCGAGCAGCGACGCGACCGGGCACCGGATGGTCGAAACCTGGCTCGACGAGCTGCAGGTCGAACGCACCATCGTGCTGCGCCTGCCGCATTTCATCGTCGCGCCGGAGATCGTCCAGCATACCGATCTCGCCATCATCTTTCCGCGCAGCGTCGCGGAGCGCTTCAACCGCGGCCGCGCATTCCGGATCCTGCCGTTGCCGTTCGTGCTGCCGCCTATCGAAATCGACCTGCATACGCACGCGCAGTTTTCGGCGGATCCCGGTATCGCGTGGCTACGCGCGCTGATCGTCGACATGTTCCGCCGCCCGGTCGCGTAACGGCGCGCCGCGCGCCGGCTGCGCAGCCGTCGGTCGTCGCATCCGCTTCACTGATTTAGAATGCGTTCACGCATCAATTTGACGAATAGCGGAGGGTGCATGACGTCGGTCGATCATCTCGATCTGAACCTGCTGCGGGTGTTCCAGGCGATCGTCGAGGAACGCAACCTGACGAAGGCCGGCGAGCGGCTTGCGCTGTCGCAGCCGGCCGTCAGCTATTCGCTCGGACGGCTACGCACGCTGTTCGACGATCCGCTGTTCGTGCGCACGCGCGCGGGCATGCAGCCGACACCCGTCGCACTCGAACTCGCGGGCATCGTCGGCAAGGCGCTCGACATGGTGCGCGTCGCGCTGCGCTATGCGGAGCGCTTCGATCCGGCGACGAGCACGCGCACGTTCCGGCTGTCGCTGTCGGATGCCGGCGAGATGGCGTATCTGCCCGCGATCTGCCGCGCACTGCGCGAGCGTGCGCCGCGCGTGACGCTCAGCGTGCAGCCGATGCCGGTCGAGGCGATCGAGGAAGCGCTGCGCGCGAGCCGGCTCGATTTCGCGATCGGCAATCTGCCGGAGCTGATGCCGCGCACGCGCCATCAGCTGCTGTTCGAGGAAACCTACGTCTGCATGACGGGCCGCCGGCGCGGATTGCCGAGCGGCGCGGCACTGACGCTCGAGCAGTTCGTGCGGGCCGCGCACGTCAACGTGAAGTCGGTCGAGCACAGCCATCACGCGCTCGACGACGCGCTGCGCGCGCAGAGCGTCGGCCGCAACGTCGCGCTCGAAGTGCCGCACTTCGTCGCACTGCCGGGCGTGCTGCAGGTAACGGACCTGTATGCCACGCTGCCGAAGCGGCTCGCGCAGATCCTGAACCGCGACAACGCGTTCCGGCTTTACGCGCTGCCGGTGCCGCTGCCGCCCGCCCCGGTGACGATGCACTGGCATGAGCATTTCCACGAGGACGAAGGCATTACGTGGATGCGTGCACTGCTTGCGGAGATCGTCGAACGCTTCGACGGCGCGTGACGCGCTCGCGGCCGCGCGCCGTTTATAGATCGAGCACGAGCACCGGCGAGCGCGCGCGCGACACGCAGCAGCAGATCACCGAATTGCTCGCGCGTTCGGCCTTGCTGAGGCAGTGATCGCGGTGGTCGGGCTCGCCGTCGACGACCGGCACCATGCAGGTGCCGCACACGCCTTCGCCGCACGACGTGTCGACTTCGATGCCGATACGCGCGAGCGCGTCGACGATCGACGTGTCGGGCGCGACGCGCACGGACTGACCGCTGCGTTGTAGCCGCACCTCGAAGCCTTCGGATGCGCTTGCGTTCGCGGCGTCGCTGGCGACAGCCGGTTCGGCCGCGAAGCGCTCGAGATGGATCGCGTCGTCCGGCACGCGCGTCGCGGCGGCGGCAATCACCGCGTCCATGAACGGCGCAGGGCCGCAGGTGTACACGTGTGCCTGCGCGTCGACCGATTCGACGCAGCGACCGAGTTCGCGCGCAAGCGCGTCGCGCTCGACGCCGTAATGGAACGTCACGTGCGATGCGAACGGTTCGGCCGACAGTTCGTCGACGAACGCCGCATGGTCGCGGCTGCGCGCGAAATAGTGGAGCCGGTAGCGGGCGCCGCGCTGCGCGAGCGCATACGCCATCGACAGCAGCGGCGTGATGCCGATGCCGGCTGCGATCAGCACGTGTTCGCTCGCGTCGTCGACGAGCCGGAACAGGTTGCGCGGCGTGCCGATTGACAGCTCGGTGCCGACGCGGACGTCGTCGTGCAGCGAACGCGACCCGCCGCGCGACTGCGTTTCCTTCTTCACGGCGAACAGATAACTGCCGCGCTCGTCGGGGCGGCCGCACAGCGAGTATTGGCGCGTGATGCCGGACGGCGCGGTGACGTCGATATGGGCGCCCGGTTCGTATGCGTCGAGCGGCTGGCCGTCGACGCGCGACACGCGGAAACAGCGGATGTCCTGCGCCGCGTCGATCAGCGCGTCGATCCGGACCTGGTGGCGATTGGCTTGCATGAGTCGATTCCGTGGGGATCGGGAAAGCCGGCGCGACACCCGTCGCGCCGTGATGCGATCGAGAATAGGGAGCGGCATCGCATAAATCAAATCGATTAAAAAACGATGCCCTAATCAATCGGGTGGATAACTGGCGGGTGTGAGCGGGCTCAGCGCGCGGCGCAGTTAGGCGCGGGGATCGCGCCGGGCGCGCTATCGCCGGCGGGTGCGGCCGCCTGGACGTGGCCGCGCTCGCGCTCGAGGCTGCGGCGATAGTGGCGGCAGCCGGCGCCGAGCAGCAGCGCTGCGAGCGCGGCCGCCGCGACGTTGACGATCGACATCGAGTGACCGACCGCCGCCGGCGCGCCGAACACGCGATCGGTGAACAGCGCGACGACGGTCGTGCCGATGCCGAGCGCGATCAGGTTCGAGACGAGCAGGAACAGCGCGGAGATTTGCGCGCGCATCTGGTTCGGTGCGAGCGTTTGCATCGCGGCGGTCGACGTCGGCATCGGAAACGACGCAAAGAACATCGCGATCACGAGCATGGCGAGCGACGCCGGCAGCGCGTCGAGCTGCGTGAACAGCGTGGCGGGCACGATCATGCACGCGGCGCCGATTGCGCCCGCGCGCATCGGCGCATCGACGCGGCCGCGACGCAGCAGCCAGTCGTTGAGCCAGCCGCCGCAGAATACGCCGGCCGTGTTCGCGACGAGCAACACGATGCCGAGCGTATAGCCGGCTTCGACGGCCGTCATCCCGAAACGGCGGATATAGAACGCGGGCGTCCAGCTGAGCAGGCAGTACAGCGTCATCGCATAGAACGAGAAGCCGAGATAGTGGCACGCGAACGTCGCGCGATGCGTGCCGACGAAACGCAGCGAATCACGCATCGATACGCGCCGCACGGCGCCGGAGCGGTCCTGCGCGAGCCCCTTGCGCTGCGGGTCGCGCACGGTCGCGACGAACAGCAGCGCGACGAGCAGGCCGGGCAGCCCGACGATCAGGAACGTGACCTGCCACGCATGCACCTGTCCGACGATCGGCAGCGTGAACGCGCTCGCATGCTTGAGCAGCGCGATCACGTAGCCGCCGATCAGGAACGCGACGCCGCCGCCGATGAACGAGCCGAGCGAATACACGGCGATCGCGCGGCCGAGCTTCTCCTTCGGAAAGTAGTCGGCGAGCATCGAATAGGCGCCGGGGGACAGCGCGGCTTCGCCGACGCCGACCCCCATGCGCGCGACGAACATGTGCACGAAGTGCTGGCTGAGCCCGCACAGCGCGGTCGCGATGCTCCACAGCGCGATGCCGAGCGAGATGATGCGCGGGCGCGCATACCGATCGGCGAGATAGGCGACGGGCAGGCCCATCACGGCGTAGAACAGCGAGAACGCGAAGCCGTTCAGCAGACTGAACTGCGTATCGGTCAGATGCAGGTCGCGCTTGATCGGCTCGATCATCAGCACGAGCACCTGGCGATCGACGAACGAAAAGACATACGCAAGCATGCAGATGACGACGACGTACCACTCGTACGTATAGCGCTTGCCGTCGGCAGCGCGGGGCAGGGATGCGGACATGCGGATTCTCCAGCAGCGGGCGAGGGGAATGCGCGGCGCCGGTCCCGCTGGCGGCCGCCGTCGCGGTGCGAAAAGGTCGAACAGGTCGAAAAGCTCGGGGATCGCACGATCGGACACGCAGCGTAGTCGGCCAATTTCGGTTGCCATAGCCGGAGTGACAGCGGCGCGACACGGACATTCACCGACACGAATAAAGAAAACACCAGGGTCGCGCGCGCGATGCGCCGCGTGCGGCGCGTCGGGCGGGGCTCACGCGCATCATGCGGCGCATCTATAAGCGTTATAGAGCGCGTTGCGTCGACGTCCGAAATTGTCGTTCCTAGACTCGGGCCGGTTTTGACCGATGCCGTTCGCCAGCGACTGCGAACGCGTTTCACACGATGCGTCGCATGGCATGCGTGCGCCGCACTTTCTACGGGACGACGAAGATGACTGATTCGAACGGGCGCGCCGGCAGGCTCGCCGTACTGCTGGCCGCGCTCCTCGCCAGCGCGGCGCTGCCGGCGGCTGCGCAATCGAGCGTGACGCTGTACGGGCGCATCGACACCGCGATCGAATACGCGAATGCGGGGCCGAACCATGTGACCCGGATGGGCAGCGGCAATCTGTGGGCGTCGCAGTGGGGATTGAAGGGCGTCGAGGATCTCGGCGGCGGCTACGCCACGATCTTCAAGCTCGAAGACGGCTTCAACGCCGCCAGCGGCGCGCTGTCGAACCCGAACGCGCTGTTCGGTCGCGAAGCCTGGGTCGGCATCACGGGCCCGTTCGGCGGCGTGCAGTTCGGCGAGCTCTATACGATCCTGCACACGACGCTCGTCACGTACAGCCTGCCCGGCCTCGGCGCGGGGCTCGCATGGGGCAACGCGACGAACAACTTCGTCGGCCCGGCGTTTTTGCGCGTGCGCAACTCGCTGCGCTATACGTCGCCGCGCTACGCGGGCTTCATGCTGCGCGCGATGGCCGCACGCGGCGCGAACGGCGCGGCCGGGCAGCCGTCGACGCTTGGCGATACCTATGGCGCGGGCATCAACTACGTACGCGGCGGCCTGTCGATCGATGTCGACTACATGCAGCAGAAGTTCAGTCCGGTCGCCGCGTCGACGCTCGGTGCGACGAGTCGCGCCGCGAACGGCAACTACACGCTCGGCGCGATCTCGTACGACTTCCGCGTCGTGAAGATCGCCGCGCTCTATCTGCGGCATCGCGGCGGGTCGGACGTCGCGGCCGCGATCGATGCGCAGAGCGCGTATCCGCACAGCGACATCGTCGAACTCAGCGCGACGGTGCCGATCGGGCGCGCGTCGCTGCTGCTGAGCGCGGGCCATTACCGGAAGGTCGCGGACAGCGACGGCAATGCCGACTCGTACGGCATCCGCCTCGACTATCCGCTGTCGAAACGTACGGTGCTGTACACGGGCGCGGCGATGGTGCGCAATGGCGCGCATGCGCGCTTCGTCGTGAACGGCGCGGCGGGCGGCGGCGTCGCGGTCGCCGCAGCGGGCGCGACCGCGAGCTCGCTCGTCGCCGGCATCGTCACGTCGTTCTGAACGCATGGCGGCGCGCACGGGGGCGCAGTCCCGCGCGCTCACGCGCACGCGGGCGGCTGTGGCGCGAGCCATGCGTCGAACGGTGCGAGCGTGCCGATGCTGAACAGTTCGAGCAGCAGCGCACGCAGCCAGCGATGACCGGGATCGGCATCGAAGCGCCGGTGCCAGTACGCATTGACCGCCCATTCGCCGGCGCCGGCGACAGCGTGGAGCGTGCACGGCTGCTGCGCGGCGAACGTGAGCGCGATCGTCTCCGGCAGGATCAGCGCGTAGTCGCCGCGCTGCAGCAGCGCGGGCACCACCATGAAATCGGGCAGCGCCACGCGCACGCGCGGCATCAGACCGTGCCGGTCGAGCAGCTGCATCGATTGCGGATGCGAGGTGACGGCGACGAAGCGCAGCGTGTCGGGTGCATCGCCGTCGAGCACGAAATCGTCGGGCAGCGCGACGCGCCGCGCGGTGCGACGCGGCATCAGCAGTACGCAGCGTTCGTGCAACAGCGCGGTGCGCTGGAAATGGCTCGACGCGTCGGCGAAGTGACCGAGCGCGAAATCGATGCGGCCCGATTCGAGCGCGACGTTCAGCTGGCATTCATCGACGTGCAGCGTCTCGATCACCGCGCCCGGCGCGCGGCGCTCGAATTCGGCGAGCAGCGTCGGCAGGAAGGCGCTCGCCGCGAAGTCGCTCATGTGCAGCCGGAACACGCGCTGCGTCGTGTCGGGCGCGAAACGGCACCCTTCGTCGAGCACGTGCTGCAGGATCGCGAGCGCCTGATCGACCGATACGGCGAGCCGCTGGGCGCGCGGCGTCGGTTCGACACCGGTGCCGGTGCGCACGAACAGCGCGTCGCGGAACATCAGCCGCAGCCGGCCGAGCGCATGGCTCACGGACGGCTGCGTGACGCCGAGCTGCAGCGCCGCGCGGCCGACGTGCCGCTCCGCGTAGACGGCGCGAAACGTCTTCAGCAGATTCAGATCGAGGTCCTGCACGCGCAATCCGTCGCACGCGTCGGCATCGGTCGGCGGCGGGCGGCCGGGAACGGAAGGCGTCATCGCGGTTGCCTCGCAGTGACGGAAGGCGGATGGCCGTAACGCCGCGCATACGCCTTCGCGAAATGACCGAAACCGTGAATGCCGTGCGCGAGCAGCACGTCGGTCACGCTGCGCGCGTCGCCGCGTTGCAGCGCCGCGTGCACGGCGGCGAGCCGGCGTTCGCGTACGTACGCGGCCGGCGTGGTGTTCAGGAAGGTGCGAAACGCGTGCTGCAGCGTGCGCGGCGCGACGCCCGCGACGCGCGCCAGGGCGGCGAGCGCGAGCGGCTCGCCGAGATGCGCATCGACGTGCGCGCATGCGCGGCGCACCGGCGCGGGCAGCGGAGGCGTGCCGCGCACGAGCGCGTCGCTGTACGAATGCGGCAGATGCGTGAGCAGCAGCGACATCAGCCACGCGCTGAGATCCGCGCGGAACGTCGCCGCGGCCGCGCCGAGTGCGGGCTGCGTACCGAGCCGGCACAGATAGTCGAAGGTCGGTAGCACGAGCGCGGCGCCGGCGCGGTGGCGGCCCGCATCGACTTCGAACTGGAGCGGCCGCGCGAGCGTCGTGCCGAGCATGTCCTGCAGCTTGCGTTCGAGCGCGCGGCGTTCGAGCCGCAGCACGAGGTTGCGGCAATCGCGGCTCGTGCGCAGCCGGCTCGCGCGCGCCGGCGACGACACGGTCAGTTCGCCGGGCCCCGCGTGCACGATCGCTTGTCCCGCCTGCAGTTCGCACCTGCCCGACAACGTCAGCCGGAACAGGAAGTGGTCGGCATCGTCGCCGAAGTCGATACGCGTCTCGCGGCCGTAGCAGAGCTCGAGCAGCGCGCCATGGTGCAGCGGCACCTCGTACAGCTCCGCGTGAAACGGATCGCGACCATGTGCGGCCATCCGGTGCGGGCCGAGCCGGTGCGCGACCGCGCGTTCGACTTCGTCGGGTGCATGCAGCGTGCCGAGCCGGTTCGGTGCGTGTCGGGAAAGGGCGATGTCCATACGCGGGCCTCGTGTCGGGTAGGGCTGCGCAGCGGCCGGCTGCACACGTACGCGATTGCGTTGCGCGATCGGGCGCGCCGTTGCGCGTTTTGAAGCGACGCGGCACGGGCGGCCGCGTAGTCTCGGAACCACTCATTTACCGGGAGACGACGATGAAGGTTTGTGTACTGGGCGGCGGCCACGGGTGCCATGCGGCCGCGATCGATTTGTTCGAGAAGGGGCACGACGTCGCGTGGTGGCGGCGCGATCGCGCGCCGCACGCGCGACTGCGCGCGCTCGGCGCGCTGACGGTGACGGACGCGCGCGGCACGCGCACCGTGCCGGTCGACGACGCGCGCGGCGCGATTCGCGCAACCGACGATCTCGGCGCCGCGCTGCGCGGCGCACAGCTCGTCGTCGTGCCGTTGCCCGCGACATCGCACGACGCGCTGGCCGCCGACGTCGCGCCGCTGCTCGAGGACGGCCAGGTCGTGTTCCTGCCGCCCGGCACGTTCGGCAGCTTCGTCTTCGCGCGTGCGGCGGCGCGCGCGGGCAACCGTGCACGCTTCGCCTTCGCGGAGACGGGCACGCTGCCGTATCTGGTGCGCAAGCATGGCGACGGCAACGTCGTGATCAGCGCGTATGCGACGCGCCTGCCGACGGGCGTGTTTCCCGCGCGCGAGGCAAGCTGGGCGTTCGACGTGCTGCGCGCCGGCTATCCGTCGGTCGAGCCGCTCGACGACGCGCTGTCCGGCGCGCTGATGAATGCAGGGCCGGTGATCCATCCGCCGCTGATCCTGATGAACGCGGGGCCGCTCGAACACTTTGATGCGTGGGACATCCACAACGAAGGCACGCAGCCGTCGATCCGCGCGGTGACGAACGCGCTCGATGCGGAGCGGATCGCGGTGCGCGAGGCGCTCGGCTATCGCGCGCCGCACTTTCCGCTCGCGGATCACTACGCGGCCGACGGCGACGAATGGATGTACGGACGCGGCGCGCACGGCAAGCTGACCGACAGCGGCGACTGGCGCGAGAAGATCGATCTGCGCGCGCATCGCTACATGCTCGAGGACACGCGGCTCGGCCTGTCCTTCCTCGTGTCGTGCGGACGCTGGGCCGGCGTGCCGACGCCCGTCGCACAGGGGCTGCTCGCGATCGCCGGCGCCGTGGCCGCGCGCGACCTGTATGCGGAGGGCCGCACGCTGGAGCGGCTCGGGCTCGCGGCGCTGTCGGGCGACGCGATGCGCACGCTGCTCGAGACGGGAGACGCCGCATGATGCCGGCCGCCGAACTGACGCGCGTGCATGTGCTCGGTGCGGGCCGCATGGGGCAGGGCATCGCGCTCGCCTTCGCGTTCGCGGGGCTCGAGGTGACGCTGATCGACTTCAAGGCGCGCGATGCGGCGGGCCGGCTTGCATTCGACCGGCGTACGCGCGACGAACTCGCACGGCCGCTGCACGCGCAGGTCGCGCTCGGCCGCATCGATGCCGCGCAGGCCGACGCCGCGCTCGCGCGGATCGCGCACGTCGCGCGCGACGGCGCGGCCGACGCGATCCGCGATGCGCAGGTCGTGTTCGAGGCGCTGCCCGAAGTGCTCGATGCGAAGGCCGACGCGTTGCGCTGGCTCGAAGCGCATGTCGATGCCGATGCGACGATTGCGTCGACGACGTCGACGTTCGTCGTCACCGAACTGCAGCGCGACGTCGCGTGGCCGGCGCGTGTGCTGAACGCGCACTGGCTGAACCCGGCGCTGCTGATGCCGCTCGTCGAGATCAGTCGCAGCGACGCGACCGCGCAGCACGTGGTCGACGAACTCGCCGCGCTGCTGGTGCGGATCGGCAAGAAGCCGGTGATCTGCGGGCCGGCGCCCGGCTATATCGTGCCGCGCATCCAGGCGCTCGCGATGAACGAAGCCGCGCGGATGGTCGAGGAAGGCGTGGCGAGCGCGGCGGACATCGATACCGCGATCCGCACCGGCTTCGGCCCGCGCTTCGCGGTGCTCGGCCTGCTCGAGTTCATCGATTGGGGCGGCTGCGACATCCTCTATTACGCGTCGACGTATCTGGCGGGCGAGATCGGGCCGCGCTTCGCTCCGGCCGACGGCGTCGTGCGCAACATGAACGCCGGCCGCGACGGCGTGCGCACGGGTTCCGGGTTTCACGACTATGCGGACGTCGACGTCGCCGCCTACATGCGGCAGCGGCTCGGCGAGTTCGCGCGGCTGCTCGAGCATCTCGGGCTGGCACCGACGTTCGACGGCGCGCGCCGTCGCGAGGATACGAGCGCATGAGCGGCCCGCCGCGCGGTCGACGCGGCGCATACGACCGCCGCCGCGCGCGACCGGCGGCCGCGCGGTCACGCGTCGCCGCCGCGCGCGTCAGCCGCGCGCACGACGTGCGTCTCGCGCATCGCGCACAGCGTCGCGACGGTCACGAGCCCGAGCGCGACGAGAAACAGCGAGACGGGCCAGGACGCCTGATAGCGCTGCAGCAAGGCGGTTGCGATCAGCGGCGACATCCCGCCCGCGAAGATCGACGCGACTTCATGACCGAGCGCGACGCCCGAGTAGCGCACTTCGGTACTGAACAGCTCGCCGACGAGCGCCGGCAGCGTGCCGATCATCGCGCCGTGGCTGACGGCCGTGCACACCGTCAGCGCGAGCCAGACGAGCGGCGTCACGCGCGTGTCGAGCAGCCAGAAGAACGGAAATGCGCAGGCGACGAGGCCGAGCGCGCCGATCAGGTAGACGGGCTTGCGGCCGATCCGGTCGGACAGCCGGCCCCACGCGAGCATCGCGCCCATCTCGACGATCATCGCGATCATCACGCCGGTCAGCATCACGCCGTTCGGGATGCCGACGTATTTGCCGTAGACGAGCGAGAACGCGAGGAAAATGTACGCGCCGCCGTTCTCGGCCACGCGCAGGCCCATCGCGAGCAGGATTTCCTTCGGATGACGCCGGATGCACTCGACGATCGGCAGATGCGCATGCGCGCCGCGCTTGCCGGCCTGCTCGTAGTCGCGGCTTTCCGGCAGGTGGCGGCGAATGTAGATGCCGATCGCGAAGATCGCGATGCTCGCGAGGAACGGCAGCCGCCAGCCCCACGTCATGAACATGTCGTTCGGCAGCGTCTGCGCGGCGAGAAACGCGGCGGACGACAGCACGAATCCGCCGCCGACGCCGAGCTGGCTCCATGCCGCGTAGTAGCCGCGCTGCTCGGGCGGCGCGTTCTCGCTGATGATCAGCACGCCGCCGCCCCATTCGCCGCCGGACGCGATGCCTTGCAGCAGGCGCAGCACGACGAGCGCGGCCGGCGCCCAGATGCCGGCCTGCGCGTAGGTCGGCAGCAGCCCGATCGCGAACGTCGACGCGCCCATGATCAGCAGCGTCCAGACCAGCGACGCCTTGCGGCCGTAGCGGTCGCCGACATGGCCGAACACGATGCCGCCGAGCGGCCGCGCGACGAAGCCGAGCGCGAACGCCGCGAACGCGGCGAGGCTGCCGGCGAGCGGCGACGCGCCGGGCGGAAAGAACACGTGGCCGAACACGAGCGCCGCGGCGGTGCCGTACACGAAAAAGTCGTACCACTCCATCGCGTTGCCGGCGACGGAGGCGATGACGATCCGGCGAAGCTGCCGGTCGGCGAGCGGCCGGGTGGCGCTCGGGGACTGCACGGTGTCGGTTGAATACATGGCGGACTCGGGTGGGGAACGCGAATGCGTGCCGTCTCGGAACCGGTGCGGCACTCGCGACGAGTGTTGTCGGCGCTGCCGCTCCGGTCAAATCCGCAAAAAAAGAGGAGTGTCATCACTCCGGCAAATGATGGTCGCGCCGCACGCGGCCGGGCCCGCACGCGGCGTGTCGGTCACCGCTCGATCTGCCGGTTCCAGCGCGTATCCCACTGCGCGCGGTGCGCGTTGATCGCGGTCCAGTCGACCACCGTCACCTTGCGCACCAGATCGTCGATGTTGCCGAGGCTCTGCTGCATCGCGGCCGGCATCTTCGCGAGCCGGTTGGTCGGAATCTGCTTGCCGGCCTCGGCCGCCTTCGTCTGCGCGGGCGCGGACAGCAGGAACTGCGCGAGCTTCTGCGCGAGCTGCGGGTCCGGATTGTTGGCGACGACGCAGAGGTCGACGAGCAGCAGCACCGGCCCTTCCTTCGGGTTCGCGTATGCGACCGGGATGCCCTTGTCCTGCAGATCGCCGACGCCGGTCGGCGTGAGCGGGAACAGGCCGGCTTCGCCGGTCTGCACCATCTCGGAGATCTTCGCGGAATTCGGGATGTATTCGACGACGTTCGGGCCGACCGTGCTCGCCCACTTGCTGAAGCCCGGCTCGACGTTCTGTTCGCTGCCGCCGAACAGCCGGTTGATCGCGAGGAAGCCGTGCAGCCCGAACGTGCTGCTCGACGCCGACTGGAACACGACCTTGCCCTTGTACTTCGGGTTCGCGAAATCCATCCACGAGGTCGGCGGCGCCCAGCCCTTCTCCGCGAACAGTTTCTTGTTGTAGGCGATGCCCGTCATCCCGAGCTGCACGCCCGCGCCGACGTCGTCCTTCATGCGCGCGAACGGGTAGAGCTCCTTCAGCACCGGCGAATCGTCGAGCTTCTGGCACACGCCGAGGCTGACCGCGCGCGCCATCACGCCGTCGTCGAGGAACGCGACGTGGATCTGCGGCTTGCTGCGGTTGGCGAGCAGCTTCGCGAGCACGTCCGACGACGTGCCGGGCACGACGACGACCTTCACGTTGTTGGCCTTCTCGAAGTCGGGCAGCACCTGGCTCGTGTACGCCTTTTCCATCGGGCCGCCGTTCATGCCGACGTAGATCGTTTTCGTTTGCGCGAACGCAGGCGCGGACGCGGTCGCGCTTGCGATGCAGAGCGCGGCGGCCGCCGCGATCGTTCCGGTCAGTTTCATCGTTGGGTCTCCTGTTGACGGCAAGGGATGGTCGGTTCGGCTTGCGGCGCGAAGCGGCCGATCGAAAACGCATCGAGCGGCGTGACGGTTTCGCCGGTCGTCACGAGATCGGCGAGCACGTCGCCGACACCGGGCGCGAGCAGAAACCCGCCGCCCGAAAAACCGAACGCGTGCAGCAGCTTCGGCGTCGTGCGGCTCGCGCCGACGATCGGATTGTGGTCGGGCGTGCAGCCTTCGACGCCGCTCCACGTGCGGATCAGCAGCGCGTCGCGCAGTGCGGGCAGCAGCGCGCATGCGTCTCGCATCACGGCGCGCGTCGTGTCGACGGACGGCTGGCCGAACTCGCCGTCGCCGTGTCCGCGTCCGCCGCCGATCACGCAGTTGCCGCGCGCGACCTGCCGCGCATAGACGCCGCCGCCGTAGACGCCGAGGTTGTGCTCGATGAACGGCGGCAGCGGCTCGGTCACCCACATGTTCGGGTAGATGGGCTCCATCGGCACCGCTTCGCCGAAGCGTGCGGCGATCGCGTTGGCCCAGGCGCCGGCCGCATTGACGAGCCAGGTCGACGTGCAGGTGCGGCCGGGCGCGTGGATCCGAAAGCGCGTGCCGTCGTGCCGGACGTCGTCGACCGGCGTGTGCTCGCATACGTCGGCGCCGGCTGCGCGCGCCGCACGCGCGAAGGCCGGCGACACGATGCGCGGGTTCGCGTGGCCGTCGGTCTCGCAGAGCGAACCGCCGAGCGCCGCGCGGCCGAGCCACGGATAGCGGCGGCGGAACGCGTCGCCGTGCATCACGCGCAGCGGCAGCCCGTGTTCGGCCGCGAGCGCCGCGTAGGCGTGGAGCGCCTCGAGATCGGCGTCGCTGCGCGCGAGCCGCAGGTGGCCCGACACGACGAATTCGCCGTCGATGCCGATCCGTTCCGGCAGACGATCCCAGATGCGCCGTGCGCGCAGCGCGAGCGGCAGCTGTTCGGCGGGACGGCCCTGGCAGCGCACGCCGCCGTAGTTCACGCCGCTCGCCTGTGCACCGCAGTACCGACGCTCGAACAGCGCGACGCGCAGCCCGCGCCGCGCGAGCGCGAGCGCGGTCGATGCACCGACGAGGCCGCCGCCGACGATCGCGACGTCGTAATGACCGGTCTCACTCATCGCGCGCCTCGTCGGGAATCGCGACGACGTCGTCGCCGGCAAGTGCCGCCGCGATCGGGAACGGCTTCACGGGCGGTTGCGCGCGCAACCGGCCGACGTCAGCGAGAGGCCGGCCGGTCTCGGCCGCCAGCACGAGCGCGGCGGCATCGCCGCACATGCGGCCCTGGCAGCGCCCCATGCCGGCGCGCGTCAGCGCCTTCAGGCGGTTCAGCTCGGTCGCTTCGCCGCCGCGAATGCAGCGCCGCAGCGTGCCGGCGTCGATTTCCTCGCAGCGGCACACGATCGTGTCGTCCGGGCACTGTGCGGCCAGTGCGGGGGGCGGCGCGAACGCCGTTTCGAGGCCCGCGCGGAACGCGCCGATGCGTGCCAGCGTGCGCTCGAGCGTCGCCGCATCGGGCTTGCCGGCTGCGCGGTGCGGCGGCGCGACGATCCCGGCATCGTCGAGCAAGGCGAGCGCCGCGCGTCGTCCGGACGCCTCGGCCGCGTCAGCGCCCGCGATGCCGGCACCGTCGCCTGCGACGTAGAGGCCGCGCACCGACGTGCGTCCGGCTGCGTCGCGCTCGGGCAGCCAGGCGCGATTGAGCGGGTCGAAGCGGAACCGGCAGCCGGCGAGATCGGCGAGCTGCGTTTCCGAACGCAGCCCGAAGCCGAGGCCGATCGCGTCGCAGTCGATCGTTCGCCGCGCGTCGCCGCGCGCGGCGCGCCACGCGAGCGCGGCGACGTGCCGCTCGCCGACGATGCGCTCGAGCGTGACGCCCGTTTCGATCGCGACGCCGTGCGCGCGCAGCCAGCCGATGTAATAGAGCCCCTTCGCGAACGTCGACGGCAACCGCAGCAGTGCGGGCGCACCGGTGAGCTGGCGGCGCAGCGGGCTCGTGTCGAGCACGGCGGCGACCTGCGCGCCGGCCTTCGCGTACTGATACGCGACCAGATACAGCAGCGGCCCGGTGCCCGCGAACACGACGCGCCGGCCGATCGCGCAGCCCTGTGCCTTCAGCGCGACCTGCGCGCCGCCGAGCGTGTAGACGCCCGCGAGCGTCCAGCCGGGCACCGGCAGCATGCGGTCGGTCGCGCCGCTCGCGACGATCAGATGCGAGTACGGCACGGTCGTCTCGCGGCCGTCCTGCAGCGTGTCGACGCGGCCCGCGCCGCACGCCCACGCGAGCGTGTTCGGCCGGTAGTCGACGTGCGGCAGCAGCGCGGCCATCGTCCGGTGGACGGCGTCGGCCTTCGCGGCATCGAAGCCGTACAGCGCGCGCTTGCCGCGCACGAACGCGCCGTCCGCCGGCGGCTGCCGATAGATCTGGCCGCCCCAGCGCGCGTTCTCGTCGATCACCACAGGGCGCAGCCCCGCGTCGACGAGCGCTTCGGCCGCGCGCACGCCGGCCGGCCCCGCGCCGACGATCACCGGTCGCAGCGCGTCCGTCATCGTGCGTCTCCGGTGGCGGCCGGCGGCGCGCCGGTGACGATCCGCATGCCTTCGACGAGCGGCGTCGAGCACGCGCGCACGCGCGCGCCGGCCTCCGTGCGCACCCAGCAGTCCTGGCACGCGCCGATCAGGCAGAAGCCAGCGCGCGGCCGGCCGCCGAATTCGCTGACGCGCACGCGACGCTGCGCGACGAGGATCGCGGTGAGCACGGTGTCGCCGGCGAGCGCATGCGCGGGCCGGCCGTCGAGCGTGAACGCGATGCGCGCGCGGTCGCGTTCGGCGAGGCGCACGAACTGGGCGCCGTCGTCCGCGGCATCGAGGGAACGGGAAGCGGGAATGGACATCAGTGTTGGCCGATCAGAATGCGGTTCAGGCCGTAGACGCGATCGAGCAGCAGCATCGCGCCGGCGGTAATGAAGATGACGAGCGTCGATACCGACGCCATCATCGGATCGATCGATTCGGTCGCGTACATGTACATGCGCACCGGCAGCGTGACCGTCTGCGGCGACGTGACGAAGATCGACATCGTCAGCTCGTCGAAGCTGTTGATGAACGCGAGCAGCCAGCCGCCGGTGATGCCGGGCACGATCATCGGCAGCGTGATGCGGCGAAACGTCGTCCACGGATCGGCGCCGAGCGAGCACGCGGCCTGTTCGACGCTGCGGTCGAGGCCGGCGACCGACGCGAGCACGAGACGCATCACGAACGGCGTGATCACGATCATGTGCGCGACCACGAGCCACGCGAACGAGCCCGTCGCGCCGATCAGCGCGAAAAACCGCAGCAGCGCGATGCCGAGCACGAGGCCGGGAATCACGAGCGGCGACAGCAGCAATCCGTTCAGGAACGCGCGGCCGGGAAACGTCGCGCGGCCGATCGCGAGCCCGGCGGGCAGCGCGATCGCGAGCGACAGCGTCGCCGAGGCGAACGCGAGCTTCACGCTGTTCGCGAACGCGGTGACGAAGTCGGGGTAGTCGAGGATCGCGCGGAACCAGCGCAGCGACGGGCCGCGCGTCGGCAGCGTCAGCGTTTCGTCGGGCGTGAAGGCGACCAGCACGACGATCGCGAGCGGCGCGAGCACGAACAGGATCACGAGCGTATGGAACGCAAGCGCGAACGGGCCGTTCTTTCTCATCGGGAAGCGCCTCCGAGGCTGCGCGCGTAGCGGCGTTCGAGCACGCGGTAGTAGGTGAGCATCACGACGAGGTTCGCGACGAGCAGCAGCACCGCGATCGTCGCGCCGAGCGGCCAGTTCAGCGAGCCGAGGAATTCGTCGTAGACGGCCGTTGCCGCGACCTTGAGCCGGCGCCCGCCGAGCAGGCCGGGAATCGCGAACGCACTCGCCGACAGCCCGAACACCATCAGACTGCCCGACAACACGCCGGGCATCAGCTGCGGCACGACGATGCGGCGCAGCGTCGTGAACGGCGACGCGCCGAGCGACAGCGCCGCGTATTCGGTTTGCGGATCGAGCCGCTGCAGCGCCGTCCAGACGGGAATCACCATGAACGGCAGCATCACGTGCACGAGTGCGATCACGATCGCGAACGTCGTGTATTCGAGCTTGTACGGGCCGAGACCGACGAGCGCGAGCGTGCGGTTCACGAGTCCGCCGGTGTTCAGCAACATGCTCCAGCCGAATGCACGCACGACGACCGATACGAGCAGCGGCGCGAGGATCGCGAGCAGGAACATCGAGCGCCACGGGTCGCGCATTTTCGACAGCACGTACGCTTCGGGCGTGCCGATCGCGACGCAGATCGCGGTGGTCAGCGCCGCGATGCCGAACGTGCGCGCGAAGATCGTATGGAAGTAGGGCGAGCCGAGCACTTCGGCGTAGTTGCCGAACTGGAACGCGGCGATCGGGCCGGTGGCCGGGTCGAAGCGGTAGAACGTCAACGCGAACGTCATCGCGAGCGGCACGAGCACGAGCGCGGCGAACAGCGCGAACGCCGGCGCGCACATCAGCCACAGCGGCGCATGCGCACGCCAGCGCGCGCGCCATGCGCGGCCGGCGGCCGCGCGCGCCGGGACGGGCTCGGCCGCGCTGCGCGGCGCGACGCCGGCCGGTGCGCCGTCGGCCTGCAGCGGGCGGGTAGGCTGTCCCATTCAGGCCTCCCGGCGCATCACGCGCACCGCGTCGCTGTGCCAGTCGATGCCGACCGGCGCGCCTTCCGCGAGCGGCTCGGCGCCTTCGTTCTGGCAGCACACGAGCACTTCGCCGAGTGCGCTGTCGACGCGATACAGCCATTGGCTGCCGAGGAAGAAGCGGCTCGTGACGGTCGCGGCGACGCGGCCTGCGCCCGGCGTGCAGAGCCGCAGCTTTTCCGGACGGATGCAGACCGAGACGGGATCGCCGACACGCACGTCGCGTTCGTGCGCGGGCAGGTGCGCGGTGCGGCCCGTCTCCGCGAGGTCGTGCCCGAGGTCGATGCGGATCGCGTCGCCGTCGTGCGCGACGATCGTGCCCGGCAGCAGGTTGGCCTTGCCGATGAACTGCGACACGAACCGGTTTTCGGGCCGTTCATAAGCGTGATACGGCGTGTCGATCTGCGTGATGCGGCCGGCTTCCATCACGACCACGCGATCGCTGATCGACAGCGCTTCCGACTGATCGTGCGTGACCATGATCGTCGTCGTGCCGATCTTGCGCTGGATCGCGCGCAGCTCGAACTGCATCTCCTCGCGCAGCTTCGCGTCGAGATTCGACATCGGCTCGTCGAGCAGCAGCACCGGCGGTTCGATCACGACCGCGCGCGCGATCGCGACGCGCTGCCGCTGGCCGCCGGACAGCTCGCGCGGAAAGCGATGCGCGAGCGCATCGAGGCGCACGAGCGCGAGCGCCGCGCGGATGCGCTCCGCGCGCTCGGCCTTGTCGACGCCGCGCATGTCGAGCCCGAAGCCGACGTTCTCCGCGACGCTCATGTGCGGAAACAGCGCGTAGCTCTGGAACACGATCCCGAGCCCGCGGCGGTTCGGTTTCATGTGCGTGATGTCCTGGCCGTCGAGCGTGATGCGTCCGCGCGTGACGTCGACGAAGCCCGCGATCATCTGCAGCGTCGTCGTCTTGCCGCAGCCGGACGGGCCGAGCAGCGACACGAATTCGCCTTGTTCGACGGAGAGGTTCACGTCGGCGACGGCGGTCAGCTCGCCGAACGATTTCGTCAGGTTCGTCAGCGTGAGAAACGACATGGGGAACTCCCGATTCGCACACCGGATGGCGGTGCGTCATTGACGCGGACTCTAGCCAGCCATATTTCGGACCGTCAATTTAGAATTCTGCTGAACGAGAGGAATTTCCGAAAAATTCCGGTCAATGGAACGAGATGACGAAGCGCGAGCAAATCGTTCCGGTGAATGAAGGCCGAGCGGCCCGCGAAAGACGCCCGTCAATCCCGTGCACACCCGGATGCCGGGCGCGTCCGCATGCGGCGACAATGGCGGCTCCGTATTCCGTTCAATGAAATCGTCGAGGAGAGCCGGCATGCACGAACCGCATTCGCCCGGAACGTCGCGCGCCGCGCCCGCCGACGGCGACGCCGCCGACACGGGCGGCGCGCCGGGCACCGGCATGCTGCAGCGGGCGTTCGCGATCCTGCGCGCGCTGGCCGGCATGCAGCAGGACGGCGTGCGCGTCACGCATCTCGCGAAGGCGGTCGGCCTCACGCAAGGCACCGCGCATCGGATCCTGCAGTCGCTGATCGCCGAAGGCATGGTCGAGCAGGACGAACGCTCGAAGCTGTACCGGCTCAGTGTCGACTTCTTCGCGCTCGCCGCGCTGGCCGGCAACCCGAGCAGCATGCGCACGCTGTGCCGGCCCGCGCTGCTGCGGCTCTGCGCGAGCCTCGGCGAGACGATTTTCCTGCTCGTGAAGAGCGGCTTCGACGCGGTGTGCCTCGATCTCTGCGAGGGGCCGTTTCCGATCCGGTCGTTTACCGGCGACATCGGCGGGCGCGTCGCGCTCGGCGTCGGGCAGGGCAGCCTCGCGATCCTCGCGTTCCTGCCGGAAGCCGAGCGCGAGGAGGTGATCCGCTTCAACGTGCCGCGCATTCGCGGCTACGGCGTGCTCGACGAGGTCTATCTGCGCACCGAGATCGACCGCGTGCGGCAGCTCGGCTACGCGGGCCGCAACAGCGGCGTGCTCGACGGGATGGCCGGCGTCGCAGTGCCGATCCTCGATCGCACCGGCTATCCGGTCGGTGCGCTGAGCGTCGGTACGCTCGCGTCGCGCCTCGGCGACGACCGGATGCCGATGGTCGTCGAACTGCTGCGCCGCCAGGCCGAGGCGATCGGCCCGCGCACGAATCCGTTCGACGCCGCGCTGCGGCGGCCGATGCACGGGCTGTCCGGGAAAGCCGGATAGGCGCGGCAGCGTCGGGCGCCACCGTGCGGCGCTAGTGCATCGGTAGCTACGGCGGGCCGTCCCCTGCGTTCAACGCGTCGAGGAACGCGTTCAGCTTCGCGCATGATCGATCGCTGCGTCGGTACACGATCCGAACGCACGCGCGACTCGCATCATTCGACCGGATGCAGATCCTGCAGCAGCGTCGGCAGCAGTTCCGACACGGTCGGGTGAATATGCATCGCGCGGCTGATCGTCGTATAGGGCGCCCCGGCCGTCATCACGTCGAGCAGCGTATGCACGACCTCGTCGCCCGTCACGCCGAGGATCGATGCACCGAGAATCGCGTGGTTGTCCGCATCGACGATCACCTTCATGAAACCCTGGCTTTCGCCCTTTTCGACCGCGCGGCCGACGCGCGTCATCGGCCGCGTGCCGACCAGCAGCTTGCGTCCGCTTCGTTTCGCTTCCGCGAGCGTCATGCCGACGCGGCCGAGCGGCGGATCGATATACATCGCATAGGCGGGGACGCGATCGGAGACCTTGCGCGGATCGTTGTCGAGCAGATTCGCCGCGACGATCTCGTAGTCGTTGTAGGCGGTATGCGTGAACGCGCCGCGGCCGTTGCAGTCGCCGAGCGCCCAGATGCCGTCGACGTTCGTGCGCAGCTGCTCGTCGACCTTGATGTAGCCGCGCTCGTCGGTATCGACGCCCGCGCGGTCGAGCCCGAGATCGTCGGTGTTCGGCACGCGGCCGACCGCGAGCAGCAGATGCGAGCCCGTCACTTCGCGGCCGCTGCCGCCGCAGTCCAGCCCGATCGCGATGCCGGCGCCGTCGGGCCGTGCGCTCAGGCAATTTGCGTCGAGCTGCACGTCGATGCCTTCGTTTTCGAGAATCTCGCGCACCGCGTCCGAGACGTCTTCGTCCTCGCGCCGGATCAGCCGCGGGCCTTTCTCGACGATCGTCACCTTCGAGCCGAAGCGGCGATACATCTGACCGAACTCGAGCCCGACGTAGCTGCCGCCGACGATCACGAGATGATCGGGCAGGAAGTCGACGTCCATCATCGACGAGTTGGTCAGATAACGCACGGTGTCGAGGCCCGGCATCGGCGGTATTTGCGCGCGTCCGCCGACATTGATGAAGATGCGGTCCGCTTCGAGCAGCGCGTCGCCGACGCGCACCGTCTTCGCGCCTTCGAAGCGCGCGTGCCCCTGGAACACGGTCGTGCGCTCGAGCCCGCGCACCCATTGCTCGACGCCGTGGTTCGAGCGGCCGGCGATCCGGTCCTTGCGCGCCTTCACGGCCTTCATGTCGACGGTGACGGCGCCGCCGACCGACACGCCGTATTCGCTTGCGCGCCGCGCGAGCTGCGCGGCGTACGCGCTCGCGATCAGCGTCTTGGTCGGAATGCAGCCGGTGTTCACGCACGTGCCGCCGAAGCGGCCGCGTTCGACGATCGCGACGGTCATGCCGGCTGCCGAGAGCCGTGCGGCGAGCGGCGGCCCGGCCTGGCCGGTGCCGATCACGATCGCGTCGAAGTGTTGCGTCATGGCGTTCTCCTGCGCTGGTGGATCGGGAAAGTGCGGGCGGGCGAGCCCGCACGCGACGGCGGCGTCCGTCCGCCCGACGATGTCCGGGCGGCGCGCACGCAGTTTTCATTCCTTGCGGCGCCACTGCGCGAACGGCACCGGCCGGTGCGGATCGGCGCGCGTGACGGTGACCTGGTCCGGCTTGTCGTCGACCGGGAACGACTCGGTGTCGACTCGGTTCGCGAACAGCCAGCCGTGCGTGCGCGCGTCGTAGCGGAACGTCACGTAGTCGCTCCAGTGCTGGCCGCATGCGACCTCGTTCTGCACGGTGAAATAGCGCCCCTTGACTGCGAGCCCGTGATCCGCGACGTCCTCCGGGTCGAACGGATCGCACTGCGGCGCATCGTTCGCGCGCAGCACGACGCTGTCGTTGCGCGCGGCGAGCCGATAGCCGTGATCGGGCCGTTCCTCGTAGATCAGCAGCGGGCGCGGGGACGGCTGCGCGCGCGTGTCGACCGCCCGATGCACGACGACGAGAAAACTGCGCAGCCCGTTGCCGAGCGCAGGCCCTTCGCGCGCGATCATCGGCTCATAGCCGGGCGGCAGCTGCGCGGCGATCGCCGGCGGCAAATCGTCGGCGAGCGTGGGGCCGGACAGCGCGGCGAGAAGCGGAAGCAGCAGGCGAAGCGGTCGCATGGCGGTGGGCGGGCAGGCCGTCGGACAACGGGAACGGACGCGGAACGCGCGCGGCGAGGCGCACGCGGGCGCGCTCGTCGCGCGGCGCGTGCCCCTACGAGCATAGCAGCGCCCGTCGGCCTTTGCGTCGCGCTTTCGGCCGCGCGCAAGGCGTGCCAGAATCGGCGGCTGGAGCGCAGGAGCGCGCGGCGTTGTCGCGGCGGCGTTCCGTTCGAGGAGACTTCGATGACTGCAACGGCCGCCGTATTCGCGATTCTCGCCGCGCTGTGGCTCGGCGCCATGATTCCCGGCCCCAGTTTCGTGCTGGTGGCGCGCAATTCGATCGGCCTGTCGCGCCGCGACGGCCTCGCGACCGCGCTCGGCATGGGTGTCGGCGGCATCGCGTTCGGCGGCGTCGCGCTCGCCGGGCTCTATACGCTGCTGCAGACCGTCGAATGGCTCTATGTCGGGCTCAAGATCGCGGGCGGCGCGTATCTGATCTACATGGCGTCGAAGATCTGGCGCGGCGCGGATCGCCCGATCGCGATGGACGACTCGCGGGCCGCGCCGGCCGGCAGCGCGCGCAAGTCGTTCCTGACCGGCCTGACGACGCAGCTCAGCAACCCGAAGACGGCGATCTGGTACGGCAGCATCTTCGCGGCGCTGCTGCCGCAGCATCCGCCGCTGTGGTGCTATCTCGCGCTGCCGCCGCTCGTGTTCGGCGTCGAATTCGGCTGGTACACGATCGTCGCGCTGTGCTTTTCGACGCGGCGGCCGCGCGAACTCTATCTGCGCGCGAAGAAATGGGTCGACCGCGTCGCGGCCGGCGCGATCGCGCTGCTCGGCTTGCGGCTGATTCTGAACGCGCCGAAGGTGGGGATCTGAGCGGTTTGGGTGCTGCTGGGTTGTTCGGCCGGCGGGCGCTGTGGCTGGCGGCGTCGGTCGCAGCGGCGGACGTTGTGCGGCGCGATGCACGGTGCTGCTTTTGCGCGTCGCTGCTGGCGCAGCGAGCTTGATCGTCGCCGCTTCGGCTTCCCTCCTTGCCGCTCGCGACGCGATACGGCGTCCCGCCGGTGGCGCGTCACGGCGGCGCGCGATGCGCGACGGCTCGACCTGGCCGCGCCGTACCTCGTCCGGCGGGCGAGCGCGTACTCGTCCCGTCTCCGATTCCGCTTTCAATCCTCGTCCTTCCCGGTGGCCATACCGCATCCCGCCCATCGCGCTCCAACCCGACGCCCGATGCGCGGCGACTCGACCTCGCCGCGCCATCCCTTGCCCGACGGGCGTTCGCGCGTATTCACGACTTCGGTTCGCACGCCGCTTCCGCGATTCTCGCGGTCGACCGCGCGTCGGCGTGTAAACTGCTGCCTTTTTTGACTGTCTGCAGCATGGTGCAAGCTCCTCCACGCGCTACGCTGAGCGGTCCGACCCTCGTTCGGCTGCTTGCGCGCATCGTCGATGCCGACGTCGCGGCTTCGCCGCAGACGCTGTCGGACCGGCTGAGCCAGTGGCTCGGCTGGACCGACGCGATCACGCTGTCGTCCGCGCTGAACGCGAGCCCGCCCGGCGTCGCGGCCGGCGTACGCGGCCACGACGCGGAGCGCGACTGCGCGCGCGTGCGTCACGACCTCGCGCAGGCGATCACGGCGCTGAACCGTCCGCGCGCGCGACGCCGTCCCGGCGAACTGCCGCCGCCCGCCGCCGACACGGCCGATTTCGCGGATTTCCGGCAGCGCTATCTGCAGCTGCAGCAGGAGATGGAAACGGCGATCGGCCAGTTGCGCGGCCGGCTGCGCGTCGCGCTCGCCGCGCGCTCGTCCGGGATGGCGCGGCTCGCGACGCTCGACGCCATCATGGAGCGCGTGCTCGGCGCGCGCGAGCGCAGCCTGCTGTCGACCGTGCCCGCGCTGCTCGGCACGCGCTTCGAGCGGTTGCGCGAAGCGGAACGGCAGGCGCTCGCCGATGCGTCCGTCGAGCCGGATGGCGACGCGCCCGCCGATGCGAGCGTCGCGGCGCAGCCGCGCGCGGCCACGCCCGGCGCATGGCTCGACGCGTTCCGCGACGAGATGCAAAGCGTGCTGCTCGCCGAACTCGAAGTGCGGTTTCAAACGGTGGAAGGGCTGCTCGCGGCCCTTCGTACCTGCTAGGTCTGTCTACATATGTCCAGAATTCGTATTGATCTCGTTGTCTTCGCTGCCGGTCTGCTCGCCGTGTGCTGGATCGCCGCCGGCTATGTCGGATCGAATCCGCTCGCGTCGGCCGTCACGCTGCTGATCGGCGCATGCTACGTCGCGGGCGCGTGGGAACTGCTGCGCTACCGGCAGGCGACCGCAGCGCTGTCGCGCGCGGTCGCGGCGCTCGCCGAACCGCCGGCGCGGCTCGATGCGTGGCTCGACACGTTGCCGGCCGGCCTGCGCGGCGCGGTGCGTGCGCGCATCGACGGCACGCGCGTCGCGCTGCCGGGCCCGGCACTGACGCCCTATCTCGTCGGTCTGCTCGTGCTGCTCGGCATGCTCGGCACGCTGCTCGGGATGGTCGTCACGCTGAAGGGCACGGGTGCCGCGCTCGAAAGCGCGACCGATCTCGATGCGATCCGCGCCTCGCTCATTGCGCCCGTGAAGGGGCTCGGGTTCGCGTTCGGCACGTCGATCGCCGGCGTCGCGACGTCCGCGATGCTCGGGTTGCTGTCGGCGCTGGTGCGCCGCGAACGCAGCGAGGCCGCGCAGCAGCTCGACGCGCAGATCGCGACGACGCTGCGCGTGCATACGCCCGCGCATCGGCGCGACGAATCGTTCCGCCTGCTGCAGCAGCAGGCCGACACGATGCCCGCGCTCGTCGACCGGCTGCAGACGATGATGACGACGCTCGAGGCGCGCAGCGTCGCGCTGCACGAGCGTCAGCTCGAAAGCCAGCAGGCGTTCTTCGACCGCACCGAGCAGGCGTATGCGCGTCTCGCGTCGAGCGTCGGCGCATCGCTGCAGGAAAGCGCGGCCGAAAGCGCGCGCGTGGCCGGTGCCGCGCTGCAGCCGGTCGTCGCCGCGACGATGACAGGGCTCGCGCAGGAAATGGCGGCGCTGCGCGACACGGTGTCGGGCGCGGTGCAGCGTCAGCTCGACGGCCTGACGAACGGTTTCGAGGCCGCGACCGCAAACGTGACGGCCGCGTGGCATCGCGCGCTCGACGCGCAGCGCAGTGCCGGCGATGCGGTCGCACAGCGGCTCGACACGACGCTCGGCCAGTTCGCCGACACGTTCGCGCAGCGCTCGGCGGACTTGCTCGACGGCGTCGCGACGCGCCTCGAATCGACCGAAGGCCGTCTCGCGGATGCGTGGCGCGATGCCTTGTCGCGTCAGGAGCAGGTCGGCGAAACGCTGGCCGGCCAGCATGCGCGCGCATTGAGCGACGCGGCAGCGACGTTCGAGCGCCATTCGGCGTCGACGCTCGCCGCGATGCGCGACGCGCACACGCATCTGCAGACCGAACTCGCCGCGCGCGATGCGCAGCGGCTCGCCGCATGGAACGAATCGCTCGCCGCGATGGCCGCGAAGCTCGGCGACGAATGGCAACGCGCGGGCGCGAAGAGCGCCGACCGTCAGCAGGAAATCTGCGACGCGCTCGCGCAAACGACACGCGATCTCGCTGCGCAAGCCGCCACCTTCGAACAACGCTCGAACGATCTGCTGACGACGATTCGCGACTCGCACACCGGTCTGCAGACGCAGCTCGCCGCGCGCGACGAAGAGCGTCTGTCCGCATGGAACGAATCGCTGGCCGCGATGGCGGCGAAGCTCGGCGACGAATGGCAGCGTGCGGGCGTACACAGCGCCGACCGTCAGCAGGAAATCTGCGATGCACTCGCCCAAACGACGCGCGATCTCGCTGCACAGGCCGCCACCTTCGAACAACGCTCGAACGATCTGCTGACGACGATTCGCGACTCGCACACCGGCCTGCAGACGCAGCTCGCCGCGCGCGACGAAGAGCGTCTGTCCGCATGGAATGAATCGCTGGCCGCGATGGCGGCGAAGCTCGGCGACGAATGGCAGCGCGCGGGCGTACACAGCGCCGGCCGTCAACAGGAAATCTGCGACGCGCTTGCACAAACGACGCGCGATCTCGCCGCACAAGCTGCCACCTTCGAACAACGCTCGAACGATCTGCTGACGACGATTCGCGACTCGCACACCGGCCTGCAGACGCAGCTTGCCGCGCGCGACGAACAACGACTGTCCGCTTGGAACGACTCGCTCGCCGCGATGGCCGCCGCGCTGCGCGACGAATGGCAGCAGGCGAGCGCACACGCAGCCGCGCGTCAGCAGGACATCTGCGATACGCTCGCGCGCACCGCGAACGACATCGCCGCGCAGGCGCAGGCACAGGCGAGCGACACGATCAACGAGATCGGGCGGCTCGTGCAGGCCGCATCGGAAGCGCCGAAGGCGGCGGCCGACGTCGTCGCCGAACTGCGTCAGCGGCTCTCGGAGAGCATGGTGCGCGACACCGCGATGCTCGAAGAACGCAGCCGTTTGCTCGCGACGCTCGAAACGCTGCTCGGCGCGGTCAACCACGCGTCGACCGAACAGCGCGCGGCGATCGACGCGCTCGTCAGCACCTCGGCCGATCTGCTCGACCGGATCGGCGCGCGCTTCAACGACACGGTCGACGCGCAAAGCCGCAAGCTCGATGCAGTCGCCACGCAGGTGACGGCCGGTGCGGTCGACGTCGCGAGCCTCGGCGATGCGTTCGGCGCGGCCGTGCAGGTATTCGGCGAGTCGAACGACAAGCTGCTCGCGCATCTGCAGCGCATCGAGGCCGCGCTCGAGAAGTCGCTCGCGCGCAGCGACGAACAGCTCGAGTACTACGTCGCGCAGGCGCGCGAGGTGATCGATCTGAGCATGATGTCGCAGAAGCAGATCGTCGAAGATTTGCAGCAGATCGCCGGGCGGCGCACTTCCGTCGGAGCGTAAGCGATGCACGAGGAAATCGACGGCGGCGCGGAAGCCGCGCCGGTCTGGCCCGCGTTCGCCGACCTGATGTCGGTGCTGCTCGGCGCGTTCGTGCTGATCCTCGTCGGCGCGATCGGCATGCAGCTGCAGCTGACGTCGAAGCTCGAGGAAGCCGTGCGTGCGCGCCAGCAGGAAGCGCAGCAGCGCAAGACGCTCGAACTGGCGCTCGCGGGGCCGCTTGCGGCCGGCCGCGTGACGCTCGTGAACGGGCGTATCGGGATCGCCGGCAACCTGCTGTTCGCGCTGAACTCCGACCAGCTGCAGCCGGACGGCCGCGAACTGCTGAAGACGCTCGCCGGCCCGCTCGCCGCGTATCTGAAGACGCGCGATCAGATCCTGATGGTCAGCGGCTTCGCGGACGATCAGCAGGTGCGCGCCGGCAACCGGATGTTTGCGGACAACTGGGAGCTGTCGGCGAAACGTGCGCTGACGGTCACGCGCGCGCTGATCGATGAGGGCGTCCCGGCGTCGTCGGTGTTCGCGGCCGCGTTCGGATCCGAGCAGCCAGTCAGCTCGAATGCCGACGACGAAGGCCGCGCGAAGAACCGCCGCGTCGAGATCGCGCCGGTCCCGCGCAAGTCCGCCTCGAACGGAGGGCCGGCGCGGTGACGATCGACGCGACGCAGGTGCGCACGATGCTCGATGCATGGCGCGAGCAGGGCGCGGCGCGGCTCGATCCGGTGCGCTTCCATCGGCTCGACGCGCTCGAACGGCGCGCGGCCGCACTCGACGGCGACGCGCGCCGGCTGCTCGACGCGCGGCTCGCCGCGCTGGCCGACGAATACGCGCAGCTCGTCGCCCGCACACCGGTGCCGGCCGAACCGGACGCGCCGCAAGCGCATGCCGCGCCCGCGCGCGCCTCGTCGCGCGGCGTGCTGGCCGGACTCGTCGAGCGGCTCGCGCGCGACGCGCAGGCGGACCGGCGTGGCATCGATCCCGAACTCGTCGACTATTTCCGCGCGACCTGGGCGAAGGTCCGCACCGAACAGCAGTATCGGCAATCGCTCGACCAGGTCCCGCGCAATGCGGGGCCGCTCAATTCGAACAGCCTTGTGCACCGGTCGCTGTCGACGATGCGCGAGCTGTCGCCCGCGTATCTGCAGCAGTTCCTCTCGTATGTCGATGCGCTCGCGTGTCTCGAGGATCTCGTCGGCGCCGGTGCGCAGCCCGACAAGGAGGCGGCGCGCACGAAGACGGCGAAGCCCGCGAAGCCGGCGAAGAAGGGCACGCGCACGCGCGTACGCTAGCGCCGCGACGGCAGCGCTAACGGCATCGCATTGCTGCTGTCCGGCGCGCCGCATACGGCATTCGTCATCGCGGTCGCGCGCGCCAGTTCGTCGAGCGTCCATCCACGGCCGAGCAAGAGGCGCCGCGTGTGCAGCGCATCGTGTACCTGCGTCGCAACGGCTTGGCCGAGATAGCGCAGCGCGCGGCCTTCGACGTCGACGAAGCCGTGCCGGTACTCGTGTGCGAGCGCGTTCCACAGCTGCGCCGCGCCGACCGACTGCCGCGCGCCGCTGATCAGGCACTGCCCTGCGTCGAGCGCCCATCGATAGAGCGCGGTCGCGAGCCCGCGGCGCTGCATCGATCCGCGCAGCCGCGTATGCGGCGCGCGCAGATGGCGATCGGCGCGACGCGGGATTTCCGGCAGCCGGTTGAACACCGTGTAGCCGGCCAGTTCGCGCGCGGCCGGATTTTCCACATAAAGAAAGTATTCGCCGTCCGCTTCGCGGTGGCGCACGATCAGGCCCGAGTCGCCGAGCGCGACGGCCGGCAGGCCGTGCAAGCGGTGGCCGCGCTCGTGCAGACGCGCGTAGAGCGCGTCGAGTTCATCGTCGATGTCGTGCTGGGCATGCTGTACGTCGATGCGCATGGCAAAAGGCGCCCGTCCCGGGCGTATCGAGAAGGTGGTTCATCGCAATAGGGAAAACGGAATGGAAGCGGCCCCCGTGCTCGACGCGCGAGCCGGGGCCGCGAATCAGCTGGGGATGTGCTGGAAACCGGCGGCGATCGCGGCGAGGCCCGCGATGCAGAGTCCGAACAGGATCACGATTTTGTGGATCACGCCTCTCTCCTCAAGAACGCGCGGCGCGCAACGGCGGTGCCGCGGAGACGGTGACGACGGGCGACGCCCGTGCGGCCATCGTACGTAGCGATGGTCGGTGTCCGCGCATCGGTTGCGCGCGGACGGTCAGCACCATACGCGACGCGACCGGCGCGGGCAACCGGCTCGACGGAGAAAGGCGACGAAAACGGCGCAAACGCGCGGTTTCGCGACGATCGGTCGCAACCGCGTGCGCCGGGAAGCGGTGTCGTGCTCGAACGAATGGGCGGGCGTCGGCGCGCGATCGCCCCGACGCCCGACGCCCGCGAGCGCGTGCGTCAGGCCGGCTGCCGCGCGCCGAATGCTTGCCTGATCCGCGCGAACAGCCCGTGCTGCGCGATCCATTCGGCGTACGCGCGATAGTCGGGGTCGCGCATGAGATGACGTTCCTCGGTCTTCGCGCGCACGTAGTAGATGAGATTCACCGCGACGAGCCCCGCGCAGTGCATCAGCCCGACCTGCCAGCCGAGCGGCTCGACGAACGGCACCGAGACCATCCAGTACGACAGGTTCTTCGTGATGTAGGCCGGATGCTTCGTGAACCGGTATGGGCCCGACGTGATGATTCCGCGGTTCGTCAGGTTCGAGAAGCGCAGCCCGAACGAGATCGTCGACAGCGCGTACGTCAGCAGCAGCAGGATGATCACGGTGCCCCAGATCACGCGCAGCGTCGGCGCGGACAGCAGCCAGTTGTCCCAGAACAGCGAGCCTTCGTAGCGGATGTAGTTGTTCGAGATCAGCGACCAGAACGGCTGGTAGCAGATCAGCGCGGCGACCCAGCCGAGCGTCGTCGGCTCGACGGTACGCACGTGGCTGTCGAGAATGCGGAACGTGCACAGATAGCCGACCGTGCCGAACATCAGGTCCATCGTGAACGACAGGTCGTAGAGGAAGACGAACGTCGCGAGCGTCATCGGCGCGTGCAGCGCATTCGCGAGCGATGCGCTCAGATGATCGGCGTCCTTCGACAGATAGACGGTCATCAGCGGCAGGAAGAACGCCTTCACGCCCCAGCCGGCGAGCATTTCTCGCACCGATTGCCAGTTCGCAGGCTTTTCGCGGCGAAACAGGAAGCGGCCCCACAGCAGGTAGGCATCGTCGGTTTCGCGCTGATGGCGATCCATCCACGCGAAGTAGAACGGCGCAGCGACGATCACATACGGCGCGAGCGAGCGCAGCAGCGACCAGAACGGCAGATAGAACGCGCCGTGATACTCGGGCAGCAGCCAGTAGATCGCGCCGATTCCGGCGTAGATCGACGCGAGCGCGCCGAGCCGCGTCGCGACGCGCGCGATGCCGAGCGGCCGCACGGCCTGGCGCGACAGCCCCGCGCTCGGGCGCAGATAGACACGGGAAATCAGCAATTCGTACAACGCGATCGTGCCGATGATCGACAGGCTCGCGACGACCGCGCGGGTCGCCGCGTCGAGGTCGGGACGATCGCGCGTGATCCAGAGCGCGAAGAGGCCGGCCGCGATGCCAAGCAGGCCGGCGCGGAACGGGGTGGCGGAACGGGGCGGGCGGTCCTGGACCGCGGCGATGCCGTCGAGCGTGGAATTCATGATCGGATCCTCGTCAGGATGGGGGCCGGCGTCCCCGCGCGGCGGGTGACGCCGGCCGTCGGCCGGGCTTTGGAATGATGTGTGCCCGGCCATTGGCCTTTGGTTCTAGTGCGTACCGCGTTACTTCTTCGTGCCGCCCAGCAGACCGCCGAGCAGGTTCGTCACCGGCGACAGCAGGTTGCCCGTGCCGCCCGCGGCCGCCCCGCCGTTCGAACTGCCGCTCAGCCCGGCCGACACGGTGCCGCCGCCGGACGGCGTCGTCGCCGCGCCGCCGGCGCCGCCGGTTGCACCGGCGCCCGCACCGCCACCGACGCCGGCCGTGGGCGGCGTCAGCGTGCCGGTCAGGACGCCGCCGACCGCGCCGGTCAGGCCACCGGCCGGCGTCGTGATCGTGCCCGTCAGGCTCGCGCCGAGCGGCGTCAGCGTGTTGACGAGGTTCGTCACGGGCGCGAGCAGGCCGCCGACACCGGTGCCGCTGGTTCCGCCGGTGCCGCTCGTTCCGCTCGTTCCGCCAGTGCCGCTCGAGCCGCCGATGCCGCCGATGCCGCCGATGCCGCCGAGCGTGCCGGTCACCGTGCCGAGCAGCCCCGTGATCGGGCCAAGCGGGCTGCCGCTCGTTCCGCTGGTGCCGCTGGTGCCGCTCGTTCCACCGATGCCGCCGAGCGTGCCGGTCACCGTACCGAGCAGCCCCGTGATCGGGCTGAGCGGACTGCCGCTCGTTCCGCTGGTGCCGCTGGTGCCGCTCGTTCCACCGATGCCGCCGAGCGTGCCGGTCACCGTACCGAGCAGCCCCGTGATCGGGCTGAGCGGGCCGCCGCTCGTGCCACTGGTGCCGCTCGTTCCGCCGGTGCCGCTCGAGCCGATGCCGCCGAGCGTGCCGGTCAGCGAGCCGAGGAGCCCCGTGATCGGGCCGAGCGGGCCGCCGCTCGTTCCGCTGGTCCCGCCGGTGCCGCTCGACCCGCTGGAGCTGCCGCCGCCGATGCCGCCGAGGCCGCCGGTCAGCGAACCGAGCAGGCCCGTGAGCGGTGCGAGCGGGTTCGTGCCGCTGCTCGAGCTGCCGCCGTACAGCAGGCCGCCGACCGACGTCGTCGTGGCGCCGAGCTGACCGACGACGCCGCCGAGGGCCTGGCCGACCGGATAGTCCGTCGCGCCGCCGATCTTCGTGCCGGCGACGCCGAGGCCGCCGCCGAGCGTGCTCAGCAGGCCGTTCAGCGGTGCACCGAGCAGCGTCGCGCTGCCGAGCGTCTGCGTGACGCCGGGCTTGTCGACGCCGCCGGTCAGCGTGTTCGTGATCGGGTTGATCACCTTGCCGAGCTGCGTCTCGAGCTGCTGGACCGGCGTGCTGTTCAGCGCGGTGTTGAGGTCCGAGGCGGTCGAGTTCACTGCGGTGCCGACCGTGTTCGCGAGGTCGCCGACCAGCGTCGTGACGGGCGACAGCGGCGACAGCGGGCCCGCGCCCAGGCTCTTCACCGCGTTGCCGAGGTTGCCGACCGCGCCGCCGGTGCCGGTGAGCAGTCCGGTGGTCGACGTGAGCGTCGGGCCGAGCGGGTTCGACGACACGCCGATCGAGCCGAGGCCGGCCGCGATCCCGTTGCCGACCGACTGCACGCCGTTGCCGAGGCTCGTGACGGCATTGCCGACGCTGGTCGCGGTCGTGGGGTTCGTGCCGGGAACCGTGACGCCGCCGATCTGTGCGCCGCCGTTCGCGACGACGGTGCCAAGCGACGTGACGAGATTGCCGGATTTCTGCAGGACGTTGCCGAGCGGGGTGACGCCGGTGCCGGACGTGCCCGAGGTGCCCGAGGTGCCCGAAGTGCCCGAAGTGCCCGAAGTGCCCGAGGTGCCGGAGGTGCCCGAAGTGCCGGACGTACCCGAAGTGCCGGACGTACCCGAAGTACCGGAAGTGCCGGACGTACCGGAAGTACCGGAAGTACCGGAAGTGCCGGACGTGCCTGAAGTGCCGGACGTGCCCGAAGTACCGGACGTACCCGAGGTGCCCGAAGTGCCGGACGTGCCGGAGGTGCCGGACGTACCGGAAGTGCCCGACGTGCCTGAAGTGCCGGACGTGCCCGAAGTACCGGACGTACCCGAGGTGCCCGAAGTGCCGGACGTGCCGGACGTGCCGGAGGTGCCGGAGGTGCCAGACGTACCTGACGTACCGGACGTGCCCGAAGTACCCGAGGTGCCAGACGTACCGGACGTGCCCGACGTGCCGGAGGTGCCAGACGTACCTGAGGTACCGGACGTGCCCGAAGTACCCGAGGTGCCAGACGTACCGGAAGTGCCAGACGTACCCGAAGTACCGGACGTACCGGAGGTGCCCGACGTACCCGAAGTGCCGGACGTACCCGAGGTACCGGACGTGCCCGAAGTGCCGGACGTGCCCGAGGTACCGGACGTGCCCGAGGTGCCAGACGTACCCGAGGTGCCAGACGTACCCGAGGTGCCAGACGTACCCGAGGTGCCAGACGTACCCGAGGTGCCAGACGTACCCGAAGTACCGGACGTACCCGAAGTACCGGACGTGCCCGAAGTACCGGACGTGCCCGAAGTACCCGAAGTACCCGAAGTACCAGACGTACCCGAAGTCCCGGAAGTCCCCGACGTCGCCCCCGACGTCCCTGAAGAACTACCGCCACCGGACGTCCCCGAACTACCGCCACCCGAAGTCCCCGACGTCCCGCCGCCGCCCGACGTTCCCGACGTGCTCGGCTTGACGGTCGGCGGCGTGGTCGGCCCGTCGACGGAGCCGCAGCCGTACAGCGCGAGAAGCGACGACACAGCCAGCGCGACCGTCGTCTTGTTGAAGTAATGGTGCATGTTGGCCTCGACATTGGAAGTTGTCCGAAGCCCTTATCTGCAAATTCCGCGCCATGCCAACTTCGGCGATCACGCCGGTCGTTTCGTTGCGAAAACCGGGAGTTTCGATGCGATTTAAACGCCGTAGCGCCGATTTCCCGAACGGCCACTGCGCGACCGCCCGGCGAGTCGCCGTGATGTTCCCGTAAGCTGCCGTAACGCGGCGCGCGATGTTACGTAGCATCGCGCGACGTAACGGCCGTCACCGAGCGCCGCGTCTTTGACGAAACGCGGGCGCGCCGCGAACATGAAGCGGGCCCATCCGGCTGCGGGCCCCGATCGAAGCGGCCGCGACCCGAGACAGGATACGGACATGAGCGAACAGGACAGGGAGCGCGGCAAGGCGCGTCGGACCGAGGTGATGGGGGAGCCGTTCGTCGAGCGCGCGATGCGCGACCTCGACGGCTTTTCGCGGCCGCTGCAGGACTGGCTGAACGAGCACGCATGGGGCAGCACATGGCAGCGCGGCGGGATCGATCTGAAGACGCGCAGCCTCTGCACGTGCGCGATGCTGGCGGCGCTCGGCCGCAGCACCGAGCTGAAGGGGCACGTGCGCGGCGCGCTGAACAACGGCGCGACGCTCGTCGAAATCCGCGAGGTGCTGCTGCACAGCGCGCTGTATGCGGGCGCGCCGGCCGCGGTCGAGGCGTTCCGCAGCGCGCGCGACGTGATTGCCGCACTCGGCCTCGAGTTGCCGGACGACGGCAGCTGATTCGACCACGGCTTCCACGGCCGCCCGCCGCGTAACGCCACGGCGCGCGTCGCTGCGGGGCACCATCGCCAACCGACGATCGAGGGAGTCGGACGCGGTCCGACGCAGTTTGACGCAAGCCAATGCAAGCCCATGCAAGCCGACGCAAGCCAACGCAAGCCAGCGCAAGCCAGCGCAAGCCAGCGCAAGCCAGCGCAAGCCGACACAGACCGACACAGGCCAACAAGGCCGACCAGGCCGCGCCCGCTGTCTGCGCCGCTCAGTGCGCCGGGCAGCGCACCGTTCAGTGCGCCGCGCGCGCCGCCGCCGCCGTCACCGGCGCGGCGGCCACCTCGAGCAGCCAGTCGGCGGTCGCTTCCGGCATCGTCACGGGCAGCATGTGCCCGCCTTCGACGACCGTCAGCCGCACGCGCGCCGACTTCTTCGCGAGCGCGTCGCCGTGGGCGCGCCAGTCGAGGATTCGGTCCTCGCGTCCATACAGCACGTCGACCGGCACCGCGAGTTCCGCGTAGCGGCTTTCCATCGCGGGCAGATCGTCGGGCGCGCACAGCAGGTCGGTGGCGGTCGCATAGAAGCTGGCAGGCCGCAGCCCGAGCAGGCCGCCGCCCTTGACCGCGAAGTCGTGCGGCACGTCCTCGGGCGCGAACACGAGGCGCACGGCCTGGCGGCCGGTCAGGATCGTCATCGGGATCGCGAAGGTCCACGACACGAAGCGGCGCACGAGCGGCGACGGCAGCACGAGCGGCCGGAACGGCGCGGGCGGCTCGGACTGCGGATGCGACAGCGGCGCGATCAGCGCGAGCCGGCTCACGCGCTCCGGATGGTTCAGCCCGACCGCGAGCGCGATCGCGCCGCCGAGCGAATGGCCGACGAGCACGGGGCGGTCGAGCCGCAGCGCGTCGATGAACGCGGCGATCGTGCGCGCCTGCGCGAACACGTTCGCCTGCGATCCGGCGCCGCGGGTCGAGCGGCCGGCGCCCGGCCGGTCGACGAGAATCACGCGGTGATGCTGCGCGAGCCGCGCGAGCGGCAGATACGCGAAGTTGCGCAACTGGCCGGCGAGCCCGTGCACGAACACGATCGGCGTGCCGCTGCCGTATTCGACATAGTGGATGCGGTCGCCGCCGACCTCGACGACGCGCCCTTCGGGCGGAAACGCGCGCGTCACGCGGCGCGCGACGTAGCCGGAAAACAGCGCGAGCGCGGCGAGCACCGCGACGATGCCGAGCAGGATGTTCAGGATCAGATGGAGCGTCGGGCTCATGGCGGCCTCAGCGGGTTTTGAGTACGGGTTCGGTCGCCGGCGTCGCCGCCGGGCCGGCTGTCGCGCGGCGTTCGAAATGCATTGCCGAGTCGGCGAGGCCGCTGAACTTCAGCGATGCGAGATCGAGCACGTAGTTCTGATGAAACTTCCACGGCTTGCGGTGGCCCTGCTTCGGCAGGATGCCGGCCGCGCGCTGGATATAGCCGGAGCTCAGGTTCACGGCCGGCACGTCGCCGAGATCGCCGGGCGCGAGGCGCGGCACGCAGGTATCGTACCCGTGCGCGCGCATGTGGTTCAGCAGCCGGCACACGTAGCGCGCGATCAGTTCGGCTTTCAGCGTCCACGACGCGTTCGTATAGCCGAACGACGACGCGAGGTTCGGCACGTCGCTGTACATCATCCCTTTATAGGACACCGTCTGCGGCAGGTCGACCGCGCGGCCGTCGACCGTCACGCGCGCGCCGCCGAGCATCTTCACCTTCAGGCCGGTCGCGGTGACGATCACGTCGGCGTCGAGCTGTGCGCCGCTTTTCAGTTTCAGCCCGGTCGGCGTGAAGCGTTCGATCTCGTCGGTGACGATCGACGCGCGGCCCGCGCGGATCGCCTTGAACAGATCGCCGTTCGGCACGAGACAGAGGCGCTGGTCCCAAGGGTTGTAGCGCGGCGTCAGATGCTTCGCGACGTCGAAGTCGGGGCCGAGCTGCCGGCTCGCGGCGCGGATGATGAACTGCTTCGTGCGCTCGGGCTTGCGGCGCGACACGTTGTACAGATACATCGTCAACAGCACGTTCTTCACGCGCACGAGCCGGTGCGCGAGCCGCGACGGCAGCACGCGGCGCAGCGCATTCGCGATCTTGTCGCGCGCCGGCAGCGACACGATGTAGGTGGGCGAGCGCTGCAGCATCGTCACGTGCTGCGCGTCGGCCGCCATCGACGGCACGAGCGTGACGGCCGTCGCGCCGCTGCCGATCACGACGACGCGCCGGTTCGCGTACGACAGATCCTTCGGCCAGTGCTGCGGATGCACGATGCGGCCCTCGAACGTGTCCATCGCGGGCCAGTCGGGCAGGTAGCCCGCATCGTAGTCGTAGTAGCCGCTGCACATATAGAGGAAGCGGCACGTGTAGACGAGCGTGTCGGTCGCGCCGTCGCGCGTGCGCTCGACGCGCACCGTCCAGCGTGCATGGTTCGAATCCCAGTCGGCCGCGACGACCTTCTGCCCGTAGCGGATCAGCTTGTCGATCCCGTACGTGCGCGCGGTGTCGCGGATGTAGTCGAGGATCGTCTGGCCGTCGGAGATCGCCTTGTCGCTGTGCCACGGGCGGAAGCTGTAGCCGAGCGTGAACATGTCGGAATCCGAACGCACGCCCGGATAGCGGAACAGATCCCACGTGCCGCCGATCGCGTCGCGCGCCTCGACGATCGCGACGCTCGCATGCGGGCAGCGCTTGTTCAGGTGATAGGCCGCGCCGATACCGGACAGGCCGGCACCGACGATCAGCACGTCGAGGTCGCGGCTGTCGCCGCAGGCGGGCGGCGCGGCGCGCCGGTCGGTCGTCGTCGAGGTCATGCGGTGTCCTTGATCGCGGTGGAGGCGTGCGCGGCCGGCGTGGCCGTGCGGGCGAGATTGCGCGCGCGGGCGCGGCGCACGTGGCGCAGCACGAGCCGCTGATAGCCGGCGCCGAGCAGGCGCGCGAGCGTGTCGAGGCGGCGCGCATCGGCGCCGACCAGCACGCGGCGCGCGTTGCGCTCGACGCCGGCGAGGATCTGCCGGGCGGCGTCGTCGGCGGTCGTCGCATTGATCAGGCGATTCGCCTGACGGCGATGGGTCGCTTCGTCCTGGCCGGTGAGCGCGTGAATGCTGGTGTCGACGCGGCTCGCATCGACGATGTTCGTCGCGACGCCGCCCGGATGCACGCAGGTCGCGCTCACAGGCGCGCCGTCGAGTTCGAGCTCCATCCGCAGCGCTTCGGTGAAGCCGCGCACCGCGAACTTCGTCGCGTTGTACGCGCTTTGCGTCGGCATCGCGATGAGCCCGAACAGGCTCGACGTATTGACCACGTGCCCGTCGCCGGACGCGCGCAAATGCGGGAGGAACGCCTGCGTGCCGTGCACGACGCCCCAGAAGTTGATGCCGACGATCCATTCGAGATCGGCGCGGCTCGCCGTCTCGGCGCTCGCGGCCAGCGACACGCCTGCGTTGTTGAAGATCAGGTTCACCTTGCCGTGTTCGGCGCGCACGAAATCGGCCCACGCGAACACGGCGTCGCGGTCGGCGACGTCGACGCGCCGCGTGCTCGTACGCACGCCGTGCTTCGCGCATGCGGCCGCCGTGCCGGCGAGCCCGACGTCGTTGACGTCGGCGAGGGCCACCTCGCAGCCGCGCCGCGCGAGCTCGACCGCCAGGCTGCGGCCCATCCCCGAACCGGCGCCCGTGATTGCGGCGACCTTGCCGGAAAAACCCTTCATTCGTCGTCCTCCCGTTTCGCTACCGTCGTGCCGGCGGCGTGTCTATTGTGGTGTTGGTCGTCACCACTTTAGTTTTCGGGTGTCCTGATGTCAAATAGCGAAATGGAGAAAGCACTCGAAACGGAAAAGCGGGGCCGCGCGTATGGCGGCGTGGCGCCCGAGGTACGCGCGGCGGAGCGGCGCGACGCGCTGATCCGCGCGGCCACGCGCGTGTTCGGCACGATCGGCTTTCGCAAGGCGACCGTGCGCGCGATCTGCCAGGAGGCGAAGCTGAACGACCGCTATTTCTATGCGGCATTCGACAGTACCGAAGATCTGCTGCGCTGCACGTACCTGCATCACGCGCAGCAGTTGCACGACGCGGTCGCGCATGCGGTGGCCGAGCACGGCGGCGCACTGCACGAGCGCATCGATGCGGGGCTCGCCGCGTTCTTCGGCTTCCTGCGCGATCCGTGCGCGGCGCGCGTGCTGCTACTCGAAGTGATGGGCGTCAGCGCGGATACCGATGCGACCTACCAGCGGATGCTGATCGACTTCGGCAAGCTGATCATGGCGATCGGCTCGGCGCGCGAGCCGCAGACCGTCGCCGAACGCACCGAGCAGCGGCTGATCGGGCTCGCGCTCGTCGGCGCGATGACGAACGTCGGCGCGGCCTGGCTGCTGACCGGCTATCGCGATCCCGAAGCGCAGATGGTCGCGAGTTGCAGGAAGGTGCTGCTGGGGACGTTGCGGGAAGCGGGCGGCGCGGACAAGTTGCCGACGTGAACGAGACCGGCGCGCCGCACTCGCGCTTCAGCGCGCGGTGCGCCTGCGCGTCGCGGGGCGTGCGGGCGGCGTGCGCGGCGTCGTGCCGATCGTCGCCTTCATCGCGTCGATGAACGCGCGCACCTTCGGCGACGGCAGCCGCGTCGACGGATACACCGCGTGAATCCCGGCCGGCGCCGCGCGCCATGCGGGCAGCAGCCGCACGAGCGAGCCGGCCGCGACGTCGTCCGCGATCGAGAAATCCGTCAGCAGCCCGAAGCCGCCACCCGCGAGCGCGATCGCGCGGCAGGCGGTTGCCGTGTTCGACACGACCGACGCGCTACAGCGCACCGACGCCTTGGCGCCGCGTGCGCTTTCGAGTTCGAGCGTATGCGGGCGCGCAAGCGTCGACAGCATCACGAACGGCAGCGCCGCGAGCGCGGCCGGATCGCGCGGCAGCCCGTAGCGCGCGACGAACGCGGGGCTTGCCACCAGCCACTTCTCGTACGTGCCGAGCTGCACCGCGCGATAGTTCGAATCGGCGAGCCGGCCGATGCGGACGGCGACGTCGAGGTTCTCCGCGACGAGATCGACCACGCGGTCGTTCGCGATCAGCTCGACGTCGAGCGACGGATGCGCATCGCGCAGCGCGACGACCGCCGGCGCGACGACCTGCGCGCCGTAGTCGACCGGCACGCTCACGCGCAGCGTGCCGCGCAGCGGCCCGGCGTCGGACGACACGGCGTCGAGCGCCGTTTCGGCGGCCTGCACGATGTCGCGGCACGCATCGTAGAACGCGCGGCCCGCGTCGGTCACGCTGAGCCGCCGCGTCGTGCGCACGAGCAGGTTTGCGCCGACTTCCGATTCGAGACGCTGCATGTGTGTGCTGACCACCGTCTTCGCGAGGCCGAGCCGTTCGGCCGCGGCCGTCAGCGACCCCGCTTCGACGACCGCAACGAACACCGCCAGCCGGTTCAGGTTCACGTCGCGCAGATCGGCCATCGTCGATTGTCCTATGGAAGCGGATAATGTTTCCGCGATTATCCGCCTTCTGGCGAACGTCGGCGAGCGGTACGCTGAGGCCGTTCGTCGCCGCGTCCGGCGACGCGTGAATCCGGAGTTCTTACATGCCTGCTGCTGCCCAGCCCGTATCGCCGATCCGCGTCTATTCGTTTCCGCTGTCGGGGCACGCGCATCGCGTCCGGCTGTTCCTGTCGCTGCTCGGTCTGCCGTTCGAGACCGTCGACGTCGATCTCGCGGCCGGCGCGCAGCGCGCACCGGCGTTTCTCGCGCTGAATCCGCTCGGCCAGGTGCCGGTGATCGACGACAACGGCACCGTGCTCGCCGATTCGAACGCGATCCTCGTGTATCTCGCGAAGCGCTACGGCGACGCGCATTGGCTGCCCGACGATCCGCTCGGCGCGGCGGCCGTGCAGCGCTGGCTGTCGTTCGCGGCCGGGCCGATCGCGACGGGGCCGGCGGCCGCGCGGCTCGTCACCGTGTTCGGCGCGACGCTCGATCACGACGCCGCGAAGCGCACGGCCGCGAAGCTGCTGACCGCGATCGACGGCGAACTCGCCGACAAGCCGTTCGCGACCGGCGCGCAGCCGACGATCGCCGACATCGCCGCATACACGTACATCGCGCATGCGCCGGAAGGCGGCGTGTCGCTCGACCCGTATCCGCACGTGCGCGCGTGGCTCGCGCGGATCGAGGCGCTGCCGCGCTTCATTGCGATGCAGTCGACGCGCGCGGGCCTGCTGGCCGACGCCGCGCCCGGGAGCACGACGTGAACGCGCCGACCGCCGCGATACCGGGCTGGGAACTGCCGGGCTCGCCGTTTCATGCGGGCGAGCGCGCCGTGCAGCAGCGCGCCGGCGTCACCGACGCCGCCGATGCGATCGGGCTGCGCGGTATCCGCCGCTTCATGCCCGAACAGCACCGTACGTTCTTTGCGCAGCTGCCGTTCTTCGTGGTCGGCGGCGTCGATGCGGACGGTCAGCCGTGGGCGACGCTGCGCGTCGGCGAGCCGGGCTTCGTGTCGTCGCCCGACGCGCGCACGCTGACGATCGCGGGCGGCACGCTGCCGGACGATCCGCTGGCCGGTACGTGGTACGCCGGCGCGCTGCTCGGCGGACTCGGCATCGAGTTCGCGACGCGGCGGCGCAATCGCGTGAACGGCGTCGTGCAGGCGGTGGACGGCGACGCGCTGACGATCGCGGTCGAGCAGAGTTTCGGCAACTGCGCGAAGTACATCCAGGCGCGCACGCCGATCGCCGCGCCGCACGACGGGCACGCGCGGCCCGCGACGCAGCGGTCCGACCGTCTCGGCGACGACGATCGCACGCTGCTCGCGCAAGCCGATACGTTTTTCGTCGCGAGCGCGAACGCGTCGGCCGAGGCGGGCGTCGCGCGCGGCGCGGACGTGTCGCATCGCGGCGGAATGCCGGGCTTCGTGCGCGTCGAAGATGCGCGGACGCTGGCGACGCCCGATTTCAGCGGCAACCGGCTGTTCAATACGCTCGGCAACCTGCAGCACGACCCGCGCGCCGGGCTGCTGTTCGTCGACTTCGGGCGCGGCGATCTGCTGTACGTGGCCGCACGCGCCGAGATCGTCTGGGACGGGCCGCTCGTCGCGTCGTTCGACGGCGCGCAACGCGTCGTGCGCTTTCATGTGACGGACGTGCGGCGTACTGCGGCCGTGCTGCCGTTCCGCTGGTCGCCGGTCGAGCGCGCGCCGCAGTTCAAGTAGCGCGCTAGTACCCTGCGGCATGCGGCCGCAGCGCGCGTGCTGCGCAAAAATCGCGCGCAACTGCTTCTTTTTCCGCAGGCCTGTCGGACCGACGATAGCGTCAACCGATAGACGAAAGGAGCACACCATGAAGCTGTTCAGCATGATCCGCCTCGTTCTGTGGAGTTTCTTCGGCGTACGCAACAGCAAGGCGCACGCGTCCGATCTCGCGAACGTCAACTTCACGCTGCTGCCGTTCGTCGCGATCGTGCTCGCGCTGCTCGTCGGCGCGGCGATTTACGGCGTCGTGCACCTGGTCGTCGATCCGACCGTGACGACGCAGGGGTTTTGAGCGCGGCACGCTATCACGCCGCCCGCCGCGCCCGCTGTCGCTCACGCTCGACCGTCAGCCGTCCGTCCTCCCTCCGCCGCCGCCGATTTCCCGGCCCCGCGCCGCGCGCGCGGTAAAATGCGCGCCACGCCGCGATGCCGCGCGCGATGCGCATGCCCCGTTGCGTAAACGGCGCTTCTGCCCGCATCGCTCGCCCATCGCGGCATCGAAGCGTTCCCCGCATGCCCGACCACGCAATTGCGCCCGCCGCCGCCCGTCCGACGAACGATCGACGGCGGCGCCGGCGTTGCGCGTCGCGCGCATCCGATGTCCGATCCCGCGTTTTCCCGATCGAGCGGCGCGTACGCGTGCGCATCGTCCGGCTCGTCCCGCGAACGGCGCACGGAGGCGCACTCGGCGGGGCGCGCCGTGCAGCTTCGTAACGTGTTTCGACAGGATCGAATGGCGAGTGCGCCATCCATAACCATGACGGTAAGCAAAACAACCGCGCGGCGTACGCAACGGCGCCGCGCGAATGCGGGCCTCTGCGCCGGCCTCGGCATCACGCTTTTCGCGGCGCAGGCCGTCGCGGCACCGGGCGACGCGCCCGCATCGGGCGCCGAAGCGACGCCCGCAGCGGCCGCCACGGCGGCACCCGATGCGACGCTGCCGGCGATCACGGTCAGCGGCGCACGCGGCCATACCTATCGCGCGCGCGAAGCATCGGTCGCCGGTTTCGACGACGCGCCGCTGCTCGACACGCCCGCGTCGGTCAACGTCGTCACGCGCGCGCAGCTCGACGATCAGCAGGCGAAGCGCTTGAGCGACGTCGTGCGCAACGACGCGTCGGTCGTCAACGACTACGCACCGGTCGGCTACTTTGAAGGCTTCGCGATCCGCGGCTTTCCGGTCGACCTGGCGAGCGCGATCCGGATCGACGGGCTGACGGTGTCCGGCGAGCAGAACGTGCCGCTCGAGAACAAGGAACGCGTCGAGATCCTGAAAGGGCTCGCCGGCATCGACAGCGGCGTCGTCGCGCCGGGCGGCGTGATCAACTTCGTGACCAAGCGCTCCGCCAACGTCGCGAGCGTGACCGCGGGCGTCGACAGCCGCGGCTCGACATCGGCGGCCGTGGACGTCGGCCGGCGCTTCGGGCCGGACAACCAGTTCGGCTTCCGCGTGAACGCCGCGAAGGAAAACATGCACTCGTACATCGACGGTACGAACGGACGCCGCACGTTCGGTTCGATCGCCGTCGACTGGGACATCAGCCCGCGTGCGAGCCTGCAGCTGAACGCCGAGTTCCAGCAGTGGATCCAGCGTTCCGCACCCGGCTATCAACTGCTCGGCGGCACCGTCGTACCGTCGGTGCATACGACGTCGAAGGCGCTCGGCACCCAGCCGTGGGCGAAGCCCGTCACGACCGATGCGCTGAACCTGAACGCGCGCTTCGACTATCAGTTCAACGACGACTGGAAAGCGTACATCGCCGCCGGCCGCAGCCGCACGATGATCGACGACAACAGCGCGTTTGCATACGGCTGCTACTACGCGGCGAGCTGCGTGGCCGGCACGACGTCGCCGTTCTTCTTCGGCGCGAATGGCGACTACGACGTGTACGACTTCCGCAGCCCCGGCGAATACCGCCGCAACGACGACGTGCGCGCGGTGACGACGGGCAAGTTCGCGACCGGGCCGCTGCGGCACGAGCTGACGCTCGGCCTGAGCGTGCAGCGTCGCGTCGTGCACATGGCGAGTGCGGTGTACGACTACGTCGGCAGCGAGAACATCTACGGTCCCGATGTCGCGTTCGCGCCGTCGCCGAACGTGGCGGGCCCGTCGTATCCGCAGCTCGACGCATGGCAGTACGGACTGTTCGGGCTCGACCGCATCAGCATCGGCGAACACTGGCAGGTGCTCGCGGGCGGCAAGGAAGTGCTGCTGCGTCAACGCAGCTGGGACAGCATCGACGGCCCGGCCACGCGCACCGATCGTTCCGTGTTCTTGCCGCAGGTCGCGCTCGTGTACAAGCCGGTGCGTGCGTTGTCGCTCTATGCGTCGTACAGCAAGGCGCTGTCGCTCGGCGATCAGGCGCCCCTGCGCGCGACCAATGCGTATGCGTTCCTGCCGCCGGTCGAATCGCATCAGGTCGAAGTCGGCGCGAAGTACGACTGGCTCGACCGGCTGAGCCTGACGGCCGCGCTGTTCACGATCAGCAAGCCGTTCCAGTTCGCCGATCCCGATGCGTCGGGCAGCAGCTACACGTTCGTGCAGCGCGGCACGCAGCGGCATCAGGGGATCGAGCTCGGCGCGGCCGGGCGGCTCACCGAGCGCCTGTCGCTGTCCGCGAGCGTCGCCGCGATTCGCGCCCGCGCGTACGATTCGGGCAGCGCCGCGTACGAAGGGCATCAGATCATCAACGTGCCGGCGCTGCGCGCGTCGCTGTATGCCGACTACGCGGTGCCCGGCGTCGCCGGGCTCGACGTGCTCGGCGGCGTCGAGTACAGCGCGAGCCGCAACGCGAACGAAGAAGGCACCGCGCGCGTGCCGTCGTGGTTCGTGTTCAATCTCGGCGCGCGCTATACGACGAAGATCGCCGGCCATCGCACCGTGCTGCGCGTGTCGGTGGACAATCTGTTCAACAAGTTCTACTGGCGCGACGCCGGCGAGCAGCAGGGCGACGCGTATCTGTTCCCCGGCGCGCCGCGCACCGCGCGCGTGTCGTTGACCTATGATTTCTGATCGCCGCGCAGCGGCTACCCAGGAGCCCATACGATGTCCTCCCTCGAAATCGCCGGCGTGATCGTCAGCGCGCTCGCGATCTGGCTGACCGCGAAGCGGCGGATGCTGTGCTGGCCGGTCGGGCTCGCGTCGGTCGCGCTGTACGGCTGGATCTTCTTCGACGCGAAGCTGTATTCCGACATGCTGCTGCAAGGCGCGTTCGCGGTGCTGCAGGTGTACGGCTGGCGCCGCTGGCTTGCACAGCGTACGCTCGAGGTGGGCGGCCACGCGGCGCCGGCCGGCGACGTCGCGCCCGTCACGGGCGTGCGGCCGCGACAAATGCTGCCCGACCTGATCGCGGCCGTGATCGGCAGCGCGCTGCTCGGCGGCATGATGGCGCGCTGGACCGATGCGGCGCTGCCGTTCGTCGATGCGTCGCTCACTGCGTTCAGCCTCGTCGCGCAATACTGGACCGCGCGGCGCTATATCGCGTCGTGGGGCCTGTGGATCGTCGTGAACGTCGTGTACGTCGGGATGTTCGTGTTCAAGGCGCTGTATCTGACGGCCGGGCTCTATGCGCTGTTCATCGCGCTCGCCGTCATCGGCTGGCGCGACTGGAGCCGCACCGCCGATGCGCTGCGCGCCGACGCGCGCGCGGCACACTGATCCACGCGATTCAATTACGGAGCGACGTCGTTCATGTCATTTCCCCTCGAGCCGGACGGTCCTGCCGCACGCGAGGTCGCACCGCCGCAGTTCGGCGTCGACGGCGAACAGGCCGAGCGCGACTGGCCGCTGATCACGCACGAGGAAGTCGCGGCCGTGCTCGCGCGGATCGACGGCGCGGGCGTGCCCGCGCGCCTGACCTGGCACAGTCCGCGGCCGTTCTCGGCGGCGGTGCTGGTGCGCACGGACGACCAGCGCGCGCTGTTCGTCAAGCGTCACCACGCGACCCTGCGCGACGTCGAAGGGCTCGCCGAAGAGCACCGCTTCATTGCGCATCTGCGCGCACACGGCTGCCCGGTGCCCGACGTGCTCGCCGACCGCGACGGCGCGACCGCGTTTTCATTGGGCGACTGGACGTACGAAGTGCATGTCGTCGCGCCCGGTGTCGATGCGTATCGCGGCGTGATGTCGTGGAAGCCGTTCGCGCATCCGTCGCATGCCTATGCGGCCGGCCGCGCGCTCGCGCAACTGCATCGCGCGTCGGCCGGCTACGATGCGCCGGCGCGGCCGATTCGCACGCTGCTGTCGAGTTTTCGCGTGCTGTCGAGCGCGGATCTGGCCAGCGCGCTCGAACGCTGGGTCGAGGCGCAGCCGCTGCTCGTGCGCGCGCTCGGCACGCGCGACTGGCGCGCGGACGTCGCCGCGACGATCGGGCCGTATCACGCGCGCGTCGTGCCGCTGTTGCCCGCACTGGCACCGTTATGGACGCACGGCGACTGGCATGCGTCGAACCTGCTGTGGACCGATGCGGCGCCCGGCGCGCAGGTGTGCACCGTGCTCGATTTCGGGTTGTCGGACCGCACGTGCGCGGTGATGGACGTCGCGCTCGCGATCGAGCGCAACATGATCGACTGGCTCGCGCCGGCCGATGCACGGCGCGTCGAGTACGAGCAGATCGATGCGCTGCTCGACGGCTACGAATCGCTCGACCCGCTCAGCGACGACGCCTATGCGGCGCTCGTCGCGCTGCTGCCGATCGTGCATACGGAATTCGCGCTGTCGGAAGTCGCGTATTTCGGTTGCATCGTGAACGCGCCGGACATCGTCGACGTCGCGTACGACGGCTATCTGCTCGGCCACGCGCGATGGTTCGGCGGCCGCGACGGCCGGCAACTGCTCGACCGGCTCGAGCAGCGCCGGCGCGGCAAACGCAGCGGCGCGTGATGCATGCCGATCGCGGCGCGTCTCGCGCGCGGCGGCCCGATCAGACCTGCGCGAGCGCCTGATCGAGATCGGCGATCAGATCGTCGATATGCTCGATGCCGATCGACAGCCGCACCGTTTCCTCCTTCACGCCGGCCTTCGCGAGTTCGGCCGGCGACAACTGCCGATGCGTGGTCGACGCCGGATGCGTCGCGAGCGATTTCGTGTCGCCGATGTTGACGAGCCGCGTGAACAGCTTCAGCGCATCCTGGAACTTCGCACCGCCTGCGCGGCCGCCTTTCACGCCGAACGTCAGCAGGCCCGGCGCACGTCCCGACAGATAGCGCGCGACGAGCGGATGATCGGGATGGTCGGGCAGCCCCGCATAGTTGACCCACTCGACGCGTTCGTGACGCGCGAGATGCTGCGCGATCTTCAGTGCGTTGTCGCTGATGCGCTCGATGCGCAGCGCGAGCGTCTCGATCCCTTGCAGAATCTGGAACGCGTTGAACGGCGAGATCGCGGCGCCCATGTTGCGCAGCGGCACGACGCGCGCGCGGCCGATATAGGCGGCCGGCCCGAACGCTTCCGTATAGACGACGCCGTGATAGCTGACGTCCGGTTCGCTGAGGCGCTTGAAGCGGTCCGCATGGTCGGCCCACGGGAACCTGCCCGAATCGACGATCGCGCCGCCGAGGCTCGTGCCGTGACCGCCGAGATACTTCGTCAGCGAATGCACGACGATGTCCGCGCCGTGCTCGAACGGGCGCAGCAGATACGGCGACGGCACCGTGTTGTCGACGATGAGCGGAATGCCGTGGCGATGCGCGATGTCGGCGAGCGCCGCGATATCGGTGATGTTGCCGAGCGGGTTGCCGACCGATTCGGCGAAGATCGCCTTCGTGTGCGCATCGATCAGCGGTGCGAACGATGCGGGGTCGCGCGGATCGGCGAAGCGCGTCGTAATGCCGTATTGCGGCAGCGTATGCGCGAACAGGTTGTAGGTGCCGCCGTAGAGCGAACTGGCCGCGACGATGTTGTCGCCCGCTTCCGCGATCGTCTGGATCGCATACGTGACGGCTGCCTGACCCGACGCCAGCGCGAGCGCGCCGACGCCGCCCTCGAGCGCGGCGAGCCGCTGCTCGAGCACGTCGGTCGTCGGGTTCATGATGCGCGTATAGATGTTGCCCTGGACCTTCAGGTCGAACAGGTCGGCGCCGTGCTGCGTGTCGTCGAACGCATACGCGACGGTCTGATAGATCGGTACCGCGACGGCGCGCGTCGTCGGATCGGGGCGGTAGCCGCCATGGACGGCGAGCGTTTCGAGTCGCCACTTCGAAGAGGCCTGATCGGTCATGCGTGCTCCGTCTGTTGTTGTGATGATCGGGCGATTATAGGAGCGCACCGGGCGCGAAGCTTAGAACGAATGGTGCGTTGCTTATCCGCGCAGCGCGCATAGAATGCGTTTTTCCGCAGACGAAAGGTGTGCGATGGATCAGGATCAGTGGAACCGTGTGGACGCGTATTTCTCGGCGACGCTCGTGCCGTCCGACGATGTGCTCGATGCCGCGCTGGCGGCGAGCGAGGCAGCCGGGCTGCCGGCGATCAACGTCGCGCCGAATCAGGGCAAGCTGCTGCAACTGCTCGCGACGATCCGCGGTGCGCGGCGCATTCTCGAGGTCGGCACGCTCGGCGGCTACAGCACGATCTGGCTGGCGCGCGCGTTGCCGCCCGGCGGCCGGCTCGTGACGCTCGAGCTCAATCCGGCGCACGCGGCGGTCGCGACGCAGAATATCGCGCGCGCGGGCTTCGCGGATGTCGTATCGGTCGTCGTCGGCAGCGCGAAGGACAGTCTCGCGCGGCTCATTGCCGAGGGCGAGGCGCCGTTCGATTTCATCTTCATCGACGCGGACAAGGACAACAACCGCGCTTATCTCGATGCGGCGCTGAAGTTGTCGCGGCCGGGCACGGTGATTGTCGTGGACAACGTCGTGCGGCGCGGGCGCGTGGCCGATCCGGACAATCGCGATCCGGATGTCGTCGGCGTGCGCGAAGGGTTCGCGCGCATCGTCGCCGAGCCGAAGCTGACGACGACGGCCGTGCAGACGGTCGGGCAGAAGGGGTGGGACGGGTTTTCGATTTCGATTGTGGGCGAGTGATGCGATCGCAGCGTGCCCGCCCGGCGCGCATCGCGCGGCCGTTCACACGCGACAAATCGCGATGATCTCCGCACTCGTCGCGTCGTCGAACGGCGCGCCTTGCCAATCGCCGTACCAGTCGACCGCCGAGAAGCCGGCGGCCGCCACGCGCTCCTGCAGCTCGCGCTGCGCGATGAACCGCAATCGGCTCGCATGTGTGACGCGCGTGTCGTCGCGCACGAAACGATAGTGCGTATCGAACGAGACGATCGGCCCTTCGACCGCATGCGACACGTGCTGCAGCTCGACCGCGCCGAACGTCGGCGAATCGACGCGGCGCGCCGACTGCTGCGGCGTCCACGCGCGCCAGGGTTCCAGGCGCGGGTTGCGCGTCTCGAACAGGAAGCGCCCGTCCGGCGCAAGCACGCGGCGTACGCCGCGCAGCATGGCGTCGATCGCGTCGTCGCGCAGCAGGCACTGGAACGCGTGCCCCGTCATCACGGCCGCGTCGAACGGCGCGCCGGGCGGCAGGTCGCGCAGGTCGCACGCGATCCAGCGCACCGCGTCGGCGCCCGGCTGACGTCGCGCGTAGTCGATCATCGCGGGCGCCGGATCGATCGCGACGACGTCGTGCCCGGCCGTCGCGAGCCGGCGGGCAAACGTGCCGGTCCCACAGCCGACGTCGAGGATGCGCTGCGGTGCGGCGCCGATGCGCGCGGCGTAGAACATGAAATCGTGATCGCCCGCGTTGAACAGGTCGTAGACCGCGACGAGACGCGCATCCGTGTACAGCGTTTCATCGGCGGGCGCGACGGCCGTGCGGCGCGTCACCGCTGCTGCACCGCGACGCGCAGACCGAGCGCGATGAAGATCGAGCCGATGATCTTGCCCTGCCAGCGCGTGAGCCACGTGAGCCGCTTCACGATGCGGCCGAGCGGACGGATCGAGCACGCGATCAGCGTCGTGTAGAGCGAACTGAGCACGACGAAGATCAGCCCGAGTACCGCGAACTGCACGAACGTCGAGCCGCGTTCCGGGTGCACGAACTGCGGCATGAACGCGAGAAAGAACAGCGCCGTCTTCGGGTTCAGCACTTCGGCGGGAATCGCCTGCAGATACGCCTTCAGCGGCGTGACGGGCGCCACCTTCGGCAGCGACGGATCGGACGGCTTGTCGAGCAGCGCGCGCACGCCGAGATAGATCAGATACGCGGCGCCGACCCACTTGACGACGTTGAAGGCCAGCGCGGACGTCATCAGCAGCGCGGACAGCCCGACCGCCGCGAACAGCGTATGCACGAAGTCGCCGCTCGCGACGCCGAGGCCCGTCATGATGCCGGTGCGGCGGCCGCCCTGGACGGTCCGGCTCAGCACGAGCAGCACCGCGGGACCGGGAATCAGGAAGAGACCGAGGACGACGGCGGTGAAGGTGGTCAGCGTGGTCAGGTCGAACATGGCGGCTCCGGGAAGGGGTGCTGCGGTGCGATTCCGCGCATTGTATTCGGTTCGGCGCGACGCTGCCGAAGCCCGGCCTGAGCCGCGCCGGCGTGGCGATGGGCGAACCGTGCGACGCGCGGACGACGATCCTGTCAGCCGCCCAGCTCTGCCGCGAGAAAATCGACGAACGCGCGGATCCGCGTCGACATCTGATGGCGCTGGGCGTATACCGCATAGATGTCCGCGCTCGGCGTTTCGTAATCCGGCAGCACGACGACGAGGCGCCCGTCGGCCAGATAGTCGCGGATGTCCCACTCGGCACGCATCAGGATGCCGTGCCCGTCGAGTGCCCACTTTACTGCGATCTCGCCGTCGTTCGTCGTCAGATTGCCGTTGATTCGCACGGCTTCGGTCCGGCGCGCCGCACCGCGGCCCGTCGTCAGCCGCCAGATGCCGTAGCCTTCGTCGCCTTGCCGGATGCCGATGCAGTTGTGCCGCGTCAGTTCGTGCGGCGTGCCCGGTGTGCCGTGCCGCGCGAGATACGCGGGCGCCGCGCACAGCAGCCGGCGGTTCGGCGCAAGCCGGCGCGCGACGACGCGCGTGTCGGGCGGCTCGCCGAAGCGGATGGAGACGTCGAACGCGTCGTCGGTGAGCGGCGGCGGCATCACCGACAGCTGCAGTTGCACCGACACCTCCGGATAGCGCGCGACGAAACGCGAGATCGCCGGACCGACATGGCTGCGCCCGAAGCCGAGCGTCGCGTTCACGCGCAGCAGCCCCTTCGGCCGCTGCTTCGCGCTGCCGAGCAGTTCGCCGAGCTCGTCCATCTGATCGAGGATGCGGCGCGCGTAGTCGAGATACACGTCGCCTTCGGGCGTCAGCATCATGCGACGCGTCGTCCGGTTGACGAGCGTGACGCCCGCGCGCCGCTCCATCTGCGTGAGCCGCTTGCTGACGGCCGCCGCCGTCAGCCCGAGTTCGCGCGCGGCCGCACTGAGGCTGCCCGATGCGGCCAGCGTCGAGAAGAAAGCCAGATCGGCCGGCTGCACGGTGTCCGTCATGACGCCATTCGTGAACTGAAGTTAAAGATGCTTTGAGTCTAGCACCGGTTCCTGCACTGCCGGTTCGGTAAAGTGGCCGCACGCTCACGATCAATCGAGGTATTCGCATGAAGACGTACCGTATCGCGACCATTCCTGGCGACGGCATCGGCAAGGAAGTCGTGCCGGCCGGCAAGCAGGTGCTCGAGGCGCTGGCCCGCGGCAGCGACCGCTTTGCGTTCGAGTTCGAGGATTTCGACTGGGGCGCGGACTACTACCGCCGGCACGGCGCGATGATGCCGGCCGACGGCCTCGACGCGCTGCGCGGCAAGGACGCGATCCTGTTCGGCTCGGCCGGCGACCCGGATGTGCCGGACCACGTGACGCTGTGGGGGCTGCGGCTGAAGATTTGCCAGGGCTTCGATCAGTACGCGAACGTGCGGCCGACGCGCATCCTGCCCGGCATCGATGCACCGCTGAAACGCTGCGGCCCGGACGACCTGAACTGGGTGATCGTGCGGGAGAACTCGGAAGGCGAGTACGCGGGTGTCGGCGGCCGCGTGCATCAGGGCCATCCGATCGAGGCCGCGACCGACGTGTCGATCCTCACGCGTGTCGGCGTCGAGCGAATCATGCGCTTTGCGTTCCGGCTTGCGCAATCGCGTCCGCGCAAGCTGCTGACGGTCATCACGAAGAGCAACGCGCAGCGTCACGCGATGGTGATGTGGGACGAGATCGCGAAGCAGGTCGCGCAGGAGTTTCCGGACGTCACATGGGACAAGGAACTCGTCGATGCGGCGACGGCGCGGATGGTCAATCGTCCTGCCTCGCTCGACACGATCGTCGCGACGAACCTGCATGCGGACATCCTCAGCGATCTTGCGGCCGCGCTCGCCGGCAGCCTCGGCATCGCGCCGACCGGCAACATCGATCCCGAACGCCGCTATCCGTCGATGTTCGAGCCGATCCACGGCTCCGCGTTCGACATCATGGGCAAGGGGCTCGCGAATCCGGTCGGCACGTTCTGGTCGGTCGTGATGCTGCTCGAGCATCTCGGCGAGACCGAAGCGGCCGCGCGCGTGATGCGCGCGATCGAAGCCGTGACGGCCGATCCGTCGCTGCATACGCGCGACCTCGGCGGCCATGCGACGACCGCGCAGGTGACGGCGGCCGTCTGCGAGCACGTCGCGCACGCGGCCGTGACGGCCTGACGGCGGGCGCCCCTCTGCGGGCGCGCCGTTTCGTGCCAATCGACTCGATCTGCCCACGACTCGCGCAAGCGACGCGAGCGGGGCGTCGATCCGCACCGCGGATCGGCCGGCATTCCTATCACAGAGCACGCCTCGACCTCGAAGGAGGAGACACATGCAAGCGGATCCGGAAACCCGCGTCGCGCGGAAACTGATGTGGCGCATCATTCCGTTCGTGATGCTGCTGTATTTCGTCAGCTTTCTCGATCGCGTCAACGTCGGCTTCGCCGCGATGACGATGAACAAGGCGATCGGTCTGTCGCCTACAGCGTTCGGACTCGGCGGCGGCTTGTTCTTCATCGGCTACTTCCTGTTCGAGGTGCCGTCGAACCTGATTCTTCACCGGGTCGGCGCGCGGATCTGGATTGCGCGCGTGATGATCACGTGGGGCATCGTGTCAGCCGTGTCCGCGTTCGCCGTCGGACCGACGAGCTTCTACGTGCTGCGCTTCCTGCTCGGCGTGGCGGAGGCCGGGTTTTTCCCCGGCATCATCCTGTACCTGAGCCTGTGGTTTCCGGCGCGGCAGCGCGCGGTGGCCGCCGCGTGGTTCATGGCGGCCGCGCCGATCTCGACTGCGATCGGCTCGCCGCTATCCGGCGCCATCATGCAGATGCCGCCGATGTTCGGCCTCGCGGACTGGCAGATGCTGTACATCGTCGAAGCGTTGCCGGCGATCGTGCTCGGCTTCGTCGTGCTGAAGTGCCTGACCGATGCGCCGTCGAAGGCCGCATGGCTGCAACCGGACGAGCGCGACTGGCTGATCGCGAAGCTGAAGTCCGAAGCCGACGCGCGGCACGGGCGCAGCGGCCATGCGGCCGGCGCGTGGCAGGCGCTGCGCGACCCGCGCGTGCTCGCGCTCGCACTGATCTACTTCGGCACGTCGGCGGGGCTCTATACGCTCGGCTTGTGGGCGCCGCTGATGGTGAAGCAGTTCGGCTTCAGCGCGCTGCAGACAGGCCTGCTGACCGGCATTCCGAGCGTCGCGGCGGTCGTCGCGATGATCGTGTGGGCGCGTCATTCGGACCGCACCGGCGAGCGCACGTGGCACGTCGTGATTCCTTGCGTACTCGCGTGCATCGGTTTCGTGTTCGCCGGCGGGGCGAGCACGGCGCTGCTGACGGTGCTCGCGCTGATTGTGGTCAACGTCGGGATCAGCGCTGCGAAGGCGCCGCTGTGGGCGATGCCGAGCGCGTTCCTGTCGGGTGCCGGTGCGGCCGCGGGGATCGCGATGATCAACTCGATCGGCAATCTCGGCGGCTTCCTCGGCCCGTTCGCGATCGGCTGGCTGAAGCAGGCGACGGGCGGGTATGCAGCGGGGCTCTACGTGGTGGCGGCGACGCTCGCGGTGTCGGCGATCGTCACGCTGATGCTGAGCCGCAAAGGTGCGCGCGAGCAGGTCGCGTCACGCGTGCAGCACCATCACTGAATGCGGCGGGCGATGTCGGCTGCGCATGTGTCGATCGATGCGGTCGACGTGTCGACGAAGCAGTCGCTGAACGCGCGCGACGCATAGCCTTCGCGATACATATCGGCGACGCGCTGCCGTTCCCATTCCGTCAGAGTGCGTGTGCCGCGGTCGGACGCCGCGATCGCCTGCGGCGGCGCGAGTGTTGCGACGAACAGGCGTGCGTGCCGCGCGTCGCATGCGGCGCGTAGACGGGCGTATTCGGCGTCCCCGATCGGATACGCGACGACCAGATAACGCTCGCGCGCGGCTGCGATCCGGTGGACGAGGCGCTCGAGCGCGATCGCCCACTGTGCGTGGAGCGGCGCATCGTCGGGCGCGTCGCGATCATCGCCGTCGACGAAGCGCGCATCGGGCAGCAGGCGCGCGAGCGCGACGCCGATCGTCGTCTTGCCGCTGTTGATCGGGCCGTTCAGGTGGATGACGGTGAGGGGAGACGGGGCGCGCATCGAGGGTGTGCGTGGTCGGTGGGCTTGCATTGTGCCTCGACGTGAAAGCGGTTCGTAATGAGAAGCTGCAGATCCATTAGAAAAATCATTCGATAAAGCGGCCTAAAGATTCCGGGCGGCAGGCCGATAGCCTTTCTCGGTAGCTCACAAAGGTATGACTAGAGCCGTACAACCACACGACCGAACAACCGAGGGACGCGCGGCCGGCGAAGCCGTGCGCACGATTAGAAGATGGGATGTCTGGATTCGATCCGACGCGCGGGCAACGGGGGCCGGCGTGTCCTCTTCGTTTGCGTTGCCGCAGCGGGCTTGCTGCCGCACTGCGCTGTCGCCGCCGGTATCGTGCCGGACGGCGGTACCGCCACGACCGTATCGATTGCGCCTAACGGCCGTCAGTTCGTGAATCTCGCGCCGGCGGTCGCCGGCGTATCGAGCAATACCTATTCGTCGTTCAACGTGACGACCGCGGGCGCGACGCTGAACAACACGGGCATCAACGCGCGCACCATCGTCAACCAGGTGACGAGCACGAACCGTAGTCTGATCGAGGGCGAAATCGCGGTGGCCGGGCCACGTGCGAACGTCGTGCTGGCCAATCCGAACGGCATTACGGTCAACGGCGGGTCGTTCGTCAACACGGGCCACGTGGCGTTGTCTACCGGTACCGTGAGTTTCAACGACCTGCAGATCGCGCCCGGCGTGATCCAGCGCAACGTCGTGCTCGATACGTCGACCGGCACGATCGTCGTCGGCCCGGGCGGCCTGGCCGGGGCGCTGATCGGGCTCGACCTGATCGCGAAGAACATCGTCGTGGACGGCCCGATCGACAACACGTTTTCGTCGGCGACGGCCGGCGTGCGTCTGCTCGCCGGGCGCAGCCGCGTGGAGCTCAACACGGGGCTGTCGCCGAGCGATAACGCCAACGACTGGCTGTCGCGCAGCGCGACGACGGATCCCGATACCGCATCGTCCTACGCGATCGACATCACCGCCGCCGGCAGCCTGACGAGCGGACGCGTGCAGCTGATCGTCACCGATCGCGGCCCTGGCGTGCGTAGCGCCGGAGCGATGAGCGCGTCGCTCGGCGACTTCACGCTGACGTCGAACGGAAACGTGGAGATGTCTCACGCGAAGATCGACGTCGCGCGCGACCTCGACGTCAGTTCCCAGGGCGGCCTTACGCTGACGGACACCGAAGTGAAGGCGAACGGCGGCCACGTCAACGTGTCGACGGCGGACGCGATCGCCCTGACGGGCAGCAGCGTGATGGCATCCGGCAGCGTGAAGTTGAACGGCGCGGGAATTACGCTGAATCCCGACGAAGCGATGACGGGCGCGACCGTCGCTTCGTCGCAAAGCGGCGTCGTGCTCAAGAGCGCGGCGGACATCGTGAACGTCGGCTCGCTCGTGCAAGGGCAGACCGCGATCGCTTCGGATGCCGACTCGGCGGGCGCAGTGACGCTGAGCGCGGCCGGCCGCATCCTGAATCAGTCGCTGCCGCAGACGCGACTCGGCATCCTGTTCGGCGTGCAAGGCGACGTGTCGCTGACCGCGGGCGCCGATATCGTCAACGAGAACGCGCGGATCCTGTCGAATCGCAGCATCTCGATCGATGCGGGCGGCGATCTGCAGAACATCGTCGATCACAGCACCGGCGTACAGAACGGCGCCGTGGTCGGTTTCTCCGAGCAGGGCGGCCGTTTTCTGTTCTTACGGCATCGCAGCGACGGCTTCACCGTCGATTACGGCGCGCTCGCCGACGCATCGAAGCTCGCGTACATCACGGCCGACGCGGGCAACGTGACGGTGCGCGCCGCAAACGTCGCGAATATCGGCGGATCGATTTTGTCGAACGGCGGCGCGATCGACATCGCCGCGCGCGACAACATCGTGACGCAGGCGATTTTCACCGGGCAGGCATCGTACCGGCGCTCGTGCTTCATCTTTTGCCGCGCGAGTGCATCCTCGAACGTGCAGGCATTCGGCGGCGTGATCGAAGCCAATGCCGACATCGCGCTGAAGGCCGGCACGCAGATCACGAATACCGGCGGCACGGTGCTGGCGCTTGGCGCATTGACGCTCGACGCGCCGAAGACGCTCGCGCAAGGCGTGCCCGGCTACACGGTGATCAATCGCAATCACGATCTGAAGGCATGGTTCGGCAATCGCTGGGCGGCCATCTATGCGGCCGATACCGGCGGTCTCTTCACCGGCGGGACCGGCAAAGTCCGTTTGACCGGCGAGGCCGACATCGACGGCGGCGCGTACAGCGCGCCCGACGGCGTGCTGGCGGCTGGCGGCATCCTGACGATCCGGCCGCCGCATCGCGATCTCGTGACGATCGGCAACGGCAATCACATGGGCCTCGTATCGTGGTTCGGTCTGTGATGTCGCGTATGCCGCCTCGCGTCGCCGCAGCGTTCGTGCTGGCGATCGGCGCGACGTCGCCTTGCGCGTACGCGCAGGGCGCGGGCACGTTGCCGGCCGGCCCCTTGCCGGGTGTCGGCGCGCTGCCGCCCAACTTCGCGGTGCCGCGCGCGGAACAGGATCCTGCGCAGCGGTTGCTGCAGGAGCAGCGCGACCGGCAGCGCCGCGATGAAATCGCGCAGCCGCCGGCACAGATCGCGTTGCCCGAGCAGCCGGCGATGCCGGATCTGCCGCCCGGCGCCGACGTCGAAACGCTGCCCGACGTCGCGCCGACGTTCTTGATCGACCGAATCGAATTCAACGGCGACACGATACTTGCGCAATCGGAACGTGACCGCATCGCGGCGCCCTTCATCGGCAAGCAACTCGGGCGCAACCGGATCAACCTGCTGCTGCGCCGTCTGACCGAAGCATTCATCGCGCGCGGCTACATCACGACGCGTGCCTATCTCGGCCCACAGAATCTCGCGTCCGGCACGTTGAAGATCGACGTCGTGCCGGGCCGTGTGGCTGCGTTGACGCTGAACGGCAAGCCGCTGCGGCCGCGCGATCCGGACGAGAAGTGGTACGAAGTGCGCGGCGGCGGTCTGCTGACCGAAGCCGGCACCGCATGGGCATTCGCGAGCGCGCCGGGCGATCTACTGCGCTTGCCCGATCTCGAACAGGGCGTCGACCAGATCAACCGCCTGCGACGCAATCAGGCCGAAATCCGCATCCTGCCGGGCGAGGCGCCCGGCGATTCGATCGTCGCGATATCGAACCGCTACGGCGACCGGTTGCACTACGACTTCGGCGTCGACAACTACGGTAGTTCGCAGACCGGCACGACGCGCTATCGCGCCGGCGTCGAAGCGGACAACGTGATCGGCCTGCAGGAATCGCTGTCGTTCAGTTACGTCGGCACGACCGATACGAACGCGGTCGTGTTTTCCGCGGCGGTGCCATACGGGTATCAGACATTCAGCTATACCGCGTCGATGTCCGAGTATCAGCAGGCGATCGGCGACGTTGCGCTGCTCGCCGGCCGAACGTTCAGCCAGATGCTCGGCTGGAACGACGTGCTGGTGCGCTCGCCGCGTGGACGCTTGAGCATCGACGTGACGCTCAACAAGCTGCGCACCGAGCGCGATGTCAACGGCATTCCGCTGTCGCCGCAGAACCTGACCGTGTTGCGCGTTGCGCTGAACGGTCTGTCCCGGTTCGTGATGCACGATCAGGGCGCGGCTGCGACGTGGGACGTCGGCGTATCGCAGGGCTTGCCGTGGCTGGCCGCCAACCACGACGCAGCGGACATCGGCATCGATGACGCGCATAGCCAGTTCACGAAGCTCGACGCGACCGGCACGCTGCAGTTCGCGCTCGGCACGCTCGCCGGATCCGCGTGGACGTATCGCGGCACGCTGCGCGCGCAGTACAGCCGCGTCGCACTGTTCGGCAACGAGCAGATCTTTCTCGGCGGGATGGGCTCGGTGCGCGGCTTTACCGAAGGCGGTATCGCCGGCGACAGCGGCGTGTTCATGCGCAACGAATGCGCGTGGCAGAACGTCCCTGCGTGGCACGACGCGCGGATCGAACCGTACGTCTTCGTCGACGGCGGCAAAACGCACCTGAACGCCCAAGGCGGCTGGCCGACGCTCGTCGGCACGGGCGTCGGCACGCGCGCGCAATGGCGCCTGAAAGGCGGGACCGTGTCGGCCGAAGTGCTGGTCGGACAGGCGCTCGCGCAACCGGCTGCGCTCGGCAAGAAAGCCACCGTGCTGCTGGCAACACTCAACTGGTCTGACTGATGGAGAACCTCATGAATCGCCTGTCGAACGGCCGCACGGTCGCGATGCAATCGAATCGGTCGGCGCGCCTGCGCAAGATCGCCGTCACGTTGTTCGCGGCTGCAGTGTGCGGCACCGTGGCGCCACACTCGTACGCGCTGAACAAGGCAGCGAAGAAACCCGCCGACGCAGCGGCCGCCCTGCCTGCCGATGCGGTCGCCAGCGTGAACGGTGTGCCGATCACGCAGGCGCAGATCGACGAAGCCGTGCGTGTCTCGAAAGCGCCCGATACGCCCGCGCTGCGCACTGCACTGAAGAATCAGCTGATCGCACGCGAACTGTTTCGCCAGGCGGCGTTGAAGCAGCACTACGACACGAAGCCGCAGGTCGTGGCCGCGGTCGAGCAGGCGAAGACGCTCGCGATGACGCAGGCGTACCTCAGCGATCAGGTCAAGCCCGTGCCCGTCACGGACGCGGACGTCAAGGCGCGTTACGACTCGATCGTCGCGACGCTCGGCGAGAACGAATACAAGCCGAGCGTGATCGCCGTCAACGACGCAGACACGGCGAAGCAGATCATCGCGCGGCTCAAGAAGGGCGAGGATTTCGCCAAACTCGCGCAGCAGTTCAGCAAGGGGCCGGCTGCCCCGCAGGGCGGCGCGCTGAACTGGATCTCGTTCAAGACGCCGATCGAAGCCGGCCACACGCAGAACTGGCCGCAGCCGCTTGCCGAAGCGCTCGTGAAGTTGCCGCAGGGCGGCCTGACGCGCGAGCCCGTGCAGGTCGGCGACGTGTACTGGATCCTGCGCGCCGACGACAAGCGGCCGACGCAGGTGCCGACGTTCGAGCAGGCGAAGGACACGCTGCGACAGCAGCTCGAGCAGGTCGCGATGGAGAAGGCGACCGCGCAGGTGGTCGCGGATCTGATTCGCGGCGCGCGCATTCAGCAGTGAGCGGCAGGCGGTCAGCAGCAGATAGCAGCAGCAAATCGTAGAGAGCAGGTAGTCACGCCGGGCAACGACCCGGCGAACACGCAGGCGGTGCCGGGCGGGGAAACCCGGTATCGCGCGGCGTCACGGTCGGCCGGCCGATGGCGTACGGCGGAAGCCAAAAAAACGAAGCGAATAACGAACGATGAACACGTCCAAGCGTAAGATCCTGCAGCAGCTTGCCGCCGCCGGTGCGGCGCGAATCGGCGCGCGTGCGCGGTCGGCGGCATGTCCGCCGCGTTTTCTCGCGGCTGCGCCGGCCGTGCGCGCGTATCGCTGGTGGCAACGTGCGATTAGCGCGCTCGTTGCGCTGACGATGTTCATAGGGCCGATCACGGTAACGGTCGAGCAGTGCCGTGCCGCGGCGGGCGTGCTGAGCGCGGGCAGTCGCCGCCTCGACGACGACGCGTGGCAGCGGCTGCTCGACATTGCGTCGCTGCGCGTGCGCTTCTCGATGCAGGTCGCCGCTGCTGCGCCGATTACCGACCCGACGGCACCGATCTCGTTCCAGCCGGCGATCACGCAATCGACCGGTGCCGGCGGAGGCGTGCCGGTCGTCAATATCACCGCGCCGAACGCAGCCGGCATTTCGCTGAATCAGTATCAACAATTCAATATCGATCCGGTCGGGCTGATTCTCAACAACAGCTTGATGTCCGGCACGTCGCTGACCGGCGGCAACGTGCAGGCGAACCCGAACCTGAACGGCCGCACGGCAAGCGTGATCGTCAACCAGGTCACGTCGACGGGCAACGCATACGCGAGCCTGCTGAACGGCCCGCTCGAAGTGTTCGGCGCGCCCGCGGCCGTTGTCATTGCCAACCCGAACGGGATCACGACGCGCGGCACAGGCTTTACCAACACGATCGGCGTCACGCTGTCGACCGGCACGCCGCAGTTCCTGAGCGGCGTCGGCGGCACGGCGACCGACTTCGCGAACGCAAAGGCCATCGGCTACAACGTGACAGGCGGTCACCTGCAGATCGAGGGCAATGCCGGCGTCAATGGGCCGGGCGCCGGGATCGAGGGAACCGTCGGGACGATCGACCTGATCGGCGAGACGATCGGCATCAATGCGCCGCTGTATGCGGGCACGCGCATCAACGCGATCGCCGGGCGTCAATTCGTGATGCCCGCTGCGACGGACACGTACGGCACCACGTACGGAACGGCATCGAACGGCTCGGACAATTCCGCCGCGGCGATCAATGCCGCGAACGGCGGCGCGAATCGTTCGCTCGCGATCGACGCGACCGCGTTCGGCGCGATGACGGCCGGCCAGATCCAGGTGATCAGCACCGCGGCCGGAATGGGCGTGCGGTCCGACTCGCAGCTTGCCGCCAACGCGGGCGATCTGCTGATGTCGGCGAACGGCGACGTATCGGTGGCCGGCTCCGCCGCGCAGCAGCAGGCGAGCGTCCACAGCACGGGCAACGTGTCGATGACGGGCACGCACATTGGCGTGGGCGGCTACGCGATCGAGGCGAACGGCGACGTGACGTCGACCGGGTCGATCCAGTCGGGCGGCAAGCTTGCCGTCTCAGCCGGCGGTAACGTGAATGTCGCGAACGCGCAGGTCAACGGCGACACGACGATCGTGGGCGGCACGAACGTCGCGCTCGGCGACGTACAGGGCGGCGGCGCATTGACGGTCACCGCGCGCGGTACGGATGGCACGGGCGATGTGAACCTGAACGGCACGTCGGTCGTGACCGGAGCAACCACCGTTCAGGCGGCGCGCGACGTCAACGTGAACGGGCAGACGAACAGCGGCACGCTGCAGGCGAGCGCGCAGCGCAACGCGACCGTCAATGCGGCGCTGCAGACGTCCGGCGATCTCTCGCTCGCGGCCGTGCAGGGCAACGTCGCGACCCATGCGGCGGTGAAGAGCGGTGGCGATCTGGCCTTCACGTCCGGACTGGACACGGCGATCGGATCGCAGGCGACCGCGCAGAATGCGGTCAGCGTGCAGACCGGCCGCGACTTGAGCGTCAGCGGCTCGCTCGCGAGCGGCACGACGTTCTCGGCCGATGTCGCACGCGATGCGGCTGTCGGCGGCTCGCTGATGGTCGGTACCGACGCGCGGCTGGACGCGGGACGCAACGTCGACGCATCGGGCGTGGTGATCGTTCAGCGCAACGGAACGTTGAGCGCGCGCAACGACATCACCGGCAGCGGTTCGATCGCGTTCGGCCAAAGCGGTGCGCTGAGTGCCGCGCATGATGTTGCGCTGACCGGCAAGCTGCTCGCTAACGGCTTGCAAGTCGATGGCGGCAACAACGTGAATCTGGCGACGGTGCAGGCGGGCGGCGCGTTCGGCGTGACGGCATACGGCGTCGCCGGCGGTGGCGACGTAACCTTCGACGGCAACGCGGCGGCGCTCGGCGCGGCCGACGTGCATGCGGCACGCGACGTCGTCGTCAACGGCACGCTGGCCGGCGGTGCACAGGTCGCGCTCGCCGCGCAACGGAACGTGACCGTCAACGGCAGCGGCACGGTGCAGGCCGTCGGCGATCTCGCGATGACGGCATGGACCGGCAGCGTCGCATCGGCCGGCACGTTGAACGGTGCAGGTGCATTGACAGTGCAGGGCGCGCAGGACGTCGCGCTGACTGGCGCGACGACCGTGACGGGCGACGTCACCGCGACGGCCGGCCACGATCTCGCGATCGGCGGCGCATTCGCCGGGCAGGGTGCGGCGACGCTCACGGCCGCGCGCGACATCGTCGCCGGCGGCAACAGCGGCTTCGTGCGCGACGCGACGTTGAATGCGGGGCGCAACATTGACGTGACTGGTGCGTTCCAGGGGCGCGCCGTATCGATGACCGCGGCCGATTCGATCGCGCTGAACGACGTGCAGGCCAACGCGGCGCTGCAGCTCGCGACGCGCGGCGGCGACATCTCGATCGGCGGCAACGTGAATTCGCTCGCGAGCGGGGCGATCGACGCAGCGCGCGACGTGACCGTGAACGGCACGTTGCGGACCGCGACCGGACTCGCAGTCGGCGGCGGTCGCAATACGTCGATCGGCGGCACGGTTCAGTCAAACGGCGACGTCACGCTGACGAATGCGGCCGGGTCGCTCACGAGCACCGGTACGATCCAGTCTGGCGGCAATCTGACGGTGAGCGCCGCGCAGTCCGTCGATCTCGGCACGCAATCGACGTCATCGCTCGGCAATCTGAGCGTCGACGCCGGTCGCGACCTGACGATGAACGGCTCCGTCGTCGCGCAAGGCAACGGCACGCTGAGCGCGGGCGGTGCAATAGGCGGCGCAGCTGCCGTTGCGTTCGGACTCGCGGCGAACGTCAATTCGGGCGGCGACACGAACCTCACCGGCTCGCTGCGCGGTGCGAACGTGACCACCGCGGCCGGCGGATCGGCGACGCTGCACGATGTGCAAGCCGCGTCGGCGCTCGTGCTCGGTGCGGCGAACGACCTCAGCGTGACCGGCGCGGTGACCGGCGGCGCGGACGTTGCGCTGAGCGCGGCGCGCAATATCGACATCGGCGGTTCGCTGCAGTCGGCCGGCAACACGTCGCTGCTCGCGAGCGCCGGCAGCATCGCGTCGACGGGCGCGATCGCGAGCAACGGTGCGCTCGACGCGCGAGCCGGCAGCGACATCGATCTCGGCGGCACGACGGCCGTGTCGCGCGACACGGCGCTCGCCGCCGGACGTGACGTCAACGTGACCGGCACGCTCGCAGGACAGGGGCAAGGCATGGTCAATGCGGCGCGCGACATCGTAGGCGCGGGGACGCTGACGTTCGCGCAGCAAGCGATGCTCGAAGCCGCGCGCGACGTCGCGCAGCAGGGACTGATCCAGGGGCAGTCGGTCAATGTGACGGCGGCTGGCAACGTCGCCGTGAACAACGTCGAATCGACCGGCACGATTGCGCTGCGCGCGAACGGCGCGAACACCGCAACGGGCGCGGGCAATCTGCGCATCGACGGTTCCGTCGCCGCTGCCGGCGCGATCACCGCGCTCGCGCAGAACGATGTCGCGATCGGCGGCAAGGTCGCGAGCGGTTCGACGGTTGGCGTGACCGCGCAGCGGAACGTTGCCGTGAGCGGCGCTATCGAGTCGGTCGGCGACGCTGCGCTCGTCGCGCAGCAAGGCAGCCTGAACGCGACCGGCGGGATCAACAGCGGCGGCAAGCTCGATATCGCAACCGGTCTCGATCTGTCGCTTGGCGCGAGTACCAGTGCGGTCGGCGACGCGACGCTGACGGCCGGCCGCGATGCGACGCTGAACGGCACGATGGTCGGGCAGGCGAACGGCACGGTCACGGCCGCGCACGACATCGACGGCGGTGGCAAACAGGCGTTTGCTGCGAACGCGAATTACACGGCGCAGCACGATGTTGCGCTGACGGGCGGCGTACAGGCGGCTGCCATCGCGGTGACCGGTGGAAACAACGCGTCGGTGCACGATGCATCGTCGGCGACGACGCTGACGCTGACCGCGAACGGCATCGCCGGCGAAGGCGATGCAGGCATCACCGGCGCAGCATCGGCGCAACGCGCGGTGAACGTCGTCGGTGCGCGCGACGTATCGGTCACCGGCACGCTTGGCAGCGGCGACGCGCTTGCGCTGACGGCGCAACGCAACGTATCCGTCGTCGGCGGCGTCGAGTCGAAGGGCGACCTCGCCGTGACGGCGACGAACGGCACTGTCGCGCTGTCCGGCTTGACGACGACCGCAGGCGCGTTCAATAGCGTGTCCGGCCTCGATACGCAGCTCGGCGGCCAGATCTCGGTCGCGAAGCAGACCAACGTGCAGGCCGGCCGCGATATCGCGTTGACCGGCGCGCTGGCGGGACAACTCGACGGCACGCTGAGCGCGGGACGCGACATTACCGGCGCGGGCTCGGCCGCATTTGCACAGGCAGCGACACTGGACGCGGCGCACGACGTGGCGCTGACCGGCATGCTGCAAGGTGCGACCGTGAACGTGACCGGCGCGAACAATGCGGGGCTCGGCACCGTGCAGGCCGTCAGCGGCAATCTCGCCGTGACCGCGAAGGGCGCTGTCGGCGGCGGTGACGTGACGTTCGGCGGCGCGGGCACTGCATTCGGTGCAATGCAGTTGCAAGCGGCGCGCGATGTGGTCGTTGCGGGCGCAATCAATACTGGCGGAACAACGACGATCAGTTCGGGGCGCAGTGCCGCGCTTGCGGCCGTCAATTCGGCCGGCGATCTCGGCATCACCGCATCGGGCGGCAGCGCGAGCGCGGCGAGCCTGACGACGCAGGGCAACCTGAATGTAGGCGCGGCGCAAGGTATTGCCGTCGCGGGGCAGACGGTGGCGGGCGGCAATGCGTTGCTGAACGCGGGCGGCGACATCACGCTGACGGGTGGCATCGGCGCGCAGCAAAGCGGCACGTTGACCGCGGGCGGCTCGGTAAGCGCAGGATCGATCGCGTTCGCGCAGCAGGCGAACGTCAATGCAGGCGGCAGTATCGCAGTCGCGGGCAGCGTTGCGACCAACGGCGATCTCGCGATGACGGCCGGCAATGATTTGTCGGCAGGTTCGGTGCAAGCGGGCGGCGCGATCGGCTTGCAGGCGCAGGGCCGCAACGGCGCCGGCGACGTGATGGTGAACGGCGCGCTCGCGTCGGGCAAGGCGACGACGATCACGGCGGCGCGCGACGCGGGCGTCGGCGGTGGGGCGTCGAGCGGTGGCGCGTTAAGCGTGACCGCCGGACGCGACCTTGGTATCGCGGGCGCGATCGATTCGAACGGCGACGCGACGCTGACCGCCACGGCGGGCAATCTCGGCGTCGGTGGTGCAGTGGTGTCGACGGGGAATTTGCGTGCGGGCGCAGGCGGTGGATTGGCGCTGTTGTCCGGCGGGCTCGTGAACGGCGATACGACGCTGACGTCGGGTGGTGCCATGACGCTCGGCGGTGCATTGTTCGGCCTCGGCGCCGCGGGCATCAACGCAGGCGGCGCAATCGCCGGTGGCGGCGCGCTGACGTACGCCAAGGACATCGTGGTCAATGCCGGCGGTGGCGTCGCGCTCGGCGCGGTCCAGGGCGCCGGCAAGTTCACGGCGGTGTCCGGCGGCGACATGTCGTTCGGGGCGACGACCGCGGTCGGCGACGTGTCGGCCAAGTCGAACGCCGGCAGCGTGACGTTCGCCGGGCCGTTGCAGTCCGGCGGCAACGTCGCGGTTCAGGCCGCGAACGATGTGTCGCTCGCGGGCGGCGTCGCATCGATGGGGACAGTCAACGTCAACGGCATCAACGGCAACGTCGCTATCGCAGGCGTGTCGTCGAATGGCGACACGACCTTGCATGCCGGACAGACCGTCACGCTGAGCGGCAACAGCATCGTCGCAGGGCAGTTGGGTGTGTCGGGTGCCAACGCCACCCTGAGCGGCTCGGTAGTCGGGTCGAAGAACGTGACCGTTTCCGCCCAGGGTGCGGTAGATGCCGGCAACGCTTCAATCGTCGCATCGCAGAACCTGCAGGTGAATGGTGCGAACGTGACGCTCGGCAATGCGACGGTAGGCGGTTCGCTCGTCGCGCAGGCGTCGAACCAGCTCACGCTAGCCGGCGGGAAGGCGGTGAACGTCGTCGGCAACGCGACGCTCGCGTCGGAGAACGGGTTGTACAACGCGGCGAACGTGCTGGCCGGGTCGCTCGACGTGTCGGCGCCGAGTCTGACGAATGCGGCTGGCGCGTCGCTCGCATCGATCGGCACGACGACGATCAACGCGTCGAACTTCGCGAACGCGGGGCTCGTGAACGGCACGACGAGCAACGTCACGGTCGGTGGCGGGCTGACGAACGTCGGCGGCTCGCTGATGGCCGTGAATGCGCTCAACATCAACACCGGGACGCTGAACAACCAGAACGGGATCATTTTTGCGGGGAACCCGCAGGCTGCGACCGGCGCGATCGGCGACGTATCGCTGACGATCAACGGCGGCAATGGCGCGTTCTACAACGCGGGCGGACAGTTGCTCGCGCAACGGAACATGGGGATCAGCGCGGTCAACATGGCGTTCGATCCGTCGCAGGGGACGATTAGCCAAGGTGGCAATCTTTCCATCACCGCCGGGTACGTGAATGTCGGCGGCACGTGGAATTACGGCGGGCAGAGCGTTTCGCTGACGGGGCTGAACGGGATCACGAACGACGGCACGATGACCGGGACGTCGCCGCTGACGCTTACCGCCGGCGGCAGCTTCGAGAATCACGGGCAGGTTACCGGGTCGGATGTGACGTTCAACGGCACGTTGAATAACGCGGCCGGGGCGGTTGTGCATGCGGACAATGCGCTGACGTTGAACGGGGATACGACCAATCGCGGCACGGTCGAGGCGGGTAGCCTGCTGACGGTAAACGGCGGGAATTACGACAACCAAGGGGCGACGACGCAGTCGAAGGGCGATGCGGTGTTCCACCTCGGCGGGACGTTGCAGAACACGGGCGGGTCGATTTTTGCGCAGCGGAATATCGATATTTCTGCTGGTGCGGTTGTGAACGATCAGACGGCGCCAACTGGAGCAGTAACGACAAAGACTATCGTAGAAGACCCCGATTTGCTGTGGTCGGGGGTTATCGGGTCACAGACGTTCCAGTATTACGGCCCGGTAGCTGCTGATAGCGGCAGTACGTTTTACGGCGTCATCGGCGGCAGTCGGACGGTGACGCTCGGCGACCTGCTTGCTCCTACGGGGGCCGTCAACGGCTACGATTCCGACGGGACTACGCCTTGCCCGCGGTTGTGCCTATTTGATCCGAGCTCACCGGTGGCAGGATCCGGAACTGTTGTTTTCAGCGAATTCGAAACCCCGGCCGGAATCCGAAATAACGGTAACCCGTTTAGTCTCCCGATGTGGTTTGTCGGTACCGGGCCGCAGCCGGGTGCAGAAAAGGTCGTTTCACTGACGTTGCCTACGGTATATCAAACGTCGACGAGCCAGCAGCCAGGTACGTCCGGAGTAATTTCTGCGGGCGGCTCGATTCAACTGTCCGCGAGCACCGTTTCGAATCGCGGTGGGCAAATCGCAGCACAGGGAAATGTGTCGCTTTCCGTCCAGACGTTGAGTAATGGCGCAGTGGCGCCTACGGTAGTCAATCAGTCGCTACGACAGATCGATCAGGCCGAGTATTCAGCGTTCCTTTCGCAGCTGAAGTCGCTGGGAATCATCTCGGTGGCAAATTCAGGTAACGCCGAATACAACGTTTCCCCCGCGCAGTACAACATTTCAACGGGGGCCGTCGCGCCGACGTCTACCGGCACACTGAGTTCGTCCACACCGACCGGCATGATCGCGGCCGGGCATGACTTGACGGTCGGCGGCGGAAATCTCGTCAACGCAGGCCTGCTGTACGCCGGCAACAACGTCGCAATTACGTCCGGCACTCTGACCAACCAAGGCGGCAACCAGCAGAACTACTCGAGCCAGGTCGGCTGCGCGTCGGGCGTGCCGAATTCGGCGTGTGGCAACGCAGGCCAACCGCGCGGCAACAACCCGACCACGACGACGTTCGGCTACAGCCAGAACGACGCGACCATCTACGCCGGCCACGATCTCGTAATTGCCGCCGGCCAGATCAACAACACGTACGGCAACCTGCTCGCGGGCCACGACATCGTCATCGGCGGCGTCGGTTCGACCGCAAGCTCGACCACGCCTGCGCAAAGCCTGAACAACACGTCGGGCAACATCGTGGCGGGCAACGACATCAAGCTGAACGTGTCGGGCGCGATCACGAATAATCTGCCGCCGCCCGTTCCCGTACACGAGAACTACGGCAAGCAGGAGCAGTACGCCGGTTGCATGACGGCCGGCGGCTACAAGGAAAGCTACTGCGAAGGCTACGTCGATCAGCAGTCCGGCAGTTCGTCGGTGATCAGCGCGGGCAACAACCTGCAGATCAATGCAGGGAGCCTCACGAACATCGGTAGTCTGATCGCGGCCGGTAACAACGCGACGATTGCCGTCGCGGGCCCGGTCGTGAACGAGGCGCAGGTGCTGAACGCCTACTGGCACTCGCATTGGGTGCAGGAAACGGGCATGTTCAGCAGCGACAAGCGCCACGACATCTGGGCATGCGGCTCACCGGAGCAGTGCAAGGCACTTTACGGAAGCGCGTACACGAGCACGGGCGGCACGATCGATCCGCCGACGCCGGTCGGCAACATCGCGGCGACGATCCAGGCGCCGAATCTGTCGATTTCGTCGAACGGGCAGATCCAGAACGTGGGCAACGTACTGGGCACGTACGTATCGCTGACGGGCCAGAAGCTGATCAACGGCATCACGACGGCGAACACCTATACGCCGCGCGTGAACGCGCCGTCGCAGGTCATTTCGCTGAGCCCGGTGGATTTGCCGGGGCTGAACCTGTCGGTGCCGCGCGCGATCGGCACCGGTGCGCTGCCGACGCCGGTCGCCGGCAAGGCCTCGTATGTCGATGCATCTCTCGGCGGTTCCACGCTCGGCTCACGCGGGCCGCAGGACCTACTGAACAATCTGCCGCCGAGCCTTCAGCCGTCGTCGACGCTGTTCTACTACAACCCGCAAGAAGAAGATCTGCTGTTGCAGCAGGCGGCGCTGAAGCAGACCGGCAAGTCGAGTTTCGTCGATGGGCTGACGTACGACAGCACGCGGAATGTATCGGTCACAACGCAGGAAAAGGAATACCTGTATCTGAACGCGATCGACTACTCGAAGGCGCATGACCTGCAATTGGGCACCGCGCTGACGCAGGAGCAGATCAACTCGCTCGACAAGCCGATGCTGTGGTACGTCGAACAGACCGTGCCGGACCCGACGTGTCACGCGACGGGCACGGCATCGTGCCCGACGATCACCGCGCTGATGCCGCAGGTATATCTGCCGGTGGACACGCAGGCGATGTCGGCGGGCGGCAACATCTCCGGACACGACGTCACGCTGAAGTTCAATCAGGACGGCAACGGCAGCATTCTCAATACCGGGAGCATCACGGCGTCGGGGACGCTGAGCGTCGACACGCACACGCTGACGAATCAGGCGAATCAGGTCGACGTCGGCGAGATCTGGCAGAAGGTCGATGGCGGTTATCTGAAGACGACGGGCACGACGGTGCAGCCGGGCGGGTTCATGAGCGCGGTAAACATGGACCTGAACGTGCAGACGCTGAACCAGATTGGTGGGGCGCTGCAGAAGCTCGCGGCCGACGGAACGATCGACGAGAGCGGGACCCAGCAAGCGCTTGCGGCGCTTCAACAGCAGCTGGGCGGTAATTTCACGCAGACGGCGCTGAGCGACAACCTTCATCAGGATTTCGTGAAGGAAGGCGGGTCGTTCGGGATGGCTCAGATTGGGGCGCTTGTTGCAGCCATTGCCGTCTCCCTGATCACGTATGGCGCGGCAAGCGCCGCAATTGGCGCGACGCTCGGTGCCGAAGGCGGAACGTTCGCGGCGGCGACGGCAGCGACAGCGGCTGCGCCGGCCATGAGCGCCGGTCTCGGAAACGTGGTCTTGTCAGCGGCGATTGCCGGCTTCACTTCGAGTGCCGCCAGCCAGTTTGTCGGTACGGGCAAGATTGCGCTCAGCAGTGCTTTTGAAGCGGCGGCCGTTGCTGCGTTCACGGCCGGTTTGACGAACGGCATTACCTACAACGCACAGTCCGGGCTTGGCTTTACGACACAGCCGATTGCGCTGGGAACGGGGACGCAAAGCCTTGCCAGTTTGGCGGGGGTGAAGCCCGGGATCGGTAACACGGCAAGTCAGGCGATGGCGCCGACGACGACGCTCGAAGTTCGCGGTCTGGCCATGCTGGCCGACGCTGGAATTTCTGCGGGCTTGCACACGGCGATCGAAGGCGGCAGCTTTGGTTCTGCCCTCAAGAGTGGGCTAGTCAGCGACTTGGCCGCAGCGGGGGCGTTCGCCATTGGAGACCAGGCGAATCCTCTGACGCTGACGAACATCGTCGGACACATGACGCTGGGCTGTGTCGCGAGCGCAGTCAGCGGCTCTGGATGCGGTGGTGGTGCGATTGGCGGGGCAGTCAGTGCTGCGTTCTCGCCGGATGTGGTGAGGGCGATCGACCCGACTGGCGCACCGCTTGATCCGGGGCAGCAGGCGGCACTCGCGGCATTCGCAACACTGGCGGGAGGTGGACTTGCGGGTCTCGCCGGTCAGAATGCGATGGCCGGGGCGACGGCCGCGCAGAATGAGGCGCTGAACAACACCGGGGACCATGCGGCCGACGCAGCGAAAAAAGGCGGCTTGCTGAATGCGTTCGGCACGTGGCTGCAGGACACCTATGGCGATCCGATTGGCTCCTTCAAGAACTGGGGTAACCAGTTCTTGGGGCTGATGCAGGCCAACAACGGACAGACGCCACCGTCCGATCCGAATCCGCTGGTGCAGGCAAATAACGGCAATCCGCCGGCGACGGGTGGGGCGGTGGTGACGCCGCCTGTGGTGGCCTGTACTCCAGGCGCCGGATGCGTGGTTACGCCACCAATTGCTTCTGCCGGAGCGACTGGTTCGCCGAGCAACGCTACGTTGTCGAGCGGCAACAGCGGCGGAGGTTCAGGTAGCGGCACGAGCGGTCAAGATGCCGCAAATGCGTCTGGAGACGCCGCGCGGCTCGTGGGGCAAAGTCGCGAAACGTCAGTCGCCAACATTGTCAATGGCTCAATATCGGGTGAGAAGGTTGCTGTCCCGGGGCTCGGTTCAACAGATATCGACGTTGTCGCAGCGAACGGCAACCTGATCGCGGTGGGTGGTCCGGCGAAAGCGAATAACCTCGGGAAGTTGGGGCAGGAGCTTCGTATCTACCAAACGATCGCTTATCAACGCGGTGTGTCTGCAGAGGCTTACTTCGCTGAAGGTACACCTCAGTCGGCGATTAACCTTGCGACTAAAATACTTGGCGCTGGAAATGTCAAAATTTTTCCCGGGAGCAAATGATGGCGAGGCCAGTGTGTCGTGTACGGATTCCCGAAACTTTGGAGCAGGCATTCCTTTTCGTCGCTGCCTTGCTGGAGGCGCTTGGTCTGTCGCTTACGAATCCAAGGAGCGCGAAGATAACTACATGGAACGACGACGGTGACCAAGTGGAGATCGCTGCAGCGACGGTGTGTTCGGCGGTGCTTTCTGGATCTCTTCGTAACGTCCAATTTTGGAGAACCGCGAGCGAAGACGTATTTGTTGCGTGGGAGAATGTTCAAGGCGGATGCACTTTCTCAATCTACCTCGACGGGTTGGATTCGGCTTTCGCAGTTTTGCTGATTTCGAGGCTCGTGGAGTCGGTATTGACGACGTTTCGGTCCAGATACGACGACGGCGAGGTGTTCGCCATTGTATTTGAATAGTCGCCGATTACAGTAGGTTGCGAACGTAGGTCGCGTCGGATGGTGGATACGGTGCGATTGGTGCAGCGGCGAGCGCGGCGTTGACGCCGTTCGCTGCCAACGCGATTACTGGCGGCGATCCGAATGTAACGCCGGGACAGGCCGCAACTGCAGCTCCACCTTGCGCCGCTGGTGGAGCTCGAATGCGTGATCGCGCATAACGGTCGTAACGGCAGGCCAGGTAGCGTGCCGCTGGACCTTGCGACGACTGGCGGAAGCGCGAGCTTCGAGGTGAAGAACTCAATATCGCCACGAACACGAATGGACTGGTTAACACTGTCTCGCAGCAGACGATCGAGCGCTCGAAAAATCTGCCGACAGGCGTGCAGCAGCAGATCATCATAGATGCGCGAGGGCAGACGGTAACCAGCGCTCAAATGAGCGCAATTGTTCGCGGAATCGTACAGAAATCCAACGGGATCGTTAGTCCAGGAGCGATATAGTTCAAATGACGAAGATTGGTTTCCACGGTGGCTGCCGTATATGCGAGCTTGGTCCTAGTGCGGACGTGATCCTGTTCTTTGAGTGCTTGAAAAACTACGCGGAACAGGCTCACCCGGAGCAGGACTGGAGGCTGTTGACTGATCGCTTGTATCGCCGCTACCTGCGGCGGGAAGAACTCGATAAGGCTGCGATGCTGATGGAGCAGGCTCGCCAGATATTTGCACAGCAACCCGCCGCTTCAGCCGTCGAGTGGGATTCATTGTTGTCGGGCGACCCGCAGCGGAGCTGGCTGAATCCGGACCAGCCGACCCTTGCCGATGTGTTCAGCAAATACTTCGAGGGCTTTAAGAACGCCTGTAGTTCGGCGAAATCGTTTTTGAACGATTTCGATATTTACCAGCCGGTTCGAGTCGTGATGTCCGACTTGCCGGGCTTCGCGCGCGACAAGAACAAGCCACTTGCCGAATACGACGGGCTGGAGGGCGAGCCGTTTTGGCTTCAGTAGAGTGCTATAGCAGGATAGGCGTGTGCCGGCTATTGCCCGGACAGCGCCGGTGAGACGACCCCGGCCGCGAACCGGGTTTGTGCTTTGTGGCGTCGGCGAGCGTCGCGGCGCTGCCAACCGATTTGCTTGCGTCGCCCTCAGCCGCGTGCCGAAGTTCGACCACTAGAAAATCCGTCCCGCCACCTCGCAGCGCACGCCTTCGTCGACGTGCATTTGCCGAATTCCGTTTGCGCGAAGAGTGTAGCGAGCCGATGCCGGAACCTGTACCCAAGAAAGCCATGAAAGTTAAATGCGTTCGTTTACTTGATGCCTTTGGTCGTGAGGTAGCGTCCTCTCCGTGGCTGACGCTCGGGCGTATCTATCATGTCGTGACCGTCGAGATTGATGCAACTGGAAAGCGTCGCTATGGATTAGTGACATCGGAGAAGGCGGGAGAATGGCCAAGCATGGGGGAGCACCAGGCGGAGTGCTTTGAACTGGTAAGTGCGACGGTCCCGTCGAACTGGCGTTCAAAAATAGACGCCAATGGGACGATCAGCATTGCGCCCGGAGCGTGGGGAGGTATCCGGAATTCCGTGTGTGAGGCGGGTTGAGATTCAGATTCCAATGTTGAATCGTTCCGGGTAAAGCAGCGCGAACTGGGTCATCGCGCTCTTCCAATCGTGCCGAGAGCCGGTCCACTTGGCCACGACGTTGCGCAGCGCCAGCCAGATCAGTTTGAGCGCGGCCTCGTCCGACGGGAAGTGGCCGCGCGCCTTGATGATCTTTCGAAGCTGCATGTGCAGCGACTCGATCGCGTTGGTCGTATATACAATTTTCCGGATGTCAGGCGCGAAGGCGTAGAACGGAATCACCTGATCCCAGGCCCGGCGCCAGAGCGCGGCAATCGGAGGGTATTTCGTACCCCACGGGCTCGTATCGAACGCGTCCAGCGCCACGGCGGCCGCTTCGGCCGACGGTGCCCGATAGACCTCCTTGAGCGCCGCTGCGACCGATTTCCTGTCTTTCCAGCTGGCAAAGTCCAGCGAGTTCCGGATCAGATGCACGATGCAGGTCTGGACCGTCGTTTCCGGGAACACCGTGTTGATCGCTTCGGGGAAGCCCTTCAGGCCGTCGACCACGGCGATCAGGATGTCCTGCACGCCGCGCAGCTTCAGGTCGTTCACCACCCGCAGCCAGAACTTGGCGCCCTCGGTCTGCTCGATCCAAAGGCCGAGCACGTCGCGTGTGCCGTCGCGGCGCACGCCCAGCGCCAGGTAGATCGCCTTGTTGCGCACCACGCCTTCGTCGCGGATCTTGACTCGCAAGGCATCGAAGAACACGACCGGGTACATCGGCTCGAGCGGTCGCTGCTGCCATTCGCGCACTTCGTCGATCACGGCATCAGTCACCGTGCTGATGAAGTCCGGCGACACCTCGATGCTATACATGTCCAGCAGGAAGCCCTGAATCTCCCGCACGCTCATGCCGCGGGCATACATCGCGATGATCTTGTCGTCGAAGCCTGTGAAGCGTCGCTCGCCCTTGGCGATCAGCACCGGATCGAACGTGCCTTCGCGGTCGCGCGGAATCTCGACGTCGAGCAGGTCATTGTCGGTTGCGATGCGCTTGCGGCTGGTGCCGTTGCGATGGTTCGTGCGGCCCGCCGGCTTGGCATCGCCCTTCTCGTAGCCCAGGTGGTGGGTCAGTTCGCCGCCCAGTGCACGCTCGAAGATTGCCTTCTTGAGCGCCGCGAGCTGTTCGTTGATCGTCGCCCGATCCAGCGTCCCGGGCACCAGTTGCTTGATCAGTTCCGGGTCCAGGTTCAATCCCTTGCCCGGTTCTACCGGCACTTCTTCCTTGCGTTTGCGTGGCATAACGTGGCTCCTTGGCCATCAGTTTATGCCTCACACACAAAAGTTCGGATAGGCTCGAGCGTGGCAAGAATCGGGATTTTTCGAAGCATTTTACGATCACGATCTTGCTACATACCCGATCTTCGAGCGAGAGTACAACCTTATACTTAATGAGGACCCTTGAGCATCTGCCGTGCACCGTGGTGTGCTCGTGAAGCGTCGGCCAGCTGAAATCGGCGGCTATCACAATCGGTGAAGCGCTGATGCCGTCACGCGTCGTTGTCCGAAGCGGATGAGTTCGGATGCTTCTGGCTGCTCGCCCGGCAGCCGCGTATCCGGTCGACGATGATCTTTCTAAGTATCGGGGTGCACGTGGGCCGTCCACGTAAAGAGGTGTTCAGCATCAAGCTTGCCTGGATACCTCCGTGGCAAATGAGAATCGATTAGAAAAATCATTCGACGATTCCGCTAAAGAACACGAAAAACCTGCCGATACCTTTCCTCGAGATCGCCCAAAAGCAGTACCAAAACGACCGAACAACAAGACCAACAGACGAGGGGGCACGGCCGGCGAAGCCGTGTACTTGACCAGAACATGAGACGCACCGATTCCACTCGGCGCGCGGGCAACGGGGGCCAGCGCGTCGCTTCCTTTTTCTCCAGCGCAGCGGCTTTTCTGTCGCCTTGCGCTGTCATCGCCGCGAGCGCCACCTCGCGCGACCGCGCATCCGCGCCTGTATCCGCTACCCCGCGCGCCGCGGATCGACCACCTGCCGACCCTCGCATCACCCATCGTCGAAATATCACAAAGCCCATTCACCAGCACTGAAGGAGGTACGCCCAAAAACCCAAACAGCAAGCGATCCCAACTCAACGCAACACAAACAGATCCGAATCTTAACGACCAAAAAAACGCATCAAAAAACGGGGGTTGAATTGAAGAAGCAGTCTCTTTGTTTGCTGGCAGCAACCGCGATCTCGGCATTCATCGTCGCGGGCTGCGGCGGTGGCGACGACTCGTCGAACGCAAGCAGCGGAGCACCGGCCAATACCGGCGGCGCCAATAACGCAGCCAGCGCACCGGCCGTTGCATCGACGCCGCTCGCGGCCGCACCGGCCAGCGCACCGGTCGCTTCCTCGCAGCCGGCGATGGTGGGCGAGGCGCTGCCGAGCCTGACGAATCCGCAAGCGGGATCGACCGCCGCAACGGCGAGCGGCCCGACCGGGATCTGGACGCAGTCGGGCAATCTCGGCTACTCGACCATTGCCCTGGTGGACCCGAACAACAACGTCAGCACGCTGAACCTGCTCAGCTCGTTCGTGATGTCCAACGATTTCACGAGCCTGACGATCAACGGCGCGACGTGGTCGCTCAGCTCGGGCTTCAACTTCGCGGGCATGACGGGCATCGTCAAGAAGATCGACTCGGGATCGGGCGCGTACAGCGCGAAGCAGACGCTGTCCGGCACGATCAGCCGCGACGGTACGGCCTCGGACTTCACGTGGACCTACAACGCGGAAAACGCGCTGAGCGTCACGCAAGACAGCGTCACCGGCGCATGGGCGACGACGAACGCATCGTTCACGATCGCATCGGGCGGCTCGGTCACCGGCACGCTGAGCGGTTGCAACATGACCGGCACGCTGCTGCTCGCGACGCCGAACTCCAACCAGAACATGTACGACATGACGCTGACGGCCTCGACATCGTCCGGCTGCAAGCTGCCGGCCGGCGTGCCGCTGTCGGGCAGCGCCGCGATCATGTTCGTGCCGATCCGCGGCAGCAACGGCTTCCAGCGGTCGATCCTGTACGTGCTGCGCGCGGCTGATTACAGCTTCGTCGCATACGGTCAGGTCATCAAGCAATAAACGCACGGCCGTCGCACGCGGCGTCTTCACGCGCCGCGTGCGACGGCCCGACGAAAACGTTCCGTCAACAACCAAAGCCCTTTCGACTCAATGAAGAACTGCTCCGAGGTAACGCTGTTCGCGTGCGGCCTGCTCGTCACGCTGCTGTCCGGTTGCGTGACGGCGCCGAAGACCGATATGAACGCGCAAGCGCGCGAAAAGCTGCATTCAATCGCGCTCCTCGAAGTTGCCGAGCCGAGGCAGGTCGGCGTCATCAATCTGGGCGGCGCCGCCGGCGGCTTCGGCCTGATCGGCGCACTCGCGCAAGTCGCCGTCAACACAAGCCATACGAACACCTACACCGAGCGCGTGACGGCCAACAAGATCGTATTCGTACCGGACATCGTCGACGGCGTCACCGGCCGTCTTGCCGACAACGGCTATCAGATCGTGAAGCTGAACCAGAAGCCGAAGCGGGCGGCGGACGGCAAGTCGGACGACTATTCCGACATCCAGACCGACGCGGACGCGATCATGAACGTATGGTTCACGTCGTTCGGCTACATTTCGCCGCCCAGTCGGCCCGATTACATTCCTGCGGTCGTCGTCCGCGCGCGCCTCATCGACGCGAAGACGAAGCAGGATCTCTATTTCAAGACGTTCGCGTGCGGCTACGACATCAAGGCGAACAGCGTGCACGTCGAGAGCGACGTAGCGTACACGTACGGAAGCTTCAGCGATCTCGAGAAGAACTTCGACAAGTCGGTGGAAGGGATCAAGGCGTGCGAGAAGTCGATCGCGGAGCTGATCGGCCAGGATCTCGCGCGCACGCCGAAGACGCCGGCATCGACCGCGGTGGCGGCCGCTACGACGATGATGACCACGAGCACGACGACGGCCGCCGCGCCGAAATGACTTCCGCAGCGGGCCCAGGTTCGCCGTCGTACCGATTGCGGACCGGCACTGGCAGCGCGTGCACTGCACGGGAGGGAGCGGAAGGGGGAGGGGAAGGCGAGGGGAAACGCAGGTTCGACAGGCAACCGGCCGGGCGGCTTTGCCGCCACCCGGCCGCAGGCAAGCGCGGCTTACTCCCCGCTATCGCCCTTGATCTGCGGCAGCGCCGACGCTTCACCCGGCGTCAGCAGCCCGACCTGCGTATACACGCGCAGCTTGTCGCGCGTATCGGTGATGTCGAGATTGCGCATCGTCAGCTGACCGATCCGGTCGCGCGGCGAGAACGTCGACGCGACCTTCTCCATCGACAGGCGTTCCGGCTGATACGTGAGGTTCGGCGACTTCGTGCTGAGAATCGAATAGTCGTTGCCGCGGCGCAGCTCGATCTTCACTTCGCCGGTGATCGCGCGCGCGACCCAGCGCTGGGCCGTTTCGCGCAGCATGATCGCCTGCGGGTCGAACCAGCGGCCCTGATACAGCAGACGGCCGAGACGGCGGCCGTTCTCGCGGTACTGCTCGATCGTGTCTTCGTTGTGGATGCCCGTCACGAGACGCTCGTAAGCGATATACAGCAGCGCGAGGCCCGGCGCTTCATAGATGCCGCGGCTCTTCGCCTCGATGATGCGGTTCTCGATCTGATCGCTCATCCCGAGGCCGTGACGGCCGCCGATGCGGTTCGCTTCGAGCAGCAGCTCGACCTGATCCTTGAACTCGACGCCGTTCAGCGCGACCGGCTGGCCGGCTTCGAAGCGCACCGTCACTTCTTCGGCGGCGATCTTCACGTCGTCGCGCCAGAACGCGACGCCCATGATCGGGTTCACGATCTTGATCCCGCTTTCGAGGCTTTCCAGATCCTTCGCCTCGTGCGTCGCGCCGAGCAGGTTCGAATCGGTCGAATACGCCTTCTCGGCCGACATCTTGTACGCGAAGCCCGACTGGCGCATGAATTCGGACATTTCGGCGCGGCCGCCGAGTTCGTCGATGAACGTCTGGTCGAGCCACGGCTTGTAGATCTTCAGATCCGGGTTCACGAGCAAACCGTAGCGGTAGAAGCGCTCGATGTCGTTGCCCTTGTACGTGCTGCCGTCGCCCCAGATGTTCACGCCGTCTTCCTTCATCGCGGCGACGAGCATCGTGCCCGTCACGGCGCGGCCGATCGGCGTGGTGTTGAAGTACGTGACGCCGGCCGTCGTGATGTGGAACGCGCCGCTTTGCAGTGCCGCGATGCCTTCGGCGACGAGCTGCGCGCGGCAGTCGATCAGGCGGGCACCGGCCGCACCGTATTCGAGCGCACGTTTCGGGATCGCATCGTAATCGTCTTCGTCGGGCTGGCCGAGGTTCGCCGTGTACGCGTACGGGACGGCGCCCTTCAGTTTCATCCAGTGCAGCGCGGCGCTGGTGTCCAGGCCGCCGGAGAAGGCGATACCGACCTTCTGGCCGGTCGGGAGGCTTTCGAGAATCGTGCTCATAGGAATTACCGTGGATTGAAGTCCGGTGGGATCGTATTTCGCGGAATACGCGAGTATCGGCTGTTCGGGAAGTTGCGGCAAGGGCTGATTTCGCGGAAATCGGCCCGGCGGCCCGCTGCGACGGGCTTCTCCGGCCGTTTACGGCCGCCCGCCGAACGGTCGCGCGGCCGCCTGCGGGGACGGACCGGGCCGTACACCGTCGAATCGAAATTGTATGGAAATTGAAAGAATGTCGACGCAACGGCCGCCGGAATCAGATATTCCACGCCTGTGCGGTATCGAGCAGTTTCTCGCGCAACTGGTCGACTTCGGCGGCGAGCATCGCGGTGATCGACACATAGCCGGACAACTGCGGCGGCGGCGCGTCGGGCGGCGTGCCGGCCGGCTGCCGCCGCGGCGACAGCCGGCTCGGCGTGCCGAACTTCAGTGCGCGGCTCGCGCCGATCAGCGTGTCGCGGATGCGCCGGTGCAGCGGCTTCATCGAGACGCGCATGTATTCGCGGGCCGCGACGTCGTCGCGCGCGGGCAACGCGCTCGACAGGATCTCGAGATAGCCGATGCAGAGCCGCAGGCTGCGCTGGATCGCCTCGAGATGCGCGACGGGAATCGCGCACTCCTTCGACACGGACGGCATCAGCGAGCGCAGCTGCACGAGCAGCGCGCTGAGGGCAGCCATTTCCTTCAGATGCGCGTCGTCGCCGACGTGGCGGTCGCCGGCGAGCCGCGCGTGCACGGCCGCGCAGGCGCGCAGCGCGTCGCCGAGCTTGTAGCGCCACGAATAGGTTGCATAGAGCGGCAGCGCGAACGAAAACGCGAGCGCGATCGCGATGCCGGTCAGCACGTTCACCGCGCGCCACAGGCCGTCGACGATCTCGTTGTCGCCGTGCCCGGCGACGATCACCATCGTGATCGCGGACAGCAGCGCGATGTAGCCGGCCTTGCCGATCGCGTAATACGCGCACAGGCCGCACGCGGCGGCCATCAGCAGATAGAACGCGAGCGGTGCACCGAGCGCGGAGTGCACGAGAATCAGCAGCAGCCCCGCGACCGCACCGATCGATGTGCCGAGCGCGCGTTCGGCCGCCTTCTTGCGGATGTTGCCGTGGTGCTGGAGCCCGCCGACGACGATCAGCACGGTAATCGTCGACCATTCGCCGTGCGGCACACGCATGCCGGTCGACAGCGCGATCGACACGAGGATCGCGAGCGCGACGCGCGTCGCATGAATCAGCTTCGCATGCCGGTAGCGGCGGTACGGGTCGAGCAGCGGGCGCAGCGCGCCGCGCAGGAAAGCGGGCAGCCGGGCAGAAGGCGTGACGGTCATCGGGCGGAAGTCGTTGGCTGGAACGCGCGGCGTTGCGCCGCACGAGCACCCGTAACGCTAGCGGAACGGGCGCAGGCTGTCCACGAAGAACGCGCGCATGCCGTGCATCATGCGCCGGCGGCGCTGCGCTCGGCGTATTCGACGCGGTTGCGGCCGCCGTATTTCGCGCGGTACAGCGCGTCGTCGGCGAGCTGCAGCAGCGTCGCCGCGTCCATCCGGCCGTATGCGTCGGTCGCGGTGCCGATGCTGGCCGTCACGTGTCCGTAAGGGCTTTTCACGTGCTCGATGCCGAGCGCCGCGATCGCGCGCCGGATCCCTTCGGCGACGGTCGCCGCGCCTTGCGCGTCGGTGTCGGGCAGTGTGACGACGAATTCCTCGCCGCCGTAGCGCGCGATATGGTCGGTCGCGCGGCGCAGGCAGCCCGACGCGCATTGGGCGACGCGGCGCAGCACGTCGTCGCCGGCCAGGTGCCCGTAATAGTCGTTGTACGCCTTGAAGTGATCGACGTCGACGAACAGCACCGACAGCGGCCGGCCGCTGCGCGCCGCGCGGCGTGCCTCCTGCGCGAGCGCCGCGTCGAACGCGCCGCGGTTGTCGAGGCCGGTCAGCGAGTCGGTGCGCGCGAGCCGGTACAGCTTCGCTTCCGCCACCTGTCGCCGCCGCAGCTCGCGAGACAGCAGCAGCGAGCCCCATGCGACGAACCCGGTAAACAGGCTCATCAGCACGATGATCGACGCCGCGCGGTGGCGCCACGGCCGGTACACGTCGGCTTCGGCCGGCGCGACGTCGACGATGAGCGGCAGCCCGGCCAGCTGCCGGTATACATAAATGCGCCGCACGCCGTCCACCGCGCCGGTGCCGGTCAGCACGCCGTCACCGGCGCGCCGCGCCTGGATGAACAGCGGCGAGTCGTGCAGATCGAGGCCGACGACGCGCGCGTCGAACGGTAGCCGGCTCACGAGCGTGCCGTTGTCCTCGACGATCGCCGCGCTGCCGTGCCGGCCGACGGCGAGGCCGTCGAGCAGCGCGCGGAAGTAGTCGATGCTCAGCGTGCCGACCACGACGCCGCCGAAGCTGCCGTCCGGGCGGTCGATGCGGCGGCTGAGCGCGATCGTCAGTGCGCCGCCGCGCAGCCGCGACGCATAAGGGCGGCTGATGTACAGCCCTTTCACCTGTGCGTCGCGATGCGCGACGAAATAATCGCGCTCGGAGAAATTGCCGGTGCGGGCGGGAATCGTGCTGGAATCGATCGTGATATTGCCGTGCGCGTCGAGCACGAAAATCGATCCGAGATAGGTGCCGGTCGCCGCGCGGTCGAACAGCACGCGATGCCGCTGCGGCGGCGGCAAGCGCATCAATTCCGGATCGGCAATGCCGTCGACGACGTTTTGCAGCGACAAATCGTAAAGCTCGATATTGCGCGCGACGTCGCGTTCGATCAGCAGCATCAGATTGCGCGCATTTTCGATGGCGTGATCGCGCGCATCGCGCCGCGCATCGATCAGCAGCGACACGGAAAGCGCCCAGCTGAACAGCAGCAGCATGATGCCGGCGACGAGCACGCCGCGTGGCGACAGCACGCGCGAGACGACGGATGCGGTATGGCGACGCAATGCTGCGAACGGCAGGAGCAAGTTCATCCTCGGTCGGGGCGAAACGTTCGCGTCGTGCGCGATTTCTGATGATGGTTATTTCAAATCGGGCCGTATTATCCCCCGAATCGGTAAACGATGCCGATCGCGGGCAAAATGGTCGCGCAAAAAAATGGCGCCAGTTCGTTTACCCGCGATTACCGACTGCGCGAATGAACCGAAATCAGGAAAACGCGCACGATTTGAATCGCGCGGATTTCGATTTATTCGTCTGAATATTGCTCCAATTGCGCCCCGCTTTCCTGAACGATTTAATCGGTGCCGGATCGATGCGCCGCGACGCGCATGCAACTCGTTGATTCCGTTAGGCGTGTGCATGACGCGGCGCTGCCGGACCCGAACTGTCCCTGCGACGAATCAGGTAGAATCCGCGCTTCGCCGCAGGCGGCCAGGCGCGACGCGCATCGGGGCCGCATCGCAGGCCGCGCATCGCACCTCCCGGTTCCGTATGCGCCGCTCCGGCTCCCGCCGGTCCGCTCAACGTTCGTCTCGTTTATGTCCGCACTTCCGAATTCCGACCGACCCGGTTCGTCCGAGAACCCACCCAAGCTTCACCGCGCGCTGAAGGCGCGCCACCTGACGATGATCGCGATCGGCGGCTCGATCGGCACGGGCCTGTTCGTCGCGTCCGGCGCGTCGATCTCGCAGGCCGGCCCCGGCGGCGCGATGATCGCCTACATGCTGATCGGGCTGATGGTGTACTTCCTGATGACGAGTCTCGGCGAAATGGCCGCGTTCATGCCGGTGTCGGGCTCGTTCGCGACGTACGGCGCGAAATACGTGGACGAAGGCTTCGGCTTCGCGCTCGGCTGGAACTACTGGTACAACTGGGCCGTGACGATCGCGGTCGAGCTGGTCGCCGCGCAGCTCGTGATGCACTACTGGTTCCCGGACGTGCCGGGCGTCTGGTGGAGCGCCGCGTTCCTCGGCGTGATGTTTCTGCTGAACGCGCTGACCGTGCGCGGCTTCGGCGAGGCCGAATACTGGTTCGCGCTGATCAAGGTCGTCACCGTGGTCGCATTCATCGGCGTCGGCCTGCTGATGATCTTCGGCATTCTGAAGGGCGCGCCGCACGGCGGCTGGAGCAACCTGACGATCGGCGACGCGCCGTTTGCGGGCGGCCTGCCGGCGATGATGGGCGTCGCGATGATCGCCGGCTTCTCGTTCCAGGGCACCGAGCTGATCGGTGTCGCGGCCGGCGAATCCGAAAACCCGCGCACGACGATTCCGCGCGCGGTGCGTCAGGTGTTCTGGCGGATCCTGCTGTTCTACGTGCTCGCGATCTTCGTGATCGGCGTGCTGATTCCGTACACCGACCCGAACCTGCTGAAGACCGATGTGACCGACATCGGCGTCAGCCCGTTCACGCTCGTGTTCCGTCACGCGGGCCTCGCATTCGCGGCCGGCGTGATGAACGCGGTGATCCTGACGGCGGTGCTGTCGGCCGGCAACTCGGGCATGTATGCGTCGACGCGCATGCTGTACAACCTCGCGACCGAAGGCCGCGCACCGAAGCTGTTCGCGAAGCTGTCGGCAGGCGGCGTGCCGCGCAATGCGCTGTACGCGACGACGGCGGTCGGCGCGCTGTGCTTTTTCACGTCGCTCTATGGCGACAAGACCGTCTACATGTGGCTGCTCAACACGTCGGGGATGACGGGCTTCATCGCATGGCTCGGCATCGCGGTCAGCCACTACCGGTTCCGCAAGGGCTACGTGAAGCAGGGCTACCGCGTCGATCAACTGCCGTACGAGTCGAAGTGGTTCCCGTTCGGCCCGCTGTTCGCGTTCGTGCTCTGCATCGTGATCGCGCTCGGTCAGGACTATCAGGCGTTTCTCGCGAACCGGATCGACTGGGCGGGCGTCGTCGCGACCTATGTCGGCATCCCGCTGTTCCTCGTCGTATGGCTCGGCTATCGGCTCGTGAAGAAAAGCCGTTTCGTCCGCTACGAAGACATGGAAATCGCGCCGTGGGTCGCCGCGAACCGCGACGGGCAGCGCGGCGCACAGGCGCAGCCGGTCTCGCAGCACGAAACCGCATAACGACGTGCGCGGCGCGCGGCGGCGGACGCCGTGCGGGACGACGAAACGGGAAGCGCCAGGCTTCCCGTTTTTTTTGCTCGGATTTTCTCTATGCAGGGTCAAAGCCGGTTATATTTCCGACCCTGCCGGGCCGGCGCGGCCCGGTGTCTTCATCGTTCCGTCGGGCCGCCGCGGCCCGCGGAGCGCGCAACCCAGAGGAAGTCATGAGCGCATCACCCGCCGAGCGGAAGACCGAACCCGTTTCCATCGTGCGAATCGAAGCCGCGATCAATGCGTGGCGCACCGTGTATCCGCCGGCGCCGGACGGCGAGGACGGCTACGCACTCGACGCCGGCAGCAACTGCCTGGCCGAGCTGTACGGCACGATGATCTGCTATCGGCTGCCCGACGTGCCGCTCGACTCGCTGAGCGACGCGCAGCGCGACGCGCTGTACGCGACCGAGGTCTAGCGCGAGCGTGCCGCGGTGCCGCGCGGTGCGTCGTCGGGCAACGAACGGGAAGCGCTGCGCTTCCCGTTTCGTTTTGGCGCGCGCGGTGCTGCGCTTGACGCGACGGGCGCCGGCAGGCCACCATCGAACGCGATTCGATCCGGCCGCCCGCGCGCGGCCGCCTCACCCGCACATCGACCGACACATGACCGATATCGTCACCGAGGAGACTTATGTCGAGACGCCGCATGGGCGTCTGTTCGCGAAGCGCTGGCGTGCCGGGCGGGAAGAGGCTGCGTCTCCGCTCGCCGCAGGTGAGCCGGCAGCGCCTCAGCCGGCCGCACCTCAGCCGGCCACTCCCATCCTCCTGCTTCACGATTCGCTCGGCTGCGTCGAGCTGTGGCGCGACTTTCCCGAACGCCTCGCGGCCGCGACGCAACGCGACGTGATCGCGTACGACCGTCTCGGCTTCGGCCGCTCGGACCCACACCGCGGCACGCTCGCGACGACCTTCGTGCGCGACGAGGCCGACCACGCGTTTCGCGCGGTGCTCGAGCAGTTCGGCGTCGACGCGTTCGTCGCGTTCGGACACAGCGTCGGCGGCGGGATGGCGGTCGGTTGCGCGGCCGCGTATGCGGACCGCTGCCGCGCGCTCGTGACCGTGGCCGCACAGGCCTTCGTCGAGACGCGCACGCTGAACGGCATTCGCGACGCGGGCCGCCAGTTCGACGAACCGGGCCAGCTGGACCGGCTCGCACGCTATCACGGCGACAAGGCCGAATGGGTGTTGCGCGCGTGGGTCGACACGTGGCTGTCGCCGGCGTTTCGCGACTGGAGCCTCGACGACGATCTGCCGCGCGTGCGCTGCGCGACGCTCGCGATTCACGGCGAGCAGGACGAATACGGCTCCGACGCGCACCCGAAGCGGATCGCCGCGCGCGTCGCGGGCCCGTCGTCGTACCTGATGCTCGGTGCGTGCGGACACATGCCGCACCGCGAACGCACGGACGACGTGCTGGCCGCCGTCGCGACGCTGCTGCGCGACGCGCACGCGTAAGCGCACGGGCGGGCGATGCCCGCCCGGATCAGAACGCGAGCTGGATCGCGAGATCGATCGCGAGCAGCGCGATCGAGCAGCCGATCCCGAGAATCACGTTCGGTACGCGGTGTTCGAAGTCGCGATGATCCTTGCGCATCGCGGCACCGAGCAGAAAGATCGCCTCGACGACGATCTGCAGTCCGACGAACAGCAGCATCAGCAGAAACTCGTAGCCCATCTGCTTGAACGCGGCGAACTGCATCCCGTGATCGCGAATCCACTGGCCCACCCGCAGCAGTTCGTACACGAACAGCAGCGCGGGGAACAGGTAGCTGATGAAATAGGTCGGCGCAGTGGCGTGCCGTAGTTCGAGGTGGAAATGCTGATGCGTGGTAGCCATCACGAATCCCTCCTTGCGACGCAGGATTGCGGTCGTGACGGCGGCACGAGAACGCGCGATACGGAGGGAGCCCGACGCGCGCCGTGCAGCCGTACGTCGTCAGCATACTGCGGCGCGGCGCTTTTCGCATCGGTCCTGTGTCGCGACCGATACAGCGGGTGCGCGCGACTCGCCACGTGCGCTCATCGCGCCGGGGCGGCGCGCGAGGCGCGCGGCGCAGTCGGCGCGGCCTGCGCGCCTTCGACGAACAGCTTCGCGATCGCGCGGAATTCCTGCTTCAGCGACAGCCCCGGCACCGTCAGCCAGCGCAGCATCGCGCCGAGATAGAGATGATGGAACCACGTCGCGAGCTGGTCGGCCGGCAGCGACGGGTTCAGTTCGCCTGCGCGCTGCGCGTCGGCGATCAGTCGATGCCAGACGGGCGCGATGTCGCCGGCGCCCGGATCGCCGCTTTCCGGTGCGGTCGCACCGATGCTCAGGAACCGATGGCGTAGATACGCGAGCAGATGCGCGGGATGCTGCTCGCACCAGGCGGCCGACGCATCGAGCACGCAGGCGAGCCGCGACGCGAACGTCCTGCGCCGCGCGACGTCGCGCTGCAGGTGCGCGAGATCGCGCGCGAGTTCGCGTTCGAGCCAGTGCGCGAGTACGGCTTCCTTCGTCGCAAAGTGGTTGTAGAGCGTGCGTTTCGCGACGTCCGCTTCGTCGGCGATCTGCTCCATCGTCACCGCATCGTAGCCGTGCGCGTCGAACAGGCGCACGGCGGTGTCGGCGAGATGCGCGAGCATCTGGATGCGCTTGCGCGCGCGGCGGCCGGAATCGGCGGGCGGTGGCGTCATGGCGGAGCGTTTCGCTGAAAGTGTACGAATTGCATTAGTATACGACGTGTACTTTTCTGACACCATTCGTGCGATGCACGAGGAGCGCCGATGAAGCTCGTGATTGCAACCTATGGCACCGAAGGCGACACGCGTCCGCTCGCGGCGCTCGGTCGTGCGCTGCTCGATGCCGGCCATGACGTGCGGCTGCTTGCCGATGCAGCGACGCTCGCGAGCGCCGAGGCGCTCGGCGTGCCCTCTGCCGTGCTGTCCGGCGACATTCGCGGCGCGTTGTCCGACGCGGTGCTCGGGCAGGGCGGATTCCGCGATACGTCGAAGGCGCTCGCGGCGATCGCGACCGCGAACACGGCCGCGTGGATGCACGAGCTGGCGCAGGCGTCGGCCGGCTGCGATGCGATCGTCGTGTCGGGGCTCGCCGCGTTCGTCGGTCTGTCGGTTGCGGAATACCGGAACGTGCCGGCGATCGGCGCCGGAATGATCCCGATTACGCCGACCGCGGCGTTCGGCTCGCCGTTCCTGCCGCCGCGCCGCGTGCCGCGCTGGCTGAACCGTGCGAGCCACCGGCTCGTGAACGCGCTGCTGTGGCACGCGTTCCGGCGCGCGACGAACGCTGCGCGCGCGAGCGTCTGCGGGCTGCCGCCGCGCGGGCGCGTCTGGACCGACCATCCGATGCTGTACGGTGTGTCGCCGGCGCTGCTGTCCACGCCGGCGGACTGGCCCGACCACGTGCGCGCGGTCGGTCAGTGGCGCGTCGATACGCGCGAATGGACGCCGCCGCGCGCGCTCGCGTCGTTCCTCGATGCGGGTGAGCGGCCGATCTATATCGGCTTCGGCAGCATGACGGGCTTCGATCGTGCCGCGATGGCCGCCGCGCTGACGGCGGCGCTCGACGGAAGGCGCGCGCTGTTCTATCCGGGCTGGAGCGCGATCGACGCGACGATGCTGCCGCGCACGTCGATGGCGATTCATCACGGCGGGTCGGGCACTTCGCATTCGGCTACGCGCGCCGGCATTCCGTCGGTTGTCGTGCCGTTCGCGGGCGATCAGTTTTTCTGGGCGGACCGGCTGCAGCGGCTCGGCGTCGCGGCCGGCGCCGTGCCGGGCGGCCGCGTGCAGGCGACCGCACTCGCGCATGCGATCGCGTTCGCGGAGCGCGAGGACACGCGCTCGCGCGCCGCGGCGCTCGGCGCGCGCATCGCCGGCGAGGACGGGCTCACCCGCGCGGTCGAGGCGATCGAACGCTGGACGCGCGCGCTCAGGCGTTGATGCCCGACGGGCGGCACGCGCCCGCTCAGAAATGTCCGGTGAACCGGTAGCGGCTGCCCGGATGCCAGAGATTCGCGACCGACGCGACCATCCCCTGCGACCACGTGCGCCGATGCAGCATCAGGCACGGCTCGCGGTCGTCCATCGCGAGCCGGCGGCGCGTTTCCGCGCCGGGCATGGCGGCTTCGATCCGGTATTCGACGCGCTGCAGCGGCGCAACGCGCGTCAGGTACTGGTTCGGCGTGGTCGTCGTGAAGTCCTGCAGCGCGTACTCGGGCGCGCAGGCCGGATTGACCCAGCGCTCCTCGAGCTGCACGGGCGTGTCGTTCTCGAAGTGCAGCACGCGCGAGTGGAAGATCGGGCTGCCTGCGTCGAGCTGCAGTTCGTCGGCGAGCTTGGCGTCGGCGACGGCCGCGCCGACTTCGAGCACCTCGGCGCGATACGCGTGGCCGCGCGCGGCGATTTCGTCGGAGATGCTGCGGATCGCGACGAGCGTCGACTCGTATTTCGGCGACGCGACATACGTGCCGGAACCGCGCGTGCGCGTGAGCACCTGCTCGGCCGTCAGCTCGCGCAGCGCGCGGTTCACGGTCATGCGCGCGACGTTGAACTCGCGCGCGAGCTCGTTCTCCGACGGCACCTGGTCGCCCTCCGCCCATTCGCCGGCATGAATGCGCGCGAGGATGAAGTCCTTGATTTCCTGATAGATCGGTGTGGTCATTGCGTCGTTGTTCAAGAGGCGGCGGAAGGCGCTGCGCGCCGCGCCGTCAAGTATAGACAAGCTTCGAATCGCCTTGCGTACCTGAAAGGGACATAGCGGCGGGCCGGCGGTGAAACATGTCTAGACAGAAAGCTCAAGCGTGCTCGATCTGCCTATTTTTCCGACAAGCGGCGGCGAGCGTGCGTCATGCATCCGTATCATTTTGAAATAAAAGGAAATTCATTCGAAAGGCGCGCCTGTTCGGCGACTAGAGATAAACACGGATTGCGCGGGCGAGCCGCCAAAAGGCAAAGTTGTATGTACAACTTCGGCGCCGCGACGATCGCGCGCCGCGGGTTGGGGCAGATGCCGCGCGCATCTGCGGGGCTCGGCCACTTACAGGAACGCCATGAAAAAACTCGTGCTCAGTGTCGCTCTCGCGTGCATCGCCGTCGGCGCGCATGCGAAGGATTGGTCGACGATCCGCTTCGGCGTCGACGCCAGCTATCCGCCGTTCGAATCGAAGGACGCGAGCGGCAAGGTCGTCGGCTTCGACGTCGATCTCGGCAACGAAATCTGCGCGCGGCTGAAGGCGAAATGCGTGTGGGTCGAAAACGACTTCGACGGGATGATCCCCGCGCTGAAGGCGAAGAAGTTCGACGGCGTGCTGTCGTCGATGTCGATGACGCCTGCGCGTGCCGAGCAGATCGCGTTCTCGGACAAGCTGTTCAACACGCCGACGCGGCTCGTCGCGAAAAAGGGTGCCGGGCTGCAGCCGAGCGCCGAGTCGCTGAAGGGCAAGTCGGTCGGCGTCGAGCAGGGGACGATCCAGGAGACGTACGCGAAGGCGTACTGGGCGCCGAAGGGCGTGCAGGTCGTCCCGTATCAGAACCAGGACGGCGTGTATCAGGACTTGATGTCGGGCCGCCTCGACGCGGCGCTGCAGGACGCCGTGCAGGCCGATCTCGGTTTCCTGAAGACGCCGCGCGGCGCGAACTTCGCGTTCGCGGGCGGCAACCTCGACGATCCGAAGACGCTCGGCAACGGCGCGGGCATCGGGCTGCGCAAGGAAGACGCCGACCTGAAAGCGAAGATCGACGCGGCGATCGCCGCGATGCTGAAGGACGGCACGTACAGGAAGCTCGAGAAGAAGTATTTCGCGTTCGACGTCTACGGCGGCTGACGCCGCGGCGGCGCGCGCGGCATACGCCCTCGCGCGCCGCACGTCTTTCCGGATGGAACCGACATGATTTTCCAGGGATTTGGCCCGCTGCTGTGGGCCGGTACGGTCGAGACCGTGAAGCTCGCGGTACTGTCGCTCGCCGCTTCGCTGCTGCTCGGCCTCGCGGGCGCGGCCGCGAAACTGTCGACGAACCGCGTGCTGCGCGCAATCGGCACGTTCTATACGACGTTGATCCGCGCGGTGCCCGACCTCGTGCTGATGCTGCTGCTGTTCTACGGGATCCAGATCCTGCTGAACAACGTGACCGACCTGCTCGGCTGGCAACAGATCGACATCGATCCGTTCTTCGCCGGCGTCGTGACGCTCGGCTTCATCTACGGCGCCTACTTCACCGAAACGTTCCGCGGCGCGTTCCTCGCGGTGCCGCGCGGTCAGCTCGAAGCGGGTTTCGCGTACGGAATGGGCGGCTGGCGCGTGTTTCGCCGCATCCTGTTTCCGCAGATGATGCGCTTTGCGCTGCCGGGCATCGGCAACAACTGGCAGGTGCTCGTGAAGGCGACCGCGCTCGTGTCGATCATCGGCCTCGCGGACGTCGTGAAGGCGTCGCAGGACGCCGGCAAGAGCACGCTCGATTTCTTCTTCTTCACGCTCGCGGCCGGTGCGATCTACCTCGCGATCACGACGGTGTCGAACGTCGTGCTGCACCACCTCGAGAAGCGTTATTCGGTCGGCGTCCGGAGGCTTGCACTGTGATCGAACTCGTCAGCCAGTACTGGCAGCACTATCTCTATACCGACGGCTACCGCTTCAGCGGCCTCGCAATCACGCTGTGGCTGCTCGTCGTGTCGATCGTGCTCGGCTTCGCGCTCGCGGTGCCGCTCGCGATCGCGCGCGCCTCGTCGAATCGCTGGATCTCGGGGCCCGTGTGGCTCTACACCTACGTGTTCCGCGGCACGCCGCTCTACGTGCAGCTGCTGATGTGCTACACGGGCATCTACAGCCTGCAGGTCGTGCACGACCACGTGCTGCTCGATGCGTTCTTCCGCAACGCGATGAACTGCACGCTGCTCGCGTTCGTGCTGAACGAGGCCGCGTACGCGACGGAGATCTTCGCGGGTGCGATCAAGGCGACGCCGTCCGGCGAGATCGAGGCCGGCATGGCGTACGGCATGTCGCGCTTCAAGCTCTATGCGCGCGTGATCCTGCCGTCCGCGCTGCGCCGTTCGCTGCCGAGCTACAGCAACGAAGTGATCCTGATGCTGCACGCGACGACGCTCGCGTTCACCGCGACCGTGCCCGACATCCTGAAAGTCACGCGCGACGTGAACTCGGCGACCTACATGTCGTTCCAGGCGTATGGGATCGCGGCCGTGATCTATGCCGTGGTCGTGTTCGCGCTGATCTGGGCATTCCGCAAGCTCGAGGCGCGCTGGCTTGCGTACCTGTCGCCGCGCAGCCACTGACACGTTCACGCATTCGAAAGGAAACACACGCATGTACAAGCTCATCGTCGAGGACCTGCACAAGAAGTTCGGCGACAACGAAGTCCTGAAGGGCGTCACGATGAAGGCGAAGGCCGGCGACGTGATCAGCATCATCGGCTCGAGCGGCTCCGGCAAGAGCACGTTTCTTCGCTGCATCAACTTTCTCGAGCAGCCGTGCTCGGGGCAGATCACGATCGGCACCGAGCCGATCCGCACGGTGCGCGATAGCAGCGGTTCGCTGCGCGTCGCCGATCCGAAGCAGCTGCAGCGCATGCGCACGAAGCTCGCGATGGTGTTCCAGCACTTCAATCTGTGGGCGCACATGACGGTGCTCGAGAACGTGATCGAAGCGCCGATCGCGGTGCTCGGGATCGCAAGGGACGAAGCGGTCGCGCGCGCCCGCAAGTATCTCGAGCAGGTCGGCCTGCCCGCGCGCGTCGAAGGCATGTATCCGTCGCATCTGTCCGGCGGCCAGCAGCAGCGCGTCGCCATTGCGCGCGCGCTCGCGATGGAGCCCGAGGTGATGCTGTTCGACGAGCCGACGTCGGCGCTCGATCCCGAGCTCGTCGGCGAAGTGCTGAAGGTGATGCAGGCGCTCGCCGAAGAAGGCCGCACGATGGTCGTCGTCACGCACGAGATGGGCTTCGCGCGCAACGTATCGAATCATGTGATCTTCCTGCATCAGGGCAAGATCGAGGAGCAGGGCGATCCGCAGCAGATTCTCGTCAACCCGAAAAGCGAACGGCTCGGACAATTCCTGTCGGGACGTCTCAAGTAAGCGCGACGAAAGCTTGTGTCGCCCCGACGCCGCATGGCGTCGATCGCGGGTGGCGGCGGTGCACCGACTGCCCCCTTGCCGCGTTAAACCGGATAGCAGCCGGATCGCCCGGCTGACTCGATCGGGAGACGACCATGAAACGCATCGCGAAGATCCTCACCGCCGCCGCAGTCGCCTGTGCCGTGCTCGCGCCGGCACTTGCCGAAGCCCACGCGCACCGCGTGTGCCATTTCGATCACCACCACCATCATCGGATGTGCCGCTGGGTGCATTGACGACGCACGGCCCGGTGCACACCGGGCCGTCGCGCACGAAGCGCGCAGTCGCGTGACGGCGCGCGCTTTCCCTGCCGCAACTGACACCGGGCTTTCAACGTCGCGCCGCACGCTGCACGCTGCCGGCCGCGCAAACGTTTGACGTCGAGACCGCGCCGAATCGCGCGCAATTCCGCTAAAGAACGCGCGCGCCGATGACGTAAACGGGGCCACGGGGACGACTGACGATCGACGTGTCTGAACACGCGACGTGCGGCCGACAACAATCAGCGCAGCAGGGGAATCAGACTTGAATCGTCAGCAATCGTGGACGCGTACGGCCGCGCCCGGCGAAATCATTTACGCAGAGGGTTACGCCGGCGAACCCGTCATCTTCTTGATCGCCGACGGCAAGGTCGAGCTATCCACGCGCTGCGACGACCAGCGCGTCGTGCTCGCGACGCTCGGGCGCGGCGAATTCTTCGGCGAAGCCGCGCTGCTCGCGGTCGAGCCGCGCGCGCATACCGCGAAGGCGCTGTCGTTCTGCCAGCTCACCGTCGTGCCGACGAGCGTGCTCGACGAAGAGATCGAGCGCGTATCGGCGCTGCTGCGCCATATCGTGCGCACGTCGATTCGCCGCGTGAAGCGCAAGGACGATCAGCTCGCGACCTACACGCATGCCGACTTCATGCCGGGCGTGCTGTCGTATGCGCACGTGCTCGCGCTGATGGGCGACGGCACCGCGCGCGAGACGGGCGACACGTGGGCGCGCCGGCCGCTGCACGTGCAGGCGGAGCAGGCCTCGGTGCCGCTCGTCGACGTGATCCGCAAATGCCGGGCGATTGCCGGCCATTCGCGTCCGCACGTGATGGCGATGCTGCGCCGCATGGAAAAGCTGAACCTCGTGACGATCGAAGCCGCGTCCGTCGAAGCGGGCGGCGTCGCGCTCGAGCATTCGGCGTCGGCCGACGCGCGTCAGGTCGTCACGTTCGACGCGGCGCGCATCGTCGATCGCGCGCAGCAGGTCGCCGATCACGATCTCGACCTGTCGATCAACAGCGAACTGGAGCTGATCGAGCTCGCCGATCTCGAATCGCTGATCGGCGTCGACCGCAAGCTGCTGCTGAACAAGCTCGCGCACGGCGAAATCGCCGACGACGTGTTCGCGTTCCGCAAGTCGAAGGTGCTGAGCTTCGTCGAACGCAAAGGCGTCGCATATTTTTCGCGGCGCGATGCGCGGCGCTCGGCCGACGTGCGTGCACTCGAAGATCTCGTGTGGGTCGATCAGCGCACGCTGTTCGAGATCGTCAGCGCATTCGATACGTACGACCTCGCGAAGCTGATCGCGAATGTCGACGATCGCGCCGTGGCCGACCGGCTGTTTTCGGTGATGACCGAAGTGCGGCGCAACGAGGTGTCGTGGGTGATGCGCCGCGACCTGAAGGTCGATCCGGTCGAAGTCGACGACATCGAGCGGCGTCTGCTCGACGCGGTGCGCGCGGCGAAGGCGCCGGCCGCCGGCGCGGTGCCGACGCCGGAATCGGGCGCCTGACGCGCATCGGAACAGGGAGAAACGACATGGATCTGTTGACCTTGGCCGGTGTGCTGCTCGGCGGCGCGGCCATCGTATTCGGCTTCACGCTCGAAGGCGGACATCTGGCGACGCTGTTTCAGCTCGAAGCGTTCGTGATCGTACTGGGCGGCACGCTCGGCGCGGTGATGATCCAGAACACGTGGGCGCGCTTCGTCGATGCGGTGAAGCAGCTGCGGCTCGCGTTCGTGCGCGCGACGGCCGCCGATCGCAAGCATCTGTCCGATCTGCTCGAATGGGGCGACCGCGCGAAGCTCGAGGGGCTGCTCGCCTTCGAATCGATGGACGTGACCGGCATTCATCCGTTCGCGCGGCGCGGGCTCGAACTGCTCGCGAACGGCATGTCGACGGCCGTGATCGAGGATGCGCTGCAACGCGAACTCGATGCGTACGAGCGCAGCCACCTCGCGGCCGCACGCGTCTGGCAGCAGGCGGGCGGCTATGCGCCGACGTTCGGGATTCTCGGCTCGGTGCTCGGGCTCGTCCAGGTCACGGGCCACATTCTCGAACCCGCGCAGCTCGGGCCCGGCATCGCGGTCGCATTCGTCGCGACGCTGTACGGCCTGGCGTTCGCGAATCTGGTGTTTCTGCCGCTGTACGGGAAACTGCGTGCGCACGTCGACAGCGAGCTGCGGTTTCGCAAGCTGTATCTCGACGGGCTGCTCGCGATCTCGCGCAAGGAGTCGCCGCATACGATCGAAACGCGGCTGACCGGCGACGTGCGGACGCGCGCCGCGGAGTCGCTCGCATGACGCGCGCAATCGCGATGGCGTGCGCACCGGGAGCGCGGCGATGAACGCACGAACCGACGCCGAGCGCGACGACGACGACGCCGAAGGCACGCAGTCAGGACGCTGGCTGATCTCGTACGCCGATCTGATCACGACGCTGATGGTGCTGTTTCTCGCGCTGTACGTGCTGCAGCTCGCGAAAGTCAACGCGCTCGACGCGCGCGAGCGGACGCGCGCGCGGCTTGACGATGCGGTCGCGCGCACGGCCGAGCCGCAGGCGCCTGCGCGTGTGCCGGCATGGGTCGCGCAGCTCGAGGCGCTGAAGGCTGGCGGCCGCATCTCGCTCGTGCAAGCGCCGCACGGGATCGAGATCGGCATCGACGCCGGGATACTGTTTCATGTCGGCGATGCGCACCTGCTGCCGGATGCGCTGCCCGTGCTCGAGCGGATCGCGCAGGCGCTCGGTTCGCACGCGACCGGCGACATCCTCGTCGAAGGGCACACCGACAGCGTGCCGATCGCGAACGCGAAGTACGAATCGAACTGGGAATTGTCGTCCGCGCGTGCGGGGGCGGTCGTCCGCTATTTCGCCGAGCGGGGCATCGCGCCGCATCGGCTCGCGGCCGTCGGCCGCGCCGATACGCAGCCGCTCGTCGCGGGCGACGACGCGTCGTCGCGCGCACGCAATCGCCGCGTGACGATCTTCGTCGCGTACTGATGCCGGCACCGGCATGTCGACGACATAAGCGATCCGATATGACGAACATCGAAATTCAGCAATGGGGTTCGGCGCCCGCATGCCGATAACCCGAACTGGCTCACACGAGCGGTTCATCGAGGGTTTTTCATGCATTTCTGGCGCAAGCTGTCCATTCAGAACAAGCTGATTCTCAGCATGACGAGCTGCCTGCTCGTCTTCGTCGCGATCTCGAGCGGGCTCAGCATCCGTCTGATCGGCGATGCCGTGCGCGATCGCGTCGTCCATCAGGAGCTGCCGACGGCCGTCAACGGCATTCGCGCGGACGTGCAGCGGCAGTTGGCCGGGCCGATCGCGGCGTCGCGCATCCTCGCGCGCGATGCGTTCCTGCTGCAGTGGGAAGCCGACGGCGAGCCCGACGCGGGCACGCGCAACTGGATTCAGCTCGCGCGCAACGTGAAGGAAGAGCAGAAGGCCGCATCGGTGCAATGGGTGTCGGTCAAGAGCGGCAACTACTACAACGAAGCCGGCCTGCAGCGCAAGGTGACCGATCAGGATCAGTGGCTCACGCGCTTCCTGCAGTCCGGTGCGCCGTTCGAAGTGCACATGGATCACGAGGTGACGGTCGGCGGCTACATGATGTTCATCAACAGCCGCATCGAGCTCGACGGCGCGCCGATCGGCGCCGCGTGCATGAGCCTGTCCGTCGACGCGCTCGCGAAAGGGATCGCCGCCTACCGGATCGGCGAAACGGGCTTCGCGTATCTGGTGCGGCCGGACGGCGCGATCATGATGCATCGCGATACGTCGCTGATCGACGGCAAGCATTTCATGAAGGACACGCCGGGCCTGCCCGACGGCGCAGCGTCGGTACTGCTCGCCGGCAAGCCGTATGCTTACCTGAGCTACGCCGGCGACGGCGGCGAGCGATTCATCGCGACGTCGTTCGTGCCCGAGCTGAACGCGTACGTGGTCGTCGAAGTGCCGGAGGCGGAACTGCTCGGGCCCGTCACGCGCGCGATCCACAGTGCGGCGCTCGTCGCGGCCGTCGTCGGGCTCGGCGTCGCGCTCGTCGTGATCTGGTTCGTCGGCCGCGCGATCGCGGCCCCGATTCGTCGTGCGGCGACGCTGCTGTCGGAAATCGCGAGCGGCCAGGGCGACCTCACGCGCCGGATGACGGTCGAGAGCGCCGACGAGATCGGACAGTTGTCGGAGGCGTTCAACCGCTTCGTGTCGTCGCTGTCGACGCTCGTGCACAGAATTCGCGCGGCATCGGCGTCGATCGCGACGGGCTCCGCGCAGATCGCGTCCGGCAACGCCGATCTCAGCGAGCGGACCGAAGGACAGTCGAGCAATCTCGAACGTACGGCGTCGTCGATGGAGGAGATCACGGCCGTCGTGCGCAACAACACGGAGACGGCGACGACCGCCGCGAAGATGATCAACGGCGCATCGGAGACGGCCGCGCGGGGCGGGCAGGTCGTCGGCGAAGTGGTCAGCACGATGCAGCAGATCAGCGATGCGTCGCAGCGGATCTCCGAGATCATCGTGATGATCGACAGCATCTCGTTCCAGACCAACATTCTCGCGCTCAACGCGGCCGTCGAGGCGGCGCGCGCAGGCGAGCAGGGGCGCGGCTTCGCGGTCGTCGCGTCGGAGGTGCGCAACCTTGCACAGCGCAGCGCGCAGGCCGCGAAGGAAATCAAGGCGCTGATCGAGCACAGCGCGGGCACGGTCGACGTCGGATCGAAGCTCGTGACCGAAGCGGGCCGCGTGATGAGCGATGTCGTCGCGCAAGTGCAGGGCGTGAGCGCGATGATGAGCGAGATCGCGGAGGCGAGCCTCGAGCAGAGCGCGGGCATCGATCAGATCGGCGACGCGGTGCAGTCGCTCGATCAGATGACGCAGCAGAACGCGGCGCTGGTCGAGGAAAGCGCCGCCGCGGCCGAAAGCCTGCGGCAGCAGGCGGCGGAGCTGACGACGCTGGTTTCGGCGTTCAAGGTGGACGAGTGAGCGTCGCGCGACGGCGTAACGTCGCGCGTTTCCGGAGAGCGGCCGCCGTGGCATCACGGCGGCCGTTTTACATCACGGCGTATGGAAGCGCGCGTCTTCCTAGCTGCGCGATTCGAGCGCGATGCGTGCCGCGAGGCCGGCCAGCACCGTGCCCATCAGCCAGCGCTGCGCCAGTGCCCAGGCCGGCCGGCGCGCGAGAAATCCCGCGATGGACCCCGCCATGCTCGCGATCAGCGCATTGACGCTGACGCTCACCGCGATTTGCACGCAGCCGAGCGCGAGCGATTGCGCGAGGACGCTGCCATGTCCCGGTGAAATGAACTGCGGCAGCAGCGACAGATACATCACCGCGATCTTCGGATTCGTGAGGTTCGTGACGAAGCCCATCGTGAACAGTTTGCGGCGGCTATCGGGCGACAACTGCCGGACCTGGAACGCCGAGCGTCCGCCGGGCTTGAGCGCCTGCCAGGCGAGATACGCGAGATACAGCGCGCCGGCGACGCGCAATGCGTCGTACGCGTAAGGCACGGTCAGCACGAGCGCGGTGATGCCGAACGCCGCGCAAAACATGTAGAACACGAACCCGAGCGCCACGCCGCCGAGCGACACCAGGCCTGCACGTCGACCCTGGCAGATCGACCGCGAGATCAGGTAGATCATGTTCGGCCCGGGCGTCAGGACCATGCCGAGCGACACGAGTCCGAAAGCGAGCAGGGTGGACATCGGCGGCACGGCGGTCTCCTTCGGTGCGGGGAAAGTCGGGTCGACAGGCTCCGTGCAATGTATTGCATATCGCGGGCATCTGGCGTGAATAATCTGCAAGCCCCGCATGAGCGCTTTTCATCCCGCATTGGAGCACTACTTTTCTTTTGAGGCCCGCTTCGATGCCCGTTTCCGGGTTGCCGTGCCGGCCTTCACGCGCTGCTCGGCGACGAGCCTGATGAGCTCATCGGTCACCGCGTTGCCGGTTCGATTCCACGCCAACCGCACCGAACGCTGCAGCTTCGGCGAGAGCGTCAGTACGCGGCCGGCGAACGGCGTGTAAGTGAGCGTGATGCGCGGCACGATCGATACGCCCATGCCGGCCTCGGCCATCGACAGGATCGTGCGCATCTCGACCACGTTGAACGCGGCGCGAAGCGGCACGCCGCCGCGCGCAAAGTAATCCGCAATCACGGGCCCGCAGCCGGCCTTCGAGAAAATGAACGGCAGCGCGGACAGGTGTTTTGCCGACACGCTCTTGCGCCCGTCGAAGCTGCCGGCCGCCGCGACCGCGACGAAATCCTCGTCGAGCAGCGGCAATTGGTTCGCGAACGTCTTGCTGCCCGCCACCACGCCGACATCGGCGGTGCCTTCGTCGGTCCATGCTTCGACTTCCGTGTCGGTGCCTTCGAGCAGCACGGCCGACACGCCCGGATGCATCGCTTTCAGCGCCTCGAGCGCGGGCGCGACGAACGCGAGCGACACGCTCGGCAGCGACGCGACCACCAGCCGTCCTTCGAGCCTGCCGCGCGACAGGCTGAACTGCTGGCGCAGCGTCTGCGCTTCGCGCACCACGTTCCGCACGTATGGCCACAGACGTTCGCCGGCCGCGGTCAGGGCGACCGGCTGGCGGTCGCGCATGAGTAGCTTCACACCTGTGAGGTCTTCAAGTTCGGTCAGCGCATGGCTGATCGCGGATTGACTGCGGTTGAGCCGGTCGGCGGCCGCCGTCAGCGAGCCGAGTTCGACCACGGCGGCGAGCGCCTGCAACTGGGCGAGCGTCATCTGAATCCCTTCGATCGATGCATGTGGGCCGCGCATGAGATGGCGGCACGTCATGAATTATATTGAAGGGACGCGACGACGCGGGAAGCGGCCGTAAGCGCGGCGAGGGATGTCGTGTGCGTGCGTGTCACGAACGACGCATTAACGGCCGCCGTTGCGCGCCTTCACGAGCTTCCCGCGCTGCAGCACACAGGCGATATGCTCGCCTTCGCCCGCCACGACGCCGATATCGTCGAGCGGATTGCCATCGAGTACGACGAGGTCGGCCATGGCACCGGCCGCCACGACGCCGAGTTGTCCCGCCATATTGACGATTTCGGCTGCCACGGTCGTTGCCGACCTGAGCGCTTCAAGATTCCCGAGCACTTCCGCGCGGATCCGAAACTCGCCCGACTGAAACGCGTGCATTTCGCCGAGCAGGTCCGAGCCGAACCCCATCTTTACGCCGGCCTTCGCATAGATTTCGAGCGACTCGCGTCCTTTCTGCTGCACGGATGCCACCTTCGCAACGGAGTCGGCCGGCAGCCCGAACGCAGCGCCATGTTTGGCAAGCGCGTCATACGTCACGAGCGTCGGCACCACGAACGCGCCGTGCTGATGCATGAGCTGCGCGGCCGCCTCGTCGACGAGATTCCCGTGCTCGATCGTCCGCACGCCGCATCGCACGGCACGGGCAATCGCGCGCCCCGTGTACGCATGCGCCATCACGTAAGTATTCGCGGCCTCGGCTTCGTCGACGATGGCGCGAATCTCGTCCTCGGAATATTGCGTGTTGGCGATCGGATCGGTCGGCGACGCAACGCCGCCGGAAGCCATGATCTTGATCTGTGTTGCGCCTTTCTGGATCTCTTCGCGCACGGCGAGCCGCACGCTTTCGACGCCGTCCACGACACGTGCAATCGCCCCGGTGCGAAAGCAGCAGGAACAGGGCTCGAGCAAATCGCCGCGAGGCCGAAAATCCCCGTGCCCGCCCGTCTGCGACAACGCTTTCCCCGACGGAAAAATCCTCGGTCCCGCAACGAGTCCGGTGTCGACCGCCTGCATCAATCCCCAGTCCGCGCCCCCGGCATCGCGCACGCTGGTAAACCCGCGCGACAACATCGCATCGAGAATCGGCAACGATCGAATCGCTGCGAGAATATTCGGCTGCGTCGCATTGGCGCCGAGATTCGCATTCGAAGCCAGCACGTGCACGTGGCAATCGATGAATCCCGGCATGACGGTCTTCCCGCGCACATCGATCACCTGCGCATTCGGAAAGTCCACCGCCCGATCGGTCACTTCGACGATTCGTTCGCCCTCGATCACGACATGATGATGTTCGAGCAACACGCCTCGTTCGAGGTCGAGCACGTTGCCGCCCTGAAGCACGGTAATGGTCATGGAGAAAGATCCTTATCGGTTGACGAAAGCGGTTCGCTTCGTGTCCTTCACGAAGCGCGTCCCGATGAAACTGACCGCCGCCGCGACGATCACGTAGAGGGCGGGCGCCATGTTGCTGCCCGTGCGCGCGATCAGCCAGGTCATCAGAAACGGGGCAAAGCCGCCGAAGATCGTGACCGCGAAGTTGTACGCAACGGAAAGGCCGGTCGACAGCACCTTGGTCGGAAACAGCTCGGCGAACGCGGCAAGAATCGGCCCCGTATAAGCCGCGATCAGCAAGCCGAATACGGCCTGAAACGCGATCAACGAGACGAACCCCGGTGCATGATTGATCCACGCGAACATCGGCCACGCGAGCGCGAGGATGGCGAGCGCCGCACCGGAGAGAAACACGCGGCGCCCCCACAGATCGGCGAGCCTGCCGACGAGCGGCGAGCAGCACATGATCATCGAGCCGCCGACCATCCCGGCCGCAAACCCCGTCGACTGCGGCAGATGCAGCGTGCGCACCGAATAGGTCGGCATATAGAACAGCAGCACATACGTACAGACGGTCCACAGTATGACCATCGCAAAACTCGCGAACGTCTCGCGCGGATAGGTCGACAGCACTGCCTTCAGCGGCGAACTCTCCTTTGCCTGCGCCTCGACGGCGCTGAAGGCAGGCGTCTCGTCGAGATGACTGCGGATGAAATACCCGACCGGCCCGACGACGATCCCGAGGAGGAACGGCAGCCGCCAGCCCCAGCTATGGAGCGCCTGCGTATCGAGCGACGTGGTCACGAACGTGCCGGCCGCCGCGCCGAGCAAGACGGCGAAACCGATACTCGACTGGATCCAGCTCGAGTAATACGCGCGCTTTTCCGGCGGCGCGTATTCGGTGAGGAATGCGGTCGCGCCGCCCATTTCGCCGCCGGCGGAAAACCCCTGCAGCAGGCGCGCGACGACGATCAGCATCGGCGCGGCGATGCCGGCCTGTTCGTAGGTCGGCGCGAGGCCGATCAGCGCGGTGCCGACCGCCATCAGCAGGATGGTGAGCGACAGCGCGGCCTTGCGCCCGACCTTGTCAGCGTAGATGCCCAGCACGATGCCGCCGACCGGCCGCATGAAGAACCCGACGCCGAATGTCGCGACGGTCAGCAGCACGGATGTCAGTTCATTGCCGGTCGGAAAGAACAGCTTCGCGATGATCACCGCGAAGAAGCTGTAGACGGTGAAGTCGAACCATTCGAGACCGTTGCCGATCACGGTCGCGATGATGGCGCGGCGGCGCTGCTGCACGGCCGCGTCGACGGACGGCGCGGCGCGCGGGGAAAGCGTTCCTTGCATGGTCTCTTCCTCAGTCAGAAGACGGGACGGGCGCCCCGCGTGAACCTCATGCTAAGGACAGCGCGATTTTTTTCTGAAACGAAAGATTCGCATGCACGCATGCGCTGGACGCATGCATCGCGCTCATGCCGGCTCAGGCCGCGATTTGCCGCTCCGCCTGTTCGAACAGCCAGCGCGAGAACAGGCGCGCGGCCTGGTTCTGCGCGCGGTCGTTCGGCGAGATCACGTAATAGCCGCCGCCGTGGCTCGCCGATGCGTCGGTGACGCGCACGAGCAGCCCGGCCTCGATGCAGGCGTCGATCATGTAGCGCCAGCCGAGCGACACGCCCTGACCGAGTATCGTCATCTGCACGATCTGCGGATACGAGTTGATCGTGATGTCTTGCGGCTGCGCCTTCGGCCGGTCGATGTCGTTCTGATCGAACCATTCGGACCACGACATCCACTGACGCTGACCGTCCTCGAGGCGCAGCAGCGTTTCGTTCGCGAGATCGGCCGCGTCGAGCGTGCGTCCGGCCAGATAGCGCGGTGCGCAGACGGGAAACACTTCCTCGTCGAACAGGCGGCGCGCGGTGTATTCGGCGGGCGCCTGCTGACGCACGTAGTAGACGCCCACATCGAACTCCGCCGGCGACATCGACGCGAGCCCGTCGCGCACGATCAGCCGCAGCTTGATGTTCGGATACGCGGCGCGAAAGTCGGGTAGCCGCGGCGTGAGCCACAGCAGCGCCACACCGGACGAGCAGGCGATCGTCAGCTCGAGGTCGCCGTACGGCTTCATCACGTCGTGCGTCGCTTCCGCGCATTGCGTGAGCAGGTGATGCACCTGCGCCGCGTATTGCTCGCCGGCGATCGTCAGCCGCAGCGAACGGTGTTCGCGGACGAACAGCGAGCGGCCGAGGAATTCCTCGAGCTGCTGGATCTGACGGCTGATCGCGCTTTGGGTCAGGTGCAGTTCGGCGGCCGCGCGCGTGAAGCTCGCGTGCCGCACGGCGGCTTCGAACGCGACGAGACATTGCAGGGGCGGCAGGGGCGTGATGCGCATGGCGGGCAGGGGAATCGGTGACAGTGCCGACATGATACGGGGACGATCCTCGGAGCAAACCGGCCGCGCCCCGTTCCCCCACGAGTAAGCCGCGCGTCGGGTGCGCGCTGCGGCGCAGGCGGACGGCCGCCCGGCGCCGCAACGGCGGCCCGCTGCGCGATCAGCCGAGCCAGCGCTTGATCGACGCGACCATCGTGGCGGTCGAAATGCCGTAGCGATCGTGCAGCGTCGGCAGCGCGCCCGCGTCGAGGAACGCATCGGGCAGCGCGATCTGCCGGAACGTCGGCGCGACGCCTTCGGCAAGCAGCGTGCGCGCGACCGCTTCGCCGAGCCCGCCGATCACCGTATGGTTTTCCGCGACGACGACCATGCGGCCCGTGCGCTTCGCTTCGCGCACGATCGTCGCGGTATCGAGCGGCTTGATCGTCGGCACATGCAGCACCGCGACGCCGATGCGATCGGCCTCCAGCGCGTTCGCCACTTCGAGCGCGCGCATCGTCATGATGCCGGACGAGATCAGCAGTACGTCGTTGCCGTCGCGCAGCCGTTTCGCCTTGCCGAGCTCGAACGTGTAGTCGTATTCGTCGAGCACGACCGGCACGTTGCCGCGTAGCAGCCGCGCATACACCGGGCCATCGTGCGCCGCGATCGCGGGCACCATCTGCTCGATGTCGAGCGCGTCGCACGGATCGATCACGGTCATGTTCGGCATCGCGCGCATCAGCGCGAGATCTTCCGCCGCCTGGTGGCTCGGGCCGTAGCCCGTCGTCAGTCCCGGCAGCGCGGCGACGATCTTCACGTCGAGATTGTCCTCGGCGATCGTCTGATGGATGAAGTCGTACGCGCGGCGCGTCGCGAACACCGCATAGGTCGTCACGAACGGCTGCGCACCCTCGTGCGCGAAGCCGGCCGCGGCCCCCATCAGCAGCTGCTCGGCCATCCCCATCTGGTAGTAGCGCTCGGGAAACGCCTTCGCGAATACGTGCAGGTCCGTGTATTTGCCGAGATCCGCCGTCATGCCGATCACGTCCGGCTTCGTGCGCGCGAGCTCGACGAGCGCATGACCGAACGGTGCGGCGCGCGTCGGCTGTCCTTCGGCCGCGATCGACGCGATCATCGCGGAGGTTTTCAGGCGCGGCTTCTGGGCGGCGGTACTCATGCTTGTCTCCCGGCTTCGAGTGCGTCGAGCGCGAGCTGCCACTCGTGCGCGTCGACGCGGATGAAATGGTTCTTCTCGCGTTGTTCGAGGAACGGCACGCCGCACCCCATCTTCGTATCGCAGACGATGATGCGCGGCTGCGGCCGATCGTGGCGGCGTGCGTTGTCGAACGCATGCTTGACCGCGTCGATGTCGTTGCCGTTCACGCGCTGCACGTACCAGCCGAACGCTTCGAGCTTGTCGACGAGCGGCTCGAACGCCATGATCTGCGTCGACGGGCCGTCGGCCTGCTGATTGTTCACGTCGACGATCGCGATCAGGTTGTCGAGCCGCCAGTGCGCGGCCGACATCAGTCCTTCCCAGATCGCGCCCTCGTCGAGCTCGCCGTCGGAGAACAGCGTGTACACGAAGGCGTCCGATCCCTTGCGTTTGAGGCCGAGACAGCGGCCGACGGCGATCGTCAGTCCCTGCCCGAGCGAGCCGCCCGACATCTCCATCCCGGGCGTGTAGCTCGCCATCCCGGACATCGGCAGGCGGCTGTCGTCGCTGCCGTACGTCTCGAGCTCGTCGGCGGGCAGCACGCCCGCTTCGAACAGCGCCGCGTAGAGCGCGATCGCGTAATGCCCGTTCGACAGCAGAAAGCGGTCGCGCGCTTCCCAGTCCGGGTCCTGCGGGCGGTAGCGCATCGCGCCGAAGTATGCGACGGCGAGCACGTCGGAGATGTCGAGCGCCTGGCCGATATAGCCCTGACCCTGCACTTCGCCCATCCGCAGCGCGTTTCTCCTGATCCGGTACGCGCGCTCGGCGAGCGCGACGTCTTCGGTAATGACTTCGCTATCCATCTGTTGCTCCTGTGAGGTCGAAAGTGGGCCGGCGCGTCAGCGGTTCACGGACCGGGCCGGCACGGCGAATACGAGCGCGGCGCCCAGCGTGACCGCGGCCGAGATGAAGATCAGCCCGGCGGTCGACTTGCCGGTCAGATCGTTGAGCCAGCCGACGATCGCGGGCGAGAAGAAGCCCGCGAGATTCGCGAAGCAGTTCACGGCGGCGATGCCCGCGGCGGCCGATACGCCGCCGAGCAGCGCGGTCGGCAGCGACCAGAACTGCGACGACGACGCCAGAATCCCGGCTGCCGCGATGCTCAGGCAGACGATCGAAGCGGTGACGCTGCCGAGTGCGGGCAGCGCGGCAAAGCCCGCGGCGGCGACGAGCATCGGCACCGCGAGATGCAGCCGACGTTCGCGGCGTCGGTCGGCGCTCATGCCGATCAGCGGCAGCGCGACGATGGCGCACAGATACGGAATCGCGGTGAACACGCCGACCCAGAGTGGGTCCGACACGCCCGCCTTGCGGATGATCGTCGGCAGCCAGAACGTGAGCCCGTACTGACCGAGCACGACGCAGAAGTAGATCGCGGCCATCAGCCACAGCCGGCGATCGCCGACGAATGCGCGGATCGACAGGTGCGCCGTCTTGTGCGCCTCGTCGCCGGCGACGTTGCGCGCGAGCAGCGCCTTCTCCGGATCGGAGAGCCACTTGGCCTGCGCGATGCCGTCGTCGAGATAGCGGAGGATCGCGACGCCGAGCACGAGCGACGGCAAGGCTTCGAGCAGGAACAGCCATTTCCAGCCGGCCATCGACATCGCGCCGTGCAGCGTGTGCATGATCGCGCCGGATAGCGGCCCGCCGACGATGCCCGCGAGCGGAATCGCCATGAAGAACAGCGACAGCGCCTTGGCGCGACGCGCGGACGGATACCAGTAGGTCAGGTAAAGGATCACGCCGGGCGCGAAGCCGGCTTCGGCCACGCCGAGCAGAAACCGCAGCACGTAGAACGCGGCGGGCGACTTCACGAACACGAAGCTCGCCGAAATGACGGCCCACGTGAGCATGATCCGCGCGAGCCACCGCCGTGCGCCGACGCGGTGCAGGATCAGATTGCTCGGCACCTCGAACAGGAAGTAGCCGAGAAAGAAGATGCCGGCGCCCATCCCGTACACGGTTTCGCTGAAGCGCAGATCGTTGAGCATCTGCAGCTTCGCGAAGCCGACGTTGACGCGATCGAGGTACGCGCCGAGATAGCAGAGCATCAGGAACGGAATCAGCCGGCGGCTGACTTTCGCATACGTGCGCGCCTCGAAGGTCGGCGGATCGGTGAGCGGAATCGCGTCGCCGGCGAGCGGCGGCGCACTGTATCGGGATTTCATCGTCGTGTCTCCTGCCATGTCGCCCGGTCGTGTCCGGGCGTTTTGGGAACGGTCGTGGGACGCGCTCAGTGAATCAGCATGCCGCCGTTCACGTCGAGCGTGATGCCGGTCAGATAGGTCGAGAGGTCGCTGACGAGGAACAGGCATGCATTCGCGACGTCGGCGGCGTCGCCGAGCCGCCCGAGCGGGATGCCCTTGACGATGTCGGCGCGCATGTCGGGCGTCAGCTTGTCGCCGGTGATGTCGGTCTGGATCAGGCCGGGCGCGATCGCGTTGACGCGGATGCGGTCAGGGCCGAATTCGCGTGCCATCGCCTTCGCGAGGCCGAGTACGCCGGCCTTCGCGGCGCTGTAGTGCGGGCCGCCGAAGATGCCGCCGCCGCGCTGCGCGGACACCGACGACATGCAGACGATGCTGCCGCCTTGCTGTTCCTTCATCGCGGGAATCACGGCCTGCGACATGTAGAGCGTGCCGCGCAGGTTCACGTCGACGATCGTGTCGAAGTCCTTCGCGCCGATGTCGAGCGTGCGCACCGGCTGCGTGATGCCGGCGTTGTTGACGAGGCCGTCGATGCGGCCGTAGCGTTCGAGCGTCGCGCGGGCCGCGGCGACGCATGCGGCTTTGTCGGTCACGTCGCAGGCGAGCCCGAGATGGCCGCTGCCGAGATCGGCGGCGGCCGCGCGCGCGTCTTCCTCGCGCAAATCGAGGATCGCGATGCGCGCGCCCTGGGCGGCGAGCGCCTGCGCGGTGGCCTTGCCGATGCCGCGCGGCGAGGCCGCGCCCGTCACGACGATGATCCGGTTCTCGAGCAACATCGTTTGTCTCCTGGGTATCGATGAGTGCCTGTAGTGTCGGGGGACGACGCGGCACCATCAACGCGGAAACGCTCAACCATTGCTGAGAAAAATTCAGGTGGAGGCGGCCGCCTCCCGTTCGATCCATGCGAGGAAGCGCTGGATGCGCGGCAGCGCCGCATTCTGGCTCGGGTAAACCAGATGATGCGCGCCGACCTCGACGGCATAGCTGTGGTCGAAAACGGGCACGAGGAGCCCGTCGCGGATCTTCACCGACGCCAGCGTGAGGCTTTCGAGCGCGATGCCGAGGCCGAGCGCGGCTGTCTCGATCGACATGTACGAGCGGTCGAACGAGAAGTCGAAGGTCTTCTGCTTGGCCGACACGCCGGTTCGGCCGAACCATTGCTTCCACTGCACGAGCGGCGTCTCCGAATAGATCAGACGATGCGCGAGCAGATCCTCGGGCGTGCGGACCGGATGCCGCTCCAGATAGGCCGGCGACGCGAGCGGCGCGATGTATTCGCCGCGCACGGTCTTCACTTCGAGGTTGTCCCAGTTGCCGTAGCCGTGCCGGATATCGATGTCGTAGTAGCCGTTCGAGAACGACACGTTTTCATAGGAGCAGGCGAGATTGAGCTGCAGATCGCCGTTGGCCTCCTGAAACGACGACAGCCGCGGCAGCAGCCACATGAGCCCGAAGCTCGGGCTCGAATGCACGCGCAGGATGTCGACGTCGGTGCGGCTCGACGCGCGTTCGGTCGCGCGGCTCAGGTCGGCGAGCGAGCCCGTCACGTCGGCCAGATAGCGTTCGCCGGTCGGTGTCAGCACGAGGCCGCGGCCCGAGCGCTGAAACAGTGGCCGGCCGATCAGCGCTTCGAGATTGCTCAACTGATGGCTGACGGCCGACGCGGTCAGCCCGAGTTCCTCCGCCGCGCGGTTCACGCTTTTGGTGCGCGCGACGCTCTCGAACGCGATGATGGATTTCAGCGGAGGGATACGCATCGTGACGTCTTTTCGGTGGCGGTTGATCGGAATCGCGTCGGGCGCGCGGCGATGTCGCGTGCATCCGGTGCAATGCGTTGCACAACAGTCGCTGCGGATCGCAACGCATTATGCGTTTTTTCGCCGACCGCGCGCGAGCGCGGCATCGACGCCTGCGCGCTAGCGAAACGCGCTCATCTGCGACGACATCATCTGCAGCATGCGGTTCGAGGCGACCGACAGCGTGCGGCCGACGCGCGTGACGAGATGCGCTTCGGCGTTCTGCAGAATCGGGTGTTCGATCGGAATCGCCTTCAGTTCGCCGGCTTTCAGCTCGCTGGCGACGGCGAACGCCGGTAGGACGACGATCCCGAGTTCCGAGCGCGCGAACTGCTTCATGATGTTGATCGAGTTCGTCGTGATCGCCGGTTCGAGGCTGATCTTTTCCGCGAATTCGACGGCCTGCAGCATCTGCCGCGTGCCGTACGACGGATGCGTCGCGGCGAGCGGATACGACGCGAGCTCCTGCACGGTCAGGCTCTTGCGCCGGATCGTGCGCGCCATCCGGGCGCCGACGATCGCCATCATCGGCTGCCGGTGCGCGGCGCGCGAGACGATGCGCGGCTCTCGCGGCGGGTTGTAGACGAGGCCGATTTCGCCGTCGTCCTCCGCGATTTTCGTCATCACGTCGTTGGTACTGCCGAGATCGAGATTGACGCGAATCTTCGGGTACTGCGTGCAGAACTGCTGCATCGGCCCGGACAGCAGGTCCGACACGAAGCCTTCGCCGAGCACGACGCGCACGTGCCCGGTGCGCAGCCCGCGCAGATCCTGCAGACGCGACAGCAGATCGTCGCGATGCGCGCGCTGCTCGCGGTAGTACTGGATCACGAACCGGCCCGCTTCGGTCGGTGTGACGCCGCGCGCGTGGCGTTCGATCAGCGGGGCATCGAGTTCCGCTTCGAGCAGCGCGATCTGGCGGCTCACCGCGGACGGCGCGACATCGAGCCAGTCGGCCGCCGCGCGGATCGTGCCGCAGCGCACCGCCTCGAAGAAGTACGCGATCCGGCTTTCGGTCAGGCTGCTGGTCGACATGGCGAGCGTTCGAATTAATAGAACAATCTCAATATTGGCACTTATTGGTTGAACGGGTCAAACGGGCCGAAGATCGTCGACGACGGCAGCGGAACCGGCGCGAAACGCAAGCGCGACACGGCTTCCGCGCGAACCTTCGAATGCAACGATCGGGAGCGGCAATGAAGACGGTAGGCGTGATCGGACTGGGAAACATGGGGCGCGGCATCGCGTTGTCGCTGAAGCGGGCCGGCTTCGACGTGCTGGGGTTCGACGCGAACGCAGAGAGCGTGCGGCAACTGGCCGACGAAGGCGTGCGGCCCTGCGCGTCGATTGCGGAGATTGCGTCGGCGGTCGACGTGCTGATCCTGTCGCTGCCGACCTCGGCGATCGTCGAAGCGGTCGTGCTCGGCGACGGCGGCGTCGCGTCGCATGCGAAGCGCGGGCTGATCGTGATCGACACGACGACCGCCGATCCGAACAGCACGCGCAAGGTCGCGGCCGCGCTGGATGCGCATGGCGTCGCCTTTGTCGACGGGCCCGTCAGCGGCGGCCCGAAGGGCGCGGCAACCGCGACGATGACGATGGTGCTCGGCGGCGCCGATGAGCACATCGCGGCCGTGCAGCCGGTGCTGTCGGCGATCAGCGCGAAGCAGGTGCACGTCGGCCCCGCGGGCGCGGGCCATGTGACGAAGCTGCTGAACAACCTGCTGACGGGCGTGCATCTGCTCGTCACGAGCGAAGCGGTCAGAGCCGCGGAGGCAGCGGGCGTCGACAAGGCACGGCTGATCGAAGCGCTGAGCGGCGGCTCCGGGCGCAACAGCGCGACGCTGACGAATTACCCGACGTGGATCCTGAACGAGCGTTTCGATTCGGGCTTCACGATGAAACTGATGCGCAAGGACATGCGGCTCGCGCTCGAACTGCTGCAGCGCGCACACGTGAGTGCGCCGATCGCAAGCGAAGCGGGCCGCCTGTGGGCCGCGAGCGCGGAATCGATCGGCGACGCGGAAGACTTCAACCGCATCGTCGAATTCGTCGACGCGCGCTGAGCGCCGATCCATCACCACGAGGAAACGATATGGCATCCCCCATCGAACAGGCGCTGCTCGACGCATTTCGACAGTTCTTTCCCGGCGCGCAGAGCGTCGGCTCATACGTGAACGGCGAACTCGTCGAAGGGCGCGGCGATACGATCGAGCTGTTCGACGCGGCGACCGGCGAGCCGAGCCTCGCCTATCGCGACGGCGGCGCGGAGATCGTCGCGCTTGCGGCGGCGGCCGCGCAGGCCGCGCAACGGCAGTGGTGGGCGCTCACGCATGCGGCGCGCGGCCGCACGATGTTCGACGTCGCGCGCGAAGTGCGCAGTCACGCGGAAGCGCTCGCGCGCCTCGAATCGCTCGGTTCGGGCAAACCGATCCGCGATTGCCGCGGCGAGGTCGCGAAAGTCGCCGAGATGTTCGAGTACTACGGCGGCTGGGCCGACAAGTTCTACGGCGATGTGATTCCGGTGCCGACGTCGCATCTGAACTACACGCGCCGCGAGCCGGCCGGCACCGTACTGCAGATCACGCCGTGGAACGCGCCGGTGTTTACGTGCGGCTGGCAGCTCGCGCCGGCGATCGCGATGGGCAACGCGGTGCTGCTGAAGCCGTCCGAGCTCACGTCGTTCAGTTCGCTCGCGATCGCGCGGCTCGCCGAGCGTGCGGGTGTGCCGACCGGGCTGATCAACGTGCTCGCCGGCTACGGACACACGATCGCGCAGGCGGCGATCGCGCACAAGGCCGTGAAGAAAGTCGTGTTCGTCGGCTCGCCCGCGACCGGCGCGCGGATTGCCGAGGCGGCCGCGAAGCGCGTCCTGCCGTGCGTGCTCGAGCTGGGCGGCAAGTCCGCGAATATCGTCTTCGACGATGCGGACCTGAATCGCGCAGCGCTCACGGCGCAGGCCGCGATCTTCGCGGGCGCGGGGCAGAGCTGCGTCGCCGGCTCGCGTCTACTCGTGCAGCGCTCGATCTACGACCGCTTCGTCGCGATGGTCGCGACGGGCGCGAAGAAGATCCGCGTCGGCGCGCCGACCGACGACGCCACCGAGGTCGGCCCGATCTGCCATCGCGCGCAGTACGAGCATGTGATGAAGATGATCGCGAGCGGTGTCGAGTCCGGCGCGACGCTCGCGGCCGGCTCGACCGAGCGGAGCGCGCGCGGCTACTTCGTCGCGCCGACCGTGCTCGCGAACGTGCACAATCGGATGGACGTCGCGCGCACGGAGATCTTCGGGCCCGTCGTCGTCGCGATTCCGTTCGACACCGAGGAAGAAGCGATCGAGATCGCGAACGATACCGACTTCGGGCTGGCCGGCGCGGTATGGACAAACGACGTCGCGCGGGCGCATCGCGTGGCCGCGCAGATCGACGCCGGCACGTTCTGGGTGAACGGCTACAAGACGATCAATGTCGCGTCGCCGTTCGGCGGCTACGGGATGAGCGGTTACGGCCGCTCGAGCGGCGTCGAGGCGTTGTACGAATATACGCAGACGAAAAGCGTGTGGGTCGAAACGGCGAAGCATCCCGCGAGCGCATTCGGCTATTTATAAGTTTGTAAGGCGGCGCGACGCGGCACGGGCGCCGAGTCGTTCGGCGCACGCGTCGCGGCAGCACGAGACGAGACCGGTCGACACAACCTGACACGAGGCCGACGAGCCTTCGAGCGGAGATCAGCATGGAACATACGATGACGGCGGACGGCGCGGGAAGCGACGGTTTCAGAGGCGCGAAGCTGCTGGTCTATGCGGCGGCGATATTGCTGATCGCGCAATCGATCGGCGCGTTCACGTTCAATGTCGGGCCCGGCAAGGTCGTGCTGCTGCCGATGATCTGGGCGCTGCTGATGGGCGGCGCGTTGGGGCTGCTGTCCGAGCGCTGGCGCAGCAGCATGCGGCTCGACGTGAAGACGCAGTTTCTCGCGGCGGCGGTGCTGCAGCCGGCGCTGCTGCTGTTCGTCGCGAAGCTCGGGCTGATGGTCGGCAGCGCGCTGCCGAAGCTCGCCGCGGCCGGCTGGGCGCTCGCGTTCCAGGAGCTCGGGCACTTCGTCGGCACGATCCTGCTCGGGCTGCCGCTCGCGCTGCTGCTCGGGATCAAGCGCGAAGCGATCGGCGCGACGTTCTCGGTCGGACGCGAGCCGAGTCTCGCGATCATCGGCGAGAAGTACGGGATGAATTCGGCCGAAGGGCGCGGCGTGCTCGCCGAGTATCTGACGGGTACCGTGTTCGGCGCGGTGTTCATCGCGATCTTCGCGGGCTTTGTCGCGAGCCTGAACATTTTTCATCCGCTCGCGCTCGCGATGGGCGCGGGCGTCGGCTCGGGCAGCATGATGGCGGCTGCGTCCGGCGCGATCGCCGCCGCGCAGCAGTCGCCGGAAGTCGCGAAGAACGTATTGACGTTTGCCGCCGCGAGCAATCTGATCACGACGACCATCGGCACGTATTTCACGCTGTTCATCTCGCTGCCGCTCGCGGTGTTCGGCTATCGCGTGCTCGAACCGCTGATCGGGCGCACGACGAAGGCGTCGTCCGCGTCGGCATCCGTCGAGGCTGCGCGTCCGTCGCTCGGCGACGTGCAGACCGAGGCGCCGGCGCTCAGCTACTCGGGGAAGGTCGCGGCATGGCTGCTGACGGCCGTGTTCTCGCTCGTGTGCGACTGGATCACGCACGGCACGTCGCCGCTCTTCGGGTTACCCGGCATGGCGTTCATGGTGCTCGCAACGGTGATCGGCGATGCGCTGTCGACGGTCACGCGCCGCAAGATTCCCGCCGTGTGCTGGGTGTCGGTCGTCGCGATGTTCATGACTTCGCCGCTGTGTCCGTGGGCGCCGGCCATCGCCGCGATGAGCGCGAAGAACGATTTCCTCGGCGTCGTCACGCCGATGCTGACGTTCGCGGGCCTCTCGATCGCGAAGGACATTCCCGCGTTTCGCCGCCTCGGCTGGCGGATCGTGCTCGTGTCGTTCGTCGCGAATGCCGGCACGTTCCTCGGTGCCGCGCTGGTCGCGCAGATCTTTCATATCTGAGCGAGGGGCGGCATGCAGCGGCGCGCAGTGGCGTGCGCGCCCATATGCCGGCTGTCCGCCGTTTGCCGCTGCCCTACCGATAACGTCGCGGGATTTCGGAGTCAGGAGGTCGGCATCAAACCACTGCGCCCGTCGGGCGGCGTTGAAGTCTACCCGAAGAGCCGCGGATCCAATTTGAACGGCTCTTTGCTGATCACCTTCACCGTCGCGGCGAAATCGGGGTGCAGCGGGTTCAGCAGCAAATTGGAGTCCGTCGGACAGACGACGGATGGAACCCGCATCGCGAGCTGCTCACCCTTTTCCAACCATTCCCGGCCGATCCGCGCCGTCGACGCGGGGTCTTCCGTTAGCGTCGCCCAATCGGGCGGTAGTTCTGGTTCGAACGCCCCTTCGTATACCGCATCAGGCACTTCGAGTGTCACCAAGAAAAGGCCGCCGGCCGGCAGTATCCCTGACATATGGACGAGCGCTTCGAGCAGGGACGTGGAAGCGTGACAGCACGTGTACAGCACTCGCATTCCGCGCGGATTCCAGCGGCCCCCTGCGATCGCAGCACCATTGCCGCTGAGATCGTCCGCCATGTAGTGGCCCTTTCGTTCTTTTGCGAGGCGATACAGCTTCACGCGGTGACCCCGAACAATGCACGGCTGAGAATGTCGCGCACACGGTCGTAGCCGGGCTGTACATCGAGAACTTCTATCGGCTTAAGACCATCAAGCTCGGCATTGCCGCGCGTAATCCAATCCGCTGCACGGTCCTTGTCCTCGAAAAGCTCGACCGCAAGATCGAGGACGTAGAGAACGCGCGCAATACGATCGGACTCGCTTTGCGACAGGCGATCCTCGTTCGCGATCTTTCGAAGGATTGTCGAGCTCGGCAAGCTTAGCGCGGACAGCAGCGATTGCACCGGGATTCGGAGAAGCTCGCGAGCGACACGTTCGACGATCACTGCCTTGAATCCGTCGGCGATCGTACGCCGCTGCTCCAGCGGCGTCATCCTGCGGAACGTATCGAAGTCGTGCTCGTGTGCGCCGAGGCCATTCGACCCAACGGAGGCTTTCCCGGCGCTTGCGCGCTTAGCGGGCTGCCGGCTGGTTGGTGCGGGGGTACGCATGGCAAACTCCCAAATGAGTGAAGTAACAATCCCATTATAGATATATATCAAATGGGAGTCAATCATGTATCAAATGGGATTTGTGCCGGCGCAACCCAATGGTCATCGCTTTTCTGCATCTCGTTCACAGAGCTTGCCGACGTCGACAACGTCGATCGGGCAGGTCGCACAGCACGGCAACGGCGAACGCTTCGTGCCTACCGATCGACGCCCACCGTCAAACCGCCGCGCGCCCACTTGCGTCCTCCGCTTCATGCACAATACCAGGCATTGAAATGCGGAGGCTGTCCCGTGGGGATCAATTTCGACTTGACCGACTTGCAGGCGTTTCGCGCGGTGGTGGAGCTGGGCAGCTTCCGCAAGGCTGCCGACGCGCTCAGCATTTCGCAGCCCGCGTTGAGCCGCCGCATCGACAAGCTCGAGGATGCGCTCGGCGTGCGGCTGTTCGAGCGCACGACGCGCAGCGTCACGCTGACGACCGTCGGCCGCGTGTTCGCGCCGAGCGCCGAGCAACTGCTCGACGATCTCGATGCGGCGCTGCTCGGCATTCGCGACGTGTCGTCGAGCCGCCTCGGTCACGTGACGATCGCGTGCGTGCCGTCCGTCGCGTATTACTTCCTGCCGAACGTGATTGCCGAGTATCACCGCCGCTTCCCGCGCATCCGCGTGAAGCTGCTCGATTCGGGCGCGAACGAGGTGCTCGGTGCGGTGATCAGCGGCGAGGCCGATTTCGGCGTGAGCTTCCTCGGCAGCCAGGAGCCCGAGATCGACTTCAAGGTGCTGCTGCAGGAGCGCTTCGTCGCCGCGTGCCGCCGCGATCATCCGCTCGCGCGCAAGAAGCGCGTGACGTGGGACGAGTTGTACGCGCACGAGTACGTCTCGGTGGACAAGACGTCCGGCAACCGGCTGCTGCTCGACCAGGCGCTGTCGGGCGTCGCACCGCCGGTGCCGAGCGTGTGCGAGACGCGTCACGTGACGACGCTGCTCGGTCTGATCGAGGCGGGGCTCGGCGTCGCCGCGGTGCCGTCGATGGCGATGCCCGGACGCGACCATCCGATCCTCACGAGCGTGCCGCTCGTCGACCCCGTCGTGAAGCGGCGCGTAGGCATCGTAAAGCGGCGCGGACGGCAGCTGACGCCGGCCGCGCAGGCATTTCACGAGATGGTCGTCGACGCGAAGCGCGCGAGCCGCGCGTCGGGCGCGGCCGCATCGTGATACGCGGCCGGCCTGCCACGCGGCTTGCCGGCCGGCGCGCGACCGCACGCGCGCACGCGGCGGTCGGTTTGCGTCAGCGGGCCGACACGGGGTCGAGCCCGGTCGCCTTCACGTCCGGCTGCACGCCGGGCGATGCGAGATAGTCGAGGAGCGCCTTCGCTTCCTGCGGATGCCGTGCGCCGACCGGGATGCCGCCGGCGAAGCGCGTGACCGACTGCAGCGACTCCGGAATCCGGCCGACGAACGTGACGCCCGGCACCGGCAGCAGTTCGCTCACCTGCTGGAAGCCGATTTCATAGTCGCCGTTCGCGACGACGGACGCGACCGGAATGCGCGGAATCATCGTCGCCTTCGGCTTTACCTGCGCTTCGATACCGAGCTTCCTGAACAACTCGCGCTCGATGTAGACGCCGCTCGCGCTGTCCGAGTACGCGATCGACTTCGCGTGCAGCAGCGCTTGCCGAAGCCCGTCGGCTGTGCCGATATCGGGCTTCGCGGCGCCTTCGCGCACGACCATGCCGATTCGCGAATCGGCCAGCTCGACGCGCGAGCCGGGCACGACCTTGCCTTGCCGGATCAACTCGTCGAGCGCGTAGCCGACCATGATCACGACGTCGGCAGGCTCGCCGCGCGCGAGCCGGTTCGGAATCGCTTCGGGCGACTTGCCCATCGACGGGCCGAGCGTCGTGTCGAGCGTGTTGCCGGTGTCGGCGGCGAAGCGCGGGCCGAGCGCCTTGTACGCGGCGGTGAAGCCGCCCGAGCTCATCACGTGCAGCTCGGCGGCCTGCACCGGGGCGGTGGCGACCGAGGTCGCGACGAGCGCGGTCGCGCAAAGTTTCAGCAGCAGATTTTTCATCGTCATGGTCGTGCGAACGGGAAGGTCAGGTGAGCATGGGGGGCGAGCGGACCGTCAATGCGCGGGCGTCAACGTCGCGGCCTGGCGGCGATACAGTGCGAACGTCGCGAGCAGCGCACACACGGCGGCGAAGCTCATCCAGTAGCCGGGCGCGGCCTTGTCGCCCGTCATGTGGATCAGCGCGGTCGAGATCGCCGGCGTGAAGCCGCCGAACACGGCTGTGGCGAGGCTGTACGCGAGCGAGAAGCCGGCCACGCGCACCTGCACGGGCATCACTTCGGTGAGCGCGACGATCATCGCGCCGTTGTAGAGGCCGTACATGAACGACAGCCACAGCAGCACGAGCAGCATGTTCGTGAACGTCGGCGCATGGGCGAGCAGCGACAGCGCCGGATAGGCGGTCGCGATCGCGAGCACCGTCATCGCGACGAGCAGCGGGCGGCGGCCGATGCGGTCCGACAGCGCACCGCCGATCGGCAGCCACACGAAGTTCGAGACGCCCACGCACAGCGTCACGAGCAGGCTGTCGGCGGTGCTCAGATGCAGGACGGTCTTGCCGAACGTCGGCGCATACACGGTGATCAGATAGAAGCTCGCGGTGGTCATCGCGACCAGCATCATGCCGGCCACGACGACGGCCCAGTTCTGAGCCAGCGTGCCGAATACTTCCTTCATCGTCGGACGATGGCGGCGCGCGCTGAATTCCTGCGTTTCCTCGAGCTTGCGACGCAGCATGAAGATGAACGGCACGATCATGCAGCCGACGAAGAACGGCACGCGCCAGCCCCACGCGGCGATGTCGGCCGCGCTCAGCCAGCGATTCAGCGCGAAGCCGAGCGCCGCGGCGACGACGATCGCGACCTGTTGGCTCGCGGACTGCCAGCTCGTGAAGAAGCCCTTGCGGCCCGGCGTGGCCATTTCGGCCAGATAGACGGATACGCCGCCGAGCTCCGCGCCGGCCGAGAAGCCCTGCAGCAGCCGCCCGAGCAGCACGAGCGCGGGCGCGAGCAGGCCGATCGTCGCGTAGCCGGGCACGAACGCGATCAGGATCGTGCCGCTCGCCATGATCGACAGCGTGACGATCAGGCCCTTGCGACGGCCGACGTCGTCGATATACGCGCCGAGCACGATCGCGCCGAGCGGCCGCATCAGGAAGCCGGCGCCGAACACCGCGAACGTCATCATCAGCGACGCGAACTCGCTGGCGGCGGGAAAGAACACGTTGGCGATCTGCGTGGCGTAAAAGCCGAACAAAAAGAAATCGAACTGCTCGAGAAAATTCCCGGCCGTGACGCGGAAGACCGCAGCGGCCTTCGAGCGCCCGGTCGAGAGACTGGACGAGGGATGCATCGGGATGTCTCCGGAAAATGCGGGGAGGGAGGGCGGTCGATTGTTGTTTTCGCGAATGTTCGCGCGATGTCGCAGAAACGATAAGTGCAATTTTCTGAACGATTGATGTTCGCCGGTTATCAATCGATGCGCGGCCGCCTCGGCGAATGCTGTGGCGGCGCGCGGCGTTCATGCACCTATGCGAAGATGGAGCGCTATCGCTCAGCCACTTCGACGAGGACGACGTGATCCGACCGAACGCCACCGACCATCCGCACGGCACGCTCGTGCCGTGGATGGCCGTCGCACTCGCCGAGCGCGGCGTGCGCCGGTTTCCGCCTGGCCGCGTGAATCCGCGCATCGTCGAATACAACGGGCACACGAACCTCGTCGGCTACGACGACAAGATTTCGTGGTGCTCGTCGTTCGTCAACTGGTGCATGGCGCGCGCCGGCATGCGCGGCACCGGCTCGGCGCTCGCGCGCTCGTGGCTCGAGTGGGGGCGGCCGCTCGCACAGCCGGTGTACGGCTGCATCGCGGTGCTGACGCGTGAGGACCCGACGAGCTGGAAGGGCCATGTCGGCTTCTATCTGCGTCACGACGATGCGCACGTGCATCTGTTCGGCGGCAACCAGCTCGGCGCGGTGCGCGAGCTCGCGTATCCGGCCGCGTCGGTGATCGCCTATCGCTGGCCGCACGTCGAGTGAACGCGCCGCACGCGGGCGAGCGCGGCGTCGGCACGGCGCGGCACGTCGTGCTACAGTCGGTCGATTCGTCCGTTTCCCGTGGACATTTCCACCCGTACCGATCCGAACCGTCATGAGCTACGTTCCCCAACTTGCCGCGGTCGGCGGCGTGATGCTGCTGGCCTGCGTGAGCCCCGGCCCCGACCTCATCGCCGTGTCTTCCCATGCGCTCGGCAACCGCCGCGCCGGCTTGCTGGCCGCGCTCGGCATCGCGTCGTCGCACGCGGTATGGGCGGCGATGGCGATCTTCGGACTCGGCCTGATCGTCGCGAAGCTCGCGTGGCTGTACGAGGCGATCCGGATCGCCGGCGCCGCGTATCTGATCTACCTCGGCATCAAGTCGTTGTCGGGGCTGCGCCAGTCGGCGCAGCCGGCCGACGCCATGCGCGCGCCTGCCGTGCGCGGCGGCGTGCATGCATACCGCAAAGGGTTGCTGGTCGGCCTGACGAATCCGAAAGCCGCCGCGTTCTTCGGCAGTCTGTTCGTCACGCTGCTGCCCGCGCATGCGCCCGCGTGGGTGCATGGTGCGACGCTGGCGGTCGTCGTCGCCGTGTCGCTGTCGTGGTTCTGCACGGTCGCGCTGCTGTTCTCGACGAACCGCGTGCAGACCGGCTACGCGAAACTGCGCAAGCCGATCGATGCGGTGATGGGCACGATTCTGCTCGGCCTCGGCGCGAAGCTCGCGCTCGATCGCTAAGCGTATCGCCGTCAGTCATGGCCGCCGCATGCGGCCATGACCGCCATGATTGCCTTCTCGCCGCTTCGGCGACGTTCTCCCACCGTAGCGCATCGCGTTCGCGCTCATTGGCTCGCGACAGCCTCGGCTGCCTGCCCCGCATCGTTCCTGCTCCATCCGCCGCCGAGCGATCGATACAGCGCGATCGCCGCGAGCGCATGCTCGCGTGCGGCCTGATTCAGCGAATCGGAGTCGCGCAGATACGCCTCCTGCGCGGTCAACACGTCGAGAAAATCCGTCGCGCCGCCCTTGTACAGTCGCGTCGCGAGCGCGAGCGCACGGTCGGACGCGGCGAGCGCGCCGGCGAGCTGCTGCGACGCCGCGTCGGTCGCGACGAGGCTCGCGCGCGCATCCTCGACTTCGCGCAAGGCCTGCAGCATCGTCTGCCGCAGCGCGAGTTCGGATTCGCGCAACCGGCTTTCGCTTTGTGCGATGTCGGCTGCGATGCGGCCGGCATCGAAGATCGGGCTCGTCGCGCTCAGCGCGGCGCTGAACAGGTTGTCGGCGAGCGTCGGCAGCCCGAGATACGACGCGGCGAGCACGCCGTCCGCCAGATTCAGCGAGAACTTCGGATACCGCTCGGCTTTCGCGACGCCGACTTGCGCCGCCCGCCGTTCGACCTGCGCGTAGGCGGTCAGCACGTCGGGGCGGCGCAGCAGCGCCTGCGACGGCAGCGTGACCGGTGCGCCGGCCGGCGGCGCGGGAATCGGCGCGGACTCGGCGAGCACGAGCCGATCGATCGATTCCGGCGTGCGGCCCGAATACACGGCGATCAGGTTCAGCTGATGCGCGATCTGCGCACGCGTCGGCGCGATCCGCGCTTCGAGCGCGTCGAGCTGATTCTTCGCGCGCGTGACGTCGAGCTCCGTCGACAGCCCGAACGCCTGCCGCTTGCGTGTCAGTTCGAGCGCACGCTGCCGGATCGCCGCGTTGTCCTGCAGCAGCTTCAGTTCCTGCTGCGCCCAGCGCAGATCGACGTACGCGGATGCCGCGTCGGCCGCCAGCGCGAGTCGCATCGCATCTTCCGCGTGCGTCTGCCCGACGAGTTCCGCGCGCGCGGCGAGCAGGTCGAGCCGTTCGCCGCCGAACACGTCGGGCGACCAGCTCAGTGCGAGCCCGGCGCCGGCCTGCCGCACGTAGCCGAGCGGCGGCGGAACGTTCTGGCGCGCGTCGGATGCATGCGCCGTGGCGTCGAGTTCGGGCAGCAGCGCCGCGCGCTTGCTTGCGGTCAGCGCCTGCGCCTGCTTCACGCGTTCGGCGGCGGCCTGCAGATCGAGGTTGGCGTCGAGCACGGTCGCGATCAGCCGGTCGAGCGTCGGGTCGCGGAACTGTGCCCACCACGTTGCCGCGTCGCTCGTGGCGGCTGGAACGGCGGTGTCCCACGTAGCAGGCGCGAGCCCGCCGACCGCGTCGGGCAGCGTCGCGTGCTGCGCCGGCTGTACCGCACAACCGGCGGCGAACGCGCTGACGGCGAGCGCGACAATGAGCTGTTTCATGATGACGACCTCAGTGCGCATCCGGCGGCGGCGCGTTCAGCGAGATGGGTTGAGAGAAGACGACCGCGACCAGCGCGACGACGAAACAGAGCGACAGTGCGTAGTACGCATCGGCATACGTGAGCGTCAACGCTTCGCGGTAGATCAGCCGATGCAGGTTGGCGAGCGCGGCCTGCGCGGCATCGACCGTGTTGCCGGCGACCGACGCCCAGTACGCGGTGCGCCCGTCGAGCAGCGACGCGACCTGCGGCACGCCCGCGCTCACGTGCTCGTTGAGCCGCAGGTAATGGAAGTTCAGCCGGTCGTTGAGCATCGTCGCGCTGACCGCGATGCCGATCGCACCGCCGAGATTGCGCATCAGGTTGAACAGCCCGCTGGCGGATTTCAGCCGCGACGGCGGCAGCGAGCCGAGCGCCATCGTCACGATCGGCGGCACGCTGAACTGCTGACCGATGCCGCGCAGCGCCTGCGGCAGCAGCAGTTCCTGCCAGCCCCAGTCGTGCGTGATCGGCGTGTACAGATAGCAGCCGATGCCGAAACACACGAGCCCGAACACGAGCAGCGAGCGCAGGCTGAAGTAGCGGGCCGCGAACGCGTATGCGCAGAGCGCGAGCAGCTGGAACGCGCCGACCGACAGCAGCGCGATGCCGATCTGCAGCGAGCTGAATGCGCGCACCTGGGCGAGAAACAGCGGCGTCAGGAATACGGTCACGAAGATGCCGATGCCGGTGACGAACGACAGCAGGCTGCCGATGCCGAAGTTGCGCACGGCAAGCGCACGCAGGTCGACGACCGGATCCTCGGCGGTCAGCGCGTGCACGACGAACAGGAAGCCGCAGATGCCGGCGATCCATGCGCATGCAACGATGACGTGATCGCCGAACCAGTTCTTGCGCGGGCCTTCCTCGAGCACGTATTCGAGGCAGCCGAGAAAGCCCGACATCAGCACGATCCCGAGATAGTCGCCGCGCTTGACGAGACCGGGATCGGGCTCGTCGATGCGCACGTAGCGCGGCACCAGCACCGCGACCAGGATCCCCGGCACGAGATTCAGATAGAACAGCCAGTGCCACGACCATCGATCGGTGATCCAGCCGCCGATCACGGGGCCGATCGCCGGTGCGAGCGACGCGAGCGCGCCGATCGTCGTCGACGCGATCAGCCGCTGCCTGCCGGGAAACAGCACGAACGCGGTCGTGAACACGGTCGGAATCATTGCGGCGCCGAGCGCGCCCTGCAGCCCGCGAAACAGGATCATCGAATTGATGTCCCACGCGAGCCCGCACAGCATGCTCGTGATCGTGAAGCCGACGGCAGACGCGACGAACAGCCAGCGTGTCGACATCACCTTCGACAGCCAGCCCGACATCGGGATCACGATGATTTCGGCGATCAGATAGGCCGTCTGCACCCACGACAGTTCGTCCTGGCTGGCCGACAGTCCGCCGCCGATGTCGCGCAGCGACGACGCGACGATCTGGATGTCGAGCGTCGCCATGAAGAAGCCGACGCACATCAGCGCGAATGCGAACACGCGCTGCTTCGTCGGTTGCGACGCGGGGTCGCCGGAAAACGCGGTGGTCATCGTCGTCTCCCGTTCAGTGCGCGTGGTCGGTGTGCACGGTCACGACCGCGGACAGCCCCGGACGCAGCACCTGCTCGAGCCCGGGCTGCGGATCGAGATGGACGCGCACCGGCACGCGCTGCACGATCTTCGTGAAGTTGCCCGTCGCATTTTCGGGCGGCAGCACGCTGAACGTCGCGCCGGTCGCGGGCGCGACGCTGTCGACGCGCCCGTGCAGCCGCGCGCCCGACGCATCGAGCGACACGTCGACGCGATCGCCCGCGCGCATCTTGCGCAGCTGGTCCTCCTTGAAGTTCGCGTCGATCCACAAGCCGGACGCAGGGACGATCGTCAGCAGCGGCACGCCGACGTTCGCCAGCATTCCGACGCGGCCGGTGCGGTTGCCGACGTAGCCGTCGACCGGTGCACGGATCGTCGTGTATTCGACGTTCAATGCGGCAACGCGCTGCGCGGCGAGCGCCGTGTTCACGCGGGCGCGCGCATCGGCCAGCTGTGCGCCGAGCACGTCGAGCTCGCGCTTCGACGCGAGCAGCGCCGCATCGCTGCGTTCGACGGCCGCGTGCGCTTTCGCGTAGTCGGCGTCGGCGCGCTCGACGAGCTGATTCGACACCGCGTCGGCCTTCACGAGTTCGCGATAGCGGACGCGATCGGCCGCGGCGCGCGTCAGCTCGGCCGAGGATGCGTTCTTGTCCGCCGCATGCTGGCCGATCACCGCGTCTTGCAGCTGCTGCTTCGCTTCGAGCTCGGCCACGGCCGAGTGCGCCGCGTCGACTTCGGCGCTCGCCTGCGCGAGCTTCGCCGCGTAGTCGCGCGCGTCGAGCTGCACGAGGACGTCGCCGGCTTTCACGCGCTGGTTGTCGGTCACGAGGATCCGGTCGACGAAGCCGGCGACCTTCGGCGCAAGCACCGTCACGTCGCCGCCGACATACGCGTCGTCGGTGCTTTCCTGGAAACGCAGCACGAACAGCCAGTCGAGTGCGGCCGCGCCGACCGCGACGACGACGGCGATCAGGGCGATGCGCATCCAGCGTACGCGGCGGCGCTGCTTCGCGGGCGGTTCGGCCGTGGCCGCTTCGCGGGCGGCAGCGGTTTGAGTCGTGTCCATCGATTCACCTATGTATATGCACTAATCAAGGCGACCGACGGCGGTGCGTCGATCGGGAAAACGCCTGCGCGCGACGGATATGCAGTACGTCAGCGCGCCGGCAGGTTGTGCGCGATCCGGAACAGCTCGCCGCGCAGGTGGGCGGCCTGCCGTGCCCCGAAACGCCGCTCGAATGCCTGCTGCGCGGCGAGCCAGTGCGCATGCGCTTCGGCGATCTTCGTTTCGCCGCACGCAGTGAGCGAGAAGGTCTGCCGGCGTCCGCCCGGTTCGGTATGCCCGGCGACGAGCGCGGCGCCGACGAGTGGCCTGAGCGCGCGCAGCAGCGCGGTACGCTCGATGACCAGCTCGGCCGACAGCGCCGCCATCGTCAGGCCCGGCCGTTCGCGCAGCAGCGCCAGAATGCTGTACTGCGACGGCGTAACGCCAGCATGCGCGAGATGGCGCTCGTAGAACTGCGAGATCCGGCGTGCGGCCTGCCGGATCGCGAAACAATCGTCGTCGGTGAGCGTCGTCGTGTGCATGTGCACACTTTAAGCAGTCTGCGCACGCGGAGCGATGACGGCCGCGCGATCAGATTGGTGCGTCCTGCGTACCAATCGGCGGGCAAGCGAAGTGCGCGAACCGGCGCTATGCCGCGACGGGCGCGATCCAGCCTTCGCGGTCGCACATCGCGCTCGCATAGTCGATGAACGCCTTGACCTTCGCCGGCAGCAGCGATCGGTTCGCGTACGCCAGCTTCAGCTCGACGCACCCATCGACGAGGTCGGCATCGTCGAGCAGCTGTACGAGCGCGCCCGACGCGAGCTCGGTTTCGACCAGCGTTCTCGGCACGATGCCAATGCCGAAACCGTGCATCACCATCTCGCGGTTGAACACGGGGCTGTTCGACGAAATGTCGAAGCGCAGCGGAAGGGTCAGCACGTCGCCGTCGACGCGGAACGACAGCGCCGGGCGGCGCAGCGACGGCGACAGCGGCACGAACGGATGGTCGGCGAGATCGGCCGGCGTCGTGGGGTTCCCATGCGCGCGCAGGTACGCGGGCGTCGCGACGATCACGAACGGTATCCGCGCGATGAGCCGCACGATCGTCGTGTCGGAGCTCAGCATGTAGGGAGCGACGATGCCGATGTCGTAGCCCTCGCCGACCAGATCGACGGGCCGCTCGGTCAACGTGACGTCGATACGCACTTTCGGATGCGCAGCCTTGAAGCCCGCGATCAACGGCACGAACTGATTCAGCGCGGCGGTCGTGTGCGCGACGAGCCGCAGCAGGCCGTCGGGCTCGCGCGTCTGCGTCTGCGCTTCGGCTTCGAGCGCGTCCAGCTCGTCGAGCACGGCGGCGCAGCGCTCGTAGATGCGTTCGGCCGTTTCGGTCAGCGACACCTGGCGCGTGGTCCGATGCAGCAAGCGGCCGCCGAACCGCGCTTCGAGTTCGGCGATCGCGCGCGACACGACCGGGCGCGCGAGGCCATGCATGTCGGCCGCGCGCGTGAAGCTGCGCAGCTCGACGACCGACCGGAAGATCCGCAGCTTGTCGATGTAGTCCATGTCCGTCTCCTCGGGCGGTCGCGGGCGCCGGACGCGCGCGACCGGCGGGATGATCGGTCGAGTGTACATTGACTTTATGCATATGCACATATACATTTGCCGGCATGGACGACATCGAGACGATCGGTGCGTGCAACTGCTTCGCGCTTCGGCAGGCGACGCGATTTGTCACGCAAATTTATGAACGCCATCTGAGCGCGGCGGGCGTGACGCCCGCGCAGTTCTCGATCATCGCGATCCTGTCGCGGCGGCCCGACGTGCTGATGAGCGAGCTCGCCGATACGCTGGTGATGGACCGCACGACGCTGCTGCGCGCGCTGAAGCCGCTGCAGCGCGACGGGCTCGTCGCGTCGGCGCCGTCCGATCACGATCCGCGTGCGCACGTGCTGAATCTGACGAAGCAGGGCGTGCGTGCGTTCGGTCAGGCGAAGCGCGCGTGGCAGGCCGCGCAGCGCGAATTCGAATCCGCGTTTGGCGAGCAGCGGGCGCAGGCGCTGCGCGACGAACTGCTGCAGCTGACCGGCAAGCGCTGAGTTGCAGTCGTCCATTCCCGCACGGTGGCGGCGGCCGGCTGTCGCCGCCGCGATCCATTCCCCTTTCCTTGGCGATCGGCCCGCGATCCGCAGCGGTCCTGCGGAGCCCCGCGCGCGAAACCGGGTCGAGTACGAGCCACATCACGTCTAAGTGGTACGTAGTTGTATCCAATTGACGCGCGGAATTGGTTTTGTAGCGCCATCTGTGCAAGAAAAATGCGAAATTGGTTTCGGGATGACGGTTTCCGTCGACTATCTGGACATATTTTATTTCCAGTTGTACAGTCGCTCCACGCACTTCACCGGCCGATGGCGGCCGGGCGGGTCACGAGGAGCAACCCATGTTGCAGTTGAGCGAGCGCGACGACGCGATGTTGCGCGGCGAATTCGGCGAAGGCGTCGCGCGCGCGATGCGGATCGTCGCGCGTACCGCGCAGGTGATGTCCGCGCCGCACCTGATCGACATCACGTGCGCGCATATCGACGGCTGTCTGTATCACGGGCAGACGAGTCTCGACTTCGTCGACTATTTCGTCGCGACGGGTGCGCGCGTCGCGGTGCCGACCACGCTGAACGTCGGCTCGCTCGACCTGATCCATCCCGAGCTGTACCGCGGCGACCGTACGATCGAGCGCGACGCGCAGCGCCTGATGGACGCGCATCTGCAGCTCGGCTGCGAATCGAGCTTCACGTGCGCGCCGTATCAGCTGAAGCACCGCCCGGCGTTGGGCGAGCAGATTGCCTGGGCCGAATCGAACGCGATCGTGTTCGCGAACTCGGTGCTCGGCGCGCGCACGAGCCGCTACGGCGACTTTCTCGATCTGGCGGCCGCGATCACCGGGCGCGCGCCGTATGCGGGGCTGCACGTCGAAGCGAACCGTGCCGGGCAGATCGTGTTCAACGCGCCCGACTTCGGCCGTCTGCCGTCGCGGGACGTTCATTTTGCGGCGCTCGGCTTGCTGGTCGGCAAGGTCGCCGGTGCGACGGTGCCCGTGATCGTCGGATTGCCGGCCGATACGACCGAGGACGAACTGAAGGCGCTCGGTGCCGCCGCCGCGTCGAGCGGTGCGGTCGCGCTGTTCCATGCGGTCGGCGTGACGCCCGAGGCGCCGACGCTCGACGCCGCGCTGCACGGCCGCGCGCCGCGGCAGACGATCGACGTGTCGATGGCCGATCTCGCCGAGATCCGGCGCACGCTGAATCATGGCGCGGAAGGCGACGCGCTCGTCGCGGTCGCGCTCGGCACGCCGCACTTTTCGCTCGCGGAATTCCGCACGCTCGACGCGCTGCTCGACCGCTTCGACGGCAAGCCGGCATGCGATATCTACGTGAACACGAGTCGCTTCATCCTGTGGGAGCTCGGCGAACTCGGCCTCGCCGACAAGTTCGCGGCGCGCGGCGTGCAGATCGTCGTCGACACGTGCACGTACATCACGCCCGTGATGAAGCAGCTGTCGGGGCTCGTGATGACGAATTCGGGGAAATGGGCATCGTATGCGCCGGCGAACATCGGCGTCACGGTCGCGTACGGCAGCATGAGCGAGTGCGTGCGATCGGCATTCGAAGGAAAGGTGCGATTCGATGACTGAGATCCATCACGCCGGCGCGGCCGGCACCGCGCTGACGGGCGACACGCTCGTGCCCGGCCGCGCGTATGCGGAGACGATCGTGCTGCCCAAGCCGCTGAGCTTCTGGGGCGGCTACGACTCGGTCGCGGGACGCATCGTCGATCGCGGGCATCCGCTCGTCGGCGCGAGCCTCGCCGGGCGGATCATGGTGATGGCGCATGCGAAAGGCTCGAGCTCGAGCAGCAGCGTGCTCGCCGAAGCGATCCGCAACGGCACGGGCCCCGTCGGCATCGTGCTGAGCGAGCGCGACCTGATCATCTCGATCGGCGCGATCGTCGCGGCGGAGCTGTATGCGATGGCCGTGCCGGTCGTCTGTGTCTCGGCGCCCGTGTACGACAGGATCGCGCGTGCATCGGGACCGGTACGAATCGAAGCGAACGACGGCGACGGCGGCGCACGCATCCTGCTGTAGCCGCGCGCGCTCGTCCCGGCGAGCGCATGGGCGACAGCGTCGCGTACGCGCCAAGTCTTAATTGCGTTCCTGATATTAAGGACAACGGATAGTGCGCCGAAGAAGAGCTGCACGTCCGCCCCGGTGTCCTTCACCCGCCGGCCGCCAGACGGTTGACACCGCCGCGCCCGGCCCATCCCGGCTCGCGTATCGCGAGCCATCGTCGAGGAGACTCCATGAAGCTGAAATGCATGATTGCCGTGCTGGCGCTGGGCGGATTCACGATCGGCGCCGCACACGCGGAACGCATCGTCACGATCGCTTTTTCCGGTCCGCTGACGGGCCCGCAAGCGGTGAGCGGGAAGGACGACGAGAACGGGCTGAGGCTCGCGGTCGAGACGCTGAACCGCACGCCGATTACGGTCGACGGACAGCCGGTCCGATTCCGGATCGTCGCCGAGGACGACCAGGCCGATCCGCGCACCGGCGTGCAGGTCGCGCAGCGTCTGCTCGATCGTCAGCCGGCCGCGTTCTTCGGCCCCGAGAATTCGGGCGTCGCGATTCCGGTCGCACGGCTGACGAACGCCGCGCGCGTGCCGATGCTGACGGTCGCGTCGAACCCGCAGCTGACCGCGCTCGGCTACGACAACGTGTTTCGCACGGGCGCGAGCGATTCGGTGCTCGGCGCGTCGATGGCCGCGTTTGCGGCAGGGAAGCTCGGCGCGAAGACCGCCGCCGTGATCGACGACCGCACCGCCTACGGGCAGGGGCTCGCCGAGCAGTTCATCGCGAAGGCGAAGTCGCTCGGGCTGCAGGTCGTCGCGCGCGAGTTCACGCATTCGCAGGCGACCGATTTCCTCGCGATCCTCGCGACGATCAAGGGAAAGAACCCGGACGTGATCTTCTTCGGCGGCTATACCGCGCAGGCCGCGCCGATGGCCAGGCAGATGGTCCAGCGCGGCGTGCGCGCGCGGCTGCTCGGCGGCGACGGGATCTGCTCGGCCAACATGGGCACCGTCGCGCAGACGGCATCGCGCAACGTGTTCTGCGCGATGAGCGGCGCGGGGCTCGACAGGACCGAGGCCGGCCGGGACTACGTTGCGCGATACCGTGCGCGCTTCAAGAGCGAGCCGCAGACATACGGCATCACGTACTACGACGGCATGCTGCTGCTCGCGAAAACGATGGCATCCGCGCAGACGACCGATCCCGCGAAACTGATCGAAGCGCTGCGTTCGGCTTCGCATGAAGGCGTGGCCGGGACATACGCGTTCACGGCGCGCGGCGAGCTGCTGAACGCGCCGACGACCGTGTTCACGTTCGAGGACGGGCAGATGGTGCCGGTGCGCTGACGCGTCAGAGGAAACGGATACGCGCTGCCTCTTCGGGCGCGAGCGTCAGCGCGGCCTTTGCCGCGCCGACCTCGCGCCTCCCGCCGGGCGGCTCGAGCCGGCGGATATCGGGCCACAGGGCGAACCCGAACAGCAAACGCAGGACTGTGCTGAGCCCATACAGGCCGATCGTGGCGGCTGCGCACCACGCAAACACGGCAAGCATGCCGTCGGTGCTGCGTTGTACGACCGACATGATGCCGATGACGAATGCGAACGCGATCGGTGCGCCGATCGTTACCGTGAGGTCGGAGCGCGCGCTCTGGATGCGCGCGGGGCGAACGAGATAGATGGAGCCGTCGGTCAGATTGCGCATGCGCGCATCTGCGCTGCGCATTCCGCACATCACGCGCGCCGCACATCCGCCGCCGCTTGCCGATAGGCGCTCGGCGTCTGCCCGGCCCAACGCCGGAACGCGCGCGTGAAATTCGCGGGGTCGGTGAACTGCAGCCGCTCGGCGATCGTTTTCAGATCGAGGTCCGAGGCCGCGAGCAGTTGCTTCGCGTCGCGAAAGCGTGCTTCGTCGAGCAGTTGCCGATAGCTCGAGCCGGCCTCCTCGAGCCGGCGGCGCAGCGTGCGCGTCGAGACGAGCAGCGTGTGCGCGAGCGCCTCCGGGTCCGGATAACCGCCTGTCGTGCGCGCCAGTTCGGCGCGCACGCGCTCGACGAAATCGCCTTCGTCGTGACGCACCTGCGCATATTCGCGTTCGACCTGTACCAGCGCCTGCCGATGGGCGACTTCGTCCGCGAACGGCAGCGGCCAGTCGAGCACGTCGCGCGCGACCCACAGCGCGTTGGCCGCGCATTCGAATTCGACCGGCGGCAGCCGGTCGCGGTAGCGCGCGAAATAATCGGGCTCCGGCCATGCGAAGCGCAGCGCGATCGCCGGCGACGTGCGGCCCGCCCATTGCGCGATGTTCTGCGCGAGCCCGGTCAGCACGAACTCGAACATCACATGATGCTGCAGCACGGGGTTCGCCTGTACGCCGTGCAGCTCGAGCGTCGCGCCGCGTTCGTCTTCCGCATAGCTCAGCCGATACTGGCGGTTGCGCATCCGGAAGTAGCGCTGCGTCACGTGCAGCGCCGTGCGGATGTCCGGCGCGGTCAGCGTCGCATAGCCGAGAAAGCCATGCACGGTCGGTTTCAGCAGCAGCCCGAACGCGAGGCCGATGCCGCGATCGCCGCCGATGTCGATCGCGTTCAGCACGAGCCGCCCCCATTGCGCCGGCGCGACGCGCGCGTCCGGCTCGGCCAGTACCGTGTCGCGCAGACCGGTGCCCGCGCGCACGGCGGCCGCGTCGATGCCGCGCGCGGCGAGCGCCTGCAGCAGCAGACGCGGATAGGCGACGGGAATCGTCGGGCGGCGCAGCCCGAGGCGATCCTTGCGGGACGGTGTGCTCATTGGATATTGGCCGGAAATGACAAGCATTATGGCTGTTTGTCCCCTCACGTTCAACGCGGCGCGCGCCTACGATGACGCTCATCGCGTATCGCTCCGACCATCATGACGACACCTTTCCCGCATCTGCTCGCACCGCTCGATCTCGGCTTCACGACGCTGAAGAATCGTGTACTGATGGGTTCGATGCATACGGGCCTCGAAGACAGCCGCAAGACGCTGCCGCGGCTCGCCGACTATTTCGCGGAGCGGGCGCGCGGCGGCGTCGGACTGATCGTGACGGGCGGCTTCGCGCCGAACGTGGCCGGCTGGACCAAGCCGTTCGGCGGCACGCTGATGACGTCGGCCGCCGCGCGGCGCCATCGCGCGATCACGCGCGCGGTCCACGCGGAGGACGGCAAGATCGCGCTGCAGATCCTGCATACGGGCCGTTACGGCTATCACCCGTTCGCGGTTGCGCCGTCGAAGATCAAGTCGCCGATCTCGCCGTTCGCGCCGCGCGAGCTGAGCGCCCGCGGCATCGAGCGGCAGATCCGCGCGTTCGTCCGCTGCGCGCAGCTCGCGCGCGAAGCGGGCTACGACGGCGTCGAGATCATGGGCTCCGAAGGCTACCTGATCAATCAGTTCATCTCGATGCATACGAACAAGCGCACCGACGCGTGGGGCGGTGCCTACGAAAACCGGATCCGGCTGCCGATCGAGATCGTCGAGCGCACGCGCGAAGCGGTCGGCCGCGATTTCATCCTGATCTACCGGCTGTCGATGCTCGACCTGATTCCGGACGGCAGCGACTGGCGCGAGACCGTGCAGCTCGCGAAGGCGGTCGAGCGCGCGGGCGCGACGATCCTCAATACGGGCATCGGCTGGCACGAGGCGCGCGTGCCGACGATCGCGACGTCGGTGCCGCGCGGCGCGTTCGCATGGGTCACGCAGAAGATGAAGGGGGAGGTCGGCATTCCGCTCGTCACGACGAACCGGATCAACCGGCCCGAAGTCGCCGAACGGATTCTCGCCGACGGCTGCGCGGACATGGTCTCGGTGGCGCGCCCGCTGCTCGCGGATCCGGAATTCGTCGTCAAGGCGGCGCAGGGCCGCGCGGACGAGATCAACACGTGCATCGGCTGCAATCAGGCCTGCCTCGATCATGCGTTCAGGAACCGGATCGCCTCGTGCCTGCTGAATCCGCGCGCGTGTCACGAGACCGAGCTGCAATATGCGCGCGCCACGCAGCCGAAGCGTATCGCGGTGGTCGGCGCCGGGCCGGCCGGGCTCGCCTGCGCGACCGTGCTCGCGCAGCGCGGCCATCGCGTCGACCTGTTCGACGGCGCGGCGGAAATCGGCGGGCAGTTCAACCTCGCGAAGCGGATTCCGGGCAAGGAAGAGTTTCACGAAGCGCTGCGCTATTTCGGCCGCCAGATCGAGCTGACCGGCGTCGCGCTGCATCTGAACCGGCGCGTCGAGGCGAGCGACCTGATCGCGGGCGGCTACGACGAGATCGTGCTCGCGACCGGCGTATCGCCGCGCGATCCGAAGATTCCGGGGCAGGACGGGCCGAACGTGCTCGGCTATATCGACGTGCTGACGGGCGCGCGGCCGGTCGGCCCGCGTGTCGCAGTGATCGGTGCGGGCGGGATCGGCTTCGACGTCGCGGAATTTCTCGTGCAGGACGGACCGTCGCCGGCGCTCGATCTCGACGAATGGAAAGCCGAGTGGGGCGTGACCGACCCGGCCGCGACGCGCGGCGGCATCACGCGCGCCAAGGTGTCGCCGCCGGCGCGCGACGTCACGCTGTTGCAGCGCAAGCCCGCGCCGCTCGGCAAGGGGCTCGGCAAGACGACCGGCTGGATCCACCGCGCGACGCTGAAGATGAAGCAGGTGAAGATGATCGGCGGCGTGAACTACGAACGGATCGATGCGCGCGGGCTGCACGTCTCGTACGGCGAGCAGCGCACCGGGCACGAATTGATCGAAGCCGACACGATCGTGCTCTGCACCGGCCAGGAACCGCAGCGCGCGCTGCTCGCGCCGCTGCAGGCGGCGGGGCGTTCGGTGCACGTGATCGGCGGCGCGGACCGCGCCGCCGAACTCGATGCAAAGCGCGCGATCGACCAGGGCGCGCGGCTCGCCGCGCGGCTGTAAGGCCGGCTCGCGCTTCGCACGCTCACGCCGCTTCGGCCTGCTCCGCCGCTTCCGCTTCGAGCATCGCGCGGACGATCAGATAGACGGCCGGCAGATCGTCGTCGTCGCGGCGCCAGTCGACCGGCTCGTCGATGTCGGCCGGCACGAGCCGGCTGTCGCACAGCCGGATGAACGCGTCGACGATCGCCGGATCGTTGCGGCTCACGAACCCCGCGTTCGAGAACGCGAGCGCTTCGACGTCGAGCAGCGCACGCCAGCTCATCGTGCGCTCCGCAGCGGGATGGCTGCGCCGCCGCAGGCCGAGCGCGCGCTGCGCGGGGCCGGCCACCGCGCGCTGCAGATCGGCGACCGCGCGCTGCGCGGCGCGCTCGAACTGGACAGGATTGAAGCCGGGTTGCTCGGGATCGAATGCGGATGACTGGAACATGGTCGCCTCACAAAGGTCCGTCCGTCGCGGGATGACGGAATTCGGGTCAAATGGTGCAAAAGCACTGTAAATATATACAGTGTCTCGCGCCGTTTCAAGCCCCGGACGCGATCCTGTTCGCTAGACCGCGGCGGCGATCGATTCGCGCAGCCACCGATGCGCCGGATCGCGATGCACACGCTCGTGCCACAGCATCGACATTTCGTAGCCGGGCACGTCGATCGGCGCGTCGACGACGCGCAGCGCAGGCGTATCGCGCACGAGCCGCTCGGGCAGCATCGCGACGAGATCGGTGCTCGCGAGCACCGACATCACGAACAGGAAATGCGGAACGGACAACACGACGCGCCGCGTTGCGCCGACCTTCGCGAGCGCCTCGTCGGTCACGCCGAAGAAGCCGCCGCCGTCCGGCGACACGATCACATGCTCGAGCGCATTGAACTGCGCGAGCGTCGGGCGACGTTTCAGTTTCGGATGACCGGCGCGGCCGACGAGCACGTAGCGCTCGACGAACAGCGGCAGCCGGCGCATGCCGGGCGGCGATCCTTCGGTCGTATGGAAGGCGAGGTCGATGTCGTTGCGCGCGGCCGCCTGCTCGATGCGCGGCGGCACGAGCTCGACGATCGCGAGCCGCGTGCCGGGCGCGGCCGTGCGCAGCGCATGCAGCGCGGGCAGCACGATCGTCGATTCGCCGTAGTCGGTCGCGGCGACGCGCCACGTGTGCGTCGCGGTCGACGGATCGAACGGCGTCGCGGGCAGCACCGCGCGTTCGACCGCCTCGAGCGCGTCGCGCAGCGGCTCGCGCAGCGCTTCCGCGCGCGCGGTCGGCCGCATGCCGCGCGGCCCCGGCAGCAGCAGCGGATCGCCGAACGTATCGCGCAGCTTCTGCAGATGCACGCTGACCGACGGCTGCGAGAGGTTGAGCTTCTCGGCCGCGCGCGTCACGTTGAGTTCGGCGAGCAGCACGTCGAGCGTCACGAGCAGGTTCAGGTCGAGTCGCTTCAAATTAGTCATGGCTATACCTGGAATATCGGAAATTCATTTCCAATATACCGGTGCGATCGGCATCCTGCAGCCAATTCAACCGACGGAGGACCGAACATGAACGTGCTGATCGTCTATGCACATCCCGAGCCGCGTTCGCTGAACGGCGCATTGCGCGATTTTGCCGTGGCGCGTCTGGAAGCGGCCGGGCATACGGTGCAGGTGAGCGACCTGTATGCGATGAACTGGAAGCCCGCGCTCGACGCAAACGACATGATCGACCACTCGCACGACGCGCGCTTCGATCCGGCGCTCGACTCGAAGCGCGCATACGAGACCGGCACGCAGCGCGAAGACATCGCGCGCGAGCAGGACAAGCTGAAATGGGCCGATACGGTGATCCTGCAGTTCCCGCTGTGGTGGTTCTCGATGCCGGCGATCATGAAAGGGTGGGTCGAGCGCGTGTATGCGTACGGCTTCGCATATGGCGTCGGCGAGCATTCCGACCGGCACTGGGGCGATCGCTACGGCGAAGGCTCGCTCGCCGGCAAGCGCGCGATGCTGATCGTCACGACCGGCGGATGGGAATCGCACTACAGCGCGCGCGGGATCAACGGGCCGATCGACGACGTGCTGTTTCCGATCCAGCACGGCATCCTCTATTACCCGGGCTTCGATGTGTTGCCGCCGTTCGTCATCTATCAGACGCACCGGATGGACGACGCGCGTTTCGCGGAAACGCGCGTCGCGCTCGGCAAGCGTCTGGACGAACTCGCCACGACACCGCCGATTCCGTATCGCCGGCAAAACGCGGGCGACTACGAGATCCCGGCGCTGACGCTGAAGCCGGACATCGCGCCCGGGAAGGTCGGCTTTGCCGCGCATCTGGCGGCGTAGCGCGTGCATCGCGCGCTGCACGCGTAGCGCGCCATGCACGAGCGCGATACGCGCGCCGCACGACGCAAAAACGGCACGAACGACCCGCGCGTTTTCGCAGGCCGCCGTTGCCGTTCGCCCTTTGCCCTTTGCCGTGCCGCGTGCCGCCGTCAAACGACGGCCGCGACACGCGCGCGCTTACCGATCGTCGTCGCGCACCGACGACGGATGGCGGCACAGCGCGCGTACCTCCATCTCCATATACGGAAACAGCGGCAGCTGACTCAGCACGTCGTGCAGCTGCTGCACGCTGTCGACGTCGAAGATGCTGACGTTCGCGTACTGTCCGGCGATCCGCCACAGATGCCGCCACACGCCTTCGTTCATCAGCCGCTGACACATCGCCTTTTCCTCGGCCTTCAGCGTCGCGGCTTTGACCGGGTCCATATCCGCCGGCAGGCGGACCTTCATTTCCACATGAAACAGCATCCTGTGCTCCGTTTGTCGGTTCGCGGGACGACGCCGGTCACACGTGCGCGCGCACGCGTTCGACGTCGGTGGTCGGCACGTTGTCGCGCGCGCCGACCAGCGTGAAATCGAAGTCGATCAGCGCGAACGGGCCGTCGATCCCGTACGGCTTGCCTTCCGCGCCTTCTGCCTGGCGGATCTTCGGAATCAGGCCCTCGCGCGTCGCGAACGCGAAGTCGTCCCAGATGTGCGGATCGCCTTCGATGTTGATCTGCGTGGTCAGCTTACGGTATCCGTCCGCGGAAACGAAGAAGTGAATGTGCGCAGGACGGTGGCCGTGGCGGCCGAGCTGATCGAGCAGCAGCTCGGTCTTGCTGCCCGGCGGCACGCTGTAGCCGACCGGCAGCACGCTGCGGAAGCTGTAGCGGCCTTCGGCGTCGGTGCGGATCGAGCGGCGCAGGTTGAACGGCGGCTGCGACTGATCGAAATACGAGTAGTTGCCGAGATGGTTCGCATGCCAGACCTCGACGAGCGCGTTCGCGATCGGCGCGCCGTCGCTGCCGAGCACGCGGCCGCGCATTACGAGCGTCTGGCCCGGATCGGTGCCGTCGTCGAGGCGCGCATGGCCGACCGACTCCGGCGCACCGGCGACGTACAGCGGCCCTTCGATCGTACGCGGCGTGCCGCCGCGGATGCCGGCCTTCGCCTCCGCCTCGTCCATCCGCACGTCGAGGAAGCGCTCGAAGCCGAGGCCCGCGGCGATCAGCCCGAATTCGCGGCCGGCTTCGTTCAGGTAGTTCAGCGCGGTCCAGAACTCGCTCGGCTGCACGTCGAAATCCTCGATCGTGTAGCACAGGTCCTTGACGATGCGGTTCACGATCGCGCGCACGCGCGGATTGCCGGGCTTTTCCGCGGCGTCGTCGAAGGTCTTCAGCAGGGCGTCGATTTCTTGTCGGGTCATCTCTGTCTCCGGTTTCGGTTGTCGTATGGAATCAGCGGGCGGTGCGCCGCATCCGCTCGATGCGCGCCCAGTCGAACGCGATGCCGAGGCCCGGCGTCGCCGGCAGATGCAGCTTGAAGTCCTCGTAGCGCAGCGGTTCGACGAGGATTTCCTCGGTCAGCAGCAGCGGGCCGAACAGCTCGGTGCCCCATTTCAGCGAAGCGAACGTGCTGAACAGTTGCGCGGAGGCGATCGTGCCGGCCGCGCCTTCGAGCATCGTGCCGCCGTACAAATCGATGCCGGCGGCCGACGCGATCGCCGCGACCTGCGCGGCGCCTTGCAGCCCGCCCGACTGCGCGATCTTCACGGCGAACACGTCGGCCGCGCGTGTTTGCGCGAGCGCGAACGCGTCGATCGGGCCGTGCAGCGCCTCGTCGGCCATGATCGGCACGTGTGCGAGTTGCGTGAGCCGTTGCAGGCCCGTCCGGTTGCTCGCGGCGATCGGCTGTTCGACGAGGCTCACGCCCGCGTCCGCGAGGCGCGCGCAGGCGCGGATCGCATCGGTTTCCGTCCATGCCTGGTTCACGTCGACGCGCACGTCGCCGCGCTCGCCGAGCGCGCGCTTGATCGCGATCACGTGCGCGACGTCGTCGTCGACCGCGTTCGACCCGATCTTGAGCTTGAACGCGCGGTGGCGACGCGCATCGAGCATCGCTTCGGCCTCTGCGATGTCGCGCTTCGTGTCGCCGCTCGCGAGCGTCCATGCGACGTCGACCGCATCGGTCACGCGGCCGCCGAACAACTCGGACAGCGGCACGCCGACGCGGCGCGCCTGCGCATCGAACAGCGCCGTCTCGAGCGCGCATTTCGCGAAGCGATTGCCCTGGAACAGCTTGCGGGCGCGCGCCATCGCGGCGCCCGGACGCGTCGCGTCCATCCCGCGCAGCAGCGGCGCGAAATACGTATCGATGTTGATCTTGATGCTTTCCGGGCTCTCCTCACCGTACGCGAGCCCGCCGATCGTCGTCGCTTCGCCGACGCCTTCGATACCGTCCGTGCATCGTATGCGGACCAGAACGAGCGTCTGGCAGTTCATCGTCGCGACCGAGAGTTTGTGGGGCCGGATCGTCGGTACGTCGACCAGCAGCGTCTCGACGCTTTCGATCGTGGCGGCTGTTGCTATCATGCGATTCCTCCTGTCGGTGCACATGGTAGGAATACGCGCCGGGCCGCGTCCAACACTCTTTCCGACTACTTCCATACCTTCGGAGCATGAAATGGAATTGCGCCAGCTTCGGTACTTCATGGCCGTGGCCGAGGAAATGAACATCACGCGCGCGGCCGAGCGGCTGCACATCACGCAGCCGCCGCTCAGCCGCCAGTTGCAGGCGATCGAGGAGGAACTCGGGCTGCCGCTGTTCGTGCGCGGCGCACGGCCGCTGAAGCTGACCGACGCGGGGCGCGTGTTCTACGCGCAGGCGCGACGCCTCGTCGAGCAGGCCGACGAACTCGGGCCGCTGACGCGGCGGCTCGCGCAGCTGTCGGAACGGATCGTGATCGGGTTCGTGCCGTCGACGCTGTACGGCGCGCTGCCCGACGTGATCCGCGCGTTTCGCGAGGCGCAGCCGGACGTCGAGCTGTCGCTCGTCGAAATGTTCACGCTCGAGCAACTGGGCGCGCTGAAGGGCGGGCGGATCGACGTCGGCTTCGGGCGGCTGCGCTTCGACGACGACCAGCTCGTGCGCGAAGCGCTGATCGAGGAAAAGCTGATCGCGGCGGTGCCGGTCGGTCATCCGCTCGCCGATCCCGACCGGCCGCTGACGCTCGCGGACCTCGCGAACGAAACGCTGATCGTCTACCCGAGCACGCCGCGGCCGAGCTTCGCGGATCAGCAGTTGTCCGCGCTGCGCGACGGCGCGCTCGTGCCGGCCGCCGTGCACGAGGTGCGCGAACTGCAGACGGCGCTCGGGCTCGTCGCGGCGAAGGTCGGCGTGTCGCTGGTGCCGGAGAGCGTGGAGGGCGTGCGCGTGAAGGGCGTCGTCTACCGGCGGCTGCCGGAACCGGTCGCGACGTCGCCGATCATCATGAGCCGCCGGCTGCACGGCGAAAGCGCGGCGACCGCGAAGTTCTGCGCGATCGCGCGCGAGATGATCGTGCCGGCGGGGCAGGCGTAGCGGCGGTCGATCGCTCGATCGATTGCCTCGCCGGTTCGCAACTAACGGCCTATCCCGCGTGCGTCCGCATGGCGGCGGCGCCTGAGTGCATGAGATGCATGAGCGCCTGAGCGCGGGCATCCAGACGCCGGAGCGCGCACCGGCGCTTACGACCGCCCGGCAAGCGTGTCCGAAGGCGATTCGCCGAATCTTTCCCGATACGCGAGCGCGAACCGGCCGAGGTGCGTAAACCCGCAGTCGAGCGCGATGTCGGCGATGCGCCGCTCGGGCGTCGCGCCGAGCAGCAGCTCGCGCGCATGCTCGAGGCGCTTCGCGCGCAGGTATTGCATCGGGCTCGTGCCGCGAAACTGCAGGAACGCATCGCGCAGCGTGCGCTCGGGCACGTCGGCCGCGCGCACGATGTCGGCGAGCTGCAGCGGCTGCGCGTAGTGCGCATCGACGAATTCCTGCGCGCGCCGCACGAAGCCGGGCACCGGATCGTGGCGTGCCGCCGGCAGCACGGACGGCGGGTGGCCTTCGATCAGCAGATCGATCAGCAGATGCTCGAGCTGCGACGCGACGCGCGGATTCGTCCGCGCGCGTTCGAGCAGCTCCGGCGAGCGCGCGACCAGCATCAGCTGATCGCGCCACGCGGCGAGCGCCGCGTCGCTGACGTGCAGCACCGGATCGAGCGTCGCGCGCGGATCGCCGGTCAGCGTGCGCACCGTCGCCGCGTCGATCCGCAGCACGAACTGCTCGCAATCGGCCGACAGCAGTGCATCGAAGCGTTCGCCCGGCGCGCAGAGCACGCCCGTCTGAGCATCGACGCCGAGTTGCCGCCCCATCGCGCGCACGTCGGCGTGGCCGGACAGGCAGAACATCAGCAGGTAGTAGCCGTCGACCGCGTCGACCTGCACGCGCATCGCATCGCCGAACGCGATCGTGCCGATCCCGAGCCCGCCGAGCCGCACGAAATCCATATGCGACGCGCCGCGCACGCGGCCGCTCGGCAGCAGTGCATGCGGCTGCATCACGCGCGAGATCCGCTCGCGCGTTTCGTCGAGATCGCGGGATTCGAACAGCCGATGCGCGCGCAGCGCAAGCGGCTCGAACGGCGTTGGGGACATGGGCCGGGCCTTGTGGGGACGTGCGCATCGGTCGGACGAATCGGTCGCGACCGCGCGCGGCATCGTGTGTGCGTCATGCTAGCGCAGAAATCCGCCGAAAGTGGATACTGCGCCGCCGCAATCGCACTTTCCGGATAGACGCCGAATATTAGCGTTTCAAAAATCCGCTCCATGGAGTCAACGACACGGATCGACAAGGAGTCCGACATGGAGCACACAGAATCGCCCGTCCGGTTCGCCGCGCGCGACGCCGCCGCCGACGTGGTTTTCCCGCACGACGACGGCTCGCGCGTGCCGTACAAGGTGTTCAGCTCGCGCGCGGTGTACGACCGCGAACAGGAACGCATCTTCCGCGGGCCGACCTGGAACTTCGTCGCGCTGGAAGCGGAAATCCCGAATCCCGGCGACTTCAAGAGCACGTTCGTCGGCGACACGCCCGTCGTCGTCACGCGCACGGACGACGGCACGCTGGCCGCCTGGGTGAACCGTTGCGCGCATCGCGGTGCGCAGGTCTGCCGCAAGGCGCGCGGCAACGCGAGTTCGCATACGTGCGTCTATCACCAGTGGAGCTTCGATAACCGCGGCAACCTGCTCGGCGTGCCGTTCCGGCGCGGCCAGAAGGGCATGACCGGGATGCCGGCCGATTTCGATCCGAAGCAGCACGGGCTGCGCCAGCTGCGCGTCGACAGCTATCGCGGGCTCGTGTTCGCGACGTTCAGCGACGAGGTGGCGCCGCTGCCCGACTATCTCGGCGAGCAGATGCGTCCGTGGATCGACCGGATCTTCCACAAGCCGATCGAGTATCTCGGCTGTACGCGCCAGTATTCGAAGTCGAACTGGAAGCTCTATCTCGAGAACGTCAAGGATCCGTATCACGCGAGCATGCTGCATCTGTTCCATACGACGTTCAACATCTTCCGCGTCGGGATGAAGGCGCGCTCGATTCCGGACGCGAATCACGGGCTGCACAGCATCATCACCGTGACGAAGACGGGCGACGACACGTCGGCCGCCTACAAGCAGCAGAACATCCGGTCGTTCGACGAGGGCTTTCATCTGGAAGACGAATCGATCCTCGATCTCGTGTCCGAATACGACGAGGACTGCACGAACCACATTCAGCCGATCTTTCCGCAGCTCGTGATCCAGCAGATCCACAACACGCTCGTCGCGCGGCAGATCCTGCCGAAGGGACCCGACAACTTCGAGCTGATCTTCCACTTCTTCGGCTACACCGACGACACGCCCGAACTGCGCGCGCTGCGCATCAAGCAGGCGAACCTCGTCGGGCCGGCCGGCTACATCTCGATGGAGGACACCGAAGCGACCGAGCTCGTGCAGCGCGGCACCGTGCGCGACGGCGACGCGACGTCGGTGATCGAGATGTCGCGCGGCAATCCCGACCAGCAGGACACGGTGATCACCGAAAGCCTGATCCGCAAGTTCTGGGTCGGCTACCAGAAGCTGATGGGCTATTGAATCGGGAGCGCGCAATGATGGACAACCTGACCGAAGACATGAACACGTGGTTCGCGATCTACATGCTGCAGAACCGCTACATCGGCCACCTCGACAACAACCGCCTCGAACAGTGGCCCGAGATGTTCACCGAGGACTGCACGTACGAGATCGTGCCGAAGGAGAACGCCGATCTCGGGCTGCCGGTCGGCATCGTGCACTGCACGAACCGGCGGATGCTGCGCGATCGCGTCGTGTCGCTGCGGCACGCGAACATTTACGAGGAGCATACGTACCGGCACATGACGTCCGGCCTCACGATCGTCGCGCAGCGCGACGGCGAGATCGAGACCGAGAGCAATTACGTGGTCGTGCAGACGCGCAGCAACGGCGAATCGAACGTGTATCAGGCCGGTAAGTATTACGACACGGTCGTGCGCACGCCTGAAGGCTGGCGTTACCGCACGAAACGCGTGATCTACGACACGTCGCGCGTGCAGACGCTGCTCGCGACGCCGATCTGATCCAGCAAGGAGACGACATGACCGAAGCAACGCTCGCCGAGTGGCATCCGCTCGGCACGCTCGACGAATTTTCCGAAGACGAACCGGCCGCGCGCGTGGCGGGACAGAAGCCGATCGCGGTGTTCCGGATCGGCGACGAGCTGTTCGCGATGCACGACCTCTGCTCGCACGGCCACGCGCGGCTGTCCGAAGGCTATGTGGAGGACGGCTGCGTCGAATGCCCGCTGCATCAGGGGCTGATCGACATCCGCACCGGTGCGCCGAAGTGCGCGCCGATCACCGAGCCGGTGCGCACGTATCCGATCCGGATCGTCGACGGACAGGTGGAAGTCAATGTCGGCTGACCCGTTCGTGATCGTCGGCGCCGGACATGCGGCGCGCCGCACGGCCGAAGCGCTGCGCGCGCGCGATCCCGACGTGCGCATCGTGATGATCGGCGCGGAGCGCGAACTGCCGTACGACCGTCCCGTGCTGTCGAAGGACGCGCTGCTCGGCGACGGCGGCGAACAGCGTGCGTTCGTGCGCGATGCCGGCTGGTACGACGCACAGCGGATCGCGCTGCGGCTCGGCACGCGCGTCGACGCGATCGAGCGCGACGCGCAGCGTGTGCGGCTCGACGACGGTTCGAGCCTGCCGTACGCGCGGCTCGTGCTCGCGACCGGCTCGCGCGTCCGCCCGTTCGCGGGGCCCGTCGACGACGGCGTCGCGCTGCACTACGTGCGTACGGTCGCCGACGCGCGTGCGCTGCGCGCGCAGCTCGCGCCCGGCCGTCGCGTCGCGGTACTCGGCGGCGGCTTCATCGGCCTCGAGGTGGCGGCCGCCGCGCGGCAGCTTGGCTGCGACGTGACGGTCATCGATCCGGCCGCGCGGCTGCTGCAGCGCGCGCTGCCGGAAGTGGTCGGCACGTATGCGCGGCAGCTGCACGACGGCCGCGGCGTCGCGTTCCGGCTTGCGACGACGCCGCGCGCCGTCCGCCGCGCAGCGGGCGGCGGCGCGATCGTCGACACGGACGCCGGCGACGTGCAGTGCGATGTGGTGGTCGTCGGCATCGGCGTCGTGCCGAACGTCGAACTCGCGCATGCGGCCGGGCTCGACGTCGACAACGGCATACGCGTCGACGCCGGCTGCCGCACGGCCGATCCCGCGATCTTCGCGGCCGGCGAGGTGACGATGCATTTCAATCCGCTGCTCGGCCGCCATGTGCGGATCGAGTCGTGGCAGGTCGCGGAGAATCAGCCGGCGGTGGCGGCCGCGAATGCGCTCGGCGCCGACGACACCTACGCGGAGCTGCCGTGGCTGTGGTCCGACCAGTACGAGTGCAACCTGCAGATGCTCGGGCTGTTCGGCAGCGAGCACGCGATCGTCGTACGCGGCGATCCGGCGAGCGGCGCATTCACCGCGTTCGGGCTCGCGCACGACGGCAGGATCGTCGCGGTGGCGGCCGCGAACGCGGGGCGCGACATCGGCGCATCGCGCAGGCTGATCGCGGCCGGCGCGACGCCCGATCCGGCGCGGCTTGCCGATCCGGCCGTGAATCTGAAAGCGTTTCTGTAACGGGCGCACGGTCGCACGCGCGCATGCGTGGCGGCATGGGCGCGTGCGGTGCATTTGGCGGCAACGGCCGACTCGGTGCATATTGGCGGCATCGCGTGCATTGCCCGTTGCCCATGACGTCAGACAAAGCCCTTGAACTGAAACGCAGCAAGCGCCGCGCGCTGTGGCTGCTGCTTGCCGCCGTCGCGGTGTTCGTGACGACGATCTTTCTGCCGCGCGGCCCGTGGATCGACGGCGTGAAGGCCGTCGCCGAAGCCGCGATGGTCGGCGCGCTCGCCGATTGGTTCGCGGTCGTCGCGCTGTTCCGGCGCGTGCCGATCCCGTTCGTGTCGCGCCACACCGAAATCATTCCGCAGAACAAGGACAAGATCGCCGACAATCTCGCGGTGTTCGTCCGCGAGAAGTTTCTCGGCCCCGACGCGCTCGCCGCGCAGATCCGCCAGCACGATCCCGCGCAACGGCTCGGCGCGTGGCTCGGCGAGCCGGCGAACACCGAGGCGCTCGGCGGCTACGCGACGAAGCTGATGAGCTTCGCGCTCGACATGACCGACGACGCGCGCATCCAGTCGTTCGTGCACGACGCGTTCCGCTCGGCGATCGACCGGATCGACCTGTCGCAGTCGGCCGGCGCGATCCTCGATACGCTGACGAAGGACGGCCGCCATCAGGCGCTGCTCGACGATGCGATCGCGCAGATCGTCGCGGTGCTCGGCAAGGACGAGAACCGCGACGTGATCGCGGGCTTCATCGTCGAATGGCTGAAGACGCAATATCCGAAGGTCGAGAAGATCATGCCGACGCACTGGCTCGGCGAGAACGGCGCCGAGCTCGTCGCGAATGCGGTGAGCCGCGTGCTCGAAGCGGTCGCGGCCGACCCCGAGCATGAGCTGCGTCAGCGCTTCGACCGCATCGTGCACACGCTGACGGAGCGTCTGAAGCACGATCGCGCGTTCATCGACAAGGGCGACGAAATCAAGCGCTACATCCGCGACGGCGATGCGTTCAACGCCTATCTGAAGGACCTCTGGGTGCAGTTGCGTGCATGGCTGAAGGCCGACCTCGCGCGCCCCGATTCGGCGCTGCATCGGCAGGCCGCGACGCTCGGCGGCTGGCTCGGCGCGCGGCTCGCGGAAAGCCCGGCGTTGCGCGCGTCGCTGAACGAGCATGTCGAGCGTGCGGTGCACGAGATGGCGCCCGACTTCGCGGATTTCCTGATGCGGCATATCCGCGATACGGTGCGCAACTGGGATGCGCGCGAGATGTCGCGGCAGATCGAACTGAATATCGGCAAGGACCTGCAGTACATCCGCATCAACGGCACGCTGGTCGGCGGGCTGATCGGGCTCGGGCTGTATCTGGTGTCGCTCGTGCCGCGCTGGGCCGGCGGCTGGTTGCACTGACCCGGCCGCGCGCCGCGCCGCGCGGCTGCGCGCGCATCAGGCGTGCGCTTTCGCGCCGTGCAGTTGCAGGCCGAGCGCCTTGATCACTTTCAGGATCGTGCCGAAGCTCGGATTGCCGTCGTGCGACAGCGCCTTGTACAGCCCCTCGCGCGATAGCCCCGCATCGCGCGCGACTTGCGACATGCCGCGGGCGCGCGCGATCACGCCGAGCGCGTGCGCGATGAATGCCGGATCGTCGCCGCCTTCCTGGAGGCAGGCTTCGAAATACTCGGCCATGTCGTCGTCGGTCTTCAGGTGTTCGGCCGAATCCCACGGCCGCGTGCTGATCTTGCTCATCGGTTACTCCAGGTCGAGATGCTCGAGCATCGCATGGGCGGCGCGAATATCGTCGCGCTGCGTGGATTTGTCGCCGCCGCACAGCAGGACGACCCATATCGTGCGCCGCCGCACGAAGTACACGCGATAGCCGGGGCCGTGATCGATGCGCATCTCGTAGACGGGCGACCCGACGGACTTCCAGTTGCCCAGATTGCCCATCGACAGCCGATCGATGCGCGCCTGAATGCGGCGCTTCGCGGTGCGGTCCTGCAGGCCGGCAAACCACGCGTCGAACACGGCGGTCGTCCGGATGCTGAACGTTGGAGCAAGGTAAGGCATCACAGGCAATTTGTCAACCACGGTTCACATCCTCATCGGAAGGTTGGAGCGTCACAGTACGGCCGTGCGCGCGGTCATGGCGCGGATTCGGCCGTCAGGCCGATGTGCGGGACGGTGCCGCTCACGTCGACGTCGTCGTTTCGAGATAGCGTCTACAATCGAAAACGGCTTTGCCGTCCGCGTGTCGCGCGCGGGCGGGTCCGTTCGCCTCCCATCGGGAGGCGCCGCCGCGCGCCGCGCGGTGGGCAGTGCCCCTGGTTCGTATCCGGTAGGTAATACGTTCGCGCGCCGTAGGCCGGCGCGCGCCGTCTCAAGCGTCGCGCGTGCGTAAGCCGTGCGCGCGGCATCAACCGAGAGTCCCCATGAAAGCATCGGATCTGTTCGTGAAGGCGCTGGAGGCCGAGGGCGTCGAGTACGTGTTCGGCATCCCCGGCGAAGAAAACCTCGATCTGCTCGAATCGCTGCGGCGCTCGAAGATCCGGCTCGTGCTGACGCGGCACGAACAGGCGGCCGGCTTCATGGCCGCGACCTACGGCCGCCTGACGGGCCGCACCGGCGTGTGTCTCGCGACGCTCGGGCCCGGCGCGACGAATTTCGTGACGGCCGCCGCCTATGCGCAGCTCGGCGGGATGCCGATGCTGATGATCACGGGCCAGAAGCCGATCAAGTCCAGCAAGCAGGGCCACTTCCAGATCGTCGACGTCGTCGGCATGATGCAGCCGCTGACGAAATTCACGCGGCAGATCGTGTCGATCGGCAATATTCCGTCGGCGGTACGCGAGGCGTTCCGGCGCGCGGAGGAGGAGCGGCCGGGCGCCGCGCACCTCGAGCTGCCGGAAGACATCGCGCACGAGGAAGGCGACGGCAAGCCGATCCCGCGCAGCTTCAGCCGGCGGCCGATCGCCGAGCAGAAGGCGGTCGCGCATGCCGTCGATGCGATCCAGGCCGCGCGCCATCCGCTGCTGATGATCGGCGCGGGCGGCAACCGCAAGACGACCTGCAAGATGCTGCTCGAATTCGTCGACAAGACGGGCATCCCGTTCTTCACGACGCAGATGGGCAAGGGCGTGATCGACGAGACGCATCCGCTGTGGCTCGGCAATGCGACATTGTCCGACGGCGATTTCGTGCATCGCGCGATCGAGCATGCGGACTGCATCATCAACGTCGGCCACGACGTGATCGAGAAGCCGCCGTTCTTCATGCGCGCGGACGACAAGACCGTGATTCACGTGAACTTCCTCGGCGCGCAGGTCGACCCCGTGTATTTTCCGCAGATCGAAGTCGTCGGCGATATCGCGAATGCGGTCTGGCAGATGAAGGAAGCGATCGCGCCGCAGCCGCACTGGGATTTCGAGCGCTTCGCGATGATCAAGGAACATTTCGACGCGCACCTGCAGAAGGGCCAGCACGATCCGCGCTTCCCGATGTATCCGGTGCGGATCGTCAACGACCTGTACAACGCGTTGCCGGTCGACGGCATCGTCTGTCTCGACAACGGGATGTACAAGATCTGGTTCGCGCGCTACTGGCGCGCGCACGAGCCTAACTCGCTGCTGCTCGACAACGCGCTCGCATCGATGGGCGCCGGTCTGCCGTCGGCGATCGCGACGAAGATCGTCCATCCGCAGCGCAAGGTGATCGCCGTGTGCGGCGACGGCGGCTTCATGATGAACTCGCAGGAGCTCGAAACGGCGGTGCGCCTCGGGCTCGACATCGTCGTGATGATCTTGCGCGACGACGCGTTCGGCATGATCCGCTGGAAGCAGGAAAACATGAACTTCCCCGATTTCGCGATGACGCTGAAGAATCCCGACTTCGTGTCGTATGCGCAGAGCTACGGCGCACACGGCCATCGCGTCGAATCGGCCGATGCGCTCGAGCCGCTGCTGCGCGAATGCTTCGCATCGCCGGGCGTGCACGTGATCGACGTGCCGGTCGACTATTCCGACAACGAGCGCGTGCTGAACCGCGAGATCAAGCGGCTGTCGGCGCAGCTCTGAATCCCCGTTCACCGGAAGGAGCCATTCCATGCTGAAGGAAACCTATCCGTACTACCTGGCCAACGAGGCCGTCTACGCGAATACCGATCTCGAAGTCACCGACAAGTACAGCGGCAAGGTCGCGACGCGCGTCGCGCTCGCCGATGCGAAAGCGATCGACGCGGCAATCGGCGCGGCCGTCGACGCGACCAAGCCGATGCGCGAACTGCCTGCGTACCAGCGGCAGGCCGTGCTCGACCACTGCGTCGCGCGCTTTCGCGAGCGCTTCGACGAACTGGCGGAAGCGCTCTGCATCGAGGCCGGCAAGCCGATCAACGACGCGAAGGGCGAGGTCACGCGACTGATCGACACGTTCCGCGTCGCGTCCGAGGAAGCGGTGCGCATCGACGGCGAAGTGCTGAACCTCGAGATCTCCGCGCGCGCGCAGGGCTATACGGGCTATACGCGCCGCGTGCCGATCGGTCCGTGCTCGTTCATCTCGCCGTTCAACTTTCCGCTGAACCTGGCCGCACACAAGGTCGCGCCCGCACTCGCGGCCGGCTGCCCGTTCGTGCTGAAGCCCGCGAGCCGCACGCCGGTCGGCGCGCTGATCATCGGCGAAGTGCTCGCGGAAACCGATCTGCCGAAGGGCGCGTTCTCGGTGCTGCCCGCGCATCGCGACGGCGCGGATCTGTTCACGACCGACGACCGTTTCCGGCTGTTGTCGTTTACGGGCTCGCCGGCCGTCGGCTGGGCGCTGAAGGAGAAGGCCGGCAAGAAAAAAGTGGTGCTCGAGCTCGGCGGCAACGCGGCCGCGATCGTCGACGCGGACCAGCGCGACCGGCTCGACTATGTGGTCGAGCGTCTCGCGTTCGGCGCGTTCTATCAGTCCGGCCAGAGCTGCATCGGCGTGCAGCGGATCCTCGCGCATGCGGACATCTACGACGCGTTGCGCGACAAGCTGATCGCGAAGACGCGCGCGCTGAAGATGGGCGATCCGAAGGATCCGTCGACGTTCGTCGGCCCGATGATTTCCGAGTCCGAATCGCGGCGGCTGTCCGGCTGGATGGACGCGGCCGTGGCGGCCGGCGCGAAGATCGTCGCGGGCGGCAAGGTCGACGGCGCGATGTTCGAGGCGACGCTGCTCGAAAACGTCGGCCGCGACCAGGACCTGTACCGGAAGGAGGCGTTCGGGCCGATCGCGATCCTCGAGAAGTTCGACCGCTTCGACGACGCGCTCGCGCGCGTCAACGACAGCGATTTCGGGCTGCAGGCCGGCGTGTTCACCGATTCGCTCGCGCATACGCAGCAGGCGTGGGACGAACTCGAAGTCGGCGGCGTCGTGATCAACGACGTGCCGTCGTTCCGCGTCGACAACATGCCGTACGGCGGCGTGAAGGATTCGGGGCTCGGCCGCGAAGGGATCCGCTACGCGATCGAGGACATGACCGAGCCGCGCCTGCTCGTCGTGCGGCGTCGCTGACGCACGCTGCGCGCCTCGACGACGGCACGCCGGCCGCAGGACGGGCCGCGTGCCGTTTTTCCGTGCGCGGCCGCGCCCCGCGCCCGCGGCGGGGCGAACGACCTCGACTGCGCGCGGCGGTCATGTTGTAATCGCGCGCAACGACCGCCCGGGCCAAGACACCGGCGGTTCCGCCGGTTCCTTCCTCGAGAGGTCGATTCATGTCCCCCGTGTCGGCATTCAAGCTGATTCTGTTGTCATTCCTTGCGATCGTCGCGCTCGAATACGTGGCGAAGCGGCTGCGGCTGCCGCCGGCGGCCGCGCTGCTGGTCGGCGGCATCGGCATCGCGTTCATTCCGGGCCTGCCGCCGATCAACCTCGATCCCGACCTCGTGCTCGTCGTGTTCCTGCCGCCGCTGCTGATGGACGGCGCGTACTTCTCGGTATGGCAGGAGTTCAAGCGCAACGTCGGCGGGATCCTGCTGCTCGCGATCGGCGCGGTCGCGTTCACGACGTTCGCGGTCGGCGTTGCCGTCCACTGGGCCGTGCCGTCGCTGCCGTGGGCCGCGTGTTTCGCGCTCGGCGCGATCGTCTCGCCGCCCGACGCGGTGGCGGCGAAAGCGGTGCTCGAGCGCGTCGCGCTGCCGCGCCGGCTGATGGTGCTGCTCGAAGGCGAAAGCCTGCTGAACGACGCGGCGGGGCTCGTGCTGTTCCGCTTCGCGGTGGCCGCCGCGCTGACCGGCGCGTTCAGCCTGCAGCATGCGGTGGTCGGCTTCGCGGAGCTCGGGCTCGGCGGCGTCGTGGTCGGCTTCGTGATCGGCCGGCTCGTCGTGTGGTTCCTGAAGCTGCTCGACGACGACTATCTCGTGATCACCGTCGCGGTGCTCGCCGGCTGGATCGCCTATATCGCGGGCGAAATGGTCGAGGTGTCGGGCGTGATCGCGACCGTCACGGCCGGCATGATCGTCGGCTGGCATCAGCACGAGGTGTTTTCCGCGGCGGTGCGCACGCGCGGCACGGCGTTCTGGCAGGTGATCGTGTTCCTGCTCGAGGCGCTCGTGTTCGTGCTGATCGGCCTGTCGCTGCGCGGCGCGATGCTGCGGCTCGGCGGCCTCGACCAGGTGCTCGCGACGATGCTGCCGCCGGTCGGCGCGGTACTGGCCGCGGTCGTGCTGTCGCGCTTCGTCTGGATCTATGCGGTCGAAGCGCTGAAATGGCCGGTGCGCGGCATCATGCGGCGCGGCGACGGGCCCGACTGGAAAGCGGCGACCGTGATGAGCTGGGCCGGGATGCGTGGCGTCGTCACGCTCGCGATCGCGCTGTCGTTGCCGGACGCGATGCCGGGCCGCGACGTGATTCTCGTCGCCGCCTTCGCGGTGATTCTCGTGACGGTACTGCTGCAGGGCACGACGATCGGGCCGCTGATCCGGCTGCTGCGGCTGCCGCAGCGCCACGAGCGCGCCGCGCACCACCTGAGCGAGCCGCAGGCGTGGGCACGCGTCGAGGCCGCGCAGCTCGCGGCGATCCAGCCGCTCGTGCGCGACGAGAACGGGGTCGTGATCCATCCGCGGCTGCTCGAACAGTACACGTACCGCGCGGCGCTGACCGAGCGGCTGAAGGACGAGCCCGAGTTCCCCGCCAGCGCACGCACCGCGCACTACGACGTCGTGCTGGCCGCGATCGCGGCCGGTCGCGCGGAACTGCTGCGCCTGCATCGCACGGACCGCATCCACGACGAGATGCTGCATGCGCTCGAACGCGATCTCGACCTGCAGGAAGTGGCCGCCTATCACGCGCGCGGCTGATTTGCCCTCGGACGCACGCGCCGTTGCGGCTGGACCTCGGGGCGCCCGTGCGCCGCGCCCGCCGCGTGGCGTGCCGGGCGCTCGTCGGTCGCCCGCGACGGCGGCCCGTGCGCCCAGTCGCACCGCCCGCCGCACACGCGCGCCGGCGATCCGGAAATGATCCGATTTATTCGATTCCGACTGCTTCCGCTCATTTGACAAAGCTGAATCATTCCGAGATAGATGCTGTGCTCTAATTTCATTTAGAATCAGCCGGTTATGTTTATTGAGAGAAAGTGTGCGGAGGTAATACGGGCGTCGACGGGGAAAATCGACGGCCGAAAGCCCCGTCCACCAAGGCCGGCGGGCCAGGCTGGCGAAATCGGGCGGCATTTTCCGTCCGAAAAATAAGATAGCGTCCAGGTCGGATAAACAACGTATATGAAAGAATCGATTGGAGATTCGGCATTTGAAACGGTATTTATGAAAGAATCGAGCGGTGAAAGCGCGTCGGATTGTCTCCAATCCGGTTTATCGGTGCTGCTCGTCGACGATCAGCCGTTCGTCGGCGAGGTGATCCGTCGCGCGCTGCGCAGCGAACACGACATCGACCTGCATGTGTGCACCGACGCGCACCGGGCACTGACGGTCGCGCGCGACGTGAAACCCACGGTGATCCTGCAGGATCTCGTGATGCCCGAGATCGACGGGCTCGATCTCGTGCGCGCGTGGCGCGCGGACGCCGACACGGCGCGCGTGCCGATCATCGTGCTGTCGGCGAAGGAGGAGCCGATCGTCAAGCGCGAAGCGTTCATCGCCGGCGCGAACGACTATCTGGTGAAGCTGCCGGACGCGATGGAGCTGACGGCGCGGATCCGCTATCACTCGAATTCATACCTGATGTCGCGGCAGCGCGACGAGGCGCTCGACTTTCTGTCGCACGACATGCGCTCGCCGCAGACCTCGATTCTGGCGCTGCTCGACGTCTATCGCGCCGAGCACGGCGACATGCCGGCGATCATGGAACGCATTGCCGGCCATGCGCGGCGTGCGCTCGCGCTCGCCGACGGCTTCATTCATCTGACGCGTGCGCAGTCGGAACGGCGCGCGCACGAACTCGTGAGCCTCAACGAGATCGTGCTCGATGCGGCCGACCAGTTGTGGGAGAAGGCGAACGGCTTCGGCAGCCGCGTCGTCGCGCACGTGCCCGACACGGATTGCGTGACGATGGGCGATCGCATGATGCTGACGCGCGCGGTCGCGAACCTGATCGACAACGCGCTGAAATACGGTCCGGCCGGCACCGACGTGCACTGCACGCTCGCGGCCGACGACGGCGCGTGGCTGATCGGCGTCGAGGACGCCGGCCGCGGCATCGCGCCCGAGCAGCGCGCGGCCGCGACCGAGTCGTTCGTGCGGCTCGAATCTGCGCACGGCGCCGCGCGCAGCGGATTCGGGCTCGGGCTCGCGTTCGTGCGCGCGACCGCCGCGCGGCATCGCGGCCAGATCCTGATGCGCAATTCGGCGCGCGGCTTCATGGTCGCGCTGCGCCTGCCTGCGCAAGCGCAGCGGTGATGGACGGGCGCGGCCTGCCGATGCCGTGCCGACCCCGATGCGTTCCCGGCGTGCCCAGCGGCGCGCCGGCGAGCGCGGATTTTTTTCAACGCAGTTATCAGAAAGCCCATAACCAACATGGCCACCGTGACGCCCCGCGCGACCAATGAAAGCCTGCCCCCGACGATCGGCGCCGTGCGGCTGACGCTCGGCAACCGCATCCTGCTCAGCTTCGGCGTGCTGTTCGTGCTGATGCTCGTGACTGCCGGCGTGTCTTACGAGCGCCTGCGCGCGATCAACACGGAAGCCGTCAGCATCGAGCGCGACTCGCTGCCCGGCGTCTATCTCGCGGCGTCGCTGCGCGGCTTCGTCAACGAGACGTTCATGGCGCTGCAGCAGGCGACCTTCGTCGATACGGATAGCGAATCCGTGCATCGCGATCTCGCGCGCGTCGCCGACGCGACGAAGCAGATCGACACGCTGTCGGCCGACTATCAGGCCACGACGTTCCGCGACGACGATCGCGCGCGCTTCGTCACCTTCCGCGCGGCGTACGACCGTTATCTGCCGCTGCTGAACGACGCCACGCAGAAAAGCCGGTTGTCGCGCGACGATGCGGTCGCCGCCTACGCGAAGGTGCTGCCGGCATGGACGGAGACGGTCCGCTACGCCAATACGCTCGTGCAGGAGAACCGCAAGTTCGCGGACGAATCGGCCAAGCAGATCCGCAACTCGGTGCAGGACACCGAGATCGTGCTCGCGGCCGCGCTCGGGATCGTGCTGCTGTCCGCGCTCGCGCTCGGCTACGGCCTGTACCGGACGATCACCGTGCCGATGGCGCGGCTCGTCGAGGTGCACGACGTGATGCGCACCGGCAATCTGACGCAGCGCCTGAACCTGAAGCGGCGCGACGAGTTCGGCACGCTCGAGACCGGTTTCAACCGGATGGCGGACGAGCTGACGGAGCTCGTCGCGCGCGCGCAGCAGTCGTCGCTGCAGGTGACGACGTCGGTGGCCGAGATCGCCGCGACGTCGCGCGAGCAGCAGGCGACCGCGAACGAGACGGCAGCGACCACGACCGAGATCGGCGCGACGTCGCGCGAGATCTTCGCGACGTCGCGCGATCTGCTGCGCACGATGAACGAAGTGGCCGGCGTCGCCGAGCAGTCCGCGACGCTCGCGGGCGTGAGCCAGAGCGGGCTCACGCGGATGGGCGAGACGATGCGCAGCGTGATGGACGCGGCCGGCTCGGTGAACGCGAAGCTCGCGATCCTCAACGAGAAGGCGCTCAACATCAACCAGGTCGTCGCGACGATCACCAAGGTCGCCGATCAGACGAACCTGCTGTCGCTGAACGCGGCGATCGAAGCGGAGAAGGCCGGCGAATACGGGCGCGGCTTCGCGGTCGTCGCGACCGAGATTCGGCGCCTGGCCGACCAGACCGCGGTCGCGACCTACGACATCGAGCAGACGGTGAAGGAAATCCAGTCGGCGGTGTCGGCCGGCGTGATGGGGATGGACAAGTTCTCCGAAGAAGTGCGGCGCGGGATGCTCGACGTGCAGCAGGTCGGCGGACAGCTGTCGCAGATCATCGCCGAAGTGCAGACGCTCGCGCCGCGCTTCCAGATGGTCAACGAAGGCATGCAGACGCAGGCGAACGGCGCCGAGCAGATCACGCAGGCGCTGTCGCAGCTGTCGGAGGCCGCGCAGCAGACGGCCGAGTCGCTGCGTCAGTCGTCGCAGGCGATCGACGACCTGACGCTCGTCGCGAACCAGCTGCGCACGAGCGTGTCGCGCTTCAAGGTCGACGCGTGACGCGCGCGGAATCGCAGAACGGCGCACACGCGCTGTTCCTGATGTTCGAGCTCGACGGCGAACGCTACGCGCTCGACGCGGCCGGCATCGACGCGGTGCTGCCGCTCGCAACGGCGAAGGGCGTACCGGGCGCGCCGGACTGGATCGCCGGGCTGCTGATCCACGACGGCGAGCCGGTGCCGGTGATCGACGTGCCGATGCTCGCGCTCGGGCGGCGCGCGCATGCGCTGCGCTCGACGCGGCTCGTGATGGTCCGCTATCGCGGCGCGGCGGCCGACGGCGGGCGCCGCATCGGGCTGATCGTCGAGCGCGCGACGCAGACGATGCGGATCGACCGTGCGGCGTTTCGCGCCAGCGGCATGACGACGCCGCGCACGCGCTGGCTCGGCAGCGTCGCCAGCACGCGCGACGGCATCGTGCAGCTGGTGTCCGTCGCCGATCTGCTCGACGACGTCGCGCGCCTGCATCTGTTCGACGGCCTGTCGGGCCGCGAGGGGGACTCCGCATGAGAGATTTCGATTCGCGCTTTCGCGGCTGGCTGCTGCGCGAGACGGGCATCGATCCCGATTCGCTCGGCAACGACTTCCTGATCCGCGCGGTGACCGAGCGTGTGCACGCGTTGCTCGCCGCGGACGGCGAACGGCTGCCGTCCTCGGTGCGGCCGCCCGTGACGCCCGAGGCGCTCGACGCGTACTGGCAGCGGCTCAACGGCTGCGCCGACGAGCGGCGCGCGCTGATCGAGCTGTTCGTCGTGCCGGAGACGTGGTTCTTCCGCGATCGCGAGGCATTCGCGACCGTCGCGCGGCTCGCGGTGCAGCGCGTCGCCGCGTCGCCGTCGCGCGTTGTGCGTGTGCTGAGCGCGCCGTGCTCGACGGGCGAGGAACCGTATTCGGTCGCGATGGCGCTGCTCGACGCCGGGCTCGAACCCGACGACTTCGCGATCGACGCGATCGACCTGAGTGCGCGTGCGATCGAGCACGCGCGCGTCGGCAGCTATGGACGCAACGCGTTTCGCGGCACGACGACCGACTTCCGTGCGCGCTATTTCACGCCGGCCGCGGACGGCTGGGTGCTCGACGAGCGCGTGCGCGCGTGCGTGCAGTTCCGTCAGGCCAATCTCGTCGAGCCGCTGTCGGATACCGGCATCCGCTACGACTTCGTGTTCTGCCGCAACGTGCTGATCTATTTCGATCGCGAGGTGCAGGATCGCGTGATCCGTTCACTCGACGCGTGCATGACCGAGGACGGGATGCTGTTCGTCGGGCCGGCCGAAACGGGCGTCGCGATGCGGCACGGCATGCGTTCCGCGCGCATTCCGCTTGCGTTCGCGTTTCATCGCGAACGTTCGGGCGCGGCCGCGGACGGCTGCGCGACGCGGCGCGCAATGCCGATGCCGGCGGCCGCGCCGTATCGCCGCGCGGAGCGTTTCGCACCCGCGCCGTCTGCGTGGAGCGAGCCGGTGCCGCTCGCGTTCGCGGCGCCGGCCGCACCGATCGGCGGCTTGGCCGCCATGCACGCCGTCGATGTCGACACGGCGATGGCGGACGGGCCGGCCGTCGCCCGCCCGCATGCGGCGGACCTGGCTGCGCCGGCGCGGCCGGTTGCGGCGATGCCCGTCACCGACACGCCGGCCGACGACGCGCACACGCCGACGCTCGAGGATGCGCAGGCGCTCGCGAATGCGGGCGCGTTCGACGAGGCCGAGCGCGTGCTCGCGCAGTTTTCCGCGCGCGTCGGCCCGCATGCGGACGCGTTCTACCTGCTCGGGCTGATCGCCGACGCGCGCGGCCGCGCGGCCGACGCGAGCGACTTCTACCGGAAGGCGCTGTATCTGCGGCCGACGCATCACGAGGCGCTGACGCATCTCGCGACGCTGCTCGACGCGGGCGGCGACCGCGCCGGCGCGCAATGGCTGCTCGAGCGCGCGCGGCGCTCGGCCGGCTGAAACGAATACGGGTTCGGAGACCGATACCCGATGACCAGGGGAAACCATGAACCGCGACGCCGCTGCCACTGACGACACGACGATCGACGTCGACGATTGCTGGAACCGGATCGGCACGCTCGGCGATCGCTCGTGCGAGCGGCTCGCCGACTGCCTGCGCTGCCTGAACTGTCCGGTCTACGCGTATCACGCGGCGAAACTGCTCGAGCGTCCGCTCGGCCGCGCGGAGATGGCCGAAGCCGCGCAGCGCATGCGCGCGTCCGATGTCGCGCATCCGCCGCGCGACGGCGCGGACACGCGCGACGCGGCGCTCGCGTTTCGCGTCGCCGACGAATGGCTCGCGCTGCCGATTCGCGTGCTGCGCGAGATCGCCGGCACGCGGCCGATCCATTCGCTGCCGCACCGCCGTCATCCGGCCGTGCGCGGCGTCGTGAACGTTCGCGGCACGCTGCGCATCGCGATCTCGATCGGCGCGCTGCTCGGCCTCGATGCCGGCGGCGCCGAGCGCGGCCGCGGCGATGGGCGTACCGATGGCCGAACCGATGGCCGAACCGATGGCCGCACCGATGGTCGCTTTACGCGGCTGCTCGTCGCGGCGCATCACGGCGAGCCGGTCGTCTTCCCGGTCGACGAAGTCGAAGGCGTGCTGCGCTTCGGCGCATCGGACTGGGTGCCCGTACCGGCGACGGTCGGCCGCGCGAGCGCGGGCCTGTCGCGCGGCGTGCTGTCGTGGCGCGGCAAGTCCGTCGGCCTGCTCGACGACGATCGGCTGTTCGACGCCGTCACGCGGAGCATGCGATGAGCAACGACGACGATCTGAGCCACCTGTCGCTGCTCGAACTCTATCGCGAGGAAACGCGCACGCAAACGCAGGCGCTGTCCGAACGCCTGCTCGCGCTCGAGGCCGGCGAGCCCGACGCGGCCGCGCTCGAGGCCTGCATGCGCGCCGCGCATTCGCTGAAGGGCGCCGCGCGTATCGTCGGCGTGCCGCTCGGCGTCGACATCGCGGGACGGATGGAAGAGTGCTTCGTCGCCGCGCAGGCCGGCACGATCACGCTGAGCGCCGCGCACGTCGACGTGCTGCTGGCCGGCGTCGATCTGCTCGTGCGCGTCGGCGATCCGCATGCGGCGCCCGTGTCGCCCGCCGAGATCGACGCATTCGCGGCAGCGCTGGCCGGCGCCGACGGCGCGCACACGATGCGGATGCCCGCCGCGGCGCCGACGCCGCCCGTCGTCGCGTCGCGCGAGCACGACGCGGCCGCGAACGAGCCGGCCGGCGCGTCGATCGCGGTGCCGCCGCCGGGCGTGCCGCGCGCGGCGGCCGAGCCCGCGCAGGCGAACCGCACGGCCGGCGCCGGTGCGATGCGCCGCGTGCGCGCCGATACGCTGAACCGGCTGCTGAGCCTGTCGGGCGAGTCGCTCGTCGAATCGCGTTGGCTCAAGCCGTTCGCCGAGTCGATGCTGCGCGTGAAGCGCGCGCAGCGCGATGCCGCGCGCGCGCTGGACCTCGTGTACGAGCAGTTCGCGGACGAGCTCGACGCGGGCGTGCTCGCGTCGATGAACGAAGTGCGGCACATGCTGAACGATCTGCAGCGTTCGTTCGCCGAGCGGATGGACGAGTTCGACCGCTTCGAGCGACGCAGCACGCACATCGCGGAGCAGCTGTACGACGAGGCGCTGCAGTGCCGGATGCGGCCGTTCGGCGACGCGACGCGCGCGTATCCGCGCATCGTCCGCGATCTCGCACGCTCTCTCGGCAAGCAGGTGCGGTTCTCGATCGTCGGCGAAGCCACGCAGGTCGACCGCGACATCCTCGACCTGCTCGACGCGCCGCTCGGCCATCTGCTGCGCAATGCGATCGACCACGGCGTCGAGTCGCCCGAGGTGCGGCGCGCGCGCGGCAAGCCGGCCGAGGCGAGCGTCACGCTCGAGGCGCGCCATAGCGCGGGGTCGCTGCTCGTCAGCGTGATCGACGACGGCCCGGGCGTCGACATGGACGCGCTGCGCGCGGCCATCGTGCGCCAGCATCTGACCGACGACGAGACGGCCGCGCGGCTGTCCGACCCCGAGCTGCTCGAATTTCTGCTGCTGCCCGGCTTTTCGATGCGCGACGCGGTGACCGACGTGTCGGGCCGCGGCGTCGGCCTCGACGCCGTGCAGGAAATGGTGCGCAGCGTGCGCGGCGCGGTGCGCATCTTCAACGAGCCGGGCGCGGGGATGCGCTTCGTGCTACAGCTGCCGCTCACGCTGTCGGTGATCCGCAGCCTGCTGGTCGAGGTCGGCGGCGAACCGTACGCATTCCCGCTCGCACACGTGCGGCGCACGCTCGAACTCGCGCACGAGGACATCGACGTGCTCGAAGGGCAGCCGCATTTCCCGTTCGACGGCCGGCGCGCGGGGCTCGTCGCCGCGCATCAGCTGCTCGATGCGGGCGAGCCTGACGCGTCGCGCGCGAGCACGGCGGTCGTCGTGATCGGCGGCGAGCCGGAGCTGTACGGCGTCGCGGTCGACCGCTTCCTCGGCGAGCGCATGCTGGTCGTGCAGCCGCTCGACAGCCGCCTGCACAAGATCCAGAACATCGCGGCCGGCGCGCTGCTCGAGAACGGCGATCCGGTGCTGATCGTCGACGTCGAGGATCTGATTCGCTCGGTCGACAAGCTCGTGCGCGGCGGGCAGCTTGCGAAGCTCACGCGCGATCCGCAGCTCGCGTACGCGGATCGCCGCCGCCGCGTGCTGGTCGTCGACGATTCGCTGACCGTGCGCGAACTCGAGCGCAAGCTGCTCGAGAAGCGCGGCTACGACGTGACCGTCGCCGTCGACGGAATGGACGGCTGGAACGCGGTGCGCGGCGAAGCGTTCGATCTCGTCGTGACCGACGTCGACATGCCGCGGATGGACGGCATCGAGCTCGTCACGCTGATCAAGAACGATCCGCTGCTGCAGCGCGTGCCGGTCATGATCGTGTCGTACAAGGACCGCGACGAGGATCGTCGTCGCGGGCTCGACGCCGGCGCCGACTACTACCTCGCGAAGAGCAGCTTCCACGACGAGGCGCTGCTCGACGCGGTGCACGACCTGATCGGGGATGCGCGCGGATGAACATCGGCATCGTCAACGATCTGCCGCTCGCGGTCGAGGCACTGCGCCGCGTGCTCGCGCAGCGGCCCGATCATCGCGTGCTGTGGGTCGCGGCGGACGGCGACGAGGCCGTCGATTTCTGTGTCGCGCACCCGCCCGATCTCGTGCTGATGGATCTCGTGATGCCGCGGCTCGACGGCGTCGCCGCGACGCGCGCCATCATGGCGCGTGCGCCATGCGCGATCCTGATCGTCACCGCGAGCGTCAGCGCGAATACGTCGTCGGTCTACGAGGCGATGGGCGCGGGCGCGCTCGACGCCGTCGACACGCCGACGCTCGCGCTCGGGCTCTCGGCCGATGCGCCGCCGCAGCCGCTGCTCGCGAAGATCGACCAGATCGGCCGGCTGCTCGACAGCCGCGCACCGGCGTTCGTGCCGCTCCGGCCGCCGGTGAGCGCGCAGCGTCAGCCGACGCTCGTCGCGATCGGCGCGTCGGCCGGCGGCCCGACCGCGCTCGCCACGCTGCTGCGGATGCTGCCCGCCGATTTCCCGGCCGCGATCGTGATCGTCCAGCACGTCGACCAGGCGTTCGCGCTCGGCATGGCCGAATGGCTCGACGGCCACACGCGGCTGCCGGTGCGCGTCGCGCGGCACGGCTGTACGCCGCGCGCCGGCGAGGTGCTGCTCGCGGCGACCAACGATCATCTGTGTCTGTCGTCGCGCGGGGTGCTCGGCTACACGCGCGAACCGGCCGAGACGCCGTATCGGCCGTCGATCGACGTGTTCTTCGACAGCGTCGCCGAGTGCTGGCGCGGCGACGCGCTCGGCGTGCTGCTGACCGGCATGGGCCGCGACGGTGCGCTCGGGCTCAAGGCGATGCGCGCGAAGGGCTGCTATACGATCGCGCAGGACGAAGCGACGAGCGCCGTGTACGGGATGCCGAAGGCGGCTGCCGCGATCGGCGCGGCATCGGCGATCCTGCCGCTCGACCGCATTGCGCCGCAGCTGATCGCGCGCGTCGCGCGCCGCGCCGCGCGTCCGTGAGGCGGGCCGCGCGACGCGGTCGCCGCGCGCGCAGCGCGTTGCGTGCGCGGGACGGCGTCGCGTACAATGGCCGCCTTGCGGAGATGGCATGCCTCCGTGCGGCGGTTTTCCGCGCATCGTGCGCGCCGATCCGCTGCTCAACCGCCGGTTCGTCCGGCTGATGATGCCTGCGTGTTCCTGGGTGTCAGGAGGTCGCAGGCCGTCCACGCGGTGTTCTGCCGCCCGGGTTTGATGTCCTGTCGAATCTGGAAACCATGTTTTTCTCGACTTCTGCCGATTTTTTCGCGACGGTGCGCTACGTCTGCCGCTGGCTCGCGCTGTCGGTCCTGCTCGGTGCGCTCGCCGGGTCGGCTTCCGCCCTGTTCCTGGTCGCGCTCGACTGGGCGACCGGTACGCGCGTCGCGCATCCGTGGCTGCTCTGGGGATTGCCCGCGGCCGGCTTCGCGACCGGCTGGGTCTACCATCGCTTCGGCCAGCCGGTGGCGCGTGGCAACAATCTGCTGATCGACGAGATTCACGATCCGAAGGCGCTCGTGCCGAAGCGGATGGCGCCGCTCGTGCTCGCCGCGACCGTCGTCACGCATCTGTTCGGCGGCTCCGCCGGCCGCGAGGGCACCGCCGTGCAGATGGGCGGCGCGCTGGCCGATCGCGTCACGCACGCGTTTCGGCTCGATCGCGAGCATCGGCGCGTGCTGCTGATGGGCGGGATCGCGGCCGGCTTTTCATCGGTGTTCGGCACGCCGCTCGCGGGCGCGGTGTTCGGGCTCGAAGTGCTCGCGATCGGCCGGCTGCGCTACGACGCGCTGCTCGCCTGCGTCGCGTCGGCGATCGTCGCGGACGTCGTGTGCCGCGCGTGGGGCGTGCATCACACCGTCTATGCGGTGCCGTTCGTGCCGGCCGTCTCGGCGGCCGGGCTCGCTGCGACCGTCCTGGCCGGCATCGCGTTCGGCGCGGTCGGGCGGCTGTTCGCCCATGCGACGCATGCGCTCGCGGCCGGCTTCCGGCGCGCGATCCGCTATGCGCCGCTGCAGCCGGTGCTGGGCGGCGTGCTGGTGGCGGCCGCCGCGACCGCGCTGAACGTGCCGCAGTATCTCGGGCTCGGCATTCCGACGATCGAGGCCGCGTTTCGCGGCCCGCTGCCCGTGTACGACTTCGCGGGCAAGTTCGCGTTTACCGTCGTCACGCTCGCGTCGGGCTTCAAGGGCGGCGAAGTGACGCCGCTGTTCTATATCGGCGCGACGCTCGGCAACGCGCTCGGGCACGTGCTTGCGCTCCCGGTGCCGGTGCTCGCGGCGCTCGGCTTCGTCGCGGTGTTCGCGGGCGCGGCGAATACGCCGATCGCGTCGACGATCATGGCGATCGAACTGTTCGGCGCGGATATCGGCGTGTATGCGATCGTCGCCTGTGTCGTCGCGTATCTGTTTTCCGGGCATGCGGGCATCTATCGCGCGCAGCGCGTCGCGGTCGGGAAGGGGGCGCAGGCGGGACAGGAGTGACGTGGCGCGGCGGGGCGCGGCCCCGCCTGCGGTCCGACGCGATTCGACGCGATGCAGCGCGTCGCGACACGACACGACACGACACGACACGACGCGACGTGATGCGATGCGACACGGTTTCCCCGCGTCGCATCGCGCATTCCATCACGCAGTCGCCCGTTGGCCGAGCGGTCCGGCTTTGTCGTCGGCGACGCGCCGCGGCGGATCGGCCAGCCCCTTCGCGAGCTCGAGCGCCTGCCGTTCGAACAGCCGACGGTAGACGCCGCCGTCGATGCGGATCAGCGCGTCGTGGCTGCCTTCCTCGATCACCTTGCCGCGATCGAGTACGAGCAGCCGGTCGAGCGCGCGCACGGTCGACAGCCGGTGCGCGACGACGAGCGTCGTGCGGCCGACCATCAGCCGCTCCATCGCCTGCTGGATCAGCACTTCGCTTTCGCTGTCGAGGCTCGACGTCGCTTCGTCGAGAATCAGGATCGGCGCGTCGGCGAGGAACGCGCGCGCGATCGCGACGCGCTGACGCTCGCCGCCCGACAGCTTGATGCCACGTTCGCCGACGAGCGTGTCGTAGCCGTCCGGCAGCGCGGCGATGAAATCGTGCGCGCTGGCCAGCCGCGCCGCGCGCTCGATATCGGCGCGGCTCGCGTCGGGACGCGCATACGCGATGTTCTCCGCGAGCGTGCGGTGAAACAGCACCGGCTCCTGCTGGACGATCGCGATCTGGCTGCGCAGCGAATCCTGGCGCACCTGCGCGATGTCCTGTCCGTCGATCACGATGCGTCCGCCCGACACGTCATAGAGCCGCTGGATCAGCTTGATGAACGTGGTCTTGCCCGATCCCGAATGGCCGACGAGGCCCACGCGCTCGCCCGGCGCGATGCGCATCGAGAAGTCGTCGTACAGCGGCTCCGGATGATTGTCGTAGCGGAACGTCACGTGCTCGAAGCGGATCTCGCCTTCGCCGATGCGGATCGCGGGCGCGTTCGGCCGATCCTCGATGCCGAGCGGCTGACGTTCGAGCGCGACGAGCTCTTCCATGTCGTTGACCGACCGCTGCAGGTTGCGGATATGCATGCCGACATCGCGCAGATAGCCCTGCAGCATGAAGAACATCGTCAGCGCGAACGCGATGTCGCCGACGCTCGCTTCGTCGTTCGCCCACAGCCGCAGCGCGACGCCGATCATCGCGGCCTGCATCGCGACGAGCATCGCGCCCTGCAGCCCGCCGTTCAGCGTGCCGCGCACCCACGTGCGGCGCGTGCGCTGCCGCCACTTGCCGATCACGCGCGCGAGCCGCGCTTCCTCGCGCGTTTCCGCGCCGAACGCCTTGACGACGGCGTTGCAGCTGACCGCATCGGCGAGCGCACCGCCCATCCGCGTGTCCCAGAGGTTGCCGAGCCGCGCCGCCGGCGCGACGATGCCGAGCGACACGGCGACCGTCACCGTGATGTACAGCAGCGAACCCGCGCCGACGACGAGCCCCATCACCGGCCAGTGCGTGCCGAGCAGCACGGTCGCGCCGACGAGCATCGTCACCGACGGCAGCAGCGCGATCAGCACGGTGTCGTTCAGCAGGTCGAGCGCCCAGATGCCGCGCGTGATCTTGCGCACGGTCGAGCCGGCGAAGCTGTTCGCGTGCCAGTCGGTCGAGAAGCGCTGCACGCGATGGAACGACGCGGCGGCGATCTCGCTCATCATCTTCAGCGTCAGCGTGATGATGTTCAGATAGACGCCCTGGCGCAGCAGCGTCGCGCCGATGCCGAGCGCGGCGAGCGTGCCGAACGCGACGAGCGCCGCATGCCAGGCGGCCGCGCGGTCGGCGAGGCCGGCCGACAGCGCGTCGACGAGCCGGCCGGCGAACAGCGGCGTGAGCACGTCGGCGAGCGCGGCGAGCAGCGCGAACGACGCGACGACGGCGATGCGCGCCGGCTGCCGGCGCCAATAGCGGAAAGTGAAGCCGAAGACGGCCCGGAATGCGTGGCCGCCCAGATGGGTGGTTTTTCTGGTCATGTATTGTTGCCCGGCGCATCGCGCGACGGGACTTTCCGGTTCGGAGAACGTCGAAAACGCAACAGCCGGAACCGCGTGCATCGCGCGGCGAAACGGAAAACGGGGCTGTCGGGACAGTGCGCGGGCAGGCGGACTAGCGAAACATCCGGGAGCCGGCGCGGACGGCGCGCTGAATCAGCGGTGCCGTGAGACCACGTTCGGGAAGGCGGCTGGCATTCGGAACATCTGCACCTCCCTGAAGTGAACGGTTGAAAGGACGCCGAAAAGACGTAACGCGATTCTATCAGCGTTGTCCGATCCGTCGCAACGTCCGACGAATCGGCTGTTGCGACGTCGATACGGTTAATATTCGGGGTTTTGTCCCTGCTTCAGCGGATCGCGCGGCGCGCTGCGCCAACGCGGCGCGGTCCGCCCGGATTCACCCCGATTCATTCCGAGGAAACGATGAGCGACGTTCAGCACGGCATCCTGGCTCCGATCGATACGGCGGCCCGATACCTGACCTTCACGAATTCGAACGACGGCAACGTCGCGGCGGCGCTTGCCGCGCTGCGCGAATGCGTCGACGGACGCGACACGGTGGTCGGGTTCGGGCAATCGCTCGCTGCGTACATCGGCCGTCCGATTCCGGGGCTGACCGACTATCCGGCGTTCGCGGTGAACGACCGCACGCTGCCCGCGACGCCGGCCGACATCTGGGTATGGCTGCGCGGCGACGATCGCGGCGATCTCGTGCTGCGTTCGCGCGCGATCGAGCGTGCGCTCGCGCCCGCGTTCGTGCTGCAGGACGCGGTGGACGGATTCCGCTATTCGAACGACCGCGATCTGTCCGGCTACGAGGACGGCACGGAGAATCCGGTCGGCGACGCCGCACGTGCCGCCGCGATCGTGAGCGGGCAGGGCGCGGGGCTCGACGGCGGCAGCTTCGTCGCCGTTCAGCAGTGGCTGCACGACTTCGACCGGATGGAGCGCATCGCGCCGCACGACATGGACCACATTGTCGGCCGCCGCCGCTCGGACAACGAGGAACTCGACGACGCGCCCGCGTTCGCGCACGTGAAGCGCACCGCGCAGGAGAGCTTCGAGCCCGAGGCGTTCATGCTGCGCCGCTCGTCGCCGTGGTCGGACGCGCGCCGTGCCGGCCTGTACTTCGTCGCGTTCGGCCATTCGTTCCGGGCGTTCGACGTGCAGATGCGCCGGATGAGCGGCGCGGACGACGGCATCGTCGACGGGCTGTTCCGTTTCACGCGGCCGCTGACGGGCGCGTATTTCTGGTGTCCGCCGATGAAGGACGGCAAGCTCGATCTGTCGGCGTTCGGGCTGTGAGCGCGCTGCGGCGCGCAAGCGAACGGGCGGGTGCGCACGACGTGCGACCCGCCCGTTTCGTTGTGGACGCGCGATGCGCCGGACGACGCGGCTTCAGCGCAACGTCGTCTCGATCCGCGTACCGCGCTTGATGAACAGCGTGACCGGCGTCTTCTCGCAGATTTCCGCGAGACGCTGGCGCTGCGCGTCGTCGAGCGTGCCGTCGAGCGCAACGGTGCGGCGCACGTACTGCAGGCCTTCGCGATCGGCGTGCAGCTCGGTATGCACGTCGATCCGCACGGCCGGCCACTGCTTGCGCTGCATGTACATGCGCAGCGTTGCGGCCGTGCATTGCGCGAGGCCCGCGAGGACGAACTCGTACGGCGCGGGCCCGACGTTGCGGCCGCCTTCGCGTTCGCCTTCGTCGCCGGTCAGCGCATGCGAACCGGCCTGCACGCGAACGACATAGTCGGGCGCGTCGGCATCGAGCGTGGCGGCGGCGTGGATCAGCGACATGATGAATCTCCGGTAGCGATGGCGCGCGCCGCGGCGCGGCGTGCGAGCCGCCAGCATACCGCCGCTGCGGCGATCGTGCGCGTAGCGCGCGGCGCACCCCGTGCGAGACACGTGCAGGCGACGCGCCGTAGACGATTCAGCAGCGGCATACCGGCCGCGTGCCGTGCCCTGTAGTAATCCGCCATCATGCTGTCCGTGTCGGCCAACTCGCGCGCAAGCGGCGACGCGTTCGGCTAAGATGCCGTCGCTTCATAAATTGAGATAACCGTCCTGTCGCCAGCATTCAAAACCACTATAAGCCGGACAGTTCGACGGGATTACAAGAAGTCGGAACGAGTCGGGGGCTTGGCACGTGGACGCAGCAGATGCAGCAGATCAGCGGTGGGTCGTTATCTATTTGAGCGCGGGATTTTCGTTGGCGCAGGCCGCGCGGCTCGGCGAGGCGTTCAATCTGGCCAATCGCCTGCATGCGTTCGGTGCGGATTATCAGCCGAAGTACGTATCGGAAAGCGGCGGGCTCGTGACGTCGTCGTCGGGCGTGCGGATCGCCGTCGATCCGCTCGGCGACGAGCATGCCCGTCGGGCGATCGCGTTCTTTCATCTGCACGGCGAGCGGGCGAGCGTGCGTCGCGATGAGGCATTGCACCGGCGCCTGAGCGAGATCCGTCGGCACGCGCGATGGATCGTCGATGCGATGGACCTGCCCGCACTCGCGGCGGCGTCCGTGCCGACGCGGCGCAATGGGTCGGCTTCGCATGCGCAGGAGGCGCCGCATGCGGTATCGGGTGCGGCCGAGCTGCAGCAAGCGGACACCGCCGTGTTCACGGCCGCGCTCGACATGTTTCGCGCCGACCTGGGCGATAGCGTAGCCGAGGAAATCGCGTCGAACCTGCTGCGCCCCGTCGAGCAGCGCTATGTGCAGTCGATGTGGGCGTTTCGCGAACTGAGCGCGAGCCCGCCGATCCGGATGTCGGCGCAGCGGCTGCGCGTGCAGAGCGTCGAGCGCGTGTCGATTGCGCAGATCGCGCGCGCGGCCGCGATGAGCGAGCGCAATTTCCTGCGGCGCTTCAAGAAGGAGATCGGCGTGACGCCGACCGAGTTCGTGCAGCACGTGCGCCTCGAGCGGGCGTGTCACATGCTCGTTCATACGATGCTGCCGGCCGACAAGGTCGCGCGCCGCACGGGCTTCGGCAGCGGCGAGCGTCTCGCGAAGCTGTTTCGTCAGCGCATGCTGATGTCGCCGACGGAATTTCGCGTCGCCGAACGCGAACGGATGCTCGCGAACGGCGCCGCCTTGCCGGCGCCCGAGAACGCGCGCGTGAACGGCGTGCCGCCGCCGCATCGGATCGTGCGCGACGACGCGCACGAAAAAACGGGCCGGATATCCGTAAAATCGCCGTATCGCGATTTCGAGCCCCGGTTTCCATGCGCTTCCTCCCCACCACCGCTACTGCGCCGTTCTGCCCGTCGGAAGTAAAGGGCAGCATCACGATCGAGGCCGGCGCGTCGCGCTGGCTGAAGCTCAAGCGTTTCTTCGGACCGGGCCTGCTCGTCGCGATCGGCTACATGGACCCCGGCAACTGGGCGACCGACATCCAGGCCGGCTCGCAGTTCGGCTATGCGCTGCTGTGGGTCGTCGCGCTGTCGAGCGTCTCCGCGATCTTCCTGCAGATGCTCGCCGCGCGGCTCGGCCTCGTCGCCGGCCGCGATCTCGCGCAGGCGAGCTACGACCGTTACGGACCGTTCGGACGCGTCGTGCAGTGGCTGACGGCCGAGGTCTCGATCATCGCCTGCGACATCGCCGAAGTGCTGGGCTGCGCGCTCGCGTTCAAGCTGCTGCTCGGCGTGCCGCTTGCGTGGGGCATCGTGCTGACCGCGCTCGACACGGTGATCGTGCTCGGTCTGCAGGGCAAGGGCGTTCGCCAGATCGAGGCGATCGTGCTGGCGCTGATCGCGACGATGGCGTTCTGCTTCGTCGCGCAGGTCGCGATCACGCCGCCCGACTGGCGCGCCGTCGCCGCCGGCCTCGTACCGGGCGCGCCGGGCCACGACCGCCACGACGCGGTCGTGCTCGCGCTCGGCATCGTCGGCGCGACGATCATGCCGCACAACCTCTATCTGCATTCGTCGGTCGTGCAGACGCGGCGCGTGATCGGCGGCGCGCGCGGCACGATCCGCGACACGCTCGCGCTGGTGCGCATCGACACCTGCGTGTCGCTGTTCGTCGCGATGCTCGTGAACGCGGCGATCCTGATCGTCGCGGCCGCCGCGTTCCATGCGACGGGCCAGACGCACGTGACCGACATCGAGCAGGCGTACAGCCTGATTACGCCGATCGCGGGCGGCGCGGCCGCGCTGCTGTTCGGCATCGCGCTGCTCGCATCGGGCCAGAGCTCGACGCTGACGGGCACGATCGCCGGCCAGGTCATCATGGACGGCTTCCTGCACATGAAGATTCCGTGCTACCAGCGCCGGCTGATCACTCGCGGGCTCGCGCTGGTGCCCGCGCTGTTCGGCGTATTGTGGCTTGGCGAACATTCGGTCGGCCGACTGCTCGTATGGAGCCAGGTGCTGCTGAGCCTGCAGCTGCCGTTCGCGATGTGGCCGCTGATCCGTTCGGTCAGCGATCGCGCGACAATGGGCGAGCACACGATCGGCCGCGGCATGCAGGCGCTCGCATGGGTGCTGTTCGCGGCGATCACCGGAACGAATCTGCTGCTGATCAGCGGTGTCGCGGGCTGATACAGCCTGACACACGCTGACACAGACGCCTCGCGCGCATGCGTTAAACTGCGCGCTTTCAGCCGTCGTGCGAATGCAATATGTGGAGTCAAATCAGCAACATAGGCGATGCCGCGTTGACCTTGCCGATCGCGCTCACGTGCGCGGGGTGGCTCGCCGTGTCGAACTGGCGGCTCGCGGTGCGCTGGATCGCGCTGCTCGCGGCCGGCATGGCGCTCGTCGGTGCGACGAAGATCCTCTATGCGGGCTGCGGCGTCGCGCTGCCGGCGTTCGATTTCCGGATGATCAGCGGCCATACGATGCTGTCGACGTCGGTCTGGACCGTGGCCCTCGCCATGCTGTGGCACGCGTTCCGGCCCGGCAGCGCGCCGGGCGTCGCGGCGGGCCTCGCGATCGGTGCGGTCACGGCCGTCGCACGCGTGTTCGACGATTCGCATACCGTTCCCGAAGTGATCGCCGGCTGGCTGCTCGGTGCGCTCGTCGCGATCGTGTTCGTGCGCGCCTACGTGCGCGCGCCGAAGCGGTCGTTCTCGCCGGGCGCTGCGGCCGTGTGTCTGCTGCTGGTGTCCGGTATCGCCTACGGCCATCGCGTGCCGTTCCAGCAGATGATCGATACGCACTCGCCGCAACTCTGCGCGTTCGTGCATCCGGCGCAGGCCGGCCGGTCCTGACCATCCACTCGCGTGGCGCGCCGGGCGGCGATCCGCGGCCCGGCCGCCACGACACGCTGCGCGTCGCGGCATCGATTCGCGACGACACTTCACGACAGGAGCCGTTCCCATCATGACAGCCGTTGCGCCGCGTCTCGCCGGCAAGTGTGCGTACATCACCGGTGCCGCGGGCGGCCTCGGCCGCGCGATCGCGCGCCGGATGGTCGAGCAGGGCGCGCGTGTATTCCTGACCGACGTCGCCGACCGCGCGGCGCTCGACGCGTTCGCAGCGGAACTGAATGCGGGCCATGCGACGCCGGTCGCGTTCGCCGCCGAGCAGGACGTGCGCGACGAAGCGCGCTGGCAGACACTGCTGGCGCAGGCCAACGACGCGATGGGCGCGCTGTCGGTGCTCGTCAACAACGCGGGCGTCGGCTCGATCGCCGCGCCCGCGCAGATCGAACTCGACGAATGGCGGCGCGTGATGGCCGTAAACGTCGAAAGCATCGTGCTCGGCTGCAAGCATGCGCTGCCGTATCTGAGCGCGAGCCGCCCGGCGTCGATCGTCAACATCTCGTCGGTCGCCGCGTTCAAGGTCGAACCGGATTTCACCGCGTACAACGCGTCGAAGGCGGCGGTCGCGTCGCTGACGAAGTCGATCGCGATCGACTGCGCGCGGCGCGAACTCGACGTGCGCTGCAATTCGATTCATCCGGCGTTCATCCGCACAGGCATCATGGAGCCGCTGTTCCGCACGCTCGGCGAGCGCGATGCGACGCGCCGGCTCGCGCGCGGCATTCCGTTGCGCCGGCTCGGCGAACCGGACGACATCGCGCATGCGGCCGTCTATCTCGCATCCGACGAGAGCCGTTTCATGACGGCCGCCGAACTCGTGCTCGACGGCGGGATGTGCGCGGTCTGACGCGCCCGGTACTGCGCGGCGGAATGGGCAAAAGTCCCGCTAAGCGCGCATCGATTTAGGAATCGTCCTATATCTCTTTCGGGTTCGCCTGTCTAAAGTGATGACCGGAAAACGACGCGGCGTGACGCATTCGTCACGCCGTTTTTATTTCGGCGCACGGCAGAAGGAGGGACGACATGCGGACGAACGGCAGGTGGCATGCGCGCGCGGCGAGGGGCCGATTGACGAGGTGCGGCGGCGCCTCAGTGTGGCAGGCGGCATTCGCTGCGTTGGGCGCCGTGCTGACGATCGCGAATGCCGCGGCCGCCCCGGCAACGGCGCCGGGCGGCATCGTGCGCTTCACCGGCGCGCTGGTCGACCGCTACGACGTGACGCTGGATCGCGCGCCGGTGGCGACGGTCGACAGCCAGCGCACCGCGGCCACGCTGCGTGTCGATGCGCAGGGCCGGCGGCTGCCCGGCGCGCAGCTGACGCTGATCGGCGCGGACGGCGCGCCGCTTGGCGAGCCCGCGCGTTCGCGCGTGCATGCGGTGTGGCGCGAGGCGGGCGGCAGTCGCGCGGTGCCCGTCGAGCGCGGCATGCAGCGTGTCGGCCCGCACGGCGGGACGTTGACGATCGCGGTGCCGGACGATGCTGGCAGGCCCGTGCCGGTGATCGTCCGGATCGCGCATCCGTGACGCGCGGCCTGCCTGCACCCGTCACGCTTCCTGTTCGGCGCGCGCGTAGATGTCCCAGCTCGCCATGAATAGCGCGGCGACGAGCGGCCCGATCACGAAGCCGTTGATGCCGAACAGCGCCATCCCGCCGAGCGTCGAGATCAGCACGACCCAGTCGGGCATTTTCGTGTCCTTGCCGACGAGGATCGGGCGCAGCAGGTTGTCGACGAGGCCGATCACGCCGACGCAGAACGCGACGAGGATCACGCACTTCCAGACCGCGCCGGTCGCGAGGAAGTAGAGCGCGGCCGGCACCCACACGAGGCTCGCGCCGATCGCTGGCAGCAGCGACAGGAACGCCATCAGCGCGCCCCACAGCACGACGCCCTGAATCCCGAGGATCCAGAAGATCAATCCGCCGAGAATGCCCTGCACGAGCGCGACCGCGATGTTGCCCTTGACGGTTGCGCGCACCACGGTCGTGAACTTCGCGAGCAGCAGGTTCTTGTGTTCTTCGTCGAGCGGCAGCGCGCGGCGCACGCGACGCCCGATCTCGCCGCCGTCGCGCAGCAGGAAGAACACCATGTAGAGCATCACGCCGAAGCTGACGATGAACTGGAACGTGTTCTGCCCGATGCTCAGCGCCTGGGCCGCCGCGAACTGGCTGATCGCCGCGGCGCCGTCGGTCAGCTTCTTCTGGATGCCGGGGATGTTGGTGAGCCCGTATTTCGCGAGCAGATGCTGGATCGACGTCGGCAGCGCGTGGATGACGTCCTGGAAGTACTTCGAATAATTCGGCTGCGCGTCCTTCAGCTCCTGGTACACGTAGGCGATTTCCTGCACGAGCGTCGCGGTGACGAACACGAGCGGCAGGATCACGATCAGGATGATCAGCGTCAGCGTCAGCAGCGCGGCCAGATTGCGGCGCTTGCCGAAGCGCGCCGCGAGCCAGCGCTGCACGGGCTGGAACAGGATCGCGAGAATGGTGCCCCAGAACACCGCGCCGAAGAACGGCGCGAGGACCCAGCATAGTCCGACGGTGACGGCGAACAGCAGGAAATAGAAGAATTTTTGATGATCGTGTCCGCTATCCATGGGTGACATGTGCAGATTGATGCTTCGTTGTAGTGAATCGCGTGACCCGGCGTGCGATCGGCTCGCGAACGTCGTGGATTCGCGGACGAGCGCGCAGGGCGGCCCGTTCGGGAGTATCCCGTAAAAAGTGCCGCCATCATAGCCGCTGTCGCGGCCGACACGAAAACGCCGCGGCCGAGGCCGCGGCGTTGCGGTGGTAGGAGCGCGGCGCGGCGCGAGCCGCGCCGTGCGCAGCTTAGATGTGCAGGCGCGTGACCTTCGTGCCGTTGACCGACACGTCGCCCATCAGGCCGGCGTTGGTCAGCACGATGACCTGAACCGGCGCGGTGGCCGTGTTCGTGTCGACGGCGCCGTTCGCCCCCGTCTTCACGAGCGCGACCGATGCGCCGGCGCCGGCCGACCAGCCGTCCGAGTTGCGGAACTCGTCGAGCGCCTGCTGCGTCATGAACAGGAACACGATCGCCTTCGACTGCGCGCCGGCCTGCAGGCCGACCGACAGCGACGACGTGTTGTAGTAGCCGACGGTGCTGCCGCCGACGCGCAGTGCGCCGTTGCCGGACTGGCCGCCGACGATGAAGCCGGCCTGCAGCACGTTCGGGAACACGAGCACGCCGCGCGCCTTGGCGACCAGGTCGCGCGAACCCGGTACGGTCGAATACAGGCGCGACAGCGTCGCGTTGACGCTCGCGTCGATCGATTCGCGCTTCGATGCGCTCGTCGAGGCGGTGTCGGACTTGTTCGGCGTGGTCGTGCAGCCGGCGAGTGCGAGACTGCCGAGCATCACGGCGGCGGCGGCTTTCATGGCGAGGGATTTCTGCATGGCGGTTCTCCTTCGTTGTCTGGTTGAGGACGGGCGGGGCGGCCGGCCCCGTTCAACGGCGGGCAAGGAGCAGGCCCGCAACGAACGCGAGGCCGGCGACGACGCCCGCGGTCTGCCACGGGTTCTCGTGCACGACCTGCGACACGCGTTCGGCCGAATCGCGCAGTCGCGCGGCTGCGGTGCCCGACGCGTAGTCGACCGTGCTGCGCGCTTCGTCGAGGCGTGCCTGCACGCGCTTGCGCAGCGCGGCGATATCGCCGTCGCCGTCGTTCTTCAGCAGATCTTCGAGTTCGTCGACCAGCCCGCGCAGATCGTCCTGCACGTCCGCCTGCAGATCGCGGGCGGCGGAACGCGTCGTGCGGCCCACGCGCCGGCCCGTGCGCCGGACTTCGGACAAGCCGCGGTCGAGCTTGTGTTCGATCGAGTCGGTGAGCGCCATGGTGTTTATCCTCCTTTGGTCCACGCAAAAAGTTTGACGATAAGGCGAATCGCAACAACGAATGTGATTCCGATAACCGAATCAAGTTTCGAAACCCGTTTCGATTCGTTCGCCCGACGGCCCGGTCGCCCGCCGCACGCGGCCGCGCGGCCGATAAAAAATGCGCGGTTCGAACCGGGCAACGTGCGTGACGGCCGTGCGAACGAAAGTGCGGTAAATATCGCGTCGGCGACGTGTCCGGTAAATAGTGCCGTTGCATGGCTTATGTTGATGCAATTGCACCATGCGCCTCTTGAACTGGAGCAGCATCCGTGCCCGCTCGCGCCCGCCTGCGCGCGAGCCGCACGGGACGGGGCGCGGCGGGCGGTATGCCGCTGCGCACGGTGGCCGCGCGGCAGGCGCGGAATGCGCGCGACGCGCATGGTGTTGTAATCGAGCACCGATTGCGCGCGCAATCGGATGCCGGCGCGTTCTTGCGCGCGTGACAGCGGCGCCTGTCGGTACGACAATCCGGAATCCCGCCCGCGCGCCGGCCCGCATCGGCCGCATCGCCGCGCGGCGGCGCGCCGCGATGCAGCGCATTTGCACAAGGAGACACACTCATGTCGTACATGCTGTTGATCGTCGAACCGACCGATCAGCGTGCCGAACGCACGCTCGAGGAAGGGCAGGCGCTTTACGCGCGGATGGTCGATTTCGCCGAATCGCTGAAAGCGCGCGGCGTGCTGCGCGCGGTCGAATCGCTCGAGCGCTCGGAGCGCGGCACGCGCGTGCAGGTACGCGACGGCGAGACGCGCATCGTCGACGGCCCGTTCGCCGAGGCGAAGGAGATGGTCGGCGGCTTTTTCCTCGTCGACGTCGAGACGCGCGACGAAGCGCTCGACATCGCTCGCGCGTGCCCGGCCGCGCAATGGTGCACGGTCGAGGTCCGCGCGGTCGGTCCGTGTTTTCTGTGAGGCCGCGCCGCGTCGGCGCCTGCCCGTCGTTTGACTAGGTATTTACCCTGATGCGATGCGCCGCGCGTCGATCCGGTCGCGGGCCGTTCGTCGTTCGGACAAGGCGTCGATGAATCGATGCCGTTTTCCACCGACGACAAGGAGCGAGCGATGCGATTCATGATCATGGTGCGGGCGAATGCGGTCAGCGAGTCCGGTGCGTTGCCGGACGACCGGCTGGTCGAGGCGATGACGGTCTATCACGAGGAACTCGCGAAAGCGGGCGTGCTGCTCGACGCGACGGGCCTGCAGCCCAGCGCCCAGGGCTGGCGCGTGCGCTACACGCGCGGCAAGGGCACGGTGATCGACGGGCCGTTCGCGGAAACGAAGGAACTGATCGCCGGCTACACGCTGATCCAGGTGCGTTCGCGCGAAGAAGCGCTCGAATGGACGCGCCGCTTCCCGGCACCGTTCGGCGCCGAGATGGATGCGGAGATCGAGGTGCGTCCGCTCCTGGAACTCGACGACCTGACGCCGAGCGACGCGGTCGAGCGGTTCCGCGACATCCAGACCGGCCTCGGCCACGCAGTCTGACGCTATCGTCACCGGAGCGAGCGCCATGCACAACGCGATCTTCGTGAATCTGCCCGTGACCGACCTGCCGCGCGCGCAGACCTTCTATCAGGCGCTCGGCTTCGCGATCGAGCCGGCCTACACGACCGAGCAGGCCGCCTGCCTGCGGATCGGCGCCGCGATCTTCGCGATGCTGCTCGTGCGGCCGTTCTTCCAGACCTTCACCGACAAGACGATCGTCGAACCGGCGACGCACGTGCAGATCCTGCCGTGCCTGTCGTGCGAGAGCCGCGACGAGGTCGATCGCGTGGTGGCCGCCGCGCGCGCGGCCGGCGGCACCGTGCCGGACGCGCCGGACGAGTATCCCGGCATGTATGGCCATGCGTTCACCGATCCGGACGGCCACGCGTGGGGGCTGATCCATGTCGAACCGGGCGCGCATGCCGCGGCGGAGGCATCGTGACGCATGACGCGACGCATCGTGCCATCGAAGCCGTGTGGCGCATCGAGGCGCCGAAGATCATCGCGCGGGCCGCGCGCGTGGTACGCGACGTCGGCGTGGCCGAGGAGCTTGCGCAGGACACGCTCGTCGCCGCGCTCGAGCACTGGCCGGTCGACGGCGTGCCCGACAATCCGGCCGCGTGGCTGATGACGGCCGTGAAGCGGCGCGCGCTCGATCGGGTCCGGCAGGAAGCGCTGCATGCCGCGAAGCGCAGCCAGCTCGGCCACGAGCTCGACGCGCTCGAAGCGCACGTGGTGCCGGACATCGCCGATGCGCTTGCCGACGCGCGCGACGACGACATCGGCGACGATCTGCTGCGACTGATCTTCACGGCGTGCCATCCGGTGCTGTCGACCGATGCGCGCGTCGCGCTGACGCTGCGGCTGCTCGGCGGCCTGACGACGGGCGAGATCGCGCGCGCATTCCTGACGCCGGAGCCGACCATCGCACAGCGGATCGTGCGGGCGAAGCGCACGCTCGCGGCCGCGCGCGTGCCCTTCGAGGTGCCGGCCGCCGACGCGCGACCTGCGCGGCTCGCGTCGGTGCTCGAAGTGATCTATCTGATCTTCAACGAAGGCTATGCGGCGACGGCCGGCGACGACTGGATGCGCCCGGCGCTCTGCGACGAGGCGCTGCGGCTCGGCCGCGTGCTGGCCGGGCTCGCGCCGAACGAAAGCGAAGTGCTCGGGCTCGTCGCGCTGATGGAACTGCAGGCGTCGCGGATGCATGCGCGCACCGATGCGCAGGGCAGGCCCGTGCTGCTGCTCGATCAGGATCGCAGCCGCTGGGATCCGCTCTTGATCCGGCGCGGGCTCGCGGCGCTCGAGCGCGCGACGAAGCTCGGCGGCGTGCGCGGGCCTTACGCCCTGCAGGCGGCGCTGGCCGCGTGCCACGCGCGCGCGCGCCGTGCGGCCGACACCGACTGGGCGCAGATCGTCGCGCTGTACGATGCGCTCGCCGAAGTCGCACCGTCGCCCGTCGTCGAATTGAATCGCGCGGTCGCGGTCGGCATGGCGTTCGGGCCGGCCGCCGCGCTCGAACTCGTCGACGCGCTGCGCGACGATCCGGCGCTCGCGCGCTATCACTGGCTGCCGAGCGTGCGCGGCGACCTGCTCGCGAAGCTCGGCCGCGCCGACGAAGCGAAGGCCGAGTTTCGCCGCGCGGCGGAGCTGACGCGCAACGAACGCGAAAGGGAGCTGCTGCTCAAGCGCGCGACCGACGCGTGATTCAGCCGGCGCGCTTTCGCCTGCCGCCCGCGCGCTATCGGCCGGATTGAAAAAGCCTATTGGGGGAAGCGCGCGCGAGCACCTAGATTAAAGAGCACGATACGTGCCGCGCACGCATGCATCGCTCCCCACATACTTCATCGGCCCGGTCTTTTACGCGGCCGCGCCGACTCGAACGGAGGCGCAAATGGCTGAACTCAAGGGCAGCAAAACCGAAGAGAACCTGAAGGCCGCGTTTGCCGGCGAATCGCAGGCGAACCGGCGCTATCTGTATTTCGCGTCGAAGGCCGACGTCGAAGGCCAGAACGACATCGCCGCGCTGTTTCGCTCGACCGCCGAAGGCGAGACCGGTCACGCGCACGGCCACCTGGAATATCTGGAGACCGTCGGCGATCCGGCGACCGGCCTGCCGTTCGGATCGTCGCGGCTGAACCTCGAATCGGCGATCGCCGGCGAGACGCACGAATACACCGACATGTATCCGGGCATGGCGAAGACCGCGCGCGAAGAAGGCTTCGACGAGATCGCGAACTGGTTCGAGACGCTCGCGAAGGCCGAGCGCAGTCACGCGAACCGCTACACGAAGGCACTGGAAGGCCTCGTCGACTGACGCGGCCGCTCGCGCGCCACCGTTCGTCCGTCGCTGCCCGCCTCGCGCGGGCCGCGCTGGCGCGCCTGCGCGCGCCGCTGGAGCATCCCATGCCTCACAAGGAAGGCAGTCTCGAAGCGCCGACGCGGCATCCGCTCGACTGGCAGTCCGACGCGTTCTACGACCAGGCCGCCATCGATGCGGAGATGACGCGCGTGTTCGACATCTGCGCCGGATGCCGTCGCTGCGTGTCGCTGTGCGGCGCGTTTCCATCGCTGTTCGACCTCGTCGACGACACGCCGTCCGGCGACATCGACGAAGTGCCGAAGCAGGCGTTCGGCAACGTTGTCGATCAGTGCTATCTGTGCGATCTCTGCTACATGACGAAGTGTCCCTACGTGCCGCCGCACGCATGGAACGTCGACTTTCCGCATCTGATGCTGCGCGCGAAGGCCGCACGCTACAAGCGCGGCGAGGTCGCACTGCGCGACAAGGTGCTGTCGAACACCGACGCGCTCGGCCATCTCGCCGGCATCCCGGTCGTCACGCAGACGGTGAACGCGGTGAACCGCACGCCGCCCGCGCGCCACGCGCTCGAAGCGGTGCTCGGCGTCGACCGCCGCGCCTGGCTGCCCGAGTTCGCGCCGCGCACGTTCCGGCGCGGGGCCGCGCGCTCGTCCGCACCGCCGGTGCGCGACGGCGAACGCACGCCGGGCAAGGTCGCGGTCTACGCGACCTGCTACGTGAACTTCAACGAACCGGGCATCGGCCACGACCTGCTCGCGATCCTCGCGCACAACGACATCCCGTACGAACTTGTGACGCGCGAAGCGTGCTGCGGCATGCCGATGCTCGAACAGGGCAATCTCGCCGGCGTCGCCGCGAAGAAGGCAGCGAACGTGCCGGTGCTCGAACGCTACGCGCGCGACGGCTACGCGCTGCTCGGCGCGATTCCGAGCTGCGTGCTGATGTACAAGAGCGAGCTGCCGCTGATGTTTCCCGACGACGCGGCAGTGCGCGCCGTCGCCGACGCGTTCTGGGATCCGTTCGAATACCTGATCGCGCGGCATCGCGACGGTCTGCTGAAGACCGATTTCACGCAGGCGCTCGGCACCGTGTCGTATCACGTGCCGTGCCACGCGCGCGTGCAGAACATCGGGCGCAAGACGGCCGACGCGTTGTCGCTCGTGCCCGATACGCGCGTGAAGGTGGTCGAGCGCTGCTCGGGACACGCGGGCACGTTCGGCGTGAAAAAGGCGTTCCATGCGGACGCGATGCGGATCGGCGGCCCGGTGTTTGCGGCGATGGCCGAACCGCAGCCGGACGTGATCGCGTCCGACTGCGCGCTGGCCGGCCATCACATCGCGCAGGGCATCGACGAAAAGGGGCTGCGGGCGGCGCCGCTCGCGCATCCGCTGACGCTGCTGCGACGCGCATACGGCATCTGACCGACGACGAACGAGGACATGGCGATGACGCTGACCCGCGATTCCCTGCTGACGCTCGAAGCGTACGCGAAGATCCGCAAGGCCGAACACGCACGGCTCGTCGCCTACAAGCGTCGTCGTGCGGTGTCGCTCGGCAACCATCTGCGCTTCCTGTTCGAGGACGAGACGACGATCCGCTATCAGATCCAGGAGATGCTGCACATCGAGAAGATCTTCGACCAAGCGGGCATCGAAGGCGAACTCGAAGCGTATCTGCCGCTCGTGCCGGACGGCACGAACCTGAAGGCCACGATGCAGATCGAGTACGAGCACGAGGCCGAACGGCGCGCGGCGCTCGCGCGGCTGATCGGGATCGAGGATCGCGTTTACGTGCAGGTCGACGGGCACGAGCCGGTGTATGCGATCGCCGACGAGGATCTCGAACGCGACAACGCGCAGAAGACGTCGGCCGTGCATTTCGTGCGCTTCGAACTGAGCGCGCCGATGCGCGCCGCGCTGAAGGACGGCGCGGCGCTGTCGATCGGCTGCGACCATCCCGCCTATACGTTGCCCGCGCAACCGATCGATCGCGACGTGGCGGCGTCGCTGGTCGGCGATCTGCGCTGATCTCGCGCACTCGCACGCTTGCATGCAGGGAAACACCGTGCGTGCCGCGTCACGTCGCTTTCATTGCTCGCAGAGAAACAATTAAAAGATTGTGCATCGGGATAATCGACGCACGGGCAATTCGAATGATTTACCGATTCGCGTGCGTTTTGTTACGTATTTATCCAGGATTTACCGATTTCAACGGAAACGCAGCCATTTTGTTACCGGATAGGGTCGGATCACGTGCCGAGCGCTGTCGCGGCGTGCGCTTCGACATCCCGCAGAGCCCCGTCCCGCGGGCCTTTGCGGCCGCGCCGATAAACATCGCTTAAAAAAATCGATCGATAAACGGAATCGGCATGTTTGGCAGGTTGTTTCAGTACGTAACATTAAGTCATTGTCATATTGAGACAAACCCTAGCGGTGGTATGCTTCGTGCACAAAAATTCCCACATTGGAGTGAGACCGCGATCTGTGCGCCATTGCCGGGAATCGCGGCACCGTCGCTGTGCGGTGTCGAGCCGGCATGCACAACCGGATAACCATAATGTGCAACCTGGCCGCCGCCGCGACCCGTCGCAGCGGCGCCGCCGATCGCAGCCCCGGCCTGGCTGCGTGGAGAGATCTACTATGTTCTTCGATGAGCTTAACGATGAAGAGTGGTTTCGTCTTTCACCGCTGATCGCCGATGAACCCATCCGGCTGAACCGCCGGGGCCGGCCGCGCGCTGAGCCGCGCGTCGTCGCCAATGCGGTGCTCTGGATCCTGACCACGGGCGAGGCCTGGTCGAAATTGCCGGGACGCTATCCGTCGGGCCCTACGTGTCGTCGCCGCTATGAGGAATGGCTCGCGAACGGCACGCTGTTGCAGATGATCGACGTGCTCACGCAGTTCAGCGGCCGCACGTTCGCCTACGTGCCGCCGCCGCCCGCACCGGCCGCGCCCGCGTGCCCCGCGGAACCGGCGCCGGAAGCCGCGCGCCTGCGCGGCGTGTTCTGGCAGAACCCGGAGTCGTGGCAACTGCCGGTCGCGCAATCGCCCGCGTGGAACGGAGAAGGCGCGTCGCACGTCGCCCCGCACGACGAAGAGGAGGCGCCGCGCCGCACGTCGTTCGCGGTGCCCGGCTCGCCGCTGCGTCATGCGCGCGTGTCGTCCGCGAGCTTCGGCTCCGCCGAGCCGCAGATCGACGAGTATCGCGGCTATACGATCTACGGCATCGCGCAGCCGGTGCAGAACCTGATGTATCGCGCCTGGGCCGAGATCGTGCAGGACGACCGGCGCGTCGAACGCTCGGGGCTGATCGGCCCGCGCTTCACCGATCCGGAGGAAGCCGAGCAGTATGCGCTCGACTGGGCGCGTCAGTGGGTCGACCGACACGGTGCAAGCGACACGCCGCTGCGTGCGCCGCAAAGCGAAGTGATCGCCGGGCTGTCCGCGCTCGCGCGTGCGGAGTCGGACATCAAGCGCTTCATCGCCGAGCGTCGTTCTTCGGGCGCGCTGGCGGAGAGCCGCAACGATCCGGGGCAGGGCGATCGCCACGAATACGCGTATCGCGTCGGTTGAACGGCGCGTACGCGACACGCGCGGGCCTTGCCCGCGCGCGTTCGACGATCAGCCGTTCGATGCCGGGGTGCCGCGATGCGGCGCCCCGTTTCTTTTCGCGTTACTGACGGCCGTACGTATCGTCGAAGCGCACGATGTCGTCTTCGCCGAGATACGCGCCCGACTGCACCTCGATCAGCTCGAGCGGCATCTTGCCGGGATTCTCGAGGCGATGCGAGACGCCGAGCGGGATATAGGTCGATTCGTTCTCCGACAGCAGGAACGTCTCGTCCCCGCGCGTGATGCGCGCGGTGCCGCGCACGACGATCCAGTGCTCGGCGCGATGATGATGCATCTGCAGCGACAGCCGCGCGCCGGGCTTCACGACGATGCGCTTGACCTGGAAGCGCTCGCCCATGTCGACCGAATCGTAATGGCCCCACGGACGATGCACCTTGCGGTGGTCGGTCGCTTCCGCGCCGTGTTCGGCCTTGATGCGCCCGACGATTTTCTTCACGTCCTGCACGCGCGACTTGTCGGCGACGAGCACGGCGTCCGGCGTTTCGACGACGACGAGATTATGCGTGCCGACGCACGCGACGAGCCGGCTTTCCGCATGCGCGAACGTCGAGTCGGCATTCTCGAACAGCACGTGGCCGCGGCCGACGTTGTCCGCATCGTCCTTCGGCAGGATCTGCCAGATCGCGTCCCACGACCCGACGTCGGACCAGCCCGCATCGAGCGGCACGACGACGCTTTCGCAGAGCGACGGCCGGTTCGCGAGCGGCTCCATCACGGCGTAGTCGATCGAGTTCGACGGCGACGCGGCGAACGCGTCGCGATCGACGCGGAAGAAGTCGCCGTCGTCGCGACCCTGCGCGATCGCCTGCTCGCAGGCCGCATAGATCGCGGGCTCGAGTTCGCGGATCGCGTTCAGCCAGACCGACGCGCGCACGATGAAGATCCCGCTGTTCCACCAGTATTCGCCGGACGCGACGTACTGCTGCGCGAGTTCGAGATGCGGCTTCTCCACGAAGCGGTCGAGGCGGCGCACGTCGAGGCTGCCGGTGCCGGCGTCGCCGAGCGGCGCGCCGACGCGGATGTAGCCGTAGCCCGTCTCCGCGCGGTCGGGCACGATGCCCATCGTCGCGATGCGGCCTTGCGCCGCGCAGTGCACGCCGGCCGCGACGGCCGCGTGAAAGCGCGGCAGATCGGCGACCGCATGGTCGGCCGGCATCACGGTCATGACTGCATCGTCGCCGCTCGCGACGATCTTCAGCGCGGCCAGCGTCAGCGCGGGCGCGGTGTCGCGGCCGATCGGCTCGAGCACGATCGATGCGCGCTTGCCGGTCAGACGCAACTGTTCGGCGGTCGTGAAGCGATGATCTTCGCCGCAGACGATCAGCACGTCGTCGTTCAGCGGATGGCCGGCCGTCAGGCCGTCGAGACGCAGCGCGGTGGACTGCAGCAGCGAATGGTCGCCGAGCAGGCCGATCAGCTGCTTCGGATAGTGTTCGCGCGACATCGGCCACAGGCGCGTGCCGGAACCGCCGGCAAGGATCACCGGCTGCACGGCGACGCGCGTGCCGACGGCAGGGGCGGCAGCGGCGACGTCGTGCGTGTCGGCCGTCACGGTCGGGGCATTCATGATGGCACTCTCCTCGATTGAAGTCAGTGCCTTTCGTTGTAGCACGAAGTAAATCGACAATAAAATCGGACGCCTTTGTCTATCATTGCCGTTTCATTGCCACGGGAAAATTTTCCGCGCCTCGCGGGCAGCACGATAAAAAAATAAAAAATAATTCGGCGCACCGGCCGCCGAGATAGACCCGACAACGGGTTCAGGCCGACGAAATGCTTCCGAAATATGCGCGTCGGTGGAAATAAGCGGGAAAACATGCCGATTTAATTCGCGAACCGCGCGGCAAGAATTGCCGATTATTTTTCGAAATACTTGTGCGCTTGCGGGAGGAATTTTCTTGTCGGTTCAATAGCGACATGCAACGTTTGAATCGAAGGTGCGGCACGGGCTGCACGAGGAGCTGTTCGGCAAACGACTGTTCAAAGAGGAAGCGAACATGTTGAGCGTGCTGGCGAGAGTCATCGATATCGCGATGGTCGTGGCGGGAGCGCTGATCGCCGCCGCGCTGCATCGCGGCAACGTGTGGTTCAGCGACCTGCAGCGCACGATGGTGCTGTTCGACTGCCTGCTCGTCGTCGTGTGCTTTCCTGCATTCGGCATCTATCAGTCCTGGCGCGGCAAGCGGCTCGTCGGGCTGATGGGCCGCGTCGCGTTCGCATGGCTCGTCGTCGAGCTTGCCGGCATCCTGATGAGTTTCAGCTTTCATCAGTCGGGCGAACTGTCGCGGCTGTGGCTCGGCTACTGGGCGATCGCGACGGTCACGCTGCTCGCCGGCTCGAAGGCGTGCGTGCATGCGGTGCTGCGGCGGCTGCGTCGCGGCGGCTTCAACCTGAAGGCGGTCGCGATCGTCGGCGGCACGCCGGCTGCGCGGCGGCTGATCGCGCAGATGCGTGCGCGTCCGGAGGCGGGCTTCAACCCGGTGTGCGTGTACGACGAGGACGCGGCGCCCGGCGACGTCGCGCTCGACGACGTGCGTATCGAGCGGCAGTTCGAATCGCTGGTCTGGCTCGTGCGCAGCCGCGCGATCCGCGAGCTGTGGCTGACGTTGCCGATTTCGGAAGAGCGGCGGATTCATCAGATCGTCACGGTGTTTCGTCACGACTTCGTCAACATCCGCTTCATTCCGGACGTGCGCAGTCTGTCGTTCTTCAACCAGGAAGTGGTCGAGGTGCTCGGCGTGCCGGCCATCAACCTCGCGGCGTCGCCGATCACCGACGTGCGGATCCTGCCGAAGTTCGTGTTCGACCGGATGTTCGCGCTTGCCGCGCTCGTGATGCTCGCGCCGCTGATGCTCGTGATCGCGTGCCTGATCAAGGCGACCTCGCCGGGGCCCGTGTTCTTCCGGCAGAAGCGCAAGGGCATCGACGGACACGAGTTCGAGATCTACAAGTTCCGCTCGATGAAGGTGCATCAGGAAGCGGCGGGCACGGTGACGCAGGCGACCAAGAACGACTCGCGCGTGACGCCCGTCGGCCGGTTCCTGCGCCGCACGAGCCTCGACGAACTGCCGCAGTTCATCAACGTGCTGAAGGGCGAAATGTCGGTCGTCGGTCCGCGTCCGCATGCGCTCGCGCACGACGACATCTACAAGGATCTGGTCAAGGGCTACATGTTCCGCTACCGGATCAAGCCCGGCATCACCGGCTGGGCGCAGATCAACGGCTATCGCGGCGAGACCGACCAGATCGAGAAGATGATGGGGCGCGTGAAGCTCGATCTGTACTACATGCAGAACTGGTCGTTCTGGCTCGACATCAAGATCGTCGCGCTGACGCTGTGGAAAGGCTTCACGGGCAGCAACGCGTACTGACGCGGCGCCGCATGCGCGGCTTCACGAATTTCGAATCATTGGTCAAGAGGTCCGACACATCATGAATCTCACTATCATCGGCAGCGGTTACGTAGGTTTGGTCACGGGCGCCTGTCTCGCCGACATCGGCCACGACGTGTTCTGTCTCGACGTCGACCAAGCGAAGATCGACGTGCTGAACGACGGCGGCGTGCCGATCCACGAGCCGGGCCTGAAGGAAGTGATCGCGCGCAACCGCGCGGCCGGCCGCCTGCGTTTTTCGACCGACGTCGAGGCGGCCGTCGCGCACGGCGACGTGCAGTTCATCGCGGTCGGCACGCCGCCCGACGAGGACGGCTCGGCCGACCTGCAGTACGTGCTCGCGGCCGCGCGCAACATCGGCCGCTACATGAAGGGCTTCAAGGTGATCGTCGACAAGTCGACGGTGCCGGTCGGCACTGCGGAGCGCGTGCGCGCGGCGGTCGCGGAAGAGCTCGCGAAGCGCGGCGACGATTCGATGTTCTCGGTCGTGTCGAACCCGGAGTTTCTGAAGGAAGGGGCGGCGGTCGACGACTTCACGCGGCCCGACCGCATCGTGATCGGCTGCGACGACGACGTGCCGGGCGAGCGCGCCCGCGAGGTGATGAAGAAGCTGTACGCGCCGTTCAACCGCAATCACGAACGCACGCTGTACATGGACGTGCGTTCCGCCGAATTCACGAAGTACGCGGCCAACGCGATGCTCGCGACGCGCATCTCGTTCATGAACGAGCTCGCGAACCTCGCCGACCGTTTCGGCGCCGACATCGAATCGGTGCGGCGCGGGATCGGCTCCGATCCGCGCATCGGCTATCACTTCCTCTATGCCGGCTGCGGCTACGGCGGCTCGTGCTTCCCGAAGGACGTCGAGGCGCTGATCCGCACGGCCGATGAACACGGGCATACGCTGCAGATCCTGAAGGCCGTGTCGTCGGTGAACGCCGCGCAAAAGCGCGTGCTTGCCGAGAAGATCGTCGCGCGCTTCGGCGAGGATCTGACGGGCCGCACGTTCGGCCTCTGGGGGCTCGCGTTCAAGCCGAACACCGACGACATGCGCGAGGCGCCGAGCCGCGAACTGATCGCCGAGCTGCTGTCGCGCGGCGCACGCGTCGCCGCGTACGACCCCGTCGCGCAGCGCGAGGCGCGCCGCGTGCTCACGCTCGATCTCGCCGATCGTCCGGAGTGGCTCGAACGGCTCAGCTTCGTCGACGACGAGGCGCAGGCCGCGCGCGATGCCGATGCGCTCGTGATCGTCACCGAATGGAAGGCGTTCAAGAGCCCCGATTTCGCCGCGCTCGGCCGGCTGTGGAAAGCGCCCGTGATCTTCGACGGCCGCAACCTCTACGAGCCCGACACGATGAGCGAGCACGGCATCGAGTATCACCCGATCGGCCGTCCGGGCTCGCGGCAGGCCGTCGCCGCGCGCGCGCCGGGCGCCGCCCGCGCCAGCGCGTGACCGGTGCACGCGCCGTTTTCCGCTACTCGTCACGACACGCCATGTTCCGGAACATCCTGATCGTCTGTCACGCGAACGTCTGCCGCAGCCCCGCGGCGGAAATGCTGTTCAAGTCGCACGCCGCATCGCGCGGTGGGCCGCGTGCGACGTTTCATTCGGCCGGCGTTCGCGCGAACGACGGCGACGGCATCGATCCGGTGATGCGGCGGCTGCTCGCCGAGCGCGGCGTCGATGCGACGACGCACCGGTCGCGGCGGCTGTCGCGACGCATCGTGCGCGACGCGGACCTGATCCTCGTCAGCGAGCGTGCGCAGATCGCGGCCGTGGAAGCGATCGATCCGTTCGCGCGCGGCAAGGTTCATCTGCTCGGCAAGTGGGAAGACGCCGAGATCGCCGATCCGCATGGCGGCCCCGAGGCCGACTATCGCGAGAGCTACTCATTGATCGAACGTCTGGTTCAAGGATGGCTGCAAAAACTATGCTGAAACGCTCGATGCGCCCGGTGGCGCTTGCCGTCGCGCTGACGACTTTCCTGTCCGCGTGCGCGACCGCCCCCGGCAACTACCTCGACTCGTCGAACCTGAAGGACGACGGCCGGCAGGGCCAGCCCGAAACCTATCCGGTTCATTACATCGACGCCAAGCTCGTGATGGACCAGCTGCAGAAGCAGCAGGTCGAGCATCCGCTGCCGCCGGGCCGCTACACGGATCCGTCGCAGTACGTGTATCACGTCGGCCCGCAGGACATCCTCGGCGTCACCGTGTGGGATCACCCGGAGCTGACGACGCCGCAGGGCCAGTCGTTCTCGAGCGGCGGCAACACGACGCAGACCGTCGCGGGCGCGCTGCAGCAGCCGTATACGAGCGCGCTGCCGGGCCAGGCCGATCCGTACGGACAGACCGTCGCCGCGGACGGCACGATCTATTTCCCGTTCGTCGGGCGCATCCGCGCGGCCGGCAAGACGGTCGGGCAGATCCGCGACGAGCTGACCTCGCGCCTCGCGCGCTACGTGAAGAATCCGCAGATCGACGTGCGCGTGCTGTCGTTCCGCAGCCAGAAGGTGCAGGTGACGGGCGAGGTGAAGCAGCCGGGCCCGCTCGCGGTCAGCGACGTGCCGCTGACGCTCGTCGACGCGATCTCGCGCTCGGGCGGCTCGACGGCCGAGGCCGACCTGCAGCGCGTGCGCCTCACGCGCGACGGCAAGCTGTACACGCTCGACGCGAACGGCGTGCTCGACCGCGGCGAAGTGCAGCAGAACGTGATGCTGCAGCCGGGCGACATCATCAACGTGCCGGACCGCAGCGACAGCCGCGTGTTCATCATGGGCGAGGTGAAGACGCCGGTCACGGTGCCGATGCTCAAGGGCCGCCTGACGATCGCCGATGCGCTGACGGCCGGCGGCGGGATTCTCGACACCGACGCGAACCCGCGCAAGATCTACGTGATGCGCGGGATGCGCGACAACCCGACGAAGCCCGAAGTGTTCCGTCTCGACATGACGCAGCCCGACGCGCTGATGCTGTCGAGCCGCTTCCCGCTGCAGCCGCTCGACGTCGTGTACGTGAGCACTGCGGGCTCGGTGCAGTTCAACCGCGTGCTGCAGCAGGTGCTGCCGACGATCCAGACGATCTTCTACATGCGGCAGATCACGCGCTGACGCCGCACAGGGCGGCCATCCGCCGGGGCGGCGTCTGCGCCCCGGCACCACTCAAGCGGGAACGAATGGTGAACACGCAAGCGAAACACTCCTACGCGGATCCGACCGCGAAGACCGACGAAGAGGACGTCGTCCTCGGCCAGCTGCTGCAGGTGATCCTCGACGACATCTGGCTGCTGCTCGGCATCGCGGTGGCGGTCGTCGCGCTCGCCGGCCTCTACTGCTACGTCGCGAAGCCGGTGTATCAGGCGGACGTGCACGTGCGCGTCGAGGGCAACGACAACACGACGCAGGCGCTCACGCAGACGCAGACCGGCGCGATGATCAACAGCGGCCCGCAGCAGGCGCCGACCGATGCGGAGATCGAGATCATCAAGAGCCGCGGCGTGGTCGCGCCGGTCGTCGAGCAGTTCAAGCTGAACTTCTCGGTCGTGCCGAAGACGATCCCGCTGCTCGGCAGCCTCACGGCGCGGCTTGCGACGCCCGGCGAACCGGCGCGTCCGTGGCTCGGCCTGAAATCGTACGCGTGGGGCGGCGAGATCGCCGACATCGACTCGATCAACGTCGTGCCCGCGCTCGAGGGCAAGAAGCTGACGCTGACGGCCGGGCCGAACGGCAACTACGTGCTGACCGACGAGAACGGCATGCGGCTGCTGACCGGCCGCGTCGGCGAGTCGGCGCAGGGCGGCGGCGTCACGCTGCTCGTGCAGAAGCTCGTCGCGCGCCCCGGCACGCAGTTTACGGTTACGCGCTACAACGATCTCGACGCGATCACCGGCTTCCAGTCGGGCATCCAGGTGTCCGAGCAGGGCAAGCAGACGGGCGTCGTGCAGATCTCGCTCGAAGGCAAGGATCCGGAGCAGACGGCCGCGATCGCCAACGCGCTCGCGCAGTCGTATCTGCACCAGCATGTGATCGCGAAGCAGGCCGAGGCGACCAAGATGCTCGACTTCCTGAAGGGCGAGGAACCGCGCCTGAAGGCCGATCTCGAACGCGCGGAAGCCGCGCTGACGCAGTACCAGCGCACGTCGGGCTCGATCAACGCGAGCGACGAGGCGAAGGTCTATCTGGAAGGCAGCGTGCAGTACGAACAGCAGATCGCCGCGCAGCGGCTGCAGCTCGCGTCGCTCGCGCAGCGCTTCACCGATTCGCATCCGCTCGTGATCGCCGCGAAGCAGCAGCTCGCGGAACTGCAGGGCGAGAAGGAGAAATTCAGCAACCGCTTCCGCAGCCTGCCGGCCACCGAAGTGAAGGCCGTGCAGCTGCAGCGCGACGCGAAGGTCGCCGAAGACATCTACGTGCTGCTGCTGAACCGCGTGCAGGAGCTGTCGGTGCAGAAGGCCGGCACGGGCGGCAACATCCATCTGATCGACTCGGCGCTGCGTCCGGGCGCGCCGGTCAAGCCGAAGAAGGTGCTGATCCTGTCGGCCGCGGTGTTCCTCGGGCTGATCCTCGGCACGGGCGTCGTGTTCCTGCGCCGCAACCTGTTCCAGGGCATCGAGGATCCGGACCGCGTCGAGCGCGCGTTCAACCTGCCGCTCTACGGGCTCGTGCCGCAGAGCGCCGAGCAGGCGAAGCTCGACGCGGCGGCCGAGAAGAGCGGCGGCCGCACGCGGCCGATCCTCGCGAGCCTGCGTCCGAAGGATCTCAGCGTCGAAAGCCTGCGCAGCCTGCGTACCGCGATGCAGTTCGCGATGATGGACGCGAAGAACCGCGTGATCGTGCTGACCGGGCCGACGCCCGGCATCGGCAAGAGCTTCCTGACCGTGAACCTCGCGGTGCTGCTCGCGCATTCGGGCAAGCGCGTGCTGCTGATCGACGCCGACATGCGCCGCGGCGTGCTCGACCGCTACTTCGGGCTGACCGCGCAGCCGGGCCTGTCCGAACTGCTGAGCGGCCAGTCGGCGCTCGAGGAGGCGGTGCGCGAAACGCCGGTGCAGGGGCTGTCGTTCATCGCGGCCGGCACGCGTCCGCCGAACCCCTCCGAGCTCCTGATGTCGGCGCGGCTGCCGCAATACCTCGAAGGGCTCGGCAAGCGCTACGACGTCGTGCTGATCGATTCGCCGCCGGTGCTCGCGGTGACCGACGCGACGATCATCGGCCGCATGGCAGGCTCGACGTTCCTCGTGCTGCGCTCGGGCATGCACACGGCGGGCGAGATCGCGGACGCGATCAAGCGGCTGCGCACCGCGGGCGTCGATCTCGAAGGCGGGATCTTCAACGGCGTGGCGCCGAAGACGCGCGGCTACGGCCGCGGCTATGCGGCCGTCCACGAATACCTGAGCGCATGAACGCGCTGCACGACACCGGGCCGTCGCGCGATGCGGCCGCCCGGCCGACGGGAGAACCGACCATGAAAATTTCCGTGCTCGTTCCGACCTACCGGCGCCCGGCCGACCTCGCGCGCTGCCTGCTGGCGCTGCAGCGTCAGCAGCGGCTGCCCGACGAGGTGATCGTCGTCGCGCGTCCGGAGGACGACGCCACGCACGAACGGCTCGCCGATCCGGCGGTCGGCGGCGGGCTGCCGCTGCGGATCGTGCCGGTCGACGTGCCGGGGCAGGTCGCCGCGCTGAACAAGGGCCTCGACACGGCAAGCGGCGACATCGTTGCGATCACCGACGACGATGCGGCGCCGCGCGCCGATTGGCTCGCGCGGATCGAGGCCGCGTTCGCGGCCGATCCGCGTGTCGGCGCGGTCGGCGGACGCGACTGGGTGCACGAGAAGGGCCGCGTGCTCGACGAGTCGCGCGAATGCGTCGGCCGGCTCACGCTGTCCGGCAAGATCATCGGCAACCACCACCTCGGCGTCGGCGGCGCGCGCGAAGTCGACACGCTGAAGGGCGCGAACATGAGCTATCGGCGCGCGGCGATCGCGCGCCTGCGCTTCGACACGCGTCTGCGCGGCGCGGGCGCGCAGACGCATAACGACACCGCGTTCAGCATGGAAGTGCAGCGCGCCGGCTGGAAGCTGATGTACGACCCGGCGATCGCGGTCGATCACTATCCGGCCGAGCGCTTCGACGACGACCGGCGCGACGCGGCATCGCTGAACGCGATCGCGAACGGCGCATACAACCTGCAGCTGACGCTGCGCGAGCATCTGCCGCCGCTGCGGCGCGAGATCGCCTGGTGGTGGTGGACGCTCGTCGGCACGCGCGTCTATCCGGGCCTCGCGCACCTGCTGCTCGCGCTGCCGACGTCGCGCCGCGCGCGCGTGCTCGCGCACTGGCGCGCCGTACGCCGCGGCGCGCGCGACGCGCGTCGCACCACCGTTGCCCCGCGCCGTGCGGCGATGCCGCCGGTCACGCCATGAACGGGCTGCGCGCGCATGCGCGCGCGGCCGCACCCGGAGGGCTCGCATGACCGCCACCAAGGTCCACGTGCATCTGTTTTACGGCGCCGATCCGCGTACTTACCGGAAAGGCGACAACATCGGCTGTCTGTACGGCTATCACCACGCGGAATCGGACGAATTCCGGCTCACGTATTCGGCCGACCGGCGCGAGCCGCGCGTGGTCGGCATCGCGCGCCGCGCGCTGAAGGCCGCGCTCGGTTTCGACATCGTGCACGCATGGCGCAACCGCGCGGCGCTGCTCGACGCGGACGTGATCTGGACGCATACCGAACAGGAGCATCTGGCCGCCGCGCTGATCCTCAAGCTCGCGGGCGCGCAGGGCAAGCGGCCGCTGCTGCTCGCACAGAGCGTCTGGCTGTTCGATAAATGGCAAAGCTTCGGCGGCCCGCGCCGCTGGCTGTACCGCAAGCTGCTCGCGCGCGCCGACGTGCTGACCACGCTCGCGCGCGACAACGCGGCGCTGTGCCGCCGCTATCTGGGCCGCGACGCGGAGTTCGTCTACTACGGGCTCAACACGCAGGACTTTCCGATCCGCGATCCGCAGCCGTGGCAGCCGCATCGTCCGCTGCGCATCGCGGCGATCGGCAACGATCGCGACCGCGACTGGCGCACGTTTCTCGCCGCGTTCGGCGGCGATGAGCGCTACGAGGTGCGGCTCGCGACGCGTCGCCGCGTGCCGCGCGCGTGGCACGCGCCGAACGTCGCGATCGGCTCCGCGTCGGGCCTCGCCAAGCAGCACGAGCTGTACGCGTGGGCCGACGTGATCGTCGTGCCGCTGCGGCCCAACTTTCATGCGTCGGGCATCACCGTGATGCTCGAGGCGGCGGCGCTCGGCAAGCCGATGATCGTGTCCGACGTCGGCGGCCTGACCGACTACTTCCCGCACGACACGGCCGCGTACGTGCCGCCGTTCGACGCGCAGGCGATGCGCGACGCGGCGGATCGCTTCGCGGCCGAGCCGCTCGCGGCGCTCGCCTGTGCGCGCGCCGCCGTCGAGCGGCTGCGTGCGTGCGATCTGACCACACAGGCGTTCGCGGAGCAGCACGTGCGCATCACGCGCGAGCTGCTGCGCCGGCGCCGCACGCCCGCGGCGGCCGCCGGCGTCGCGATGCCGCTCGCCGATTCCCGGCCGTCGTCGCGATGAGCACGCTTGCCGCCGAACGCGCGCCGGCGCGCAAGCGCAGCCGGTTCGCCGAGCCGACGCAGTGGGCCGGGCAGGCTGCGCTGTGGACGATCACGGCCGCGCTGATCGCCGCGCATCAGGGACGCGTGCTGACGTTCGCGTTTCCGGTGCTCGCGATCGCGGTCGGCATCTGGCTGTACTTCAAGAGCCCGGCGCGCTACGTCGGCTTCATGTGGTGGGTGTGGTTCCTGAGTCCCGAGGTGCGGCGTCTTGCCGACTGGTCGAAAGGCGCCTTCACGCCGACGAGCCTGATCCAGGTCGCGCCGCTCGCCGTGACGATGATCGCCGCCTTCGGGCTGCTGCGGCATTACCGCGTGCTCGCGCAGCGGCGCGGGATTCCGGTGCTGCTGATCCTGTTCGGACTGACCTACGCCTATCTCGTCGGGATCGTGTCGAGCGGCCTGATGGCCGCGACCTACGACCTCGCGAACTGGCTGTATCCGGTGCTGATCGGCTTTCACATCATGGTCAACGCGCGCAACTATCCGGCGTACCGCGACGTGCTGCTGTCGACCTTCATCTGGGGCATGCTCGTGATGGGCGTGTACGGCATCGTCCAGTACTTCGTGATGCCGCAGTGGGACGTGCTGTGGATGGTCGGCTCGCAGATGGGCTCGCAGGGCGAGCCCGTGCCGTACGGCGTGCGCGTGTTCAGCACGATGAATTCGTCGGGGCCGTTCGCATTCGCGATGATGGGCGCGCTCGTGTTCGTGCTGGTCGCACCGCAGAAGATCCGCTGGTTCGCGGGCGCCGCCGGCTTCGTGTCGTTCGCGCTCTGTCTCGTGCGTTCGACGTGGGGCGGCTGGGTAATCGCGCTCGCGATCCAGCTCGTGCAGTCGAGCAACCGCGTGCGGATGCGGATTCTCATCAGCGGCGTCGTGCTGGTCGGCCTGTGCGTGCCGTTGCTGACCGTCGGCCCCGTCGCCGATCGTCTCGGCCAGCGTCTGCAGTCGATCGTGAACCTGAAGGACGACCGCAGCTACGACGATCGCAACAAGTTCTACGCGACCTTCGCGGAAACCGCGTTCACCGACGTCGCCGGCGAAGGGATGGGCGCGACGGGCGCGTCGACGAAGCTGTCGAGCGACAGCGGCGAGCTCGGCAAGTACGGCAGCTTCGACAGCGGCGTGATGAACGTGCCGTTCGTGCTCGGCTGGCCCGGCACGCTGCTCTATCTCGCGGGCTTCGTGATGCTGCTCGGCCGCACGGTGCGCGCGTCGTTCAGGCTGCGCGACGACAAGTTCGTCGGCGCCTGCCTGAGCCTGTGCCTGTCGGTATTCGCGATGCTCGTGTTCACGAACTCGCTGATCGGCACGGGCGGCCTGCTGTTGTTTACCGCCATTTTTTCGATTCTTTCCGCGGCGCACTGGCAGAGGCTTCAGCGTCTGCCGGCCGCCGCGCGTTTACGGGGAGACGACCATTGAGAATCGCGATCGTCACGCACGTCGTGCGTCATAACGACGGCCAGGGCCGCGTCAATTACGAAATCGCGCGCGCGGCGCTGGCCGAACAATGCGAGGTCACGCTCGTCGCGTCGCACGTCGCGCCGGAGCTGCTCGCCGATCCGCGCGTGCGCTGGGTGCCCGTGAAGGTCGGGCGCTTCTGGCCGTCGAATCTCGTGCGGCAGCAAGTGTTCGCGCTGAAGAGCGCGTGGTGGCTGCGCACGCACCGCGATGCGTACGACGTGCTGCACGTGAACGGCTTCATCTCGTGGATCAAGGCCGACGTGAACACCGCGCACTTCGTGCACGGCGGCTGGTTCAAGAGCCCGTACTATCCGTTCGCGCCGACCAAAGGGCTGTGGTCCGCGTACCAGTACGTGTACACGCGCGTGAATACCGCGCTCGAGCGCTGGGCGTACCGGCGTTCGCGCGCGATCACCGCGGTGTCGCAGAAGGTCGCCGACGAAATCGCGGCACTCGGCATCGACCGCAGCAAGATCGGCGTGATCTACAACGGCGTCGACGGCAGCGCATTCGCCGATGCGCACGCGGACCGCGCAGCGTTCGATCTGCCGCGCGATGCGTTCCTGCTGCTGTTCGTCGGCGATCTGCGCACGCCGCGCAAGAACCTCGGCACCGTGCTGAAGGCATTGACGAAGCTGCCGGAACACGTGCATCTCGCGGTCGCCGGCTATCTGCCCGGCAGCCCGTATCCGGACGAGGCGCGCGCGCTCGGCCTCGGCGCACGCGTGCACTTCCTCGGTCTCGTCAAGAACATGCCGACGCTGATGCGCTCGGTCGACGCGTACGTGTTTCCGTCGCGCTACGAAGCGATGAGCCTGTCGCTGCTCGAAGCGATGGCGGCGGGGCTGCCTGTCGTCACCGCGCGCACCGCGGGCGGCGCCGAGATCATCACGCGCGATTGCGGGATCGTGCTCGACGATCCGGACGATCCGGACGCGCTCGCGCAGGCGATCGACCTGCTCGCGGCGTCGCGCGACACGTGCCGTGCGATGGGCGCGGCCGCGCGCGAACTGATGACCCGTTTCGGCTGGGCCCACATGGGCGCCCAGTACGTTGCGCTGTACCGGCGCATCGGCCAACCTCCGCAGCCGTCCGCGTTCGCGCGCGTCGAGCATGCGGTCACGCAGGAGCAATCGTGATGTCCTCTTCTTCCCGGCCGATCAAATCGCTGCAGATCGGCATGCACTGGTTTCCCGAACGCGCGGGCGGTCTCGACCGCATGTATTACTCGCTCGTCGGCGCGCTGCCCGGCGCGGGCGTCGAGGTGCGCGGGCTCGTCGCCGGCTCGCCGAAGGTCGCCGACGACACGGGCGGTGCGATCCAGGGCTTCGGCCCCGCGTCGCAGCCGCTCGCCCGCCGGATGCTCGCCGCGCGGCGCGCGCTGCGCGAGGAAATTCGCAGCGCGCGGCCCGACGTGATCTCGTCGCACTTCGCGTTGTATACGTTTCCGGGCCTCGACGTGACGCGCGGGATTCCGCAGGTGTCGCACTTTCAGGGGCCGTGGGCCGACGAGAGCCAGGTCGAGGGCGCCGCGTCGCTCGGCCAGCGCGCGAAGCGCTATCTCGAACAGGCCGTGTATGCGCGTTCGTCGCGGCTGATCGTGCTGTCGCAGGCGTTCGGCCAGATCCTCACGCAACGCTACGGGATCGATCCGTCGCGCGTGCGCGTGATTCCGGGCTGTGTCGACACCGCGCAGTTCGACACGCCGCTCACGCCGGCCGAGGCACGGCAGCGACTGCAGCTGCCGCAGGATCGGCCGATCGTGCTCGCGGTGCGTCGTCTCGTGCGGCGGATGGGGCTCGAGGATCTCGTCGACGCGATCGGAATCGTGAAGCGCCGCCATCCGGATGTGCTGCTGCTGATCGCCGGCAAGGGCAAGCTCGCCGAGGAGCTGCAGCAGCGCATCGACGCAGCCGGGCTGCAGGACAACGTGAAGCTGCTCGGCTTCGTGCCCGATCAGCATCTCGCGGCGCTCTATCGCGCGGCGACGGTCAGCGTCGTGCCGACCGTCGCGCTCGAGGGCTTCGGGCTGATCACGGTCGAATCGCTCGCGTCCGGCACGCCGGTGCTCGTGACGCCGGTGGGCGGCCTGCCCGAGGCGGTGGCCGGGTTGTCGAGCGATCTCGTGCTGCCGTCGACGGGCGCCGATGCGATTGCCGAAGGGCTTGGCGCCGCGCTGTCGGGCGCGATTGCGTTGCCGGACGAGGCGGCGTGCAAGCGCTATGCGCGCGAGCATTTCGACAACGCGGTGATCGCGCGACGCGTCGCCGGCGTGTACGAGGAGGCGATCCTCGCGGCGGGCTGAGCGTCGCTGCGGGTTGCAGGTTGTAGGTGGTGTGTTGCCGCCGCGCCCGGCATGGGCGCCGCGGCGAAGCGCGAATCGGCGTGTGTGGCGCGGCCGGTTCGCGAACCGGCCGCTCGATCCGGGCGAGCCGGTTTTTTTTGGTTCATCGAGGATTACCGGGGAACGCGGCGCGAATCTTGAGGAAGAAGTATTCGTCGTCGCGGTACCCGTAAGCTCGACGCTTGATGACCTTGATGGTGTTGTTGATGCCTTCAACGATGCTGGTATTGAGTGGATGGCGGCAGCGAGTCACGATGCCGTGCCAGTAGCCCTGCAGACGCTCGGCGAACTTTTGCAGGGCCGCGATCCCACTTTGCTGAGCCTGCTCGAACCATTGTTCCCAAGCCTTTTGCGCCCAGGCCGGCTTTCGGTAGAACCAGAGCCGCTTGAGCTCGTCACGTAACACGTAGACGCATAACAGCGCCTGATTGGCCGCCAGCAATTCCTTCAGGTGCACGGCCTGATCCGGCTTGAGGTTGTGGCGGTTGCGCAGCAACAGCCCGCGGCTGGACTTCAGAACCTTGCGGGCTGGCTTGTCATGTCGGAGTTGATTGGCCTGATCGACCCGCACCCGATCGATCACTTCGCGGCCGTACTTGGCCACGACGTGGTACAGGTCGAAGACGATTTCCGCCTGCGGACACTGTTCCCTGATTTCGAGTTCATAGGCCGTGGTCATGTCGATCGCGACCGCTTCGATACGCTTGGCCGCGCCTTCGGGAAGCTGTTCGAAGAAGGCCCGGGCCGTCTCACGCGAGCGTCCCGGTCCGATCCAGAGTACTTGCCGGCTGATCGGGTCGACCACCACCGTGGCGTAGCGATGACCTTTATGCAGCGCGAACTCGTCCATCGCCAGATAGCGGATCGTTGACCAATCGGGCTCGCTCACGCGCGCCCGCAGGCGCATCTTGTCGATCGATTTGACCGTGTGCCAGCCCAGATCGTAGAAGGCCGCCACCGCCTGCACGCTGGCCGCTTGCAGCAGTTTCTCGCAAGCCTTGGCGAAGCGCTCCGTCACTCTCTGGTAACGGCCCAGCCACGCCAGCTTCTCCAGGCGCGGGCCGCCGCAGCGTTCGCACCAGACCCGGCGACGAGGCACATGCAACACCACCCGGTATTCGAATAGCGGCAAGTCACGCACCCGACGAACCGTCGTCTCCTGGATCCGCTGGCAGCGTGCCCCACATTGCTCGCAGTACATGATCTTGCCGACCGGCTTTAAATACAGCGACAGCGTACGGCCTTCGCCTTCCGGCCATTCCACACGCTCCAGCCGGTAACCCGTCCAGCAGCCCAGTGCCTCAAGTGCCTTGCGATCGAGCAATTGCCTCTCCTGACGTCCTTAAAGTCAGGCGTCAGGTTACGCAATCGCTCTTAAACCCTCCACGGTTTCCTGCGATGAACCTTTTTTTTGTCGTCCGGCAGCGCGACGCGTGCTACGCCGGTGCCCGCTTGCGCTCGAGCGTCGCCGCCCACACGACGAGCGCCGCCGCGCTGACGGTCGCGCCGAGCACGCATACGCCGCTCCATCCCGCGTACGCATACATCGACGTCGAGGCGATCGCGCCGAGCCCGCTGCCGGCCGAATAGAACAGCATGTAGCAGCCGACGACACGCGCATGCGCATCGGGGCGTACGCCGAGAATCATGCTCTGATTGACGACGTGAACGGCCTGTCCGCCGACGTCGAGCAGCACGATCCCGACGATCAGCAGCGCGATCGACGTTTCGCCGAACGCGAGCGGCAGCCATGACGACACGAGCAGCGCGAGTGCGGCGCCGGTCGTCGCCTGACCGTATCCGCGATCGGCGAGCCGGCCCGCGCGGGCGGCCGCGGCCGCGCCGAGCGCGCCGACGAGGCCGAACGCGCCGATCTGCGTATGCGACATCGCATGCGGCGGCGCGCTGAGCGGCAGCACGAGCGCGCTCCAGAAAATGCTGAACGCCGCGAACATCAGCAGCGCGATCGCACCGCGCACGCGCAGCGTGCGTTCGTCGCGCAGCAGCGACGCCATCGAGCGCAGCAGCGCCGCATAGCCGATCCGTTCGCGCGGTGCGTCCGTGTCCGGCAGGAGCCGCGACAGCCCGACGAGCATCGCGATCGCGAGCGCCCCCGACACGAGATAGACGGCACGCCAGCCGGCGACGTCGGTCACCGCGCCCGCGACCGAACGCGCGGCCAGCAGCCCGATCACGACGCCGCCCTGCGCGGCGCCGACCACGCGGCCGCGTTCGCCGGCGCCCGCGAGTGCGGCCGAACAGGCGATCAATCCCTGCGTCATCGCGGTGCCGAGCAGGCCGACCGCGACCATGCCGACGAGCAGCGCGATGCGTGTCGACGCGGCGGCGACGCCGACGCAGGCCGCCGCGAGCAGCACGAGCTGGACGGCGAGCAGCCGCTTGCGATTCAGGCGATCGCCGAGCGGCACGACGAACAGCAGCGCGAGCGCACAGCCGAGCTGCGTGGCCGTGACGACCGCGCCGATCGCGGCCGCCGGCACCGCGAAATCGCGTGCGATCGCGTCGAGAAGCGGTTGCGCGTAGTAGACGTTCGCCACGCTTGCCGCACAACATGTCGCCAGCAGCGCGACGCGCGCGGTAGAGAGGCGATCCGCGCACGGACCGGCGCCGTGCGCCGCGGCGCCGGAAGAACAGGAAGAAGTCATCGGTTTTGTCGTGCCTGATGTAGTTGCAAATTGAAACTGGTTGGAGTGTAGGAAAAGTAGTTTTAAAATGCAACTCGTTGTGCGATGGGCATGGGGCCCGGGCACGGATCGCCGGTGTCGCCGTGCAGGCGCCGGCAGGCCAGTGGAGGAGAAGATGGCGAGGCAGAAAAGTCTGGCGGATTCGCATTGCCCGGTCGCGCGCGCGACCGACATCGTCGGCGATCGCTGGGCGCTGCTGATCGTGCGCGACGCGTTCGACGGCGTGCGCCGGTTCGGCGATTTCCGCACGAGCCTCGGCGTCGCGAGCAACATTCTGTCGGACCGGTTGAGGATGCTCGTGGAGGCCGGCGTATTCGACGTCGTGCCGGCCTCGGACGGCAGCGCGTATCAGGAATACGTCCTGACGAAGAAGGGCGAGGGACTGTTTCCGGTCATCGTGATGCTGCGCCAGTGGGGCGAAGCGAACCTGTTCGCGCGCGGCGAGCCGCATTCGGTGCTGGTCGATCGCAAGACCGGCCGCGCGCTGCGCAAGCTCGCACTGCGGCAGGACGACGGTCGGCCGCTGAAGCCCGCGGACACGTTCGTGAAAAAGGTCGGTGAAGCCGGCGACGCGACGCCGCGCTGAGCGATCGGCCGCTCGTGTGCGTGCCGATCCGTATGCCCGTTGCGGCGGCCGCGCCGATCAGTCCGTCGTCTGCAACGGACGGCGGCCGCCATGCGCGTCGCGATGCGCATCGGGCCGCACGCGCGTGGCGAGCAGCGCGGCCGCGATCAGCAGCGCGACCGACACGCCGGTATCGATGCGCAGCCCGTCGACCACCGGCACAGCGCCGCCGCGCCCGGCCACCGCACCGAACGCCGCAACGCCGATGGCCCCGCCGGCCTGTCGCGCGGTATTGAGCACGGCCGACGCGATACCGGCGCGCGCCGGTTCGACCGAGGCGAGTACGGCGGTCGTCATCGCCGGCACCGCGAAACCCATCCCCGACGGAATCAGCAGGAACGGCACGAGCAGCGCGGGCAACGGCGTCGAGCCGTCGACGAAGTGCAGCGACCCGTAGCCGAACGCGGCGACGAGCGCGCCGGCGAGCATCGGCGCACGCGGCCCGTAGCGCGCGACGGCGCGGCCGCTCGCGAGATTCGCGAGCAGGAAGCCGCCGGTCAGCGGCAGGAACGCGAGTCCCGCCTGCAGCGCCGATTCGCCGCGTACGCGCTGCAGGTACAGCGCGATCGCGAACACGGTGCCGTAATACGTGAGGTTGACGCAGATCCCGAACAGCACGGCCGCGTTGAACGTGCGGCGGCGGAACAGCGCGAGCGGCAGCATCGGCGTCGCCGCGCGCGATTCGATCGCGATGAACGCGGCGGCGGCAAGCACCGCGAGCACGAAGCCGCCGGCGACGACCGGATGCGCGAGGCCGAGCGGCCGCCATTCGATTACCGCGCCGGTGAGCGCGGTCAGCATCGCGATCGCGACGAGCTGGCCGCGCACGTCGAGCGTACGCGCCTGCGGCGCAGGCGATGTCGCCGCACGATCGGCCGGCATCCAGGCGAATGCGGCCGCGAGCCCGGCCGCACAGAGCGGCAGATTGACGAGGAAGATGCTGCGCCAGCCGAACGCGGCGATCAGCGCGCCGCCGAGCACGGGGCCGGCCGCGATCGACACCGAACCGGCCGCCGTCCACGCGCCGACCGCTCGCGCACGCAGCGCCGGATCGTGCCGGCACGCATCGTTCAGCAGCGCGAGCGAGTTGGGCAGCATGGCCGCCGCGCCGACGCCTTGTACGGCACGCGCCGCGATCAGCATCGCGGGCGCCACGGCGGCGCCGCATGCGAGCGACGCGAGCGCGAACAGCGCGAGGCCCGCGACATAGACGCGACGCGCGCCGAAGCGGTCGCCGAGCGCGCCGGCAGACAGCATCAGGACCGCGAACGCGAGCGTGTACGCATCGACGACCCATTGCAAACCGGCCAGCGACAGATGCAGCGCGGCGGCCATGTGCGCGAGCGCGATATTGACGATCGTCACGTCGAGCTGCGTGACGACGAAGCCGACGCTGACGGTCGCGACGATGCGCGCGAGTGCGCGAGGAAACGCAGGTGTGGCAGTGTCCATGCGTTCATCGTAAGCGGCTGCGTGCACGGACGTTTCAGCGCTACGCGAAGCGTCGATGCGGCGCGTGTCGTGCGAGGCGATGGACGGGAAGTGTGAAGGGCCGATTGAAGCGATGCGTGCCGCACCGGGGCGTCGAATACGATGCGTGCCGCGGCGCGCCCGTTCGTCGCTTAATGCCGTTCGCCGCGCCAGCGGCCCGGCGCGACGCCGAAGCGCTTCGTGAACGCGTGCGTAAACGTGCTCTGATCGGCGAAGCCGACGAGGCTGGCAATATCGACGAGCGGATGACGGCCGTCTGCGAGCAGCACGACCGCGGTATCGAGCCGCAGCCGCAGCAGATAGCGATGCGGCGTTTCGCCGAATGCCTCGACGAACAGTTGATGAAAGCGCCGCATCCCGTAGCCGCAATGCGCGGCGAGATCGGCGATGCGCAGCGGCTCGGCGAGCCGTGCGCGCAGCCAGCGGTCGATGCGCGCGAAATCGAGGCCCGACGCGGGCGCGCCGATGCCGGCATCGTCGAGCAGCGCGTCGCACAGCCGTGCGGCGGCCTGCCATTGGAAGCGACGGGCGTGTTGCGCGTCGGCGGCTGGCGCGTCGTCGAGCTGCGCGGCGGCCGCCGCCACGCGCGCGACGAGCGCGCTCAGCGACGGATCGATCGCAACGGCGCGTGCACGATCGAACAGCCGCTGCGGCACCGCGAGCGATGCGGCAGGCAGATCGAGCACGAGCTGCCGATTGTCGCCGAGGCCTGCATAGTCGTGGCGCGCGCCGGCCGGGATCAGCCACGCCGCATGACGATCGATGCGCCGGCCGACGCCGTCGACGGCCATCACCATCGCGCCGTCGACGCCGAGCACGATCTGATGGAAGTCGTGCACGTCCGACGCTTCGCACGCATCGTAGCGGCGCAGCGACACGGCGGGCGAGGCGATGCGTTCCATCGTCACGGAGCGGCGGCCGGCGGCGCGTGCGTCAGACGGCGAGCAGTTCGACTTCGAACACGAGCGTCGCGTTCGGCGGAATCACGCCGCCCGCGCCGCGCACGCCGTAGCCGAGTTGCGGCGGAATCGTCAGGCGACGCACGCCGCCGACCTTCATGCCTTGCACGCCTTCGTCCCAGCCCTTGATGACCATGCCGCCGCCGAGCACGAACGCGAACGGATCGTTGCGGTCCTTGCTCGAATCGAATTTCTGACCGTCGGTGAGCCAGCCCGTGTAGTGGACGCTGACGGTCTGGCCCGCTTGCGCTTCCGCGCCGGTGCCTTCGGTCAGGTCTTCGTATTTGAGGCCCGATGCGGTCGTGATCACAGACATGACTTCTCCTGAAAAGGGATGGGATAAAGCCGATATTGTAGGCGAGCGCGGCATGCGCCGTCGCACGCCGCCGGCGGCGCGAGCCGCGACGATCGCCCGCGTGCATCCGATGCCGGCCCGTTGCACGCGACACCACCGATGGAACGCGCGTTTGAATCGCGCGTCGGCGATGCGCGCGCGTGGCGCTCGCTTCAGCGCATCCTCCGTATGATTCGGCGCGGCAGCCGCGCTCGGCCGCGTACCGGGCGATGCATCGCCGATGGCGCAGAGGCCCGACGCACCGGGCTTCGGCGCGGTCAGGCGGATCGCGGGGCCGCGCGCCGACGCCGTTCCCGCACGCGCGTTCGCGTTCGAATCGATGCGATGCGCACCGCTGTTCCAACGGCTTTTTTTCCGCGTTTTCGACCGTGCCCCGTTTGGAAGCGCGCGTCTACCGCGCCGCTTGCGCGCGCAGATGCGCGGCACCTATCTTTACAGTTATCGATGTCAGGATTCGGGCGCCACGGGCGCGTGCGTGCGGCCGTCCCGCGCGTGGCGCCGGACGCCGTGCTGCAAGGAGAACGATGAAATGAAGTCAGCCGCTGCCGCGACCGCCGCCGACGTGATGCCGGTGCGCCGCGACCTGCGCTTCGACCTGCCGGTCGAACGCGCGAAGGACTGGCATGGCCTCGGGTCGCACGTGACCCACTTTTTCAACGCGCTGTCGCTGCTGTTTCCGGCCGGCGAGCGCTTTTTCATGGATTCGGTACGCCACTACCGCGACCGGATCGACGATCCGGTGCTGAAGCGTCAGGTGCTCGGCTTCATCGGCCAGGAAGCGATGCATACGCGCGAGCACGTCGAATACAACGAACTGATGCAGGCGAACCGGCTGCCCGCGCGCAAGCTCGACCGGCGCGTCTGGAAGGTGCTCGGCTTCATGAAGCGCGTGCTGCCGCACTCGGTGCAGCTCGCGCATACGGTCGCGGCCGAGCATTACACGGCGATGCTCGCGGACTGGATCCTGCGCGATCCGACACGTCTCGACGGTTCGGTCGACGGCTACCGCCAGATGTGGATCTGGCATGCGCTCGAGGAAACCGAGCACAAGGCCGTGTCGTTCGACGTATGGAACAGCGTGATGGCGCCCGGCCTGCGGCGCTACCTGATCCGCATCGGCGTGTACCTCGTCACGACGCTGACGTTCTGGCCGACCGTGTTCCTGATGCACGTGACGCTGCTCTGGCGCGACCGCGCCGCTCCGCATCCGCTGCGCGGCCTGCTGCGGACGATCGCGTTCCTGTACGGGCCGCGGTACGGCCTCTTTCCGCGCATCGCCGGCGAATGGCTCAGCTATTTCCGCCCCGCGTTCCATCCGTGGGATCACGACAATCGCCATCATCTCGCCCGCGTCGACGCGCTCGTCGCCGCGTACGGCGACCACGACCGCGCGGCAGCCGGGCGCGGCCGGACGGCCGCACTGGCTTCGGCGGCCCGCTGACGCCCACCCGCGACACCGCTGTCGCGCGCGTACGTCGCGTCATGTCGTCTGACGATTGACCATCGTCAACCGGAACCGGTTGCGCACGCGTAGTGCGCCGGTCCGGCACGCCGCCCGCGCCGTTGCCGCCGCATCGAATGTCGCGTCCCTCCGTCGCGCACACAGGCCGCCGGCCTGCACCGGCGCGGCTTCGCGAGCCGTCGAGCGTTTTCGCGCGTCCGTGCGTCGCGGGCGCCACAGGGATAACACCCAGCTAGCGGTGCGCGCGCGGCCTCGCTATACCGTTGAAACAAAGGCGCCGTACCCGTCGCGCGATTGCTGCGCGAGGGGATTCTATTCGGACTGAAATGCGGCCATTATGTCGGTTCGATCGAGGTCCGCCGTGCGCGGCGACGAGCCGGCGCGCGATACCAACGCCAAGCGGGGAACAACGATGGTTGCAAGGTCACCCGATGCAAACCGGAACGCGGAGCCGGACATGCCGCCGGTCTCCGTTACCGCCCCGGAGGCCGGCCGCAGGCTGTTCGCGATCATGCGCACGCCCGACGAGCCGTTGCTCGCGCAACTGCGCGGGCTCGGCTGGGAGGTGTCGGTCGCGAAGACGGCCGGCGCCGCGCAGAACATGACGTCCGGCGTCGGCATCGCCGCCGGGCTGATCGATTTCTCGGGGTTCACGTCGCGCGACTATCCGGCACTGAAAGCGTGCCTGAGCCAGCCCGCGATCGGCTGGATCTCGATCGCGCAGGCCGGCGTGACGATCGGGCCGGCCGTGCGCGAACTGATCCGCAGCTACTGTTTCGATTACGTGACGCTGCCGCTGCCGTACGAATGGATTTCGCACGTGCTCGGCCATGCGCGCGGGATGGCCGCGCTCGATCGCGTCGACGGCGCCGCTTATGCGGCGTCGATCGGCGAGCACGGGATGATCGGCAACTGCGAGGCGATGCAGCAGCTGTTCAGCACGATCCGCAAGGTCGCGAAGACCGACGCGAGCGTGTTCATCTCCGGCGAATCGGGCACCGGCAAGGAGCTGACCGCGCTCGCGATCCACGAGCGCTCAGGCCGCGGCAAGGGCCCGTTCGTCGCAATCAACTGCGGCGCGATTCCGCATCATCTGCTGCAGTCCGAGCTGTTCGGCTACGAGCGCGGCGCGTTTACCGGCGCGACGCAGCGACGCGCGGGCCGCATCGAATCCGCGAACGGCGGCACGCTGTTTCTCGACGAAATCGGCGACATGCCGGTCGAAAGCCAGGCGAGCCTGCTGCGCTTCCTGCAGGAAGGCCGGATCGAACGGCTAGGCGGGCACGAGTCGATCGCGGTCGACGTGCGGATCATCTCGGCGACGCACGTCGATCTCGACGGCGCGGTCGAGGCCGGCCGCTTCCGCGCCGACCTCTATCACCGGCTGTGCGTGCTGCGCATCCACGAGCCGCCGCTGCGCGCGCGCGGCAAGGACATCGACATCCTCGCGCACTACGTGCTGCAGAAGTACAAGGCCGACAGCGGCCGCAAGATCAGCGGCTTCACGTCGGCCGCGCTCGACGCGATGCGGCGCTACGAGTGGCCGGGCAACGTGCGCGAGCTGATCAACCGCGTGCGGCGCGCGATCGTGATGGCGGAGAGCCGGCTGCTGACGCCGCACGACCTCGGGCTCGACACGCCGGGCGAAACCGAACCGGTGACGCTCGAGCAGGCGCGCGCGCTTGCCGAGCGCGTCGCGATCGAGAATGCGCTGCTGCGCAACGATCATCGCATCAACAAGGCCGCGGCCGAGCTCGGCATCTCGCGTGTGACGCTGTACCGGATGATGATCGAACACGGGCTCAACGATCACGACAACGCCGTCGATCACGGCGAGAACGGCGGTAAGGACGCGACGCCGCCGGACGACGCCGGTCATTGCCGCGTCGGCTGAACGGTGCGGGCGCCGCAGCGGGGCGCCGCAGCGGCCGGCCGCCGCGCGCATGTAAAGCCGATGAAACATTTCCTGCAGGCAAAGGCGCGCGTTCGCTTCGTCGTCGCATGAAACGCGCGGCGAACGCGCGCGCCAAATGGGCGCGAACCGGCTGCCCGCCTTGTCGCACAACGCGCGCCCGCTGTACGCGCGGCGCGCGCCGCCCGGTCGATGTTTCAGATCCGCAACCTTCCGCGCAGGCGAGCGATGCTCGCCGTGCGCCGTGTCGCGCGCACCCTTGTGCGCACGGCCGCGCGCGGCGCTGGCCCGCTCCTTGCAGCGATGGGCGTGCGAAAGTCGACGACGCGCCGCGCGTCCGGTCCGGCAGCGAACGCTGCCGTGCCGGGCCGCGCAGGTCCGCGGGGATGCGCGTCGGGCGCGGCGAAGCCGCCGCGTCCGGCCGACACGGACCGTCGTCGGGCGATCGTCGGAGCGCCGGCATCGTATCGAGCCGGTCGCCGCAACAAGCCAGAGACCAGAACGGGGTAGAAAAATGAACGATCGCCACACGCCGCGGCCGGCAGGCCGCGATCGCAGTGAGTCGGGGCATCGCCGGTCGGCCGTGCGTGTGGCGGCCGGCCGGCATGCGCCGACGGGCCATCTGTCCGCACCGCGTGCGAGGCGGATCCGGCTGAGCGCCGGTCATCCGCGGCGGGGCGGCGCTTTTCCGTTCGCGAGCCGGCTCCGCAAGGGGATGTGCGCGCGGGCGCCGATGCCGAGGCGCCCGCTCTTCGCGTACTGACGCCGTCGCGACGCGCGGCGGCGGCTGCGCGTCAGCCGCCGTAGATATCGAAGTCGAAGTACTTCGACGCGAGCCGCTTGTACGTGCCGTCCTTGACCATGTCGAGGATCGCGCGGTCGATCTTCGCCTTCAGGTCGGTGTCCTCCTTGCGCAGCCCGATGCCCGCGCCGATGCCGAGCACCTTCTCGTCGACGAGCTCGGGCCCGACGAACTGGTAGCCCGCACCGCGCGGCGACTTCAGAAAGCCGATCGCGGCCTGCACCTCGTCCTGCAGCGCGGCGTCGAGGCGGCCGGCCGTCAGGTCCGCATAGACGCCGTCCTGGTTCTGGTACGACACGACGTTCGCGCCTTGCTTCGCCCAGTACGCCTTCGCATACGCTTCCTGCGTCGTCCCCTGTTCGACGCCGATCGACTTGCCCTTCAGCGATTCGGCCGTCGGCAGCAGCGGCGAGCCCTTCTTGACGACGAGCCGCGTCGGCTGGTTGTAGATCTTCGTCGTGAAGCCGATCTGCTGCGCACGCTGCGGCGTGATCGACATCGACGACAGCACCGCGTCGAACTTCTTCGCCTTCAGCGCGGGGATCATTCCGTCGAAATCATTCTCGAGCCAGACGCACTTCGCCTTCAGGCGCGCACAGATCTCGTTGCCGAGATCGATGTCGAAGCCGACGAGCTTGCCGTCGGGCGCCTTCGATTCGAACGGCGCGTAGCTGGCGTCGGTGCCGAAGCGGATCGTGGTCCAGTCCTTCGCGACGGCGGGGCCTGCGGATGCCGCGAGCAGGGCGATCGAAACGGCGGCAATCAGTCTCTTCATGATGGTTCCTTCACGGGGTCCTTCCGGTTCGGGGCGACACGGTTTCCGCGGACCGGCGCCGCATTGCCGGCGCGTGATCCGTGCGGCCATTAACGCAGAAAATAAAATCCGAGTCCAGAATGGACAAAAAATATCGTCTACACGTGCGACCGCTCGACGCTGCGCGGTCGCGCGCGGGTCTCGACCCTTGCAAAAATACGAAAATGGACTAGTCTTGTTAGTGAATTCGTTTTGAGACTAACGATCATGTCACAACCCGCGTACGATCCGCATTCCGCGTTGCCCCAAGCGTCCGTCGCGCAGATGTCCGCCGCCGGCCTGCGTGCGTTTTTCAACATCGCGCGCGACTGGGGGCTGACGATCGACGAGCAGATCGTGCTGCTCGGCTCGCCCGGCCGCTCGACGTTCTTCAAGTGGAAGTCCGCACCGGACGCCGCGCGCGTGCCGCGCGATACGCTCGAGCGGCTGTCGCTGCTGCTCGGCATCTACAAGTCGCTGCAGATCCTGCTGCCGCAGCCGGCCGCGGCCGATGCGTGGGTCAAGCGGCCGAACGACGCCGCGCCGTTCGGCGGCAAGCGCGCGCTCGACCGGATGCTGGCGGGCAATGTCGGCGATCTGGTCGCGGTCCGGCAGTATCTCGACGCGATGCGGGGTGGCTGGGCGTGACGAGCGCGACGGACACGACAACCTGGCCGACGACCACGCTCGACTGGGTGCCCGCCTATCGCGTGATTCCCACGCGCTTTCCCGCGATCAACCTGTTCGACCGCGTCGCCTCGGCCGAAGACTTCGACGCGCTGTACGCGCTCGAATCGCTGACGAACGACCGCATCCGCAACGAAGTCGGCACGCTCGAGCTCGTGCCGCCCGGCGAACGCCGCTACGGGCAGGGCTGGGGGCCGATCATGGCCGCGTTCACGCATCTGAATCCGCAGGGCAGCCGCTTTTCGGACGGCAGCTACGGCGTGTTTTACTGCGCGCGCGGACGCGACACCGCGATCGCGGAAACGCGCTATCACAGCGCGCTGTTCCTCGCGGCGACGAAGGAGCCGCCGATGCGTCAGCAGATGCGGCTGTACACGGTGATCGCGCGCGGCGACGTGGTCGACGTGCGCACCTGGCCGCAGCGCGATCCCGCCTTGCTCGATCCGCTCGACTACAGCGCGGGACAGGCGCTCGGGCGCGCGGTGCGCCGCGCGGGCGGGCTCGGGATCGTCTATCCGTCGGTGCGCGATCCGCACGGCGAATGCCTGGCGGCGTTTCGCACGACGCTGCTGCGCGACTGCCATCACGCGGCGTATCTCGAGTACAACTGGAACGGCTCCGCGATCGACGCGGTGTTCGAGCTGAATCAGGTCGGGTAGGTGCGAGCATGCGGACGTCGCGCCGCCCGTGCATTCGATGCGGTGTGCGCGTCGCGGTGTCCGGCCGGGCAGCCTGCGGCCGTCACGGCAGCGGCCACGCGGCGGCGCCGCGTTCGCGTGCGGCGGCCTGCGTGATCGACCACGTCTGTCCCGTGCGCGGCTCTGCGAGCGTCAGTCGGCCGGCCGGTGCGAACGCACCCGTATCGATGAACCATTGCGCGCCGATCCGCTGCGGCACGCGCACCGGCGTATGGCCGCTGCAGGTCAGCGACAGGCCGGCCTGCCAGCCGGGATCGACGAGTCCCTGCACGAGATCGCGGCCCCAGATCAGCCGCTCGCGCACGTCGGGCGGATAGTCGCCGGTATCGAGATCGGCGTCGGAGCCGAAGAATTCCGCATGCAGCACGTTGAAGCGCGTCGCGCCTTCGCCGATCACGCGCACGAGCGGCAGCGCGTCGACGCGCGCCGCATATGCGCGCAGCCGCTCGGGCGGCAGATCGGCGCCCCAGTCGCCGCCGATGCCGCGCCATGCGTCGGCCGGCAGCTTGCCGCGCGCGACGAGGCTCAGCACTTCTTCGTGATTGCCGCGCACGACGTGACACCACGGGCGATCGAGCAGTTCGAGCGCGATCTCGGATGCCGGCCCGCGGTCGACCAGATCGCCGACCGAGAACAGCCGGTCGCGCGCCGGATCGAAGCGCACGTCGTGCAGCAGCGCGCGCAGCGCATCGACGCAGCCGTGCAGGTCGCCCACGACGAAGTCGCGGCCCGCGATGTTGGCCGGATGACGGTGGAGGAGGGCGGAAGCGCTCATGCCTTTATCTTAGGGCGTGTTTACGGATGGCACGCACACGCGAATGCCCGAAATCGGTCGTAGTGCAAGTCGTGAGGCGTGCCGTTTCGTCGTGCCGAAGAGGCAGCGGGCGACGTCGCCGTACGGGCGATCACCGGCATTCCCGTGGAACGAGGTTCGAGTCAGGCGTTGCCGCGAGAACGGCCGCTCGCCGCGTCGCGCCACGCGAGCGACCATTCGCCTCGCAACGCATGCGCGTTCCAGATGAAAACAGACCGCGGGCGCAGACGGTCATCGCCACGTCGCGGCGGAATGGCGATAATCGGGGACGGCCGGCGACCCGCGCGGCTCCCTTTCCGTTCGCTTTCGCTCTCGCATGATGACGCTCTATCCGCAGGTATTGCGCAACCGGCCGCGGCTCGTATCGGCCTTCGTCGCCGGTGCGCTGGCCGCGCTCGTGCTGCCCGCTTCGACGCGACCCACCGCACGCGCGCTGATCGGCTGGGACTGTGCGATCTGGCTGTATCTGCTGCTGATGTGGGGGCGCATGGTGACCGCGCATCATCACAAGGTGCGCGAGATCGCGATCCGCGAGGATCAGAGCGCGACGACCGTACTGACCGTCATCTGTCTCGCGACGGTCGCGAGCGTCGCCGCGATCGCGATCGAGCTCGCGACCGTGAAGAGCGTCGGCTTTCGCGCGGGCCTCGGCCACTACGCGGTCACGGCCGCGACGCTGTTCGGCGCGTGGTTTCTGATTCCGACGATCTTCACGCTGCACTATGCGCGGCTCTATTACGGCTCGCCGAGCGGCGACCGCGTGCTGCGCTTTCCGGACCGCAGCATCGAGCCCGACTACTGGGATTTCCTGTACTTCTCGTTCACGATCGCAGTCGCATCGCAGACGGCCGACATCTCGCTCGCCGGCCGCTCCGCACGCCGCGCGGTGCTTGCGCAGTCGATCCTGTCGTTCTACTTCAACATGGCCGTGCTCGGGCTGTCGATCAACGTCGCGGCCGGTCTGCTGAGCTGACGCGCGCAACCGTCGCGACGCCGCCGCGCGTGCGTCGCCGGTTCAGCGCCGGATCGCGACCCACGCGCCCCAGAACAGGCTCGCAAAGAAGCGCACCGGCGCATCGAAGCCCGCCGCGCGCAGCAGATCGAACACGGCGTCCTCGGACGCGGGCGGATCGGCACCCTGCAAGATCTTCGCGAGCTGCGCGCGTACCGTGTCAGGCGCCGCGCCTTTCATGCGCCAGCGCTGCTGCCACGCGTCGAGCAGCTGCGGATGATCCGCATAGCGGCGGTAGTTGCCGGCGATCGCGAGCGGTGCGCCGGGCTTCAGCCGGCGCGCGATCGCGCGCAGCAGCGCCGCTTTGGCCGCGTCGCCGGGCACGTGGTGCAGCACGCCGATCAGCGTCGCGCCGTCGAACGCGGGCGTATCGGGCAATGTGTCGACGCCGTCTTCGACGAACTGCGTGCGAGCGGCGAATCCTGCCGCGTCGACGTTCGTGCGCGCAAGCGCGAGCATCGGCGCGGACGGATCGACCGCGGTGAAGCGCCAGTGCGGCTCGAGCGCGGCCGTCACGCAGATTTCCTGGCCCGTACCGCCTGCGCCGGCGACGAGGATATGCGCATCGCGTGCGCCGATCGTCGCGGCGAGCACGCACGCGGCCAGTTCGTGGCATGCGTCGTAGCCGGCGAGCGCGATGCGCGATTGCGTGGCGTATTCGTGGGCGCGGGCCGGGTCGAATTTGGCGGCGCTGGCGGGAAGCGACATGGCGGGTCCTTTTCGTCGGGAGCGGCGCGCGCGGATGCGCGCACGGTCCGTGAAGCGTACGGACGCGCGGTGCGGGCAACAAGGCGTGCCGCGATTCCGGTATGCGGACTACCCGACTCGCACGGCGCGCGCGAGCATGAGCGTGCCCCGCGCCGCGCACGCTCATGCTCGCGGCATCGCCTGCTTCAGCATCGCCCGCTCCCAGCGTCGCCCGCTCCCAGCGTCGCCCGCCTCCCAGCGTCGCCCGCCTCCCAGCGTCGCCCGCCTCCCAGCGTCGCCCGCCTCTACAGGGTCGATTCGCATTTAAAAATGTGCTCGGTCGATACGTCGCCTGCACGAAATCGGCGCATACTTTTTTCTCTTCCCTCCGGCCCGGCCGTCGCATGCCGGGCCTCGTTGCGCCGCGCCGACGGCGCCGTCCTGCCGCTCGGCATGCGCGAGGAGCGCACGATGTCCGATTGTCCGCACGATCCGTATGCGCAGCATTACAGCTACTGCCTGCCGTTCGGCGCGCAACCTTGCGGTGTCGGCTGTACCGCGCCGCGCACGCACTTTCGCGTCTGGGCGCCGGGCAGCACGCAGGTCGATCTCGAACTCGATACCGGCAGCGGCCCTACCGCGATCCCGATGAACGCGGCCGGCCGCGGCTGGTTCGAGATTTTCGCCGCCTGCGGCGCCGGCGCGCGCTATCGCTATCGGCTCGACGGGCGATTGCCGATTCCCGATCCCGCGTCGCGTTCGCAACCGGACGGGCTCAACGGCCCGAGCGAGGTGGTCGATCCGCGTGCATTCACGTGGCGCAATGCGTTCTGGCACGGGCGCGCATGGGAGGACATCGCGCTGTACGCGATCCGTCCGCACGCCGTGGGCGGCTTCGACGGCGTGCGACGTCGTCTGCCGGCGCTCGCGCGTCTCGGCGTGACGGCGCTGGAGCTGCTCGCGTCACCGCACGACAGCCTGCCGTTCGCGCCGCTCGCGGCCGAAGGCGGCCCCGACGCGCTGAAGGCGCTGATCGATGCGGCCCACGGTTTCGGGCTCGCGGTGCTATTGGAGCTCGACTATGCGCGCTTCGGCAGCGGCACCGACGCACTGCGCCATTACGCGGCGCCGTTCTTCCATCGGCGCGACGATCCGCGCGAGGCGCCGCCGCTCGCGCTCGATCATCCGGACGTCTGCGACTTCTTCTGCGACAACGCCCTGTACTGGATCCACGAATATCGCTGCGACGGATTGCGGCTGCGCGATGCGGACCGGATCGGCACGTCGTGGCTGTGCGAGATCGCCGACCGCGTGCGCGCCGCCGTGCCTGCCGACCGGCTGATCCATCTCGTGCTCGGCAGCGAGCGGCATCCGGTGCACCTCGCGGACACGCATTTCGATGCGCAGTGGAACAGTTGCGGCGAACGTGCGCTGCATCGCCTGACGGGCGGCGACGTGCCGCATCACGAAGGCATCTCGACGCATCAGTCGATCCATACGCTCGCGCGCGCGCTGACGGCGGCGGGCGCGGCGTTCCAGCCGCGTCCGTCCGGCGAGGCGATGGCGGGCGACGGATTGTCGCTGACGTCGCTCGTGCTGTCGGACGGCGCATGGCGGCACGGCGAATCGGAGCGCGCGGCGGGGCTGGCCGCGCTCGGGCTGTCGCTGCTGACGCCGCAGATCCCGCTGATCTTCGACGAAACCGCGCGCGACGCGGAGCGCGCGCATTTCGTGCAGTCCGCGCTCGCGGTGCGCGCGAAGCTGATCGCGCCGCGGCTCTCGGACTGCCGGCCGCAGTTCGCGCGTGCGCTGCGCTCGCGCAGTAGCGGCGATGCGGACGCGCTGCTCGCCTCGTGGCGGCTCGCGGACGACGAGACGCTGAGCCTCGCGCTGAACCTGTCGCCCGATCCGGTGCCGTTCGACGCGCCGGCCGGGCAGGTCGTGTTCGAGACGCCGCCCCGTGCGCGCGACCGGATCGACGAAGGCGAGCTGCCGCCGTATTCGCTCGTCGCATGGCTGACCGGCGACGTGAACCGCTACGCGCTGACGCACGATGCGAGACGCATCGACTTCGGCATGACGGTGCGTGCGCCGCGTGCCGGCCTGAATGCGTGAGCCGATGATAGGACGTCGAACGGGCGGCCCTTGTGCGGGGCCGTGTATTGCTTACCAGAAGCCGCGAATACCCGCGATTCCGTATGCATGATGGCGGCGCGCTTCGTCGAGATGCGCGTGCGTCATGCCGCCGAGCGCGTAGACCGGCATCGCGGCGTGAGCGGCCCACGCGCCGAACTGCGCCCAGCCGAGCGTCGGTGCGCCCGGATGGCTGAGCGTCGGCAATACCGGCGACAGCGTGACGAAGTCGGCGCCCGCGCGTGCGGCGAGCCGCAGATCGCCTGCGTCATGACAGGCGGCGGATAGCAGCCGCTCGGCCGGCAGCGGCCGCTGCTGCGTCGCACGCAGCGTCGCGCCGTCGAGATGCCAGCCGGCGCGTTCGAACTGCAGCACGCCCTGCGCGTCGATCGGCCCATTCAGCATCAGCTGCGCGCCGGCGGCCTCGCAGCGCGCGAGCGCGTCGGCCGCGAGCCGCGCGAACGTCGCCGCGTCGAACGACTTCACACGCAGTTGCACGAGCGTGTCGCCGCGCGCGAGCACGGCGGACAGCCGATCGAGAAATGCGTCGCAATCGGCCGCCGACGCGGAAGCCGGCTCCGGCGTGATGACGTAGCGGCGCGGCAGCGCGGGCTTCATCGCGCGCGGCGCTGCGAGGCCGTCATTCGTCGGCCTCCTTCGCGACCTTCGGATACACGCGCACGAGCACGATGCGCGGCCCGTTCATCTTCTTCACGACGACGTCGAAGCGGTCGAACGACACGCGCTGCCCTTCCGACGGCAGATCGTTCAGCGCCTGGATCACGAGACCGCCGACCGACTCCGCGCGCCCTTCGTCGATGTCGATGCCGAGCGCCTGCTCGAGCGACACGACGGGCAGGCTGCCTTTGCCCATCAGCGTGCCGTCGTCGAGGCGCGTCCAGTCCGCATCGCCCTGACGGAACTCGTCGTGGATTTGCCCGACGAGCGCGCCGAGCAGGTTGTCGAGCGTCAGAAAGCCGATCGGCTTCTCGCCCTTGTTGCCGACCAGCGCGAAGTGCGGTGCGCCCCTGCGGAAGCGGCGGAACAGATCGAGCGCGGGCATGTCGGGCTGCACGTACTGAACCGGCCGCACATAGTCGGACAGATCGTCGAGCGCCGCGCCCGCGTGCCGCGCGAGCAGCAGGTCCTTCAGATGGATCAGCCCCGACACGCGTTCGCGCGACGCGTCGGTGAACAGCGGATAGCGGCTGAAGCGGTGCCGCGCGACGATCTCCATGTTGTCGGGCAGCGGCAGATCGCGGCGCAGGCCGATCATCTCGTGGGCGGGCCGCATCAGGTCGGACACCGTCATCGACGAGAAATCGAGCGAGTGCGCGAGCGTATTCCACTCGTCGTTGCTGTACGCGCCGCGCCCGGGTTGCGCGGTATTGCCGGCCGTGCTGCGGCGGCTGCGCAGGATCAGCTTCAGCTCGTCGGTCGAGTAGTGCGCATCGCCGCCGTGATCGGCCGACAGGCCGGCCAGTCGCAGCACCGCGTTCGCGCTGGTGTTGAGCAGCCAGATCGCCGGATACATCGCCCAGTAGAACGCGTAGAGCGGCAGCGCGACCCACAGTCCGACCTTTTCGGCCTGGCGGATCGCCATCGACTTCGGCGCGAGTTCGCCGACGACGATATGCAGGAACGAGATCAGCGAGAACGCGAACACGAGCGAGATCAGGTGCACGACGCGCTCGGAATGTACGCCGAGCACGTCGAGCAGCGGACCGATGAGCTGCGCGAACGCCGGTTCGCCGATCCAGCCGAGGCCGAGCGAGGCGAGCGTGATGCCGAGCTGGCAGGCGGACAGATACGCATCGAGGCGGCCGTGCACGACGCCCAGGATGCGGCCGCGCAGGCCGTGCTTGCGCGCCAGCGTCTTGACGCGCGTCGCGCGGAGTTTGACGAGGCCGAATTCGGCCGCGACGAAAAAGCCGTTGAGGGCTACCAGGAACAACGCGCCGATCAGCGCGAAGATCTGTAACAAGGAATCGCTCCGGTTGTGTCAGGCCCGTCAGTATAGAGCCTGAAAGGCAAGCGTAATGTGTCGGGCGCGCCGCTTCGCTCAGGCCGGCGTGCCGGCGCGCAGGCCGAGCGTGATCGCGACGGTCGCGCCGTCGACGAACGGATCGTGCGCGAACGTGCCGTCGTGCGCGAGCGCGACGCGCTGACAGATCGCGAGCGTCCACGCGACGCGCTTCGCATCGCGCTCGCGCAGCATCTCGCGGCGCGCGAACGATTCGAGCATGTGCGGCAGCGCCGGATCGACGAGTGCGGCCGCGTCGACGCTGCCGAGCACGCGCACGACGTAGTGCGCGCCTTCGCGCGTGCACGCGAACGTCACGCGGCTGCCGGCCGCGCTCGCTTCGACGGCGACCGTCAGCATCGTCCAGAGCGCCTGCGCGATGCGTTCGCGATCGGCGCACAGCGACGGCGCGTCGTCTGGCAGCGTCGCGTCGATCGTCACGCCGCGCGCATCGGCGAGCGCGAAGCGAACGAGCGCGAGCGTATCGTCGAGCAGCGGCCGCAGCGCGAACGTTTGCGGTGAAACGGCGAGCGTGCGCGTTTCCGCGCGCGGCGCATCGAGCACGTCGTCGATCAGCTTCACCTGCTGATCGATGCCGGTGCGGATGCCGGCGAGTGCGCGCTGCAGATTCGGATCGGCATTCGCGAGCTGGCGCTCGAGCACGTATCCCCAGCTGTGCATCGCGTTGAGCGGGCTGCGCAGATCGTGCGACGCGGTGGACAACGCCTGGTCGCGCAGGAACAGCGCGGCCTGCGCGGCGTAGTGCGCTGCGCGTTCGCGCAGCAGGTCGGCAACGGGATCGACTGAAACGGACATGAACGGGGCAGACCTGTCGGAAGCGGTGAGCGGGGACATCCCGCAAAGCGTCATTATAGGGACGGTGTTTTTCATGCCGGCAGCGCGTCTTCGTCCTTTTTGCGCGCATCGCCGTTCGGCAGAAGCTGGCACGCGAGCAGCCCGGCGAGCATCAGCGCGCAGCCGACGAGCGCGCGCAGCGTCAGCGTTTCGCCGAGCGCGGCCCAGCCGGCGACGGCCGCGAACACGCCTTCCATGCTGAAGATCACCGCCGCGTGCGCGGGCGCCGCGTCGCGCTGCGCGACGACCTGCAGCGTGTAGCCGACGCCGACCGACAGCAGCCCGCCGTAGAGCACCGTCGGCAGCGCGCCGCGCAGCATCGCGACGCTGACGGGCTCGACCGCGAGGCCGACCGCGAGGCACAGCGCGCCGCACACGACGAACTGGAGGAAGGCGAGCACGAGCGGATCGTGCCGCTTCGCGAGATGGCCGACGGCCATCACGTGCGCGGCGATGATCACCGCGCCGGCGAGCTGGAACCAGTCGCCGTACAGCACCGAGAAATGTTCGTCGATGCTGAGGAAATACAGGCCGATCGCGGCGAGCAACGCACCGAACCACGTGCCGACGCCGATCCGGTGCCGCGCGAACACGCCCATCAGCGGGACGATCACGACGTACAGCGAACTGATGAAGCCGGCATTGGCGATCCGCGTGTACTGCAGCCCGATCTGCTGCAGCGAGATCGATACCGCGAGCAGCGCGCCGAGCGCGACGCCCGGCAGCAGCAACGCCGGGTCGCGCCGGATCGCCGCGAGCTGCGCGCGCGAGGCCGCATTGAAGTTCAGCAGCGGGACGAGCACCAGCGCGCCGAGCAGGAAGCGCAGCCCGGTGAACAGGAACGGCCCGATCACGTCGAGGCTCAGCCGCTGCGCGACAAATGCCGAGCCCCAGATCGCGGCGGCGGCGAGCATCAGCAGGTTGGCGCGGAGGTGCTGGCGGGTTTCGGGCTTCATGGGATCGGGTTTGGGGTCGGGACGCCCGCAACGGGCGGAACCCGCTAGTTTACGCCGGGATTGCAAGACTGTCGGCGAAGCGGCGCAGCGCGGCCGCCGTGCGCGGGTCGCGCACGCGCGAATACAGCACGACCTGCGAGCGCGGCAGCGGCGGCAGCCCGAACTTCGCGCCGACGTCGACGAGCGTGCGCGGTGCGACGCGGCGCGCGAGCGGACACACCGCGAGACCGGCCGCCGCGGCCGCCGCGACGGCGGCGACGCCGCCGCCCGTGAAGCGTTCGCGCCACGGCAGCCCGGCCTGATCGAGCGCGCGCAGCGCGGCGGCGCGCACGCCGCACGGGCCGGCCAGCACCGCGAGCGGCAGCGGCTCGTCGGCGCGCGGCGCCCAGTCGGGCGCGGCGAGCCAGGCGAGCGGTTCGGTGAAGAGCGGCACGCCGTCGTCGCGCGGCGGGTCCTCGCCCGGTTCGTGACGCACGATCGCCGCGTCGAAGCGGCGTTCGTCGTACTGCGCGAGCAGGTTCGACGACGAGCCGAGATGCATTTCGAGCGACAGCCCCGGATCCTGCCGGTGCAGGCTCGTCAGTACGGCCGGCAGGTCGGGCACCGCGACGTGCTCGCTGACGCCGAGCGACAGCCGCCGCGTGCCCGCCGCAATCGCGCCGAGCGCGCGATCGTGCGCGTCGAGCAACGCGCGCGCGGCCGGCAGGAAGGTTTCGCCGTCGACCGCGAGCTTCACGACGCGCGGCGTGCGCGCGAGCAACGACTTGCCGAGATGCGCTTCGAGCCGCTTCAGTTTCAGGCTGACGGCCGATTGCGTGATGCCGAGCGCGTCGGCGGCGCGCGTGAAGCTCGCGAGATCGGCGACCAGCACGAACGCGCGCACCGCATCGAGGTCGAGGACTTTCATTTCAGATGCAAATGGATGAAATATTCATCGATGACTGTTCATTATAGTTCGGCGGTTCTAACCTGACGTCGCGTTTCCCGTTCTTCAACGTCACCGACAGGAGCAGGACCATGCCATTCACCCGTATTGCCGTGCGCGAAGGCAAACCGGCCGCGTATCGCGCGGCGCTCGTCGACGGCGTGCATCGCGCGCTGATGCACACGTTCAACGTGCCCGAGGACGACATCTTCATGGTCGTCACCGAGCATGCGGCCGAGAACTTCGTGTTCGGCCGCCACTACTACGACATCGAACGCAGCGACGATCTGGTGATGATCCAGATCACCGCGAACAACACGCGCACGCTCGAGCAGAAGCGGGCGCTCTACCGGACGATCGCCGAGAACCTCGCGGCGCAGCCGGGCGTGCGGCCGCAGGACGTCTTCGTCAGCCTCGTCGAAGTGCTGAAGGAGGACTGGTCGTTCGGCAACGGCATCGCGCAGTACGCCGTTTGACCCGCAGCATGCGCGACGGCCGCCGGATGCCGCTCGGCGTGACGGCCGTGTACCATGGACGCTTCACCGGACGCGCCGGCGTCGAACCTGCGCCGGCGCGGCATGCTTTGCGGGAGCTTCCATGTCGCGTGTGCTGGAAATCGCGTTGTGCCTGTCGCTCGAAGGATGGCCGATGGCCGCGTCGAACCGCGCGCGCGGCGCGCCGCGCGACTTCGGCGCGGAACTCGTGCGCGCATGGCGGATTTGTCCGCAGGTGCGGATGCGGCGCGGGCACGAGCGCGTGACGATCGAGCCGTGCCGCGTCGTCGAGGCCGAGCCGAGCGCCGGCGCGAGCTGGTGGACCTGGGTCGAATCGAATGCGCAGGGCACGCGCGTCGTCGCCGCGCGCACGCAGGCGTTCGCGCCGGGCGTCACGCAGCGCGAACTGTTCGATGCCGAACATGCGGGCATCGCCGTGTCCGCATGCGGCGACGGTTCGGCATCGCCCGACGACGCAGCTGCCGAACCGGCGCCCGATCCGCAGCCGAACGCCGCCGCCAAAGCGCAACGCCGATCGGTCGCGAAGGCGCGCAACGCCGCGTGCACGACGTCGGCCGCACGAACCGAAACACAGGTGCAAGGCAAGGGCGCATCGGCTGCGGCCGCAACGACCGGCGACGGCGCGCGCGCCGCGCCGAACGCCGACGGGCCTGCCGGCATGCGGCCCGACACGCACGGCGTGACGCTCGTCAGCGAACGGCGGCGCGGGCGCTGGGCCGACGACAGCGGCGTCGTCGTCGAGATGACGCTCGACGACATCGCCGTGCACGACAGCGATGCGCGGCCGCGCCGCTATGTCGAACTGCGGCTCGCGGCGCCCGACTGGGACACGCCGGAAGCCCGCACGGCCGCACTGCGCGCGCTGTTTGCTGCCGCGCGCGAGCTGAGCGGCGCATGGCCGGCCTTCGTGCAGCTGACGAGCGTGATCGACCGCGCGTGCGCGGGGGAGCTCGGCGCCGCGGTGCCGATCAAGGCGCGGCTCGTCGAACTGACCGGCATCCGCTCGCAGCGCGCCGCGCTGTTCGCGCTGTCCGGCGACATCGCCGCGCAATGGCTCGGCAACGAAGGCGGCGTGCTCGATCGCGACGATCCCGAATTCGTGCACCAGATGCGCGTCGCGCTGCGGCGGCTGCGTACGCTGATGCGGTTCTTTCCGCACTTCGCGGATCGGCACTGGAAGGACACGTTCGGCGTCGACTTGCGCTGGCTCGCCGGTCTGCTCGGCACGGTGCGCGACTGGGACGTGTTCGCGACCGAAACCTTGCCCGCGCTGATCGCGGCCGACGGCGGCAGCGCCGACTGGAGCGGCACGCTCGACGTCGCACGTGCGCAGAGCGCGACGGCGCGTGTCGAGCTGCGGCAGGCGCTGCATTCGGCGCGCTACGCGCGGCTGACGCTCGGCTGGCTCGAATGGCTTAGCACGCTCGCGTTTCCGTCGGCGGCCGACGACGAGATGACGCCGCTGCCCCGTCATGCGGCCAAGCGCGTACGGCAGCTGTTCGGTCATCTGTACGCGGTGCCGTCGCTGGCGTCGCTCGACACGGCCGCGCGGCATCGCGTGCGGATCGACGCGAAGCGGCTGCGCTACGCGCTCGAGTTCTTCGCGTCGCTCGCGTCGCGGCGCACGCGCGGCGAGACCGCGAAGACGCTCGCGCGCGTGCAGAGCGTGCTCGGCGAAGCGAACGATACGATCGTTGCGCTCCATCATCTCGAGCAGCTCGCCGCACCGCCATACCAGATCGGTTTCGTGCGCGGCTACGGCGCGGCGCTCGAACGGCGTGCCGCACACGATGCGGAGGCGCTGCTCGCGAGCCTGCGTCCGCCGAAGCTGCGCGGCAAATCGGCGTGAGCGCGCGCCGACTATAATGGCCGCCCGTTTTTCCGGTACCGATCGATGAGCGACGCCCCGTCTTCTCCGTCTTCCGCCGAACCGCTCGCGCTGGGCGGCGAACTGTGGCTGCGCGCGGGCGAGCAGACGCTCGGCGGCGCGACGCGCATCGCGCTGCTCGCGGCGATCGGCGACACGGGATCGATCACGCGCGCGGCGAAGGCCGTCGGCTTGAGCTACAAGGCCGCGTGGGACGCGGTCGACACGATGAACAACCTCGCGGGCGAGCCGCTCGTCGTGCGCTCGACCGGCGGCAAGGGCGGCGGCGGCACGACGCTCACGCCGCGCGCGACGTCGCTGATCGCCGCCTTCCGCACGATCGAGCGCGAGCATCGCCGCTTCATTGCGGCCGCCAGCGCGGCCGTGGCAGGCTTCGACGTCGACTGGGCGCTGCTCGGCCGGATCGGGATGAAGACCAGCGCGCGCAATCAGTGGGTCGGGGAGGTGGAGTCGATCGTGCGCGGCACCGTCAACGACGAAGTGACGCTGATGCTGCCCGGCGGCCAGGCGATCGTCGCGGTGCTCACGCACGACGGCGCGCGCACGCTCGGGCTGCACACCGGTGCGCACGCCTGCGCGCTCGTCAACGCATCATCGGTCGTGCTCGCGGCCGATGACGGCGGCCCGGCGCCGAAGGTGTCCGCGCGCAACCGGCTGCGCGGAACGGTCGAGTCGGTCGATGGCGGGGCGGTCAACAGCGAAGTGACGCTCGCGCTCGACGGCGGCGGCACGCTGACGGCCGTCGTCACGAACGACAGCGTCGACGCGCTGCAGCTGGTCGCGGGCCGCCGCGCGTTCGCGCTGTTCAAGGCATCGAGCGTGCTGCTCGCGATGACGGAATAGCGCCGCGGCACGGTCGCGATGCGCATGCGGTCGCGCCGCATGCACATCGTTTCCGCTTCGCTTTCTTCGATACCGCTTTCTCGCGGCTTCTCTCAGGTCGTACGGCTATCGTGCGCGCCCGCTCAGATTACGCGGGTCGGCCATCCGGGATGCGGCGCGGCCGGCTGGACGCGTCCGTCGTTCAGTTGCACGACCTGGTCGCCGAAGGCGGCGACGTCGTCCGGGTCGTGCGAAATCAGCACCATCGGAATGTCGAGCCGCGCCTGCAGTTCGGCCAGCTCGTGACGCATGCGCTGACGCATCGCGCCGTCGAGCGCCGCGAACGGCTCGTCGAGCAGCAGGATGCGCGGCTGCGCGACGAGCGCGCGCGCAAGCGCGACGCGTTGCTTCTGTCCGCCGGACAACTGCGATGGATACTGCGCGGCCAGCGGTTCGAGATCGAACGCGCGCAGCCAGTACGCGACCTCGGGCGGCAGCGCGTTCGCGCGCGGGTTGCGCAGGCCGGCCGTGAGTCCGAACGCGATGTTCTGGCGCACGTTCAGGTGCGGGAACAGCGCATAGTCCTGAAACAGATAGGCGACGCGGCGCGCGCGCGTCGGTACGTCGATGCGGCGCGCCGCATCGAACAGCGGCTCGCCGTGCAGCGCGATCGTGCCTTCGTCGGGCGCGAGCAACCCGGCGATCGCCTGCAGCGTCATGCTCTTGCCCGCGCCGGACGGCCCGAACAGCACGACGCGCTGCGTCGTCGCGGTAAACGACACGTCGAGCGTGAAGCGGCGCTCCGCGGTCGCGTACATCTTGCGAATGTCGACGACGAGACTCATCTGCCGCTCCTGCGAGGCCGTTGCGCCGCGCTGCGGCGTGCGCGGTGCCTTGCATGCGCCGCGGTCGTCCGACAGGTGTGCACGACGTCGGTCATGTCGGCTGACTCCTTCTCGCCCGCGACGGCACGAGCCACCCGGTCGCGAGCAGCACGAGCACGCAGGTAATCGACGTGACGAGCACGAGGAAGTTGGCCGTGCTGTCGTCGCCGGCCTGCACGGCCGCGTAGATCGCGACGGACAGCGTCTGCGTGCGCCCCGGCAGATTGCCGGCGATCATCAGCGTCGCGCCGAATTCGCCGAGCGCGCGTGCGAACGCGAGCAGCGCGCCCGCGAGAATGCCGCGCGCGGCGAGCGGTAGCGTCACGCGAAAGAACACGGCCGCTTCGCCGAGCCCGAGCGTGCGCGCCGCGCGTTCGAGATGCGGATCGACGCCCTCGAACGCCGCGCGCGCCGATTTCAGGATCAGCGGAAACGCGACGACCATCGACGCGATCACGGCGCCCTGCCACGTGAACACGAGCTCGATGCCGAGCCGGTCGAGCCATGCGCCGAACACGCCACGCCGCCCGAGCAGCACGAGCAGGTAGTAGCCGAGCACCGTCGGCGGCAGCACGAGCGGCAGCGTCAGCAGCGAATCGACGACGTCGCGCAGCGGCGAGCGCCAGCGCGCGAGCGCGAACGCGGCCGCGACGCCGAGCACGACGTCGAGCGCGGTCGCCCAGCCGGCCACCTTCAGTGACAGCAGCAGCGGAATCCAGGCGTCCTGCATCGCTCGACGCTCACTTGCCGGCCGTCGGCTTGAAGCCGAACTTCGCGAGCACGGCCTGGCCCTGCGGCGACGCGACGAAGTCGACGAACGACTGCGCCTGCGCCGCGTGGCGGCTGTCCTTGACGATCGCGATCGGATACGTGATCGCGGTCTGCGTCGGCACCGTCAGCGCGACTTTCACGCGGCCCGGCATGATGGCCGCATCGGTGCCGAACACGAAGCCCGCGTCGACCTCGCCGCGCGCGACGTAGTCGAGGCTTTGCCGCACGTTCGCGGCCAGCACGCCTTTCGCGCTGACGGCGTCCCACACGCCGGCCGCGCGCAGCGCACCTTCGGTGTAGCGGCCGACCGGCACCGACGCCGGATCGCCGTACGCGATGCGCTTCACGCCGGGCGCGGTCAGGTCGCGCAGCGACGCCGGCGGCGCCGCGTGGCTGTCCGCCGGTACGATCAGCACGAGCGAGTTCGCCGCAAAGTCGCGGCGCGTGCCCGGCACGATCACCTTTTCGTCGGCCGCGCGGTCCATCGCCTTCTGATCGGCCGAGGCAAACACGTCGGCCGGTGCGCCCTTCGCGATCTGCAGCATCAGCACGTCGGAGGCGCCGAAGTTGAACAGCACCTTCGTGCCCGGATGCTGCTGCTCGTACGCATCGCCGACGGCCTTGAACGCGTTCGTCAGGCTGGCGGCGGCTGAGACGACGAGCTCGTCGGCGGCCGACGCAGGCGCGCTGAACGCGATCCCCGCGCCAAGCGCGGCGATCGGCAGCAGACGGAGCAGGGTGCGGCGAAGCGGACGGACGGAGGAGCGCATGGCGATTCGTTCGAGTGGTGAAAACCGTAATCGTAATATAGGGCGGGTTATAACGCTTGGCATATCGCACATGCGACGGCAGGCATGATCGGGTTCGGCCGGGAAACGGGGCGCGGCGTGCTTAGGTGTGCAGCGTCTGCTGGACCGATTCGGTGCGCTGCAGCGACGACGGCTGCGATGCCGGATGGTAGTTCGGGTTCGCCTTCCAGCGCGCGCGGACGAACGGGCGCTCGTGCCCGGACAGATGCAGCGCGACCTGCGTGACCCAGCGGTGCGACGGCACGGTGATGCCGTGCAGCGCGACGGTGACGAGCGCGAGGCTCGCGACGACGGCCGGCACCGACCAGCGGTGCGGCACCGCACGCCACGATGCGGCGATGAAGACGAGCGCCGCAGCGGCGCCGACGATGCAGCCGGTGACCGATTCGGACGGCGAATGCGCGTCGAGCGCGACACGCGACACGCCGACCGCGACGCCCGCCGCGAGCCCGAGCGCGATGCCGGCCACGCGCACCGGCGTGCGGGCGCGAATCAGCGCGAGGAAGATGGCGACCGGATAGACGGCCGTCGACAGCATCGCGTGTCCGCTGAATCCGGTGAAATCCCAGGCGCGCACGCCGATGCCCCAGCCGAGGAACGCGATCTTGGTCAGCGCGACCACGCCGATCGCGGTCGCGAGCACCGCGAGCCAGCCGGCGGCGCGCTGCCACGAATAGCCGAGCACGAGCCAGATCGCGATCGTGATCGCGAGCGGCAGCGTGAGTCCCGCGCCACCGAACGCGGTAATCGTGATCCACAGACGGGGCGGGAGGTCGAACATCGGAAGGGGCACGAACGGAAACGGGACGAATGCTCAAATCAACGCGCGAGCCGGGAAGAACGACTACAACGGATACAAGCGGCGAACCACGAGTATAGCGCCGCGCGTGCGCGGGGCCCGCTCCGTACGCGACGGGGAACCATCGGCCAGCAGGAAAGATCCCACGAAGAGTGCTATTGTGCATTGCACAAATACAGACGATACGCCTTGCGAGGCGTCCCCATTTTCCTGACCGCGAGTCCGATCGATGACCAAAAGTCTGACGAAAATGTGGCTGGGGGGCATGAAACGCGTGCTGTCTCCGGCCGCGAAGCGTGCCGCGCGTGATGCCCGTCGGCTCACGCGCGACGTGCTTGACGCCGCCGCGTCCCCGGTTGCATCCGAAGTATCCATGCCGCGCGAATCGCGCGTGCGTCCGCGCGCGGCGGCGTGGGCGGCGGGCGAGTGGACGCGCGGCGAACATCCGATGGCGCCTGCGCTTGGGCGCCTGGTCCAGCAGCTCGCCTACGCGCTTTACGTGCCGCCCGCGCACCGGCGCGAAGCGATGCCGCTCGTCGTGATGCTGCACGGCTGCCAGCAGACCGCCGATGCGTTCGCGCAGGGCACGCGGATGAACCTGCTCGCCGACAAGCACGGCTTTGCGGTGCTATACCCCGAGCAGTCGATGCGCGCGCATTCGCACGGCTGCTGGCACTGGTATGAAGATACCGACCGTGCGGGCCGCGGCGAAGCCGATGCGGTCGCGTCGCTCGTCGACGCGCTCGTCGACGAGCACGGCTTCGATGCGTCACGCGTCTACGTCGCGGGACTGTCGGCCGGCGCCGGGCTCGCGTCGCTGCTGGCGCTGCACCACGCCGACCGGTTCGCGGCGGTCGCGCTGCATTCGGGCCCCGCGCTCGGCGAAGCGAATTCCGGCATCTCGGCGATGGACGTGATGCGGCGCGGGCTGCGCGAGAACCCGGCGGCCGTGGTCGATGCGCTGATCGATGCCGACAGCTATCCCGGAATGCCGGCGCTGATCCTGCAGGGCGACGGCGATCGCGTCGTCGCACCGAAGAACGCAGACGAACTGGCCGTGCAGTTCATGCGCCTGAACGGGCTCGCAGACAGCCGCGGCGCGCTGCGCGGCGGCGAGCGCGTGGAGACGCGACAAGCCGGGGCGCGGATCGTCGACGTGCGGCGCGACGGCGAATCGGTCGTGCGGCTCTGTCATGTGAAGGGGCTCGAACACGCATGGTCGGGCGGCGACGAAGCGGTGCCGTTCCATGCCGCCGTCGGTCCCGATGCGAGCGCGATGGTCTGGTCCTTTTTCGAAACGCATCGGCGCACTGTGGCAACCGAACGACGCACCGACTGATTGACACTGGCATTCGACTAGGGTTTTCCCTATAATCAGGGAAAACCCTAGTCCACGAATGCGAGATCGATTATGTACCTGCTGAGCCACCTCTTCCTGATGCTGACCAAGAACGCCGAGCAAGCCGCGAAGGAGCGTGCCGAGGCGTACCTGTCCGAAGCGACCGACATCTACGACCTGGAATTCCGGATGCGCAAGATCGACCGTGAAGCGGCGATGAACCGTCCGTATTCGTTCGGCGCACGATAAGCATCGAACGCCGAAGCGACGGCCCGCTTCGGTACGACATGGAAGAAGGGCGCGTGCGGCATCGAGCCGCACGCGCCCTTTTTGCATTCGCCGCCGGGCGCGCGTCAGACGACCGTCAGCCGTACCGGCACGTTGTTGCGCGTCGCGTTCGAGTACGGGCAGACCTGGTGCGCTTTTTCGACGAGCGCCTGCGCGTCCGCTTTGTCGATGCCCGGCAGAGACACGCGCAGCTCGATGTCGAGCGCGAAGCCGCCGGCGTCGTTCGGACCGAGCCCGACCTGGGCAGTCACTTGCGTGTCGGCCGGCAGCGTCTGCTTGCTCTGGCCGGCGACAAACTTCATCGCGCTCAGAAAGCAGGCCGAATAGCCGGCGGCGAAGAGCTGTTCGGGATTCGTGCCTTCCGCACCGGTGCCGCCAAGCTCACGCGGCGCGGCGAGCTTGACCTCCAGCTTGTGATCTTCGGACACCGCGCGGCCGTCGCGGCCGCCCGTGCTCGTGGCGCTCGTCTTGTACAAAATGTTCATCGTGCTGCTCCTGTCAGAGAAGGGGAAGCGGTCCGGGTCGACTCGGTCGCCGGCCACGGGGTAAATATAGAACACTAAAAATTAGTGTGCAAATTAATTTGACCGAGCCCGTTGAACGGGAAGCGCGGACTCGCGCCGGCAGCGCTGACGGTCAGCGCTCGTTCGCCGCCGACAGCGCGTCGCGCAATTGCTGCAGATCGCCGCGCAGGCGGATCAGGAATTCAGGCGTCTGCTGCATTGCGCAGAACAGTTCGGCAGGTACCGAGCGCGCCTGCTCTTTCAACGCCCGTCCGGCGGCCGTCACGCGAACGTTCACGATACGCTCGTCCGCCGCGCTGCGCACGCGCTCGACGTAGCCGAGCGCCTCGAGGCGCTTGAGCAGCGGCGTGACGGTCGCCGGATCGAGATCGAGCCGGGCCGCGACGTCCTTCACCGCGAGGTCGTCACGCTCCCACAGCACGAGCATCGCCAGATATTGCGGATAGGTCAGCGACAGCTTGTCGAGCAGCGGCTTGTACGCCTTCGTCATCGCGTGCGACGTCGAGTACAGCGCGAAGCAGAGTTGCTCGTCGAGCGTTTGCGGCAGTGTCGGAAGGCGATCCATGGTGTCGGCGCATCGAAACATGCGCTAAAGATTAGCGTGCGAATTATTCTGCGCGCAAAAGATCGCATTGAACAGCGCCAATGACGGGCTGTCCGGCTCGGGCGATGGACTGCCGAGCGCGGGCGCGGTTGCTGGCAGGCGCCGCCATGCGCGCTGAACGGATGGAAAAGAAGGCGGCCGGCACACGCATGCCGGCCGATTGCGGGGCGGTCAGCGGCCCGAGGTGGTCGCCGCGCCGGGCTCCTGCACGCCGAAACAGCCGCGATACGTGGCGTAGAACGAGCAGTACAGCATCGTCACGATGATGATCGTCACCGGCATCATGATCGTGAGGGCGTAGGCGGCCGCACCGAGCGCCTGCAGCAGCAGCGAGAGCCCGAGCGACGTGCCGAGCGCGACGCCGAACCAGAGCAGGCCGTACACGAGGAATGCGCCGCGATTGCGCCAGCAGCTGACGATGCTGAAGAACAGCGCCTTCGCCGGCGGGATGTCGTGCCATGCGATCAGCACCGGCGCGAACCAGAACAGCATCGCGACGGGCACGTAGAGCAGCGTCGCGAACAGCAGCGCGCCGAGCGTGCCTTGCGCGGCCAGCGCTTCGGGCGCCGGGTTCGCGTCGCCGGTCGCGCCCATCATCAGATGAAACAGCACGCCGCCGTCCATCACCGACGATGCCGCGAACACCAGGATCATCGACACGACGTAGATGACGCCGAGCACCAGCAGCCGCTGCGTCGCGACGCTGCCGTACGAGCGGAAGCCGTCGACGAGAATCGTCGGCATCACCGATTTGCCGGCCACTGTGTCGCGGCACGCGGCCATGAAGCCGACCGCAATGCCCGGAATGAACAGCAGCGGCAGCGCCGCGCCGACGATCGGCACCATCGACACCAGCGTGATCGCGAGCAGATAGGTGAAGAACAGCGTGATGAACGCGAGCGGATTCCGGCGGAACAGCCAGATGCCTTGTCGGAACCAGACATAGCCCGTTTTCGCGGGCACTTCGATCAGTTGCATGCGGTTTGGATCTCGGGAAGCGCCGGCGTATGGGCGATACGCTCGCGCAGAATGCGTTCGAAATGGCCGGGATCGTGCGGCTTCAGCATCTCGGCCGCACGCGGCAGGTAGAAGTCGTACAGACGCGACACCCAGAAGCGGTACGCGCCCGCGCGCAGCATGTCGCTCCAGTGACGGCGCTCCTCGACCGTGAACGGCCGGACCGTCTGGTAGGCGCGCAGCAGCGCGTCGGCGCGCGCGGTGTCGAGCACGCCGGTCGCGAGGTCGACGCACCAGTCGTTGACCGTGACCGCGACGTCGAACAGCCACTTGTCGCAGCCGGCGAAATAGAAGTCGAAGAAGCCGCCGAGCCGCACCGCGTGCCCCGTGTCGGGCGCCGCGTGTGCGAACAGCACGTTGTCGCGGAACAGATCGCAGTGGCACGGGCCGCCCGGCAGTGCCGCGTAGTCTTCAGAGCCGAAGAAGCGCGCCTGATGCGCGAGTTCGCCTTCGAGCAGCGCGCGCTGCGCGTCGGTCACGAACGGCACCATCGCCGGCACGTTCTCCTGCCACCACGGCAGGCTGCGCAGGTTCGGCTGCCGGCGCGGATAGTCGCGCCCCGCCAGATGCATGCGCGCCAGCATCTGGCCGACCTCGATGCAGTGTTCGACCCCCGGCGCGAGTTCGGCCGCACCGTCGAGCTTCGTGACGATCGCGGCCGGCTTGCCGTGCAGCGTGCCGAACAGCGCGCCGTCGTCGCGCGGCACCGGATCGGGGACCGGCACGCCGTGGCCGGCGAGATGGCGCATCAGGTCGAGGTAGAACGGCAACTGCTCCGCCGTCAGCTTTTCGAAGATCGTCAGCACGTACTCGCCGCGCGTCGTCGTCAGGAAGAAGTTGCTGTTCTCGATGCCGGACGGAATGCCGCGGAACGCAACGACGTCGCCCAGTGCGTAGTGGCGCATCCATTGCGCGAGATCGGAGTCGGAAACAGCGGTGAAAACGGCCATGCGAGATGCGTGTGGTCAGTGTGCCGGCGCGCGCAGTGCGCGCGTCGCGACGGGAGTGGAGAGAGGCGGGCGCGCCGTGCCGGGAGCGACGCGGCGCGGCCCCGGTCAGTAGCGCAGGTTGACCGACGGCAGGCGCGTAATCGGCACGCCGGCGTCGTGCGGCTTCGGCGACGTGTCGGGCGTCGAGCTCATCTGATAGCGCGTGCCGAAGTTCGACTTCACGTCGATCTCGACCGGCTTGCCGCGGTCGCGGTACTCGGTGACCTCGGTGCCGTTCTTGCTTTTTTCGTGGAAGCTCGGCGTGCGGCGGATATCGCTGAAATCGACTTTCGACGTGACCTCTGCGGCCGGCCGGTTGATCTGCCGGAGATCGGGCAGGCCGGCGGCTTCGTTGGCTTCGGCCTGCGCCTGCGCGTCCGCGCTTGGCGTGCCGCCGGCGGCGAAAGCGGCGCTGGCGGCGGCAAACGCGGCAGCAGCGGCGACGAGAATGAGCGGCTTCATGATGAGTCTCCAGTGAACCCGCCGATTTTAGCAAATACTGCGCGCCATCCGGCCCCCGCGTGCGCGTGGGCAGCCATGAGCGTGACCGGGTTCCGTGGTAATGTCGTCGGATCAGACGAGGTGATGAAAATGAAGAACGATTTGAGCCGCGGGCACCGGATGCTGACGCCGGAGAGCCCGCCGGTCGAAGCTTTCGACGACCCGATCGCCGCCGTCGCGCGGCTGTCCGCCATCTACGACACCAACACCGGTTTCCTGCGCGACGCGTTCGCGCGCTATCGTCGCCACGAAACGATCGCCGAGCACGTGCGCGCGTGCTATCCGTTCGTGCGGATTCGCACCGACGTGAACACCAATGTCGACTCGCGGCGCTCGTACGGTTTCGTCGCGGGCCCCGGCGTGTTCGAAACAACGGTCACGCGCCCGGATCTTTTCGCGAACTACTATCGCGAGCAGCTGCGTCTGCTGGCGAAGAACCACCACGTGAAGATCGAGATCGGCGTGTCGTCGCAGCCGATTCCGGTTCACTTCGCGTTTCCGGAAGGCATCCATCTCGAAGGCGAACTCGACCGCGACAGCCTGCTCGCGATGCGCGACATCTTCGATACGCCGGACCTCTCGTATCTCGACGACCGGATCGTGAACGGCACGTTCGAGCCGGCGCCCGGCGAGCCGCATCCGCTGGCGCTGTTTACTGCCGCGCGCGTCGATTTCTCGCTGCATCGGCTGCGCCACTACACCGCGACGTCGCCGACGCATTTCCAGAACTACGTGCTCTACACGAACTATCAGTTCTATATCGACGAGTTCGTGAAGCTCGGCCGCACGATGATGACCGAGAGCGACGATCCCGACGTGCGCGCGTATCGCAGCCAGTACAGCGCGTTCGTCGAGCCGGGCGATGTCGTTACGTACAACGCGAACCTCGGCAGCGAGGCGGCCGAAGGCGCCGCACCGCCGCGCCTGCCGCAGATGCCCGCGTATCACCTGAAGCGGGCCGACGGCAGCGGAATCACGATGGTCAACATCGGTGTCGGTCCGTCGAACGCGAAGACGATCACCGACCACATCGCCGTGCTGCGGCCGCATGCATGGGTGATGCTCGGTCACTGCGCGGGGCTGCGCAACACGCAGCGCCTCGGCGACTACGTGCTCGCACACGGTTACGTGCGCGAGGATCACGTGCTCGACGCCGATCTGCCGCTGTGGGTGCCGATTCCGGCGCTCGCCGAAGTGCAGCTCGCGCTCGAGCGCGCGGTGGCGGACGTCACGCAGCTCGAAGGCGCGGAGCTGAAGCGCGTGATGCGCACGGGTACGGTCGCGAGCGTCGACAACCGCAACTGGGAATTGCGCGATCATCGCGAGCCCGTGCAGCGTCTGTCGCAGAGCCGCGCGATCGCGCTCGACATGGAAAGCGCGACGATCGCCGCGAACGGCTTCCGCTTCCGCGTGCCGTACGGGACGCTGCTGTGCGTGTCGGACAAGCCGCTGCACGGCGAGCTGAAACTGCCGGGCATGGCCGATCAGTTCTATCGTGCACAGGTCGATCAGCATCTGCAGATCGGCGTAAGGGCGATGGAGATCCTGCGGACGAACGGGCTCGACAAGCTGCATAGCCGCAAGCTGCGGAGCTTTGCCGAAGTGGCGTTTCAGTAGGAAACCATTGCTGTACAAGGCTCCCCGGCCGGTCCGGGGAGCCGTCTCGTCTAACATGGGCGCCGACGTCTAACTTGCGCGCGTCAACGGAACCGGTTGGACGCGTTCTACCTCGCGTGCCTTCGTGTAGTGTGCCGTCATGCTTTCGGTCGTGTGGCCGGCCAGCGATTGCGCGGCAGCGGCTCCTCGCTGTCGTTTCAGATCGGTCAGCGCCTTCGCCCGCAGATCGTGGAAGTGCATACCGGTCAGATATAGCGGGTTCGGTTCAATACCTTTCTTTGCGCACTCTTTCTCGTACGTCGACCGTGCGCGTTCGCACGCACGTTTCCACGCAGAGTACGCGCCGATGTAGGTGAAGCGCCCGCCAGTGTGTGTGCAGATCACAGGCCCGATTGCGGTGACCTTGCCGCCGCGCGCGCGATCCAGTGTTTCGCGCAGGTCCGGGGTCATTTCGATCAGCAGGCGCACGCCGCTGCTGTTGACCGTTTTGCTCGGATGGAACGAAATCCCTTCATCAGACACGTTTTGCCAATTCAGGGCGAGCAGGTCCCCAATGCGTTGAGCGGTCTGGTATGCCAGATCGACCAGGCAGAGAATTGAGCGTGCGGACGAAGTCTTGTAGTCGGCACCGGCAACGATTGCAGCTCGTACTGCGTCCAACTCGTCGTCCGTTATGTAGCGATCCCGCTTCCTTTCCTTGGCCGCGCCGACTTCGCGCGCGGGATTGCCGTCACAGAGCCCTCTTCGAACTGCGTGCATGAAGATCAGCGACAGCAATGCCTTGTGCTTGTTGCTGCTGCTCGGCTTGTCGTGGAAATGTTTATCCAGGAACCGCGCAACATCGGCTGGCCTGACGTCCTCGATCAGCCATTGGGGACCAAACTCCTTTCGGATGAGTCCGATCATCTTCACGTAGTTGGCACGAGTTTTCGGAGCATAGGCCGGAAGCTTTTTTCGCATCCAGTCATCGATGAGGGCCGGCATCGTGTTGTCGAGCGCTGCCGCGCTATCGGATGCACGTGTGTACTCGGCCAGTGATTCGTACAGGCGGACGATGCCGTCTCGGACGCGGCAGAGTTTGTGCCATTTCCGATTCTTATCGACGAACCACCATGACCCATGTTTCTCGTAGACGCGGGCTGGCAGGAAAGAGGGGCTTCGGCGACGTCCGATCATTTTGTGGTGTCCTTCATGTCAGAGGTTAGCTTTGGGCGTTTCCGGTTGGTTTTCTTTTCATGAGCGGCAAAACCGAGCACGTGGTGACGCCAGACTCTGACGCTGCCGTCAGGTCTGCGGTCGGCCGGGATGCCTGCCAAAGTGAGCGCGCGTAGTTGCCGTGCTGGCTGTCGGTAACCCGTCGCTTCATAGATTTCGTGCGCGCTCAGCGTGAGTGCGGCCGAATGCGCCGGCTCCGGGTGATCTGCGTTGTCCACGCCATGCGAGGGGATAGGGCGCAGAACAACTCGTGGACACGTGGTTTGCATCGCGATCTGAACTTAACGTACTGATTTTTAAAAGGTTATTAAGCCATCAGTTGCCACGAAAAACCCGTGGCGCGGTCTTCCGACTCGTGGCTCAAAAAATAGGCAACGTCCGAAACTGATGGCAAAACGGACAAGACTCGTGGCGCTCGATCCCGGCTTTTGCTCGCCTCTTCCTCGCTTTCTTTCTTCTTCTTTTTCAATGAATTAGAGAGAAGAGAGAAAGGAGCAATGGGCGCCGTCGCGAAAATTGGACTAGTGGCAAAAATGCTCCAACTAGTGGCAAATGGAGGGCGACACATGGCGGTACTCTTCTCAACAATCAAAGACTTACGAGCGGACGCCCCCGAAAACCACGCTTCGCGTGCGCTGCATGCCCGTTCCCTGCGGAAAAATCGGCCCGCGCGGCCCCGCCCCGTCTCGGCTCGCGCTGTTCCCCGGCCGTTTCGACTCGCGGGGGGTACGGGGGGAAACGGACAGCATGGCGGCCGCGTGATCGCGTGCGCCGACTGCTGCGCGCATCGGCGCACGCACCGGAAACCCGAATCCAGGGCCGCTACGCGGCCGGAAGGAATGAGGAAAGGGGTACGGCCGCGCGGCGGCCGCATCGGCTGAGAGGGCATCATGCGCGGCCCCGCTGCTCGGTCGCGTCGGTCGCCAGATCTTCACGAATCGACACGTGCAGCCCGAAGCCGGCCAGGCGCTCGAGCGAGATCGGCGTGAGGTACGGCACGCGGCGCGTGTAGATGCGGCGCTCGACCTCCTTCTCGCCGACAACGACGCCGGCGTGCTTGAGCTGCGCCTTGAACACACGGTCCGATTTCACGGGCAGGCCGTTCCACTTGTCGCGCAGCGCGCTGGTGTGTGCGATGTGATCCATCACGTGGCCCGTGCGCAGCAGCAGGCAGAACTCGCCGTCGACCATGTCGAACGTATACGGGTGCTTGTAGTTGCCGCCGTCGATTTCCGACAGCACGGTTTCCATGATCCAGACCCACGGTTCCCGATCGGCGCTCGTCTCGGCGATGTGGCCGTTCATTTCGGCGAGCAGGTCGCGCGGGAAGTCGCCTTCGCTCGGGTCCATGCCGGCGAACTCGCACAGGTAGCGCCACGCGAGCGCGACGGCCGCATAGTTGCCGGCCATGCGCTTCGCGCCATCGTCCTCACCGCTCGCGCGGCAGTTGGCCAGTGCCTTGTCGCGCAGCGTCGCGTATTGGTCGAGCACGGCGCGCTTGTCGAGGCCGGCGAGAAATTCGAGCCACTGCCGAACCGGGAAGCGCGGCAGGTCGTCCGGCAGCAGCGGGCCGCGCTTGCCGGTCAGCGTCGTACGCACGAGCTTGCCGAGCAGACTGCGCACGGGCACGTCCTCGCCGGCGAGCATCACGGGCGCGCACAACAGGTATTCGGTCATGTCGGTGCCGCGGCGCGTGACGGTGTACTGGTAGTTCTCCTGCAGCAGTCCGACGGCCTTGTCGATCACGTCCTGCCGGCGTGCGGACAGCTCTTCCCATCCGACCGGATGGCTCGTGTGGCTGATGCTCGTTAGCAGTCGGAACTCGGTCTGCAGCGACTGCCCGGAGAACATCGTGAAGGCGAGCGATCGCTCGAGTCGCTTGATGAGCGTCGACTTACCGGCGCCCTTGTTCGCCTGGATCGTGATATGCGGCCAGAAGCCGAGCAGCGCCTTCAGGTGGCCGCCGAGCGCCCATACGAGCGGGATCGTTGCGGCGTTTTGCTTGAACGTCGTCTGATACGCGGCGATGACGCGGCGCGCGTCGCCAATCGGGCCGCTCGGGAACGTCAGGTTGTGATACGGACACTGCTTGTCGGCTTCGGTGAAGTAGCAGTCCGGGCCTTCGTTGACGATCAGCCGACCGTCGCGCCACGCGAGCCCAACAAAGTTCGCCGCTTGGCGCGCGCCGAGGTCGGCGCCGCGCTCGAGGATGTTGACCATGCGCTTGAACGGTGCCGGCGCCCAGATCGGGCCGAACTTGCCCCACTGGTCGACGTTGTGCAGCTGGTCGTCGAGCATGACGCGACGGATGAGCTGCGCGCCGTGGCGCGGCGCTTGCACCGACACGGCGAAATACACGGTCGGCGCCTGGTCGGCGTCGCCCGTCATCGTCGACGTCGCGCTCGCCACGGACACGCGGCTGATGCCGGCGATGCGGAAGCCGCACAGGTCCGTCATGACGGGCGTCTCGACGCCGCTTTCCTCGTTCTTGTCCATCTTCGTGATGTAGCTGGTGAAGTCGGGCCGGACGCGGAAACGCCAGTACTGCGCGAAGTCATGCGACGGCAGGAAGATGCGTGGCCGGCCGCGACGCGTGGCGTCGCCGGCGAGGCCGGCGATGAGCCAGGGCTCCAGCTGGTCGAGCGCGCGCTGCAGATCGGCCGGGCCGCGCAGTTGCAGGTAGTCGTTGACGTCGTTGATGGGCTTCTGCTGTTTCTCGCCGTCCGCGAGGTCAGCGAGCCACCCCGCCTGGTCGACGAGCACGGCGCTGATGTTCAGCGCCGTGAGCCGCTCGTACAGCGCCCACGCAGCTTCGGGGCCGGGGCGGTGGCCGGCGCGCGGATGACCGTCGGCGAACGGCTCGTCGTTGTCCATGCAGATCACAACCTGCTTGCCGCGCAGCGGCGTGAAGTCGAGCGCGTCGACATTGCCCAAGCCGCGCAGCGCGAGCGCCGCCGCGCCGGGTACAGGCCGTCCAACGTGACCTCGGAACCGGGCCGGTGCATCGATTCGGTGAATTGCTGCGTCTTCTTCAGCGATTCGGCGAGCACGACCGCCCGATCCGGACCGTTAAAGAATCGCAGCGTCGCACGGATCGCGTACCGCACAATCTTCGCGCTTTGCACGATGACCTCGTCCGCCTGCGGCCGCTTCTTTTCCAGCCCCTTCTTTACGATGTCGATCAGCTCCTGGCTCGCCGTGCCGTCGCCTTCGCGGGACAGGATCGTGACGATCATTACGCACGGCGACGGGCTGTAGGCGGTGGCCGCTTTCACGCGCCCGTCGGCGGAACGTGCATGGAACACGTACGCATCGTCGGGGCCAGCGACGGAGAAGCCGCGCGGCGCGAGCTGGATGCGCTCGCGCAGGCTGTCGTCGTCCTCGTAGATCGGGTCGATGCCGTTATCCGGGTCGCCCGGCGAGATCAGCAGACGGTCGACGTCGAAGAGGGCGCCGATGTGCTCGAGCGTTTTGCCCTTCGCGTATGCGAGAAGCATGCCGCGTGCCTTCTCGTTAATGAGCGCGAGCAGCAGCATTTTTTCGTATGCGCCTTCCTGCAGCAGTTTGACCATCGGCTCGGATTCGAGCTCGAGCGCGGCCGCGATCTCGTCCTGCTGTTCCTTCGGGTACAGGGAAATGAGCCGGGCCTTCTTCTCGGCGAGGATGGTTTCGTAGTCGAGCTCCTCGACGATGTCCGGCGCCGGCAGCTGCGACAGATCGATCGGGGTGGTTCTCATGCCGTGCCTCGCCCGGTGGCGCGACCGCCCATCGTCGGCAGACGCATGGAGAAGGGCGTGCCGGCGCGCGGGCCGTCCGTGCGCTCGCCGTGCACCTCAAGCACGGCGCCGCCGTCGATGCCGGTGCTTGCGAAATCCACTTGATTGACCTGAATGCGTGGTTCCCAGCGGGCCAGCGCCATGACGGACGCGGCCATCACACGCATGCGCATGAGCGGATTGATGGGGCCGTCGATCAGCTCGGGAAGCAGCGACCCGTAGTCGCGGCGCATGACGCGCGTGCCCAGCGGCGTGAACAGAATGTCGGCGGCGGATTGTTCGATGTGCGCCTGATTCGCGACCGTGCGGCCGGTGCGTGCGTTCATGCCGATCATCCGTGCCCCTTCGACGTGGTGCCGCCCATCGAATCGACGTGATCGTGTTGGTCGACCGACACGCCGTTCGAACGCAGCGTGCCGCCTTCGTGCGTGATGTTGCCGCGCAGGACAGTGCCGACGTCGCCGCCTTCGCCCGCGAGGCCGGCCATGTACGACAGCAGCTTCATGACGGTGCCCGCGCCCTCGATCGTCACGTCACCGGTGAAGACGACCTTCGGCATGTCGAACGTGAGCGTGCCGCTGCCCTGGACCGTTGCGGTCTTGATGCCGGTCACAGTGAGATGGCCGGTCTGAGCGTCGTACGCGACGCGGGCGCCATCCGCATAGACGCGCACATGTTCGTTCGGGTTCGAGCTCGGCGCGTCGTGACCGTCGCAGTACACGCCGGGCAGGAATAGGCCGGTCGTCGGCTCGCCCGACGGGCAAAGCAGCAGACCGGGCTCGCCGATCGATGGCGGATCCCATTCGACGCTGGCGCCGGTTCGCTGCGCGAGCCAGCGGATCCAATCGGTTTGCAGGCCGCCGGATTCCACGCGCACGCGGCGGGCATCATGGTCGACGTCGATCACGGTGCCCTCGCGCAGCAGGCTTTCGAGGCGGCGGTTCAGGTCAGCAAAATCATCCATGCGGCAAGGATGCCGCGCGCGCGGGCGAGGGTCATGCACAGGATGTTGTGTAGGAGCCTGTGACAACCATTGACATTTGTCAGCCTAATGTTCGAGCTCTTCAGTCTGAAGTATCAGTTCGTCTGCCTCGAGCTGCAGTGCTCGCAAATTGTGGCATTCGGCCAAGTCACGAATGGCGTAAAGCCTCTCGCGCCAGTACTTTGGTTCAGCAATCCGGGTTTCTGACGCAAACTGGTCTCGTGACGCGCGAAGAATCTGAAGTGCATTTCTGATATGTAGTAAGTCTCTCTTTATCGAATCGTGCAGGCACATAGGAGTAGTCTGAAAGTATGCAATCACGGTCGCAAAGCTGACCGAATGAAACATGTTTTTTCGGCAGATCGCAACCAGGTCCGACGCCGCACGACCGAGCGAAACCTACCGCGCCAGAAAATCGAGGACGACGTCTGTGATTCGCTCGACGTCGGCGTCCGCGAGACCCAGCAGCTCGCGCGCCGGATACTGCACGATCGGCCCGTCGCGCTGCACGCGATCGCGCAGTCCCTTCTGATGCACGAGTGCGATGCGCTCGACGTCGCGCGTGAAATGCAGCACCGACGCGTCGGCGCTCGAGGTGGTCTTGAGGAAGCGGGCGGTGCGCAGCTTCGCGAACATCGCGCGCCGGATGCGGCCTTTCTTGCGCCGCGCCTGCGGCTTGCGCGGCGCATAGCGGCTGCCGTCCGGGTTGCGCGCTTCGGCGATGCGGCGCGACTGGCGCCGGCGCAGTTCCTCCGCAAGTTCTTTCGCCAAGCGCGCACGCTGCGCGCTCGTGAGCTGGCCGAGCAAGGCCGAGGCCCATTCCTCGACGCGGGACAGACGATCGGCCATCACGTCCCCGCGATCGGCGGCTCGCCGAAGTGCCGAATCTCGTAGCCGTCCGGTCGCTCGGTAACACCGACGCGCTCGGTCAGCTTCAGCAGGATCTCGACGTCGGATTTCCCGTTGTCGAGCAGCTCGGCCTGGAACTTGAACCCGTCGCGGCAGAGGTCGCGGTTCAGCAACAGCTCGGGCTGGTGGATCTTCAGCCAGGCAATGATCGGCACCATCAGGTGATCCGAGTGGCCCGCGTAGTCGGTTACGACGATGTCCAGCGTGTACGCATACTCGAACGACAGCGAGTTCGCCGCGGTGACGGCAATCGACCCGTGTTCGATGAAGATGTGCAGCCGGTCCGGATCGCGGGCGAACTCGGGCAGGGCGGCCGTGAGCGCCGCGCGCAGGCTGTTCGGTTTGTTCACGGCGCCTCCTGCTCGATGTCGCGCACGCGCGCCTGCAGCGCGATCAGCTGCTCGGTGTTTTCGTGGCAGGTAGTGTAGTTGCCGGCGACGGTTGCGGCGACGGCAGAGAGCGCAACGCCCGAGGGGGCCGCATCAGCGCTTCCGGGATCGCCCACCGGCACGTTGGCGGCTGCTGCGTCGTGCACGCGCACAAAGCCGACAGGAACAACGCAGGCACGATCCGCTTCGCGGTCCACATAAACCGGAACCTCCTTGACGATGGTGTCGCCCTTCTCGCGGACGACCTGGACACGGTCAACGTACTGCGTGACGACCTTGACGTCGCGGCGCGCCGCGTCGCGCTCGGCTGTCCGATTACGCACGTCGCGTTCCAGCGCGTCGACGCGCTGGCCGGCGCTGATCAGGCGGGCATGCTGGATAGCGATGACGGCGGCCGCGCCGGCGAGCGCGATCGCGCCGGCGACGAAGAGGCGGGTGCTGATGGTCATGCGGCCACCCGGCTGTAGCGAGCGAACGCCCGTTCGAGCTTCACGTCGTACAGGTGATCGGCGTAATCGCGGCCGTTGTACAGCTCGGCGAACTTCGCCCATTTCAGACCGCGCAACGCGGCGAGCAGCGCCTTGTCGGCGAGGATGAAGCGCACGAACGCCTCGAGGTGCTCGGCTTCGCTGACCTTCATCGCCTCGACGAACGAGAACACGTCCGGATAGCCGAGCAGGTTCCAGTGAAAGCCCATGATTTGGAACCCGCCCCAGCTCGCCGCTTCGAGTGCGCACGCGGCGGAAATTTGCGACGCGGTCGCCAGGCGCGCGTATTCCGCCGTGCCGCCGGCGTAGCCACCGGGCTTCGGGTTGACGACGCCCGGATACTTCGCCGCGAGCGCGTCGGCGTCCAGGCCTGCGGCCGCGAGCTGCCGATACATGATGTGCCGCTCGAACAGGATCACGGGACGGCCGTCCGGCAGAAAGCCGGCGCCGCGCGACTCGACTTCACTGACTGCGCGCACGGCCGCGAGATCGACCTTCAGCCGATCGGCCGCGCGCTGCAGATCCGCATCAGTCAGGTGCCGCGGATCGCGCCGGCCGGCTACCAGTGTCGCCCACGTCTTCGGGCCGGCGATGCCGTCGGCGACCAGGCCGTGCGACGCCTGAAACGCGACCACGGCACCGCGCGTCGCGCTGCCGTAGATCGCGTCGGCGTCGATGCGCGCGCCGGCGGCGACGAGCTGACGCTGCAGGTAGGCGACGTCGGCGCCGCGGTCGCCGAGGCGAAGGGTCTTATACATGGCGCCCCCGCGGTTTGAACTGCAGCACGCGCGCGATCAGCGAGTCGCGCGGATTGCCGCGGTGGAACAGTTCGACGACGTTGCCGCGTACGCCGTACACGGCCAGGCACAGGACGCCGACGAGGACGGTGTCCGCCAGATCCGCCGGCGGCAGCGCGCCGAACGCGGCGCGGATCGGCGCGGCGCCGGCGGCCACCGCCAGTGCGTAGGCCAGGCACGAAGCGAGCGGTCGGTGAGCGCTCCCGCGCCGGCGAAAGATCACCAGACGCAGCGCAAGCGCGGCGCATAGCAGCACGTAGACGGCGGTGAGCATCACTTTTCCCTCCCCTTGAACACGTTCAGCAACCGGTCGGGCGCGTCGGCCTGCGCGATCAGCCACAGCAGCAATTTCACGACGAGCGCCGAGGCGATCAGCGCGCCGATGCCGGCGTGGACGTCGATGCGCGCGGGCAGCACGGCGTCGAGGCCAGCCGCGAAGAGCTCGGCCGTCAGGCACCCGGCGACGAACGAGATCACGAAGAAGGCGACGCGCTTCGGGATCGACGGATCGGCCGATGTCATCACGAACAGCAGCGAGCCGGCGAAGGCGCCCATGACGACGTTGGCGTCGACGCCCGGAAACAGCGACAGCGTCGCGACGCCGAGCGCCGCCACCGTCGCGGACGACGTGGAAATAGGTTCAGCCATTCTCAGTCCCATAACTGGAGCCGCTCGGCGCCGGATTGCGCCGCTTGCGGTACTTCATCGGGCAGCTCGACGAGCAGCCCATGAGGCAGGATCGGGCCGTACTGCGCGAGATCCCGGTTGAGGTCGAGCACCGCTTCGACGACGCCGCGCGTGCGGCCGAGCGCGCGCCAGCACAGTGCGTCGACGGTTTCGCCCTGAAGCGCGCGCACCCACATCAGGACAGCTCCCTGCCGTTGGCGTCGTAACGCGCGACGAGCAGCGGCTTCAGTGACGCCAGACGGCGTGCGCGCGCTGCGCTGTGCAGGATCAGGGCGGCGGTCTCGCAGTCTCGGCACACGGCGATTTCTCGCCAGAACAGCCGTGCGACGCGGCGCTGAACCTGAAACGGCGCGGCGATGCGTCGGCCGTCGACGACGCGGTCCTGCGCGAGGCGACGGATTCGGAACATCGCTCGCATCAGATGAGCTCCACGGTCACACGCGGTCGGCCAACGATGTCGCTGATCGCCCAGCGTGCGTCGCGGCGCAGCTCGTCGCTCTGCGGCTCGAGCTCGTCGGCGCGGCGCGCGCCGTCGGCAGTCGTGTCGTAGTCGCGATACCGCTCGATCAGCGTCGCCTTCGCCAGGCAGTACACGGCGCGCCGGTAGTGCTGCAGCAGCACGCTCTCGCCGTCGAGCTGGTCGGCCGGCACGTCGGCGAGCCGTGTGATGCCGGCCTCGCGCCACGCCGAGCGAGCGGCGCGCAGCTCGTCGTTGACGCTGGCGATCGCCGCGAGCAGCTCGTGCCGCAGGCGCGCGTCGGTCACGGTTCCGTCGAGGCGCATCGTGTCGCGTGCGTGCTCGAGCGACACGTCCGGGTAGAACGCATCGTTCGCGATCGGCGGCGCCGGCGTTTCGGACGGCCGCGACAGCGGCGGGGTCGAGACAAAGGACATGGTCGGTTCGTCACGTTGAAAGGGTGAGGCGGTGGACGGGGCTTTCGCGCGGACAGCGCCGGCTACGGCCCCGTGCCGCCTGGTGCGCGGGGTACGCTCGGTATCAGCCATCGGGGCCGCGCTGGCCCCCGCTGGCAGAGTTCTTCAGCTCGCGCTCGAGCCGCTCGATGTCCTTCTTCACGCCGACGTTCGCGAACAGCTGCAGTGCGCGGCGCAGGTGGTCGAGTGCGCTCGCCGGATGGGACGCCGCGAGCCCGTAGCCGATTGCCTTGTGCAGCTTCGCGCGTACCTCGTCGGGCATGTCCGCCAATGCGGTGAGCTGCTCGATGTCCAGCAGCGGCTCAACCTGAATCGGCTCGCCCGCGCGATGCGCGCGCAGCGCGGCCTCGGCGAATTCCTCCACGAGCAGGCACGGCGTGCTGCGCTTGTACTGGTCGGGCAGCGGAAGGTCGTGTCGCAGCGCGTACGCGCCGATCTCCAGTGCACCGCGGAAGTCGCCGACGTCAACGCGCCAGACCATGACCGTCATCAGCACGTCGTCGGGCGCGCCGGCCGCACCGTCCAGGACGCCTGCGACCCACGCGTCGTACGCCGGCAGGAACTGCCGTTTCAGTTCGGCCTTGCGCTCGAGCGACTCGACGGCCTTCAGCGCGCGGCGGTGCTCGTCGAGCTGCGCCAGCATCAGCGTGTACGCCGAGTCGTCGCGCAGCCCGCCGACGCTCGCCGGCGTGCCGCGCGCGGCCTTGGCCGCGACGGTGCGCTGGAAGTGTTGGCGGAACGGGTTCGTCATGCGCCACCCGCCGGTGCGTCCGGCGCCGGATCGGTGTCGACGAAGCGGATGTCCTCGACCACGCAGCCCGCGCCGAATTCCTCGATCACGTACGCATCGTTCGAGCTTTCGAAGTTCTCGATGCGATCGCGCTTCGGGTTGTCGATCAGCGCGCGACGGCGCGCACCGATTTGCCAGTACAGCGACAGGTTGTCCAGGCGCGTGATCATAAGCGCGCGCGGGGGGAAGTACGGCACGCGCACGGCCGGCAGATTGCCGATGCGCTTCTGCGCCGTGATGACGTCCGCGGCGAGCGCTTCGGTCGGCGGCTGATCCTTGTTCACGACCGGGAAATACTTGTCCTGCAGCAGCTCGCGGCCACAGATCACGACGAGATTCGGATCCTCGACGTACCACGGCTCGAGCAGTTCGTTGTTCGCGAGCGTGACGACGGCGTCGAGATTCTTGAACTGCTCGCCCTTGCCAATCTTCACGCCCGAGAACACGCGTTCCTTCGCGTTGTTGCGGTATTGCTGCAGCCAGCCGATGTTCACGTCCTGCAACAGTGGGTTTGCCGCGAGATCGGTGTCGGCTGCCGCGCGCACGCCATTCCAGCCGATCATGATCCGGTCGAGCGCCGCGCGTCGAATGATCGCGTCGCGCAGACGAGCCTGGAAGTCCGGAAACTTCGCCCAGGCGTCGAGGCGCTGATACGTGATGTGCGTGTCGTAGTTCGTCTTCTCGGCGCGATAGCGTTGGCTGTCGAGCGTCGCGATGTCGCGCGTTTCGCGCTCACGCTTGCTCGTGTCGGTGCGGCTCGCGGACGGCCCCGAAACGCCGAGACCGACCTTCTCGCCTTCCATCTCGGTCACGCCGATCACGTTGATGCTGTTCAGGAAGGCGCTCGATTCCTGCGTCTTGGTTTCGAGCGTCTGCTGCACGGTCGGATCGACCGAAAATTTCACGGTCGCATCGCTGATGCCATTCAGTTCCTGAATGCGCTCGACGAAGCGGGTATAGAGCTCGCGGGTATCGTTCCGCATGGATTCTCCGTTTTACGAAAATGGGTGGTGTGGTCGATCAGCAGTCGGTTAGCACGGCGTTGTCGCCGCCCGTCGACATCGGCCGTTGCTGGCGGTCGCTGTCGGTGCGCGACAGCTTTTGCACCAGATCGGAATGGCGCGCTTCGGCGTCTTTCAGCGCGCGCTTCACATCGGCGAGCTCGCTGCTGAACTGCTCGACCTGGTCGAGCACCTGGCTCTGGCTTTCGGCGACCGCCACGACGGACTGCGACAGGTCGGAGAAGCGCTGATCGTCAGACACTTCCTTGCGATTGAGCAGGCTGCGGACCTTGGAGAACAGCGAACGCGCGGCGTCACCCGAGCGCGTCGGCGCGTCGTCCTCGAGCTCGATGTCGGCTTCAATCGCCGCGCTGAAGAGGTTGTCGGGGCGCAGCTTGCGCGTGTCGAACGCACGGTTCTTCGCGCTGAAGGCGAGCATCTCCGTGCCGAGGCTCGCGGGGTTGTCGGTGACGGCGAGGCCGACGAGGTACGCCTCGCCGGTGCCGGCGAAATCCGGATCGACTTCCATCGACGTGTAGACCTTCTGGCGCTGCTCGGTCGTCATCGCGATCAGGTCTTTCGTCGGCGAGAGCTGCGCGAACAACCGCATCTTTCCGTCCTGCTCTTCGGCTTTCAGCGCGATCACGTCGCCGTACGCGCGGAATGCGCCATCGGGATAGAGCCCGCGGATGTGTTCCATGTTGATGCGCGCGCCGTATACCGCCGGGTCGTACGAGCGCGCCATCTGTTCGAGCATCGCGCGATCGATCGTGCGCCCGTCCGTTGTCGCGCCTTCGGTCGCGATCCGGAAAAACTTCGTCTTCTTCGTGTCCTGTGCCATGTGCGAAACCTCTGAGAGGGCGGGGTGCTGTGTTCAGGGATTCCAGTGTCGGCAGTTCGAAGCGGTGTCGCAATGAACGTTGGTTGTGTGCACAACCGGCACAACCGAAGGCAGTAGGGCTCGCGCGCGCGCGTCGGTAGCCTTGCTGCATGACTGCACTTCCCATCGATTCATCCGACGTTGATCCACGCCGACGCGCACGTGACCTGTACTGGCAGGGCTATCGAATTGCGCGGATTGCCGAAATGCTCGGCGAGAAGCCGGCCACGCTCTACAGCTGGAAGCGGCGCGATCGATGGGACGAAACCGAGCCGGTCGATCGGGTCGCGCTGTCGATGGAGGCGCAGTTGATTCGGCTTGTCGTGAAGGAGAAAAAGGAGGGGCGCGACTTCAAGGAGATCGACCTGCTGACGCGTCAGCTCGACCGGTTGCGCGCACGGCCGGCGAACGATGCGAGGGTGAGCGACTCCGGGAGTGCGGCCGGCTCGCGCCGTTCGCGCCGCGCGGACGAGCGCAACGCGTTCAGCGATGAGCAGATCGAGAAGCTCAACGACGCGTTCCTCGAATCGATCTTCGACTATCAGCGCAACTGGTATCGCGCCGGCTTCAAGGAACGGATCCGCAACATCCTGAAGAGCCGGCAGATCGGCGCGACGTGGTACTTCGCGCGCGAGGCGTTGCTCGACGCGCTGAACACGGGCCGCAATCAAATCTTCCTGTCGGCCAGCAAGGCACAGGCGCACGTGTTCCGCCAGTACATCGTGCAGTTCGCGAAAGACGCGGTCGACGTCGAGCTGAAGGGCGACCCGATCGTGCTGCCGAACGGTGCGACGCTGTACTTCCTCGGCACCAACGCGCGCACTGCGCAGAGCTACCACGGCAACCTGTATTTCGACGAGTACTTCTGGGTGCCGCGCTTCCAGGAGCTGCGCAAGGTCGCCTCGGGCATGGCGATTCACGACCAGTGGCGGCAGACGTATTTCTCGACGCCGTCGAGCCTCGCGCACGACGCCTACCCGTTCTGGTCGGGCAAGCTGTTCAACCGTGGCCGGCCGAAAGATCAGCACGTATCGATCGACATTTCGCACGCGGCGCTGGCCGCCGGACGTTCGTGTCAGGACGGCCAGTGGCGTCAGATCGTCACGGTCGAGGACGCCGTGCGCGGCGGTTGCAACAGCGGGGCGCGGCCGCTCTTCAATCTCGACCGGCTACGACTGGAATACAGCCCCGAGGAATACGCGAACCTGCTGCTGTGCCAGTTCATCGACGATTCGCTGTCGGTTTTCCCGTTGACGGTGTTGCAGCCGTGCATGGTCGATACCTGGGAGGTGTGGGACGACTTCAAGCCACTGTACCTGCGCCCGTTCGGCGACGAGGAGGTCTGGATCGGCTACGACCCGTCGCATACGGGCGACAACGCAGGCTGCGTGGTGATTGCGCCGCCGAAGCGTCCGGGCGGGAAGTTCCGCGTGCTCGAGCGGTTCCAGTGGCACGGTCTGGACTTCGAGGCGCAGGCCGCGCAGATCGAAGCGCTGACGCGGCGCTATCGCGTGACCTATATCGGCATCGATACGACCGGTATCGGGCAGGGCGTGTATCAGCTCGTCACGAAGTTTTTCCCGGCCGCGACGCCGTTTCACTACTCGGTGGAGATCAAGACCGCGCTGGTGATGAAGGCGCAGAACGTGATTCGCAAGGGCCGGCTCGAGTTCGACGCCGGCTGGAACGATCTCGCCGCGTCATTCATGGCGATCAAGAAAACCATCACGCCCAGCGGCCTGCAAGTCACGTACAAGGCGAGCCGCTCGGAAGAAGCGAGCCACGGCGATCTCGCCTGGGCGTGCATGCACGCGCTGGCGAACGAGCCGCTCGAAGGGGCGACTGCCACCAATACCGGATTCATGGAGATTTTCTGATGTCACGCAAGTATCGACGCGGCGCCGGGCGCCGCGCACACGATCGCACCGAGCCGGCGGCCGACACGCAGCCGGCGCCGGCCACGCGCGCGGAAGTGTTCTCGTTCGGCGACCCGATCGCCGTGCTGGATCGGCGCGAGCTGCTCGATTACGTCGAGTGCATGCGCATGGGGAGCTGGTACGAGCCGCCGCTACCGCTCGACGGGCTCGCGCGCTCGTTCCGGGCCGCGCCGCATCACAGCTCGGCCATCTACGTGAAGCGCAACATCCTCGTGCAGTCGTACATCGAGCACCCGCTGCTGTCGCGCGCCGACTTCAGCCGGTTCGTGCTGGAGTACCTGGTCTTCGCGAACAGCTACCTTGAGCTGCGCACGAATCGGCTCGGCCAGCCGATGGCTCTGAAATGCTCGCTCGCGAAATACACGCGGGTCGGGATCGAGCCGAGCCAGTACTGGTTCGTGACGAACGTGCGCGAGCCGCACGCGTTTCCCGCGGGCGCGGTCTATCACCTGTACGAGCCGGATCTGAACCAGGAGATTTACGGGCTGCCCGAATACCTGTCGGCACTGAATTCGACGTGGCTAAACGAGAGCGCGACACTGTTCCGACGGCGGTACTACAAGAACGGCAGCCATGCGGGATTCATCCTGTACATGACCGACGCGGCTGAGAAGCAGGAGGACGTCGACAATCTGCGCGAGGCATTGCGCAACGCGAAGGGGCCGGGCAACTTCCGGAACCTGTTCATGTACGCGCCCAAGGGCAAGAAGGACGGCATCCAGTTGTTGCCCATCGGCGAGGTCGCGGCGAAGGACGAATTCTGGAACATCAAGAAGGTGACGGTCGAGGATCAGCTCGCGGCGCACCGCGTGCCGCCGCAGCTGATGGGGATCATCCCGTCGAACGCGGGCGGGTTCGGCGACGTGCACAAGGCCGCCGAGGTGTTCAACGAGCTCGAGATCGAGCCGCTGAAGGCGCGGCTGCGGGAGGTGAACGACTGGCTCGGGATCGAGGTGGTGCGCTTCAGGGATTTCGAGCCGACGAAGGGCTGACGCCCAACCGCGCAACCGGCAGACGACAAGCCGCCGGGCACTTCGGTGCCGGCGGCTTTTTTGCGTCTGGCGCCATGCGCCGCCGCGGCGGAATAGGCCGCCTCAGAGCCGCTGGCGCGCCGGCGGGCGGCTCGGAGTCGGCCGAGCCCGCGGCGAGCCCGTGGTGGCCCTTGGGCCGCGCCGCAGAGGCGTTCTCGGGTCCGGACCCCGCCCGGAGGATGCTGCCTGCGGCCCGGCGCGCGCAGTTGTGACCCCGCCCCACCTGCCCGCGAAAACGAACGGTTTTTATGCACCCATGCGCCCGGTGCTCGGGGCCGTTTGGAGCGGGCCGCGCGGCGATCGACGGGCCCATTCTTCTATGCACTTTTATGCGTTTTGGTTATGCAATCCACAATTCGCGGACGACGCCCGCTTTGAGCTCATACTCAGAGTTGCGCCACATCAAATGCTTCCCATGGTTGGTGGTAGCGTGACGTCCGGTTACTCATATCGGGCGGGACAATTCCGTCCGAGAAATAAACAAGTTCGGTCCCGCGACGCGCGTTGCCGTACGCGCTGTAGTGCAAGTTTATTTCTGCTTGAGTGTGGCCTTCATAGCACTCGCGAATTAGGGGATGAGCGTCGTAAGACACCATCCAAGGCCGTCGAAGCTTGCGTGTTACCCATTGAGCCAGAAAGCGATGGTCATCCTCACTATAGTGGTTCATGTACAGTCCCGGTCCCTTCTCTACGTAGGGCGGATCGAGATAGACGAGCGACTTTTGGGGAAGGTCAGGCTGGAGGTCCTGTAAAAAATTTACCGCTTCCTTGTTGTAAATGCGAATTCGGGACCGGAACTTCCCGATTGTCTGAACCCTCGATATGAGGTCGTCACGGTTGTATCGTGCGTCGAGTTTCCATTTTCCTGACTGGCTCTTCCCACCGATGACGCCTGCGTCGAGGATCCCGGATCGGTTTGTGCGATTCAGGAAGAAGGTAGCGAATCCTAGGTCGAGCAGATTCGATTTTTTGCGATTCAACCAAATTGACCGCTGCTCGTGCCACGTGTCAATCGTGCACGGCGTCTCGGCAATTCGAGCAGACAACGCATCCGTCCGCTTGACCGCGCTGTACCAGAAGGCATACACGGCCCGATCAAAATCGTTCAGGTGAACTGTGCTCACCACGTAGCTCATCAAGAGCTCAAGCGCGAGACCGGCACCGCCGCAGAAGGGTTCAACGTAGTGTGCGTCGTACAGATGATTCTGCGCAATCAAGCGCTCGAGGTAGGGGCGCAAGCGCGCTTTACCGCCTGGATAGCGAAGGGGAGTGCAATTTGCCATGGAGCTAGTGACAGCGCTTATTGGTTCGATGTCATTTTTTGGGATCGTTCAAGCTCGGCAGCATAGATGCGTTTCCACAAGAGGTCCATGCCGCCACGAAGATTGTTCCAAGTCGAACGGAGGTGGTCCGGGCTGAGGTCGGTGACCTTGCTGTGAGCTGCGTTGCAAAGATCCTCATACTCATCACGGAATTGACGGAAATTCGACGTGATGTCGATCTTGTCGCCCGGATCGGTGACGTGCTTGTGGCTCAAGAGATGCGTTGCAGCTGCGTCGAGATTCGCGGCACGATTGCTCTTCTGCTGGTTTAAGACCGTCGTCACATAAATCTCCGCCGTGATCTCCTGCAGGCTGCGCAACAGAAGGGCGCATGCGAACGGCGCATCCTGTACTGATACCCCCTGCTTGAGTTCTGTCACGATCTGACGACATTTCTGATTTGTCACGGTCGTCAGTTCGGTCTTGCTTATCAGGAACTTCGAGGCACGCTTTTTGCGGACAATTGGGAGAGCGCTGATCGTCGTCGTTGGCGTGGTCGTAGCAGGGGGCAGGGCCGACGGCGCAGCGCCGGGCTTTGGTTGCCAGCTCGTAGTCGAGGAAGTGGTTGCGCCGGCGCCTGGTGGAGACTTGATCGGCGGCGATGTGGCTGCGCCGGGTTGCGACGTCGGCGCAGTAGGTGGAAAGTGGTTGTTTACGAAGGCGTCTACTTCCGCAAAGTAACCGGACATTGTCTTTGCTTCAGCGAACTCGCCGCGCGAATGAACTCGGCCGAGAGCGACGTCGTTTGCGACTTTGCCCAAAGCCTTCATTGCGCGGGACGCATTATCGCCGGGGGAGAACGAATTCCTCCCGATACTGCAGCCGTAGCGGCGCTGGAACTCCTCGGTGCTTACGACGCGATCGAAGCTCGTGATATTGAAGTCGCTGCGATCCAGTTCGTTCAATACATCAAGTCCGAGCTCACCTGCATCACGAAGAGCACTCAGGCATTGCCAAATTCCGGTGTGATCGAAGCGTGCAATCTGAAGTGCCGACCACGCGCTTCTACCGGCGCCAGAATTCTCGCCGGTGTGACGCAATCGAATGAACCTGTTGGCTTGCTCACGCGTATCGAACACAACCACGTCTACGCTGCTGGGCCAGTTGTTTGGGTGGTCAACCTGGAGTCGCTTAAATCGATTTCGTAACGACTGATTCAGTCCAATGTCCTCGCGCTCAATCAGTCCCGGTTGCGACAACAGGCGAAGTGCAGCAAGGCGGCGGTTACCGTCTAGCACGATGAAGCGGTTCTTCTCTTGAGACGGAAGGACGAACAGACGGTCGCCAGGATCCAGCATGCCAACGTCGCAAATGTCTCGAGCCAGTTCGTAGACCTTTTCCCCGTCGCGCTCGACCGCCAGGAGGCTCCGCAGAGCGGCGGTCTGATTTCCTTCCGGCTTGGTCCGTGGGTTATGGGTGTCCAGATCAAGCTGTGTAACGCTCACAGTTTCTTTTTTTGCCATTGCGCGCTTCCCCGTTCATGTTCTTGTCGACTCTCGCGACGTGGCCCGTCGTGTGCGTCGTATTGTAATGGGAAGCTAGCTGGATGCCAGTGCAGCTAAATTGCGGCTTAGGTGGCTAGATTGGCCTTGGATGACTTGTGCAGCGTTGGTCTTGCAGTTTGTGAGTTGCGTAAGGCTTTGATTTACAAGGATGTGCTGCGTGCGGGTAAAGCTCCGAAGGCAGTGTTTGATCGCCTGAAGAGTCGTCTAACTTGCTCTCGGATTGCTTCGGAAATCCCCGTGCAATTGCGAGCGGTATTCCCGTAATAAGTTAGAGGAAGTAACGTAACGCTTTGATTTAATGTGATTTTGCGTCTTCAAGCTGCGGAGTTTTGCGGAAGTGGCGTTTCAGTGACGCTGCCGTTCGAATCGGCGAGCGCCGTGTGCGGTCGTTTCCAGTGCCATCGCCGCGACGACCGCGCGGGCGCGTGCTCGTGCGCGCGCGGCGCCGTCATCGGCGCGCCGGCCCGCGTTCAACGATGACGGGCAGGCAGCGCGCATGATGCTTCGATTCGGGCCCGCCAGCACGCCTCTTCGACCTTAGCCGTCGCGCTCGATCAACGCCGCGAGTTCCGCCAGCCGCGACGGCGGGAACACCTGAATGCGGTGCCGTTCGAGCAGCGCGGTAGTGACGCCGGCGCCTGCATGCCGGGTTCCCGAGAAGGTGCCGTCGTAGATGAAGCTGCTGCCGCATGACGGACTGCCGTCCGCGAGCAGTGCATAGCGGCACCCGTGCGCGGCTGCCTGACGGAGCGCGTGGTGCGCGCCGTCGATGAACATCGCGGTCACGTCCGTGCCCGCGTCGTCGCAGATCGACGCCGCGCCGGCCAGTACGTCGCCGCCGCTGCGATGCAGGCGGATCTCGGCGGGCCGGCGCGGCGTGCCGAAGCCGGCGGCGACCTCGGGGCATACGACGACGAGGCGGCCCTCGTCGCGCCACGTTTGCAGCAGCGCATCCGCGACCGTCTTCGCCGAACCGTCGTAACGCACGGGCAGCCCCGCAAGGCAGGCGCTGACGAGAATCCTGTTCATGAGTGGATGAGGGGAGAGTGGCCGTTTGCGCGGCCGATACTACCACTCGCGTTTCGAAGGGCGCGTGCGAGGGCGGCAGGCCCGCTCATGCGCATCGACGCGTAGCCGGCGAACCCGTCGGCAAGCGCGTATGTCGTTCGACGCAGCGGGCGCTACGCTCGTGTGGCGAAACGCGCCGCCATCAACGACAAGGCCGCCCGGCGCCGAAGCGCGTGGGCGGCCTTGTCTGCCCAGGTCGTGCCGAGTCGTTCAGCACTCACCCTTCTTCGCATGTCCCGGCGGGCAGTGATAGCGGCCCGGGCCATGACGGTGCTGATGCTCTTCCCATTCACGGCGTTCCCAGTAGCGATGGCCGTCCCAGTAGCGGTCGCCGTGCCAGCCGACGACGACGACGGGCGCAGGTGCCACGACGACCGGCGCGGGCGTGCCGATGTTGACGTCGACGTTGACGGCGTGGGCGAGACCGGACAGCGAAAGGCCGAGGCCGGCGAAGGCAAGAGCGATCAGTGAGCGTTTCATGGCGTGTTCCGTAATGTTGTTCTGAAGGGTCGGCGCGGCGCAGTGGAGTCGATCACGCGTTGCGAATCGGCCCCAAGGGGGGATCGCCGACGCCGACATACGCAGTGTGCAGAGACGCGACGCAAAACGCGAGCGGCGTTTGTTACCGTGGATTGTGCGCGGTATGCAGGCCCGCGCACGGCATGCGCGGCCCGATTTGACAATGGCGCTCGACGGATGCGCCGCATTGCGCGGAGGGCTCCAGCGCGCGCGGCGCGGATTTGACATTCGCGCGCGCCACGCGGCGGCACGCGATTAACGAAGCGTTACAAAACGGCGCGCGGCGCACCGGCGCACCGGCGCGACGGCCGCTGCAATCACAGATAGAACATCCGATCTTCTTCGGGGCGCGGCGGATGATCGTCGCCGCCTTCACCTTCCTCTTCGCCGCTGTCCTCGTAAAACGCGAGCACCGCATCGAGCACCTGGTCGGGATCGTCGATCACCTGCATCAGATCCATGTCTTCGGGATTGATGAGGCCCATCGGAATGAGCTGATCGCGGAACCACTGCAGCAGCCCTTTCCAGAATTCGCTGCCGACGAGGATGATCGGCACGAGGCGCGACTTCTTCGTCTGGATCAGCGTGAGCACTTCGGACAGTTCGTCGAGCGTGCCGAAGCCGCCCGGCATCACGATCACCGCGTCGGAGTTCTTCACGAACGTGACCTTGCGCGTGAAGAAGTGACGGAAGCGCAGCGAGATGTCCTGATAGTGGTTGCCGGCCTGCTCGTGCGGCAGCTCGATGTTCAGGCCGACCGACGGCGCTTTGCCTGCATGCGCGCCCTTGTTCGCGGCTTCCATGATGCCGGGGCCGCCGCCGGAGATGACGGCGAAGCCGGCGTCGGACAGCTTGCGCGCGATCTGCACGGCGAGCTTGTAGTGCGGCGTGTCGGGCTTCAGACGGGCAGAACCGTAGATGCTGACGGCCGGGCGGATCTCCGACAGGTACTCGGTCGCCTCGATAAACTCTGCCATAATCGTGAACATCTGCCACGATGCGCGCGCCTTCTTGGCCGTCGCGCGTTCTTGATCTGCGAGCGAACGCAGACTCGGAATCACTTTTCTCTTGTTCATAATGCCTGAAGAACGAAATCTGGAAGGTAAGACCCTGCTATTGGTTGACGGTTCGAGCTATCTGTATCGGGCTTACCATGCGATGCCTGATTTGCGTGGCCCTGGCGGGGAGCCGACCGGAGCGCTCTACGGAATCATCAACATGCTGCGCCGTATGCGCAAGGAAGTCAGTGCAGAGTATAGCGCTTGCGTGTTCGATGCAAAGGGCAAGACGTTTCGCGACGACCTTTATGCCGACTATAAGGCAAACCGCCCGTCGATGCCGCCCGATCTCGCGCTGCAGGTCGAACCGATTCACGGCGCCGTGCGCGCGCTCGGCTGGCCGCTGCTGATGGTCGAAGGCGTCGAGGCCGACGACGTGATCGGCACGCTCGCGCGCGAAGCGGAGCGACGCGGGATGAACGTGATCGTGTCGACGGGCGACAAGGATCTCGCGCAGCTCGTCAGCGATCGCGTCACGCTCGTCAACACGATGACGAACGAGACGCTCGATCGCGACGGCGTGCTCGCGAAGTTCGGCGTGCCGCCCGAGCGCATCGTCGATTACCTCGCGCTGATCGGCGATACGGTCGACAACGTGCCGGGCGTCGAGAAGTGCGGCCCGAAAACAGCCGTGAAATGGCTCACGCAGTACGGCAGCCTCGACGGCGTGATCGAGCATGCGGGCGAGATCAAGGGCGTCGTCGGCGACAACCTGCGCCGCGCGCTCGACTTCCTGCCGCTCGGCCGCAAGCTCGTCACGGTCGAAACGGCATGCGATCTCGCGCCGCATCTCGAGTCGATCGATGCGTCGCTCAAGAGCGACGGCGAAGCGCGCGATCTGCTGCGCGACATCTTCGCGCGCTACGGTTTCAAGACTTGGCTGCGCGAAGTTGACAGCGCGCCCGCGGAAGGCGGCGGCGCCGATGCGCCGGACGGCGAGCCGGCACCGGTGATCGCCGTCGACACGCCGCGCGAATACGAGACGATCCAGACCTGGGAACAATTCGATGCGTGGTTCGCGAAGCTCGAAGCGGCCGAGCTGACCGCGTTCGACACCGAGACGACGGCGCTCGACCCGATGGTCGCGCGGCTCGTCGGCCTGTCGTTCGCGGTCGAGCCCGGCAAGGCCGCGTATCTGCCGGTCGCGCATCGCGGCCCCGACATGCCCGAGCAGTTGCCGCTCGACGACGTGCTCGCACGCCTGAAGCCGTGGCTCGAATCGCCCGATCGCAAGAAGGTCGGCCAGCATCTGAAGTACGACGCGCAGGTGCTCGCCAACTACGGGATCGAACTGAACGGCATCGAGCACGACACGCTGCTCGAATCGTACGTGCTCGAATCGCATCGCACGCACGACATGGACAGCCTCGCGCTGCGTCATCTGGGCGTCAAGACGATCAAGTATGAAGATGTCGCGGGCAAGGGCGCGAAGCAGATCGGCTTCGACGAAGTCGCGCTTGCACAGGCGGCCGAATACGCGGCCGAGGATGCCGACATCACGCTGCAGCTGCATCGCGCGCTGTATCCGCAGATCGCGCGCGAACCGGGCCTCGAGCGCGTGTATCGCGAGATCGAGATGCCGGTGTCGCTCGTGCTGCGCAAGATGGAGCGCAACGGCGTACTGATCGACGATGCGCGGCTGCAGGCGCAGAGCAACGAGATCGCGATGCGCCTCGTCGATCTCGAGGCACAGGCCTACGCGCTCGCGGGCGGCGAATTCAATCTCGGTTCGCCGAAGCAGATCGGGCAGATCTTCTTCGAGAAACTGCAATTGCCGGTCGTGAAAAAAACGCCGAGCGGCGCGCCGTCCACCGACGAAGAAGTGCTGCAGAAGCTCGCCGAGGACTATCCGCTGCCGAAGCTGCTGCTCGAGCACCGCGGGCTGTCGAAGCTGAAGTCCACCTACACCGACAAGCTGCCGCGCATGGTGAATCCGTCGACCGGCCGCGTGCATACGAACTACGCGCAGGCGGTCGCGGTCACGGGCCGCCTCGCATCGAACGATCCCAATCTTCAGAACATTCCGGTGCGGACGGCCGAAGGCCGGCGCATTCGGGAGGCCTTCATCGCGGCGCCGGGGCACCGGATCGTGTCGGCCGACTATTCGCAGATCGAGCTGCGGATCATGGCGCACATCTCGGGCGACGCCTCGCTGCTGCGTGCGTTCTCGCAGGGCGAGGACATTCACCGCGCGACGGCGGCCGAAGTGTTCGGCGTGACGCCGCTGGAAGTCAACGCCGACCAGCGCCGGATCGCGAAGGTGATCAACTTCGGCCTGATCTACGGGATGAGCGCATTCGGTCTCGCGTCGAATCTTGGCATCACGCGCGATGCGGCGAAGCTCTATATCGACCGCTATTTCGCGCGCTATCCGGGCGTCGCGCAGTACATGGAAGACACGCGCGCGAGCGCAAAGGAACGCGGCTACGTCGAAACGGTATTCGGCCGCCGCCTGTGGCTGCCGGAAATCAACGGCGGCAACGGCCCGCGCCGTCAGGCGGCCGAGCGGGCGGCGATCAATGCCCCGATGCAGGGCACCGCGGCGGACCTGATCAAGCTGTCGATGATCGCCGTGGACGGCTGGCTGACGCGCGACAAGCTCGCATCGCGGATGATCATGCAGGTGCACGACGAACTGGTGCTCGAGGTGCCCGACGACGAGCTGTCGCTGGTGCGCGAGAAGCTGCCTGAAATGATGTGCGGCGTCGCGAAGCTGAAGGTGCCGCTGGTCGCCGAAGTCGGCGCCGGTGCGAACTGGGAGGAGGCGCACTGACGATTCCCGGTGCGCGATCCCTGCCTTCTGCGGCATATTGTTGCAGGGATGTCGAATATCGAGCTGGTTTGCTTGTCGTCAACGCGCAAGCTCCCGGACAATGCATGTCGTTCATGTCATTGACGCGGGGCTGCGCGTCCCGCGTTCCCGGAACGCGCGTCGCCGAGGTGCTTCGAACTGCACATCGATGATGTCCGAACCGGTTAATCGACGCGACGGTGCACGGATGAAGCCCGCATCGTCCGGCGGCAACAGGTTTCGAATCGCAAAGGGGGGAATCAGATGCATCGGATCATCATCGTAGGCGGCGGCGCGGGCGGCCTGGAACTGGCGACGCGGCTCGGCGACCGCTACGGCGCCCGCGGCAATCGTCCCGCGCGCGCACTCGTCACACTCGTCGACCGCAATCCGACCCACATCTGGAAACCGCTGCTGCACGAAGTCGCGGCCGGCAGCATGGACCCGTTCACGCAGGAACTCGAATACGCGGCACAGGCGCGCTGGCATGGCTTCGAGTTTCAGCAGGGCGAGCTCGCCGGGCTGAATCGTGCCGCGAAGCGCATCACGCTGTCGCCCGTCAACGACAGCGACGGCGCCGAGCTGCTGCCCGCCCGCGAACTCGAATACGACACGCTCGTGATTGCGATCGGCAGCACGACGCACTTCTTCGGCGTGCAGGGCGCCCCGGAAAATGCGATCGCACTCGATACCGTCGGCGAGGCCGAACGCTTCCGCAAGCGGCTGATCGCCGCGTGCATGCGTGCCGAGCATCAGGCGCCGGCGGCGGTTGCACCCGGCGAGCCGGCCGAGCCGCGTATCCAGGTCGTCATCGTCGGCGGCGGCGCGACGGGCGTCGAGCTGTCCGCCGAACTGCGCAACACCGCGCAGGTGCTGTCGGTGTACGGGCTGCACAAGCTCGATCCGCGCCACGACGTCGGCATCGTGCTGATCGAATCGGGGCCGCGCATTCTGCCGGCGCTGCCGGAGCGCGTGTCGTCCGCGACCGCCGGGCTGCTCGAGAAGCTCGGCGTGCGGCTGATGCTCGGCGAGCGCGTGACCGAAGTCGCGCCCGGCGCCGTGCATACGGCGAGCGGCAAGGCCGTGCGCGCCGATCTCACGGTCTGGGCGGCCGGCATCAAGGCGCCGGCCGTACTCGCGCATCTCGATGGGCTGCAAGTCAACAAGCTCGGTCAGCTCGACGTGCGCCGCACGCTGCAGACGGTTACCGACGACAACGTCTTTGCCCTCGGCGATTGCGCGGCATGCGCGTGGCCCGGCAGCGAACGCAACGTGCCGCCGCGCGCGCAGGCCGCGCACCAGCAGGCGAGCTTTCTGCTGAAAGCGATCGCGTGCCGGCTCGACGGGCGGCCGCTTCCCGAGTTCACGTATCGCGACTTCGGGTCGCTCGTCTCGCTCGGTCACTTCAGCGCCGTCGGCAACCTGATGGGCGGCCTGATCGGCGGCAACATGCTGATCGAAGGGCTGTTCGCGCGCTTCATGTACATGTCGCTGTACCGGCTGCATATCGCGGCGCTGCACGGCTATCCGCGGATGATCCTCGATACGGTCGCGCACTGGCTGCGTCGCACGACGCTGCCGCGCGTGAAGCTGCACTGAACGCGTTCGGCGCGCGCGGCACGGCGGTCGACGCAGCGGCGGCCGCCGTCTGTCATCGAGTCTTACATATCGGACAGTTGACGCGACAACGGATTATTGGGCATCTTGTGCGGGTTTTCGTTTGCGGCGGCGTGCCACCCGTCGCAATCTTCGCACCGGGCGACGGTGCGATGCCGTGTCGCGTCGAATCCGTGGCGTGACGGCGGCGCCCAATCGAGGAGTGCATTCATGTTGAAACCCGAAGTCGACAGCCTGGTTCCCCACGTTCCGTTCTCGCGCCGCAAGTTCATGCAGGCGGCGCTGGGCGGCACTTTCGCGGCGGCCGTGCTGCCGGTGTCCGCGCAGACGATCACGACCGACAGCGCCGGCCTCGACGTCGACACCGTCGAGATCCGCTCCGGCGACGCAAGCGTGCCGGCGTATCGTGCGCAGCCGATCGACAAGACGAACCTGCCGGTCGTCATCGTGATCCACGAGATCTTCGGCGTGCATGCGCACATCGCCGACGTCTGCCGCCGCTTCGCGAAGCTCGGCTATCTCGCGATCGCGCCCGACCTGTTCGCGCGGCAGGGCAACGCGTCGAAGTATTCGACGATCAAGGACCTGTACGACAACATCATCAACAAGGTTCCCGACCGACAGGTCACCGAGGATCTCGATGCGACGGTCGCATGGGCGGGCAAGAACGGCGGCGACCTGACGCGCGTGGGCGTGACGGGGTTCTGCTGGGGCGGCCGTCAGGCGTGGCTCTACGCGGAGCACAATCCGCACGTGCGGGCGGCCGTCGCGTGGTACGGCTTCGTCGAAGGCAAGACCGACGAGATGACGCCGTTCAATCCGGTCGATCATGCGTCGCTGCTGAAGGTGCCCGTGCTCGGGCTGTACGGCGAGAAGGATACGAACATCACGCAGGCGTCGCTCGCGGACATGCGCAAGGCGATCCAGACGAGCGACTCGAAGCTCGCGCGCGAGTCGGAAATCGTCGTCTATCCGGATGCCGGCCACGCGTTTTTTGCCGACTACCGGCCGAGCTACGTGAAGGCCGATGCCGAGGACGGATGGAAGCGCGCGATCGCGTGGTTCCACAAGTACGGCGTGATGTAAACGACGAAGCGGCGGCCGAGGCCGCCGCCTGGCTATCGCGCCGTACGCGCGTGCGTCACGGTGTCGCGCCGGTCGCGATCGGCCGCGACGGATCGGCGCTCCATTCGCTCCACGAGCCCGGATACAGCGACGCGCCATGCAGGCCGGCCACTTCCATCGCGAGCGCGTTGTGGCAGGCGGTCACGCCGGAGCCGCACTGCAGGATCACGCGGTTCGGCTCGGTGCCGGCGAGCAGCGCGGTGAACGTCTCGCGCAGCTCGTGGCCGGTCTTGAAGCGGCCGTCGGCCGTCAGGTTGTCCTTGAAGAACCGGTTGCGCGCGCCCGGGATATGGCCGCCGACGCGATCGATCGTTTCGTTTTCTCCGCGATACCGGTCGGGCGCGCGTGCGTCGATCACGACGCGCGTCGGCGTACTCAGGTTCGCGAGTACCGTCGCCGCATCGACGGTCGATTCGAGCGGCGCCGCCGCGCGGAAATCGCCGGGAGCCGGCTTGGGGACGTCCGTCGTCAGCGGCTGGCCGGCCGCCTGCCAGGCCTGCAGCCCGCCGTCGAGCACGGCGACCGAATCGTGCCCGAGCCAGCGCAGCAGCCACCAGAGCCGCGCGGCATAGGCGCCGCCTTGCGCGTCGTACGCGACGACCTGCTGCCCCTGTTTCAGCCCGCGGCTCGCGAGCAGCGTGGCCAGCGCGTCGCGCGTCGGCAGCGGATGGCGGCCGTTCGTGCCGGTCTTGCGGCCGGACAGGTCGCGGTCGAGATGCAGGTATTGCGCGCCGGCGATATGGCCGGCGGCGTACGCGGCTTCGCTCGCATCGGGATCGACGAGATCGAAGCGGCAGTCGAACAGCGCGACGCTGCCGGGCGCGGCAGCGAGCCGTTCGGCAAGATTGGCCGCGGAAATCAGTGTGGTGTAGTGAGTGTGAGGCATGACGGCTCCCTGGCGTGCAAACGGCCCGATATGCCAAGTCTAAACAAAAAAAGACGGGCCGAAGCCCGTCTTTTCGTCATGCGGATGCCGCAGCGTGCGCGGCTTACAGATCGCCGAGCTGGCGGCGCAGGAACTCGTGGAAGTGCTGCATGCCGTCTTCCATCGGGCTCTGGTACGGGCCGACCTGCGACTCGCCGCGCTCCATCAGCGCGCGACGGCCGGCGTCCATCCGCATCGCGATTTCGTCGTCCTCGACCGCCGTTTCCATGTACGCCGCGCGTTCGGCCTCGACGAACTCGCGTTCGAACAGCGCGATTTCCTCGGGGTAGTAGAACTCGACGATGTTGGTCGTCTTTTGCGGGCCGCGTGGAATCAGCCACGACACGACGAGCACGTGCGGATACCACTCGATCATCAGGCCCGGATAGTAAACCATCCAGATCGCGCCGAACTCCGGCGGCACGCCGTCGCGGAACTTCAGCACCTGTTCGTGCCACTTGCGGTACGTCGCGCTGCCGGGCTTCGCCAGCGCGTTGTGCACGCCGACCGTCTGCACGCTGTACCAGTCGCCGAACTCCCATTTCAGATCGTCGCACGACACGAAATTGCCGAGGCCCGGGTGGAACGGGACGACGTGGTAATCCTCGAGGTACACCTCGATGAACGTCTTCCAGTTGTAATCGCACTCGTGCACTTCGACGTGATCGAACTGGTACTCGGAGAAATCGAAGTGATGCTTCGTGCCGAGGTTCGCCAGATCGCGCGCGACGTTGCGGCCTTCGGCCTCGAACAGCAGCCCCTGCCAGTTCTGCAGCGGCGTCTTGCCGAGGTTCAGGCACGGCTTGTCGGGGAAGTGCGGCGCGCCCAGCAGCTGGCCTTCCAGGTCGTAGGTCCAGCGGTGCAGCGGGCACACGATGTTCTGCGTATGGCCGCGGCCGTTCAGCATGATCGCCTGCCGGTGGCGGCAGACGTTCGACAGCAGCTCGATTTCGTTCGCCTGATTGCGCACGAGCACGCGGCCTTCCTTCTCGGACGGCAGCGCAAAATAGTCGCCCGCCTCGGGCACCATCAGTTCGTGCCCGACGTAACGCGGTCCTTTCTTGAAGAGGGTTTCGATCTCGCGCGCAAGCAGCGCCTCATCGAAGTATGCAGTGACTGGAAGCTGGCTGTGAGCCGACTTCAACTGAAGCGCATCGCTCAGATTGGACATTCCCACTCCCGGTGATAGCGTGAAAGCAGTGAACAACCCAACCATCGAAAAATCGATTTAGGGAAACGGAGAATTATACCCGGTTCGCCCCGTAAGGCCAGCATTAAGTGCCTGATTTGTGTCAATTTTTTGTCCGGCGACGTGGGGCGGGCGCACAATGTGGGCCGAAGTCGGGGCCGGAGTCCGGCCCGCGCGCCCAAGTCCGCAGGTCGGAAAATTCTCTTTTGCCGTAGAATGTCCGACTTGTTTTGAAATTTGACACCCTCGTCCATGGCGAAAACCGCATCCCCAGGCGCGACGCCGCCCGGCAACGGCGCCGAACCGTTGCCGGACAATTACGAGACAGCGCTTGCGGAGCTCGAGACGCTGGTTGCGCGGATGGAAGGCGGCGCGCTGAGCCTCGAGGATTCGCTGGCGGCGTATCGCCGCGGCGCAGCCCTTGTTGCGTTTTGCCAACAGCAGCTCGAGAAAGTGGAGCAGCAGGTTCGCGTGCTCGACGGCGCGACGCTGAAGCCGGCGGCCGCCACGGACGGCGAAGACGACGATCTATGACATTCGAACAATGGATGCGGTCCGTGCTAGACCGCGTCGAGGACGCACTCGGCCACTATCTGCCGGCTGACACCGTGGTGCCCGCACGACTCCACGAAGCGATGCGCTATGCGGTCCTCGGCGGCGGCAAGCGCGTTCGCCCGCTGCTGTGCCATGCGGCAGGCGAACTGACCGGTGCGACGGAGGCGGCGCGCAATGCGGCGGCGGCGGCGCTGGAGATGATCCACGTCTACTCGCTCGTGCACGACGACATGCCGTGCATGGACGACGACGCGCTGCGTCGCGGCAAGCCGACCGTGCATGTGCAGTACGACGAGCCGACCGCACTGCTGGTCGGCGACGCGCTGCAGTCGCAGGCGTTCGTCGCGCTGACCGACGCGGCTGCCCTGTCGCCGGTGCAGCAGGCGGCGCTCGTGCGCGAGCTCGCGCTCGCGAGCGGCTCGCTCGGGATGGCGGGCGGCCAGGCGATCGATCTCGCGAGCGTCGGCATCAAGCTGACGCGCGAGCAGCTCGAAACGATGCACCGGATGAAGACGGGCGCGCTGCTGCGCGCGGCGGTGCGGATGGGCGCGCTGGCCGGCGAGACGCCGTCGGCCGACACGATGGCTGCACTCGACGTCTATGCGGGGGCCGTGGGTCTGGCCTTCCAGGTCGTCGACGACATTCTCGACGTCACGACCGATTCGGCGACGCTCGGCAAGACGGCCGGCAAGGACGCGGCGAACGACAAGCCGACCTACGTATCGATCCTCGGCCTCGATGCGTCGCGCGAACTCGCCGCGCAGTTGCGCGCTGAAGCGCACGGTGCGCTGAAACCGTTCGGCGCACGCGCGCAGCGTCTCGCCGAACTTGCCGACCTGGTAGTGAACCGGGTCAGCTGACGCGAAAGCCCGCCGCCGCGCACACGCTACGGGTGCGTGCAACAGAATGCGGGCGCGTTTGATTTCCTACAATGGAACGACGATGTACGACTTGCTGAAAACCATCGACGACCCGGCGGACCTGCGCCGCCTCGATCGTCGCCAACTGCAACCGCTCGCGGATGAACTGCGTGCGTTCGTGCTCGACAGCGTGTCGAAGACGGGCGGCCATTTGTCGTCCAACCTCGGGACGGTCGAGCTGACGATCGCGCTGCACTACGTGTTCAACACGCCGAACGATCGCATCGTCTGGGACGTGGGGCACCAGACCTACCCGCACAAGATCCTGACCGGCCGCCGCGACGAAATGCCGACGCTGCGCCAGCTCGGCGGCATCTCGGGCTTCCCGCGCCGCTCCGAATCCGAATACGACACCTTCGGCACCGCGCATTCGAGCACGTCGATCTCGGCCGCGCTCGGCATGGCGATCGGCAGCCAGCTGAACGGCGACGACCGTTTCTCGATCGCCGTGATCGGCGACGGCGCGATGACGGCCGGCATGGCGTTCGAGGCGATGAACAACGCCGGCGTGTCCGAGGACGCGAAACTGCTCGTGATCCTGAACGACAACGACATGTCGATTTCGCCGCCGGTCGGCGCGCTGAACCGCCATCTCGCGCGTCTGATGTCGGGTCGCTTCTACGCGGCCGCGCGTGCGGGCGTCGAGCGCGTGCTGAGCGTCGCGCCGCCCGTGCTCGAACTCGCGCGCAAGCTCGAGGAGCATGCGAAGGGCATGGTCGTGCCGGCCACGCTGTTCGAGGAATTCGGCTTCAACTACATCGGCCCGATCGACGGTCACGATCTCGATTCGCTGATCCCGACGCTGCAGAACATCCGCGAGCTGCGCGGCCCGCAGTTCCTGCACGTCGTCACGAAGAAGGGGCAGGGCTACAAGCTCGCCGAAGCCGATCCGGTGCTCTATCACGGCCCCGGCAAGTTCAATCCGGCCGAAGGCATCAAGCCGTCCGCGACGCCCGCGAAGAAGACGTATACGCAGGTGTTCGGCGAGTGGCTGTGCGACGAGGCCGAGCGCGATTCGCGCGTCGTCGGCATCACGCCCGCGATGCGCGAAGGCTCCGGCATGGTCGAGTTCGAGAAGCGCTTCAAAGATCGCTACTACGACGTCGGCATCGCCGAACAGCACGCGGTCACGTTCGCCGGCGGCCTCGCGACCGAAGGGCTGAAGCCCGTCGTCGCAATCTATTCGACGTTCCTGCAGCGCGCGTACGACCAGCTGATCCACGACGTCGCGCTGCAGAACCTGCCGGTCGTGTTCGCGATCGACCGCGCGGGCCTCGTCGGCGCCGACGGTGCGACGCATGCGGGCGCGTACGATCTCGCGTTCATGCGCTGCATTCCGAACATGACGATCATGGCGGCATCCGACGAGAACGAATGCCGTCAGATGCTGCACACCGCGCTGCAGCAGCCGAACCCGACCGCGGTCCGTTATCCGCGCGGCGCGGGCACCGGCGTCGCGACGGTGAAGGAATTCACCGAGCTGCCGATCGGCAAGGGCGAGGTGCGCCGCCGCACGTCGCAGCCGGAAGGCAAGCGCATCGCGATCCTCGCGTTCGGTACGATGGTCGCGCCGTCGCTGGCGGCGGCCGAAGAGCTCGATGCAACCGTCGCGAACATGCGTTTCGTGAAGCCGCTCGACGCCGCGCTCGTGCGCGAACTCGCGGAGACGCACGACTTCCTCGTCACCGCCGAAGAAGGCTGTGTGATGGGCGGGGCAGGCTCGGCCTGCGTCGAAGCCCTGATGGAGAGTGGGGTTATCCGACCCGTACTACAATTGGGCCTCCCTGACCAGTTCATCGATCACGGCGACCCCGCGAAGCTGCTGTCGCTCTGCGGCCTCGACGGCGCGGGTATCGCGAAATCGATTCGCGAACGCTTCCTGAACCCGGCAACCGGCGTTGCCGGTCAGGCAAAGCGCGTCGCCTGAGCCGGCGCCGCCCGAGGGCGGCATCGGCGCTACTGGCGCAACCGGTCTTCATTGATGCGGAAAAACATGGGCCTGCGGGCCCATGTTGCTTTTCCGGCTGCCGCATGATGCGGCGTGCGCGTCGTCGAACGCGCGGCTTACAAGGATTGAACAAGATGAACCAGATGAATCCCGCCTTCGTGATGCCCGACGTGCAGAGCACGGTGGATACCCGTCAGATTCCGATTCAGCGCGTGGGCGTGAAGGCGGTCCGGCATCCGTTGACGGTGCTCACCGAAAGCGGCGACGTGCAGCCGACGGTCGGCGTCTGGAATCTCGACGTTCGTTTGCCGGCCGAGCAGAAGGGCACGCACATGTCGCGGTTCGTCGCGCTGCTCGAGGAGAACCGCGCGCCGCTGACGATCGAGCGCTTCCGCGCGATGATCGCGTCGATGCTCGAGAAGCTCGAGGCGGAAGCCGGCCGCATCGAAGTGACGTTCCCGTACTTCGTCAACAAGACCGCACCGGTGTCGGGCGTGCAGAGTCTGCTGGACTACGAAGTGACGCTCGCGGGCGAAAGCCGCAACGGCGAGACCCGTCTGTTCCTGAAGGTGCTCGTACCCGTGACGAGCCTGTGCCCGTGCTCGAAGAAGATCTCGCAGTACGGTGCGCACAACCAGCGCTCGCACGTGACGATCGACGCCGAACTCGCGGCCGACGTGCCGGTCGAGGCGCTGATCCGCATCGCGGAAGAAGAGGCGTCGTGCGAGCTGTGGGGGCTGCTGAAGCGGCCGGACGAGAAGTTCGTCACCGAGCGTGCGTACGAGAATCCGAAGTTCGTCGAGGACCTCGTGCGCGACGTCGCGGCACGTCTCGATGCGGATGCGCGCATCGTCGCGTATGTGCTCGAAGCGGAGAACTTCGAGTCGATTCACAATCACAGCGCGTATGCGCTGATCGAGCGCGACAAGCGGCACGCCGCGTAACGCGCGACCGACTACGCGCCCGCTTCGGCGCGGCGCGAGCGTCGAATTAAGAAGGCCGCAGCAGCAGCGGCCTTTTTCATGTGCGCGAATCGTGCGGCGCGCGCTTCAGCGTGCGAGCGACGCGAGATCCCAGCGCGGCTTCACCGTGAATGCATAGTCGACGTTGGCCTGGTCGGGCCAGCGTGCGAGCCGCAGCGCGCCTGCCAGCGCGATCATCGCGCCGTTGTCGGTGCACAGCGCGAGATCGGGATAGTGCACGTCGAAACCGCGCTTCGCGGCCGCAGCCGACAACGCGGCGCGCAACTGACGGTTCGCGCCCACGCCGCCCGCGACGACAAGCCGCTTCAGCTTGGTCTTTTTCAGTGCGGCGAGCGATTTGGCGACGAGCACGTCGACGGCCGCATCGACGAAGCCGCGTGCGAGATCGGCCTTCGCGCGCGCCAGCGCATCGCCCGACAGCTGCGCCGCTTCGAACTTCTTCATCTGCGTGAGCACGGCCGTTTTCAAGCCGCTGAAGCTGAAATCGAGATCGCCCGAATGCAGCATCGGGCGCGGCAGCACGACGGCGCCCGGCGTGCCGGTTTCCGCGAGCTTCGATACTTCCGGGCCGCCCGGATAGCCGAGGCCGATCAGCTTCGCCGTCTTGTCGAATGCTTCGCCGGCCGCGTCGTCGAGCGTTTCGCCGAGCGTCTCGTACACGCCGACGTCGGTCACGCGCATCAGTTGCGTATGACCGCCCGACACGAGCAGCGCGACGAACGGGAACGGCGGCGGCTCGGCGACGAGCAGCGGCGACAACAGATGGCCTTCGAGATGGTGGATGCCGACGGTCGGCTTGTTCCATGCGAGCGCGAGCGCGTTCGCGATGCTCGCGCCGACCAGCAGCGCGCCGGCGAGCCCCGGGCCTTGCGTGAACGCGATCGCGTCGATGTCTTCACGGCGCGTGCCGCTTTTCGCGATCACTTCCTCGAGCAGCGGCAGCGCGCGCCGGATGTGATCGCGCGAGGCGAGCTCGGGCACGACGCCGCCATAGTCGCGGTGCATCGCGATCTGCGAATGAAGCGCGTGCGCGAGCAGGCCGCGCTGCGTGTCGTAGAGCGCGAGACCGGTTTCGTCGCAGGAGCTTTCGATGCCGAGAACGAGCATGGGTGCGGGCGCGGCGCGCTGCATCGAGCGCGCCGCAGGAATATCGAGTAACCGGAAAGTATAGCAGGCAAGGGCCCGCCGCCGCTCGCGCCGGGCCCGGACGCGGTGCCGGGCGGGTACAATCCGCGCCATGGAAACTTACGACATCGCCGTGATCGGCGCGGGCGCGGCCGGCATGATGAGCGCCGCGGTGGCCGGGCAACTCGGTCGCCGCGTGGTGCTGATCGACCACGCGCCGCGGCTCGCCGAGAAAATCCGCATCTCGGGCGGCGGCCGCTGCAACTTCACGAATCTCCATGCGGGCCCGGACAACTATCTGTCGGCCAATCCGCACTTCGCGCGCTCGGCGCTTGCACGCTACACGCCGCGCGACTTCCTCGCGCTGCTCAAGCAGCATCGCGTGACGTGGCACGAGAAGCACAAGGGCCAGCTGTTCTGCGATCACGGCAGCGACGCGATCATCGACATGCTCAAGCACGAATGCGACGCAGGCGGCATCGCATGGCGCCGGCCGGTCGTCGTCGACGCCGTGCGTCACGCCGCGGACGACGGCTTCACGCTCGACACGCAGCAGGCGGGCGCGATCCGTGCGCGCGCGCTGATCGTCGCGACCGGCGGCCTGTCGATCCCGAAGATCGGCGCGACCGACTTCGGCTATCGGCTCGCGAAGCAGTTCGGCCACAAGCTCGTCGATACGCGGCCCGCGCTCGTGCCACTGACGTTCGCGCAGCAGGACTGGGCGCCGTTCGCGGCGCTGTCCGGCGTGTCGCTCGAGGTGCGCGTGTCGACCGGCGACAAGAAGCGCGGCGGCGAATTCGTCGAGGATCTGCTGCTGACGCATCGCGGGCTGTCGGGACCCGGCATCTTGCAGATTTCGAGCTACTGGCACCCCGGCGAGCCGATCCGGATCGACCTGGTGCCGCAGCGCGACGCCGTGGCCGAACTGCTCGAGGCGAAGCGCACGTCGAAGCGGCAGATCGGCTCGCTGCTCGCGGACTGGGTGCCGTCGCGGCTCGCGCACGTGTGGCTCGACACGCACCGCGTGGCCGCCGACGCGCGCCTCGCAGATCTGCCCGACAAGGTGCTGCGCCAGATCGGCGACGCGCTCGCCGGCTGGACGCTGACGCCGAACGGCACCGAAGGCTACAAGAAGGCCGAAGTGACGAAGGGCGGTGTCGATACGCGCGAGCTGTCGTCGGCGACGATGATGAGCGCACGCGTGCCGGGGCTGTTCTTCGTCGGCGAGGCGGTCGACGTGACGGGCTGGCTCGGCGGCTACAACTTCCAGTGGGCGTGGGCATCCGGGCAGGCCGCCGGCAAGGCCGCCGCGGAGTTCGCTCGCGGTGCTTGACGTCTTAGTGCCTTTGTGCAAAGCCTCTGCTATACTCGTTAATCTTTCCCTGCAAACCTTTATTCGTGTCGGATCATGACGATCATTCGCGTTAAAGAAAACGAGCCGTTCGAAGTTGCCATGCGTCGCTTCAAGCGCACGATCGAGAAGAACGGTCTGCTGACCGAGCTTCGTGCGCGCGAGTTCTACGAGAAGCCGACGGCCGAGCGCAAGCGCAAGAAGGCTGCGGCGGTGAAGCGTCACTACAAGCGGATCCGCAGCCAGATGCTGCCGAAAAAGCTGTACTGAACGATTGGGCGCCGCGCGCTTGGCCGAGCGGCGCACCGGCGAAACCCGCGCGACCGGGCAGCGAGTCGCCGATGCCGGATTCGAGCAACCCGCTTGAGACACTGTCCAAGCGGGTTTTTGTGTTGACGCCCATTGGCGGGCGTCGCGTCCACGTTTCCATCTCGGGTGAAAGATGAGTTTGAAAGAGCAGATCAGCGATGACATGAAGACCGCGATGCGCGCGAAGGAAAGCGAGCGTCTCGCGACGATCCGCCTGCTGATGGCTGCCATCAAGCAGCGCGAAGTCGACGATCAGGTCACCCTCGACGACGCCGGCATCACGGCCGTGATCGACAAGATGATCAAGCAGCGCAAGGACTCGATCAGCCAGTTCCAGGCCGCCGGCCGCGACGACCTCGTCGCGAAGGAGCAGGCCGAGCTGACGGTGCTGAGCGCTTATATGCCCGCGCAACTGTCGGACGCCGAAGTGGCTGCCGAAGTGCAGGCGGCGGTCGCGCAGACGGGCGCAGCCGGCCCGCAGGACATGGGCAAGGTGATGGGCGTGCTGAAGGGCAAGCTCGCGGGTCGCGCCGACATGACGGCCGTGTCCGCGCAGGTCAAGGCCGCGCTGTCGAAGTAAGTCGCGTTATCCGGCGCGCGGCAGCGTGCGTCGGGCGTCGTATCGTCCTCTTTCGCTCGATCCCACGGTGATTCCGCATTCGTTCCTGCAGGATTTGCTGAACCGCGTCGATATCGTCGACGTGGTGGGCCGGTACGTGCAGCTCAAGAAGGGCGGCGCGAACTTCATGGGGCTGTGCCCGTTCCATAACGAGAAGAGCCCGTCGTTTACGGTCAGCCCGACGAAGCAGTTCTATCACTGCTTCGGCTGCGGCGCGCACGGCACGGCGATCGGCTTTCTGATGGAACACGCGGGGCTGACGTTCCCGGAAGCCGTGCAGGAACTCGCGCAGTCGGTCGGTCTGACCGTGCCGCACGAGCCGTCGACGCGCGGCGGCGGCGGGGGCGGCGACTATCCGGCGCCCGTATCGAAATCGGTGGCGACGGCGCTCTCCGACGTGATGGCGACCGCGTGCGACTACTACCGCAAGCAGTTGCGCGGCGCGCCGGCCGCGATCCAGTATCTGAAGAACCGGGGCCTGACCGGCGAGATCGCCGCGCGCTTCGGGCTCGGCTACGCGCCGGACGGCTGGCAGAACCTCGAGGCCGCGTTCCCGGACTACCGCGACGATGCGCTCGTCGAGTCCGGACTCGTGATCGTCAGCGAGAAAACCGACGCGCAGGGCGCCGCGCGCCGCTACGACCGGTTCCGCGAGCGGATCATGTTCCCGATCCGCAACGTGAAGGGGCAGGTGATCGGCTTCGGCGGCCGCGTGCTCGGCAGCGGCGAACCGAAGTATCTGAACTCGCCCGAAACGCCGCTGTTCAACAAGGGCAGCGAACTGTACGGGCTGTTCGAGGCGCGGCTCGCGATCCGCGAACGCAAGTACGTGCTGGTCGTCGAAGGCTATATGGACGTCGTTGCGCTGGCGCAGCTCGGTTTTCCGAATGCGGTCGCGACGCTCGGCACCGCGTGCACGCCGATTCACGTGCAGAAGCTGTTGCGGCAGACCGATACGGTGATTTTCAGCTTCGACGGCGATTCGGCCGGCCGGCGCGCCGCGCGTCGCGCGCTGGAGGCCTGCCTGCCGCACGCGGCGGACAATCGGACGATCCGATTCCTTTTTCTGCCGCCCGAGCACGATCCGGACAGCTATGTGCGCGAGTTCGGCGCGGATGCGTTCTCGGACCAGGTCGAGCGTGCGATGCCGCTGTCGCAATTTCTGTTGAACGAAGCAATTGCGGGCAAGGCGCTCGACCAGCCCGAAGGCCGCGCGAAGGCGCTGTTCGACGCGAAGCCGCTGCTGCAGGCGCTGCCCGCGAATGCGTTGCGCGCGCAGATCATGCACATGATCGCAGATCGCCTCGATATTCCGTTCGAGGAAGTGGCGGCGCTGTCGGAAGTCGATGCGCGGATCGCGGCTGCACCGCGGCAGGCGCCGGCGCGCAGCGATCGCCGGCGCGTGACGGAGAGCGAAAAGCGCGCGTTGCGCACGCTGGTCATGCATCCGCGTATCGCGCTGGCGCTCGACGACGAGCAGGTCTCGACGCTGCGCGCGCTGCCGCGCATCGGCGAACTCTTTGCGGAAGTCGTCGACCACGCGCGCGCGCTCGGCGACGGCGCGGAGTTCCGGCTGCTGTCCGACGTGCTGCGTACGTCGCCGAACAGCGGGACGTACGAGGAAATTTTCCGCGAAATTCTGGACTATGATGAAAACGTCCGCGATTTGCTGTTACAGAATCCGGACGACGAGGCGGTGGCCGAGCGGCAGCGCGAACAGGAACGGATCGCCGGGGAGGAACTGCAGGCGGCCGTGCTGAAGATGCGCTACGACGCGTGCTGCGACCGGCTCGATCGGCTGGCGCGGCAATCCACGTTCACCCCCGAGGAATTGGCCGAATTGACGGAATTGAACCGGCAGCGAACCGACATGAAACGTCGGCTCGGGCTGTAGGCAGCCGGGGCGCCAGGAGAGAGGCTCCCCAGCGTGCTATAATATAAGGTTTCCAGCGGTTTGTTTTCTAAGCAGAGGCGAGATTCGCGATGGCAAAGACGACAGGCGGAAAGAAAGCAACGGGCAAGGGCTCGACGGAGCCGACCAAGAAGGTCACAGCGGCCAAGTCTGCTTCTTCCGCCAGGACGACGTCTTCGGCTACATCAACCCCTGCAGGAAAGAAAACCGCGGCCGGCACTGCTCAAGCTGCGCCGGCGCCGGCAGCCAGAACACGGGCTGCCGCCAGACCCGACTCCGGGCCGGCCAAGCCGGCGGCGAAGCGGGCAAGTGCGAAAAGCGCAAGGGACGCGGCTGCCGCGGCGGACGAAACGGCAGTACGTACTACTCATGCACCCACGGTTCAACCGGCTGTCGTCCAGCAGCCGCGAGTCGATATAGCCGGTACGGCGAACTCCATGACGAAAAAGCTGAACGAAGTATCCGTCGATGACGACGCAAATCAGAGCGACGAGCAGCCCGCAGCGGCGGCTGCGCCGGGCAAGTCCAAGGCGCGCGACCGCCGCGCCAAGGAAAAGGCGCTGCTGAAGGAAGCGTTCGCGACGAGCACGCCCGGCACGGCCGAGGAGCTCGAAGAGCGCCGCGTGAAGCTGCGCGCGCTGATCAAGCTCGGCAAGGAGCGCGGCTTCCTCACGTACGCCGAAATCAACGACCACCTGCCGGACAACTTCACCGAGACCGAAGCCCTCGAAGGCATCATCGGCACGTTCAACGACATGGGCGTGGCGGTTTACGAGCAGGCGCCGGACGCGGAAACGCTGCTCCTGAACGACAACGCGCCGGCCGCGTCGTCGGACGACGAAGTCGAAGAGGAAGCGGAAGTTGCGCTGTCCACCGTCGATTCCGAATTCGGCCGCACGACCGATCCTGTGCGGATGTACATGCGCGAGATGGGCACCGTCGAGTTGCTCACGCGTGAAGGTGAAATCGAGATCGCGAAGCGTATCGAAGACGGCCTGCGTCACATGGTAATGGCCATCTCCGCATGCCCGACGACGATCGCCGACATCCTCGCGATGGCGGAGCGCGTCGCGAACGACGAGATTCGCGTCGACGAGCTCGTCGACGGCCTGCTCGATCCGAACGCTTCGGACACCGACACGGACGGTTTCTCCGCGAAGGAAGCGGAGGAGATCGAGAACGAGGACGAAGAGGTCGAAGAGGAAGAGGAAGAAGAGGAAGAGGAGGACGATGACGGCGCCGCGCAGGCGACCGCCAACGCCGCCCAGCTCGAAGCGCTGAAGCGTGCCTCGCTCGAGAAGTTCGCGCTGATCAGCGAGTGGTTCGACAAGATGCGCCGCGCGTTCGAGAAGGAAGGCTACAAGTCGAAGTCCTACCTGAAGGCGCAGGAAACGATCCAGAGCGAGCTGATGACGATCCGCTTCACGGCGCGTACCGTCGAGCGCCTCTGCGACACGTTGCGTGCGCAGGTGGACGAAGTGCGCCAGGTCGAGCGTCAGATCCTGCACATCGTCGTCGACAAGTGCGGGATGCCGCGTTCGGAATTCATCGCGCGCTTCCCGGGCAACGAGACGGACCTCGACTGGGCCGAGAAGATCGCGGCCGAAGGCCATTCGTACAGCGCGATCCTGTCGCGCAACATCCCGGCGATCCGCGAACAGCAGCAGCGCCTGCTCGATCTGCAGGCGCGCGTCGTGCTGCCGCTGAAGGACTTGAAGGAAACCAACCGCCAGATGGCGGCCGGCGAACTGAAGGCGCGTCAGGCGAAGCGCGAAATGACCGAGGCGAACCTGCGTCTCGTGATCTCGATCGCGAAGAAGTACACGAACCGCGGCCTGCAGTTCCTCGACCTGATCCAGGAAGGCAACATCGGCCTGATGAAGGCGGTGGACAAGTTCGAATACCGTCGCGGCTACAAGTTCTCGACGTATGCGACGTGGTGGATTCGTCAGGCCATCACGCGCTCGATCGCGGACCAGGCGCGCACGATCCGTATTCCGGTTCACATGATCGAGACGATCAACAAGATGAACCGCATCTCGCGGCAGATTCTGCAGGAAACCGGTCTCGAGCCGGATCCGGCGACGCTGGCCGAGAAGATGGAGATGCCGGAAGACAAGATCCGCAAGATCATGAAGATCGCGAAGGAGCCGATCTCGATGGAAACGCCGATCGGCGACGACGACGATTCCCATCTCGGCGACTTCATCGAGGACACCAACACGGTCGCGCCGGCGGATGCCGCGCTGCATGCGAGCATGCGCGACGTCGTGAAGGACGTGCTCGATTCGCTGACGCCGCGCGAGGCGAAGGTGCTGCGGATGCGTTTCGGTATCGAAATGAGCACCGATCACACGCTCGAGGAAGTCGGCAAGCAGTTCGACGTCACGCGCGAGCGGATCCGTCAGATCGAGGCCAAGGCGCTGCGCAAGCTGCGTCACCCGAGCCGGTCCGACAAGCTGAAGTCGTTCCTCGAAGGGAACTGATTTTCGGCTTCTTCCTGTCGAACGCCGCCGGCATTCATCGGATGCCGGTGGCGTTTGTTCCCTTTGTTGTTACAATGCCGGCCCGGCGTCTCTGCCGGTGGCGTACGTAGCACGCTCCGCATTCCTCCAGGGCCTGTAGCTCAGCGGTTAGAGCAGTCGACTCATAATCGATTGGTCGCGGGTTCGAACCCCGCCGGGCCCACCAGTATTTTTCCTTTCCAGTCAAAGCCTTACGAGATTCGCTCCTTGTCTTGGGGAGGTTTCCGGGAGGTAAGCGTGCTTTCGAGCCTCGCCATCTCGAGACTGTTCTGATTCCCGTCGATCCATTTCGAATAGGTATTCAGGAACATCTCCACGCTATGGCCGAGCTGCTTCGCGCAGAACGCCGGCGTCATCCCTACCATCAACATCGCCGTCGCGTAGCTGTGTCGCATGTTGTAAGGGCGCCTGTAGCGTATGCCGAGGCGCCTGAGCATCGGTTCCCAGTATGTGCGGCGGAACGCATCCTCGTCGTGCCACACCTCGTTGTACCGCGGGTCGAGGAAGACCCGGCCCCCAGCCATTTGAGTGAACTGGCGTTGTCGTTGCAGCGCCGCCATTGCTCTGCTGTTCAAGTGGACGAGCCGAGCGACCTTCGTCTTCGTTCGATCCAGTTGCTCGCCACGGACGTATGCCTTTGCGACCAACATTGTGGCGCTGGCGAGGTCAATCTGCGGCCACTCGAGCCCGTATATCTCAGACGTCCGTAGGCCGGTCCAGAACCAAAATTCGGTGAGGTTGTGGACTTGCCCGGGGTACGCGCGCTCCGCCTCGGCAATGATTCGATCCGACTCGTCGCGATCAAAAGGATCGGGAGTCGGCTTTTGATGTTTCGCGCGCGGCACGGCTTCGGTGGGATTTTCCGCGATGAACTTGTCCGTTACAGCAAGCGCCAGAGCGGCGCGAAGGACAGACAGATAGTTGTTGATCGTCTTCCCGCTCAGGTCCGGGCGATTGGCGATCGCCGTCTGAATCTGTATCGCTTTGAGCGATCTGATCGACACGCCGCCGAGCGGCTTCGTATGTGCCTCGTCGCATGCGGTCTCCTTCCAGAATTTGATAGCCGTCGCGTAGCCGTCTCGGGTCGATCGCTCGATCCGCTGCGCAGCCAGCCACCTGTCGAGCCAATCTCCGAGGAGCAGCGAGGTGGCAACGCCATCCGACGGGAAGTATTCGGACATGACGAAGGTGCCATGCCGAATCCGGTCGCGGATCTCGGCCGCGACGCGCTTCGCATATTTCACATTCGCCGGCGTGGGAAGCATGGGCTTCCCGTTGACCTTCAGCGTTTTGCGTTCTTCCCGGCCGTCCAGAACGAAGGACAGCCGGATCGATTTTTCTCGAATCTCTACGCCGTCGCCTTTTCGACCCATTGCTGGTACCCCTTAAGCGAAATGAAAATGCCGCCATCAGGCGATCGACGATACTCGCGGCCCTCGATCCACTTTCCGTCTTCGATTTTTCGGCGGATAGCTTTTTCAGTCAGGCCCGTGATCATCGCGGCGAGTGCCACGGTGACGTAGGGGGCCGGTGCGATGTGAGTAGGTGAGTTCACCATGCTACGATTCCCCTGTCTCAAAAAGGCGTTGAACCAATGCAGAAGAAGTTTGTAATGCGCGGGTACGAGATGAACTGTGAGCCGCGCGTGACCGAGGCCGGCAAGTTTGCCGCCCAGGTCGAAGTGACGAAGTTGGGATTCAGCCGGGAGGCTGCTTTCCGGAAGCTTGGCGAATTCGATACAGAGGCCGAGGCGGTTGCCTACGCGAAGAAGTTTTCGGAGGAATGGCTCAGTCGGTACGGGTGAGCGCAACTACGTTGCACCGCAACCATCAACATCTTCACGGGGGTATGCATGCGCAGAGGCATGGAACACTTTGTCGACGAGTTCGACGGTTATCACATAGTCGTCGACTGTGAGCAGCCCGCGGTCAACAGCGCGTGGATTATGAGCGTTGAAATTTATAAGGACGGGTCATCGGTGGTTCCCCGTCGCGCCGATTCGGACCATTCATACCCTACTGCTAAAGAAGCACAAGCGGCTGGGGTTGACCTCGGGCGAAACATCATCCGCAAGCTCGGTCAATAGCATCCAGGCGCATTCAGCGGCTACTTTGATTCGGCGTGGTCACGAATCGTGTCCGTGAGTGCGTGCGGCGTCGATGGCGGCTCGGAACGTGTCAAAGCGCTCAAAGTCATCTACACACGCGATTTTCGTGTGATACGGCGCCTGCAGGTACCAACAACCGCTCGCATGCTCGTTTCGTATTCGGATTCCAGTCCACGCGAGCCAGTCGAGACGTTCGGTATCCGTCGCCTCGCTGCTCGACGCAGCGGTCGGAGTGGTCTTCAACTCGCGGATACGGGATGCGCAAACATCGGCGCCATCCGATCGACCCTGTACGTCGGGATCGGCACGGCCCGGCTCGCTGCCCGTGTATGGCGCGCGCCCCTTGTACAGACTCCATTGATCGGCCGCGTACTCGTCGCAAACCTTCGCGCATTCCTCGATGATGGCGTCCCTGTCGGGCGTGGTGCGGCGAGCTTCTTTCCAGATCGCCCACAACACGTTGATGTCGTCGTTCGGGAACGGCTTGTCGAACGTTTCCTCATCGCGCTTTGTCAGCTCGACGAGCGTCGCCTCGAACATCTCGCGCTCATCCATGGTGCTTCTCCTTCAGGCCAATCCATTGGCGATTTTGGAAGATGCAGGAAGTTTCAGGATTGTTTTTGAAGCGCCATTTTCCGTCCCTCCAAATGCAATACGTGGGTGCGACGTAACGAGTCATGCGCGTCAGATACAGGCCTTCATTGACAGGCTTGATGTGCGGCGGAAACCACTCCGTCAGCATGTCATCGGTGATCTTCATGATTGGCCCTTGAGGGTTGAACTTGCGCCGAGCACATCGCGCCACGGTGCGTTGTGGATGTGGCCGCGCACATAGGCAGTTCGGGCCCAATCCGGCCAATTGCCCTTGCCGCGCAGCGTCATGGGGACGCCAATAGCCTGATCACGTCGTCCGCGCGCTTCGAACAATCGAGCGCCAGCGAGAGGCTTGCTCACGATTCGCCTCCTTGGGCGCGGGCGGCGTCGACGAGGCGATACACCTCTTGCAATTCCGAAGCCCGTTTGATGATTCCGTCTCGATTGATGATGCGCAGCAGCTCGACCACGCGCTTGGGCACAAGCACGGTGTCTCCCGTCACCTCGCCGCTCGGCTGCTGCGTGGGAGGTGCGTCGTTACGGCAGCCGTCGTATTGACATGCTCGCGGCGTCGTGCATCCGTTACACGGATCGGCCCACCCCGTCACCTCGGCGCGCGGCTCCGGCTGGCCCGGGTGGGCGGCGAACCATCCGCAACTGGGCGAAGCAGCGAAGGAGAAAATCCTCGGCGTCAATGCGCAACGCTTTTTCAATCTGGTGGATGACGCCAGCTCCGGAGATCGTCATGCAAATTGAAGGCTGCGTCGCATGTGTGACGGGCGCCGACCGCGGGCTCGGTGCGGGACTGCTTGAAGCGTTGCTGGCGCGGGGCGCGCGCAAGGTCTATGCGGGCGTCAGGCAAGCCGGCCGGCTTGCCGGCGATGATCCGCGCGTCGTGCCGGTCGAGCTGGACATCACGAACGTCGAGCAGGTGGCGACGGCGGCGGCGAGTGCCACGGACATCACGCTCTTGATCAACAACGCAGGGCTGAACCGGATGCAGCCGGTCCTGGAAGCCCATGACGCCGAAGCGGCGCGTGCCGAAATGGAAGTGAATTACTTCGGGACGTTGAACATGATGCGTGCGTTCTCGCCGGCACTCAAAACGAACGGCGGCGCCATCGTCAACATCCTGTCGATACTCGCGCGCGTCGCGCTACCGTCCATGGCGTCGCTGAGCGCATCGAAGGCCGCGGCGCTTCGAATGACGGAAGGCGCACGAGCCGAGCTCGCGCCGCATCACGTCCGCGTTATCTCCGTGCTGCCCGGACCGATCGACACGGAAATGAGCCGGGACGTTCCGCCGCCGAAGATCGCGGTACGGGAAGCAGTCGACGTCGTGCTCGCAGCATTGGAAGGCGAAACGGACGAGGTCTACATGGGCGCGATGGCGCAAGACATCGCACGTGCGCTCGCGGCGGATCGTCAGGCACTGCACGCGCGCCTTTTGACGCTTTGAGCGACCGCGGAAATCGTAACTACGTTGCATTGAGCAAAGGACGAAACAGATCATGAACGGTGAATACATCGACATCGACGCCGGTAACGGCCAAGCCTTCTCTGCGTACCTCGCGCGGCCCCGTCAAGGGTCCGGGCCGGGTGTGGTCCTGTTGCAGGAGATCTTCGGCATCAACGACTACATGAAGGAAACGGCCGATCGGTTTGCCGAAGAAGGGTATGTCGTGCTGGTGCCCGACCTGTTCTGGCGCATGAAGCGCGGCGTCAACCTCGGCTACACCGGCGAGGACTTCGCGACGGCGCTGCGATATAACGACGAGTTCGATGTCGATCTGGCAATCACCGACATCGCATCGACGATCAAGACGCTCCGCTCGCTCGACCAGCATGCTGGAAAGGTCGGCGCCGTAGGCTATTGCCTGGGCGGCAAGCTCGCGATGCTGGCGGCTGCCCGCACTGATATCGACTGCGCGGTGAGTTACTACGGTGTGGGGCTCGATGCCTATCTGGACGATATACCCTCGATCCGATGCCCGATGGTGTTTCATTTCGCCGGCAATGACGCGCTGTGCCCCGAGGCAACGCGCGAGACGATCCAGTCAGCGCTTTGCGCGCTGCCTGCGGTCGAGCAATACGTGTATCCCGGGTGCGATCACGCGTTCGCGACGCCGAAGCGCGAGCATTTCGACAAGCCGGCGGCGATGATGGCCTATTCGCGCACCATCGCACTGTTGCGTAAAGTGCTCGGGCCCGTCTATGACCTGAATGCGCTGTGGGAACTGCACTGCTATCACGAATTCGATTCGCGCGATGTCGATTCGATCTTGCCGACCATGGTTTCCGCACCGTACGTCAACCATGTGCCGACCATGACGGGAGGCGTCGGCCACGACGATCTCAAACGCTTCTACAAGTATCACTTCGTTCACGCGAATCCGAAGGACACGCATTTCATTCCGATCTCGCGCACCATCGGCGCAGACCGCATCGTCGATGAATTCATTTTCTGCGCCACCCACGATCGCGAGATCGACTGGATGCTGCCCGGACTCGCCCCCACCGGCAAGTACATCGAGATTCCGATGCTGGCCGTCATCTGCTTCCGCGGCGACAAGCTGTACAACGAGCATATTTACTGGGACCAGGCTTCGGTTCTGGTGCAGATCGGCGTGCTCGATCCGACGGGACTGCCGGTTGCCGGCATCCGTACGGCAAAGAAGCTGATAGACGAGACGTTGCCGAGCAACGAGTTGATGAGGAACTGGGCGTCGAGCGAAGGCAAGCCGATCTAAGGGTCTTCGGACAGCGGGGAGTGTCATAGTCGGCGCAAGCAGGATCCGCCAACCGGGCTTTGTTTTCAAAAGAAAATCGCGCCGCCGTTGCGGCGCATCAACCATACAGGTTCCATCATGAAGCTAAAGTTAGGGCTACTGGCGGTCGCGGTGATGGCGTCGACCTCGGCGTTGGCACAAAGCTCGGTGACCCTATACGGGATCATCTCGAACGGGCTCGGTTATGTCAGCAATCAGGGCGGCCACAGCAACTGGACGATGATAAGCGGCGCCAACCAGAACAATCGCCTGGGATTCAAGGTGACGGAAGATCTGGGCGGCGGCCTGTCAGCGGTCGGAATCCTGGAGAACGGCTTCGACAGCAACAGCGGCAAACTCGGGCAAGGCGGGCGGATGTTCGGACGGCAGGCATTTGTCGGCTTGTCGAGCCGGACGTACGGGACAATTACGTTCGGTCGACAGTACGACGTGCTGTGGGACTACCTGGACCGCATCGAGCCACAGGCGATGGGCCCCGGTCTTGGCGTCAGTGTCGGCAGCAACGACAACATCGAAGGCAATTTCCGCTACAGCAACGCCATCAAGTATGCAAGCCCGGTCTGGGGCGGCTTCGGATTCGAATCGCTGTATGCGTTCAGCAACAAGGCCGGCAGTTTCCAGCAAAACCGCGCGTTCAGTGCGGGCGTCAATTTCGACAGGCATACGCAGCGATATGCGCTGGTCTACGTCGAAATCGACCATCCGGGCACGGCCAATCCGAACGGTGCGGTGAGCGACGACTATGCCGGCGCGCCATTCCAGCTGTTTCATACCAGCCCGCTCAGTTCGTCGGTGGGCGTACGGAAACAGCGCGTGATCGCGGGAGGCGCCGAGTACGCGTTCGAGAAACTCCGCGTCGGAGGCATCGTTTCCGATGTGCGCTACAACTATCTCGATAGCACGAGCCTGCATCTGGACAACCTTAGCGTTGTCGGTGTGTACCAGTTGACGCCGGCCCTGTTCGTATCGGCTGCGTACTTGTATACGCACGGCAGCTACGGTGGCGTCGTCTCGAACCCGCACTGGAACCAGGGGCAGGTGAGTGTCGACTATTTCCTGTCGAAGCGAACGGACGTCTATGCGTACGCCAACTACATCCGAGCGTCGGGATCCAACGCTCCCGCCGTGTTGTTCCTCTCGTCAAAATCGAGCACGAATGCGCAAACGGCTGTCGTGGTTGGGGTGCGTCACAAGTTCTGAGGTCGGGCTCGGGCCGGTCGAGCGTCGACAAGCCGGGCGGTTGGACGGCCATGTCCGGCACACGAGCCAGCAAGACCGACGCAGCGATCGATCACCGCGAATAGTACGTTGAGTATCGGGCTCTATCAGGCTGGTCAATAGTTTGGATAACGGAATGAAAACGATTCTCGACCGGATTGTCGAGTGCAAGACTCGTGAAGTGCGGCTGGCAGCCGAGCGTGTGCCACAACCCGTGCTTCGAGAGATCGCAGCGACGGTGGACTCCAGGGATTTTATCGCTGCGCTTCGCGACAAGGCGGGACTGGGCTTACCTGGCGTCATTGCCGAGGTGAAAATGGCGAGCCCGTCCGAAGGGATCTTGCGGCCGGACTTCGACCCGGCGTCGATCGCGGCCTCGTACGAGGAAGCGGGCGCGGCCTGTCTGTCGGTGCTGACCGATCGGACGTTCTTCAACGGAAGCGCGTCGCACCTTCGCGCCGCGCGCGGTGCATCGAGCCTGCCGGTGCTTCGCAAGGACTTCATCGTGGATGCGTACCAGGTGTGGGAGGCACGTGCGATGGGCGCCGACTGCATCCTGCTGATAGCGGCGGTCCTCGATGGCAGCGCGATGCGCGAACTCGAAAGCCTCGCGTTCGAACTGGGCATGGCCGTGATCGTGGAAATCCACAGCGCGGATGAGCTGGACGCGGCACTCACGTTGAATACGCCGCTGATCGGCGTGAACAACCGCGATCTTGCGACGTTCTCCACAAATATTGAAACAACGCTTGCGATGCGCCGCCTGATCCCCGCCGACAGGATGGTCATTTCGGAATCGGGAATTCGGAGTGCGGACGATGTAAGAAGGCTCCGTTCGATAGGCGTCGATCATTTTCTGGTCGGCGAAGCATTGATTCGCGCCGAGCACCCCGGTGTTGCGCTCAAGCAGATGTTCTATTAGGCCGCGCTCCACAGTATCGATCGATATTTTCTCGCACTAACAGCTGAGAGGTCATGAAAGCCATGCGAATTCAAGAGGCGGCTGCCGCGCTGCGTGATGCAGCAAAGACCCGCAAAACCATCCCGCCGTTGCGCGAGACATACGAGCAACTGAGCATCGACGACGCGTATGCGATTCAGCGGATCAATACGGATCGGCATCTGGCCGATGGTCGCCGCCTCGTCGGCTGCAAGATTGGCCTGACGTCGGTCGCGGTACAGAAGCAACTCGGCGTCGATCAGCCTGACTTCGGCATGTTGTTCGATCACATGGGCTATGGCGACAGCGAACCCATTCCCGCTGAAATCCTTACTCAGCCGAAAATCGAAGCCGAAATCGCGTTCGTCATCGGTCGCGATATCACGGTGAAGAATCCCGGCCATCTGGACGTGCTCGGTGCCATCGAGTACGCGCTGCCGGCGCTGGAAATTGTCGGCAGCCGCATCGCGGACTGGAACATTCGCATCGCGGACACGATTGCCGATAACGCGTCGTCGTGCGCGTACGTTCTGGGCACCCGTCCGTGCAGGCTGTCGAGCATCGACCTGCGTCTGTGCGGGATGGCGATGGAGCGGTGCGGGGAACTCGTCTCGGTGGGGGCAGGAGCCGCGTGCCTCGGCAATCCGCTCAACGCGGTCGTATGGCTTGCGCGAACGATGACGACGCTCGGCACGCCGCTCAAGGCCGGCGACTTGGTGTTGTCGGGAGCGTTGGGGCCGATGGTGGCCGTCCGCCCCGGCGACGTTTTCGACGCACGCATAAACGGGCTTGGCTCCGTCCGTGCAGTTTTTGACCACGATCGAAGCGAGGCACGCCAATGATCACGACGATGGAATACGCGCGGTTGCTCGACGACGCCGCAGTCAATGCGACCGAGGTGGCCCAGTTCGATCCGGAAAGCCGGCTGTCGCTCGATACGGCGTATGCGATTCAGGCCGCGTCGATACAACGGCGTGTCGAACGCGGCCACCGTCGCGTCGGTGTCAAGATGGGCTTTACCAGCCGCGCGAAGATGCTGCAAATGGGCCTGTCGGATGTGATCTGGGGACGCTTGACCGCCGACATGCAGATCGAGGAGGGCACCGCGATCGATTTTGCGCGATTCGTGCATCCGCGCGTCGAGCCCGAAATTGCCTTCGTTCTGAAGCGATCGCTCGACGGCGACGTGACGGCGCCACAGGCGTTGGCCGCTGTCGAGGCCGTCGCGCCTGCGCTCGAAATCATCGACTCGCGCTACAAGGACTTCAAGTTCACGTTGCCGGAAGTGATAGCGGACAACGCGTCGTCGAGCGGCTTTGTCATCGGTCCGTGGTGCGATCCTCATGTCGACCTGTCGAATCTTGGCCTCACGCTGAATTTGGATGGACGCGTCGTGCAGGTGGGATCGACCGCGGCATTGCTCGGCCATCCGTTGCGTTCGCTGGTTGCCGCTGCCCGGCTTTCAGCGCGAGCGGGCGAACCGCTGCAAGCCGGATGGGTCGTGATGGCCGGCGGCGCGACGCCGGCCGAATGGATCAAGCCGGGACAGCATGTGTCGGTCGATATCGAACGACTCGGCAGTGCGTGCTTCGACGTCAGGAACTGACGCGGCGCAGGCGTTCTCGCGCACGCTTGCGGATAGTCGAATTGAGCATCCGGTGCGGCTGGCGTGTCGCCGCCCGCACTACCTGCGGACAGCGCCGTTCGGTTGGCCGTGCAGTCACATTGGGGAGTCGCAGATGAATGACAGGGTGAAGGTCGCGATCATCGGTCCCGGCAATATCGGCACCGATCTGATGATCAAGATAATGCGAAACAGCAGGCATCTGAAAATGGGCGCCATGGTCGGCGTCGATCCGAATTCGGAAGGGTTGGCGCGGGCGGCGCGCATGGACGTGGCGACGACGGCGGATGGCATCGACGGCTTGCTGCGGCTGGATGTATTCAAGGAAATCGATATCGTTTTCGATGCGACGTCGGCGGGCGCGCACGGACGTCACAATGAACTGCTGCAGGCGCACGGGGTTCAGGTGATCGACCTGACGCCTGCCGCGATCGGCCCGTATGTGATCCCGTCGATCAATCTGGAAGCAGAAAACGCGACAAACATGAACATGGTCACCTGCGGCGGGCAGGCCACGATTCCGATCGTCGCCGCTGTTTCGCGCGTGGCCAAGGTGCACTACGCGGAGATCGTCGCGTCGATCTCCAGCCGGTCCGCCGGCCCGGGAACGCGCGCGAATATCGACGAATTCACCGAAACGACGCGGGCCGCGATCGAAAAGCTCGGCGGCGCCGAGCGCGGTAAGGCGATTATCGTTCTCAATCCGGCGGAGCCGCCGTTGATCATGCGCGACACCGTGTTCGTGTTGTCGGACAACGCGGAGCCGGCGGCTGTCGAGGCCAGTATCGCCGAGATGGTCGGACGCGTGCAGGAATACGTCCCGGGTTATCGCCTGAAGCAGTCGGTGCAATTCGACGTGGTGCCGCCGGACAGGCCGCTCAACGTGCCGGGCATCGGGCCGCGGCACGGCTTGAAGACATCGGTGTTTCTCGAGGTGGAAGGCGCTGCGCACTATTTGCCTTCGTATGCAGGCAACCTCGACATCATGACGTCGGCGGCACTCGCCTGCGGCGACATGATGGCCCGGCGCCGGATGGCCGCCGGCATCGCTCGCGGCTTCAAGGAGACGACGCAATGACTTCAGCAGAAAAGAAGCTTTACATCTCGGACGTGACGCTGCGCGACGGCAGCCATGCGATCCGTCATCAATACGGCATCGACCATGTCAGGGCGATTGCCGCAGCGCTCGACGATGCCGGCGTCGACAGCATCGAGGTCGCTCACGGCGACGGCCTCCAGGGGTCGAGCTTCAACTACGGATTCGGCGCCCATACCGACGTCGAGTGGATTGCAGCCGCTGCGGAAAGCGTCAAGCGGGCGAAGATCGCCACGCTGCTGATTCCCGGCATCGGAACCACCCATGATCTACGGCAGGCGTTCGATGCAGGCGCACGCGTCGTGCGCGTGGCAACGCATTGCACGGAAGCCGATGTATCGCGCCAGCATCTCGACTTTGCGCGCGAACTCGGTATGGACGCGGTGGGTTTTCTGATGATGAGCCACATGACGACCCCGCAGAAGCTCGCTGAGCAGGCGAAGATGATGGAAACGTTCGGCGCCACCTGCGTTTATGTGGTCGATTCCGGTGGTGCGCTCGGCATGAACGAGATCCGCGACAGGTTCCGTGCCCTCAAAGCGGTATTGAAAGCCGACACGCAAACCGGAATGCACGCGCATCACAACCTGAGCCTCGGCGTGGCCAACTCGCTGGTTGCCGTGGAGGAGGGATGCGATCGCATCGATGCGAGCCTGGCCGGCATGGGCGCAGGCGCGGGCAATGCGCCGCTCGAAGTATTCATTGCGGCGGCACAGCGACAGGGCTGGAATCATGGCTGCGATTTGTACCGGCTCATGGACGCGGCCGACGATCTTGTCCGGCCGCTTCAGGATCGGCCGGTACGTGTCGACCGCGAAACGCTTGCGCTCGGTTTCGCCGGCGTTTATTCGAGCTTCCTGCGTCATGCGGAAGTCGCCGCCAGCAAATACGGGCTGAAGACCGTCGACATTCTGGTCGAACTGGGCAGACGCAAGATGGTCGGCGGCCAGGAAGACATGATCGTCGATGTCGCGCTGGATCTGTTAAAGCGGCGACAGCCGGCCACGAGCGATGCGCAGTGAGCCGTCGTGGCGGCGGCGTTGCCTTGTGTTTCTTCCACAGTCGCAGCGAGTGACTGCGACTCGATTCTGGTGAACCACCATGCGAACCCTGTCGGCTTCTCGTCAGCATCAACCGCTGGTCTATCGGTTGAATATCGGTGCAGTCAAAGTGACCGTCATCGCCGAGTCGGTCGCGCCGCTGCTGCGATGGCAAGAACTCTATCCCGACGCGACGGAGCAGTCCGTATCGGCATCCGTCGTTAGCACCGATCGCAAGCTCTACGACGTCGGCAGCGGGCGGCTGGTCATCGCTATCCAGGGCTTTCTGATTGAAAGCGGCCGTACCACGCTGATGGTCGACACTTGCGTCGGCGACTGCAAGGCCAGGGCGCGAGTCGAATTCAATGAAGCCCGTTTCGGCTGGCCGAGCCGGCTGCAGGCGGCCGGCATCCGCGTCGAGGACGTCGACAGGGTGCTTTCCACGCATCTGCACGTCGATCATGTCGGCTGCAACACCTACTACGCTGACGGCAGGTGGCGCCCCACGTTTCCCAACGCGCGCTACCTGTTCGTCAACGAGGAATTCGAGTTTTGGTCGAGCGAGCTGGCGAGATCGCCGCTGGAGAGAACCGGCGACTACATCGGCGACAGCGTATTGCCGCTTTTCGACGCCGGACTCGCCGATATGGTCGATTCGCGACATGTCATCGATTCGTCCATTCGCTTGATTCCTCTGCCCGGACATACGCCGGGCCATGTCGGCGTTTGCATCGAAAGCAATCGCGAGCGAGCGATTATCTCCGGCGACCTGTTTCATACGGCGCTGCAATTCGAAAATCCGGACTGGAGCACGAGGTTTTGTGTCGATCCCGAACAATCGCGCCAATCCAGGCGAGCGTTCTTCGAAGCACATGCCGACACGGATACGCTGATTTTGCCGGCGCACTTTCCCTATCCGTGTGCGGGGTTCATTTGCCGCGAGGGGCGTGGCTACGCATTTCGATTTATCGGTTCAGAGAAGATATCGACAGTACTCTAGCCCGGCGCGGTGTTGTTCGATGAACTGGACGCGGAGCGGCGGTGTCGATGCGCAACGGCCGACATGGCCGACCGGCTCCGTCGATCGACACGCATGCATCATGCGCGGGCCGATACAGGACGTCGATGGCGCCGCCGCTGCGTGGCCGCCACCATCGACCTGTATTGCCGGCGAGCAGCCGGCGGATGCCGAGGACGTAGCTCCGCGTCGGCTGGCTATCTGCCCCGCCCCAGAGACAGCTTTTCCAGCAGCACCTTCACGTCCACCGGCTTCGGCAAATGATCGTCGAAGCCGGCGGCAATCGCGGCGTCCCGATCGTGTATCGACGCGAGGCCCGTCAGGGCCAGCGCGTAGATGCGCCGTCGGCCGCCTTCGCGACTGCGCACGTCGCGCAGCAGTGCATGGCCGTCGGCGCCGGGCATGGCGAGATCGCTGACGAGAATATCGAAAGAGCCGGCAGCGAGACAGGCGAGCGCTTCTTTCGCACCGGAAGCGATCTGCACTTGCGCGCCGAGCCCGCGCAGCAAGTGCGCCAACGGCTCCTGGGCCGGCACGTCGTCGTCGACGAGCAGCACCGACAGGCCGTCGAGCCGTGCCGATTCCGCGGGTGCAGCAGCGACGGTTCCCTCTTCGGTCGCGGCGGTCTGCAGCAACGGTATGCGAACCGTCAGCCTGGTACCGCGACCTTCGCCCTCGCTGCTGGCGGTCACCGTGCCCCCGTGCGCCGTCACGAGATGCTTGACGATCGAGAGGCCCAGGCCAAGGCCGCCATACTGGCGCGTGCGACTGGTGTCGGACTGCATGAAACGGTCGAACAGACGCGGCAGCAATTCCGGTTTGACGCCGATGCCGTTGTCGGCGACCGAGAGCTCGATGAGTGCACCGAGACGCGTCAGCGCGACCTCCACGCGGCCGCCTTGCGGCGTGAACTTCAGCGCATTGCCGATCAGGTTGGAGGCGACCTGCTGCAGACGACGCGCGTCGCCGCTGACGACCGCCTGGCTTTGCAATCCCGACGTCGCGAGCATGATCTCCTTTTTGGCTGCCACCGGGCGATGGCTTTCCACCACGGTGCGTACGGCCGCTGCAAAGTCGACCGGCTTCGAATCGAGCGAGAACCGTCCCGACGAGATGCGCGAGACGTCCAGCAAATCGTCGATCAGTTCGGCCTGCAGCTGACAATGCCGCAGAATGGTCGTGACCGCGCGCTGACTCATTTGCTCGTCGGTCGGCATGCCGCGCTCGCTTGCCGTCATGAGCACGGCCGCCCAGCTGGAGATCACGTTCAGCGGCGCGCGCAGCTCGTGCGATACGAGGGCGAGGAAGTTGTCCTTCGCGGTATTGGCCCGTTCCGCATCGAGTTGCGCGGACTGCGCGGTGCCGAGCGCGCTTTTGAGCTGATGGATGTCCTGGAAGGCGAGTACGGCGCCGTCGATGCGATCGTCGGCCGTGCGATAGGCACGCACGTTGACGAGCCACCATCGCCCTTCGCTGTCCTGATACTCGTGCTCTACATCCGCCAATCCCTGCACGGCCGACTGCACGACGCGTTCGAGCTCGACCGCCGAGAACAGGCTGTTCAACTGCGCCAGCGGTTGTCCTACGCTGTCGTCCGGCAATCCGAACAGCGCTTGCGCCTGCGGCGAAAAATGCCGAAGGCGCAACTGCCGATCCAGCACGACGACCGGTAGCGGGATGCCTTCGACCAGGTTGCTCAGATCGTCGTTGACGCGGTCGAGTTGCTCGTTGCGCGATTTCAGCTCGTCGTTCAGCGACGCAAGCTCCTGATTGGCCGACTCGAGTTCCTGCTTGGCCAGCAGCAGTTCCTCGTTCGCGCTTTGCAGCTCTTCGTTGGTGCTGAGCATTTCCTCGTTGGCCGTACGCAGTTCCTCATTGGCCGATTCGAATTCGGCGACGACCGTCTTGAGCTGCGCTTGCGTGGCCTCGAGTTCGTCGGACAGTCGCGCGATTCGATATCGAAGAAATGTTTCCGATGTCGCGCGATAACGTCATCTTTTGATAGATTTTCGCGAGCCCGATTATGACCCGAAGTATCGGCGCGATCTGGCGTTTCCCGCGCGTCACGGGAACGCGTCGGGCCGCGACAACGCGCCGGGCACGGGGGCGTTACGGTTTTCCGGGTCGGCTTCGAATCGTTTGGCGCGGCGACGAAAACGGCGCCGACGAGGGCGCGTTCAGGAGGACGAGGCGGAGCCGAGCAACGCCTGAAGGCGTTGTGCGTCGGTCGCGTAACTTTGTTCGAACCCTTCGGCACCGAGCTCGGTCATGAGGCAGCGCCACAGGTCGAATGCGCCGATGGCCGCGCCGAGATGCAGATCGGCCGCGTGACTGCCGCGCGGACGCGTGGCCGCCGCCATCAGATGATGCTGTATCTCCCGTTCGGCGCAGGCGGTGACCTGAACATAGCTCAGACGATTTTCCATGATGACCAAGTCGGATAGTGACCGGACGAGACTTCAGCAACTCGATGACTGACGCCGATATTATCCGCCGGTGATCGTATCGCGATGTTAAAAGTCGTGACGCACGGCGAGCGCAAGCCGAAGAAACGGCGAGCCCGGCCGGGGCTGCCAAAGTCTACCAGCGGCCGCGCGGGCCGGCGGCGATTTTCGCGATCGGGGTTTGCCCGCGCAGTGCCCGCGCGACGGCCACAACGACGGCGTCACGCGCCGCCGCGTGGCCTTGGAAGCCGCGCATACGCCGCCAGCGCGGCTTGTCGCGAAGCAGCAAGGTCGACCATGGACGCGGGATAGCCGCAGGCTGACAGCGCGGCCGGATGCTTCCACGGCTGATGCAGCACGTTGGCCGGCAGCGCCGACAACTCCGGGAGCCAGCGCTTGAGATACGCGGCGTCGGGGTCGAACTTGGCGGCTTGCAGATACGGATTGAATACACGGAAGTACGGTGCGGCATCGGCCCCGCAGCCGGCCACCCATTGCCAGCCCAGCGTGTTGTTCGCCAGGTCTGCATCGACGAGCGTGTCCCAGAACCATCGCGCGCCGTGCCGCCAGTGCCGGCGGAGGTTCTTGGTCAGAAAGCTCGCGACCACCATTCTCACGCGATTGTGCATCCAGCCGGTCTGCCAAAGCTGCCGCATGCCGGCATCGACGAGCGGAATGCCGGTACGCCCCTGCTGCCAACGCGCCAAGTCATCATTGTCGTCGGGCGCCCACGCAAAGGTGTCGAAGCGTGCATCGAAGTTGGCGTCGGTCGTGTGCGGGAAATGGTAGAGCAGATGATGCGCAAACTCGCGCCAGCCGAGCTCCCTCAGAAACGGCTCCAGGTCGGGCCGATCGCGGTCGGTCGTCCGCGATGCGCGTTCTTGCAGCGTTCGTAGAATCTGCGTCGGCGTGATCTCGCCGTAATGCAGGTGCGCAGAAAGCCGCGAGGTACCCATGCGGGCCGGCGCGTCGCGCGCGTCGCCGTATTCAGCCAGCGCTTCGTCGACGAACTCCGCCAGACGTTCCCACGCGCCCGCTTCGCCGGGGCGCCACGCCTCGGCCAGTCCCGCGTCCCATCGAACGCGCGGCAGCAGGCCGAGCGCCTCGACGGCAGTCGAATCGTCCGTCGTCATCCATCGGCGAGGCCGTGCTGCCGGTAGCGGATGGCAGTCGGACAAGCTCGTGCGCAGCTTGCGCCAGAAAGGTGTGAAGACGCGATAGGGCTGCCCGGAGTCGGTCGCGACTTTCCAGGGTTCCTGCCAGAGCGCACCGGGGTAGCTATGCGCGGCGACGCCTTGCGCGCGCAACGCGCTTTTCAGCGCCGTATCGCACGCGATGGCAGCCGGCTCGTAGCGGCGCGTCCAGTACACGCACTGTGCGCCGACCGCGCGTGCGAGCGCCGGCACGGCGATCGTCGGGTCGTTCTGCATCACGAGCAATCGCCCGCCTTGCTGCCGAAGTGCTCGATCGAGCGACGTCAGGCTGTGGTGCAGCCACCAGCGGCTCGCCGCACCCGGCGACCAGATCGCGTCCTCATCCGGCGTGTGTACGTAGACGGGCAGCACGGCATCGTGCCGCGCGCATGCCGCCGACAACGCGGGATGATCGGAAAGCCGCAGGTCGCGGCGAAACAGTACGATTGCGACAGACATTCGGATCAGCCGCGCATGATGCCTGCCGTCGAGGCGTTGTCGCCCGGCGGCTGTTCGCTAACGATGCCGTTTTTCCCTTTCGGAGCAGGTTCTGATCGGACCATGATCGAGACATTGTTGTATCGGTTGAGCGCGCAGTTTACCGGGCGTCGCGCGACACGGCGCAGGCATGCGTTTGCGCCGGTCTGCCGCTCGATACGATCGAAGCGGCCGCACGGTGTCGGCGTCGAGCGCGCGGCCAACGCCGTTCACTGCGCCTACGGCTTCATGACCACCTTGATGCAGCCGTCTAGCTTGTCGCGAAACACCTTGTACATGTCCGGCCCTTTCTCGAGCGGGACGGTATGCGTGATGACGAACGACGGATCGAACTGACCGGACCGTATGCGCTCGAGCAAATCGTCGGTCCAGCGGTTGACGTGCGTCTGTCCCATGCGGAATGTCAGTCCCTTGTTCATCGCGGCGCCGAACGGGATCTTGTCGAGCACGCCCGCATACACGCCCGGTATCGAGAGAATGCCCGCCGGGCGGCACACGTAGATCATCTCGCGCAGCACGTGCGGCCGGTCCGTTTCGAGCATCATCGCCTGCTTGACGCGGTCGTAGATCGCGTCCGCGGACCGCGTCGCATGCGACTCCATCCCGACCGCATCGATGCATTTTTCGGGGCCCTTGCCGTGCGTGAGCTCGCCGAGCCGGTCGAGCACGCTTTCCTGCTCGAAATGAATCGGAATCGCGCCGCTTCGCTTTGCCATCTCGAGCCGTTCGGCAACGCGATCGATTACCACCACTTGCCTGGCGCCCAGCAGCAGCGCGCTGCGGATCGCCATCTGGCCGACCGGACCGGCGCCCCACACGGCGACCGTGTCGGTCGGCTCGATCTCGCAATTCACCGCCGCCTGCCAGCCGGTCGGCAGAATATCGCCGAGGAACAGGACTTGTTCGTCGGTCAGGCCGTCCGGTATCCGGATGTGTGTGCGATCCGCAAACGGCACGCGCACGTATTCGGCCTGGCCGCCGGGATAGCCGCCGGTCAGGTGCGAATACCCGAACAGCCCGGCCGTCGTGTGGCCGAACACGCGATCGGCATCGCTTCGGTTGCGATTCGTGCGTTCGCAAACCGAGAAATTGCCGCGGCGACACTGATCGCATTCGCCGCAGAAAATCGTAAACGGCACGACCACGCGATCGCCGATCTTCAGCGATGCGTTGTCCTTGCCGACCTCGACGACTTCGCCCATGAACTCGTGGCCGAGAATGTCGCCGTGCTTCATTGACGGCATCAGGCCATCGAACAGGTGAAGGTCGGATCCGCAGATCGCGCATGCGGACACCTTGACGATCGCATCGCGGCCGCTTTCGATGATCGGGTCGGGAACGGTATCGCAGCGCACGTCGTGCTTGCCATGCCAGCGCAGTGCTCTCATGTTTTCTCCAATGACGGCGGAGCGGAAGCGCCGCCTCGGATGCGCACTCAGCAACGATCGTTCCCTGCGCGATGCCCGACGGATTTCACACCGACCGCATCGACAGTTCGACGTCCGCACCGAACGGCACGGACAGATAGCCGTTGTGCGAGTCGCGTACGCGCGCCAGATAGTCCGGGCAGTAGTCGGCGTTGTCCGCGACGATCAGCGCACCGGCGCGCAATCGACTTTCGACGAGATCCAGCACGTCGTTGTAGAGCGCCTTCGCGCCGTCGAGCAGCAGCAGGTCGATCGATTCCGGCAGGTCGCCGGCCAACGTCTGCAGCGCGTCGCCTTCGCGGATTTCGACCAGATCGGCGACACCGCCCGCCGCCAGATGCGCGCGCGCCTTCGCGACCTTCGACGGTTCGAACTCGCTGCCGATCAGCCTGCCGCCGCCGTTGTCGCGCAGCGCCGCGGCCAGGTACAGCGTCGAGAGTCCGAACGACGTGCCGAATTCGACGATATGGCGCGCGTTCGTGCTGCGTGCAAGCTGATACAGCAGCACGCCGGTCTCGCGCGAGACCGGCAGCCACAAATCCTTGAGCTGGCCATAGAGACTGCGATACTCGGTCTTGCTGCGCATCAGGCGTTCGCGTTCGTCCCGCGAAATGTTCAGTACGGCATGGCTGCCGTCGGCTTGGGCCTGCGCGAACAGGCTATCGAGCAGCGGAGCGAGCGGTGCGGTGGTGAGAGTCGTCGTCATGAATGTCCTGCGTGAAAGGTTGGGGGTTGGCTCGGGGCAGAAAAACGCGAAGGATCATTCGCGTCGAGCAAAGAATATGACGAACCATTCGCATTGGAAATTCGCATTGGGATTCGCATTTGCGGCGTGACGGGTCACGCGTTGAGATCGCGAAAAATCCGCGCAATACGCCGTTTCAGCGTAGTTCGCGTGCAGCGCGCGACGTGAAGCGGAGGCGAAGGCTCAGGTTTTTGGTCAGGAAATCCGGAGCGGTGTTGCCGGCAAAACGCGATGGGGCAACGCCGAGGCGTCTGCTTGACGGACGATTGAGCAGGAAACCGATACCGCGCTAGTATGCGAACAATCATTCGCATTCGCGGACGCGCCACACCGTCCGATATCGACGCCCCGCGCGATGCACTCACGCACACGACGATCATGACCACACGCCGACGCACGCAAATCGCCTTTCGCAAGCAGCCGCAGCAAGCGCGTTCGACGGAACTCGTCGGCGCGATCCTGCAAGCGGCGACACAGGTTCTCGCGAAGGAGGGCGCCGCACGTTTCACCACCGCGCGTGTGGCGGAGAAAGCGGGCGTCAGCGTCGGCTCTGTCTATCAGTACTTTCCGAACAAGGCGTCGATCCTGTTTCGCCTGCAGGCCGACGAATGGATGCAGACGACGCGGATGCTCGGCGACATTCTGCAGGACACGCGTACGCCGCCGTTCGATCGGCTGCGCACACTCGTGCATGCGTTCCTGCGCTCGGAGTGCGACGAGGCGGAGGTTCGCAGCGCGCTCAACGACGCGGCGCCGCTCTATCGGGACAGTCCCGAGGCGCGCAGCGCGCGGGCCGAAGGCAACCGGATGATCGATGCGTTCATGGCCGAAGTGCTGCCGGCCGTGCCGGATGCGACGCGCACGCTGGCGACGGACCTGATTTCGACGACGCTCGGTTCGGTCGGCAGCAATTTTTCGCGCGTGCGCCGCACGCGTGCGGAGATCCATGCCTATGCGGACGAACTCGCCGACATGCTGTGCGCCTACCTTCGCGCGCTTCGGCGCACGCACTAGCCGCGGGCTTGAGCGTCGCATGCGTCGAGCGTTCGGCCGCAGGCACGCCCCGTAGAAAGCCCCTATTGCGATCTATTGTTTCCAATCAATAATGAATGGCCGGGAAGGTTGTCAAACTGCTTCCCGAAACTATCATTGTCATTCGAGAACGCGGCAACGGAAACGGAGATCCGATATGTCCACCCTGTGCATGCAGGCGCTCGTCCGCGGTAAAACTGTCCAGGTCGTCGTACTGCCCGACGAATCGACGGCAAAGATTTACATCGTCGACGAAGATCATCGTTCGCACCGTCCGCGAACGATGAGTATCCGGCAGTACGTGGAATCGGGAATGTCCGACGAGGACATCGCCCAGCACGTCGTCGACGTCGTGTCGACGTCGATCGAGCAGCTCGAGCGGCTGCGATCTCGCTGATCGACCGAACGCAAACGGCATTGCGCCGCAAATCAGGACATCCCCCGAGCTTTCTTGTAGAACGCCCGTGCTACGCTCCGATGGAGGAGGGCCGGGGATGCCACGTATTCTTGCAATCGGGATATACAGAGTCTTCATTACCGCGATCGCGGTTCGACACGAAACCGGAGAAGTCGCGGGCTATGTCGGACGCATGCGCGTGACGACGCGTTCGGGTGTCGGCAGTGCGGTCGACGTCGCGTATCTGGATTCGATCCGGCATGCGAACGGGCAGTCGTTCGATTCGGAACTGTCCGCGTGCGACTACGTCGAGGAGCTGGCCGTCGCGCGCTACGGCGCGTGCAGTCCGGCGCCGTCGGCAAGCGTGCGGCAGTCCGAGGTCTGACGGATCGCGCGACGCGATCCATACCTGCGTCGTCGCGCGGCGGCGGTGCATGACGACCGCAACCATTCGCAATCCGTTATTGGGAAAAGCACTTAACCGCGGCCGATTGGTTAGCGGATATAGTGGATCCGATCACGGTGGTGCGCCGCTCACGAGTGCGCTGCCGCTAACGTTTGCCGATGGATGTCGTATGAAAAATATAAACGAGAAAGCTACGGGTGCCGCGTGGGGTGTGGCCGCAGGATTGCTGCTCGCAGGTGTCGGATTGAGTCTCGACCTGTTCCAGCGCGCGCTGCACGGCGCGGCCGCCGGCAACGACTTCGTCGCGTCCGGTGTCGCGATGCTCGGCATCTTCCTGTCGGTCTATTCCACACACGAATTGCGGCGAAAGCGCCAGCACTGAGCGACGCGGCAGTTCAGCCGCGTGCCGCTCTATCGGCGGCGCACGTGCCGATCAGCAAGTCGTCGACGAGGATCTCGCCCGCGCAGCGGCCCGCGCGGAGCGCCGCGAGGCTGTCCGTGAACAATCGGCCGCCGTCGTCGGCGAGCCGGATCGGCGCCAGCACGCGCGACGGCGTGTCGACGGCGCGTACCTGGACGACCGCGACGAAACCGAATCGCGCGTCGTCGATCGTGTCGGCGTCCGGCGTTTCGTCGAGCCTGAACTCGCAGTCGACATCGATCGTGTAGCCGCGGTACGTGTAGGCACGGGTCATCTGTGCTCCTCGTTCGAGTGGAGGGAGGCGCCGGCGATGCGTACGCGCATCATATCGGTATGTGCCCGGATGCGGATCAGGGAAGCTACCGATGCGCAGGCCGCGCCGGCCGGCGCGGCGCAAAAACGTAGCGATCTCTACACGATTGAAGCGGTCGCGACGTGCGACTATGCTGCGGCCATGAACGTTGCCCTCGATTCGTGGCTGCTGCTGATCGTCAGCCTGCCGACCTCCGGTGCGACCGCGCGGATGCGAATCTGGCGCGCGTTGAAGGCCATCGGTTGCGCCGCGCTGCGTGACGGCGCGTACCTGCTGCCGGCGCATGTGGAGCAGGCGTCGCAGCTTCGCGCGCTTGCCGACGATGCGCGCCGCGAAGGCGGACAGTCGTGGCTGCTCGACATCGTCGCCCGCGATGCCGAGCAGAACCGCGCGTTGCGTGCGCTGTTCGACCGCCGCGCGGATTTTGCCGCATGGCGCGCCGAACTCGAGAACGCGCGCGACATGCTGGCGAACCTCGGCGCGGACGATCTCGCGCGCCTGAAGCGGCGCCATGCGCGCAGCTATCGCGCGATATGCGAGATCGATTTCTTTCCCGACGACGCGGCCGGCGCCGCCGATGTGCAGTGGCGACACTTTTCCGCCGCGATCGAAACCCGTCTGTCGGCCGGTGAACCGCATCCGGCGGCGGGCGCGATCGCGCGCCGCGACCGTTCGCGCCATCAGGGGCAGCATTGGGCGACGCGCCGGCGTCTGTGGGCCGACCGCGTCGCATGCGCATGGCTGATTCAGCGATTCATCGATCCGCACGCGCGCTTTCTGTGGCTGGACGATCCGGCCGACTGCCCGGCGGATGCGCTGGGCTTCGACTTCGACGGCGCGACGTTTACGCATGTCGGCGGCCTCGTGTCGTTCGAAGTGCTGCTCGCGAGCTTCGGACTCGACGACGATCGCGCGCTCAACCGCATCGCGGCGCTCGTGCATGCGCTGGACGTCGGCGGGACGACCGCGCCGGAAGCGGGCGGCTTCGAGGCGATTCTCGCCGGCGCGCGCATGCGGCTGCCCGACGACGACGCGCTGCTGCGCGAAATGAGTACGGTGCTCGACTCGCTGTATGCGCACCATGCGCACGGCACGCGCGCTTCATCGACATGACGGGCAGGCTTCCATGAACAGGTTTCCGAAAATCGACGCGTGCGACGCGCCGCCGGCTCCGGCCCCCCATGACCGCCCGGCGTACACGCTGGCGCAGATGATCGGCTATTTCGTGCGGCTCGGCACGTTCGGTTTCGGCGGCCCGGTCGCGCTCGTCGGTTACATGCGGCGCGACCTCGTCGACACGCGGCAATGGCTCGCGGAAGCCGACTACAAGGAAGGGCTGGCGCTTGCGCAACTGGCGCCGGGGCCGCTCGCCGCGCAGCTCGCGATCTACCTCGGCTATGTGCATTACCGCATTCTCGGCGCGACGCTCGTCGGCCTCGCGTTCGTGCTGCCGTCGTTCCTGATGGTCGTCGCGCTCGGCTGGGCGTACGCGACGTTCGGCGGCATTGCGTGGATGCATGCCGTGTTCTACGGCGTCGGCGCGGCTGTCGTCGGGATCATCGCGGTCAGTGCGCGCAAGCTCGCGGCCAAATGCGTCGGCCGCGACGTGCTGCTCTGGGCGATCTATCTGATCACGGCCGCGGTGACGGTCGTGACCGAATCGGAGGCGGCATGGCTGTTCGTCGCGGCGGGCGTCGTCGTGTGGCTGCGGCGCGCGCCGCCGCGGTGGTTCCGCGACCGCTCCGCGGGCATCGTGTCGGCCGCCGTGCTACCGGGCGCCGCCGGCGCGACCGCGATGGTCGGCTGGCCGCTGCTGATGCAGCTGGGCGCGTTCTTCGCGAAAGCAGGGGCGTTCGTGTTCGGTTCCGGGCTCGCGATCGTCCCGTTTCTGTATGGCGGTGTCGTGACCGAGCACCACTGGCTCAGCGAGCGGCAGTTCGTCGACGCGGTCGCCGTCGCGATGATCACGCCGGGGCCCGTCGTGATCACGGTCGGCTTCATCGGCTATCTCGTCGCGGGACTGCCGGGCGCCTGTGTCGCGGCGGCCGCCACATTCCTGCCGTGCTACCTGTTCACGATCCTGCCCGCGCCTTACTTCAAGAAGTACGGGAAGCTGCCGTCGATCCTCGCGTTCGTCGACGGCGTGACGGCCGCGGCGGTCGGTGCGATTACGGGCGCGGTGATCGTGCTTGCGCGCCGGTCGATCTACGATGTGCCGACCGTACTGCTTGCGCTCGCGACGGTTGCGCTGCTCGTCGGCTTCCGCAAGCTGCCCGAGCCGGCGATCGTTGCGGGCGCAGCGGTCATCGGACTTGTCGTCTATCCGCTGCTTCACCCCTGAAAGCAGAAGGCCCGCGGCATGCGGGCCTTCGAGCGTTCAGCAATTGCCTTTCTTTGCCTGTCCCGGCGGACAGAAACCGTTCCCCGGGCCGCCTTGCGGCGCAACGACAACCGGCGGCCCCGGCACATATGCGACGCAGCCGGCGAGCAGGCCTGCCACGGTCGCTGCGGCAAGCAGCGCGATGATCTGTTTTTTCACTTCGTTCTCCGGTTAGGATCGGAAGGGCCGCGCGGCCCTTCCGACAATGAGGCAGAGTCGTCAGAAAGAAAAGTTGACGTTCGATGGATTCGTCGTCGCATCGACGTTCGCCGACTGCGTCGCGCCGGACTCCGCGTCCGCTTCGATCGTATATCGTGCGGCGGCGGTCGGTGCGGCGGCAAGCGCGACCGGCAGCGAACCCGTGTAGGTGCCGACGACGGGCGCCGCGGTCGGCACCGACAGTGAGTACGCGCCGGTATCCTGGTTTGCGTTGATCGACGTGATTTCGTATGCGTTCGCATCGATCGTCTGGAGCGCACGCACGAACGCATTGGCGCTCGGCGTGGCCGTTCCGCTGACGGCGCCCATCGTCGACGCCGGCAGCGCGATCGGCGCGTCCGATGCCGATACGGCCGTGGTCGTGTTCACGACGACCGGCACCGAGCGCACGATGCCCGATGCGAAATTGCTCCGCACGATCACGACGTCGTAGTTGCCCTGAGTCGAACTCTGGATCAGCGGCGACAGCACGAACTTCCCGGAACTGTCGGCAACCGTCCCGCGGACGACCTTGCCGCCCTGTTCGGCGTACACGGTTGCACCGGCTTCGGCCGCCGCGACGTAGCCGGAGATCGCGCCGCTCACGACGGTCGGAATCGCGGTGACGACTGGCTTCAGCGCATACGAACCATTGCCGCGCTGGACGATCGACTTGCACGCGTTGAAGTCGAGCACGAGATCGACGAGCGTGTTGGGCTGCACGGTGAACGGCTGGATGATCTTGTAACCGCTTTGCGTCGCGCTCGGCGTCGCGAGCGCCTGCTCGGTGCCGCCGCTCGGTACGACCGAGTTCGCGAGGCTATTGCCCTGGTTCTGCGCGAGCACGAGACGCACTTGCTGATATTGGCCGGCGGGCAGCGCCGTCTGACCGAGATCGGCGAGGACGCCGTTGGTCAGCGATAGCAGATCGATCTTCTGCGGCGTCGCGAGCGAAATCGTCGACCAGCCTGCATCGTTGTCGTTCGCATTCGGATTCGCGTTGACGCGGACTTGCGAGACGGTCACGTAGACGTGTTCGAACCCGCACGAAGGCGCGTCCGTCATTGCGACATGCAGCGTGCCGGTCTGCGGGCCGTTGTCGTCGCCGCCGCACCCGGCCAGTGCGACGGGGATCAGTGCTGCGCACAGCGTGGCTTTCGAGAGGCCGTTCATCGGGTTGTTCCCCCGTTCGACGTTATTGTGGGTGGATCGAAGCATAGCGCCGTCGCTCGGGTCGAGGTGGTCAGGTTTGCAACCGGGCGTAACTTTTGCATCGAACGGTAAGCGCACGCCACTGCACGCGCGTGGCTGCGACGTATGCGCCGCGCGCACGACGCGCACTGCGCCGTCAAACCATGTCGACAGGCGCGATGTTCGCGGGGGCGTCGTTATCGTCGCGGCGGCCCCACGGCGGATCGAGCAACGCGATGCGTGCGTGCTCGATGAACTGCTTCAGCTTGTTGCTCGTGAACGGGCTGCGCGGATAGACCGCATAAACGACCTCGTCCTGCGGCGCCTCGTGCGCAAGCACGCGCACGAGGCGCCCGTCGCGCAGCGCTTCGTCCGCGATGTATATCGGCAGCATCGCGATGCCGATTCCCTCAACTGCTGCGTCGCGCAGCGTTTCGCCGTTGTTCGACAGGAACACGCTGCGCGGGCTGACCACGCGCGGTTTTCCCGTGGCGCCGCTCGCCCCGAACGACCACGTGACGGATGGCGCCGCTGTGCTGTAGTTCAGGCACCTGTGCCCGACCAGCTGCTCGATCGAATGCGGTTCGCCGTACTGTGCGCGGTAATCCGGACTGCATACGACGACGCGCGCACACGACCCGATCCGCCGTGCGATCAGCGTGCTGTCCGGCAGGCGCGCCGCGCGGATCGCGACGTCGAAGCGCTCGGTCTCGATGTTGACCACGCGATCGTCGGTTTCGACCGTCACACGCAGGTGCGGATGCGCTGCCGCGAATTTGGCAATCGCTGGGCCGAGCCAGAGCCGCGTGAGGCTCACGGGAGACGTGATGCGCAGTTCGCCGCACAGTCCGTGCGAGCGCTCGGCGACGTCTTCCGCGACTTCGAGCAGGCGGCGCATCGATTCCGACGCAGCTTCGTAGAAGATCTGGCCGGCTTCGGTCGGAACGACGTTGCGGGTCGAGCGCATCAGCAACTGCACGCCGAGCAGGCGTTCGAGATCGCTGATCCGTTTGCTGATCACCGATTTCGACAGGCCGAGCCGGCGGGCGGCCTCTGTGATGCTCTGCTGTTCGACCGCGAGGAGGAACGCGTGGATGTCGTCGTTGTTCAAGGACTTCATGAGTGGCTCTGGCAAGGATGGTTGGGCTGCGCAACGACGCGCGTCGACGATCGAACGTGCCGGATCGCGCAACCCGCGCATGCGGGAGCGGACCATCGCGACATGTCGCAGCGCATCACGTGAAGCGGCGGTACGGCCGAAATCCCACGTCCTCGTGGATTCATCGTAGGTTCTCCGCGCCGCTTGTCCAAGCGCCGTTTCGTGCCGGGCGGGCGGAACGGACACGGAGGAACACCAGCGTCGACGGCGCGAGTGCGTCGATGCTCGCGTCATGGCCCGCACGGGCGAACACGACCAGATGCATCGGATGGACGTCGAGCTCCCCGTTGATACGAACGCGTCCGTCGACGACCGCGATCGCCGCACGATCGCCGGCGTCGGCCGGAAGCGGCATGCTCGCGCGAAGCGGCAGCGCGATGTCCCATATGTCGGCGGCGCCGACGCACGTGACCGGTCCGGTCCGCCCGCGACACGCGCCGGCGATCACGCCGATGCGGCCGCCGCCGGGCAGCGGCACGATCGGCACCGCGGCGCGCTCGATGCGTGCGTCGCGACGACCGGTAGCGCCGTTCGGCGTTGCGGACTCGAACGTCAGCGTGAGCAGCGGTGCCGACGTTGCGACATCGCGCGCATCGGTGGCACTCGGGTACCAGCTCACGCTTGCCGGCGCCGGCGCCGGCGCCGGTGCGGCGTGCCGGCGTGCTGCGGGCGGCTCGCCGGAACGCATGCAGTCGAGCCGGCCGAAGGGCCGCAGATGGCCGCCGAGCGAGCGCGACGAGAAAAACGTCTGCACCTGTCGGCCCGACGCATCGACGGACGGAACGCTGCAGCTGAATACGGCAAGAACGGGTTTGATCATCGGCGCGACACGACCGTAGAGGTTTGACACGGCGTAAGCGTAGACGCGGCGGTTTTGCGCCGGTAGACGGTGCGCGTTATCCTCACTGTCCCGTTTATGGAACGATGGGCGCGGCCGATGCAGGACCTCAACGATCTCTATTTCTTCGCGCAGGTAGTGGACTACAAGGGTTTCGCGCCGGCGAGCCGCGCGCTCGGCATCCCGAAATCGACGCTCAGCCGCCGCATCGCGATGCTCGAAGCGCGGCTCGGCGTGCGGCTCGTGCAGCGCTCGACGCGACGGTTCTCGATTACCGAAGTCGGCCAGCGCTATTACACGCACTGCAAGGCGATGCTCGTCGAGGTCGAGGCCGCGCAGCAGGCGATCGACCGGATCACCGGCGAGCCGCAGGGGATCGTGCGCGTTACGTGCCCTGTCGCGATGCTGCACGCGCGAATCGGCGCGATGCTTGCCGAGTTCATGGCCGCGACGCCGCGCGTGACCGTGCATCTCGAAGCGACGAACCGTGTCGTCGACGTGGTAGGCGAAGGCATCGATCTCGCGATTCGCGTGCGGCCGCCGCCGCTGCAGGACAGCGATCTCGTGATGCGCGTGCTCGGCGAGCGCGCGTGGTGCCTGCTCGCGAGCCCGGCGCTGATCGGGGATCGCACCGTCGCGATGCCGGCCGATCTCGACGGTTGGCCGAGCCTCGATTTCGGGCCGGCGCAGCCGCAGCATACGTGGCAGCTCGACGGGCCCGACGGCGTGCACGCGGCGGTACGCCATACGCCGCGCTTCGTAACCGACGACATGATCTCGCTGCGGCACGCGGCTGTGGCCGGCGCCGGGATCGTGCAACTGCCGCTGATGATGGTCGCGGACGAACTGCGCCGCGGCGAGCTGGTTCGTGTGCTGCCCGAATGGGCGCCGAAGAGCGGCATCATTCACGCGGTGTTTCCGTCGCGTCGCGGACTGCTGCCTGCGGTGCGCGCGCTCGTCGATTTTCTTGCGGACGCGTTCGAGCGGATCGACGAACCGTGACGCGACGCGCGCGTCGTCTTCGCCTTTAACGTCAGACGATTGATCGATCGCTGCGCGTCGGGGCTGTCAGCTTATGCGAAGCGCCCCGCGTTGCTAGCATGCATGGATCGAACGCACTGTTCTGGCTCGGCGAACGAAAAGACGGGCGCAGGCGAGAGGAACCGCGCCGTGCCGGATCCGCGCGGCCATGTCGACGCGGGTCGTGCCGTGACCGGCGTACGACGCGCGCGCGACCGATGCGCTACGCGTGGCCCGCCTCCCAGCCGAGCCCGAGACTTTTCTGCACCGACACGTAGTCCTTGATCAGCTCCGCCTGCGCCGCGATCACGTTCTGCTGCGCCGCAAGCGATTCGCGCTGCGTATCGAGCAGATCGATCATCGACGCGACGCCCGCGCGATAGCGCTCGGTCATCAGCGTCGCCGAATGCGTGGCCGATGCCTGCACCTTGGTCAGTGCGACGACATGGTCGCGCTGGTGCCCGTAGCGCTGCAGCGCGGTATTCGCGTCCTGCAGCGCGCCGAGCACGGCCTTCCGGTAGTTCGCATCGGCTTCGTCGCGCGCCGCTTCGGCCGCACGCACGGCGCCGCGCGTGCGGCCGAAATCGAGAATGTTCCACTGCAGATACGGCGCGCCGATCCACGACGCATTCTGCTTGCGGAACAGATGGGCGGGATCGGTCGCGCTGAAGCCGAGATCGCCGAGCAGCGTCACCTTGGGAAAGTAGTCGGCGACATGCTCGCCGATCTGCGCGTTGCTCGACGCGAGCCGCCGCTCGGCCGCGCGAATGTCCGGGCGGCGCTTGAGCAGCGCGGCCGGATCGCCGACCGGCACCGACGCGGGCAGCGTCGGCAACGATGCTGCCTCGGTCGACAGCTCGGCATCGAGTGTGCCCGGCTCACGGCCGGTCAGGATCGCGAGGCGGTCGAGCGATTCGGTGACCTGCGCATCGAGCGGAATCAGCGACGCGCGTGTGTTCTCGACCTGCGTGGTGAGCCGCTCGATGTCTGCGTCGGCCGCGACACCGCGCGCACGGCGCTGCTGCGTGAGCTGGAGCATCTGCTGCTGCAGTTCGGCGGTGCGGCGCGACAGCGCGAGACGCTGCTGGCGGTCGCGCAGATCGACGTACGCGGTTGCGACTTCGGCCGCGATCGACACCTGCGTGTCGGCCAGATCCGCGTCGACCGCGTCGGCCTGCGCGGACGCCGCCTCGATCGCGCGCCGCGTGCCGCCGAACAGATCGATTTCCCAGGTCGCGTCGAAGCCGGCCGAATAGAGCTGCAGCGGGCCCGTGCCGAGCGTCGCCGGTGCGCTGCCCGACTGGCCCGATCCGTTCGACGGCAACAGCGCGCCGAGTGTACTGACGTCGGGCTCGCGCATGCGGATCGCCGCGACCGTGGCGGACGCCTTCGGCAGTTCGGCCGCGCGCTGCTGCGCGAGCTGTGCGCGCGCGGCGCGCAATCTCGCCTGTGCGGCATGCAGATCCGGATTGTGCGCGAGCGCGGCGGCGATCAGCGCGTCGAGCCGACGATCGTGCAGCGCATGCCACCATGCGCTCGGCACGGGCGTGCCCGCGTCGATGCCGGTTGCCGGCGCGCGGACGAAGGTCGGCGTGTCGGGCGCGGCGGGCGCACCGCGGTAGTCGGGGCCGACCGTGCAGCCGGCGAGCAGGCACGCGGCAGCACACAGCGCGAGCGCAGGGCGGCGGGGCGGGAAGAGAGGCTTCATCGCGGGTTCAGTGGCCGGACGACATCGGCTGCGGCGTGCGCGGCGTCTTCAGCAGCAGCGCGAGCGGCACGCAGGCGAGCAGCGCGAGTCCCAGCAGGTAGAAGGTTTCGGAATAGGTCATCACGACGGCCTGTATCTGGATCTGCTGCGCGAGCTGGCCGAGCGCGCGCATTTTGGAATAGGCGAGGTCGCCGGTCTGCGCGAACCAGTTCGCTGCGTACGCCGACAATCGCTCCTGCCCGATCGACGCGTTGGCGGTGATCGACTCGCGCAGCGCGGCCGTATGGAACGTCGTGCGCCGGTCGATCACGGTGCCGATGATCGCGAGCCCGATCGAGCCGCCGAGATTGCGCGCCATGTTGTAGAGGCCCGCCGCGTCGCCCGAGTCCTCGCGCGCGACGGCCGCCATCGACGCCTGGTTCAGCGGCATCATCGCGAGCATCTGCGCGACGCCGCGAATCAGCTGCGACCAGACGAAATCGTGGCCGACGCTCTGCGCGGTCAGATCGATGTCGAGCATGCAGCTCAGACAGAACAGCAGCAGCCCGGAGATTACGAGGATGCGGAAGTCGACCTTGCCGAGCAGCCGCGGCAGGATCGGCATCACGAGAAAGGCGGGCAGCCCGGAGAGCAGCATGATCGAGCCGGCCTGTTCCGCGTTGTAGCCGGCGACGATCGCAAGGAACTGCGGTAGCAGATACGAGACGCCGTACAGCCCCGCGCCGACCGCCGACACGATCACGATCACGCTCGCGTAGCGCGGATTGCGCATCAGCGACAGCCGCATGATCGGCCGTTTCGCGAAACGCTGAGACAGCGCGATCAGGATCATCCCCGCGAGCGACACGTAGCTCAGCGTGACGATCATCTGCGATTCGAACCAGCGTTCGCGCTGGCCTTCCTCGAGCACGACCGTCAGAGAGCTCAACCCGATCGCGAGGCCCGCGATGCCGAGCCAGTCCGCGTTGAAGAACGTGCTCCATTGCGGCCGGTCCGACGGCAGCCCGAATACGAGCAGCGCCATCAGCAGCAGGCATACCGGCAGATTCAGAAAGAAGCACCAGCTCCAGCTCACGTTCTCCGCGAGCCAGCCGCCGAGCACGGGGCCGAACAGCGGGCCGAGCAGCACGATCAGGCCGAACAGCGTCATCCCGACCGGCAGTTGCGACAGCGGCAGCCGCGTGCGGATGATCGTCTGCGCCGTCGGGATCAACGCGCCGCCGGTGAAGCCCTGGCCGATCCGGCCGACGATCATCATCGCGAGCGAATGCGACCAGCCGCACATCATCGAGAACGCGATGAACAGCGCGGAATTCACGAGCAGGAAGTTACGCAGCCCGAATACGCGCGTGAGCCACGCGGCGAGCGGGATCATCACGATCTCGGACATCAGGTAGCCGGTCGAGATCCACGTGCCCTCGGTGCCCGTCGCGCCGATTTCGCCCTGGATCTGCGGCAGCGCGGAGTTCGTGATCGAGATGTCGAGTGTCGCCATCAACGCACCGAGCGCGCCGGCCGCGACGGCGATCCAGTCGGTCACGCTCGCGCGGCCTTCATGCGGCGGCGCGGGCGGCACGGTGGCAGTCGGCTCAGCCATGACGGTCCTCGTTGCGCGCCGAGCGCGTGTCGACGTCGACCGTCACCGACAGCCCCGGCAGCAGCATGTGCCGCGCGCGCTCGTTCGGTGCGAGGCGGATGCGCACCGGCACGCGCTGCACGATCTTCGTGAAGTTGCCGGTCGCGTTCTCCGGCGGCAGCAGCGCGAACTGCGCGCCGGTGCCCGGCGCGAAGCTGTCGACGACGCCCGACAGCGTATCGTCCGGCAGCGCATCGACGTGCAGTTCGACCGGCTGGCCGACACGCATGCGGCCGATCTGCGTTTCCTTGAAGTTCGCGACGAGGTAGATCGCATCGACCGGCACGACCGTCAGCAGCCGCGTGCCGGGCTGCACGTACTGGCCGACGCGTACCGTACGGTCGCCGACGCGCCCGTCGAGCGTTGCGCGCACGGTCGTGTTGTCGAGGTCGAGCCGCGACTGCGCAGCGCTCGCCTGCGCGGCCTCGAGCTGCGCGCGCGCCTGCTGCAGCTGCGCGCCGAACGACGCGATCTGCGTGCGCGCGGCGGCGATCGCGGCGTTGTTGGCGGCGAGCGTCGCGAGCGCCTGGTCGCGCGTGCTCTTCAGCTCGGCGACGCGCTCGCGCGTTTCCGCACCGGTCGCCGCGAGCGGCGCATAGCGCGCGTATTCGTCGCTCGCATGCCGTGCGTTGATCTGCGAGACCTTCGCCTGCGCTTGCGCCTGTTCGAGATTCGCGCGCTGCTGGCTGATCTCGGCCTCGGCGCGCGCGATGTCGGCGCGGCGCGCATCGACGGTTGCGTTCGCCTGATCGAGCGCGACCTGGTAAGGGCGGACGTCGAGCCGCACGAGCGGATCGCCGGCCTTCACCGGCTGGTTGTCGCGCACGTATACGTCGGTCACGTAGCCGGCGACTTTCGGTGCGGCGGTCATGCTGTCCGCCTGCAGATAGGCGTCGTTCGTGCTTTCGATGAAGCGGCCGACGGTCCACCAGCGGGCGAACCATACGGCGCCGCCGATTGCCGCGAGCACGGCGATCGCGAGCAGGATGCGCCGCTTCGAGACGCCGTTGCGCGGCGTTGTTCCGTTTTCCTGACGATCTGCTTTCTGTGGCGGGTCTTGCGGCGTCGACATGTAGGATCCAATTTATTCCGAGCGGAAGAATTATTCCAGTTGATAAAAATGTGTCAAGTAGAATGTCGTTCGATCGAATGACGAGGAAGGCATGAGCGAAGCGAAGAAGCTGCGGCGTACGTCGACCGGCGGGTATGCGCGCGGCGACGAAACGCGTCAGCGGATCATCGAGGCAGCGATCGAACTGTTCGGCGAGCGCGGATTCGCGGGCGCATCGACGCGGGACATCGCCGCGAAGGCCGGCGTGAACGCGCCCGCGCTGCAGTACTACTTCGAGAACAAGGAAGGCGTGTACCGCGCGTGCGTGGAATCGATCGCCGAACTCGGCTGGGCGGTGTTCGGGCCCGCCGTCGCGCAGGCGCGCGCGGCGCTCGACGCCGATGCGGACGCCGACACGCTGATCGACGCGTTCGTCGACATCCTGACCGTGCTGGCGCAGCGGATGTTCACGGTGCCCAAGACGCTGAACCAGCGGATGTTCTTCGCGCGCGAACAAAGCGGTCAGGAGCCGGCGAGCGCGAGCGAGATCCTGCTGAAGCGCATGCGCAAGCCGCTGCACGACGTGACGACCGAACTGATCGCGCGGATTTCGGGACGGCCCGTCGACGATCCCGTGACGCGCCTGCGCGCACTGAGCCTGTTCGGCCAGCTGACGGTGTTCCATGTCGCGCAGCGCTCGGCGCTGCAACTGCTTGGGTGGGAGTCGTTCGATGCGCCGCGTGCGGCGCTGCTCGGCGAGACGGTGGCCGACCAGACGCGTTTGCTGCTGCAGCAGTGGCATGCGCAGCGCGGCGCGAACGACCGGCGTACGCGCACGCCGGCGAAGCGTACGGGAAAGCATGACGCCGCCGCGCCGGCCGCAGCCGACGCGCCACGTGCCCCGACGCGTGCGCGGCGCGCGAAGAAGCCGGACGCGACGTAACGCGCGCTGCGCCGGAGCGCGGCCGGCGCACTAGCGGGCCGCGCTATTGCGCCGGCTTCGGCGCCGACGTCGACGAATCGACCGGCGGCTGTCCGGTCGCGCCGTCGGGCGCGGCGCGTTCGCCGCCGCCGTTTTCATCGCTGCGTTGCCGATCGACGCCGCCATCGCCATCGCCTTCATCTTCACGCCGCGAACCTGCTGCATACGCGACGAGGCTGCGCTGCGGATCGGCAATGCGGATCCCGCGTTCGCGGAACAGCTGCGCGATGCGGCGGTTGAATTCGCGCTGCACGCCCCAGCGCGCGGAATCTCGGCACTGCATCTGCCCGGCCAGCGCGATCGCCGCGCCGTCGACCTGATCGACGCCCCAGTAGCTGAAGTCCGACAGAATGCCGTCGCGATACTGCGGATCGTCGCGCAGCGCGGCGCCGATTTCCTTCAGCGTCGCGACCGCGCGGTCGATGTCCTCGCCGTACGCGATGCTGACCTTGACGGCCGCGTTGCCGAGCCCGCGATTCGTGTTGTTCACCGTCGTGACCGAGCTGAACGGAATCGTATAGAGCGACCCGTCGCCGCCGCGCAGCCGCACCGTGCGAATCGACAGGTATTCGACGGTGCCCGACACGCCGGCGAGCGTCACCCAGTCGCCGACCTGCATCGCGTTCTCCATCAGCAGAAAGATGCCGGTGATGAAGTCCTGCACGAGCTTTTGCGAGCCGAAGCCGAGCGCGACGCCGAAGATGCTCGCGCCGGCGAGCAGCGGCCCGACGTTGACGCCGATCTCGCTGAGGCCCGTCAGCACGACGACGAGCGCGATCATCACGAACAGCAGCGTGCGCAGCATGGGCAGCAGCGTGCGCAGCCGCGCGGCGCGCACGAGGTTGCCTTCGCGCGTCCAGCGCTGCAGCCGCCGCTCGATCGCGATGTTCGCCGCTTCCCAGATGACGAGCGCGACCGCGGCCGCGATCGCGATCGTCGCGAGCGCCGACGCGAGCCGATGGCCGATCGTGCCGCTCTCGAACGCGCGGAATACCGGCACGCCCCACACTTGCAGCAGCAGCGCAACCGTCACGATGGCGATGACGGCCGACACGATGCGGCGCAGCAGCGGGTAGTAGCGGTACGCATGCAGATGGACGAGCGTGCGATCGTCGTCGCGTTCGTGGAACAGCCGCGCGAGCGCGCCGAACACGACGATCGACACCATCCGCATGCCGATCGGCACCGCGATCGAGCGGCCGCCGAGCGCGATCAGCACGCGATAGCCGTTATGGACGTCGAGCGCCCACACGAACCACAGCGCCATCACGATGAATACCGCGACGGGCGCCCACGCGTCGGCGAGCGCATTGCAGACGGCCGCGAGCGTCGGCCGGTCGCTCGCGATCGCGCGGATGCGCGCCGCAACGGGGCGACGGCACTGCAGGATCAGCACCGAGATCATCACGTGCGCGACGAGCGCGACCGCCTTCTGCAGCGCGACGTGACCGGCTTCGGTAAGGCCGAGGTTCGCGGCGATCTCGACCGCGGCCGTGCAGGCGCCGACGACGATCACGATCCGCGCGATCGAGCGCTGCGCGAAGGCGGCCCACGCGTCGCTGATGTGCAGCAGCCGCAGCTGATGCGCGTCGGGCTGGAAGAACAGGCGGCTCACGATCGTCACGAGCCGGCCGATCGCGTAGATATCGATCAGCGCGCCGAGCGCGGCCTCGACCGGCGTGCCGTCGTCGGTGACGAACGACATCATCAGCCCGGCGATGCCGACGAACACGAGCAGCGGCACCGAGCGCAGCAAGAGACTTACGATCGCGCGCGGCATCCGGTGCAGCAGCGTCGTGTGACGGCGCGCGTGGCCGCGCCCGCGCGACGACGACGGTGCGGCGTCCGCTGCATCGGGTGGCGGCGTGTCGTGCGGCGGCGCTGCGTCGTCGGCGCGCGCATCGTCGTCCGACGCAGTCTCGCGCGGCGCACCGGCGCGGCGCGCGGCCAACGCGGCGAGCGCGCGGCGCAGCAGCCGTCGCACGAGCCATTCGCCGACGAGTGCCGGGACGAGCACCGCGACGATCAGCCCTAGCGAGCGTGCGAGATCGGCGCGCGCATCGGCACGCCCGAGCGTGTCCTGCCACCACCGGCCGACCGATCCGACCTCGAGCAACGAGCGCAGCGAGTCCCGCAGCGCGTTGCCGATGCCGACGGCCCAGCGCGAACCCTGCCGCACGAGCATCGACGCGAGGCCGTTCGATGTCAGCGCGACCGGCGCGGCCCCCGAGGACGCGGCGCTCGCCGGCGCCGCTGCGCTGGCCGGGACGGCCGGCGCGCTCAGTGCGCCGACCGCGGCGATCGCGCGCAGTGTCGTTTCGACCTGTTCGCGTTCGCGCGGACTTTCGAGCACCGCGAGCGCCTGGCGCGCCTGCTGCGGGGTCAGTGCCGGTGCGGCAGCAGATGCCGCCGACGCGGCGGCGGGGGTGGGCGTGGCGGCCTGTGCGGCCGTGACGAAGGCGGCGAGCAGCCAGCCGAGGAGCAAATGTCGCATGAGTGGCATGCGGGCGCGCATCGGCACGCAGCCCGCCGAGCTGGACGATGGACGGAAGTTAACATGATCGCGATCGGAACCGAATAGTTCCGGCGCGCAACGGTCGCAAGACGCGGTCCTGCGGCGAGCGATTCCGAGTCCGCGCGCGATGCGGGGCGGCGTTGCGCTCGATCAAGCCGCGAACGATGCGCACAGGGCGCTGCATTCGCTACGGCAACGGCACATCTGCGATCCGTCGTGGAGCGCTGCACGAAGCGCGGCGAACGGCGCGCCGCACGGTCACCGCTGCGCGTCGTGAAAGACCGGCAGCACGTGCGCCGCGAGTTCCTCCATCACGTCGCGCACCGCGCGTTCGGCGCCGAGATTCAGCGTCACGTGATGAACGCCGGCCGCGCGCATGGCTTGCAGGATGCCCGTCAGAGCGTGTCGGCCCGTCGAATAGCCGAGCGGCAGCGCGGCGGGTTGCGCGTCGGGATTCGCGTCGAGCGCGAGCCGCATCGACACGCCGAAGGCACGGAAGGCGGGCGTCGGCAGCCGATCGACGGCCGCGCGCCACATCGAATGACGTGCATGCTGCGTGTCGGGGTCGCGGTGATACGTCATCCAGCCGATCGAATGCCGCGCGATCCAGTCGACGCTTTGTCCGCCCGAGCCGACCGCGAGCAGCGGTACCGGATCGGCGCGATGCGGCAGCAGCTCGAACTCGGGTGCATCGGGCGCGGCGATGTCGGGCAGTACGCGCGACGGCGTTCCGAGCGCCGCCGCGACGACTTCCCAATGTCGGCGATAGCGTTCGCGCCGCGTGTCGGTATCGACGCCGAACGCCGCATATTCGGGCGGCCGGTCGCCGGAGCCGAGCCCGAGGATGAAGCGGCCGTGCGACAGCGTGGCCACCGACAACGCGCCTTTCGCGATATGCAGCGGATGGCGCAGCGGCAGCACGATCGCGCCGCTCGCGAGCGCGATGTCGCGCGTGCGGGACGCGAGGGCGCCGAGCAAGACCCACGGATCGAGATGGCCGACCGGATCCGGATAGTCGGCGCTGTTCAGCGGCACGTCGCGCACCCAGAGCGCGCGAAAGCCGAGCGTGTCGGCGAGCGCGGCCAGTTCGACCTGCTCGTTGAAGTCCGCGACGATGTCGCCGCTGCGCAGCAGCGGCAGCGTCAGGCCGATCGACAGCCGTTCCGCGGCGAAGACGCGTGACGCGATGTCGGGGCGGGCGCGGGCGGTCGTAGTCATGGCGTTTCCTCGTTGGCGGCGGGCGGGCGGGCGGGCGGGCGGGCGGGCGAGCGAGCGCAGCGCGTGTGCGTGCGGCACTTATGGTGAGGCGTCGCGCGCGTCGCACGTGTCGGCATGCGCTGCGCCGTCGCCGAATGCTAACGTGTTGCGCGTCGATGCGCAGGCGCCGCATGGCGTCGCGCCCGGCGTCGTGTGGACGGGCATCCGTTCGCGGCATGTCGATGCGTCGTCCGTTGAGGCGGCTGATCGAAATGTGCAAGTCCGCGCGGCGCAATGCGAGAAGCGGGTCCGCTGCCGTGCGCCGTGTCGGCCGATCGTAAGGAAATCGATCGCCGTGCATCGATGCAACGTCGATTGCCCGCCCGTGCGGTGCCGTCGCGCGACGCCGCGGCTTCCGCGGACCGCCCGTTGCACATCGAACCGGCGTCTCGCACGTTTCAGTTTCGTAACGTTCGAGAGCCGCTCGGCCGTGCGATGGCCGCGGCATGCCGCTGCGTACGCCGCACCGCCTTGTGCGGCCGCGCATGGTGCGCTCCTTGCATGTCGATACGAGCCGCAAGCGCGATCGCCGCCGCACTGTCGACGGCGGCCGCTTCAGGAGGTCGGACGCATCTGAGACGGGGACAACAGAATGAAAACAGATCGCATCGCCACGTACCGTGTCGCAAACATGAATCGCCGACCTGCCCGCGCCTTCGTCTCGCCGCCGATCGCGGCAACGTAGCGCGGCCTTTCGTTCCATCCGGACCGACGGGTTCGTTCTGAACGTGCACGTGTGACGCACGAGGCCGACGGGTGCCGGTCGGCCGTCGGGGACGACCCGCAGGAACCGCCATGGCCGCGCGTGCCTCCGCAACCGTCATTCCCGCGCGTGCTGCGCGCGCCGCGCGCGCGTGCGCCTGTCATCGCCGCACCTGCCGTCTCCCGGACTCGTCGACGCAGCGTCCGCGTCGCGCAGATCGGCGAGCCGGCGCGCGCGCCGCCGCTCGCTCACCGGCGCGCGCGTCGCGCGCGCGATCCCGTCGCAAGGCCAATTGATCCACTACCCCGATGGATCAATTGTTGAAGCGCCCATCCGCCTCCGGCGAATGGGCGTCTTTTTTTGCGGCGGCGCGGCCTGCCCGATCGCGCGGCGTTCGGTATCATGTGCTGGCGCGCCGGCCGATCGCGCCGGTCCACGGCCTGCCGACGCGCGATCCGCCGCCGCCGTCATGAACGATACCGCCTTCCCCGATCCCTCCGTCACCGCCCCCGAGCCGGCCGCGCTCGATGCGCTGCATGCGTTCGTCGAACGTCATCCGCGCCTGTTCGTGCTGACCGGCGCGGGCATCAGTACCGATTCCGGCATTCCCGGCTATCGCGACCGCAACGGCCAGTGGACGCGCTCGCCGCCGATCCAGCTGCACGAATTCCTCGGCTCGGACGTCGCGCGGCGCCGCTACTGGGCGCGCAGCATGATCGGCTGGCCGGTCGTCGGCCGCGCGCAGCCGAACCGCTCGCACACGGCGCTCGCCCGGCTCGGCCGCGCGGGCCGGATCGAACGCCTCGTCACGCAGAACGTCGACGGCCTGCATCAGCGCGCGGGCAGCGTGGACGTGATCGAGCTGCACGGCGGCATTCACGGCGTCACGTGCATCGACTGCGGCGCGCATCACGCGCGCGCGGCGATCCAGGCGCAGCTCGAAGCGGACAATCCGGCGCTGCTCGGCGTACAGGCCGACCCGGCCGCGGACGGCGACGCGCATCTCGAATGGTCGGCACTCGACACGTTTCGCGTCCCCGCGTGCGCGACGTGCGGCGGGCTGCTGAAACCGGCCGTGGTGTTTTTCGGCGAAAACGTGCCGCGCGAGCGCGTCGCGCTTGCATCGCAGGCGCTCGATGCGGCCGATGGGCTGCTCGTCGTCGGCTCGTCGCTGATGGTGTATTCCGGCTATCGCTTCTGCCTGTGGGCGCAGGCGCAGCACAAGCCGATCGCCGCGCTGAACCTCGGCCGCACGCGCGCCGATCCGATGCTCGCGCTTAAGGTCGAAGCGCGCTGCGCGCCGGCGCTCGAGGCGCTGACCGCGCGGCTCGGGCTGGGGCTGGCGCACGACGACGCGGAGCACGCATCGTGAGCGCGCCGAACCCCGCGACGAATCCGTCCGCCCGACGGTCGGCGCCGGCGGCCGAGCGCAATCGCGGCCCGATCCTCGACGTGCTGCGCCGCGTGCTGCCGGCGCACGGCCGCGTGCTCGAAGTCGCGAGCGGCACCGGTCAGCACGTCGTCCATTTCGCGCAAGCCTTGCCGGCGCTGCGCTGGCAGCCGAGCGATCCGGACCCGCTCGCGCGCGAGTCGATCGCCGCGTGGATCGCGCACACGGGCGTCGCGAACGTCGACGCGCCACTCGACTTCGACGTGCGCGACCCATCGTGGCCGGCCGCACCGATCGACGCGATCGTCTGCATCAACATGATCCACATCTCGCCGTGGGCGAGCGCGCAGGCGCTGTTTGCCGGCGCCGCGCGCGTGCTGCGGCCGGCCGGCGTACTGTATCTGTATGGTCCGTACCGGCGCGACGGTCGCCACACGGCACCGTCGAACGACGCGTTCGACCTCCAGTTGCGCAGCCGCGACCCGTCCTGGGGCGTCCGCGATCTCGAAACGGTCGTGGCGCTCGGCGCCGATCTCGGCCTCGACTGCACCGAGGTGGTCGAGATGCCGGCCAACAATCTGAGCGTCGTGTTCCGGCGCGTGCCGCGTGCCGATCAATGATGGGCAAGCGCGCACCGCTGCCGGGTTTCCACTATGCTCTCGCCTGTGCGCGATCCGGCTTGGGTCGCGCCCCGTTTTTTCCGGAGAATTGACTAATGGGCAAACAAGCAATCGGTGTGATCGGGCTCGCGGTGATGGGCCGCAATCTCGCACTCAATATCGAGAGCCGCGGTTACGCGGTATCGGTGTACAACCGCAGCCGCGAGAAAACCGACGAACTGATCGCCGAATTCCCCGGCCGCAATCTGGTACCGACCTACACGCTCGAAGAATTCGTCGCGTCGCTCGAAACGCCGCGCCGGATCCTGATGATGGTCAAGGCCGGCGAAGCGACCGATGCGACGATCGCATCGCTGAAGCCGCTGCTCGAGAAGGGCGACGTGCTGATCGACGGCGGCAACACGCACTTTACCGACACGATCCGCCGCAACCAGGAGCTCGCGCAATCGGGTCTGCACTTCATCGGCACCGGCGTGTCGGGCGGCGAGGAAGGCGCGCTGCGCGGCCCGTCGATCATGCCGGGCGGCCAGCGCGACGCGTACGACCTCGTCGAGCCGATCCTCAAGCAGATCGCCGCGAAGGCGCCGTCCGACGGCGAGCCGTGTGTCGCGTACATGGGCCCGGACGGTGCGGGCCACTACGTGAAGATGGTCCACAACGGCATCGAATACGGCGACATGCAGCTGATCGCCGAGAGCTACGCGGTGCTCAAGCACGTCGCGGGCCTCACGAACGAGGAACTCGGCGCCGTGTACACCGAGTGGAATCAGGGCGAGCTCGACAGCTATCTGATCGAGATCACGTCGAAGATCTTCGGCAAGAAGGACGACGAGACGGGCAAGCATCTCGTCGACGTGATCCTCGATCGCGCCGCGCAGAAGGGCACCGGCAAGTGGACGAGCCAGAACGCGCTCGATCTCGGCGTGCCGCTGCCGCTGATCACCGAGTCGGTGTTCGCGCGCGTGCTGTCGTCGCTGAAGACGGAGCGCGTCGCGGCGAGCAAGATCCTGTCGGGCCCGGCCGCCGCGCCGTTCGACGGCGATCGCGCCGCGTTCATCGAAGCGGTGCGCCGCGCGCTGTATCTGAGCAAGGTGATCTCGTATGCGCAGGGCTTCGCGCAGCTGCGCACCGCGTCCGAGGAATACGGCTGGAATCTCGATCTCGGGACGATCGCGAAGATCTTCCGCGCGGGCTGCATCATCCGCGCGCGCTTCCTGCAGAAGATCACCGACGCGTACGCGAAGGACCCGGCGCTCGCGAACCTGCTGCTCGACCCGTACTTCCGCGGCATCGCCGAGCAATACCAGGCATCGCTGCGCGAGGTGGTCGTCGCCGCGGTGAAGGCCGGCGTCCCGGTGCCGGCATTTGCGTCGGCGGTCGCGTACTTCGACAGCTATCGTTCCGAACGGCTGCCCGCGAACCTCGTGCAGGCGCAGCGAGACTTCTTCGGCGCGCACACGTTCGAGCGTACCGACAAGCCGGGCAGCTTCCACGCGAACTGGTCGTAACGCGCGGCGAGGGCGGCATTATTGCAGAATTCTATTCCCTGAATAGGGTTTTTCGATCTCGAATCCCGGGATTGTTGGTTCCTGGGAAACAGTGTTTTCGTTCTTTCATGGTTTTCCCTAGGTGATCGCGGGACTAAACTCTGTTCCATCGCTGCAGACATGGTGTGTGCGGCGGAGCAAAAAAATCCCGGAGGTCATCATGAAATCGCTGATTGCAACGTTCGCCGCAGCTGCCGTCCTCGCTGTTCCCGCCGTGTCGTTCGCCCAACAAAACGCGCCGGTCACGCGCGCGCAGGTCAAGGCCGAGCTGGCCCAGATCCAGCAGGCCGGCTACAAGCTGGGCAGCGACCGCACCACCTATCCGGAAGGCATCCAGGCTGCGGAAGCGCGTCTGAACCCGCAACAGTCGGTCGCGGCGGCCGACACGACCGGTTACGGCGCACAGCCGGCCGCCCAGCAAGAGTCGGGCGCACCGGCAGCGGCGAAGACCGGCTGGCAGGTCAAGCGCATCGCCGACGGCGCACCGGTTTACAAGGGTCGCTAAGCACAGGGCCGGTCGACGGGACGATCCGTCCCCGGTTCGCAACAGCCCCGGTTCCACCATGGAACCGGGGCTGTTTTCATTGGGGCGCGCGCCGCGTCAGTGCAGCGGCCGGCGTCCGCGCGCGGGGTCGATGAACGGCGCGGCGGCCGGCTCCAGCACGCGCAGCCACGATTCGTCATACCCGCTCAGCGTGTCGAGCGCATCGCGCAGCCGCTCGATCGCCACGGCCGGCAGCTCGACACTGTGGCGCGGCCCGGCCGTCAGGCGGGCGACACTCGCGAGCTGGACGAGGGCGTCGGCCGCCTCGGCCACGTCGGTGGCGGACAGCAGATGGCGGTTCAGTCGTTCGACGATGCCGGTCGCACCGGCGAAATCGTCGGCGTTCAGCTGAACGGACAGAAAGGTCGCGTTATTCATCCTGATCTCCTCGTTGTCGTACGACGGCCTATCGCAGTATAGGCCGTGCGGGCGGCTGGCCGGCGCGGCGCTGCGATCGCGCGGCGGCCGCCGCCGCTTTCCGACGCGCGCCGGCGACCTCGCCGAATCGTCGCGGAACGGCACGCTGTCGCGGGGCCGACCGCGACAAATGGTATCTTTGCCGCTCGGGACGACGCGAAACAGGCTCCGCTGGCCCGTTCGGCGCAACGTCCCGGAGTGGAAACCGATCGCTGAGAGCGCGGTCGGATACTGGTTGGTTCGGCCCGTCGGCCGGACATCGCGCGTCGCGCGCCGGAGGGCGGCGGGCGGCGCGACGACGCAAATCCGGGAGGTACCTTGAGAAAAACGATTCCCATCCACGATTCCGCGGTGCGCTGGCTGCAGCACGCCGCCTTCCTCGCGGCGGCCGTCGCGCTCGGCGGCTGCACGATGACGCCGTGGACCGACACCTGGCAACCGGCACCGCGGGCGTCGACACCGGCGTCGGTCGCGACGCCCGGCGTGCTGGCCGGCTACTACCGCGTGAACCCGGGCGATACGCTGGCTAGCATCGCCGGCGCGTACGGGCAACGCGTGCAGGACGTCGCGAGCTGGAATCACATGGCCGCGACCGACGCGGTGACGCCCGGTCAGGTACTGCGCGTCGCGCCGCCGCCGGCCGCCACGTCGATCTCGCCGCCGCCGTCCGCGGCCGTCGCGCAGCCGGGCACGCTCGCGTGGCCCGCGGCCGGCGTCGTGACGACGCCGTTTACGACCGGCAAGACGCGCGGCATCGTGATCGCCGCATCGGGGCCCGACCATACGGTGCGCGCGGCCGCGAACGGCCGCGTCGTCTACGCCGGTTCGGGCGTGAAGGCCTACGGGCCGCTCGTGATCCTGAAGCACGACAACGGGCTCATCACGGCCTACGGGCACAACGACAAGCTGCTCGTCAACGAAGGCGACGCGGTGCGCGTCGGGCAGCCGGTCGCCGAAATGGGCACCGACGCGAGCGGTCGCGCGACGTTCGAGTTCGAAGTCCGGCAGAACGGCAAGGTCGTCGATCCGATGGGCTTCCTGCCGCGCAACGGCGGCTGAGCGGCCGCCGCGTCGTGTGCGCCGCACGGCGCACACGTGCGGTTGCGCATCATCCGCTCTTCAGCGTCGCCGCGCCGGACTGGCGCGCGTGATTGCCGACCCAGCGGATGCCGAGCGCGAGCGCAGCCGCGCCGAGCGCGATCAGCGAGCACTGGATCGCGACCGGCAGATAACCGTGCGGCCGCGGATCGACGAACGGATAGGGATACCAGTCTTCGACCGCGCCGCGCACGAGCGTATAGCCGAGATAGACGATCGGAAAGCCGAGCCAGAGGAACGCGCTGCGGCGCGCGATCGGCGAGCGCGGCTCGACGTACAGCCAGTCGCACAGCATCACGAACGGCACGATCCGGTGCAGCACCCAGTTGTTGAACGGTGGCGTTACGTGGCGCAGCGCGTCCATACGCGCGAGCAGCAGCTCGTAGACGATCGCGGTGATCAGCACGTAGAGCACGGCGGCGCCGCGCATCGATTCGTAGCGCGGCGAGCCGGGCCGCGCGATGTGCCCGAGCCCGACGGCCAGCATCGCGGCCGCGTACAGGCTGCTCAATTGCGTGAAATAGCTGAGGTAGTTGCCGAGATGAAAGCTCGGCAGGTTCCAGTAGTCGGCGATGCTGTGCGCGGTAGTGGACACCGCAAGCAATGCGGCGATCAGCCGGTAGGCCGCAACGAAGAACGCTTTGCTCATGATGCGCGCACGACGTCGACATCAAAGCTCCATCCTGCCACAGCGCACCGCGCACGGGATGCGGATTTTCCATAGGCGGGGCGCGCAGAACCTGCGCGATATTTGACACGATCGTGCGAAACCGCGCATGCGTGCGGCTACAATCATGCCAGCGCGGCGGCACCGTACCGGCCGCCGCCTTCATCGATCCCCGCCATCACACCGAGACGAGCATGAGAAACATCCTCGCGCAACAGGTGCGCTACAACAAGCCCGCGATCTTCTTCCACTGGGTCATCTTCGTGCTCGTCGCGCTCGCGTATCTCGCGATCGAAATCCGCGGACCGAAAGGCAGCGACAGCCGCGCATTCTGGATGAACGTGCATTTCACCGCGGGCACGCTGGTGCTCGCGCTGTCGGTGCTGCGCGTGCTGTGGCGCGCGATCGGCCGCACGCCGGCACCCGTCCCGCAGCCGGCGCTGCTGAAGTGGCTCGCGACGCTCGCGCATATCGCGCTCTACGTGTTCATCATCGCGCAGCCGCTGCTCGGGATCATGATGGTGAATCTCGGCGGCAAGCCCGTGTCGCTCGACTGGCTCGGCGTGTCGTTCACGCTGTTCGGGCCCGACAAGGCGCTGAGACCGACGATCAAGGAAGCGCACGAACTGATCGGCAACGCGTTCTACTTCGTGATCGGCCTGCATGCGCTGGCCGCGCTCTATCACCATTTCGTCAAGCGCGACGACGTGCTGCGCCGCATGGCGCCCTGATCCGGTCGTGCCGTACGCGCGAGCTTCCGACGGGGGCGCATCGTTGCGTTGACAACAATGCGCCCCCGCTGCGTTAACAGCCCGGCGCGGCCCGGCGCGGCTGGCCATCGACGCCGACATTCGGTAACATCCGGTGTCTTTACATTCCGCTTACTCGCTCGCCGCGCATGCTGCATCGACACCGTCACCTGACCGCCTGGCTCGGCGTATTCGCGATCTGGTTCGCGATCGCCGCGCCGCTGGTGTCGCAGTGGCGCGTCGCGCAGGCGAGCGCGGTCGACGCCACGATCTGCAGCGTCGAGCACGGTGCGCATCGGTCGTCGGCTGCAGGCGGCGCGCATGCGCATGGCTCGTCGCTCGACGCATGCGGCTACTGCGGATTCTTCGCGCATAGTCCCGCGATCGGCGGCGCGGCGGCCGCCTCGTTCGCTCCCGTTCCCGTTTCGTCCGTTTTCGTCGCCGCGCCGCAGGCAGATGCGACGCATCCGGACCGCTATCCGCGCGCCTATCCGCGCGCACCGCCCGAGCGCGCCTGACGCGCACTTTCCGTTTTTCTTTCCGCCGAATCCGTGCGGCCCGCTGCGGCCGCGTGGAGGGCGCTACTCGGGCTTTCGATCATGACCATTTTTTCGTTGCGCACGCCGCCGGCGTTGCGCAGTGCCTGCGCGCGGCCCGCGCCGCGCATGCTGAAACTTGCCGTTCCCGCGCTGACCGCCGGCGTGCTGAGCGCGTCGGCCGCAGCGGCCGACGCCGCACGTCGCGCCGAAGCGTCTCCCGACGAGTCGGGCATGCTGTTGCCGCCCGTCGAAGTCGTCGCGTCGCCATTGTCGACGCCGCTCGTCGTCGTCACCGATCCGAAGGCGCCGCGCCAGCCGCTGCCCGCGAGCGACGGCGCCGACTATCTGAAGACGATCCCCGGCTTCACGTCGATCCGCAGCGGCGGAACGAACGGCGACCCCGTACTGCGCGGCATGTTCGGCTCGCGGCTCAACGTGCTCGCGAACGGGATGCCGACGCTCGGCGCGTGTCCGAACCGGATGGACGCGCCGACGTCCTATATCGCACCGGAAAGCTACGACAAGGTGACGGTCGTGAAAGGGCCGCAGACGGTGCTGTACGGCCCCGGCGCCTCGGCCGGCACCGTGCTGTTCGAGCGCACGACGCCGCGTTTCGAGCGGCCGGGCATGCGCTTCGACGGCAGCGTCGTCGGCGGGTCGTTCGGCCGCAACGACCAGAACGTCGACGTGACGGCCGGCACGCCCGATTTCTACGGCCGCGTCATCGCGAATCATGCGCATGCGCAGGACTACCGCGACGGCAACGGCCGCACGGTGCCGTCGCAATGGGACAAATGGAACGCCGATGCCGCGCTCGGCTGGACGCCCGACGACCACACGCGCGTCGAGCTGACGGCCGGCACCGGCGACGGCTACGCGCGCTATGCGGGGCGCGGGATGGACGGCGCGCACTTCCGCCGCGACACGTTCGGCCTGTCGTTCGACAAGCGGCATCTCGGCGACGTGCTCGACCGGATCGAAGCGCGCGTCTACTACAACGAAGCCGATCACGTGATGGACAACTACACGCTGCGGCAGCCCGATCCGGCGAGCAGCATGCCGATGCGGATGGCGTCCGAGGTGCGGCGGCGAACGGTCGGCGCGCGTGCGGCCGCGACGTGGCGATTCGGCGACGCGTTCAAGCTCGTGACGGGCATCGACGCGCAATCGAACCGGCTCGATTCGCGCGCCGCGATGGGGCGGCAGAACTATGGCGACCAACCGTGGGACGCGCAGGCGACGATGTGGAACGCCGGCGCGTTCGGCGAGCTCACGTGGTACGCGGCCGAGACGGCGCGCGTGATCGGCGGCGCGCGTGTCGACTATGCGAGCGCGCGTGACAAGCGCGCGACGACGGGCGGCATGATGACGAGCCGGCCGAACCCGACGTTCGACGACGATCGTGCGCGCGTGCTGCCGAGCGGCTTCGTGCGCTACGAGCGCGATCTGGCGTCGCTGCCCGTGACCTGGTATGCGGGCATCGGCCATGCCGAGCGCTATCCGGACTACTGGGAGCTGTTTTCCGCAAAACGCGGGCCGGCCGGTTCGGTCAACGCGTTCTCGGCCGTGCAGCCCGAGAAGACGACGCAGCTCGACATCGGCGCGCAGTACAAGAGCGATCGGCTCGACGCGTGGGTATCCGCGTATGCGGGCTATGTGCAGGACTTCATCCTGTTCGACTACGCGAGCGGCACGATGGGCCCGACCACGCGGGCGACCAACGTGAACGCGCAGATCATGGGCGGCGAAGCCGGCGTCGGCTGGCGGCCGATCGCACCGCTGCGCATCGAGACCTCGGTCGCGTACGCGTGGGGGCGCAATGCGACGAGCGGCGATCCGTTGCCGCAGATGCCGCCGCTCGAGGCGCGCGTCGGGCTCGAGTACACGCGCGGCGCGTGGTCGGCCGGCGGGTTGTGGCGGGTCGTTGCGCCGCAGCATCGCTATGCGCTGAACGAGGGCAACGTGGTCGGCAAGGACTTCGGACCGAGCGCGGGATTCGGCGTGCTGTCGCTGCATGCGCAGTACAACGTGAGCAAGACCGTGCAGATCTCGGTCGGCGTCGACAACCTGCTGAACAAGGCCTATGCCGAGCATCTGAATCTCGCCGGCAATGCGGGCTTCGGCTATCCGGCGAACGCGCCCGTCAACGAGCCGGGCCGCACTGCCTGGGTGCGCGTCAGCGCGAAGCTGTAGTGTGCGGCCCGCGTGTGCGAACGCAGCATGCGCGGGCTGCGGCGTGCCCCCGCCCGCGTGCGCCGTGCGCGTCAAGCGATTAGAGAACCGTATCTAGTCGGCACGCAAACGTTCCCGAGTCGTGATTCACTCCGGCATTCGATGCGCGGCGCGTTTGGGCGCGCTCTGCATCGCTTCGATTCCGTTCGAACCGGCAGCACGATAATCAGGAGAACATGCATGGCCAGATCGATGCGTTCCAGGGTGGTGGCAGCAGCAGTGGCGTGCGCGATGAGCGCCGCGCCGTTCGCGGGGACGACCGCGTTGATGACGCTCGCGACGACGCGCACGGCGCTCGCCGCGATCGCGCCGGCCGACGATTACGCGGCGACGCGCTATCCGATCGTCCTCGTGCACGGACTCACGGGCACCGACAAATACGCGGGCGTGCTCGAGTACTGGTACGGAATCCAGGAAGACCTGCAGCGGCACGGCGCGACGGTGTACGTCGCGAACCTGTCGGGATTCCAGAGCGACGACGGTCCGAACGGACGCGGCGAACAATTGCTGGCATACGTCAAGCAGGTGCTCGCCGCGACCGGCGCGACGAAGGTCAATCTGATCGGCCATAGCCAGGGCGGTCTCACGTCGCGCTACGTGGCGGCCGTCGCGCCGGATCTCGTCGCGTCGGTGACGACGATCGGCACCCCGCATCGCGGCTCGGAGTTCGCGGACTTCGTGCAGAGCGTGCTTGCGTACGACCCGACCGGGTTGTCGTCGTCGGTGATCGCCGCACTCGTCAACGTGTTCGGCATCCTGACGAGCAGCAGTCACAACACGAACCAGGACGCGCTCGCCGCACTGACGACGCTGACGACCGCGCAGGCCGCGACCTACAACCGGAACTTCCCGAGCGCGGGTCTCGGTGCACCCGGCAGCTGCACGACCGGTGCGTCGACGGAGACGGTCGGCGGCAATACGCATCTGCTGTACTCGTGGGCCGGCACCGCGATTCAGCCGACGAATGCCGCGTTCGGCGTCACGGGCGCGAGCGACACGAGCACGAATCCGGTCGTCGATCCGGCGAATGCACTGGATGCGTCGACGCTCGCGCTGCTCGGCACGGGTACCGTGATGATCAATCGCGGCTCGGGGCAGAACGACGGACTCGTGTCGAAGTGCAGCGCGCTGTACGGACAGGTGCTCGGCACGAACTTCAAATGGAATCATCTCGACGAGATCAACCAGTTGCTCGGCGTGCGCGGTGCGTATGCGGAAGATCCGATCGCAATGATCCGCACGCACGCGAACCGGTTGAAACTCGCGGGCGTCTGACGGATGGCCGCCCGTGACGGGCACGCGTCGCCAATGCGGCGCGTCGCCGTGTATGCAGTAGCCGGTTGTGCGGCTGTGGCCGCCGTCGTGCTGTGGCGCGGCGCGGCGCCGCCGCGCGGCATCGAAGTCGCGCACGCCGGATCGCAGGCGGGCGAACGCAGCGCGATTGCATTGCCATCGCCGACGGCGCGGCCGGCCGGTGCAAGCGTGCCCGCGCCGCTGGCCGGATCGAGCGCGCCGCGCTTGCCGCTCGATCCGGGCGGCCATCTGGCGAAGTCGCGCGCGGTGCGCGATTTCTTCGACTATTGCCTGACTGCACAGAGCGAGATCGACGCCGCGGCGCTCGATGCGCTCGTCGCCCGCGAGATCGCCGCGCAGCTCGACGGCACGGTCGCGCAGGCGGAAGCGCTCGACGTCTGGCATCGGTATCGCGCCTATCGCGACGCGCTTGCAAAGCTGCCCGACGCGGGCGCCGTCACCGACAAGTCCGATCTCGGCGCGCTGCAGCTCGCGCTCGACCGGCGCGCGTCGATTGCGTACCGGACGCTCGGCGACTGGAGCGAACCGTTTTTCGGTGCGGAGCAGTGGCGGCAGCGCTACGACCTCGCGCGGCTGCGCATCATGCAGGACCGCACGCTGACCGATGCGCAGAAGGCCGAGCGGCTCGCGGCGCTCGATCAGCAGATGCCGGCCGACGAGCGTGCGGCGCAGCAGCGCGCGAACGCGCAGCAGGCCGCGATCGACCGGATCGCGCAGTGGCAGAAGAGCGGGGCGGCGCCCGACGCGACGCGCGCGGCACTGGCGCAGACGCTCGGTGCGGACGTCGCCGCGCGTGTCGCGCAGCTGCAGCAGGACGACGCGTCGTGGCAAAGCCGCTATGCCGATTACGCGGTGCAGCGCGCGCAGATCGAAGCCGCCGGTCTGTCGCCGCAGGATCGCGACGCGCAGATCGCCGCGCTGCGGCAGCGCGTGTTTACGAAACCGGGCGAAGCGGTGCGCGCGGCGTCGCTCGATCGCGGTGCGGCCGCTGCGGCTACGGCGGGCACCGCGCAGTAACGGCCCGCACGCGCGGCCGTCGGCTCACGCGGCGCGCGTCACGTGCCGCGGCAGGTGCTGCTCGATGATCGCTGCCAGCGTGTCGAACGCCGGCCCGATCCCTTCATGCGCGACGCACGCATAGCCGAGCAGCAGCCCGCGTTGCGCGGTGTCGGCGCAACTGTAATAGCTGGTCAGCGGCCGCACGATCACGCCCGCTTCGAATGCGCTCTGCGTGACCGCGCGATCGTCGCATGCGTCGGGCAGCCCGAGCACGAGATGCAGGCCGGCTTCGTCGCCCATCACCGGCAACGTGTCGCCGAAGCGCGCGCGGATCGCATCGATCAGCAGTTGACGGCGCTCGCCGTATAGCGTGCGCATCCGTCTCACGTGCGAGGTCAGATGGCCGTCCATGATGAACTCGGCGAGCACCGCCTGCTGCATCAGCTGTCCTTCGCGGTACAGCTCCGACAGGCCGGTGCGGAACGTGTCGACGAGATGCTCGGGCACGACCATGTAGCCCATCCGCAGGCCGGGAAACAGCATCTTGCCGAGGCTGCCGACGTAGATCACGCGGCCGCCGTCGTCGAGCCCCTGCAGCGACGCGAGCGGGCGGCTGCCGTAACGGAATTCGCTGTCGTAGTCGTCCTCGATGATCCAGCAGCGATGCTGCCGCGCGTATTCGAGCAGCATGCGCCGCCGCGCGAGACTCATCACCATCCCGAGCGGATACTGATGCGATGGCGTGACGAGCACGAGCCGTGGCGGGTGCTGCATGTCGTTCGCGCTCGGCGCGAGCCCTTCGTGATCGACGGGCACGGGCGCGAGCGTGAGGCCGGCCGCCTGCAGCACACTGCGCACGCCCCAGTAGCACGGCTCCTCGACCCACGCGCGATCGCCGATGTCGGACAGCAGCCGTACCGCGAGATCAATCGACTGATGAATGCCGGTCGTGATGATGACCTGATCCGGCGAGCATTTGACCGAGCGCGCGACGCGCAGATAGTCGGCGAGCGCGCGACGCAGCGGCCGGTAGCCGCCGCCCGGCGCGTATGTGAGCAGTTCGGGGTTCGCTTCCTTCCAGAGCCGCGCCTGCAGGCGGCTCCACGTGCGGCTCGGAAATTCGGAGACGTCCGGCACGCCCGGCATGAACGCGCCCCACTGACGGCGCGACACGCCCGCATGCTCGATCAGCTGCCGGCCGCGCATCGACAACCCGCCTTGTGCGTCGGGCGCCGCGGTTGCGGCCGTTGCCGCGCCGCCGTCCGAACGCGCCGCGCCCGCGCCGTGCGCGCGCATCGCGGCGGCGTCGGGCCGCGTGTCGGCGACATAGGTGCCGCTGCCGGTCGTCGTCAGGACGTAGCCTTCGGCCGTCAGCTGGTCGTACACGTGCAGCACCGTATTGCGGGCGATCGACAGGTCAGCGGCCAGCGTGCGCGAACTCGGCAGCTTCGTCCCCGGCCCTAATTCACCGGTCAGGATGGCCTGCTGCATCAGCTGCAGCAGCTGCCGGTACATCGGCTCGGACGAAGTCCGGTCGAGACGGGCGGACAGCCAGTCGGCGACGATCACGGTATCCAAAGTGGTCCTACTGGGAATATTGAAATGGTTCCCTATTGTAGAACCGTGCGCGCCGTATAGTGGCTCGCATCTCGATAAAGATCGTTGCGCAGCAAAGGGGACAGCCACGATGAAGTCCGATGATGTGATCGTCAGTTTTCGCGGCGTGCGAAAGACCTACGACGGCGAGACGCTCGTCGTCAAATCGCTGGATCTCGACATTCGCCGCGGTGAATTCCTGACGCTGCTCGGGCCGTCCGGCTCGGGCAAGACCACGTGCCTGATGATGCTGGCGGGCTTCGAATTCCCGACCGGCGGCGAAATCCGCCTCGACGGCGAGCTGCTCAATCACGTGCCGCCGCACAAGCGCAACATCGGCATGGTGTTCCAGAACTACGCGCTGTTTCCGCATCTGACGGTGGAGCAGAACGTCGCCTATCCGCTGACGGTGCGCAAGCTGCCGGCGGGCGAGCGCGCCGAGCGTGTCGCGCATGCGCTGAAGATGGTGCAGATGGAGCGCTTCGCGAAGCGCTATCCGGCGCAGCTGTCCGGCGGCCAGCAGCAGCGCATTGCGCTCGCGCGTGCGCTGGTGTTCGAGCCGAAGCTCGTGCTGATGGACGAACCGCTCGGCGCGCTCGACAAGCAGCTGCGCGAGCACATGCAGTACGAACTGAAGGCGCTGCACGAGAAGCTCGGCGTGACGTTCGTCTACGTGACGCACGACCAGGGCGAGGCGCTGACGATGTCGGACCGCGTGGCGGTATTCGACAAGGGCATCGTGCAGCAGCTCGACACGGTGGACCGGCTCTACGAATCGCCGTGCAACGAATTCGTCGCGAACTTCATCGGCGACAGCAACCGGCTGCGCGGCACGATCGAGCGCGTCGACGGCGAGTTCTGCGAGCTGCGGCTCGGCGACGGCACGCGCCTCGTCGGCCGCCGCATCGGCGATGTCGCCGAGGGTGCGGCGGCCGTCGCATGCATCCGGCCCGAGCGGATGAGCCTCGCGGCGCAGGGTGCGAACGGCCATGCGCCGGATCGCGTCAATGGCGATGCGAACGGCCACGCGAATGGCCACGCGAACGGCGCGGCGGCGAACCGGCTGACGGGCGAGGCGCGCAGCCTCATCTATTTCGGCGATCACGTGCGCGTGCGTTGCGCGCTGCCGGGGCAGGACGAATGCTTCGTGAAGATGCCGCTCGGCACCGGCGCGCTCGACGCGTTCTCGCCGGGCGCGCCGGTCTCGCTCGCGTTCGCGCCCGAGCATCTGCGCGTCTTTGCGTAGGCGCCCGCGCCGAGCGAGCCGACAGCGCGCGGCACGTCGCCCATGACAACGTCACGCATTCACCACGACCACCACAAGAGGAGAGCAACGATCATGAACGGAACAGGTTTTGCGGTGCGCGGCACCGCGCTCGCATTGGCGCTGGCTGCCGTCGGCGCATCGGCAACGGCGGCGGAGCTGACGGTCGTCAACTTCGGCGGCGCGAACGGCGACGCGCAGAAGGTCGCGTTCAACCAGCCGTTCGAGAAGGCGACCGGCAACAAGGTCACCGCCGTCGAGTACAACGGCGAGCAGGCCAAGGTGAAAGCGATGGTCGAAGCGAAGCACGTCAACTGGGACGTGGTCGAAGTCGAGTCGGGCGACCTGAATCGCGGCTGCGACGAAGGGCTGTACGAGAAACTCGACTGGTCGAAGATCGCGAAGAAGTCGGACCTCATTCCGGAAGCGCCGCAAGTGTGCGGCGTCGGCTTCTTCGTCTGGTCGACCGCGCTGTCGTACAACGCCGACAAGCTGAAGACCGCGCCGACCGGCTGGGCCGATTTCTGGAACGTGAAGAAATTCCCGGGCAAGCGCGGAATGCGCAAGGGCGCGCGCTATAACCTCGAGTTCGCGCTGATGGCCGACGGCGTCGCGCCGAAGGACGTGTATAGGGTGCTCGGCACGAAGGCAGGCCAGGACCGTGCATTCAAGAAGCTCGACGAGCTGAAGCCGTATATCCAGTGGTGGGAAGCGGGCGCGCAGCCGCCGCAGTTCCTCGTCGCCGGCGACGTCGTGATGTCGACCGCGTACAACGGCCGCATCGATGCCGCGCAGAAGGAAGGCAAGAACCTGAAGGTCGTGTGGAACGGCAGCATCTACGATCTCGACTACTGGGCGATTCCGAAGGGCTCGCCGAACAAGGCGCTTGCCGAGCAGTACATCGCCTACACGCTGACGCCGAAGCCGCAGCAGGCATACGCGCAGCACATCGCGTACGGGCCGGCGAACATCGCGGCGATCAAGTCGCTCGACGCGAAGACGCTTGCGAACCTGCCGAACTCGCCGGCCAACGGCAAGAACGCGGTGCTTGAAGACATCGGGTTCTGGACCGATCACAGCGACGAACTCGAGCAGCGCTTCGCCGCGTGGGCGACGAAGTAATCGCACCGCTGTCCCGATGCAACCGGCCGCGCGGCGCTTCGTTCGCGTCGCGCGGCATTCCGCCGGATCGCGCTCCGGCCGGAGAGAACCGTTGAACACGATGACGATCGCTTCTTCCCCGACGTCGACGGCCGCACTCAAGCGCGAGCTGAAGGCGGCCGAAGCGCGCAAGCGCACGATGGCGCTGCTGCTGATCGCGCCGCTCGCGATCTTCCTGCTGCTGGTGTTCGTCGTGCCGATCGGCACGCTGCTCACGCGCGCGGTGCAGAACCCCGAGATCGCCGCCGCGCTGCCGAACACGGTCGCCGCGCTGTCGAAGTGGGACCGCAAGACGCCGCCCGCCGACGCCGCTTACGCGGCGCTCGCCACCGACATGACGAAGGTCGCCGACAGCGACGCGATGGGCGCGCTCGCACGGCGGCTGAACACTGAGATTCCGGGCTATCGCTCGCTCGTCGCGAAAACGGCGCGCGCGATGCCGCTAAAAAGCGACGATGGCGCGGCGCTGACGCCGGCCGGCACGCGCGGCAAACTGATCGAACTCGATGCGCGCTGGGGCGAGGTCGCCTACTGGCAGGCGATCGCCAAAAACGGCAGCGCCTATTCGCCGTTCTATTTGCTGGCCGCGCTCGATCACAAGCAGGACGGCTTCGGTAACATCGTGCACGCCGATCCGGATCAGTCGATCTATCTGGCGATCTTCGGCCGCACGTTCGTGATCGGCATTGCCGTGACGCTGTTCGCGCTGCTGCTCGGCTATCCGCTCGCCTACTGGATCTCGACGCTGTCGGAGCGGCGCGCGAACCTGGCGATGATCCTCGTGCTGATTCCGTTCTGGACCTCGGTGCTCGTGCGCGTGGCCGCGTGGATCGTGCTGCTGCAGAACGAAGGGCTGATCAACAAGGCGCTGATCGGCAGCGGCCTGATCGCGCATCCGCTCGCGCTGCTGTTCAATCGCGTGGGCGTCTATATCTCGATGACGCACATTCTGCTGCCGTTCATGATCCTGCCGCTGTACAGCGTGATGAAGTCGATTCCGCCGACCTACCAGCGCGCGGCCGTCTCGCTCGGCAGCCATCCGTTCGCGGCGTTCTGGCGCGTGTACGTGCCGCAGACGTATCCGGGCGTCGGCGCGGGCGCGCTGCTCGTGTTCATCCTCGCGATCGGCTACTACATCACGCCGGCGCTGCTCGGCGGCCCGAACGATCAGATGGTCAGCTACTACGTCGCGTACTTCACGAACGTGACGATCAACTGGGGAATGGCGTGCGCGCTCGGCGGGCTGCTGCTCGCGGCGACGCTCGTGCTGTATGCGGTGTACGGGCGCTTCACGCGCACCAACGTGAGCCTCGGCTGAGCGCGGGCCGACAGGGAAAGGAGAACAGGACCATGAAACTGGCCAGGCCGCTGTTTGCGCCGCACATGTCGTTCGTCGAGCGCGCGTGGTACGTCGCGTTGCGCGTGCTCGTCGTGCTCACGCTGCTGTATCTGATCCTGCCGGTGCTCGCGATCGTGCCGCTGTCGTTCTCGTCGAGCACGTTCCTCGTGTATCCGATTCCGGGGTTCTCGACGCGCTGGTACGAGAACCTGATCGCGTCGGACGAGTGGCGCATGGCCGCGAAGAACAGCTTCATCGTGGCGCCGTCGGCGACGCTGGTGGCGACCGTGCTCGGCACGCTGGCCGCGATCGGGCTGACGAAGGCCGAGTTCCGCGGCAAGGGGCTGCTGATGGCGGTGCTGCTCTCGCCGATGATCGTGCCGGTGGTGGTGGTCGGTGTCGGCATGTATCTGTTCTTCGCGCCGCTGGGGCTCGCGAACACGTACACGGGGCTGATCGCGGCGCACGCGGCGCTCGGCGTGCCGTTCGTCGTGACGACGGTGGCCGCGACGCTGCAGGGGTTCAACCAGAACCTCGTGCGCGCGAGCCTGTCGCTGGGCGCGAATCCGGTGACGACATTCTTCCGCGTGACGCTGCCGGTGATTGCGCCGGGCGTGATGTCGGGTGCGCTGTTCGCGTTCGCGACGTCGTTCGACGAAGTGGTCGTCACGCTGTTTCTGGCCGGTGCGGACCAGACGACGCTGCCGCGACAGATGTTTACCGGCATCCGCGAAAACATCAGCCCGACGATCGCGGCGCTCGCGACGATCCTGATCGTGTTCTCGACGAGCCTGCTGCTCGCGCTCGAATGGCTGCGCGGCCGTCAGGCGCGGCGCGCGGTGGCGTAACGCGGAAGAGGCGAGGGACGCGGGCGCAGCGCGCGGCGCAAATTCTCTGCGGCGCGAACGCGCCGGCCGCGCATAACGGGCACCGCAGCACACCGCACCTCGCGACGACAGTTGCGCGCGCAACGGCCACGATCGCGGCACGATCGCTCGCGATTCTTTCGTTTCGCTGACGAGCGACACGGCCGCCTGCACGTTTGATCGGGCTCTGCAACAATACGGGCCGCGACGCCGCGCGTCCCGCTGCTTCCACCGGAACGCGGGCCCGACGTCGCGCCGCTCAATCCGCGACGCCATGCGTCGCCCGTCTGCCGAACCGATCGTGTCCGAACTCGCTTCTCCCGCCGGTGCCGCCGAACCGGCCCTCAACTGGCGCGCGATGGCCGCCGTGCTGCTCGCCGTCGCGCTCGCGACGCTCGATACGGCGATCGCGAACACCGCATTGCCCGCGATCGCGACCGACCTGCACGCGTCGCCTGCCGCTTCGGTATGGATCATCAACGCGTATCAGCTTGCGATGGTCGCGACGTTGCTGCCGTTCGCGTCGCTCGGCGACATCGTCGGGCACAAGCGCGTGTATGTCGGCGGTCTCGCCGTGTTTACGCTCGCGTCGCTCGGCTGTGCGCTCGCGTCGACGCTGCCGCAGCTCACCGCCGCGCGTATCGTGCAGGGCTTCGGCGCGAGCGCGATCATGAGCGTCAACATCGCGCTGATCCGCAACCTCTTTCCCGCGCATCGGCTCGGGCGCGGCGTCGGCTTCAATGCGCTCGTCGTCGGCGTGTCGTTCGCGGTCGGGCCGACGATCGCGTCGCTGATACTTTCCGCCGCCGCATGGCCGTGGCTGTTCGCGGTCAACGTGCCGCTCGGCGTGCTTGCGCTCGCCGTCGCGATTCCGTCGCTGCCGGAAGCCTCGCGCGGCAAGCATGCATTCGATCCGCTCGCCGCGCTGTTCAACGTGATCGCGTTCTCGGCGCTGATCTTTGCGCTCGGCGAATTCGCGCAGCGCGGCCCGCTGCGCGTCGTGCTCGCCGCCGCCGCCGTCGCGCTCGCATTCGGCGCGCTGTTGATTCGCCGGGAGGCCGGCCACCCGGCGCCGATGCTGCCGGTCGACCTGTTTCGCCGGCCCGTGTTCGCGCTGTCCGCGGTGACCGCCGTCTGCGCGTTCGCGGCGCAAGGGCTCGCGTTCGTGTCGCTGCCGTTTTACTTCGAGACGGTCCTGCACCGCAGCGCGGTCGACACCGGTTTTCTGATGACGCCGTGGTCGGCCGTCGTCGCGCTGGCCGCGCCGATCGCCGGACGACTGTCCGATCGCTATCCGCCGGGGCTGCTCGGTGCAATCGGACTCGCGTTGCTCGGCGCCGGGATGGCGTCGCTTGCCGCGTTGCCGGCCGCGCCGAGCGCGATCGACATCGGCTGGCGAATGATGCTGTGCGGCGCCGGCTTCGGCTTTTTCCAGTCGCCGAACCTGAAGGCGCTGATGTCGAGCGCGCCGCCGGAACGCAGCGGCGGTGCGAGCGGCATCATCGGCACCGCGCGCCTGATCGGGCAGGCGACGGGCGCCGCGCTCGTCGCGCTGTCGTTCGGCATTGCCGGACATCGCGGGCCGACGCTCGCGCTGGTGCTCGGTGCCGCGTTCGCCTGCGCCGCGAGCGTCGCGAGCGGACTGCGGCTGTTTGCGCGCTCGCATCGCGCCGGCGTTGCCGTCGCGTCGGAGCGCGCGTCGAAGTAGCCGCAATGTCGTGCGGCGCGCACGCGCAGGCGCGCGCCGCGTCCCGTGCCTGCGCGTCGCTCAGAAGCCGCCCGACTGGATCAGCTTGTTGAGGTTCGCGATGTTCAGGCTGCCGAAGCCGGTCGGGTAGTCCCAGCCGGTGCCCGCGGTGTAGCCGTAGCCCTGATAGCCGTTGTTCCCCGACACGACGTCGTAGCGCACGAGCGACGGGTTCGCCGGAATCGCACGATAGAGGTTCGCGGCCGGAAAGCCGAGCCCCGTGCCGTTCGCGGCGAGCAGCCGCGCCCAGAAGCCCGTGAAGATCGGCGCGGCGAGACTCGTGCCGCCGATCTGCTGCAACTGGCCGTAGTTGTAGATATACGCGCCGGTGCTTTGCGCGGCATCGAAGGACACGTCCGGCAAACGGCGGTTGCTGCCCGACTGCCATGCCGGCGCGGGCAGCAGCGTGCTGACGCCGCCGCCGGTTGCCCATAGCTTGCCGTTGCTGTCGAGTCCCTCGTTCCAGACGGTCTCGCTCGAGAACGCGCCACCGGACGTCGTATACAGCGTCGTGCCGCCGATCGCGAGCACGTGCGGCGACGAGGCGGGCCACGACACCGTGTAATTCGCGCCGTCCGGATAGCCGCGGTTGTTGCATTCGTACACGCCTTCGTCGCCGGACGACACGGAGAACGTCTGGCCCTGCGCGGCCGCCGTCGTGAAGATCTGTTCCTCGGCATCGAGCGTGCCGTCCGCGTTCGCGTCGGTCTCGCACCAGCCGAGCGACACGTTGATCACTTTCGCCGTGTTGTCCGACACCGCGCGGTTGAACGCTTGCGTGAGGCCGGTGTTGCCGGGCGCGTTCAGATCGGCCATGTAGAACACGAGCTTGCCGACCTGGCCGCCGGCCGCGCCGACGATCGACTGGCTGTCGAGATCCCATTCGCCCTGACCGTCCGGGTCGTCGGCGTAGCTGCCGCTCGTGCCGGTGCCGTTGGTCTTGACCGTCTGCGTCGCGACCGTCGCGTAGCCGTTGCTCGACGCGAAGCGCTTCAGGTCCTGCAGCGTCTGCGACACGCCGCCGATCGTGATGATGCCGACCGTCACGCCGGCTGCGGTCGGCACGCCGGTCGCGTTGTACAGGCCCGCGAATTCCTTCGGATAGTGGCCGGTCGCGGTGCCGGCCGCGAGCGTCTGCGGCTTCGACACGTTGCCGATGCGCAGCATCGGATGCGCGCGCGCGACGTTCTGCAGCCCGAGCACCGAACCGACGACGTCGCCGAGCGCGCGCGGCACCTGTGCCGTCGATGCGTTCGCGAAGCCGGAACGGCCCGCGTACTGGAAGCGCACGAGCGACGTGTTGAACGCGGTCTTTACGGTGCCGGCCGTGCCGCGCGCGGAGACGAGCAGCCGGTTCGGCGCGACCTCGATGTTCACGAAGCCGCTCTTGCGCAGATAGTCGACGACCGACTTGACCTGCGTTTCGGTCGGCGCGTAGTCGGCGAGGAACCGCTCGGGCGTCAGATACTGGCGATAGCGGGCGCTGCCCGGACGGTTCACGTCGCGCGCGAGCTGCTTCAGCTGATCGGCGTTGCGCAGCTTCAGGCTGACGACGACGTCGGTCGTCTCGCCGGCCGCCAGTTCGAGCGACGAGGCCGCGCTGCGCGCCATCAGCTGCGGGCCGGTCAGAAAGGCCTTGGTATGGGTGTCGACCCAGTCGGTCGCCGCATGCGCGGTGCCGGCCGCAACGAGAAGCGGCCACGCATAGGCGATGCGGCGGGGCGACGGAAGGGGAAGGGCAAAGCGCACGTTCCTTTTCATCGGGCATCCTTTTGAGGAGAGACGACGTTGCTGGAACCCCGACCCTTTTGGGGTCGCGAGCGGTGACGAGCGTAGGAGCGCCGATGCGATTCAGATAGCTGCCAGTTTCCATAGCTGTCAGTTCTGACATCGGCGGGCGCGTGGGCGTCCGTTATGCCGCGCGCGCGCCGGTTCGCGGCCTTGCGAAAAGGAACCGGTTCGACCCGCGTAGCATGACGACGCGCGACGTTCTCACGCACGAGTCGATCGTTGCGACGCACGGATGTGCACGATGACGGAGCCGGCGGGCGCGCCGCTGCACGGCCGGCGTCGGCGCGTTGCCGCGCGCCGAGTCGCACTATGTGGTCATTCGAAGTGGTCCATCGTGCGCGGCCGTCGACGCGGCGCCAGAGAGAGACAGGAACGGGCGTAACGCGCCGGCGGTCTTTCCCGAACTGTGGAACAGCGCGCGGCGCAGTCTTGCAGCGGGCTTTCGGTTCGTGCGCTGCGATCGTCGATTAGAACAAATGCTCGAATGCGCGATACCCGCCAACGTTCGAGGCGCGATGCCGCCGCGGCGGCTTGCCCGAGCCAGGAAAATTCCCCTTGACTCTTGCCGTCCGGCCGCTATCCTTCGATCCATAACCAACGAGTTATGAATCGAGCGACATGCAGAACGCGCAGGACCTGCTTTTCAGAACGCTTGCCGATCCGACACGCCGCGCGCTGTTCGAGCGGCTCTGCGAGGAGGGCGAGCTGACCGTTGCCGCGCTGACCGCGCATGCGGGCGTGTCGCAACCGGCCGTGTCGAAGCATCTCGGTGTCCTGAAGCAGGCCGGTCTCGTGCGCGACCGTCACGAAGGCCGGCAGACGCACTACAGCGCGCAGCCGCATGCGCTCGCCCCGTTGATCGACTGGACCAGCCAGATGGCCGGTTTCTGGCAAGCCCGGTTCGACGCTCTCGAAGATCTGCTCAAAAGGATGGATCAGTGATGAATCAAGCCACGCCCGAAACGCGCTCCGTCGTCGTCGAACGCGAGCTGCCTCATCCGCCGGAGAAGGTCTGGCGAGCCCTCACGCAGCCGCACCTGCTCGAAGCATGGCTGATGAAGAGCGATTTCGCACCGGTCGCGGGCCACGCGTTCAGTTTCAGCGCGGACTGGGGCGCGGTCGATTGCAAGGTGCTCACGATCGAGCCGCACCGCACGCTGTCCTATACGTGGGCGGCGTACGGCCTCGACAGCGTCGTCACGTGGACGCTTACGCCGACGCCGGCCGGCACGCTGCTGCGCATGGAGCAGGCCGGGTTCCGCGCCGACCAGGAACAGGCGTACCGCGGCGCGCAGCACGGCTGGGCACGCTTCCTCGAGTCGCTCGAACAGGTGCTGGCGCGGCCCGACGAACACACGGAGGCCCGCTCATGAGCGCAGCATCGGACCGGAGCCCGTCGGAACGCATCGACGCACTGATCGCCGGCATTGCGGACTGGCGCGGCGCCACGCTTGCCGAACTGCGGCGCACGATCCTCGCGGCCGACGCCGGCATCGTCGAGGCATGGAAATGGATGGGCAGCCCCGTGTGGGAGTGCGACGGGACGATCGCGGTCGCGAACGCGCACAAGGGCAAGGTGAAGCTGACGTTCATGCACGGCGCGCAGCTGCCCGATCCGCACGCGCTGTTCAACGCGGGCCTCGAAGGCAATGCGCGGCGTGCGATCGATTTCGTCGAAGGCGACCGGATCGACACGCGCGCGCTGAAGGCGCTCGTGCGCGCGGCGATCGACTACAACCGCACGCATCTGAAGAAGAACGCGCGAGCGGACGCCGGCGCGAAAGCGGCGCGAAGCCGCAACGCGACGTGATGCGCTAGCCGGAAGCCGGCACGTGCGTCGGCGTCATGTCGCGCGCGAAACAGGCAGTCAAAAAAAACGCCGACACGAGGTCGGCGTATCCAAATCGGCCGTCGCCGCCCGCGAGGCGGCAACGGCACCTGCAAAGCGGCGTGCTTACGCGGCGAGCAGCGAGCGCAGCACGAACGGCAGGATGCCGCCGTGCTTGTAGTAGTCGACTTCGATCGGCGTATCGATGCGCAGCAGCACCGGCACGCGCTGCGTTTCGCCGTTCTTGCGATGGATCACGAGCGTGACATCCTGCTGCGGCTTGAAGTCGTCGCCGAGGCCTTCGATGTCGTACGTCTCTTCGCCGGTGATGCCGAGCGACTGCACGCTATCGGCGCCCTTGAACTGCAGCGGCAGCACGCCCATGCCGACCAGGTTCGAACGGTGGATACGCTCGAAGCTGCGGGCGATCACGGCCTTCACGCCGAGCAGTTGCGTGCCCTTCGCGGCCCAGTCGCGCGACGAACCCGTGCCGTACTCTTCGCCGGCGAACACGACGGTCGGCGTGCCTTCGCCGATGTACTTCATCGCCGCGTCGTAGATCGACAGCTGTTCGCCGCTCGGCTGATGGATCGTCAGACCGCCTTCGACGCGCGTGCCGTCTTCCTTCGCCGGGATCATCAGGTTCTTGATCCGCACGTTGGCGAACGTGCCGCGCATCATCACGTCATGGTTGCCGCGGCGCGAGCCGTAGCTGTTGAAGTCGGCTTTCTGCACGCCGTTTTCCTTCAGCCACTTGCCGGCCGGCGAGTCTTCCTTGATCGAGCCTGCCGGGCTGATGTGGTCGGTCGTGACCGAGTCGCCGAAGATGCCGAGCGCGCGGGCGCCCTTGACCGAGGCGATCGACTCGGCCGGCTGCATCGAGAAGTCGTGGCCGAAGAACGGCGGCTCCGCGATGTAGGTCGACTTCGGCCAGTCGTAGACCTGACCCGATTCGCCCTCGATCTTGCTCCACAGATCGCCCTTCTTCGTCAGATGCGCGTAGTTCTTCTCGAACTTTTCCGGATCGAGCGCGAACTTCAGCAGCGACTGGATTTCTTCGCTCGACGGCCAGATGTCGCCGATGTAGATGTCCCTGCCGCCCTTGCCCTTGCCGACCGGCTCGGTCATCAGGTCGCGCGTGATGTTGCCGGCGATCGCGTATGCGACGACGAGCGGCGGCGACGCGAGGAAGTTCGCGCGGATGTTCGGGTGGATCCGCGCCTCGAAGTTGCGGTTGCCCGACAGCACGGCCGCCGCGACGATGTCGTTCTTCGTGATTGCTTCGTTCAGTTCCGGCGTCAGGTCACCCGCGTTGCCGATACAGGTGGTGCAGCCGTAAGCGGCGACTTCGAAGCCGAGCTTCGCGAGGTAGGGCAGCAGGCCCGTCTTCGTCAGGTACTCGGTCACGATGCGCGATCCCGGCGCGAGCGACGTCTTGATGTGCGGTGCGACGGTCAGCCCGGCCTCGACGGCCTTCTTCGCGAGCAGGCCGGCCGCGAGCAGCACGCTCGGGTTCGACGTGTTCGTGCACGACGTGATCGCGGCGATCAGCACGTCGCCGTTCTTCACGGTGATGCCGTTGCTCGTCCGGTACTCGGCGTCGAGATCCTCGGCCTTCTTCGCGAAGCCGTTTTCCGCGACCGGCTTCGAGAACAGCTCGCTGAAGGTCGACTTCACGTTGCCGATTTCGATGCGGTCCTGCGGACGCTTCGGGCCCGCGAGCGACGGCGCGACCGTCGCGAGGTCGAGCGTCAGCGTCTTCGTGTAGTCGATGTCGCCGGCCTTCGGAATGCCGAACAGCTTCTGCGCCTTGAAGTAGTTCTCGAACGCGGCGATCTCCGCCTGCGTGCGGCCGGTGCCTTCGAAGTACTGGATCGTCTTCTCGTCGACCGGGAAGAAGCCCATCGTCGCGCCGTATTCGGGCGCCATGTTGGCGATCGTCGCGCGGTCCGGCACCGACAGCGACTTCGTGCCTTCGCCGAAGAATTCGACGAACTTGCCGACGACCTTCTCCTTGCGCAGCATTTCGGTGATCGTCAGCACGAGGTCGGTCGCCGTCACGCCTTCGCGCAGGCGGCCCTTCAGTTCGACGCCGACGACGTCCGGCGTCAGGAAGTACACCGGCTGGCCGAGCATGCCCGCTTCGGCCTCGATGCCGCCGACGCCCCAACCGACCACGCCGATGCCGTTGATCATCGTCGTGTGGCTGTCGGTGCCGACGAGCGTGTCCGGGTAGTAGATCGTGTCCGCGCCGTCGCTCTTCTTGTGCACGCCGCGCGCGAGATATTCGAGGTTCACCTGGTGGACGATGCCGACGCCCGGCGGCACGACCTTGAACGTGTCGAATGCCTGCATGCCCCACTTCATGAACTGGTAGCGCTCGTTGTTGCGCTGGAATTCCAGCTTCATGTTCAGGTCGAGCGCGTCCTTCTGGCGGAAGTAGTCGATCTGGACCGAGTGGTCGACGACGAGATCGACGGGCACCAGCGGCTCGATCTTCTTCGGATCCTTGCCCGTGCGCTGAGCGACGCCGCGCATGGCCGCGATGTCGGCGAGCAGCGGCACGCCCGTGAAGTCCTGCAGCACGACGCGCGACACCACGAACGGAATCTCGTCGACCCGCTTCGCCGTCGGCTGCCAGTTGGCGAGCTGCGCGATGTGCTCCTCGGTGATCTTCTTGCCGTCGTAGTTGCGCAGCACCGACTCGAGCACGACGCGGATCGACACCGGCAGGCGCTCGATCTTCGTCTTCAGTTCCTTGCCGAGCTGCGGCAGCGAATAGAACTTGCCTTTGCCGGAACCGCTGTCGAATTCCTTGAGGGTCTTGTGCAGATTGTGGGCCATGGTGATTTTCCTGGGTTAAGGCGAGGAAAGAAGAGCTCCTGTTTGTTCTGTACCTGACGGCTAGATCATATACAGATCGACGTATTCATTGACCGGCATCGCTTCGAGCTTTGCCTGGTCCAGCGACACGTCGAGAATCGCTTGTTGCTGCTTTGCCGGAAAGCGGCGCGCAAGGTTCGTGCGGAACTTGTCGACCAGCAGCGGGATGCCGTCGGCGCGGCGCCGCCGGTGGCCGATGGGATATTCGACCGCGACTTCGGCAAGCGTCGATCCGTTCGCGAACTCGATCGTCAGCGCATTGGCGATCGACCGCTTGTTCGGATCGTGGTAGTCCTTCGTGAACTGCGGATCTTCGACGCAGATCGTCTTCGCGCGCAGCGCGTCGATGCGCGGGTCGGCGGCGACCGCGTCTTCGTAGTCGGCAGCGGTCAGCCGGCCGAACAGCAGCGGCACGGCAACCATGTATTGAATGCAGTGGTCGCGGTCGGCGGGATTCGCGAGCGGCCCCTGCTTGTCGATGATGCGGATCGCGGCGGCGTGCGTGCGGATCGTGATTCGCGCGATCTCGTCGGTCGAGCGGCCGGCCGCCGCCAGCGCATCGTGCAGCTGCAGCGCGGCCTCGACGGCCGTCTGCGCATGGAATTCGGCGGGAAACGCGATCTTGAACAGCACGTTTTCCATCACGTAGGTGCCGTACGGACGCTGGAAGCGGAACGGCTTGCCGCCGAACAGGACGTCGTAGAAGCCCCACGTGCGCGCGCTCAGCGCGGACGGATAGCCCATTTCGCCCGTCTTCGCGATCAGCGCGAGGCGCACCGCGCGGGAGGTCGCGTCGCCGGCCGCCCACGACTTGCGCGAACCGGTGTTCGGCGCGTGGCGGTAAGTGCGCAGCGGATGTCCGTCGACGAACGCGTTCGATACCGCATTGATCAGCTCGTCGCGCGTGAGCCCGAGCAGCCGCCCGACGACGGCCGTCGAGGCGACCTTCACGAGCAGCACGTGGTCGAGCCCGACCGCGTTGAACGAATTTTCGAGTGCGAGACAGCCCTGGATCTCATGGGCCTGAATCATCGCGATCAGCACGTCGCGCATCGCGAGCGGCGACTTGCCGGCCGCGACGGCGGTGCGGGACAGCCAGTCGGCCGTCGGCAGGATGCCGCCCAGGTTGTCGGACGGATGACCCCATTCGGCGGCGAGCCAGGTGTCGTTGAAGTCCAGCCAGCGGATCGCCGCGCCGATGTCGAACGCGGCCTTGACCGGGTCGAGCTGGAACGAGGTGCCGGGCACCTTCGCGCCGTTCGGCACGATCGTGCCGGGCACGACGGGCCCGAGCAGCTTGGTGCAGGCAGGGTAGGACAGCGCCTCGAGTCCGCAGCCCAGCGTGTCGATCAGGCAATGCCGCGCCGTCTCCAGCGCGAGTGCGCTGTCGATTGCACCGGCATTCAGCACGTAGTCGACGATGTCGACGAGTACCGTATCCGGAGCGGGGCGGACGTTGGAGACCGGAGCGGACATCGAGGCGCCTGTGCGGAGCGTCCTTAGTTGACGGCCGGCTTGAGCTCGTTTGCCTGCGTCGGTGCGGCGCCGCCTTGCGCCATTTCCGGCGTCACGCATTCGTCGGCGAGACGCTCGCCGCCGTTCGCGTCGGTAAACAGCATCGCCTTGCTCGGGATCACGACGAGCTTGAAGCCTGCGGCCGGATCGTAGAAGGTGTCGGCGCCGGTCGTCGTTGCTTCGCGCGGCAGCTTGTAGTTCTTCTTCGCCCAGTGGACCGTGACGACCTGGTCGCGTTTCATGTCGCCGGCGAGGTCGAACGACAGGCCGTCCTTGCACGACCACTTGACTGCGCCGTCCGGCACCGGATCGACCTTGGCGGCTGCGCGTGCCTGCGCCTTCTTGCTGCGCGGGATGATGCGCTTGGCCGGCGCGGGGCGCTTGGCCGTCTTCTTCGCGGTCGTGCCCTGTGCGAACGCGCTCGGCGCCGAGACCAGCATCGTGGCGGACAGCGCGCCGATGACGGTGGCGATCAGGAGTTTCTTCATGGAGTCAGAACCTTTCGATAATCAGTTGACAAAGGCCGGCAGGTCGCGCTGCCGGCCGGTTTGAAACTGCACGCGCCCCGAAAGCGCGCAGCGGCCGCTATTTTCACCTATTTGGCCGCGCATATTTCAGGTTTTCGGGCTCCGTTACGTTTTTTGTCGTTTCGCAAACCGGCGGGCCGATCGTGCGCCGTCGACGCGCGGAAATCCGCCGGACGCGCGGGCCCGCGAGCGGCCGCTCACGTGGCGTCTCCGGCGGCCGACGAACCGAACAGCGGCGCGGCTTCGGGCGGCACCGGCTGGCCCGTCGCACGCGCGCGACGCAGCACCGACCAGTAATAGCGGTAGCTCGCGCGGTCGTGCAGCGTGTCGCCGTGGCGCGTCGGCCCCCAGTCGGCCGCCTGCGCGGCCAGCAGGATCTCGGCGGCGAGCGCGATCTCGTCGGTGCGCGGCGCGAACGCGTCGACGATCGGCCGGATCTGCGCGGGATGGATGCTCCACATCCGCGTGAACGCGAATTCGTCGCGCGCGCGGCGCGCATCGCCGGCGACGACGGCCATGTCGCGCACTTCGGTGGTCACGTTGTGGGACGGCGTCTTGCCGCGCGCATGGCACGCGGCCGCGATCTCGAGCTTCGCGCGGCGCACGAGCGGATGCTCGAACTGGCCGGGCGAGCGCATCGCGGTGTCGGGAATCGCGCCGTGGTGCGCGGACACGAAGTCCATCAGCCCGAAGCTCAGCGTGCCGACCATCGGCAGCGCGGCGAGCGTCGCGGCTTGCGCGAGCGCGCCGTGCGTCTCGACCAGCACGTCGACCGGAATCGGCTGCGCGATGCCGAGCTCGCGACGCGTGCCTTCGATGAACGCGCACATTTCGGCCGCATCGGCGGCGTTCGCGATCTTGGGCAGCGTCAGGTAGGCGGGCGGGCGCGCCGCGCGCAGGATGATGCGCACGTCGTCGCGCCAATGCGGATGGGAGAAGTCGTGGATGCGGGCGCCGACGCGCCCGAAGCGGTTCTCGGCGCTGCCGAGCAGCTCGGCGACGAGTTCCGCGTGCGCGGCTTCGTGGCCGACGGCCGCGCCGTCCTCGCAATCGAGCGTGATGTCGAACACCGGGCCCAGCTCGGCCTGCAGCGCAAGCGACTTGCGCATCAGTTTCTCGCTGCCCGCGTAGTGATCGCAGCATGGCAGGATCGCGGGCGGCGACGCACCGTCGTACAACACTTGTGCAGGAGTAAGCGCGGGCATCTCTTCTACGTCAGGAAGCGGGCAACGTGGAGAATATCGGATTCGGACGCGTTCTGCGCTGACGCGCGACGGCAAAACGCGTCCGGATCGGATGGCCGGCGCGGCGGCGTGCCGGCCGGCCGTGCCGGGCCGCGCGCACGCGGCCCGGCAGGCGCTCGATGCCGCCTGCTTAGTTCTTCAGCAGGTGAGCGACGCCGTCGCGCTCTTCGAGCAGCTCGGCGAGCGTCGCGTCCATCTTCTCGCGCGAGAACGCGTCGATCTCGAGGCCTTCGACACGCTTGTATTCGCCGTTTTCGCAGGTGACCGGCACGCCGTAGATGATGTCTTCGGGGATGCCGTACGAGCCGTCCGACGGAATGCCCATCGTGACCCACTTGCCGTTCGTGCCGAGCACCCAGTCACGCACGTGGTCGATCGCCGCGTTGGCTGCCGACGCCGCCGACGACAGGCCGCGCGCTTCGATGATCGCCGCGCCGCGCTTGCCGACCGTCGGGATGAACGTGTTGCGGTTCCATTCGTCGTCGTTGATCAGCTTCAGCAGCGATTCGCCTTCGGCGGTCGCGAAGCGGAAGTCGGGGTACATCGTCGGCGAGTGGTTGCCCCACACGGCGAGCTTCTCGATCGACGCGACCGGCTTGCCCGACTTCGCCGCAAGCTGCGACAGCGCGCGGTTGTGGTCCAGACGCAGCATCGCGGTGAAGTTCTTCTTCGGCAGATCCGGCGCCGACTTCATCGCGATGTAGGCGTTCGTGTTCGCCGGGTTGCCGACGACCAGCACCTTCACGTCGCGGCTCGCGACTTCGTTCAGCGCCGCGCCCTGGACCGTGAAGATTTCCGCGTTTGCCGACAGCAGGTCCTTGCGCTCCATGCCCTTCGAGCGCGGACGTGCGCCGACCAGCAGCGCGACGTCGGCGTCCTTGAACGCAACCTTCGGATCGTCGGTGATCACGACGCCCGCGAGCAGCGGGAACGCGCAATCGTCGAGTTCCATCACGACGCCTTTGACGGCGGCTTGGGCTTGCGGGAGGTCGAGCAGTTGCAGGATGACCGGCTGGTCCTTGCCGAGCAGGTCGCCGTTCGCGATGCGGAACAGCAGCGAGTAAGCGATTTGACCTGCGGCGCCGGTGACGGCAACGCGCTTTGCGGGCTTAGCCATTGAAAATCTCCAGGACGGGATGAAGCGATGGACGCTAGGTAAAACGCCATTCTATGCGCGTTACACGAAGCGTTGCTTTGAAAGCAGGGCGGAGGACTCGCGAGGCAGGCGCGGTGAACCTGGAGACGGCCGTGGCACGTAGCCGGGGACGCGCTGTTGCACCCGCGAACCCTTGCTCGCCCCGGAGTGTAGGAGCCGGCAGGCGCAAAGTCAAACGGTATCATATGTCTTATATAAGACAGATGTTTTGCGGAATTTGAGTGGACGGAAAAGTGCGGTTTGTGATGAAATGCGCGCCATGACATCGAACCAGGCGAATACCGCGAATCCGACCGGCGCAGGCGGCCTAGGGCAGCCGGGCGCGAGCGATTCCGCGCCTGCATCCGCGGCCGCGCAGTCGCCGACGTTCAGCCCGTTATACCAGCAGATCAAGGCATTGATCACGCAGAGCCTCGAAAGCGGCGAATGGAAGCCGGGCGAGATCATTCCGAGCGAAGTCGAGCTCGCGGCGCGCTACAAGGTCAGCCAGGGCACCGTGCGCAAGGCGATCGACGAGCTGGCCGCCGAAAACCTCGTGGTCAGGCGTCAGGGCAAGGGCACGTTTGTTGCAACGCACAACGAAGAGCGCGCGCAGTTCCGTTTCCTGCGGCTGCTCGCGGACGACGGCGCCGAGCACGCGCACGTGAGCCGGCTGCTCGAATGCCGGCGTCTGCGCGCGCCGGCCGAGATCGCGCGCCAGCTCGAGCTGAAGCCGGCCGATCCGGTCGTGCAGGTGCGGCGCCTGCTCGAGTTCGAGGGCGAGGCGACGGTGCTCGACGAGATCTGGCTGCCGGGCGCGATGTTCCGCGGCCTCACGTTCGAGCGGCTCAGCGAGTACAAGGGGCCGCTCTACGCGATGTTCGAAACGGAATTCGGCACGCGCATGATCCGGGCGTCGGAGAAGATCCGCGCGGTGGCGGCGGAGCCCACGGTGGCCGACCTGCTGCACGTGCCCGCGGGCTTTCCGTTGCTGTCGGTCGAGCGTGTGTCCTATACCTATGGCGATCGGCCCGTCGAAGTGCGGCGCGGCTGGTATGTCACGACCGGGTACTACTATCAGAACGACTTGAGCTGACGACGTATCGGCGCAAGCGCCGTGCATTCGCGTTCGACACGTTCGCGAAGCACGTTTCGGGCCGCCTTTGTTCTCGTTCGCGTAACGATCCAGAGCAGACTTTCGCTGCAGCGCGATATAAAAAGGCGCTAAAATTGCGGATTAGTGTGACAACATAAGTAGGGGTCTAGCATGACTGACGCAGTAAGAAAACCGAGGCCGGAATACCGGAACATCGGATTCGGCGACATCACGATGAATTATCGCCTGCCGCTGGCGGCGAAGTTGTCGATCCTCCATCGAGTCAGCGGCGCGCTGCTGTTCCTGTTCCTTCCGTTCCTGCTGTTCCTCTTCGATCAGAGCCTCACGTCCGAGCTCAGCTTCGAAGTCTTCAAGGCCTTCCTCTCCAACATCGTCGTCAAGCTGATCGTCCTCGTGTTGTCCTGGGCGTTCTTCCACCATTTCTGCGCCGGCATTCGCCACCTGCTGATGGACGTCAATCACGACGCCGTCTCGAAGGAAGGCGGCAAGCGGACGGCAGTCGTCGTCTTCGTCGTCTCGATCGCGCTGACGATCGCCATGGCACTCAAACTGTTCGGAGCATTCTAAGAAAATGGCAGCCAACAACCGAATCGGCTCGAAGCGCCTCGTCGTCGGCGCGCACTACGGCCTGCGCGACTGGCTCGCGCAGCGCGTCACCGCCACGATCATGGCGGTCTACACGGTCATTCTGCTCGTCCTGTTCTTCGGCGCGCACGACTTCTCCTACGACGGCTGGGCGTCGATCTTCTCCGCACAATGGATGAAGCTCGCGACCTTCGTGACGCTGCTTTCCCTCTTCTATCACGCATGGGTCGGCGTACGCGACATCTGGATGGACTACGTGAAGCCCGTCGGTGTGCGCCTGCTGCTGCAATCGCTGACCATCGTCTGGCTGCTCGCATGTGCGGGCTACGCCGCGCAGATTCTCTGGAGAGTGTAAAGAATGGCTGCAATCAAAACTTCCCTCCCGCGTCGCAAGTTCGACGTCGTGATCGTCGGCGCGGGCGGCTCCGGCTTGCGCGCGGCGCTGCAACTGTCGCGCGCGGGCCTGTCGGTCGGCGTGCTGTCGAAGGTGTTCCCGACCCGTTCGCATACGGTGGCCGCGCAGGGCGGCATCGGCGCGTCGCTCGGCAACATGAGCGAAGACAACTGGCACTTCCACTTCTACGACACGATCAAGGGCTCCGACTGGCTCGGCGACCAGGACGCGATCGAATTCATGTGCCGTGAAGCGCCGAACGTCGTGTACGAGCTCGAGCACTTCGGCATGCCGTTCGACCGCAACGCCGACGGCACGATCTATCAGCGTCCGTTCGGCGGCCACACCGCGAACTACGGCGAGAAGCCGGTCCAGCGCGCCTGCGCGGCCGCCGACCGTACCGGTCACGCGCTGCTGCACACGCTGTACCAGCAGAACGTCGAAGCGAAGACGCAGTTCTTCGTCGAATGGATGGCGCTCGACCTGATCCGCGACGCGGACGGCGACGTGCTCGGCGTGACGGCGCTCGAAATGGAAACGGGCGACGTCTACATCATGGAAGGCAAGACGACGCTGTTCGCGACGGGCGGCGCAGGCCGGATCTTCGCGGCGTCGACCAACGCGTTCATCAACACCGGCGACGGCCTCGGCATGGCGGCGCGCGCAGGCGTGGCGCTGCAGGACATGGAGTTCTGGCAGTTCCACCCGACCGGCGTGGCCGGCGCGGGCGTGCTGATCACCGAAGGCGTGCGCGGCGAAGGCGGCATTCTGCGCAACGCGAACGGCGAGCGCTTCATGGAGCGCTACGCGCCGACGCTGAAGGATCTGGCGCCGCGCGATTTCGTGTCGCGCTCGATGGACCAGGAAATCAAGGAAGGCCGCGGCGTCGGTCCGAACAAGGATCACGTGCTGCTCGACCTGTCGCACATCGGCGCCGAGACGATCATGAAGCGTCTGCCGTCGATCCGCGAAATCGCGCTGAAGTTCGCGAACGTCGACTGCATCAAGGAGCCGATCCCGGTCGTCCCGACGATCCACTATCAGATGGGCGGCATCCCGACCAACATCCACGGTCAGGTCGTCGGCACGTCGCGCGATCACAAGGAGCCGATCAACGGCTTCTACGCAGTGGGCGAATGCTCGTGCGTGTCGGTGCACGGCGCGAACCGCCTCGGCACGAACTCGCTGCTGGACCTCGTGGTGTTCGGCCGTGCGGCCGGCAACCACATCGTCGAGCAGGTGAAGAAGCAGAAGGAACACAAGCCGCTGCCGGCCGACGCGGGCGAATTCTCGCTGGCGCGCCTGAACAAGCTCGACAAGTCGAGCTCGGGCGAGTACACGCAGGACGTCGCGAACGACATCCGTGCGACGATGCAGAAGCATGCAGGCGTGTTCCGCACCTCGGCGCTGCTGAAGGAAGGCGTCGAACTGATGGACGGCCTCAAGCAGCGTGTCGAGCACATCCATCTGAAGGACAAGTCGAAGGTGTTCAACACCGCGCGCGTCGAAGCGCTCGAGCTGGAGAACCTGATCGAAGTCGCCCGCGCGACGATGGTCTCGGCCGAGGCGCGCAAGGAAAGCCGCGGCGCGCACGCGCACAGCGACTACGAGCACCGCGACGACGAGAACTGGCTGCGTCACACGCTGTGGTACAGCGAAGGTGACCGCCTCGACTACAAGCCGGTTCAAATGCAGCCGCTGACGGTCGAGTCCGTGCCGCCGAAGGCGCGTACGTTCTAAGCCGAATCAAAGGAATCTGAAATGGCAAAACGCATTTTTGAAGTCTACCGCTACGATCCGGACAAGGACGCGGCGCCGCGCATGCAGACGTACGAGCTCGAGATCAAGCACGAGCGCATGTTGCTGGACGCGCTGGTCAAGCTGAAGGCGCTGGACGAGACGCTGTCGTTCCGCCGTTCGTGCCGCGAAGGCGTGTGCGGTTCGGACGCGATGAACATCAACGGCAAGAACGGGCTCGCGTGCCTGACGAACCTGAACGACCTGCCGCAGAAGATCGTGCTGCGTCCGCTGCCGGGCCTGCCCGTCGTGCGCGACCTGATCGTCGACATGACGCACTTCTTCAACCAGTACCACTCGATCAAGCCGTACCTGATCAACGACGCGCCGCCGCCGGAGAAGGAACGTCTACAGTCGCCGGAAGAGCGCGACGAGCTCGACGGCGTGTACGAGTGCATTCTGTGCGCAAGCTGCTCGACGTCGTGCCCGAGCTTCTGGTGGAACCCGGACAAGTTCGTCGGCCCGGCCGGCCTGCTGCAGGCTTACCGCTTCATCGCGGACAGCCGCGACACGGCTACCGGCGAGCGCCTGGACAACCTGGAAGACCCGTACCGTCTGTTCCGTTGCCATACGATCATGAACTGCGTCGACGTCTGCCCGAAGGGCCTGAACCCGACGAAGGCGATCGGCAAGATCAAGGAACTGATGGTCCGCCGCGCGGTTTAATGATGATGACCCCCAAGCTCACTTCGTTCGCCGCCCCCCGACGGGGCGTCGACGCCCTTGGGGCTGCCCTGCGGGTGTCTTTGTGATGAGCGACCACTCGCATCAATCCGACCCGCACCGCCGCGCGCGCCTTCGCTGGCGCGCCCGGCGGGGTCTGCTGGAGAACGACATCGTCTTCGAGCGTTTCTTCAGCCGATACGAGCATGACCTCACCGATGCAGACGTGGGCGCGTTGTCGCGCCTGCTCGATCTGAGCGACAACGACCTGATGGACTTGCTCCTCGCGCGCAAGGAACCAGAAGGCGACCTTGACAGCCCCGACGTTCACCGGCTGTTGGAGATGCTGCGCAACGTGTAACGCGTTACGCCCGTTATCGAATCCCGTTTCTTTATTTCGATTGAGGATGTGCCATGACTCCGTCTGATGTTAAAGCCACGCTATCGTTCAGCGACAATTCGCCGAGCGTCGAACTGCCGATCTACAAGGGCACGATGGGCCCGGACGTGATCGACATCCGCAAGCTGTACGGCCAGACCGGCAAGTTCACGTACGACCCGGGCTTCATGTCGACGGCGTCGTGCAATTCGGCGATCACGTACATCGACGGCGACAAGGGCGAGCTGCTGTATCGCGGCTACCCGATCGACAACCTCGCGCAGAACGCCGACTTCCTCGAGACCTGCTATCTGCTGCTGAAGGGCGAGCTGCCGAACGCAGCGCAGAAGAAGGAATTCGTCGACACCGTCACGAAGCACACGATGGTGCACGAGCAGATGCACTTCTTCTTCCGCGGCTTCCGCCGCGATGCGCACCCGATGGCGATCCTGGTCGCCGCGGTCGGCGCGCTGTCGGCGTTCTACCACGACTCGCTCGACATCAACGATCCGCGTCACCGTGAAGTGTCGGCGATCCGCATGATCGCGAAGCTGCCGACGCTCGTCGCGATGGCGTACAAGTACAGCATCGGCCAGCCGTTCGTCTATCCGAAGAACGATCTGTCGTACAGCGCGAACTTCATGCGGATGATGTTCTCGAATCCGTGCGAAGAGTATCAAGTCAACGACGTGCTCGTCCGCGCGCTCGACCGCATCCTGATCCTGCACGCCGATCACGAGCAGAACGCATCGACCTCGACGGTCCGTCTCGCGGGCTCGTCGGGTGCGAACCCGTTCGCGTGTATCGCAGCCGGTATCGCGTGTCTGTGGGGCCCGGCGCACGGCGGTGCGAACGAAGCCGCGCTGAACATGCTCGAGCAGATCGGCACGCCGGAAAACATTCCCGAGTTCATCAAGCAGGTGAAGGACAAGAATTCGGGCGTGAAGCTGATGGGCTTCGGCCACCGCGTGTACAAGAACTACGATCCGCGCGCGAAGCTGATGCGCGAAACGTGCTACGAAGTGCTGAACGAACTCGGCCTGCACGACGATCCGCTGTTCAAGCTCGCGATGCAGCTCGAAAAGATCGCGCTGGAAGACGAATACTTCGTGTCGCGCAAGCTGTACCCGAACGTCGACTTCTACTCGGGCATCGTTCAGCGCGCGCTGGGCATCCCGACGTCGATGTTCACCTGCATCTTCGCGATGGCACGTACGGTCGGCTGGATCGCGCAGTGGAACGAAATGATCGCCGATCCGGAGCAGAAGATCGGTCGTCCGCGTCAGCTGTTCATCGGCGACACGCCGCGCGAAGCGAAGCCGCTGAACGCACGTTAAGTCGTGCGCACGACGCGGGCCGGCCGGCAGGCCGCTCGCGTCCGGCGCTTGCCGCATGCCGCACCCCGGTGGGTCGTCCCGCCGGGGTGTTTTCATTTGCGCGGCGTGCGTTTGCGCCGCTCGAGCGATGGCGGGCGCGTGTCGAGCGGCGGTGCGTCGGCGTCGGTGTCGGGCGCGCGGCCGCGTTGCGCGAAGTACTGCCGGTACGCGCCCGGTGTCATGCCGCGCGCCGCGAGAAACTGGCGATTGAAGTTCGCGGGATTCGGAATCCCGCAGCGCGCGGCGACCGTCGCGATCGGCCAGTCGGTCGCGACGAGATGGCGGCACGCATGCGCGATGCGCAAGCGCTGCACGTAGCGGCCGACGCTTTCGCCGAGATGGCGGACGAACATGCGCTGCAGCGTGCGTTCGGACAGATGCGCGACCGCGGCGAGCGCGCCGATGCGCAGCGGTTCGTGAAAATGGCGGTCGATCGCATCGAGCACGCGATCGAGGCGTTCGGCTTCGGGCGCGTCCGCGTCGCTGGCCGCGCGGCCGTCGTGCCGCTCGTAGGCCTGTGCGGTCGCGAGCGGTTCGCCGCCGGCTTCGGCGAGATCGGCGAGCGTATCGAGCGCCGCGGCGAGGCGCACGCGCGGCGACGGATCGAGCAGTCGCGGCAGCCTCGCGCGCATCGCGCGCGCGGTCTCCGTATCGAAGCGCAGGCCCGGTGCCGCGCGCCGCAGCAGCGAGCGCAGCGGCACGTATTCGGCGCAGCAGTCGGCGAGGCGCCGCACCCAGTCGCCGTCGAACCAGACGACGAGCGCGACTTCGGGCGCATCCGGATCGATGCGCGCGTTCGACGACCAGGTATGTGGAAGATTCGGCGGCACGAGGACGAGATCCTCGTCCGCATAGCGCGCGACGTGATCGCCGATGAAGCGCCGGCCGCGGCTGTTCAGCGTAAGCGTCAGCTCGTATTCCGGATGGCGGTGCCATTCGAACGGGATGCGCGCGAGCTGCCGGTGATACACGCGGATCGAACAGCCGGGAGCGAACGTCACGTGTTCGTATTGCGGTTTCATCGCGGGCTCCGGGCGAGGGCGGTCGCGGCGTCGTGGCATGATCGGATCGATCGTCACGACGGAGCGAAGCCATGTTTTCACATGTTTGCGTAGGCGTCAGCGATACCGCGCGCGCGTACGACTTCTATGCGCCGCTGTGCGCGGCACTCGGACTGCGGCTCAAGTTTCGCGAGCCGGACGGCTGGTGCGGCTGGATGCCGGCCGATACCGACCGCCCGCTGTTCTTTTTCGGCCGGCCGCTCGACGGTCGCGCGCCCGAACCGGGCAACGGCTACACGATCGCCTTCGACGCGCCGACGCGCGCGCACGTCGACCGCTGCCACGCACTCGCGCTGCAGCACGGCGGCATCTGTGAAGGGCCGCCCGGCCTGCGCCCGCACTATCACCGCGACTACTACGGCGCGTATTTCCGCGATCCGGACGGCAACAAGCTCTGCGTGGTCTGTCATCGGCCGGCGTGATGCGGCGTTGTCAGGATTGTATCGATTGTTGGCGGGATAGCGGTGAACATCGTGCCGCGCCGGGCTTACGCTGTCGACTCATCACGACACGCTTGAGCGAGGAGACAGCCATGCCCCTGACGATCGACGATCTGCCTGCCGCGATCCGCGCGGCGAAAACCGCGTTGCGCGCGAACCTGCCCGACTACGCGTCGGCGTTTCGCGAACTCGAAGGCGACATCGCGCGCCAGGTCGAGGCGATTCGGCGCGCGCACGCACACGGCCGCGACGTGATTCCGGTGCTGCAGTACGCCGACATCGCGAACGGTGCGGTCGATCCGCACACGATCGCGGCGATTCGCACGCATGGCGCGGTCGTCGTGCGCGGCGTGTTCGATCCGCGGCAGGCGCGCGACTGGAACGACGAGATCGGCGCCTATCTCGACGCGAACCGCTTTGCCGAGCGGCTGCACGCGCGCGCCGAAGACCGCTATTTCGGCAATCTCGCGTCGGGCAAGCCGCAGATCTACGGCGTGTACTGGTCGAAGCCGCAGATCGCCGCGCGGCAGTCGCCGGCGCTCACGCAGGCACGCATCTTCCTGAACCGGCTGTGGCGCCATGCGGACGGCGCACGCGTGCACTTCGATCCCGACCGCGTGCCGGCGTATGCGGACCGGATCCGGCGCCGGCCGCCCGGCTCGACGTCGCTCGGGCTGTCGCCGCACGTCGACGGCGGCTCCGTCGAGCGCTGGCTCGGCGCGAACTTCCGGCAGGTCTATCGTCACGTGCTGGCCGGACGCTGGCGCGACTACGATCCGTTCGATGCGGCGTTCCGGCCCGATGTGGAGGAGATTCCGTCGCCGGCCGTGTGCTCGATGTTCCGCACGTTTCAGGGCTGGACCGCACTGACGCCGCAAGGGCCGGGCGACGGCACGCTGCAGCTGATTCCGGTCGCGAACGCGATGGCGTATGTCGTGCTGCGTGCGCTGCAGGACGACGTCGCCGACGACGACCTGTGCGGCGCGCGCCCCGGCCGCGCGCTGTCGATCCTGCCGGAGTGGCACGCGCTGCTGCTCGATGCGCTCGTGCCGATTCCGCACATGGAGCCGGGCGACGCGGTGTTCTGGCACGGCGACGTGGTGCATGCGGTCGAGGACGCGCATCGCGGCAGCGGCGACAGCAACGTGATGTACATCGCGGCCGCGCCCGGCTGCGCGAAGAACGATGCGTACCTGCGGCGTCAGTGGCCCGCGTTCGTGCGCGGCGAGAGCCCGCCCGATTTTCCGGCCGACCATTTCGAGGTCGAGTTCGACGGCCGCGCGCGCGAAGGCGATCTCAGTGGGCTCGGCCGCGCGCAGATGGGGGCCGATCTCGGGGCGTAGCCGGCACGTCGCCGTCTCGCGCCGGCCGATCGTACGAATGCGCACCGCGTGTCCCGGACGGTGGCTGTTCGTCTCCGCCCGCCGTACCAGGCGGCGGGCTGGGCCCCGTGCACACGCACCCGCCGAATCGGCTGCGCGCCGCGCGCAATTCGACGCAATCGGCTGCGAGCGCGCGCCAAATCGACGCGAATTGCGCAATTTGGCTTCCGATAATGGTCCGAACCGACGCAAGCCGTGCCGCGCGACGCGATGCGCGGCGATGACCCTGGAGAAGCCGATGCAATTCACGCAAGCGATCGTTCGCCGCCCCGCGCCGACCTGTGGCGCCGGTCTCACCACGGCCGCGCTCGGCGCGCCCGACTACGACAAGACGCTCGCGCAGTTCGACGCATACTGCGACGTGCTGCGCGCGCTCGGCGTCGCGGTGACCGAGCTGCCGCCGCTGCCCGCGTTTCCCGATGCCCATTTCGTCGAGGACGTCGCAGTCGTGACGCCCGAGTTCGCGGTGATCACGCGGCCCGGTGCGCCTGCGCGGCGCGGCGAGACCGTGCACATCGAGACGGTGCTCGCCGCGCATCGCGACCTGCTGCCGATGCGCGCCGGCCGCCTCGACGGCGGCGACGTGATGCTCGTCGGCAAGCGCTTCCATATCGGCCTGACGAGCCGCACCGACGCGGAAGGCATCGCCGAGTTGGAGTCGCTGGTGTCGCGCTACGGTTATTCGGTCGTCGCGGTGCCGGTGGCCGCCGGCCTGCATCTGAAGTCGGTCGTCAACGCGCTCGGCGACGACACGCTGCTCGTCACCGAAGCGCTTGCCGCGCATCCGGCCTTCGCCGGGTATCGACGGATCGCGATCCGTGCCGAGGACGACTATGCAGGCAACACGCTGCGCGTGAACGGCGCGCTGATCACGCCGGCCGGCTATCCGCGCGTGCACGACGCGATTGCACCGCTCGGCCTGCCGCTGCATGTGATCGACACGAGCGAGTTCCGCAAGATGGACGGCGGCCTCACGTGTCTGTCGCTGCGGTTCTAGCCGATTGGCGCGCAGTCGCGTCGGCCGGATAATGTGGCCCGCGCGGAACCGGAGCAGGCGTTCCGCGCACCAGCCACGACCCGACCGGAGCGAATGCGGATGACGGACAAGAAGATGCAGCTCGACAAGATCGATCTCCGGATCCTCGACATCCTGCGCACCGACGGCCGGATTTCGTACCGGAAGCTCTCGGAACTCGTGAATCTCACGCCGCGTCCGTGTCAGGCACGCGTGGAACGGCTCGAGGCGCTCGGCGTGATCGCGGGTTACCGCGCGGTGATCAACGCGCCGCGCGCGACCAAGCCGATCGTCGTGATCGCGCAGATCGTGCTGGCCGATCACGGACGTTCGCAGGCGCCGTTCGAGGACGAGATGCGCGCGAATCCGGCCGTGCTCGATTGCTGGCTCGTCAGCGGCACGTTCGATTTCGTCGTGCGGATCGCGTGCGAGGATCTCGACGAATACCGCCGAATCGCGAATGCGTGGCTCGACAGCCCGCGGTTCCGGATCGAGAAGATCGTGACGACGGCCGAGCTGCAGGCGATCAAGCGCAGCGTCGTTTGACGCGATCGCGCGCCGCGCCGTCGCGCCGAGTACTGGTTCTCGCCGATCAAGGTCGTTACCGTCGTCGCTTTCATCGCGGCGGGGCTGCTAATCGCGGCCGGCGTGATCGGCAGCGGGCATCCGGTCGGCTGGCGCAATTTCACGACGGGCGATGCGCCGTTCGTCGGCGGCTCGCATGCGATGATGAGCGTCGCGCTGATCGCGGTATTCTCGTTTCTCGGCACGGAGCTTGTCGGAATCACGGCCGGCGAATCGGCGAACCCACGCAAGACGATCCCGCGCGCGGTGAAGCAGATCTTCTGGCGCATCATGCTGTTCTATGTGCTTGCGATCTTCGTGATCGGGCTGCCGGTGCCGTATACCGATCCCAACCTGCTCAAGAACGACGTGACCGACATCGGCGTGAGCCCGTTCACGCTCGTGTTCAGTCACGCGGGCTTGCCGCTCGCCGCCGGCGCGATGAACCTCGTGATCCTCACGGCGGTGCTGTCGGCCGGCAACTCCGGCACGTATGCGGCGACGCGGATGCTCTACAACCTCGCTGCCGAGGGCCGCGCGCCCGCGATGTTCGCGACGCTGTCGCCGGGCGGCGTGCCGCGCAATGCGCTCTACGCGACGATGGCGGTCGGCGGACTCTGTTTCCTGACGTCGCTGGCCAGCAATCAGAGCATCTATCTCTGGCTGCTCAATACGGTCGGCATCACCGGCTTCATCGCGTGGCTCGGCATCGCGGTCTGCCATTACCGGTTCCGCAAGGGCTTCGTGAAGCAGGGGTACCGGCTCGACGAACTGCCGTACCGCGCGAAGTGGTTCCCGTTCGGGCCGCTGTTCGCGATCGCGGTCTGCATCGCGATCTCGCTCGGGCAGGATTACCAGGCGTTCTTCGCGGCGCGCATCGACTGGACGGAGGTGCTGTCGATCTATGTGTGGATTCCGCTGTTCGTCGCGATCTGGTATGCGTATCGCCGCGCGCACAAGAGCCGGCTCGTGCGCTACGACGAGATGGAGATCGGTCCGTGGTTGACGCGCGCAGTGGATGAGCGCGCGGAAACGCAGGCGCGCGCGGACGGCGCATAACGTGCGGCCCGCCGCCGGCAGCGCTACGCGTCCAGCTCGGGGTAGTGGCGGAAGATCCCCATGTCGTTGAAGGGGATGCGGCGTTCCGACGCGAGATAGCGCGCAATCGGCGGATGCTGCTCGACGCGATCGCGCAGGGCGACGAGCCCTGCGATCTTTTTCTCCTCGCGCTTCATCGCCTTCGGGAACGCATAACGCAGCCCTTCGATCAGCTGGAACGTCGACAGATCCGCATAGCTGAGCGCGTTGCCGGCGAGGTAGCCGCTCTTGTGCGGATTCTGCGCGAGTACGCGCTCGAAGTAACCGAGAAACTTCGGCAGGCGATGCGCGAGGAAATCGGCCGAGCGCTCGGCGGCTTCCGCTTTCTGATCCTCGTAGTACAGACCGCTGCCGATCGGGTGGTGCGTATCGTGAATCTCGGTGACGAAGTCGGCGATGGTCAACTGCAGCTGATGCACCCACAACCGTCCCGCTTCGTCGTCGGGTGCGAGGCCGAGCCGCGTGCCGAGAAACAGCAGAATGTTCGCCGTCTGCCCGATCACGATGTCGCCGGCTTTCAGAAACGGCGGCGCGAACGGCACGCATTCGGCCTTCGTGCTGTCCATCATCCGCATCATGGCCGACACGCCCATGCCGCGCCCCGACTCGCGCGCGACGTCGACGTAGTCCGCTTCGGCCGCTTCGAGCGCGAGCCGCACATATTCGCCTCGGCCCTGGATCTCGGGCCAGTAATAGAGTTCATATCGCATGCCGTTCTCCTGCCCGACGCCGCGGGCGTTGCGGAATCAAGATGGCGCGGTGCGCATGCGCCCACGCCGTGCGAATAGACAGTCTAGGCAATCGCGAAGAAATTGCTGCGCGCGCGACGACGTGCGACATGTATGCGGTCGGTGTCATTCGCACGACTTCGCATTTTTCATGAAGCAGAATCCATTGACTTCCTCACGCAGAAAATTCCTGGAGGTTGCGGGGGCCGCGCCGCTGCTGAGCGCATGCGGTGGCGACGACGTCGCATCGGCCCCCGTGACCGATGCCGCGCTGGCTGCACAGATGTCCGCGAAGCTGAACGCGCAGCTCGGCGATGCCGCAACGGTCGACGCGATGCTGCCGGTGACGGATACGTGTTGCCGGCGCACACGGCCGGCCGGCAAACGTCGCCGTGATGGCGGGGAAGCGCAGCGCGCGGCCGCCTCGGCCGCGTCGCGCGCTTCGTGCCCCGTTTGCCGGGTAATGCCGATACAGGTATTGGCACTACCAGCCAAACCACTGTTTTTAATGGGTTTTTCGGCGTTTCGCGTGCGCCGTTGCGCGTTCTGCGTGGCATAATCGACCGCATCCGCAAGGCTTGATGTCACAACGACCCCGCATACCCATGGCACAGACTCTCTACGACAAACTGTGGAATTCCCACGTCGTCCACACCGAGGAAGACGGCACGGCATTGCTGTATATCGACCGTCAACTGCTGCATGAAGTCACGAGCCCGCAGGCGTTCGAAGGGCTGAAGATCGCGCAGCGTCCGGTGTGGCGCATCAGCGCGAACCTGGCCGTGTCCGACCACAACGTGCCGACCACCGATCGCAGCCACGGTATCGCCGATCCCGTCTCGAAGCTGCAGGTCGACACGCTCGACGCGAACTGCGATGCGTTCGGCATCACGCAGTTCAAGATGAACGACGTGCGTCAGGGCATCGTGCACATCATCGGGCCGGAGCAGGGCGCGACGCTGCCGGGCATGACGATCGTGTGCGGCGATTCGCACACGTCGACGCACGGCGCGTTCGGCGCGCTCGCGCACGGCATCGGCACGTCGGAAGTCGAGCACGTGCTCGCGACGCAAACTTTGCTGCAGAAGAAGAGCAAGAACATGCTCGTGAAGGTCGAGGGCGCACTGCCGCGCGGCTGCACCGCGAAGGACATCGTGCTCGCGATCATCGGCAAGATCGGCACGGCAGGCGGCACCGGCTATGCGATCGAATTCGGCGGCTCGACGATCCGCGCGCTGTCGATGGAAGGCCGGATGACGGTCTGCAACATGGCGATCGAAGCCGGCGCGCGCGCGGGCATGGTCGCGGTCGACGACACGACGATCGACTACCTGAAGGGCCGTCCGTTCGTGCCGAGCGGCGCGGAATGGGATCAGGCCGTCGAATACTGGCGCCAGTTCAAGTCGGACGAAGGCGCGCATTTCGATCGCGTCGTCGAGCTGAACGCGGCGGAGATCGTCCCGCAAGTCACGTGGGGCACGTCGCCGGAAATGGTCACGTCGATCGACGGTCGCGTGCCCGATCCCGAGCGCGAGAAGGATCCGGTCAAGCGCGACGCGATGGAGCGCGCGCTCGCCTACATGGCGCTCGAACCGAACACGCCGATCGAATCGATCAAGGTCGACAAGATCTTCATCGGCTCGTGCACGAACGCGCGCATCGAGGACATCCGCGCGGCCGCGTACGTCGTGAAGAAGCTGAACCGCCGCGTCGCATCGAACGTGCGGCTTGCGATGGTCGTGCCGGGCTCGGGCCTCGTGAAGGCGCAGGCCGAGCGCGAAGGCCTCGACAAGGTGTTTACCGATGCGGGCTTCGAATGGCGCGAGCCGGGCTGCTCGATGTGTCTGGCGATGAACGCCGACCGCCTCGAGCCGGGCGAGCGCTGCGCCTCGACGTCGAACCGCAACTTCGAAGGCCGGCAGGGCGCGGGCGGCCGCACGCACCTCGTCAGCCCCGCGATGGCGGCGGCCGCGGCGATCGAAGGCCATTTCGTCGACATTCGCAAGCTGGGGTAACGCGTGACGGCATCGAAATGGGTTGCGCGGCTCGCTGCCGCGCTGGCGCTCGCGGGGCTCGGCTTCGGCCTTGCGGGCTGCAACACCGTCCGAGGCTTCGGCGAGGACGTCAATGCCGCCGGCAGCGCACTGAAGCGCGCCGCGGAGTGACACCGCCGAGAATTTGTCGATGTGCGCCGGCCGCGGGCCGGCCCTTCAACCGGATAGACGGATCATGGAAAAATTCACTGTGCATACCGGCGTCGTGGCGCCGCTCGATCGCGAGAACGTCGACACCGACGCGATCATTCCGAAGCAGTTCCTGAAGTCGATCAAGCGCACGGGCTTCGGCCCGAACGCGTTCGACGAGTGGCGCTATCTCGATCACGGCGAGCCCGGGCAGGACAACTCGAAGCGTCCGCTGAACCCGGACTTCGTGCTGAACCAGCCGCGCTACCAGGGCGCGTCGATTCTCGTCACGCGCAAGAACTTCGGCTGCGGCAGCTCGCGCGAGCACGCGCCGTGGGCGCTGCAGCAGTACGGCTTCCGCGCGATCATCGCGCCGAGCTTCGCGGACATCTTCTTCAACAACTGCTTCAAGAACGGGCTGCTGCCGATCGTGCTGACCGAGCAGCAGGTCGATCATCTGATCAACGAGACGGTCGCGTTCAACGGCTATCAGCTGACGATCGATCTCGAGGCGCAGGTCGTGCGCGCGCCGGACGGCCGCGAGTATCCGTTCGAGATCACCGCGTTCCGCAAGTACTGCCTGCTGAACGGCTTCGACGACATCGGCCTCACGCTGCGTCACGCGGACAAGATCCGCCAGTTCGAAGCGGAGCGGCTCGCGAAGCAGCCGTGGCTCAACAACAAGCTGGTCGGCTGAAGTCGTCCTTCGGGCGGGCGCGCGCGCCGCGCGTTCGCCCGCCAGCCATCATCCCTTATTCAGTCAGGAACAACGCATGAAGATTGCAGTGCTGCCGGGCGACGGCATCGGTCCGGAAATCGTCACCGAAGCGGTGAAGGTGCTGAACGCACTCGACGAGAAGTTCGAACTCGAACAGGCGCCGGTCGGCGGCGCGGGCTACGAGGCGAGCGGCCATCCGCTGCCGGACGCGACGCTGAAGCTCGCGAAGGAAGCCGACGCGATCCTGTTCGGCGCGGTCGGCGACTGGAAGTACGACTCGCTGGAACGCGCGCTGCGTCCCGAGCAGGCGATTCTCGGGCTGCGCAAGCACCTCGAGCTGTTCGCGAACTTCCGTCCGGCGATCTGCTATCCGCAGCTCGTCGACGCGTCGCCGCTGAAGCCCGAACTCGTCGCTGGCCTCGACATCCTGATCGTGCGCGAACTGAACGGCGATATCTATTTCGGCCAGCCGCGCGGCGTGCGGGCAGCGCCGGACGGCCCGTTCGCCGGTGAGCGCGAAGGCTTCGACACGATGCGCTATTCGGAGCCGGAAGTGCGCCGCATCGCGCACGTCGCGTTCCAGGCCGCGCAAAAGCGCGCGAAGAAGCTGCTGTCGGTCGACAAGTCGAACGTGCTCGAGACGTCGCAGTTCTGGCGCGACATCATGATCGACGTGTCGAAGGAATACGCGGACGTCGAGCTGTCGCACATGTACGTCGACAACGCGGCGATGCAGCTCGCAAAGGCGCCGAAGCAGTTCGACGTGATCGTCACCGGCAACATGTTCGGCGACATCCTGTCGGATGAGGCGTCGATGCTGACGGGTTCGATCGGCATGCTGCCGTCGGCGTCGCTCGACAAGAACAACAAGGGTCTGTACGAGCCGTCGCACGGTTCGGCGCCGGACATCGCAGGCAAGGGCATCGCGAATCCGCTCGCGACGATCCTGTCGGCCGCAATGCTGCTGCGCTATTCGCTGAATCGCGCCGAGCAGGCCGACCGCATCGAGCGCGCGGTCAAAACGGTGCTCGAACAGGGCTACCGCACCGGCGACATCGCGACGCCGGGCTGCAAGCAGGTCGGCACGGCGGCGATGGGCGACGCAGTGGTCGCGGCGCTCTGAGCGGCCGGCAAGTCACGATGTAGAAAGGGCGCGAACGGGCCGAAAAAATCGGTTCGTTCGCGCACGGTTGGCCGTTGTGCGGGCAACCGGCTTTGTGTAGACTCGAACGATGGCGCTGATTTCCCTGATCTCCCCGGTCCTGAAACTCCACGGCAACACTGCCCGTGCGGGTGCGCGCGCCATCGTCATCACGAAAACCATTACCACGAAAACGATCATTAAACGCTGATCGTCCGTCGTGCCCGCCTGTTTCCCCGCGCGGTCACGCCGGGGGCGGAAATGGCGGGGAAGCTCCATTCAAAGGGTTAGTCATGAACGTAGGTCTCGTAGGTTGGCGCGGCATGGTCGGCAGCGTCCTGATGCAGCGCATGCAGGAAGAGGGCGATTTCGACCTGATCGAACCGGTGTTTTTCAGCACCAGCAACTCGGGCGGCAAGGCACCGTCGTTCGCGAAAAACGAGACCACGCTGAAGGACGCGACCAACGTCGACGAACTGAAGAAGTGCGACGTCATCATCACGTGCCAGGGCGGCGACTACACGAACGACGTGTTCCCGAAGCTGCGCGCGGCGGGCTGGAACGGCTACTGGATCGATGCGGCTTCGTCGCTGCGGATGAAGGACGACGCGGTCATCATCCTCGATCCGGTGAACCTCGACGTGATCAAGGACGCGCTCGTCAAGGGCACGAAGAACTTCATCGGCGGCAACTGCACGGTCAGCCTGATGCTGATGGCGCTCGGCGGCCTGTTCCGCGAGAACCTCGTCGACTGGATGACGGCCATGACGTATCAGGCCGCGTCGGGCGCGGGCGCGCAGAACATGCGTGAACTGCTGTCGCAGATGGGCGCGCTGCACGGCGCGGTGCAGCAGCAGCTCGCCGATCCGGCATCGGCGATCCTCGACATCGATCGCCGCGTGCTCGCCACGATGAACAGCGACGCGATGCCGACGAGCCATTTCGGCGTGCCGCTCGCGGGTTCGCTGATTCCCTGGATCGACAAGGATCTCGGCAACGGCATGTCCAAGGAAGAATGGAAGGGCGGCGCGGAAACGAACAAGATCCTCGGCAAGCCGGCGATGGGCGAGCCGGGCTCGATCCCGGTCGACGGGCTGTGCGTGCGGATCGGCGCAATGCGCTGCCACTCGCAGGCGCTGACGATCAAGCTGAAGAAGGACGTGCCGCTCGACGAGATCAACGGCATTCTCGCATCGGCGAACGACTGGGTGAAGGTCGTGCCGAACGAGCGCGAAGCGTCGATGCACGATCTGTCGCCGGCGAAGGTTACCGGCACGCTGACCGTGCCGGTCGGCCGTCTGCGCAAGCTCGCGATGGGCGGCGAATACCTGTCGGCGTTTACGGTCGGCGATCAACTGCTGTGGGGCGCGGCCGAACCGCTGCGCCGTATGCTGCGCATCCTGCTCGACAAGTAAGACGTGATCGCGCGCCGGCCGGCGCGCGATGCGACGCGCCTGCGTGCCTTCAACGGGCCGCAGGCGCGTTTTTTATCGGCGGGCGCAGTGCCCGAAAATGCGAAAGCCCCGAACCGCTCTCCCGGCCGGGGCTTTCTTGCATCGATTCCTTTGGCACGAGGAAGTGACGCGGTGCGCAGTATAAGGCACGCAGTCGACGAGCATGTTGATAATGTTGTCGGGATTTACATCAATTGATGCTCGATTTTTGATAATGGCGCGTGGCGTGCAGCCGCGCATCGGGCGCCTGTTCCCGGTCGTGCGCGCCGACGAATTCGGCCCGAACGCGATCGTGTGAAGTAAACTACGCGGTTACGACGCGCAGACCGGCCGAAAGCGTCGCGTTCAGCGCGACGCTTTTGCATTTCTGCGGCGACTTTACTGACGCTTCCAAACGCGAATCCCAGCCGCGCACGCGCGCGGCGATAGAGCCAACGATGTCCCGAATTTCCTTGTTTCCGCGTCGATCCCGTCTGTCGCGCGCCGTCTGCGGCGCGCTGGCGGTGCTGGCGCTCGGCGCGGCCGCCTCGACATGGGCGGCCGGCACCGGCGATGCGCCTGCGTCTGCCGTCGCATCCGGCAATCCGGCGCCGCTGACCGTGACGGTCCAGCCGGGCCAGTCCCTCAACGACATCGCGATCGCGGCGACGCAGTCGCGCGATCCCGCCGTGCTTGCGCGCGCGGGCCGAGCGCTGTTCGACGCGAACCCGCAGGCATTCATGAAACGCGATCCGAGCCGGCTGAAAGTCGGTGCGACGCTGACGGTGCCCGCGCTCGACGCGTCGGGGGCCGCGATCGCGGCGGGCGCGTCCGCGCCGGCGACGGCATCGGCGGCATCGAGCGCCGCTGCCGCGTCGGGCGCTGCGTCGGCCGCGCAGCACGCTGCGTCGGCTGCGCACGGTGCATCGGCGGCCTCGGCGGCCGCGCCGATTCAGCATCCGGCTGCATCGGGCACCGCGCATGGCGCGAGCGCCCCGGCCGGTGCGTCGTTCGTCGCGCCGTCGTCGGACGCGGCGGCCGCGCGTGGTGCGTCCGCGGCCGATACGGCGTCCGCGGCCGCGGCGGCGGCCGGTGCGAGCGGTCCGCACATGTGGAGCGGCACGATTCAGCCGGCGCCGTCGTCGGCGAGCGACGCGACCGCGCAATCGTCCCAAACCGTGCAGCCGACATCCGGCGCGCGCGCGCCGGCCGGTGCGGCGCCTGCGGCCGCCGCGTCGCAGCCGCGGCCGTCTAGCCTGCAGCAGCTGCTTGCACTGAAAAATCGCGTGCTGATGGAGCTGCAGAAGCACGGCATCGGCAAGCCGGCCGCAACGACGGCGCCGGTTGTTCCTGCGCCGACCGCGCCCGTCACGCCGCGTGCGCCGGACGACGCCGGTGCGTCGTCGGCTGCTGCGGCATCGAGCGCGGACGCGGCGTCCGGCACGGCCGCGAGCGCGGCGTCGGCGGCGGCGCCGTCCGTGCAGGCGAGCGCGCCGGTTGTCGCGACGCCGCCGGCAAATCGCGGCGAACCGATCGACTGGCGGCCGGCTGCACTGGCCGGCGCGGCCGTCGTCGTGCTCGTGGGCGGGCTCGTGTGGCGCAAGCGCCGCAAGCATCGTCACGCCGAGGCGGTAGCGGCCGGTGCCGCGGACGACGCTTCGCCGTCGGCCGAGCAGGCACTGCCGATCGAACCGGAGACGCCGGTGTCGCGCGACGTGGTGTCGGACGTGAATTTCGCGGCCGTTGCTTCGGCAGCGGCGGAGGCGGTTGCGCCGACGAACGAGGTCGCGTCGACGCCGGAAGCGGCGAAGCCTGAAGAGTCGAACCGGGAAGCCGCAAAACCGGAACCGACGAACCTGCAAGCGGCGAATCCGGAAGCGTCGAACCGGGAAGCAGCGAACCGGGAACCGACGAACTCGGAAGCGACGAATCCGGAAGCGGCGAGACCGGGAGCGGCGAATCCGGAAGCGGCGAAACCGGAAGCGGCGAGACCGGAAGCGGCGAATCCGGAAGCGGCGAATCCGGAAGCGGCGAATCCGGAAGCGGCGAAACCGCTAGCCTCGAACCGGGAACCGACGAGCCCGGAAGCGACGAACCCGCTCGACGACCGGCCGCAACCGTCTTCGTCCGTCGAACCGGTCCACCCGACGGACGGCGCACCGCTACCGCACGACGCGAAACCGGCCTTCGACGCCGAACCGTCCGCACCGCTCGCGTCCTCCGTCCCGGTCGCAGATGCCGCCGCGCCGTCGACTACCGATCCGCAACACGCTGCGCTGATGCAGAACGCAATCACGGCGCTCGGCAGTCTCGACATGCCGCTGCCGCCGCGCGCGGCGGGCGAGACGTCGCCATCAAGCGACGATGCGGAAGCCACCCATATCGCAACTAACGGTCAAACCGCGCCGCGCCCGCCAGTTGGCGCGAACGATACGTCTACCGAACATCCGGCCGACCACGAAGACGAGCTCGAATGGGACGACGACGCGCCGCATGCCGACACGTCCGCGCGCCCGGCCGCGCCGTCGCCGCTGTCGCCGCTCGGCGGCGCGCAGTTCGGCGCGCTGAATCTCGATTTCGACCTCGACCTGCCGTCGGCGCCGGGCGCGGAGCTGCCTGCGCTGACGCCCGAGGAGCTCGCGCGCATCGCACGCAACAAGCTCGATCTGGCGGCCGAATATGTGGAACTGGGCGACCTGTCCGGCGCACGCGCGCTGCTGCAGGAAGTGGTCGACGCGAACGATGCGGCGACGCGCGACGATGCGCGCGCGATGCTCGCGAAACTGTCGGAAGACGCGTGATGCGGATCGCGCTGGGCATACAGTACGACGGCGCCGCGTTCTGCGGCTGGCAGGCGCAGCCGCACGGCAACACGGTACAGGACGCGCTCGAGCGCGCGCTTGCGGAGTTCGCGCGCGTGCCGCTGCATACGACGGTCGCGGGGCGCACCGACACGGGCGTGCACGGGCTCGGACAGGTCGTGCATTTCGACACCGAGCTCGACCGCGCGGACTTCTCGTGGGTCCGCGGCACGAACGCGTTTTTGCCGCCGACGGTCGCCGTGCAATGGGCGAAGCCGATGCCGGACGCGTTCCACGCGCGCTTCTCCGCGTTCGAGCGCACCTATTACTATGCGCTGTACGTGCATCCGGTGCGTTCGCCGATGCTCGACGGCCGCGCGGGCTGGATCCACACGCCGCTCGACGACGACGCGATGCGCGCCGCCGCCGCGCATCTGCTCGGCGAGCACGACTTTTCGGCGTTCCGTTCGTCGGAATGCCAGTCGAAGACGCCGGTGAAGCATTTGTACGAGATCGACATCCGCCGCGTCGGACACTTCCTGCATTTCCGGTTCCGCGCGAATGCGTTCCTGCATCATATGGTGCGCAACCTGATGGGCTGCCTCGTCGCGGTCGGGCGCGGCCGCTATCCGGCCGACTGGGTCGCCGACGTGCTGGCCGGCCGCGACCGCAACCGCGCAGCGCCCACCTTCATGGCCGACGGGCTGTATCTCGCGCACGTCGGCTACCCGGCGGAATTCGCCGTCCCGCCCGCGCAGCTCGGCAGCGTGCCGTGGAGCAGCGTCTGGGCCGACCTGGACCCGCAACCATGAACGATCCCGTTTCTTCCCGCTCGCCCGTCGAATCCGCCGTGCCGCCGCGCACGCGCATCAAGCTGTGCGGGCTGTCGCGCCCGGACGACGTGCTGCATGCGGCCGCGCTCGGCGCCGATGCGATCGGCCTCGTGTTCTACGCGAAAAGTCCGCGCGCCGTGACGATCGCGCAGGCGGCCGAGCTCGCGCGGCTCGCGCCGCCGTTCGTGTCGGTGGTCGGGCTGTTCGTGAACGCGACGGCGGCCGAGATCGAAGCGGTCGTACGCGACGTGCCGCTCACGCTGCTGCAGTTCCACGGGGACGAAACGCCGGAGCAGTGCGACGCGCTCGGCCGGGCGGCGCGCCTGCCGTGGGTGCGCGCAGTGCGCGTCGGGCCCTCGACGCAGTCGGCCGATTTGGTAGAATCGTCACTTCATTACTCGAAAGCGCGCGGCCTCCTGTTCGACACACTGGTGCCGGACTACGGCGGCAGCGGCAAGGTCTTCGATTGGTCACTTATTCCCGCAGAGCTCGCGCGTCGGGCCGTTTTGAGTGGTGGCTTGAACGCGCAAAACGTCGGTGACGCGATCCGCCAGCTGCGTCCATTCGCTGTCGATGTCTCGAGCGGCATCGAAGTGGAGGGCGCAAAGGGCGTGAAGGATCACGCCCGAATGGCGGCGTTCGTGCGCGCGGTGCGCGACGCGGACGCCCGGTGATGCCAGCCGGTGCGACTCCCACAGCGGGGCGCACCGACCGATCGAGAGTGACACATCATGTACAACCTTCCTGACGATCGCGGCCACTTCGGCCCGTATGGCGGCGTGTTCGTCGCCGAGACGCTGATTCACGCACTGGACGAACTGCGCGGCGCGTACGCGAAATACCAAAACGACCCCGATTTCGTCGCCGAGTTTCAGCGCGAACTGAAGCACTTCGTCGGCCGTCCGTCGCCGATCTATCACGCGCAGCGCTGGAGCGACACGCTCGGCGGTGCGCAGATCTATCTGAAGCGCGAGGATCTGAACCACACCGGCGCGCACAAGATCAACAACGTGATCGGCCAGGCGCTGCTCGCCAAGCGCATGGGCAAGAAACGCGTGATCGCCGAGACGGGCGCCGGCCAGCACGGCGTCGCCACGGCGACGATCTGCGCGCGCTTCGGGATGGAGTGCGTCGTCTACATGGGCGCCGAGGACGTGCGCCGCCAGGCCGCGAACGTGTACCGGATGAAGCTGCTCGGCGCGACCGTCGTGCCGGTCGAATCGGGTTCGCGCACGCTGAAGGACGCGCTGAACGAGGCGATGCGCGACTGGGTCACGAACATCGAGAACACGTTCTACATCATCGGCACGGTCGCGGGCCCGCATCCGTATCCGATGATGGTGCGCGACTTCCAGCGCGTGATCGGCGACGAATGCAAGGTGCAGATGCCGGAACTCGCCGGCCGCCAGCCGGACGCGGTGATCGCCTGCGTCGGCGGCGGCTCGAACGCGATGGGCATTTTCTATCCGTACATCGACGATGCGTCGGTGCAGCTGATTGGCGTCGAAGCCGCGGGCGACGGCCTCGACACCGGCCATCACGCGGCCTCGCTGATCGCCGGCAGCCCGGGCGTGCTGCACGGCAACCGCACCTATCTGCTGCAGGACGACAACGGCCAGATCATCGAGACGCATTCGGTGTCGGCGGGCCTCGACTACCCGGGCGTCGGTCCCGAGCACGCATGGCTGAAGGACAGCGGCCGCGCGAAGTACGTCGGGATCACCGACGAAGAGGCGCTGAAGGCGTTCCACGACTGCTGCCGGATCGAGGGCATCATCCCCGCGCTCGAGTCGAGCCACGCGATCGCGTATGGCGTGAAGCTCGCGCCGACGTTGCCGAAGGACAAGATCCTGCTCGTCAATCTGTCGGGCCGCGGCGACAAGGACATGCATACGGTCGCCGAGCGATCGGGCATCACGCTCTGACGGTCCGATGCGCGAACTGATCGAAGAGCCGGGCGGCGGTGCCGCGGCCGACGAACCGGCGGCGCAGGCCGCCGCCGTCGCGCCGCGCGCGCTGCCGCCCGGGATCGAACTGCACAACCGCGATTTCCTGACCGAGGCCGCACGGCTGCCCGACGCGTCGATCGACCTGATCGTCGCGGATCCGCCGTACGGGCTCGGCAAGGACTACGGCAACGACTCGGACAAGCGCTCGGGCGACGCGTTTCTCGGATGGACGCGCGAATGGCTCGAACTCGCGATTCCGAAGCTCAAGCCGAGCGGCTCGATGTACGTGTTCTGCACCTGGCAGTACGCGCCGGAGATCTTCAGTTTCCTGAAGACGAAGCTCACGATGATCAACGAGATCATCTGGGACCGCCGCGTGCCGAGCATGGGCGGCACAACGCGCCGGTTCACGTCGGTGCACGACAACATCGGCTTTTTCGCGGTCTCGAAAGCGTATTACTTCGATCTCGATCCGGTTCGCATCCCTTACGACGCCGATACGAAGAAGGCCCGCTCGCGCAAGCTGTTCGAAGGCAGCAAGTGGCTGGAGATGGGCTACAACCCGAAGGACGTCTGGTCGGTCTCGCGCCTGCACCGGCAGCACGCGGAGCGCGTCGATCATCCGACCCAGAAGCCGCTCGAAATCATCGAGCGGATGGTGCTCGCGAGCTGCCCGCCGGGCGGCCGCGTGCTCGATCCGTTCATGGGCAGCGGCACGACCGCGGTGGCCTGCGCACGGCAGGGGCGCGACTTCGTCGGCTACGAGATCAACGAAAGTTACTGCGCGATCGCGCGCGAGCGCGTGCATGCGCTCGCGGCGCAGGCGTGCGCATGACGCACGCCGCCGCATCGCCGGTCGCACACTTTGCACGGATCCGGCCGGGGCGCTGACGCGCCGCGTCCGGATCGACACAGGAAAATTGCCATGTCGCGTATTCAGCAGACCTTCGCCGCACTCGCCCAACAGGGCCGAAAGGGCCTGATCCCGTTCATCACGGCCGGCGACCCGGATCCCGCGAAAACGGTCGAATTCATGCACGCGCTCGCCGCCGGCGGCGCGGACGTCATCGAGCTCGGCGTGCCGTTCTCGGACCCGATGGCCGACGGCCCGGTGATCCAGCGCTCGTCGGAACGCGCGCTCGCGCGCGGCGTCACGCTCAAGCACGTGCTCGCCGACGTCAAGCGCTTTCGCGAGACCAACCAGACGACGCCCGTCGTGCTGATGGGCTATGCGAATCCGATCGAGCGGCACGGCGTCGACGCGTTCGCGGCCGACGCGCGCGCGGCGGGTGTCGACGGCGTGCTCGTCGTCGACTATCCGCCCGAAGAAGCGGCCGCGTTCGCCGAGAAAATGCGTGCGGCCGGCATCGATCCGATCTTCCTGCTCGCGCCGACGTCGACCGACGCGCGCATCGCGGAAGTGGGCAAGATCGCGAGCGGCTACGTGTACTACGTGTCGCTGAAGGGCGTGACCGGTGCCGGAAATCTGGATGTTTCGAGCATTGCGGGTAAAATCCCGGCCATCAAGTCGCGCGTGCCGGTTCCGGTGGGCGTCGGCTTCGGCATCCGCGACGCCGAAACGGCACGTGCGGTGGCCGAGGTGTCGGACGCCGTCGTGATCGGCAGCCGCCTCGTTCAGCTGCTCGAAAGCGCTGCGCCGGAAGGTGCCGTCGCCGCGCTGCAGGCCTTCATTGCAGAGCTGCGCGCCGCGCTGGACGGCGCGGCGAAGACGGCGCGATAACCAACAACACAGGAAGCGGAGCGGGCCGCACGGCCCGTCCCGCCACGGAACAGGAAACCATACGATGAGCTGGCTCGACAAACTGTTGCCGCCGAAGATCAAGCAGACGGACCCGAAAAGCCGCAAGGGCATTCCGGAAGGCCTGTGGGTCAAGTGCCCGTCCTGCGAGGCCGTGCTGTACCGCAACGACGTGGACGCGAATCTGCACGTCTGCCCGAAGTGCGATCACCACATGCGCATCGGTGCACGCGAGCGTCTCGATGCGCTGCTCGATCCGGAAGGCCGCTACGAGATCGGCCAGGAAATCGTGCCGGTCGACTCGCTGAAGTTCAAGGACAGCCGCAAGTACCCCGACCGTCTGAAGGAAGCGATGGACGAAACGGGCGAAACCGACGCGATGGTCGTGATGGGCGGTGCGATCCACACGCTGCCTGTCGTCGCCGCATGCTTCGAGTTCTCGTTCATGGGCGGCTCGATGGGTTCGGTCGTCGGCGAACGCTTCGCGCGCGGCGCGCAGAATGCGCTCGAACAGCACGTGCCGTTCATCTGCTTTACCGCATCGGGTGGCGCGCGGATGCAGGAAAGCCTGCTGTCGCTGATGCAGATGGCCAAGACCACCGCGATGCTGACCAAGCTGTCCGAAGCGAAGCTGCCGTTCATTTCGGTGCTGACCGATCCGACGATGGGCGGCGTGTCGGCGAGCTTCGCGTTCCTCGGCGACGTCGTGATCGCCGAGCCGAAGGCGCTGATCGGCTTTGCGGGCCCGCGCGTGATCGAGCAGACGGTTCGCGAGAAGCTGCCGGAAGGCTTCCAGCGCGCCGAGTTCCTGCTGAAGACGGGCGCGATCGACATGATCGTCGACCGGCGCAAGATGCGCGACGAGATCGCGCAACTGCTCGCGCTGCTGCAGCGACAACCGGCCGACGCGCTCGCCTGAGCGCAGCGCCCGGCATGAACCGCGCGCGTCGCCCGACCGGTCCGTCGGGCGGCGCGCTTCGTTTTTCGGCGTAGTGACGGTACCGATCCAGATTTGATCCGATGAGCACTTTTCCCACCCTCGACGCGTGGCTCTCGCACCTCGAGCGCGCACACCCGGTCGGCATCGACATGGGCCTCACCCGCATCGGGCAGGTCAAGGCGGCGCTGAAACTCGAATTCGCGTGTCCGGTGATCACGGTCGGCGGCACGAACGGCAAGGGGTCGACGTGCGCGTTCCTCGAGACGATCCTCGTGCGCGCGGGCTATAAGGTCGGCTGCCATACGTCGCCGCATCTGCTCGAATTCAACGAACGCGCGCGCGTGAACGGCGAGGTCGTCAGCGACGCGGAACTGCTGCCGCATTTCGAGGCCGTCGAAGCCGCGCGCACGTCGCTGCCGGAGCCCGTCTCGCTCACGTATTTCGAATTCACGACGCTCGCGATCCTGCATCTGTTCGCGTCGCGCGGGCTCGATGCGGTGATCCTCGAAGTCGGCCTCGGCGGCCGCCTCGATGCAGTCAACATCATCGACACCGACTGCGCGATCGTCACGAGCATCGACATCGACCACACCGAATATCTCGGCGACACGCGCGAGAAGATCGCGTTCGAGAAGGCCGGAATCTTCCGTCCGGGCAAGCCGGCGATCTGCGGCGATCCCGCTGCGCCGCAGACGCTCGTCGATCACGCGGCCGCGATCGGCGCCGATCTGTGGCTCGTCGGCCGCGATTTCCGCTACGAGGCGCAGCCGGGCGCGGAGCGCCAGCAGTGGAGCTACATCGGCCGCGACAAGCGCTACCCGGCGCTCGCGTATCCGGCACTGCGCGGCGCGAATCAGCTGATCAACGCGTCCGCGGCGCTGGCCGCGCTCGAGGCGTTGCGTCCGCAACTGCCGGTGTCCGCGCAGGACATCCGGCTCGGCCTCGCGAACGTCGAGCTGCCCGGCCGCTTCCAGGTGCTGCCCGGCAAGCCGGCGATCGTGCTCGACGTCGCGCACAACCCGCATGCGGCGGCCGTGCTCGAGCAGAACCTCGGCAACATGGGCTTCTTTCCGTACACGTACGCGGTGTTCGGGGCCATGCACGACAAGGACATCGACGGCGTGCTGCGTCACCTGAAGGGCGAGATCGACCACTGGTGCGTGACGGATCTGCCGCTGCCGCGCGCGGCCAGCGCGGAGCAGCTCGAAGCGGCGCTGCGCAATGCCGGCGTGCAGGACGGGCCCGATTCGAGCGTCACGCGCTACGCGTCGCCGGCCGACGCGTTTAGCGATGCGCTAAAAAGAGCATCCGAGAATGATAGAATCGTGGTTTTCGGCAGTTTCCATACGGTTGCCGGCGTGATGGCCTACCGTAAATCGCAGCAACACTGACTGACGGGCAGTTTCGGACTCAGCCATTCATGGGAATTTTCTCGTTCGGCAAGAAAGACGACGACGCGCCCACCCGGCGCGGCGGTCGTACCGGGGCCTCCCGGACCGTGCGCACCGAGCGCACTGAACGCGTCGAGCGACGCTCGCGCCGCACCGAGCGTCCGGAATCGGACGCACTGCTCCTCGATCCGACCCTTCCAGAAAAGCAACGCGCGCGCCGTCGTCTCGTGGGCGCGATCGCCCTCGTCGTCGCGGCGGTGATCGTGCTGCCGATGGTGCTCGATTCGCATCCGAAGCCGGTCACCGACGACATCGCGATCGACATTCCGAACCGGCCCGCGCATCAGCCGGCCGCGTCGCGCGACGACGATGCGGCCGACGTGCAGGCCGGCGTCGCGCACGACGAGCCGCCGGCGTCCGAGGCCGTTGCGGCTGCACCGGCCCCTGCGCCGAAAGCGGCTGCGAAACCGGCCCCGAAACCCGATACGACCGCGACGGCGAGCGTGACGCCGCCGAAGGCCGCGGCACCGGCCGCGCCTACGCCGGCCGCGCCTAATCCGGCGCCGGTCGCGAGCGCCGAGGCGGCGGGTGCCGACACGAGCGACGCGTCGTCGCCGTCGTCGCCGGCCGGCGCGCGCTTCGCGGTGCAGCTCGGCTCGTTCAAGGACGACGCGACCGCCCGTTCGTGGGCGACGAAATTGAAATCGGCGGGCGTGCCCGCATATGTCGAGCGTCGCAAGCAGGCGGACGGCAGCACGGCTACACTGTTGCGTGCGGGTCCGTTTGCGGATCGCGCGGCCGCGTCCGCCGCGATCGCGAAGGTGCGCGAAGCCGGGCTCACGCAGTAGCGCACGATGCTGACGGCTTTCGACTACGCTGTATTGGCGGTGATCGCGTTGTCGGCGTTGCGCGGTGCGTGGCGCGGCTTCGTGTCGGAGATTTTCGGGCTGATCGGCTGGATCGCGGCGATCGTGATCGCGAGCCGCTACGTCGGGCTGGTGGTCCCGTACATCCCGGCGAACTGGCCGGGCGGCGCGCTGACGCAGTGGGTGATCGCGTTTGCGCTGCTGGTGATCGGCGTCGTGCTCGTCGCGGGCGTCGCGAACGCGCTGCTGTCGCGGATCGCGCAGGCGACCGGCCTCGGCGGCGTCGATCGCTCGCTGGGCATGATGTTCGGCCTCGTGCGCGGCTGCGTGCTGGTGGTGTTGCTGGTCGCGGCGGCCGGGCTGACCGAGTTGCCCAAACAGGATTTCTGGCGCAATGCGCTATTGCGTCCGATTGCCGAGCAGGGCGTGCACGAGCTGAAGCAGCTCCTGCCCGACGGCATGGCCCAGTACGTGCGCGTGTGAGCGTACGCACGGGGCAGGACGGAACCGATTTTGTCATTCTGAAGGACATGCCATGTGCGGCATCGTAGGCGTTATCTCCCAATCCCCGGTCAACCAGCTGATCTATGACAGCCTGCTGCTGCTGCAGCATCGCGGTCAGGACGCGGCAGGCATCGCGACGGCGGACGGCAGCAATTTCCACATGTACAAGGCGAACGGCATGGTGCGCGACGTGTTCCGCACGCGCAACATGCGCAGCCTGCCCGGCACGTTCGGGATCGGCCAGGTCCGCTATCCGACGGCCGGTTCCGCATCGAGCGAAGCCGAGGCGCAGCCGTTCTACGTGAACGCACCGTTCGGGATCATCCTCGCGCACAACGGCAACCTGACGAACTGGCAACAGCTGAAGGACGAGATGTTCCGGATCGACCGCCGGCACATCAACACCAATTCCGACAGTGAGGTGCTGCTCAACGTGTTCGCGCACGAGCTGCAGCTCTCGACGACGGGCCTCGAGCTCGATCCGGCCGCGCTGTTCAAGGCGGTCGCGGGCGTGCACCGCCGCGTGCACGGCTCGTATGCGATCGTCTCGCTGATCGCCGGCTACGGTCTGCTCGCGTTTCGCGATCCGTTCGGCATCCGCCCGCTCTGCATCGGCAAGCTCGAGACCGAGCACGGCACCGAATGGATGGTCGCGTCGGAATCGGTCGCGGTCGAAGGCATCGGCTTCGAGTTCGTGCGCGACGTGCTGCCGGGCGAAGCGATCTTCATCGACCAGGCGGGCAACTTCCACAGCCAGCAGTGCGCGGACAATCCGACGCTGAATCCGTGCATGTTCGAGTACGTCTATCTCGCGCGTCCGGACTCGTGCCTCGACGGCGTGCCCGTCTACAACGTGCGCCTGCGCATGGGCGACTATCTCGCCGAGAAGATCAAGCGCGAGCTGCCGAACGTGCCCATCGACGTCGTGATGCCGATTCCCGATTCGTCGCGCCCGGCCGCGATGCAGGTCGCCGCGAAGCTCGGCGTCGAGTATCGCGAAGGCTTCTTCAAGAACCGCTACGTCGGCCGCACGTTCATCATGCCGGGGCAGGCGGTGCGCAAGAAGTCGGTGCGCCAGAAGCTCAACGCGATGAGCATCGAGTTCAAGGACAAAAACGTGCTGATCGTCGACGATTCGATCGTGCGCGGCACGACGTCGCACGAGATCGTGCAGATGGCGCGCGATGCGGGCGCGAAGTCGGTGATTTTCGCGTCGGCGGCGCCGCCCGTGAAATTCCCGAACGTGTACGGCATCGACATGCCGACGCGCGGCGAGCTCGTCGCGCACGGCCGCAGCGACGAGGAAGTCGCGAAGATCATCGGCGCCGACCATCTGATCTATCAGGACGTCGACGATCTGCGCCGCGCGGTGCGCGACATCAACCCGAAGCTCGAGCGCTTCGAGGCGTCGTGCTTCGACGGCAACTACATCACCGGCGACGTGACGCCCGAGTATCTCGATGCGATCGAGCGCGCGCGCCTGACGCCGGCATCGCAGGCCGACCGCGACACGGCGAGCGATACCGCACGGTCGCAGATGAACCTGCAGCTGTCGGTCGAGTGATTGCCGGCGCACGCTTGTGCCGAAGCGTGCTAGGATGTGGCCTTGCGTCGATTTGATTTCAGCTTGCGGACGCGGGGCTTCTTCCCAAAACAGCTAAAGCGAAGGCCGGCGGCAGCCGGCCCGAGTCGATCGCTGTCGTACCGCACCGAAGCCCGCTGATGCAGACGCATGGCGGGCTTTTTGTTTGGCCTGGCTCGCGCGCATGCGCGGCCATCGAATACGGAAAACGGACATGGACGACTCCCTCAACTTCGACACGCTCGCCGTGCGCGCGGGCACGCTGCGCACCGATTTCAACGAGCATTCGGAAGCGCTGTTCCTGACCTCGAGCTTCTGCTTCAAGAACGCGGCCGAAGCGGCCGAGCGCTTCGCGAATTCGGAAGACTACTTCACCTATTCGCGCTTCACGAACCCGACCGTCACGATGTTCCAGGAACGCCTGGCCGCGCTCGAAGGCGGCGAGGCGTGCATCGCGACCGCGTCCGGGATGGCGGCGATCATGTCGGTCGTGATGGCCGCGCTGCAGGCGGGCGATCACCTCGTCAGCTCGCGCAGCCTGTTCGGCTCGACGCTCGGCATGTTCTCGCAGATCTTCAGCAAGTTCGGCATCACGACGACCTTCGTCGATCCGACCGATCTGAACGCATGGAAGGAAGCGGTGCGTCCGGAGACGAAGATGTTCTTCCTCGAGACGCCGTCGAATCCGCTGACCGAACTCGCCGACATCGAGGCGATCGGCAAGATCGCCAAGGACGCGAACGCGCTGTTCGTCGTCGACAACTGTTTCTGCAGCCCCGTGCTGCAGCAGCCGCTGAAGCTCGGCGCGGACGTCGTCATGCATTCGGCGACGAAATTCCTCGACGGGCAGGGCCGCGTGCTCGGCGGCGCGCTGGTCGGCTCGAAGGCATTCATCATGGGCAAGGTGTTTCCGTTCGTGCGCAGCGCGGGCCCGACGCTGTCCGCGTTCAACGCGTGGGTGCTGCTGAAGGGGATGGAAACGCTGTCGCTGCGCGTCGAGAAGCAGTCGGCGAACGCGCTCGAGATCGCGCGCTGGCTCGATTCGCACCCGGCCGTCGCGCGCGTGTTCTATCCGGGCCTCGAATCGCATCCGCAGCATGAACTCGCGAAGCGCCAGCAGAAGGCCGGCGGCGCGATCGTCTCGTTCGAGCTGAAGGGCGACACGCCCGAACAGCAGCGCGCGAACGCATGGCGCGTGATCGACAACACGAAGCTGATTTCGATCACGGGCAACCTCGGCGATACGCGCACGACGATCACGCATCCGGCGACGACGACCCATGCGCGCATCACGCCCGAAGCGCGCGCGGCGGCGGGGATTACCGAAGGGCTGATCCGGCTCGCGGTCGGCCTCGAGAACGCGGGCGACCTGCGCAACGATCTCGCGCGCGGCCTCGAAGGCTGAACGCGGCGGCCCGGCGCATCGACGACACGCGCCGTTCGCGCCGGCCTTTGCCGGTGCGAACGGCGCGTTCGTTTATTGCGGGGTCGGTTGCGGCCGCGCGGCGCAGCGGCCGCTTGTCAGTCGAGGCGAGCCGGCGCGCCGGCCTGCGCGTCGCGCATCGCGTCGTACATCCATCGCAGCGTCTCCTCGAGCGGCGTGACGGGCAGCTCGCCGATCGCGCGCCGCAGCTTGTCGCGCGATCCGCTCAGGTGCTTCACTTCGTTGTGCCGCACGAAACGCGGATCGACCGTCACGTCGATCACGTAGCCGGCGATCCGCGACAGCATCGCCAGCACTTCCTTCAGCGAATACGCGCGCTCCGAGCAGACGTTGAACGTGTCGCCGGCCGGTGCGGCTTCGATGAGCCGCAGATACGCGGCCGTCACGTCGCGCACGTCGGAGAAGTCGCGGCTCACGTCGAGGTTGCCGAGCGAGATGCGCGGCGCGTTGCGCGCATAGTGCGCGACGAGCTTCGGCAGCAGATACGCTTCGCTCTGGCCGACGCCCGTGTAGTTGAACGGGCGCGCGATGACGATCGGCAGCCGGTCGGCCCACAGCTTCGCCGCGTATTCCATCGCGAGCTTGCTGACCGCGTAGTCGTTCGCGGGCGCGGGCGGCGCGGTTTCGTCGAGCACGCCGGCCGTCGCGTTGCCGTAGATGTTGGCGCTGCTCGCGAGCAGCACCGCCGACGGCCGGCGATCGAGGCCGGCCAGCGCGGCGAGCAGGTTGCGCGTGCCCATGATGTTGACCGCGTACGTCTGCGACGGCTCGTCGTTCGCGACATGCGCGCGCGCAGCGAGATGCACGACGGCATCGGGCCGCGCGTCGGCGGCGGCCGCACGCACCGCGTCGGCGTCGAGCAGGTCGACGCTCAGCAGCGTGCAACGCGCGAGCGCCGGATCGTCCGGGCGTGGCGCGCCCGGTGCGACCGTGCCCCAGACTTCGTAGCCGGCGCCTTCGAGGCGTTGTGCGATGTAGCGGCCCGTGAAGCCCGTCAGGCCGGTGACGAACGCGCGGCGCGGCGCCGCGCGTCCGGCATCAGAACGTGTCATGGTGGGTGTTCCGCGTCAAATCCGCTTCGACCATCATCTGGCACAGTTGTTCGAGCGTCGTCTTCGGCACCCAGCCGAGCTTGCTTTTCGCCTTGTCGGCGCAGCCGATCAGCAGATCGACTTCGGCCGGCCGATAGAACTTCGGATTCACTTCGACGAGCACGTCGCCGGTCGCCGCGTCGAGGCCGCGCTCCTGTTCGCCCTTGCCGGTCCATTCGATCTGATAGCCGGCAGCAGCGAACGCCATCCGCACGAAGTCGCGCACGGTTTCGGTGCGGTTCGTCGCGAGCACGTAGGTGTCCGGCTCGTCGGCCTGCAGCATCCGCCACATGCCTTCGACGTATTCGAGCGCGAAGCCCCAGTCGCGCTTCGCATCGAGATTGCCGAGCTCGAGCCGCTTCGCTTTGCCGAGCCGGATCTTCGCGACCGTATCGGTGATCTTGCGCGTGACGAACTCGCGGCCGCGCAGCGGCGACTCGTGATTGAACAGGATGCCGCTGCAGCCGAACAGGCCGTACGATTCGCGATAGTTGACGGTCGTCCAGTGCGCGAACAGCTTCGCGACGCCGTACGGGCTGCGCGGATAGAACGCGGTCGTTTCCGTTTGCGGAATCGACTGCACCTTGCCGAACATTTCCGACGTCGATGCCTGATAGAAGCGCGTGCGCGGGCTCACGACGCGAATCGCCTCGAGCAGGTTCAGCGTGCCGAGGCCCGTGACTTCGGCGGTCGTCGACGGCTGGTCGAACGACACGCCGACGAAGCTTTGCGCCGCCAGGTTGTACAGCTCGTCGGGCTGCGTGCGCTCGAGCAGCCGCAGGCTCGAACCGGCGTCGGTCAGATCGTGTTCGACGAGCGTCAGATTCGGATGCGTGTCGACGCCGAGCTCGGCGATCCGCCAGAAGTTCACCGAGCTGGTGCGGCGGTAGGTGCCGGTGACCTGATAGCCCTTGTCGAGCAGCAGCTTGGTCAGGTAGGCGCCGTCCTGCCCCGTGATCCCCGTGATGATGGCCTTGCGAGTGTGGCTCATGGCGATGTCCTGGTAGAAACGATGGAAGATGAAAATCAGGCGGTCGTGCGTGCCGCGGCGGGCAGCGCGCGGCGTGCGGGGCCGCGCGTCAGGCGGCGCTCGAAGCCGTACCAGCTCAGCGTCGCGTAGGCGAGGGTGATCGCAAGTGCGAGCGCGGCCGTCACGAAGCGGTTCAGATGCAGCGGCCACAGCGCGTACAGCACGCTGAGGTGAATCAGATACACGGTGTAGCTGACGGTGCCGATATAGACGAGCACCGGGTTCGTCAGCACGCGCTGGACGAGCCCGCGCCCGCGAAGTGCGATCACGACGATCGACGTGCACAGCAGCAGCGAGATGCTGTAGAGCGCGGCGTTCGACAGCGGCGTATTGGCCGCGCGGAAACGCGGAAACGACAAGTGCAGCGCGCCGAGAATCGCGAGCGCGACGAGTGCGCCGACGATCGCGAGCGGATAGAACGGCTCCAGCGCGCGACGGTCGCGGCGCAGCACGATCGCGAGCAGCGCACCGGCGGCGAGCAGGTCCATGCGGAACGGCGTCAGGTAGTAGATCGGCCAGAACGAGTCGAACCACGGCGTCGCGATGGCGCGCAACACCGGCGCGACGACGATCAGCGCGGCGGCGACCCACAGCAGCACGCGTTCCGAACACCACAGCACGACGAACGGCCAGAAGATGTAGAACTGCTCCTCGACCGCGAGCGACCACAGCACGTTCAGGCTGTCGTGGCCGATGCTGCCGAGCGACAGCCCGATGTTCGTCGAGAAGAACGCGTACCACGGCCAGTGCGGCAGCCAGGTCGCGCCGAACAGCAGCGTCGACACGATCAGCAGCAGCACGTAAGGCGGCAGGATCCGGCGCACGCGGCGCGCATAGAAGTGGCTGAAGTACGACTGTCCGCGTGCCTTGCGTTCGAGCAGGATGCCGGTGATCAGCAGCCCGCTCAGCACGAAGAACAAATCGACACCCATCCACAGCGGCGCCTTCAGCGCGTGCTGCAGGAACACCGCGCCGACGGCGATCGCGCGCAGCCCGTCGAGCTGGACGATGCGGCCGTGCTGCGGCGGTGCGAGTTCGGCGGTGCGCGTCGGGCCCGTCATCGCGCCGCCCCTTCGCGACGCGCGTGCCATGTTGCCGGCGTCGCGCGTCCTGCATTCGATGCGTGAACGTAATGCATGCCTTTTAAGTGGAATATCGAATCGAAACCGATTCTACGGAAAAGAAATCGGCAAAAAAACGCATGTCATTTATTCAACGGCGGGCATTCGAAGCGCATTGCGCGCAATCGAAAAATGAAAGCCGCTGAAAGGCGGGCGCCCGCATGGCCACGCACGACGTGCGTCGGCGGAATTTTCTACGTACTACGCGCGTGAACGGCGGTCGTTATTGCCGATTTTCACGAGCAGGCGCGCGCGTTCCGGTTCGATATTTCAGGCTGAAACATCCCCAAATATTTCCAAATTTCTTGTGATTATTTTTGCTTGTAACCTGCATCGCGACGTTTGAAACCCATTTAGCGACCGGACGTTTCGCGGCAGCCGTGCGCCGCCGTTCCGGTCGCCGAGCATCGAGTCTGGAGAAGCGCATTGCGACGTCTGATTCTGGTTGGCATGACGATGTGCGCGGTGCTGTCTGCCGGCGCCGCATCGGCCGAAACCGTGTTGCCCGCGACCACGTCGTGGATCGGCAACACGTTCGGCTACGGCGACGGCCGCTGGACGCAGATCGACATCCGCGCGATCGCGGTCACGCCCGACGGCAAGGTCTATACGAATGCGCCGTGGGACGAGAGCGGCGCCGAGGCGAGCGTCTATCAGGACGGCAAGATGCTCGGCTTCGCGGGCGGCACGCATGGCTGGGGCAATCTCGGCGGCAACGCGATCGCGGTGAACAGCAAGTATGCGTATGTCGCGATCGGCGTCGGCAACGAACGCGGCCGGCTGCAGTCGCCCGGCATCTGGCCCGACAAGGGCAAGCAGTGGTTCGGCATCTCGCGGCGCGCGATCGGCGACATGAAGCAGCCTGCGCCGTTTCGCGCGGCGCCGTCGGTCGCGCCCGGCGGGCGGGCGGACGCAGGCCGCGCGCGGATGGCCGCGAGCTTCATGGTGGTCAACGAAGTGCCGGCCGCGGCGAAGCCGGACGCCGGTGAGCTGAAAGCCGAAGTCGGCGGTCTCGCGGCCGACGACAAGACGCTGTTCGCGACCAACCCGTCGCACGACGCGGTCGACGTCTACGACGCGGAGACGATGCAGAAAAAGGGCACGTGGAGCGCACACGAGCCCGGACGCATCGCGCTCGCCGCCGACGGCACGCTGTGGCTGCTGACCGACACGCTGAACGGCCCCGCGCGCCTCGTGCACGTGCGTGCGGACGGCCGCAAGATCGACGACGCGCCCGCGCTGCCGGACGGCACCGACGCGGTCGACGTCGCGGTCGACACGAAGGGGCGCGTGTTCGTCGCCGACAACGGCCCGCGCCAGCAGATCCTGATTTTCTCGAAGAGCGGCGAGCGCTATGCGCCGTCCGGCACGCTCGGCGTGCGCGGCGGCATTTTCGCCGGTCCCGTGCCGGGCCGTCCGGGCCCGCAGCGCTTCAACGGGCTGACCGGCGTCGGCGTCGACCGCGCGGGCAACGTCTATGTCGCGATGAACGGGATCGGCCCGCGTCACGACACGATCGGCGCCGGCCTCGGCGCGGTGCTCGAGAGCTACACGCCGGACGGCACGCTGCGCTGGCAGGTGCAGGGGCTGCTGTTCGTCGACGGCGCGTGGCTCGATCCCGCGCGGCCCGACAGCGTGTACACCGGCAACAAGCGCTTCGAGCTCGATCTGTCGAAGCCGCCCGGCCAGGACTGGAAATATGTCGGCTTCCTGTCGAACCGCTTCAAGTATCCCGACGATCCGGTGTTCCACACCGACCAGTGGCCCGGCATGCCGACCGCACGCCGTCTCGACGGCCGCACGTTCCTGTACCTGACCGACATGTATGCCGATCACCTGAAGATCTATCGCTTCGACGCGAAGCGCGACGGCGAAGTCGCGATTCCGTCCGGGCTGATCGCGGGCCGTGCGCGGCCGGTCGACAAGGTGCCGAACAAGCCGCCGGGCGGCGACTGGCTGTGGCGCGACGCGAACGGCAACGGCCGCCTCGATGCGGACGAATTCGAGATCAATACGACCGGCAACGCGAAGGCGGGCGGCTGGGGCTGGTGGGTCGACACGAAGGGCGACATCTGGCGCACGAGCGACGTGCGCGGGATTCACCGGTTCCGCTACGGCGGCGTCGACAAGGCCGGCAACCCGATCTACGCGTACGACAAGGTCACGACGTATCCGATGCCGAAGCCGTTCACGCAGCTGCGTCGCGCGATCTACGACGCGCGCACGGATTCGCTCTACGTGACGGGCTATACGGCGGACGCGCCGCCGCAGCCCGGCATCAACAAGGAAGTCGGCCGCGTGCTGGTGCGCTTCGACAAGTGGTCGACGGGCTCGCCGGTCGCGCGCTACACGATCGCGCTGCCGTGGCAGCTCGATGCGAAGCCGATTCTCGACCTGATCGGCATCACCGTCGAAGGCCGCTACCTCTTCGCGGTCGAGCCGGTCGGCAAGATCCACGTGTACGACAACGAAACCGGCAAGGAAGTCGGCGTGATGAGTCCGGGGCCGGAGGTCGGCCGCGCGTCGGGATGGGTCGACGTGCCGTTCGGCATCAGCGCGTTCCGCCGCGAGAACGGCGAGTACCTCGTGTTCGTCGAGGAAGACGCGCGCGGCAAGGTGCTGATGTATCGCTGGAAACCGTGACGCGCGGCCGTCGACAAGGCACAGGCATGGACAAACGCATACTGAAGAACGTATCGATCAATTTCGTCGGGCTGATTCTGCCGACCTTCGTGTCGCTGGTCACGGTGCCCGCGTATATCCACGCGCTCGGCGTCGAGCGCTACGGCGTCGTCAGTCTCGTGTGGACGCTGATCGGCTATTTCGGGATTCTCGATCTCGGCATGAGCATGGCCGCGCAGAACCACATCTCGAAGGCGCTCGCGAGCGGCGATGCGGCCGAAAGCGCGCGCGTGTTCTGGAGCGCGTTCTGGCTCAATCTCGGTACCGGCATCGCGGGCGGGCTGCTGATCTATTTCGGCGCATTCGTCTACACCGCGTATTTCACGAAGGTGTCGGCCGCGATGCAGCACGAGGTGTATCTCGCGCTGCCGTGGCTCGCGCTCGCGATTCCGCTCGCGAACGTGTCGTGGGTGTTCGCGGGCGCGATCAACGGCGCCGAGCGCTTCGGCGTGTTCAACACGAACCAGACGATCGGCACGTTCCTGTTCCAGCTGCTGCCGCTCGGCGCGGCCTGGTGGATCGCGCCGAACCTGCAGACGGTGCTCGCCGCCGCGGTCGTCGCGCGACTCGTCGCCGCGGTGATGCTCGGCTATGCGAGCGTGCGCGTGCTCGGGATCCGGCGCGTCGATCCGCCGCAATGGGGCACCGCGAAAGGACTGTTCAACTTCGGCGGCTGGATGCTGATCGCGAGCACGACGAGCATGATCGCCGACACGCTCGACCGCGTGATGCTCGGCGCCGGCATGGGCGCGAAGTTCGTCACCTACTACACGGTGCCGCAGAACCTCGTCACGCGGCTGAACATGCTGCCGAACGCGCTCGTGCGCACGCTGTTCCCGCGCCTGTCGGCGCTCGGCCGCGAGCATGCCGACACGCTCGCGCGCCAGTCGCTCGAATTCCTGAACGGCGTGTTCACGCCGGTCGCGATCGTCGCGATCTTTGCGTTGGCGCCGTTCCTGACGCTGTGGGTCGGCCCCGATCTGGCCGCGCATTCGGCGCCGGTCGGGCGCGTGCTCGTGGTCGGCGTGTGGCTCGTCGGCCAGGCCAGCGTCACGCGGATCCTGATCCAGTCGCAGGTCAACCCGGCGCGCGCGGCGCTGGCCGGGCTCGTCCAGATGCCGTTCTTCGTCGGCGCGCTGTGGCTCGGCATTCATCGCTACGGGCTGATCGGCGCGGCGGTGGTCGTCGCCGCCCGCGCGCTGGTCGACTACGGCGTGCTGCTCTATCTGTCGGCGATCCGGATGCGCGCGATCGTGCTCGACATGGTCGCGCACCTTGCGTTCCTGCTCGTGAGCCTCGCGCTTGCGAACGCCTGGACGGGGCTCGCCGAATCCATCGGCATGTGCGCGATCGTGCTGACGCTGAACGTCGCCTGGTCGCTCACGATGACGCCGGGGCTGCGCGCGCTGGCGTCCGGCCTGATCGGCCGTCTCAATGCGAGGAAAACCACATGAATCGCGATCTGGCGGAACACGCCCTTCTCAATGCGGCGCCGGCCGACGCGACGGTCGCAGCCGTCGCCGGCGAAGCGGGCACGCTGCGCGCCGTGCCGCGCGACGAACCGGCGCCCGCGCGCGATGCGTCGCGCCCGCTGCGCGTCGCGATCGTCCACGACTGGCTCGTCACCTATGCGGGCGCCGAGCGCGTGCTCGAGCAGATCCTCGCGTGCTTTCCCGACGCGGACCTGTTCAGCCTCGTCGACTTTCTCGACGATCGCGCGTTCGTGCGCGGCAAGCCGGTGACGACGACGTTCATCCAGAAGCTGCCGTTCGCGCGCACCAAGTACCGCAGCTATCTGCCGCTGATGCCGCTCGCGATCGAGCAGCTCGACGTGTCGGGCTACGACCTCGTGATCTCGAGCAGCCACGCGGTCGCCAAAGGCGTGCTGACCGGTCCCGACCAGGTGCACATCAGCTACGTGCATTCGCCGATCCGCTACGCGTGGGATCTGCAGCACCAGTATCTGGAACAGTCGAACCTCACGCACGGGCCGAAGTCGCTGCTCGCGCGGATGATCCTGCATTACATCCGCAACTGGGACACGCGTACCGCGAACGCCGTCGACGGTTTCATCGCGAATTCGGCGTTCATCGCCCGGCGCATCCGCAAGGTCTATCACCGCGATGCGGCCGTGATCTTTCCGCCGGTCGACGTCGACGCGTTCTCGCTGAACGAGGTGAAGGACGACTTCTACCTGACTGCATCGCGGATGGTGCCGTACAAGAAGATCGACCTGATCGTCGACGCATTCTCGCGCACGCCCGAGCGCAAGCTCGTCGTGATCGGCGACGGCCCCGAGATGGACAAGATCCGCGCGAAGGCCGGCCCGAACGTCGAGATCATGGGCTACCAGCCGTTCGCGGTGCTGCACGACCGCATGCGCCGCGCGAAGGCGTTCGTGTTCGCTGCCGAGGAGGACTTCGGCATTTCGGTCGTCGAGGCGCAGGCCTGCGGCACGCCGGTGATCGCGTACGGCAAGGGCGGCGCGCTCGAAACGGTGCTCGATCCGCGCGCCGACATGAACCCGACCGGACTGTTCTTCGACGAGCAGACGCCGCAGGCGATCGTCGCGGCCGTCGACGATTTCGAGCGCGCGCCGCAGCGCTTCACGCCGCGTGCGTGCCGCGCGAACGCGGAGCGGTTCTCGGCCGACACGTTCCGGCGACGTTTTCTCGATTACGTGGAGACGGCGCTGCCGGGCGCGACCGCCCAGCGCGGCGCGCCGGCCGCGGCGCCGGTCCCGCGCGGGCCGGCGACGCTCGTGCTCGACCAGAGCGGCGTGCTCGGCGGCGCGGAGCTGTCGCTGCTGGAAATCATGAAGCACATGCGCGCGAACGCGGACGTGCTGCTGTTCGACGACGGTCCGTTTCGCGCGGCGCTCGAGGAAATCGGTGCGCGCGTCGACGTGGTCGAGCAGGGCGCGCTCGCGGGCGTGCGCAAGCAGGGCGGTGTGTCGCTCGGCGCGCTCGCGCAACTGTGGCGGCTCGTGCGCGACGTCGCACACCGCGCGCGCCGTGCCGAAGTCATCTATGCGAACACGCAGCGCGCGATGGTGGTCGCCGCGCTCGCCGGGCGGCTCGCGCGCAAGCCGGTCGTCTGGCATTTGCGCGACATCGTCAGCGCCGATCATTTCGGCGGCAAGCAGCTGCTCGCGATCAAGCATTGCGCTCGGCTCGGCGTCACGCGCGTGATCGCGAACTCGGATGCGTCGGCGCAGGCGTTCCGCGCGCTGACCGGGTTCACGCCGCAGCACGTCGACGTCGTGTTCAACGGGATTGCCGCGGAGCCGTTCGATGCGCTCGACAACGTGAGCCAGGCCGCGCTGCGCGCGCGATTCGGGTTGCCGGCCGACGCCTGGCTGGTCGGCTCGTTCAGCCGCCTCGCGCGCTGGAAAGGGCAGCATGTACTGCTCGAAGCGGCCGCGCGGCTGCCGGACGTGCACGTCGTGCTCGTCGGCGCACCGCTGTTCGGCGAGGACGAATACGCGGCGCAGTTGCATGAAACCGTCGCGCGGCACGGGATGGACGGCCGCGTGCATTTCCTCGGCTTCCAGCGCGATGTCGCCGCCTGCATGAAGGCCGTCGACGTCGTCGCGCATACGTCGATCACGCCCGAGCCGTTCGGCCGCGTGATCGTCGAGGGGATGCTCGCGCGCCGGCCGGTCGTCGCGGCGCGTGCGGGCGGCGTCGTCGAGATCGTCGAGCACGGCGACAACGGCCTGCTCTGCGAGCCGGGCGACGCGACGGCGCTCGCGGACGCGCTCGTCGCGCTGCAGTCCGACGCCGCGCTGCGCACACGACTCGTCGCGAGCGGTCGCGCGACCGCACTGCGGCGATTCGGCACGCGCACGTATGTCGAGCGCGTCGAGAAGATTCTCGCGGATACCGCGCGCGCTGCGAAAGCGAAACATCAGTAAGCGGTGCGCGGCCGCGCGCGCCGTCCGCGTCGATCGATATGCGCCCTCACGCCGCCACGCGCGGTGTGAGGGCGTTGTCTTTTCGCGAGGCTCGCGGGGGTGCGATCGGTTGCGTCGTGCTTCGTGCATCGTGCACCGGGCGATAAAAAACCCCGCGCCGTTGCATGCGACGCGGGGTGCGGGAAACGTGCGCGCCGATGCGCGGCGCGCCGGTGTGTTCAGGCGGCGCGTTCGGGCGCCGCGGCGACGACGCGTGCGGTGCGCGTCGGCTTCAGGCTTGCCGACCAGCGCATCGCCGGCCGTTCGAACAGCAGGTAGAACAGATACGCGACCGGAATCGCGACGGCGATGAAGCCGAACGACGGCCAGATCGACAACTGCAATTGCGAGCGGAACAGCACCGAGCCGAGGCAGACGAACAGCGGCAGATGGATCAGGTACAGCGAGTAGCTGAAATCGCCGAACCAGCCGAGCACGCGCAGCGGCAGCGTCGGCCGCGGCGGGCACGCGAGCGCGCGGTACAGGAAGCACGCGAAGCCGGCCGCCCACAGCTGGAACGCGCCGTACTGCCCGAAATGGAACGCGCCGCAGCCGGCCGCGAGCAGCAGCGCGGCCGCGCCGTACCAGCCGCGCGACGGCACGGCGGCCGCGCCGCGCGCCGGTTTCGCGCGCACGTCTGCGATCCAGGCACCGATCGTCCACGACAGCCAGTACGACGTGAAGAACTGCAGGTCGTGCCGTTCGAGCAGCCATGCGGACACGACGTTGACGAGCGCGACGGCCGCGACGACCGCCGGCATGCCGACGCGCCGGCGCACCGCGAACAGCAGCGGATAGATCGCATAGAACTGCACTTCGAGCGACAGCGTCCACAGCGCGCCGTTGGACCCGTACGTGTAGCCCGCGACGCCTTGCAGCGAGAACAGGTTCACGAGGAACGCCGCGACGCCGATGTCGCGGATCTTGTGGCTGACCGGCTGGATCTGCAGGCTGATCGCGTCTAGCGCGAGCGTCAGCAGCAGCGCGGCGAGCAACACCGGATAGATGCGCGCGAAGCGCCGCGCCCAGAAGTTCGGCACGTCGAGCCGGTAGCCGGGATCGGCTGCGAGCTTCAGCGCCGCGTTGCGATGGATGCAGTAGCCGCTGATCACGAAGAAGATCGGCACACCGGCCGAGCCCCACGCGAACGGGAAGGTCAGATAGCCGACGATCACGCTCGGGTCGAGCGCGTGACCGTAAGCGCGATGGAAGCTCTGCATGCCGACCCACACGACCTGCCGGCAGTGGAAATATGCGACGAGCAGCGCCGCGAAGCCGCGCATGGCGTCGATCACGTGCTCCTTGCGATCGGCGACGGGCGGGGCGGCGAAAGACGATCCGCTGAAAGCTTGCATGCGATTCGGTTCCTTGCGACGGATGAAGGGACGATCCAATCGTAATCCGCAAGAATTCGATCAATGAATAAAAAAATCGCGATCGAAAATCGCGTTATTTCAGCATGTGGATTTACAGGGACTTGAAAGGCGCGGCCGGTGCCGGGTAAATTATTTACCGATTTTTTTCTGATAGTTTGAAGCTCCAGTTGATTGATGCAAGGAGCGCAAGATGGACATGCATTGGATCGCGAGCGCCGGCGTACTGCTGGTGATGGCCGTGCTGTCGGCGTACCGCGAGGCGCTGAAGAACGAACCGATTCGGCCGGGCCTCGAGCGCGGCGGCGTGCCGCTTATCGAGGAATTCGAATCGTAACCATTTGTATCCGGCCGATCGGTAATTTGTTTCTGCTTCGGCAATCGATTCGGCAATATCGACCGCTTCAAATGGCGATCGATTTACCGGAAATCATGGGCAACCGGTCCATATCGAAAGCGAATGGCAGGGAATGGGCGGTAGCGGCGATTCCCGATATGCCGTTCTGAAAACAATCGCGCCGGGTCGCGGAGCGACGCGGCGCAATCAATGCAATCAGGATGCGAACATGTTGAAAGTCAACAAGGCCGTGTTTCCCGTCGCCGGTCTCGGCACGCGGTTCCTTCCGGCAACGAAGGCGAGCCCGAAAGAGATGCTGCCCGTCGTCGACAAGCCGCTGATCCAGTATGCGGTCGAGGAGGCGATCAACGCCGGCATTACCGAGATGATCTTCGTGACGGGCCGCAGCAAGCGCGCGATCGAGGATCATTTCGACAAGTCGTACGAGATCGAGGCCGAGCTCGAGGCGCGCGGCAAGGAAAAGCTGCTGGAGCTCGTGCGCAGCATCAAGCCGAGCCATGTCGACTGCTTCTACGTGCGCCAGCCGGAAGCGCTCGGGCTCGGGCATGCCGTGCTGTGCGCCGAGAAGCTCGTGCACGGCGAGCCGTTCGCGGTGATTCTCGCGGACGATCTGCTGCACGGCGAGCAGCCCGTGCTCAAGCAGCTCGTCGACGTATTCGATCACTATCACAGCTCGGTGATCGGTGTGGAGACGATCGCGCGCGAGGACAGCCGCTCGTACGGCGTGATCGAAGGCCGCGAGTGGGAAGAGGACGTGATCAAGCTGTCCGGCATCATCGAGAAGCCGGCGCCCGAAGATGCGCCGTCGAACCTCGGCGTGGTCGGCCGTTACGTGTTCATGCCGACGATCTTCGACCACCTGCGGCGGCTGAAGCCGGGCGCTGGCGGCGAGCTGCAGCTCACGGACGCCGTCCAGTCGCTGCTCGCGAACGAGCAGGTGCTGGCGTATCGCTACTACGGCACGCGTTTCGACTGCGGCAGCAAGCTCGGCTATCTGAAGGCGACGGTCGAGCTTGCGCTTCAGCATCCGGAAGTCAGCCGCGAATTCGAAGCGTATCTGCGTACCTGTCTGCCCGCGCTGGCTGCCGTCGCATAAGTCTCCGCGCAGCGCTGCCGTTTCAGGTGGTGGTTGTTCCGTTGGCCCCGGCCGCTGCGGCGTCCGGGGCTTTTTTGCGTGTGCGGGGTGTGCGGCGGGTGCGGTTGCAGGTCGGTGCAGCGATCGAGCTTGAATGCTGCGCCGGTGTACGGGGGCAGCGGAATAGTGGAATAGCGGAGTAGCGGTGCAACGGCTCACGCCGAACGCCGAACGCCGAACGCCGAACGCCGAACGCCGAACGCCGAACGGCGAACGGCGAACGGCGAACGGCGAACGGCGCACCGCGAACCGCGAACCGCGTTGCAGCACGTCGCCGTGTACGTGCCGACGCCGTCAGCGCGCGGACGTCCCGGCCGGCACGACGAAGCGGCGCGCGAGGTGCGCCGCGATCGGCTTCTTGAATTCGAGCAGCCGTTTCTCGAGGTAGCGCCACGACAGATGCGCGAGCAGCGTCGCGAGCGCGAACTGCAGCATTTCGGGCAACACCGTCCGCACGGCTTGCGGCACGTGCAGGTGCGCGTAGAGCGCGGGCATCACGCCGATGCGTGCCGGAATCAGGTTGTGGAAGAGATAGAAGCCGTAGCTGATCGTGCCGAGATATGCGAGCGGCGCGCAGTCGAGCAGCGCGACGACCGGATGATCGGGGCGCGTGACGATCCACAGCAGCAGCGCGCCGAGCGACGCCGACAGACCGAGATCCGCGAGCGCCGCGACGCCGTCGGACAGCGTCGCGCACGCGGGCAGCGCGAGGAAGAACACGACGCCGGCCGCGCCGAGCCAACCGGGCGCGATGCGCGGCGCGTCGCGTGTGCCGCGGTCGGCGAGCATCATCGCGCCGACGCCGCCGAGCGCGATCAACGCGAAATTCCACGGGGAAAACGCGTAGATCAGCACCGGCGACGCGTCGCACAGATACAGCGCGACATGCGCGGTCGCGCAGAGCGCAATGGCCGCGATGCCGAGCGCGACGTGTCGCGCGGCCGGCACCGCGAGCAGCACGAGCGGCGCGATCAGATAGAACTGCTGCTCGACTGCGAGACTCCAGAAGTGCGACGTCGAGCCGGGCCAGCCGTCCTTCACGACGCCGATCCAGTAATTCGACAGGAACGCCGCGTGCCACGCGAGCCCGAGATTCACGTCGCGCTGATAGAACAGCGCGTGCGCGATCGCGAGCGCGGCGAGCAGCAGGTAGTAGACGGGAAAGATGCGCAGCGCGCGTTTGGCGAGGAACAGCGCCAGCGCATGCCGGCGCGTCATCGCGGCGCGCTCGACCGCCTGCCGGTTGCGATGCAGCTCGCCGACGATCAGGTATCCGCTGATGAGGAAAAACGTCCACACGCCGAGCTTGCCGACGTCGACGGCGAGCACGTGGCCTTTGTGGGACAGGAAAACGAGGATGACGGCGATGGCTCGCAGGCCGTCGAGTCCTTTGACGTATCTGACTTCGCGCATGAAGACATCCGGGCGTTGAGCGAGGTCAGTATAGGCGCGCAAATATCGAACGTAATTCGCGTGCGGACGCATACGTATAGGTGTTTTGCTGCGTTCGCGCGTCGTCGGAGTCGGCGGCGCGCAACAAAACCTGCGGGAAACCCCGCGAAAACGCATAAAAGTACTGCACGAAGCGTCGAGGCGCTTGTAGAATCCGGCGTTGAAGCGCGCGCGTCGCGTGCTTCGTGTATCCAACGACCACACCTGGTAGGAGAAACATGGCGACTTCCGCAAAAAAGGTGGCCAAGAAGGCTGCCGCACCGGCCAAGAAAGTGGCTGCCAAAAAAGCAGCGCCCGCGAAGAAAGTAGTGGCCAAGAAGGCCGTCGCGAAGGCGCCCGCCGCTCCGACGCCGCTGAAGGACAAGTTCACGAAGGCGTCGCTCGCAGCGCACATCGCTGAGCGCGCGGCCGTGGAAGTGAAGGCAGTGAAGGCAGTGCTCGCCGCACTCGAGAACGTCGTGCTGGGCTCGATCCACAAGAAGGGCGCGGGCGAGTTCACGCTGCCGGGTCTGCTGAAGATTACGGCGCAAGCCGTGCCGGCGAAGAAGAAGCGCTTCGGCAAGGATCCGTTCACCGGCGAAGAGCGCTGGTTCCCGGCCAAGCCGGCTACGGTGCGCGTGAAGGCACGTGCGCTGAAGAAGCTGAAGGACGCAGCGGCGTAATGCCGCGCGACGGCAGCCGGCTGCGGCCGGCCGCCGTCGCACTGTCCGACGAGATCCCCGCCCGCGAAAGCGCGCGGGGATTTTTATTGCGCCGCGGGTGCCGTAATCGCAGCCGCAGCCGCAGCCGCAGCCGCGACCGCAATCGCAACCGCGTATCGCGCGTCGGCCGCCGCGTGCCGTACGTTACGCGGGCGTGCCGGCATAGGCCGCCTTCAGCGCGGCGACGTCGAACTTGATCATCTGCATCATCGCGCTCGCGACGCGCCCGGCCTTCACGGGATCGCGATCGGCCATCATCGGAATCAGTTCGGCCGGCACGATCTGCCACGACACGCCGTAGCGGTCGCGCAGCCATCCGCAGGCGTCGGCGGCGCCGCCGTTGTCGAGCAGCGCGTGCCAGTAGCGGTCGAGCTCGGCCTGATCCGCGCAGCTCACCATCAGCGAAATCGCGTGATTGAACGACTCGGTCCGCTCGTGGCTCATCGCGATGAACGGCTGCCCGAACAGCTCGAACTCGACCATCCGCGTGCCGCTGGTACCTTGCACTGCGGTGACGCGCACGACGCGCGAGTCGGGGAAAATCGATGCGTAGAACGCCGCGGCTTCTTCGGCTTCGGTCGAGTACCAGAGGAACGGCGTGATCTTCTGAATCGTCATCGCGAATCTCCTTGTCAGGTTGGGGTCGACGCAAACGGCGCGCCTCCATTGGAACGACGGTCGACGACCGTCGAAATCGACATGCCGCAGTGAGCCATCTTCGCACCGTATCGGCTGGCCCGACAGTGCGATCGACGCCCGAGCGTCGTGCCGGCGCACGCGGGCAGCGGAATCGACGCACGAGCCGCCCGGTGGACGAAAAAAAGCCAGTCGCGGCCGAAACCGATGACTGGCTTTTCAGTTCGGCGGCAGCGCGTCGAAACGCGCTGTACGCCGGATACGTCGTTTTTAGAACTTGTGGCGCAGGCCGAGGGCAACGATCTCTTGCGAGCTCTTGCCGGCGATGCCGTACGAACCGATCGACGCTTGTGCCGACGTGCCGTCCGCGTTGCGGCCGCTGGCGTGCTGGTACGCGCCGACCAGGTAGATGTCGGTGCGCTTCGACAGCGAGTAGTCGGCGCCGAGCGAGACCTGGTGGTACTTCGCGTCGTTGTCGCCGCTTGCCTTCGTGTAGATGTAGCCGACGCCCAGCAGCAGCGGTGCCGTCGCCTGATACGTCACGAATGCACGGCCAGTGTTGTACTTCTGGTTCGTGCCGAACGCCGAGTTCGCATCCGCCTTGTACTGCGCGTTGCTGTAGCCGAGGCCGACCGTCACCGGGCCGAACGCATACTGGGCCGCCGCTTGGGCGATGCCGATCGACGTCGACGACGTGAACGCATTGTTGATGAAGTTGCCATCGCCGTCGAAGATCGCGTCCGACGTGCCGGTCCAGCCCGTGCGCGTGCCGGTGGCGCTGAGTGCCGACGCGTTGTTCGCGTGGAAGTAACCGGCAGCCAGGCCGAGCGGGCCATTGTTGTAGGCAGCAGCTGCGGCCCACGTCTGACCCTTGCCCGTCGCGCCGGCGACGCCGCCGAGTGCGTACATCGCTTCGAACTGCAGGCCGCCCCAGACCGGCGACGTGTACTTGATCGCGTTGCTGACGCGCAGGCTGTTGTCGTTGTTGTCGACGTCGCCCGGCGTAGCGAAGACGCTGCCGAAATAGTTGTCGGCCGTCACAGCCTGAACCAGGTCGACGAGCGGGTCATATTGACGACCCAGCGTCAGCGTACCGAGCTGGTTGCTTTGCAGACCGACGAAAGCCTGGCGACCGAACATGCGCTGGCCTTGGCCCAGTGCGCCGTTTGCCGAGTTGAAGCCGTTTTCCAACTGGAAGATTGCCTTCAGGCCGCCGCCCAGATCTTCGGCACCTTTCAGGCCCCAGCGGCTGCCTTGCAGGTTGCCGCTGCCCATCGACCACGAGTTGTTGCCTTGGCCTGCGTTACCGTGCACGTAGGTGATCGACGTATCGATCACGCCGTACAGCGTCACGCTGGATTGAGCCTGTGCAGCGCCGGCGGCGCCCAGCAGGGCGAGCGAGAGGGCCGAGAGAGCAAGTTTCTTCATCGTTGAGTATCTCCACGCAAGTGATTCGTGATTCGTTATTTGTTGCGGATTGGAGAATAGCTCAGTGCCATACAGGCAAGAAAGACTAAAAAATAAAGTGTCTCGAAAAGATCACACCAACGAAAAGTCCATATATTTCAAGCACATCGCTAACTGTTCCTGTTTTTGAAATAGTTGACATTTGCTGCGCTGCGATTGTTGCGGAGGGTGGTGGTCACCACAACATGACGCGTGATTTGGCGGCACCGCGCACTGAAATCGGGGTGTGCAAACGTTTGCGATTGCAGCGTTGCGCATGCAAGTGCCGCGCCAGCGCGACGTGCCTATCGGCTGAACAAAAACGCATCGCAGGAAAGGGAAGATCGGCGTGAGGAGCGCGGCGCTTGCACGACCGCGCGTCACTAGCGTAATCGCATGCCGGCCGCTACGCCGGAGCGTCGGTCAATCGTCGCGCGTGCGCTCGCCCGGTGCGCGAGCGGCTCGCGCATCGCGCGCGGTCGCGTCGGGCGCCGTTGCATCGCGCGCCGTCGCATCCGTGCGCCGATATGCCTCGCCGCGCGCAGCCGAGAATTCCGCGCCGAGCAGCAGCACGAGCGCGGAGAAGTACAGCCACATCAGCAGCACCGCGAACGAGCCCGCCGCACCGAACGCACTGGCGGTCCCCGCGCGCGCGAGATAGAGCGCGAACAGCTTCTTGCCGCCGGAGAACAGGATCGCCGACACAATTCCGCCGACCGCGGCGTCGCGCCATGCGACGTGCGCGTCGGGCAGGAATTTCAGCAACGCGGAGAACGCGCCCGCGAGCACCGCGACGCCGACGACGAGCTGCAGCACGTTCGTGACCACGACGTAAGGCGAATCGCCGAGCAGCCAGGTGCCGATGAACGTGATCGCCGTGTCGAGCACGAGCGACACGATCAGCAGGAACGCGACGCCGAGCACGAGCCCGAACGACACGAGCCGCACGCGTACGAGCCCGAGCACGCTCGACCAGCGGCTTTCGGTCGCCGGCCAGATCACGTTCAGCGCCGTGTTCAGCGACGCGAACGTCGCCGACGCGCCGATCGCGAGCGCCGCGAACGAGATCAGCGTCGCGATGCCGCCGCGCTCGCCGGCACGGTGGGCGTTCTGCACGATGGTCTGGATGCTGGCCGCCGCGTCGTCGCCGATCAGTTGATGCGCCTGCTCGAACACCTGGCCGCGCGCGGCCTCGTCGCCGTAGAACCAGCCGGCCACCGCGATCACCATCACGAGCGTCGGCGCGAGCGAGAACGCGGAGAAGAACGCGATGCCGGCGGCCATCGACGAGCAGCGGTCGGACGAAAAGCGCTTGAACGCGGTCAGTGCCCAGTTCGCCTGACGCTGCGCGAGCCGCGTGGCCTCGGAAGTGATCGGTCGTTTCATGATGGTCGTGTTGACGTCCGGCGGCGCGCCGGTGCGTCGGAATTGCATTGATCGGGATTCAAGTATTGATCCGAAGAGCCGTACATAGTTGCGAAGTTTGCGAAGTGTCTATAATTGCTTTGAGCTTCCTACCCCACAATAACGCCGAGACCACCATGCTACACATGTCCCGGCGCCAGTTCCTGAAGGTGACGGCAACGTCGCTTGCCGGATCGAGTCTGGCCCTGATGGGCTTTTCTCCGTCCGAAGCGCTTGCCGAAGTCCGACAGTACAAGCTGGCGCGCACAGTCGAAACGCGCAACACCTGTCCTTACTGTTCAGTCGGTTGCGGCATCCTGATGTACGGCCTGGGCGACGGCGCGAAGAACGCGCAGTCGAGCATCATCCACATCGAGGGCGACCCCGATCACCCGGTCAACCGCGGCACGCTGTGCCCGAAGGGCGCGAGCCTGGTCGACTTCATCCACAGCCCGAACCGCCTGACGCACCCGGAATACCGCGCGCCCGGCTCGGACAAGTGGGAGCGCATCTCGTGGAGCGACGCGCTCGACCGGATCGCGAAGCTGATGAAGGCCGACCGCGACGCGAACTTCGTCGAGACGACCGAAGACGGCGCCAAGGTCAACCGCTGGCTCACGACCGGCATGCTGGCCGCGTCGGCGGGCAGCAACGAAGTCGGCTATCTGACGCACAAGGCTGTCCGCAGCCTCGGGATGCTCGCATTCGACAATCAGGCGCGTGTCTGACATGGCCCGACGGTGGCAGGTCTTGCCCCGACGTTTGGCCGTGGAGCGATGACGAACCATTGGGTCGACATCAAGAACGCGGATCTGATTCTCGTGATGGGCGGCAATGCAGCCGAGGCCCATCCGTGCGGTTTCAAATGGGTGACGGAAGCGAAGGCGCACCGCAAGGCGCGGCTGATCGTCGTCGACCCGCGCTTTACGCGTACGGCCTCGGTGGCCGACTACTACGCGCCGATCCGTACCGGGACCGACATCGCGTTCCTGGGCGGCGTGATCAACTATTTGCTGACGAACGACAAGATCCAGCATGAGTACGTGAAGCACTACACGGACTTCACGTTCATCGTGCGCGAGGACTTCGCGTTCAACGACGGTCTCTATTCCGGCTACGATGCGGACAAGCACGCGTATCCGGACAAGTCGAGCTGGGATTACGAGCGCGGCGACGACGGGTTCGTGAAGGTCGACCCGACGCTGCAGCATCCGCGTTGCGTCTACAACCTGCTGAAGCAGCACTACGCGCGCTATACGGCGGAAGTGGTCGAACAGGTCTGCGGCACGCCGAAGGAGAAGTTCCTGAAGGTGTGCGAGATGCTGGCGACGACGGCCGTGCCCGGCCGCGCGGCGACCGTGCTGTACGCGCTCGGCTGGACCCATCACTCGATCGGCGCGCAGATCATCCGCACCGGCGCGATGGTGCAGCTGCTGCTCGGCAACATCGGCATCGCCGGTGGCGGGATGAACGCGCTGCGCGGGCACTCGAACATCCAGGGGCTGACCGACCTCGGGCTGATGTCGAACCTGCTGCCCGGCTACATGACGCTGCCGATGCAGGGCGAGCAGGATTTCAACGCGTATATCGACAAGCGCGCGCAAAAGCCGCTGCGCCCGAACCAGCTCAGCTACTGGAAGAACTACAAGGCGTTCCACGTCAGCTTCATGAAGGCGTGGTGGGGCGACGCGGCGACCGCCGAGAACAACTGGGCGTACGACTACCTGCCGAAGCTCGACAAGCAGTACGACCTGCTGCAGACGATCGAGCTGATGCACGCCGGCAAGATGAACGGCTACATCTGCCAGGGCTTCAATCCGCTCGCGGCGGCGCCCGCGAAGGTGAAGACCGCGCAGGCGCTCGCGAAGCTGAAGTGGCTCGTCATCATGGATCCGCTCGCGACCGAAACGTCGGAGTTCTGGAAGCCGCACGGCGACTACAACGACGTCGATCCGTCGAAGATCCAGACCGAGGTGTTCCGGCTGCCGACCACCTGCTTCGCGGAGGAGAACGGCTCGCTCGTCAGTTCGAGCCGCGTGCTGCAGTGGCACTGGAAGGGCGCCGAGCCGCCGGGCGAGGCGCGTAGCGATCTCGAGATCATGGCCGGGCTGTTCGTGCGGCTGCGCCAGATGTACCGCACCGACGGCGGCAAGTATCCGGATCCGATCGTGAACCTCTCGTGGCCGTACGCGGATCCGGAAAGCCCGACGCCCGAAGAGCTCGCGAAGGAGTTCAACGGCCGCGCGCTCGCCGATCTACCCGATCCGAAGGATCCGTCGAAGGTGCTCGTGAAGAAGGGCGAGCAGCTTGCCGCGTTCGCACAGCTGAAGGACGACGGAACGACCGCGAGCGGCTGCTGGATCTTCTGCGGCGCGTGGACGCAGGCCGGCAACCAGATGGCGCGGCGCGACAACTCGGATCCGACCGGCATCGGCCAGACGCTGAACTGGGCCTGGGCATGGCCCGCGAACCGGCGGATCCTGTACAACCGCGCGTCGGCCGACCTGGCCGGCAAGCCGTTCGATCCGACCCGCAAGCTCGTCGCGTGGAACGGCACGGCATGGACCGGCGCGGACGTGCCCGATTTCAAGGCCGACGAGCCGCCCGAAAACGGGATGGGGCCGTTCATCATGAACCCGGAAGGCGTGGCGCGCTTCTTCGCGCGCGCGCAGATGAACGAAGGCCCGTTCCCCGAGCACTACGAGCCGTTCGAGACGCCGCTGTCCGCGAATCCGCTGCATCCGGACAACCCGCAGGCGCTGAACAACCCGGCCGCCCGCGTGTTCGCGGACGATCGCGCTTCGTTCGGCAAGGTGGCGGATTTCCCGTACGTCGCGACGACCTACCGGCTGACCGAGCATTTCCACTACTGGACCAAGCACGCGCGGCTGAATTCGATCATCCAGCCCGAGCAATTCGTCGAGATCGGCGAAGACCTCGCGAAGGAAGTCGGCGTCGCGCACGGCGATCGCGTGAAGGTGTCGTCCAAGCGCGGCTACATCGTCGCGGTGGCGCTCGTCACGAAGCGGATCAAGCCGCTGACCGTCGACGGCAAGAAGGTCCAGACGGTCGGCGTGCCGCTGCACTGGGGCTTCAAGGGGCTGGCGAAGCCCGGCTATCTCGCCAATACGCTGACTCCGTCCGTGGGTGACGGCAACTCGTACACACCGGAATTCAAGTCGTTTCTGGTGAAGGTCGAAAAGGCGTAAGGGGGACGAGATGGCATTGCAATCGCTGGACATCAAGCGCGTATCGGCCACCACGACGCCGCCGCCCACGGCGCGCGAACCGGTGACCGGAAGCGTCGCGAAACTGATCGACGTATCGAAGTGCATCGGCTGCAAGGCATGCCAGACGGCATGCATGGAGTGGAACGACCTGCGCGACGAAATCGGCACCAACGTCGGCGTGTACGACAATCCGGCCGACCTCACCGAGCATTCGTGGACGGTCATGCGGTTCTCCGAATACGAGAACCCGCACGGCGACCTCGAATGGCTGATCCGCAAGGACGGCTGCATGCACTGCGAGGATCCGGGCTGTCTGAAGGCGTGCCCGTCGCCGGGCGCGATCGTGCAGTACAACAACGGGATCGTCGATTTCCACGAGGAGAACTGCATCGGCTGCGGCTACTGCGTGACCGGCTGCCCGTTCAACGTGCCGCGGATCTCGAAGAAGGATCATCGCGCCTACAAGTGCACGCTCTGTTCGGACCGCGTCGCCGTCGGCCAGGAGCCGGCCTGCGTGAAGACCTGCCCGACCGGCGCGATCGTGTTCGGCACGAAGGAGGACATGAAGCAGCACGCGGCCGAGCGGATCGAGGACCTGAAGGAGCGCGGCTTCGAGCATGCGGGGCTGTACGACCCGCAGGGCGTCGGGGGCACGCACGTGATGTACGTGCTGCACCATGCGGACAAACCGTCGCTGTATCACGGGCTGCCCGACAATCCGTCGATCAGCCCGATGGTGCGGCTGTGGAAGGGCATCGCGAAGCCGCTGGCGGTCGCGGGCCTCGCGCTGACCGCGCTGGCCGGCTTCTTCCACTACGTGCGCGTCGGCCCGAACGAGGTGACCGACGAAGAGGAAGCCGCCGCCCGCGACGAGGCGCGACGCATCAAGGAGGACGCGAAATGAAGCACGACGACCCGAACCTGATCGTCCGCTATACGGCGAACGAGCGCACGAATCACTGGATCACCGCGATCACGTTCGTGCTGCTCGCGCTGTCCGGGCTCGCGCTGTTTCATCCGTCGATGTTCTGGCTGACCGCGCTGTTCGGTGGCGGCCAATGGACGCGGATCCTGCATCCGTTCGTCGGCCTCGTGATGTTCGTGTCGTTCGCGCTGCTCGTCGTGCGGTTCTGGCACCACAATCTGCTCGACGCGGACGACCGGCAATGGATCCGGCAGATCGACGACGTCGTCGCGAACCGCGAGGACCGGCTGCCGCCCGTCGGCCGCTATAACGCCGGCCAGAAGCTGCTATTCTTCACGCTGGTGGCGTGCCTGCTGCTGCTCCTGCTGTCCGGGATCGTGATCTGGCGGCGCTACTTCTCGTTCTACTTCCCGATCGGGGTGATCCGTGCGGCGGCCGTCGTGCATGCGGTGGCGGCGTTCGTGCTGATCGCGAGCATCATCGTGCACATTTGTGCGGCACTGTGGGTGAAGGGCTCGATCGGCGCGATGGTGCGCGGCACCGTCACGCTGGGCTGGGCGCGCAAGCACCACCCGAAATGGTTCCGTGAAAGCGTGAAGTAGCGCTGGGGAACGGGGTGGTGCGCCGGTCGTTTCGGCAGCGCCGCTCCGTCAGCGGCCGGAATCGCCCGAAAGCGCCGATGCGTCGGCGCTTGTTTTTTTGGAAGACACTTTCGTGACACAACGTATTCTCGAACCGACCGAGATCTCGGCCCTCGATCATTCCGCGATCCCGCGTTTCCGGCTGCCGGAGCGCAACGCCGTGTTTTCCGCGCGCGCGACGCGGCTGCGCAAGCTCGCCGATCTGAACCCGATCGCCGGCTATCTGCGCCTGATGGCGACGGTCGCCGACGCGCAACACGCGATGCTGCAATCGCAGCACGCGCCGCTGCCGACGTCCGACGCGATCGCGCGCGCGCAGCAGCATTCGATGCCGATCGTGCCGGCGCTCGGTGTCGAGCGCGATCCGCGATGGCGCGCGGTGCTGTACGAACTGCTCGACCGCGTCGAGGGCGCGGGGCTCGTGAACCCGTCGCTCGCGAAGCTGCTCGACCGGCTGCGGCTGATGTCGCCGGCGGAACTCGATGCGCAAGCCGACGCGGTGCTCGCGCTGCGCTTCGCGGAAGTCGATCCGGCCACCGCACCGTTCCTGATGGCGGCGCTGCAGGTCGTGTGGACCGACGTCGCGAGCCGCGTCGCGGCCGCCGACGTGCCGTATCTCGACCAGCCGGGGCTGTGTCCGGTGTGCGGCACGCACCCCGTCGCGAGCGTGATCCGCGTAGGCGGACAGGTCCAGGGCTACCGTTTCCTGCAGTGCGGACTGTGCGCGACCGAGTGGCACATGGTGCGCACCAAATGCTCGAACTGCGATTCGACGAAGGGCATCGCGTATCACGGCGTCGAAGGCGGCAGCGACGCGCTGAAGGCCGAGTCGTGCGACGAGTGCAAGACCTATCGGAAAATCGGCTATCAGGAAAAGGACTACGAGTTCGAACCGCTGGCCGACGATCTCGCGAGCCTCACGCTTGACCTGCTGATGAGCGACGCCGGCTATCGCCGCAGTTCGCCCAATCCGCTGCTGTGGCCCGATCTGTCCCGGGAGGCCGATTGATCGGCCGGCAGCACGGCGCGGTGTCTGCGCTGCGGTCGTCCGTCGCGAAGCGCCGGGCCCCGGCGCGCGTTCGCGCATGCGCGGCCGATTCGCGCGTGCGCCGATGCGCGCCTCTTTATCGACAAGGAAGCTCCGTCACGTGTCCGATTCCGGTCTGAACGAATTGAATGCGGTGCTCGCGCGCGTGCCGTCGGTCGAGCGCGTGCTGTCGTCTGCGCCGCTGCAGCCGCTGCTCGCCGACTACGGCCGCACGCGCGTGCTGAACGCGGTACGTGCCGAGCTCGAACGTTGGCGCAGCGCCGCCCAGCGCGATCCGGCCGCCGTCGAACCGCTCGACGAGGCGCGCATTGCGGCGGCCGTCGCGCAGACGCTCGCCGCACAGAGCGCGCATGCGTTGCGCACCGTGTTCAACCTGACCGGCACCGTGCTGCACACGAACCTCGGGCGCGCGCTGCTGCCGGACGAAGCGGTGCGCGCGGTGGTCGAAGCGCTGACGCAGCCCGTGACGCTCGAGTTCGATCTCGCGAGCGGGCGCCGCGGCGATCGCGACGACATCGTCGACGCGCTGCTGCGCGAGCTGACCGGCGCGGAGGCGGCCACCGTCGTCAACAACAATGCGGCCGCCGTGCTGCTGACGCTCGCGGCGCTCGCGCCGAAGCGCGAAGTCGTCGTGTCGCGCGGCGAGCTCGTCGAGATCGGCGGCGCGTTCCGCATTCCGGACATCATGAGCCGCGCCGGCGCGAAGCTGCGCGAAGTCGGTACGACGAACCGCACGCATCTGCACGACTATGCGGGCGCGATCGGGCCGCGCACCGCGCTGCTGATGAAGGTGCATTGCAGCAACTACGCGGTCACCGGCTTCACGAAGGAAACCACGCTCGCCGAACTGGCGCCGCTCGCGCGCGCACACGGGCTGCCCGTCGCGGTCGATCTCGGCAGCGGCATGCTCGCCGATCTCGCGCAGTGGGGGCTGCCGCACGAGACGACCGTGCAGGAAACCGTCGCGGCCGGCGCGAATCTCGTCACGTTCAGCGGCGACAAGCTGCTCGGTGGCCCGCAGGCCGGCCTGATCGTCGGCGATCGTGCGCTGATCGACAAACTCCGCAAGCATCCGCTCAAGCGCGCGCTGCGCGTCGGCAAGCTGACCTTGGCCGCGCTCGAACCCGTGCTGCGGCTTTATCAGGCGCCCGAGTTTCTGCAGGAACGGCTGACGACGCTGCGGTTGCTCACGCGCGCGCAGCGCGACATCGCCGACGCGGCCGAGCGCGTGCGCCCGGCCTTGCAGGCCGCGCTCGGCGCCGGCTACGCGGTCGACGTGGAGCCGATGTTCAGCCAGATCGGCAGCGGCGCGCTGCCCGTCGATCAGTTGCCGAGCGCCGGGCTCGTCGTGCGCACGGCAGACGGCAAGCGCAGCGGTCGCGCGCTCGCGCAGCTCGAGAAGCGGTTGCGCGAATGGCCGCGCCCGGTGATCGGCCGCGTCGCCGACAACGCGCTGCGGCTCGATCTGCGCTGCCTCGAAGCCGCGGACGAAGCGGCGTTCGTCGCGCAATGCGCGCGAATTGCGGAGCCCGCTGCATGATCGTCGGCACCGCAGGACACATCGACCACGGCAAGACGACGCTCGTGCGCGCGCTCACCGGCGTCGACACCGATCGTCTGAAGGAAGAGAAGGCACGCGGCATTTCGATCGAGCTCGGCTATGCGTATACGCCGCTCGAGAACGGCGACGTGCTCGGCCTGATCGACGTGCCGGGCCACGAGAAGCTGATTCATACGATGGCCGCCGGCGCGTGCGGAATCGATTTCGCGTTGCTCGTGATTGCCGCCGACGACGGCGTGATGCCGCAGACGCGCGAACACGTCGCCATTCTGCAGTTGCTCGGCGTCGCGCATGGCGCGGTCGCGCTGACGAAGTGCGATCGCGTCGAAGCCGCACGCATCGCGCAGGTGCGCGACGAGATCGACGGCTGGCTGCGCGATTCGACGCTGGCCGGTGCGCCGATCTTCGAGACGCGTGCGACCGTCGCCGACGATCCGGGCGTCGCCGCGCTGAAGCGGCACCTCGCGGACGCCGCGCTTGCCTGGCGCGCACGCCGCGACGACGGGCTGTTCAGGCTTGCTGTCGACCGCGTGTTTACGCTGGCCGGGCAGGGCACCGTCGTGACGGGCACGGCCTTCGCGGGCCGCGTGAAGACCGGCGACACGCTCGCAGTCACGCGCACTGCGCGCGATGTGCGCGTGCGCAGCATCCACGCGCAGAACCGGCCGGTCGACGCCGGTTGCGCGGGCGAGCGCTGCGCGCTGAATCTCGCCGGCATCGACAAGGCCGACATCGAACGCGGCGATACCGTCGCGGACGCGCGGCTGGCTGCGACGTCGCCGCGCGTCGACGTCGAACTGACGCTCGTCGACGATGCCGGCCTGACGCTCACGCACTGGTCGCCGCTGCACGTGCATCTCGGCACGCTGCATCGTGTGGCGCACGTCGCGCTGCTCGACGGCGACACGCTGGCCGCCGGCCAGCGCATGCGTGTGCAGCTCGTGTTCGACGAGCCGGTGTTCGCGCTGCCGGGCGACCGCTTCATCGTGCGTAATGCGCAGGCCACACGTACCGTCGGCGGCGGCCGCGTGCTCGATCCGTTCGGGCCCGCGCGCAAGCGTCGCACGCCGGCGCGCCTTGCGTGGCTCGATGCGCTCGCCGCGTGGCTCGACGCGCGGCGGCTCGAGCCGCTGCTGGCGCAGGCGCCGCTCGGCATCGCGCGCGCGACGCTCACGCATCTGACCGGTTTTGCGCCGGACGTGCTGCCGCTGCCCGACGACGCGCTGTCGGTCGGCCAGCGCGACCGCGCGTCGAACGACGGCACGGTGATCTCGCGCGCGCACTGGCGCGCGCTGCAGGCGCGTGCGATCGACACGCTGCGCACATATCACGAACGCATGCCGGACGAGCAGGGCCTCGATGCGGGGCGGCTGCGACGGATGGCCGTGCCGCTTGCCGGCGATACGCTGTGGCGCGCGCTCGTCGATGCGCTCGTCGACGGTGGCGAGCTCGCGCGTAGCGGGCCGTGGCTGCATCTACCGTCGCATACGGTCAATCTCGACACGCGCGACGAAGTGCTGGCGCAGCAGTTGTTGCCGCTGCTGCATGCGGGCCGTTTCGATCCGCCGTGGGTGCGCGACATGGCGCGCGATACCGGTGTGGCCGAGGACAACGTGCGCACGCTGTTGCGCAAGCTCGCGCGGCGCGGCGACGTGCATCAGGTCGTGCGCGATCTGTTCTATCACGCGGATGTGCTGCGCGAGCTCGCGCGGCTCGTTGCACATCTCGTGGATTCGTGCGGCGGCGCCGTCGATGCGGCGACGTTTCGCGACGCGACGGGGCTCGGCCGCAAGCGTGCGATCCAGATTCTCGAGTTCTTCGATCGCGTTGGGTATACTCGCTTCCACCGCGATCTTCACTTCCTGCGTACGGACAGCGGGTGGGCCGGTAGTCACGCATAGGCGGCGGTCGGCCGGTGCGTCGCGCCGGTGGGTTGCGCGGGTTCTTTTCTTTTCTCCGCGGAAGGCATTCGTATCCGGTGGTACGGCCGGGCTTCAAACCCGGTTGGGGGTGTCAGACACTCCCGGGTCAGTTCGACTCTGGCTGCCTTCCGCCATAAGGGCCGTTCGGGCTATTCCGATCTCTTCCGTTGATGTCCTCTAGATCGCTGATTTTAAGCAATAGAGTGAAACCGCTCTCGGCAAGTACGTTACCGATCTGCAGATCGACTCCCTTGTCAGCTCGAGCCGCGAACGCAACGGAATTGCAGTACATGCTCAACCACTGAAAAAGAATGGGCAAAAATTGCCGATCGGCGCTATGGCTGGAACTATGTCCCGGTTATCAAGAGGCAGAGTCGGCAGGACGACAAGAGATTGAACGGGTTGGAGGAATTCGGGCCGGTGACGTGGCCCGCCCGGGGCAGGTCCGGACATGTCACTGCGAAGTATGGATGGGATGAAGGGTACGCGGTGAGCGGGGAGAGGGGGGGCAACCCGGCGGCGCATTGCGGGAGACATTTGTAGTCGGTTTCCTGGCGCGATGGCAATAGGCCTAGCTGCGTTCGGTGGTTATCCAAGCGCCTCTGATGCTATCGCCGCGCGATTCCCGTACTTTGCACTGCGCAACATCGGTTCAACTGCCGAGGGTTAGCCGGCCGGCCTCTTCCAGTTGCGCGGAGCGGAGCACTATTCGCGCGATCAGACCAGTTGGTTTTCGGTTGACGAGCATGAACGTTCCGCCGTGAGCATGAATAATTTCCCGAACGATCGACAGACCGAGCCCGACGCTTCCCGGGCGGTCACCGCGTGCGGGATCGATACGCACGAAAGGCTCGATCACGTCCTGTAGTCGATCTTCGGGAATGCCGGGCCCGTCGTCGACGACGTCGATGCGCACGCTCTGGCCGTCTACCGAGGCGATCACCGCGACGCCGCTGCCGAAGTGCAACGCATTCTCGATGAGGTTCGTCAGCGCGCGGCGCATCGCATCCGGGCGGCAGAAGAAGCGAATCTGCTCCGGGCCGACATAGCGCACCGCCGAGCCGGCCTCCTCGTATTCGTCGCACACCGTGGAGATCAGCGCGCCGAGGTCGAGCCATTCCTTTTCTTCGAGATCCACGCCGCTGCTGAGGAACGCGAGCGCGGACGTGACCATCGATTGCATCAGCTCGATGTTCCGTATCAGCTTGTCGCGCACGTATTCGCTCTGTTCCATTTCCAGTTGTAGCCGCATACGCGTCAGCGGCGTACGCAAGTCGTGGCTGATCGCTGCCAGCATGCGCGTACGGTTCTGCATCGACAGCGTGATGCGCTCCTGCATCAGGTTGAATGCGTGTGCAGCGAGCCGGATTTCGAGCGGGCCTTCTTCCGCGATCGGCGACACCGACATCTGCCTGCCGAACGCGTCGGCGTGTTCGGACAACCGTCGCAACGGACGAATCACGCGCGAAATGGCCCAGGCCGACATCGCGGCCACCCCTACGCACATGAAAATCAACGCGCCATAGAACGGAAAGGAATACCGCGGCGGGTCGACTGCGTTACGGACGGTCTGAAATTCGACCGTCTGACTGCCAAGCGGCACACGTACCTGGATCGCCGCATCCCCGGAATGCTCGGCCGCGCAAGCGCGTACGGAGATATCCACCGCGCCCGTCAGTTCCGTTTTCAGCACGGATTCGAGGTCGCGCGTGTCCGGCGTTTGCATGGAACAGGTGGACGCCGCCTGCGCGAGCCGCAACGACAGCCCCGGCTGCTGCATCGTCGCGATCACGGCGCTGCGCTCGGCGTCGGGAATCGCGCGGAGACTTTCGACGGCACTGGCAATGCGATACGCGCTCTGCCAAGGCCACGGCGGAGCGGGCGGGGTATGGTGCGAGAGCAGGACGATGAAGAGCAGGGCCGTGGCGCTCGACGAGCACGCCAGGATCAGCAGAATCTGCCCGAGTGTGGTGGAAAAGACGCGGCGCATCAGACGAACACCACGTCGGGCTGAAACGCATAGCCGTCGGTTCGTACCGTCCGGATCGTTTCCTCGAGCGGGTCGTTGCCGACGAGCTTGCGACGCAATCGACTCACGAGCAGGTCGATCGACCGCCCCGAAATCGGAAAGTTGGTTCCGCGCGTCAGATTGATGAGCTCTTCACGCGAAAGAACCTTGCGAACGTTCTGGCAAAGCACAAGCAGCAGGTCGGTTTCCGCGCCGGTCAGCGGCACGCGCAGGCCTGCAGGCGAGCGCACGAAACGCCGGTACGGATAGAACGTGAAGCCGGAAAACTGCAGGACCAGTTCGGTGACCGGCTTGCCCACTTCGCCCTCCGACGCGACAGGGCGGCGCAACACGGCACGGATGCGCGCCAGCAACTCGCGTGGATCGAACGGCTTGGGCACGTAGTCGTCCGCACCCAGTTCGAGGCCGACCACCTTGTCCGTCGGATCGTCGAGCGCCGTCAGCATGATGATGCGCGGCCCTCCCTTCGCATGCAGGCGACGGCAGAGGTCGAGGCCGTCCTTGCCCGGCAGCATCACGTCGAGCAGGACCAGGTCGACGTCGTTCGTCGCGAGCAGTGCGTCGGCGGCTTCGACGCTGTCCGCGACCTGCGTGACGTAGCCCTTGCCGGACAGAAAGGCGGCCAGCGGAACGCTGATGTCTGCGTCGTCTTCGACGATCAGGATGGAATTGCCGGTCAATGGAGTCCCCGTTGTTGCGTGCTGTCATAGGCGGCGCGTGGCCGCAGTGGCTTCGCCGACAAATGTACTCCGGTGCGCGCGATCGGTCTGTGTCAATCACGACACAATATGTCAATTCGTATAGGAATCAATAAGTTACGTCATCTTTGGCGTATCGTGCACGACATCGAAGAAGGGTGATGGTCGTACACATGAACAAGCAATTGGAGTGTTGCCGGTCGGGTTTGCCGGCGTTATCCGGGCCGGCATCGCCGGCGCGTGCGACGCGCTGGCCGGTCATGCTGGTGCTGTCCGCCGCTCTCGCGCTCGCGGGCTGCGGCGATCGTGGTGACGCCGGAGGCTCGGGCACCGCCGCGGCGCCCATCGAGGTCGGCGTACTGACACTCGCGCCGCAGCGGATCAACGAGCGCACGGTGCTGTCGGGCCGCCTGTCGGCGCTGATGGTATCCGACGTGCGTCCGCAGATCGGCGGCATCGTCCGCAAGCGGCTCTTTACCGAAGGTGCGGACGTCAAGGCCGGACAGGTTCTGTACCAGATCGATCCGGCCTCTTATCAGGCCGCCTATGATCAGGCGCGCGGCACGCTTGCAAAGGCCGAAGCGACGCTCGCGTCGGCGAAGACGAAGGCCGCGCGCTACGCGCAGCTCGCGAAGATCGGCGCGGTCAGCGCACAGGACAACGACGACGCGGTGGCGGCAGTGCGTGAGGACGAGGCCGACGTGCTGGCCGATCGTGCCTCGCTCGAATCGGCGCGCGTCAATCTCGGCTACACGCGGATCACCGCGCCGATCTCCGGGCGCATCGGTGCATCATCAGTCACTGAAGGTGCGCTGGTGACGGCGGACCAGACCACCGCGCTCGCGACCATTCAGGCGTACGACCGCATGTATCTCGATGTCACGCGCTCGAGCGCCGAATGGCTCCGGCTGCGCCAGGCCTATGCATCTGGACGCCTCCAGCACGCCGGCGACGGCGCCGTCGTGCGGCTCACGATGGAAGACGGTACGCCGTATCCGCATGACGGCGTGCTGCAGTTCTCCGGCATCACCGTCGACCAGACGACCGGGTCCGTCACGCTGCGGATCATCTTCCCGAACCCCGACGGCGAACTGCTGCCGGGGATGTTCGTGCGCGCGCAGCTCGACGAAGGCGTCGATGCGAACGCGCTTCTGGTGCCGCAGCTTGCCGTCACGCGCGCGTCGGACGGCAGCGCGAGCGTGTGGGTCGTCGATGCGACCGGCCACGCGAAGCAGGTAGCCGTGCGCGCCGACACCGCGTATGACGACCAGTGGATCGTCTCGAGCGGATTGAAGGCAGGCGATCGCGTGATCGTCGATGGCTTGCAGAAGGTGCAGGCCGGCACGGCGGTACATGTGGCGGCCGATGCATCGGCGGCGAAGTCCTGAGGAGGGCGCATGGCCGGATTTTTCATACAGCGCCCGATCCTCGCATGGGTGATCGCGATCGTGATCATGCTGATCGGCGGCGCCGCGACTACGACGCTGCCGGTCGAGCAGTACCCGACCATCGCGCCGCCGTCGGTACGCGTGACTGCGACCTATCCGGGCGCATCGGCCGACACGGTCGCCAAGACCGTTACTCAGGTGATCGAGCAGAAGCTGTCCGGCATCGACAACCTGCTGTACATGTCGTCGACGAGCAGCAACGCGGGACAGGCGACGATCAACCTCACGTTCGCGCCCGGCACCAACGCCGATATCGCGCAGGTGCAGGTGCAGAACAAGGTGACGCAAGCGTCCGCGTCGCTACCCGAAACGGTTCAGGAGCAGGGCGTTCAGGTCGCGAAGGCTTCCAGCAACTTCCTGATGATCGTCGCGTTGTCGTCGCCCGGCGGCGCGCTGAACTCGATCGATCTCGGCAACGTGATCGCGACGCAGATCGAGGATCCGCTCACGCAGCTCACCGGCGTGGGTGACGTCACGCTGTTCGGCGCCCAGCACGCGATGCGGATCTGGCTGAACCCGGTCAGGCTGAAGAGCGTCGGACTCACCGCATCCGACGTGACGACCGCCATCACCAATCAAAACGTCCAGTTGTCGGTGGGCGAGTTGGGCGGGGCACCCGCGACCGACTCGCAGGCTATCAATGCGACCATCGCGTCATCGAGCCTGCTGACCACGCCCGAGCAGTTCGGCAAGATCCTGCTGCGCGTCAATGCGGACGGCTCGAAGGTGCTGCTGAAGGATGTCGCACGCGTCGAGGTCGGCGGCGATTCGTACGACACGTCGTCGCGAATCGACGGCAAGCCGGCCGCCGCGCTCGCGATCAAGCTGTCGACCGGCGCGAACGCGATGTCGACGGCAAAGAAGGTGCGCGCGAAGCTCGCCGAGCTGCAGCCGCAGCTGCCGAAGGACGTCGCGATCAGCTACCCGTACGATTCGACGCCGTTCGTGAAGATCTCGATCGAGGAAGTCGTGAAGACGCTCTTCGAGGCCGTGATCCTGGTGTTCCTCGTGATGTACCTGTTCCTGCAGAACCTGCGGGCGACGCTGATCCCGACCATCGTTGTGCCTGTCGCGCTGCTCGGCACGCTCGGCGTGATGTCGGCGATCGGATTCTCGATCAACGTGCTGTCGATGTTTGCGATGGTGCTCGCGATCGGGCTGCTGGTCGACGATGCGATCGTCGTCGTCGAGAACGTCGAGCGGATCATGGCCGACGAGAAGCTCGGGCCGAAGGCGGCAACGAAAAAGGCGATGGGGCAGATCACCGGGGCACTCGTCGGCGTGACGACCGTGCTGACGGCCGTGTTCATCCCGATGGCGTTCTTCTCGGGATCGACGGGCGCGATCTACCGGCAGTTCTCGGTGACGATCGTCTCCGCGATGGTGTTGTCCGTGTTGCTCGCGTTGACATTGACGCCCGCGCTGTGCGCAACGCTGCTCACGCCCGCGTCGGCCCAGTCGCACGCGCGCCGCGGGTTTCTCGGCGCATTCAACCGGATGTTCGAGAAAAGCAACACCGGATACAGCGCGATGCTCGCACGCGTCGTCGCGAAACCTCTGCGCTGGATGGTCGCCTATGCGCTGATCACCGGAATCGTTGCGCTGCTGTTTGTGACGCTGCCATCGTCGTATCTACCGGAAGAGGACCAGGGCTCGATCATGGTGTCCGTGTCCGCGCCGGTCGGCACGCCGGCGTCGAGCACGCTGAAGACGGTTCAGGCGGTCGAGCGGTATTTCCTGAAGCAGCCGGCCGTCGCGCACGTCATGACCGTCAACGGGTTCAGCTTCAACGGCCAGGGGCAGAACAACGCGCTCGCGTTCGTGCAGCTCAAGGACTGGGGCCAGCGCGGCTCGAACGACAGTGCTCAAGCGGTGATCAATCGCGCGAACGCCGCGTTCGCGAAGCGTCGCGATGCGCAGGTCTTCGTGATGAACCAGCCCGCGATTCAGGGCCTCGGCACGCAAAGCGGCCTCGACTTCGAGATCGAGGACCGATCGGGCCAGGGGCACGACAAGCTGCTGAGCGCACGCAACCGCTTCATGGCGCTGGCCGCGAAGGATCCGTTGCTTGCGATGACGCGCCCGGCAGGCCTCGAGGACACGCCGCAACTGTATGTCGACATCGATCGCGAAAAGGCCAGTGCGCTCGGGCTGTCGATCTCGGATATCGACACGACGCTGTCGACAGCGTTCGGCTCGGCGTACGTGAACAACTACATCGATACCGGCCGGATCCAGAAAGTATACGTACAGGCCGACGCGCCTTACCGGATGATGCCGTCGGACATCGGCCAGTGGTATGTGCGCGCCGATTCATCGTCGTCTTCCTCGTCCTCCGGTTCGTCGTCGAGCACGTCGTCTTCGTCGACGACGACGTCCTACGACGGACAGATGGTGCCGTTCTCCGCGTTCTCCAGCACGCGCTGGACCTTCGGGCCGCCCCAGATCGAGCGCTACAACCGCGAACTCGCGATGGAAATGAGCGCGCAGACATCGCCCGGCGTCAGTACCGGCCAGGCGATGAAGGCGGTCGAGAAGATTGCGCAGCAGTTGCCGAGCGGCTTTGGCATCGAATGGACGGGCCAGTCGTATCAGGAGGTTCTGGCAGGCTCACAGGCGACCTACCTTTACGCGATCTCGCTGATCGTCGTGTTCCTGTGCCTGGCCGGGCTATATGAAAGCTGGTCGGTGCCGCTTGCGGTGATCCTCGTGGTGCCGATCGGCGTGCTCGGCGCGCTTGCCGCCGCGCATCTTCGCGGCCTGTCGAACGACGTGTACTTCAAGGTCGGCCTGTTGACGACGATCGGCCTGTCGACAAAGAACGCGATCCTGATCGTCGAATTCGCGAAGGACCTGCAGGCGCAGGGGCGCGGGCTGCTCGACGCGACGCTCGAGGCCGCGCACCTGAGACTGCGGCCGATCCTGATGACGTCGCTCGCGTTCGTGTTCGGCGTGCTGCCGCTCGTGATCAGCACCGGCGCCGGCTCGGCCGCCCGGCATGCGATCGGGACGGGCGTTGCCGGCGGGATGATCGCCGCGACCGCGCTCGCGATATTTTTCGTGCCGGTGTTTTTCATCGTCGTGCGCAGGCTGTTCAACGAGCACGGCCACGATGACGTGCGGCACGACGAGGAACAAGCATGAAACTGAAACTCCTGGCGCTCGTTTGCGTTGCTGCACTCGCCGCGTGCTCGCTCGACCCCGTCTATCAACGCCCGGCCGCGCCGATTGCCGGCACGTGGCCGAGCGGCCCGGCGTACGGGGCTGCGTCGTCCCCATCGGCCGCCAGCGGGGCCGCGACGCCGGCGGCGGCCGAGGTCGGCTGGCGCGATTTCTATCGCGACCCGCACTTGCAGAAGCTGATCGCGCTCGCGCTCGACAACAATCGCGACTTGCGCGTTGCCGCGCTTCAGGTCGCCGAATACGAAGCGCAGTACCGCATCACGCGCGCGGCGCTTGCCCCGTCGATCGACGCGGCCGGAGCGCTGTCGAATGCGCGCAGCGACGGCACGATCACGCGGTCGAGCAGCGTGTCGGTCGGCACGACCTCATGGGAGATCGACTTCTTCGGTCGCCTGCAAAGCCTGAAGCGGCAGGCGCTCGAGAACTACCTGTCGACCGATGCGTCGCGCGTCAGCACGCAACTGTCGCTGGTCGCCACCGTCGCGACCGACTATCTGCAACTGCGCGCCGACGAGGCGATGCTGAAAATCTCGACGGATACGGCGGCAGCCGACCAGCGCACCTACGACCTGACCGCCGCGATGCAAAAGATCGGTAGTGCGTCGCTGCAGGACGTGCGCGAGGCGCAGACGTCGCTCGCGAGCGCGAAGGCGAGCGTCGCGTCGTACACGCGGGCGGTGGCCCAGGACCGCAATACACTCTCGGCGCAGATCGGCTGCGCACTGCCGGACGATCTCGACGCGGGGTCGTCGCTGTTCGACGGCGATACCATGTTCGCGGACATCGGCGCCGGCGTGCCGTCCGAGCTGCTGACGCGCCGGCCCGACATCGTGGCTGCCGAACACACGCTGAAGGCCGCGAACGCGAACATCGGCGCGGCGCGCGCCGCGTTCTTCCCGAAGATCGAGCTGACAGCGACGGCCGGCACGGCCAGTACCGGCTTGACGCAACTGTTCAAGGCCGGCACCGGCGCGTGGACGTTCGCGCCGTCGATCACGATGCCGATCTTCAATTACGGCAGCAACAAGGCGTCGCTCGACGTTGCACGGATCGAGAAGGATATCGACGTGGCGGACTACGAGAAGACGATTCAGACCGCGTTCAAGGAAGTCGCCAATGCACTGGCCGGGCGCGAGACCTATGTAACGCAGATCGAAGCGGATCGCGACTATGTGCGATCGGCGCAGGACTACTACGATCTCGCGCAAGCACGCTACCGAGCCGGCACGGACAGTTTCCTCACGCTGTTGACCGCGCAACGGACGCTCTATACGGCGCAACAGCAGCTCGTTACGGATCAACTGGCGAAGCTGTCGAACCTGGTGACGCTGTACAAGGTGCTCGGCGGCGGATGGTCGGAAAGGACCGGCGATGTGTCGCAAGCAGGCGCGATCCGGCATGCGTCCGGGCAATCCTGAGCGAAGCGCCACAGCGAAGAACTTCAATCGACAGCAGGAAAGCGGGGCGGCAGAGGGTGACCGTCCGTGTCCGAATTCCGTGTATTCACGAAGAACGCACGTGCTTCCGAAGGAGACGTGCTTTGGTCTGGTCGCGGACGGCATGCGTATTGACGTGCTGGATTTCAGGAGAAAAGCACCATGAAGAAACGGATTCTCGGATTGCTCGTTGCCGCCGCGATGCCTGGCGCGTCAAGCGGCGCGTGGGCGCAGCAAGGGCCCGGCGACGGGCCGATCTACGCGAGCCGGCATGGCGCAGGCTGTTGCGCACACCACGTTGGTGGACTCGCTTGATCCGGTGCGCGGTGTCGTGGCGAATGTGATCGTGACGATCGATCCGGGCGCGATATCGCACGAGATAGGGTGAGCGCCGCTCGCCGTTACGGCGCGGACACGGGACCGCAGTGTTTGTGGGGTAGTCACGTTTCCGCTTTCGCCGAACCGTGGCGCCACACTGAGATCTCAGTTTTGTCCGTATCGTGTACTGGAAGCAAATGAGAAAACCAAACGAGTCTTTGTGTCCACTCCATGGCCTGCGCCGAAACGCCGGCGCGGACGTGGTCGCTGGCGGGCGCGTGCATCGAGAGCGTCATGCAAATTCCCGAGAAGGGCATCCAATTTATTTATCGCGCGGCCAAATGAGTGGGCAGCTGGGCTTAGTGGAAAATCGGTCCCGCGACCGGATAACGACGCAGGAGTAACGGGCACAAACGCTGCCAGGGTATGCGCTTCAGGCGCCAAACGCCCCATCGTTCCATGGTTAACCCCTACTTGGCGCGTCACGACTCGCTATCCAGACTCCGGGCTGTTCAGGGCAGCAGATAGCTGAAGCATGTATCGACTGCGCCTCAGCAACCCAACGAACAGTCGCGACACAGCTTGCCACCGACCAGGGCGGTTCGTGAACGCACATGACAGCTCGTGGGCGTTGCCGATTAGTCCGCGCCATGAGGGCGCATCGCAGATACGCACCGGAGACAGAAGATGTTCAAGTGGTACACCGACCTCAGCCAGTCTGAGAAGCGCACGTATTGGGCATGCTTCAGCGGTTGGGGACTCGACGCGATGGACACCCAGATGTACGCACTGGCCATCCCGACCCTGATCGCGCTGTGGGGCATGACGCGCGGCCAAGCCGGCTTCCTCGGCACCACGGTGCTGATTATGGCGTCGCTGGGCGGCTGGATCGCGGGGATACTAGCCGACCGGTATGGACGCGTGCGCGTGCTGCAGATCACGATTCTGTGGTTCTCGGCATTCACGCTGCTGTCTGCATTCACCGATTCGTTCTGGCAGTTGACGATCACACGCAGTCTACAGGGGCTCGGCTTCGGCGGCGAATGGGCAGTGGGCGCTGTGCTGATCAGCGAGACCATCCGCCCGCAGGTGTGCGGGCGCGTAGTCGGTTCGCTGCAGGCCGGTTGGGCCGTCGGATACGGCGTCGCGGTACTGCTGTCGACACTCGTGTTCAGCACACTGGGGCAGTCGGTCGCGTGGCGTGTGCTCTTCGCGATTGGGCTCGTCCCGACCCTGCTGGTACTGTGGATCCGGCGCTATATCAAAGAGGCGCCCGCATTCACGCGCGCCCGGCTCGCACGCCCCAACGATACGCCGCCCGTATGGGCCGTCTTTGACCGTCCAATCCGCACAACGACGTTTAAGGCGATTCTTCTGACGTTCGGGATTTATGGCGGCAACTACGTCATGATTACGTGGTTGCCAGCGTATCTGAAGCTTGTGTTGCATTTGTCGATCACGAATGTTGGTGGCTATCTCGCGATCAACATTCTCGGCTCGTTCTCGGGCGCTTTCCTGAACGGCTGGATGGCAGACCGTTTCGGACGACGCCACACCTTTGTCGTGATCGCTTGTCTGCAGGCGATTGCGGTTGCGACCTACACACTTGCGCCACTGACGTTGCCCGTCACGCTGCTGCTTGGGTTCGTGCTCGGTACGCTGCAGTCCGGCACCGCAGCGGGCACCGGCGCCTACCTCGCAGAACTGTTCCCCACCCGGATCCGCGCTTCAGCACAAGGGCTCTGCGGCAACGCCGGGCGCGCGATCGGCGCCGTGATGCCAGCCATTGTCGGCGTGGTCAGTGCACACCTTGATCTTGGAGTGGCGATGGGTCTTTGTGCGTGTGCGTCCTATCTGCTTGTTGTGATAGCGGCGCTGTTGCTGCCGGAGACTCGTGGTAAGGATCTGTCTGAGGTCACCCCCAGTACCCACGCGGCAGTGCAGGAGGCTAATTGTGTTTGTGCTCCGGACGCACGAGCCCCGCAGTAATTGCTGTGTTTAGCTACCGACGGGCAAGTGCGGAAGTTCGGCGCGTGAGCAAGGCCGACGCGGCCGGGTGCATACAAACCGGCGCTCGTCCTTCGCGCAACGTTTGTGAATAGCGGACGCCGGCACCGTGGGCGCTCGTGTCATACGGATTCAGATGGCGCAGCGCCGGATAAATACAGATGTCGCACATTTCATTGGCCTTTCCGTTCTTAACGTTGAAGCGCCGAGCCGGAAGCAGCAGGGCGCTTGCGTTCATCCGCGGGCCTTCGCAGACCGCTGCTCAACTCCTGGCTTTGAGGCGACCTCCAGAATCAGCATCTCCATGTCAGCGGCTGTGAAGCGGCGCGGTTTCCTTGTGCCGGGTTGCGCTTCGCCCTCCCGCACCGGAAGCCGTCGATGCGTTCGCGACGGTGCGGTCCCGATCCGCCGGCCGTCGCGCTGCGCCTGAAACGCCTGCGCCACTTGCAAAGCGTGACTCAGCCGTTTGTGGTCGACGATCGCACCTTGATCGATCTCCGCCACCCGGTCATAGGACTGGGCTGCCAGTATCTGACCGGCTGCTCGGATCTCGATGCGCCCATGCGGGTATTCCCACACCTCGATGTCCCGATGTATCCACGCCCGATTCCCCGGCGTGTCTCACGCCAGGTCAGCAGCAGATCCAGATCGTCGTCGGATCGCAGCGGCCGGTGCCCATTGAAGTCGCTGCGCGGCCGCTTGGCGAAGCGCGAGTTATACATGGCGATGAAGGAGGGCGCATAAGCATTGGCATCTGCCACGGTACTGATGCCGCGTAAGCGCATCTTCTTCACCAGTCGGTCCTGCAGCGTCAGGTGCGCAGCCAAAGCCACTGCAAAGCCAAATTGAAGCAGTGTGTGCACGAATCCAGCGAATCCATACATTTAGGCATGCAGAGTCTATTTATAGAAGCTGGTCAGTTAGATGACGTTTGCCGTTGGACGGTATCGGTCATTCGCTACGAGCCCAGCATCAGGTCGCGATGTGCGGAGGAGCGGAACTCGCCCGGCGTCAGGCCGGTCTGCTTGCGGAAATAGCGGCTGAAGTACGCGCTGTCGACGAAGCCCATTTCGTGTGCGATCTGCTTGACGCTCAGGTTCGAATAGACGAGGTCGCGCTGCGCTTCGCGAATCAGGTGCTCGTTGATGACGGCCGTCGTCGAGATGCCCAGTTCCTCGCGACAGACGCGCGCGAGCTGCGCAGCGGTCACGCCGAGACGCTCCGCGTAGAACTCGACCGGCTGGTGCTCGCGAAAGTGCGCGGCGATCAGCGCGTGGAAGCGCCGCAGCAGCGTGCCGCGCCGGTCGGTGAGCGCATGCGACGGCGCCGCCGCGAGATCGCTCAGGCGTGCGACATGCACGAGCAGCGCGACCAGCAGCGCCATGCCGGCGGCGCCGCGGCCGCGCGACGCGCCGCGGAATTCCTGTTCGAGCAGCGAGAAAAGCGGCATCAGCATCGACACGCTCGTGTCCGGCCCCCGGACCGGAATCACCGCGGCACGCTGCAGGACCGGCAGCACGCCGGGCGCGACGACCTTCAGCAGTGCGTCGGGCGCACGTTGCGCGACGGTGATCACGAGGCCGTCGATCTCCGGCGAGAACTCGAACGCATGCACGGTCTGCGCGGGCAGCAGCACGAGGCACGGCGGCGCGAACGGGTGCTTTTCGCTCTCGATCACGACATGCCCGCTGCCGTCGCGAATGTACAAAATCTGCAATAGCGCATCGTGCCGATGCGCGGCGATATGCCAGTCGTTGGGCCGGCTGCGCTCCGGGATCCATTCGAAGTTGAACGCATCGTACCAAGGCGGGCGGGCCGATTCGCCATACAGATCGTAGTTAGGGATTCTCCTCATGTCGACTGGCCTCCTGTGTACAAATTGTCCTGTTGCCTGATGCGTTTGTCCAGTTTTCGCACGTGACGCGCTTCTATACTTTTCTCACCGGCACGGCCCATGCATCACGTATCGAGGCCGTGGCCAAACCATCCATGCGGATACACCGGAATGTATCCCTATCCATTAGGAAGGATCACGAATCATATGTCGGAGACAAGCAATCACCGGCCGGACTGGCTTCAGCTCGGCGGGCAGGTATGCGTCGTGACGGGTGCGGCGGGCGGCATCGGCGCGTCGATCGCGCAAACGCTGGTCGAGGCCGGCGCACGCGTCGCGCTGCTCGACCGCGAGGCGGACCGTACGATCGCGCTGGCCGAGCGGCTGCGCGGCAGCGGCGGCGACGTCGTCGCGATCGCATGCGACATCGGCGACTGCGCGAGCGTCGCGCAGGCAGTCGAGCACGTGCAGCGCCATCTCGGTGCGGCGAACGTGCTCGTCAACAATGCGGGGCTGTTGCGTGCCGGCGGCATCGAGACGATCGACCTCGACGCATGGAACGCGATGCTGCGGGTCAACCTCACCGGCTACATGCTGTGCACGCAGGCGTTCGGCCGCGCGATGCTCGCGCGCGGCGCGGGCGCGATCGTGCACGTCGCGTCGATCGCCGCGCGCCATCCGCAGACGCACAGCGGCGCGTACAGCGCGAGCAAGGCTGCTGTCGCGATGCTGGCGCGCCAGCTCGCGGCCGAATGGGGGCCGCGCGGCATCCGCAGCAATACCGTGTGCCCCGGCATGATCCGCACGCCGCTGTCCGAGTCGTTCTATGCGGACGGCGACATCGAGGCGCGCCGCAGCGCGATGACCGCCAGCCGGCGCATCGGTCGTCCCGGCGACATCGCGAACGTCGTCGCGTTTCTCGCCAGCCCGCGCGCGGCCTATGTGAACGGTGCGGAGCTGGTCGTCGACGGCGGCCTCGACGCGATGCTGATGGACCTGGTTCCGCGGCCCGGCTACGAAGCCGGCGCGAAGTAATTCAACGACATGGCGCATGCCGGACACCAGCCCGCCCGCGAATGCGCGGCGCGGTCGAGCGGCACGGCCATCGGAAGGAGGAGAACACGATGAGCGATCAGCGGCGCTCCACCCAGCTCACCTGCGACGTGCTTGTGATCGGATCAGGAGCAGGCGGCCTGTCCACCGCGATTACCGCGCGCAAGGCGGGACTCGACGTCATCGTCGTCGAGAAGGAAGCGTGCTTCGGCGGCACGACGGCATTTTCCGGCGGCGTGCTGTGGATTCCCGGCAATCGCCATGCGTTGGCGAACGGCGTGCGCGACACGCGCGAGGCCGCGCGTACCTATCTGCGTGGCGAAGCGGGCACGTTCTACGACGACGACGCGATCGAGGCCTTTCTCGAACACGGCCCGGCGATGCTCGACTTCTTCGAGCGCGAAACCGACGTGAAGTTCGTCCCGACGCTTTATCCCGACTATCACCCGAACCTGCCGGGCGGCGTCGACATCGGTCGCTCGGTGGTTGCCGCGCCGTTCGATGCACGCGCGCTGGGGCGCGATCTCGAGCGCCTGCGCCCGCCGCTGAAGACCATCACGTTCATCGGCATGATGTTCAATTCGTCGAACGCGGATCTCCGGCATTTCTTCAATGCGACACGCTCCCTGAAGTCGGCGTGGTACGTGACGAAGCGGCTCGCGTCGCATCTAAAGGATCTCGCGCTGTATCGCCGCGGCGTGCAGGTCACGAGCGGCAATGCCCTCGCCGCACGGCTCGCCAAATCGGCGCTGGACCTCGGCATCCCGATCCTCACGAACGCCGCTGCGCGCGAGCTCGCGATGCGCGACGGTCGGATCGTCGGCGCGACGGTCGATGTCGACGGCGTGCCGACCCACGTCGTTGCGCGGCGGGCGGTCGTGCTCGCATGCGGCGGCTTCTCGCACGACGTCGAGCGCATTGCCCGCGCGTATCCGCATGTCGCGCGCGGCGGCGAGCACGTGTCGCCGGTGCCAGCCGGCAATACCGGCGACGGCGCGAAGCTGGCCGAGCGCGCTGGCGGCCGCGTCGAGATTCGCTATCCGCAGCCGGCCGCATGGATGCCGGTGTCGCGCGTGCCGCTCGGCGACGGGCGCTTCGGCGTGTTTCCGCATCTGCTCGACCGCTACAAGCCGGGCGTGATCGGCGTCACGCGGCGCGGCACGCGTTTCACCAACGAATCGAATTCCTACCACGACGTCGGCGCCGCGATGATCGACGCGTGTCGCGACGACGCCGAGACGGCGATGTGGCTCGTCTGCGATCACGCGACGATCCGCAAGTACGGGCTCGGCTTTGCGAAGCCCGCGCCGGTGCCGCTCGGGCCGCTGCTGCGCAACGGCTATCTGGTCAAGGGCAACACGCTCGCCGAACTCGCGCAGCGGGCCGGCATCGATGCCGCGAATCTCGCGGCCACCGTGCGCCGTTACAACGAAGCGGCCGCGCGCGGCGAGGACCCGGCGTTCGGCCGCGGCACGACGTCGTTCAACCGCTATCTCGGCGATCCGGACCATCGTCCGAACCCGTGCGTGGCGCCGCTCGGCGACGGCCCGTACTACGCGCTGAAGGTGCTGATGGGCGATCTCGGCACATTCGACGGGATTCGCACCAACGTGCCCGGACAGGTGCTGGCGGCCGACGACCGGCCGATCGCCGGCCTCTACGCGGTCGGCAACGACCGCGCCAGCATCATGGGCGGCAACTATCCCGGTGCGGGCATCACGCTAGGGCCGATCATGACGTTCGGCTACCTGACCGCCCGCCACATCGCCGGCATCGCCGACCCGACGCCCGCCGCCGCCGAATTGCCCGCCGCCGCGCGCGCGACGGCCTGACTCCGGAGTTCACCATGTCTGACTCGAAAGCCTTCGTCGACCATCGCATCTACACGATCCGCCCGCGCGGGATGGCGGAATTCCTCGAGATCTTCGACCGGCTCGCGATGCCGATCCAGGTCAAGTATCTCGGCCCGCCGGTCGGCTTCTACATGAGCGACATCGGCGCGCTGAACCAGGTGGTCCACCTGTGGGGCTACGACAGCATCGCCGACTACGACGCGCGCCGCACCGCGCGCGACGCCGACCCGGAATGGCCCGCCTATCTGCAGGCATCCGGCCATCTGATCGTCGCGCAGGAAAGCCGCATCGTGCGTCGCGTCGATTTTCGGAGTCTCGCGTATCTGACGCGCTGACTACGGCGCGATCGACAAAAACAGGAGACGACATGAGCAACCTGCGTGTGGCGATCGTCACGGGCGGCGCCGACGGTATCGGCTGGGCCTGCGCAACGCGGCTCGCCGACGACGGCTATCGTGTCGCGATCGCCGACCTGGACGGCGAGCGCGCGGCGCAACGGGCAGCGGAACTTGGCGGCGGCCACGTCGGCGTGCGCGTCGACGTGGCCAGCGAGGACGACGTGGTTGCGTTGATGCGCACCGTCGCCGAGCGCTTCGGCCGGATCGACGTGCTGGTCAACAATGCGGGAATCGGCGAGCAGAACGCGCCGACGCTCGAGCAATCGGCGACGGCCTTCGACCGGCTGCTGGCCGTGCATGTGCGCGGCACGTTTCTCGCGAGCCGCGAGGCGGCGCGCGTGATGCTCGCGCGACGGTCCGGCGCGATCGTCAATCTCGGCTCGATTGCCGGCCAGAGCGGGATTCCGATGCGCAACGCGTACGGCGCCGCGAAGGCCGCGATCGCGTCGCTGACGCGCTCGATGGCATGCGAGTGGGCGCGCGCAGGCGTGCGCGTCAACGCGGTCGCACCCGGCTACGTGGCGACCGAACTGGTCGATACGCTGGCGCGCAACGGGCAGTTGAACCGCGCGGCGATCGAACGCCGCACGCCGCTCGGGCGGCTGGCCGAGCCGGACGAGATCGCACGCGCGATCGCGTTCCTCGCATCGGATGCGGCGAGTTACATCACCGGCACCGTGCTGAACGTCGACGGCGGCTGGCATGCATACGGCGCTGCACAGGCAGCACCGGACTGAGCGTCACCGTCGATGCCGACGCGCGACCGATAACGAAATACGGAGACCCCCGTGCGCAAGCGACGCAGACGCGCTGCGCACGGATCATAGGAGACAGACGATGACAACTTCCCAGCGTACGCTCGACGTGCAGTCGTTCATCGACGCCGAGCGTTTTTCCCCTTGCCAGTGGCTGATCCTGATCCTGTGCTTTCTGGTGGTGGCCGCCGACGGCTATGACACCGCCGCGATCGGCTTCATTGCGCCGGCGCTGGTCCAGGACTGGGGCATTGCGCGCAGCGCGCTCGGCCCGGTGATGAGCGCGGCGCTGGCCGGGCTCGGCATCGGCGCGCTCGCTGCCGGCCCGTGTGCCGACCGGCTCGGTCGCAAGACCGTGCTGGTGCTGTCGGTGGCATGCTTCGGCGCGTGGAGTCTCGTGTCGGCGCATGCGCAATCGATCGGCATGCTGACGGCGTTTCGCTTCCTGACCGGCCTGGGCCTCGGCGCGGCGATGCCGAACGCGGTCACGCTGATGTCGGAATATGCACCGGCGCGGATTCGCGGCGTCGCGGTCAATGCGATGTTCTGCGGGTTCTCGTGCGGGCTCGCGGTCGGCGGCATCACGTCGGCATGGCTGATTCCGCACTTCGGCTGGCAGAGCGTGCTGAGCGCCGGCGGGATCGGTCCGATCGTGCTCGCCATCGCGCTGGCAATGCTGCTGCCGGAGTCCGCGCAGTATCTCGCCGTGCGACAGGGCACGCATGAGCGCATCGCGCGGATCGCGCCGCGCGCGCGTTTCGACGGCTGTACGTTCGTCGCCGCCGAAGCGCGCGCGGAGACGGGCGGCGGTGCATCCGCGCTCGCGCAGGTGCTGTCGGGCCGGTTCCGCACGCGCACGCTGCTGCTGTGGGCCGCCTATTTCATGGGACTGCTGATCTATTACCTGCTCACCAACTGGATGCCGACGCTGTTTCGCGATGCGGGCTTCGACACCGAGCACGGCGCGCTGATGACGTCGCTGTTTCCGCTCGGCGGCGTGCTCGGCAATCTGTGCGCCGGCTGGCTGATGGACCGCTTCAATCCGAACCGGACGATCGTCTGCGCGTATGTCGTGGCCGGCGCGCTGGTGCTCGTGGTGAGCCGCACGATCGGGCACGCCGCATCGCTCGGCACGCTGATCTTCCTGTGCGGCACCGTGGTGACGAGTGCGGTGACGTCGATGTCCGCGTATGCGGCCAGTCTCTATCCGACGCGCTGCCGCGCGACCGGCGTCGCGTGGATGCTCGGTATCGGCCGGATCGGCGGTGTGGTCGGCGCGTTCGTCGGTGCGATGCTGATGGGGCTCGGCTGGCGCTTCGGCGACGTGTTCAGCCTGCTCGCGGTGCCGGCGCTCGCGGCGGCCGGCGCACTGTACATGATCGGCGGCCGCCGGGCAGAGGGCGCGGAGCAGGATCGCACCGCGGGGTCGGCGGTGCAGCAGCACTGAGCGGCCGCGATGCGCCGGCGTCCGCGCATCGCAGCTGTTGCCGCGATCGACACGCGCGCCGGCGTTACCCCGCGGGATCCCACTTCGGCGCGAACGCCGGGCTCACGAGCCGCTGATCCTTCGGCAGCCCGGCAATCATTGCACGATCGTGGTCGTCCAGTTCGACGTCGAGCGACGCGAGATTGGCGAGCTGGTTGTCCTTCCCGGCCGCCTTTGGCACCGCGGCCACATTCGGCTGGTCGAGCAGCCATTTGAGCGCGACCTGCGTCGGCAGCACGCGATGCTTGTCGGCGATCCGCTGCAGTTCCGGGATCGTCGACACGCGGTTGCGCGCGAGCGGGCTGTACGCGATCAGCGCCATGTCGTGCTGTTCGGCAAACTGCAGCAGCCGGGTCTGGCCGAGCAGCACGTGATATTCGACCTGCATCGCGGCCAGCGGCGCCTGCATCACGTCGACGACCTCGTGCAGCAGCGCGAGCGGAAAGTTCGCGACGCCGATCGCACGGGCGCGGCCCTGTTCCCTGAACGACACCAGCGTGTCGATCGTTTCCGCGAGATTCCAGTCGGGTGCCGGCCAGTGGATCAGGAACAGGTCGACGTAGTCGGTGCGCAGCGCGCGCAACGTGTTGTCGAACGATTGCCGCATGCGCGCGGGGCTCAGCTGGTCCCACCAGACCTTGCTCGTCACATGGATCTGCTCGCGCGGGACGGCCGAGGCGGCGATCGCATTGCCGACTGCCGCTTCGTTGTCGTATGCGGCGGCGGTGTCGACATGCCGATAGCCCGATTCGAGCGCGCTTGCGACGGCGCGCGTGCACGTGTCGCCGAGCATCGGCCAGGTGCCGAGGCCCAGTTTCGGCAGGTTCAGCGAATGGCGGTTGACGATGCGTTGCATCTGCGGTTCCTCCTCGATGATGGGGGCGGCCATCGCATTATGGCAGGCCGTGCGCGCCGGTTCGTCAGTCATGTGCGTCGGCGCACACGGGCCGGTGCGGCGCCGCGGACGATGCGTCGCCTGCCGTAGAACCGCTTGCCGCAGGATCGCCCGCCGCCACCTCTCCATGCGCAGCGAACTTCGCGATGCGCCAGCCGAACACGATGGCCGGCCCGAGCGTCGTGCCGGGGCCGGGGTAGGTGCCGCGGAAGATCGACGCGAGATCGTTGCCGCACGCGAACAGGCCGGGGATCACGCGCCCGTCGGCATCGAGCACCTCGCCGTTCGCGGTGCCGCTCAGGCCCGCGCTGCACGCGAGATCGGCGGGCCATACGGTCACTGCGTAGTACGGCCCCGCGCCAATCGGCCGGATGCACGGATTCGGCTGTTGCGCCGGGTCGCCGTTGAAGCGGCTCATCGCGCTGCTGCCGCGCCGGAACGCGGTGTCCTTGCCGTCCGCGGCGTCACGGTTGTAAGAGACGGTTTCATAAAGACTGGTCGGCCCGCCGAAGGGTATTCCAGCAGATCAGGCAGCAACCGAGTTTGAGGAACGCGCCGTGAATGTCTGCACGGCGCTCGAAACGAATGCGGAGACGACGGAAGTGATGCAGCCAGGCATGCGTGCGTTCAACGACCCAGCGATATTTTCCAAGGCCGCTGCCATGTTCGGTGCGGCGCTTGGCGATAACCGGCTCGATACCGCGATCGCGCAACGCGCGTCGATGCCGCTCAGAGTCGTAACCGCGATCGGCGTAGACCACGCGCGGTCTCTGCAGTGGGTGGCCGCGCAACCCACGAATTGGCGGAATCGCATCGATCAGCGGCAGCAGCTGCGTGACATCGTGAACGTTCGCGCCGGTCAGGATCGCCGCGAGCGGCGTGCCATTGGCGTCGGTGACGATGTGGTGCTTAGAACCTGGTCGCGCGCGATCGGTGGGGTTTGGCCCAGTTTTTGGCCCGCCCCAACGGCGCGAATCGATGAGGAATCGACTGCGGCTCGCGAGAAATCGATTTGGTCTGCTGCTCGCAGCTTCGCAAGCAGCAATTCGTGCAGGCGATCCCATACGCCCGCAGCCTGCCAATCGCGTAGCCGTCGCCAGCAAGTCACGCCCGAGCCGCAGCCCATCTCGGCGGGCAGGTCGCGCCAGCGCAGTCCGGTCTTGAGAACGAACAGGATGCCGGTCAGCGCGGCGCGATTCGAAACAGGCAGGCGGCCTGGGTTTTTCTCGCGCCGCGGCTTGGGTGGCGGCAATAACGGCTCGATCAATGTCCACAGTTCGTCGTCAATGATCGGCTTGGCCATCTCCTCGGTCTCAGTTGTTCCGATGCCTGAGGTTAACAGCTCGCCGCGCAAGTTAACAGCCCCACCGGGCCTTTTTGAAACCGTCTCTAAGTCTCGACGGTACGCGCGAGACCGGCGGCGTCCACCTGCAGCTTCGCAGCCAGCTCGGCCAGCGTCGCGCCTTTCACCAGGTAGCCGGCGCGTTCGAACTCGGCGATGCGGGTCGCGCTGCGTGCAGGCATCAGCAGGCCGAGGCCGTACGTGTGGATGAACGCGTCGTCGACGATCAGGTGGGCCGGCACGCTTGGCCCGTTGCCGTCGTCGTGCAACATCCCCATCACGAAGTCGTGGTACGAGTTCGACTCGTTGACGAAGCGTTCGCCGCGACGGTTGACCGCGATCAGGCCGGGCTTCGCGCGATCGAGGATGATATGCGGCCATACGCTGTCGCCGCCGGAGTCGGTGGCCGATGCACGGCGGATCGAGCACGGCATCCACAGTCCGGGGCTGTCGCCGCCGTCCTCGACACGTGCGCCGACGCGTTGCGCGCGATCGACGCCGTCGCCGGTATGGGTGTCCGGCGACAGCGACAGCGGCTGCGCGGCGGCCGGGAACAACTGCCGGCGCAGCGCAGGATGACGCGTGATGCCGCCGGTCGCGAGCACCACGCCGCGCCGCGCGCCGATCCGCCTGCGGCCACCGTCCGGCGTCGCGACGATCGCGCCGACGACGCGGCCATTCTCGCGCACGAGTTCGAGCAGCGGCGTGTCGAAGCGCACGTCGACACGCCGCTTGAGCAGGCTGTAGTAAAGCCGTGCGGCCAGCGCGTTGCCCATCACGAGTTGAGTGCCGCGCGCAAAGCGCAATCGGTCGAGCGCATAGCGGCCGACAACGGCGAGCGTGCGCCTGAAGTTCGCTGCCGACGCGAACGGCGCGAGCAGCGCGTTCAGGTCGTTGCGCGCGACCATCATCCCGCCGAGCCCCATGAATTCCTTGCGCGGCGGCCGCACACGCGCGAAGGCGCGGCCGAGCACGCGTGCGTCGAACGGCGCGGGCACGAGCGCACGGCCGCCGTAGGCGGCGCCGGGCCCGTTCACGTAATCGGGATGCGCGGCGGCGGCGATGAATTTCACGTCGCTGATGCGCGCCAGTTCGTCGATGGCGGCCGGGCCGCTTTGCAGGAAGGCTTCACGCGCGTCGTCGCCGCCGCGCGCGCCGACTACCGACTGCAGAAAGCGCCGCGCATCCTCGACGCTGTCGGGTACGCCCGCCTCGACGCTCAGGCGCGTGCCCGGCACCCACGTCGTGCCGCCCGACGTGGCCGTGATGCCGCCCACGGCAGCGGTCTTTTCGCACACGAGGACGGCCAGCCCCTCGTGATCCGCGACCAGCGCGGCAGTCATGCCCGCTGCGCCCGCGCCGAATACCAGCAGATCCACTTCTTCGTCCCAGCGCTGTTCGACGACCGCACCCATGTCCACGTCTCCTTCGTTCCGTGCCGCCGCGCATGCCGATTCGACGCGTGGCGGACGATGTCTTGATGATTGTGGAATGTTATTCCAATTAATATGAAAGTGGAATAGTGTTCTAAAAAAGTGTGCAATTGAGCGGGCCACCTGCGTTCCGTCGCGGGACCAAACGGAGACGCCCGCATGCGCGGGCGTTGAAGCGTCAAAGCGTCGAACGACGCCGGCGCCGCCGTTCAGAACCGGTGCACGATGCCGACGCCGGCCGCGAACTGGCTGCGCGTCGACGACGGCGCCGCGTTGAAGCCGTCGCCGAGCGTCGCGGTCGCGGCGATGATCTGGCCGCTGCCGTTCGTGCCGAGTGTGGTGCCGTTCGCGCGCTGGTACGCCTCGAGCGCATAGAGTCCGGTGCGCTTCGACAACGCGTAGTACTGCGACAGGTTGAACTGCTGATACTGCGCGGCGCTCGTAATGCCGTTGGCCTTGGTCGCGCGCGTGAAGCTGTAGCCCGCGCCGAGATCCCAGGCGGTGCCCGGCTTCCAGTGCAGCACGATACCGCCGGTATTGAAGATCGCCGTCTGCGCGAACTTCGAGCCGGCGCCCGGGATGTACTGCACGTTCGAATAGGTCGCCGACACGTCCCATGCATTGTTGAACGCGTAGCTCGCACCGACCGCGAAGCGCTGTTGCGCCTGCGCCGTCTGATAGCCGTTCGTGAGCGCGGACACGCCCGCCTGCGCGCCGTTGTTCGAGGTCGTCGAATTCGCGCCGAACGCGCCGCCGCCGGGTGTCGAGTTGTTGATCCGCGAGAAGCCGACCGCCATCCCGAGCGGGCCGTTCGCGTACTGGATCGCGGTGGTCCAGGTCGAACCGGCGTTCATGCTGCCCGCGACGCCGCCGAGCGAATACGAGCCGCCGAACGTGAAGCCGTAGAGTTTCGGCGACGTGTATTCGATCGTATTGTTCGCGCGATAGATCGTATCGAGCCCGTCGATGTCGCCCGGATGCGCGCCGAAGAAGCCGGTCAGCCAGTTGGTCGGACTGTACGGAGAAAGGAGCTGGTAGTAGGACGCGTACTGGCGGCCGAACGTCAGCGACCCATACGCGGGGTTCGTGAAGCCGACCCACGCCTGGCGGCCGAACATCGCGTCGGTGTACTGCTGCGCACCATTCGCGGAGTTGAGGCCCGACTCGAGCACGAACACGGCCTTCGTGCCGGCGCCGAGATCTTCCGAGCCCTTGACGCCGAAGCGGCTGCCGGCCCACACGCCGGTCGCCATCTTGACCGACGCATGGCCGCCGGCGGTGGAGCCGAGCGTCGTCTGGCTGCTCTGGTAGGCGATGCCGTTGTCGACGACGCCATAGAGCGTGATGCTCGACTGCGCGAACGCAGGCGAGGCGGCGAGCAGTGCGGCGCTGGCCGCGAGCGCGCGGCGGGCGGTACGACGATGTTTCATCGGGTGTCTCCTGATTGTTGTGGCGATACGGGGGCGGCGGCGCGGCGCGCCGCCGTCGTACAGCGGAAGCGGGTCAGCGGCGCGCGCGGTGTCCGGGCGGGCTCATGCGCGCGCAGATCGCGCGCGCGTTCATGCGGAGGGCTCCGTCAGGAACGCGACCATGCGGTCGCACACGCGCGCGAACATCTGTGTGCCGGTGACGGTGCGGCAGCCGCGTGCGCGCGCCGCTTCGATGAAGGGCGTCAATGGCGGCTTCGTGACGACGTCGCCGACGAACGTGGTGGCCGGCACGCGCGACACGTCGATAGGCAGTGGATCGTCCGCGCGCATACCCATCGGCGACGCATTGACGATCACGTCGAACGCCTCGGGCGCGACGTCCTCAGTGGCGATGCACACCGCGCCGCGCTGCAATGCGGCGAGCCGTCCGACGAGTGCGCCGGCGCGCACGGCGTCGTTGTCGCGCACGTCGACAGACGCGGCGCCCGCCGTCACCAGCGCGTGGCCGATCGCCGAGCCGGCGCCCCCCGCGCCGACCAGCAGCGCGCGCTTCCCGCGCAGGTCGCAGCCGGCGTCGGCGAGCGCGGCGACGAAGCCGATGCCGTCGAACATGCCGCCGTGCCAGCCGCCGTCAGCCGTGCGGCGCAGCGTGTTCACCGCGCCGAGGAACGCAGCTTCGTCAGATAGGCTCGTGCAGAATGCGGCGGCGCTGAACTTGTGCGGCACGGTGACGATCACGCCGTCGACATTGCGCATTGGCGACACGCCCGCGAAGAACGCCGCGAGATGGTCCGGCGCGACATGCGCGGGGACCACGAGCGCATCGCGGCCGGCCTCGCGCAGCGCGGCCGTCACGCCGTTCGGCGAGCGCACCTGCGCGATCGGGTCGCCGACGATGAAGTGGATGCGCGTCGCGCCGCTCAGGCCTTCGTCGAGCGAAACGGGAACGGGCGCGGTCAGAGGGGAAGTCATGCTGTTTTCATCTCCAGGGTTGAACCGGCATCGTCATGCACAATGCCGAGCAGTCTTGCCTGCGTGGCCGCGTCCTGTTCGAGCGCGGCCGCGCTGCTTTCGTGGGCGACGCGGCCGTTGACGAGCACGTACGCGCGGTCGGCGATCGGCAGCACCATGTCGGCCTGGTGCTCGACGATCACCACGCTCGCGCGCTCGCGCAGCTTCACGACCGCGTCGAGCACTTCCTGCACGACGGCGGGCGCGAGCCCTTCGAACGGCTCGTCGAGCAGGATCGCCTTCGCGGGCGCCATCAACGCGCGCGCGATCGCCACCATCTGCCGCTCGCCGCCCGACAGGTGTTCGGCGCGCGCGTCCTTGCGGGTCGCGAGGCGCGGGAACAGCGCGAACATCTCGTCGACGCTCGCGCCGCCCTTGCGCGCGGCGAGCCGCAGGTTTTCCGCGACGGTGAGGTTCGGGAACAGCCTGCGGCCCTCGGGCACCATCGCGAGGCCGAGGCGGTTGATCTCGTGCGCGGGGCGGCCGGTGATGTCGTGGCCGTCGAACGTGATGCGCCCGGCCGTGACGTCGGCGACGCCGGTCGCGGCGCGCAGCGTCGTCGTCTTGCCGACGCCGTTGCGTCCGAGGATCGCGATCACTTCGCCTTCGTGCAGCGTGATGTCGATGCCGTCGAGGATCGTGTTGCCGGTGTAGCCCGCCTTTACGTTTTCGAGACGGAGCAGCGGCCGGCGCGCGGCTGCCGCCGCACCGTCGTGCGCGCGAGCTTCGTCGTCGCGCGCGGCGAGCCGCGCATCGACCGGCCGTTCGCCTTTCGCATGACCGAGGTACGCTTCGATCACTTCCGGATGGCGCGCAACCTCGGCGGGGGAGCCGTCCGCGATCAGACGGCCGCGATGCAGCACGCTGACGCGATCCGAGATGGTCAGCACGCGGTCGATGTCGTGCTCGATCAGCAGCACCGCATGATGGTTCGCGAGCTCGCGAATGATCGCGGCGACGCGCGCGCGATCGGCTTCGGCGAGACCGGCGAGCGGCTCGTCGAGCAGCAGCAGGCGCGCGCGCGTCGCGAGCGACAGCGCGATTTCGAGCAGGCGCTGCTCGCCGTGCGACAGGCTTTCGCACGCGTGCGCCGCGCGCTCGACGAGGCCGACCGCCGCGAGCAGCGACCAGGTCTGCGCATTCTGTTCGTCGAGCTTGTGCGCGTCGCGCCACAGGCCGAGGCGATCGTGCTGCGCGGCCTGCACGGCGACACGCACGTTCTCGAACACGGTGAGGTTGCGGAACACGCTGAGGATCTGGAACGAGCGGCTCATGCCGAGCCGCACGCGCCGGAACATCGCGAGCTTCGTCACGTCGCGGCCGTCGAACGTGATCGTGCCGGCGCTCGGAGACAGCACGCCGGTCAGCATGTTGAAGAAGGTGGTCTTGCCCGCGCCGTTCGGGCCGATGAAGCTGTGCAGCCGGTACGGATGGACGTCGAGGTCGATCCGGTCGGCGGTCACCAGCGAGCCGAAACGCTTCGACAGGCCGCGCACGCTCAGCACCGGCGTAGCGGGATCGGAGTCGATGCGGCTTGCGCGATACGGTGCGATGACGTCGGGACGCGCGGGAATCGTGTCGCGCACGAGTGTCCAGCGCGACCGCCGCAGCACGCGCTGCACGATGCCGTGGATGCCTTCGGGCGAGAAGAACGCGAATGCGATGACGATCGGCGCGAAGATCAGCCACCAGTGCTCGGTGAGGCTGCTCAGCTTGTCCTCGAGCAGGATGAACGCGATCGCACCCCACAGCGGCCCGAGAAACTGGTGGACGCCGCCGAGCACGGTCATCAGCAGGCTGTCGCCCGCGTGTTCCCAGCTCAGGTTGTTCGCATACGCGCCCTGCAGCATCAGGCACAGCAGGCCGCCCGCATAGCCGATCACGGCCGCCGAGATCACGAAGGCGCGCAACTTGAGCCGGTAGGTGTCGTAGCCGAGGCTCGCCGCGCGCTGCTCGTTGTCGCGCAACGCCTGCAGCGCGCGCCCGAACGGCGCATGCACGATGCGCCACAGCAGCCAGGCGACGGCGATCACCGTCACGCACGCGAACACGTGGAAGGCGGCGGCCGTCGGGAAGGTCGGGCGCGGCACGTTCTGCAGGCCGTTTTCGCCGCCGGTCACGTCGGTCCACTTGAACGCGATCTCGAACGCGATCTGCGAGCAGGCGAGCGTGAGCAGCGAGAAGTACAGCCCGCGCCGGCGCAACACGATCGCGCCGATCAGCGCGGCCAGCACGGTCGTCACGATCACGCTGGCCGCGAGCGCGAGCACTTCGTTGCCAAGCACGTGCAGCAGCGACACGGCGACCAGATAGGTGGTCGTGCCGAAGAACACCGATGCGCCGAACGGCACCAGCCCCGTGTAGGCGACGAGCAGGTTCACGCCCATCCCGTACAGCGTGTAGATCGCGATCTGCGTCGCGCGTTCGAGCGGTGTGCCGGTCGCGGTGAGCGCGAGCGACACGGCGACCAGCGAGAGGGTGAGCACCGCGATCGGGTGCCGAGTCAGATGGCCGAGTTTCATTCGAAGCGCTCCCAGCGTTCGCCAAACAGCCCGCGAGGGCGTACCAGCAGGACGACGGCCATCAGCACGTACATCGCGACCGATGAGCCTTCGGGAAAGAACTGCACGGCCAGCGCCGTCACGATGCCGACCAGCAGGCCCGCGACCACGGCGCCCGCGAACGAGCCGAGGCCGCCGATCGTGACGATCACGAACGCGGGCATCACCGCGGCGGTCGCCATGCCCGGCGTGACCGTGAGCAGCGGCGCGGCCAGCACGCCGGCGGCGCCCGCGAGCAGCGCGCCGAGCGCGAACGCGCCGGTCAGCACGCGCGGCAGGTTGATGCCGAGCAGGCCGACCATCTCCGGATCGCGACTGCCCGCGCGCAGGATCCGCCCGTACGGCGTGTAGTTCATGAACCACCACAGCGCGACGAGGATCGCGACCGTCGCGCCGAGCACGAACAGCCGGTATTTCGTGATCAGCAGCGGCCCGTAGACGAGCAGGCCGCCGAGCGCGTCGGGCGGGCTGAACGGCAGGCCGCCCGCGCCCCACACGAGTCGCGTCAGCGCGGTAATCAGCAGCGACAGCGCGAACGTGACGATCAGGCTGAGCAGCGGCTCCTTGCCGTACAGCCGCCGGATGAAGACCACCTCGATCAGCACGCCGACCGCGGCGACGAGCAGCGGCGCGAGCACGACGGCCGCCCAGCCGAACTGCGTCGATAGCGCGATCGCGAAATACGCGCCGAGCGCGAACAGCGCGCCATGCGCGAAATTCACGATGCCCAGCAGCCCGCAGATGATCGACAGCCCGATCGCGAGCAGCACGTAAAGGAATCCCAGCACCAGTCCGTTGGCAACCTGGGACAACACCATTTCTGCCATGCCCATCTCCAGTGTGCGACCCGCCGGGCCAGCGCCGCGCCGTTTGGGCGCGGGGCGGGCAGCGTGCGCGGGATCCGCTCGAGGTTTGCCGGCGCATGCGCCGGCGACGCGGCGGCGCGCCGTCAGCGCGCGGCCATCGTGCAGCCAATCTCCTGCCGCGTGCCGTACAGGCGGTCGAGTTCGGCAGGGTTCTGCGGCACGACGGAGATCGGGTCGAGCCAGTCCCATTTGTCGGCGATCCGGTCCTTCACCTTGAACACGGTCCAGCGCCGCAGCAGCTGGTGATCCCATGGACGGAAGTGCGCGGGGCCGCTGCCGTCGACGAGCTGCACGGTCTCGAGGCTCTGCACGATGTCCGCGCCGGACGTGCTTTTCGCCTGGTTGATCGCCTGCAGCAGCGCGCGCGTCGTGAACCAGCCGATCCATGCCTTGTCAGCGGGCGGCTTGCCGTACTTCGCCGTGTAGCGCTTGACGAACGCGACTTCGTCCGGCGAATGGCCGGGCGAGCTGAAGTGCCACGGCTTGCCGTAGTAGCCGGTGGCCGCATCGACGCTGATCGACCACAGATCCGAATCGCCGATGATCGGGCACGCGACCGGAATGCGGCCTTTCATGCCCATTTCCGCGTATTGCTTCAGGAACGTCGACAGGTCGCCGCCCGGCAGCCCGAGCAGCACGACGTCGGGCTTCGACTGGCGGATCTTCAGGATGAACGAGCTGAAATCGGTCGTGTTCAGCGGCGTGACGTCGGCGCCGGTGATCGTGCCGCCGGACTGCTTCAGCAGCTCGGACATCGAACGCTGGATGTCCTGTCCGTACGCGTAGTTCGCGACCAGGAAGTGCCATTTCCTGCCGATCGCGAACAGCGACGGCGCGAGCGCACGGCAGGTGACGGGCGTCGGGCTCAGCACGCGGAACGTATACGGGTTGCAACTGCTGCCCGTCAGCTCGCGCGCGGCGGCGTTCGGCGCGATATACGGCGTTTTGGTGCGCCACGCGACCGACGACATCGCCAGCGACGTGCCGCTGTTGGTGCCGCCGATCACCGCGATCGCCTTGTCCTGCTCGACGAGCTTCTGCATGTTCTGCTGCGCCGACTGCGGATTGGGTTCGTCGTACCACACGAGATCGATGCGGCGGCCGCGCGCGTGGTTGCCTGCGTCGTCGAGCGCGAGCTTGACGCCGTTGGCGATCACTTCGCCCTGTTCGGTCCATACGCCCTGCTTGGCCATCAGCAGGCCGAGCTTCAGCGGCTGCTCGCCTTGGGCGCGCACGATCGCGGGCGCGGCGAGCGCCGCCGCGCCGCCCGCGAGCGCCTTGCCCGCGGTCACGAGCCACGCGCGCCGCGACGGCGCCGGGCTGTCGGATGCGTCGCGCCGATGGCTGGAAAGGGTGTCGTCCTGCTGGTGCTGGTCCGTCATCTGTCTGCGCTCCTGTTCCCGGTGATGGGTCGACGCCGCGCCATCGCGGCGCGCGGCAATTTTTTGGTGAACTCTAGTTCAAACTGGAATAGCATTCAACAATCAAAGACGATTTCAAGAAATCGGGGTATTCACCCGGTTGGTCGCGGACACGCGTCGTAAACCCGAAAAGGAGATGAAGCGATGGCAAGGAGACGGCTGGCAGTGACCGGTGCTGGTGCGATCGGACGGATGCATGTGGAGCGCGCGCGGGTGCATCCGCAGGTGGAGGTGGTGGCGATCGCGGACCCGTCGCCGGCGGCGGAGCAGTTCGCGCGCGCCGAGGGGTTGCGCTGGTTCGCCGACTACGCGGCGATGCTCGACGAGGTGCGTCCGGACGGCGCGATCGTCGCGACGCCGAATGCGACACACGTGGCGGTCGGCCTCGCATGTATCGCGCGCGGCGTCCCCGCGCTGATCGAGAAACCGGTGTCGGACAGCGTCGACGCGGCGGCTGCCATGAGCCGCGCCGCGCGCGAAGCCGGCGTGCCGCTGCTGGTCGGGCACCATCGTCGGCACAATCCGATACTGCGGCGTGCCCGCGAGATCGTGCAGTCGGGTCGGCTCGGCCGGCCCGTCGCGGCCAATGCGCTCGCGACGTTCTACAAGCCCGACGCGTATTTCGACGTCGAGTGGCGCCGCCAGGCAGGCGGCGGCCCCGTGCTGATCAACCTGATTCACGACATCGACATCATGCGTTTCCTGCTCGGCGAGATCGTCGAAGTCTGCGCGCAGACCTCGAACGGCGTGCGCGGTTTCGACGTCGAGGACACGGCTGCGGTCCTGCTGCGCTTCGACAGCGGCGCGCTCGGCACGCTGGCCGTGTCGGACTGTGCGGTGTCGCCGTGGAACTGGGATCTCGCCGCGGGCGAGGCCGCGCACTATCCGCGCCAGCAGGTGAATACCCATTTCCTGATCGGCACCGATGCGTCGCTCACGCTGCCGCAGCTCGATCTCTGGGCGTATCGCGGCGCGAAGGGCTGGCACGAGCCGCTGACGGTCGAGCGCTGCACGCCGCACGACGCGGACCCTTACCACGAGCAGCTGCGCCATTTCGCGGCGGTGATCGCCGGCGACGAAGCGCCGCTGTGTTCGGCGGACGACGCGGCGCGCACACTCGCGGCGACGCTCGCCGTGCATCGCGCGGTGGCGGCGCGCACCGCGGTGGCGCCCGCCGCCATCGCGAGCCTGAACAGGCCCTAGCGGCCGGCCGCGGCGAGCGCCGGCACGCCGTGGCGATAGAACGCGATGGTCTGCCGCAGGCCGTCGTCGAGCGCGGTGCGCGGCAGGCCCGGCAGCAACCGCGCGAGCGCGGGATCGTCGGGGAAGTCCGTCGCGATCGGCAGCGGCGGCCCGTCCGCATCGATGTGCGCATCCGGCGCGATGGCCGCGATCCGCTCGATCAGCGTGGTCACCGGCGTGATCTCGCCGGCCAGCGTGAACGCGTGCGCGCCGTCGAAGTCGTGCAGCAGCGCGGCCTCGTACGCAGCCGCGACATCGTCCGCGTAGACGAGGCCCGTCGTGCCACTGAACGGAATCGTATAGCGCTCGCCGCGTGCGGCCGCGCGGCATGCGAGGCTCGGCCCGGCGCTCGAACCCGTCTCGCGTCCGGCGCCGTAGACCACCAGCGGGCGGAAGCCGACGCTTGCGATCCCGTGGTCGTGCCAGTACGCACGCGCCGAGCCTTCGCACGCGAGCTTGAACGCGCCGTAGTGGGTCTGCGGCAACGGCACCGCGCCGTCGTCCGGGCCGAACACGCCGGCGCTGCTCGCATAGAGCACGCGCCGCAGCCCGGCCGCGCGAGCGGCCTCGAACACGTTCAGCGTGCCGATCAGGTTGACTTGCGCGCCACGCACCGGGTCGGCCGCACAGGCGGGCGTGAGGATGCCGGCGAGATGGATCACCGCGTCGCAGCCGTCGAGCGCGCGCGCGGTGGCCGCCGCATCGGCGACGTCGCCCGTGCGCCAGTGCACCGCCGCGGCGCGCGCGGGGGCGAGCGCTTCGACCAGGCGCGGGTTCGCGCCCACGTCGAAGCTCACGCAGTCGATGCCGCGTGCCAGCAGCCTCCTGATGATCCACGCGCCGAGAAAACCGCTGCCGCCCGTTACCAGTACCCGCATTGTCGTGCCTCCCTGTCGTCACAAAGTCTTTGCGAAACTCGAATTAGTGGAATAGTATTCCACATAGAAAGAACATTCCACAAACGTCGCGATGACATCGCATCCGGCGTTGGGGACACTGAACGGGCATAGCGAACATGAAGCGTGAACCGATACTCGACTGCGACGTGCTGGTGCTGGGCTCCGGCGCGGGCGGGCTCGCGGCGGCGGTGACGGCGGCCGCGCGGGGCCTGCGCGTGATCGTCGCGGAGAAGGAGGCCGTGTTCGGCGGCACGACCGCGTGGTCGGGCGGCTGGATGTGGATTCCGCGCAATCCGCTCGCGACGCGCGCGGGAATCCGCGAGGACATCGATGCGCCGCGCACCTATCTGAAGCACGAACTGGGCGCGCACTACGACGCCGACAAGGTCGATGCGCTGCTCGAACGCGGCCCGGAGATGGTCGCGTTTTTCGAACGGCATACGGCCGTGCGCTTCATCGACGGCAACCGCATTCCCGATTTCCATACGACGCCGGGCGCCGGTGCGGGCGGGCGCTCGGTCTGCGCGATGCCGTTCGACGGCCGCGAGCTAGGCCCGCTGATCGACAAGCTGCGCGAGCCGCTGTCGGTCACGACGATCAGGGGGATGGCGCTCGCGTCCGGGCAGGATCTCGCGCACTTCTATCGCGCGACGCGCTCGCCGAAGTCGGCGCTGTACGCGAGTCGCCGGCTGGCTGCGTTTGCGTGGCACAAGCTGCGCCACGGACGTTCGATGCATCTCGTCAACGGCAATGCACTCGTCGCTCGGCTGCTGAAATCGGCGGCCGATCGCGGCGTCGACCTGCGCACGCATGCGAAAGCGATCGGCCTGATGCGCGACGCCGAACGCGTGACCGGCGCGCGGGTCGAGATCGACGGCGTCGTGCATGAGGTACGCGCAGCGCGCGGGGTCGTGCTTGCGTGCGGCGGCTTTCCGCACGATCCGGCGCGGCGCGCGCAGACTTTCGCGTATACGCCGTCCGGGCGCGAACACTGGTCGGCAGCGCCGCTCTGCAATACCGGCGACGGCATCCGGCTCGGTGAAGCGGTCGGCGCGCATTTCGACCAGACGCTCGATGCGCCGGCCGCGTGGGCGCCCGTGTCGCTGGTGCCGCAAGCGGGCGCCGCCGCCGTTGCATTTCCGCACCTGATCGAGCGCGCGAAACCGGGCGTGATCGCGGTGACGCGCGCAGGCCGGCGCTTCGTGAACGAGGCGTCGTCGTATCACGACTTCATCTCCGCGCTGCTGGATACGACGCCCGCCGGCGACGAAGTCTGCGCATGGCTGATTTGCGACCACCGTTTCCAGCGGCGTTACGGGCTCGGTTTTTCGAAACCGCGGCCGTTCCCGGTCGGCCCGTACCTGCGTTCCGGCTACCTGAAGCGCGGCGCGACGCTCGATGCGCTGGCTCACGCGTGCGGGATCGATGCGCGTGCGCTCGCGGACACGGTGGCCGCGTACAACCAGTATGCGAAGCAGGGCGCCGATCCGGCGTTTCACAAAGGCTCGACGCCGTACAACCGCGTGCAGGGCGATGCGGCGCATCGGCCGAATCCGTGTCTCGCGCCGATCGAGGCGGGGCCGTTCTATGCCGTGAAGCTATTGCCCGGCAGCCTCGGCACGTTCGCGGGCCTCGCGACCGACCGCGATGCGCGCGTGCTCGATCGAAGCGGCGCGGCGATCGCCGGCCTCTACGCGGTCGGCAACGATGCAGCCAGCATGATGGGCGGCTGCTATCCGAGCGGCGGCATCACGCTCGGGCCTGCGATGACCTTCGGCTATCTCGCCGCGCTTTCTCTTGCCGACGCCGCGCCCGATGGCGCGCGCCCCGGCGTCGATTCATCCTCGAGGACAATGGAATGACACTGTATGACGTAGTGACGCTTACGGTGAAGATCGGCGCGAATGCGCGGGTCTTCGAAGGGATCCAGGCAAGCGGCGATCCGCAGGGCGGCAGGCTGCTCGGCTGCTGGTATTCCGACATCGGCGCGCTCGGCCAGGTGCTGGTGCTGCGCGGCTATGCGTCGGAAGCCGCACTGGTCGCCGAGCGCAAGCGAATGCTGCTCGAAGGCAACCCGTTCGGCTGCGGCGACGCCATCGTCGACGTGAAGACGGGCAGCTACGCGCTGTTCCCGTTCCTGCCGCCGATCGAGCCGGCCGTGCACGGCGGCATCTACGAGATGCGCGTGTACGGCACGAAGCTCGGCAGCCTGCAGCAGACGATCGACGTGTGGGAACAGGCCGTGCCGGAACGTATCAAGCGCTCGCCGCTGGTCGGCGCGATGTATGCGCTCGACGGCGACGTGCCGCGCTTTCTGAACATCTGGCCGTATGCGAGCGTGGACGAGCGTTCGCGCATTCGGGCGGAAGCGGTCAAGGACGGCATCTGGCCGCCGAAGGGCGGCCCGGCGCACCTGACGACGATGGCCTCGACGATCTGTGTGCCCGCGCCGTTTTCGCCGCTGCGCTGAACGTGACGCGATGACGATCAAGGAGACGACATGACCCAGCCTCAATCCCGCGCGCTGTCGTTGTCGGCGCTGACCGTGCTCGAGCTGAATCCGCCGCAGATGGTGCAATGCGCGGTCGACGCGGGCTACGACTACGTCGGCCTGCGCCTGCTGCCGGCCACCGATACCGAGGTCCGCCACGCGATTGTCGGCGACACGCCGCTGCGGCGCGAGACGCTGGCGGTCCTGCGCGATACGGGCATGCGCGTGCTCGACGTCGAAATCGCACGTCTGAAGCCCGATACCGACGTGACGGACTACCTGCCGATGCTCGAAACGGCCGCGGAACTTGGCGCGCGCTACGTGCTCGTCGCGGGCAACGATCCCGACGAAGCGCGCACCGTCGAGCGGCTCGGCCGTCTGTGCGATCTCGCCGCGCCGCTCGGCCTGTCGCCGTCGCTGGAGCCGATGCCGTGGACCGACGTGAAGGATCTCGACATCGGCGCGCGCATCGTCGATGCATGTGGCCGTCGCAACACCGGGCTGATCGTCGATCCAATCCACTTCGACCGCGCGGGGTCGTCGCTCGACACGTTGAGCGCGTTGCCGCGCCACTACTTCGGCTACGTGCAGTTCTGCGATGCGCCGGCCGAGCGGCCGACCGACGTCGACACGCTGCTGTTCCAGGCGCGCTGCGCGCGGCTGATGCCGGGTGACGGCGGCCTCGATCTGACGGGCATCCTGCGCGCGCTGCCCGCGCACCTGCCGGTGAGCGTCGAGGTGCCGAACCAGCAATGGGCGAACACGACCCCTGCGGTGGCGCGCGCGCGCCGGCTGCGCGAAGCGACACGCGCGGTGATCGACGCGGCGGCCGTGCCGGCCTGAGCGCGCGGCGGCAACGACGGGCCGGGCTTCACCTGCGGCGTAACGCCCGCGTGTGGCCCGGGCATTCGACGCGACGACAACAACGATACTCCGGAGACATTCGATGACTTCCTCGCAAGCGGCCGCTCGGCCACGACCTCATATTAATCAGTATCGCGAAACGGATCGGATCGAGCCGCTCGACGTCCAGTACTTCCTCGACGCGCAACCGGTCGGCCGCTTCCAGTGGCTGGTTCTGCTGTTATGCATGCTGATCGTGATGCTGGACGGGCTCGACACGGTGATGATCGGCTTTATCGCGCCGTCGATTTCAAGCGCATGGGCGATTCCGCGCGACGCGCTCGGCCCCGTGATGAGCGGCGGCCTGCTCGGCCTCGCGTTCGGTGCGCTCACCGCCGGCCCGATGTCCGACCGCTTCGGACGCAAGACGGTGATGGTCGGCGCGGTGCTGTTCTTCGGGATATGGAGCGTGGCGTCCGCCTTTGCGACCGGCGTCGCGTCGCTGACGGTGCTGCGCTTCCTGACCGGCATCGGCCTGGGCGCGTCGATGCCGAACGCGGCCACGCTGATGGCCGAATATGCGCCGCCGCGGCGCCGGGCACTGATGGTGACGGCGGTGTTCTGCGGCTTCACGTTCGGCGCCGCGGGCGGCGGCTTCGTGAGCGCATGGCTGATCGAGACGTGGGGCTGGCATTCGGTGCTGCTGCTCGGTGGCGTGCTGCCGGTCGCCTACGTGCCGGTGCTCGCGAGATGGCTGCCCGAATCCGCACGCTATCTTGCGCTGAAGGAGAGCCGGCGCGTGCGTCTGGTCGGCGTGCTGAACCGCGTGCAGCCCGGCATCGCCGATGAGCGCACGCGTTTCGTGTCGCACGAACCGGCGCGCGACGCGCGCAGCCCGGTGCGGGCGATCCTGTCGCGCGAGCATGCGTTCGGCACGGTGATGCTGTGGATCTGCTATTTCGCGGGCCTGCTTACCGTCTACCTGCTCGGCAACTGGCTGCCGACGCTGATTCGCGGGCTCGGGTTTTCGCTGGGCGAGGCGGCTGCCGTCGGCGCGCTGTTCCAGGCCGGAGGCACGGTCGGCTCGGTGCTGATCGGCTGGCAGATGGATCGCTTCAATCCGCACCGCGCGCTCGGCGCGACCGTGCTGGCGGGTGGCGCGCTCGCATGGTACATGGGCGCGTCGGCCCATTCGTTCGCGGTCATCTGCGTGCTGGCGCTCGGCATCGGCTATTGCATGAACGGCTCGAATACCGGCTTTTGCGCGCTCGCGGCCGGCTCCTACCCGACCGAGATGCGCGCGACCGGCACGAGTTGGATGCTCGGCGTCGGCCGCTTCGGCGGCATTGCGGGCGCGATGCTGGGTGCGGCGATGCTGCACGCGAACTGGGGCTTCGGGCAGGTGTTCGCGGCGCTCGCGGTGCCGGCGGCGGTGGGCGGCGCCGCTGTGCTGCTCAAGGGCGCGCGTCATCGCGGCACCTTCGTGCCCGTCAGCGTGAGCGCGGGCCACTGAGCGCGCGTCGCGGGAGCGTTCGCTCGAGGATCTGCTTGAGTTCCAGTATGGAATTGTGTTCTCATTTGCCATCACGATACGAATGAGAAGGCGCTATGGCAGGAAATCTCGAGCGTGCGCTCGCAGTGCTGGAATTGCTGGCAAAGAACGGCGGCCGCATGTCGCTGGCCACCATTGCCGATACGCTCAATATTCCGCGCAGCGGTACGCATCGACTGCTGTCGATGCTGATCGACGAAGGCTTCGTGCGGCAGGATAGGGAGCATGGTGAGTACATGCTTGCGCTGAAGCTGGTATCGCTTGCGCTGATCTACCTGTCGACGAGTGGGGTGTTCGACATTTCGCAGCCGGTGCTCGACCGATTGGCCGAGGCGTCCGGCGAACTGGCGCGGCTCGGTGTGGTCGAAGACGATCACATCACCTTCGTCGGCAAGGCACAGGGCGCGAAGTCGGGGCTGCGCTACGACCCCGACATGGGCAGCCAGCCGCCGCTGCATTGCACCGCAAGCGGGCAGGCCTGGCTTGCCACGCTGCCGGACGAACGTGCGCTCGAGCTGGTGTCGAAGCAGGGCGGGCTTGGTGCAAAGGCGCAGAATGTGCCGCGCGCGCCGAAGACGATCCAGCAGTTCTTGAAAGATCTGAAGGGCGCGCGTGAGCGCGGCTACGGAGTCGCGATCGAGACCTACGAGATCGGCATGACGTCGATCGCTGCCGCAGTACGCAATCCGGTCACGAACGAGGTGGTCGGGATCGTCAGCCTGGCCGGCCCGACGAGCCGCCTGCCGGAGTCACGGCTCAAGGAACTTGCGCCGTTGCTGCTTCAGGCGGCGTCGGACATGAGTGCAGCCACGCTGGGTTCTCCACTGTTCAAACGGGCGGGTGCTGCCGGCGTGCCCGCGAAGTTGGCAGCGGACCCGGTGAGTAGGCCGAGAACGTCGACGCGCAAGCGAGGGGCGAAGGATTGATGAGATGAACGGCGGTGTCGAAACGCTCCTTTTCGTAACGAGGGCGACACGACCGACGTGCCGCTGGTCATCCGGGGGCTGTGGTCGCTCTGTTTACGGAGCTGTGGATCGGGCCCCGTCATGACTTCGGCTGAGGCGCTGCGACATCTGAATCCGCGTATGGCACGCATGCCAGCATCGTGGTGGCTCGCCGCGAGCGTCCGGACGCAACCCAGTCCGTAAGGGCGCTGTTAGGTGACATTTTGGCCGGAAACTGCTCGCATCCTTTTGCGGTTAGGGCGTTGCCGTCGATACCAGAACGCGGGGCGCCAAACATGGGCAGGATTGTGGGTAGGCGGCTATCTGCAACTGCGGGAGTCTCACCCGGCGGATCTCCGCGAGCGATACTTGCAGTCGGCTGCCTTCCGCCATAAGGGCTTCGGCCCGTTCTCACTTCTTCCGCCGGCGTCATCCAGATCGCTGATTTAAAAGCGGTTTATGCGTAACGGCCTGCGCGCGACGATCCTTGACGTCCCGCCGGGCTCCCTCACGAAGTGTGAGTAGCATGTGGGTTTGTGGCCAGCGCGAGCAATCGGCGACCGATCAGAACTTGTGCGTGAGCCCGACGATGACGCCGCGCGCGGTCGCGCCCGGCGTGACGTCGACGCCTGAGTACTCCGTGCCGTTCAGTCCATACGCAGCCCGTCTGCGATTGTCGATTAGCCCCGCGGCGACATAGAGAATCGACGATTTCGACAGCAGATACTCGTATGCGAGGCCGAATTGCTGTGCGTTGTTGCCGTTGCCGGTGCGATCGTGCAGATAGCCATACAGCGCGGCGACCTCGTTGGTCGGGTTGATTTGCCACGAGACCGACGCCGACCAGGTCGCCTCGTTCTGGCTGTGGTCGGTTTGCGTTTCGGTGTGATAGACGAGGTAGAAGCGCGCGGCGGCGACCTTCAGCGACGTGGCCGCCGTGAACACGTTCTGCACCGATGTTCCGGCTGCGTTGTCCTGCCGGTCGTAGCCGGCCGCGATGTGCCACGGACCGTTGACGTATTTGACAACCACGTTGTACGACTGCAGGCCGTTCGACGGCGTAGTCGTCGAGTCGCGCATCGCCACGAGAAACTGCGCAGTGAGTCCGTGCCACGCCGGCGTGAACCACGTGATCGCATTGCTCGCGCGCACCGACACGTCGTCGAAGTCGTTCAGCGGCGACGCGATCGACTTCGCAGCCAGCGGATCGATTTCGCCGTCGAGATACTGATATTGCGGCTTCTTCTGCCGGCCGACCCTCAATTCGCCGAAGCGCCCGGACATGCCGACCCATGCGAGGCGATTGAAGGCATCCGCCGAATTCTGCGGTGCGCCGTTGACCGCCGAAAAACCTTGCTCCAGCTGAAAGTTCACCCGGAGCCCGCCGCCGAGGTCTTCGTGTCCAACGAACCCGTAGACGGTCGCGAAGAGCCCGCCCGACGATGCGCGGACAACGTGTCCCGCACCACCGCTCTGATATTCGATGCCGTTATCGACGACGCCATAGAGCGTGACCGACGACTGCGCGTGAGCGGCCTGATACGCGCACGCCGACAGCATGACGACTGCTGCGAGAGAAGTCCTTTTCATTTGTCTCCGTCTGTTTTTTTTCGGCCTGGCTGCGCTTCGCGAACCGGGCAATGCGAGCGTTCGTTGTTGTGTACGGCGGATGATAGAAACCTCGCACGATCCAAGTCTCTGTAGAAACGATGCTTTCGCTGGTACTTTTTTTCGGGGTGCGTTACCGCGCTCGCGAAAAGTGCCAGCGAATCTGCAATTTTTGTAGGGACGGCGCCTTGCCCTGTGCCTATCGTTCTGTCTGCAAGCCGATCGCCGGCGCTGGCATTTCCGCTTCAGCCAACGGCGACGGTCCACCATGCGGAGACGATGTTGATCAGGAAAGTCCCTCTCAAGATTGCAATCGCGGAATATCCGCATACGGCGGCGATCCGTAACGGCTCGATTCCGATCGAAGGCGTGCAGGCCGAATTCGTGACGGTCAAACCGCAGATCGGCGCATTCCGACGGATGGTGCGCGACGTCGAATTCGACGTGTGCGAGCTCGCGCCAACTACTTACCTCATTGCGCGCGCGTTCGGAGCGCCGTTCGTCGCGTTGCCGGTTTTCGTCACGCGTACGTTCCATCATGGCGGGCTGCTCGTGCGCCCGGACGCGAATGTCCGCACGCCGAAGGACCTGGAAGGCAAGAAAGTGGGCGTGCGGGCGTACTCGGTGACGACCGGCGTATGGACCCGGCAGGTCCTGATCGACGAATACGGCGTCGACGTGTCGAAGGTCACGTGGGTCGTCGACGACGAGGAGCATGTGACGCAGTTGAAGCTGCCGCCGAACGTCGTCCACGCGGCAAACGGTACGTCGCTCGCCGACATGATGGCGAGCGGCGAGCTCGCGGCCGGCTTTGCCGCGGCGGCGGGCATCGGCCGCACCGGCAATCCGACCGGCGGCTGGAAGGAGGTGGAGGCGGATTACCCGGAGCTGTTCCCGAACGCACGTGAACTGGAGGCGGACTACTACGCGTGCACCGGCATCTATCCGATGCACGGCACGATCGTCGTGAAGGACTCCGTACTCGGCGAGCACCCGTGGATTGCAAAGTCGCTATATGACGCGTTCGCTCAGGCAAAAAAGGAATGGCTTGCGCGTCTCGATGCGGGCGAAGTCGCCGGTCCGAGCGACAACAAGTACCTGCGTATGCGCGAGATCGTCGGGCACGACCCGCTGCCGTACGGGCTGCACGAAAACGTCAAGACTATCGAGGCGCTCGAAGCGACGGCGTTCAAGCAGGGGCTGACGCCGCGGCGCATGTCGATTGACGAGCTGTTCGTCGACCCGCAAGCGTAACGCACCCCGGAGACCGGCATGGTCTCTTCGGTAAGACGGCAAGGCAGCCGCACCCGGCGCAGATTCGAGCCGGAACGTTGGCAAGTGGTCCGGCGCGCGCATTGCTCATCTCGCCGGACGCGTAGCAATGCAGGGCGAACCATGAAGACAAGGCAGATGGAGACAGCAAAACCAGGGCACCGCAGCGGTTCGAACCATTGGTTCATCCTCGGGCTCCTTGCACTCGGCGTACTGATTTCGTTCGTCGATCGCAGCAGCATTTCGAGCGCATTGGCAGATGCGAGTTTCGTGACGCGATTTTCGCTGACGAGTATCGATCGCGGGTGGATCAATGCAGCGTTCTTCTGGTCCTACGGCCTGTTCCAGGTACCGATGGGCTGGGTAGCCGACCGCTACGGCGTGAAGTGGCCGTATGCAATCTGCTTTGCGCTGTGGTGCATCGCGACTGCGCTCACGGGTGCCGTGTCGACGCTCGCAGGCCTTGTCGTCATGCGGCTCGTGATCGGTGTGGCCGAAGCGATCGTGATTCCGGCGAGCTACCGCTGGATTCGCAATAACTTTGACGAACGCCGCAACGGGCTCGCGGTCGGGCTGCTTGCGATGGGCAATAAGCTCGGGCCGGCGATCGGCGCGCCGGTAGCCGCGTGGGTGATCGTCGCGTGGTCGTGGAAGGCGATGTTCGTCGCGACAGGGTTGCTGGGATTGCTGTGGCTCGCGCCGTGGTTGCTGCTCGTGCGAAACGACCTGCCGAGCCGCGAGTCGCTGAGGCACGCCCGCCGTACGGCGCGCTCGGTATCGCTCGGCAGCGTTCTTGCAAGTCCGGTCGTGTGGGGCGGCATGATCACGAACTTCTGCTACGGCTACTTTACGTTCTATTCCATGACGTGGATGCCCGCGTACCTCGTCGAGCAGCGCGGACTGTCGCTTGCGCAGTCGGGGCTCTACACGTTCTTCAGCTTCGTCGGCATCGCGGTCGTCGCCGCGCTGGCCGGGTGGGCCGCGGATCTCGTAATCGCGCGCGGCGGCAACCCGCTCGTCGTACGCAAGAGCTTCACGATCGCCGGCTTCTGCGGCGGCAGCACCGTACTGCTCGGCGCGTACGCGCATTCGCTCGACATGGCGCTGTTCTGGAACGTGCTGTCGCTGTCGTTGCTCGGCTTCACGACTGCAAACAATCTCGTGCTGTCGCGGCTCACGCTGATTCCGCGCGAAGCGATCGGACTCGTGACCGGCGTGCAGCAGGTCGCGACGAGCCTTGCCGGCGGCGTCGCGGCGAGTCTGTCCGGGTGGCTTCTGCACGTCAGCAACAGCTACGACCTGCCGATGATGGTGATCCTCGTGTTCTTGCTGATCGGCGCAGTGGCGACGCTGACGCTGTTTCGCCCTGAATGGGCGCCGAAGGTCAGCATGGCGCCGCGCCCGTTGCGCGAGGCGTAACCGTCGCCGACCACAGGAATTTTTCCGGATTTCCTTTCGGATAAACGTAACGGCGGGTGATCCCGCGGTATTGGACTGGATATTTCATACATGGCGAAAATCGTATTCGGGATGGCGGTGCCCCATAGCGGCATGCTGGGGCAGGCGCCGGAGGATTGGCTCAAGAACGGCGAACGCGACCGCGCGAACCCTGAATTGTGGTTCCGTAACCGGACATGGACCTATCCCGAACTCGAAGCGCATCGCGGTGCCGCTTTCGAGCCGTATCTGACGCTCGAGGAGCGCCGCGCGCGTGCGGCGCGCTGCCGGGCGGCGCTCGACGCGATGGCCGCTGCGTATCGCGACGCACGCATCGACGTCGCGATCATCCTCGGCAAGGACCAGAAGGAAATCTTCACGCATCAGTCGCCGTCGATTGCGATCTACAGCGGCGCTGAAGTGCATAACGGGCCGCCCCAGCGTGCGGTCTATGCGCCGGATCGGCACGTCACACACCGCTGTCATCCGCAACTCGCCGCCTGGCTCATCGAACGGTTTCAGCGCGAGGGCTTCGACCTCACCGACCTGTTCGCATGGCCCGACAATGTATGGATGAAGCCGTTGCCCGACTATCCCGTGGTACCGCACGCATACAGCTTCGTGTACCACCAGATCATGAGCGACGATCCGCCGCCTCACGTACCGGTGCTGATGAATTGCTTCTATCCGCCGACCCAACCGTCGATGTCGCGCTGTATTGCATTCGGCGACGTGCTGCGCGACGCGCTGAACGCGTGGCCGGAGGACGTGCGGATCGGCATTTTCGCGTCCGGCGGCCTGTCGCATTTCGTGAACGACGAGGAGTTCGACCATCGAATCCTGAAAATGCTCGCCGACTACGACTACGACGGCCTTGCGGCGATCGACAACCGTGCGTATCAGTCCGGCACGTCCGAAATCAAGCTCTATGCGAGCGTGATGAAAGCGATGGAAAAGACCGGCGCCCCGATGACGCTGGTCGACTACGTTCCGTGCTGGCGTACACCGGCCGGCACCGGCGAGGGAATGGGCTTCATGTACTGGCGCGCAGCCGACTGAGCCGCCGGCATTCATGTCGACGAGAGAAACGTCGTTTGCCGGCACTCGCACGTTGCCGGACGATGCAGACCGATGTGATCCTCACTACAAAATGGAGACGGTTACTGTGTGTTCTTCGCTTCAGATAAAACGAAAACCGCTGTCGTTTGCAGCGTTTGCCGTGGCCGCTGCGTTCGTTTCGGCAGCCGGAGCAGCGACCGACGGTTCGAAAGGGGACTTGTTGCTTTACCGCATCGGCCCCACGACGTCGGAACTGTACATCGCGAATGCCGATGGCAGCGACGAACACCGGTTGATCGCGTCCGGCGGCTTCGACTACCACGGCTCGTTTTCGCCGGACGGCAAATGGGTCGTGTTCACGTCGGAGCGCGACGGTCTTGGTCATGCAAGCCTGTATCGCGTGCGGATAGACGGGACCGGCCTGCAGCGTTTGACGGACTGGACCGGTGTGAGCGATGCGGCCGTCTACGACCCGGCCGATCCGGACGTGATTGCATTTGTATCGTCGCGTCGCGATAACGACACCTGGGGCACGACCAACATCTGGACGCTTAACCTGAAGACTGGCGCCTTGCACAACGTGACGGGCGACATCCGCTTCGATCCGGACAAGCCGCATAGCTTCTTCCGGCCGTCGTGGTCGCCGGACGGCAAATGGATCGCGTTTTCTTCCGATCTCGGCACCGAGTGGCGCGGTCACAACTTGCCGGTTGGCTGGGAGCGCACGCAGGAAACGGCCATCTATGAGATTCGTCCGGACGGTACGGGATTCCGACAGATCGCGGCGCGTGCGGGCTACGCCGACGGATCGCCGTCGTGGTCGAACGACGGCAAGCAGATCGTGTTTTATGAAACCCCGGTGGAATCGACCTGGGGTGCGCACCGCCCGGAAGCGATTGGCAAGGTGAGCTCGCAGATCATGCAGGTGGACGTCGCGACCGGCGTGCGCAAGCAGCTGACCGATACGCCGGGATTCAAGGTGTTCCCGCAATATGTTGGCGCGACCGACGTCGCATATCAGGTCAAGAACGGCGCAGCCGAAGGGTTGTATACGACCGCCGGGCAGTCCCGTGCGACGGCGGGCAGCGGTATTCGCTCGCCGCGTTATTCGGCGGACGGCAAGAAGGTTGTCTACGAGAAAGTCGTGTACAGCAAACCGTTCCACCCGAACGGTATGCCGCTATATCGCTTCGATCCGCAATGGAACTATCGCTTCGTCGACGTGTTCCCGCAGTTGTCGCGCGACGGAAAATCGCTCGTGTACACGGAGAAGGCGGTCGGCTCGTCGATCGTCGTCGCGGATACCGACTTCAGTCATGCGCGCCACATCTACGATCCGGCGACGAGCGGTCTGGATCCCAAGCTGGTCGCAATGGGTCTCGCGGGTGCGTTCCAGCCGACGTGGTCGCCGGACAAGCAGTGGGTTGCGTTTGGCGTGGGCAGCTGGTTCTTCACGCGAGCCCATATGCCCGGCCGCATCGCGCGCATCAGGGCCGACGGCAGCATGAAAGGCAAGCCGGAGATCCTGACCGACGGCAAGGAGAACGCGGGCTTCCCGAGCTATTCGCCGGACGGCACGCGCATCGTCTATCGCGTGTGGAGCGAGACCGACAAGGGCCTGCGAATTCTCGATCTGAACACGCGTAAGACGATGGTGCTGACCACCGAGCCCGACAATCTCCCCGGCTGGTCGCCGGACGGCACGAGGATCGTGTTCACGCGCAAGGAGGTGAACCCGAACGACGCGAACAAGTTTCACTTCGACGTGTACACGATCAAGCCGGATGGCACCGACGTGCGCCGCTTGACGCCGCCGGGCGCCAACCAGGCTCACGCGACGTGGACATGGGACGGGCGCATCGCGTACAGCTCGGGCGAGTACGGATTTCGCGACGAGCTGTCGCTGTACGACGACACGTTCCAGCCGGACGGCCAGAACTGGGTGATGAATGCGGACGGTAGCGACCGGCATGCGATTACCGATACGCTGTGGGAAGACTCGATGCCGCTTTATATTCCGAAGCTTTAAAGCGGTTCGTGCTGGGTCTCGGGCACTGCGGGTTCGACGCGCAGTGCCTTTTTTTAGGTTCATCGCAGGAAACCGTGGAGGGTTTAAGAGCGATTGCGTAACCTGACGCCTGACTTTAAGGACGTCAGGAGAGGCAATTGCTCGATCGCAAGGCACTTGAGGCACTGGGCTGCTGGACGGGTTACCGGCTGGAGCGTGTGGAATGGCCGGAAGGCGAAGGCCGTACGCTGTCGCTGTATTTAAAGCCGGTCGGCAAGATCATGTACTGCGAGCAATGTGGGGCACGCTGCCAGCGGATCCAGGAGACGACGGTTCGTCGGGTGCGTGACTTGCCGCTATTCGAATACCGGGTGGTGTTGCATGTGCCTCGTCGCCGGGTCTGGTGCGAACGCTGCGGCGGCCCGCGCCTGGAGAAGCTGGCGTGGCTGGGCCGTTACCAGAGAGTGACGGAGCGCTTCGCCAAGGCTTGCGAGAAACTGCTGCAAGCGGCCAGCGTGCAGGCGGTGGCGGCCTTCTACGATCTGGGCTGGCACACGGTCAAATCGATCGACAAGATGCGCCTGCGGGCGCGCGTGAGCGAGCCCGATTGGTCAACGATCCGCTATCTGGCGATGGACGAGTTCGCGCTGCATAAAGGTCATCGCTACGCCACGGTGGTGGTCGACCCGATCAGCCGGCAAGTACTCTGGATCGGACCGGGACGCTCGCGTGAGACGGCCCGGGCCTTCTTCGAACAGCTTCCCGAAGGCGCGGCCAAGCGTATCGAAGCGGTCGCGATCGACATGACCACGGCCTATGAACTCGAAATCAGGGAACAGTGTCCGCAGGCGGAAATCGTCTTCGACCTGTACCACGTCGTGGCCAAGTACGGCCGCGAAGTGATCGATCGGGTGCGGGTCGATCAGGCCAATCAACTCCGACATGACAAGCCAGCCCGCAAGGTTCTGAAGTCCAGCCGCGGGCTGTTGCTGCGCAACCGCCACAACCTCAAGCCGGATCAGGCCGTGCACCTGAAGGAATTGCTGGCGGCCAATCAGGCGCTGTTATGCGTCTACGTGTTACGTGACGAGCTCAAGCGGCTCTGGTTCTACCGAAAGCCGGCCTGGGCGCAAAAGGCTTGGGAACAATGGTTCGAGCAGGCTCAGCAAAGTGGGATCGCGGCCCTGCAAAAGTTCGCCGAGCGTCTGCAGGGCTACTGGCACGGCATCGTGACTCGCTGCCGCCATCCACTCAATACCAGCATCGTTGAAGGCATCAACAACACCATCAAGGTCATCAAGCGTCGAGCTTACGGGTACCGCGACGACGAATACTTCTTCCTCAAGATTCGCGCCGCGTTCCCCGGTAATCCTCGATGAACCTTTTTTATTGGCGTTGCCATATTGGTCGGAAATCGAGCGACAAGAGCATTTGAATACGCTGCTGCGCGTCGTTGTGCCGATATGGGCGGTCAGGCTCGACTCAATTACGGAGTCAACGTCGCCCGCAATCGTTCGATTCTGGCGGTCGGCGGTCCGGTCCGCCCGACGTGCCCAACGGAGCGGCCAGCGGCAAAGACCTTGATGAGGTCTACGCTCGCAAGGTCATGTCGGAGAAGCGCGTCACGCTGTCGTAACAAGGACGCAATTGCCGATGCAGGCAGCGGCGTCCGGGGCTGCCCGGCGAAAGCAACGTCGCAATCGGCGATTCGGTGTCCGGCGCGATCCGGGGCATCGACGTAGAACGCGGCCGGCAATCGTCGGCAGGCGACGTGGCAGCGCTTCAGAACTTGTGCACGACTCCGAAAATCGCACCGCGTGCATTCGATCCCGGCGCAACCGTCACGCCTGCATAGGCAGTGCCGTTCAGCGCGAACGCGGCCTTGTTGCGATTGTCGATGAATGCGGCCGACACATACAGCGTGGTCCGCTTCGACAGGTAATGCTCGTAAGTCATGCCGACTTGCTGGGCATTGTTGCCGTTGCCCGTGCGGTCATGAACGTAACCGTACATCAGCACGAGCTGATCGGCCGGGCCGAACAGCCAGGAGCCCGAGGCTTCGTACGAGTCGCGCTTCACGCTGTTGTCCGTCTGCTTCTCGGTGTGGTATGCGCCGAAAAGCCGGGCGTTGCCGATGCCGTACGACACACCGGCGTTGAACACCTTCAGCGTCGATGTTCCTGACGCGTTCTGCGCCTGCTCGTATCCGGCGGCAATGCGAAACGGACCATTCTCATAGCGCGCAGCCGCGTTATAGAACTGGATACCGTTGGTCGGCTTCGTCGTCGAATCACGCATCGCCACCATGAACTGCGCGGTCAGCCCGTGAAAGTTCGGCGTGAAATACGCGATCGCGTTGCTGACGCGAATCGTCAGGCTGTTGAAATTGAGCATCGGCGAGCCCATGCTCATCACCGCAACGGGATCGAGCTCCGGATTCAGGAAGATGTATTGCGGCGTGTTTTGCAAGCCGAAGCGTAGTTCGCCGAATCCGCCGGATAGTCCGATCCATGCCTGGCGATTGAAAGCCGCGGTTCCGTTCGCGGCGGCGCCTGACACGCCGGAAAATCCCTGCTCGAGCTGAAAGTTCACATGCAAGCCGCCACCGATGCCTTCGCTGCCTTTGAACCCGTACCGGCTCGCGAACAGGCCGCCGGAGGTCATCCGTGCGACGGCGCCGTTGCCGCCGTTCTGGTATTCGATCGCGTCATCGATGACGCCATACAGCGTCACTGACGACTGGGCAAGGACAGGCTGCATCAGTGCAGCCGACATCGCGCCGGCTAAAGCGACAAGAGGTTTGCGCATCGTGCGTTCCATGTTGTTCATCGAGGCGGATAACCGCGTCTGCACGCGGTTGCACGCGAATCAGAAATGAAGTTCCGCGACGAACATCGGCACCGATGTCTGCGTGGTCCCCGGTTGTTCCGAAGCCGGCGTGCCGTACATGTTGTGCCAGTACTCGTAGCCGATGCCCGCATAGATCGTGCGCGGATGGCCGACGAACGATCCGACGTCCGCCATGAGATAAGCGCGCGTGAGAAACTCGGTGGTCGTGCGCACGCCGAAGCCATCTTTCCCCTTCGGCCCCGTCACGCTCGCGAAGCCTTTGAACACCAGCGGGACCGGGCCGAGACGGAACGGATAAAGCCACGAACTCTCGAAGTGCACGGCCGGGTTGAAGTGAACGTCGACGTTCGTAATGCCGTCGTGGTTGCTCTCGGTGCGCACGCCAAGCGTCATATTCCAGAAGCCGCGCGGAATCGCGAATTCGATGGTCGCGCCGGCCACGAACATCCGGGCCCGTTCCGCGTAGGCGTCGTTCTTCGTACCGAACTCGTAGCCGAGCGTCACTCCGACGTCGCGGACGAATCCGTACGAAAACTGCCGGTTGAAAATCCTGCTGGCACTGAGCGACACGCGGCCGACGCTATAGACTTCCTGCGCACCGCCGGACCCGGGCGTCGGGTAGCCGTACTGATTCGTCGGGCCCGCCTCTGGGTTGGCCATGTTCGACACGAGGTAGTCGACGTTGAACGCATAACTGCCGTACCGGAATCCACCGGTCGTCGTGAGGAAGCCGATGTTCTGCGTGACCTTCGCCGGTGCGCCTGTCGCCGTTCGCACGCCCGGGTAGTAGAAATTGGTGCCGACGCGGTAACCGATATACGTATCGTTCCATGAGGTCGGCGCACTGACCTGCGCGGGCGGCGACAGCGGTGCAGTCAGCGTGCTCGCCTGCGACAGCGTGACGGGCGTCGCGGACTGTGCCGCTGGGTCGGCTGGCGCTGGTCTTTCGGCCTGCGCAAGCCGTGCGGCGTCGCTCGCTGCGTCGAGGCCCGGTGGTGTTTCGGCTGCATGCGCCGGACCGGCGATACCGCCGAGCACGGCGATGCCGAGCAGCCGCGCGCGGATAGCGGTGGATTTTTTCATGTCTCCTTCCACATTTCGTTGATATGCAGGAAGCGGTCGATTCACGACTCTGAATTTTTCGTAACACGGTGACGGCGCTCGACGATGTCGACGCGCAGGATGGTCGCCGTGGACCGCAATGTATGCGATGCCGGTTTGAATGCCTTTACACAAAAGTTAGATTCGCTGGCACTTTTCTCCGGTATCCGCGTCCGGGTAAATATCAGGTCGCACATGCGCGGAATGTGTGAAACGATTGGCCGTTTTCTGGTCGAACGTTCGAAGTCGCGCGATGAAAGATCAGCATCACAAGCACAGCAGTAGCGCAAGGCAGACCACGGTGCCGAGGGTCCGGCTCTATGTGGAACGCCCCGAGGACGAGAACTGGTTCGTGCACGTGGGCCACGTGACCGAGCGCGGCCGCTGGCGCACCGAGCCGCATGCGCACCCGGCGTATGGACAGGTGATTTTCGTGTTGCGCGGGCGCGGCGTGATGAACCTGGAAGGAAGCAGCGTGCCATTCGAAGGGCCGTGCGCGCTGCTGTTGCCGACGGAGTGCGTGCACGGTCTGGACTATGAAGTGGACGTGGACCGCTGGGTAGTCACGATCGACGACGCGTATCTCCGCCAGATCAACGCGGAGCTGCGCGAATTCTGCACGCTGTGGTCGGCGCCCCGTCTGATTCCGCTCGCCGGTTCTACGCAAACCGGCATCGAGTTGTATCGGTTGATCGGCGATCTGAAGCGGGAAGCCGAATCGCATGCGGTAGGACACATCGCCGGCACGCGCGCGCTGCTGACGATGCTGCTGCTGTTGCTCGTCAGGGAAGCGCAGCTCGATCAGCGGGTCGCCGACGGTGAAACGCGCAACGACTTTCGCGTTGTCGACCGTTTTCGCAAGCTGATCGATCAGCACTATCAATCGAACCTCTCGCTGCAGGACTATGCATCGATGATGGCGATCTCGCCGGTCCAGCTGCGCGCCGCATGCGCGTCGGCGGTCGCGCAAAGCCCGACGAAGATGATTCGCGCGCGCATCGTGACCGAAGCGAAGCGCAAACTGATTTTCGGCGACATGTCGGTCGAACAGATCGCGTTCGATCTCGGCTTTGCCGATGCCGCGTACTTCACGCGCTTCTTTCGCCGCGAAGTGGGGCAAACGCCGAGCCAGTTTCGTGTGAGCGCCCGCCAGCAGGCGGAAGGCACATTGCCGCAATAAGTCGCGGGCGGCCGGCAGCCGGATGCCGAAAGTCCAGGCGAATCCACGCTTTGTACCGGGACGGCCGCGCGCATCGCGGATAGGCTGCAACCATCGTGCTGGCGGACCGAATCGCGGTCGGCTGCCGGCCGGATGGAGGAGCTCGAAAAAGATGATTCGACGAATTCTTGCGGTCCGCTGGACGGGGCGTGCGGTGACGGCGGTATCGTTGCTGTTCGCCGGCGCGTTCGCGATCGGCTCGTACGCGCACGCTGCGTCGCCGGGCGGCCGCACGCAACTGGTTTATGTGGGAACCCAACAGGCCCGGATTTACGCGCTGCGCTTCGACCCGTCGACGGGTTCACTGGCCGCGATCGGCCCGGTCGCGAAAGGGATCAACGCAACCTGGGTGGAGAGCGACCCGCGAAGACCGGTGATCTACGCGGTCGACGACGACAAGTCGCGGGAAGGAAGCGTTACCGCGTACGCCGCGGACCGGGAAACAGGGGCGTTGACCGAACTGAACCGCGTCGATTCGGCAGGGCGCGGGACGACCCATCTTTCGCTCGACATGCGGTCGCGGACGTTGCTGGCCGCGAGCTACGACAGCGGCACCGTGTCGAGCATCACGCTCGAACCGGATGGCAGTCTTGGCGCGCGCGCGTCGACCGTGCGCGACGTGGGCTCCGGTCCGAATGTGCGCCGGCAGGCCAGCGCGCATGCACACAATGCAGTCGTGGATCCGTCCGGCCGGTACGTGCTCGTTCCCGATCTCGGCGCTGACCGCGTGTTCGTGTACGGGTTCGATGCGGCGACGCGCGCACTGCTGCCGGACGATGCCGACCCGCCGCGTACGTTCTCGGCGCCGGCCGGCAGCGGGCCGCGTCATCTCGTATTCGGCCCCGACGGTCGGTTCGCGTACCTGATCACCGAACTGAGCGGCGAAATTTTCGTGCTGCGCTGGGAGGCCGCGCAAGGACGCCTCGCGGCGGTGCAGACGGTGCCGCTCGGCAGCGCTTCATTCGGCGGCACGAAGAGCGGAGCAGAGGTCGTGATCAGCGGCGACGGACGCTTCGTCTACGCACAGGACAGGGCAGAGGACACGCTCGTCGTCTACCGCGTCGATCGCGATTCCGGCGAGCTCAGCGAGCTGCAGCGTATTGCGAGCGGCGGCGCGCGGCCTTGGGGCATGACGCTCGATCCGTCGGGCCGCTGGTTGTTCGTCGCGAATCAGCACAGCGGAAACGTTGCCGTGTTCAGCGTCGATCCGGCTTCCGGCAAACTCGCCGCGACCGGGGCGACAGCGGAGGTGCCGACGGCAGTCAGCGTCGCGTTCGTCAAATGAGTCCGTAACAACGTCCAGGCACGCTCCGAGCGCAGGTCAGTCTCCGTACAGGGGAAAAAAACGGGCAAAGAGCCCGGCTGCTAACGCGTTAACCAATTGCTCCACCGGGACGCCGCATTTCTCAATGGCGTCGCCGTGGCGCATGGGCAAAACTTTCATCGCGTTACAAACAAAAAACGGGTTCCCCGACCCTTCAGGAGACAGCAATAATCATGGGACACAGGACCGCAACATTCGCGTGCGCGGCGTTGACCTGTATTGCGCCCACGCTGGCGCATGCCGGAGACGAAGCCGCGGCCGACAGCCGATTCGCCGGGACCAGTGCGGTGACGATGTACGGACTGATCGACCAGGGCCTCGAGTACGTCAACAACGTGGCGCAAGGCAAAAACGGCACTACCCACGTTTTCCGCATGGGCGACGGCACTGCGACGTCCTACTTCGGCATTCGCGGCACGGAAGATCTGGGCGGCGGTACCAAGGCCATTTTCGATTTGCAGGGCGGCTTCATGCCGAGCAACGGAAGCTCGAGGCAGGGCGGACGGCTGTTCGGGCGGCAATCGTACGTGGGCCTCGACGGAAGATTCGGTCGCATCACTTTCGGCCGTCAGTACACGATGCGCTTTTATGCGATTTCCTTCATCAATCCGTTCGGCACGGGCGCTCAAGGCTTGACCACGCTCGATAACGGAATCGCAAACGCCCGGGCGGACAACTCGATCAGCTACCGCTTTTTTTACGGCCCGTTCGAAACGGGCGTGAACTACAGCTTCGGTCGCGATGCGGTGAACGGCAATCCCGCCACGGCCGCCGCTGCCAATTGCCCCGGACAAACGACACCGTCGAACGAATGCCGCGAATACTCCGTGATGGCCAAATACGATGGAGGGTTCTGGGGGCTGGCGACTTCGTACGAGCGGAATTATGGCGGCACGTCCGGGACTTTCGGCGGGCTCACGTCGCCGAAGCTCACGGATAGCCGTTTCTCCCTGGGAGGCTACTTCAAGCTCTCCAGGGCCAAGGTTGGCGTGGGCTGGATCAGGCGCGACGACGAGGGCCTCGCCACGCCAAAGAGCAACTTGCTCTGGGTGACGGGCACGGTGCCGGTGACGCCTTTCCTGCATGTGGACGGCATGGTCGCGCAGCTGAAATACGATCACTCGCGCAACAAGGCGCTGGTGTTGGTGTTGCGCGGCGAATACCTGCTGTCGAAGCGCACGCTCGTTTATGTGACGGCCGAACGCATTCACAACTACGGCAATCTCGCGCTCGCGGCGACGACCATTACGGCCGTGCCGACGCCGCCCGCGGGCAGTTCGCAGCTGTCGGTCATCACCGGTATCCGGCATACGTTCTGACGTGAACGCCGCGTAACGTGAACCGCCCCGAACGCGCAGCGCCGGGCGGTTCCCTGTTGTCGGTTGTTCAAACCGGAAGTTTGGCCGCAGCGGCAGCGGCCGACATGTCGGCTACATCCGCGAACGGCTGCTTGTGCCGGAGGATCCCCACGCCGACGAACATGTCCTGCAGATAGCCGATGTCGTCGGGCGTAAGCGTCAAGTCTCGCGAGTACGGTCGGTCTGTCTGGTTGAAATCCCAGATCGCCTGTGCCGATGCGCCGTCGAATCGTTTCTGCGCGCGTTTTCGTGCGTCGAAGAACGCGTCGTGCGACGCAGGGGACATCAGAAATTCGTAGAGTGCGCCGTACGCGGCCATGACCGCCACCATGGCTTCGTGCTTGTCGCGCAGGGCGGCATTCGATGCATAAGCCGTCTGAAAAATGCAGCGAGGCAGCGCTTCCCACAGATTGGCTTCCCGAATCGCCGTGAGCCCGTTGCCGTCGTTGCGGTGCGAAATGCTTGCACAGCACGCGTCGGCTTCACCGTTCACGACCGCCGCATAGCATTGGTCGTTGCTGCCCTTGTCGACGAAGCGGACCTGCGAAGCATCGATGCCTTTTTCCTTCAGCAATTGCAGCATCAGCGTGTGCAGCAGGCCGAGCGCCGGCCCGACCGCGACCGTTTTGCCCTTCAATCCGGCCAGGCTTTCGACCTCGCCGGGCCGCGCGTATACCGTCAGCGCGCATTTGCGCATTCCCGCTCCGACGATCTTCACAGGTGCGCCTCGTTCGATGCGCGACAGCACGCCGTCGTAGCCCGAGACCATGCAGAGGTCCGCCGTACCGGCTTCAATTGCATTGAACGGGCCGGCGACGCCGGGTACCTGCATGATCGACGCGTTCACGCCGAATCGCCGGAAGTAGCCCATTTCATCGATCAACGCGTTAAGGGTTGCGTTTTCGAGGCCAGGGTTGCTGACGATGCGGATCCGCGTGTCGGCGGCCCGTGCGCGCAAGGGTGCGGCTATCCTGCTGGCAGCGACGCTGAGGCCGACGAGACCCGCGTTGCGCAGGAAGCGTCGTCGGGCGAAAGGCTGGGTCATCGGTCGGTCCGCTATGAGTGGTGCGGACCGTAATGTGGCAGAAAGCTGACCACGGAGGCAATTGAGTAAAATGGCCGTTGACTTAACCGGCTGGTGAAGGCTACACAACGGGGGAGAGAACGTGTCAGAGCTCGACTGGTACCTTCAGGTCAACCTGAAAGCGCGGCACATGCATCTCGTCGTGGCGATCGATACCTACCGAAACCTGACGCAGGTAGCAGAAGTCACGCATGTGACGGTACCGGCGGTGTCGAAGTCGCTGGCCGAACTGGAGCGCGGGCTGGGGCTCACGCTGTTCTCTCGCACGGCTCACGGTCTCGTGCCGACGCCATACGGCGAGTGCCTGGTGCGACGCGCGCGCGAACTGGTCGCCATCCTCCATCAAACGCGCGACGAACTGAAGGCGCTGAGTTCCGGAACCGAAGGGAAGGTGCGCATCGGCATGTTGCCGGCGTCGGCTTCCGTGCTGCTGCCGGAGGCGCTCAGCCTGTTGAAGCAACGCTCGCCGGGCACCAACGTGGCCGTGATGGAGGGGACGACGTCATGGCTGCTTCCCGAGCTGTGGCAAGGCCATCTGGACCTGGTCGTGGGTCGTCTGCCGCCGCTGGATACGCTCAGCAGTTTCGTGGAAAAGGAACTGCTCGAAGACCCGGTGACGCTCGTCACCGGCTGTCACCATCCGCTCGTGCGCAGAAAGAGCGTGAAATGGTCGGACCTCGAACCGTACCCGTGGATTCTTCCGCCACCCGGCTCGATCCTGCGTGATCCGCTCGAGCGCGTGCTCGAGGCGCATGGGGTGGCGCTCGCGAACAACTACATCGAAACGCTGTCGATCCATGTGGTGCGCGCGCATCTTCAGGTCTCCGACTGCATCGCCGTGATGGCCGATACGCCCGCCAACGATTCCGCACAGCCGCTGCACACGCTGCCGTTGAGCCTGCCGAGGCTGCTGCGCCCGTCCGGCGTGCTGTGGAATCGCAGCCGCGGTCTCACGCCGAGCGCACAACTCGTGGTGGCATGTCTCGAAGAGGCCGCACCGCGCGTTGCGGCACGCAGCCAGCGGGCGCGCCGATCGCTCAAGTCTGCATGATCGCGGGGGCCGCCGCGGGCGCTTAACCGTTTGCTCAAGCCCGCCGCCATTTTTCTCAATTGATGACCGTTCGCACGCTGGCCAGAATCCGGGTGAGCAGTCATTAATTGGAGACACGACGACCATGAAGTACTGGAGCGCCATTCGCGCTTGCGCGGCATTGATCGGCATGGCCGCCATGGCGCTCGCCACGCAGGCTTACGGTCAGTCGGTCGAGCGCTTCTATCATGGCAAGACGGTGACGCTCGTCGTCAGCGCGGACGCGGGAACCCCCACCGACATCATCGCGCGTCAGTTCGCGCGCTTCTTTGTGAACTACCTGCCCGGCAAGCCGCATGCCGTGGTCATGAACGTCGTGGGCGCGGGCGGCATGGTGGCGGCGGCATCGCTGCAGTCGAGGCAGCCGGACGACGGCACGGTTATCGGTTTTCTGCAGCGCAATAATCTCTACATCCCGTTGCTCGATCCGCGCCAGAACCGCTTCGACCCGCGCGAGGTGCGCTGGCTCGGCAGCCTGAACAAGGTCGACTACTGCATCGTGTCCATGACGCGCTCCGGCGTGACGAGCGCAGCCGACCTCACGAAGAAAAAGATGTACATCGGCGCCACGGGCTTCGCAAACGAAGACCGCACGCTGCCCGCGCTGCTCGACGAGTATCTGGGCGCAAAGATGAGCATCGTGCCGGGATACACGGGACGCGGCGAAGTCTATCTGGCGATGCAGCGGGGCGAAGTGGACGGCTGGGCGTCCACGATCGACGGGCTGCAGCAAGGCGAGCCGGTGCGCATGCTCGCCAGCGGCAAGATGAAGGTGCTGTTGCATCTTGGCTGGACCAGCCCGGCGCCGTTCGCCGACGCGCCGAACCTGAGCGCGTACATCACCGACCCCGACGTGAAGGCGCTCTTCAATCTGTTTTTGCTGCCGTTCGATGCCGGGCGCCCGATTGCGGTGCCGAAGGGCGTGCCCGCGGATCGCCTGAATGCGCTGCGCGAGGCGTTCGCCAAAACGATCGCCGATCCCGCGTTCATCGCGGCGATGAAAAACTCGGGCTTCCCGCCCGATCCGATCGACGGGAACGCGGTGGAACAGATTGTCGGCAAGCTCTATGCGACGCCACGAGCGCAGATCGATGCGGCACGCAAGCTCATCTTCAGTTCGCCCTGAACGCTTAATCAACTCGACGCTGGATAGTCCATGACCCCCGAAATTATCGACATTCATCCGCACATCATTTCGACGGATACCGCACGCTACCCGATCGCGCCGCAGCACGGACATCGCTCGACATGGTCGGCCACGCGTCCGATCACGTTCGAGCAACTCGTTGCCGAGATGGACGAGGCGGGCGTCGCCAAGGCCGCCATCGTGCATTCGTCGACGACCTACGGCCACAACAACGCATACGTCGCCGACAGTGTTGCACGCGACCCGAGGCGGTTCACCGGCGTGTACTCGTTCGACCTGCTCGCGCCGGATGCATTGAAGACCTTCGACTACTGGCTCGCGCACGGCATGGGCGGCATCCGTCTCTTCACCGGCGGCGCGACGCACCAGAGCGACGGCAGCTGGCTTGTCGACCCGGCGACGTTCCCGATTTGGGAGCGCTGCGCGGAGCTTGGCATGACGATGGCGGTGCAGACCACGCCGGACGGTCTTTCGATGGTGGCCGAGCTCGCGCGGCGCTTTCCGGCAGTCAGGATCGCGCTGGATCACTGCGCGCGGCCCGATATCGAGGAGGGGCCGCCGTATGCGCGCTGCGCTGGTCTGTTCGACCTTGCGAAATACGACAACGTGTACATGAAGATCACGCCGCGTACCTTCGATCTGGCACAAGCAGCGCCCGGCGGCGCCGATGCCTTTTTCCCGCATCTCGTGAAGATATTTGGCGCGGATCACCTGGCATTCGGTTCGAACTATCCGGCATCGGCAGGGCCTTTGAAGAAGCTGATCGATCAGGGGCATGCGTGCTTCGCGAGTCTTACCGACGATCAACGCGCATGGGTCTGGGGCCGCACGGCCAAGATTCTCTACCCGTCGCTTGCCGACTGAAACCGGCACAGGTGGACCCAGCGGTTCGCCCTCTCATCAGGATCACGCATGGAATTTTTCAACGAAGCAACGCTGATGGCGGCAGGCCATGCGCTGACGACGCTCCTGCAATTCAATCGCCTGATCTTCCTCGTGCTGGGGGTGGTGGTCGGGCTGTCGATCGGACTGCTGCCGGGCATCGGCGGGTTGACCGGCTTCGCGTTGCTGGTGCCGTTCACCTACACGATGGACCCGTATGCGGCCTTTGCGATGCTGCTCGGCATGGCGTCGGTCATTACGACATCCGACGTGATCCCTGCCGTGCTGTTCGGCGTGCCAGGCCATGCCGCTTCGCAGGCGACCGTGCTCGACGGCCTGCCGATGACAAAGCGCGGCGAAGCGGCACGCGCCTTGAGCGCGTGCTACACGTCGTCCTTGCTCGGCGGCCTCATCGGTGCGCTGATTCTCGCGATCTCCCTGCCGCTGGTGCGGCCGTTCGTGCTGTCGATCGGCACGCCCGAAATGCTTGCGCTGACGATCTTCGGCGTGTCGATGGTCTCTGCACTGTCGGGCAATGCCCCGCTGAGGGGTGTGGTCGCCGCATGCTTCGGCATTCTCGTGGGCATGATCGGGACCAACGTCGCAACGGGGCAGATGCGCTGGACCGGCAACATCCTTTATCTGCAGGATGGCATTCCGCTCGTGCCGATCATTCTCGGCGTCTTCGCGCTGCCCGAACTGTGCGAGCTGGCGATACGGCGCACGGCAATCGCGCAGAACGTGCAGTTCAGTTCGCGCAGCGGTATGCGCCAGGGCGTCGTCGACGGATTTCGCAACTGGTTTCTGATCGTGCGCTGCGGGGGCCTTGGCGCGGTCCTCGGTGCGGTGCCGGGCATTACCGGTGCGGTGACGGACTGGATCGCGTACGGGCATGCATTGCAGACGTCGAAGGGCGCGCGCGAAACCTTCAGCACCGGCGACGTCCGCGGCGTGATCGCGCCGGAGGCCGCCAACAACGCGCGCGAAGGCGGGAGCCTCGTACCGATGCTGTCGTTCGGCGTGCCCGGCGGTGCAGCACAGGCGATTCTGCTCGGCGCGATGATGGTGCACGGGTTCATCCCCGGGCCGGACATGTTGACGAAACATCTCGACTTCACCTATTCGATGGTCTGGTCGATCGCGCTGGCCAATATTTTCGGCGCGGGCCTGTGCTTCCTGCTGAGCGGGCAATTCGCCAAGGTTTCGACGCTGCGCTACACGCTGATCCTGCCGATCATCATGCCGATCATCTACGTCGGCGCATTCCAGGGTTCGCGCAGCTGGGGCGACCTGTTCGTGCTGCTGATTGCGGGTGTGCTCGGCTGGACGATGAAGCGTCTCAGATGGGCGCGCCCGCCGGTCATTCTCGGTCTCGTGCTGGGCGTGCTGATGGAACGCTATATGTCCATCTCCTATGTGCGCTACGGAGCGAGCTGGTTGACGCATCCGGTCGTGATGGTTTTGCTCACGCTTGCGGCGCTCGTGTTCTTCAAGCCGTTGTTCACTGCGTTGCGCAGCGGCGCACACGCCCGGCTGCGCCCGGGCGCCAGGATCGTCGCGAAACCGGAAGACCTGATGTACGTGTTTTTTATCGGCGTCGGCGCGTACGTCGTGGCCAGTGCACAAGGCTGGGTGCTAATGGCCCGCATCGGGCCGACGGTCATCGCCAGCATTCTCGTGATCGCGGCAACGTTGAGTCTTTTTTACAAGATATTCGTGATACCCGCTCACGCCGGCGCCGCCGGTGTCGGGGGCGGTATTCACATGGACGTGCCTAGCGATCACGCAGACAAGCTGCCTCCCGGCACCGAGTTGCTGCGTGCCGCGAAGTTTCTCGGCTGGTTCGTGCTGTTTCTTTTATGCATGTCGGTGATCGGTCTCGTTCCGACCGTGCCGGTCATCATCGTCGCGTTCATGCGCATCGAGGGACGCGAGCCGTGGCGGCTCAGCCTGATCGTTGCAGCCTGCGTGACGGCGCTGATCTATGGCGTCTTCGAGAAGATCATTCACATTCCATGGCCGAGCAGCCTCCTTTGAGGACGCAATTTTCACGAAGGATAGACGCATGACGGACAACCGACTTCAACGTATCGACCCGGAACGTGCGACCGACGATCAGAAGAAGGTGATCGCGAGACTCGGTGAAGGGCGCGGGCGAATTCCCACACCGTTCCACATCTGGCTGCACAACCCGCGTCTGGCCGAAGGCATGGAAATCATCGGTACCCACGTCGACCGCTCGCCTGTGCTGAGCGAGGCGGAAACGGAAGTGGCGATTCTTTCGACAGCGGTGTTCTGGAATGCGCCGTATGTGATCGCGAATCACCGTCGGCATGCGCTGAAGGCAGGGGTGCCGCAGGCGCTCGTCGATGCGATTCTCGACAGGCGCAGGACCGATGTAACCGGACTCGGCGACGATCGGCTCGCGCTCGTGAGCGAGGCCGTGCACGACCTTCTCGCGGGCGCCGCGATCGACGATGCTCGCTTTGCCCGTTACGACGCGGGGCTCGGGCGTGCGGTGATCGCCGAACTGCTGGTCACGATCGGCTATTTCACGTCGATTTCGCTCGGCATGACGTTTCACGCACTCGAGCCCAAAGCATGAACGACAAAAAGCCGCGGAGGTAGACGACGTGTCAGCGCTCGACTGGTACCTGCAGATCAATCTGAAGGCGCGGCACCTGCGCCTGCTGGTGACGATCGACACCTACCGCAATCTGACCCAGGTGGCCGACGTCACGCACGTGACGGTGCCGGCGGTTTCGAAATCGCTGGCGGAGCTGGAGCGCGGCCTCGGCCTTACGCTTTTTCAGCGTACCGCCCAAGGCGTCGCGCCGACGCCTTACGGCGAGTGCCTGATTCGTCACGCGCGAGAAATGCTCGCGATCCTGCATCAGACGCGCGACGAACTGAAAGCGCTGCGCTCGGGCACTGAAGGGAAGGTACATATCGGCATGCTCCCGGCTTCTGCATCAGTGCTGCTGCCGGAGGCGCTAAGACTGCTCAAGCAGCGCTCGCCGGGCACCAACGCGATGGTGACGGAAGGCACGACCGCGTCGCTGCTGCCCGAATTGTGGCAGGGCCACCTGGACCTCGTCGTCGGCCGCCTGCCGGCGCCGGATACGCTCGGCAGCTTCGAGGAGAAGGAGCTGCTCGAGGAGCCAGTGGTGCTGATGACGGGCCGCCAACATCCGCTTGCACGCAGAAAGACGCTCGATTGGGCCGACTTGCGGCCCTACCCGTGGATCCTGCCGCCGCCAGGCTCGATTTTGCGCGACCCGCTGGAACGCGCGCTCGAAGCGCACGATGTGCCGTTGACCAACAACTACATCGAAACGCTGTCGATCCACGTGATGCGCGCGCAACTCCAGATTTCCGATTTCATCGCAGTAATGGCCGGCACGCCGGGCGGCGACACCGTCCAGCCGCTCCATACGCTGCCGCTGAGCCTGCCTCGGCTGCTTCGGCCGGCCGGCATGCTGTGGAACCGCAACCGGGGCTTGACGCCGAGCGCGAGGTTGATGGTTTCGTGTCTCGAGGAGGCCGCGCTGGGCCTTCGCGCGCGTGAGCAGCCGACGTTGCGCGCCGCATCGCCCGGCAATGCGGGACGCGCAAACGCGGTAGCCGCGCCGCCTTTACCGGATCGTTAAGTCCCGCGCAGCTTAATTCAATAGACGCAAAACCGGCCGGCGAACATCATTGACTGCAACGAGATCGCACGAATAGCCACACCAACGCCGCTGGTTCGGCGATCCGATTGCCCTGGTTTCAAGGAGACTAAATTGAGCAGCAAAGTACACCTGAAGCTCGCCATCGCCGAGTATCCGCATACCGCCGCGATCCGCGACGGTTCGATTCCGATCGAAGGCGTGGAAGCGGAGTTCATCACGGTGAAGCCGCAGATCGGCGCATTCCGTCGCATGGTTCGCGACCTCGAATTCGACGTGTGTGAACTGGCGCCGACGACCTATGTGATCGCCCGGGCGTACGGCGCGCCATTCGTCGCGCTGCCGATTTTCGTCGTGCGACGCTTCCACCACGCGGGCATGCTGGTACGCCCCGATGCAGGCATCAGGATGCCGAAGGATCTGGAAGGAAAGAAGGTCGGCGTGCGCGCCTACTCGGTCACGACGGGCGCCTGGACGCGCCAGGTGTTCATGGACGAATTCGGTCTCGATCCGTCGAAGGTGACGTGGGTGGTCGACGACGAGGAACATGTCACGCAACTGAAGCTGCCGCCGAACGTGATCCACGCGCCGGCCGGCAGTTCGCTTGCGGAGATGATGGCGAACGGCGAACTGGTCGCTGGCCTGCACGGCAACGCCGGCATTGGCCGCACGGGCAATCCGAACGGTGGCTGGAAGGAGGTCGAAGCCCATTACCCGGATCTGCTGCCGAATGCGGAAGAACTCGAAGCGGAATACTACGCGCGCACTGGCGTTTATCCGATGCACGGCACGATCGTCGTGAAGGATTCGGTGCTCGCCGAGCATCCTTGGGTCGCGAAGTCGCTATACGCCGCATTCGACAAGGCAAAGAAGGACTGGCTCGCGAAACTCGATGCGGGGGAGCTCAGCGACAAGAACAGCACCAAGTACCTGGCGCTGCGAAAGATCGTCGGGCACGATCCGTTGCCGTTCGGCATCGACGCGAACCGCAAGACCATCGAAGCGCTTGAAGCGACGGCGTTCAAGCAGGGCCTGACGCCGCGGCGCATGTCGATTGACGAACTCTTCGTCGACCCGCAGGCGTAACGCATCCCGGAGACGACCACCATGATCATCGATTGCCACGGTCACTTCACGACCGTCCCCGCGTCGTTTCGCGAATGGCGCGCGAAGCAGGTTGCGGCCGCGAACGATCCGGCCAATGCACCGTCGCGCGACGGTGCGTACGTCAGCGACGACCAGATCCGCGAAGCGATCGGCAACGGACAGCTGAAGCTGCAGAAGGAGCGCGGCTATGACATCACGCTGTTCTCGCCGATCGCCGGCCTGATGAGCCATCACCTCGGCAACGAACGCACGAGCCTGGAATGGGCGGAGATTTCCAACGATCTCGTCTACCGCGTGAGCGAGCTCTTTCCGGACAATTTCGTACCCGTGTGCCAGCTGCCGCAGTCGCCGCTCGCGCCGCCGAAGAACGTCGTTCCGGAACTGCGCCGCTGCGTCGAGCAGCTCGGCTTCGTCGGCTGCAACCTGAATCCGGACCCGAGCGGCGGTTACTGGACCGGCAAGCCGATGACGGACCGCGCGTGGTATCCGGTCTACGAAGCGCTCGTCGACCTCGACGTGCCCGCGATGATTCACGTCGCCGCTTCGTGCAACCCGTGCTTTCACGGCACCGGCGCGCATTACCTGAACGCCGATACCTCGGTGTTCATGCAGATCCTGCAGTCGGACTTGTTCAAGGACTTCCCGACGCTGCGTCTGGTGATCCCGCACGGCGGCGGTGCCGTGCCGTACCACTGGGGCCGTTATCGCGGGATGTCGCTGGAGATGCGCGAGCGGCCGCTCGAAGGGCTGCTGGAGAACGTGTTCTTCGATTCGTGCGTGTATCACCAGCCGGGCGTCGAGTTGCTGACGAAGGTGATTCCATCGGACAACGTGCTGTTCGGCTCGGAGATGATCGGCGCCGTGCGCGGCAAGGATCCGTGCACGGGGCATTTCTTCGACGACACGAAGCGCTACATCGACGCAATCCCGTCGTTGAGCGACGAGGACCGCTTCAAGATCTACGAAGGCAACGCACGGCGCGTGTACCCGCGACTCGATGCGCGGCTGAAGGCACGCGGACTGTAGGCAAACGGCAGGCACAGGAACAGAAACGCCATGACATCAATCGTAGATATTCATCCGCACATTATCTCGGACGACGAGAAGCGCTACCCACCGGCGCCGCTGTTCGGCAAGCGCTCGGAATGGTCGCAGGAACGGCCGAACACCGTTGAAGCGTTGATCAGCGCCATGGACGAAGCCGGTGTCGCGAAGGCGGCCGTCGTGCATTCGTCGACGACGTATGGCTTCGACAACAGCTACGTGGTCGACAGTTGTGCGCGCTTTCCGGATCGGCTCGTTGCCGTCGGCTCGGTCGACATGCTGGCGGACGACGTTGCATCGGTCATCGAAAAGTGGGTCGGCAGCGGTCTGGCGGGGCTGCGCATCTTCACCGGCGGCTCGACGAAGGACTTCGATCCGAGCGAGCTGGAGAATCCGAAGTCGTTTCGCGCGTGGGAGATTCTCGCGGAGCTGAAGCTGCCGATGTGCATCCAGACCGGGCCGATCGGCCTGCCGCAGGTTCGGATGCTGGCGCAGAAGTTCCCGCGCGTGAACATCGTCCTCGACCACCTCGCACGGCCGGACGTCCTCGACGGGCCGCCGTACGCGAATGCTGCGAGCCTGTTCGCGATGGCGGATCTGCCGAACGTCTACCTGAAGCTCACGCCGCGCATTTTCGGCGATGTGAAGAAGGAAAAGGCAAGCGCCGAGACGTTTTTTCCGCGCGTGGTCGAAGCGTTCGGCGCTGCGCGCCTTGCGTGGGGTTCGAACTTCCCGACTTCGCCGGGCACGCTCACCGAAATCCTGGCGACCGCTCAGGACGGACTGCAGTGTCTCAGCGAAACGGATCGCGAGTGGATTTTCGGCAAGACCGCGCTGAAGTTGTATCCGGCGTTGGCATAAGAACGCACATGACTCACCACGGAGACACCCAATGAGCCAAACCCGCCTGAATGGCCTGATCCGCGCGTTCGAATCGGGCAAGCCCGCGTTTGCGGCGTTTTCGAAACTCGACCGGCAGACCGCGATCGACATGAGCGAATCGCCGTACGACGGTCTCGTCTTCGAGATGGAGCACAATCCGTACGACGTCACCGCGCTGGGCGATGCGCTGCAGTACCTGCTGAACCGCAAGGCGATCGCGTCCTCCGGTTCGATTGCACCGAGCGTTACGCCGCTCGCGCGTATCCCGGCGAACGGTGCCGAGATGAACCAGGCGTTCGCCAAGCAGGTGCTCGATCGCGGCGTGTACGGTGTGATCTGGCCGCACGTCTCGACCGTCGAACAGGCCTACAACGCGGTCGCGTCGTGCCGCTACGCGCGGCCCAAGAATGCCTCGCTGTACGAGCCGAAAGGCGTGCGCGGCGACGGCCCGGCGAATGCATCGCGCTACTGGGGCCTGACGATAGCCGAGTACTACAAAAAGGCCGACGTATGGCCGCTTGCACCGGAAGGAGAAATTCTCGTGGGCCTGATGTGCGAGAGCACCGAGGCAATCGAGAACCTCGACGACATCCTGACGAACGTACCGGGGATCGGCTTCATCATGATCGGCGAGGGCGATCTGAGTCAGGAGCTCGGCTGTCCGCGCGACTACGACAACCCGGTCGTGGTCGATGCGATGCGCCGAATTGTCGATACGTGCAAGCGTCATGACGTCGTAGTCGCGCATCCGCACGTTTCGGCAAAGAACCACAAGCGCGTGCTCGAGGAGGGATACGGCCTGCTGCTGTCCGCGCCGATGCGCAGCTACGGCGTGGTCGGGATGGCGCGTGAGGCGGCGGGCTACTAAATGAACGGCGCGCAAAGTCTCGTCGCGACGTTGGTGGATCAAGGCGTCGATATCTGCTTCGCAAACCCGGGCACGTCGGAGATGCATTTTCTGGCGGCGCTCGAGAACCCGAAAATGCGCAGCGTGCTGTGCCTGTTCGAAGGTGTCGCGACCGGTGCGGCCGACGGCTGGTACCGGATGAAGGATACGCCCGCGTCGACGCTGCTGCATCTGGGGCCCGGCCTCGCGAACGGCCTCGCGAACATCCACAATGCGAAGCGGGCATCGTCGGGGATGGTCAACATCATCGGCGAGCATTCGACTTCGCACCTCAAATACAATCCGCCGCTCACCTCGGATATCGAAGGACTGGCGCGGCCGCTCAGCCACTGGATACGCCGCGCCGATTCGGCGGACACGATCGCGTGGGATACGGCGACCGCCGTTGCGAAGGCTTCGGAGCATCCCGGCAAGATCGCGACGTTGATCCTGCCAGGCGATACGTCGTGGCATCAGGCAACTGCCGCGCTTACGCCGCCGCGCACGGTGGCGGCGCGCAAGGCGCCGAATCCGGCCCGTATCGAGCACGTCGCGAAGGTGCTGCGCTCGGGCGAGCCGACGTTGATCATTCTCGGCAATCGCGCGACGCGCGGTGCGGCGCTCGAACGTGCCGGCAAGGTCGCAGCGGCAACCGGTGCGCGGCTCGGCTCGCAGTTCTTCACCGCGCGCATCGAGCGCGGGGCGGGGCGCGTGCCGATCGAGCGAATCCCGTATGCGGTGCCGCTCGCACAGGCGTTCCTGAAGGATTTCAGGCACATCGTCACGGTCGAGACCCAGGAGCCGGTCGCGTTCTTCGCATACCCGGACAAACCGAGCTTGTTGAAGGCCGAAGGCACGCTCGTGCACACGCTGGTGGAAGCCGACGAAGACAGCGCACTCGCATTCGAGATGCTGCTGGATGCGCTGAATGCGAGAAGCGTCCGGCCGGTGCTGCAGGCGCGCGTGCAAACACCGGTGCCCGAAGGCGCATTGACGCCGCTGAGCATTGCACACGCGCTCTCGGCAGCACTGCCGGAAAACGCGATCGTCGTCGACGAATCGCTGACCACCGGCCGCGAGACGATGGGCCACACGATGGGCGCGGCGCCGCACGACCTGATCAACAACATGGGCGGCTCGATCGGCTACGCGACGCCGGTGGCCACCGGCGCAGCGCTGGCCTGTCCGGAGCGGCGCGTGATATGCATGGTCGGCGACGGCAGCGCAATGTACACGATCCAGTCGCTGTGGACGCAGGCGCGCGAGAACCTGAACGTCACGACGATCATTTTCGCGAACAACAGCTACGCGATCCTGAAGGCCGAGTACGCGAACATGGGCGCAGGAACGCCGGGCGAGCGCGCGCTCTCGATGATCGACATCGACCGTCCGCGCATCGACTGGCTCGCGATGGCGAAAAGCATGGGCGTGCCCGGCGTCGGCGTGGACACGGCGCAGGCCTTCTATCAGGCGCTCGTCGATGCGACGCGCGAGCCTGGACCACGCCTGATCGAGGTTCGGTTATAGCCGACGATAAAAGGATGAAGACCACCGAGTATGGAGAGAGAGCAATGACCACGACACTGACCGGGGTGCCGACCTTGCGCACCAATCTGTCCGAATATGCGGTCACAAAAGCGATGCGCGACGGTCGCGTGAAGTCCGACCTCGTGACGCTCGACTTCTGCGGACCGACGCCCGCGCACAACGGCTTCAAGGCGATGGTGCGCGAGAGCGCATTCGACGCGGGCGAGCTCGCGATCGTCACGTTCCTGCAGGCGAAGGCGTACGGCAAGCCGTACGTGCTGCTGCCGACGCCGATCTCGGGTCGTTTCCAGCATCACTGCGCGGGCTACAACATCGACTTCGGCCATCTCGACCCGAAGGACATCGAGGGCAAGAAGGTGGGCGTGCGCACGTACACGCAGACCACCGCGCTGTGGATCCGCGGCATCCTGCGCCACGAGTACGGCGTGGATCTGGACAAGGTCACATGGATGACGCTGAACGACGGGCATCTGGCCGAGTACAACGATCCGCCGAACTGTCAGCGGCTGCCGAAGGGCTCGTCGATTCCCGAGATGATGCTTCGCGGCGAACTGGCTGCTGCGCTGCTCGGCGAGGATATGCCGAAGGACGAGCGCGTGCGCACGTTGGTGCCGGATGCGCAGCGGGCCGCGAAGGACTGGTTCGCGCGCGAACAGGTGGTGCCGATCAATCACATGTTCGTGGTACACGAGCGTGTATCGAAGGAGCGACCCGACATCGTGCGCGAGATCTATCGGATGATCGTGGAAAGCCGCTCGCTGGCCGAAGGCGTGCCGGCGGTGTTCCCGCCGATCGGGCTGGAAGCGAACCGTAAAGGCATCGAACTCGCGATCGAGTGGGCGCTCGACCAGAAGATTCTGCCGCGGCGCCTGTCGGTGGACGAGTTGTTCGATGACGTGACCGCGAATCTCGGGTAATGGCAGGCAGCGTAGCGCGATAGAACACCAAAAACCGGAGACCGACCCGTGCAGATCATGGGAAAGGAAGCAGTGCGGCCTGAGCGCCGGTGGACCGTTCTGCTGCTGCTCGCGCTGGGGCTGATGATTTCGTTCGTCGACCGCACGAGCATGTCGGCGGCGCTCGCGGATCATCGGTTCGTCGCGCACTTCGCGCTGACGAACGTCGAGCGCGGCTGGCTCGGTTCCGCCATGTTCTGGTCGTACGGCCTACTGCAGATGCCGATGGGCTGGCTCGTCGACCGCTACGGCGTGAAATGGCCTTACTCCGTGTGCTTCTTGCTGTGGTGTCTTGCGGCCGCGGCCACTGGCCTCGTCACCACGCTATCCGCATTGATCCTCGTGCGTCTCGTGATCGGCGCAGCGGAAGCCGTGGTCGTGCCCGCCACCTATCGGTATCTGGCGGACCATTTCGACGAGACCCGCAAGGGCACGGCGCTCGGCATCTATTCGATCGGCGGCAAGATGGGACCGGCGCTCGGCGCGCCGCTCGCCGCGTGGCTGATTGCGGCCAGTTCCTGGAATGCGATGTTCGTGATCACGGGGCTCGCGGGACTGGTATGGCTGCTGCCGTGGCAGATGCTGCTGCCCAACGACTTCCCGTCGCGAGCAGAACTGGCGGCGGCAAAGCGTCGGGCGGCATCGGTGCCACTCGGCAACCTGCTGGCGAGCCCGGTGGTCTGGGGCGGCCTCATCACCAATTTCTGCTACAGCTATTTCGCGTTCTACTGCATGACCTGGATGCCGGCGTATCTCGTCGAACAACGGGGACTTTCGCTGCGGCAGTCGGGGCTCTATACGTTTTTCAGCTTTGCCGGCATTGCGCTGGTGGCTGCGTTGGCGGGATGGGCCGCGGATCGGCTGATCGCGCGCGGCCATGACGCGGTACTGGTCCGCAAGTCGTTCATCGTCGCCGGATTCGTCGGCGGTACGACCGTGCTTTTCGGCGCATATGCGCCGTCGCTGCAGTCGGCGCTGTTCTGGAACGTCACTTCACTTTCGCTGGTGGGGCTCGTCACCGCAAACAATCTTGCGCTGGTCAAGCTCACGTTGATTCCCAAGCCGGCGGTGGGCCTGAACACGGGTCTGCAGCAAGTGGCGACCAGCCTCGCGGGCGGGGTGTCGGCGAGCCTGTCGGGCTGGCTCTTGCATGTAGGCCACAGTTACACGTTGCCGATGGCGGCGATTTTCGGGTTCCTGTTGCTCGGCGCGACGAGCACGGTGGTGCTGCTGCGGCGCAAGTGGGCGCCGAAGATCAAGGAAAGCGGATGTGAGGAGCCGCAGGACGGGCGGGGCGCACAGGCTTATGCGAACAAAAGCGTCCGCTAGTCGTCTGCTGGCCCAGTTCCTCGCTGCGCGAGCGGGCGCCATCAGCGCGCAGCAGATGCTGATGCTTGCCGTCAGCTGGCACATGTATGAGCTGACGCTGAGTGCGTGGTATCTCGGGCTGGTGGGCCTGTTTCAGTTTGTTCCGGGCCTAGGCACCACGTTCCTCGCCGGCCACTGTGCGGACCGCCTGCACCGCGGGCGGATCGTGGCTGCGTGTCTCGTCGGGCAGGCCGTGGTTGCCGCCGTGCTCGCCGCGGCGACGACGACACAGGTCGTTACACGCGATCTGCTGCTGGCACTGTCTCTCTTACTGGGCGCGATCCGGCCATTCCAGATGGCGGGGCAGCAGGCGCTGCTGCCGATGCTCGTCCCGCAGAACCTGCTCGCGCGCGCGATGGCGCTGAGCACGGTGGTCCAGCAGGTGTGCGTGATCGTGGGTCCTGCGCTTGGCGGCCTGCTGTTCGCGACCGGCATCAACGCGCTTTATCTGACTTGTGCGACGCTTTTTTGCACGAGCGCGGTGATGTATGCCTTGATCCGCTACGACTACGTCGCGCCGCCGCGCGAACCGGTAACGACCGACTCGGTGCTTGCGGGCTTGCGCTTCGTATGGAGCCATCCGTTGTTGCTGGGCGGCATCTCGCTCGATCTGTTCGCCGTGCTGTTTGGTGGCGCCACCGCATTGCTGCCGGTGTATGCGAAGGAACTTCTGCACGTGGGGCCGCAAGGCCTCGGCTTGTTGCGCTCGGCGCCCGCCGTGGGCGCGCTCGCTGTCGGACTCGTGCTGTCACGCCGGGCGATCGGCAATGGGGTCGGCAAGAAGCTGCTGGTTGCGGTCGCGACGTATGGCGTCTGCATTGCCGCCTTCGGGTTGTCGCGCTCGTTTTTGCTGTCGCTTGCGCTGCTCGCGGTCTCGGGCGCGGCCGACACGGTCAGCGTCGTCGTCCGGCAAACGCTGATTCAGCTCGAAACGCCGGACCGCATGCGCGGACGCGTCGCTGCGGTGAACACGCTCTTCGTTGGCGCGAGCAATCAACTGGGAGAATTCGAATCGGGCTTGAGTGCGACCGCGTTGGGTCCGGTCGCCTCTGTCGTCGCCGGCGGATGTGCGACGGTTCTTGTGAGCATCGCGTGGAGCCGGTTTTTCCGGCCGCTCGCCGAACGCGACACATTGCACGGAGGGAGCGGCACGACTTAACCGAACGCTCAACCCATCGGCAGACGAAGTCAATGGACTAGGTAATTACCCTTAAGGTCTAATACTAACCATGTTGCTGCGGTCGTGCGCGGCTGACGTTTCGTTAGAAGGGTAGGACCATGAACTCGTTGATCAAAGCTGCTGTCATTGCCATCGCCGTCTTCGTACCGGCCATCGGCTTCGCACAATCCATGGCTGCGCTCACACGCGCCCAGGTTCGCGCGGAGCTCGCCGAACTGGAAAGCGTCGGCTATAACCCGCTCGCCGATTGCCCGGCAGGGGAATGCCGTGAAAGCCTTCAGCAGGCAGAAGCGAGGCTCGAGGAGCAACGCAAGGTCGCGACGGCGTATGGCCCGGATCCGAAGGGTACGGCGCAGTCGGGAAAATGACGGTGCGGGCGATCGACGGCTTCCAGCCGACAGGACGGCGAGCGACGTCCACCTTCTTTCCTGCCATCGTCAACCCACCTCCGCCAACACGGCCCCCGCCGCGCGCCGCCCATTCTCCCAATGCTCGGCGATCGCCGCCTTGCCGAACTGGCCGTCCTTGAAGTGCGTCTCGCATTGCGTCCTGCGGTAGTCGACCGGCACGATCCGAAGCGCGTGACGCGGCTGCCGCGATGCGGCGTGCGCCAGCCGGGGATCGTCCGCGATCGCGCGCGCATCGATGCGCTCCAGCGCATGGGCGAGCGTCGCCTGCAGTTCCGAAACATCGCGCCATCCCTGCTCGAACAGCGCCGCCCGGCTGGCCTGCAGAATGTTTTTCTGCCGGATCTCGACATCCGTCATGTTGTCCGGAACGGCGCCTTCGCCGCTCCAGAGATCCGCGCGCAGCACGACCGTCGGTCGGTCCGCCGGCGCCGTTTCGACGATACGCTTCAGCGGCAGGCCTGCGGACAGCGAACCGTCCCAGTACCATTCGTCGTCGATCTTCACGGCCGAAAACCACGGCGGCAGCGCGCTCGATGCAGCGATGCGCGTGACGTCGAGACGCGTGTCCCGATTGTCGAAATAATGCGCGTCGCCGCTCGCGACATGCGTAGCAACCACGCTCACGCGCGTACTGCTTGCATTGAGACGATCGAAATCGCACAGTGCCGCGAGCGTGCGCAACAGCGGCTGCATGTCGAACACGCTCGCGTTGGCCGGGTTGCCGTTGCCGCGCAGCACGGGCACCACGAGTCGGCGGCTGAAAAAGCCCGGCAGCCCGGCCATCATCGCGTAGCCTTGCTCCGCTTCGGCGAGCGCGCGCCGCATCGTCGAATCGTCGATGAACGGCAGCAGCCAGCCGGCCGATACCGCATGCGACAAGCCATCGGGGACCGAGATCGCGTCCCAGAACGCGCGCAGCCGCTCGATCCTGCAGGCAGGCTCGTTGCCAAAGAACAGCGCCGCGTTGATCGCGCCGATCGATGCGCCGCAGCACGCATCGATGTGCACGCCGGCGGTATCGAGCGCCTCGAGCACGCCTGCCTGAAACGCGCCGATCGCGCCGCCGCCTTGCAGGGCGAGCGCGACATGTGGCCTATGATCTTCAGTGCTGGTTGATGTCTGCATGGGGGTTCCTTTGACCATCGTTTTGCAAGCACGGCGCGAACAACGAAGACGACGCGACCGCGCCCTTCGCCTGCATGCGAGCCGCAAGCGCCGTGCCGCCGGCCGGCGCGCTATGTGTCCTCACGTGCCGATGTGCTTCCCACGTTGCGATTGCGCGGCTCGGCATCGCGCACGTGTCGCACGCGATCCGCGACGAACGTGCGCACGTTGCCATCGGGAAACAGGATCGCGACCTGCTCGTCGGTCGCCATGACGACCTCGCCCACACCGAATCGCGCGACGCGCGCTTTCTCTCCACGGGACCATCCGCGCGTCTGCTCGGCCACGCGCTCGGCACGGCGGCGCGCAATCGCGGCCGGCGAATGCACTTCGGGTAGCGGCTCGACATGCGGCGGATGCAGGCAGTTGTCGCAAGTGCCGCAGCGTTCGATCTTCGTGTCTTCCTCGTAGTACTCGAGCATCAGTCGCCAGCGGCAGCGTCCGCTTTGCGCGTAATCGATCATCTGCTGCAATGCCTTGCGATCGCGTTCGCGCATCTGCTGGAATTGCTCTGCGGCCGCCGGAATCGTGTCGCGTAGTTGCGTCGGCGCCGCGCCCTTGCGCAACCGGTAGCGATGCTGGCGGTCGCGCTGAACGATGCGCGCGTCGATCAGCATCGCGAGCGCGACATCGAGCTTGCCGGACGGAACGTCCGTCAGCTTTTCCGCGAGCGCTTTCCCCGACAGCGGCGTACGTGCCGATCCAGCCGAGGGCGATGCGGCCTCCTGCTGCGCGTCGCCGGTCGCTGCCGCGATTGCATCGAACACCTGCGATACCAGTGCGGCATCGGGATACTTCCCGGCGAGGAAGAACTGCTGGATGCGGCGATCGTTGAGGTCGAACAGCAGCACGCAATCGGCGGCTTCGCCGTCGCGCCCGGCGCGCCCGGTTTCCTGGTAGTACGCGTCCAGATTGCCGGGGATCTGGTAGTGAATGACGAAGCGGACGTCCGGCTTGTCGATGCCCATGCCGAACGCGTTCGTCGCGACGATCAGGCGCGCGTCGCCGTTCATGAAGCGGTCTTGCTCGTCACGGCGTTGCCTGGCCGGCATTCGCCCGTGGTAGCGCGCGACGCTTTCGCCGCTCGCCGCCAGCCACGCCCATACGCGTTGCACGTCGCGCACGGTCGCGACATAGACGATGCCCGCGCCCTGCAGTTCGCCGATCAGATCGAGCAGGCGCTGCTGCTTGAGTTCGAGCGCGCGCGCGGCTTCGCGGCGTCCGTGCCCGCCGCCGGTGTGTACGACGCGGTAGTGCAGGTTAGGCCGGTACGTCCCGGTACGCACGATCGTGGGGTCGCGCAGCCGCAGTGCGTGCACGATGTCGTCGACGACCTCGGGCGTCGCGGTGGCCGTGAGCGCGAGGACCGGGGGGCCGCCGATCGTGTCGACGGCATGCGCGATGTCGAGAAAGGCCGGCCGGAAATCATGGCCCCACTTCGACACGCAGTGCGCTTCGTCGACGACGACGAGTTCGACCGGCACGCGCGTGCCGCCCGCGAGCACGTCGACGAACGCGGGCTGCGCGAGTCGTTCCGGCGTCACGAAGACGATTCGCGTGCGGCCGTCGCGCAACGCCTGCAACGCCGATTGTTCGTCCTTGCGCTTGAGGGTGCTGTTCAGCAGCAAGCAGTCGATGCCGAGCGCATGCAGCTTGTCGGCCTGATCCTTCATCAGCGAGATCAGCGGCGAAACGACGAGCGTCACGCCGTTCAGATGCAGGGCCGGCAACTGATAGCAGAGCGACTTGCCGGCGCCGGAAGGCATCGTGGCCAGCGTATCGCGCCGTGCAAGCACGCTGCGGATGATGGCCTCCTGTCCGCCGCGCAGGCGGCCAATCCCGAATCGCTCGCGCATCGTCCTGCGCAGGTCGCGCAGCCGTGTATCCAGCGTCATCTGCATCCCCGTCCGTGAAGGCGGGAAGGCTGTCGCAAGGCGCGTGCCGCACGCAGGAGCGCGCGCCACCACGCCGGCTATGCAGCGGTCGCGCTGGCGCAATTTTTGCGGCGGCGCGATTGCGGAACAGCGCGAATTGTCTGTTCGCGGCGGTTTGCGTACGCTTGCGCGGCAACCCTTGCCGCGGGCAGCGAACGCGGAACGAAGCGCGCAGAGCGCCCGCGCACCGTCGCTTAACCGGAGACGCGTATGTCGATACTCGTAGGGACGGCTTCCTGGGCCGACAAGACGCTGATCGAATGCGGCGCTTTTTACCCGCCCGGCTTCAAGAGCGCGGAGGCGCGGCTGCGGTATTACGCGAGCGTGTTTCCGGTGGTCGAGGTGGATTCGTCGTACTACGCGATGCCGAGCGCGACGAACAGTGCGCTCTGGGTCGAGCGGACGCCGCCGGGCTTCGTGTTCGACATGAAGGCGTTCCGGCTCTTCACCGGCCATCAGACGGAGCCGAGATTCTTTCCGAAGGATCTGCAGGCCGAGCTGCCGAGCACCGGCAAAAAGAACCTCTACTACAAGGACGTGCCGGCGCCGATCGTCGAGGAATTGTGGTCGCGCTTCTTCGAGGCGCTGCGGCCGTTGCACGACGCAGGCAAGCTCGGCGCCGTGCTGTTTCAGTTTCCGCACTGGGTGACCGCGGCGCCGAAGTCGCGCGCGCACGTCGAGCACTGCGCCGAGCGCATGCATCCGCTGCTCACCGCATTCGAATTCCGGCACGAGAGCTGGTTCGACGAGAAGCATCGCGAGTCGACGCTGGCGATGGAGCGCGCGCACGGGATCGTGCACGTGATCGTCGATGCGCCGGAAGGCGTGACGAAGCGCGTGCACTCGGTGTGGGAGGCGACGTCGCGCGAGCTCGCGATCGTGCGGCTGCATGGCCGCAACGCGGCGACCTGGAACGGCTCGGCGACGGTGGCCGAGCGGTTCAACTACGAGTACAGCGACGACGAACTGCGAGATCTGGCGGGGCCGATCACGGCGATTGCCGGGCGCGCTGCGCACACGCACGTGTTGTTCAATAACTGCTACCGCGATGTCGCGCAGCGCAATGCGCGGACGATGATGCGGATGGTCGATGCGGCGGGCGCCCGGCCGTGATTGGGGAAAGGCTCGGGCCGGCAGGCGACGCGCGCGATGCCGGATGCCCGGTCCCGTTCATACTTCCCGGCATTCCGCTATCTTTGCAACGATCCCATGTGCTATATGAACGCGGACGTCGCACGGCCGCCGCCCGGATTTCATCCGGTCAAAACGAATCGTTCAGCGCTCACCGAACCGGCCGCTGACGCCAAAGCGGGGTAAAGCAATGAGTAATCTCGATCTGAACTTGCTTCGTGTGTTCGATGCGATCCTGCGCGAGCGCAACGTGCTGCGCGCCAGCGAGGCGATCCATCTGAGTCCGTCGGCCGTCAGCCACGCGCTGTCACGGCTTCGTGCATTTCTCAACGACGACCTGTTCGTGCGGACGGCCACCGGCATGGAGCCGACGGCGCGCGCGCTCGAGATGGCGCCGCTCGTGCGCGATGCGCTCGTGATCGTCGAGCGTGCCATCGGGCCGAAGCAGTTCGATCCCGGCAGCACGCAGCGGCAATTCTGCATCGCGGCGACCGACTACATGACCGCGGTGCTGCTGCCACCGTTCTTTCGTGCGCTGGCGACCGACGCGCCGCACGCGAACGTCACGGTGCTGCCCGCGAGCCGGATCGACCTGACCACGCAGATCGACGTCGGCCGGGTCGAGATCGCGCTCGGATCGTTTTCCAACGTGCCGCCGCGTATTCAGCAACGCGTGCTGCTGGAAGAGCGCGACATGATGGTGATCGCCGCCGATCACCCGCTCGCCGGACGGGAAATCGGGCTGAGGGACTTCGCTGCTCTGCCGCTGATGGTGGTGTCGACCGGCGGTTCCGACGACGGCTTTCTGTCCGAACGCGGGCTGACGCGCCGGACCGAGATGTTCGACCGCGCTGCGCTGGTCGCTGCGTTCGAATCGATCGGCAAATGGCCGGCGTTCAGGATCGTGCAGCCTCACTTCCTCGCGATCCCGAGCCTGCTCGCCGGCACGCAGACGGCGGCGATCGTGCCGGCATCGCTTGCGCGGTTCTTCGCGCTGTCGGGCCTCGTGCACGCGGCGGAGCTGCCGTGGGAGCCGACCACGCGTGCGCTGCAGATGATCTGGCACGAGCGGCACGCCGACGATCAGGGCCACGCGTGGCTGCGAGACAGGCTTGCGGACGCGGCGCACGACGTAGCGGCCGCGAACGCCGCATGGGACGGCCGGCAACCGGGACTGTGAACTGCATGCGATGCATTTCGCTGTTAAGAAAAATGCACTTCTTCGACGTGGATCGTTCATGTAGCCTGCGACAACGCATTCAACGAAGGGCGACTCCATGTTCACCGACGATATTGAAACCGCACACGAACTGACCGAACTCGAACGGATCATGATGAGCCGGTTTGCGAACCGGTTCTATCTGAATCGCGAAGTCGATCCGGCCGTCGTGAAGGGCATTCTCAACGCCGCGCGCTACGCGGCGACCGGCGCGAACGTGCAGCCGTGGCGCGTTCACGTCGCCGCCGGACCCGCGAAGGAGCGGCTGGTCGATGCGCTCGGTACCGCGCACGCGACTTCGCCGGACGATCACGCGTCCGAGTATCGTTACCTGCCGGAGCCGCTGCCCGAACCGTTTGCATCGCGTCGACGCGAGTTCGGCGCCGTGTTCTTCGGTTCGCTCGGCATCGGCCCGCAGGACACCGCCGCGCGCGCGGCGAATACGGCGCGCAACTGCCGGTTCTTCGACGCGCCCGTCGCACTGATCTTCACGATCGATCGTCGTCTCGAGAAAGGAAGCTGGCTGGACCTCGGGATGTTCATCCAGAACGTGATGCTCGCGGCCAAGGCGCGCGGGCTGGACACGTGCACGCAGGAATTCCTGGCGCGCTATCACGCGGTGATTCGCGAGCAGCTGACGCTCGCGCCCGAGGAGCTGGTGGTGTGCACGATGGCAATGGGCTATGGCGATCCGGAGTGGGCGAAGAAGCGTCCGCAGATGCCGAAGCTGCCCGTTGAAGCGTTCGCATCGTTTCACGGGTTCTGAAGCGGCCCGGCCATCGACGGGTTGAAGACCCCACGCGCCCGAACATGGTCGTTCGCGACCCTGTTCGGGCTTTTCGATTGGATCCGATGACGGGCAATGCGCGGGCCGACGAGCGCGCGAGTGCGCGATCGTCGGCGCACATCGGCCGACTTCGGTCGATCGATGCGAGCGTCACGCGACGCCTGCATCGATCGACGATTCAGTGCGCGGGCGGCTTGACGTCGTACGCGATTCGTCCGGCGGGCAAGAAGAACAGCGCGATCACCGCACCGCCTTTGGCCTCCGGAAAGTGATGGCTGCCGGGCGCGGGGGCGGTCCAGCCGCCGTAACACCATCCATTCGGGCCCGCGAGCGCCGCGCCGTCGTCGAGCGGCACGACGAGATTGAACTCGCCATACGGATGCGCGTGATAATCGCCGCGAAATGCGTGCTCCGGGTTGCGTTGCGTATTGCCGGTACTGTCCATCAGCACGGCCGTGATGCTGAAATAGAACGTTTCGGCGACGGGCGGCATGAGTCGCGCGCGGCGATACTTCGGGCCGGCGATTTCGACGTCGGCTGCCCAGCCTTGTTCGACGCCGAGCGTAATCAGGCGCGCAAGATTCTTGTACAACGCGCTTTCGACGCCGTACCTGGCGTTGAGCCATTGCTCCGCCTCGGTGCCCGCGGTCATGTCTTTGACTTCTTCGAGAAACGGCAGGCAACGCGCGATCAGCTGATCTCGCGGGTGTGCAGTGGATGCTTCGGACATTCGCTTTCTCCTTGGTTCGATCGCCGTGCACGTTGCCGCTGCTCATGCGCGCGTCGGGCGTGCTTCAGCGATCCGAAGATGCCATGTCGAAGCCGGTTGATGAAGCGAAAGTCTTGCACAAGCGTCGTGCATGCCGTGCATTGTCCGCAGCGGCCGCATGCAGGAAGTGGTGCGCATCGCGCGCGAGGATCGCGAGGTCGATCCTCGCCGCGCGATGCCGACCCGCGGTGCCCGCGCGTCACTGCTCCAGCACGGCCTGCGGCGTGTTGCGGAAGCTGATCGCCATCCGGTTGTACGTGTTCATCAGGCTCGCTGCGATCGTGAGATCGACGAGCTCGCGCTCGCTGAATACCGCACGTGCCGCTTCGAATGCGTCGTCCGGTACGCCGGTCGTCGCGACCAGCGTGACGGACTCCGCCCACGCGAGTGCCGCACGCTCACGCTCGTCGAACAGATTGGCGGCCTCTCGCCACGCCTGCACGAGCGCGAGCTTTTCGATCTTCACGCCCTTCTTCAGCAGGTCGCGCGTATGCATGTCGAGGCAGTACGCGCAGTTGTTGATCTGCGACACGCGCAGATAGACGAGATCGACGAGCACTGGCGACAGCCCGCTCTGCATCACATAACCGTAGACGCCGCCGAGCGCTTTCGCTCCCGCGGGCGCAATCTGGTTGTAATCGAGACGCTTGCTCATGACGTAACTCCTGAAAGAAGGGGATTTACTTGACCGGGGTGGTCAGGACCGTGTCGTCGCTGTCGGCGACGAATACCGCGAGCAACCGGGCCGGCCGCGATGTGCTCGCATTGCGGCTGACGCGATGCACCGCGCCCGGTGCTTCGAAGAAGCTTTCGCCGGTGTGATAGACGCGTGTCGGGCCGTCGTCGACCTGCGATTCGATGTCGCCGGACAACACGTACGCATAGATGAAAGCGGAGCCCGCATGCCGGTGCGCCGGCGATGCTGCGCCCGGCGCGTAGTCCACGACGACGGCCGTCAAGGTCTTGCCGGGAAGGTTGGGAATCGCGTGCCGGAAGTTCGGCGTGACGGTTTCACCGGTGCCGTGCGCCGCGGCAGGCACCGCGATGCCGAACGCGATGCCTGCGCATGCGGCAGTTGCAATCGACTGAATGTTCCGAATGTTCATGGTTGTCTGGCTCGTTGAGGTTCCCCATTGTCGTGTGCGAAAGGAACACGAAAAAGCACCAGGAATGAACATTTTCTTTGTACCAAGCGGCCGTCGGAGTGCAGTCGTGGCCGGTGCGTCAGCGATGCTCGCGAACCAGCGCGAGCAGGCGGCGACAGTCGTCGGCAAGCGTGCTGTGGTTCAGGTTCGTCACGCCGAGCAGCAGGCCCTGCTGGCGCGCAGCGCCCATGTACCACGGCGACAGCGGGACCGGGGACAGCCCGCATGCGCGGGCACGCATCGCGATATCGACGTCCGACACGTCGGCCGGCAGCGCCGTCACCACGGCCATGCCGGCCGTCGCCTGAACCACGATCGCAGTCGAACGCTGCTCGTTCAGACAGCGTAGCAGCGCCTCGCGATGCGCTGCGTACAGCCGCTTCATTCGGCGCAAATGCCGAAGATAGTGTCCGTCCTGGATGAACTCCGTTACTGCGTGCTGCGCGCATGCGGCCGGCGCGGGTGCGAGGCACGCTGCAACGTCGCCGAAGCGCCGCGCGATGTCCGGCGGCACGACGAGAAAACCGAGACGCAGCGCGGGGCTCAGCGTCTTGCTGAAGCTGCCGATATGCAGCACGCGCCCGTCCTGATCGAGCGACGCAAGCGCGGGCGCCGCACGCCCGGTCAACTGAAGCTCGCTCAGATAGTCGTCTTCGACGATCCACGCGTCGTTTTGTCGTGCCCATGCAAGCAGCGCAATCCGCCGCGCCAGCGACATCGTCACGCCGAGCGGGGCCTGCTGGCCGGGCGTGACGACGGCCAGCGCCGCGTCGTTCGTATCCCGGATGCCGGCGTCTACATCGAGTCCGTCCGCGTCCACCGGCACCGCGGCGACCGTCATGCCGGCCAGACCGAGCGCCGTCCGCGTGAGCGGAAAGCCGGGGTCTTCGATCCACGCGTGTCGGCCTTCCAGTCCGAGCCCGCGGATCGCGAGGCCCAGCGCGCCCGAGAACCCCGCCGTGATGAATACCTGCGACGGACTGCAGCGAAGACCGCGCGCGACGGCGAGATAGGCGGCGATTTCCCTGCGCAGGTCCGGATCGCCGCGCGGGTCGGGGTAGCCGACCGGCGCCGCCGATGCGCGCCGTGCCGCGCGCGCCTGCACGCGCGACCAAAGCTTGAACGGAAACGCCGCCTGCGACGGCACGCCCATCTGAAACGGCAGCGGTGCGTTGCCGAATCCGGCGAACAGGTCGGGAAGGGGCGGCGCCTCCGGCGACCAGCCGGCCGCGACCGGCACCGCGGGACGCTCGGCGACGCGCGTGCCCGCGGCGCCGAGCCCGATCGCGAACTGCTCGTCGATCAGGCGCTCGTAAGCGGCGCGGACGGTGCCGCGCGACACGCCGAGCTGCGCGGCCAGATCGGACCACGATGGCAACCGTGCGCCCGAAGCGAGCTTGCCGGACTCGATCGCATCGCGGATCGAGCCGTAGATCTGGGCGGACAGCGACGTGCGTCCGGAGCGGTCGAGGCCAATGGAGAGCGTCGTCATGGGTCGATGGTGCATTTCGATTTTTCGATCTTGGGACTGTTTGCTGTCCGGACGGAAGCGTACTTTGTCGTATCGACGCGGCCAATCGGCCGCAGCCCGAATCCGGCGACCGCCTTCGGCCGTCGGCTTCGGCGGCCTGCTCGAGCGGGCCGCATCCAATCGAGCGAACAGACGAAGGAAGATACCGTGCAGACGAATGGATCGATCGACGCCGTGATCCCCGACAGCCAGCTGGCGCGAGAGGTCACGCAACTCATCCGCGACACCGAGGGCGAATTGCTGTTCAACCACTCGGCGCGCGTATACCTGTGGGGCGCACTGCTCGGACAACGCCGGAACATCGTGTTCGATCCCGAACTGCTCTATGTTGCGTCAATGTTCCACGACATCGGGCTGACGTCCGCCTATCGCGACAGCCGGCTTCGCTTCGAAGTGGACGGCGCCAATGCGGCGCGCGATTTCCTTCGGAGCCATCGCATCTCGGACGCGGACATCGAGAAGGTGTGGACCGCTGTTGCGCTGCACACGACGCCGGGCATTCCGGAGCACATGCGCGGCGAAATTGCGCTCGTGCAGGCCGGCGCGGGTATGGACGTGGCCGGACGCGGCTTCGAGCAGTTCACCGACGAGCAGCGCGCGGCGGTGGTCGCCGCGTATCCGCGCGAAGCCGATTTTGCGAACAAGATGATCGACGCGTTCTACGACGGGATGAAGCACCGTCCGGAAACGACGTTCGGCACCTTCAACGACGACTTTCTTGCACACAAGGATCCTCGGTTCGTCAGGGTGAATATGTGCAGCGTCATGCTGAATTCGCGCTGGGTGTGCGATTGCCACTGACTGCGCAGGCTCTTGCATCGGGGCCTTCCGGGGCGGTCCGCGCGGCGACGCGGCGCCAGGCCCGGCTGCCGTTGGCAAACGATGAGCGGGGCGGCTTTCGACGTCCGCCGATCGGGGCATTGCGGCGCGCCGATGCGCCGCGTCAATCCTCCGCGGCCTCGCACGGCACGCCGCAACCCGACACCCGCGCATGCGCGTCCGCAAATTCCCCGCGCACCCAGCTTTTCAATATCCCGGTCGCGTGTCGGCTCGCGGACCGCGGGCTGTAGACGAGGTCGTACTGAAAACTCTCCAGCGCGAGATCGAACGGCTGTACGAGCGTACCGTTGGCGAGTTCGTCGGCCACGAGCGTCAGGCTGATCAGGCCGACACCCTGTCCGGCGAGCGTCGCCTGCATCGCATGAATCTCGTCGTTGAACCGCAGCCCTGCGTTCGGATCGATGGCCGACATCCTCGCCGCGTCGAGCCAGTGCGCCCACGTGATCGCGCGCGGATCGTCGCGAACGGGCGCGCCCCAGTCGAAGTGAATCAACGTCGCGCGCTGCAAGTCCTGCGCGGTCGCGATCGCCAGATGCGGGCGGCACACCGGCGCGAAATGATCCTTGAACAGCAGCTCCGACACGAGCCCCGCATAGTAGCCGGGACCGTACCGGATCGACGCGTCGGCGGACCGGTCGAGATCGACGATCGCGTTGGTCGCATCGAGCCGCAGCGTCCAGTCCGGATACGCGGCGCGGAAACCGCCCGCGCGCGCGGCGAGACATTTGGCCGTGAACGCGACGGTCGAGGTCAGTGTCGCCACCTTGCCGCCGTCGAGGTTTCGCGTCGTTTCGATCGCGCGCTCGAAGCTGTCGAACCCGTCGCGCAGCGCCGGAAACAGCGCGGTGCCGCCTTCGGTCAAGCGCACGCTGCGCGTGCGGCGCTCGAACAGCTTCACGCCGAGCCAGTCCTCGAGCTGGCGGATCTGGTGGCTGATCGCGGTCGGCGTGACGTTGAGCTCCTCGGCCGCGGCCTTGAAGCCGCCGCGCCGCGCCGCGGCTTCGAACGCGCGCAGCGCGCTCAGGGGAGGGAGTTTGCGCATGGATTAGAACGGCTCATCTGTCGGGTGAGAATTGACCATTTGTTGTGCGCGGGCGCTCGACCGATACTGCCGTCCCCACGATGAACCGAATCGGGAGATCCGCATGAAAATCGAGCAAGTCCACACGAATCCGGACCCTTATGCGCCGTTCCTATTATCACAGGCAATCCGTGTCGGCGACTTCGTATTCGTTTCCGGCCAGCCGGCGATCGGCGAGGATGGCGAGATCGACGGGCCGGGCGACTTCGACCGTCAGGCCGAGCGCGCGTTCGGCAATCTCGCACGCGTGCTGCAGGCGGCCGGCTCCGGCATGGATCGCGTCGTGAAGACGACCGTATTCCTGTCGTCGATGTCGTATCTCGACAAGATGGTCGATGTTCGGCGGAAATGGTTTACCGCGCCGTATCCGGCGGAGAGCCTCGTCGAGGTGTCCGCGCTGTTTTCGCCGGATGCGCTGATCGAAGTCGAAGCGATTGCGGTCGTCTCGGATTCGAGGTCGGCCGGGTGAGCGAGCCGCCGTATTAGCGAGCGGCGCCAGTTGAAGCAGACGATTCGCGAACGCGATAACCGGCATCGAAGCCGATCGATGACGCATCGGCCGCGCGGTGCGCCGCGTCGATGACGACGCACAGGCGATCGAAGAAGAAGGGAGCGTGCAGCTTTCGGCGTTGCGTTAGCCGATCGGACGCAAACGCGAATGCGCGCCGCGTTCCGGCAAGCGCGCATATTTCCCCGGCAGGTGCGCGTCCGCGAACCGTTCGACACGCGTTCGCCGCACCGCCGAATGCCGACCCGCCGACCTCACTCCCGCTCGTCGACGCGGTTGTCGAGCAGCCGTTTCGGAATCGCGAGAATCAGCACGCAGCTGACGAGCAGGCACGCGCCGAGCGCATACGTGCCGTTGTTGATGTTGCCGGTCAGGTTTTTCGCGACGCTCGTAATCATCGAGCCGGTGAAACCGGACAGGTTGCCGATCGAGTTGATCAGCGCGATGCCGGCCGCGGCGGCCGTGCCGGCGAGAATCTGGCCGGGGAACGTCCAGTAGATCGGCATCAGGCCGAGGATCGCGCAGGTCGAGATCGTCAGGAACAGGATCGACAGCGGCACGTTGCTCGCGAAGAACGCGCTGAGCATCAGTCCGACGCCGCCGATGCCGGCCGGAATCGCCGCATGCAGCCGCCGCTCGCCGGTACGGCGCGAATGCGCGGCATTCCACAGCATCGCGACGACGGCGCTCAGATACGGAATCGCGGTCAGCAGCCCGATGCTCAGCGGGCTTTGCACGCCCGACGCGCGAATGATCGACGGCAACCAGAACGCGAGCCCGTAAAAGCCCGTGTTGAACGTGAGCAGAATGAACGTGAGCAGCCAGACGTGCGGATTGCGAAACGCCGCGCCGATGCTGTGCGTCTTGCGCGTGCTTTCCTGTTCGAGATTGCGCTGCAGCAGCGCCTTTTCGCTCGCGGACAGCCACTTCGCGGACGCGATGCCGTCGCCCATGAACGCGAGCACGACGAACGCGACGAGAATCGACGGAATGCCTTCGAGCAGCAGCATCCACTGCCAGCCGCCGAGGCCGAGCAGCCCGTGCGTGTTTTCCATCAGCCAGCCGGAGACGATGCCGCCGAGCGTGAGGCTCACCGGAATCGCGATCAGGAACCCGGACATCGCGGTGCTCTGGCGGCGCGCAGGGAACCAGTAGTTCATGTACAGGATCACGCCCGGAAAGAAACCGGCCTCGCATGCACCGAGCAGGAACCGCAGGATGTAGAACATCGTCGACGCTTCGACGTGAAAGAACCGCGCGAGCGGCGCGATGAACGCGAGCGACGACGAGACGATGCCCCACGTGATCATGATCCGCGCGATCCAGAACCGCGCGCCGTAGCGATGCAGCAACAGATTGCTCGGGATTTCGAACAGAAAGTATCCCCAGAAGAAGATGCTGGCGCCGACGGCGTAGATGGTATCGCTGAGGCCGAGCGAATCGAGCATCTGCAGCTTCGCGAAACCGACGTTGACGCGGTCGAGGTACGCGACCACGTAGCAGAGCAGCAAGAGCGGCAGCACGCGGCGCAGCACCTTGCGATAGACGCGCTCTTCGGTTTCGTCGACAGGCGCGGCCGATGCCGCGGTCTCGGTGAGTATGGGCATGACGTGTCTCCGGATTTGTACTTGTGTGCCGGAGCGTTGCGCACGTTGGCTGCCCGGCTGAAATGTTACCGGTAACTAAAGTAGCACGCGCGGTCGGCCGCGGCAAGCCGGATCGGTGCGGTTTGCGTGGCGATCGGGATTCGGGATTACCCGCGCATGCCGTGGATACGCGACATGAATATCGATGTGCGAAGCGGCCGCCAAGGCTGCGCAGCGCGAGGGTGAGAGGAGGGGGCGACGCTGCGGCGACACTCGCCCGCGATGCCGGCGGGCCGCCGCTTGCGGCTATCATACGGTCGTTTCAACCCCGCTCCGATCGTCGATGGCCAAATCCGCCGCCGCTACCAAGACCACACCGCCCCGCATGTCCGACGTCGCGCGCCTGGCCGGCGTGTCGAAGATGACCGTCTCGCGCGTGCTTGCCGATCGCAGCGTGTCGGCGGCAACGCGCGAGCGCGTGCAGCGCGCGATCGAGCAGCTCGGCTACGTGGCCGATGCGGCGGCCGGCGCGCTGTCGTCCGGGCGTTCGGAGTTCGTCGCGGTGCTGGTGCCGTCGCTGTCGAGTTCGAACTTCTCGGATACGGTGCAGGGCCTGACCGAGGCGCTCGAACCGCACGGCCTGCAGTTGCTCATCGGCGACACCGATTATTCGCTCGAGCGCGAGGAACGTCTGGTGCGCCAGCTGCTGCGCTATCAGCCGCGTGCGATCGCGCTGACGGGCGCGCAGCATACCGACGCGACGCGGCAACTGCTCGAGCGCACGGACGTACCGATCGTCGAGATGTGGGACTGGCCGGCCGATCCGGTCGATCGCGTCGTCGGCTTCTCGAACGCGAAGGCCGCGCGCGAAATGGTGCGCTACCTCGCGGGCAAAGGACATCGGCGTATCGGCTTTCTCGCGGGCGCCGGCGATCTCGACCGGCGCGGCCTCGAGCGGCTGCGCGGCTATCAGCAGGAGATGAAGGCGCTCGGCCTCGCTCCGCGCGTCGTGCGGCTCGGCGATGCGCCCGTGACGATGAGTCACGGCGGCCCCGCGATGGCCGCGCTGCTCGCGCAATGGCCGGACACGCAGGCGGTGATGTGCGTCAGCGACATGTCGGCATTCGGCGCGATCATGGAGTGTCATCGGCGCGGGCTCGCGGTGCCGGACGACATCGCGATCGCCGGCTTCGGCAATTTCGAGGTCGCGTCGTGCTGCCATCCGACGATCACGACGATGTCCGTCGACGCACTCGGCATCGGGCGCCGTACCGGCGAGATGCTGCTCGCGGCGCTCGACGCGGGCGACGCCGACGCCGCGGAATCGGCGCGCGTCGCGAAGAAGGTGCGGATCGAGTACGGCATCGTCGAGCGCGACAGCGCGTAGCGCGGCGCGACGATCGCGTCGCGCGGCGGCGCCTGCTTTCCTATCGTCGATGCTTGGTGCGACGCGCCGACGCGTGCTAGTATCGGCGCTGATGTTACCGGTAACTATTCGGCGCGTGCGGCGACGAAGCGGCCGGTACGGAGTCCGGCGCGTCCGGAGCAGAAAAGCAGGAGAAGGAGACATGACGCAATCCCCGCGCAGGCTGCGCAGCCAGGAGTGGTTCGACGATCCGTCGCATGCCGACATGACGGCGCTCTATGTCGAGCGATTCATGAACTACGGTCTCACGCGCGAAGAGCTGCAATCGGGCCGGCCGATCATCGGCATCGCGCAGACGGGCAGCGACCTCGCGCCGTGCAACCGTCACCACATCGCGCTCGCCGAGCGCGTGAAGGCCGGCATTCGCGACGCCGGCGGCATTCCGATGGAATTCCCGGTGCATCCGCTCGCCGAGCAAAGCCGGCGTCCGACCGCCGCGCTCGACCGCAATCTCGCCTATCTCGGCCTCGTCGAAATCCTGCACGGCTTTCCGCTCGACGGCGTCGTGCTGACCACCGGTTGCGACAAGACGACGCCCGCCTGCCTGATGGCGGCCGCGACAGTCGATCTGCCGGCGATCGTGCTGTCCGGCGGCCCGATGCTCGACGGCTGGCACGAAGGCAAGCGCGTCGGCTCGGGCACCGTGATCTGGCATGCACGCAATCTGCTCGCGGCCGGCGAAATCGACTACGAAGGGTTCATGCGCCTGACGACCGCATCGTCGCCATCGATCGGACACTGCAACACGATGGGCACCGCGCTCTCGATGAACTGTCTGGCCGAGGCGCTCGGCATGTCGCTGCCCGGCTGCGCGAGCATACCGGCCGCGTATCGCGAGCGCGGGCAGATGGCGTATGCGACCGGCAAGCGCATCGTCGATCTGGTTCGCGACGACGTGCGCCCGTCGCAGATCATGACGCGCGACGCGTTCGAGAATGCGATCGTCGTCGCGTCGGCGCTCGGTGCGTCGACGAACTGTCCGCCGCACCTGATCGCGATTGCGCGGCACATGGGCGTCGAGCTGAGCCTCGCCGACTGGCAGCGCGTCGGCGAACAGGTGCCGCTGCTCGCGAACTGCATGCCGGCCGGCGAATATCTGGGCGAGAGCTTCCATCGCGCGGGCGGCGTGCCCGCGATCCTGCGGCAGCTCGACGCCGCCGGACTGATTCATCGCGGCTGCATGACCGTGTCGGGCCGCACGATCGCCGACATCGTGGCGGCGGCACCGGCCGCGGACGGCGACGTGATCCGGCCGCACGATGCGCCGCTGAAGCACGGCGCGGGCTTCATCGTGCTGTCGGGCAACTTCTTCGACAGCGCGATCATGAAGATGTCCGTCGTCGGCGACGCGTTCCGCCGCACGTATCTGAGCGAACCGGGCGCGGAAAACGTCTTCGAGGCGCGTGCGATCGTGTTCGACGGCCCCGAGGACTATCGTGCGCGGATCAACGATCCGGCGCTCGCGATCGACGAGCGATGCATCCTCGTGATCCGCGGCTGCGGGACGGTCGGCTATCCGGGCAGTGCGGAGGTCGTCAACATGGCGCCGCCGGCGGAGCTCGTCAAGCGCGGTGTCGAATCGCTGCCCTGCATGGGCGACGGCCGTCAGAGCGGCACGTCGGCGAGCCCGTCGATCCTCAACATGTCGCCGGAAGCGGCGGCGGGCGGCGGCCTCGCGCTGCTGCGCACGAACGACCGGATTCGCGTCGATCTGAACGCGCGGCGCGTCGACGTGCTGGTGCCGGACGACGAGCTGGCGCGCCGCCGCGAATCCGCCGAATTCCAGGTGCCGCCGTCGCAAACGCCTTGGCAGGAACTGTATCGACAGTTCGTCGGGCAACTGTCGACCGGCGGCTGCCTCGAGCCCGCGACCTTGTATCTGAAGGTGATCGCCGAGCGCGGCGAGCCGCGTCATTCCCATTGATCCGCTAACCGACGGAATACCGCCATGAATACGCTTCCTGTTTCCGCTTGTCTGCCGACCGATCTCGACGACGCGCTGCTCGTCGGACGCGTGTGGCGCCGCGATGGCGCGCACGCGGGGCCGAGCGTCGTCGTCGTGAGGCGCGGCGAGGTGTTCGACATCACGCGCACGGTGCCGACGACGGCCGATCTGTTCGACCGCGCGGATCTGCTCGACGTCGTGCGCCATGCGGCCGGCGAATCGCTCGGTCGCGCCGACGCGCTGCTCGCCGCGACGCGCGACGGCAGCGGCGCGGGCCCGACGCTGCTCGCGCCGTGCGACGTGCAGGCGATCAAGGCATGCGGCGTGACGTTCGCGGTGAGCCTCGTCGAGCGCGTGATCGAGGAGCAGGCGAGCGGCGATCCGGCGAAGGCGCGCGCGGTACGCGACACGATCAGCAGCGTGATCGGCGCGGATCTGTCGAAGATCCGGCCGGGCTCCGATGCCGCGATGCGGCTGAAGGACGAACTGCAGCGGCGCGGCGCGTGGTCCCAGTATCTGGAAGTCGGCATCGGCCCCGACGCCGAGGTGTTCTCGAAATCGCAGCCGATGTCGGCGGTCGGTTTCGGCGCGGACGTCGGATTGCTGCCGGCATCGGTCTGGAACAACCCGGAGCCCGAGATCGTGCTCGCGGTCAACGCGCGCGGCGAGATCGTCGGCGCGACGCTCGGCAACGACGTGAATCTGCGCGACATCGAGGGGCGCTCGGCGCTGCTGCTCGGCAAGTGCAAGGACAACAACGCGTCGTGCGCGATCGGCCCGTTCGTGCGCGTGTTCGATGCGCGCTTTACGCTCGATTCGGTGCGCAGCGCGAGCGTGTCGCTGCGCGTCGAAGGCGCGGACGACGACTTCGTGCTCGACGGCATCAGCCACATGCGCGAGATCAGCCGCGATCCGACCGATCTCGTCGCGCAAACGTATGGCGCGCATCATCAGTATCCGGACGGCTTCATGCTGTTTCTCGGCACGATGTTCTCGCCGATCGCGGATCGCGACACGCCGGGCGGCGGCTTCACGCACCACGTCGGCGATGTGGTAACGATCTCGGCGCCGCAGCTCGGTGCGCTCGTCAATACGGTCAAGCGATGCACGGAGGTCGCGCCGTGGACGTTCGGCGTGCGCGCGCTCTATCGCAACCTCGCGCAGCGCGGGCTGCTGGGTGCGCAGTAACCGGCCGGCCGGTTCGCCGTGGCGACGGACCACGACGCGTGCGGCAGCCGAGCGGCGCATTCGCGAAAGGAAAGTCTTGGTTCGGAGGAACGGCGCGATGCAAAACCGCGCCGATTATCGGCTGCCGATACGGCGCGGCGAAACGCGGCGCCATTTGAATCGTTTGCGGATACCGGGAATAAGCAAAATCGAATAACCGGATATTCTCGTCATCACCGGTTCATATAATCGTTCATCAATGAAAAACACCCCAATCGTCATATTAAAACTGAGCGATTGGGGTGTCGTTGCACCGTACGGATTGCGCAATTTCCATTCCCGTCCCCCGAGTCGGCGATTGCGCATCCGCCGTGCGAAAACCGGCTTTTCTTTATCGCGCTTTCAGCATCTCGTCTGCCAGCCGGTACGCACAAACCGCCCGTTTCGATTCGTAGTCGGCGATCGTCGACACGTTGCGGCCGGCGTCGCGCGACAGCAGGCCCTGCAGGGCCGCGGCGGCGAAGAAGTCACGCAGATCCGGCGTCGGCGGTTTCGGCTCTTCCGGTTCGGCGACGAGCGGCGCCGACTTCCAGAAGACGGGCGTCGCGTTGGATACGTTTGTTGACTGCTTGGTACGCAGACTCTGTGACAAAGGCGTCATGTCTTCCCCTTGAATCGTTAAAAACAGTGGTGAAGCAGCGTGAGGCGCCCGGCCTATAAGACGTTTTTTGTTTCCACTAGCGATGTTTTCGGGAACTGCTAACTGGCGGGTGACGCGAATATTCGCCGGGATTGCTTAATCCGTCAAAACAATTAAATAGTGCCACGGTCGTTTTCAGGTAACAAATTTTGTTCCCAGAATTAAGGGACGAGACGCGCGGCCGCATACGGCGGGCATGGCGATGGGGAAAGTGGGGAAATAAGCGGCCCGCGCTGCGGGCCGCCGTGTTGTTTTGATTACTTCTTCTCAGGCAAGAACCAGTTCATGACGAGCGCGCAGATGCCGCCCGTCGCGACGCCCGATTCGAGCACGTTCTTCAGCGCGTGCGGCAGGCTGTTCAGGATGTCGGGCACCTGCGATACGCCGAGACCGAGCGCGAGCGACACCGCGATGATCAGCAGCGCGCGCCGATCGAGCTGGATGCCCGCGAGGATGTTGATGCCGGAGGCCGCGACCGCGCCGAACATCACCATCGCCGCGCCGCCCAGGACCGGTTCCGGAACCGCCTGCAGCGCGCCGGCGACGACGGGGAAGAGGCCGAGCACGACGAGCATCGCGGCAATCCAGATGCCGACGTAGCGGCTCGCGACGCCCGTGATCTGGATCACGCCGTTGTTCTGCGCGAACACCGAGCTCGGGAACGTGTTGAACACGCCGGCGAGCAGCGAGTTCGCGCCGTTCACGAGCACGCCGCCCTTGATCCGCTGCATCCACACCGGGCCTTCGACGGGCTCCTTCGAGATCTTGCTGGTGGCCGTGACGTCGCCGATCGCTTCGAGCGAGGTGACGAGGTAGATGATCAGCATCGGCACGAACAGCGACCACGAGAAGCCGATCCCGAAATGCAGCGGCGTCGGCACCTGGAACACGGCGGCCTGATGCATGCCGGTGAAATCGAGGCGGCCGAGGAACGCGGCGGCGGCGTAGCCGATCGCGAGCGCGATGACGAGCGCGGTGCTGCGCACCCAGACGACGGGCACGCGGTTCAGCAGGATGATCGTGCCGAGCACGAGGCACGACAGCGTCAGGTTTTGCGCGCTCGCGAACGTGCCTTTCGCCATCGCGCCGTAGCCGCCGCCCATGCTGATGAGCCCGACCTTGATCAGCGTGAGGCCGATCAGCAGCACGACGATGCCCGTGACGAGCGGCGTGATCAGCCGCTTCACGAACGGCAGGATGCGCGACACGCCCATTTCGACGAACGATCCCGCGATCACGACGCCGAAGATCGCGGCCATCACGGTCTCGACCGGCGTGCCTTGCTTGACCATCAGGCTGCCGCCCGCGATCAGCGGGCCGACGAAGTTGAAGCTCGTGCCCTGGACGATCAGCAGCCCGGCGCCGAGCGGGCCGAAACGTTTGCACTGGACGAAGGTCGCGATGCCCGAGATGACGAGCGACATCGAGACGATCAGCGTCGTGTCGTGGCTCGACACGCCGAGCGCCTGGCAGATCAGCAGGCCGGGCGTGACGATCGGCACGATGATCGCGAGCAGATGCTGGAGCGCGGCGACGAACGCGACCATCGGCGCAGGGCGGTCGTTCGGGCCGTAGACGAGGTCGCGCGCCGATTCTGCATCGTCGGCGCCGTGGGAGGCGGATTGGGCGTGGGAGGCGGGTTGCATGGCGAGCGGGCCGGACAGGATGGAAAGTGCGGCATTTTAGCCGAAGGGCCCGACGGCGCCGGCGCGGATCGCCGGTATTCGGGCCGCGCGGCGGCGTGCGGCACGCACGCGGCAAGCGATGCGGCAGGCCGTTGGCGCGCGCGGCCGTCGGGCGGACCGGTAGTCGCCGGCAGTCGTACCGCGTCGCGTTCGTGGCCCGCGCAGCATGCGCGGCCACGCCGCACCGCTGCCGTCGCCCATCGGGAAACGCCGCATTTGCAGCGGCGCGGCGTCGGCGCGATCATTCGATGGCTCGCCCGCCGCGCCCGCCGCATCGTGCAGCCGGACCCCGGCACGGCGACGCCACCGGAGGCCCGATGAACCCGTTTCAATTCCGCACCGTCCCGACGCTGATCGTCGAATACGGCGCCGCGCGCCGGCTCGGCGCGCTGCTGCGCGAGCGCTTTCCGGCGCTGGCGCGGCTGTGCGTGGTGACCGACGCGTTCCTGCACCGCAGCGGCGTGCTCGCGCCCGCGCTCGACAGTCTCGCCGCGCACGGCTGGCAGGTGACCGTGATCGACGACGTGATCGCCGATCCGCCCGAGCGCGTGGTGCTCGACGCGACGGCGCGCGCGGTCGCGGCCGATGCGCAAATCGTGCTGGGTCTCGGCGGCGGTTCGTCGATGGACGTCGCGAAGCTGATCGCCGTGCTCGCGCCGGGGCGGCAGGCGCTCGCCGACATGTACGGCGTCGACAAGGTCGACACCGAGCGGCTGCCGCTGGTGCAGATGCCGACGACGGCCGGCACCGGCTCGGAGGTGACGGCCGTGTCGATCGTCACGGTGGGCGAGGCGCGCAAGATGGGCGTCGTGTCGCCGCATCTGTTCGCCGACGTAGCGATCCTCGACGCCGAGCTGACGCTCGGGCTGCCGCGCGCGGCGACCGCCGCGACCGGCATCGACGCGATGGTGCATGCAATCGAGGCCTACACGTCCGCGCGGCTGAAGAATCCGGTGTCCGACATGCTGGCCGTGCAGGCGCTGACGCTGCTGTCGCGCAATCTGCTCGCCGCATGCGGCGACGGCCACGACCGGCACGCGCGCGAAGCGATGCTGGTCGGCGCGATGTTCGCGGGGCAGGCGTTCGCGAACGCGCCGGTCGCGGCCGTGCATGCGCTCGCGTATCCGGTCGGCGGCATTTTTCACGTGCCGCACGGGCTGTCGAACGCGCTCGTGCTGCCGCATGTGCTGCGCTTCAACGCGGAAGCGGCCGCGCCGCACTATGCGGAACTCGCGGCGATCGTCGCGCCGTCGGCGACGGGCAGCGACGAGGCGAAGACGCATGCGCTGATCGACGAGATCGACCGGCTGATCGTCGCGACCGGCATTCCGCGTACGCTGCGCGAGGTCGGCATCGGCGAAGGCGATCTGCCGCGGATGGCCGCGGACGCGATGCTGCAGACGCGCCTGCTCGTCAACAATCCGCGCGAAGTGACGGAGGCCGACGCGCTCGAGATCTATCGGCGCGCGTGGTGAGCGGATCGCGCGGCGACGCACGCGCAGCCCAGCGCGAGCGCGACCAGCGCGCAGCCGGCCCACGGTGCGAGCAGCAGCGCGCCGCGCTCGACGAGTACGCCGCCGAATGCGGAGCCGAGCGCGACGCCCGCATGCATCGCGGACACGTTGATGCCGACGCTCGCATCGGCGAGCGCGGGCGCCGCGTGGATCAGATGGCTCTGCGCGATCGGCGAGATCGCCCAGCTGACCGCAGCCCATAGCATCATCGCGGGTACGAATGCGAGCGGCGTCGCGGCGGCGGCCGGCAGCACGGCCATCGCGACGACGAACAGCGCCGGGCAGGCGACGAGCGCGCGTCGCGCGCCGAGCCGGTCGGACAGTGCGCCGCCGGCCCACGCGCCGATCACGCCCGCGATGCCGAACGCGACGTACAACGCTTCGAGCGCGGCGGCGCCGGGCGATAGCACCGCCTGCAGATACGGCGTCAGATACGAGAACAGCGTGAAGTGCCCACCGATCATCGCGACCGACACGAGCTGCGCGGCGACCAGCGTCGGGCGGCCGAGCACGGCGCGATACGGCGGCGCGTGCGCGCGCGGCGCGGTGTCGCCGGCATCGACGGCCGCGATGCGCGGCAGCCGGCGGCCGAGCCAGACCGCGAGCGGCAGCGCGGGCACCGCGATCGACGCGAACACGGCACGCCAGCCGGCCCAGTCGGCGATCCGCATCCCGATCGGCACGCCGAGCACGAGCGACGCGCTGATTCCCATGAACACGATGCCGATCGCGCGGCCGCGCTGCGCCGGCGTCGCGAGCTCGGCCGCCAGGCGCGTCGCGACGAGGATCAGCATCGCGCAGCTCGCGGCCATCACCATGCGCGCGGCGAACAGGCTCGCATACCCGGCGCTCGCCGCGGCGAGCAGGTTTGCGGCTGCAAATGTGGCGAGCGACGCGAGCAGGGCCGTGCGCCGTTCGATGCGCGCGACGACGGCGGCCGCGACGAGCGCGGCGAGTGCGAATACGGCGGAGAAGATCGTCGTGAGCTGGCCGGCGGCCGCGACCGATACGTCAAGACCGGCGGAGATCGCCGGCAGGATGCCGACGCAGATGTTTTCGGCGACGCCGGCGAGAAACACGGCGGCGGCGAGCAGGTAAACGCGAACGTCCAACGCAGACCCCTCCAGTACGCGCGACGCGGCGGGGCCCGGCAACGGACGGCCGCGTCGGATCGAATCGACGGATGGGTTTCGACGCGAGGCTTCGGTTATCCCGGAAACGCGCACGTTAGCGCACCGCCGGCGCGCATGCAAGATCGGTCCGTCCTACCCGTACGCAGACGCCGCACGATGCGCGAGAATCGCCTCCATGGCGTCTGCACTGCGGCGTACGACGGCAATCGAACGGAGGCAACGAATGACGCAACGGCACGAACCGACCCATACGCACTGCGTCGCATGGCAGATCGCGCAGACCTGGCACGCGGCCGAATGGTGCCGGCTCGTCGATGGGCGCGACGGTATCGAGTTGTCGGGGAACGTCGCCGGTGCGATCGACGGCACGCCGTTTCGCGTCGACTACGCGATCGCATGCGATGCCGACTGGCTCACGCGATCGGCGCGCGTGACGCGCTGGATCGGGGCGGCCGCGCGGCAGATCGAGCTGCGCTGCGACGGCGGCCGATGGACGATCGACGGCGTCGACGCGCCCGCGCTCGACGGCGCGACCGACGTCGATCTCGGCTTCAGTCCGTCGACGAACACGCTGCCGATCCGTCGCCTTGCACTGAAAGTCGGCGATGCCGCCGCGATCCGGACCGCATGGCTGCGCTTTCCGGCGTTCGACATCGTGTGCGGCGAGCAGCGCTACACGCGGATCGCACCGAACGCGTACCGCTACGAGAGCGGCACGTATGCGGCCGACCTCACGGTCGACGCAGCGGGCCTCGTGATCGACTACGACGAGTGGCGACGCATCGGCGCGACGCACGCGTCGTAATGCAACGCGCGTCGCGGCTGCTCAGCGCGCGGACGCGACGCTGATCTTGCCCGGAATCAGCTTCAGCGTGCTGAACGTGTCGGCGATGTTCTGCTGATATGCGAGCGTCGCGTCCGCGATCGGCTGCACGCCGTAGCCGGTGCGCTTGAGCGCGACTTCGAGCGTCGGCGCGTCGAGGCCGACGAGCGGCGACAGCAGCGTGGCGACGTCGGCCACATGGTCGCGTCCCCAGCGATCGACCGCGTCGATCTCGTCGAGCAGCGCGCGCAGCACCTGCGGCTGTGCGGCCGCGTACTTGCGTGCGGCAAGGTAGTACTGCGTATTGCGTACGAGCCCGTCGCCGTTCGCGATCACGCGCGCGCCGAGCTGCCGTTCGGCCGCGGCGAGATAGGGATCCCAGATCACCCACGCGTCGACGTTGCGCTGCACGAACGCGGCGCGCGCATCGGCCGGCGTCAGATAGATCGGCTGGATGTCGGTGTAGGCGAGGCCTGCCTGCTGCAGCGCCTTCACGAGCAGATAGTGAACGTTCGATCCCTTGTTGAACGCGACCTTCTTGCCGCGCAGCTGCGCGACGCTGCGAATCGGCGAGTCGGGCAGCACGACGATCGCCTCGCCGTGCGGCGCAGGCGGCTCGTTGCCGATATAGACGAAATCGACGCCGGCCGCCTGCGCGAAGATCGGCGGCGTTTCGCCGACCGTGCCGACGTCGATCGCGCCGGCGTTCAGTCCTTCGAGCAGTTGCGGGCCGGCCGGAAACTCGAGCCATTGCACGGCGACGCCCTGGCTCGCGAGCCGTTTTTCGAGCGTGCCGCGCGCCTTCAGCACGACGAAGTTGCCGTATTTCTGGAAACCGATGCGCAACCGTGTGGTGCCCTGCGCATGCGCGGGCAGCCCCGCGAGCGGCCCGAGCGCGAGCCCGGCGACGCCGGCGGCCGCGCGTTGCAGCCAGCGGCGGCGCTGCGCGTTCGCTGCGCCTGTTTCGACGTATGCGTGCGATGTGTCGTTCATGGAAGCGTCCTGCGTGCGGAAAGCGGGCCGCGCGCGAATGCGGCGCGGTCGGCGCACGGCGGGACCGGATGCGGCGATGCGCGCAACCGGCGGTCCGCGCCGGACTCAGCACGATACGTCGGCGCGCGCCGGCGGCCAACCAACGAATCCGCATATGCAAATCAGCCGCGGCGCAGTGCGAAAGCGGCTCGCGCGATGTGCGGCGGCGCAGCGCGCATCGCATCGCGGCGGCGGCATGCAGGCAGGGCGCCGTCGACGCTCAATCCGGGCCGGCCGCGTTGTCGACGATCGAATCGACGCGATCGGGATAGAACGCGAGGTGCCCGCGAATCGCTTCGACGGCCGGATACGGATGTTCGTACGTCCAGACCGCATTGACCGCGCGCGCGCCGCCGGACGGGATCGAGTAGTACGCGCAGTCGCCCTTGTACGGACAGTACGTCGCATGGTCGGTGCGTTGCAGCAGTGCCATGTCGACATCCTCGCGCGGAATGTACAGGACGGCCGGGTAGCTGGCCTCGCGCAGCGCCAGCGCACGCTGCGTATCGGCGACGGTGCGGCCGGCCACGGTAACGACTACGCGCGAGCGGTGCGGCGAGACCGTGATCGGATGGTCGGGGCCCGGCGTCTTCACGGGGCGCGATTGCGGATCGGGGCTGTCAGGCATCGTGTGTCCTCCTGGTATGGGCGGGGCGAAGGCGGCGTATCCCGGCATGCGTGCGCCGGAGACCGGCCGGCCAACCGATACGATGCGCCGATTCCGCAGAACCTGCAGGGGCCGGATGACGCCAGGCTCGCCCCGGCGCTCGCGCGGACGTTTTCATGCAACGGCGCCGGGATGCAGCGATCGCGATAAGCAATAGCGAATCGATTGGTTCGCGATCGGCGGGACAGGCGCGAAGATCGTCCGTCTTCATTCGTATGAACGCCGTCCGTTTCGATCGCCATGAATATCCGCTTGATCTCGCCCGCCGCGCGTCGCGCGCGCAACGTATCGCCGTTCGCGAGCGCGCTTCGCTGCGTCGCCGCGTCGCTGATGCTGGCCGGGGCCGCGTCGCCCGCGCTTGCCGCGCCGGCCGGCAACACGCTCGTGTTCTGCAGCGAAGGCAGCCCGGCCGGTTTCGATCCCGGCCAGCACACGACGAGCACCGATTTCGACGCGAGCACGCATACGATCTACAACGAACTCGTGCAGTTCCGGCGCGGCACGCTCGACCTCGAGCCGGGGCTGGCGACGAGCTGGGACGTGTCGGCCGACCAGCGCGTCTACACGTTCCACCTGCGGCGCGGCGTGAAATTCCAGACGACCGCATGGTTCAAGCCGACGCGCGCGTTCCAGGCCGACGACGTCGTCTTCACGTTCCGCCGGATGCTCGATCGCGACGATCCGTTCCGCAAGACATACCCGGTCAGCTTTCCGTACTTCAGCGACCTCGGCTTCGACCGCAATATCGAACGCATCGAAAAGGTCGACGACTACACGGTGCGCTTCGCGCTGAAAGAGCCCGACGTCGTGTTCGTGCGCAATCTCGCGATGGCCTTCGCGTCGATCCTGTCGGCCGAATATGCGTCGCAGCTTGCCGCGCGCCATCGCGAGGCCGACATCAACCAGTTTCCGGTCGGCACGGGCCCGTTTCAGTTGCGCGCGTATCAGAAGGACGCGGTGATCCGCTACGACGCGAATCCCGACTACTGGAAGCCCGACGACGTGAAGCTCGCGCATCTGGTGTTCTCGATCACGCCCGATCCGGCGACGCGCCTGCACAAGCTGACGAGCGGCGAGTGCCAGGTGTCGGTATTCCCGCGCCCGGCCGATCTCGACACGGTGCGGCGCAATCCGTCGCTCACGTTGTTCTCTGCAACGGGGTTCAACGTCGGCTTCGTCGCGTACAACACGCAGCATCCGCCGCTCGATCGCGTCGACGTGCGGCGCGCGCTCGACATGGCGATCGACAAGGCTGCGATCCTGAGGACCGTCTTCAACGGCGACGCGCGATCGCGACCAACCCGATGCCGCCGGCGCAATGGTCGTACAACCCGCGCCTGAAGGATGCGCCGCACGATCCGGCTGCCGCGAAGGCGCTGCTCGCGCGCGCGGGATTCCCGAACGGCTTCGACCTGACGCTGTGGGCGATGCCCGTGCAGCGGCCGTACAACCCGAACGCGCAGCTGATGGCGCAACTGATCCAGCAGGACTGGGCGAAGATCGGCGTGCGCGCGAAGATCGTCAGCTACGAGTGGGGCGAATACAACCGGCGCGCGAAGCAGGACGGCCAGCACGACGCGATCCTGTACGGCTGGTCCGGCGACAACGGCGATCCCGACAACTGGCTCGGCGCGCTGCTCGGCTGCGACGCCGTGCACGGCAGCAATCTCGCGAAGTGGTGCAACGCGGATTTCGAGCGGCTCGTCGACGCGGCGCGCACGAATGCCGACGTCGCGAAGCGCACGGCGCTGTACGAGCAGGCGCAGGTCGTGTTCAAGGATCAGGTGCCGTTCACGCCGATCGCGACGTCGATCGTGTCGCTGCCGGTGTCGAAGCGTGTGCACGGGCTCGTGTTTTCGCCGCTCGGCGGGCATCGGTTCGACGGCGTGTGGCTCGAATGATGCGCAGTGGCGCGGTGAATCGCGGTGCTGGCGACGACGGACCGGCGCGCCGGTCCGTGCGCGCGTGACGCGTCAGTTGAGCGCGACCGCCGCCGCGGCCTCCACCGGCGAGCCTTCGAGTGCGACCGACGGCCGTCCGTCCGGGCCGACCGGCACGTCGCCGACGAGCGTGGTGCGGTAGAGCTGGCGATCGAAGTCGAGATCGAAGATGTCGACGGGCGCGAGATGGGCCGTCGCGCGGTTGTCCCAGAACGCGATGCTGCGCGGTTCCCACTTGAAGCGGATCGTGAATTCCGGCCGCGTCACGTGTTCCCACAGCAGTTCGAGCAGTGCCTGGCTCTCGCGCGGCGTCAGCCCGACGATCGATTTCAGGAAACTCGGACTCACGTACAGCGCACGCTCGCCGGTTTCCGGATGGACGCGCACGAGCGGGTGCTCGGTCACGAGCGGACGCCGCTCGACGGCTTCGTCGAAAGCGCCGGTCGCGCGCGCGCCGGCCGGCGGCGTGAAGCGGTGAATGCCGCGCAGCCCGTCGACGAAGCCGCGCAGCGGCGCGGACAGCGTCTCGTACGCGCGCACGAGATTGGTCCACTGCGTGTCGTCGCCGTACGGCGGAATCGTCACGCCGCGCAGGATCGACGCCCACGGCGGATTCACGGCCGCGGTGACGTCGGTATGCCAGCCGGTCCACGGCCGTCGCACCGGTTCGCCTTCGAAGCGCGTCGCCTTGCGGTGCTTCGCGATCGAGTAGACGGCGGGGTGTCCTTCGACATGTCCGAATACCGGATGGCCGACCGTCGGTTCCCCGAACTGCGCGGAGAACGCGACGTGCTGCTCGTGCGTGAGGAATTGTTCGCGGAAGAAGATCACGCGCCATTTCAGCAGTGCGTCGCGGATCGCGGCGATCTGCCCGGAGGTCAGCGGCTGGGTCAGGTCGACGCCGCGAATCTCCGCGCCGATGTGGGCGGACAGCGGAATCACGTCGATCGGCTGGCCGGCGGGTTCGAGTAGGGCACTCATGCGACGCTCCTGGCGGAAGTGAACGGAACGAACGGCCGACATCGCGACAGGCTGGCGAGCCGGTTTGGCGGACGTGGATGCATGGTCGGGTTTCCGGTAACGCGGCACGGGCGGCCGCGCAGGCACGGACGGCGACGCATCGCCGTTCCGGCCTGCGCGACACGCATGACTGCATTACTGCAGCGTGGTGCCCGGCCCTTTCAGCACGACGCTTTGCCGGCCGTCGATGGCGACCGGCACGTCGCCGTGAACGGTCGCGCGACGCACGACGCGGCGCGCATCGCCGTAGTCGTTGATCGCGTAATGCTGCGTCGCGCGGTTGTCCCAGATCGCGACGTCGCCTTCCTGCCAGCTCCAGCGCACGGTGTTTTCCAGGCGCGTCACGTGTTCGTGGAAGACCTGCAGCAGATGCGCGGAATCCTGCGTCGACAGGCTCTTGATCCGCTGCACGAAGTGGCCGAGCACGAGCGTGCGCTCGCCCGTTTCGGGATGCACGCGCACGACCGGGTGCTCGGTCTCGTAGACGGTCGAGGTGAACACTTCGCGGTAGCGCTTCAGTTGCGTTTCGTCGGCGTGCACGTGCGTCGACGCGTAGTCGTACGCGTTCGTATGGATGGCCCACAGCGTATCGGCGAGCGTGCGCAGCGTGTCGGGCAGATGCGCATACGCGGCCGCCGTGTTGGCCCAGACCGTGTCGCCGCCGACGGGCGGGATCACGATGGCACGCAGGATCGAGATCTTCGGATACGCGTCGACGAAGGTCACGTCGGTGTGCCACGAGTTGGCGCGCGCGCCGTGCGCGGAATCGAGTTCGAGCAGATGTGCGCTGCCGTCGACGGACGGCACGGTCGGATGCGCGACGGTGTCGCCGAAGCGGCGCGCGAACGCTTCCTGCGCGGCATCGTCGAGATGATGCTGGCCGCGGAAGAACAGCACCTTGTGGCGCAGCAGCGCGGCCTGGATCGCGTCGAACGTCGCATCGTCGAGCGTGGCCGACAGCCGCACGCCGGAGATTTCGGCGCCGATCCTGCCGGCGACCTGACGAAGCTGGAGCGGGGCAGCGGCCGTGCGCGGCGCGGCGTGCGATGACGGGTGAGCGGCGTGCTGGACTTCGGACATCGGGAGTCTCCTGAGGTGAGGACGTTCGGGTTTCCATTCAAGCAGGGACCGCGCGGAACCGGAACCGATCAATCGTCACAACCTTAGCGTGCGGATGCGAACGATCGATATGCGCGGGAGTGCGATGCAACGACGCGTGCGCGGGTGCCTACCAGGCGAGCCGCCACGCGCCGATCCGCTGCGCGTGCGGCGTATCGGCCCGCGCAGGCGTGCCACCCGGGAGATCGCCGTCGCCGCCGTCGTCGAAGTCGGCGAGCACCGTGGCGCGCAGCCGCGCGAACTCCGGCGAATCGCGGCGGCGCGGGCGCGGCAGCGCGACGTCGACGATGCGCTCGATGCGGCCGGGGCGCGGCGCCATCGTGACGACGCGATCGCCGAGATAGACGGCTTCGTCGACGTCGTGCGTGACGAGGATCATCGTGATGCGCTCCTGTTCCCAGATGCGCAGCAGCTCGTTCTGCATGCGCGCGCGCGTCTGCGCGTCGAGCGCGCCGAACGGCTCGTCGAGCAGCAGCACGCGCGGACGATTCACGAGGCCGCGCGCGATCGCGACGCGCTGTGCCATCCCGCCCGACAACTGGTTCGGATACGCGTGCTCGAAGCCGTTCAGCCCAACGAGCGCGATGTGATCCACCACCGCACGGCGCTTCTGCTGCGCATCGAGTGGCGCGTTGCGCAGCGCGGCCTCGATGTTCTGCGCGACGGTCAGCCACGGGAACAGCCGGTGATCCTGGAACACGATGCCGCGCTGCAGCGACGTGTCGCGTACGACCTCGTCGCCCGCGCGGATCTCGCCGGCATAGTCGGTGTCGAGCCCCGCGATCAGCCGCAGCAGTGTCGACTTGCCGCAGCCGCTCGCCCCGACGATCGTGACGAACTCGCCGGCGCGCACGTGCAGCGACACGTCGTCGAGCACGGCGAGCGAGGCGCCGCGCTGCGCATAGCGTTTGCTCACGTGAAGGATGTCGAGCGAATCGGAGGCGAGGGTCGTCATGGCGGAGAGGCGTAGGAAGTCACGGGGAAAGGGACGATCAGGCGTTCAGGTCGCCGCGCTGCGCGAGCACCTTGCGCTCGAGCGCGCGGGCGAGCGCGTTCAGCGCCCATCCGGTCGCGCCGACGACGATGATCCCGAACAGCACGAGATCCATGCGGAACTGCTCGCTGCCGTCGATCAGCGTGTTGCCGATGCCGCTGCCCGCGACCAGCAGATATTCGGCGCCGAGCGTCGCGAGCCATGAATAGATGAGGCCGAGATAGAGCCCGGTGAAGATCGACGGCAGCGCGGCGGGCAGGATCACGTGGCGCACGAGCTGAAGCCGCGAATAGCGCAGCGCACGGGCGACGTCGACATACGCGCGCGGCACCGCGTGAATGCCGTCGCAGGTATGCGCGGCGACCGGCAGCAGCGCGGCGAGCGACAGGAACACGACCTTCGCGACGTCGCCGAGGCCGAACCAGACGGAGATCAGCGGGATCCACGCGAACAGCGAGATCTGCTTGAAGGTGTCGAAACTCGGGCCGACGACGCGCGTCGCGACGCGTGACAAACCGAGCGCGGTGCCGAGCAGCAGCCCGCCCGTCGCGCCGATCGCGAAGCCGCATGCTTCGCGCGCAAGCGACGCCGACAGCGCGCGGAGCAGCGCGCCGCTCGCGATCTGTGTCCATGCGGTGTGCAGCACGTCGGCGGGGCTGACGAGCAGCCCGCTGTTGACCAGATGTGCGGATGCGATCGCCCACCAGATCGCGACCGCGGCGAGCGGCAGCACGAGGCCGCGCCAGTCGCGCGCTTGGCGGCGTCGCGTCAAGACGGTAGCGCGCGGTGCGTCGTGCGATATCGGCGTAGCAGAATGCGGCATGACAGGATTCCTCGGGAAGCGCGGCGCGCGGCGTCAGCCGCGAAACGCGGACGGCACGCCGCGCCGCAGGCGCGCTTCGAGCGCGTCGAGCAGCCGGTTGATCAACAGGCCGACCGCGCCGACCACGACGACGGCGGCCATCACGAGATCGAGCTGGAACAGTTGCCGGCCGTACACGATCAGGTAGCCCAGTCCTTCCGACGACGCGACGAGTTCGACGACGACGAGCGCGAGCCACGACTTCGTGAACGCGAGCCGCACGCCGGTCGCGAGTGTCGGCACGGCGGCCGGCAGCACGACGTGAACGATGCGCTGGCGGCGCGTGTAGCCGAATCCGCGCGCGACCTCGTCGAGCGCGGCGGGCGTCTGACGAAAGCCTTGCAGCGTACTCAGCGTGACCGGTACCAATGCCGCATGCGCGATCAGCAGGTACTTGAGCGGCTCCCCGACGCCGACGAGCAGCAGCAGGAATGGCAGCCAGCCGAGCACCGGAATCTGCACCAGCGCATTGAAGCTCGGCAGCACGTATGCTTCGAACGTCCGCGACAGGCCGAGCGCCGCGCCGATCGCGAAGCCGAGCAGCGTGCCGGCCGCGAAACCGACCAGCACGCGCTGCAGGCTGATCAGCGTATGGCGCAGGAGATCGCCGCTCGCCGCGAGTTCGGCGAGCGCCTGATAGATCTGATCGGGCGGCGGCAGGATCTGCGGCGCGATCCAGCCGCGCGCGCTGCCGACGCTCCATAGCGCGAACAGCAGCGCGGGCAGTGCCCACGGCGCGAGCAGCCACGCCAGCCGCTTCACGGCCGCGCGACGGCGCGACGACGCGCCGAGCGCATGCAGGTCGGACGACGGGATCGGGATCGCGGTGTCGCTCATCGGTGGACTCCGGTTCAGGACAGCGGCTTGCCTGACGCGTCGTAGCGCGGCCAGTACTGTTGGAGCTTCTGCGCGCGCAGCGCGTTGTCGAGATACTTCGGCTCGAACCAGCCGTCGACGTCGATCGGCTGGCGGATCAGCTTCAGCCGCAGCGCATCCTGCGCGACGGCCTTGTAGCGCGCGACGAGGAACGGGTCGATCAGCGGCGACAGGCGATCCTTCAGGCGCTGGTTCGCATAGTCGGCCTGCCAGGACGACACCGGCACGCCGCTCTTCGCCCACAACTTGAACAGCGCATCGCGGTTCGCTTCGTCGGACGACCAGCGCGCGCCTTTCACGACCGCGTCGACCACGCGCTGCACGATGTCCGGATGCGCGCGCTCGAAATCGTCCAGCACGAGCAGGTGCGTCTGACGCGTGAACTGCGGGCCGTCGTTCTGCGATTCGTAGATGATTTTCGCGAGCCCCGCGTCGCGCAGCTTGTACAGCTGGTAGTCGTTCACCGACGCGTCGATGCCCTTCGACGCGAGCGCGGCCAGCGCGCTCGCGGTGTCGAGGTTGGTCACGCGCAGGTCGCGTTCGTCGAGCCCGTTCTTCGCGAGCGCGTTGTCGGCGACGAGCTGCAGGTTCGTGCCGCGGAAGATCGAGACGCGGCGGCCCTTCAGGTCCTTGATCGACTTGATGTCGGAATCGGGCGGCACCGCGATCTTGACGCCCGAGCGGACGCTGGTGGCAAGCAGCAGATGCGTCTTGAGCCCGTTGGCGCGCGCGAGCACGGCGGGCAGGTCGCCCTGGTACGCGAAGTCGAGCGCCTTGTTGGCGATCGCTTCGTTGACGGCCGGCCCGGCGCCCTTGAAGAACAGCCACTGCACCTTGATGCCGTCGGCCGCGAATTCCTTCTCGACGAGCTGCTGCAATTGCACGGTCGCGGCGGACGAGCCGCCGAAGGTCGGCGGATCGCCGGCACCTTGCTGCGCGACGCCGATGCGGATGACGGCGGGTTTGTCCGCGTGCGCGGCGGCGGCCGGCAGCGCGAAGATGGAGGCGATCAGCAGCGATCGCAGCAGACGCAGTGGAAGCATGGATCGATCGAAGTGGAAACGTCAGGGGAACGAAGCGGGCGCGAACCCGTCGAGTCATTCTCGATGACGCTCCCGGCACGGACAAACAACGATTTGAACTATGCTTATCGCGTTGATGCGGCGATCAAAGACGGTGGCGGGGAGGCGCGGTGCGCGCGGCGGGCGCGATGCCGTCGTTGAACACGGAGCGGAGGCGGGCATGCAAGTCGAGGATCTGACGGGCGCGGCGCTGGATTACTGGGTGGCGATGGCGATAGATCGCGCTGCGCCGCGCGTCGATGCGTCGGGCTGCACGGTGGCTGGCGAGTCGGGCGGCGCGCCCGTGCCGTTCGCGCCGTCGTCGTCGTGGGCCGACGGCGGCCCGATCGTCGAGCGGCTGCCGTTCGCCGCGTTCGAGCGCGAGGGCGGGCGCGGCCCGTGGCGCGCCGTGCTGCATCGCGCGGTGCCGGCCGCGGGCGAGCGCTGCACGTTCAACCAGTCGGGGCCGACGCTGCTGGTCGCCGCGATGCGCACGCTGGTCGCCTCGACGTTCGGCGACGACGTGCCGGATCTCGACATGTCGAAACCGCGCTGAGGGCTGAGCGCTGTGCGCTACGTCGCGGAAACGTCCGGTATCGCGATCGACGCGACATCGACCCGTTTCGGCAGGATCGCATCGGCCGCCGCACGGTCCGCGACGCGTTGCAGCACGTCGATGTCGGCGCGCGACACGCTGCGCTGCGCGAGCGCCGCACGGCGCGCGATATCGGCGGCTGCATCGGGCGGCAGGCGCGTGAGCGTTGCATAGACGTTCGCGTAGTCGGCCGGATGCGACAGCGCCCATTGACCGGCGCGCGTGAGCCGTGCGAGCACGTCGGTGAGCGCCGCGCGTTTCGCGCGGTCGTTCAACGTGTCGACCGGCGACGTGAGAAACGCGAGTCCCGAATTGATGCCGCTGCCGTCGCGCACGACGCGCGCACCGCGTCGCACCACATGTCCGTAGTACGGATCGAAGGTCGCCCAGATCGCGATCTGCTTCGCCTCGAACGCGGCGAACGCGTCGACGGGCAGCACGAAGCGCACGTCGACGTCGGCCGGGGCGAGCCCGTGTTCGCGCAGCGCGCCGTACAGCTGATACTGCGAGATGCTGCCGCGCGCCGACGATACGACGACGGTGCGTCCTTTCAGGTCCGCGACCGTGCGCACCGGCGAGTCGGGCTGCACGACGATGCCGAGTGAGGTCGGCGAGCCGACGCGCGTCGCGACGATCCGCAGCGCCGGATCGCCGAGCGCGGCGGTCAGCACGGGCAGGTCGCCGGCCGGTGCGAGATCGATCGCGCCCGCGCGGTGCGCTTCGAACAGCGGCGCGGCGCCCTGAAAATTCGCCCAGCGGAACCGGTACGGCACGCCGTCGAGCACCCGCGCCGCTTCGGCGAGTGCACGCAGTCCGCCTGCCTGATCGCCGAGCACGAGCGTGACGCCCGACACATCGGTGCCGGCCGCGCGCACGGATAGCGCAATGCCGCCGGTCAGCGGTGCGGCGGCGACGGCCGCGACGCGCAGCAGTGCGCCGCGTCGGCTGCGGGACGGAGACGAATGCATGGCGGCGGGTCCTCGGTCATCCGCGCGGGATGCGCGGCTGACGGGCAGATTACGGATTCGGCCTCGCGCAGACAAACATCGAATCGCGAAATGCATATTCGTACTCCGCCGCCGCGGCGCTCGGCGGCCCGCAGGCTGCATACAAGTTGCTTACACAACCGACTGCGACAGGCGAGGCGAGCCGTGCTCACCGGCGTCCGCATTGGACGCAGCCGCGCGGAACCATTAAGCTGGCGCGTTCCGGTTTCACGCAGCGTGTCCAAGATGTCATCGACGATCGAGATTCTGTTGCCCGTGTTCGGGCTGATCGCGGCAGGATTTCTGTGCCGCAAGCGTGGCGTGCTGGGTCCGGCGGCCGCGTCCGAACTGAACCGGTTCGTCGTCTGGCTCGCGCTGCCCGCATTGCTGTTCCAGATCATGGCGCAGGCCTCGTGGCATCAGCTCTATCAGCCAGCCTTCGTCGCGACGTTCGCGCTGACTTGCGCGGCCGTGTTCGGCGGCGTGCTCATCTGGCGCGTGCTCGCCGGGCGGCCGCTCGCCGATGCCAGCATCGACGCGATCGCCGCGTCGTATCCGAACACCGGCTATCTCGGCTTTCCGCTGTGCCTGCTCGCCTTCGGCACCGACAGCCTGACGCCGACCACGATCGCGACGATTCTGGTCGCGTGCGTGCTGTTCGCCGGCGCGATCGTCGTCATCGAGATCGGGCTGCAGCGCGACCGCGCGCCGCTGAGACTCATGTGGAAGGTCGTCGGCGCGCTACTGCGCAATCCGCTGATCGTCGCGCCGCTCGCAGGCGTGTGCGTCGCGGCCGCACACGTGACGCTCGCCGCGCCCGCGCAGACATTCCTGAAGCTGCTCGGCGCGGCGGCCAGCCCGTGCGCGCTCGTGAGCCTCGGGCTGTTTCTCGCGGAGAAGCGCGAGGCATCCGGCGACACGCCGCGCGGCAGCATCGCGCTGACCGCGACGAAGCTCTTCGTCCAGCCCGCGCTCGCATGGTGGCTCGGCGTGCGCGTGTTCGCGCTGCCGCCGGTGCTCGCGCAGATCGCCGTCGTGCTCGCGGCGCTGCCGACCGGCACGGGGCCTTATATGCTCGCCGAATTCTATGGACGCGAAGCGCAGGTGACGTCGCGCACGATCCTGCTGTCGACGATCGGCTCGATCGTGTCGTTGTCGGTGCTGCTTGCGCTCGCGCGGCACGCATCGTAGCGGAGCGCAGCGGGGGCAACCGCACGCACGGCGCGACGGTCAGTGCGATTTCGACGCGATGCGCGCGTGACGTGCGCAGCGCGCGGTCCGAATCGGGCGCGACGAGCAGCGTGACGGACGGCGACCCGGACGTGTGCGCGCAGGTTCGGACGTCGCGGCGGTCGGTGCAGCCGCCGCCGCCGCAGGCAGTGCCGTCACCGCCGGCTGCGCAGCCTCGGCATCGAGCCAACTGCGTGTCGCTTCGGCAATCAGCTCGCGTAGCCAGCGCACGCCGTCGACGCACGAACCCGCGTCGTTCCATGTGATGCGATAGCCGACCTCGGGCGGAGCGGCCGGCAACGCGACGACGCGCAGCGGCAGCAGTTTCGCGTAATGGCACGCAAGCCGGTACGTCGTGGTCAGGACGAGATCCGAGCGCACGAGCGCATGCGCGGCGAGCTCGAAGTGCGGCAGCGTGACGACGATGCGCCGCCGCAGTCCGACGCGCTCGAGTTGCCGGTCGATCGCGCCGGACGCTTCGAGCCGCGACGGCGACGGGCACAGCTGCGGCGCATCGGCGAATTCGGCGGCCGTGATCGCGCCGCGCCGCGCGAGCGGGTGCGTCGCGCGCATCAGGCACACGATCCGGTCGTCGAACAGCCGTTCCTGCCGGAATTGCGCGCCGCGCGCGGGACGATTGTCGATTACGACATCGAGTTCGCCGTCGGCGAGCGCGCGTTCGTCGTCGAAGCCGTCGCCGAGCGGATGAAACACGAGCTGCGCCTGCGGCGCGCGTGTGCGGAACAGCGCGACGAGCTTCGGCACGAACAGCACGTTCAGATAGTCGGGGCAGCCGATCCGGTAGGTGCGTACCGACGTACGCGCGTCGAAGCGCGGCTGCTGGAGCCGGATCAAGTCGATCACGCGCAGTGCATTGCGCAGCGGCTCGATCAGCCGGCCGCCGAACTCGGTCGGCACCATCCCGTAGCGGCTGCGCACGAGCAGCGGATCGCCCAGCAGCGTACGCAGCCGTTTCAGTGCGGCGCTCGTCGCCGGCTGCGACATGTTGAGTCGCACAGCCGCGCGCGACACCGTGCGCTCGGTCAGCAGCACGAGCAGCATGCGCATGAGCCGCGCATCGAGCACGTCGAGCGCGTGTGCGGCGTCGGCGTCGGCGGCGCGCTCAGCGGCGCGCGGTGCTACGCGCTCAAGCATGTCGAGGTCCGTCGCGGCGATGCGGCGCTGGCGCGACGAGCGCGAGCGCGCAGTCGCGGGCCCGGCTTAGGACCGCGCGCGGCCGTGCCGGTTCGATGCGACGCGTCGTCGGCGCCGCGCACGATGCCTGCGCGACAGGCAGTTTCCAGTAGCACGCCGGTGTCTCCTTCCGTATCGGCAATCCGGCCCCGCTCGCGGCTGCACGCAGCGTTGCGCACCGCATCGTGACCGTTATGGTCGGGATTCGCTCGCGAGTATGGTGGGCGCGTCCCGCCATGGGAAATTAAATATTCGGCTGGCCCTCATTTGAAAAACGAATGGTTACGCCGGTACGCGGATTGCTCGTGAACGGGTTCCCATCCACCGACATCAGCGGGAGGTGTCATGCAGCGATATTCATTTCGTCACGTATGCCGAGCCGTTTTCGCCGGCGTCCTGATCGCCGGCATGGCGGCAGGCGCAGGCTGCCAGAAGAAATCGGACAGCACGAGTTCCGACCAGACGTCGTCGGGCAGCATGTCGAACGCGCCGGCGACCGCGCCGTCGGGCACGCCGAGCAGCGGTGCGGCCGGCACCGGGGCCGATACCGGCGCGAGCATGCCGGGTGCGGCGTCGACGCCGAGCGGCGCGAGCGGCGCGAGCGGCGGCTGACGAACGCGTCGCGGCGCGCGGTTCGCGCGCCGCTGCGACGGCCGGCCGGGGCGCGTCGACGCGTCGGGCCGCGCCGTGCCCGTCGCATGAAAGATTTGCAAGGACCGTGTAGCGATTCCCGGAGCGGCGTGCCGGCTCGGCGCCGGTGCGCGCAGCCCGGACAGGAGATGCGATGCAGAACGCCGAATCGAACCCTACCCCGAAACAGCAGCAGGAAACGATCGCGCAAAGCCCCGCGAAAACGCCGGCGGCCGGCCACGAAATGCCGAGCGCCGCCACCCAGGCGAAGGAGTTCGCGCAGCGGCCGCTATCGCCGGAGGCCGTCGCGGGCAAGGCGCCGACCGGCTTGCCGCCGATCGATCGAGATGCGCACGCGGTGGACAGCGGCGATCCCGTGCGCCGCGCAGGCGGCCGCATCGTCACGATCGACAACGCCAACATGGCGATGACGGACAACACGGTCGACGTCGACGGCAAGGGCCTCGAAGCCCGGACCGGCGCGTCGAAGTGGCACGACAACGTGATCTATTCGAACGCGTCGCTCGACGAAAGCGTCGACACGCCGGACGACGGGCTCGGCGGCATCGAGAGCCGCCCGGACGGCAACATGCCGCTGATCGCGACGCGCCCCGGCTGGCGCGTGCGTCACGTGGGCGACGTCGAAGTCCCGCACGGCGATTCGAGCCGCGCCGAGCACGTCATCTGTCTGGAACGGATCGAATAAGGAAGGAAGCAAGCCGCCCGCGCACCGTGCGATGCGCGGGCCGCGCTGCCGGCGGCAGCGCATCGCGGGCCGTGTTACTGCGGCCCGAGTTCCTGTGCGGACGTGTCGGCGTCGTTGCCTTGCGCAACGAGCACGTGAATGTCGTTCGGCGTGACGTCGCCGATGCCGCCCGACGGAATCGTCACGATCAGCCAGTCCGCGTTGTTGTTCAGCGTGACCGGCGCGGTCTTCAGAATCGGCGATTTGCTGCCCGCCGTCGTCACGATGATCTGATAGGTGCCGCCGTTCAGATAGACGGAGTCCTGACCGGAAGGCGGCGACGCGTTCTGGTACGCGGCGCCCGTCAGCGTCGGGGTTTGCGTCGTGATGTCGGTGTTCGGCGGCACGACGTAGACGTCGACGTTCTGCGCGTTCGGCGATGCGTTGAAGCTGCGTACGCGCGCCTTGTCGGACAGCAGGCCCTTGTCGTACGGATCGTCGACGACCGAAATCGCGGACGACGTGCTCGGCAGCGCGATCGTCGTGTAGTGGTGGCCGTTCGCCGCGTTGAACGACTGCGACGCGACCGTGGTGTTCGTTCCCGATACGTCGTAGCTCGCGGTCTGCCCGCCCGAATCGATGTCGTGATAACGCGTGACGCCCTTGTACGCGACGCCCGACGCGTCGACCTTCGCGTTCAGGTAGTAGTCGAGGTTCGGGCCGGCCGGCACTGCGTTGATGAAGCGCGCCTGCGGCTTCGAGATCCCCAGTTCGGTACCGAGGTCGTTGCCGTCGCCTCCCCCGCATGCGGCGAGTACGGAGATCACCGAGCACAGCGCCACCAAAGTTCGAATGGATTTCATGTCGTCCTCTCGTTCAGAAAACCTGCTTGCGATGCGCTCCTGCCGCGCGAACGGTTCGCGCGGGGCGCAACGCCGGGTTCAGGGAAGTAGTCGTCTGCCGGGTCGGCAGGCGCGACCAAGTCGCAAAGAGCGTGCCCGCTTGGCACGACGAACGAGTAAAACGGCGGCCGCACGACGATGCGGCGGCGCGATGGCGATCGTGCGATCGCGCGTGCGACCGGCGGCACGATGATGCGCGCGTGCGATCGTTCCGACGATTGTAAAAAGGTGGCGATGCAAAGCGGCATGCAGCATCGCGTACGTGGTCATGACACGCGAAACCGTTTTAAACGGTCGTCCTTTCGATGCTGACCACATCGGCGGTCGATGCGCGCACAACGATACCGTGACGTTGCGCGCGCATGCGTTTTACCGGTTCACGAGCTTGGCCGGATACGCGAGCGCCAGCGCGCAGCCGATCAGCATGCAAGCGGCGAATGCGTAGAGGCCCGCGCTCTGCGAATGGAACGTGTCGCGCAGCCAGCCGATGAAGTAGGTGCTGCCGAACCCGCCGAGGTTCGCGATCGAGCAGGCGAACGCAATGCCGCCGGCGGCCGCCGATCCCTTGAGGAAGGTCGACGGCAGCGCCCATACGACCGGCATCGCGGCGGCCGCGCCCGCGTTGATCAGCGAGAACAGCACGACGGTGCCGACCGTGCCGTGCGACGACGTCGCCGCGATCGCCAGCGCGACCGCCGACACGACGAACGGCACGACGATATGCCAGCGCCGTTCGCGTGCACGGTCGGAGCTCGCGCCGCAATAGAGCGTCGCGAGGACGGCCGCCGCGTTCGGAATCACCATCAGCCAGCCGATGTGATAGGCGTCCTTCACGCCGGTGTCGCGCAGGATCGTCGGCAGCCAGAAGCTGACCGCGTACAGTCCGAGCAGCACGCACAGGTCGATCAGCCCGAGCGCCCATACCTTCGGATCGGAGAACGCACGCCCGAGCGCGTGGCTCTTGTTCCCCGACGGGTCGCGGTCGAGGTTCGCGCGCAGCACGCGCTTCTCGTCGTCGTTCAGCCATTGTGCGGACTCGATGCGGTTCGGCAGCCAGCGCAGCACCGCGAAGCCGAGCAGGACCGACGGCAGCGCTTCGAGCAGAAACAGCCACTGCCATCCGCCGAGCCCGTGCACGCCGTCGAACGCCCGCATGATCCAGCCGGAGATCGGGCTACCGATCATGCTCGACAGCGGCAGGCCGACCATGAACAGCGCGACGATCCGCGCGCGGCGCGCGTCCGGATACCACTGCGTCAGATACAACAGCACGCCCGGCAGAAATCCGGCTTCCGCGGCGCCGAGCAGGAAGCGCACGACATAGAACTGCATCGGCGTCTGCACGAACATCGTCGCGCCCGACAGCAGCCCCCACGTGATCATGATGCGCGCGATCCACAGCTTCGCGCCGACACGTTGCAGGATCAGATTGCTCGGCACCTCGAACAGGATGTAGCCGCCGAAGAACAGGCCGGCGCCGAGCCCGTACACGGCATCGCTGAACTTCAGCGCGTCCAGCATCTGCAGCTTCGCGAGCCCGATGTTGATGCGATCGAGATACGCGGCGAAATAGCACAGACAGAACAGCGTGATCAGGCGCAGCGTGACCTTGCGGTAGAGCGCGCCGTGCTGCGCGTCGTCGGCACCGACGGCGGCACTCGGGTGGGCGGTAGACATGGGATAACCCCTGTTCGTAAGTGACGGAGGAAATGGGTCGACGGTCGACGCGAGCGTGGTTCGGCGCGCGCTTGAGTCTGTATAGCACGCCAATTAATGAGCGTACACACTACAAAATAAGAAATCTCGGCGGGGGCTTGAAGCGCGGCTCTCGACAGGCGGAAAGGTATCGAAAACACTGGTCTAAACGTGATATTCGGCGGGATTTCGTTGCGAATCGACGGCACCGTTACGAGGCACGAAGCTTCGAGGAAAATTGTATGACTACGCTCGAAAATGGCGCGTGTACACCGGAGCGGGATGCGGCGAAGCGATGCATGCGATCCATGCACCGAACGCGGCGGACTCGCGCGGCGCTGGTTACGCGGCGATGCGCGCGCTAATTGCGCGCATCGCGCCGCCGTCCGTTGACGCACCGCCATGAGGCATCGCCATGCACCGCTTGTGCCGATTTGAGGGTGTACACTCCATGTCTTTCGGTTTTCATGCGGTGCGAGCCGCGACTTTCATGGCGTCTTCCAGGGATTCCTACGACTTTCACGACCAGATCGGGCACTTGCTGCGCCGCGCGTATCAACGGCACGTCGCGATCTTCCAGGAGGCAATTCCGGATTCGGATCTGACGGCCGCGCAGTTCGTCACGCTGTGCGCGGTGAAGGAGCGGCAGGCGAGTTCGCTGAACGACATCGTGAAGGCGACTGCGATCGATCAGGCGACGATACGCGGCGTCGTCGAGCGGCTGAAGACGCGCGCGCTGATCGAGGTGTTGCCCGATCCGAACGACGGCCGCAAGCTGCTCGTGCGAGCGACGGCCGCCGGCCTCGCGCTGATCGACCGCACGGTGCCGTTCGCGCGTCAGGTGACGGAACGCACGTACGGGACGCTGAATCCGGGCGAGCGCGTCGCGCTGCAGTTTCTGCTGCGCAAGATGATGGACGAAGAGGGCGCCGAGTGACGCGTGATCGGCGCGTTCGGTTCGCGGCGACCTCGATCGCGACGAACGGCGGCTAGGCGGTATCGGCCGGCGCGCGCGTGCCGGCCGCATCGCCCGCAAGCAAGCGGCCGGCGTCGCGCAGTCCGGCGCGAATCGTCTCCGGCGTAAAAGGCGGTGCGTAGAACCGCACGCCGGTCGCATCGAACAGCGCGTTCGCGACCGCGGCCGGCCCCGGCACCGACGCCGATTCGCCGGCACCGAGCGGCGGTTCGCCCTGTCGCGGCATCAGCACGACGTCGACGTCGGGCACCTCCGCGAACGTCAGGATCGGATAGCCCGCCCATTCGCGCGACGCGACCTTGCCGTCCGCAAAGCGCACGCGCTCCTTCAGCGTGCGGCTCAGCACCTGGATCACGTTGCCGTGAATCTGATGGCGTACGCCGTCCGGATTGATCATCGTGCCGGTGTCCTGTCCGACCGTCACGCGCTCCACGCGGATTTCGCCGGTCACGCGATCGACGCTCAGATCCACGATCCACGCGGACCACGCCGCGCCGAAACCGGGAAAGCGGCTGTGCACGTAGCGCGCGTACGCGATGCCGCGCCCGCGTACGATGCGCGCCGGATCGGGATCGCGGCGCACGCGCGGCGTCCAGCTTGCGCGTTCGGCCACGGCATGCAGCAGCTCGATCGCGCGCGCGTCCTGCAGATGACGGATGCGAAACGCCAGCGGATCGACGCCGGTCAGCGCCGCGCATTCGTCGACAAACGTATCGTGCGCGAACGAGTTCGGCAACGCCGAGACGCCGCGCAGCCACGACGCGCGCACGAGCGGCGCGAGATCCTCGCAGACGAAGCGCCGGTGCGCGCAGACATACGGCGACACGGCCGTGCGGTCGCCCATCTCGAACACGCGCGGCTCGGGCGCGATCGTGCCGGTCAGCAGTGCGGCAAGCAGCGGCGCGTCGTTCGACGGGTAGCGCGTCGCGAAGTCGTAGCCGACGAGGCGGCCGTCGCGCGACACGGTGCCCGTCACGCGCATCTGCTGGCCCGCGCCTTTCGGTTCCCACAGATGCTCGTCCGCACGCATCAGCTGTACGCGCACCGGGCGCCCGACCGCGCGCGACAGCAGCAGCGCATCGCCGCAGACGTCGTCGGCGCCGTTGCGGCCGTAGCAGCCGGCGGCTTCCATCCGCACGATGTCGATATCGGCTTCGTCGCGCGCGACGAGCGTCGCGAGGTCGTAGCGCAGCGACACCGGGTTCTGCGTGCCGGACCACACGGTGATGCGCCCGTCGCCGGGTGCGCGGTAGTCGGCGACCGCGCACGATGGTCCAATCGACGCATGCATCTGGAACGGCCACGTATAGGTGCGCGTCAGCGTGAGCGTGTCGGGCAACGTGCGGGCGGCTTCGACGTCGCCTTCGTCGAGCAGCAGGCGCGGCTGCGCGGGCGCGGCGGCGATCGCCGCCGCCGGATCGTCGAGCGGCGGCAGCGGCGGATGCGGGCGCCACACGACGCGCAGTTGCCGCGCGGCGCGGATCGCGTGCTCCTCGCGCTCGGCGACGACGCCGACGAAATCGCCGATCGTCACGACCGCGACGAGCCCCGGCACGTCGGCCACCGACGTGCGGTCGACGTCCAGCAGCGACGCGCCGACGAATGGGCCGCTGTCGTGGCCTGCATACGGTGGCCGCACGACACGGCCGTGCAGCATGCCGGGCACGCGTACGTCGTGCACGAACGTGAGTTCGCCGGTCGCCTTTGCCGGCAGGTCGACACGCGGCGACGCGCGGCCGACGATGCGGTACTGCGCCGGATCCTTCGTGCGCGTGTGCGGGTCGAGCGTCAGCGCGATGCGGCGCTGCGCGACGAGTTCGGCGTAGCTTGCCTGGCGCTGCGCGCCGCTGTGGTCGACGGCCGAGATCGTGCCGTCGTCGACGCGCAGTTGCCCGGCATCGACGCCGAACTGCTCGGCGGCAAGCGCAAGCAGCGCATGTCGCGCCTGTGCGGCCGCGCAGCGCAACGGTGCGGCCGAAATCTGGATCGTCGCGCTCGCGATGGTCGGGCCCTGGTTCGGTGTCGCGGCCGTATCGCCGAGCACCATCGTCACGCGCGCGGCCGGCACGTCGAGTTCCTCGGCGACGATCTGCGCGAGCGAGGTGCGGATGCCGGTGCCGAGGTCGACGTGACCGTTGAAGGCGAGGATGCGGCCGTCGTCGACGATCGCGACGAATACTTCGGGCAGCGCCGGCACATACGACGACAGGCTGCCCGGCTGACCGGGCGCCGGCTTCACGGGCGGCGCGGGCGGCCGGATCACGGTCAGGCAGCCGGTGCGCGCGAGCAGTTCGGAGCGGTTCACGGAGCAGGTGTCCTGGGTGGCGGCGCGGCGGGTGCCGCGCGAAAAGTCGTTCGGGACGGTTGGCGGCACGATCGCCGCGTCGTTTCCGGGCCGCTCCCGAATGATCCGCGCGACCGCCCGTTCGAATCTAGACGGCCAAAAACGCGGCGTCAAAGGCGGCGGTGGCAGGCGTCGAGCGCGTCGCGACCGGTGCGGCGCAGTTCGGCCGCGATGCGCATCGGCTCAGCGCGCGGGCGCGTGGGTCGCATGCGTCGCATGTGTCGCGTCCATCGCATCGATCGCCGCGATCGCATCGTCGAGCGGCATCACGGCCGCATATTTCTGCTGCATGTCGAACAGATTCGCTTCGTGCGGTGCGATCGCCCGATCGCCGACGCAATCGGCGAGCACGAGCGGACGGAATCCGTGCGACATCGCATCGACGACGCTCGCGCGCACGCAGCCGCTCGTCACCGCACCGGCGACGAGCAGCGTCTGCACGGCGCGCTGCGCGAGCCAGGGCGCGAGCTGCGTGCCGAAGAACGCGGACGGCACGGTCTTGCGCACGACGAGCTCGCCGTGCGCGGGCGTCAGTTCCGGCACGATCGCGCTGTTCGGGTGATGCTCGGTCAGCGTCGCCATGCCGGGCACCTTCAGCGAGAACACGTTGTCGTCGCTGCCGTCGTCCGCATAGACGATCCGGCTGTGCGCGACCGGCCAGCCGCGCTGCCGCGCGATCGCGAGCGCCTGCGTCGTGCGCGCGATCGCCGGCGCGATGTTGCCGCCGCCGAACGTCGCAGGATCGGCGAACCCGACGACGAAGTCGACGATCAGCAGCGCAAGCCTGCCGTGTGGCGGCAACGGCGTGCCGAAACCCTGTTCGCGATACACGTGCGCTTCGGCGTGGTGGGAGAGGTCGTTCATCGTGGGTCTCGTCAGGCGGGTTGGTCGGTCACGCGCCCGTCGCGCACGACGGCGTGGCCGTCGAGTTCGACCGTGCAGCGGCGCAGCGGGATGTCGATGTGGCACGTCGTCGTGCGGCTGCCGCCGCCTTCGTTGTTCGGGCCGAGCGAGAACAGGAAGTTGCCCTCGAAGGCGCGCGCGTCCATGCCGATCGTCGCTTCGCGGTCGTAGAGGCCGAGCGTCGACCAGCGCGCGCGCGGCTGCAGCCCCCAGCCGATATGCGAGATCGCATAGCCTTCGGGATCGGCGAACGTGTCCATGTAGTCGCGCAGCAGATCGGCGTCGACGCCGCCTTCGATGCGCGTCGCATAGCCGCCCTCGACGGTCAGCACGATCGGCTCGCTCACGTAGTGCTTCTGCGGCAGCAGGATGTCGCCGCGATCGATGACGATCGTGCCGCGCGCCGTGCGATCGTTCGGGTAGGTGAGCGCGAAGCCGCTCGGCCAGTGATCCCAGCGGCCCGGCGCGTCGACGAAGCCGTACTCGGCCGTCGGCGCGAAATCGCCGAGCGGGCAGACGAACGCGGTGCCGGCCGCCGAGCTGACGCGCATCTCGCGCGCGGCGGCAATCTGCTTCGTCGCGGCGAGCACGCGCGTGCGATCGGCGAGCGTCGGCACCATCCGCACCAGCACTTCGGGCGGCTCGACGGCGAGCAGGATCTTCGTGCCGGACTTCAGGATGTCGTGCTGCTCCGGCGAGAACAGCAGCGTCATCAGATCGAGCACGAGATCGCTCGCCTGCAGCGCCGCGATCGCGGCGCGGTTGCCGGTCAGCGGCGTCGTGCCGAGATAGGCGAGCGGATCGCGGCTGAATGCCTTGTCGCCGTTGACGGGCGGCAGGTCGAGCCGGTTCACGATCGCGCCCATCGACTGCGTCGCGATCAGCGCGCACGACAGCGTCTGAGGATGGGTGGCCGCGCTCGTCAGGATCGTGACGGTCTGGCCCGGTTCGAGGCGCGACAGCGTGAGCACCTGCTTCCACGCGTCGATCAGTTGGGTGTCGCTGACTGGCATCGTCGGCTCCGGTAAAGGCGTGAGGGAAAGGCGGCGTCAGGCCGCGAGCGGCGCGCCGAGGAAGTCGCCGAAGGCCGCGTAGAAGCCGCGTGCGTTGTCCCACGGAATCATGTGGCCGGCATCGGGCACGCGCACGTGCCGCATCGACGGCGTCGCGCGCTGCAGTTCGGCGACGTCGTCGTCGCGTACCACGTCGCCACGCTCGGCCGTGATCAGCAGCGACGGCACCGCGAGCTGCGCGGCGTCCGCGTGGAAGTCGTCGGTGTGAAAGCCCTCGTACGAGGCGCGCACCGCGCGCTCGTCGCAGGTATGCAGCCACTCGGCACGCAGCTGCCGCTCCGCGTCGGTCCAGGTCGGGCAGAACGCGCGCATCCCTTCGGCGTCGGTGCCCGCACGTGCGAGCGCGATCGAATCGATGTACCACGGCAGCTTGCCCGGATACTCGCGGCGGCCGGGGCCCGACACGGGCGGATCGACGAGCACGACCGATTCGAGCCCGCGGATGCCGCGCCGCGCGGCGCGTGCGGCGATGCGCGCGCCCATCGAATGACCGACGAGGCTCGTGCGCGACAGGCCGAGCGCGGCGACCAGCGCTACGACGTCGTCGGCCTGCGCATCGAGGCTGTAGTCGAGCGTGGGCGACGCGTCGGAGAGCCCGCGGCCGCGCACGTCGAGCACGTACGTATCGAACGCGGCGCCGAACGCTTCGCCGACGAAGCCCCATGTGATCGCAGGGCTCGTGATGCCGGGAATCAGCACGATCGCCGCACGCGTCGCGCGCGCGCCGGTTGCGCCGCCGTAGCGCAGGTAGTGCTGGCGGATGCCGTTGGCGCGCACGTTCGCGCCGTACAGGAAAGTCGAGGACATCGTGAAAGCTCCGTCGGAAACGCGCGTTCAGTACGCGCCGGACAACAGCGCGCCCGCGCCGGGCACGATCGGCTCGAGATCGAGTTCGCGCAGCATCGCGTAGGTCGTCGCGATCGCGGCGGTGATCACCGGCTTGCCGGTCATGGCCTCGACTTTCGCGACGGCCGGCAGCGACGGCATCTGCACGCAGGCCGACAGCACGATCGCATCGGCGTCTTGATACGGGAGCGTCTTGACGATGTCAGGCAGCCGCGCCGGATCGTGACGGCCGACCTCGAGGTTGTCGGGGATTTCGAGCGCGCGATAGGCAATCACGTCGTAGCCCTCGTTGCGGATGTAGTCGACCACGAGCTCGGTCAGCGGCTTCATGTACGGCGCGACGACGACGATCCGCTTCGCGCCGATCACGCGCAGCGCGTCGACGAGCGCGCCCGCGCTCGTCAGCACCGGCGCGCGCGCGCCGTTGCCGGCCGTATGTTCGGTCAGGCGCGCCTGCGACACGCGGTGATAGCCGTGCCCCATCGCCATGATCGCGACGAGGCAGGCGTAGCCGAGCACGTCGACGCGCGCGTCGGACAGCTCGACCGCGCAACGGTCCGATTCGGCGTCCATTGCCGCCAGCTCTTCCTTGACGACCTTCTTCATCCGCATTCGGCTCGAGTGATACGTAAAGCGCTCGGGCCGGATCGTTTCGCGCAGCCGCAGCATCGCGGGGATTTCCGTTTCCATCGTCGTGTTGGAACTCGGCACGATCTGGCCGATGCGATAGGTCTTGCTCATGACGGGAAGGCTCCGTGTCGGTGAGGGAGGGGCGCTGTGCTGGCGGGCGATCGCGCAGGTTCGAGTAAAGTCTAGTGTGTACATTTGAAAATGACAATGGGTCAAAATTCGCCGGTGAGCCTGAAGATCGACGGCATATAAAGAATTTGGGCAAAATATCGGGGTTTTCCCGAACCTGAAAATGCGACTCGACAATCCGCTTGTCACAAATAAATTGAGTGTGTACGCTACATCAACACCGTTCAACCCGCCCGTTCTCGCGTCAGGTCCGGCGCCGGGCTCACGATCAGGAGATCCGCATGAGCACACCCCGTATCGCAATCATCGGCGCCGGTCTCGGCGGCACGGCCGCCGCGGCGCTGCTGCAGCGCGCCGGCCACGACGTCGTGCTGTACGAGCAGGCGCCCGCGTTTTCACGCCTCGGCGCGGGGATTCATCTCGGCCCGAACGTCATGAAGATCATGCGGCGGATCGGCTGCGAGGACGCGCTCGATGCGATGGGCTCGCATCCCGATTGCTGGTATAGCCGCGACTGGCGCACGGCCGACGTGCTCGCGCGGATTCCGCTCGGCGACCATGCGCGCAGCACGTACGGCGCGAGCTATCTGACCGTCCATCGCGGCGATTTCCATGCGCTGATGACGCAGGCCGTGACGCCCGGCACGATCCGCTTCGGCAAGCGGCTCGCATCGGTGGAGGACACGGGCGACGACGTGCGGCTCACGTTCGCCGACGGCAGCGTCGACACGGCCGACATCGTGATCGGCGCCGACGGTGTGAACTCGCGGATCCGCGAGCACCTGCTCGGCGCGGAGCCGCCGCGCTATACGGGCTACGTCGCGCATCGCGCGGTGTTCCCGGCGTCGCTGCTCGGCAACAAGCCGTACGACATGTGCGTGAAGTGGTGGTCGGAGGATCGCCACATGATGGTCTACTACGTGACCGAGAAGCGCGACGAGTACTACTACGTGACGGGCGTGCCGCAGGCCGAATGGCCGGAGGGCGTGTCGATGGTCGACAGCAATCGCGACGAGATGCGCGAGGCGTTCGCGGGTTTTCATGCGGACATCCAGCATTTGATCGACGTGTCGCCGTCGATCACGAAGTGGCCGCTGCTCGAACGCGATCCGCTGCCGCTGTGGAGCCGCGGCCGGCTCGTGCTGCTCGGCGACGCGTGTCATCCGATGAAGCCGCACATGGCGCAGGGCGCGGCGATGGCGATCGAGGATGCGGCGATGCTCACGCGCTGTATCGGCGAGCTCGGCATCGGCGACTACACGGGTGCGTTCGCGCTGTACGAGGCGAATCGCGCGGCGCGCGCATCGAAGGTGCAGCGCGTGTCGCACGACAACACCTGGCTGCGCACGAACGAGGATCCGTCGTGGGTGTTCGGCTACGACGTGTTCGACGTGCCGCTCGTCTCGCCGTCGCGCGACAGCGTCGCGGCGGTGGCCTGACGCATCGCACGACGATGCGCGGCCTCGCCGCCGGCGCCCGCTGCGCTCGCCGTTCGCGCGACGGCGAGCGCGGTGCCGGTACGCGGCGATTTCGGCGTGTTATACGTCGATGTCGCGCGCCTCGGCGATCGGCGCCGCCGCGCGCCGGTCTGCGCCGGCCGCCGGCCGTGCCTGCCGTCGGCTGACGTTCGCCCGCACCCGTATCCGGATCTGCCCATGTCCCATTCCGCTTCCGCGCCGCGGCCGCTCGCGTTTCGCGTCAACGGCGTACCGCACCGCCTCGACGCCGCCGCCCCCGATACGCCGCTGCTGCTGGTCCTGCGCAACGACTGCGCGCTGAACGGCCCGAAATACGGGTGCGGGCTCGGTCAGTGCGGCGCGTGCACGGTGCTGATCGATGGGCAGCCGGCACGTGCGTGCGTGCTGCCGGCAGCGGCCGCCTCGGGGCGCGACGTGACGACGCTCGAAGGGCTCGGCTCGCGCGATGCGCCGCATCCGGTCCAGCGCGCGTTCATCGACGAGCAGGCCGCGCAATGCGGCTATTGCCTGAACGGAATGATCATGAGCACGAAGGCGCTGCTCGACCGCAACCCGTCGCCGGACGACACGGCGATCCGCGAGGCGCTGCGCTTCAATCTGTGCCGCTGCGGTACGCATCTGGAGATCGTTCGCGCGGTGCATCGCGCGGCGCGCTATCTGCGGGGCGACGATGCAGCGTGATCCGAACCTGCCGGCACACACGCGCGCCGCGCAGGACGCGCTCGAATCGCGCGATGCGCCGGCCGCCGACGATGCAGGCCTGCGCTCGCATCGTGCGCGCTACGGCTGGCCGGCCGGCGACGCGCGCGATGCCGCGTCGCTCGACATCGAAACGCAGACCGCGCCCGATGGGCGGATGACCGCCTGGCGCTACCGTGCGCGGCTCGCCGCGACGGCGGGCGATGGCGACGACGCCGGACGCGTCGCGTCGTCCGGCGCATCGTCGCGTGCCGCGCCGACGCCGGTGCCGTTCGCGTACCGGCACGCGCACACGGCGATCGACATGGCGGACGCCGACGCGATTCCGCGTCATGCGCACGTATTCGCGCGCGAGTCGTTCGTCGACGAACTCGCGGGCACGTTGCGTCGCGATCCGGTCGCGCTGCGCTTGCAGCATCTCGATGCGTCGGCGGATGCGGGGCCGCGCGAGGTCATCCGGATGGTCAGCGAACGTGCGGCCTGGGGTGCGCAGACCGCGCACGATCGCGACGCGCCGACGCGCCTGACCGGTCGCGGCTTCGCGTTCGATGGCGCGACGGTGAACGCGCCGACTGCTGCGCTCGCGCCCGCCGACGAGCCGGCGGCTCGCGCCCAAGCGCACGCCGTCGCGCACACCGGCGACGCGAGCTGGTCCGCATGGGTCGTGGATCTCGACGTCGACCGCGCGACCGGCGATGTCGCCGTGCGCCGAGTCGTGGCCGGGCAGGGCAGCGGCGAGCCGGGCCGGGCGGCGCTCTCCGGCTTGCCCGCGTGGCAGATCGAGGCGGCGATCTCGCGCGTGATGGGCGCGCCGCTGATCGCGCGCGCGGCGCACGACGAAGCCGAGGCCGGCGCACGCGACTCGGCACTCGCGCACGAACTGATCGCGGCCGACGCGGACCAAGCCCGCGCGCGCCGCGCAGCGTCGCCCGACGATGCACGCCGGATCGAGCATGCGGTCGCACCGGCAGCGGCAGCGATCGCGAATGCGCTGTACGACGCGACGGGTGTGCGGTTTCGCGCGCCGCCGTTCGATCCGATGCGGATACGCGCGGCACTTGCGCGGCCGTCGCAGGCAGACGTCGCGGACGCGACCGGCGAAGCCAGCCGGCCCGAACGCGACACCGCGGCGGGCCGCGCGCCGCGTGCCTCCTCGCGCTGGCGCCGATGGCTCGCGGGCGGCGGCATCGGCGGCGTGGTCGGCGGGCTGGTCGGGCTTGCCTGCGCGATCTTGCCGGGGCCGGCACCGATCGCGCCGATCGCACCGGGCGGCGCGGACGGCGCGATGTGGAGCGCCGCGACGCTCGAACGCGGGCGCCAGATCGCGATCGCCGGCGATTGCGCGGTATGCCACACGGCGCCGGGCGGCGCGACGAATGCGGGCGGCCTTGCGCTCGACACGCCGTTCGGCACGATCTATACGACGAACATCACGCCGGACCGCGACACGGGCATCGGCGCGTGGTCGTATCCGGCCTTCGCGCGCGCGATGCGCGACGGCATCTCGCGCGACGGCACGCACCTGTATCCCGCGTTCCCGTACACCGCCTTCGCCAAACTGAGCGAGCCCGACATGCTCGCGCTCTATGCGTATCTGATGTCGCAGCCGCCGGTGCAGCACGTGCCGCCGAAGACGAAGCTGCGGTTTCCACTCGACCGGCGCCGGCTCGTCGCGGGCTGGAACTGGCTGTTCCACGACGCGCGTCCGTTCGCGCCGGACCCCGCGCGCTCGGCGCTGTGGAATCGCGGCCGCTATCTCGTCGACGGCGCCGGGCATTGCGGCGCGTGCCACACGCCGCGCAACGCGCTCGGCGCGGAAAAGGGCGGGTTCGCCTATCTGTCCGGCGGCGAAGCGGAAGGCTGGATCGCGCCGCCGCTCGTCGCATCGCGCGCCGCGCCGGTGCCGTGGACCGAGGCCGCGCTGTTCGACTATCTGCGCACCGGGTTTTCCGCGCAGCACGGCGTCGCGGCCGGGCCGATGGCGCCGGTCGTCGCGGGGCTCGCCGCGCTGCCCGAAGCCGACGTGCGCGCGATCGCGCATTACATCGCCTCACTGTCGCCGCCCGTCGATGCCGCGACGGCTGCCGACGCGGCGGCCCGTCACGCGCGCGGCGCGGAAGCGGTCGCGACGCTCGGCCTCGAAAACGGCCGCCGCGCGTTCGACGCCGCATGCGCGGTGTGCCACGCCGAATCGGGCGGCGTCGGCCATTTCGGCGTGCGTCCGCTGATGGGCCTGAACACGAGCGTGAGCCAGACGACGCCCGACAACCTGCTGCGCGTGCTCCATCACGGGATCGACCGGCCGGCCACCGACGCGCTCGGCTACATGCCGGGCTTTCGCGATGCGTTCGACGATCGGCAGATGGCCGAGCTCGCCGCGTTCATCCGCGCGCGCTATGCGCCGGGACAACCGGCATGGCGCGATCTCGAGAAGGCGTCCGCACGGATCCGTCGCGAAGCCGTGCACTGACGGCGCGATGGCTCGCAGGCCGGCGCTGGGCACGTGCGGTCGGTCGGGAAAAATGACGGGCGATGCGCGACGAAGCGTAAATATTGCGGCGTGAAGCGCGATCGTTTAACCATTCGAAACAATGTGTTCACGGAAAAGGGCATGATCTCGGGCGATCGAGCAGGCATACTGTCGCCCATGTTGCCGAATGCCGTCGAAGCGACGCGCGCTTGCCCTTTCCCCATGTCCAGTCCTGCCTCTTTTCGAATCCTGCGCGGGTTGACCGTCGCGGCCGCCGCCAGTGTGCTCGCCGCGTGTTCGACCGCCTCCGACGTTGCCGCCACGTCGAACCCGAATGTCTTCACCGTGACGACGCGCACGCTCGGCGTGTCGACGTCGTGGGCCGACGCGCATGCGAAGGCCGTCAGCGAAGCGACGAACTACTGCGAGCAGCGCGGCATGCGCGCGAGCATGAAACAGGAGTCGCTGACCGGCGGCCGCCGCGTCGATGCGCGCTCCGAGCTGTCGTTCGAGTGCCACCCGACCTTCGAAACGGCGTCGAACCCGCGCGGCTGAGCGGCCGCGCGCCGGCCGCCCGCGGCTAATGCGGCGCGCCGCACACGAAGGGCTTTTCCCCGATTCCGACCGACCCGCGATGCCGCGCATGCGCATCGCGGGTCGACACACGCCGGTCGTCTGTCACGGGCCCGGCGGCGCGTACAGCTTCACGCACGCCGAGAAGTCGAGCGCCCCGAGCCCTTGCTGGCTCATCGACTGATAGAGCTGTTGCGCGAGCGCGCCCATCCATACCGGCTGCCGTGCGTGCCGCGCGGCGTCGGTCGCGAGCCCGAGATCCTTCAGCATCAGGTTCGTCGCGAAACCGCCCGTGTAGCCGCGCGACGACGGCGCGGCATCGCGGACGCCCGGATACGGGTTATACGTGTCCGAGCTCCAGCAGCGTCCGGTCGACGTGTTGATGATGCCCGCGAGCACGGACGGATCGATGCCGAGCGCGACGCCGAGCGCCATCGCCTCCGACACGCCCATCATCGAAATCCCGAGCAGCAGGTTGTTGCAGAGCTTCGCGATCTGGCCGGTGCCGGTGCCGCCGCAATGGACGACATGCTTGCCCATCGCGAGCAGCACCGGACGGATCTGCTCGAACAGCGCCGGCTCCGCGCCGACCATGAACGTCAGCGTGCCGGCCTGCGCGCCGCCGGTGCCGCCCGACACCGGCGCGTCGGCGAGCCGGCAGTCGCGCTGCGCGGCCGCGTCGGCGAGCGTGCGCACGGTGTCGGGGTCGATCGTGCTGCAGTCGATCAGCCACGCGCCGCCGCGCGCACCGGCCAGCACGCCGTTCTCGCCCTCGTAGACGCCGCGTACGTGCGCGGCGGCCGGCAGCATCGTGATCACGACCGTCGCGCGCGCGGCGGCCTCGCGCGGCGAGCGTGCCGCCGTCGCGCCCGCGCGCACCGCGGCGTCGACCGCGTGCGCGTCGAGGTCGAATACCGTCAGCGCGTGCCCGGCGCGCAGCAGATTGGCGGCCATGGGGCCGCCCATGTTGCCGAGCCCGATGAATGCGATGTCCATGCGGCCTCCGGTCAGCGCAGCGCGATCGTCGTATTGACGCCGCCGGCCGTCGCCTCGTCGTCGAACCAGCGTGCGGTGACGGTCTTCGTCTGCGTGTAGAACTGCACGACCTGCTTGCCGTACGGGCCGAGATCGCCGAGCTTCGAGCCGCGCGAACCGGTGAAGCTGAAGTAGGGCACCGGCACCGGAATCGGGATGTTGATGCCGACCTGCCCGATGTCGATCTCGCTCTGGAACTTGCGTGCGGCCGCGCCGCTCTGCGTGAACAGCCCGACGCCGTTGCCGAACGGGTTCGCGTTGACGAGCGCGATCGCGTCGTCGAGCGTGTCGGCTTCGAGCACGACGACGACGGGCCCGAAGATCTCTTCCGTATAGATCGACATGTCGGTCGTCACGCCCGAGAAGATCGTCGGCCCGATGAAGTTGCCGTGCTCGTAGCCGGGCACCTTCACGCCGCGCCCGTCGAGTTCGAGTGTCGCGCCGGCCTTCACGCCTTCGTCGATCAGCGCGGCGATGCGCGCATGGGCGGCCTTCGATACGACCGGCCCGACGTCGGTGCCGGGCTCGTGTCCCGCGTTGACCTTCAGCGCCTTCGCCTTCTCGACGAGCTCGGGCAGCCAGTCGCGCGCCGCGCCGACCAGCACGACGACCGACGTCGCCATGCAGCGCTGGCCGGCCGCGCCGAAGCCCGCGCCGACGAGCGCGTTGATCGTCTGCTCGCGATGCGCATCGGGCAGCACGACCGCGTGGTTCTTCGCGCCCATCATCGATTGCACGCGCTTGCCGTGCTGACTGCCGAGGTGGTAGACGTGCGTGCCGACGCGCGTCGAGCCGACGAACGAAATCGCCTTCACGTCCGGATGCGTGCAGAGACGATCGACCGCGGTCTTGCCGCCATGCACGACGTTCAGCACGCCCGGCGGCACGCCGGCCTCGAGCGCGAGCTCGACGAGCTGCATCGTCGACAGCGGATCCTGCTCGGACGGCTTCAGCACGAACGTGTTGCCGCAGACGATCGCCATCGGGAACATCCAGAGCGGAATCATCGCAGGGAAGTTGAACGGCGTGATGCCCGCGCAGACGCCGATCGGCTGACGCAGCGTGTACGTATCGACGCCGCCCGCGACGTTCTCCGCGAATTCGCCGAGCTGCAGCGTGCCGATCGAACAGGCATGCTCGATCACTTCGAGGCCACGGAAAATGTCGCCCTGCGCGTCGGGCAGCGTCTTGCCCTGTTCGGCGGTCAGCGTCTGCGCGATGCGTTCGAGATGGCGGCGCACGAGATCCTGAAACTTCAGCATGATCCGCACGCGCGTGCCGATCGGTGTCGTCTTCCAGGTGTGGAACGCGCGCTGCGCGGCGGCGATGGCCGCATCGATCTCGTCGAGCGTCGCGTACGGCACGCGGCCGATCGCCTGCTGCGTGGCGGGGTTCACGATGTCGCCCCATTCGGTGCTGCGCGAATCGACGAACGAGCCGTCGATCAGCAGCTTGGCGGTGGGCAACGCGAGGGCGGTCTGGGGAACTGCGGCGTTCATGGAAGTCTCCGGAAGAACGGGGTGATGAAGAAACAGGGCGGCCGCGTCCGCCGCGCGCAGCGTGGCGCGCGGACGCGGAACGTGGAGGGAAGCCGGCGCGGCCGGCGTGTCAGTGGCGCGCGGGACGCATCAGCGCCGTGCACACGAGCGCGAACACGCCGAAGCCGACGAGATACGCGATGACGTAGTGCGGCTGACCGCCGCCGGCCTTGAGCAGCGAGGTCGCGATCATCGGCGCGAAGCCGCCGCCGATCACGCCCGCGAGCTGGACCGACAGCGAGATGCCGCTGTAGCGGATTTCGGCGGGGAACTGCTGCGCGAACAGCAGCGATTCGGGTGCGTACAGAATCGGAAACACGACGCCGAGGCCCAGCACGATCGCCCACCACGCGAGCGAGGTCTGCTGCGTGCCGAGCATCATGAAGAACGGTGCGGCGAACACGCACATCAGCACGAGCCCGATCGCGAACATCCGGCGCTGGCCGATCAGGTCGCTCAGATGGCCGCACAGCGGCATCGTGACGAGCGACAGCAGCGCGCCGGCCGTGATCGCGTGCAGCATCTCGGCCTTCGGTAGATGGAGCTGCTGCGTCGCATACGACAGCGCGAACGTGACGACCATGTAGAACCACGTGTTCTCGGCCGCACGCGCGCCGACGATCGTCAGCACTTCACGCGGATGGCGGCGCAGCGCGGCCGTCACCGGCGACTTCTCGGCCTTGCCCTGGCGCTGCATCTTCTCGAAGTCCGGCGATTCCGGCACCTTCGCGCGGATGAACCAGCCGAGGCCGACCAGCGCGATGCTCGCGAGGAACGGCACGCGCCAGCCCCACGACAGCATGTCGGCTTCCGGCAGCGCGGCGACCGCGGCCATCGCGAGCGACGAGAGGATCAGGCCGAGCCCGACGCCCGTCTGCGGCAGGCTGCCGAACAACCCCTTGCGGCCCTTCGGCGCATGCTCGACGGCCATCAGCACCGCGCCGCCCCATTCGCCGCCGACCGCCATTCCCTGCAGGAAGCGCATCGCGATCAGCAGCGCGGCGGCCCAGTAGCCGATGCGGTCGTACGACGGGATCAGCCCGATGATCATGCTCGGCACGCCCATCAGCAGCAGCGTGATCATCAGCATCGACTTGCGGCCGATGCGGTCGCCGAAGTGGCCGAACACGATGCCGCCCATCGGCCGCCCGATGAAGCCGACCGCGAACGTGCCGAACGCGGCGAGCGTACCGACGACCGGGTCGAGCGACGGAAAGAAGATGCGGTTGAATACGAGCGCGGCGGCGGTGCCGTACAGGAAGAAGTCGTACCACTCGATCGTCGTGCCGGCCATGCTGGCCCAGCCGGCCAGCAGATGATGCCGCGCGGTGCGCGCGGGGGCCGGCAGCGCGGCGGTTGCATGCTCGTCGAGCGTGGATCGCGTCTGCATGGTGTCTCCATATTTGGTGTGTGCCGGCGGCTCATGGTCCGCCGGTCACTGTCGAGTATAGTTATGCGCAGATTCGCGATGTACCGACAAAGAAACCGGTTGGATGTGCATGAATGCATATCGCGGCCGGCCCGGAGACACTTCTCATTCGATCCCGCCGATGCGACATCCGACCGAGCCGGTTGCCGGCAAGCTGAACTGGGACGACCTGCGCTTCTTTCTCGAAGTGGCGCGCACGCAGCGGGCGAGCGGTGCCGCGAAGCGGCTCGGCGTCGACTACACGACCGTCGCACGGCGCATCCGCGCACTGGAGGCGTCGCTCGGCACGCTGCTGTTCGACAAGTCGCGCGCGGAGGGCTTCACGCTGACGGCCGAAGGGCAGCGGCTCGTCGCCTATGCGGACGCGATGGAGACGACCGTGCAGTCCGCGTGCGACCAGGTCGCGCATACGGGCGAGGCGTTGTCCGGCCACGTGCGGATCGGATCGACCGAAGGGTTCGGCTGCTTCTTTCTCGCGCCGCAGCTCGCGCGGTTTCGCGCCGCGCATCCGCGCGTGACGGTCGATCTGCTGCCGGTGCCGCATTTCGTCAGCCTCACGAAGCGCGAGGCCGATCTCGCCGTCACGCTCGAGCGGCCGGAGCGCGGCCCTTACGTCTGCACGAAGCTTTGCGACTATCAGTTGCGGCTCTATGCGACGCGCGACTATCTGGCGACCCATCCGCCGATCGCCGGCACCGACGATCTCGCGCGGCATACCTTCATCAGCTATGTCGACGATCTCGCGTTCAGCAGCGAACTGCTGTATCTCGAGCGCGCGGTGCCGGGCGCGACGGCCGGACTCAGAACGACGAGCGTGATCGCGCAGTCCTTCGCGGCGCTGCACGGCGGCGGGCTCGCGATCCTGCCGTGCTTCATCGCGGCCGCGCAGCCGGCGCTCGTGCCGGTGCTGCCGGATCAGGTCGTCGTCACGCGCTGCTTCTGGCTGACCTGCCGCGAGGACTTGCGCAAGCTGCGGCGCGTGACCGCGCTGTGGGACTATCTGCGCGCGGCGGCGGACGCGAATCGTGCGTTGCTGTCGGGTGAGTCGAGCGAGTTGCGGTTCGTCGGGGAGCCGGGCGGTTGAGGGCGGGCGCGTAGCCTGTCGTAGCCCGCGCGCGGCGACGGGCCTCGCACATCGAGCACCACGCGTCCGCGCGCCGCTCAGTCGCCGCAGCCCAACTGCCGCGCCAGCGCGTGCAGATCGTCGACGACGAAATCCCACGCGTCTTCCGGCTGCAGATCCATTTGCTGGCCGGGCCCGTATTCGGTCGGGCGCCGCACGAACGCGGTCGACAGGCCGACGCGGCGCGCGGCCGCGAGATCGTTGTTGTGCGCGGCCACCATGCAGATCTCGGCCGGCGCGACGCCGAGAATCTCGACCGCTTCGTTGTAGACCTTCGGCGCGGGCTTGTACGCGCGCGCGACTTCGGCGCCGAGGATCGCGTCCCACGGCAGCCCCGCATGCTTGGCGATGTCGACCATCAGCCGGATGTTGCCGTTCGACAGCGGCGCGATGATGAAGCGCTGCTTGAGCCGCGTCAGTGCGTCGACCGAATCGGGCCACGGGTCGAGGCGGTGCCATGCGAGATTCAGCGCGTCGATCGCCGCATCCGGCACGCCGGCGATCCCGTAGCGCTCGATGATGCGCACGAGATTCTCGCGATGCAGGATGTCGAGCCGCACGTACGAACGGCGTCCGCTGCGGATTTCCTCCATCGACGGCACGTATTCGCGCCGCCATGCGTCGGCGAACTCGAACGCGTCGAGCGTCGGCGCGTAACGCTGCAGAAAGACGCCGGCTTCGCGTGCGACGGTGGTTCTCCAGTCGACGATCGTGCCGAACACATCGAACACGAGCGCCTTGATCTCGGTACGGTTCATATGCGGTCCTGTGCGGGCGGGGGATCGGAGCGGGCCGCAGCGCGTCGGGCACGGACGGTCGCGGCCGCTTGCATCGGCATTAGACCATGCCGGCGCGCGGCGCGTATCGCAGCCGCGGTCGCTCGCGGGCGTCAGTGCGACGACACGTACTCGGCATCGGCGAACGCGGGCGGCAACGCGAAGCTTTCGCGCATGCGCTTCGTTTCGGACGCGGGCGTCGCGCCGAACAGCCGCTTGAACTCGCGGCTGAACTGCGACGGGCTCGCGTAGCCGACCGCGTGGCTCGCCGCTTCCGCCGTCAGCCCCTGTCGCACCATCAGCAGCCGCGCCTGATGCAGCCGCGTCGACTTCACGTACTGCATCGGCGACACCTGCGTGACGGCCTTGAAGTGACTGTGGAAGCTCGGCACGCTCATGCCGGCTTCGCGCGCGAGCTGCGCGACGTCGAGCGGCTGCGCGTAGCCGGCATGGATCGCGCGCAGCGCGCGGCCGATCCGGCCGAACTGGCCGCGCATCGCGAGCGCCGCGCGCATCGACGGGCCCTGCGCGCCGGTCAGCACGCGAAAGTAGAGTTCGCGCAGCAGGCCCGGACCGAGCACGGCCGCCTCGAGCGGCCGCGTCAGTGCATCGAGCAGGCGCAGCACCGATGTGTGCATCGCGTCGTCCATCGGCGTCGACATCATGCTGCGCGGCGCATGCACGGGCGGCGTGCCGCCGGCGCGGTCGATCTGCGCGGCCAGCTCGGCCGCCATCGCGAAATCGAGATGCAGATACAGCGCGAGCAGCGGCCGCGCCGGCGTCGCGTCGGTTTCCATGCTGAACGGCACGGGCACCGAGACGGCCAGATAGTGACGCTCGTCGTAGAGGTAGAGCGCGTCGCCGAAGTAGCCGCGCTTGCGGCCCTGGCAGACGATCACGATGCCCGGGTCGTACAGCACCGGCGTGCGCGCGAGCGCGCGGTCCGAGCGCAGGATGCGCACGCTCGGCAGCGCGGTCAGGTTGTAGCCTTCGCGCGGCGCGAGCGCGGCGGACAGCGCGACGATCCGGTTCCGGCGATCCGGCGAGCGTTCGCCGGATCGCCGGTCAGCTTGCATTGCGTTCATAGTTTTAGGCAAGAAAAACAGCGGAATTCGCGTTAATCGGCTTCGCGATCGACACTAGTATGCAGGCTCCAATCGATTTTCGGGAGAGACTGCAATGGCATCGAACAAGCTTCTGCTCATCACGGGCGTCAGCAGCGGCTTCGGCCGCGCACTCGCGCAAGCGGCGCTGGAAGCGGGGCATACGGTCGTCGGCACCGTGCGCAGCGAGCAGGCCGCGCGCGATTTCGAAGCGCTGGACGCGCAGCGCGCGATCGCGCGCGTGCTCGACGTGACGGACTTCGACGCGATCGACGGCGTCGTCGCCGACATCGAGCGCACGGTCGGTGCGATCGACGTGCTCGTCAACAACGCGGGCTACGGACACGAAGGCGTGATGGAGGAGTCGCCGCTGTCGGAACTGCGCCGGCAGTTCGACGTGAACGTGTTCGGCGCGGTCGCGATGATGAAGGCCGTGCTGCCGTTCATGCGCATGCGGCGGCGCGGCCATATCGTCAACATCACGTCGATGGGCGGGCACATCACGATGCCGGGGCTGAGCTATTACTGCGGCAGCAAGTTCGCGCTCGAAGGCATTTCGGACGCGCTGCGCCAGGAGGTCGCGCCGCTCGGCATCGCCGTGACGGCCGTCGCGCCCGGCTCGTTCCGTACCGACTGGGCCGGGCGCTCGATGGTGCGCACGCCGCGCTCGATCGCGGACTACGACGGGCTGTTCGATCCGGTCCGCGCGGCGCGCGTCGCGCGCAGCGGCAAGCAGCCGGGCGATCCGCACAAGGCCGCGCGCGCGATCCTCGCAGTGATCGCCGCCGAGCAGCCGCCCGCCCATCTGCTGCTCGGCAGCGATGCGCTCGGCCTCGTCACGCAGCGGCTGTCGGCCTGGCAGGACGAAATCCGCGCGTGGGAGGCGCTGACCGTCTCGACCGACGGTTGAGCGCGCACACAGCAGGCCCGGCCGCGCACACCGCTGTGCGTATGCACGGCCGGGCCGTCCGTCGCCGCTCGCATGACGGCGCGCGATGCATCGAATGAATACCTGCGCGACGCGCGATTCGCGCGCCGCATGCTGCACCGCACCCACGCGTAACTCCCGATGCCGATCGATACGCCGGCCGTCACGGATTGGTGTTAAATGGATTCGTGTGAACGGTGGGCGGCGCGCCCGATGCGGCGCGCGAAAACGGGGCGCTCCGGCGCGCGGTGTGAGTCCGGGGCGAAAGCGGTACGAAAGATCGAAATCGAATCGGGGTGTCGGCCCGGTCGAACGGACGGCAGGATTCATCTTGAATACCGAACCGCACAGTGCGCGCTACAGCCTCGGCCTCGCGGCGGAAGTGCTCGCGTCCGAACAAAGCGTGCTGAAGCTGATCACGCGCAATACGCCGCTGCCGGAATTGCTCGCCGAGGTTTGCCGGCGTGCGGAGGCGCTGCTGGGGAAAGGCGCGGCATGCTCGATCCTGCTGCTCGACGAGGACGGCGTGCACGTGCGGGTCGGCGCCGCACCGTCGCTGCCCGCGCCGTACAGCGCCGCGATCGACGGCGCGGCGATCGGGCCCGCGGCCGGCTCGTGCGGCACCGCGATGTACACGCGCCGGATGATCGCCGTCGAGGACATCGAGACCGATCCGCTGTGGGACGCATACCGGTCGATCGCGCTGCCGCTCGGGCTGCGCGCATGCTGGTCGGTGCCGTTCGAGGACGACACGGGCGTCGTGCTCGGCGCGTTCGCCGTCTACTACCGCACATCGCGCCGGCCGAGCCGCGAGGAAACCGCGTTGCTGCTCGACATCAGCAACAGCGTCGGGCTCGCCGTGCATCAGGACCGCATCGCGCAGCAGCTCGCGCGCAGCGAGGAACATCACCGGCTCGTCGTCAACAGCCTCAACGAAGGGATTCTCGTCGTGTCGCGCGACGGCGTCGTGATCGCGAGCAATCCGAGCGCGAACCGGATGCTGCGCGCGAAGGGCGAACTCGTCGGGCGCCGGATGTCGACGGTGATCCTGCGCAAGCTGTCCGAGGACGGCACGCCGATCGCGCCCGACCGCTGGCCGAGCCGGCGCGCGCTGACGAGCGGGACGCCCGTGCTCGACTACACGGTCGGCTTCGGCCTCGCGGACGGCGACGTGATCTGGGTGCGCGGCAACGCGGTGCCGATCGTGAAGCCGGGCGACACGCAGGCCGCGTCGGTGCTCGTGTCGTTCCACGACATCGGCCCCGTGCGCGAAGCGCAGCAGCAGCTGCGCTACCTCGCGACGCGCGACGCGCTGACGGGCCTGTACAACCGCCGCTGGCTGTCCGACCGCATGCGCGAGCTGTTCGGCGGCCGCGATCCGGCGGGCGGCCGGGCGCGCGTCGCGATCCTGTTTCTCGATCTGGTCGGCTTCAAGAAGGTCAACGACACGGCCGGCCACGACGCCGGCGATGCGCTGCTGCGCAGCGTCGCGGCGCGGCTCGCGGCGTGCATGCGCGGCCGGCATGCCCTGACGCGCGTCGGCGGCGACGAGTTCGTGATCCTCGTCGACGACTGCGACGATCCCGAGGCGCTCGCGGCGCTCGCGCGCGAAGTGATCGATGCGATCGCGAAGCCGTTCGAGGTCGCGAACAACGAATACTGGCTCGGCGTGTCGATCGGCATCAGCATCGCGCCGCGCGACGGCGACGATGCGGCGACGCTGATGCGCAACGCCGATTCGGCGATGTACGACGCGAAGCAGCGCGGACGCAATCACTTCACGTTCTTCACCGCGCAGCTGAACCTGCGGCTGCAGCGCCGTTTCGCGATCGAGCAGTCGTTGCGGCGTGCGCTCGCGTCGAACGCGCTGCGGCTCGCGTATCAGCCCGTCGTCGACGCGCGCACCGGTCGCACGGTCGGCGCCGAGGCGCTGCTGCGCTGGACGAGCCCCGACCTCGGGCCGATGTCGCCGGCCGAGTTCATTCCCGTCGCCGAGGATACGGGGTTGATCGTCGCGATCGGCCAGTGGGTGCTCGAAACCGCGTGCCGGCAGGCGGCGGAATGGCGCCGCACGATTGCGCCGGACCTGATGCTCGCGGTCAATCTGTCGCCGCGCCAGTTCCACGACGGGCTCGTCGAATCGGTGAACCGCTGCCTTGCGCAGACGCGGCTCGATCCCGGCGCGCTCGAACTCGAGATCACCGAAGGCGTACTGATGAACGACACCGCGACGGTGCTGCCGATGCTCGAGGCGCTGACCGAGATGAACGTGCGGATCTCGGTCGACGATTTCGGCACCGGCTATTCCTCGCTCGCCTATCTGAAGCGCTTTCCTCTCCACAACCTGAAGGTCGACCGTTCGTTCGTGTCGGGCGTGCCCGATCATCGCGATGCGGTCGCGATCACGCAGGCGGTCGTCGCGATGGCGCATTCGCTCGGGATGAAGGTGACGGCCGAAGGCGTCGAGACCGAGGCGCAGTCGTGGTTTCTGCAGCAGATCGGCTGCGACATGCAGCAGGGCTACCTGTTCAGCCGGCCGCTCGATCCCGTCGACTACGCACGGCGTTTCGCGCTGGTGTGACGATCGCGCGCCGTGCGCAGTCAGCGCGCGGGCGGCGGCGGGTCGACCTCGACGCGGTTGCGGCCGTCGCGCTTCGCGCGATAGAGCGCGCGGTCGGCGGCCTCGATCAGCGCCGTCGTCGGCAGGCCGGGCGCGGGCACGATACTCGCGCCGCCGATGCTGACCGTCACGTGGCCGGCCGTCGACTGCCCGTGCTCGAGCCGCAGCGCGTCGACCGCGAGCCGGATCTTCTCGCCGAGCAGTCGTGCGGCACCCGCCGACGTGCCGGGCATCACGACCGCGAATTCCTCGCCGCCGAAACGCGCGGCGAGATCGCCGGACGGCCGCAGGCACTGCGCGATGGTCGTCGCGACCTGCCGCAGTACGTGGTCGCCCGAGACGTGGCCGTACGTGTCGTTGTACAGCTTGAAGTGGTCGACGTCGATCATCAGCAGCGACAGCTCCGCGCGCTCGCGCGTGCCGCGCCGCCACTCGGCGGCCAGGTATTCGTCGAGATAGCGGCGGTTCGACAGCCCGGTCAGACCGTCCGAATGCATGAGACGCCGCAGTTCGAGATTGGCTTCGAGGAGCTGCTGCTGCGATTGCCGCAGTGCGCGGTAGGCATCGTCGCGCTGCAGCAGGTTCATGTACGACCGCGAGTGGTAGCGGATGCGCGCGACGAGTTCGATGCGGTCGGGCAGCTTCACGAGATAGTCGTTCGCGCCGGCCGCGAACGCGGCGCGCTTGATCGTCGGCTCTTCCTGCGTCGACAGCACGATGATCGGCACGTCGCGCGTCGCGGGATTCGCACGATACGCGTGCACGAGCGTCAGCCCGTCGGTGCCGGGCATCACGAGGTCCTGCAGGATCACGGTCGGGCGCGTGTCGATCGCGGCGGCCATCGCGTCGTCGGAGCGCGCGCAGTAGTGGAAGTCGATGCCGGCCTCGTCGATGAGCGCGCGTCGCACGGCTTCCGCGACGATCGTCTGATCGTCGACCAGCAGCACCATCGCCGGTGCATCGGCGGGCGGGTACGGCGCGTGAACGGGCGGCAGGCGCGTCGGGTCGCTAGTCATGGTCGATGCGTGGGTCTGTCATGGCGGGAAGGGCGTCGGTGGGGCGCGGCAGGTTCAGATGCGCACGAGCGTCGCGAGTTCGCCCGCGATGCGCTCGAGCGGCAGGATCGCGCGCGCGGCGCCGAGCGTCGCGGCCGCCTTCGGCATCCCGTAGACGGCGCTGGTCGCTTCGTCCTGGGCGATCGTATGGTAGCCCTTCATCCGCAGCGCCTTGAGCCCGATCGCGCCGTCGCGGCCCATGCCCGTCAGCAGCACGCCGATCACGTTGCCGGACCAGTGTTCGGTCAGGCTGTTGAAGAACACGTCGACCGACGGCCGGTACGGCGTCGCGGCCGGTTCGCGCGTGTACGCGAGCGTGCCGGCGCGCGTCATCCGCAGATGATCGTCCGTCGCGGCGAGCAGCGCGACGCCCGGCTGGGGGCGATCGCCTTCGCGCGCGACGCGCACGGTGAGCGGCGTCTGACCGTCGAGCCACTGCGCCATGCCTTCGGCGAACGCGCGATCGACGTGCTGGACGATCACGATCGGCGCATCGAAGTCCGCGGGCAGGCTGCCGAGAATCGACGCGAGCGCGCCCGGGCCGCCGGCCGACGCGCCGATCGCGACGAGCGGGCCGCCGTGCGCGCGATGCGTCGCGCAGCCGGCGCGCACGCCGCCCGGCGCATCGAGCAGACGGCCGATCTGGTCGATCTTCGCGAGCAGCAGATCGGCGGTGTCGCCGGCCGCGCCTTCGCGCAGCTGCGGCGTATCGACGGCGTCGAGCGCGCCGGCGCCCATCGCCTCGTACACGCGCCAGGTGTTCGCGCCGATGCTGCTCGTGACGATCAGGATCGCGCACGGCCGCGCGGAACGCATGATGCGCCGCGTCGCCTCGATCCCGTCGAACTTCGGCATGATCAGATCCATCAGCACGATGTCGGGCGGCTGCGCGGCGCAGAGCTCGACGGCCTGCGCGCCGTCGGTCGCGACCCACAGCACGCGGTGCTCGGGGCGCCGCGCGAGCACGCGGCGCAGTGCCTCGACCGCGAGCGGCAGGTCGTTGACGATGCCGATGTTCACAAGCGGGACTCTCCGGTCGGGTCGTTATCGTGAAGTTGGGCCGGTTTCATCGATGGGGGCCTGTTCGCATGCGCCGCGCCGGCTTCGATGGCCGGGCGGCGCGGATTGTTTTCGGTTCGCATCGCCCCGCATGCTGTCATGCGGCGCGATTCGCGGCAATCGAAAAATGGGTGAGCGATGCGTTTGTCAGTGCGTTCGCGCACCGAGCGCGCATGTCGGCGGCCGTGCGGCAGCGGAGCCCGGGGGCGCCGCAAGCGGCGGGATGCCGTGTTCGCAGGGCGTGCGACGGGCCGCGCCGCGCCGCCTGCGGCGTCGGAGCGGGCCATGTCGAAGCCATGTCGAAGCCGCGCCGGGCGAAGCGGGCAGTGAGCGACCGGCGGCGGGCGGCGGTCGAGCGACGGGCATGCCCGATGAATGCGCATTGCCGCCGCATCGAACACCGACGGCGGCGGCCGCGGTTCAGTGGCTGCGCGCGTACCCCTGGATCAGCGCGCGCATCATGCCTTCGACCGTCGCGTCGCGCAGGTCGGCCTCCTGCTCGGACGCCTCGACGAGCGCGGCATAGGCGGTGGCGAGCGTCACGCGGTCGACTTCGTGGCGCTGTTCCATCAGCGTCACCATGCCGTCCTTCGCCAGATGAGCGGAGAACGCGCGGCTGCCGATGGTCTGGAAAACGTCAATCATGGCGGCTCTCCCGAACGTTGCCGGTGCCTTTCAGTGTAGGTCGCGGCCGCACACGGCGCCATGCGCGGCGCAGCGCGCTGCGATCGCCGCCCGTTCAATATTTACCCGAATCCACAAATCATCGACTTTTTATCGATAAATTCGCGTGATAGATTGCGCGCTCCGAACCCGGTCGAAACCGGGAACGCGGCGGCTCCTGGCGCCGCGCATTCAACGAAGGAGGCGTCATGCTGGTGCTGATTGGAGTACCGATCGTCGTGATCGGATTTGCGCTGCGCTTCAACGCGCTGCTGGTGGTGACCGTCGCGGGGCTCGCGACGGGGCTCGCGGCCGGGATCGGCATTGTCGACATCGTCAGCGCGTTCGGCAAGGCGTTCACCGACAACCGCTACATGGGGCTCATCTGGCTGACGCTGCCGGTCATCGCGCTGCTCGAGCGCAACGGGCTGAAGGAGCAGGCGAAGCGGATGATCTCGCGCGTGCATGCGGCCACGACGGGCCGCGTGCTGATGCTGTACTTCGTGCTGCGCCAGGCGACGGCCGCGCTTGGCCTCACGTCGCTCGGCGGGCACGCGCAGATGGTGCGGCCGCTGATCGCGCCGATGGCCGAGGCGGCGGCGGTCAGCCGCCACGGCGACCTGCCGGAGTCGGTGCGCCAGCAGATCCGCGCGCATGCGTCGGCCGCCGACAACGTCGCGGTGTTCTTCGGCGAGGACATCTTCATCGCCATCCAGTCGATCCTGCTGATCAAGGGCTTTCTCGAGCAGAACGGCATCGCGATCGAGCCGTTGCAGCTGTCGGTCTGGGCGATTCCGACCGCGATCGCGGCGCTGCTGATCCATTGCACGCGGCTCGCGCTGCTCGATCGGCGGCTCTCGCGCGGGCTCGCGGCGTTCGGGCGGGAGGGCGCGCGATGATCGGCCTCGAATCGCTGTACACGCTCGCGGGGCTGATGTTCGCGGCGTTCGCCTGCTTCAATCTCGCCGATCGCACGAACGCGCGCCGCGTCTTCAACTTCGCGTTCTGGGCGATCTACGCGGTCACGTTCCTGTTCGGTGCGAAGCTGCCGCATTTCGTGACCGGTTGCCTCGCGATCGCGCTCGCGCTGATCGCCGGCTCGGGCAAGCTCGGCCGCGGCCAGGGCGACGCGGCCGGCGAAGCGGCGGCGAGGCGGCGCGATGCGGGCGCGCTGCGCTTCGGCAACCGGCTGTTCGTGCCCGCGCTGCTGATTCCGGCCGTCACGCTGATCGGCACGTTCGCGCTGAAGCACGTGCCGTTCGTCGACGCGAAGAGCGTGACGCTGATCTCGCTCGTGCTCGGCACCGTCGTCGCGTTCGTCGTCGCGCTCGCGATGCTGCGCGATTCGCCGGTGCACGCGCTGCGCGACGCGCACCACACCATGAATGCAGTCGGCTGGGCCGCGATCCTGCCGCAGATGCTCGCGGCGCTCGGCGCGTTGTTCGCGGTCGCGGGCGTCGGCGGCGTCGTGTCGGGGCTCGTCAAGGACTGGGTGCCGATCGATTCGCCGTTCGCGGTAGTCGCCGCGTATACGGTGGGCATGGCGCTGTTCACGATGATCATGGGCAACGGCTTCGCGGCGTTTCCGGTGATGACGGCCGGCATCGGGCTGCCGCTGATCGTCCATCAGTTCCACGGCAATCCGGCGATTGTCGGCGCGATCGGGATGCTGAGCGGCTTCTGCGGTACGCTGATGACGCCGATGGCCGCGAACTTCAACATCGTGCCGGCCGCGCTGCTCGAACTGAAGGACAAGAACGGCGTGATCAAGGCGCAATGGCCGACCGCCGTGCTGCTGCTCGCCGTGAACACGCTGCTGATGTATGCGTTCGTGTTTCGTTTCTGACCCACCGACGAGATCCTCATGACCGACCGCCTCACGCCCGACCTCGCGTCGAAATTCGCCTCGCTCGCGCTCGCGCACCTCACGCGCGAGTATCCGAACAAGCTCACGCATGCGCTCGCGGGCCCGCAAGACGTGCAGCCGCCGCGCGCACTGCATCCGATCTTCTACGGCAGCTACGACTGGCATTCGTGCGTGCACGGCTACTGGCTCGTGCTGCGCGTGCTCGAACGCTATCCGGCGCTGCCGGAAACCGCGCGCATCGTCGGCGTCGTCGACGCGCACTTCACCGATGCGAACGTCGCCGGCGAGCGTGCCTATCTCGCGCTGCCGCACAACAGCGGCTTCGAGCGGCCGTACGGCTGGGCGTGGCTGCTCGCGCTGTGCGGTCAGCTCGAGCGGCTCGCGCGTCAGGGCACGGTGCCGCAGGCCGCGCGCTGGGCGCAGACGATGGCGCCGCTCGCCGAGCTGTTCGTCTCGCGTTTCGAGGCGTTCCTGCCGAAGGCGACCTATCCGCTGCGCGTCGGCACGCACTTCAACACCGCGTTCGCGCTGTCGCTCGCGCTCGACTTCGCGCGCGACACGCAGCGCGACGGACTTGCCGCGCTGATCGTCGATACCGCGCAACGCTGGCACCTGAACGACGTCGCGTGCCAGGCGTGGGAGCCGTCGGGCGACGAGTTCCTGTCGCCTGCGCTGATGGAAGCCGAACTGATGCGGCGCGTGCTGCCGCCCGACGCCTTCGACGGCTGGTTCGCGCGCTTCCTGCCGGACCTCGCGCGCGGCGAACCGGCGACGCTGTTCGAACCGGCCACCGTCAGCGACCGCAGCGACGGCAAGATCGCGCATCTCGACGGACTTAACCTGAGCCGCGCGTGGTGCCAGCGCGCGCTCGCGCGTGCGCTGCCGGAAGGCGACGCGCGCCGCACGAAGCTCCTCGACGCAGCCGAGCGCCATCTCGCGAGTGCGCTCGCGCATGTCGCGGGCGACTACATGGGCGAGCACTGGCTCGCGACGTTCGCGCTGCTCGCGATCGAAGCGTAGGGCTCATCCGCGGCCGCGCGATCGGCGGCTCGCCGCGGCGCGATGCGTGCGTCTTCATCGCGGCTGCGCCGCGCGTGCGATGCGCGGCCGTGTTCCGTCTACACAGGCTGCGCCGCGTCGGACGCATGCAGCAACGGCGCGAGCCGGCTCGCCGCGTCCTTCAGCTTCGGCACCGTCTCGAGCAGATCGGCGAGCGTCGCGCGCGCAGTCGGCGCGTGCACGGCGAGCGCCGCGAGCACGCGTCCGCTCGCCGCATCCTTCACGGGCACCGCGACCGCCACCATCCCGCGCACGAATTCCTCGTTGTCGATGCCGACACCGCGCACCGACAGCCGGTCGAGCTCGGCCGCGAGCAGCTGCGCATCGGTCAGCGTCCGGTAGGTCATCTTCTTCAGCGTGAGCCGCGCGAGCATCGCGTTGCGCTCCAACGCATTCATCTGCGACAGAAACAGCTTGCCGCTCGCCGTGCAATGCAGCGGCACGCGCATGCCGGGCCGCATTTCGAGCCGCAGCGGTTCGGTCGTTTCGACGCGTTCGACGTACAGCACGGTGTCGCCGTCGAGGGCGGTCAGGTTGCAGGTCTCGCCGAGCACGTCGACGAGCGAACGCAGCACCGAGCGGCAGCCGCGCGTGAACGTGTTGTTCGACAGCGCCGCGAGCGCGAATTGCGCGGCGCGCGGACCGAGCGCGATGCCGCGATCGTGGCCGCGCGAGTCGGGCATGTGGATCACGTAGCCGCGCGTTTCGAGCGATTCGATCAGCCGCAGCAGCGTCGCTTTCGGAATGTGCAGGCGCGCGGCGAGCTGCGACAGCGTATAGGGCTGACCGCCCGACGCGAGCGCTTCGAGGACGGCGAGCGCGCGCAGCACGCGCGCGTCGTCGGGTGCCGCATCGGGCGGCGCGGGGGCGGTATCGCGCATCTGTCTCCTCCGTCGGGTTCGTCGTGCGTCCCGCGTCTGTGCTGCGTGAGAAATGAAACGAATTGAACGGTTTTTGTACCACATTCCCCGCACGGACAATAAAACGGCTTGAAGGTGCTCCGTGCGCTCAATAAATTTGGACAAAACATACCGAATTTTTCATATCGGAACGGAGACACGGAATGACACGCAGCTTCGACTATGTCGTGGTCGGCGCGGGATCGGCCGGTTGCGTCCTCGCCAATCGCTTGTCCGACGGCGGCCGCCATACGGTCTGCCTGCTCGAGGCCGGCCCCGCGGACAACTACATGTGGATCCACGTGCCGATCGGTTACGGCAAGACGATGTTCCATCCCGTCTACAACTGGGGCTTTCATACCGATCCCGATCCGAACATGCACAACCGGCGGCTGTACTGGCCGCGCGGGCGCACGCTCGGCGGCTGCAGCTCGATCAACGGGTTGATCTACGTGCGCGGCCAGCAGCAGGACTACGACCATTGGGCCGCGCTAGGCAACCGCGGCTGGAGCTGGCGCGACTGCCTGCCGTACTTTCGGCGGCTCGAACACAACACGCTCGGCGAAGGGCCGACGCGCGGCATCGGCGGCCCGCTCTGGGCGTCGACGATCCGCCAGCGTCACGAACTCGTCGACGCATTCATTGCCGCGTCGAACCGGCTCGGCGTGCGCAGCGTCGACGACTTCAACACCGGCGATCAGGAAGGCGTCGGCTACTACCAGCTGACGACGCGCAACGGACTGCGCTGCTCGACTGCGGTCGCGTATCTGAAGCCCGCGCGCGGGCGGCCGAACCTGCACGTCGAAACCGATGCGCAGGCGCTGAAGGTGCTGTTCGACGGCACGCAGGCACGCGGCGTGCGCTACGTGCGCCACGGCGAGACGCGCGACGTCCACGCGCGGCGCGAGGTCGTGCTGGCGGCGGGCGCGCTGCAGTCGCCGCAACTGCTGCAGGTGTCGGGCGTCGGGCCCGCCGCGCTGCTGAACCGGCTGGGGATTCCGATCGTCGCCGATCGCGCGGGCGTCGGCGAGAACCTGCAGGATCATCTGCAGATTCGTCTGATCTACGAGGTCACGAAGCCGATCACGACGAACGACGCGCTGCATTCGTGGCTCGGCCGCGCGAAGATGGGGCTGCAATGGGCGCTGATGCGCGGCGGCCCGCTCGCGGTCGGCATCAACCAGGGCGGCATGTTCTGCCGCGCGCTGCCCGAATCGGCGACGCCCGACATTCAGTTTCATTTCTCGACGCTGTCCGCCGATTCGGCGGGCGGCAGCGTGCATCCGTTTCCCGGCTGCACGTATTCCGTGTGCCAGCTGCGGCCCGAATCGCGCGGCACCGTGCGCATCCGCACCGACGATGCGCGCGATGCGCCGTCGATCCAGCCGAACTATCTCGACACCGAGCTCGACCGCCGCACGACGGTGGCCGGCGTGCGCTTCGCGCGGCGTGTCGCGGCAACCGAGCCGATGGCGTCGCTGATGAAGCGCGAGGTGCGGCCCGGCGCCGAGGCGCAGACGGACGACGAGCTGCTCGCGTTCTGCCGCGAATACGGGCAGACGATCTTCCATCCGTCCGGCACCGCGAAGATGGGCGTCGCGAGCGATCCGCTCGCGGTCGTCGACGAGCGGCTGCGCGTCTACGGCACGCGCGGGCTGCGCGTGGTCGACTGCTCGATCATGCCGACGCTCGTGTCGGGCAACACCAACGTGCCGATCGTGATGGTCGCGGAAAAAGCGTCCGACATGATCCTCGAGGACGCACGCGAGGCCGACCGCGGCCGCAGCGTCGCGCCGGCGGCCGAAGCCGCCGCCTAGCGCGACACGCCGAATCGCCCGCGCGGCCCGTGCTCCTGCGCCCGGACGGCCGCCGCGCGCTCACCGGATGCCTCCGCCGGTACGGCGTCGGGGCAGGTCGCGGCGCATCCACCCTGAAGGAGCTCGCATGGCAATCGATTCCCGGGTCGTCCGCCGCGTGGCCGCGGCCAGCGTGATCGGCGCGACGGTCGAGTGGTACGACTTTTTCCTGTACGGCGTCGTCGCCGGCATCGTGTTCGACAAGCAGTATTTCCCGGCCGACGATGCGTTCGTGTCGACGATGCTCGCATATGCGACGTTCGCGGTCGGCTTTATCACGCGGCCGCTCGGCGGCCTGCTGTTCGGTCATCTCGGCGACCGCGTCGGCCGCAAGTCGGCGCTGATTCTGACGATGCTGATCATGGGCGTGTCGACGGCCGGCGTCGCGTTCCTGCCCACCTACGCGCAGATCGGCATGTGGGCGCCCGCGCTGCTGCTGACGCTGCGCGTGCTGCAGGGGATCGGCCTCGGCGGCGAGTGGGGCGGCGCGGTGCTGATGGCGTACGAATACGCGCCGCCGCATCGGCGCGGGCTCTATGCGAGCCTGCCGCAGATCGGGCTCGCGATCGGGCTGTGTCTCGCGGCCGGCGTCGTCGCCGCGCTGTCGCGCGTGCTGCCGGACGCCGCGTTCCTGTCGTGGGGCTGGCGCATCGCGTTCGCGGCATCGCTGCTGCTCGTCGCGATCGGCTTCTACATCCGCACGCGCGTGGCCGATACGCCCGAGTTCGTCGCGCTGAAACGGCAGCGGCGCGACACGAAGCTGCCGGTCGTCGAGCTGCTCGGCGGCTACCGTCGCGCGATCCTGCTCGGCATGGGCGCGCGCTACATCGACGGCGTGTTCTTCAACGTGTTCGCGGTGTTTTCGATCGGCTACATGACGCGCAATCTGTCGATCTCGCGCGGCGACGCGCTGCTCGGCGTGATGAGCGCCGCGGTCGTGATGTGTGCGTTCATTCCCGTGTTCGGCAGCCTGTCCGACCGGCTCGGCCGCGCGCGCGTGTACCGCTGGGGCGCGACGCTCTGCGGGCTGTCGGTGCTGCCCGCGTTCTGGCTGCTGCACGCGCATTCGACGAACCTGCTCGCGGTGTGGCTCGCGCTCGTGATTCCGTTCGGGATTTTCTATGCGATGGCGTACGGGCCCGAGGCCGCGCTGTTTGCCGAGCTGTTCGACGCGAACGTCCGCTATACGGGCATTTCGTTCGTCTATCAGGTGTCGGGCATCGTCGCGAGCGGCATCACGCCGATCGTCGCGACCGCGCTGCTGCGTGCGAACGGCGGCGAGCCGTGGCTCGTCGGGGTTTACGTGATGCTCTCCGCCCTCCTGTCGATCGTGTCCGCGCGCGCGATCGAGAAAAGCGGCGGTGTGGCCGGCGTCGCGGTGCGCGCGACCTGATCGCCGCGCGCCCGTGGCGGGCGGGGCGCGGCGTCGCCGTCGCGCATGTCGCAGCCCGCATGCGGTCGCATCTGCGCGATCTCCGTGCGTGGCCGCGCGTGCGCCGGAAGCGGCCGCGTCGCGCGCCGCGCTTGCCGCGCCGGCACGGGCCGCGCGCTGGTCCAAGCGAATCCGCCCGACTGGCCCTACCTGCGAAAAAACGGCCTGCCTACACTTTCCTCGACAGATCGCCGCATTGAAGCATCTGCGCTGGATCGACCCGAAGAGAACGATCAGGAGACAGGCATGACCAACAGGCAGTCGGCAGCATGCGCCCGTGCGGCGGATGCGCGCCCCGCAACCGTCAGTCGAATCGCCGCCGGCGCGCCGTGCGGCGTCGCGGCCGCCACCGTGTCGGAGGACTGACCATGTCGACCATCGAACGCACCGCGAGCGGCTTTGCGGCCGGACGCCAGCACGATACGCGCTACGATCCGACCTACGATCCGCTCGTGTCGCCCGGCCCCGGCTGCGGCAAGCAGTACGCGCCGACCTACTGGGTCGCCACGGCCGGCAGCCCGCCGCCCGACGACGGCCCCGTCACGCGCGACATGGACGTCGACGTCGCGATCATCGGCGCGGGCTACACGGGCCTTGCGACCGCGCTGTGCCTCGCCCGCGACCACGGCATCAAGGCGGTCGTGCTCGAAGCGAACCGCACGAGCTGGGGCTGCAGCAGCCGCAACGGCGGGCAGGGGCAGAACGCATCGGGCCGCCTGTCTCGCTCGCAATGGATCGAGCGCTGGGGCAAGGAGGTCGCGCTGAAGATGCACGACGAGATCCTCGAAGGCTTCGAGCACTTCAAGTCGCTGGTCGCCGAAATCGACTGCGATCCGCAGCCCGGCGGCCACTTCCTCATCGCGCACCGTCCGCGCATCATGGCGAAGCTCGCGGCCGAGGCAAAGGTGTGGAAGGACGTGTTCGGCTATCCGTCCGAACTGCTGAGCGCGGAGACGTTCCGCCGCGAATTCCTCAACGATCACGAAGCGGCCGGCGCGCTGCACGAACCCGAAGGGATCGGCATTCATGCGCTGAAGCTCGCGTTCGGCTATCTGCGCCTCGCGCGCGAAGCGGGCGCGAAGGTCTATACGAGCAGCCCCGTGCTCGGCTTCGAGACGATCGGCGGCGTGCATCATCTGCGTACGCCGGGCGGTGTCGTGCGCGCGCGCGCGGTCGGCATCGCGACCGGCGCGTATACGGCGCAGACGCTCCATCCGTCGCTGCGCAGCAAGGTGATGCCGATCCTGTCCAATTCGATGGTCACGCGTCCGCTGACGGACGCGGAGATCGAAGCGTGCAACTTCCGTACGACGCAGGTGCTGACCGACACGCGCACGCTGCGCTTCTACTACCGTTTTCTGCCCGATCGCCGGCTGCAGATCGGCAGCCGCAGTGCGATCACCGGCAGCGATGCGCCGAATCCGCGTCACCTCGATCTGCTCAAGGAAGGCATGGCGCGCAAGTTTCCCGCGTTGCGCGGCGTGCAGATCGACTATTCGTGGTGGGGCTGGGTCGACGTGAGTCACGACATGATGCCGCGCGTCTGCCAGCCCGATCCGCATCAGTCGGTGTTCTACGCGCTCGGCTACGGCGGCAACGGCGTGTCGTACTCGCAGCAGGCCGGCCGGCGGCTCGCCGAGCGGATCGCCGGCAAGGGCGAGCGCCAGACGCTGCCGATCTTCACGTCGCCGCTGCCCGGTCATCCGTTCGCGCCGTTCCGGCGCATCGGGCAACGCATGCTCTACGTCTCGTACTTCAGGCGCGACGAGAAGCCCTGAGCGCGAGCGGTGCACAGCGGACACCGCGGACACCGCGGGCCCGCTCGACCGAATAAACCTCGACCGAATAACAACAGCAAGACCGATCCGTGCGGCCGGGGTCGCAGGACCTCGCTCGCCCGTCGACGGCGGCGGTCGCGCGATGCATCCCGCATCGCGCGATTGGCTCCGGACAACCAGGATATGGAGAAGACATGCAACCCTCGAATCAGAGTGACCTGAAATGTGGCCTCAAGCAGCGCCACATGACGATGATCGCGCTTGGCGGCGTGATCGGTGCCGGGCTGTTCGTCGGCAGCGGCGTGGTGATTCAGCAGACCGGGCCGGCAGCGATCCTGTCGTTCCTGATCACGGGCGGGCTCGTCGTGCTCGTGATGCGCATGCTCGGCGAGATGGCCTGCGCGATGCCGGCCGTCGGTTCGTTCTATGAATATGCGCGGCTCGCGTTCGGCACCTGGCGCGGGCCGGGCAGGATGGCGGGTTTCCTGACCGGCTGGATGTACTGGTATTTCTGGGTGATCGTGGTCGCGCTCGAAGCCGTCGCGGGTGCGAAGCTGATCCAGTTCTGGCTACCCGACGTGCCCGCATGGATCATCAGTCTCGCGCTGCTGGTCGTGCTGACGCTGACGAACCTGATCTCGGTCGGCAGCTACGGCGAATTCGAGTTCTGGTTCTCGTCGATCAAGGTCGGCGCCATCATCGTGTTCCTGTTCCTCGGCGGCCTCTACGTGCTCGGTCTGTGGCCGTCGTCGATGCATACCACGGCGGTGCTGCCGACGCTGCTCGGTCACGGCGGGTTCATGCCGCTCGGCATCGGGCCGGTGATGAGCGGGGCCGTCGCGGCGACCGGCTTCTACTTCGGCGCCGAAATCGTCACGATCGCGGCGGCCGAGGCGCGCGAGCCGGCCAAGGCCGTTGCGAAGGCAACCAACTCGGTGATCACGCGCGTGCTGGTGTTCTACGTCGGCTCGGTCGCGCTCGTCGTCGCGCTGGTGCCGTGGAATTCGCCGCAGATGTCGACGCCGTACGTCAGTGCGCTCGAAGTGATGGGGCTGCCGGCCGCGGCGAACGTGATGAACGCGATCGTGCTGACGGCCGTGCTGTCCGCGCTGAACTCGGGCCTGTACGCGGCGTCGCGGATGCTGTTCGCGCTGACGCGCCACGGCGACGCGCCGGCCGCGCTCGCGAAGGTCAGCAAGCGCGGCGTGCCGGTGCGCGCGATCCTGCTCGGCACGGTGTTCGGCTACGTGTCGGTCGTGATGTCCTACGTGTCGCCCGATACCGTGTTCGCGTTCCTCGTCAACTCGTACGGCACCGTCGCAATCTTCGTCTACGTGCTGATCGCGTTCTCGCAGCTGCGCCTGCGCAAGCGCCTCGATGCGGCCGCCGCCGCGAAGCTGCGCGTGAAGATGTGGGCGTATCCGTACCTGACGTGGGTCGCGATCGCCGGGATGATCAGCATCCTCGTCGCGATGGCCTTCATTCCCGATCAGCGCAAGCCGCTGTGGCTGGGCGTCGCGAGCCTCGCGGTGCTGCTCGTCGCCTATGCGCTCACGCGCCGCGGCCGCCGCGAGCATCTCGATGAAAGCGACCTGATCGCGTATCCGCCGCGCTGAGGCACGGCCGTACGCAGCGCCGAAGGCCCGGCGTTCCCGCCGGGCCTTTGCATGGGTGCGGCGCGTATCGATGCGCAAACAACTATCGCGCCGGCCGATAGCTTCGATCGGAGGATGCGACTTTTTGCGGGCGGCGCCCGCGCCTACGATAGACGGACCGATACACGCGTGCCCGCCGGGCACCGCGATCCGCGAACGAGGACAGACGATGGAGCAGCGTGCGCGCGCCCGCGACGAGCGGGCCGAAATCCGGACCACGACGTGCTACATGTGCGCATGCCGCTGCGGCATCCGCGTGCATCTGCGCGACGGCGAAGTCCGCTACATCGACGGCAACCCCGCGCATCCGCTGAACCAGGGCGTGATCTGCGCGAAGGGCTCGTCGGGGATCATGAAGCAGTATTCGCCCGCGCGACTCACGCAGCCGCTGATGCGCAAGCCGGGTGCGGAGCGTGGCGAGGCGCAGTTCGAGCCGGTGTCGTGGGAGGTCGCGTTCGACGTGCTCGCAAAGCGCCTCGCGCATCTGCGCGCGACCGATCCGAAGCGTTTCGCGCTGTTTACCGGCCGCGACCAGATGCAGGCGCTTACCGGGCTGTTCGCGAAGCAGTTCGGCACGCCGAACTACGCGGCGCACGGCGGCTTCTGTTCGGCGAACATGGCGGCCGGGATGATCTACACGATCGGCGGCTCGTTCTGGGAATTCGGCGGCCCCGATCTCGATCGCGCGAAGCTGTTCTTCATGATCGGCACCGCCGAAGATCATCATTCCAACCCGCTGAAGATCGCGCTCGCAAAATTCAAGCGCGCAGGCGGCCGCTTCATCGCGATCAATCCGGTGCGCACCGGTTATGCGGCGATCGCCGACGAATGGATCCCGATCCGGCCCGGCACCGACGGTGCGCTGTTCATGGCGCTCATGCACGAGCTGATCGCGCACGACGCGTTCGACACGGAATTCGTCGCGCGCTTCACGAATGCCGGTGAACTCGTCGACCTGCGCGAGGACGCGGACACGTTCGGCCTGTTCGTGCGCGATCCCGCTGCGCCGGAAGTCAATCCGCTGTATCCGCAGAACCGCATGTGGTGGGACGTCAACACGCAGCGCGCGGTGCTGCATCACACGGAAGGCGCGGTGCCCGCGCTCGAGGGCCGCTACGCGCTCGACGACGGCACGCCCGTCGCGCCGTCGTTCACGCTGCTGCGCGAGCAGGTCGCGCACTGCACGCCCGAATGGGCGGCCGACATCACGGGCATCGCGGCCGACACGATCCGCCGCCTCGCGCGCGAGATGGAGACCGTCGCGCGCGAACACGCGATCGAGCTGCCGGTGCGCTGGACCGATTCCTGGGGCAAGCAGCACGAGACGGTGAAGGGCGTGCCGATCGCGTTTCATGCGATGCGCGGGCTCGCCGCGCATTCGAACGGCTTCCAGACGATCCGCGCGCTCGCGGTGCTGATGTCGCTGCTCGGCACGATCGACCGGCCGGGCGGCTTCCGGCACAAGGCGCCGTATCCGCGCGCGGTGCCGCCGTCGGCGAAACCGCCGAACGATCCGGATCAGGTGCGGCCCGACACGCCGCTCGCGACCGGCCCGCTCGGCTGGCCGGCCGGGCCCGAAGACCTGTTCGTGCATCCGGACGGTTCGCCCGCGCGGCTCGACAAGGCGTTCTCGTGGGAATACCCGCTCGCGGTGCACGGGCTCATGCATTCGGTCATCACGAACGCGTGGCGCGGCGACCCGTATCCGATCGACACGCTGCTGATCTTCATGGCCAACATGGCATGGAATTCGTCGATGAACACGACGGAAGTGCGCAAGATGCTGGTCGACAAGCGCGACGACGGCGAGTACCGGATTCCGTTTCTCGTCGTCTGCGACGCGTTCGCGTCCGAGATGACGGCGTTCGCCGACCTGATCCTGCCCGACACGACCTATCTCGAGCGGCACGACGTGATGTCGGTGCTCGATCGTCCGATCTCCGAATTCGACGGCCCGGTCGACTCGGTGCGCGTGCCGGTCGTGCCGCCGGCCGGCGAATGCAAGCCGTTCCAGGAAGTGCTGATCGAACTCGCGAGCCGGCTGAAGTTTCCGGCGTTCACGACGCCCGACGGCCGGCGCAAGTTCCGCGACTATCCGGACTTCGTCGTCAACTTCCAGACGGCGCCCGACTCGGGCACCGGCTTCCTGATCGGCTGGCGCGGACGCAACGGCGAGAAGGCCGTCGTCGGCGAGCCGAATCCCGACCAGTGGCAGCGCTACGCGGAGAACAACTGCGTCTATCACTACCGGCTGCCGGAGTCGCTGCAATACATGCGCAACTGCAACGGGCCGTACATGGAATGGGCCGTCGACAACGGCATGCGCAAGTTCGGCGTGCCGATCGTGATCCAGCTCTACTCCGATGTGATGCAGAAATTCCGGCTCGCCGCGCAGGGCCGCACGTCGGGGCGCCAGCCGCCCGACGCGCTGCGCGAGCGCATCGCGCGCTATTTCGATCCGCTGCCGTTCTGGTATCCGTCGCTCGAGCGCGGCCTGACCGACACGCAGCGCTATCCGCTCGCGGCGATCACGCAGCGGCCGATGGCGATGTATCACTCGTGGGACTCGCAGAATGCGTGGCTGCGGCAGATTCACGGCGAGAACCATCTGTTCGTGAATCCTGCGACCGCCGCCGCGCAGCAGATCGACGACGGCGCGTGGATCTACGTCGAATCGCCGTGGGGCAAGGTGCGCTGCCGCGCGCGCTACAGCGAGGCCGTCGAGCCCGGCACCGTGTGGACCTGGAACGCGATCGGCAAGGCGTCCGGCGCCTGGAACCTCGGGCCCGCTGCCGGCGAATCGCAGCGCGGCTTCCTGCTGAATCACCTGATCACCGACGAACTGCCGGACGCCGCGCGCGACGGCGCGCGCATCTCGAACTCCGATCCGGTGACGGGGCAGGCCGGCTGGTACGACGTGCAGGTGCGCATCTATCCGGCCGAGGCCGATGCGCGGACGACGCTGCCGCAGTTCGCGCCGATGCCGGCGCTGCCCGGCTCGACGCGCGTGCTGCAGCGCGTGCAGGCGTATTTCGCGGGCACCGGCGCATTTGCCGCGCGGCTGCGGCGTGCCGCGTCGTCGGGCCCGCAGTCGGACGATCGCTAAACGAAGGAGCGCAATCATGACCCAGATGGCTCTCGTCATCGACCTGAACGTGTGTGTCGGCTGCCATGCCTGCGTGACGAGCTGCAAGGAGTGGAACACGTCGGGCGAAGCCGGCAGTCTCGCCGACGTGCGCCCGTACGACGACGATCCGTCGGGCACGTTCTTCAACCGCGTACAGACGTACGAGGCCGGCGTGTTCCCGATGACCGACACGATCCACTTCCCGAAGTCGTGCCTGCATTGCGAGGATCCGCCCTGCGTGCCCGTGTGTCCGACCGGCGCGAGCTACAAGCGCAAGTCGGACGGGATCGTGCTCGTCGACTACGACAAGTGCATCGGCTGCAAGTATTGCGCGTGGGCGTGTCCGTACGGCGCGCGCGAGCTCGACGAAGCGCGCAAGGAAATGACGAAGTGCACGCTGTGCGCGGACCGCATCGACAACGCCGCGCTGCCCGAACGCGATCGCAAGCCGGCCTGCGTGCTCGCGTGCCCGACCTCCGCGCGGCTGTTCGGCGACGTGCACGATCCCGAGTCGGACGTGTCGCGCGCGATTCGCGAGCGCGGCGGCTATACGCTGATGCCGGAGTGGGACACGCGGCCGTCGAACCACTATCTGCCGCGCGTCACGACGCAGCCGTCGTGCGGCTGCGGCAGCGGCGGGGGATGCGGCAGCGCATCGAGCGCGGGCGAGGACGACTCGTTCGAGGCGCGCGCCGCGCGCGGCGACATCGATCTCGTCGCGCTCGCCGCGTCGCGCTGAGCGCGCGGTAGCGCAAGCACGCGGTCTTCATACGCTTACTTCACTGCATTGACGGAGCCGACCATCATGCGTCCAGCCTTCTCGGTCGTTTTTCTCACCACGCTGTGCGGCGCGGCGCAGGGCCTGCTGCTCACGCTCGTCGCGGTCGAGGCGCTCGCGCGCGCGACGGGCGCCGACGTCGGCAACGCGTTCTACGTGACGGGCGCCGCGCTGTCGGTCGCGCTTGGCGCGCTCGGCCTGTTCGCGTCGTTCTTCCATCTCGGCCATCCGGAGCGCGCCTGGCGCGCGATCGCGATGTGGCGCACGTCGTGGCTGTCGCGCGAATGCATCGCGCTGCCGGTGTTTCTCGCGTGCGCGTTCGCCTACGGCGCCGCGCATGCGCTCGGCTGGCGCGGCACGCTGCCGATCGGCGCGGCGGCCGCGCTCGCGAGCGTCGCGCTGTTCGTCTGCACCGCGATGATCTACGCGTGCCTGCGCTTCCTGCAGGAGTGGGCGAGCCCGCTGACGCTCGTGAACTTCGTGCTGCTCGGCTGCGCGTCCGGCTGCACGCTCGCGACCGCGTGCGCCGCATGGCTCGCGCCGTCGCTCGTCGCCGCGCTGGCGCCGGCCGCCTGCGCGCTGACGCTCGCAGGCGGCGCGACGCGGCTCGCGTCGCTGGCGCGCAATGCACGGCTGCGGCCGAAGTCGACCGTGCAGAGCGCGACCGGCATCCGGCAGGCGAAGGTCGAACAGAAATCGCGCGGGTTCACGGCCAGCGCGTTCAATACGCGCGAGTTCTTCCACGGCAAGGGCGCCGGCACGCTGCGCGCGGTGAAGGCCGGCTTTCTGCTCGGCGCGTTTGCGGTGCCGTTCGTGCTGACCGGCGCGCTCGCGCTTGCGCCGACTTCGGCGCTCGCCGCCGCGATACTCGGTGCGGCGTTCGTGATCCAGTATGCGGGGCTCGTCGCGGAGCGCTGGTTCTTTTTCGCGGATGCACGCCATCCGCAGAACATCTACTACCAGCGCGCATCATGATGGGCGGCGCGGTGCTAGAACGTCTCGGCGAGCGCCCGCGCGGCCTCCTGCACGCGCGGCGCGCTGTCGAGCAGCCGCGACAGCGGCGCACGCGACACGGGCGCATGCACGGCGACGGCGGCGACGCACGCGCCTTGCGCATCGACGATCGGCGCGGCGATGCAGACGATGCCGGGGACGAACTCCTCGTTGTCGATCGCGAGCCCGCGGTGCGCGATGCGGTCGAGTTCGGCCTCGAGCAGCGCCGGATCGGCGATCGTGTTCGGCGTATGGCGCGGCAACGGCATCGCGCGCAGCAGTGCGTTGCGCTCGTCGCGCGGCAGCAGTGCGAGCAGCAGCTTGCCACTCGCGCTGCAGTGCGCAGGCACGCGCGAGCCGGGCTTCAGGTCGAGCCGCAGCGGCCAGTCGGCTTCGACGCGGTCCAGATAGACGACGTCGGTGTCGTGCAGCATCGTCAGGTTGCAGGTCTCGCCGAGATCGGCGACGAGCCGCGCGAGGATCGCATGGCGCAGCCGCCGCGCGCCGGCATTGAGCATCACGCGCGCCCCGAGACGCGCGAGCCGCGGGCCGACCGCGTAGGCGTTCTTGCGGCCCGGCTCGCGGATCACGAGGCCGCCCGCTTCGAGCGACGCGAGCATCCGATGCAGCGATGCCTTCGGCATGGCGACGTCGCGCGCGAGATCGGCGAGCGACACGGCGTCGCCCGCCTGGACGAGGTGTTCGAGCAGCGCGAACGCGCGCAGCGTGGGCGTATCGGCGGGAAGCATCGGCAGCATCGTTCCGGAAAATGGACTGCGGCCATTGTACCGAACGGCCCCGCACACGCGGCGCGCGGGCCGGCGTGCCGCGCGAAGCGGCCCGCCTTTCATGCAACGGAACGGATCGTTCCGGAAACGGGGCGACGCGCATCGCATCGGCGCGCGTCGGGCCCGCAACGACAGAGGAGCGCAACGCAATGGAAGGGGTAGCGAGCAAGCCGGACTGCATGGTGTCGGTCCGCGAGCGGTTCGGCATCGATTCGGACCTGACGGTGCCCGCGTTCAGCGTGCGCGACGATCACGTGCCGGATGTCGACGACGCATATCGTTTCAACCCCGACGTGACGCTCGCGATTCTCGCCGGCTTCGCGCGCAACCGGCGCGTGCTCGTGCAGGGCATGCACGGCACCGGCAAATCGACGCATATCGAGCAGGTCGCCGCGCGGCTGAACTGGCCCTGCGTGCGCGTGAATCTCGACGGCCATATCAGCCGGCTCGACCTCGTCGGCAAGGACGCGATCGTCGTGCGCGACGACCTCCAGGTGACCGAGTTTCAGGAGGGCATCGTGCCGTGGGCGCTGCAGCGGCCGGTCGCGCTCATCTTCGATGAATACGACGCGGGACGGCCCGACGTGATGTTCGTGATCCAGCGGATTCTCGAGCGCGACGGCAAGTTCACGCTGCTCGACCAGAACCGCGTGATTCATCCGCATCCATCATTCCGGTTGTTCGCGACGGCCAACACGGTCGGGCTCGGCAATCTGAACGGCCTGTATCACGGCACGCAGATGCTCAATCATGCGCAGATGGACCGCTGGAACGTGGTCGCGACGCTCGACTACCTGCCGCGCGACGAGGAGATCGGCATCGTGCGCGCGCGCGTGCCGGCGCTCGCGGACGAAGCGGGCCGCACGCTGCTCGAATCGATGGTGAGCCTCGCCGAGCTCACGCGCAACGGTTTCGCGACCGGCGACGTGTCGACGCTGATGTCGCCGCGCACCGTGATCGACTGGGCCGAGAACTGCCAGATCTTCCGCGATCCCGCGCTCGCGTTTCGCCTCACGTTCCTGAACAAGTGCGACGACGCGGAGCGGCCGATCGTCGCCGAGTACTACCAACGGTGCTTCGGCGACGAGCTCGCGATCGGCGCGCGCGTCGGCATCGAGCCGGGAGCCGCGCGGTGAGCGCCGAGCGCGACGCAGCCCGGCGCGCCCTCGCGCACGAGACGCTCGGCGCGGCCGCCGTGCGCGCGATGACGCGCGACGCGACGCTGCACTACCGCGCGGGCCGCGTATGTCGGGCGCTTCGGCCGCTGCCGATCCATGCGCCGCATCTGCGCGCGCAGGCGGCCGACGACGATCGCGCGTCGTGGCGCGGCGCGGCGGACGGCGCCGCATTGCGCATTCTCCATTCGGATCCCGATCTGCATCGCGCGCAGCTCGGCGACGATCCGGTCGAGCGCGTGCTGTTCGAAATGCTCGAGCAACTGCGCTGCGAATCGCTCGCGCCGCCCGCGCTGCGCGGCGTCGTGCGGAACCTGCGGCACCGGTTCGAAGCCTGGTCGCGTACGTTTCACCTGTCGGGGCAGGCCGACACGCATGTCGGCATCCTCGTGTACACGGTCGTGCAGATCGCTTGGTCGCGGCTGTCCGGCTGGCCCGTGCTCGACGAAACCGAAGACCTGATCGAAGCGTCGCGCGCGGCGATCGTGCCGCAGATCGGCGCGCAGCTCGCCGCGCTGCGCCGCTGCCGGCACGATCAGCGCGCATTCGCGGTGCACGCGCTCGCGCTCGCGCGCCGGATCGCGGCGATGATCCGCGACGCACGCGCGTCGGTCGTCGACACCGATCCGAACGACACGCGCGAGCCTGACGACGCGCTCACGCAGTTTTCGTTGTGGGTCGACTTCGACGATACGGGCGTCGACCTGCCGGCGCTCGTCGAAACGGGCGAGAGCGCGGTGCTGCACGGCGGCGACGGCGTTTATCGCGCGTATACGACGCGCTACGATCGCGAGCTGAAGCCGGCCGCGCAGATCCGCGCGGCGCTGCTGCGCGAGTATCGCGAACGGCTCGACGCACGGATCGCCGCGCAGCGGATCAACGTGCCGCGCCTCGCGCGTGTACTGCGTGCGGCGCTGGTCGTGCCGCAGACGGACGGCTGGTCGTTCGGCGAGGAGCACGGCCGCCTCGACGGCCGGCGACTCGCGCAGCTGGTCAGTTCGCCGGCGGAGCGGCGGCTGTTCCGGCTCGAGCGTGTGCGGCCGCGCGCCGACTGCGCGCTGAGCTTCCTGATCGATTGTTCGGGGTCGATGAAGACGTGGATCGACGCGGTCGCGCTGACGGTCGATACGCTCGTGCGAGCCGGGGACGCCGCAGGCCTCGCGACCGAGGTGCTCGGCTTCACGACCGGCGCCTGGAACGGCGGCCGCGTGCGGCAGGAATGGCTCGCGCGCGGCAAGCCGCGCCATCCGGGCCGCCTGAACGAGGCGTGTCATCTGGTCTTCAAGGATGCGGCGACGCGCTGGCGCCACGCGCGCACCGGCATCGCCGCGCTGTTCAAGGCCGACCTGTTCCGCGAAGGGATCGACGGCGAGGCGGTCGAGTGGGCGTGCGCACGACTGGCCGCGCGGCCGGAGGCGCGCCGCATCCTCGTGGTGATCTCGGACGGCAGCCCGATGGACGGCGCGACCGCGCTCGCGAACGATCCGTTCTATCTCGACAATCATCTGAAGCAGGTCATCGCGCGCGCCGAGGCGGCCGGCCGCGTCGAAGTGCTCGGGCTTGGCGTCGGTCTCGATCTCGGTCCGTACTATCGCCACCGGCTCGCGATCGACCTGACGTCCGCGCCCGACATGAAGCGGCTCGCCGAAATTGCCTGCTGGATCGGCGCACGGCGATGAGCGCGCGAGCCTCGCGGCGCGCCCGGCGCGCGACGCGCGAAGGGCGCCATGCGGCCGCTTACGCGCGATGCAGCAGCGGCGGCAGCGAGGTGGCGATCAGCCCGCAGCCGATCGCCACCAGCACGCCGAATGCGAGCCGGCGTGTCGCGACGGGCGACAGCGGCGGCGGATAGCGGCGCGCGGCGACCGTCGTCAGCATCACGACCGGCGTCGCGAGTGCCGCGAGCAGCCAGATGTCGCGATCGAGCCGGCCTTCGCACAACGTGTAGAGCACGCGCGTCGCGGACGTCGTCGTAAACAGCACGATCAGCGCGCAGCGGATCTGCACGAGCGTCAGCGGCTGCCGATAGAACTGGAAGATCAGCGGCGGCCCCGACACGCCGAACAGGCCGCTCAGCAGCCCGCCGAACACGCCGCTCATGAAGAAGCTGCGATTGTCGGAGCGCACGTCGAGCGGCGTCGGACGCAACGCGGCGCTGACGCCGCCGTACAGCACGACCGCACCGAGAATCAGCTGCAGCAGGTCGGCCGCCGAACGGCTCAGGCATTCGAGCAGCACCACGCCCGCGACGACCGACGGCAGGATGCCGAGCGTCGCCGCGCCGACCGCGCGCCAGTCGATGTGATGGAGCCGGCCGGGCAGCGCCGTCGCGCCGTTCGCGAGCGACACGATGCTCATCAGCGTCGCGACCGTCGCAAGCGGCGCGAGGCCGAAGCCGCTCGTCGCGCCCATCACGATCATCCCGAGCCCGAAGCCCGTGACGGTCTGGAAGTAGCTGCCGGCGCCGATCAACGCGATCAGGATTGCGAGTTTGTCGGCGGTCATGCGGGTGCCGCCTCGCTCGCCGCGATGCGCTGCGCGGCCGCCTGCGCCTGCACGGTCGTCGCCGCGATCACGTGATAGACGTCGTCGGCGCTGCAGCCGCGCGACAGGTCGTTCGCCGGCCGGCGCAGCCCCTGCAGCAGCGGGCCGACCGCCTTCGCGCGGCCGATTCGCTCGGCGAGCTTGTAGCCGATGTTGCCGGCTTCGAGGCTCGGGAACACGAGCACGTTCGCGTGCCCGCCGACCTGCGAATGCACGATCTTGCGTTCGGCGATCTCCGCGACGATCGCCGCGTCGAGCTGCACGTCGCCGTCGATCGCGAGCGTGGGCCGCTGCGCGCGCACGCGCTCGGTCGCGGCCGTCACCTTGTCGACGGCCGCGTGATGCGCGCTGCCGCTCGTCGAGAACGACAGCATCGCGACGCGCGGCGTCTCGCCGAGCAGCGCCTGCGCGCTATCGGCGGCGGCCATCGCGATTTCGGCGAGCTGCTCGGCATCCGGATCGACGACGAGCGCGCAATCGGAGAAGATCAGTCCGCCCTTGATCGTGTGGAACGGTTCGCAGAGCATCATCAGGAAGAAGCTCGATACGAGACGGAACGCCGGATCGACGCCGATCAGCTGGATGGCCGCGCGCACGACGTCGGCCGTCGCGTGCACGGCGCCCGCGACCGAGCCGTCCGCGTCGCCGAGCCGCACCATCAGGTTCGCGTGACACAAGGGGGCGAGCACCGCGTCGCGCGCGGCGTCGGCCGTCATGCCCTTGTTCTTGCGCAGCGCATGGAGCGTGTCGGCATACGCATCGCGCGACGCGGAGGCGGCCGGATCGACGAGCGTCATGCCGTCGAGCGACACGCCGTCGCGTGCGGCGGCCGCATGGATCGCCGCGCGCGCGCCGACGAGCACGACGTGCGCGATGCCGTCGCGCGTCGCGCGTGCGGCGGCCGCGAGCACGCGCGGATCGTCGGCTTCGCTGAGCGCGATGCGCATCGGCCGGCGGCGCGCGGCTTCGAGAATGCGGTCGAGAGCTTTCATCGGAAACTCGCAGAAGGAAAAATGGCCGGAAGCGGCGGCCCGCACGGGGCACGGCATCCGGCCGGGGACCGGCCACGCGCGTCGCGCACGGCCGGCGTCATGCGTCGGCGACGCGGCGTTACACGTAGTCCTTGTACTTGTCGAGGATGCGGACCGGCTTCGACAGCGCATCGCGGCGGAACGGATCGCCGAGTTCGCGCGTGCACATGATCTCGATGATCGTCGTCTTGCCCTCGTTCATCTGCATGTCGATCGCGCGCTTCAGGGCCGGGCCGACGTCCTCGAGACGATCGACGACGATCCCTTCGGCACCCATCGCACGCGCGATCGCCGCGAAGCTGTGGTTGTCGAGCTCGCCCGCGACGAAGCGACGGTTGTAGAAGTCGACCTGGTTCTTCTTCTCGGCGCCCCACTGGCGGTTGTGGAACACGACGGCCGTGACCGGAATGTTGTGACGCACGCAGGTCATCGTCTCCATCAGGCTCATGCCCCATGCGCCGTCACCCGCATACGACACGGCCGGGCGGTGCGGCGCGGCGACCTTCGCGCCGATGATCGTCGGGAACGCGTAGCCGCAGTTGCCCCAGCTCATCGCCGCGAAGAAGCTGCGCGGCTTGTTGAAGCGCAGATAGCTGTTCGCGACCGAGTTGATGTTGCCGATGTCGGTGGACACCATCACGTCCTCGGGCATCGCCTTCTCGAGCTCACGCAGCACCTGGCGCGGATGCAGATACTGGCCGCCGTTGAAGGTCTTCTCGTGCTTCTGCTCCTCGATCATGTCGAGGCTGAACGCGTCGCGCTCGTGCGTCCATTCGTCGAGTTCCTTCTCCCACGCGGCCTTCTCGGTTGCGATCTGGTCGGCGCGTTCGCCGCGCGTCGCGTCGCATGCGAGCGTGCGGCCCGCGAGACGCTGCGTGAGCGCGACCGCGGCTGCTTTCGCATCGCCGCAGATGCCGACCGAGATCTTCTTCACGAGACCGAGCATCTTGTGATCGGCGTCGATCTGGATGATCTTCGCGTCCTTCGGCCAGTAGTCGAGCCCGTGCTGCGGCAGCGTGCCGAACGGCCCGAGCCGCGAGCCGAGCGCGATCACGACGTCCGCGCGCGACAGCAGCTTCATCGCGGCCTTCGAGCCCTGGTAGCCGAGCGGGCCGCACCACAGCGGATGATTCGCCGGGAACGAGTCGTTGTGCAGGTAGCTGTTGACGACCGGCGCGCCGAGCCGTTCGGCGAGCGCCTTGCATTCCTCGACCGCGTCTGCCATCACGACGCCGCCGCCCGAGATGATCACGGGGAATTTCGCCTGCGCGATCAGTTCGGCCGCATCGTTCAGGCTTTGCTCGCCGCCGGGGCCGCGATCGAGCTTGCGCGGCTGCGGAATCTCGACCTTGATCTTGCCGTAGAAATAGTCGCGCGGAATGTTGAGCTGCGTCGGCCCCATCTCGGCCTGCGCGCGGTCGAAGCAGCGCGCGGTGAATTCGGCCATGCGCGCCGGGTGCGTGACGTGACCCTGGTACTTCGTGAATTCCTGGAACATCGGCAGCTGGTTCGCTTCCTGGAAGCCGCCGAGGCCGATGCCCATCGTGCCGGCTTCCGGCGTGACGATCACGACCGGGCTGTGCGCCCAGTACGCGGCCGCGATGGCGGTGACGCAGTTGCTGATGCCGGGGCCGTTCTGGCCGATCACGACGCCGTGGCGGCCCGAGACGCGCGCATAGCCGTCGGCCATGTGGCCGGCGCCCTGTTCGTGCACGACCGGGATCAAGCGGATGCCGGCCGGCGCAAAGATGTCCATCGCGTCCATGAACGCGGAGCCCATGATGCCGAACATGTCGGTCACGCCGTTCGCGGCCAGGGTCTCGACGAAGGCTTCGGACGGCGTCATGTCCTGCGGGCCGCTGGACGACGCGCGCTGGGAAGAGGTGTGTTCGCTCATGGGTGTCTCCGAGATTGTTCAATTAACGGAACGTCATGTTCCGGATACTAGTTTCAGGCGAAGCCGGGTCAAGCGATTCCGCTGTCGGCTCGGCAATATGGAATGAAATGAAATGATTCGTTTCAAATTCGCGGATCAAGCCGGCTGCTTCGGGCGCTCCTTGCGGAACGCGCGCTTGACCGCGATGAGGCCGTCGCGGAATTCGAACAGGTCGCAGCCTTCGGCCTCGATGCGCCAGCCTTCCGCATGCGTGCCGGTGAATACCCATTCGGACACGCCGCGATTGCCGGTCACGTAGTGGCGGCCGCGGCCCCAGTGCGCGTCGGGGAAGGTCTTGAACACCGCTTCGAACGCGGCGCGCACGGCGTCGCGGCCGACGAAGCGCGTGCCGTGCACGTCCGGGCCGCCGGCTGCGTCGAACACGCAGTCCTCGGTCATGAAGCCCATCAGCGCATTCGCGTCGTGTCGGTTGAACGCGTCGGAAAAGGCCGCGAGCGTGGCGGCCGTGACGGCGGCGGGGGCGGTGAGCGTATCTGCCATAACGTGTCTCCTGTCGAGTGATGGGCGGCCGCGCTGCGCTGGCACGCATGCGGCACGCGGTATCGACACGTTAGTGAGCGGCGGTTTTTGACGGTAGCGCCAGTTTGGGGGTTTCGCTTGGGCCAGCGTGCACGCGCGGCCTCGGCGCGTGCGGCGCGGATCGTGCGCGCGTCATGCGTGCGTCATGCGTGCCTTATCCGGCTGGACGCTGGCCGTTCACGCACTGCGCCAGCGCCTGCACCCCCGCATCGATCCGCTCCAGCGGAATCGCGGAGAAGCCCATCCGGAAACAGCGGCGCGCATCGGCGTCGTCGTTCATGAAGAACACGTCGCCCGGTTCGATCAGGATGCCGGCCGCCTGCGCGTCGGCCGCGAGGCGCACCGCATCCAGCCACGGCGGGCCTTCGACCCAGCACGACGCGCCACCCGTCACGCGCACGTAGCGCGCGTCCGGCAGATGCGCGTCGAGCGCGGCCATCAGCGCCTGCGAGCGCTCGCTGTACGCGTGCGCGAGCCGGCGCAGCAGCGCATCGTGATGACCGAGCGCGAGAAACGTCGCGAACGCGCGCTGGATATACGCGACCGGATGGCGCACCATCAGCCGCCGCAACGCGCGCAGCTCGCGGATCAGCGCCCGCGGGCCGACCACGTAGCCGAGCCGCAGCCCCGGCGCGAAGGTCTTCGACAGGCTGCCGACGTAGATCACGCGATCGGCGCTGTCGAGGCTCTTCAGCGCCGGATGCGGCGTGCCCGAGAACGTGTTCTCGCTCTCGTAGTCGTCCTCGATGATCACGAAGTCGTGCTGCCGCGCACGTTCGAGCAGCGCGCGACGGCGTTCGACCGGCATCGTCGCGGTGGTCGGACACTGATGGCTCGGCGTCACGTACACGTAGTCGCAGCGGGCGAGTGCCGCATCCTGCTCGTCGGGCGCGATGCCGTTGCCGTCGACGGGCAGCGGCAGCAGCCGCGCGTTGCGGTTTTCGAAGATGTTCCGTGCGTCCGGATAGCCGGGATTCTCGAAGCCGACCGTCGTGTGCTTGCCGCACAGCAGATCCGCGATCAGGTACAGCGCTTGCTGGCAGCCGTTCGTCACGACGATCTCGTCCGGCATCGCGAACACGCCGCGGCGCGGCAGCACGCGCGTGCGGATCTGCTGGATCAGCGATTCGTCGTCGCGTTCGATCAGGTCCGGCGCCCAGTTGCGGATCTCCATCACCGACAGCGCCTTCAGGCAGCATTCGCGCCAGTCGTTGGTCGGAAACAGCGACTGGTCGAACTGCCCATAGATGAACGGGAATTCGTAGTGCTGCCAGTTCGCGGGCTTCACGATGTTGCGCTGCCTCGACGGCGGATGCGCGATCCGCTCGTGCCACGCGGGGCGGCCCGCATCGTCGTCGCTGTCCGGCTTCGCTTCGGGCGGCGCCGGCGTGAAGCCCGGCAGCCCTTCGAGCATCTTCGGATTGACGAAGTGGCCGCTGCGCTCGCGCGAGATGAGGTACCCCTCTTCGACGAGCATCTGGTACGCGAGCACGACCGTGTTGCGCGCGACGCCGAGCTGGTCGGCGAGTTCGCGGCTCGACGGCAGCGCGGCGTCCGGCCCAAGCTGACCGTCGAGGATCGCGGCGACGAGCATGCGCCGGATCTGGTCCTGCAGGCTCGTCTTCGACGTCGACGACCGCCGGAACTGCTGCGCCCATAACGCGGTCGGGGTACGGCTCGACATGCTTTCTCCTTCGAACGTGGCGGACACCGCGGCGCATCGCGCGGTCCCGCGGCGGGCGCGCGGTATCGCGAGCATACGCGCGCCGCGACCCAGATGTGGACTCAATGAAAGGCGGCGTCTGGTACTACTGCGCACCGACGTGGCAAGACGATACTGAACTCGTCGCCGCTGCACGATCCGGAAAACTCCCCGGTACGCAGGCGCGGGACGACGCACGCGCGGCGTGCGTCGCGAAAGCGGAGCGGAGGGAGCGTGATGCACGTCGTCGTGTTCAGGGATCGTTGCGCGCGCGTGATGCGCATCGTGTTCGACGATGCGCAGGCGCTGGCGGTCGCGTATCGCGACGACGAAGCGGTCGGCGAGCTAAGCATCGACGACAGTGCGCGTACGCCGCTGCTCGTGCGGCTCTATGTCGAGCCCGCGTACCGGCGCAGCGGCATCGCGCATACGCTGCTCGCGCATGTGTCGCGCGTGCTCGGCGAGCCCATTCGTATCGATACGCACACGCACGGCCGGCCCGATTCGCCGGCATGGACGACGCTGTGCCGCTGCCTCGCGCACGAAGGGATCGTCGTCGTCGACTGACGAACAACGACAGAAAAAGGGAGACCTCATGAGCACGGTGCTGAAGTCGATTCCCGTCGCGGACGCACGGCACGAAGCGTTGCGGATCGACGGGCAACGCGTGTGGCGCGACGCGACGATCGACGTGCGCAACCCCTACGACGGCACGCTCGTCGGCACGGTGCCGAAAGCGACGCTCGACGACGTGCGGCGCGCGTTCGCGGTGGCGCGCGCGTATCGGCCGACGCTCACGCGCCACGAACGCGCGGCGATCCTGCGTCGCGCGGCCGACATCGTGCGTGCGCGCACGGGCGAGATCGCCGCGCTGATCACGGCGGAAGCGGGCTTGTGCATCAAGGATTCGACCTACGAAGCGGGGCGCGTGGCCGACGTGCTGACGTTCGGCGCCGGCGAAGTGCTGAAGGACGACGGGCAGATCTTCTCGTGCGATCTGACGCCGCACGGCAAGAAGCGCCGCGTGTACACGCAGCGCGAGCCGCTGCTCGGCGCGATCTCGGCGATCACGCCGTTCAACCATCCGATGAACCAGGTCGCGCACAAGGTCGTGCCGTCGATCGCGACGAACAACCGGATCGTCGTGAAGCCGTCGGAGAAGGTGCCGCTGTCGTGCTACCTGTTTGCGGACATCCTCTATGAAGCGGGCCTGCCGCCGCAGATGCTCCAGGTGATCACCGGCGACCCGAACGAGATCGCGGACGAGCTCGTGACGAATCCGGCGATCGATCTGATCACGTTCACGGGCGGCGTGTCGATCGGCAAGTCAATCGCATCGCGCATGGGCTACCGGCGCGCCGTGCTCGAGCTCGGCGGCAACGATCCGATCATCGTGATGGAAGATGCCGACCTCGACGAAGCGAGCACGCTCGCGGTATCGGGCTCGTACAAGAACTCGGGGCAGCGCTGCACCGCGATCAAGCGGATGCTCGTGCACGAGGCGGTGGCCGATCGCTTCACCGAGCTCGTCGTCGAGAAGACGCGCGCGTGGTCGTACGGCAATCCGGCCGATCCGTCGAACGACATGGGCACGGTGATCGACGAGGCGGCCGCGATGTTCTGCGAGTCGCGCGTAAACGATGCGATCGCGCGCGGCGCGCGGCTGCTGGTCGGCAATGTACGCGACGGCGCGCTCTATTCGCCGACGGTCGTCGATCGCGTAACGCCCGACATGCCGCTCGTGAAGTACGAGACGTTCGGGCCCGTGTCGCCGATCATGCGCTTTCGCGACATCGACGAAGCGATCCGGATGTCGAACAGCACCGACTATGCGTTGTCGTCGTCGATCTGCACGAACCGCTTCGACTACATCACGCGTTTCATCACCGAACTCGAGGTGGGCAGCGTGAACGTGCGCGAGGTGCCGGGCTACCGGCTCGAACTGACGCCGTTCGGCGGCGTGAAGGATTCGGGGCTCGGCTACAAGGAAGGTGTGCAGGAGGCGATGAAGAGCTTCACGAACGTGAAGACGTATTCGCTGCCGTGGTGAGCGACGCGTGTCGTTCCGCTGCGATCGTCGCGGCTAACAGGATCGATGTTGCATGCGAGCGTGCCGAAGCGGGGCCGGCGTTGCGCGATCGTCGATTCTTGACGCGTGAGGCACTGCGCGCGATCGCATGCGTGCAGCATCGCGCCACCCGACATCGGCGCGACGCGCACGCATCGCGCGGAGACGAAGTTAGCTCAACCCCACGCGCTTGCCGACCCACCGGCCGAAATCGCGCACCATGTCGGCCGTCAGCTCGTGTCCGGCCGCATAGCGCCGCATGTCGTGCGCGACGCCGAGCGCAGTCAATTTCGTGTCGGCCGTTTCGGCCCACGTGACGGGCAGCTTGTCGTCCGCGTCGCCGTGCAGGATCAGCGCGTGCAGCGAACGCAGTGCGTCGCGCGGCGCGATCAGCGGATCGATCTCGGGCAGGATGCGTCCGCAGAGCACCGCGAAGCCGACGACGTCGGCCGGCGACGTGAGCGCGACGCTCGCGCTCATGATGCCGCCCTGGCTGAAGCCGGCGATCACGGTCGGCAGCGCGGCATCCGCGCCGTCCTGCGCGCGGAACGCGTGCAGCAGCGCGATCAGTTTCAGGCGGCTCGCGTTCGCGCGCGCGGGATCGATCTCAGGGCCGTTCGGCCCGAAGCGCACCGGAAACCATGCATGCTGGCCGGGGCCGAAGCCGAGCGGCGCGCGCAGGAACGCGATCTCGATGCGCGGGTCGATCGCGTCGGCGACATGCAGCAGGTTCGTTTCGTTGCCGCCCACGCCGTGCAGCAGCAACAGGCGCGCGGCCGGGCGCGTGCCGGTTGCGGCGCGCAGCCGATATTGCAGGCCGGATTCGGGATCGGTGGTCAGCGGCAGGACGTCGGTCATCATGAGCTTCCGTAACGGGACGAAGCCGACAGTCTAGTGCGTCGCGGCGCGTGCGTGAACGCACGCGGCGGAACGAGTCCGTTTCTTTTCCGGCATGAGTGGCCTCGCGCACATCGGCGACGCGGGTGCGTGACGACGTGCCGCCCATTCAACGACCGACGCGCCGGACATAAAAGAACCGCGCGATAATCGGCATTCGGCAATGCGAAAACGTTTGCCGATAATCGAAGAATCGATTTTTCGGTCGATTATCAAGCGGCAATTAAAACCGCGCCATACCCGAAGCGCCGTACGGCGCGGAGCGCCTCGCCAGGCAAGGCGGGCCAGAGGTTAACGGCAGCCCGTCAAAAATCTTTAGCGTTTTTGCTCGCAATAAATCATTGCATTTTCGTCGATGACCGATCCATTTTGCGTCATCAGACAGTCATATACCTTCCCCGATAATTCGGCGCTCACATTCTTTCAACAGACCAGAGCGCGAGTGAAATCGAATCGCGGCGGGGAGCAGTTCACATGACCATTCGTCATCGCATTACGTTGCTGGTTGTTCTGACGTTCGTCGCGTTGTCCGCGATCGGCGTCTATGCCGTGTACCAGACGCGCAAGAGCGCATCCGAGGTTCGCCAGGTCACGCAGGGCATCGTGCCGAGCGCACTCGCGTCGGCCGATCTCGTCGCCGACGTGAAGAACATCCAGATCGCGACGATGACGCTCGTGTACGCGCCCGACCCCAACACGGTCGCGCAGGCGGCCGACGAGCTGAAGACGAAGGAGGCCGCGTTGCGCGCGGCGCTCGACGCGCAGGCGCGCTCGGCGGTGGGCCGCGCGCAGCAGGGCCTCGTCGCGCAGGCGAAGGACAGCGCCGCGAACTATTTCGCGGCGATCGACGACACCGTGAAGATGAAGACGGCCGGCAAGGCCGAAGTCGCGCAGGCGTACCTGTTCGCGAACGTCGCGCAGTACCGAGACGAACTCGAAAGCATCGTCGACACGCTGCGCGTCGAGAAGAACCGGCAGAAGGACGACGCGATCCTTGCGCTGAACGGCATGCTGTCGACGACGGCGACCGCGATCGGCGGCGTCGCCGGCACGGTCGTCGTGCTGCTGACCGCGCTCGGCTTCGTGCTGTATCGGCAGATCACGCGTCCGCTGAGCCGGATGCAGACGATGATGAGCGAGATCGCGACGAGCCAGGACTTCACGCGGCGCGTGCCGGTGGGCCGGATGGACGAGATCGGCCACTCGATCGTCGCGTTCAACGGGATGATCGAGAAGATCCAGGAGAACGCCGCGCAACTGAAGCAGAAGACGGCCGACATCCAGGCGATGCTGCAGAACATGCAGCAGGGGATTCTGACGGTGGTCGACGGCGGCGTCGTGCATGCCGAATATTCGGCGTACCTCGAGACGATCTTCGAGACGCGCGACATTGCGGGGCGCGACCTGATGGCGCTCGTGTTCGACGATTCCGACCTCGGTTCGGACGCGCGCTCGCAGGTCGAGGCGGCCGTGCACGCGTGCCTCGGCGAGGACAGCATGAACTTCGCATTCAACGAGCATCTGCTCGTAAACGAAGTCGCGAAACGGATGCCGGACGGCCGTCACAAGTGGCTCGATCTGAGCTGGTCGGCGATCACCGACGAGAGCGATACGGTCGTGCGGCTGATGCTGTGCGTGCGCGACGTGACCGAGATTCGCGAGCTGACCGCGCAGGCCGGCGAGCAGCAGCGCCGCCTCGAGATGATCGGCGAGATTCTCGCGATCAGCCAGGACAAGTTCCACGACTTCGTGCACAGCGCGAAGGGCTTTCTCAGCGAGAACGAGCGGATGATCCGGCAGCACGAGCGCGCGGATCACTCGGTCGTCGCCGCGCTGTTCCGCAACATGCATACGATCAAGGGCAACGCTCGCACGTACAGCCTGCAGCATCTGACCAACATCGTGCACGAAGCCGAGCAGGCGTACGAATCGCTGCGCCGCGCGGACAGCGGCCCCGAATGGAACCGCGACGCGCTGATGGAAGATCTTGCGCGCGTGCGCGAAGCCATCGATCACTACGCGACGATCAACGCCGTCACGCTCGGCCGCAGCGGCGGCCCGGCCGACGGCGCGCCGGCCGATTACCTGATGGTCGAGCGTGCGCATATCAGCGAAAGCCTGCGGATGCTCGATCGCGCCGACCCGGCAAACGCGGCCGACTGGCGCGCGGCGCGCGATGCGGTGCGCCGGATGCTGAGTCAGCTCGGCACGCAGGGGATCGGCGACGCGCTCGGCGGCGTGATCGAATCGCTGCCGTCGCTCGCGACCGAACTCGGCAAGCCGGCGCCCGTCGTGCACATCGACAGCCGCGGCTGGCGCGTGCGCAGCGAGATCGCGCCGACGCTGAAGAACGTCTTCATGCACCTGATGCGCAATGCGATCGATCACGGGATCGAGACGTCCGACGAGCGCCGCGCGGCCGGCAAGCCGGCGGCGGGCACGATCGACGTCGCGGTCGACGTCGATGCAGAGGCGCTGCGCTTCGTGCTGCGCGACGACGGCCGCGGGCTTGCGCTAGACCGCATTCGCGCGATCGCGCACGAGCGCGGCTGGCTCGACGCGGATGGGCCCGTGCTGTCGGACGAGGCGGTCGCCGAACTGATCTTCCGGCCTGGCTTCTCCACCGCGCGCGCGGTGACCGAGGTGTCGGGACGTGGCGTCGGGATGGACGCGGTGCGTAACTTCCTGAAACGCGACGGCGGCGACATCGTGCTGCGCTTTACCGACGCGTGCGTCGGCGCGCCGTATCGTGCGTTCGAGACGATCGTGTCGCTGCCCGCGCGTTTCGCGGCGGACAGCCACGCGCACGGCGACGGACACGCGGCCGGCGCCGCACGGCAGCCGGCCGACGCCGGCATCGGCGCACGCTTCAGTACCGCGGAGCGATCGTGAGCGTGTGGACGATCGCGATCGCCGCGGCGCTCGCATCCGGTTTCGTCGTCGTGCTGGCCGCAATCGGCGTGCTCCGCGTGCGCGACGCACGGCGCGTTGCCGCGCTGACCGGCGAAACCGGTGCATTGCGCGCCGCGCTCGCCGCGGCCGACGCGCGCGCCGACGAAGCGACGGCAGCGCATGCGGACGCGGCGGCCGCATGGGCGGAGCGCGAAGCGCAGCTCGAGGACGCGCTCGCGCGCGCGCGTGCCGAATGCGACGCGCAGCGCGACGCCTGCCGGACGCTCGCCGCCGAACGCGACACGCTCGCGCAGCACGCGACGAAGATCGCCGACGAAGCGGCGCGCCTGCGCGGGCTCGCGGGCACGTTCGAGCGCTGGCACGAGCAGATGATCTCGCTGACCGCGCAGAACCAGGACATGCGCATGAAGAACCAGGAGCTGTCGGCGATCGTCGCGCACGTGTCGATCGTGTCGCTCAATGCGTCGATCGAAGCGGCGCGTGCGGGCGCCGCGGGCCGCGGCTTCTCGATCGTCGCGAGCGAGGTGCGCGGGCTCGCCGCGCGCTCGCAGCAATTGTCGAACAGCTATCGCGACAGCCTGAACCGCAACGATCTCGTGACGGCCGCGACGTTCCAGGACATTCAGGCCGGCGGCAAGATGATCACGGCCGCGCTCGCGACGGTCGAGACGCTGGCCGGCCAGCTGCGCGCCCGATTCGAGGGAGCGGCCGCGTGATCAGCGCACAGGCGAAGGCCGGTTTCGAGCGGATCTTCTTCGACGCCGCGCGCACGCGGCTCGCCGCCGACAGCGCGTGCGACATCCGCCCCGTCGCGCACGATGCAGGCGATGCTTCGAGCGCGTCTACGCCCCCGTCCGCGTCGCGCCCGACGTCACGCCGGAACGCGCGCGCGGCCGAGCACCTTGCCGTGCTGACGATTTCCGCGCTGCATTTCCGGCTGCTGCTCGCGCTGAATTTTCGTGACGACGCAGCGACACGCCGCCATTTCGCGTCCGCGATGCAGGCGGGCGGTGCACAGCGGCCGTTGCCGGAAGCGTTCATGGAGATTGCGAATCTGTGTTGCGGCGCGATCAACCAGGCGCTGACGGCGGCGTTCCCCGATCTCGGGATGTCGACGCCGTATCTGCTGCACGGCGCGAGCGTCGACTATCTGGCCGCGCTTCGCCCGGACCACATGGCCGCCTACGACGTGACGCTCGACGGCGACGTGCGCATCGGCGCGACGCTTTGCGTCTGCGCCAACGCGCCGGTCGACTTCCACGTGCCGGAAACGGCCGCCGCGGTAGACGCCGGCGGCGCGCTCGAACTGTTCTGACTGGCCCTGACGAACCCCGCGCGCGTGCCGCGCGATCGAACCCGAGGATTTGCGAGATGACCGAAGACCGACCCGTCAGCAAGGTGCTGGTGCTCGAAGACAGCCGCGCACATGCGGACGCGATCAAGCGCTTTTGCGACGAACATCATCTGGTCGGGCTGACCGTGCGACGCAACCGGCTGCTGCAGGTGCTGCGCTCGAACATCGACCTCGGCGCGATCCTGCTCGCCGAAGACTACGGCGGCTCGCCGGCCGAGAGCGCGATCGTCGCGACGCAGATCGACGCGCTGCGCCCGGAGTTGCCGATCATCCTGCGCCGCACGTCGCTCGCGTCGCGCGAGGGGCTGCCGGAGGCGCTCGCCCGCGTCGCCTGCGCCGCGTACGTCGCGGACGACATGACGCCGCTGCGCCGCGCGATCGACGAATACCTGTTCAGCCGCGACTACCCGAACGCGCTCGTGCGCGGCATCTCGGAGATCACCGAGGCGCGGCTCGACACGCTGTTTCCGGGCATGACGATCGAGCGCGACACGCCGTGCATCGTGCGCGACCAGATCATCTTCGGCGAGGTGTTCAGCCTGATCGCGCTGGAAAGCGCGTGGTGCCGCGGCTACATGCTGCTGCAGACGAGCGAGCAGCCGCTGCTCGACATGATCGGCAGCGTGCATCGCGACCGGGCGCCGGACTTTCGCGACGTCAACGGCGTGCTCGGCGAACTGACGAACCTCGTCTGGGGCGCGTTCAAGAACCGCTACCTCGGCGACGCCGACGCGCTCGCGCGTCATCCGGTGCAGGTGCCGCTCGTCGTCAATCACAAGCAGAAGTTCATCTCGTTCGGCGGCGACTGTCCGCAGCTCTGTTTCAAGTACCGGATGACGGACCCGTCGAGCGGCCGCGCGGTGCAGATCGATCAGCGCTTCGTGTTCAGTCTCAGCTGGTCGCCGGAGGATTTCCGCGAGCAGGTGCCGGACGTCGGGCCGATGGTCGAGTCGGGCGAACTCGAACTGTTTTGAAGTCAGCAACACACGAAAGGGGAATACCGCATGGCAAAGATTCTGGTGGTCGACGATTCGGGCACGGTGCGCGACGAGGTCGCGGGCTTTCTGCGCAATCACGGGCTCGACGTCGCGACGGCGGTCGACGGCAAGGACGGGCTCGCGAAGCTGCGCACGACGCCGGGCGTGCGGCTCGTGATCAGCGACGTCAACATGCCGAACATGGACGGGCTGACGATGGTCGAGAAGATCCGCGGCGAGCTCGCGAATACGTCGGTCAACGTCGTGATGCTGACGACCGAAAGCAGCCCGGCGATGAAGGAGCGCGGCAAGGCCGCGGGCGTGAAGGGCTGGATCGTGAAGCCGTTCAAGGGCGATGCGGTGCTCGATGCGCTAAAGAAGCTCGCGAGCTGAGCGCGGCGCCGCCGGCGACTGGACGGCGCGCCGAATGTGGAGGACCATTTGACCGTCTTCGTCTGTCGATGCCGGAGCGAATCCGGCCGAACCTCGTCGAGCGGAACATCATGGAACCCGATCACGCGACTTCCGAGCCGATCCTGTTGCGCGACATGCGCGACGGCGTCGTCACGCTGCGGCTGAACCGACCGCAGCAGTTCAATGCCTTGTCCGAAGCGATGCTGGCCAGCCTGCGGGACGCATTCGATTCGCTGGCCGCCGACGCGCGCGTGCGCTGCGTCGTGCTGGCCGCCGAAGGCAAGGCGTTCTGCGCGGGGCACGACCTGCGCGAGATGCGCAGCAAGCCGGATCTCGACTATTACCGCACGCTGTTCGCGCAATGCAGCCGCGTGATGCTCGCGATGCGCGCGCTGCCCGTGCCGGTGATCGCGCGCGTGCACGGGATCGCGACGGCGGCCGGCTGCCAGCTCGTCGCCGCGTGCGATCTCGCGATCGCCGCCGACACCGCGCGCTTCGCGGTGTCCGGCATCAACGTCGGGCTGTTCTGCTCGACGCCGGCCGTCGCGCTGAGCCGCAACGTATCGGCCAAGCGCGCGTTCGACATGCTCGTGACCGGGCGCTTCGTCGACGCGGCGACGGCCGCCGCGTGGGGCCTCGTCAACGAGGCCGTGCCGGCCGATGCGCTCGACGCGGCGGTCGCGCGCAAGGTTGCGGAGATCGTCGCGAAGAGCCCGGCCGCGGTGCGCTACGGCAAGCAGATGTTCTACCGGCAGCGCGAATTGCCGCTCGACGACGCGTATGCGTACGCGGGCGACGTGATGGCGCGCAACATGATGGAAGAGGATGCCGGCGAGGGCATCGATGCGTTCCTGGAAAAGCGCGCGCCGACCTGGCGCGCGTAGCGGGGCGGCAGGCACTGCGCCGCGGTCGGCGCGGCGCTGACCGGAACGCGGCGGCGCGGCCGCCGCGCGTTCAGCGCCCGTAGCTGCCGGTGCGCAGCGCGGGCTGGAGCGTCGACGCGCCCGGCGGCACGATCGCGACCGGCACGCGGCGCGCGAGCGCGCACATCAGCTCGTAGCCGATCGTGCCGCTCGCTTCGGCCACGTCGTCCACCTTCACCTGATCGCCCCACAGCTCGACGCTCGAGCCGATCCCCGCGTTCGGGCACGGCGTGAGGTCGACCGTCAGCATGTCCATCGACACGCGGCCGACGACGCGCGTGAGCACGCCGTCCACCGCGATCGGCGTGCCGGTCGGCGCGTGACGCGGATAGCCGTCCGCGTAGCCGCACGCGACGACGCCGATCCGCATCGGCCGCTCGGCCGTGAAACGGCGGCCGTAGCCGACCGTCTCGCCGGCCGCGAGCGACTGCACGCCGATGATCTTGCTCGTCAGCGTCATCGCGGCCATCAGCGGCGTATCGGCGATGTGCCGCGACGCGCCGGTCGGCGAGGCGCCGTACAGGATCGTGCCGGGCCGCACCCAGTCGCGGTGCGCGCGCGGATGCCAGAGCGCGGCGGCCGAATTCGACAGCGTGCGCTCGCCGGGAATGCCGGCCGTGGCGGCGTCGAACTGCGCGAGCTGCCAGTCGATTTCGCCTTCGTCCGCATTCGCGAAATGCATCATCAGCGTGATCCGGCCGATCGACGGCGCGCTCGCCGCGCGCTCCCACGCGGCGCGGAATGCGTCGGGCCGGTAGCCGAGCCGGTTCATTCCGGAATTCATCTTCAGCTGGATGTCGATCGGCTGCTGCGGCCTGGCCGCGATCAGCAGGTCGAGCTGCTCGTCGCAGTGAACGGCGACCGTCAGCCGATGGCGCTCGACGAGTTCGACGTCGGCCGGCTCGAAGATGCCCTCGAGCAGCAGCACGGGCTTGTCCCAGCCGAGTTCACGCACGCGTACCGCTTCGTCGAGGTCGAGCAGCGCGATGCCGTCGGCGGCCGCGAGGCCCGGGTAGATGCGCTCGATGCCGTGGCCGTATGCGTTGGCCTTCACGACGGCCCATACGCGGGACTGCGCGGCTGTCCGGCGGATGAAGTCGAGGTTGTGGCGGACGGCGTCGGGACGGATATGGGCGACGATGGGACGGGGCATGTTGGGGCTCGTATCGATGGTCTTCGGCACGCGCGGCGGCGCGGGGCTGGCTCGCGCGAGAATGCGTCGAGCCAGTGTCGACCGCTATCTTATTGGTGTTCGACCAGTTTTAATTAACGTTTTTATCGCGGATTTGGTAGAAGTTTATGGTTCGCGCGACCGTCGCACGGCCATGACGCCCGAGTCTGCCGTCTAGAAAACCGGTGCACGACCGGCGCGCCGCAATGCTAAGCTCTCGCGACCTTGTCATTGATCAATGTAACCATAAGGAGGAGACGAAGATGACGACCTCGCAGCTATGCCTGTTCATCGTCGCGCTGTTGCCGTTCCCGATGACGATGCTCGCGAAGGCGCGCAAGGGCTATGACAATCACGCGCCGCGCGAGTACCTCGCAAAGCTTGAAGGCTGGCGTGCGCGAGCGCAGGCCGCGCACCAGAACGCGTGGGAAGCGCTCGCGCTGTTTACGGCCGCGCTCGTGGTCGCGTGGCATAACGGCGCGAACGCGCAGCACGTCGACCGGCTCGCGATCGCGTTCGTCGCGATCCGGATCGTCTATGCGCTGATGTATCTGCTGAACTGGGCGTCGCTGCGCTCGCTCGTCTGGTTCGCGGGCATGGTCTGCATCGTGTCGCTGTTCTTCGCCGGCCCGTGACGGCCGTGCATCGCTGATCGTCGACCGGCGGCGCGCACCGCGAGTGCGGATGCGCGCACGATCGCCGACCGCTTCCCCTCGGCGCGCGCGTCGCCGATGCGCGCGCCCGAACCCTGACGCGACGTGCCGACGACGGCCGTCGCTGCTTCCGTTGACCCGCCCCGCAACGTCCTGCCGTGCCGACTGCATCGCGTCGGCCGCGCGCACGTCCTTTCCTCCGCCGCCACGCGTCGTCTCCGGCCGCGTCGCACCCGTCCGGATTCGTCTCGATGCAAATGCATGCTGCGCACTCTTTTGTTGTCGTTGTATTGCTGTTGACAACATATGTTGTATAGATATCTAATTGCGCATCGCATGTTGCGATGCCGGCCGACGTGGTCGTTCGTGCCGGCCCGCGGCCGGCGCCTCGCTCGATCATGCGGAGAAGGCGACCCGATCGACCGGCCGCCGATGCCGCGGCTGAAGGAGTTTCTCAAATACGTGTCCTGAACCTCTGACCGATACGATATGCCGCTTACCGTTTCTCCCGTCATCGCCGGCACGCCGTTCGGCATCGGCGTGCGCCTCGGCGAGCTCGCGCGCCCGGTGTTCGACGCGTACATGCAGCAAAGCCGCGCATGGGCGGCCGTGCGCCGCTGGCGCGGCCACCCGTTCGTCGATGCGCTGCGGCAGGCCGCGCTCGCCGCCTGTCCCGATCTCGTCGCGGAGCTCGACGGGATCGCGGCCGGCGTCGGCTGGCACGCCGACGACATCTTCCTCTGGAATTGCCGCGGCGAACTGATCCACAACGCGCCGGACGGCTGCACGACGCTCGCCGCGCGCGGCGCCGGCGGCACGCGCTGGATCGCGCACAACGAGGACGGCGATCCGTTCCTGCGCGAGCGCTGCCTGCTCGTCGACGTGAAGCCGCACGGCAAGCCGGGCTTCGTCAGCTTCTACTACCCCGGTTCGCTGCCGGGCCATACCTTCGCGGCGAACCGCGCCGGCATCGCGCAGGCGATCAACAATCTGCGGATCCGCACGCCGGCCGTCGGCGTACCGCGCATGATCCTCGCCCGCGCCGTGCTCGACGCGACGTCGCTCGACGCGGCGCTCGACGTGCTGCGCACGCACGCGCGCGCGAGCGGCTTTCATCACACGCTCGGCGCGACCGGCGATGAGCGGCTGATGAGCGTCGAAGCGAGCGTCGCACGCTGCTCCGCGATCGACGTCGCGCAGCGCGCCGGCCACGCGAATCATCTCGTGCATCGCGGCAGCGAAGCGGAACCGCAGATCGTGACGCAATCGTCCGACGATCGCCAGCGGCGCGTCGACGTGCTGCTGCCCGAACTCGACGCGATCGACGAAGCGGCGTTGCGGCGTGTGCTCGCCGACCGCGCGCCGCACGGGCTGCCCATCTATCGCGACGATCCGGCCGATCCCGACGACGAAAACACGCTTGCGACGGCGGTGTTCGCGATCGGCGCGTCGTCGATCGATTTCACGATTCATCAGCACGGCGCCGCGTGTTACGCGACGCGCATCGTGCCCGACGCACGCGCGCACGACGCGCACTGAACCATGAGGCAACGCATGACGACCGTTTTCCATCGCGCGCCGCGCGCCACCTTGCCCGTCGCCGTGGCCGGCGACGGCATCGAGATCATCGATTCGACCGGCAAACGTTACATCGACGCCTGCGGCGGCGCGGCCGTCTCGTGTCTCGGTCACAGCAACCAGCGCGTGATCGACGCGATCAAGCGGCAGGTAGAGCAACTGCCGTATGCGCATACGTCGTTCTTCACGACCGACGCGGCCGAGGAACTCGCCGACCGGCTCGTCGCCGCGGCGCCGGCCGGCCTCGAACACGTGTACTTCGTGTCGGGCGGCTCCGAGGCGATCGAGGCCGCGCTGAAGCTCGCGCGACAGTATTTCGTCGAGAAGGGCGAGCCGCAGCGTCGCCACTTCATCGCGCGCCGGCAGAGCTATCACGGCAACACGCTCGGCGCGCTCGCAATCGGTGGCAATGCGTGGCGGCGCGAGCCGTTCCTGCCGCTGCTGATCGAAGCGCATCACGTGAGCCCGTGTTACGCGTACCGCGAACAGCGCGCCGATGAAACCGAGGAGGCGTTCGCGCAGCGCCTCGCCGACGAACTCGAAGGCAGGATCGTCGAGCTCGGCGCGGAAAACGTCGCGGCGTTCGTCGCGGAAACGGTGGTCGGCGCGACGGCCGGCGCGGTGCCGCCGGTGCGCACGTACCTGAAGAAGATCCGTGCCGTGTGCGACAAGTACGGCGTGCTGCTGATTCTCGACGAGATCATGTCGGGGATGGGGCGCACCGGCTATCTGTTCGCCTGCGAAGAGGACGGCGTCGCGCCCGATCTGCTGACGATCGCGAAGGGGCTGGGCGCCGGCTATCAGCCGATCGGCGCGACGCTCGTCAGCGACCGCATCTACCGGACGATCGTCGACGGATCGGGCTTCTTCCAGCACGGTCACACGTATCTCGGCCATGCGACCGCGTGCGCGGCCGCGCTCGAAGTGCAGCGCGTAATCGCCGAAGACAATCTGCTCGACAACGTGCGCGCGCGCGGCGAGCAGTTGCGCGCGGCCCTGCGTGCGCGCTACGGCGCGCATCCGCATGTCGGCGACGTGCGCGGCCGCGGCCTGTTCGTCGGCGTCGAACTCGTGCGCGATCGCGACAGCAAGGCGACGTTCGATCCCGCGCTGAAGCTGCATGCGACGATCAAGCGCGAGGCGATGCAGCGCGGTTTGATGGTGTATCCGATGGGCGGTACGATCGACGGGCGCCACGGCGACCACATCCTGATCGCGCCGCCGTTCATCTGCACCGCGCAGCAGATCGACGCGATCGTCGAGCGGCTGTCGGACGCGATCGACGCGGCGCTGGCCGCCGCGCGCGCATGACGACGCCCGCACGCACACGTCGCGGCGCTTGCCGCGTTCACCTTTTCATCGACCGTCGATCGTGATGACAGACAGACTGCCTCCATTCGATGCCGCCACCGCGTCCGACGCGCAGAAGGCGGTGCTCGCCGAGATCCTGAACGGCCCGCGCGGCAACCTGAACGGGCCGTTTCTCGGCTGGATCGCGAGCCCCGAACTCGCGCAGCATGCCCAGCGCCTCGGCGCGTTCTGCCGCTACCGGACCGGGCTGCCGCTGCGGCTGTCCGAGCTCGCGATTCTCGTGACGGCCGCGCGCTGGCGCTCGCAGGCGGAGTGGCATATCCACTATCCGATCGCGCTCGACGCCGGCGTGCCGGCGGCGACGGCCGACGCGATCCGCCGCGGCGTCGAGCCGCCGTTCGAGTCGGACGACGACGCGCTGATCCATGCGTTCGCGACCGAGCTGTATGACACGCGGCGCGTGAGCGACGCGACGTTCGCGCGCGCGCAGGCGCGCTTCGGGCACGCGGTCGTCGTCAATCTCGTCGCGCTGCTCGGCTACTACGCGCTCGTCGCGATGACGCTCAATACGTTCGATATGCGCGCGGACGGACAAACTGAATTGCCGTTTCCGGAATAATCTGCACGCCCGCGCGCCGGCGCGGCCGCGCGCGGGTTTGCGCGCGTGCCGCGGCGCACGCGTGACAGCGCAAGAAATTTTCTCCGTCATTAGAATGCCGTCAACTGGCTTACGGGGAATCGGAAATGCGTTGGCTCCTGTTGATCGTCTTTCTCGCGTGCGTCGTCTACACGCATCGACGGGGCAGGGTGCGACACCGGTTTTTCCGCCAGCTGTCCGATCATTCGACGTTCACGGCGCCGCTGAACTGCTTTTCGTATGCGTTTTCGGCGGTGCCGACGACACCGTTCATCGACACGCGTCATTTTCCGGAACTCGAGGCGCTGCGACGCGAATGGCGCACGTTCCGCGACGAGGCGATTGCGTTGCGCGACGCGAGCCGCATCAAGGCGTCGGACGCATACAACGACATCGGCTTCAATTCGTTTTTTCGCCGCGGCTGGAAGCGCTTCTATCTGAAGTGGTACGACGCGCCGCATCCGTCCGCGCAGGCGCTGTGTCCGCGGTCGGTCGAGATCCTGTCGCGCTTTCCGTCGATCAAGGCGGCGATGTTCGCGTCGCTGCCGCCGGGCGGCACGCTCGGGCTCCATCGCGATCCGTACGCGGGCGCGCTGCGCTACCACCTCGGGCTCGATACGCCGAACGACGACGCGTGCCGGATCGTCGTCGACGGCGAGCCGTACGCGTGGCGCGACGGGGAAGCGGTGATGTTCGACGAGACGTATCTGCACTGGGCCGAGAACCGCACCGAGCACGACCGGATCATCCTGTTCTGCGATATCGACCGGCCGATGAAATTCCGCTGGGCGCAGTGGATCAACGATGCGTTCGGGCAGCTGCTGATGCGCGCGGCCGCGTCGCCGAACGAGACCGGCGACCGCACGGGCGGACTCAATCGCGCGTTCCGCTATCTGTATATGATTCGGCTCGCCGGCAAGCGGCTGAAGGCGTGGAATCGCACGGTCTACTACATCGTCAAATGGGCGCTGTTCGGCGGCATCGCCGTCGCGATCTTCTGGCTCTGAAAGCACGCCGCGGCCGATCCGTCCGACGATCGGCCCGAGATGCAACCAAATGTATTCGTCCGCGATCGCGCGGCGGCGCTCGAGTATGATGGCTTGTTCACGTCGTTCCGTCGGTGAGCAAGCATGACGAGTACCCGTAAGACCCTGATGATTGCCGGTGGGCTGCTGGTCGCCGCAGCGGCCACCGGATACGTGATGTTGCTGCGCGCGGATCATCGCGCGATCGCGGAGGCCGGCTTGGCGGATTCGTCCGCGCCTGGGCCCGCGCCCGCACCCGCGATTGCCACGCCGCCTGCAGACGACAGCCATACCGCGCAAGGCGCGATCGCGCCGCCCGTCGCGAAGGCCTCGAGCGCCGCGCACCCGACCCTTTCCGCTTCCTCCGCACCCGCGGCGATCGCGCCGGCGCCCGCCGTTGCCGCGGCGCCGCCCGCGCCTGCGCCCGCTCCGCCCCGGCCGGCTGCGACGCCATCCGTGAAGGTCGTGACCGTCGACGCGCAGGATGCACCCGCGCCCGCACCGGCGCATGCCGCGCCGCCGCAGCAGCACGCGCGACGCCAACGCGACGGCATCGAGCGCCATGCGGCCGTGAAGCCGGCAACGACGAAGGCGGAAATGAAAGCGGAAACGCCCGAAACGGCCGCGCTCGTCCGCGAATCGGCGAAGCTCGATCCATCGCTGCCGCCGCCGGCGATGCCGGTCGTCGCGACGACCGGCACGGCGCACACGAGCGCCGCGCGCCACGGTGCTTCGTCGGGCGCGAATCCGGTCGCCGCGGCGATGACCGAGCAACTGGTCCGCGAATCGACGAACCTGAGCGCGCCGCCGCGCGACAGCGCACCCGCGAAATAAAAAAGCGCCCCGCACGCTGACCAGCGCATGCGGGGCGAAGAGAGATGCGTTGTGTCGCGCGTCAGGCGGCGACCGCTTCGTCGGCTTGCGGCTGCGCGGCGACAGCCGGCGTCGCGTCCTGGCGGATCAGATGATCGAACGCGCCGAGCGACGCCTTGGCGCCTTCGCCGACCGCGATCACGATCTGCTTGAACGGCACCGTCGTCACGTCGCCGGCCGCGAACACGCCGGGCACCGACGTCGCGCCGCGCGCATCGACGACGATCTCGCCGTGCTTCGACAGCTCGACTGTGCCCTTCAGCCATTCGGTGTTCGGCACGAGTCCGATCTGCACGAACACGCCTTCGAGTTCGATCTTCTTCACTTCGCCCGAGCGACGGTCCGTATACACGAGCCCATTCAGCTTGCTGCCGTCGCCGGTGAGCTCGGTCGTTTGCGCTTCGGTGATGACGGTTACGTTCGGCAGGCTGCGCAGCTTGCGTTGCAGCACTTCGTCGGCGCGCAGCTGCGCGCCGTATTCGATCAGCGTGACTGCCTTCACGATGCCCGCGAGATCGATCGCGGCCTCGACGCCCGAGTTGCCGCCGCCGATCACCGCGACGCGCTTGCCCTTGAACAGCGGGCCGTCGCAGTGCGGGCAGTATGCAACGCCGCGGTTGCGGTATTCGCGTTCGCCGGGCACGCCGATCTCGCGCCAGCGCGCGCCCGTCGCAAGCACGACCGTCCTGGCCTTCAGCACGGCGCCGTTCGCGAGGCGGATCTGATGCACGTCGCCGGGAATCAGCGCTTCGGCGCGCTGCACGTCCATGATGTCGACGTCGTACTGCTTCACGTGCTGTTCGAGCGCAGTCGCGAACTTCGGTCCTTCGGTTTCCTGCACCGACACGAAATTCTCGATCGCCATCGTGTCGAGTACCTGGCCGCCGAAACGTTCGGCGACCACGCCGGTCGCGATGCCCTTGCGCGCGGAGTAGATCGCGGCCGCGGCACCGGCCGGGCCGCCGCCGACGATCAGCGTGTCGAACACCGGCTTGTTCTCGAGCGACTTTGCCGCGCGTGCGCCGGCGCCCGTATCGAGTTTCGCGAGGATTTCCTTCACGCTGCTGCGGCCCTGGCCGAACGATTCGCCGTTCAGGAACATCGTCGGCACCGCCATGATCTGGCGTGCTTCGACTTCGTCCTGGAACAGCGCGCCGTCGATCGCGACGTGACGGATGCGCGGATTGATCAGCGACATCACGTTCAGCGCCTGCACGACTTCCGGGCAGTTCTGGCACGACAGCGAGAAGTACGTCTCGAAGGCATAGTCGCCGTCGAGCGCGCGGATCTGTTCGATCACGTCGTCGTCGAGCTTGATCGGATGGCCGCCCGTCTGCAGCAGCGCGAGCACGAGCGACGTGAATTCATGGCCCATCGGAATGCCCGCGAAGCGGATCCGCGCGGGCTGGCCCGGTTCGCCGATCGAGAACGACGGCGTGCGCGCCTCGCCGTCGCGGCGTTCGATCACGGTGACGCGCGTCGTCAGCGATGCAATCTCGTCGAGCAGCGCACGCAGTTCCTGCGACTTCGCGCTGTCGTCGAGCGATGCGACGAGTTCGATCGGGCGCGTGATTTTTTCGAGGTACGCTTTGAGTTGGGTCTTGAGATTGGCGTCGAGCATGGCGTTTCGGATTCCGTAGCGAAGGTTCCGGCCGGGCACTGCATGCCGGAGAAGGGGATGCGGGCCGCGCGATGCGGCGGCCCGCCGTCGCGCGCCTCTCCGGCGCGCGGGGCGATCGTCAGATCTTGCCGATCAGGTCGAGCGACGGGGTCAGCGTTTCCGCACCCGGCGTCCACTTGGCCGGGCAGACTTCACCCGGATGCGCGGCGATGTATTGCGCGGCCTGCACCTTGCGCAGCAGTTCGCCTGCGTCGCGGCCGATGCCGTTGTCGTGGATCTCGCAGAGCTTGATCTCGCCTTCCGGGTTGATCACGAACGTGCCGCGCAGCGCCATCCCTTCTTCCTCGATCAGCACGTCGAAGTTGCGCGACAGCGTCAGCGTCGGATCGCCGATCATCGGGTACTTGATCTTGCCGATCGTGTCCGACGTGTCGTGCCATGCCTTGTGCGTGAAGTGCGTGTCGGTCGACACTGCGTAGATCTCGACGCCGAGCTTCTGGAATTCCGCGTAGCGGTCGGCGAGATCGCCGAGTTCGGTCGGACACACGAACGTGAAGTCGGCCGGGTAGAACACGACGACGGACCACTTGCCCTTGAAGTTCTCGTCGGACACGGGCACGAATTCGCCGTTGTGGTATGCGGTTGCCTTGAACGGTTTGATCTGCGTGTTGATGATCGGCATCTGGTGTTTCCCTTTGCGTCGGTGATGAATGGAGAGACGCCAGTATCCGGGTTCACCCGCAGTCTGTGAAATTGCTTGTTTTAATCCACGGCATCGGGAAATTCTATGTGCGGTGCCGGCGAGCGTCGCGGCGAACGGTCGGCCGGCTCGCCGGGGCTGTGTTCGAGGCGATTCAGCCGTCGGCGCGTCGCGGTTCGCACGACCATTCGGCGCGCGCATCGCGCTGATAGTCGATGCCGGACCGCGCGCGATGGCGCCACAGACCGAACACGTCGGTGCTGCGTGCCTCGCCGATCCTGGCGACGTGGCGGCCGATGGCGTCGCGAATGACGGCATCGAGCGCGCGGTGTTCCGATTCGGCAATCCGCGTCAGTTCGGCGACGACCGTAGCAGGCAGATTGATTGAGATGCGACGCATTGTCACCCTCCGACTGTAGGACGCTCGTAGAGCGCCAAAGGGCGTGCTGCCCGTTGCTGTGAACGGGCATGCTGCGGCAATGCGAACGGCTATGTCAACCGTGCACTCCCGCCATCTCCCTCAACCATTCCGCGAGCCGCCTCGCGCCGTCCGGCAAGTCCGCGTCCTCGCGTGTGCACAGATAGTAGTCGCGGCCGTCCTCGAGCGCATGATCGAACAACTGCACGAGTTCGCCGCTCGCGAGTTCGCGCTCGACGAGCGGCGCGCGCAACAGCGCGACGCCGAGATCCGCGCGTGCCGCGCTCAACGTGAGCTGCCCGTCCTCGAACATCGGGCCGACCGCGTGCGACACGTTGCGCACGCCCGCGCCTTGCAGCCAGTTCACCCACGCGCTGCGATCCTCGTCGTGCACGAGCGGCGCATGCGCGAGATCGGCGGGCGTGGCAAACGGCCCGTGGCGCTTCAGGAACGACGGGCTGCACATCGGCACCATCGCGCCCGGCACCAGCCGTTCGCAGCGATAGCCGGGCCAGTCGCCCGTGCCGAAGCGGATCGACAGATCCGACGCATCGCTGCGGTAGTTGCGGTGGTGCGCGTAGAGCACGGTGACGTCGACGTCCGTGTTCTCCGCAAGAAACGCGTGCAGCCGCGGAATGAACCAGCCGATGCCGAACAGCGGTATCAGGCTGATCGTGATCTGCCGCAGCGACGAACGGTCGCGCACGAAGCGCGTCGCGCTGCGCAGTACCGAGAACGCGGCGCTGATCGACCGGTAGTAGTCGCGTCCTTCGTCGGTCAGCGCGAGCAGCCGGCCGTCGCGTACGGTCAGCGGCGTCTGGATGAACGCTTCCAGCAGCTGCAGCTGATGGCTGACCGCGGACGGCGTGATGTCGAGTTCGGCGGCCGCCGCCGTGACCGAGCCGAGGCGCGCGAACGCCTCGAACGCGCGCACGGCACGCAACGGCGGATCGTCGTGTAACTGTTCGATATTTTTCATGTATCGAATTTTATAGAAAAATCAGGGTAAGCGACAACAATAAAAATGACCATGTTTTCATGGTGTTGGCGTATCGTGTGCGGAACGGCATAAGCATCCAACGATTGAGTATTTGGGATGTTCGTGTCGATTATTTAATATTTTTCATGTTTTGACAGACTCACGGTCCCCGCACATGAAAATCGCTCGTTTCACCGTTGGCTTCGCGTTGTCCGCGTTCGCGCTGGTCGCGTCCGTTACCGCCGGCGCGCAATCCGCGCCGCAGACGATCCTGATCGGTCTCGCCGCGCCGCTGACCGGCCCGTCCGCGCGCATCGGCAAGGATCTGCAGAACGGCGCGCAACTCGCGATCGACGATGCGAACGCGAAGCATCCGACGATCGGCGGCAAGCCCGTCGTGTACAAGCTCGTCGCAGCCGACGACCAGTCCGACCCGCGCACGGCCGTCGCGGTCGCGCAGCAGCTCGTCGACCAGCACGTGATCGGCGTCGTCGGGCACTGGAACACGGGCTGCAGCGTGCCGGCTTCGCGCGTCTATCGCGACGCGGGCATTCCGCAGATCGCGCCGGCGTCGACGGGCCATCAGTACACGCAGCAGGGCTACGCGACGGCCTTCCGCATCATGGGTCACGACGATGCGGGCGGCAACTTCACGGGCGCCTACGCGGTGAAGACGCTGAAGGCGAAGCGCATCGCCGTGATCGACGATCGCACGTCGTTCGGCGCGGGATTGGCCGACCAGTTCATCAAGGGCGTGCAGGCGAACGGCGGCACGATCGTCGATCGCCAGTACGTCAACGACAAGACGACCGACTTCAGCGGCGTGCTGACCGCGATCAAGGGCAAGCGCGCGGATCTGGTGTTCTTCGGCGGGCTCGATGCGCAGGCCGCGCCGATCGCGCGCCGGATGCGCCAGCTCGGCGTGAACGTGCCGCTGCTCGGCGCGGGCGGTTTCGTGAGCCAGACCTTCCTGTCGCTCGCAGGCAAGGACGGCGACGGCGTGACCGCGCTCGAACCGGGCCTGCCGCTCGAACGGATGCCGGGCGGCAAGGCGTTCGACGCGCAGTACCAAGCGCGTTTCCGCGCGCCGATCGAACTGCATGCGCCGTTTGCGTACGACGCGGCCGCCACGCTGATCGCGGCCGCGCAGAAGGCAGGCTCGACGCAGCCGGCGAAGCTGGTCGCCGCCGTGCGCGAGATCGACCGGCCGGGCGTGACGGGCGAGATCGCGTTCGACAAGGAAGGCAACCTGAAGAATCCGGCTTTCACGATCTATCAGGTGCGCGGCGGGAAGTGGACAGTCGTCGATGTGCTCGGCGGCGCGCGGACTGCGGCGAAGTAAAGGACGACCGCTTTGCAGGGGCTCGGAGAAGCGCTCAAGCGCCAACTCGGGACGACAGCTTTGCATAGGGCCCGAGTAAGCGCTAAAGCGCTAACTCGGGCCGACACGGAGACGATTCCATGACCGAAACTACCAAAACCTCCACGACCACTCCGGAAGACACGCGCCTCGGCATCCTCGCGCGGCGCCGCATCGAAGCCGAAATCATCAAGCCGATCTACGAGATCATGAAGCGCGAATTCGGCACCGAGCGCGCGCAGGCCGTGATCGCGGAAGCGGTGCGCGGCGCGGCGGTCGACGCGGGCCGCACGTTCGCCGCGCAGGAGCCGCACGGCACGAGCGTGAAGTCGTTCATCGCGCTGCAGGTGCTGTGGGAGAAGGACGATGCGCTCGACGTCGAAGTGCGGCGCGCGGACGATGCGCACTACGACTACGACGTACATCGCTGCAGCTATGCCGAGATGTATCACGCGATGGGGCTCGGCGAGATCGGGCATCTGCTCAGCTGCGCGCGCGACAGCCACTTCATCGAGGGCTACGATCCGCGCATCGCGCTGACGCGCACGAGCACGATCATGCAGGGCGGCAAGCGCTGCGATTTCCGCTACGCACTGCAACCGGCGCCGCAGGGCGGCGCACAGGAGGCCGGCGATGCGTGACGAAGCGCAAGCGGGCATGCGCGCAGCGGGGCCCCGCGTCGACGGCGAGCGGCTCTGGGCGTCGCTCGAACGGATGGCGCAGATCGGCGCGACGCCGAAGGGCGGTGTCTGCCGGCTCGCACTGACCGATCTCGATCGCGAGTCGCGCGACCTGTTCGTGCAGTGGGCGCGCGACGCGGGCTGCACGGTGCGCGTCGACAAGATGGGCAACGTGTTCGCGCGGCGCGCGGGCCGCCGCGCCGACGCGGCCCCCGTGATGACGGGCTCGCACGCCGATTCGCAGCCGACCGGCGGCCGCTACGACGGCATCTACGGCGTGCTCGGCGGCCTCGAAGTCGTGCGCGCGCTGAACGACGCGGGCATCGAGACCGAACGGCCGATCGACGTCGTGATCTGGACCAACGAGGAGGGCTCGCGCTTCGCGCCGGCGATGGTGTCGGCCGGCGTGTTTGCGGGCGTCTATTCGCTCGAATACGGGCTGTCGCGCACCGACGCAGCGGGCAGAACGATCGGCGACGAACTGGAGCGCATCGGCTATGCGGGCGCCGAGCCGGTCGGCGGCTATCCCGTGCATGCCGCGTACGAGCTGCATATCGAGCAGGGCGCGATTCTCGAACGCGCGGGCAAGACGATCGGCGTCGTGACGGCCGGGCAGGGGCAGCGCTGGTACGAGGTGACGCTGACGGGCATCGATGCGCACGCCGGCACGACGCCGATGGAATTTCGCCGCGATGCGCTGGTCGGCGCTGCGCGGACGATCGCGTTCGTCGATGCGCTGGGCCGCCGCCACGCGCCGCACGCGCGCGCGACGGTCGGCATGATCGACGCGCGGCCGAACTCGCGCAACACGGTGCCGGGCGGCTGCTTCTTCACGGTCGAGTTTCGTCATCCGGACGACGCCGTGCTCGACGAACTCGACGCGGCGTTGCGTGCGGAGCTGACGCGTATGGCCGCCGAAACCGGGCTCGGCGCGCAGATCGAACAGATCTTCACGTATCCGCCTGTGCCGTTCGCGGCCGCCTGCATCGACGCGGTGCGCGACGCGGCCGAATCGCTCGGGCTGTCGCACATGGACATCGTCTCCGGTGCGGGCCACGATGCGTGCTATATCGCGCGCGTCGCGCCGACCGGGATGATTTTCGTGCCGTGCGTCGACGGTCTGAGCCACAACGAAGCCGAAGCGATCACGCCGGAGTGGGCGACCGCGGGTGCGGACGTGCTACTGCGCGCGGTGCTCAAAAGCGCGCAGGAAACCGGCGCGTAACGGCGTCGTTGCCGCTAGCGCGGCGCTTTGCGGCGCGCGACGTAGGCCAGATACGCGACGATCTCGTCGAGTTCTCGATCGCTCAGCTGCGTCGGCGGGAACGCCGGCATCGCGCGGCCCGGCCAGTCGCGCACCGACGCCGGGTTGCGGATATAGCGGCGCAGCGCGGCCGGCTGGAAATAGTCGACGGGGTTCATCGGCGCGTTCAGGTCGGGGCCCGCGTGGCTGCTGCCGGCGCCGTCGATCCGGTGGCACGCGAGGCATTGCGTGACGAACAGGCGCTGGCCCGTGCGCGCGGGGGCGTCCGCAGGAACGGACGGATCGACGGCGAGCGACGGCCAGCGTGCGAGCGGCGCCGATTCGACGGTAATGCGCACGATCTGATACGGCCACTGTTCGCCGCGCACCGACGACGCGTGCGGCCCGACCCACACGAGATAGAACGGCCCGGCGCTCACGGGCTTGCCGGGCAGCTTCGGCCACGGGCGCGACGGTTCCTCCACCGCCAGCCACGCGACCGCGCCGGCCGCCGCGCCGCGGCGCACGAGATCGAGCGGCAACTGCGCGGCGAAGCCGTCGGCGGCGCGCGTCTCGAGCACGCCATCGGCCGGCAGCGGCGCACCGCCGAACAGATTCACGAACGGCACCGCGCGGAACGTCATCGGGCGGCCGTATGCGATGTCTTGCGGCACGTGGATGTCGATGGCGTCGGCGCGCGCGAGCAGCGCTTGCGGCGTCAGCATCTGCGGCGTGCCGTCGATGTCGAGTTCGAGCGCCGGCGCGGACTGCGCGAGCGCGCGCGGGCCGATCGCGTAGAGGATCAGCAGCAGAAGCGAAAACCACCGGCGCATGAGCATTCGTTCTCCGGGAAGCGGCGTTCCGGGCGGCGCGATGCACGCGGCCGCGGGTGACGAAACGGGTCGGGCGACAGTCTATCCGCTTCGCGCGCTGCCCGCGATTCCGATTTCGATGGCCGCGATGTCGGCGCGTGCTCGGATGGAGGCCGGTGCGTCTGCAACAATCCACGCTGCATGCCCGATAGCACAATGTCGCCAGCCGCGCGCCGGCAATGTCGGTAGACCGCGCGCGCCCATATCGGTCGATACCGGCCGCTGCGGTCGCGCGCCAGCGGATTTCCGACGATGCTCGACGCGCATCCGGACGTGCTCGGCCGGCATGCGCGCAGACGCACGCTCGACTAGCAGAGGGCGAAACGGGGCGGGCACTGCATCGTGCGATTCGGCGAGGCAGGCGCATGCAGGAACCCGCCCGACCGTAGCGGCGGCGCGGCCCGCGCTACCGCGACGCGGGTCCGCGCACGCGCGCGCTCAATGCGTCGAGCATTGCGTATCGGCGGCCGACAGCGACGTATTCAGCACCGGTCCGAAGTCGGCTTCGCGCGTGCCCGACGAGGTCAGCGACACGAAATGCATCGCGTCGCCGTTCGAGCGGAACGCCGCGATGCCGGTCGAGCCCCACGGAATCGGCGAGCGCTGCGAGCCGGTCACGGCGATCGCGGCAGGCCCAAGCGTCAGCGTCAGCAATCGCCCGTCGCGCGTCGGCACGTAGGCGCGGGATCCGTCGACGCCGATCTGCGCTTCGCGCACCGATGCGGGCAGGCAGTCGAGCGTCGCGGTGCGCTGACCGTCCGGCGCGACGAGCATGGCGACGCCGCGACCGGCCGAGGTCGTCGTCACGACGATGAAGCGGTCGATCGCCGGCACGTAGGCGGCCGAGTACACGTAGTACTGGATCGCGTCGTTCAGCGTGCCGAGCTTGTCGAGCTGCGCGGATACCGGATCGAACATCGCCGCTTCGAGCGTCGCGTCGGTGCTGCCCGGAATGAATTTTTGCCAGAGCAGCAGCGCCTTGCCCGGCGAGCCCGCGATCATCGGCCACCATTCGCGGCGATGTGCGACGACGGGGACGCGGTTCAGCACGCGGCCGGTCGCGTCGTACGTCTTCACATAGACGCCGTTGCCGGTGCCGAGATTGTCCACGCCGCCGCCGTCGACCCAGCCTTCCGAATAGAACACGACGAAGCGGTCCGACGCGGTCGCGACGTGGCCGGAGTGGCCGCCCGCTTCGACGTCGTTCGGATAGGGCTTGATCGGCCGCAGGTCGCGCCGATAGATTCCGTAGCGCTGGTTCACGACCTGCGGCGTGTTCCAGCCGTCCTCGAAGGTGACGAAGATGTCGCCGCGTGCGTTCTGCGCGATCGACACGGGCTCCTGCGCTTCCGGCCGGCTGATGAACGTGCGCACGCGCGCGATGCGCGGCTGGCCCGGGCTCCACTGGCCGACGTACACGTCGTGCGGCCAGTTGCCGTCTTTCATCGCGCCGCGCGGCACGCGCCCCGAACTGCTGAAGAACACCCAGCGCTTGCCGTTGCCGGCATCGGCGACGCCGATGCCGTGCATGAAGCGGCGCGGGTCGCCGGTATCCTTCGCCGTGCCGTTCGGATCGACGGTGACGGTGTGCACGACCGGCGCGCCGGCGCGTGCGGCGGGCGGCGCCGCGCCGACGCAGCATGCGCTGCAGACGATCGACGCGGCGATCCATGCCGCGGCGCGCCGGCCGGTGCCCGGCCGCGCGCCGGCGGAGGTGGCGACGCGCGGCGCCGTCATTCGACCGTCACCGATTTCGCGAGGTTGCGCGGCTTGTCGACGTCCGCGCCGCGCGCGCAGCCGACGTGATACGCGAGCAGCTGCAACGGGATCACGTTGACGATCGGCGACAGCGCATCGCCCGATTCGCGCACGCGGATCAGATGCGTGTCGCGGTCGGCCTCGAGTTCGAGCTGATCGCCGGCAAGCACGTACAGCCGCCCGCCGCGCGCGCGCACCTCGGCCATGTTCGACTTCAGCTTCTGGAACAGCTGGTCGTCGGGCGCGATCGTGACGACGGGCATCGCGCTCGTGACGAGCGCGAGCGGGCCGTGCTTGAGCTCGCCGGCCGGATAGCCTTCGGCGTGGATGTACGACACCTCCTTCAGCTTCAGCGCGCCTTCCATCGCGATCGGGAAATGAATGCCTCGCCCGAGGAACAGCGCGTTCTCGCTCTTCGCGAACTTCTCGGCCCAGCCCATGATCTGCGTCTCGAGCGCGAGCGCATGGCCGATGCGCGCGGGTAGCGCATGCAGCTGCTGCAGTCGTTCGGCCGCCTGTGCCGGGTCGAGCCGGCCGCGCATCTGGGCGAGCGTGAGCGTCAGCAGGTACAGCGCGACGAGCTGCGTCGTGAACGCCTTCGTCGACGCGACACCGAGCTCCGCGCCGGCGCGCGTCAAAAAGCGCAGCGGCGAGTTGCGCGCGATCGTGCTCGTCGCGACGTTGCAGATCGCCATCGACAGATCCTGGCCCGTCGTGCGCGCGCGTTCGAGCGCGCCGATCGTATCGGCCGTCTCGCCGGACTGCGAAATGCCGACGACGAGCGTGCGCGGATCGGCAACCGCGTCGCGATAGCGGTATTCGCTCGCGATCTCGACCTGCGCGGGCACGCCGGCGATCGACTCGAGCCAGTATTTCGCGGTGAGCCCCGCGTAATAGCTGGTGCCGCAGCCGAGCAGCAGCACGCTTTTCACTTTCGACAGCAGCGCGCGCGTGTCCGCGTGCGCGTCGAAGAGGGCGGGCGAAATTTCGTCGATTCCTTCGAGCGTGTTCTCGATCGCCTTCGGCTGCTCGAAGATTTCCTTCTGCATGAAGTGCTGGTACGGGCCGAGCGCGGCATCGCTGTCGCGCGCGCGCACTTCGCAGAGCGGGCGGCGCGCTTCTTCGCCGAGTGCATCGAGGACGTCGATACGGTCCGGCGTGATCAACGCGACGTCGCCGTCTTCGAGATAGACGAAGCGGTCGGTCAGGTCGCCGAGCGCCGCGCAGTCCGATGCCAGATAGTTCTGCGTCGCGCCGATGCCGATCACGAGCGGCGAGCCCGCGCGGGCGGCCACGAGCCGCTGCGGTTCATGCGCGCTCAGCACGGCGATCGCATACGCGCCGTGCAGCCGCTTGACCGCGCGCCGCACCGCGTCGAACAGATCGCCGCGATAGAGGCTGTGCACGAGATGCGCGATCACCTCGGTATCGGTCTCGCCGCGGAACTCGTAGCCGCGCTGCCGCAGCTCCGCACGCAGCGTGTCGTGGTTTTCGATGATGCCGTTATGCACGACCGCGATCGTGTCGCGCGACACGATCGGATGCGCGTTTTTCTCCGACGGCGCGCCGTGCGTCGCCCAGCGCGTGTGGGCGATGCAGGTCTGCGCCTCGAGCCCGAGCGTCAGCACGCGATCCTGCAAGTCGGCGACGCGCCGCAACGTGCGCTCGCTGCGCAGGCGCCCGTCGCGCAGCACCGCGATCCCGCATGAGTCGTAGCCGCGATACTCGAGCCGGCTGAGGGCATTGACCAATTGCGGCACCTGATTGTTCAGGCCGCTTGCTCCGACGATTCCGCACATGTTTTCACCTCGTCCAGAAGATGGTTCCGGCTTGCCTGCGCGGCGCGTCGGGACGGCGTCCCGACAAGGTCGCACCGCGCGGAAGACGTGTCATGCATTGCTTCCAGGTTCGCCCGTCGCCCATTCGCGCGGCGGCGGCCCCGCGTGGGCGATCCATTCGATGCCGCAGATCGACCCGTTCGCGTCGTGCGACGCGACGAGAATGCGCGACGCGCGCGGCGTGCCGCTGCGTCGCCGGTTGCCGGTGAGCAGGGCGGCCGGCACCGAGTGCGCCGTGACGCTGGCCGAGCGTCGCAGGATCTTCGATACGCGCAGGCGGTATGCGAGCGGATGCACGACGCGCCCGGCGATCAGCCAGGTGATCAGCGAGCCGCCGATCAGCGCGATACACGTCACGTAGAACACGAGCTGCTCGATCGGCATCTCCGCTTCGTTGAACGGCAGCAGATAGCGATACGTATAGATGCAGATCGATGCCCATACGCCGCCGACGAGCGCAGGTCGGCCGAAGCGGAACCAGGCGACCAGCAGCGGGCCGACGACGCCGCCTCGTTCAGCGATCATTTCGCGCGGCGTGCGCAGGGAGAGGTCAATAATCGGTGCGTTGTTCATGTTGAATGCCTCGGTCGGGACTGACCCACACGGCTCGCTTGCCACGGCCTCGCAGCACGACCGCCGGCAGCGCGACGACGGTAGTGATCATGCTGATCAGCCAGAAAGCGACGGGGTACCAAACGGTGTCAAGGAAATACATCAGCAGCTTCTCGTCGTAGCGACGATCGATCATGCTGCCGATGATCAGCTGCAGGATGCAGGTGGCGACCAGCAGCATCCCGTGCCAATGCGGTACGACGGAAACATGCCAGCTCGGCGGCAGCGGATAGACGACATCCACGAGCGCGAGCAGCAGAATGAACGACATCGCATAGGCCCACGCGATGCCGATCAGATACTCGATGAACAGCGGCCACATCATCATCCGCGTCGGCTTCGCGAGCGCGCCGGCGTACTTGATCAGCACCTGGATGCCGCCCTTCGCCCAGCGCAGGCGCTGCCGGTACAGGCCCTTCACGGTTTCCGGCATCAGGATCCAGCTCAGCGCATGCGGCTCGTACACGACGCGCCAGTCGCTGCACTGCAGCTTCCAGCTGATGTCGATGTCCTCGGTCAGCATGTCGGTGCTCCAGAATCCGACGTCGGCGAGTGCGGTCTTGCGGAACATCGTGACCACGCCCGATACCGTGAAGATGCGGCCGTACACCTGCTGCGTGCGCTTGATCAGCCCGACGATCGACGAGAACTCGCCAACCTGCATGCGGCCGAGCAGCGACGTGCGCGTGCGGATGCGCGGATTGCCCGTCACCGCGCCGACGCCCGGATCGGTTAGGAAATGGTCGAGCATCCATTCGATCGCATCGTGGCCGAGCAGCGAGTCGCCATCGATGCAGAGCAGATACTCGGCGTTCGACATCGTGGCCGCGGTCGTGAGCCCGACCGCCTTTCCCTCGTTGCGCGCGTGATGAATCACGAGCAGCCGCGGGATCTCCACCGCCAGCTGGTTCAGGATTTCGCCGGTGCGGTCCTTGCTGCCGTCGTTGACCGCGATGATGTCGTAGTTCGGGTAGTCCATCGCATTCAGATGCTCGATCACGCTGCGTGCATTCGCCTCCTCGTTGAAGCACGGCACGACGATCGACACCTTCGGAAAGCCGCTCGCGGCGATCTTTCGCTTCGACAGCACGCGACCCTCTTCGAGCAGGAAGTAGTGCACGACGCCGCCGATCATCCACAGGTACGACATGAAGAACGGATAGTAGAAAACGAAATCCTGCAGCTTCGTAATGAGGCCGTGCGTGGTCATGGTGTCTTGGTCCCGTTGCGGTGCATCTGCATCAGTGCATTGATCGAGGTCGGATCGAGACGCGATTTCAGCGACATCACGTCGCGCACCGTGTCGAGATTCGGCTGGTTGTTCAGAAAGTTGTCCGGGTAGTACCCGAAGTTCACCGCGCCTTCGCTGCGCAGTCTTCGCATCTGCGCGAGCAGCGTGTCGGCGCCGATGCTCTTGTTCGTGTGCCAGTCGTACGACTGCAGCTCGAACACGGTGCGCGACAGGCCGTTCGGTTTCGCGCGCACGGTGCGCACGAGCCGGTCGAGCCAGCCTTCGGGATCGTCCGCGCGTTCCATGTACGGCATCGCCATCAGCGCGACGTAGTCGTAGGTGGCGAGGAAGTCCGCATAGTTCTGCGCGTACCACGCTTCGGACTCGGGCTTCAGCACCGGCATCGCGAAGATGTTGCGCGCGGTCAGCACGTCGCCGGCGTTCTGGTGCGAGAGCACGATCTTTTCGAGCTGCAGCGTGAAGTCGATCAGATGACGCGTCTTGCGCCGCGTCCAGCGCGCCATCAGGTCGGGATTGCCGCGGATCTTCGCGACGTCGGCGGGCAGCCCCCACTGCGCGTACGCGCGCAGCGCGTGGCGGCTCGCATCCTCGTAGTCGTCGAGCACCGCATCGTCGCTGAACAGGATGCCGCTGAACGACGCGTACTTGCTCAGATCCTCGTAGATCTCCTCGATCATCAGCCGTGCATCGGGGTCGAAAGGACTGAGCCGGAACACGCGCGAGCCGTTTTCGCGGGCCGGTGCGCCATCGAGCGCGCGGACGGCTTCGAGCGCGCGATGCTTGTCCGCCGGCGGCTGGAACGCGAGCACCGGCATCCACGCATAGACCTGCACGTTCGAGCGCGTGTTGAGCTGCCACGCGGCGCGCGAGAACAGGTCCGAGCGCATCGGCAGATGGCGGTTCGGGAAGTACACGGCTTCGGCGACACCCGTGCCTTTCGGATCCGCGTACGCCTGCAGGTAGACCGATTTCGGCTGCATCCGGTAGATGCGCTCGACGAGCACGCCGAGGTTCTTTTCCTGCTGCGCGGGGTTCGGGTCGTACACCTGGTCGAGATCGACCTGCACGATACGCTCGACCGCGTCGACCGCGCCGCGGTTCGTCGCCGGCTCGCGCATCGACCGTTCGAAGCCGCCGATGTCGACGTCGTACATCATCAGGATCCGGCGCAGGCGATCGAGCGGCACGTCGGGCGTGTTCGGCCCCGCGTCGAGGCTGAACTGGATGCCCATCCCGAGCGATGTCGAGATGTCGCGCACCGGCTGGTTCTCCGCGCCGTACGGCCACACCATCGAGCGAATGGTGATGCCGGTGCGCTCGCGCACCTGGTGGATGCAGGTCTGCAGGTCGTTGCGCACGCGTGCGTGGAATTCCTCGTCGGTTTCGTACCGCTTCTCGTCGGGCAGATACAGGTGCGACGTGGTCGCCGGCAGTTCGTTGCCCTGCGGATTCGCGATCGCGCCGTGATGCAGATTGTGCGTGTGGCACGCGAGCTCGATCAGGTCCGACGAGCCGAGCTTGCGCACGTCGTCCCACGACATGAAGTAGTCGCGCGGCACCGACACCTTGTCGCTGATCTTGATCGGCACGTCGGGCGGCGCATCGATCCACGACGTGACGATGCCCATCACGGCCGGATAGCGGAAGCGCTCGAGCAGCGGCAGCACTTTCGTGTAGTGGCTGCGGTAGCCGTCGTCGAACGTGAGCAGCACGGCGCGCGGCGGCAGCGGCTTGCCGCCGTGGCGCGACGCCTCGATCTGCTTGACCGTGATCGGGTGGTAGTTGTTCGTCTCGAGCCACGAGAAGATCGCGGTCAGCGTGCCGGTGTCGACCGCGAACGGGTCGACCATCGTCGACGATGAAAACGTCGACAGCAGATTGTCGCGGACATCGTGCAGGCAAATCACGCGAAACGTCTTGCCGTCGGCCGGGTCGGACGGCGGCAGCAGGTCGATCATCTTGGCCTTCGTCACGCCGGGAAACAACGAGCACGCGGCGAATGCCCCGAGGCATCCGCACATGAAGGTCCGTCTGGATTGCATGGAGAGCTCCTGTTACTAGAACGGCAGGTTGACCGACAGGAAGCCCGTTTCCGAGCGTTCCCGCTGGCCGTCGTACGCATGGCTGCTGACTTCGATGCCGTAGCTGAGCGTGATGTCGCGCTTGAACGTCCACGCGTGCTCGAGGCGTGCGCTCCACAGCGCGCTCGTGCCGAAGCCGCGCTGGTTGAACGCGCCGCCCGACGCGTACAGGCGCTGCTGCAGCGACATGTCGCCTTTCTTCCACAGCGTCATTTGATGCATCGCGGTGACGGCCGCGGCGTAGTCGCGCCTCGGGCTGAAGTAGGGCGTGTCCTGCCGCGAGTTGCTGTCGGTGCCGAGGCCGAGCGACACGTTGACGAGCTGGTTCGCGGACGTGTAGACGCGCTGCGTGCCGGTCGCGGCGATTTCCTGGTGGAAGTTCGAGTCGCTGAAGCGGCTCACGCCGTAGGTCAGCTTCACTTCGCGCCGGTCGTTCTGCCGGTATGCGATCTCGACGTTGGCCGAGCGGCCCCAGATGTGCGCGACATACGCTTTCCACGGCAGCGAGTTGTCGTTGCTGTCGACCGCGCCGCTCAGCGTCCAGTAGTCGTCGACGTTGTAGGTCACCGTGCCGCGTCCGCCGGTGCGACCGTCGCCGCCGAACGAGCGCGTCGCTTCGGCCTGGATCGTCAGCGGCCCGTGCCGGTAGTCGCCGCCGACGCCCGTGCGCGTGCGGCTGATGCGGCCCGTATCGGTCTGCGCGAAGCCGTAGAACGTGTGCGAGAACACGCGCCAGTTGTCGCCGAACGGCTGCGAGTAGATGTAGCTGTCCGACGAGAAGCTGTTGTCGGCCAGCGCGCTGTTGCCGTGCTCGTAGCTGATGTCGGTCGTAAACACCGGGCTGCGGTAGGCGTTGTAGTCGCGCTTGAACGAGCGCACCGCGGCGCTGTCCGGGAACGTGTTGTCGAGAATTTCGTCGGTCTCGCGCGCGGTCGCGTAGTCGTCCGCCGTCAGTGCGGCCCGGCCGAGCCCCGCCCGCATTTCGACGCTGTCCGGGTGATCGGTCAGCGTCGCCCTGTACATCGCCATCGCCTGACGCGGATGCGACTGCCCGGACACCGCGTCCGCATGCGCGGAGCGCACTTCGGCATTGAACGGCACCTCCTTTTCGAGCCGTTCGAGCTCGGCGATGCCTTCGTCGACGCGGCCCGTGTAGATCAGGTACTGCGCGCGCAGCCGGTAATAACGCAGGTAGTCCTCGTTTGCCGGATCCCACGGATGCACCTGACTCGCGGGCGGCAGGGCCGTGTCGATGTCGTTCAGTACGCGGCCCGCATCGGCGGCGCGCGCCTGATCGATATACGACCAGAACAGCCCCTCGCGCAGCTCGATCGGCCGCGTGCGCGAACCGTACTGGAAGCCGCGCGTCGCGCGGTCCGCGGCCGGCGCGCTCGCCTGCTTCAGCGCACGCTCGTAGACGGCGCTCGCCTTGCCCGGTTCGCTGACGTAGAGATATGCATCGCCGACCGCGGCCAGCGCGTCGATCGAGATCTCCGCGTCGGGCGGAATCGTCTCGAACGTCGCGATCGCCTTGTTCATGTCGCCGCGCGCGGCATAGGCGATCGTGCGGTCGCCGGCGAGCGCCGTGCGCACCGACGAATACTCGGGCGTGACCGGCATGCGCGAGTCGAGATCGTCCGCGGCCTTCAGTGCCTGGTCGATGCCGTCGAAGCGGTCGGTACTCGTCATCGAGCGCGCCTTGTCGCGGCCGCCGCGTACCTGCTGGCGGATCGACAGTTCCTCGAGTTGCGCGAGATCGACGGCCGAGAACGCGTCGGGCCGCGCCTTCGCTTCGTCGAGCGCCTTGACCGCGCCGCCGCTGACCGCGAGCCCGAACACGTCGTTGCGGACGGTCGCGGGGTCGGCGGTGCGCAGATTCGGCGCCTGGGCGTTCGGCGCCTGCGCCTCCGGCGGCTGTTGGGGCGGGGGCGTTACGTCCGGGCGCTCGATCGACGGCGCGCCGATCATCGGCGCCGCGCCGGCCGGCGTCGGACTCGGCGCAGTCGGCATTGCCGTGCCCGACACTTGCGCGATCGCCGTCGGTGCGGTGGGCGGCTGTGCGGACGGTGGCGTCGCGTGGGGCGTCGTTGCGTCAGGCGCCGTTGTATCGGGCGCCGTCGCGTCGTGCGACGTTGCGCCGGCTGTCGGCACATCCGCCGGCATGGTTTCGGACGCGCCCTGCGTGCCGGCGGTGCCGCTGGCGCCGACGGCGTCCGCCTCGCTGTCCGCGGCAAAACAGGAGCCGGAGGCGACGAGCAGCAAGACGAGCGGCGCGTGCACGAGCATCCGCCGGTTGGGCGGAGCGACGGTGGTGCATTGTTGTTTCGGATTGTTGGCCACGGTGTGTCCTCACTTCGAGACGATCACGTCGATCGCATACCCGGCGACGCGAGTCGCCGGTTGCCGTGCGGCCGGGATTAGGGCCCCGGCTGCGCTAGGTCGCCTTAAAGGCGATTGCGGATAGCTTGTCCGAGCAATGCGCGCGACTCGCTGTTCATCGGGTCGATCGCAAGCGCGCGGCTGGCGTTCTGCTCGACGCAATCCCACTGGTCGAGCTGCGCGCACCAGCGCGCCCGCGCGAGCGCGCGTGCGCCTTCCACCTCGTCGCGCGACACGGCCGCCGGCTCCATCTGTGCGGCATCGCTGGCGTAGCGCTCGTGCTTCGGCGCGGCATACGAGCGTTTGTGCGTGCTCGCGAGCACCGATGCGCGCGGCCGATGCGCGTCGCGGCGACGCGTCGTCGAGTGACTCGACGTCGTTCCCGTACGCGGGGTCGCGGCGAGCGCCGCGGGTGTCGACGCGGCGTCGGCCGCCTGCGGCGGCGCGGCGGTCCGTGCGTTCGAGACGGCCGCTGGCACGGCGGCCGATATCGAGGCAGACGCAGACGCAGGCGCGCCCGGCGGCGCGTTTTGCGCGAGCTCGATCGCGGACGCCGAGTGCGCGCCGGACACTGCTGCGACGACGGCCTTGCCCGTCTTGTCGGCCGCGTTCCCGACCGCGCCGGAGATGTCGTGCGAGGCGCCTCCATGACCGACGCGCGCATCTCGCTCGATGTACGCGAAGCCGCCGAAGATCGCGGCAAACGCGACGATGCTCAATGCGGCGTTCTTTCCGGGTCCCCAGGTCGGCTTCTGCGGGGAGACGGCACGGTCGTCCGGTCGTTCTGCACGGGTCATTCACTGCTCCTCTGATCGATGTCGTTATTGGCGAGCGGCGTCGTCGCGCGCTTCGCCGGTGGGCCGGCACGGCGTGCCGTTCACCATCGCAGCTGCGCGGTCAGCGATCCCGTTTCGACGATCGCGAACTGCATCGAGCCCTCGTACGTCCCCTCGACGCGGTAGCTCGCTTCCGGAAGACTGAACAGGCAGCGCGGGCCCGTTGCGTTGAATTCGACGAGCACGCGGCCGTGCCGTCGGAGCCGAACCTGCACGTTCGACAGCGGCTGTCCCGTCTGCGCGGACACGAAGGTCACGCCGAGGTTGTACGGGCGGCCGTCGGGCGGCAGTGGCGCGCTGCTGTCGATCTGCGTGTCGCCGCACACGTACGAGATCACGTAGCGGCCCGTATCCGGCGCCGAGGCGGTCGCGCTCGTTTGCGCGTACGCGCCCGCGCACAGCGCCGACATGACCACCGCGATAAAAGGACCAGCGTGCTGGCGAAGCGAGGATGACATTGCGGCCTCCGTCCGGATTGGGGGTGCGTGATTATTCAGAACAAAAAAATGCCCGCGTAATTTCGCGACACGCTATTGATACACGAAGGGTTTTTAACAAACAACTGTGTGTCGCACTGATGGGACGGATTATCGGCCTGTATTAAATGCGAAATCAGATGAAACCGAATTTCTCGCTTAATTATGATTAAAGGCGATATTGCCGGTGCACCTGGAATGCGCCGGTAGAGATTGATCGGGTCGCAAATTATGGTCCCGGAACGCGGGGATTTCGTGCCGGAAAGTAACGGCAGACAAAAGCAAGATTTGCCTGCAAAGCCCGGCCCGGCGGGCTTCTGCGGAGTAATGGATCAGATGATTCGCGGCCGTCGGTGCGGTACCTTACATGACGCTGTCGGATGGTTCGCAAATCAAAATTTCTATTTCCGTTGTAACAAGTTATTTCCATACGATAGATCGGACGGAATTAACCTTAAAACAGGTATGATGAAGTAAAAAATGCAACGCGGATCGGAAAACGTTTTCGACTTAAAATGAGATTCATTATCGGCAGTCATTGTTATCTGGCGTACAGACGAAAAGAAAAATGCTCGCCGGGTACATTGATTGCACTATTTCACCGCACCCGTTTCGTATGCGGTTTTCAGTCGCGGCCGGGTATGTCGCGACGGGTCCGAGGACTTTCGTTCGTCGTTGAGTTGCGGCGGCTCGCGATCGTGGCGGCGCTTGGACCAGACCCCGCAATGCGCACGTGCGGGCGCGCCGGCATGGCGACGCTGCGCGGCGAACTTCCGGCGATGCGTAGTGGTGTGCGACCCGTATCACGTTCGTCAATGGAGGCGGCCCGGTCGACTATGACGACCCGAGGGTCCGGAGACGCCGCGCGGGGGGCGAAGCAGTGTGCACGATTCAGTGGCGCGTTCGATCTCAACACGGCGACGCGGCCCGTCATACATTGGCGACCGCGGCGAATCGGCCGCGTGTAGTGGGCGTTGCCTGTAACGCGCCCGACAAGCGGCACAACGCCGGGTGTGCGGCGGGCGGAGCGGCGGCGGCAGGCTTGTTCCGACGAATGGGCGGTGCGGGGCTCACGCATGCAAGGATTGTCGATTGACGCGCTCGAGTTCTTGCCGGACGCGAGCTGCAGACAGGGCCGGGCGGCTTGCCGTTGTCACGGGCGCCGACGACAGGCAGATAGGCTGCGCGGGACGTCCAATAGCAACGTGCGCATCCCGCGGAGTCACTGCCGCGCATGTTCGTGATCCGACCGCATCGTTGCCGTGTCGGCGCCGATGGACAGCATCGTCGAATTGACGCCGCCATTGCGGACCCACGTCATACCGCCGATCTTGTCGAGCGAACCGGCGGTTGCAACGCGGGCGACCGGGAACCCGTTTCGATCGCGCCGCTACGACGAGCACGCGCTCGACCGTATGGTTGCGTATGCGGCGATCGAACGGCGGCCCGGCGACGGCGTCTCGCACCGCGTCGCATACGTTGAGTCGCGACGCGTGCTCAGCCGGGGCTGGGACGGCGCGCGTCCCGCGCATCGAATGCCGTCTACGTTGCGACGCGCATTCCGTCACGCGTTCGCGGCGCCGCTCGAGTCCAGCGCGCGATCAACCGGAAGCCGAACAGCATCGACGTGGAAGTGCTTCAGTTGCTCGAGCGTTCCTGCTTCCATCGTCGTGTACGCGGTGTGATGCCGACGTCGCCATCTATGAAAACGACCGTCTGATCGCTTTTCCTCGAAGTGCAAGATTGAATTAACACAATTAAACGCTGTTCCGCATACGCGCAAACGTTTCAATACGAATGAATTGCGCAATTTCGCAAAAAGTGAATGCAAGTCGGATTGTTCTGAGGCACATAACTGCGCGTGGATGAATTCGAATTGCGTGAAAGCCTAAAGGCGACCGCTGCGAGTCTCGTAGTACTGCAACATAAGTTGACCGGCCGGCATCTGCATATTGCAGTGCGCGGTCGTTCGCTGCCGAATGCCGACCCGTTCATTCGGCGCAGTCGCTGCGGCCGGCAGGGCCCGTACGCTCCGCAGCCCGCGCGCGGCCTCCGTCTCCGCGCGGGGCGGCTGCAGCGCTAGTCGCGCCGGAAAATCGCAATACTTTGTTATATCTATTTAATAGTTTGTTATATCCATTTAACAGTTTGTTATATCTATTTATTAATTCGCGATTCGTGGCGTGTCTCTATATCAAAAATTGACATTCTAAATTTGCCAGATACTTGGCGATTTTGATGGAAGTTAGACCTATTAGGACGAGTCTATATTTTCTAAACGAAAATTTCGAACTCGTATTATTTTTGCGATGAGGGTGACATGAAAGAATCGCCGCCGTAATTTGAATCGTTAGTGAATATTTTGAAGTCGACGCGCCGTGAATCGGCACCACCGCCTGTGAGGCACGCCACGTTGCGAAGCGTGTTTGCCCGCATCCTCTCTGCCGTCGGTATCAGGCTCCTGTTCGTCGTCGTCGGCTTGGCGCTCGTCTCGGCCGGCGTGGCTTGCAACGCGATGCCCGCGCCGGCCGGGATGGTGTCGGAGCCTGCCGCCACGCCAGCGGGACGCGTCGGCTCCGTATCCGAGCCTGACGCCACACCGACGGAACCGGCCGACGCGCTTGCGGAGCCGACGACGACTGTACCCGCACGGCGTGTCGAATTCGACATCGAGACGCTGAAGGAGCGCGGTCTCGATCCGGCGCTCGCCCAGTACTTTGCGGAGAAGCCGCGCTTCGTCGGCGGCGTGCATCGTGTGTCGCTGTCCGTCAACGGTCAACCGCGCGGCACGGTCGACGTTCGCTTCGACGATCGCGGTAACGTCTGCTTCGACCGCACGTTGATCGGCCGCGCGCGCCTGCGCCTGCCGGACGAACTCACACCGCCGCGCCGGTGGAGCCTGCTCGCATTTCTGAGCGGACAGCAGCCGCTGCTTGCGGAGCCGGAGACGGTCGACACACGCGAATCGGGCACCGACGGATCGGCATCGCGCGGCAACGACGCGGCGGGTGCCGCAGCGAACGATGCGCGTCGCGTTGCCGAATCCGAACGCCGGCTGGCACAACCGTTCGCCGCGAACTGCTACGACTATCGGACGTTTCAGCCGCAGACCGAAGTCAGCGCCGATTCGGCGAAGGATATGGTCGAAATCGTCGTGCCGGCGGACGCGCTGACCCGGCCGCGTCCCGGCGATAACGCGTCGTCCGGCGGTGCCGGCGCGATGCTGAACTACAACGTCGTCGCAGGCGGCAGTCGCTCGAGCGGCAGCAGTACCGCGACGTTCCTGTCCGCGGATACCGAAGCCGGGTTCAATCTCGGCGACTGGGTCGTGCGCAGCGCGCAGACGTACTGGCGGCAGCAGGGCCAGGCCGAGTTTCAGATGCCGTACGCGTTTGCGCAGAAAACCGACGTCGAGACCGGCTATCTGGTGCAGGCGGGGCAGATCGGGATCCGGAACCCCGTGGTCAGCGGCATGCCGATCGAGGGCGTGCAGATCTTGCCCGACGACGCACTTGCGGCCAGCGACGGCGGCAGCACGATTCGCGGCGTCGCGACGCAGCAGTCGCGTGTCGAGGTCCGGCAGGCCGGCATTCTGATCTACACGACGCTGGTGCCGGCCGGGCCGTTTCTGCTGCGCAACGTGACGCTGATCGACCGCTCGTCGCTGATCGAAGTCACGCTGATCGACGACGCGAACAACAAGCGCAGCTTCACGGTGCCGCCTGCTTCGCTCGTCGCGCCGCGCGGCGCACCGCTCGGGCTGTCGCTCGCAATCGGCCGCGTGTACCAGTATCGCGGGCCGCGCGACATGGCGCGACCGATCGTGGTTTCCGTCGCGAAGGGATGGAACGTCGGCCGGCGGTCGAGCGTGGTGGCCGGCGCGATTGTCTCGTCGCGCCATCAGGGTGTCGGCGTCAGCCATTCGATGCCGCTGTTCGGAAACAGCGTATCGATGGGAAACAACGCACAGCTCAGTCGTTCACCGACGCTCGGCGAGCGCGGCGCAAGCGTCGGACTCTCGTTGTCTGCGCAGCTGCCGGGCGACATATCGATGAACGTGCAGGCGAATCGACAGACGATCGGCTTTCGCTCACTGTCCGACACGCTGTATGACGTGCCCGATACCGTTCGCCGTTCGGCGTACTGGGAGATCATGCGCCACTACCGGATCCGGGACGTGATGTCGGGCTCGGCGAGCTGGAACAGCAAGCAGCTCGGCGCGCTGTCGGCGTCGTTCAATCGCTTCTCGACGTACGCCGGCTTCTCCGGTCAGCACGTTGCCGCGTCCTGGAATCGTCAGTTCGGGCGAGCGAGCCTGTCGATCAACGTCGACCGTTCGCTCGGCCGCGGCACGACCGGCGACGATACGGCGATCTACGCGTCGCTGAGTTTTCCGCTTGGACCGGTTCACACGAGCACTTACGTGACTCGCAACGGCGGCATGCTGCGCGGCGGCGTGAACGCGAGCCAGACCGTCAACGACTTCGTCAGTTACAACATCGGCGTCGAGCGTGGGCAGCACAGCGGCAGCGAGCGCGGATTCGCGACGCTGAGCTTGTGGCCGCGCTACACGCAGGTGTCGATCAGCGGTTCGGCGCAGCGCGACAGCGGATCGCTGTCTGCACAGGTGCAGGGCGGCATCGTCGCAACGAAGGCGGGCGTCACGCTGTCGCCGTACAGCATCGGCGAAACGTTCGGCATCGTGTCGACCGGTGAACTGTCGGGCGTGAGCATCAGCACGCCCGCGGGCATCGTGTGGACCGATCCGCGCGGCAAGGCCGTGATCGGCAGCATTCCCGCGTATACCGAGGTCAGCACGGTAGTCCGTACCGAGACGTTGCCGCGCGACGTGGACGTGCGGAACGGCTATGCGGAGCTCAATGCGGGACGCGGATCGGTGAACTTCGTCGACATCGAGGTGCGCCGGACGAAAAGGATGCTGCTCAACGTGCATCTGCAAGACGGGAGCCCGCTGCCGGTCGGCGCATCGATTCGCGATGAGAAAGACCAGTACGTGACGACTGCCGTCGGCGACGGCGTCGTCTATCTCGATCAGGACCCGGCAGGGCCGCTCGTCGCGCGTTTGCCCGGCGGCGGTCGGTGCAACCTGCAGTTTCAGGTGCCCGACGCGCTGCGCGCGGACGCGACCGTCGCACAGATCGACGCGACCTGCGATGCCGATTCCCATCCCAATTAGGGAGTATTCGATGAACACGATTCGCACTTTGGCAATCGCGGCGTTCGTGCTGGGCGGTGTGACGCTTGCCCGCGCCGAACGCTGCGCGATCGCCGTCAGCGATCCGAAGGTCGATTTCGGGCGCGTATTCGGCGACCGCATCGGCGCACCGCGCGGTGCCGATCGCCGTCCGGTCGCGTCGGCGAACCGGGCGCTCGCCGTGCAGTGCCGACAGGAAAGCGTCGCGGCAATCCGCTTCGACGGCGTCCCGTCCGCGGACGGCAGCATCCGGCTCGGGGACGTAGCCCGCTACACGGTCACCGTGACGCGCGTCGCACTCGACGGGCGCGACGTGATGGCGGGCGTTGCGCGAGGCGGCGACGCGGCGGCAGTCACGCCGGCCCCGCTGATCCTGATGCCGGGCGACATGCTCGTGCCGTACGACGCCAATCGTCCGGCAGCGGGCCGACGTCTCGACGTCTTTATCCGGATCGACGCATTTCGAGCGGCCGAGACGACGCTGAGCGGCGAGGTGACGGTCACGTCCGAGCCGCGCTTCAGCGTCGTTTCCACGCCGTGAGCGCGTTTCGTTCAACTTCGCTCTTTTCAAACCATATGGAGGACTGATGTCTCATATCAATCGCATTCTGTCGGCGCTGCTGCCGATCGCTCTGACTGCCGTCCCGGCAGCACCCGCGCATGCGGCCGGCATGGTGCCGGAAACGTCCGTCGTTCTGATCGACGAGGCCGTCGGCGAAACCGCAATGAAAGTCCGCAACACCGACGACAAATCGGCGCTGCTGTACACGATCATCGAGCACGTGCCTGACGATCAGGAGAAGCTGTTCACCGTGACGCCGCCGGTCGCACGCGTCGACCCCGGTCAGACGCAGCTGGTTCGTTTCATCCTGACAAACAGGACGCCGCTGAAGACCGAGCGGCTCGCGCGCGTCGTCTTCGACACGATCGGCGAACGTAAGGACCCGGACGCAAGCATCGTCGCGATTCGCGTTCGTCAGAACCTGCCGGTGATCATGCACCCGAAAGGGCTCGCGGTGAATCGCGAGCCGTGGAAGCTGCTGAAGTGGGAAGCCGTCGACGGCAAGTTGCGCGTCGTGAATCCGAGCCCGTACGTCGTGCGTCTCGGCGCGACCGTCGAGGTGCTGCCGACGAAGAAGCAGGCGTACCTTCCGAACACGTACATGCTGCCCGGTCAGGCGACCTACGTGATGATGCCGAAAGACGACAAACGCAAGGGCGCGCCGCGCACGCCGTCCGCAAAGGATGCTGCCATCACGGCCGAAGCGAAGGCCGAAATCGAAGAGATGCTGAAGCTCTACCCGGGCGCCACGTCGATTCGCTTCCAGCCGGCAACGAGCTACGGCTACATGGCCGACATCTACGAGGCGCGGATCGAAACGCCCGCAGGCAGCCATCAAACGAACGCCGCGCAAAGCGGTTCGGCATCGCGATGACAATCGGGCCGGTCGCGGACGTCGTCAGGCAATTTAGAACTTGTTCTATATAAATTTGGATCACTGATCAATAGAATCTGTCACATCCGATATTGATGCCATTCTTTATCGGATATTTTTGAGCAATCTGCTATACAACAGGAGAGCAGCAATGAATCGAATGAAACTGAATCCGGCGCTTGGCGCGATCGCAATCGGCGTCGCGATGCTGGCCGCAGCACCTCAGGCATTCGCGCAGTCGTCCGCGGTGCTGAAGGTTACGGGCACGATCGTTCCGCCGGCATGCACGCCGACGTTCGAGGGCGGCAGCACGATCGACTTCGGCCAGGTGTCGCCCCGCGCGGATTTCACCAAGGTCGGCGAGAAGAAGACGTCGCTGCGCATCGCCTGTACGTCGCCTTCGTTCATCGCGTTCAAGGTCACCGACAACCGGAACGGCACGCAGGTCAATCGCGGTTTGCTGACGAACTCGAAGGACACGGTGATGAGCTGGCTGGTGCCGAACCTCGCGGATCAGGGCGGCGGCATCATGGGCTGGAACGACCAGCTGTTCGGTCTGGGCAAGACGACGAAGGGCGCGAAGATCGGCGCGTACTCGATGCAGCTTGGTGCGGCGAAGGTGTCGGGTTCGACGAGCGGCGGCCTCGGCTCGCTCACGAACCTGGCGGTCACGACCGGCGTCTCGCTGAGCGACTGGATGCCGGCCGTCGGCGGCATTGCCGATTCGACGTACAAGTCGATCGCCGGCATGGTGCCGGGCTTCAACGCATCGCATGGGCTGTGGATCACGCGCAGCGGGATGCTCGGTAAGCTGGATAGCGACACCGGTCTGTACATCGCGAAGAACTTCAAGTATTCGGCGGTGAACGCATTCAACATCGGCAATGCGCTGTCGATGGCGGTCGTCGGCGGCGGCGTCGCGCATGCGATCAACGGGACGAACTTCACGTTCCCGATCAAGGTGCGCGCGATGCTGAACTCGGCAAGCGAACTGGGTACCGGTACGGCCGAGAAGCTGGATGGTCAGGCGACGTTCGACCTCGTCTATATCTAATCTAGGCGCGGAATCGCTCGCCGGTCAGGCGAACCCGGGCACGACAACGGACGCGGTCGCGTCGCACATGTCGTCGTGCCGCTCAGGCGAGCGACCACGCCGATGTAGCGTGCGCCGCCGTGGTCGCGATCCTGCGATCACGGCGGCGCTGTCTTTTGAGCGGTCGCGCCGTTCGCGGCGGTCTTTCACGTCGAGGATGGCTTGCGGCGCGGTCGCCGTGCCGCGAGAGCGCGGTATCGCCATCGACGCGCCGGCTTTGCAGGCCGCATTGCTTCCCGGTGCATGACGACGCTGGCCGCAAGCGGCGGGCGATGTTTAAGTCTTCGTTAATACTGCGCGCCTAGCATGACGGTGTCGGCGGCCGCGGTAGGTGGAGGTTCGGCGCCGATTGCACGCGCGGGTGCGTCGACGTGTTGGCGCCGCGCCCTCGCGCGTCGTCAGTCCATTGCAACGGCGGCCCAACATGATCAAGACTTTCGACTACCAGCTCGGCAACGACACGATTTCGCTTTGCGCAAGCTTCGGCGCCGGCCCGGCCTGGCGCCGCGTGCTCGTGAGCCGCGCCGATTCGATGGAGACGCTGGTGGTGCTCGACGCGCGCGGCCTGTCCGGGCTGCTGAAGGTCGCGACCGAGGCGCCGGAAGGGCTGCTGGACGACGCGATCCGCAAGGTCGGCGACGAGCGGCTCGTCGAACGCGCGATTCGCGGGAGAACGGTGGTGGAGGCGTCGTTGTGACGACGTCGTCTGCGCGCTTGCGCGGTGCGCGCGGCGCCGCATCGTGCCGCGCGCCTTCGTGCGTGAACTACATGGCGAAGCGGTCGGTCGCCGCGAGCAGCGCGCTCAGGATGCCCGGTTCGTTGTATGCATGCCCGGCGTCGGGCACGATTTCCAGCGTCGCGTCCGGCCACGCCTTCGACAGCTCCCACGCGGTGCGCGCCGGCGTCGCGATGTCGTAACGCCCCTGAACGATCACGCCCGGAATGCCCGCCAGGCGATGCGCGTCGCGCAGCAGCTGCCCTTCATCGACGAAGCCGCGATTCACGAAGTAATGATTCTCGATGCGCGCGAACGCGAGCGCGTAGTGGCCGTCCGCGAAATGCTCGGCGAGTGCCGGATCGGGCAGCAGCGTGATCGTGCGGCCTTCCCACACGCTCCACGCACGGGCGGCCTCGAGCCTGGCCGTTTCGTCGTCGCCCGTCAGCCGTCGATGGTAGGCGGCCATCAGATCGTCGCGCTCGGCCGGCGGAATCGGCGCGATGAATGCTTCCCACAGATCGGGAAACAGCCACGATGCACCTTCCTGGTAGTACCACAGCAGCTCGGCGCGTCGCATCGTGAAGATGCCGCGCACGATCAGTGCGCTGACGCGCGCCGGATGCGTTTCCGCATACGCGAGACCGAGCGCGCTGCCCCACGAGCCGCCGAACACGAGCCATTGATCGGCACCGACCATCTCGCGCAGGCGTTCGATGTCGGCGACCAGATGCCAGGTCGTGTTGTTGTCGAGGCTTGCGTGCGGCGTCGAGCGTCCGCAGCCGCGCTGGTCGAACAGCAGCACGTCGTAGCGCTGCGGGTCGAACAGACGGCGATGGTCGGCACTGCAGCCGGCGCCGGGGCCGCCGTGCAGGAACACGGCGGGCTTGCCGGCCGGATTGCCGCAGCGCTCCCAATAGATGCGGTGGCCATCGCCGGTGTCGAGATAGCCGTGGGCGTAGGGTTCGATCGGTGGATACATGGCGGCTCCTCGTGAACGGGGTCGCAGGCATTATGCGTGAAACGGCCGCGGTGTGTTCGGCGGGCGGTGTTTGCGCTAACCTGCGGGTTCTGAAAAAAAACACAACAGGGCCAAAATGATTCGCGACATGGAGGCTGTGCTCGACTATTGGCACAGTGTCGAATTCTTCAACAGCTACGATCTCGACGACCAGCTCGAGCAGGCACGCGGGCGCCGGCAGAACACGATCTGCGTGCGCGCCGACGCGACGGCGCGCGAAAGCTGGGAAGCCGCGGCCGGGCGAGCGGGGGCGCTGTACCTCGTCCCGTTCGACGTGTCGCTCGCGACACGGTTGATCGAAGCGCATGTCGCCGAGCGCTCGACGGCGCGCAGCGCCATCGAGCGGATTCGCGACGAGGAGATGGCGCCCGAGGGGCTGACGTGCTTCGCGAAACTCGCGATCGGCGCGGGCGGTCGCTCGAGCGGTGACGCGTTGAGCGTGTCCGCGTTGCCGTGGGCGCTTGGACGGCTGCGCGACGGCGAGCTGTCCGACCTCAACGCCGCGGCGTTCGACGCGCATGCGGCCACGCTCAAGAGCGATGTCGACGCGTTGCTCGGCGGCGGCACGATCGTCATCGATTGCGACGTGCTGGCTGCAATGGCTGCACGTCTGCAGGCCTGGGCGGGGCTGGCGCCCAAAGACGGGCTGCTCGCGTGGATGGTGGTCGAGTCTTCCGATCGGAGTCGTCCGACGCGCCAGCTGCGCGATGCGCGCGTGCCGGCCGGCACGGTCGCGCCGAGCGCCGCCGACGAGCCCGCCGCACCATCGGACGCCGATACCGATACCGACGAGGACGATACTGCAGCCGGGCTGCCGATTCTGAACAGTTTCTACGTGCGCGATCTGGCGGACGCGCGCCGGCTACTGCGCGCGCCTGCGCCGCCGCGCGCACTGATCGCGTATCTGGCGACGCACGATGCGGCGAAAACGGATCTCGATGCGTATCCGGCCGGGCAGCGCGAAATCGTCGATGCGCTGCACCCCGCGCACGGCGTCGCGGGACGCTGGCCGTCTCCGCCGGCGCACGTGCAGTCTCTGATGCAGCAGTATTCGCTGAACAAGATGAAGACGTTGGGCGTCGGCGAATTGCTCGCGGTCAACGGGCCGCCCGGCACCGGCAAGACGACGATGCTGCGCGATCTGATCGCGCATCTGGTCGTGGCGCGGGCGAGCGTGCTGGCGGCGTTGCCGGACTGGCGCGCCGGCCTGTCGGGGACGGTCGTCGAGGCGGACGTCGGGACGAAAACGTATCGGGTTCCCGCACTCGCGCCTGCGTTGACGGGCTACGAGATCGTCGTCGCATCGACGAACAATGGAGCGGTCGAGAATCTGTCGCTCGAACTGCCGCAGCGTCGCCATCTCGATCCGGACCTTCGCGAGCGACTGTCTTACTTCGGTCCCGTCGCAACGAAGTATGCCGGCAGCCGGGCAGGGAAGCCGTGGCAGTTGTCCGAGCCGGTGTGGGGGCTCGTCGCCGCGGCACTCGGCAAGCGCGCGAACGGCCGGCGATTCAGCAACGTCTTCAGTCAGTATGCGGCCACGCCTGCCGACAAACCGCAGGACGCGATCCTGTCGAGCAAGGACGTCGATTTTCCGAGCTGGGAGGCCGTGGGCGCGATGACGTACTGGCGCTACCGCAGCCAGTGGCGTGCCGGCGCGGTCGCGCGCGTGCCGTTCGACGTCGCGCAGCAGAATTTCCTGGCCGCACAGCGTACCTTCGACGCCGCGCGCCGCGAACTCGAACGGCTCGACGCGCGGCTCGATGCGATCGAGCAGGCGTGGCCGAAAGTGGTCGCCTGCTGTGCCGACCTCGCGCCGTTCGATCGTTGCATACTGACATCCCAGCGCGAGACGCTCGATGCTCGTATCGAGCGTCTCGATCGCGAGGCGCTGCAGTTCGAGCGCCAACTCGGTCCGTCGTGGTTGCGGTGGTTGTCGAAATGGCTGCGGCGCGACGCCTACCGCGGCTGGCGCGCCGCCACCGATGCTGCACTCCTGCTGCGCAACGTTCGCGACGACTTGCGCGAAGCCGAGCAGATTCACGCGAAGTACGACGTGCCGCTATGGAACGGCGCCGATCTCGCACGCGGTGCGGAAGTCGAGCGCGCGAGCAGCCAGAAACATGCGTTCTGGCAAGGCGCGGTTATCAACGTATTGAGAAACGAACTCTTCGTTGCGGCGATGGCCTTGCACGAAGCGTTCTTCCTGACCGTCCACGCGGAAAAGCCGGCCTTCGACGAGCTCGTCTACGCCTTGTCCAATCAGCTGTCGCGACCGCCGACGCGCGGCGCAAACACACTGTGGCAATGGTTCTTCATGCTGACGCCCGTCGTGTCGAGCACGTTTGCATCGATTCGGCGGCAATTCGCCGGCGTCGATGCGGAGGGACTCGGCTGGCTCGTGATCGACGAGGCTGGACAGGCCGTGCCGCAGGCCGCGGTGGGCGCGTTGATGCGTGCGCAACGCATCGTCGTCGTCGGCGATCCGCAGCAGATTCCTCCTGTCGTCACGCAGTCCACGCAACTGCTCGCGAACCTCGGCGAGCACTGGCTCGGCGAACTGCGCGCGCGGTATGCGGTCGACCGTCAGTCCGTGCAGACGCTGGCCGATCGCGTCTGCGCGTTCGGCGTCAGGCATCCGACGATGCCGGACCGGTTCATCGGTGTGCCGCTGATCATTCATCGGCGGTGTCACGATCCGATGTTCGATATCGCAAACGCGATCGCTTACGGCGGCCGCATGCTGCACGAGCGGAAGATGCGGACGACTGACGTCTGTTTGCCGGCACCGCATCCCGCGCTCGGCCCGAGCGCCTGGTGGGACGTGCGTGCGGTGGCCGATGCGGAGTCGAAGTACGTGCCGGAGCAGGGCGAGCGCGTGTTCGATGCGCTGGTCCGGCTATTCGTGCAGTCGGCGGACACGACCGACGCGATGCCCGATGCGTTCGTCATCACGCCGTTCCGGCAAGTGAAGCGCGGTCTCGTCGAACGGCTCGGCGATCGCGATCGTTGGACGCGGGCGCTTGCCGGAACGGGAAAGCGCGTGCCGGCCGATCTGACGGACTGGATCCGTAAGTGTGTCGGTACCGTGCATACGTTTCAGGGCAAGGAGAGCGAAATCGTGTTTTTCGTGCTCGGCTGCGATCGACGGCATGAAGGCGCGATGAACTGGGCTTCGGCGGAAGCAAATCTGCTGAACGTTGCCGTCACGCGCGCGAAGTCCTATCTCTACGTGATCGGCGATGCGACGCTCTGGGGAGACAAACCGTACTTCGACGTCGCGCTGAATCGGCTGACGCGCAACGCGCAGCACATCGAGCGTTGCGCGGCGGCCGGTTGATGACGCACTCGCGCGCGTCGAGCGGAGAGACGCGAGCTGCATTGGGCCGCGGCGTGCGCTGCGGCACGCAGCACGGGCTGCCACACCCAACAAAAAAGGCCCTCACGGGCCTTCGTCAACCGAACTGACGCAGCCTACCGCGTCAGCTCGCTGAACCCGTCCAGCAGCCGCTCGACGTCGGCCGCTTCGATCGCGCCCATCGTCGAGATGCGGAACAGTTCCTTCGACAACCCGCCTTGCCCCGCGTAAATCACGAAGCCGCGCGCCTTCAGCCCGTCGTGCAGCGCTTCATACGCGACGCCTTGCGGCAGCCGGTATGCGCGCAGCACGACCGACGACGCGCTTTCCGGCAGCACGAGCGGCATCCCGCGTGCGGCGAGCCCGGCCTGCGCCTGATCGGCGAGCGCCTTGTAGCGCGCATGACGCGCGCGCCAACCGCCCGCTTCGTCGAATTCGCGCAGCGCCTCGACGAGCGCGTAATACGCGTGCACGGACGGCGTGAACGGCGTGTTGCGCTGATCCTGCAGCTTCGCGAGACGGCCGAGGTCGAGATAGTAGGTGCGGCTCGCGGCGTTCGCGAGCGCGCTGCGGCGCACGATCACGAACGCCGCGCCCGGCACGCCGTGCAGGCACTTGTTGGCAGTCGCGGCGACGGCATCGATGTCGCCGCCCGCAAAATCGATCGCTTCCGCGCCGAAGCTGCTGACGCCGTCGACGAGCAGCTTCACGCCGCGTGCACGACAGACGCCGGCGATCGCGCCGAGATCGTTCAGGCGGCCGGTCGTCGTCTCGTGATGGATCACCGCGACGTGCGAGTAGCCGCCTGCATCGAGCCGCGCGGCGATCTGCGCGAGATCGGGCGCCTGCATCCATTCGTGCTTGAGCACGTCGTGTGCGATCCGGTACTGCGTCGCGATCTGCGTGATGCGTTCACCGTACACGCCGTTCTCGATCACGAGCAGCTTGCCGTCCTTCGGCACGAGCGCGGCGATCATGCTTTCGACGGCGGCCGTGCCCGAACCGGTCATCAGCACGGCAGTCCATTCGGCCGGATCGAGTTCGTATGCGGCGACGAGACGCGCACGCGCCTCGTCCTGCAGATCGAAGAATTCGCTTTCGCGATGGCACAGGTCCGGTTGCAGCAGGCTGCGGCGCACGCGTTCGGTCAGCGTGACCGGGCCAGGGTTCAGCAGCAGCATCAGTGGGCTCCTTCAGGGGCTTCGGTCAGGGCGGCGGCGCCGATGTGGCGCATCAGGCGCGTCTTCACGTCGACCGGCGTGACGGTCGGCCGCGGCAGCCCGTCGGGCACGCCCGTGCGGATCGCGAGCCGCACGAACTGTGCGCCGTCGGTGCACGGCGCAGCCAGCGCCGCATCGAGCACGTCGAGCGTGTCGCCTTCGACTGCACTCGCATAGCCGCACGCGGCCGCGACGCCTGCGAACGACACATGCTGCGACACGGTTGCCTGGCCGCCGGTCGATTCGTGCGCGCCGTTGTCGAGCAGCACATGCGTGAGGTTCGACGGGCCGTACGTGCCGAGCGTCGCGAACGCACCCATGCGCATCAGCGCGGCGCCGTCGCCGTCGACGGCCACCACGCGCAGATCGGGCCGCGCCAGCGCGAGGCCGAGCGCGAGCGGCGTCACGCAGCCCATCGAGCCGACCATGTAGAGCTGGTTCGGCCGATCGTCGAGCGCGTACAGCTCGCGGCCGCAGAAACCGGTAGAGGCGAGCACGACGGTCGAGTCGACCGGCGTATGCGCGATCACGCGCTGCAGCGCGTCGTGACGCGTCGGCCATGCATCGGGCGACGCCGCACGCGACGACGACCGTGCGGCGACATGCGTGCGCGGCTGCGGGGCCGGATTCGCCTTCAGCTCATATGGCGCGACGCTGCCTTTCTGCATCACGAGTGCGTACGGGCGACCCGTCGCGTCCATGTGCGCGATCGCGCGGTCGAGCGCCGGGCCGACCTGTTCGGGGTCGGTCGGGAACGTCTCCCACGGGATCTCCATCGTGTCGAGCATCGCGGGCGTGATCGGCCCCATCAGCGCGTGCTGCGGCTCGTCGGCGACGCCCGGCTGGCCGCGCCAGGTGACGATCAGCAACTGCGGCAGGCGGAACGTCCACGTGAGCGACGTGAGCGGGCTGACGGCGTTGCCGAGCCCCGAGTTCTGCATCATCGCGATCCCGCGCTTGCCGCCGAGCGTCGCGCCGGCGATCAGCGCGACGGCGTCGCCTTCGTTCGCGGCCGACAGGTAGTGCAGCGTCGGGTCCTGCAGCACGTAGTTGATGAACGGCGTCAGGTACGAGCAGGGCACGCCCGCGTACCAGTCGAAGCCGCGTGCGCGTGCGGCCTCGACGAACTGGGCCGCTTCGATCATTGCGCGCCTCCGTTGCCGGCGCCCGGTTCGGACAGCGGCGTTTGTCCATGCGCGAAGTCGCCCGCGCGGCGGAAGTCTTCGAGATCGTTGACGCCGCGCCAGTGGCCGTGCACGTACTGCACCTCGATCTTCTCGCCGGCGTCGATCAGCGCGTTGAGCAGCGCGGGGATGTCGAGCGTGTCGAAATCGGCGCGTGCCTGCAGCGTCGCGAGCATCGCCTTCAGGCGCTCGACGCCGGCGCCGCGCACGTTCAGCAGCCCGATCCAGCGGCCGTGCGGCGTGCCGGCGGCGGCATCGCTCGACACGCGCTGGAGCAGCACCTTCTGGCCGAACAGCCCGCGGTCGTCGGCGGCCGAGCAGAACGCGAAGTCGCGCACGCTCTGGTTGGTCGGCTCGGTCAGCGACGAATCGACGACGACGCTGAACTCGGCCTCGCTTTCCGCGAGATCGCGCAGGATGTAGCTGCGGAACAGCAGGTCGCCGTACGAGATCACGGTGTCGCCGGTCAGGCGCTCGGCCGCGCAGGCGAGCGATGCGAGCTCGCCCGTTTCGGCGTGGCGTTCGTTGACGACGAGCTTGATGCCCGACGTGTCGATCGCATCGGCGCGATAGCCGCCGACCACCGTGATGTCGTTCACGCCGTGCTTCTTGAAGCCGTCGACGAGCCAGCGCAGCAGCGGCTTGCCGGCAACGGGCAGCATCACCTTCGGCTTGTCCTCGGTGACGGCTTCGAGCCCCTTGCCGCGGCTCGCGGCGAGCACGACCGCCGCGTTCGACGCGCGCGACGACGACGACAGGTAGATGCGCTCGGCGGCCGAGTATTCGTCGGCGTCCTGCAGACGGAAGATCTCGTTGACCGACGCGACGCGATCCTCGACGTTGATCAGCGTTTCGCTCTCGTGGATCTCGCGCGCGACGGCCTGCATCGCCGACGCCGACGCGCGGATCAGATGGTTCGCCCAGATCACGGTGCTGATGCCGGCCTGGCGGAACACGTCGGTCGGCGTGCTGTAGTACTTGGTCGGCACGATCACGAGCGGCGCCTTGCCGCTCCATTCGCGCGCGAACTGCAGGATTTCGTCGGGACGCGACAGCTTGCTGTGGATCAGGATCGCGTCGGCGCCGGCTTCCGCATAGGCGTTCGCGCGGCGCAGCGCCTCGTCCATGCCCCAGCCCGCGATCAGCGCTTCGACGCGCGCGACGATCGAGAAGTCGGGGTCGCTTTGCGAATCCTTGCCGGCCTTGATCTTGCCGCAGAATTCGTCGATCTCGGCGAGCGGCTGGCGCTCGCCGTCGATGAAGCTGTTCGTCTTCGGGAACTGCTTGTCCTCGATGCAGACGCCGGCGATGCCGCGCTGCTCGAGCTTCTTCACGAGGCGGCGCACGTTGTTGAAGTTGCCGTAGCCGGTGTCGCCGTCGAGCAGGATCGGCAGATCGCTCGCGTCGGCCATGAATTCGAGCACGTCGACGACCTGCGTCCAGCTCGCCTCGTTGTTGTCGCGTACGCCGAACTGCGCGGAGATCGCGAGGCCGGACGCCCAGATGCCCTTGAAGCCGGCTTCGCGCACGATGCGTGCGGACAGGCCGTTGTGGGCTTCCATCAGAAATTCGAGCTCGTCGCTGACGAGCATGCGGCGCAGGCGTGCGCTGCGCGATTCGGTGAAGTTGGGTTCGCGTGCATTCATCGTGCGGCTCCCGCAGTGGTGCGTTGAATCAGGGGGAGGACGTCCTGCGCGGCGCGCGCGACGTCGTTCGGGAAATCGATTTCGATCCAGGGCGCGCCCGTGACGTCGGCGACGTCGAACGTGTGGCCGCCTTCGAGCAGCAGGTCGCGCACGGCTTCTTCATGCGGCATGTTGGCGCGGCCGCTGTCGACGTAGCCCGCGACGATCGTCGCGAGGCGGCGCGCGGTGCCTTCGGTGAAGCGGAAGAAGCCGACCGACTCGCCGATCGTGTCGTAGTCGAGGTCGACCGCGAGCTGCTTGCGCAGCTCGACCGGCACGCCGTTCTTCAGGCACAGCTTGACGGGCTCGTCGCCGGCCTCGAAGTCGCGGTCGATCAGCAGGCGGTCGACCGGCTTGTCCGCATCGGCCACGAGCGCGTGGAGAATGCTGTCGTCGTAGAGCACGTCGGCGTCCATGAGCAGCACGTCGCCGCCGCGCGTCATCGCATCGGCGACGGTATGCACGGTCAGCACGCTGCCGAGATCGTAGCGCTCGTTCAGCACGATCTCGGCGCGACGGCCGAGACGCTGCAGTTCCTGCTCGACCTTCTCGGCCTGGAAGCCGAGCCCGAGCACGATTTCGTCGACGCCGACGGCATCGAGCAGGCGCAGATGACGCTCGAGCAGCGACACGTCGTCGAAGCGCAGCAGGCACTTCGGAAACTGCGCTTCGGGCGGTTGTTGCAGGCGCAAGCCGAGGCCTGCCGCAAGAATGATGGCTCGCATGGGTTCTCCAACCAAAATGCCGGCGGATCGGTGCGTGGACCGGTCAGTCGGCGAGCGGCTGCGGCGCACGGCGCCGCTGCCAGTTTCTTTCACTGAAATGCAGATAGAGCAGGCCGGGCAGGCCGAGCGCGAGTTCGCGCGCGCGTTTCGCGAGCGACAGCGCGAGCGCCGCGTCGGGCGGCAGACCGACGAGCGGCGCGAGGAGCAGGTAGCCGCCTTCCTGTGCGCCGAGCGAGCCGGGGATCGCGAAGGCCGCGCCGCGGATCGCCTGACCGACGCTTTCGAGCAGCAGTGCGTCGAGCCAGCCGACCGGGTGACCGAGGAAGTGCAGCGCGAGCCACACCTCGACGGTGCCGACGATCCAGCCGGCGAGGCTCAAGGCGAAGGTCTGCGCGACCTTCGCGCGATCGCGGTACAGCGCGCCGACCGCATCGTCGATCGCGTCGGCGCGCGTCGCGAGCGACGACCAGTCGCGCGGGCCGAGCAGCTTCGACGCGAGCCGCAGCCCGTGTCCGAACAGCCCGCGCCGCTGCGCCGCATAGAACGCGACCGCGAGGCCGCCGAGCACGCCCGTCGCGATCAGCGCCGGCGTGCGCAGATAGGCAACCGAATCGTGCGTCGCATAGAGGCTGAACGCGGCGATGCCGATCAGCGCGAACGCCATCTGCGCGAGCGCCTGCATCGTCGTGCTGACCGTGATCGCGGCGGCCGAGTCGGCCATGCGCGTGCCGCGCTGCGCGAGATGGCGCACCATCAGCACCGGGCCGCCGATCTGGCCGGCCGGCAGCAGGCTGTTCACCGATTCGCCGACCCAGCGCGCGCGCAGCGCGTTGCCGAGATCGGCGCCCGGCTGGCCGCGGCGGAACATCACCGAAATCGCGCCCGCGTCGATCGCGAGCGGCACCACGTGGAATGCCGCGACGAGCGCGAGCCCCCAGCCGGCCGCGAGCAGCGTCGACGCGACCGCGCCGACGCCCTGCCACGCGAGCAGTGCGATGAACAACGCCGTCCCGAGGGACAGCAGAATCAGGCCCGCGCGCGTCATGACCCCGTCGAGCGCCGCGGCGCCAGCTGCTTGAAGACCTGACGGAAGCCGAAATACGCGATCGCGTCCTTCATGTTCGAGATGAAGCGCTTCCACGGCCGCATGCCGGGGTTCGTCACGTATTCGAAAGTCAGCGACACGCGAATCTCGTCCTGGCCGAGCGGCGTGATGCGATGGCGCAGCTTGTCGCCGTCGAACAGCACGATGCCGCCGTCGGCAATCTGCACGGAGCCCGGTTCGTCGGGCACGTTCGGATTGCGCGTGTGCAGTTCGTAGTCGAGCCGGCACGACGATTCGTCGATCACGCCGATCAGCAGCGTATAGCGGCGGCCGTCGTAGTACGAGGTGTCGTAGTGCCAGCCGATGTGGTCGCCCGGCTTCGTGTAGTAGTAGAGCGCGTACGCGTGCGGGTCGTCGTCGGGCGACAGCATCAGCTTGTCGCCGGTGATCTGTTCGAGAAAGCCGATCAGCGCCTTCGAGCGGTACAGCTCGGCGATGTACGGCGCCTGCTCGTCGATCGTGTGCCGGCTCACGCTGCCGCCCTGCTTGTGGCCGGGCAGGTAATTGCGGTTCAGGCCGGCCTGCAGCGCGCGGGCGGCGTCGGCGAGTTTCGCGTGCGCCTCGGGCGGCAGGAACGTGTCGAGGTACAGGAACGAGCCCTGGCGCGTGTAGTCGCTGCGCAGGCGCTCGAGGTCGAGGCGGCCGACGCTGGCGGCCACGGTTCGATCGGGGTCGGAGACGGCCGCGCGCGCGGGCGCGGGACGTGCCTGAGCCAGCACGGAATCGTCGCGCGTGCTAGGAGTCATTTGGAAGCCTGGATTTCGGTTGAATTCTGCGGAACGTTGCCGCGCCTGACGATGCGCCACCAGTCGATGACGACCCACGCGGCGAACAGCGGCGCGCCGATCGACGCCGCGAGCAGGAACGGCTCGACGCCGTCGGTCAGCGTGACGAGCGGCAGCAGATACAGCACGTCCTCGGTTTCGAAGCCGCCGACGAACGCCTGCCGCGTGCCGGCCTTGCCGGCGAACGATTCGATGCGCATCCGCAGATAGAAGATCAGCGCGATCGCCGCGCCGGCCGCCGCGCCGAGCAGCACGGGCGACGCGGCCATCCGGCCGCCTTGCGCGACGATCCCGACGCCCATGCTGACGAACAGCGCGATCGTCACGAGCGCGTCGGCGGCGAGGTCGTAAAAATGACCGATCTTGCTCGACTTGCCGCTGATGCGCGCGAGCTCGCCGTCGGTATGGTCGACGAAGTTCGACAGCACGATCAGGAACGCGCCCGCGTTGCTCCAGCCGAAACCGCCTTGCGCCAGGCACCAGGCGCCGGCGAGGCCGATCAGCAGACGGACGGTAGTGAGGTGATTCGGGGTGACCGGCGTGTCGACGAGCGGCCGGACAAGCGAGCGCGCGAGCCGCGCATCCCAGGTGCGCGGCAGGGGTGGCTCGGAGCGTGTTGCGGTTTTTCTGTGGTCCATCGGCGAAATATATACGGATTTGTAATTTGTTGCTTTTTATTCATTCAATGTCCCGACATGTGCGAGTGTTACCGTGTATTGCGCACAACGCGCGCCGCCGGCCGGACCCGCACGGCGCGCGTCCGAAACGTTGACCTGGATCAGACCCGAAAAATGTGCGCCGAGCACAATCGGTCTGCCGCGCGCCTGTCACAGATCGGCCGCCGGATATCCGGCAAATTCGGGAAGGTTGTTTTGCATCCGGTGGATATTTCAGGGCGACGCGGTCTGCGATACTCCGGCCGTGCCTGTGGTGCCGGCCGCCCAACGCGGCCCCAAGGGCTTCACGTCGCTCAGGAGACACCCCCCGCGACGTCAACGACAGACCGAAACGCGTCAGAAATCCCACCCATGACTTCATCACGCATCCTCGCTCCCGCGCTGCGTTCGCTCGTCCGCACTGCCGACCAGGCCGCCGCGCTGATCCGTCCCGGCATGACCGTCGCGATGAGCGGTTTCACCGGCTCGGGCTACCCGAAGGCCGTGCCGGCCGCGCTCGCCGCCCAAATCGAGGCCGCCCATGCGCGCGGCGAAGACTTCCGGATCAACGTGCTGACCGGCGCCTCGACCGCGCCCGAACTCGACGGCGCGCTCGCGCGCACGAACGGCATCTCGATGCGGCTGCCGTACCAGTCCGACCCGACGCTGCGCGACAAGATCAACGGCGGAGAAGTCGACTACCAGGACATCCACCTGAGCCACGTCGCGCAGTACGCATGGTTCGGGCTATTTGGCGAGCTGGACGTCGCGATCGTCGAAGTCGCCGGCATTCGCGAGGACGGACTGCTGATTCCGTCGGCGTCGGTCGGCAACAACAAGACGTGGCTCGAACAGGCGAAGCACGTGATTCTCGAGGTCAACGCACGTCAGCCGCTCGGCCTCGACGGGATGCACGACATCTATTACGGCACCGCGTTGCCGCCGAACCGCAAGCCGATTCCGCTGACGAAAAGCGACGACCGCATCGGCGAGCCGTATCTGCGCTGCCCGGCCGAGAAGATCGTCGCGATCGTCGAGACCGACGCGCCCGACCGCAGCAACGCGTTCTCCGCGCCGGACGACACGTCGAAGCAGATCGCCACGCGCCTGATCGACTTCCTGCGCCACGAAGTGAAGCGCGGGCGTCTGCCCGCGAATCTGCTGCCGCTGCAGTCCGGCGTCGGCAACATCACGAACGCGGTGCTCGCCGAACTGAGCTCGGCCGGCTTTTCCGATCTGACCGCGTACACGGAAGTGATCCAGGACGGCATGCTCGATTTGCTCGCGGACGGCACGCTGCGTTTCGCATCGGCGACCGCGCTGTCGTTGAGCCCGCCCGCCGTGCAACGCTTCGCCGACCAGATCGCGATGTTCCGCGAGAAGATCCTGCTGCGGCCGCAGGAGATCAGCAACCATCCGGAGCTCGTGCGCCGGCTCGGCTGCATCGCGATGAACGGCATGATCGAGGCCGACATCTACGGCAACGTGAACTCGACGCACGTGATGGGCACGAAGATCCAGAACGGCATCGGCGGCTCGGGCGACTTCGCGCGCAACGGCTATCTGTCGTGCTTCATGTCGGCGAGCACCGCGAAGGGCGGCGCGATTTCGCGGATCGTGCCGATGGCAAGCCATGTCGACCATACCGAGCACGACGTCGCCGTGGTCGTCACCGAGCAGGGCCTCGCCGATCTGCGCGGGCTCTCGCCGAAGCAGCGCGCACGCAAGATCATCGCGACCTGCGCGCATCCGGACTACCGGCCGATGCTCGAGGACTACTTCGAGCGCGCGTCGCACGAGAGCTTCGGCAAGCACACGCCGCATCTGCTCGCCGAAGCGCTGTCCTGGCACGAGCGCTTCGTGCGTACCGGCACGATGAAGGCCTGATCGCGCCGCACCCGGCGCGCACGCGGCGTCAGTCCATCGCCGCGTGCGCGACGTCGACGTCCGCGCCCTTGCGCGGCGGCCGGATCGGCAGCAGCAACGGAATCATCAGCAGCGTCGCGACGAACATCGGCTTGAAATCGTTGAGGTACGCGATCATCGCGGCCTGCTGGTTGATCGTGCGGTCGAGCAGCGCCATGTCGAGGTGGCTGCCGGCCATGGCCTGCACGAGCGCTATACGCTGGTCCGGCTGCTCGGCCGCGTGCGGCACAACCTGATCGACTCCGGCGGCGACCGAGTGCCGTCCGCGACTTCCGCCTGCTAGGCGGCGAGCGCGAGCGCCGCGAGATAGAGCCCGACACCATACGACAGATGCGCGACGAGGCTGCGCCGCCGTGCGACGGCCGGCTGCGGCGTGCGTGATGCCGCGATGCCGAACCCGAGCGCCGGCTGCATCACGAGAAACGGTGCGGCGACGCTGACGAGTCCGGCCGCGAGTGCGGGCGCGAGCGTCGGCGTGTCGACCCAGTGCGGTCCGGCGAGCGCGATCGGCAATCCCGCGAACGCGATGCCGGTCGCGTAATGCGCGGCCCAGCCGAGCGCGCGCTCGCCGCGCAGCGGCGCGGCGGCCGCGATCGACGCGTGCCGGAAGCGTCCGTGCGCCATATGGCCGAGCCAGCGGCCGACCAGCGCGAGATCCAGCGACGGCACGCCGAACACGTGCCGACACAACAGCGCCCACAGATCCATCACCAGCGTCGCACCGACACCGATTGCCGCGATGTGCAGCAGCAGGGCGGGCGCGCTCATCCTGCACCTCGTCCGGATCGAGCGAGGCGGGCGGCGCGGCATCGCGCACGCGTCGGCGCGCAGTCGCGGCGCGCGGCAGGCAGCGGGCAAGTGGGCTTCATCGGTGGTCGTGCTTGTCGTCGTGGATCGCGGCGGCTATCTTGCAACTTCAAGCTCACTTGAGGTCAAGCATGGGACGACTGGATATCGCCGAGGTCGCGCGGCGCACGGGCCTGCCTGCGTCGACGCTGCGTTTTTACGAGGAAAAGGGGCTGATCGAGCCGACCGGGCGCGCCGGGCTGCGGCGCCAGTACGACGAGTCGGTGCTCGAGCGGCTCGCGTTGATCGCGCTCGGCCGCGAGGCCGGTTTTTCGCTCGACGAGATCGTCGCGATGTTCGGCGCGGACGGCCGCCCCGCGATCGACCGCGCGAAGCTCGAGGAGAAGGCCGACGCGATCGATCGGACGATCCGTCGGCTCGCGGCCGTGCGCGACGCATTGCGCTACGCGGCGTCGTGTCCGGCGCCGAGCCATCTCGAGTGTCCGTCGTTCCGGCAGTTGATGCGCGTCGCCGCGCACCGGCATCCTGCGCATCGCGCGAAGACCGAGCGCGCTTAGTGCGGGTGGGGCGTGTGGGCGTGTGCGGGTCAGCGCGTGTAATACGCGCGGCACTCCATCTCGCGCCCGCGCACGATGCGTTTGCCGACGAGCGCGCCGAGCGTTTCGGTGACGACGATGCGCTGATGTTCGCGCTGCAGCGCGTCGTAGAAGTAGAGCGCGACCCAGTTCATCGTGCGGCCCGACGCGCATGCGGGCGCGCCGGACGCACAGAGCGCGGTGAAGTGCCAGCCGCCTTTCGTCATGTGCATCACCGGCGAGCGTACGTCGCTGTCCAGGTGCGCGCGCGTCGATGCGAGTGCCGGCAGCGTGCCGGCTGCCGCCTGACGGCGATACAGACGGTCGACGTACAGCAGCAATTCGACGGGTGGCTCCGCGCCGAGGCCGGCATCGTCGAGGCGGCCCTGCCAGCGGCGGCGGCGCGTGAGCACGTCGTCGAGCGCCGCGCGGATGCCGGCCGCCCGACGCGGGCCGACGCCCGCGATCGTTTCGAGCCGGCCGCTGCGCGCGGCGCTTTCGAGTGCCTCGAGCGTATCGATATGCAACACGTCGTGAATCCGCAGCGCGAGCGAGCGGCCGATGCCGGGCACCGCTTCGAACGCGGACGCGCGTTCCGGATCGCCGCGCAGGCGTTCGAGCTGACGCCAGCGTCCGGTGACGAGCCACTCCGCGATCGCCTGCGCGACGCCCGCGCCGATTTCGGGTATCGCGGCCAGCGCCTCGACGCCGCCCGCGTCGAACAGCGTGCGCGCACCGCCATCGAGCGCATCGACCGCGTCGGCCGCCGCACGATACGCGGCGACGCGGTACGGATTGGCCCCCTGATCGGCGAGCCGCAGCGCCGCCTCGCGCAGGCAAGCCGCGATCTGCCGGTTTTCGTCGTGCGTCGGGTTGCTGCGCGTCGACATCGCGAGTGACCTCGGAAGGCACCAACGGAGGCGGGCGCGCGGCCGCGCGCCCGGTCCTTCGACGATTGTCGCGGTGCGTGTCGAACGGCGATTGACGTGCATCAATGGCAAACGTTGCACGTTGCCGGACGCGCGCCGCGTACGACGATTATGCGTCGAGAAACGCGTGTGCGCCTTCGGCTTCGGCGGCCGTGCGCAGCGCGGCGAGCGCGCGCTTCTCGATCTGGCGCACGCGCTCGCGAGACATCCCGGCATCCTTCGCGATCGCGTCGTAGGTGTCCGGCTCGGTGCCGCCGAGACCGAAGCGCCGGCGCAGCACGTCGGCCTCGGCCGGCGTGACCGAACGCAGCAGCGATCGCACGCATTCGCGCATGCGCGCGCCGGCCAGCTGTTCGAACGGGCTCGCGGATGTTTCGTCCTCGATCAGGTCGACGAGGCCGGTGTCGGCGTCCGGCAGCGGCGTGTCGAGCGAGACCGGCTCGGCCGGCAGCGCGAGAATCGCGCGCAGCTTGTCCTCCGCCAGGCCGGTTTCGGCCGCGAGTTCGGCCGGCGTCGGCTGACGGCCCGTGCGCTGACGGAAGCGCAGCGCTTGCCGCCGCACGCGCTGATGCTGATCGCCGACGTGGACGGGCACGCGGATCGTCCGCGCGCGGTCCGCGACCGCACGTGCGATCGCCTGCCGGATCCACCAGGTCGCATACGTCGAAAACTTGAATCCGCGCCGGTATTCGAACTTCTCGATCGCGCGCATCAGCCCGATGCAGCCGTCCTGCACGAGGTCAGACAGATCGACGCCGCGGTTCAGGTACTTGCGCGCGATCGACAGCACGAGCCGCAGATTTGCCTCGAGCATCGCGCGCGTCGCGTCGCGCACCTTCTGCTGGCCGTCGTTCAGTGCCGCGACCAGTGCGCGGCGCGCAACGGCGTCGAAGCACGCGGCGTCCGCGCCGGCGATCGCGCGCGCCGCGTCGTCGCGCGACGCGGCCGCAAGCGCGCGTACGACGCGGCTTGCGTCGTCGACGGCCGATGTGACCCAGGTCAGCGCGCCGAGCTCGGCCGCGAGACGATCGCGGGCGTCGCGATAGGCGCTCGATCGGCAGCCGTGCGCATGCAGCGCGCGCCGCACGTCGGCGAGGGCATCGCGTACCGCGTCGAAGCGGGCGGTTGCCGGTGCGTCGGCGCTGTCGTTCGCATCGTCCGCGTCGTCCGCGTCGCCGTCGCTGCGGTCGGGCGCGCTCGCCGCCGTCGTGCCGATGCGCGCCAGCAGCGCGTCGACCGCCGGCGGACAACCGGCGAGCGCATGCAGCATCTGGTGGCGCCCGGTTTCGAGCTCGCGCGCAAGCGCGATTTCGTCTTCGCGCGTGAGCAGCGGCACTGCGTGCATGCGACGCATGTACAGCGCGAGCGGATCGGTCGACGCGCTCGCGCCGCGCGCGAGATCGCCGAGCAGCGCGCGACCCTCTTCGAGCGCGTCGCGATCGACGTCGACCGCGGGCGCGGCCGCGAACGGCGGCGGCGCGGCCGGCTCGTCGAGCACGGTGATCCCGATGTCCGCGAGCGCGGCGCGCACGACATCGAGCGCATCGGGGCTGTCGCTTTCGGGCGGCAGCGCGTCGACGAGATCGGCGTGCGTCAGATAACCCTGCTCGCTGGCCAGCGCGAGCAGCTGGATGATCGGATCGAGGGGCGTGTCCGCCCGGGACGTGGGGCGTGGCGTAGTCATGTCGATGGCGGCGCGGGCCGCGTTCCTTGTGAGGCGGACCGAGGCCCGCCGGTTGGGGGCCGCCGGGTGTTCGCGAACGCCTGTTCGTTCACGCCGGCCGGCCCGACTGTATTCAACGTGAGGGCATTCGCCTGGACTTCAACGTCGGCCCGGCACACGCGCGAGCACGCGCCGTACCCGCGGCGCGCGCTACTGCCGGCGACGGGCGCAATCCGCGTGCGGCCGCGCCACGCGGGGCGCGCCGCGCGGCGCCGTGAAACAAACAGTAACGGATCATACCCGCGGAAATCTGCAGGGGACGTAAGCTAGAGTCAGGCGCGCCGCCGATGCGGCGCACGAATGGATGCCGGAGTACCCGATGAGTCCCGTTTCCGCCGCAAGGCCGGGCGTCGTCGCGCTGGTCGCGCTGACGCTCGGCGGCTGCTACTACACCAGTCCCTACGGCTATGCGCCGTATTACACGCCGGTGCCGGCCGTGGCATCGCAGCGCGAAGTGCCGGTTGCGCCGGCGGCTTCCGCTGCTGCTGCGCCGCCGCCCGCGTCGTCGTCCGATGCCGCGGGCGCCGCCACGTACGACACCGCTGTCGTGCCGGCACCCGTGTACGTCGCGCCGGCCTACGTGCCGTACCCGTATTACTACCCTGCGTACTATCCGGCCTGGTACGGGCCGCCGGTCGCGATCGGCTTCGGGTTCTGGGGACACTGGGGCGGCGGCCATTGGCGCGGCGGCGGCGGTCACTGGGGCCGCCCGTGGGGCGGCGGACACGGGGGCGGCCATCGGCACTGACGCGCGGCCGCGCCGCGGGAGAGCAACATGAAAAAGACGATTGTCGGCGGCCTGTCCGCCATTGCGTTTGCGCTGGCTGCCGTACCGGGCGTCGCGCATGCGCAGGGCGATGCCTATACGAACGCGCCGGCCGAGCTGTTCGCCGGGCCGGCGCCCGACTATCCGGTCGTCGCGGAGCTGCCGCCCGGCACCGCGCTCGACGTGTTCGGCTGTCTGAGCGACTACACGTGGTGCGACGTCGCGCTGCCGGGCGTCCGCGGATGGATCGACGCGCAACTGCTCGACTATCCGTACCAGGGCAGCTACGTGCCGATGCTCGAGTACGGCGCGATGATCGGCGTGCCGATTACGGGCTTCGCGATCGGCGCGTACTGGGATCGCTATTACCGCAACCGGCCGTGGTATCACGACCGCGATCGCTGGATGCATCGTCCGGAACCGAGGGTCGGCCCGGGCGGCTTCCCGCCTGCGCGCGGGCGCCCCGAGCCAGGCGGGCCCGTGTTGCAGCCGCCGGCGCCCGGTGCGGCGCCGCACGATGCGCGTCCGTCGGCGACGCGCGGCGGCTGGAACGGTGCGGTGCGTGGGCCGGCGCCTGCGCCTGCGCAGCATCAGGCTCCCGCGCAGGGGCTTCCGCCGGTTCTGCGTCCAGCGCCGGCACCCGCGCCTTCACCGGCGCCCGCGCCGAACATGTCAGGCAACGGCCGCGCGCCGGGGTTGCCGCCCGTTCTTCGGCCACAGGGCGCGCCGGGCGGCGGCGCACCCGCGATGCAGCCGCGTCAGGGCGGCGGTGGCGGTCATCAGCAGGGCGGCGGCGGGAACGCGGGCGGCGGTCGTGGCGGGGGCGGGGACGAGTTCCGTCATTGAGCGCGTGCGGCAGCGTGCGCGAATGGCCGAGGGCGGTGAAAAGCGGGGACGTCGGCGGATTACGTGGACACCGCTTGCTCGCTCGTTGCGGCGCGTCATCCCGAGGCAACATTTAAGCGTGCCTTGGACGGACAACACTCGCTCGCTCCCACAGATCCGAATGCTTCCCCTCCCGTCGGAAAGCGTGTCCTTCGATTGAAGCGGTGACAACAAGCGGTGCCCGGGGCGCCGCTTGCCCGCCCGCACACGGATCGCGCATCCGGCATCGCTGGGAGCCTAAAGCACACGCGACGCTCAAAGATCCCCGCGCACTTCACCGGTTCCCAGCGCATTGCGCTGTCGATTGACTTCCGCCCACAGCGCATCGCTGTCGTCGTTGCGCAGCACGATCATGCAGTCCAGCTGATCGTCGGTCACGCCGAAGTAGTCGAGGATTTCGCGGCGCATCGCATCGATGAACGCCGCGTATTCCGGCGTTGCCTGCGCTTGCGCGTGCAATGCGTCGTATTCCGCATCGTCCGCGCCGCCGCCGTGCTCGTCGATATAGCGCGAGATCCACTCGTCCCGCTCGCGGTCGTAATCGGCCTCGGCGCGCATCGCCTGCACGGCCGTGTAGAAATCCAGTTGCGCAAAAGCCGCGATCGCTGCCGTGGTCGCGTCGTCGAATGTCGTCGTCATGCCATCGATCAAGTGGGTCGTCGACCGTCGATTTTAGCGCGTGCGATCGCTTCGAGACGCTTTAGCGCTGCGGCGCATCGAACAGCTTGTCGAACGGATCGACCTGGGCCATCAGGCCTTCCTCGAGTCCGTCGATGGCATGTTGAAGATCGCTTCCCAGCGCGTCGACCGACGCGTAGCGGTAGGCGTCGTCGGACTGCTTCCAGTTGACGTGTTGGCTCAGAATCGCCTCGTAGGTGTCGCTCTTGAACATCACGATGTTGCCGATCGCTCTGCGCGTGTAGGCGTGATAGCGACCGGGCGATACGTAGCCTGTTCCGACGCGAACGAACAGAACCGCATCGCTTCCCTGATAGGGCGCGCCGCTTGCGTGCAACGCGAAATGCTCGTCCGGCTTGATCGTCGGGAGACCCGGCGCAGACGCATCGACTTCCTTGACGGTAAAGCCATGGTTGCGCAGGACCGTCTCGATGCGGTCGGTGAAGCGCCGGTTCAGCCCCGTATCGCCGAATCGGGCGGTGACCAGATCGTTCAGCAAGGTGGGCGAATGATCGTCGCTCTTGCCGAGTTCGGCGTTGACCGCGCCGGCCGCGGTGCCTGCTGCCAGCGCGCCGACCACGCCCGCACCCGGAAGCGGAATGGGGATGTGAACGGGGCCGGACGGCCCGAACGCGATATACACCGGCTTACCGGGATAGACGACCGTCACGGATTTGACGGCCGCCAGTTGTTCGCGATTGACCTCGGAGGTCGTATCGCTGGCATGGCTCGAGATCGAAATCACGAGCATCAACGCGGCGAAGCGCTGCTTGTTGAATAACATGTGCGTCCAATCTCCGTGCCTGTTCGTTGGCTGAAGGTTATGAGACGCACGCGTTAACGGATCGTCCGCGAAAAGCTTGAGCGCGTGCCGGCGGACGACGTGCGGGGGGCGCAGAAGCCTGTCGACGCCGAGCCGATCTTCACGGTGCTGCGACGGCGTTCCCTTGCTATCGGCGACGACACAAAAAAGCCGCTCCGTGGAGCGGCTTCGCAGACCCGCGGGCAGACGCCCGCGAGCCGGCATCAGTCGTCGAGCAGCGAGAGGTCGCGCACGGCGCCCTTGTCGGCCGACATCACGAGCTTCGCGTACGCCTTCAGCGCCGCGGACACCTTGCGCGGCCGCGGCTTCGCCGGCTTCCAGCCCTTTGCGTTCTGCTCCTCGCGACGGCGCGCCAGTTCCTCGTCCGACACCAGCACGTCGATCGTGCGGTTCGGGATGTCGATGCGGATCTTGTCGCCGTCGCGCACGAGACCGATCGCGCCGCCGGCCGCCGCTTCGGGCGAGCAGTGGCCGATCGACAGACCGGACGTGCCACCCGAGAAGCGGCCGTCCGTCAGCAGCGCGCACGCCTTGCCGAGACCCTTCGACTTGATGTAGCTGGTCGGGTACAGCATTTCCTGCATCCCCGGGCCGCCCTTCGGGCCTTCGTAGCGGACGATCACGACGTCGCCGGCCTTCACCTTGTCGTTCAGGATGTGCTCGACCGCTTCGTCCTGCGATTCGGTCACGTGCGCGGTGCCTTCGAAGACGAGGATGCTCTCGTCGACGCCGGCCGTCTTCACCACGCAGCCGTCGAGCGCGATGTTGCCGGTCAGCACCGCGAGCCCGCCTTCCTTCGAGAACGCGTGCTCGTACGAGCGGATGCAGCCTTCGGCGCGATCGAGGTCGAGGCTCGGCCAGCGCGTGTCCTGGCTGAACGCGACCTGCGTCGGGATGCCGGCCGGGCCGGCCAGATAGAACTTGCGGACCGCCTCGTCCTGCGTACGGACGATGTCCCACTGATCGAGCGCGTCCTTCAGCGTCGGTGCGTGCACGGTCGGCACGTCGGTGTGCAGCTTGCCGGCGCGATCGAGTTCGCCGAGGATCGCCATGATCCCGCCGGCGCGATGCACGTCTTCGATGTGGTACTTGTTCGTGTTCGGTGCGACCTTGCAAAGCTGCGGAACGACGCGCGACAGGCGATCGATGTCCTTCATCGTGAACGCGATCCCTGCTTCCTGCGCGACCGCGAGCAGGTGCAGGATCGTGTTGGTCGAGCCGCCCATCGCGATGTCGAGCGTCATCGCGTTCTCGAACGCCTTGAAGCCGACCGAGCGCGGCAGCACGCGCTCGTCGTCCTGCTCGTAGTACTGGCGCGTCAGTTCGACGATGCGGCGGCCGGCGCGCTTGAACAGCTGTTCGCGATCGGCGTGCGTCGCGACGACCGTGCCGTTGCCCGGCAGCGACAGGCCGAGTGCTTCGGTCAGGCAGTTCATCGAGTTCGCGGTGAACATCCCCGAGCACGAGCCGCAGGTCGGGCAGGCGGAGCGTTCGACTTCGGCGACGTCGGCATCCGAGTAGGACTGGTCGGCTGCGATCACCATCGCGTCGACGAGGTCGAGCTTCTTCAGCTCGACGGTCTTCGTGACGGGGTTCGCGAGGCGCGTCTTGCCGGCCTCCATCGGGCCGCCCGACACGAAGATCACCGGAATGTTCAGGCGCATCGCGGCCATCAGCATGCCCGGCGTGATCTTGTCGCAGTTCGAGATGCAGACCATCGCGTCCGCGCAGTGCGCGTTGACCATGTATTCGACCGAGTCGGCGATGATGTCGCGGCTCGGCAGCGAATAGAGCATCCCGTCGTGACCCATCGCGATGCCGTCGTCGACGGCGATCGTGTTGAATTCCTTCGCGACGCCGCCGGCGGCTTCGATCTCGCGCGCGACGAGCTGGCCGAGATCCTTCAGGTGCACGTGCCCGGGCACGAACTGCGTGAACGAGTTGACGACGGCGATGATCGGTTTCTGGAAATCGTCGTCTTTCATGCCGGTGGCGCGCCACAGCGAGCGCGCGCCCGCCATGTTGCGGCCGGCGGTGGAGGTTTTGGAACGGTATGTGGGCATTGTGGTTGCTGAAGAAAGATCGCGGAAAAGGGTGGGGGCACGGGATTGAGGCCCCTCGCGCGCCCGTGCGAACAACCTCTTGAGCTGCGCCCTGGGCAAACCCGGCGATTATCCCACAGGCGCCGCGCGGGTGGGGGGCGGCGGCCCGCGCCAGCCCGCCCGCGCCGCCGCCAGCCGCCAGCCGTTCAGTCGAGCAGCGCGACGATTTCGTCGTACAGCGCGCGCGGGATGCGCACGCCGTTCGCGATGCTGCGTGCGCGCGCATCGAAGCGCCGCTGCGACGGCAGCCGCGCACCCTGCGCGACGATCGAGTCGAACATCCGCTCGCCGCGCGCGAGGCCCGCGTCGAGATCGTCGCCGAGGAACACCTTCGGATCGAACGCGATCACGAGCTCGCCGTGGCACGGCGTCGCGCCGACGCCTTCGTCGAAGTCCATCGATTCGCGGCTCGTCAGGTCGCCGATCAACGCGCCGCCGAGCAGCTCGACCATCGCCGCGAGTGCCGATCCCTTGTGGCCGCCGAACGTGCGCATCGCGCCCTGCAGCGCGGCTCGCGGATCGGTGGTCGGCCGGCCTTGCGCGTCGATCGCCCATTCGGGCGGGATCGGCTTGCCTTGCTTCGCGTGCAGCTCGATGTCGCCGCGCGCGATCGCACTGGTCGCGAAATCGAACACGAACGGCATGCCGCTCGGCCGCGGCCACGCGAACGCGATCGGGTTCGTGCCGAATACCGGCTCCTTGCCGCCTTCCGGCGCGACCCAGCTGTGACTCGGATTCATCGCGATGCCGACGAGCCCTTCCGCCGCGATGGCCTCGACCTCAGGCCAGAGCGCGGAGAAGTGATAGCAGCGGTTGATCACCATCGCGGCGATCCCGTGCTGCTTCGTCATCTGGACGAGCACGGGCAGGCCCGTCTCGAAGCTCAGCAGCGAGAAGCCGCGATGGGCGTCGACGGCGACGATCGACGACGAGAGCCGCCGCAGCGTCGGCACCGCCTGCGGATCGACCTTGCCCTTGCGCAGCGAGCGCACGCAGACGAGCAGCCGGTAGACGCCGTGCGAGTGGCACTCGTCGCGCTGGCCTTGCGTGATGACGTTCGCGATCGCGCGCGCATGCGCGTCCGACAGCCCGTGATGCGTGAGCACGCGCAGCGCGAGCGCGTGCACTTCATCGAGCGACAGGACGACGGCGTCGATCGGCTCAGCCATTGCGCGCCTCGCGCGGCATCGGCACGCCATCGATGCGTTGCGGCACGTTCAGCGGATTCGCATCGCGGATCGCGTCGGGCAGCAGCGCGTCCGGCACGTCCTGGTACGAGACGGGGCGCAGAAAGCGCTCGATCGCGCGTGCGCCGACCGACGTCGTGCGCGTGTCGGACGTCGCCGGGAACGGACCGCCGTGCACCATCGCGTGCCCGACTTCGACGCCGGTGCCGAAACCGTTGACGAGTATGCGCCCGGCCTTGCGCTCGAGCGTCGCGCGCAGCGCGGCGAACAGCGGCGCGTCGCCGTCGGCGAGGTGCGCGGCGATCGTCAGCTGGCCTTCGAGCGACTTGAGCACGCGATGCAGCGTTTCGGCGTCCGGGCAGCGGACGATCAGCGACGCGGGGCCGAACACCTCGTCGCGCAGCGCGCGGTGTGCCATGAACGCGTCGGCCGACGTGGCGAACAATGCGGCGCGCGCCTGATGACGGCCGCCTTCGGCGCCTTGCGCGAGCGATTCGACCGCTTCGTGGTCGCTCAGCGCGGCGACGCCGCGCGCGTAGCTCGCGTGGATGTGCGGCGTCAGCATCGTCTGCGCGGCGGCCGCGCGAACGGCGCTCGCGGCGGCCGCTTCGAATGCCCGCAGCGCGGGGCCGTCGACCGCGAGCACGAGGCCCGGATTTGTGCAGAACTGACCGGCGCCGAGCGTCAGCGACGCGACGAACTGCTGCGCGATCGCATCGTGTCGCGCATCGAGCGCGGCCGGCAACAGCAGCACCGGATTGATCGAGCTCATTTCCGCGTAGACGGGGATCGGCTCGTGGCGCGCGGCCGCGATATGCATCAGCGCGACGCCGCCGCCGCGCGAGCCGGTGAAGCCGACGGCCTTGATGCGCGGATCGGCGACGAGCGCCTGACCGATTTCGCGCGACGCGTCGAACAGCAGCGAGAACACGCCGGCCGGCAGACCGCATTCCTGCACGGCTTGCTGGATCGCACGGCCGACCAGTTCCGACGTGCCGGGGTGCGCGGAGTGCGCCTTGACGATGACGGGGCAGCCGGCGGCCAGCGCCGATGCGGTATCGCCGCCGGCGACCGAAAACGCGAGCGGGAAGTTCGACGCGCCGAAGACTGCAACCGGCCCGATCGCGACATTGCGCAGGCGCAGATCGACGCGCGGCAGCGGCTTGCGATCGGGGCGCGCGGGATCGATGCGCGCGTCGAGAAAGCCGCCGTCGCGCACGAGCGACGCGAACAGCGCAAGCTGGCCGACCGTGCGGCCGCGTTCGCCCTCGACGCGTGCGCGCGGCAGCCCCGATTCGGCGACGCAGCGTTCGATCAGTGCATCGCCGAGCGCCATGATGTTGCGGCCGATCGCGTCGAGAAACGCGGCGCGCGCGTCGAGGCTCGTTTCGCGATAGAGGTCGAAGGCGTCGTCGGCGAGCGCGCAGGCCGTCTCGAGGTCCTGCAGGCTTGCGCCGCCGAACGCCGGTTCGAGCGGTTCGCCCGTTGCGGCGGCGATCGCGTGGAAGGTGCCGTTCTGTCCGGCGACGGCCGACCGGCCGATCAACAGCTGACCTGTGAGTTGCATGGTTCTCCTCGGAAAAATGCAGGGCCGGGCGCGATCGCCCGGCCGGCGGATGATGGGAAAGGCGCGCGCGTCAGCCTTCGTCGTCCTCGAGCTGCAGCTTCTCGGAACGGACGCCCGTATGCGCTCCCCAGTAGTAGATGACGAGCGCGACCGCGGCGACGACGACCGTGTCGTACGGATGCGCAAGCTGGCCGGTACCGCCGAAGCCGCCGAAATACGACAGCACGATCATGGCCGCGTAGAACGCGATCAGCCACGCAGACGAGCGCACCTGTTCGGCGAGGCTCAGATGCGCGGTGGGCACCCAGCGGCGGCACGCGAGATAGATCGCGAACATCGCGATCTGCAGGCCGAGCAGCCAGGACACCGTGTGCCAGCCCGACCAGTAGACGATCAGCGCGGCGATCACGAACGACGCCGGGCCGGTGATCGCGAACGCGCTCGCGCGGAACGGCCGCGGCAGATCGGGCGCCGTGCGGCGCAGCGCGGCGACCGACACCGGCGCGACCGCGTAGCTGAGCACGAGCGCCGCCGACACGATGTTGATCAGCGCTTCCCACGACGGGAACGGCATCGTCCAGAAGATCGAGAGGCCGAACGTGAGCCACAGGCCCGCGCGCGGAATGCCCGACGCCTCGTCGACGCGCGTGAAGACCTTGAAGAACGTGCCCGTCTTCGCCCAGCCGTACACGACGCGCGGCGTCGCATTCATGTAGATGTTGCCGCAGCCGCTCGGCGAGATCATCGCGTCGGCGACGACCATCACCGCGAGCCAGCCGACGCCGAGCGCGAGCGCGATGTCGCGGTACGGCAGCGAAAAGGCCTTGCTGACGTCGTGCCAGCCGGCGGCGAGCATGTCGGTCGGAATGCTGCCGATGAACGCGAGCTGCAGCAGCACGTAGATCAGCGTCGACAGCAGGATCGAGAGGATCAGCGCGATCGGAATCGTGCGCTGCGGATTGCGCACTTCGCTCGCGACCGACACGATCGGCGTGAGGCCGAGATACGCGAAGATGATGCCGCCGGCGGACACGGCCATTTCGATGCCCGGCATGCCGAACGGCGCGAAGCCGTGCACGGTGAGGTTGGCGGGCTTGAAGAACGTGAACAGCACCGCGATCACCGCCAGCGGCACGATGAACTTGAAGATGCTGATGATGTTGTTCGCCTTCGCGAACGTCTTCACGCTCGAGTAGTTCAGATAAAAGAAGAAGCAGAGCAGGGCCGCCTGCACGAGCCAGCCGAGCGTCGTCGGATCGCTCGACCCTTCGACGGTGAGCCCCGGAAACCATGCGGCCGCATATTGCCGCGCGGCTACCACCTCGATCGCGATCAGGCTCGAGAACGCGATCAGCGTGATGAAGCCCATCAGATAGCCGAGCAGCGGGCCGTGCGAGAACACCGGATAGCGCACGACGCCGCCCGCGCGCGGCAGCGCGGCGCCGAGCTCGCAGTAGACGATGCCGAGCAGCAGCACCGCGAAGCCGCCGAGCAGCCACGAGAAGATGCCGGCCGGGCCGGCGATCGTCGACACGTGGCTCGCGGCGAACAGCCAGCCGGAACCGAAGATGGCGCCGAGACCGATGAAGGTCAGGTCGGTGAGCGACAGCTGTTTCTTGAATTTGCCGTGGCCCGCGTCGGGGTGCGCGGAACCGGAAAGCGGGACGGACGATTGAGCGTTGCCTTGGCCTGGCATGGGCGTGTCTCCTATGGGAATGTCGGCACAGGCTTCGTGTGCGCCGCGCTCCGACGGAGCAGCGGCGCACGCCTGCCGGTCGGCGTAATCCGGTTCGAGCGACCGGACGGCCCGCGGGCATTCGTGCAGCGCCGGCAGGCGCCGATACGAACGTCCCGCGGGCCTGGCCGGACCGAAGACGACGGCGCGAAGGGGGGAAGACCTGCATGCCGCCGTCGGGGGAACGGAAACCAGTATCGCCGCGCAAACCACTATCGCGCTTGAGCGGTTTACCGGAGCAGAATGACGAAATCGGCACAGCGCTTCGGGGCGCGTGCGGCGTGCTTGTGCGCTATGCCGATTTCGTCGCCGCCCTCATTGAAAACCCACAAGCGGCCGGACGCGCGACGGAGGAAGCTATGCCCCTTTCCCCACTTTCGGACGACGCATGATGAAGCGCATCCAGATCATCGATTCGCACACGGGCGGCGAACCCACGCGGCTCGTCGTGTCCGGCTTTCCGTCGCTCGGCAGCGGCACGATGGCCGAACGGCGCGACCTGCTCGCGCGCGAGTACGACCGCTATCGCACCGCGTGCATTCTCGAACCGCGCGGCAGCGACGTACTCGTCGGCGCGCTGCTGTGCGAGCCCGTGTCGCCCGACGCCGCGGCCGGCGTGATCTTCTTCAACAACAGCGGTTATCTCGGCATGTGCGGCCACGGCACGATCGGCGTCGTGCGCACGCTGCATCACATGGGCCGCATCGGGCCCGGCGTGCACCGGATCGAAACGCCGGTCGGCACCGTCGAGGCGACGCTGCACGACGATCTGTCGGTCAGCGTGCGCAACGTGCTCGCGTATCGCCACGCGAAGGACGTCGCGCTCGACGTGCCGGGCTACGGCCCGGTGCGCGGCGACATCGCGTGGGGCGGCAACTGGTTCTTCCTGATCAGCGATCACGGGCAGCGCGTCGCCGGCGACAACGTCGCGGCGCTGACGGCGTACGCGAGCGCGGTGCGCGCAGGGCTCGAACGCGCGGGCATCACGGGCGCGAACGGCGGCGAGATCGATCACATCGAACTGTTCGCGGACGATTCCGAACACGACAGCCGCAGCTTCGTGCTGTGCCCCGGTCTCGCGTACGATCGCTCGCCGTGCGGCACCGGTACCAGCGCGAAGCTCGCGTGCCTCGCGGCCGACGGCAAGCTCGCGCCGGGTGCGGTGTGGCGCCAGGCGAGCGTGATCGGCAGCGTGTTCCACGCGAGCTATGTGGAAGCCGACGGCGGCATCGTGCCGACGATTCGCGGCAGCGCGCATCTGAGCGCCGAAGCGACGCTGCTGATCGAGGACGACGATCCGTTCGGCTGGGGCATCGTGTCGTGAGCGAAGCGGCAACCGACGTCGTCGTGATCGGCGCGGGCATCGTCGGCGCCGCGTGCGCGCACGAGCTCGCGCAGCGCGGGCTGCGCGTGATCGTCGTCGACGATGCGAGCGGCGGCGCGACGGGGGCCGGCATGGGGCACCTGGTCGCGATGGACGACAACGCGGCCGAACTCGCGCTCAGCCATTATTCGATCGAACTGTGGCGCGCACTGAGCGGCGACATGCCGGACGGCTGCGCGTATCGCAACTGCGGCACGCTGTGGCTCGCCGCCGATGCGCACGAGATGGATCTCGCGCGCGCGAAGCAGGCGACGCTGGCCGCGCATGGTGTGGCCGGGGAACTGCTCGACGCGGCCGCGCTCGCGCGGCTCGAGCCGATGCTGCGGCCCGGCCTCGGCGGCGCGCTGAAGATTCCCGGCGACGGGATTCTCTACGCGCCGGTGACCGCGAACTGGCTGCTGCAGCGCGGGCCCGGCATCGTGCTGCGGCGCGACCGCGCGGTCGGCGTCGACGGCGCGCGCGTCACGCTGGCGAGCGGCGACGTGCTGCGCGCGCAACGCGTCGTCGTCGCGAACGGCGTCGCCGCGCGTACGCTGCTGCCCGAGCTGCCGCTGCGCCCGAAGAAGGGCCATCTGCTGATTACCGACCGTTATCCGGGGCGCGTCGCGCACCAGCTCGTCGAGCTCGGCTATGCGGCGAGCGCGCATGCGAGCGACGGCACGTCGGTCGCGTTCAACGTGCAGCCGCGGCCGACGGGCCAACTGCTGATCGGGTCGTCGCGCCAGTTCGACACCGAGGATCCGCGCATCGAGCCGCCGGTGCTCGCGCGGATGCTGCGCCGCGCGGCCGGCTACCTGCCCGATCTCGCCGAGCTGAACGCGATCCGCGCATGGACGGGTTTCCGTGCCGCGAGCCCGGACGGCCTGCCGCTGCTCGGCGAACATCCGGCGCGGCCCGGCGTATGGCTCGCCGTCGGCCACGAAGGGCTCGGCGTGACGACCGCGCCGGGCAGTGCGCGGCTGCTGGCCGCGCAGATGGCGGGCGAGCGGCCCGCGATCGACATCGAACCGTATTTGCCGGGACGTTTTCTGACGACGTCCCCCGTAGCCGGAGCGCTTTCATGATCATTCATCTCGACGGCCGCGCGCTGACGGTGGCGGACGGCGTGACCGTCGCGGCCGCCGTGGCGGCGAGCGGCGACGACACGACGCGCGTGTCGTGCACCGGCGCGCCGCGCGCGCCGTTTTGCGGAATGGGCGTCTGCCAGGAGTGCAGGATGACGATCGACGGCCGTCGGCGGCTCGCGTGCCAGACGCTGTGCCGCGACGGCATGCAGGTGGAGCGCACGCGATGAAGCAGGAACGACTGAGCGTCGACATCGCGATCGTCGGCGCGGGCCCGGCCGGGCTGTCGGCCGCGCGCGCCGCGGCCCGCAGCGACGTGACGATCGCCATCGTCGACGACAATCCGCGTGCAGGCGGCCAGATCTGGCGTCAGCCGGCCGCGGCGACGCCGGTACCGGCGGCCGCCGAGCGGCTTGCCGTGCTGCGGCTGCCGAACGTCAGGCATCTCGCGGCCACGCGCATCGTCGCGGAATCGCAGCCGCAAACGCTGCTGCTCGAAGACGACGAACGCGCACTGCTGCTCGAATACCGGGCGCTGATTCTGTGCTGCGGCGCGCGCGAACTGCTGCTGCCGTTCCCCGGCTGGACGCTGCCCGGCGTAACAGGCGCCGGCGGGCTGCAGGCGCTGATCAAGTACGGCCTCGACGTGCGCGGCCGGCGCATCGTGATCGCAGGCAGCGGCCCGCTGCTGCTCGCGAGCGCGGCCACCGCGCGCCAGGCCGGCGCGCAGGTGTCGCACGTGCTCGAGCAGGCCGCCTGGCGCGACGTGGCTGCGTTCGGCGCCGGATTGTGGCGCTGGCCGTCGAAGCTCGCGCAGGCCGCGCAGCTGTTCACGGCGGCCTATCGGCCCGATGCGCACGTCGTCGCGGCGTTCGGCGACAAACGGCTCGAAGGCGTGCGGATTCGCCGCGGCGACCGCGAATTCGACGTCGAGTGCGACCGGCTCGCGTGCGGCTTCGGCCTCGTGCCGAACACCGTGCTGCCGAGTCATCTCGGATGCCGGGTCGAAAACGGCGCGGTGGCCGTCGACGCGCATCAGCGCACGAGCCGCGACGGACATTTCGCGGCCGGCGAGTGCACGGGCGTCGGCGGCAGCGAGCTCGCGATGGTCGAAGGCGAAATCGCGGGCTGCGCGGCGACCGGGCAGACCGATGTGCTGCCGGCGCTCGTCGCGCGCCGCGCGCAGTGGCAGGCGTTCGCCGACGCGGTGCGCACGCGCTTCGCGATTCGCGAGCCGATTCGCCGGCTCGCGAAGCCCGATACGCTACTGTGCCGATGCGAGGACGTGCGTTTCGACGCGGTGGCCGCTGCGCCCGGCTGGACGGCCGCGAAGCTGCAGTCGCGCTGCGGAATGGGGGCGTGTCAGGGGCGCGTATGCGGTGCGGCCGCGCAAGCGCTGTTCGGCTGGACGCCGCCCGTGCCGCGCTCGCCGCTCGTGCCGGCCCGAGTCGGCACGTTGATGCTCGACGGCGCCGCCGCCGACGAATGCGCGTGACGCACGGCGGCGCACGCAGCGCGGCGCATGCTGCCTGCCTGCGCCGCCGCCGCTAATCCGCCGTTTCCTTTTCCCATCTACCGATCTGCGGCGCGGCGCATGCGCGCAGGCATTCGATCGCGGCCGCGACGGCCGCGCGGTTCGCGCTGTCCGGGTGCCAGTACATCGCGACCGCGCCCTGGCCTTCGAGCCGCATCGGCAGGATCCGGATCGCATTCAGTTGCTCGAAACGTCGCGCGGCACGTTGCGACGCGACGCCGAGCAGGTCCGTATTGTTCAGCAGCGTCAGATTGAGGAGCGACGAGTTCGATTCGACGCAATGCGGCGGCTGCGTGCGGCCGGCCGCCGATAGCGCCGCCTGCAGCGCATTGTGCACCGGCGTGCCGGCCGGCCACACGATCCACGTGTACGACAGCACGTCGTCCCAGCCGACCGAAGCCGCGCCGGCGAGCGGGTGATCGGGCCGCGCGACGAACACGACCGGATCGACGTACAGCGTTTCGACCTGCAGCAGCGGATCGACCGACGCGGAGCCGGTGCGGCCGACGACGATGTCCAGTTCGCCGCGCGCGAGCTGCGGCATCAGCTGCACCAGCGTGCTTTCGTTGAGCCGCACCTGCGCGCGCGGCATCCGTTTCAGCAATTGCGACACCGCGAGCGGCACCGTGTCGGCGGCCGCGACGCCCGATGTGCCGATCATCACGAGGCCGCTGCCGCCTTCGCGCAGTGCGGCCATGTCGTCGCGCGCGACGTCGAGCTGCGCCTCCACGCGGCGCGCGTGCTCGATCAGCGCGTCGCCGTACGGCGTCGGCCGCAACCCGCGCGCATGCCGCTCGAAGAGCGGCAGCCCGACGTCTTCTTCGAGTTCCTTCAGCCACTTCGACAACGCCGGCTGCGTGGTCGCGAGCGCCGCCGCCGACTGGCTCAGATTGCCGGTGCTCGCCAGACTCAGCAGCACCTGCAGATGCCGCAGCCGCAGACGGTAAGTCCAGTCCATTGCGTGCCTCGTATCGAGAGATATATCCAGAACCATATGAATTAGATGATTTGATCATTTTACGGGATATGTCTGGTCGCATATAAATCCGTCAACAGGCCGCATCGTGCGGCCGCCGCCCAGAACGAGCGCCGATGCCGCGATCGGCCGATACCAGGAGACACCATGACGACCCGACATCCGGACCCGTCGCGCGCCGCCTATTACGCGCGCATCGCCGAGCAGCGCCTGACGCCGCTGTGGGAGTCGCTGCACAGCCTCGTGCCGAAGACGCCGCAGCCGGCCGCCCGGCCCGCGATCTGGAAGTACGCGCAGGTGCGCGATCTGGTGATGCAGGCCGGCGACGTGATCAGCGCCGAAGAGGCCGTGCGCCGCGTGCTGGTGCTGGAGAATCCGGGGCTGCCCGGCCGTTCGAGCATGACGCCGAACCTGTACGCGGGTCTGCAGCTGATCCTGCCGGGCGAGATCGCGCCGAGCCATCGCCATACGCAATCGGCGCTGCGCTTCATCGTCGAAGGGCGCGGCGCGTGGACCGCGGTGAACGGCGAGCGCACGACGATGCATCCGGGCGACTTCATCATCACGCCGTCGTGGACCTGGCACGACCACGGCAATCCGTCCGTGGAAGCGGGCGGCGAGCCGGTCGTGTGGCTCGACGGGCTCGACATTCCGCTCGTCGCGCATCTCGACGCGGGGTTCGCGGAGAACTACCCGGAAGCCGTGCAGCCCGTCAGCCGGCCCGAAGGCGACAGCTTCGCGCGCTACGGCCACAACATGGTGCCGGTGCGGCATCGCGTGACCGATCCGACCTCGCCGATCTTCAGCTACCCGTATGCGCGCAGCCGCGAGGCGCTCGACGCGCTGTACCGGAACGGCGAGCTCGACGCTTGGGACGGCGTGAAGCTGCGCTACGTGAACCCGGCGACCGGCGGCTGGCCGATGCCGACGATCGCGACCTTCATGCAGTTCCTGCCGGCCGGCTTCGACGGCCGCACGTATCGCAGCACCGACGCGACGATCTACTGCGTCGTCGAAGGCAGCGGCACCGCGCATATCGGCGGCGACGCGTTCGCGTTCGAGCCGCACGACATCTTCGTCGCGCCGTCGTGGGCGCCGGTGCGGCTGTCGGCATCGTCCGACAGCGTGCTGTTCAGCTATTCCGACCGGCCCGTGCTGTCCGCGCTGAACCTGCTGCGCGAAGCGCGCGACTGACGCCGGCGGCTGTTCACGATCCGTTTTCCGCGCGCCGCCGAAGTCGCGGCGCGCGCCCCTTCATTCATGTCTACGCTGGAGCCGTTCATGACTTTCGTTTTCCCGCCCGAAGCCCCGGCCGCACTTCCTGTCGCCGGCAGCGATGCCCGTTTTCCGGTGCGCCGCGTCTACTGCGTCGGCCGCAACTATGCCGCCCATGCGCGCGAGATGGGCTTCGATCCCGATCGCGAGCCGCCGTTCTTCTTCTGCAAGCCGGCCGACGCCGTCGTGCCGGTCGCATACGGCGAAACGCTCGAACTCGCGTATCCGTCGCAGACGCAGAACTATCACTACGAAGCCGAACTCGTCGCGGTAATCGGCAAGGGCGGGGCCGACATTCCGCTCGGCAGCGCGCTCGACCACGTGTGGGGCTATGCGGTCGGCCTCGACATGACGCGCCGCGACCTGCAGATGAAGATGCGCGAGATGGGTCGTCCGTGGGAAATCGGCAAGGCGTTCGACCGCTCGGCGCCGATCGGCCCGGTGCATCGGGCGAGCGCAGTCGGCCATTTCGAGCAGGGCGGCCTGTGGCTGACCGTCAACGGTGCGACGAAGCAGAAGAGCGACGTGTCGCACCTGATCTGGTCGGTCGCGGAGACGGTCGCGGACCTGTCGAAATTCTTCCGCCTCGAACCGGGCGACGTGATCTTTACCGGCACGCCGGAAGGCGTGGGCGCGGTCGTGCGCGGCGACGAGATGAAGGTCGGTGTCGAGCGGCTCGGCGAACTGACCGTGCGCGTCGTCTGACGCCCGTTTTCGAAAGGTCCCATCGTGCAACTGCATAGCTTCTTCAACAGTTCGACGTCCTACCGGGTGCGCATTGCGCTGGCGCTGAAAGGGCTGTCTTACGACACGCTGCCGGTGAACATCCGCATCGGCGCGCATCGCGACGCGCACTACGTCGACGACGTCAATCCCTCCGCGTCGGTGCCCGCGCTCGTCGACGGCGATTTCCGCCTCGGTCAGTCGCTCGCGATCATCGACTATCTCGACGCGACGCATCCGCAGCCGCGGCTGATTCCCGTCGATCCGCGACAGCGTGCGCGCGTGCTCGAGCTTGCGCTGCTGATCGCCTGCGACATCCATCCGGTGAACAACCTGCGCGTGCTGCGCTATCTCGACGGCGAACTCGACGTGACGCCGCAGCAGAAGACGGCGTGGTACCGGCACTGGATCGCCGAAGGGATGGCGGGCGTCGAGCGCCTGCTCGCGCGCGCCGACACGGGGCCGTGGTGCTTCGGCGATGCGCCGACGCTGGCCGACGTGTGCCTCGTCCCGCAGATCGCGAACGCGCTGCGGATGGACTGCGATCTGAGCGCGTATCCGCGCAGCCTCGCGGTGTACGAACACGCGCAGCGCGAGCCGGCCTTCTTGGCCGCCCAGCCGCAGCGGCAACCGGATTACGTCGCCTGAGGCGATCGGGGGAGACAGACATGAATCAGGCAGGAGACAAGGGTCGCCGCGTGCTCGTGATCGGCGGCGGCATCGGCGGGCTGGCGACGGCGCTCGCGCTCGCGCGGCAGGGCATCCGCGTGAAGCTGCTCGAGCAGGCCGCGCAGATCGGCGAGATCGGGGCGGGCATCCAGCTCGCCGCGAACGCGTTCAATGCGCTGGACGCGCTCGGCGTCGGCGAGGCGGCGCGCAGCCGTGCGGTGTTTACCGACTGGCTGCAGCTGATGGATGCGGTCGATGCGCACGAAGTCGCGCGCATCGATACGGGCGCCGCGTATCGCGCACGGTTCGGCAATCCGTATGCGGTGATTCATCGCGCGGACATCCATCTGTCGATCTACGAGGCGGTCAGGAATCATCCGCTGATCGAGTTTCGCACCAGCACGCAGGTGTGCGGCTTTGAACAGGACGGCAACGGCGTGACCGTGGTCGATCAGCACGGCGAACGCTATCGCGCCGAGGCGGTGATCGGCTGCGACGGCGTGAAATCGGCGATCCGCCACGCGCTGATCGGCGACGCGCATCGCGTGACGGGGCACGTGGTCTACCGCGCGGTCGTCGACGTCGAGAACATGCCGGTCGATCTGCAGATCAACGCGCCCGTCGTATGGGCCGGCCCGCATTGCCATCTCGTCCACTATCCGCTGCGCGGCGGCCGCCAGTACAACCTCGTCGTCACGTTCCACAGCCGCGAGCAGGAAACCTGGGGCGTGCGCGACGGCAGCAAGGAGGAAGTGCTGTCGTATTTCGAGGGCATTCATGCGCTGCCCAGGCAGATGCTCGATCGGCCGACGTCGTGGAAGCGCTGGGCGACGGCCGACCGCGATCCGGTCGAGCGCTGGAGCGCGGGCCGCGCGACGGTGCTCGGCGACGCCGCGCATCCGATGACGCAGTACATCGCGCAGGGCGCCTGTCAGGCGCTCGAGGATGCGGTCACGCTCGGCGCGGCCGTCGCGCAGACCGATGGCGATTTCGAGGCCGCGTTCGCGCTGTACGAACGCGTGCGGATTCCGCGTACCGCGCGCGTGCTGTATTCGGCGCGCGAAATGGGGCGCATCTATCACGCGAAGGGCGTCGAGCGGCAGGTGCGCAATGCGCTGTGGGTCGGACGCACGCAGTCGCAGTTCTACGACGCGCTCGAGTGGCTGCATGGATGGCGCGCCGACGACTGCCTGAAGCCGGTCGCGTAACGCGCACGACGGTCCCGCGCGCCGGCCGAGCCGCGCGCGTTCCTGGAGGAGACATCATCATGAATACCACGCTGTCCGTCGACGTCAGCGAATGGATCGACCGGCGTCGCGTGTCGCCGTTTCAGATCGCGATCGTCGTGCTGTGCTTTCTCATCGTCGCGATCGACGGGTTCGACACCGCGTCGATCGGATTCGTCGCGCCCGTGATCCGGGCGGAATGGCAACTGTCGCCTGCGCAGCTCGCGCCGGTGTTCGGCGCAGGGCTCGCCGGGCTGATGGCCGGCGCACTGGCGTTCGGGCCGTTCGGCGACCGGTTCGGGCGGAAGCGGCTGCTGCTCGCCTGCGTCGCATGCTTCGGCGTCGCGAGCGCCGCGTCCGCGAGTGCGGGCGGTGTCACGGAACTGATCGCGTGGCGCTTCGTGACAGGGCTCGGGCTTGGCGGTGCAATGCCGAACGCGATCACGCTGACGTCCGAATACTGTCCCGCGCGTCGCCGTTCGCTGCTCGTGACGACGATGTTCTGCGGCTTCACGATCGGCTCGGCGCTCGGCGGCCTCGTCGCCGCATCGCTGATCGAACGCGACGGCTGGCGCGCGGTGCTCGTCCTCGGCGGTGTCGCGCCGCTGCTGTTGCTGCCGGTGCTCGCATGGCGGCTGCCGGAATCGGTGCGCTATCTGGTGAACAGCGGCGCGGCGCGCGAGCGGATCGCGGCGCTGCTGAGCCGCATCGCGCCGGATCCGCATCTCGCGCACGCGTCGTTCGTCGCGCCGCGCGGCAAGCCGGCGGCGTCGCCGCTCGGCCGGCTGTTCGGGCCCGATCTGCTGCGCGGTACGCTGCTGCTGTGGCTCGCATTCTTCATGAGTCTGCTCGTGATCTACCTGCTGTCGAGCTGGCTGCCGACGCTGCTGCGCACGACCGGCGCGACGCTGCAGACCGCCGCGCGCGTGACCGCGATGTTTCAGATCGGCGGTACGCTCGGTGCGATCGTGCTCGGCTGGCTGATGGACCGCTTCGATCCGCATCGCGTGCTGGCCTGCAGCTACGTGGCGGCCGGCGTGTTCGTCGCGGCGATCGGCATCTGCGCGGCATCGCCGTGGGGCGCCGCGCTGGCCGTGTTCGCAGCTGGCTTCTGCGTGTCTGGCTCGCAGGTGGGGGCGAATGCGCTATCGGCGGCGTTCTATCCGACCGACTGCCGGACGACGGGCGTCAGCTGGGCCAACGGGATCGGGCGCGGCGGGTCGGTGGTCGGCTCGATGGCGGGCGGCGCAATGCTCGCGGCGGGGCTGCCGCTGCCGACCGCCTTTGCCGTCGTCGCGGTGCCGTGTGTGGTTGCGGGGCTTGCCGTTCTCGTGCTCGGCGGCACGCGGCGCGAGGCCGGCGCCGACGCGATCGCGGGCGAGAACGTGTGACCGGGCGTCGGGCGATCGCGAGACTGCGTCGACGCGGCGGGACGTTTCGGCATCGGTCGATGCCGGCGTCCCCGGTTATATCGGCGTCATGGCGCAGGCCGCGATCCGGCATAGGGCCAGCCCCGCGGACAGACGACGCACCGTAGCGTCACGACCGCTCGTGCGCGCGCGGCGATGCGGTGAGCCGGGCGGGCAGCCGACTCAACCACGCGTGCAGCCGGTCGCGCCAGCTGTATCGACCGGCGGGCGTGACGATTGTCACGCGTACGTCTGCGCCGGCACCGGCCGCGAGTGCAACGTGACCCGGCGCATCCATCGTCAGACATTCGCCTTCGGTCAGCACGCGACGGACCGTCAGAGGCGCGTCGGGCAGCCAGTCGAGCGTGCGGTCCCGCCACGTGACGGCAAGCGCGCCGTCCAGCACGATCAACCGACAGCCCTTGTCGAGCCACGCAAAGTGGCTTTGCCCGGCGTCGAGCCGGATGTCTTGCGTTTGCATCGCGAGTCCTTTCCCGGTAACGCAGCCCCGCGACGGCGAGGCGATAGCGTGCACTCAGGTTAGGGAAACGGGCACAAGCGCAACAGATTCAGCCGACGAGAATCTGTTGCGTTGCAGGCCGCGATTTTTGTGCGCTGTATCGGTGGGTTTACCTCGCATCTGTATCTGGCGCGCACTGCGCGCGGCCGGCACGATCGCTCGCATGACACCCTTTGCCGACATCGCTCGAGAAGCCTTGCCGATGGACGGCGAGCCGTTGTACGAACGGCTCGCCGAGCATTACCGCCGCATCATCGCGGCCGGCACGCTGTCGCCCGGCGACCGGATGCCGTCCGTGCGCACGTTCATGGCGCAGCACGGCGTGAGCCTGTCGACGGCGATCCAGACGTTCCGGCGGCTCGAGGATGCGGGCTGGTGCGAGGCAAGGCCGCGGTCCGGGTATTTCGTGCGCCGCCGCGCATCGCCGGTGCTCGACGCGCTGCCGGAAGGCGATGCGGCGCCGCTCGCCATCGCGCCGCCGTTCGCGGGGCTGCACGAACGCGTGTCGCGTGTGATCGACCGCGGCCACACGGCGACCGATGCGCTGAACCTCGGCGGCGCGTCCGCCGCCGCGTCGCTGTATCCGACCGAACGTCTGCAGGCGCTCGCGATCCGCCTGCTGCGGCGCAAGCCGACGCTGTTGACCGACGCGGGGCGCATCGACGCCCTGCCGGAGTTCCGCCACGCGATGGCGAAGCGCGCGCTGTCGTACGGCGTAACGGTATCGCCGGACGACGTGATGTCGACGAGCGGCGGCGTCGACGCAGTCAATCTCGCGCTGCGCGCAGTCGCGCAGCCCGGCGACACGATCGCGATCGAATCGCCGGCGTTCTTCGGGCTGCTTCAACTGCTCGAAAGCCTCGGCATGCGCGCGCTCGAAATTCCGGCGAGCCCGACGACGGGGCTGTCGATCGAGGCACTCGAAGTCGCGCTGAACGCCTATCCGGACATTCGCGCCGTCGTGGTCGTGCCGAACCTGCAGAACCCGCTCGGCAGCGTAATGCCCGACGAACGCAAGGCGGCGCTCGTCGCGCTGTGCGCGAGCCGCGGCGTGGCCGTGATCGAGGACGAGCCGTACCGCGAACTCGTCGACGTGCCGCAGGCGGTGAAGCCCGTGAAGGCATGGGACCGGGACGGCACAGTCATCTATTGCCCGTCGTTCAACAAGGTGCTCGCGCCGGGAATGCGACTCGGCTGGATGAGCGGCGGGCGTTGGCACGCGCGCGTGAAGATGCTGAAGTTCGCGCACAGCCGTCACAACGCGGCGCTGCTCCAGGCAGTGGCAGCCGAATTCGTCGGTTCGGGCGCGTTCGACCGCCATCTGCGCCGATTCCGCGAGCAACTGCGCGTACAGCGCGACGCAACAGCGGATGCGATTGCGCGGCATTTCCCCGCCGGTACACGGATGAACCGGCCGCCGGGCGGGATGCTGCTCTGGATCGCGCTGCCCGACGGCGTGCATTCGGACGCATTGTTCGATGCCGCGCTCGCTCGAGGCATCAGGATCGCGCCCGGTTCGATCTTTTCGAACTCGAATCGCTTCGACGCCTATATCCGGATCGGCTGCACGCGGGCCTTCGACGCCGCACAGGAGGCGGCATTCGACACGCTGGGCCGGCTCGTGCGCGACGCGATCGCGGCGGGCTGAGCGGACGCGATCGCTCGCACGAACGGCGCGCGAGCGGGAGGGCGCGCGCACGATCAGCGGCCCGCGCTATGTGAGGCGAGGTGTTCGCGAATCAGGGACAGATAGCGATCGCCGACGGAAAAGTCGCGCGCCACGCGCGGCCGATGCGCATGCCGCAGCGTGGCCGGTGCACTCATCCCCAGATACCGGCATACCGCGGACGGGTAAGGCTTGCGCGTATGGCCGAGCTGACGGGCAGCGCGCTCGACGCGCGCATCGCCGACCTGCGCCCGCAGCCATGCCAATACCTGGCGGTCGGTGTCGTTGACGATACGGACCAGATGTTCCATCGCACACCTCCACTGTTCATTGATACAGTACTGTAAATATAAACAGTGTTTGAGGCGACTGCAAGCGAGCACGCACGCTCCTGGCCATCCGGCCAGGGTCAGCGCGCCGGCGCGGCGGCAGCGGCGCGCACGGCCGAGGCAGGCGCCTGCGCGCGCGCCACATTGGCCGCCGTTCCGCCACGCGCCGCAGCGAGCCCCGCATAGCGCGCATCGGTCAGCGTGCCGAGGAACGCGACGATGTCGTCGATTTCGGCGTCGGTCAGTGCGGGCACGGCGCCCGGCCGGCGGTTCATCGGCGTCGAATTGACGTTGATGTTGCCGCGATACGCGGCCGGCACGTCGTCGAACGTCGCCGCGCCGTGATACCAGCGGCGCGGATCGGTCGACCGCGTGTTGTAGAACGCGACCGCGTCGCGCAAGTTGGCGAACACGCCGTTGTGCATGAACGTCTGCTTCACCGCGACGTTGCGCAGCCCCGGCGTGCGCAGATAACCGCACCATTGCGTCGGCTCGGGCCAGCGCAGCCGGCGCGCGGTATCGCACAGCCCGTTGTCGAAGTGCCGCGGGTCGCGATTCGCCGGGAGCGCGCGATTGCGCGGCACCGCGATCGCGTCGTAGCCGAAGTCGGTGAACAGCGAGCGCTCCGGGCGGCTCGACGTTTCCGACAGCGTATGGCAGCTCATGCAGTTGCCCTTGTCGGGATTCCGAAACAGAGCGAGCCCGCGCATCTCGGCCGGCGCGAGGGGCGTGCGCGTGCGCAGATACGCGTCGAAGCGCGACGTGAATGGCGCCATTTCGTCGCTCTGCAAATACGCTTCGACGGCGGTCCCGAGCGCGGGTACGAGCTGCTCGGGGTCGCGCCGCACCGAGATGCCGAAGCGGGCGGCCAGATCGGCACCGAGATCGGTCGCGTCGACCTTGCGCAGCAGCGCGGCCGGCGAACGGTTGTTCATCTCGTTCGGATCGAACAGCGGGCCGCGGATCTGCTCGGCGAGCGTGTCGGCACGGCCGTCGCTGAACAGCCCGCCGAACGGCGACGGCGCGGGTGCATCGTCGTCTTGATAGAAGTGGCGGCGCGGCACATAGCGCACGTACAGCAGCGACGGCGCGTTGCGCGCGCTGAAGCGGCCGGGGCGGCTGCCTTGCGGCACGCCGGGCCCCGCGAGCGAAGCCGCCGACAGCGTCGGCGCGAACGCGCGGCCCGGATCGTGGCACCCCGCGCACGACATGCCGCGCGGCTCGGACAGCCGCGTGTCGAAGAAGATCCGGCGGCCGAGCGCGACGAGCGTGGGCTCGGGCGCGAAGCGCGCGGTTGCCGCGTCGATCTTGCCGGCGACCTGCGGTGTGCCGTTGCCGACGACGCCGACCACGCGCGACGGCGGCGCACCGGGCAGCAGGACCGTTTCCGAAGGCGGCGCGGCGCTTGCCGTAAGCGCCAGCCCGGCAAGCGTCGCGGCGGCACATGCGAGCAGCATGCGTTTTCGACGGGCGCGCGCGGGAACGGAAGTCGCGCCTGGCGCAGGCGCGGCGGCCCGGCCTACCGAATCGGCTGAAGCGGCCGAAGCGGCAGCCGGAGCGGACGTCTCGAACGGAACGGCGTCTGCCATCGCAGCGGAAACTCGCGCCGAATCCGTGAGCGACTTCGTCACGGCGGCGCAGCGATCGCGCAAATGCGCCGGACGATGCGCATATCGAACCTCGTCGATCACGGTGCAATGAATCCCGTCTTGTCGCATGCGAGCGTCGTCCCCGACTGATCGCATGACGCGAGCAGCTTGCCCGCCGCCGAATACGCGTGGAATACCCAGCCGGTCGCCGGCGCCGCGCGCCGCTCCATGATCAGAAAGCCGAAACTGTTGTTGTGCGACAGCCGCTGGATCACCGCGCCGGGCGCGGGCGTCAGGCCGGCCGGGAAAGGATCGGGCAGCGCGACGTCGAGGTTGTCGCCGCCGTTGCCGGACACGATCGTCGCCGGATGGCCGGACGAGAAGTCGATCGCCTGGAAGTCGTGCACGTGGCCGTGCAGCGCGACGTGCACGCCGGGCGGATAGTACGCCTGCGCGTTGAGGCTCGACATCACCGACTGCAGCGCGAGGTTGCCGGGTGCGGGCGTGCTGCCTGCGATCGGCGCGAACGCGAGGATCGGATGATGGTTCGTGAAGATCGTCGTCGTCATGCCGGCCTTCGACGCGAGCGCGGCCACCGTCTGGAACTGCTTCTGGTAGATGCGGAACTGCGCGTCGGTCGGCTTCAGCGCGTTGCGGCCCACCTTCGCGCTATCGAACACGATCACCTGCGTACCGCCGCCGAGCGACACCGCGTAAGGCTCCGAATAGTTCGCGTCGTTGTCGTTCGCCGGATCGTCGCACGAGCGGGACGCCGAGTACGGGCGCGGATCGAGGAAGCGGAACCAGCCCTGACCGGCGCGCGCGCATTCCTCGTGGTTGCCGCGCACGACGACCCACGGCGCTTTCGCCATGAGCGGCGCCGCCGGCCGGAACAGATCGGCCTGCCAGGTATCCCAGCCGTAGCCCCACGGGCTGTCCTTGCAGCCCGCGATGTCGGGCGGGCACGCGTTTTCGCGGTAGTGATAGTCGCCGACGTGCAGCACGAGATCCGGCGACAGCTTCGCGACGCTGGCCGCGATCGTGTCGAACGGCCATACCGTCGGGTCGTTGCACGCCTGCCATGCGTTGTCGGCCTTTTTCATCCGGCAGCCGGTGTCGGCGATGATCGCGATGCGCTGCGGCTGCGCTTTCGGCAGCGGCAACGTGCGGCCCGCGACGCTGGCCGTCTGCGCGTCGGCCGGCAGCGTCGCTTCGCAGACGCTGACCGGAAAACTCGACGGCTTCGAATCGGCCGGGTCGCTCGCCGTCGGGCGTTGCGGCACCGTCGCGGCGCCCGCGCGCAGCGTCATCCGCGACAGCTTGCCGTCGACGATCAGCTGCGGACACAGCGGATCGTCGGACGACGCCGGCTGATAGGCCGTGATCGCGCGCGCGATCGCCTGGTTCGCATCGCCGATCTCGACCCACGCGGCCTGCACGTTGATGGCGGCGCTGGCCGGATCGGCGGGCGCATCGATGTGGTTCGAACACGCGGACAGTGACGCGAAGGCCGCAAGGGCCGCGCAGTGCGCGCGCAACGCGCGAGAGAGGAGTCGTCGCATGGGGAGCACCGTACGAAAGCCGCCAACGTTACGCAGCGCAAATGTAAGAAATATGAAAATAAGGCGCAGCGCGGGCGTGTCGGGACGCGCCGCGACAGGGTTGACTTCAAGCCGCCTTGAGGCAGCACAGTGTGATGGACGATCGACGAAGCAGACAACGGGAGCCGCGAATGAAACAGAACCACGCCAACGAAGAACAGTCCGCGCTGTGGAACGGCCCGTCGGGACGCGCGTGGGTGGACATCCAGGCGTCGCTCGACCGGCTGTTCGAGCCGTTCGCGACACTGCTCGCGGATGCCGCAGCCGCATCGTCCGCGCGCGCCGTGCTGGATGTCGGCTGCGGGACGGGCGCGGTCACGCTCGACATCGCGCGGCGGCTCGGCGCGGACGCACAGTGCACGGGCGTCGATATTTCGGCGCGGATGATCGACGCGGCGCACGAGCGTGGGAAGCGCAGCGGCCTGCGCGTGCACTTCGTGTGCGCGGATGCGCAGACGCATGCGTTCGTGCCCGCCAGTGTCGATCTGATCGTGTCGCGTTTCGGCGTGATGTTTTTCGACGATCCGGTCCGCGCGTTCGCGAATCTGCGGCGTGCGGCGCGCACCGACGCGGCGTTGCGGTTCGTCGCGTGGCGCAGTGCGGCCGAGAATCCGTTCATGACGACCGCCGAGCGGGCCGCGGCGCCGCTGCTGCCGGACCTGCCGCCGCGACGGCCCGGCGCGCCTGGGCAGTTCGCGTTCGGCGACCGGCAGCGCATTGCAGCGGTGCTGTCCGACAGCGGCTGGGCCGACATCGCGATCGAGCCCGTCGATATCGCATGCGCGCTGCCGGAACCCGCGCTGAACGACTACATCGGGCGGCTGGGGCCGGTCGGCCTTGCGCTGCAGCAGGTGGACGATGCGACGCGGCGCCGCGTGGTCGAAACGATCCGCAACGCGTTCGAACCTTACGTGCAGGGCGCCGACGTGCGGTTCGAGGCGGCGTGCTGGCTGGTCACCGCACGCGCGCCATCGTCGGCCGCGTAAGGCGCGGCGCGGGCAGCCGCGCGCACCACGGGCGCGCGGTCCGTGCGCGATGCCGCGCCGGACGACGGCGCATGCAGGTCAGCGACGCCGGGCGCGCAGCATCAGCCACGCGCAGCCCATCGCGACGAGCGCGAGTCCGAGCAGGCTCGCCTCGACGCCGAGCGCGAAGCCCGGCGGCATCTCGCCGCTGTTCGGCACGGGCGCGAGGTTGCCGGCGATCGCGACCGCGCCGCCGGCCAGCAGCGCCACGCAGACGAACCAGTAGAGCTTGCCGCGCGCCGCAGCGGCGCGGATGCGCCACAGCGCGATGCCCAATGCGCCGACATAGAGCAGGACGAGCGTGCCGAGCGCGACGAAGTCGGCAGTGCGATCGTGCAGGATGCCGCTCATCGCTCGAATCCTGCATGCGTCGCGGGCGGGATGGCGCACGCGTTCATTCCGACTCCGTCGCGTGTCCCGGCGCGCGGCTCAGCAGATGCGTGCGCTTGTCGGCCGCGAGCGACACGTAGCGCTCGTACTGGCGCAGCACGTCGGCGATCACTTCGTCGCCGCGCAGGTATTCGATGTCGTAACCGAGCCGCCCGTCCTCGAAGAACGTGATGATGCCGTACACATGCGGGCGCGCCGACTGCGGCTCCGCCGCTTCGCGCATCAGGAATGCGGGCGCGGTTTTCGCGGTCACGCGCACGCCGTAGACAAAATCGCGCTGCTCGGCGGTCGGCACCGTGAGCCGCACCGCATCGTCGCCGTCGCGCTGCACGTGCGCCTCGACGCCGCCCGCGCGCAATTCGTCGGCGACCTTGCGCAGCGCGGGCATCACGGTGTCGGCGACGAACTGGCGCGCATCGGCCTCGGTCGTCTGGCGCAGGATGTGCGTCAGACGATGGCGCCAGTGCTGGCCGGTCCAGAAGCTGGTCGCGGGCGCGACGTCCTGCGAGTAGTGCGCGCGATCGGCGGCGAGCCCGCGCCAGAGGCCGTAGCACAACGCGAGCATGATGATGGCCACCGGCAACGCGGCCATCAGCGTCATCGCCTGCAGCGCGCCGAGGCCGCCGGCGACGAGCAGCACGGCTGCCGTCACGCCGAGCAGCGCGGCCCAGAACAGCCGTTGCCAGACCGGCGAGCGCGCGGCGCCGCGCGTCGCGATCTGATCGATCACGAACGCGCCGGAATCGGCCGACGTGACGAAGAACACCGCGATCAGCAGGATCGCCACGATCGAAAGCAATTGCGACAGCGGCAGGAAATCGAAGAAGCGGAACAGCAGGGCGTCGACGTTGGTGGCCGTCTGCGCGAGCGCACCGGCCGCGCCGTGCGTGTCGAGCCAGATCGCGCTGTTGCCGAACACGGTCATCCAGACGAGGTTGAACGCGGTCGGCACGAGCAGCACGCCGATCACGAACTGACGGATCGTGCGGCCGCGCGAAATGCGCGCGATGAACATCCCGACGAACGGCGACCACGACACCCACCACGCCCAGTAGAGAATCGTCCAGCCGCCGAACCAGCCTTCGTCGCGCGGCGGCGCATACGCATACGTCCGGAACGACAGGTCGACGAGGCTCGACAGATACTGGCCGATGTTGTCGCTGAGCGCGCGCAACAGGAACGTGGTCGGCCCGGCGATCGCGACGAACGCGAGCAGCAGGAATGCCAGCAGCAGATTCAGCTCGGACAGGCGCCGCACGCCCTTGTCGAGGCCGCTCGCCGCCGACAGGCCCGCGAGGATCACGACCAGCGCGACGAGTCCGACGCGAAACGCGTTGCCGCCCGTATCCCAGCCGGCGACGGTATGCAGCCCGGCGCTGATCTGCATCACGCCGTAGCCGAGCGTCGTCGCAATGCCGGCGACCGTGCCGACCAGCGCGAACGCGTCGACGGCGTGGCCGATCCAGCCGTTCACGCGCTCGCGCAGCACCGGATAGAGCCCCGAGCGCAGCGTGAGCGGCAGGTTGTAGCGAAAGCCGAAGTACGCGAGCACGAGGCCCATCAGCCCGTAGATCGCCCACGCATGAAAGCCCCAGTGAAAGAACGTCATCAGCATCGCTTCGCGCGCGGCGCCGGGCGAAGCGGGCTCGACGGTCGGCGGCTTCAGGAAGTGCTGCATCGGCTCGCCGACGCCGAAGTACATCAGGCCGATACCCATGCCGGCCGCGAACAGCATCGCCGTCCAGGACACGAAGCTGAATTCGGGCTCCGCATCGTCGGGGCCGAGCCGGATGTTGCCGAAATCGCTGGCCGCGATCAGCACGAGGAACACGAGAAACGCCGTGACGGCCAGCACATAGAACCAGTCGAAGCGCGCGACGACCCATTGCTGGCCGGCGCTGAACAGCGCGCCGGCCTCGTCGGGCAGCAACGCACAGACGACGAGCAGCGCGCCGATCAGCGCGAGCGACGGCAGTACGACCTGCGGCTTGAACGTGGTACGCGGCGAGGAACGGGAATCGGGCATGGCGGGCATCCAGTAGCGGGTGCAACGAAGCGCGACGCCGCCCCGGCCGCGCATCGCGCGCCGGACCCTGATGCGGCGTGCATCGAATGTACCCCGGTGTCGGGACTGCAGAAAGGGTCGTGCAGCAAAATCGAGCTGACGAATTGTAAGGTATTCGACGAATAAGGGAAAACCCGAATGACGCGCGCGCCGCGTGCGAAGGGCGCGCACCCGCGTGACAACCCTGATGAAAGTTTATTTTTTCCGCCTTGCGGATTGTGTAAATTGATTTACATCTTCGTTGCGGCCTGCAGCTCATGACGCTTTCCGTTCCTCCCGATGTCGGTGCCGACGAACCCGCGATCGCCGAGCGCATTGCGGCCGCGATGCCGTCGATGACGCCGATCCACCGGCGCATGGGCGAGTTTGTGCTCGCGAATCCGTTTCGCGCGGCGACGATGCGGATCGACGAGCTCGCGCTCGCGGTGAACGCGTCGATCGCGACCGCGAACCGCTTCGCGAAGGCGCTCGGCTTCGACGGCTATCCGGCGATGCGCGCGGCGCTCGTGCGCGGTTTCGAGGCGACGCTCGCGCCGGTCGAACGGCTGCGCTCCGCGCAGGAGCAGGAGCCCGGCGTGCGCGGCAGCGCCTGGATCGACACGGTGTTCGATCAGGCGGTCGCGAATATCGAGAACACGCGCGCGCAGCTGAACGCCGCCGACGTCGAAGCCGCCGTCGAGGCGATCGTCGGCGCGCGGCGCGTGCTGATTCTCGGCGCCGGGTCGAGCGCGTTTCTCGCGGGGCTGATGGAGCACGGGCTCTCGGTGTGTCACGACAACGTGCAGTCGCTCGCGCTGCTCGGCGGCCCGTCGCATGCGGCGCGGCGCCTCTACACGGCCGATGCGCGCGACCTCGTGATCGCGCTCGCGTTTCCGCGCTACGTGAAGGACACGGTCGAGCTCGCCACGCGGGCGGCTGCGCGCGGCGCACGCGTGCTCGCGATCACCGACGGCCGTGAATCGCCGCTCGCGCCGATCGCCTCGCTGAGTCTGTACGTGAAGGCCGAGCGGCGCTTCGCGGCGACGTCCGAGGCGGCCGTGCTGGCGACGATCGAAGCGCTGATCGACGCGGTCGCGCTGCGCACGCACCGTTCCGCGAAATCCGCGGCCGAGATGACCGAATTCGTGCTGCCATGGCTCGTGCAGCCGCAAGCGGCCGTTCCCGCTCCGAACCTTTCCTTTCCCCGCCCGGACCCATCATGACTTCACCCGCGATCGTCGCGATTCACGGCGGCGCAGGCACGATCCTGCGCGATGCAATGGACACCGACACCGAACGGCAGTACCGCGCGGAGCTGACCGCGATCCTGCAGGCCGCGCAGGCAGTGCTGGCCGAGGGCGGCAGTGCGCTCGACGCGGTGACGGTCGCCGTGCGCATGCTCGAAGACTGTCCGCTGTTCAATGCCGGCCGCGGTGCGGTCTATACGGCCGAAGGCAAGCACGAACTCGATGCGGCGATCATGGACGGCGCGACGCGAGCGGCCGGTGCGATCTGCTGCGCGACGCGCGTGCGCAACCCGGTGCTCGCCGCGCGGCGCGTCATGGAGGCGAGCGAGCACGTGCTGTTTGCCGGCGCGGGCGCCGATGCGTTCGCGGCCGCGCAAGGGCTCGAACTCGTCGAGCCGGGCTACTTCGATACCGACGCGCGTCATGCGCAGTGGCTCAACGCACGCGCGGCGGCCGGCATGATGCTCGACCACGATGCGGCGACGTTTGCGTTCGGCGCGCCGCGCCGCGCGGAGCCGCTCGATCCGGACCGCAAGCACGGCACGGTCGGCGCGGTCGCGCGCGATCTGCAGGGGCACGTCGCCGCGGCGACCTCGACCGGCGGCATCACGAACAAGCAGCCGGGACGCGTCGGCGACTCGCCGATCATCGGCGCGGGCTGCTACGCGGACGACGCGACCTGCGCGGTGTCCGCGACGGGCACCGGCGAGATGTTCATGCGGCTCGCGGCCGCGCACGACGTGGCGGCGCAGATCGCCTATCGCGGCGCGACGCTCGCGCAGGCCGCCCACGACGTCGTGATGAACCAGCTGCCGCGGCTCGCGGGCCGCGGCGGCATCATCGCGGTCGATGCGTTCGGCAACGTCGCGATGCCGTTCAACACCGAAGGGATGTATCGCGGCCATGCGCGCGTCGGCGCCGCGCCGGTCGTCGGCATCTATCGCGACGACGATGCGAGCTGATGCCGCCGCGTTCGAGGAGACCCGCATGAAACCGAGTCCGTCCGGTCTGATGCTGCCCGAGCAGCGCGTCGTCGCCGTCGACGATCTGTCGGTGATGTTCCGCCGCGAACGCGCGACCTTCGATGCGGTGCGCCACGTGTCGTTTCACGTCGATCGCGGCGAGACGCTCGCGATCGTCGGCGAATCGGGTTCCGGCAAGTCGGTCACGTCGCTTGCGCTGATGCGGCTCGTCGAGCATGGCGGCGGCGAGATCACGAGCGGGCGGATCGCGCTGCGCCGCCGCGGCGGCGCAGTCGTCGATCTCGTGCAGGCGAGCGCCGCGACGATGCGCGGCATTCGCGGCGCGGACGTCGCGATGATCTTCCAGGAGCCGATGACGTCGCTGAACCCGGTCTTCACGGTCGGCGACCAGATCAGCGAGGCGATCGCGCTGCATCAGGCGAAGTCGCCTGCGCAGGCGCGCGCGGAAGCGTTGCGTCTGCTCGACCTCGTGCGCATTCCGGAAGCGCGCCGCGTGTTCGCGCGCTACCCGCATCAGCTTTCGGGCGGGATGCGGCAGCGCGTGATGATCGCGATGGCGCTGTCGTGCCGGCCGGCGCTGCTGATCGCCGACGAGCCGACGACCGCGCTCGACGTGACGATCCAGGCGCAGATCCTGCAATTGATTCGCGGGCTGCAGGACGAGATGAACATGGGCGTGATCTTCATCACGCACGACATGGGCGTGGTGGCCGAAGTGGCCGACCGCGTGCTCGTGATGTATCGCGGCGAAAAGGTCGAGGAGGGCGCGTCGGAGCGCATCTTCGCGACGCCCGCGCATCGCTACACGCGCGCGCTGCTCGCGGCCGTGCCGCGGCTCGGGTCGATGCACGGCACCGACGTGCCGGAGAAATTTCCGCTGCTGAACGCGGAGGCGACCGCGCCCGCTGCCGCATCCGCGACGGCGTCGCCCGCGGCGAACGACGATGCGGACGAGCCACGCGACGCGCGCGCCGGCGCGCCTGCCGACACGCAGCCGCGCGTCGATCCCGCGGCGCCGCCGATCCTGCGCGTGCGCGATCTCGTCACGCGCTTTCCCGTGAAGAGCGGGCTGTTCGGTCGCGTGTCGCAATACGTGCACGCGGTCGAGCGCGTGAGTTTCGAGCTGCGCGCGGGCGAAACGCTCGCGCTCGTCGGCGAATCGGGATGCGGCAAGTCGACGACCGGCCGTTCGCTGCTGCGTCTCGTCGAATCGCAGAGCGGCGCGATCGAGTTCGACGGCCGCGACATCAGCGCGTTGACCGGGCACGACCTGCAGGCACTGCGGCGCAACATCCAGTTCATCTTCCAGGACCCGTTCGCCTCGCTGAATCCGCGCCTGACCGTCGGCTTCTCGATCATGGAGCCGCTGCTCGTGCACGGCGTCGCGAGCGGCCGCGACGCGCAGGCGCGCGTCGACTGGCTGCTCGACAAGGTCGGGCTGCCGCGCGACGCCGCACGCCGCTATCCGCACGAATTCTCGGGCGGCCAGCGCCAGCGGATCGCGATCGCGCGGGCGCTCGCGCTGAATCCGAAGGTCGTGATCGCGGACGAGTCGGTGTCGGCGCTCGACGTGTCGGTGCAGGCGCAGATCGTCAATCTGATGCTCGACCTGCAGCGCGAGCTCGGCGTCGCGTATCTGTTCATCTCGCACGACATGGCCGTCGTCGAGCGCATCAGCCATCGCGTCGCGGTGATGTATCTCGGCCAGATCGTCGAGATCGGCCCGCGCCGCGCGGTGTTCGAAGCGCCGCAGCATCCGTATACGAAGAAGCTGATGAGTGCGGTGCCGATCGCCGATCCGGCGCGCCGGCACGCGCCGCGCCAGCTCGCCGCGGACGAGATTCCGAGCCCGGTCCGTGCGGTCGGCGACGAGCCGGTCGTCGCGCCGCTCGTCGCCGTCGGGCCCGATCATTACGTCGCGACGCATCGCGTCGGCGGCGCGTACTGACGCCGCGTCGCGCGCGTCTGCGAGGCAGTGTGTTTGTCCGGCGCGGGGCAGTCGCTTCCGCGTCTTCCGTCACGCGTCACAGAACCATGCACAAGGAGCCAGCCCTTATGAACAAGTCGCTTTCGTTGCCGATGTTCCGTCCGCGCGCGCTGCTCGCCGCCGGCGCGAGCGTGTTCGCGCTGACGGCCGCGCTGCCCGCGTTCGCGCAGCAGACCGCGGTGATCGCAGTCGACCAGACGTTTACGACGATGGATCCGTACGACGCGAACGATACGGTGTCGCAGGCGGCTGCGAAGTCGTTCTACGAGGGCTTGTTCGGCTTCGACAAGGACATGAAGGTCGTCAACGTGCTCGCGACCGGCTACGACGCGTCGCCGGACGCGAAGGTCTACACGATCCATCTGCGCAAGGGCGTGAAGTTCCATGACGGCACCGACTTCAACGCGGACGCCGTGAAGGCGAACTTCGACCGCGTGACGGATCCGGCGAACAAGCTGAAGCGCTACAACCTGTTCCGCGTGATCGAGAAGACCGAAGTCGTCGATCCGTACACGGTGAAGCTTACGCTGCGCGAGCCGTTCTCCGCGATCATCAACACGCTCGCGCATCCGTCGGCGGTGATGATTTCGCCGGCCGCGCTGAAGAAGTGGGGGCGCGACGTCGCGCTGCATCCGGTCGGCACCGGGCCGTTCGAGTTCGTCGAATGGAAGCAGACGGACGACCTGAAGGTGAAGAAATTCGCCGGCTACTGGAAGAAGGGCTATCCGAAGATCGACGCGCTCGACTGGAAACCCGTGATCGACAACAACACGCGCGCCGCGCTGATGAAGGCCGGACAGGCCGACATGGCGTTCCGCATTCCGTACGAGCAGGTGCCCGACCTGAAGAGCAATCCGAAGCTCGACATCGTCGAGCGGCCGTCGATCGTCGCGCGCTACGTGTCGCTGAACATGCAGCAAAAGCCGTTCGACAACCTGAAGGTGCGCCAGGCGCTGAACTACGCGATCAACAAGGAGGCGCTCGTGAAGGTCGCGTTCTCGGGCTTCGCGACGCCGTCGACAGGCGTCGTGCCGCCCGGCGTCGAATTCTCGACGAAGACGGGCCCGTGGCCGTACGATCCGGCGAAGGCGCGCGCGCTGCTGAAGGAGGCCGGCTATCCGAACGGCTTCGAGACGGTGCTCTGGTCCGGCTACAACAACACGACGTCGCAGAAGGTGATCCAGTTCCTGCAGCAGCAGCTCGCGCAGGTCGGCGTGAAGGCGCAGGTGCAGGCGCTCGAATCGGGCGAGCGCGTATCGAAGGTCGAGAGCGCGCCGGATCCCGCCACCGCGCCGGTGCGGATGTTCTATATCGGCTGGTCCGCGTCGACCGGCGAAGCGAACTGGGCGCTCACGCCGCTGCTGGCTTCGGCATCGATGCCGCCGAAGCTGTTCAATACGGCGTACTACCGGAACCCGGCCCTCGACGACGACCTTTCGAAGGCGCTGCAGACCGTCGATCGCGCGAAAAAGGCCGAGCTCTACGGCGATGCGCAGAAGCGGATCTGGGCCGACGCGCCGTGGATCTTCCTCGTGCAGGAGAACATCGTCTATGCGCGCAGCAAGCGGCTGCACGGCATCTACGTGATGCCGGACGGGTCGTTCAATATCGACGAGGTCTCGATGAACTGAGCGCGCTCGCGCGCATCGCGGCTTGCCGGCGCAGTGCGTCCATCGCGCCGGCAAGCGGCCCCTGTTCGGTGTCCCCATGCTGACTTTCATCATCAAACGGCTGTTCGGCCTGCTGCCCACGCTCGCGATCGTCGCGGTGCTCGTGTTCCTGTTCGTGCATCTGCTGCCGGGCGACCCGGCGCGGCTCGCGGCCGGCCCCGAAGCCGACGACGCGACGGTCGCGCTCGTGCGCGCCGATCTCGGCCTCGATCGGCCGCTGCCGACGCAGTTCGCGAATTTCTTCGTGAAGATCGCGCACGGCGATTTCGGCGTATCGACGCGCAGCAAGCGGCCGGTATCGACGGAAATCGGCGAGCGTTTCATGCCGACGCTGATGCTGACGATCGTCAGCATGGCGTGGGCGACGCTGTTCGGGATGGCGATCGGCATCGCGTCGGCCGTATGGCGCAACCGCTGGCCGGACCGCTTCGGCATGACGCTCGCGGTGTCCGGCATCTCGTTTCCGGCGTTCGCGCTCGGCATGCTGCTGATGGAAATCTTCTCGGTGAAGCTCGGCTGGCTGCCGGTCGTGCCGGACGGCACGTGGAAGAGCTACGTGCTGCCGTCGCTTACGCTCGGCGCGGCGGTCGCGGCCGTGATGGCGCGCTTCACGCGCGCGTCGTTCGTCGAGGTGATGAACGAGGACTTCGTGCGCACCGCGCGCGCGAAGGGCGTGCACGAGCCGAAGGTCGTGCTCAAGCACTGCCTGCGCAACGCGATGATTCCGGTCGTCACGATGATGGGGCTGCAGTTCGGCTTCCTGCTCGGCGGATCGATCGTCGTCGAGGCGGTGTTCAACTGGCCGGGGCTCGGCCGGCTGCTCGTCGATTCGGTGACGATGCGCGATTACCCCGTGATCCAGGCGATCGTGCTGCTGTTCTCGCTCGAATTCATCCTGATCAACCTGACCGTCGACGTGCTCTACGCGGTCATCAATCCGACCATCCGGTTCAAGTGAGGTGCGCATGAACGCAACCGTTCCGAGCCCGGCCGCGCCCGCCGAGACCGCGGTGCGCACGCCGTGGCGCGAATTCTGGCGCAAGTTCCGCAAGCAGACGGTCGCGCTCGTCGCCGGCGGATTCGTGCTGATGCTCGTCGTGCTCGCGTTCGTCGGCCCGCACGTCGTGCCGTTCGATCCGGAGAACTACTTCGACTACGACGCGCTGAACGCGGGCCCGTCGGCCGTGCACTGGTTCGGCGTCGATTCGCTCGGCCGCGACATCTTCAGCCGGATCGTCGCGGGCACGCGGATCTCGCTCGCGGCCGGCTTCTTCTCGGTCGCGCTCGGCGCGCTGATCGGCACGCTGTTCGGGCTGCTCGCCGGCTACTACGAAGGCTGGTGGGACCGCATCACGATGCGCATCGCCGACGTGCTGTTCGCGTTTCCCGGCATCCTGCTCGCGATCGGCGTCGTCGCGATTCTCGGCAACGGGATGATCAACGTGATCTGCGCGGTCGCGATCTTCAGCATCCCGGCGTTCGCGCGGCTCGTGCGCGGCAACACGCTGATGCTCAAGCACATGACCTACGTCGAGGCCGCGCGCAGCATCGGCGCGTCCGACTGGACGATCATCATGCGGCACATCCTGCCGGGCACCGTGTCGTCGGTCGTCGTCTACTTCACGATGCGCATCGGCACCTCGATCATCACGGCCGCGAGCCTGTCGTTCCTCGGGCTCGGCGCGCAGCCGCCGACGCCCGAGTGGGGCGCGATGCTGAACGAAGCGCGTGCGGACATGGTCGCCGCGCCGCACGTCGCGATTTTTCCGAGCCTCGCGATCTTCCTGACCGTGCTCGCGTTCAATCTGCTCGGCGACGGCCTGCGCGACGCGCTCGACCCGAAACTGGAGCGTCGCTGATGCGCACCGTGCCGAGGTGGAACGGCGCGTTGCCCGCCGGCCCGCGCGACTCGATCGCCGACGTGCCGGGCGTGACGGTCGGCCATTGCACGCTCGACGACGGCGCGGTGCAGACGGGCGTCACGGTCGTCAAGCCGCACGCGGGCGATCTGTACCGCAGCAAGGTGCCGGCCGGCGCGGCCGTGATCAACGGCTTCGGCAAGAGCGTCGGGCTCGTGCAGGTCGACGAGCTCGGCACGCTCGACACGCCGATCGCGCTGACGAACACGTTCGGCGTCGGCACGGTCGCGCAGGCGCAGATCCGTGCGGCCGTCGCCGCGAATCCGCAGGTCGGCCGCGACTGGCCGACCGTGAACCCGCTCGTGTTCGAGTGCAACGACGGTTATCTGAACGACCTTCACGCGTTCGCGATCGCGCCCGCGCATTACGACGCCGCCTGCGCGGCCGCGTCGCGCGAGGTCGCGCGCGGCGCGGTCGGCGCGGGGCGCGGGATGTCGTGCTTCGATCTGAAGGGCGGCATCGGCTCCGCATCGCGCGTCGCGATCGCGGCCGAGCGGCCCTATACGGTCGGCGCGCTCGTGCTCGCGAATTTCGGCCGGCTGCCGATGCTGACGCTCGGCGGCGTGCCGGTCGGACGCATCGTCGCCGCGCGGCAGGCGGCGGGCGAGCCGGTCGCGCCGCCGGAGCAGGGCTCGATCATCATGCTCGTCGCGACCGATGCGCCGCTCGACGCACGGCAACTGTCGCGGCTCGCGCGCCGTGCGGCGGCCGGGCTCGCGCGCACCGGCTCGGTGTACGGGCACGGCAGCGGCGACATCGCGCTCGGGTTCTCGACCGCCTATACGATCGCGCACGATGCCGATTACGTCGCGCTGCCGGCGCTCGTCGCCGATGCCGCACTCGACCCGCTGTTCATGGCCGCGGCCGACAGCGTCGAGCACGCGATCGCCGACGCGTTGCTGCAGGCTGTCACGGTCGTCGGCCGCGACGGGCACGTGCGGCGCGCGCTGCGCGACGCGGTGCCCGACCTCGACCGCCTGCTCAACGAAGGACCGACCACCATTCAACGATGAAGATCCTGATCTCGACCGATATCGAAGGCGTCGCCGGCGTGTTTGCCGTCGAGCAGACGCGTGCCGGCAATCCCGAGTACGAACGGGCGCGGCGCTGGATGACCGCCGAAGCGAATGCGGCGATCGAAGGCGCGTTCGCGGGCGGCGCGCAGTCCGTGTGGGTCAACGACTCGCATGGCGGTTTTCGCAACCTGCTGCCGGACGCGCTCGACGCACGCGCGCGCGTCGTGCTCGGCAAGCCGCGCACGCTCGGGATGATGGCGGGCCTAGAACGGCAGCCGGACCTCGTGTTCATGATCGGCTATCACGCGAAGTCGCAGACGCGCGGCGTGCTCGCGCACACGATCAACACCTTCGCCTTTACGCAGGTCTGGCTGAACGGCGTCGAGCTCGGCGAGGCGGGGCTCTATGGCGCGCTCGCGCGCGAATACGGCGCGCACGTCGTGCTCGCGTCCGGCGACGACGTGTTCGCCGAAGAAACGCAGCCGCTGTTTCCCGATGCGCGTTTCGAGACCGTGAAGACGGCCGGCGGTGCATCGAGCGGCGACACGCTGACGCCGGCCGCCGCATGCGCGCGAATTGCGATCGCGGCGCGTGAAACGGTCGCGCGCGCGGTGTCGAGCGGATTGCGCGCCGGCGCGCATCGGCCGGTGCCGGCGCACTGCACGCTGCGTGTACAGACGCCCGCGATCGCCGATCTGTTCTGCGTGCTGCCGTCGCTCGAGCGCGTCGATGCGGTGACGCTGCGTTTCGACGGGCCGTCGGTCGAGCACGTGGTGCGCACGCTGAACAGCTTGTCGGCGATGTCGTTCATGCTGCGCTGAGGCGGCGCCGCCGCGGCGGCAGCGGACAAAAAAACGCGCGTCTGCCGGATTCTGCAGCCGCGCTCAAAGGCACTCGGTCGGCACAGACGCCGGGCGGCATGCGCCGGGCCGCCTGGTCTGCGGGTCACTCGTTCATTGTTTCCTAATACGATTCAATGACGTCGGGTTGCGGTCGATAAGACAGAATAGGATGCGGATCACGCAAGCGAAAACCCGTCGTGCCGATGACGCATGTGCGCGCGCAGCATGCGCGTCGTGTGCGCGGCGTCGCGCGCGCACGGCGGCCCGTCCGGGCGCCGTTCCCGCCGCCGCCCGCGGCGCTTGCGCAACGCAGCATCGATTCATCGCGCAAACGATCACGCCGCGTGCCGCGACGCCGGATTCGGCATCGCGACACGCGGCGTCGTGACACGCGAGCCGGCGTCGGCCGGCGCGCGCGTTACACGTCGAAGAACACCGTTTCGTCCGGGCCCTGCATCCGGATGTCGAAGCGATAGACGACCGGCCGGCCCGGCTGTGCGTCGCGCTTCGCGACCAGCGTCGCACGGCGCTCGGCCGGCACCGCGTTCAGCACCGGGTCGTTCGCGTTCGCCGCCGCTTCGTCGTCGAAATACAGGCGTGTGAACGCGTGCGTGAGGATCCCGCGCATCATGACGGTCACGTTCACGTGCGGTGCGTCGTCCGCGCCGATGCGGCCGGGCTTGACCGTCTCGACGACATAGCGATGCTGCGGATCGGTGCCGGTGCCGACGCGTGCGAAGCCCGTGAAGCCGGACTTCGCGATGTCGTCGCGCGATGCCGGATAGCGGCCCGCGCCGTCCACCTGCGTGAACTCGAGGATCGCGTCGCTGACGACGTTGCCGTCGCCGTCGAACACCTGGCCGACCAGCAGCACGTGCTCGCCTTCGGCGTGCGGCGCGGCGAGCGTCGGCGTAAACAGGCTCTTCAGATCGTAGTCGTACTGCTGCGGACACAGGCCGTAGGCGAAGTACGGGCCGACCGTTTGCGAAGGGGTTTGCTTCAGCGTCGTCATGGTTCAGCGCTCCATCGGGGTGGCGTCGCGGCCGCGCAGCACGATGTCGAATTCGTAGCCGAGCGCATAGCCTTCTTCGGTAATGTCCATCGAAAAACGCGAGATCAGCCGCTCGCGCGCGGCTTCCGGCGTGCCCTGGAAGATCGGGTCGTATGCGAGCAGCGGATCGCCGGGGAAGTACATCTGCGTGACGAGACGCGAGCCGAAATAGTCGCCGAACAGCGAGAAGTGGATGTGATTCGGGCGCCACGCGTTCGGATGGTTGCCCCACGGGTATGCGCCGGGCTTGATCGTCAGGAAGCGGTAGCGGCCTTCGTCGTCGGTCAGGCAGCGGCCGGCGCCGAGGAAGTTCGGATCGAGCGGCGCGTCGTGCTGATCGACCTTGTGCACGTAGCGGCCGGCCGCGTTCGCCTGCCACACTTCGACGAGCGTGTTGCGCACCGGCTTGCCGCCTTCGTCGAGCACGCGGCCCGTGACGACGATTCGCTCGCCGAGCGGCTCGCCGTTCTTCACGGCGTTTTTCGTCAGATCGTGATCGAGCGGGCCGAGATCCTCGGCGCCGTAGACGGGCGCGTACTGGTCGCGCAGCTTTTCCTTCAGCGGGATCAGCGGCCGCGTCGGGCCGCGTTTGACCGACGAGCGGTACTCGGGATGGACATACGCGGGATGCGACGGCCAGTCGCGCGGCGTGAGGATCGTGGGGGCATCCATCGGGCGTCTCCTGAAGATGTTTCGACAAGTGGATGGCAGGACTTTAGCCAATCCGGAAAGTTATGCAAAATGACCTTTTTTCGCGGATCGCATAACGGACGGTTATGCATCGGCCGAGCGTGCCGATTCGCGTCGTGCCGCGTGCCCGCGGGCGTCGGGCGGGCCGTGAGACACGTCGTCGGCGAGCTCTTTCCGCCGCGCTGTCGAGCCCGGAGCTCGGCTCGCTTCGGTTTTACCGAAAAGTTATGCAAAATGGCACTTTATCGCCCATCGCATAACGATCTGTTATGAATAATCGAATCGCGGACGGCCGCGTCAAGTTCCGGCATCTGCAGTGCTTTCTCGCGGTCGCGCAGCTGGGCGGCGTGCAGAAGGCCGCGGAAAGCCTGTCGATCACGCAGCCGGCCGTATCGAAGACGATCGCCGAGCTGGAGGGCATTCTCGGCGTGAAGCTGTTCGAGCGCGGCCGCCACGGCGCGCAGCCGACGCGCGAAGCGCAACTCTTCATGCCGCATGCGAACGCGTGCGTGCTCGCATTGCGGCAGGGCGTCGGCTTGCTCGCGCGCGAGGGCGGCGCGGCTGCCGCGACGCTCGAGATCGGCATGCTGCCGACCGTCGCCGCGTCGCTCGCGCCCGCACTGATGAAGGCGCTGGCCGCACGCTGGCCGCGCGTCGTCGTGCGGATCGCGACGGCGGCCAATACGGAACTGCTCGAACGGCTGAAGGCCGGCGCGATCGAATGCGCGATCGGGCGCTTGTCGGAGCCCGAGCGCATGGTCGGGCTTGCGTTCGAGCAGCTGTACAACGAGCCGCTCGTCGCCGTCGTGCGCGCCGGCCATCCGCTGCTCGCGAGCGCCGCGCCGGCCGCCGAGCTCGCGCGCTATCCGGTCGTGCTGCCGCCGTACGGTACGCTGATCCGCCAGTCGGCCGAGCAGCTGCTCGGCGCGTGCGGGGCGCCGCCGCTCGATGCGTTCATCGAGGTGCTGTCGGTGTCGGTTGCGCGTGCGCTCGCGCTCGAGAACGATGCGGTGTGGTTCGTGCCGCTGTATGCGGCCGAGTACGATCTGTCGGCCGGCGCGCTCGCGCGTCTGCCGCTGCCGGCCGCCGGCACCGACGAGCCGGTCGGACTGGTGCTGCGGACCGACGCGCAGCCGACGCCCGTCGCGCGCACGCTGATCGATGCGGTGCGCGATATTGCGCGTGCGCGCTTCGGCGACGCGCGGCCGCGCCGCGCGGCGCGCAAACCGGCGCGTCGCGGCGGCTGACGTGCGAGGGCGCCGCAGTCGAGGTTGAGCGCGTGCGCGTCGTCGCGAGCCGCAAGCCGCAAGCCGCAAGCCGCCACCCGCAGCTGCGAGCGCACGTCGCATCGCATCACCCGCGCCGCACCGTCATCCGCAGATAGAGCAGCGCGCCGCCGGCAAGCAGCAGCGGGCATACGACATACCATCCCGTCGTCACGAACAGCCCGGCGACCGCGATCAGCGAAATCCACGCGCAGCGATATGCGACGCTGCCGCGCGGCAGCAGTTTCAGCGCGGCCGCCGCGCCGAGCCCGTACACCATCACGAAGCAGCCCGACGTGACGAGCACGAGCGGCGTCGGCCCGACCCCCGCGAGCGTCGTCGCGGCGAGCGCGACCGCCGCGAGCAGCGCGATCGCAGCGAGGCTGCGGCGCGGCACGCCGCCGACCTGACTGCCTTGCGCGAGCCAGCCTGGCAGCGCGCCGTCGCGGCCGAGCGCCGCGCCGAGTTTCGCCGCGCCGGCGAAATAGGCGTTCATCGTGCCGAGCGTGAGCAGCAGCGCCGCGGCCGTCGCCAGCACCTGCGCATGGCCGCCGATACCGCCGGCGATCAGTTCGGCGAGCGGGGCGCCCGACGCGCCGGCCGACGGCCCGAGCACCATCACGCTCGCCGCCGCCACGGACAGATAGAGCAGGCCGACGACCACGACCGCAATGCCGGCCGAGCGCGGCATGTCGTGCGCGGGGCGTCGAAATTCGGCCGCCAGATGCGTGATGGCTTCCCATCCGGCGAAGCTCCAGACGAGCAGCGCGGCCGCCTGTCCGACCGCGAGCCAGCCGTGCGGCGCGAACGGATGCAGGTTCGTCGTGCGCGCATGCGGCGCGGACGCGAGCACGGCGGCGAGCAGCAGCGTCACGAGCAGCGCCGACAGCACGAGTTGCATGCGGCCCGACACCGTCACGCCGAACGCGTTCGCGGCCGACACGATCGCGATCAGCGCGGCCGCGGTCGCGATGACGGTCGTCTGTCCGCCGCCGGTCACGGCCGCGACGTACGCGCCGCCGAACATCGCCGCCGCCGGCGCACCGGCCGGCACCGCGAAATAGAAGCACCAGCCGACGACGGCCGCCGCCTTCGGCCCGAACGCGCGTCGCGCATACGTCGATACGCCGCCCGCGTCCGGGTAGCGGGCGCCGAGCGCCGCGAACGTCGCCGCGAGCGGCGCCGACAGCACGACGAGCGCGGCCCACGCAAGCAGCGACGCGGGGCCCGCGACGTCGGCGGCCAGCGCGGGCAACGCAATCACGCCGGTGCCGAGCACCGCGCCGATATACAGCGCGGCGCCCTGGAAAATCGTCAGCGAACCGCCGTGACGAGCGGCGGGCGAATCGGCGTGCGAGCGCATGGGTGACTGTCTCCGGACGGCTTGTCGTACGCGCGGCGTGCCGCGCGGCGAATAATCGTCCGATGCTACCCGAACGGCAGCGGCGCCGCGGCGCGGCGATCAGTAGTCGGCGACGCTCGCGATGTCAGCGGACGTCAGTAGCGGCGTGCGAGCCGGATGCGCGCGTCCTCGCGCTCGGCGGCCGTCAGGTCGGGCGCATAGCGGAATGCGCCGGACACGAGTGACGCGATCGGCACGCCGTCGCGAAACAGCACGCGATTGCCGGCGAGCGCCGGCACCTTGTCGCCGGGCAGCAGCGTGCCGACGAGGTTGAGCGGATCGACGCCGGTCACGCAGACGGTCTGCCCGTCGCCCGGCTGCCGCCGCATTTCGCGCAGGATCGGGATCGCTTCGGGCAACGCGAATTGCTCGCCCGCGAGGCCCGCGACGAAGCGGCCGCCGCGGATTTCGCCGCGCGCTTCGAGGCGCTGCAGCACGCGCACGAGCTCGCGCCAGCTCGGCAGCCAGTCGGCTTCGCGCTCGAGCAGCCGCCAGAAGACGACGCCGTAGCGGCGCAGCAATGTCCACACGACGTGTTCGAGCGCGGCGGGATCGGTCGCGGGCGCGTGGCGCTTCGGTGCATCCGTTTGCGCACGCTCGGCCGGGCGCTGTACGAGCGCCCAGCGGCCCGCGTCGTCCATGCCGCCGATCAGTGCGCCGCCGCGCCGCGTGCGCGGCGCATAGGTCGCGCTGCGCTTGACGGCCGGCTTCAGCAGCGCGCGCAGCCCCGCGAAGCTGTCCGCGTTCGCAAGGCCGGCCGAGACGAGTTCGCCGAGCGCCTGTTCGAGTTCGACCGGCAGCATGTGCAGCTCGTCGAGCAGCGCGTCGAAGAACATCGCGCCGTGCGCGGCGAGCGCATCGCGCACCTGTGCGGCGCGCGCCGACAGCGTCGGCTGCGCGTCGGGATCGCGCAGCGCATGCCACGCCGCCAGATGACGGCGCGGCAGCAGCACGATCGGCGTGGTCTTCACGGGCGTGCCGGCCGCGCGCGCGGGCGCGCCGATCCGCGTCCAGACCAGCTTGCCGGAGCGGCACAGCTCGTCGAGTCCGCCCGCCGTGTAGTCGCTGAGCCGCGCCGGCAGCAGCGCGTCTTCCCATGCGCCGGCGGCGGCCTCGTAGCCTTCGAGCTGCTCGACGACGGCCGCGAGCGCGTCGCGGCCTGTGCCGCGTGTGTCGGGTGTCAGATGCTGCCAGTGGAACAGGAAGCGCATGAAGTCCGCGCGCTCGACCGGCTCGATTTCGCGGCGCAGCCGCTTCACCGTATAGCGATGAATGCGCGCGAGCAGATGGCGTTCGCACCATTCGTCGACGGTCGTGCCCGGCGTGAAGCGGCCGCGCATCACGTAGCCTTCGCGTTCGAGGGCGGCGAGCGCCGCCGCGGCGGCGGCCGGCGGCAGGCCGAGCGGTCGCGCGATCGCGTCGAGCGGCAGCGGGCCGAAACCGGTCAGCCGCGCGCGGATCAGCTCGACGCATGCGGCGTCGGCTTCCCAGGGCTGCGCGCATGCGGCCGGCACCTTCAGCACCGGCGCCACGCGCGCGTCCGCGTGCACCGCGCGCAAGCAGACGAGCCGTTCGACCGGCACCCACAGCGCGGCGCCATCCGGCGTGACGAGCTTCGTCGCGCGGCGGCTGCCCGCAAGTTGGGCGAGCCACGCAGGCCAGCCTTCGTGTGCGTTCGCTTCGTCTTCGGTGATGCACGCGAGCGTCAGCAGCGCATCGTGCATTTCGTCCGCATCGCGCACGAGCGGCCACGCTTCGTCGCGCACCGCGGCGATCGCATCGGCGTCGAGCGCGCCGAGATCGTCGGCCGATTCCGGATCGCTCCAGCGGCGCGACAGCACCGCCTGCGTGCGGCGCTCCTCGATCGGCGCATCGTCGAGATACGCGTACGGCTTCGCGTTGAGGATCTCGGCGGCGAGCGGCGACGGCGCGGGCAGGTCGCGCGCGATCAGTTCGACCGCGCCGCTTTCGATCCGGCGCAGTAGCGCCAGCCAGCCGTCGGCGTCCATCGCGTCGTGCAGGCAGTCGTCGAGCGTCTGATCGACGAGCGGGTGATGCGGAATCTCGCGTTCGCCGACGACGTTCTCGAGGCACGCGGCCTGATCGGGAAACACGGTCGCGAGCAGATCGTCGCTTTTCATCCGCTGCAGTTGCGGTGCCGTGCGCCGGCCGCCCGTGAAGCGCGGCAGCGCGAGCGACGTCGTCGCGTTCCAGCGCCAGCGCACACCGAACAGCGGCGCGTCGAGCAGCGCCTGGATCAGCACGTGCTCGGCGCTCGTCGAGCGCAGGTAGCGCCATACGTCCTCGAGCGCGAAGCTGTGCGCGAGCGACAGCGACAGGATGATCGCATCGTCGGTCGCCGCCGCCTGCAGTTCGAAGTTGAAACTGCGGCAGAAGCGCTTGCGCAGCGCGAGCCCCCACGCGCGGTTGATGCGGCTGCCGAACGGCGAGTGGATCACGAGCTGCGTGCCGCCCGATTCGTCGAAGAAGCGCTCCATCACGAGCGTGTCTTGCGTCGGCAGCGCGCCGAGCGCCGCGCGGGCGCGCGCGAGATAGTCGACGATCTGCCGGGCCGCTTCGTCGGACAGCCGCAGCTCGTCGACGAGCCAGCGCAGCGCCGGCGCAAGGCGGCTGTCTGCGAGCGCGACGCCGGTTGCGGGGCCGGCGCCCGTATCGGCATCGGCGCCGGCGCGCTTGCGCGATGCGGCGCGCGCCTGCGTCCGGCGATCGCCTTCGGCAAACAGCGCGTCGAGCTGCGCGCGCAGCCGGCCGACGGCCGCCGACAGCTCGTCGCTGCGTCCCGGCGCTTCGCCGAGCCAGAACGGAATGTTCGGCGACTGGCCTTGTGCATCCTCGACGCGCACGCGCCCCGTTTCGACGCGAATGATCCGGTACGACTGGTTGCCGAGCTGGAACACGTCGCCGGCGAGACTTTCGACCGCGAAGTCCTCGTTGACCGTGCCGACCTGGATGCCTTGCGGCTCGAGCAGCACCGCGTAGTCGGCCATGTCGGGAATCGTGCCGCCGGAGGTCGTCGCCGTCATCATCGCGTTGCGCCGGCCGCGCACGGTGCCGCCGACGACGTCGCGGTGCAGATACGCGCCGCGCACGCCGCGGCGGCTCGTGAAGCCTTCCGCGAGCATCTTCATCACGTCGTCGAAGCGCTCGCGCGACAGGCGCGCATACGGCGCGGCGCGCGTGAAGCTCGCGTACAGCGCGTCCTCGCGCCATTCCGCGCACGCGACTTCGGCGACGATCTGCTGCGCGAGCACGTCGAGCGGCGCTTCCGGAATCCGCAGCGTGTCGAGTTCGCCGCGGCGCACGCAGTCGAGCAGCGCCGCGCATTCGACGAGCTCGTCGCGCGACAGCGGAAACAGCCGGCCCTTCGGCACGCCGCCGACGTGGTGCCCCGAGCGGCCGACGCGCTGCAGGAACGGCGCGATCCCGCGCGGCGAACCGACCTGGCAGACGAGATCGACATCGCCGATGTCGATGCCGAGTTCGAGCGATGCGGTCGCGACGAGCAGCTTCAGTTCGCCGCGCTTGAGCCGCTGCTCCGCATCGAAGCGATGCTCCTTCGCGAGACTGCCGTGATGTGCGGCGATCGCGTCCTTGCCGAGCCGCTCGGCGAGATGGCGCGCCATCCGCTCGGCCGTGCGCCGCGTGTTGACGAACACGAGCGTCGTGCGATGCGCGGCGGCGAGTGCCGCGATGCGGTCGTACAGCTGTTCCCACACGTCGTTCGCCATCACCGGTTCGAGCGGCACGTTCGGCAGTTCGAGCGCGAGATCGCGTTCGCGCGTGTGGCCCGTATCGACGATCGCGCATTCGCGCGGCGCGTCGGCCGGGCCGCCGACGAGAAAGCGCGCGACCGCATCGATCGGCTTTTGCGTGGCCGACAGCCCGATGCGCGGCAGCGCGCGGCCGACCAGCGCGTCGAGCCGTTCGAGCGACAGCGCGAGATGACTGCCGCGCTTCGACGACGCGAGCGCGTGGATTTCGTCGACGATCACCGATCGAACGGTCGACAGCATCTGCCGGCCCGAGGTCGACGACAGCAGCACGTACAGCGATTCGGGCGTCGTCACGAGGATGTGCGGCGCGCGCTTGCGCAGCGCGCTGCGCTCGGCCTGCGTCGTATCGCCGGTGCGTACCGCGGTGCGGATCGTCGGCACGGGCAGGCCGAGCTGGGCGAGCGATTCGGCGATGCCGGCAAGCGGCGCATCGAGATTCACGTGGATGTCGTTGGACAGCGCCTTCAGCGGCGATACGTAGACGACGAGCGTCGCGTCAGGCAGCGCGCCGTCGTGCGCGAGCGCGTCGCGCACGAGTTCGTCGAGCGCACACAGAAACGCGGTCAGCGTCTTGCCGGAACCGGTCGGCGCGGCGACGAGCGTCGAGCGGCCGGCCTTGATGTGCGGCCACGCGAGCGCCTGCGCGCCGGTCGGTGCGGCGAACGTGCGGCGAAACCATGCGGCGACGGCCGGATGAAACACATCCAGCGCGCGCGTGGCGGGGCGGGTAGCGGTGACGTCCATCGGTTCGGTGAATTGGGGTGCGAGCGCGGGCGCGGCCGTGCGCGCATCGCCAGTGTGCCAGACGTCGCGCGCGCGTGCCGTGCGTGACGGAACGGGGATCCGTCGTCACAGATGGGGGACGCCGCGCGACTTTCAACGTGCGAGCGCGCGTCGCCGCCATGCGCTACACGCGATGCAGCCAGCCGAGCCAGTGCTGCAGCAGCGGCGCGCGCGTCCACGCCGACTGCACGAGCCAGAGCGTGCCGCCCCACGCGGCCGCGACGACGATCAGATCGCAGTGGCCGCTGTTCCAGAGATTCAGCGAATGGCGCCGCCAGATCCATGGCACGCCGAGCGGGTTCGGCCAGTCGGCGAGCAGATGCATCAGGCCGCCGCACGCGAAGCCGAACAGCGGCGCGGCCCAAAGCGGATGCGGATGATGCGTGAGTCCGTGCCAGCCGAGCGCGAGCAGCGCGAGCCAGCCGATGCCCCAGTGCGTGACGGTGCGATGCGCGATCCACAGCCGCCGCTTGCGGCTCCACCACGCGAGTTCGAGCCAGTCGGGCGCCGTGCCGCCCGCGACGCCGGCGATGAATGCGGCGACGAGCGAGGTATGCCACGGCCCGGTGGCGCCCGTTTGCGCCACGAGGGCGGCGGCCGCGACGCCCGCCGCGAAGCCGGACGCATGATGCGCGTTGTGCGATGCCATATGAAACTGAAACGAAAGACGAAGAAGCCTGAACGAACGGGAACGGCGGCGCCGCGCCCGGAAAAGCGGGGCGCTATCTTCTCAGATGCGTGCACGCAGCGGGCGATCGGTTGCAGATTTTTTCGTTTCGGCGCGAGGAGGGAACGGCGCGTGCCGTTCATCGCAGAGCGGCCCGCCGCACACACGCCCATGACGATTCGCGGTGCGGCGCGTGTTCGACCCTTTTTGTCCCCCTATACTACGAAACCGGCATATGGCCGCCGGCGCGCCAGCGGCTATAAACGGATCGGGTGCTTTTCCAGCCTGAAGGAGATCCATATGGGGGACATGCAATGACTACGCTGAATCGCTTCAAATCATCCGCTGTCGTGCTCGCGACGGCGGCCGGCATCGGTTTCCTGCCGAACGCGCCCGTCTATGCGAAAGGGCCGCAGCCGGCGGTCCTGACGGGTTCCGCGGTCGCGGTGGCCGACAAGTACAGCGCGGATGCCGCGGAGCGGATCTTCAAGGAAGGCGGCAATGCGATCGACGCGGCCGTCGCGATCGCGTTCACGCTCGCCGTCACGTATCCGGAAGCCGGCAATATCGGCGGCGGCGGCTTCATGACGATCTACAAGGACGGCAAGCCTTACTTCATCGACTACCGCGAGCGCGCGCCGCTCGCCGCGACCAAGGACATGTATCTCGACAAGGACGGCAAGGTCATCGAGGGCATGAGCCTCTACGGCCCGCGCGCGGCCGGCGTGCCGGGCACGGTCGCGGGCATGTGGGAGGCGCAGAAGCGCTTCGGCAAGCTGAAGTGGAAGCAGGTGCTCGCGCCGGCGATCCACTATGCGCGCGACGGCTTCATCGTCGACGAGCAGCTCGCGCAGCGCGGCGTCGATGCATCGAAGGAGTTCGGCGGCAAGACGAACTTCGACAAGTACTTCTCGGGGCTGAAGGCCGGTGCGAACTTCAAGCAGCCCGATCTCGCCGCCGTGCTGACGCGCATCGCGAACCAGGGTGCGGAAGGCTTTTACAAGGGCAAGACGGCCGAACTGATCGCCGCATCGATGAAGAGCGGCGACGGCAACGGCCTGATCACGACCGAGGATCTCGCGCAATACCGCGCGGTGTGGCGCGAGCCCGTGCAGGCCAAGTGGAACGGCTACGACGTGATCACCGCGCCGCCGCCGAGCTCGGGCGGGATCGGCCTCGTGCAGCTGCTGAAGATGAAGGCCGATCTGAAGCAGGATTTCGAGGGCGTGACGCTGAATTCGCCGCAATACATCCATCTCGTCGCCGAAATCGAGAAGCGCGTGTTCGCCGATCGCGCGCAGTATCTCGGCGACCCGGACTTCTACAAGGTGCCGGTCGCGCAGCTGACCGACGACGCCTATATCGCGAAGCGCGCTGCCGAAGTCAACCCGAAGGAGCCGTCCGATACGAAGAGCGTGCAGCCGGGCCTCGGCACGACGATGCCGGAGAAGGCCGAGACGACGCACTTCTCCGTCGTCGACAAGTGGGGTAACGCGGTCTCGAACACGTACACGATCAACGGCTATTTCGGGTCGGGCGTGATTGCCGACGGCACGGGCATCGTGCTCAACGACGAGATGGACGACTTCTCCGCGAAGCCGGGCGTCGCGAACATGTTCGGCGTGGTCGGCAGCGACGCGAACGCGATCGAGCCGAAGAAGCGTCCGCTGTCGTCGATGTCGCCGACGATCCTGACGAAGGACGGCAAGGTGTCGCTCGTGATCGGCACGCCGGGCGGCTCGCGGATCTTCACGTCGATCTTCCAGGTGATCAACAACATCTACGACTTCAAGATGCCGTTGAAGGAGGCCGTCGGCGCGATGCGCTTCCATCACCAGCTGCTGCCGCCGAACACGATCTTCTGGGAGCCGTACCACCCGATCGAGGGTGAGCTCGCGAAGCAGCTCGAGGCGCGCGGCTATACGCTGAAGGGACAGGACTTCAGCGGCGATATCCAGGTGATCAAGGTCGACGGAAAGACGCCGGAAGCGGTGGCCGATCCGCGCGGACGCGGCGTGACGCGCATCATCCGGTAACGCACGCCGTCGCGCGGCCGTGCCGTTCGGCGGCCGCGCGGGCGATCGAGACGCCGGGTTCGCGCCCGGCGTTTTCCGTTGTGGGCCGGCGCATGCGGCGCGCTGCCGTGCGTGTCGCGCGCGCCTTGCCGGCACCGGCACGAAGCCGTTTTTCATCAATTTGACGCGCGACGCTGGGATAATGCGGGAGTTTGGCTGCGACCCGATCGAAGGAGGCCCGATGAACGACAACCGCACCGAAACCGACGACCGCTCCGACACGCAATCGCTCGACGCGCGCCGGCGCCGTTTCGAGGAGGATCTCGTCGACGCCTACGACGAAGAGCTGGAGATGGAGCTCGACGATCGCCGCTTCGACGACGGCGACGAGCTGCTGTTCTCGCAGGAGCGCCGCGAGGCACGCAAGCAGTATTTCCGCGAACTGTTCCGCCTGCAGGGCGAGCTCGTGAAGCTGCAGGACTGGGTCGTGAGCACCGGGCATCGTCTCGTCGTGATCTTCGAGGGCCGCGATGCGGCCGGCAAGGGTGGCGTGATCAAGCGCATCACGCAGCGGCTCAATCCGCGCGTCTGCCGCGTGGCCGCGCTGCCCGCCCCGAACAACCGCGAACGGACGCAATGGTATTTCCAGCGCTACGTCGCGCATCTGCCGGCCGGCGGCGAGATCGTGCTGTTCGACCGCAGCTGGTACAACCGCGCGGGCGTCGAACGCGTGATGAATTTTTGTACCGACGACGAATACGAGGAGTTCTTCCGGTCGGTGCCCGAGTTCGAGAAGATGCTCGTGCGCAGCGGCATCCAGATCGTCAAGTACTGGTTCTCGATCACCGACAGCGAGCAGGAACTGCGTTTCCAGAGCCGGATCGAGGATCCGCTGAAGCAGTGGAAGCTGAGCCCGATGGATCTCGAGAGCCGCCGTCGCTGGGAGGCCTACACGGCCGCGAAGGAGGAGATGCTGCAGCGTACGCATATTCCCGAGGCGCCGTGGTGGGTCGTGCAGGCCGTCGACAAGAAGCGCGCGCGGCTCAACTGCATCCATCATCTGCTGAGCCAGGTGCCGTACCACGAAGTGCCGCGGCCGACGATCGAATTGCCGCAGCGCGAACATCACGAGGACTACATTCGCCGGCCGGTGCCGGACCACATGATCGTGCCGGAAATCTATTGAGCGGCGCGGTGGAGCGGCGCGGGCGACCGGCGCGGGCGCGAGGCGTCGGCCGACCGCCATGCGCGGGCGGCGCGACGTATGCCGCATCAAGCGGCAGGAAAGCCCGCGCGGCCTTGCGTCAGATCGAACAGCGCTGTCTTCGCGGCCGCTTCGGCGGTCTCGGGCAGCGTGATCACGAGCCTGACGGTCATGCCGTACGCACTGTCTGCCAGTTCGTACCCCGCCTGTTCGATCCAGCGGCGCACGCGCGCTTCGTCGGGATAACCGATTGCGACCGTGAGCCGCGTGTGGCGAATCCGTGCGATGCGTTCCGCATCGAGCAGCGCCGACGCGATCGCGTCCGTGTAGGCGCGCACGAGGCCGCCCGCACCGAGTTTTACGCCGCCGTAGTAGCGCACCACTGCGCCGAGTACGCCGTCGAGGTCGTGATGGCGCAGCACTTCAAGGATCGGCCTGCCCGCGGTGCCCGACGGTTCGCCGTCGTCCGACATCCCCGACTGGCCGCCCGCGAGCAGCGCCCAGCAGACGTGCGTGGCCGTCGGATGCGCGTCGCGCAGCTGCTGCAGCGCCCGCATGGCGGCCTCGCGGTCTTCGACGGGGATCGCGTGTGCGATGAAGCGGCTTTTGCGGATTTCGAGTTCCCGGGTGGTGGCGGCGGCGAGCGAGTAGGGCATGGTCCGGGCTGATGAAATGCGAGAGGAATCCAGAGGCTGAGGTACTGCCGCCGCGATCGATCGTTCGATGTTGATCGGCGTGCAAGCAAGATGGCGATTTTGCTTCGCGGTACCTGGATGGGTCGGAGCTGCGAGAAAACGAAATTCTACCGTGGTGCGTATCGAGGCATGCCGGCGTCCCGCCGGGAAGACGCGAACGAACTGCTGGATGCCGAGACTTCACGGCTTGCGGCCGCGCATGACATCAGCGTGCGCGTACTTGCTCGAATCGAGACGATTCCGGAAGACGACTCGAACGGCAAAGGGCATACGCCGCCAGTGCAGCTTCGCGCGAAGCCGCGAGGGCCACGGCCGATGCAGCGCTTTGGCGGCAGCCCTGACGGATCGGGCATGCGATCGATTGGCACGGATTTACTGTCGCAGCGCAGGCCTGTATCCGGTCGCGAGCGAATAACTGATTGTGATCGAAGGACAGACTGGCATTCCGCGGTGATTCGCATTGACCAGCGCATTTGCGCCCGGCATCGCCAAACCGAACGAAACAAGGCTTTGCTCGATCGCCGACGAAGCGAGCACTTTTCGATATGTTGTCAACCGTTAAATATCGAAAGAGTGTTGTGTTACAGCGTTGATCTTTTGTAACAGCCCTGTTACAGTTCCGCCGCACCGAATTGCAGCCTATCCAGTCGCAGCGACTGATAATCCGGGCGCCGGCTTCGTATAGACGCGGATTGGAGCTTTTCCGAGAGACCATCGGAAGCGCGACAAATCGACGATGCGAGTCCGGCGATCAATGCGCGACGGGCAAATTTCATGGAAAGTGGAGCGCAACCGGCCGATATGCGGTGGCGCGATATAACAACACTGAAGAGCAACGATCCCAACGAGAACAACAATGGCCGATTTGCATTGGACCATGCCAATCGCCAGATGGACGTCGATTTCGACCGCAGGGGTACCGGGCGTCGAAGCGCTCGATCCGATGGTGCGACGCCGCTTGAGCAGGCTATCGCGTCTCGCGCTTCAGGCAGCCTACGACTGCGCCGGATCCGAAAATCCGCTGCGCATGGTGTTCGCATCGCGCCACGGTGAGCTGGCGCGCACCACCGGCATTCTGGCCGACATCGGCGCCGCGGAACCGGTGTCGCCGACGGCCTTCAGTCTTTCGGTCCTCAACGCCGTGACCGGCGTGTTCGGCATCGCGCGACGCGACCGCTCGGCCGCGACCGCGATTGCGGCCGGGCATGAAACGCTCGGCTACGCGCTGCTCGAAGCCTATTCCCAATACGAAACGTCGCCGGCCTCGCCGGTGCTGCTCGTCTACGCACACGAGCCGGCCGATGCCGTTTACGGCGATGTCGACGACGACGCGCAAAGCGTCGGACTCGCGATTCTGGTCGGCGCCGGCGAGCCGGACGGGCATCTGAGCTGCGAAATGACCGCGGACGTCGCCGCCGACGCACGGGCTGCCGACGACGCCGACACGCAAAGCGCCGCGGTGCTGCGTTGTCTGTCGGCGCGCACGACGGCGTCGTGGCGCGGCGAACGCGCGGCCTGGCGATGGAGTTGGCATGATCGCGCGGCTTGACTACGGCTGGCGTCTGTTCGCGACCGGCGCGAGTCTCGCTTTTTTCGCGCTGTGCGGATTCGGGTTCTCGTTGCTCGCGATCGTCGCCGCGGCGCTATGGCCGCATCGCCGCTCGCGCCAGCGCGGCGTGACGCTCGCCATCCATTATTTCTTTCGCGCGCTGGTCGCGCTGCTGCAGCGTATCGGCGTGATGAAGGTCGAGCTGACCGGCGTCGAGCGTCTTGCGCGCGGCGGCCCCGCAATCGTTGTCGCCAATCACCCGACCTGGCTCGACGTGATGGTGCTGCTGTCGCTGACGCCGAAGGCGTGCTGCGTCGTCAAGCGCGGCCATTGGGGCAACCCGTGCTTCTGGGGCATCGTGCGCGCCGCCGAATACGTGAGCAATGCCGATGCGGCCGATCTCGTCGAAGCCGGCGCGCGTCAGCTGGCGGCCGGCTACACGATGATCATCTTTCCGGAAGGCACGCGCAGCCCGGGCGGCAATCGCCTGCATGCGTTCTCGCGCGGCTTCGCGCATATGGCCCTGCAGTCGCGCAGCCGGATTCTGCCGGTATTGATCGATTGCGATCCGCCGGTATTCACCAAAACGTTGCGCTGGTATCACGTGCCGTCTCGTGCGTTTCGCATGAGCGTCAATGTACTCGAGCCGATGGATCTGAACCGGCTGGCGTCGAACGCGACGCCGCCGTCGATAGCCGCTCGCAGCATCGCGCGCGAAGTGGAAGTGCACATTACTCAAAGCCTGTTTCAGCATGGATACTTTAAAACTGCAAATTAAGCAGCTTCTGATCGACATGCTCGATCTGAGCGACATGACGGTCGACGACATCGACGACGACGCGCCGCTGTTCTCGACCGACGGCATCGGGCTGGATTCGGTGGATGCGCTCGAAGTCGGCATCATGCTGCGCAAGAAGTTTCACCTGCCGATCGCGGCGAACGACGAGCGCACGAAAGCGCACTTCAGATCGGTCAATACGCTGGCGGCATTCATCGCCGAACAGCAGTCTCATCAGGCATCGCACGAAGCCGTGCTGGAAAAGGGGAGTCAATCGTGACGGACGCAGAAATCCTGGAGCGCATCCGCGCGATCTTTCATGAGAATTTCGGGATCGAGCCGGAGCAGGTGAAGCCGGACACGCACCTGTTCGAAGAGCTCGACCTGGACAGCATCGACGCGGTCGATCTGGCCATCAAGCTTCAGGAAATGACGGGCAAGCGGATCAAGCCCGAAGAGTTCAAGTCCGTGCGGACCGTCGGCGACGTCATCGCCGCGGTTCACGCGTTGCTCGCGCGCGCGTGACGATGGCAGCGGCCGGCATGCGGGCGGCGACGGGTGCGGCATGGCCGCGCCGCGCGGGCGTCGCGGCGAGGGTGGCGCTCGCCGTCGCCTATCCGCTCGTCATCCTGTTTGCGTGGCACGGCATGTCGCCGCGTTATGTCGGCTGCCTGCTGGTCGCGCTGCTGTGGCTGCAGCGCACGCTCGGCAAGGGCGCGCTGACGGCGGCGCTCAAACGGCTCACCACGCTCGACTGGTGCGTGGCCGGTGCATTGACCGCGTTGTCGGCCGCGATTGCCGTGACCGATAGCGAACGGCTGCTTCATTTCTATCCCGCCTGCGTCAGTGCCGGCTTGCTCGCTGCGTTCGGCGCGACGCTGCGGCGCGGCCCGACCATGATCGAAAAATTCGCACGGCTGGCCCATCCCGAGCCGGGCCCCGAGATCGTCCGGTATACGCGGCGCGTCACGCAGCTCTGGTGTGTGTTCTTCATCGCAAACGGCGGCTTTTCCGTCTATACGGCGCTGTACTGGAGCAGTGCGTCGTGGGCCCTTTACAACGGGTTGATCGCGTATCTGCTGATCGGCGCGCTGCTGGTCGGCGAGTGGCTGTGGCGAACCTTCGTCGTCGCGGCGATGCGGAAACGGGCGGGTCTCGCATGATCGCGCTGCACGAGATGCTGTGTGCCGACGCCGACAGCGGCGTGGCAGTCTGTCGTGACGGCAACGAGGTGCTGACGCTCGGCGATCTGCGCGCGTGCGCGGATGCCATCGCGCAGGCGGTGGAGGCGCATGGTGCACGACGCGTCGCGATCTGCACAGACGATCCGTACACGTTCGCCTGTGCGCTGTTCGGCGTCGCGGCGGCGCGCGCGGAGGTCGTGATCCCGGCCAGCCATGCGCCCGGTTATCTCGACGATCTGGCCCACGCATACGATCTGATGCTCGACGCGTCGACGCTCGCTACCTGCATGCGCGACGCGAAACCGGCGGCCGCTGCCGTTGCTCGCCCGATCGAGGCCGGCGCCGCTGTGACGCTTTACACGTCGGGCAGCAGCGGCACGGCGAAGCCCGTACGAAAGTCGCTCGCGCAGCTCGATGCCGAGGTGCGCACGCTGCAACGCGAATGGGCGGACAGCGTAGGGACGGCCGTGACGCTGTCGAGCGTCCCCCATCACCACATCTACGGGCTGCTCTTCAGGATTCTGTGGCCGCTCGCGGCCGGTCGCGCGTTCGACCGGATCTCGGTGCTCGAGCCGTTGCAGTTGCAGCAGCGGCTGGCCGCATACGGCGGCGGTATCGTCGTTTCCACGCCGTCGCAGTTGATGCGTTGGCCGTCGTTGCCCGGTTTTCCGATGCAGGCGCCCGCGCCTTGCGCGTTCTTCTCGTCGGGCGGCCCGCTGCCGGCCGACGCGGCGACGGCCTATTCGAAGGCGTTCGGCGCGGCGCCGCTCGAGATCTTCGGCAGCACCGAAACCGGCGGCATCGCCTGGCGGCGCCAGGACGGCTCGGCGGCATGGCAGCCGCTGACGGGCGTCGAGGTGCGCTGCGACGACGACGGCGCGTTGTGCGTTCGCTCCGCTCATCTCGGTCACGATCGCTGGCATCGCACCGACGACACCGCGCGATTCGACGCGCAGGGGCGCTTCGTGCTCGCGGGACGGCGCGATCGCGTCGTCAAGCTGGACGGCAAGCGCGTGTCGCTGCCGGAACTCGAGGCGCGCCTGCTGACGCACGCCTATGTCGCGCAGGCGGCGGCTGTCGTGATCGACGGTGCGACGCGCGCGCATGTGGGCATCGTCGCCGTATTGACGGCGGCGGGGCGCGACGCGCTCGCCGCAGAGGGACGGCTGGCCGTTGCGACGACCTTGCGCCACGCGCTCGGCGCCTATTTCGACGCGGCCGCGTTGCCGCGCCACTGGCGATTCCTGCATGCGATGCCGTTCGATGCGCGCGGCAAACTGCCGGCCGCCGCACTCGCGGCCGCGTTCAGGGCCGCGCCGGAGGGCTTCGAGCTGCTCGCGTCCTGGCAAGCCGACGACGCGTTGCATTACGAACTACGCGTGCCGGCCGCGCTCGCACATTTCGAAGGACACTTTCCGGGGCTGCCGATCCTGCCGGGCGTCGTGCAAATCGACTGGGCGGCGCGCCTTGCGGCTCGCGAGATGCCTGGCGTGCGCGAAGTGCGCGCCATCGAGCACCTGAAGTTCAAGGCGCCCGTGCTGCCGGGCGCCGTGCTCGCGCTGCGCATCGCGCACGATCCCGTACGCGGCCGCGTGCGTTTCGCGTTCCGCTGCGAGGGGCGCGAGTGCACGTCCGGCGCGCTCGTCTACGGTGCGGCTGCGCAATGAACGGCATCTGCATCGTCATTCCGATCTACAACCACCGCGACGCGATCGGCGGCACGTTGGCGCGCCTCGTCGTGCACGGTCTGCCGATCCTCGTGATCGACGACGGCAGCGACGCGCCGACGCAAGCGGTGCTCGCTGCGCTGGCGGCCCGCTACGCGAGCACCGTGACGGTGCTGCGGCTGCCCGTGAACGGGGGAAAGGGCGCGGCCGTCATGGCCGGGCTGCGTGCCGCCCGCGCGCGCGGTTATCGGCACGCGATCCAGATCGATGCCGATGGCCAGCACGATGCGGCGGACGTGACGAAATTCGTCGCGGCCGCGCAGGCCGAGCCCGACGCGGTGATTCTCGGCCGGCCGCGTTTCGACGACAGCGTGCCGAAGGCGCGCCTGTACGGCCGCTATCTCACGCACGTGTGGGTATGGATCGAAACGCTGTCGCTCGACATTCCCGATGCGATGTGCGGATTTCGCCTTTATCCGGTCGATGCCGTCTGCGACGTGATCGACACGGTGTCGATGCCGACGCGGATGGCGTTCGACAGCGAGATCCTGGTCCGTCTCCACTGGCGCGGCCTCGTGTTCAGGACGATCCCGACGCGCGTCGTCTACCCGGAAGACGGTGTATCGCATTTCGACGTCTGGCGCGACAACCTGCGCATCAGCGCAAGTCATACGCGGCTCGTCGCGGGCATGCTGGTACGCGCACCGATACTCGTTGCCCGTCGTCTCGCCGGGCAGCGCGGCGCGTCGCCGGCCGCACGCACGCGCGCGTGGTGGCGCATTCCCGAACGCGGCAGCCGCGTCGGCATGGCGCTGCTCGCGCTCAGCTGTCGCTGGTTCGGTAAAACCTTCACGTCGCTCTGGCTGCATCCGATCGTCGGCTATTTCGTGCTGACGAATCGCGCCGCGCGTACCGCATCGCATGCGTACATCGCGCGGCTTCGCGACGCAGGCGCGACCGCCGTGCCGAAGCCGGGATGGCGCACCGCGTACCGTCACATGCTCGCGTTCGCGCAGGCGGGGTTCGACAAGTTCGTCGCGTGGTCCGGCCGCCTCGACGAGCTCGACGTGCGTTTCGACGATTCGTCCGCATTCGATGCACTGGCGGCGAGCGGACGCGGTGCAATCGTGATCGGCGCGCATCTCGGCAATCTGGAAATGACGCGCGCGCTCGCGCTGCGCGATGCACACACGAAAGTCACGGCGATCGTCTACACCGAGCATGCGAAGCGCTTCACCGGCGTGCTGGCGGGCACCAACAGCGACTTCGGCAAGCAGCTCGTCGAAGTGTCGGACTTCGGGCCCGATACGGCGATGATGATGCAGTCGCGTATCGACGCCGGCGAGCTGCTCGTCATCGTCGGCGACCGCGTGCCGCCGCACGATACCGGCAAGACCGTCGATGCGCGCTTTCTCGATGCGACGGCGCCGTTCGCGCAGGGGCCGTACATCCTCGCTCATGCGCTCGGTTGTCCCGTCTACCTGTTCTTCTGCGTGAAGGAAGCGCGCGGCTACCGGCTCTATTTCGAGCCGTTCGCCGAGCGCATCGACCTGCCGCGCCGGGAACGCGCGACACACGTCGCGACATGGGCGCAGCGCTATGCCGCGCGGCTCGAACACTACTGCCGCAAGGCGCCGTACCAATGGTTCAATTTCTTCGATTTCTGGGCGCGGCCCGATGGAGGTCCGCGTGGCCGAACATGACATGAACGACGTCGCGGCAACCGCGGCCGTGGACGCGACGCGGCCGGCCGTCGTGATCGGCGGCCGGCATCTGACGATCGAGGACGTCGTGGCGATCGCTCGCGACGGTGCGCCGGTCGCGCTGAACGCGGACGGCGAATGGCGCGCGCGAATCGAGCGGGGCGCAGCGTGGCTGCGCGACTATCTCGCGAGCGGCGGCACCGTCTACGGCGTGACGACCGGGTACGGCGATGCGTGCGTGGTCGACGTGCCGCGCGCGCTCGTCGATGCGCTGCCGCTGCAACTGACGCGGTATCACGGATGCGGGATGGGCGACTGGCTCGATGCGACGCAGACGCTGTCCGTCATCGTGGCGCGGCTCAACTCGCTCGCTTTCGGCTATTCGGCCGTGCGCTTCACGTTGCTGGAGCGGCTGGCCGATCTCGTGAACCATCGCATCCTGCCGCGCATTCCGTCGGAAGGGTCGGTCGGCGCGAGCGGCGACCTGACGCCGCTGTCGTATGTCGCCGCGGCGCTCGTGGGCGAGCGTACGGTCGTCTATGACGGCCGCGAGCGGAACGCGAGCGATGTCTGGCGCGCGCTCGATCGCGCGCCGCTGACGCTCGCGCCGAAGGAAGGGCTGGCGCTGATGAACGGCACCGCCGTCATGACCGGGCTGGCATGCCTCGCGTTCGCGCGCGCCGACTATTTGACGCGCGTGGCCGCGCGGCTGACCGCATTGACGACGGTTGCGCTCGACGGCCGCGCCGGGCACTTCGATGCGCGGCTGTTCGATGCGAAGCCGCACGCGGGGCAGGCCGAAGCGGCGGCGTGGATACGCGCCGATCTGGCCGAGCGCGACGAACTGCCCGGACGTCGTCTGCAGGATCGCTATTCGGTCCGATGCGCGCCGCACGTGATCGGCGTGGCGCGCGACGCGCTGTCGTGGATGCGCCGCGATATCGAGAACGAACTGAACAGCGCGAACGACAACCCGCTCGTCGATCCGGACGACGGTTGCGTGCTGCATGGCGGCAATTTCTACGGCGGCCACATCGCGTTCGCGATGGATGCGCTCAAAACCGCGGTGGCCAATCTCGCGGATCTCATGGACCGGCAACTCGCGCTGCTCGTCGACGACAAGTTCAACAACGGGCTGCCGCGCAACCTGACGGGCGCCGCACCCGAGCGCGCGGCGATCAACCACGGTTTCAAGGCGGTGCAGATCTCGTCGTCGGCGTGGACGGCGGAGGCATTGAAACTGACGATGCCGGCGAGCGTGTTCTCGCGCTCGACCGAGTCGCACAATCAGGACAAGGTCAGCATGGGTACGATCGCCGCACGCGACTGCCTGCGTGTGCTGGCGCTGACCGAGCAAGTGGCCGCGGCACACGTGCTCGCGAGCGTGCAGGCCGCGCGTCTGCGGTTGCGCGACGACCCGGATACACAGCTTTCGCCCGCGCTGCGTGCGTTCATCGACGACGTGAGCAGCCAATCGCCGCTCGTGATCGAGGACCGCCCGCTCGAGGCGGAGTTGCGTGCGTTGACCGCACGCATCGCGGCATGCGAGCCGATCGGCGCATCTCGGCGAGGGGGCGCGGCATGAACGCATCCCGTGCGCCGCTGAGCGCGACCGCGCGCGTCGAAGTGCTGTTCCACGATGTCGATGCGATGAACGTCTGCTGGCATGGCCATTACCTGAAGTACTTCGAAAGCAGCCGCGCCGCGCTGCTGCGGATGATCGACTACGACTATCCGGCGATGCTGGCGTCGGGCTACGTCTGGCCGGTCGTGGAGGCCCATCTGAAGTACGTCCGGTCCGCGCATTACGGCCAGCAGCTGGACGTGCGCGCGACGCTGCTCGAGTTCGAGAACCGGTTGAAGATCGGTTACGAAATCGTCGACGCGGCTTCCGGCGAGCGTTTGACGAAGGGTTATACGGTGCAACTGGCGGTCGATGCGGCGACGCGCGAACTGCAGTTCGTGTCGCCGCCGGCGCTGATCGAAAGGGTGCATGCGCAATGGAACTGAATCGGCGCCGCAGACGGTTTGCGACGACGCTGCTGGTCGCGTGCGCGATGTCGGCGGGCGGCGCGGCGACGGCCGCGCCGACGCCTGCACCGGCCACGGCATCGCGGCCCGCGACGACCGCGCTCGTCTCCGAGATCGCCGCGCGGCTCGCGCGGGTCGGCGCGCTTCGCGCGGACTTTCGGCAGACACAAACCTTGCCCGCGATGAAGCGGCCGCTCGTCAGTACGGGGTCGATGCTGTTCGATCGCCGGTCGGGCGTCGTCTGGCGAATCGACACGCCGTACAAGGCGACTTACGTCATCACCGATAGCGGCGTGCGCGAGGTCGGTGCGGACAGACGTGTCGTCGCGCCCGGCAACGGCGGTCGCGGCGTCGCGCAGGTGTCGCGCATGATGCGCGACATGCTGGGCGGCGACCTGTCGGCGCTGTATTCGCAGTTCGACGTCGACGCGAGCGGCACGCCGGACCAATGGCGGATGACGTTGCGGCCGAATCAGCCGCAACTGGCGCAGGCGCTGCGTACGCTCGAAATGCGTGGCGGCGCTTATCTCGAGCGGCTCGACATGACGTTTAGCAACGGCAACGTGACCGTGCTCGAATTCGAGCGTGCGACACCCGTCGCCGCGCCCGCCGCCGCCGAGCGCGCGTGGCTGGAGGCGCGGTAATGGACGTGACGCGCGACGTTGCCGGCACGGCGCGCGAACGCGCGCGGCGGCGCCTGCTGTGCGCCGCCTGGCTGCTCGTCACGCTGGCCGCGGTGCTGTACATCGGGTGGCGTTTCGTCAGCGGCCCTGTGCCGCTGCAGACAAACCTGCTCGCGCTGCTGCCGGCCACCGAAGCGAATCCGGTCGCGGAGCGCGCCGTCGACATGCTCGGCGAGGCGCTCGGCAATCGCACCGTCTACCTCGTGTCCGACGCGGACGCGGCGCGCGCGAAGGCCGCCGCGAAGCGGTTCGGCGAGCGGCTCGGCGCCAGCGCTGCGTTCCGTTCGGTGACGGTCGAGGTACCGCCGTTCGACCTGTCGCAGATCGCGGCCACCTACCTGCCGGCCCGCTTCGGTTTGTTGACGGACGCGGATCGCCGATCGCTCGAGCAGCGCGCTGCGCCGCTTGGCGAGCAGCTCGCGCGGCGGCTTTACGCGCCGCCCGGCGACGGCTTGCAGACCGCGGTGGCCGACGATCCATTCGGCTGGCTGCAGCACTGGCTCGGCAAGTTGCCGCTCGCCGCATCCGACCTGTCGCTCGAGGACGGCATGCTGGTGTCGCATCGCGGCGGCGCGACGGGCGTCCTCGTGATGGCGTCGCTGCCGGGCTCGGCGTACGAATCGAAGATTCAGCACGCGGTGCGGGCCGCGACGGCCGATGCGGAGCACGGGCTCGCTGTCGAATTTCGCGGCGTGCGCGTCGACCGTGCCGGCGCGGTGTTCTATGCGGAAGCCGCGCGTGCGAGTGCCGAGCGCGACGTGCACGTGATCGGCGCGGTGTCGCTCGTCGGCATCGCGCTGCTGATGATGAGCGTGTTCCGCTCGCCGCGGCTGCTGATGCTCGCGTTTGCGTCGACCGCATTCGGCATCGTCTGCGCGCTCGCGGCGACGTTGTTCATCTTCGGCAAGCTGCATCTGCTGACGCTGGTGTTCGGCGTGAGCCTGATCGGCGAGGCCGTCGACTATTCGATCCAGTACTTCGTCGCCTACTTGTCGGCGGGGCGGCAATGGGATGCGCGGCGCGGTGCGGCCGCGGTCCGGCCGGCGCTCGCGGTCGCGCTTGCGACGAGCCTGCTCGGTTACGCGATTCTCGCGTGGGTGCCGTTCCCCGCGCTCAAGCAGATCGCGTGCTTCGCGATCGTCGGGATTCTCGCTGCGTTCGCGGCCGTGACCGGCTTTCTGCCGCTCGTGCTCGTGCGCGGACCGCGCCGCGTGCCGTCGGCTATTTTCTCGCGCGCGGCGCGCCTGCTGGCCGGATGGCAATCGCTGCTGACGGGCCGGCGCGCGGCGATCGCGACGGTGCTGGTCGCGTTGATCGCGATCCCCGGCTGGGCCGCGTTGACGAGCGACGACGACGTTCATCTGCTGATCCAGCGCGATCCCGATCTCGCACGCCAGGAAAACGCGATTCGCGCGGCGATCGGGCTCGCGAATACCGCGCAGTTTTTCGTCGTCGAGGGCGCGTCGCAGGAGGCCGTGCTCCAACGCTCGGAGGCGCTGCTCGCCGCGCTCGATCGACACGAGGCCGGCCGCGTGCAGTCGATCGCGACGTTCGTGCCGTCGGCAAAGCGCCAGGCGCTCGATCGGACCGTGCTCGGCACGCGCGTATTCGCCGACGCCGCCGCGCTTCGCGCCGCGCTGACGCAAGCGGGCTTTCGCGACGATGTCGCCGATGCATGGATTCACGCGTTTTCGCGCGACGCGTCGACGAGGATGACGGTCGACGCGTGGCTGGGGGCACGCTGGTCGGCACCGTTCCGGCATTTGTGGCTCGGCCGCGTCGAAGGCAGCGGCGGTCCGGTCTTCGCGGCACTGGCGATTCCGGAGCGCGTCGACCCGGCGCGGGCGGCGACGTTCGCGACGCTCGCGCGCGAGCTGCCTGGCGTGTCATGGGTCGACAAGGCCGCGAGCGTGTCGAACCTGTTCGGTGCGTATCGCGTCGACAGCGGCCTCTGGCTGGCCGGCGCACTGGTCGTGATCCTCGCGTTGCTCGCGTGGCGCTATGGTCTGCGCGGCGGTATCGCAACGACGCTGCCGGTCGTGTTCGCGATCGCGCTGACGCTGGCGGCGTTCGGCTACGCGCGGGTGCCGCTTACGCTGTTCAACTGGCTCGCGCTGATGCTGGTGCTCGGCGTCGGCGCGAACTACGCCGTGTTCCTGCGCGAAGGATGCACGCGGGACAAGGCCGGCATCGGCGCGGTATGGACCGGCGTGCTGCTCTCGGCCGCGACGACGCTGTTGTCGTTCGGCATGCTCGGCGCGAGCACGATGCCCGCGCTTCGCAGCTTCGGCACGACGCTCGCGCTGGGCATCGTTTTTTCGGTGCTGTTCGCACCGCTCGCTACGCCATCGATGAAGGAGCGCCGCGCATGAATTCGACGCGCACGCCGGTCTACCTGTCCGCGCCCGGCATGATCAACGCGCTCGGCGCAACGACCGGGGACATCGTCGCCGCATTGCGCGCCGGCACCGCGCCGGGCATGGGACCGCGCAGCGATGTCGCGGGCGGCGGCTGGGTCGGCCGCGCGGTTTCGACGCTCGACATCGCGCCGCCCGCAACGCTTGCGCACTTCGACTGCCGGAACAACCGGCTGCTGCTCGCGGCGCTCGCGCAGATCCGGCCCGGCATCGACGCCGCGATCGAGCGCTACGGCGCACGGCGGATCGGCGTCGTGATCGGCACGAGCACGTCCGGCATTCAGGCGGCCGAGCATGCGCTCGCGCGGCGCGCCGCGACCGGCGCGATGCCGCCCGGCTTCGACTATCGCCAGATGGAAATCGGCACGGCCGCGCCGTTCGTGCGCGCGGTGCTCGGCGTGACGGGGCCTGCCTACACGCTGTCGACGGCCTGTACGTCGAGTGCGAAGGCCTTCGCGGCCGCGCGGCGGCTGTTGCGATTGAAGCTGTGCGACGCGGTCGTCGTCGGCGGCGCGGATTCGCTGTGCGAGCTGACGTTGCAGGGCTTCGCATCGCTCGAATCGGTCAGCCCGACGCGGACCAATCCGATGAGCCGCAACCGCAACGGCATCAATATCGGTGAGGGCGCCGCGCTGTTCCTGATGGGCCGCGACGAAACCGCGGTTCGTCTGGCCGGCGTCGGCGAATCGAGCGATGCGCATCATATCTCGGCGCCCGATCCGGCCGGCCACGGCGCAGAGGACGCGCTGCGCGCGGCGCTCGCCGACGCGGGCGTCGCGTCGTCCGCGATCGGCTACCTGAACCTGCATGCGACGGCGACGCGGCTGAACGACGAGATGGAAGCGAACGTGACGGCGCGCGTGTTCCCGCACGGCGTGCCGGCAAGCGGCACCAAGCCGCTGACGGGGCACATGCTGGGCGCGGCCGGCGCGACGGAGCTCGGCTTCGCGTGGCTCGTGCTGGCACGCGGCATCCCGCTGCCGCGGCACCACTGGGACGGCGAGCACGACGCGGCGCTGCCGGCGCTCGATCTCGTCGACGGCGATCGCCATTTGGGCGGCGATGCAACGGGACGCTACGCGATGAGCAATTCGTTCGCTTTCGGCGGCAGCAATGCCAGCCTGATTCTGGGGGCGTGAGATGCATGCCGGATCGTTGATCGAGGCGCTGCACGGCGGCGCGGACATTCCCGTCGCGGACGTGCGCGATGTATTGCCGCATCGCGGCACGATGCTGCTGCTCGATGCGATCGAGCGCTGCTCGGAAAACGGTATCGAGACACGCGCCGTCGCGCGCAGCGACGCATGGTATGCCGACGGCGACGGCGCGATGCCGGCCTGGATCGGCATCGAACTGATGGCGCAGGCGATCGCCGCACATGTCGGTCTGCTTGCCGCGCATGCGGGCGGTCGCGCGAAACCGGGCGTGTTGCTCGGTGCGAACCGCTATGTCGCGCATCGCGCGCGGTTCGACGCGCAAACGACGCTGCACATCGTCGCGCGAGAACTGCTGCGCGGCGACGCGGGGCACGGTGCGTATGAATGCGCGATTTATGCGGAAGGCGAGTGTTGCGCGGAAGCCGTCGTCAAGGTGTACCAGCCGGACGATTTTCAATCTTTTATCGAAGGGAGCTTCAATTCATGACTCGGCGAGTTCTCGTGACAGGCGCGAGCCGCGGGATCGGCCGCGCCGTGGCGCTGCGCATCGCATCCGACGGCTTCGCGGTGACGGTGCATTGTCGCAGCGCGCGCGACGAGGCGGACGCGGTCGCCGCGACGATTCGCGCCCAGGGCGGCACGGCGAGCGTGCTGCAGTTCGACGTGCGCGATCGCGCGGCATGCCGGCGTGAACTCGAGGCCGACGTCGAAGCGAACGGCGCGTATTACGGCATCGTCTGCAACGCGGGCGTGACGCGGGACGGCGCGTTTCCGGCGCTCTCGGAGGAGGACTGGGACGTCGTGATCGAAACCGGTCTGGACGGGTTCTACAACGTCGTTCATCCGCTGACGATGCCGATGGTGCGACTGCGCAACGGCGGCCGTATCGTCACGATCGCGTCCGTGTCGGGTGTGACGGGCAATCGCGGCCAGGTCAATTACAGCGCCGCGAAGGCCGGCCTGATCGGTGCAACGAAGGCGCTCGCGGTCGAACTGGCGTCGCGAAAGATCACGGTCAATTGCGTCGCGCCCGGCCTCGTCGATACGGGGATGCTCGACGCCGTGCCGCTCGACCATGCATTGAAGGCGGTGCCGATGGGCCGCGTCGGCGAGCCCGACGAGGTTGCGGCGGTGGTCGGTTTCCTGATGTCGGACGCGGCGAGCTACGTCACGCGGCAGGTGATCGGCGTCAACGGCGGGATGGTGTGATGAAGCGAGTCGTGGTGACGGGGATGGGCGGCGTGACCGCCTTCGGTCAGAGCTGGCCCGAAATCGAGGCGCGTCTGCGCGACGGGCGCAATGCCGTGCGGCGGATGCCGGAATGGGACTGCTACGAAGCGCTGCATACGCGGCTCGCGTGTCCGCTGCCGGGCTTCGAGCTGCCGCAGGCGTATCCGCGCAAGAAGACGCGTTCGATGGGGCCGGTGTCGATGTATGCGGTCAGGGCGAGCGAGCTTGCGCTGACGGACGCCGGCTTGATCGACGACCCCTCGATCCGCGACGGGCGCATGGGCGTCGCGTACGGATCGTCGTCGGGCTCCGTCGAACCGATCCGCGCATTCGGCACGATGATCGAGACGGGCTCGATGCGCGACGTCACGTCGAACAGCTACGTGCAGATGATGCCGCATACGACGGCCGTCAACGTCAGCCTGTTCTGGGATCTGAAAGGGCGCATCGTGCCGACGTCGTCGGCGTGCGCGTCCGGCAGTCAGGCGATCGGCTACGCGTACGAAGCGATCGCGACGGGCAAGCAGGCGCTGATGCTCGCAGGCGGGGCGGAAGAGTTGTCGGGGCCCGCGGTGGCCGTGTTCGATACGTTGTACGCGACCAGCACGCGCAACGATACGCCGAATCTGACGCCGCGCCCGTTCGACGCCGATCGCGACGGTCTGGTCGTCGGCGAAGGGGCGGCGACGCTCGTGCTGGAAGAGTACGACCACGCGATCGCACGCGGCGCGACGATTCATGCGGAGATCGTCGGCTTCGGCTGCAATTCGGATGGCGCGCACATCACGCAGCCGACCGCCGAAACGATGGCCGTCGCGATGCGCGTCGCACTGAACGACGCGCAGCTCGATGCCGATGCGATCGCGTACGTGAATGCGCACGGCACGTCGACCGATCGCGGCGACGTCGCGGAAAGTCATGCGACCGCGTCGGTGTTCGGCGAACGCATGCCGATCAGCTCGCTGAAGAGCTACGTGGGGCACACGCTCGGCGCATGCGGCGCGCTCGAAGCGTGGTGGACGATCGAAATGATGAAGCGCAACTGGTATGTGCCGACGCTCAATCTCGACACGGTCGATCCGGCGTGCGCGCCGCTCGACTATATCGTCGGCGATGCACGCCGCATCGACGCGGAATTCGTGATGAGCAACAACTTCGCGTTCGGCGGCATCAATACGTCGCTGATCTTCCGGCGGATGGCGGCGTGACGGCGTTCGGCAGCGAAGCGTCTCGCGTCGTCGTCACCGGGCTCGGCATCGTGTCGTGCCTCGGCAACACGCTCGACGACGTCGCGGCCGCGCTGCGCGCCGGGCGCTCGGGCGTGCGTCGTATCGAAACGTGGCGACAGCGCGGTTTTCGCAGCCAGGTCGCCGGTGCGGCGTCCGTCGAGGCGACCGAGCCGTTCTCGCGCAAGCACGAGCGCTTCATGGGCGACACCGCGCGCTTCGCGGCGCATGCGGCGGCGTTCGCGCTCGACGATGCGCGCCTCGATGCCGACGCGCTTCGTTCGCCGCGCGCGGGCGCGATCGTCGGCTCGGGCATCGGATCGATGGCCGAATACGACGACGCGATGGCGATCGCGACGCAGCGCGGCCTCGACAAGACGCCGCCCTATGTCGTTCCGAAGGCGATGAGCAGCACGGCGTCGGCGTGCATCGCGCAGCTGTTCGGCATCGGGGGCGTGTCGTATACGCCGGCTTCCGCTTGCACGAGCGGCGCACTCGCGATCGGCCATGCGGCGCAGTTGATTCGCGCCGGCTGTCAGGACGTCGTCCTTGCGGGCGGAAGCGAGGCACTGCACGACAACATGACGCTGATGTTCGACGCGATGGGCGCGTTGTCGAGCGCGTTCAACGACACGCCGGACTGCGCATCGCGGCCGTATGCGCGCGACCGCGACGGCTTCGTGATTGCTTCGGGCGCGGGCATCCTCGTACTCGAATCGCTCGCGCATGCGCGAGCCCGCGGTGCGCGCATCTACGCGGAGATCGCCGGGTTCGGACAGTGCACGGACGATGCCGGCATGGCGACGCCTCACGCGCCGGGCATTGCGCGCGCGATGCGCATCGCGCTCGATGGCGGCGGCCAACGGCCCGACTACGTCAACACGCACGCACCCTCGACGCCGCTCGGCGACGTCGAGGAACTGAAGGCGCTCGGCGACGTGTTCGGCAGCGACGTGCCGGCGTTTTCGTCGACGAAAGGCATGACCGGTCATCCGCTCGGCGCGAGCGGTGCGCACGAAGCGATCTATACGCTCCTGATGATGCGTGACGGTTTCATCGCCGGTACGGCTGTCGGAAGCGACGCCGATCCGGCGGTCGCCGGCATGCCGCTCGTGCGCGACACGCGCGACGGCACGATCGAACGTGCGCTGTCGATTTCGTTCGGATTCGGCGGCAGCTGTGCAAGTGTGTTGTTGGACGCCTGGAAGGGCGATTGAAGTGAACTGACTGAGCTGAGAGGACGATAACAATGAAACACAAACGACATCTGGCCGGGATGTTGGCTGCGGCAGCGCTGCTGACGGGGTGCGGTACCGTGGTCCGCTCGTTGCCGCTGCCCGCTGCGGCAACGGCGCCCGACGCGAGCGGCGTCGCGGTCTATTTCGGCGCGCAGCCGCATCCGGAGGTCAAGACGAGTATCGGGCCGCGCGCCGAGTCGGTGCGCGTCCAGCGCGGCACGCAGGCGGAGCAGCAGACGTGCGAGCAGGCGCTGACCGAAGCGCTGAATCGCCTTCGCACGTATGCGAAGAATCATGGCGGCAATGCGGTCATCAACGTGACGACGCGGTTCCACAGCCAGCGTTCCGATTCGACGACCGAATACACCTGCGGCGTGAGCGGCGGCGCGGGCGCAATTGCCGTGTCGGGCGACGTCGTTCAACTGAACGCGCAATGACGGAGGAACGGATGAAATACGGTATGGCACTGGCGCTGGTCGGCGCGATCCTGACATCTTCGGCGGCCTATGCACGGGACACGATCGACAACTATCCGATCGAGTCCGCGCTGAAGAGCGACGAGGGCAAGCTCGACGATGGCGTCGCGCTCTATTTCGGCGATCAGCCGCACCCGCGCGTGCTCAAGTCGTACGGCACGTTTGCGACCAACAAGAAGACGAACGCGTTCGGCAAGAGCGACGAGGCGGCGTGCCGGCACGTGTTTCTGTCGGCCGTGCTCGAACTCCAGGCGCGTGCGCGCAAGGAGGGCGGCAATGCCGTCGTCGGCATCAAGAGCAACTACCGCAACGTGTTGCGCTCGAGCGAAACCGAATACACGTGCGGCGCCGGCGCCGTCATGGCCGGTGCGGCGCTGACCGGCGAGGTCGTGACGCTGAAACGCTGAACGGCAGCGCGCAGCAGGGACCGCCGGGCGGCGGCCTCGCCCGATCAGGCCGGCTTGCGTGCGGCGACGTTGACCAGCGTCTCGCGCCGCTTGCCGGGCTTCGGCGTATAGAGGCCGATGCGCTCGAGGAGCCCGAAGTCCTTCGCGCGACTCCACCACAGGTACGGGAACGACACGTTGCGGGATTCGAACGCGAACCCCGCATGACGCAGCATCGCCAGATACCCGTCGGCGCTTTTCTGCACTTCCATCGGATGGCGGAACAATAGCCTGATCACCCACGACTTGATGTACGCGTCGGTGGACTCCGCGAACAGCAGCAGTCCGCCCGGCTTCAGCACGCGGCGAAACTCGGCCAGCGCGCGGTCCTGATCGACGAGATGGTGGAAGGTCTGATGGCAGAACACGATGTCGACGCTCGAATCGGCGAGCGGAATGCGCGTGCAGTCCGCGTGATGCAGCTCGACCGGCGCAGCACAACGATGCGCTTCCTGCGATGCATGCGCGAGCGAGTCGGCGTGGCAATCGATCCCGATGATTTTCCTGGGCGAGAACGCTTCGTTCAGCAGACGGAACGACTTGCCCTGACCGCAGCCGGCATCGAGGATCACCGCCGCGGGCGGAGGCGGCGCCGCGATCAGCTGCTTCAGATCGTCGATGGCGACCCTGAGCACATGGTGCTCCCAGGTATGCGTGCGAAGAAACCAGACGCCGAAGCGGGTTTCGGGAACATAGGCGGGAGCGTGCGTGCGGTAGGACGTCATGGTCTCTCGTTGGAATGTTGGATTTGTTGAGCGCCTATTGTAGTTTGCAACGCCGGATCGTGGCGTCACAAACATAAGAACACCATCCATGGAAACGAATTGGCAAGCATGAACGAAATGAAATCGAACTCCGTCGACGTCGCGATCATCGGAGCGGGGCCGTCCGGTGCCGTCGCGGCGGCGCTGCTGCGCAAGTGCGGCCGGTCCGTACTGGTGCTCGAGCGCCAGCACTTTCCGCGCTTTTCGATCGGAGAAAGCCTGCTGCCGCAGAGCATGTGCTATCTCGAAGAGGCCGGCATGCTGCAGGCCGTCGTCGAGGCCGGTTTTCAGTTCAAGAACGGCGCGTATTTCGTTCATCGCGACCGGACGTCGTCGTTCGATTTCCGCGAGAAGTTTTCCGACGGCTGGGGTACCGCCTATCAGGTCGAACGCGCGACGTTCGACGATCTGCTGATCCGCTGTGCGGCGAGCCAGGGCGCGGACGTGCGATTCGGGCATACCGTGCGCGCGTTTGAGCCCGGGGACATGCCGCGGCTCGACGTTGTCGACGAAGCGGGAAGCGAATACGCCGTAGAGGCGTCGTTCGTCCTCGATGCGAGCGGATTCGGCCGCGTGCTGCCGCGGCTGCTCGGGCTCGAGGCGCCGACCGGGCTGCCGACGCGCGCGGCCGTGTTTTCGCACGTGCAGGACGGCCTGCCGGCCGGATCGACCGATCGCGACAAGATCTGCATTGCCGTGCATCCGGAGCGGCGCGACGTGTGGTTCTGGATGATCCCGCTGACGAACGGCCGCTCGTCGGTCGGTTGCGTGGCCGATGCCGCGTTTCTGGACGTGCCGGAGGCGCAGCAGGAATCGTTGTTGCGCGAACTGCTGCAGAGCGAGCCGACGCTCGCGCGGCTCGTCGGCAGCAAGCCGTTCGTGATGCCAGTGCGCCGTATCGCGGGCTATGCGTCGAACGTCGCGTCGCTGCACGGCCACGGCTATGCCTTGCTCGGCAACGCGGGCGAATTCCTCGATCCGATTTTCTCGTCGGGTGTGACGATCGCGATGCGCTCGGCCCATCTCGCCGTCGCCGCACTCGAACGGCAACTGCGCGGCGAGACGGTGGACTGGGCACGCGACTACGATCTCGCGTTGCGCAAGGGCATCGACACCTTCCGCGCGTTCGTCGAGCGCTGGTATTCAGGCGTGTTGCAGGACATCGTGTTTCATGAAGACAAGGCGTCCGACGTGAAGCGCATGGTGTGCTCGATTCTGGCCGGCTACGCGTGGGACGAAGCGAATCCGTTCGTGCGTGAACCGGCGCGCGGCCTCGATCTGCTGGCCGAGATCTGTCGTTCGAACGCGGCGCGCTGATTGCTGCGCGCGGTCGCGGTGCCCGTCGGCGGAAAGGGATGTCCTTTCCGCGCGTAGCAAGACGGGCGCCTCATCGCTGCCGTTCGACCGTTCGCTCGATCGCTCGATTACGCTGTCGCGCGGACCGTTGCACGTCGACAGACAACGCGCGCCCGCACCGTATCGAACGACCGCGCGACGCACCTACGGCCGCGCGGCGATTTCGTCGAGATGCCAGAGCAAATCCGCCGGGTCGTCATAGACGCGCAGCGCACCGGCGTCTTGCAGTTCCTCGGTGCCATAGCCGCCCGAGCGCAGTCCGACGCCTAGCGCGCGACAGCGGCAGGCGGCGAGCATGTCCCAGATGCTGTCGCCGACGACGACCGTGTGCTCGATCGGCACGTTGAGCCGCCGCGCGGCTTCGACGAACAGATCGGGGTCGGGTTTCGCATACTTGACCTGGTCGCGCGTCACGACGACCGCCTTCGACGCGTCGACGCCGAGCGCGTCGAGGTTGACGCTCGCCGTCTCCATCCGGCCGCTGGTGGCGATCGCCCAGCGGATGCCGGCGGCGGAAAGCGAGTTCAGCAGTTCGGTCGCGCCGGGCAGCGGGCGGACCTGCGCGCGCAGCCGCTGGTAGGCGGCCGCATGCAGCCGCGCGAGCCGCTCGATGCGATCGGTGTCGATGTTTTCCGATGTTTCGCGCAGCAGCTGGTTCAGAAAGAGGCCGCCGCTCATGCCGATTTTCCGGTGGATGCGCCACACGGACAGCTCGAGACCTTCGGCATCCAGCGCTTCCTTCCACGCGAGCACGTGCTGATAGACGCTGTCGACCAGCGTACCGTCGAGATCGAACAGAAATGACGTTTCGATGCGCATCTGAATCTCCCTGTTTCGGTTTCGCGCAAGCAAGCCGCGAATGATGGGCCAGATGCCATTGTAGTCGTGCGTTCGGCGCGCCCGCGCGAGCACGCGGGCGCGATGCCGCGGCCGGCGTCGCCGCGCGTACGCGCGGCGCGCATCCGGCCACGAGACGAGGCTCAGCTTCCCTGCAGGCGGATATCGCGCGACGACGCCCCGACATAGACGGTGCCGCCCGGCACATAGCGCCAGCCGTTACGCGCGGTGTCCCACACGCTCTGCATCCGCGGCGACACGGTGATGCGAACGTGCCGCGCCTCGCCCGGATTCAGCCGGATCTTCTCCCAGCCGACCAGCCGTTTCGGCGGTTCGTCCTTGTACGGCACGCCGAGATATACCTGCGGCGTTTCCGCGCCGGCGACACGCCCGTCGTTGCGCACCGTGAAGGCGACGTTCAGCGAACCGTCACGCTGCTTCGACACCGAAAGCCCCGAATACGCGAAGTGCGTATAAGAGAGGCCGTAGCCGAATTCGAACATCGGCTTGATGTTGTGCGCGTCGTACCAGCGATAGCCCATGTTCAGCTTCTCGGCATAGACCGGATCGCTCTCGAACGCGCCGTTTTGCCCCCAGGTCGGCGTGTCCTGATCGCGGGCCGGGAACGTGACGGGCAGCTTGCCGGACGGATTGACCGCGCCGAACAGCACGTTCGCGATCGCCTTGCCGCCGCCTTCGCCCGGATACCATGCCTCGACGATCGCCGACACGCGATCCTTCCACGGCATCAGCACCGGATTGCCGCTCTGCACGACGACGATCGTGTGCGGATTCGCACGCGCGACCGCTTCGACGAGTGCGTCCTGATTCGACGGATTCGCGAGGCTCAGGCTCTGCAGATCGCCGAAGTCTTCGCCGGCCGGCTGCGCGACGACGACGATCGCGACGTCCGAGCGCGCAGCGAGCGCTGCGGCCTGGTCGATTTCCTGCTGCGTATACGCGCGGAACGGCGATTGCTGATCGCTGTTGCCGGCGAACGTGACCTGTGCGGCCGGCGCGAGCGCGCGAATGGCCGCGACGATCGGCACATCGACCTTCAGCCAGGGATTGCGCCACCAGCTGCAGCCGGTCGACGTGCCGAACGCGAGGCCGCCGCAGCCGGCGAACGAACCGGTGACGGGATCGCGCGTATTGCCCGAGCCGCCGCCGGACATCACGGCAGCGTCGGCGTGTCCGCCGATCACCGCAATGCGCGACAGCGACGACGCGACGAGCGGCAGCTGGTTGCCGTCGTTCTTCAGCAGCACGATCGACTGCTCGGCGACGGATTGCGCGAAGCGGTTCGCGGCGGCGAAGTCGATCGCGCCGCCGGTTTTCGCCGGATCGTCCATCACGCCGACGCGGATCATCACCGCGAGCTTGCGGCGCACCATGTCGTCGAGGCGCGCGGTCGACACCGATCCGTTCGCGATCGCCTGCTTGACGGCAGCCGGCGTCAGATACACGCTCGGGCCGACGTCCTCTTCCTCGTCGAGCCCCGCATTGATCGCGGCGGCGGTGCTATGCGTCGCGCCCCAGTCGGACTGCACCTGGCCTTCGAAGCCCCATTCGTTCTTCAGCACGTCGTTGAGCAAATGGTTGTTCTCGCAAGCATAGGTGCCGTTCAGCCGGTTGTAGCTACACATCACGCTGCCGGGCCGCCCGCGCTTCGCCGCGATCTCGAACGGCAGCAGATAGAGCTCGCGCAGCGTGCGCTCGTCGATCTGGCTGTTGCCGCCCATCCGGCCATGCTCCTGCTCGTTGCCGGCGTAGTGCTTGATGGTCGCGATGACTTTCTGCCGCTGCGTCGCGAGCGTGCGCTCGGCGAGCAGGTCGCCCGCGAGCAGCGGATCCTCGCCGAGATACTCGAACAGGCGGCCGCCGCGCGGCTCGCGCGCGAGGTTCGTGCCGCCGCCGAGGCCCATGCCGAACCCTTGCGCGCGCAACTGAATCGCAACCTGCTTGCCGTAGTCGTACGAGAGGCGACGATCCCAGCTCGCGGCCACCGCGATCGTCGCGGGGAACGTCGTGCTGGCCTGCGACGTGCTGCCGGAACCGGTCGCCGAGTCGACCATGTTGAGATCGGGGATGCCGAGCCGCGGCACGCCCTGGATGTAGCCGGCACCGCCGCCAGGCACCTTCGACATTTCGTACTGGGAATGGATGAACTGCAGCTTCTCGTCGAGCGTCATCTTGCGCACGAGCAGATCGGCACGTCGCTGCGCGGCGCTCGACGCGAAGGCATCGGCGGCATCGGCCGCAGACGAAAAATCGTTCGTGCCCGCATGGACACCGGTGCAGAGGGCCGCCGCCAGGACGGCGGCCGGCCAGAGTTTGTCCCGCATGTTGCTCTCCATGATCGTATTGCGTGTTGTTCGGATGTATCTGGAGCTGCGCGCGTCCGGTGGATTCGCACCGAACGCATTCGGCTGGCGATGCGGGGTGAGGCGGGGCGGCATGCCAGCAGGCGGGGAATCGCGACGGCCGGATCGGCGCGTCCGACGTACGTCGACGAGCGTGTGCAAGCCGCACGACGCCGCGTAATCGGATGTAGCGATTCTCTGCAGCGCCTAATAGTAGGAATGTAGTTTGACTACAGCATCGGTGTTTCTACCGATACATCCGATCTTTGTTCGAGCGCGTTGCCGCACGGGTGAAAAACCGGTCATCGTTCCCGATTGCGGCTGTGCAGCGGAGTAAGAAGTGCCGGTGAAAACGCGGCTCGACGAGCGATGCGCCATGCATGCTGCGCACGATGGTGTAGGTGAGGGGCGGAGGACGGCGGTGTCGTGGCGATCGCGCGGCCAGGACGACGACGCGTTTGCGCCACGCAGATGCAGCGCCGCGCGACGATGCGCCACGAGGCACGGGTGCGAACGGGCCGGCATCGCCATGCCGGCCCTTCGGATAAGAACGATTACTTGGTGACGAGCGCGCCGGTGAGCCCTGCGCTGATCGCCGGGATCAGCAGATTCAGCACGCGGCTTGCGCGGACGAGCCCGGTGTTGTCGACATAGACGACGTCCTTCGACGCGAGCGGGAACTGGTTCGCGAGCAGCATCGACACGGGCGACTTCAGGTCGAGGTGATAGATGACGGGCACGTTGTCGGCCTGCTTGCGCAGCACGAACACCTGTTTCGCATCGGACGTCTGCTGGTTGAGCTGACCGGCCTCGGACAGCGCTTCGCTCAGCGTGAGCGTGCCGTCGCGTTGCGGCGGCACCGAGGCCGGCTTGTTGACTTCGCCCATCACGAAGACGGGATTGTCTTCGCGCGCGGCGACGTGCAACAGGTCGCCCGGCTGCAGCATGATCGTGGCCGGGTTCACGCCCGATTTCATCAGTTGTGCGACGTTCACGGGATAGGCCGTGCCGTTGCGCGTGATCGTCACGCGGCTCTGGTCCGCGGTCGGCGCAAAGCCGCCTGCGCGGTTGACCGCTTCGACGAGCGTCATCGGAATGTCGTTGATCGTCTGCGAGCCGGGCGCGCGTACCTCGCCGTCGACGTAGACCTGACCGGCGCGGAACGACGCAACGCGCACCGTGACCTGCGGTTTCACGAAGACCTTCTTCAGCTCGGCTTCGATCTCCTGCTGGACTTGCAACGGTGTCTTCCCGGCCGCGCGAATCGGTCGCGTGATGTACGGGAACTGCACGCTGCCGTCGCTTTCGATCACGAAGCCCGGTGCCGCGTCGGCGGACCGCGTGTTCTGCATCGGCTGGCCCGCGGCGGCCGCGAATTCAGGGTGATTCCACACGGTGATCTGCAGCACGTCACCCGGACCGAGTTTGTAGCCGCCGGATCTGCCGAACAGGTCGGCCGGAACCGGTGCGGCGGTCACGCTTTTCTGTTCCGCGCGAATCTGATTGACGAGCGCGAGATCGATCTGCTTGACCGGCACCTTCATGTCGCTCGTCACGTCGCCGTTGTCGGACGTGGTGACCGGCAAGGCGGGCGGATCGGCCATGTGCTGGCCTGGCGCAATTCCGCACGCGGACAGCAGCGCACAAATGGCGACGGAGAACGCGGCGCACACGCGACGCACCGCGGGGCGGTTGTTGATCGGCACGGACGTGTCGAATGGCTGGTGGCTGTTCATGTCGTTATTCAGCATCGTTAAACAAAAATATTTCTGTGAAGAACGGGCAGGTTCGCAGCCTTCGGGGCGACCGCGTACCGGCTTCGCCACCGCTGGCTCGCGCGATCCCGGCGCGTCGCGGCCCGCGGCCACTCCACTACGCACACCCGTTGCGCTTATGCCAATCGACGTTGCCGGCCGAAGCGCGCGTCGAATTCACGCTCGCGTGCTCGTCGATGATCCGCGTCCGTTCGAGGGGCCTCGATCGTTTCCGATCGACGGTTTCGCCATGACGGCTCGTGCGTCATGCAACGGTGCGCTAAACGTAGCACGAGATGAATCGGCAAACCCAGTGCTTCGCGTCATCGCTGCTTCTTAATGTAAGGCATCGCACTTAGCATGCCGCCCGTTTATCGCATAGTGGGCTCGGCAAACAGAATCGATTGTCCTGGGGTCAATCATTCGGTGGCGTGCGCATCCAACGACGTCACCGAATGCAGGGCGGGTGCCGGAGCGAAAGGTGCGGCACGAGTGGCGCGACATGCGTGACCAAACGCACGCACTGCAGCGATGAACCTGTCAGGGTGGCACTTTTGGAGCATACGCATGGCACTGGATAGACCTTCATCGAACGGGTATCGAGACGGGTCGGCAACTGTTTCTCGCGATACGTTCAAGTTGACGATGAGCGAATCGCTGCGGAACGTGCTCGATCATCGCCGTCTCTTTCTCGCCGTTTTCCTCGGCTGCCTGTTGTTGGCGACGATCTACGCGATCACGGCAACACCGGTCTATTCGGTCGACACGCTGATCAAGGTCGAGGAAAACAAACACAGCGCGCTCGGCTCGCTTTCCGAGATTTCCAACGCACTCGATATTCAAAGTTCGAGCGTCGTCGGCGAAATCGATATTGCACGTTCGCGCACCGTCGTCACGCGCGCGATGGACGAGACGCTCGCACAAGTCGACGTGTCGGTCCGCAACCCGATTCCGCTGATCGGCGGCTTCGTCGCTTCGCTTCTGCGCAAGGACCGCAACGGTCTCGTCGTGCCGCTGTTCAATACGCCGTTCTGGGCGTGGGGCGGCGAACGCGTCGAGTTCCGCAAATTCGACATTCCCGATGCGCAGATCGGCAAGAAGCTCGAGCTCGACTATCTGCCCGGCAACCGCTTCGTGCTGAGGGACAGCCACGGCGACGAAGTGCTGCGCGGCGTGGTCGGCAAGCCGACCGTCGCGAACGGTTACAACGTCGACGTGGCGCGGATCGTCGCGCGCCCCGGCACCGAGTTTCGCGTACGCCGCGAGTCGACGCAGGTGCGGCTCGATTCGATCCTGACGAAACTGAGCGGCGCGGAGACGAAGCGTCAATCGGGCATCATGCAGCTGAGCTTCGAGGATCACGATCCGGTGTATGCCGCACGGCTGCTCAACGCGATTGCGGCCGCGTATCTCGACGCGAACGCGCGGCGCCGCGCCGAAGACGCCGAGCGCAGCCTGGCGTTCCTCGATCGGCAGCTGCCGGTCGTGAAGGCGCGCCTCGAGCAAGCCGAGGAAGCGCTGAACACGTTCCGCAACGCGCAGGGATCGATCGATCCGCAGGGTGACGTGAAGCTGCTGATCGATCAATTGTCGCTCGTCGACAAGGCGCGGCTCGAAGCGAAGCTCGAGTATCAGGATCTGTCGTCGAAGTACGTCGCGGGACAACCGGAGCTCGCCGCGGTCGCGAGCAAGCTGAAGACGCTCGATCAGCAGTCGGCCGACCTGAAGAACAAGGTCGCGCACCTGCCGTCGCAACAGCAGACGTATTTGCGTCTCGCTCGCGAAGTCGAGGTCAACAGCCAGCTCTACGTCGGCCTGCTGAACAACTCGCAGCAGCTGCAGATCGCGAAGGCCGGCACGGTCGGCAATGCGTCGATCATCGACAAGGCCGATGTCAGCGACAAGCCGATCCGGCCGAAGCGCGTGCTCGTGATCGCACTGGGCGCCGCGTTGGGGCTGATTCTCGGCCTTGCCGCGACGCAGGCCAGCGCGTTGTTCTCGCGACGCGTCCGCGACCCGAAGCATCTGGAAGCGGTGGTCGGCGTGCCGATGCTCGGCGTGCTGCCTGCCGCGCCGCGTGCGCTGCAGGCCAGCGCAGGCGAGCGGCCGCCGTTCGTCGTGGCGCGCGAACATCGCGATACGCCGCTCGGCGAAGCGCTGGAAAATCTCGCGCTGCTGCTCCACTATCGGTTGACTGCGCAGCACGAAAACTCGAAGGCGGTGCTGATGACGTCGCCGGAACCGGGGCAGGGCACGTCGACGATCGCGGCCAATCTCGCCTACCTGTTCGCCGAGAGCGGCTTCAAGACGCTGCTGCTGCGCGCCGATGCGGGCGACGTCGGCACCGGGCGCACGTTGCCGATGAAGTACGAGAAGGGCCTGTCGGATCTGCTGAAAGGCACGCTCGAACTGAAGCGCGCGATCTCCCCGATCAACGATCACCTCGACGTGCTGTCGGCAGGCAAGGGTGTCGAGCCGCTGCGCAACCTGTTCCGTACGGAGCGGCTCGAGGCGCTGATCGCGTCGCTGCGCGACGAATACGACATGATCGTCGTCGATGCACCGTCCGCGCGTGCCGTCGCGAATGTCGCGATGTTGTCGCGGTTCGTCGACGTCACGTTGATGACGGCCCGGCAGGGCGCGGTGACCTACGTCGCCGTCGCGGAAGCGGTCGAGAACCTGAGCAAGGTCGGTGCGCAAGTCGACGGTCTCGTGTTCAACGGCTTCGAATCGCCGTCGCTGAGTCGCGACTCCTACGCGAGCGCGCATCGATCGACGAAGGACAGCCCGCCGCGCGAGGATGCCGGCGAAGCCGTCCCGGGCACGCTGCTGGCACGAACCGGCAGCGATTGAGAACAGCGCCGCTCGGCATGTGCCGGGCGGCGTATGACATGAGCAGCCGGGGCCTCGTCGCGCACCTGCACGGTGTCGACGCGGACGCCGCCGCAGGCAGCGGCGCCCGACTGCAGGATGCGCCGGCTCGCACGGTGCATGACCGATGGACGAATCTCGGGTTGCAGCATGACAGGTAAGACGACGGGGACGATGCGGGTCGACGGCGGATCGATGTCCGCGACGGGCCTGATGATATCGACGCTGTTCGCGATCGCGTTGCTGATCAATGCGGCGATGCCGGCGCTCGGCATGAAAGAGTCGAGCGCGGCATGCACGCTGGTGCTGGCGATGCTGGGCGTCGTCGCGCTCGTTCGAGCGCGTCCGGTGTTCTCGATCTCGATGCTCTACGTGCTCGCGATCGGATTGACTGCGTTCCTCGCAGGCGTCGGACTCGAGAACGGCGGCTATCTGCGCGAAACCGACATCACCGGCGAAGCGACCGGCGCGTTCAGCCGGCTCCTGACGTTCTATCTGATCTTCGTCGCCTGTGCGTTCGTCGCGTTCGAGCGGTTTCTGGACGAGCGCCCGGGGCGCGAGACGATCGTCGCGCGCCTTTCACGGCAGCCGGTCAGCGTAATCGTCGGCTTCGGGCTCGCGTTCGCGGTGATCGTCGTCGGCGTGCTCGCGGGTCTGACGTCCGGCTTCTCGATGTTTACCGGCATCAACCGGTACGCGCTGCGCAACGACGCGTCGAACGGCGCGATGTTCAACCTGTTCCTGAACAACCAGACCTTCGTCGGCCTGCTGCTCGGCACGATCGCGACGAATACCGACAAGCGCATTCGATGGCTGGCGATCGTCACGATGGCGGTCGACCTCGCGCTGAACGTGCTGCATGGCGAGCAGTTCATGGCCGTGCTCCACATCGGCCTCTGCACGCTGACGCCGTTTATCGCGCTGCATGCGATGAACGGCAAGCCGGTCGTGCGCTATCTGGGCATCGGCGCGGGACTCGCGCTGCTGCTCGGCACCGTGTCGATCATCTACGCATACCGCGGGCAGGGGCTCGAAGTCGCCGACGTGATCTCGTCGCGCTTCCTGCTGCAGGGCCAGCCGTGGTACGTCGTGGACAGCGATGCCGGGATGTTCTCGCCGCCGATGTACGGCGGTATCGACGCATTCTGGCGTTTCGTGCATTCGCTCGGCTCGTGGACGATGCCGACGTTTTTCAGCGACGCGCAACCGAGCGGCCTGCGCGATCTGATGATGTCGTATACCGAGCCCAAACTGCTGAAGGCATACATCTTCGACGACGTCACGTTCACGATGGGGAACATGGCCATCCCGGTGTACTGGTTCGGCTATGTCGGCGGCGCGCTCTTCGTCGCGATGACGGGCCTCGTCTATGGCGCGCTCGGTGCGTTGCAGATCCAGGTCGCGATGCGCGGCGGCGTCGTGATGCTGTGGCTGATGTCGAAGGTGTTTTCGTATGCGACGTTCGCCGTCCAGCAAGGCGAGTACTGGATGATGTTCGGCTCGCGCACCCTCTTTTACGCGGTGCTCGCGCTCCTCTGGTGGTATTGCGTCGACAAGCGAACGGCGAGCTGACTCGACGCATGCACGCGCGCGACGTCGAGCGCGTGCCGGCTACCGTTTTGGTTGTATCGGCCGGAATCGAAGCGCCCCGGATCCGCAGGGACGGCGGATGAAACAAGAGGGACGCGCAGGTGTTTGAAGGCATGGATTTGACTGTATTCGATGGGATTGTCGGCGGCTGCTGCAGCGTCGCCTACCTTCGCGGGTGGGCATCGTCGCGGCGGTTGCGTCCGGGCACTCTGATTCATCTCGCGCGCACGCGGCAGGCACATCGCCTCGCACGCGGCGCGTCACCATACAGTCATGTCGAAAACAAACAGCTCCGAACATTTCTACCATGTCGATGCGATGCGCGCCGTTGCCGTAATACTCGTCATATGGACCCACTACGCCGAGCGGTTTGCGTCGCTGGCAGGCTCGCAGCACGCACTCGATACGCTGCAGCGTTCGCTGAATTTCGGACGAGTGGGTGTCGTGATCTTCTTCGCGATCAGCGGGATGCTGATCCCGACGAGCCTGCACGGGCCCGTGCGCGCCGGCACGAAACGGTTTCTCGTGCGTCGGTTCTTTCGGCTCTATCCCGCGTACTGGTTCGCGCTGCCTGCCGGCTATGTCGTCCATTGGTATCTGTTCGGCAGGCAAATGGACATCCGCGGGTTCCTCGCGAACCTGACGATGATGCCGGCCGCGTTCGGCGAAAGCCTGATCCTGCCGCACGGCTGGACACTCGAAACGGAACTGTATTTTTACGGCGTGTGCCTCGTGCTGTTCTGGTGCGGCGCGCTTCATCGGATGCGCGCACTGTGTCTGGTCAGCATCGGACTGTGTCTGCTGTTCGTCGCGGCGCTGAAGCTGCAACTGATCCCGGCCGACGTGCTGAGCCAGTACAAGACGCTGCCGTACCACCTCGCGATCATGTTCTGGGGCGCGTGCTTTCGGCAGGCGTACGACACGCCGTCGAGATTGCTGCCTATCCGCCTGGCGAAGCGCGGCCCGCTCGCCGATCTGTCGATCACGTATCGCGCAGCAGCGGCGTGGGTGGCCGTGCCGATTGCCGTCATTGCGGTGATGGGGGCCGTCAACGACTGGCATCGCAATCTCGAACATCTGCCGACGTCGCTCGCCTACCTGGCGGGCATCGCGATATTCGCCGCATTGGCGACCGTGCTGAAGCTGCGTATCCGGCTGCTTGCATGGCTCGGCGAGATCAGCTACTCGATCTATCTGCTGCACAGCCTGCCGCTATTCGTCGCGTTCTGGCTGTGTCAGCGCTTTCATATCGTCGGATGGCCGTTGGGGCTGTACATGGTCGTGCCGCTCGTGCCACTGGTCCCGCTCGCGTGGGCAGGCTATCGCGTCTGTGAAGTGCCTTGCGTTCAACTGGCGCGCACCGTGACGGCGCGGCGCAGAAGCGGCGCGCTCGCGTCGGGCGACGCCGACGGCTAAACGGCGAACGTCGACTCGGCTTTCGACAGCAGTAGCCGACGCAGTCGGCAGCAGACGTGCGACCGGTGCCAGTCGCGCGGCCCGCGCCGGCGGCGCGTACCCCGATGCGACGGGTCGGGCGCCGCAGCGTCGGCCGGCGGAGGCGCCACGCCGCGACGCAAATGAGAGGGCCGCCTTGCGCGGCGCGCATCGCCGAGCCGGTTGAGTCACGCGACGACGCACCATCGAGCTCGGTAATCGCGACCACACAAGGATCCGCGGCCAGCATGGATGATTGAGCATCGATGGGCAGTAATCTCTCAGTAATCTCGCAGTAAGTGAAACTACAAAGAGGTTGATCGAGGCGGCGGCGCGTTGGCCGCTCCCAAAACCCGGATTGTTAGCGCAAGGAACCAAACATGACACCGATCCAGTTTGATGGATGCATCGGCTGGTTGCACGAAGGCACGCGCACGCACGGCATCGTGATGTGCGAGCCGTTGGGGCACGAAGCCCTGTGGCTTCACAAGCTCGTCCGCTCGCTCGCCGAGCATCTTTCGGATCGCGGCTTCCCCGTGCTGCGCTTTCACTATCGGGCGAGCGGCGACTCGCTCGGCGACGAACGCGATGAGGGGCGCTTCGACGAGATGATCGACAGCACGCGGCGCGCCGTCCAGGCGCTGCGCGAACGCGTCGCGGTCGACAGCGTGGCGCTCGTCGGCGTGCGCGCGGGCGCCGCCGTCGCGCTGCTCGCGGCGGACGCGATGCCCGAGGTTACGCGGTTCGTCGCGCTCGCGCCCGTCGTGCGTGGGCGCGGCTATCTGCGCGAGCTGTCGGCCGTCGCGCAGCACTGGCTCGAAAACATGCCGCCCGTCGTGCGCAACACGATGCGCGACGAGAAGCCGATGAATGTCCTCGGACATGCCTATCCCGACGATCTCGTCGCGACGCTGCGGCATCTCGATCTGTCGAAGGCGGTCGGCGAATTGGGCACGCTGCCGGCGCGTGCGCTGCTCGTCGACGCACCGTACGGCGACGCCGCGATGCTCGCGGGCGCGTTGCAGGCGCGCGGCGTCGCCGCGCAAGTCCAGCCGTGTGCGGACTGGCCCGTCGCGATGCGCGAGCCTTTGTGGTCGCGATTCCCGGCCGGATTGTTCGATACGGTCGCGGACTGGATCGACGTTGAGGCCGGCGCCGACGCAATCGGTCGCGTATCGCCTCAGTGGCCGGACGCCGACGTCGTGCTCCGGGGCGAAGGCAGTGTCGAACGCGTGATCCGCATCGGCCCCGACAACCTGGTCGGCGTGCTGTGCGAGCCCGACGAGCAGACGATGCGCGCGGCCGCGCCGACGCTGCTGATCACCAATACGGCCGCGAACCCGCGCACCGCGGACGGGCGGCTCGCCGTGCGGCTCGCGCGAGCACTGGCCGCGCGCGGCATCTGCACGCTGCGGTTCGATTCGACCGGCACCGGCGACAGCAGCGAGCGTGCGCGCGACATTCAATCCGACATCCCGTATTCGGACCAGTTGATCGACGACGTGCTGAACGCCGCCAACTGGTTGAAGGCCGAGGGCCATCACAAGATCGTCGCATTCGGGATCTGTTCGGGTGCCTATACGTCGCTGCATGCCGCGGCGACGGGGCAGCTCGCCGGCGCGATCGCGGTCAATCTTCCCGTATTCGTGTGGCCGCGCGGCCAGACGCTCGAGAACGCCGTCAAGAATCAGACCAACTCGATGCGCGGCTATTTCGCGTCGGTCCGCAGTGCGGGCAAGTGGCGACGGCTGTTCGCGCGACGTCGCGATCTGCGACCGGTGCTGCGCGCGCTATGGCGTTTCTCCGCGGATGCGATGTCGGTGCCCTTGATGCGCGTCGTGGAGCGGCTCGGGCGCGGCCCGGGCAAGGACACGCCGCGCGGGTTGCTGCGCGACATGTCGGCGCGCGGCATCCGCACCCATCTGATCTACGGCACCTACGATCCCGGCGTCGATGCGGTCGTGCGCCATTTCGGGCCCGTCTCGCGCGCGTTCGCGCACTTGCCGAACGTTTCGGTCGACGTGCAGGAAACGGTCGACCATTCGCTGCACGGCGAACGCGCCGCGCAATACGTCATCGAGCGCTGTGCGGCGCTGCTCGCATGCTGGTGGGCGCCGGCAGAGCGTACGGCGCCGCTGCCGAAGGCAAGACGCACGATGTCGTGGCATTTGCGCAAGCATCGCACCGAATCGACGCACTGACGCGCAATCGTTGTCGGGGGCGGGACGTGGCGGCACGCATGCCGCCGCGTCGGCCGCGCTTTGCAAATGCCGGCCTAAGTGACCGTGCGTACAGTTTCGCCGTGCCGGACGCCTTATCGTCGCAGTGTCGTCGGGGACCGGCCGCTTCGTGGAAGCGGTGCGGTGTGGCGACGCCGTTCCGAAGGTCGACGAAACGAAATTGCACGCAATGCAAAGATTGAGCCTACTTGATTGCCGACAGGCAGCGCGCGGCGTCGTCCGCCACGCGTCGCCCGACAGCGGCGCGCAGCGCGGCCGCGCGCGGATCGCGGCCGCGTCCGGATGCGGCGTCGATATGTCGACGGCCCGCTGCAACACGGATCGAGGTCCGTCGTGATGCGCGTGCTGGTCATCAACGACTTCGTCCGCAAGGGCGGCGCGGAAGAGGTCTACCGCGTGTCGGTCGATGTGCTGCGCGCGCGCAACGACGTCGTCGTCGAAACGTTCGACGAAGAGGCGCTGCGCGGCGTCGAGAACAAGCGCAGCACACGTGCATGGTCGCCGGCGGCCGCGCGTGCGCTGGTCGCGCTGCTGGAGCGTTTCCGGCCGCAACGGATTCTCGTCCACAACTATCACAACCTGCTGTCGTGCGCGATACTGCCGGTACTCGCGCGCTACAAGCGACGCTCGGGATGCGGCCTGTATCTGACCGCGCACGATTATCACCTCGTCTTTTACAATCCGAGCCTGCAGATCTATTCGGGCGGGCGCGCGCAGCCGTTGTCGCTCGACCGGTTGCGCGGACACCGGCGCTTCGTGTCGGTCGCGAGCCCGCACGGGATCGTGCACGACGTCGTGAAGAAGGTGCATTGGCACGTCGTCAATGCGCTTTTCGATCCGCTCGGCCTGTTCGACGAAATCCTGTGTCCGAGCCCGTTCATGCGCGACCTGATCGCGCGCTTCGCGCGCACGCGCACCACGCTGCTGTCGAATCCGATCGATACGACGCTGATGCCGCGTGCGCCGAAGCCCGCGCAGGGCGCGCGGCTCGATCTCGCGTTCGTCGGCCGCATGCATCCGGACAAAGGGCTCGCGGAGTTTCTCGCGCTGATGGCGGGGCCGGCGGGCGACGCGATCGCGTCGTTCACGATCTACGGCGACGGGTCCGAGCGCGACGCGCTCGAAACGCGCTATGCGAGCCTCGTCGAAGCGGGCAGGCTGCGCTTCGCGGGCCGGCTCGACCATGCGACGCTGTTCGCCGCGCTGCCGCAGCACGACGCGCTCGTGCTGCCGTCGATCTGGGTGGAAAATGCGCCGCTCGTGATCGTCGAAGCGGCGATGCTCGGCCTGCCGGTGCTGGTCCACGACATCGGGAGCCTGTCGACGTTCGGCAACGAGATCGGCAACAAGATTCTCTACCGGAACACGCCCGACGATTTTTCGCGCGCGATCGAGGCGCTGCGCGCACACCTCGGCGACGCGAATCGCCGTTACGATTGGTCGCGCTACTCGATCGACTGCTACGCCTCGTCGCTGTACGCGGTACTCGGCATCGACGCGTCGGCGCCGCATCCGCACGCCCATTGACAGTCGGCGCACGTTCACTCTCAGCCCAGAAGGCACGATGACCGCCATTCGCAAAAATTTCGCGATGCTGTTCGCGTTGCAAATCTCGACGTATGTCGTGCCGCTCGTCACGCTGCCGCTGCTCACGCGCGCGCTCGGCCCGCAGCAGTATGGACGGCTGTCGTTCGTGCTCGCGGTGACGACGTACTTCATCAATCTGGTCAACTACAGCTTCGACCTGACGGCCACGCCGCGCGTCGCGCTCGCGCGCGACAAGCTCGAGCGTTCGCGGATCTTCTGGACGACCGTCACCGCGCAGTGGCTGATCGCGATCGCGGGCCTCGCCGTGCTGCTTGCGCTGACGCTGGCGATTCCGCACTTCGCGGCGGAGCGCACGCCGCTGCTGATCGGGTTCGGGATGGCGGTGGGCGCCGCGCTGACGCCCGGCTGGTATTTTCAGGGGATCCAGAAGCTCAGCGTCTACAGCATGACGGTCGTCGTGTATCGCGCGCTGAGCGTCGTCGCGTTCTTCCTCTGGGTCCACACGCCGGACGACATTCTCCCCGCGATCGCGATCAACGCGGCCGTGCCGCTGCTCTGCGGCGTGACGCTGCTCGCCTATCTGTTCGTCTGCCGCGAGGTCGCGCGCGTGCGCGTGCGGCTCGCCGACATCGTCACCGCCGTGAAAGGCGGCACGCAGGTCTTTCTCGCATCGACGTCGATTTCGTTCTACGCGTCGACCAACACGGTGCTGCTGAGCATGGTGGCCGGCAACGTCGCGGCAGGCTACTTTGCTGCCGGCGACAAGCTGATCCGCGCGGCCGTCGGCATGCTGCAGCCGCTGCGGGCGACCACCTATCCGCACATCACGAACCTGATGCATCACGCGCGCGACGAGGCGTTCGCGTTCCTGCGCAAGCTGATCGTCTGGCAGGGCGTGCTCGTGCTCGCGATGTCGGCGACGATCTACGCATTCGCGCCGATGGCGGTCCGGATTCTCTATGGCGCATCGTTCGAGCCGACCGTCGCGGTGCTGCGCTGTCTCGCGCTGGTGCCGTTCATGGCGTGCATGACCGATCTGTTCGGCGTTCAGACGATGCTGCCGCTCGGGATGAAGCGCGCATTCAGCACGATCCTGATCTCGTCGGGGCTGCTGAACGTGACGATCCTGCCGCCACTCGCGGCGCTATTCGCGGAACGCGGGGCGGCCATCGCCGTGTTGCTGGTCGAGACGGCGGTCGTGGGCGCACTCGTGTACGTGCTGTACCGCGAACGGGTCGGCCTGATCGATATGCCGGCGCGCTCGCGGTAACGCGATTCGCTTATCGGCCGTCGTTGCGATCGACGAAGGCAGGGGCATGCCGGTCGATGTCTTCGGCCTTGCTTGCGAGGCTTCTGCGAGCCGACGCAACGCCGATATGACACGCTCGGACCCTGTCGATCCGCGCGCGAAGAGAGCGAGTGGGGAGCAGGAAAGGGCGGCGGTGCGCGTCCTACAGCCGCTCGAATATGGCCTTCATCATTTCGGCGCTGCGGCTCCAGCGATATTTTTCCGCATGCGCGATACCGCGGCGTTTGAACTCGTCCCGCAGCTCCGCCGAGTCGAGCAGGCTGCGCAGCTTCGCCGCGATGTCGCCCTCCGAATACGGATCGCAGTACAGCGCGGCGTCCGCGCAGACTTCCGGCAGCGCCGCCGATTTCCCGACGACGACCGGGCAGCCGTAGCGCATGGCCTCGAGCGGCGGGATGCCGAACCCTTCGTAGATGGACGGATAGAGGAAGCACGCCGCGTTCTGATAGAGCGCCTTCAATTGCGCGTCGCTGATGTAGCCGACGTATTTGACGTTCGGTTCGTCGGCCGTCACGTGATCCTGCTTGCCGAACACCGTCTTGTTCCGCATCCCGACGATCACGAGATCGACCGACGGATCGTCGAGCTGTCGGAATGCCGCGATCAGACGGCCGAAGTTCTTCGTCGGATTCATGCTGCTGACCGCGAGCACGAAGCGGCCCGGCTTGATCGCATGGCGCTCGAGCACGCTCGCGTCGGGCTGCACGGCATCGAGATGGTCGGCGCCGAGCGGCACGACGCGGATCTTGTCGGCCGACACGCGGCAGTGATGCGCGAGCCGGTCGCGCGAGAAATACGAGTTGGTCAGCACGCAGGCGGACGTACGCGCGAGGATCCAGAACATGATCCGATACCAGACGCGAAACGCACGGGAAAAATGCGCCGGCGTGTCGAACACGGCCGCGTCGTGCATGTAGATGACCTGGTTGCCGAGAAAGATCGACGCCGAGTTGCTGAGATTGACGATGCGGCCGCGGCGCGCGAACAGCGGAAGAACGAGCTGCTCCCACACGACACCCTTGCCGAAGCCGATCCTCACCGTGTTCGCGCCGCTGACGGCGTCGCTCGGTTGCGGTGGCACGAGCACGGTGACCGGATCGCGCGGATGAATGTCGATCAGCGCCGCGATCAGCTCGCGTGCGACGCGCTGCACGCCGGTCGTCTTCTGCGTCGTGAAGCGGCCGTTGTAGACGAGGGGTTTCGGAGTCTTCAAAGTGCTCATGTCGTTTGTCGTCGTTCGATATCAGGCTTTGACATGATCGGCCGCAACGGGCTCGAAACCGCGCGTATCGACGCGCACGCCGTCGGTCTTGTCCGTGTCCAGGCCGTAGAGCGCATGCCATTGCCGGAATATCTCGCTCATCGAAAAACGCTGCATCGCAAGCGTGCGTGCCGCGGTACCCATCTGCTCGCGAAGCTGACGATCGTCGCGCAGCTTCGCGACATACGCCGCCATGTCGTCTTCGCTCGACGCGACGTAACCGGTCACGCCGTGAATGACGACGTCGCGATTGCCGATCACGTCGGTCACGACGGCCGGTATGCCGGCGATCTGCGCCTCGATCAGCGCGACCGGCATGCCTTCCCAGCGCGACGTCTGCACGTAGATGCTCATGCCGGATGTGAGCTCCAGCGCACGCGCGCGCGTCACCCAGCCGCTGCAGACGACGGCGCGGCGTTCAGCGGGATCGGGAATTTCGGCGGTATTGCCGCCGATCCACAGAAACTCGACGTCGGCGTGCTGCAGCTTCTGCGCGAGCCGCGCGAACGCTTCATGATTCTTCTGGAACGACGCACGGCCGCTCATCCCGACGACGATCTTGCCGTCGTCGCGCGGTCGGCGCTGCGGGATCGCGGTCACGTCGACGCCGTTTTCGACGAGCACGGCCGAACGCGCGCGCACGCGCTGCTTGATCTCGCCCAGCTCGCTGGCCGAGCACGCGACGACGGTGCCGCCGATGCGCGCGGCGATCTGCTCGAAGCCGAGATACGCGTACTGCTTCATGCGCGACACGTCGCGGCGCAGATACGAAAGACCGTGCGGCGAATAGAACACGGCCGCATGCGGCGTCGCGATGCGCGCGGCGACGCGGCCGAGCACGCCGGCCTTCGACGAATGCAGATGAATCACCTTCGGGTCGTAGCGGCGCAAGTGCGCGACGAGCGCGCGCAAGCTGCGCAGGTCGTGCTTGACGTCGACCTCGCGTGCCATGTCGACGTAGACGAGCTTCACGTCGGGCCTGAACAAGGACGGAAAGTCGGACGGCGTTTCCGCACGGATCGCGTGCAGCACGGTCACGTCGATGCCGGCCGCAGCCGCATGGTTGGCAAGCTGGGTCAGCATCGACAGCACGCCGCCACCGAACGCTTCGGCAATGTGAACGATCTTTTCTTGAGTCATCTTCGGGGTCTATCGATTCGATCGTTCGCTGTGTCACGCACGGTGACGGCAGCGGCCGGTGAATCGTCAAATCGACATCGAGCCGCACGTCTCGCAACGCGTCGTTGAACGAATTACGTATTCCTGATTTACCGATGCATGTCCGTCGTGTTCATCGCATCCGTGCTCCGGTTTTCGGTGTCGCGGCCTGTGCGTGCGGTTCGGTTTCCGTGCGAGACGCGCGAATCCTGAGGTCCGGATCATTGTGTGCCGCCCATTTGTCGCGCTGGGTGCGATGGCTTACCGATCAGGCGATTCGGCGCAGAAAGTCCGCGCATGACGACGTTTATTGAACGATGATTCGTTGTTTGGTCGAATTGCGAACGCGCGCGAACGATTGCCGGTGACAAGCGGCGCCGTCGCGATGCGAAGCGCATGCGATCGGCCAACCGGTCGGTCCGACAGCGCACCGAGAGGCGCCGGTTTCGAATGATTCAATCGCACGTATCGCGCGCCGCGTCGACGATTCGCCGCGCGCGCATGACGGAAAAGGATTCGATATGCATCGCTCACAACGGCTGCTCGTCAGCTACACCGCCATCGTCGGCATGCTGGCGGCCGGCGGACTGTCATGGCCGCAATACGCGATCGCGGCGACCGGCACGTCGGCAGCGGCCGAGGTTCGCCCGAACGTGCCGGACGCGCACGTTCGCCCGGCCGCCGACGGATCGGACCGGGCGGCCGAACTGCAACGCGCGTTCGACATGCTGCGGCCGGGCCAGCGACTGGTGTTCGCGCCGGGCCGCTATGTCGTCGGCCGCTCGCTCACCGTGCGACAGCCGCACGTCGTGCTGCAGGGCAACGGCGCGACGCTCGTCGCGACCTCGCCGAACGACCAGACGCTCGAATTGCGCGGCGACGGTACGGCGCTCGTCGGATTCCGGTTCGAGGGGACCGGAACGACGCGCCTCGGATCGCGCGAGTCGACGAAGATCCAGGTGACGGGCCACGACGTGCAGGTGCTCGGCAACGTGATCGACGGCGGCGCGAGCGCCGGCATCTTCGTGTTCGGCGGCAGCGCCGTCGCGATCGTCGGCAACGAAGTGCGCGCGACGCTCGCGGACGGCATCCACATCACGCACGGCGCGCGCGACGTGCTGGTTCAGCGCAACGTCGTCGGCGACACCGGCGACGACATGATTGCGGTCGTGAGCTATCAGCAGGACGGCGCGCTGAGCCGCAACGTGCTGATTACCGGCAACTCGCTGGAAGGCAATGCGTGGGGCCGCGGCATCACGGTCGTCGGCGGCGCCGACGTGACGATTGCGAACAACGTCGTGCGCAACGTACAGGTGAGTTCGGGGATTCTGGTCGGGCAGGAAGACAGCTGGCACACGTACGGCGCATCGAACGTGCGCATCGAGAACAACGTGATCTCGGACATCCAGACGAAAGCCGACCGCACCGATCCGCGCCCCGTCACGCAGCAGGGAGCGATCGAAGTCAGCACCTGGTCCGGCAAGATCTCGCGCGTGACGGTGATCGGCAATCGCGTGTCGAATACGCGGTTCGACGCCATTCGTCTGTGGGGCAACGTGTCCGACGTACGGCTCGCGGACAATCAGCTCGCAGGGATCGGCGCGCAACCGGTGCGGGTCGGTTCGTCGAACGGTTGCGCGGCCCGGTCGCTGCCCGGCGTGTCGGCGGCATCCGCGATGATCGGCACGCTATGCGGTGGAGCGACTCAGGCAATGTCGGCGGCGGCCGATGCTGTGGGAGCCGATCCGTCGTCGCTGCCGCGCGTGCGCGAAGCGCTTCGGCAGACGCGCTGATCGCGACGCGCGATGATCGGTCGAGCGATCGGTCGGTCGTGCGTCGCGGGTAGCGCCGGCCGCCGTTCGAATGCAATGCGCGGGCGGCGGGGGGCCGGGCATGGCTGCGCGGCGGCGCGCAACCTCTGCGCATGCGCCGCCGCGAATCGCGCGACTTATCGAACGATATCGCGCTCCGCCGTTGCCTCGGCCGGTGCCGAATCGGCCCGGTCGGCAGATTCGGGCGGCATGATCGAGGCAGGCCGGCGCGGCGCGTCGGCGTCGACGACCGCGCGTCCGTACTGATCGTCGAAGCGCACGATGTCGTCCTCGCCGAGATAGTCGCCCGACTGCACCTCGATGATCTCGAGCGGGATGCGCCCCGGATTCTCCAGCCGGTGAACCTCGCCGACCGCGATATACGTCGATTCGTTCTCGCTGAGCAGGAACGTATCGCTGCCGCGCGTGACGCGCGCGGTGCCGCGCACGACGATCCAGTGCTCGGCGCGGTGATAGTGCATCTGCAGCGACAGCTGCTTGCCGGGTTCGACGACGATCCGCTTCACCTGGAAGCGCTCGCCGAGATCGATCGAATCGTAATGCCCCCACGGCCGCTGCACCTTGCGGTGTTCGCTCACTTGCGGGCGCCGATCCATCTTCAGCCGCGCGACGATGTTCTTCACGCGCTGCCCGTCGTGCTTGTTCGCGACCAGCACCGCATCGGGCGTTTCGATCACGACGACGTCCTTCATGCCGACGCACGCGACGAGGCGTCCTTCGGAACGCACGAGACTGTCGTGCGTATCCTCGAATACGACCGTGCCGCGCGCGACGTTGCCGTGCGCGTCCTTCGGCATGATTTCCCAGATCGCATCCCACGTGCCGACGTCGGACCAGCCGGCCGCGAGCGGCACCACGATGCCGTCGATGCCGAGCGTCGGGCTGTCCGCGAGACGCTCCATGACCGCGTAGTCGATCGAGTCGGACGGACACGCGTCGAACGCCGCCGCATCGATGCGGAAGAACGGATCGTCGGCGACGCCGGCGCGCCACGCGGCTTCGCACGCCGCATGAATCTCCGGTGCGAGCGCCTCGATCGCCTTCAGCCATACCGACGCGCGCGTGACGAAGATGCCGCTGTTCCACCAGTAGTCGCCCGATTGCAGATAGCGTTCGGCGAGCGTCGCATCGGGCTTCTCGACGAAGCGTCCGATCGCATAGCCGCCCTGACCGCCAAGGCGGCCCGCGCGCGGCGCGCCGACCTGGATGTAGCCGTAGCCGGTTTCGGCCCGGCGCGGCAGCACGCCGAGCGTGACGATCGCGCCGTCCTGCGCGTAGCGCGCGGCGCGGCCGACTGCGTCCTGAAATGCGGCGACGTCGACGATCACATGATCGGCCGGCATCACGGCCAGCACCGGATCGTCCGCGTCCGCGCACGCGTCGAGCGCGGCGAGCGTCAGTGCCGGCGCAGTATTGCGCGCGCTCGGCTCGAGCAGGATGCGCGCGGTGCCCGCGCCGCGGCCGACGACTTGCGCGGCGCTCATGAAGCGATGCTGCTCGCCGCAGACGAGCAGCAGCCGATCGTCGAGCGATGCGTTGGCGATCCCGTTCAACCGGCGCGCGGTAGCCGACAGCGGCGACTCGTCCGAGACCAGCTCGAGCAGCTGCTTCGGATGCTGTTCGCGCGACAGCGGCCAGAGCCGCGTGCCCGAACCGCCGGCGAGAATCACGGGAAGAATGCGCGGCAGATCGGGCTGCGGCACCGGGCGGAGCGTGCGCGTCATCGATTGACTCCCGTGTCGGCCGGCAGGCGTTGCGGCGCGCGGCTGCCCGTACGCGCATCGTCGTCGCCCGGCGTGGCTGCCGACACGACGCGCGACAGCAGCGTGCGCAGCGCGCCCGAGGTGCGATCGGCCGGCCGCACCATGCCGATGAACGGCGCGCCCTGTTCGAGATACGGGCCGTATGCCTTGCGAAAGCCGAAGCGTTTGTAGAACGCCTGGCGTGCCGCCGGCACGTGGATGCGGATCGCGGTGTCGGGCCACGCGACGTGCGCGGCCGCGAGCGCGCGCTCGACGAGCCGCTCGAGCGTGTCGTCGTCGCGGCATGCTTCGCTCGTCAGTACCTTGTCGATCACGACGTCGGGATCGATGTCGTCGCCGGGCAGGATGCGCGCGTAGGCGGCGACTTCGACGCCGTCCTGCGCCGGCACGCGTGCATAGACGTGCAGCGCGGCCGTGTCCTTGCCGTCGATGTCGAGATGCGTGTGCGCGTCCTCGACGACGAGCACGGCGTTGCGCGCGCGCAGGATCGCATAGAGATCGACGGCGCCCAGGTGTTCGAATTCACAACAATGCCATTCCATGATGCAGTCCTCGCGTGATGCCTTGCGCATGTCGCGGCACGAACGTGCGTCCGTTGCGGCGCGACGATACTGATGATGGGCATGCAATGTCGCGAGGTCTGTTCGAAAGCATACTGACGCAGGCGTTGCGCGCGATTGCCGACGCACCGTCGGCGCGATGCTATGTGCGATAGCACACATCGGCCGTACCGACGCTTTTCGATAATGAACGCATTCAGACGCGCTCGTCGAAGACGCGAGCCATCGATTTCCAATACGAATTCCACATACCGGGGAAGTCCTTGATGATTGCGATCGTTCAGCGTGAACCGGGCGCGCACGCCGACGCCGTCCGTGCACCGGCGAGTGCGATCGACTGCATGGCGCAGCCGATCGCGTTTCGCGCCGCACGCTTCATCGAACGCACCGCGCGCGTCGGCGACGTCGATCGCCGGCATGCGCATCCCGCCGTCGCGGCGCGACCGTCGCCGCCTGAGCAGAACGCGCCGAACGCAGCTATAGTCGCCCATGCTCCGGACGCGCCGCGGCGCCGTCCGCCTGCGCCTGGCGCATCGCAACGAGGCGCGGCCTCGGCCGCCGCCGCGATGGCCGACGTGCAAGCGGCGGCCGACGGGCGGGCGCGCAGGTCGGCGGCGCCCGCGATGGGTGTGAATGGGAATCGATTCGCTCCTCCGCGTGCGCGCCGGATGCTGCGACGTGACGCGCGGGGCCGGGCGCAGCGAGTTCCGTTCCCGGCGAGCCGCGGACGTTACGACGTTGTAACGGCCGGCCGGTGCACGGCGTGCGTCGGGCGGCAGCGGCGCCCGGACGCCGGCACGATTGTTCGACGATACGAACGGCCGGCGCAACGGCGACGCGATTCCGGCAACAATCGTCGGCAATCCGCGACGCCGATCGTGGGGAAAAGTAGTATTTGCCACCGATTGACGCGAATGGTCATAGATAATCAAATCTCAGTCGCTAAAGGGCCGTTTCGGCGGGGGACGCGGCGGCGTAATCGAATGATTCGATGTTTAGCGTTTGGTAACAAGACCATCTTGGAACGGGGTGTAAATTCAGGAGCGAACGAAAGGGGGCGGCCATCCCGAAAGCGGGTTGGCTGCCGTCCGGTTCAGCATCGGGCGCGGCTGTCGTGTACGACGCGACGCAAATGCGGACGGAAATCCCGTTTGCCGACGTGCTTGCCTGACGGCACGTCGCATCAAAGCCGGAACATCGTGACGCAAGAGGTCACGCGTTCCCTTCGAGTACGATAACGGGACCGGGAAACATCCGGCTCGACCTCCGGGGGCTCTCGCCGTGCGTGGTTTCGATCTTCGCCAAAGCTGCGGAAACGCAGCGCGGACAGGCGCTCATGCGCCCTCCGCAACGCACGCGAACGGTTCCGGGAGTGGAGAAAGTGACGGTTTGTTATGAATATGCCAATAACGCGCGATAAGAACGCCGGCGGGGAGAGAGACGCGGGGCAGCGCCCGCTGATCTACTGGACGCAAGCGCCATCCGTCATGCTGCGCAAGGAACTGGCGCGCCGCGACTGGAAGGTCTCGATCGTCACGCATGCGAACGAGCTGCGCGACACCGCCGGCGAGATCACCTGCGGCATCCTCGATCTCAGCGGCGGCCATGCCGACGCGATCGGCAGCATCGCATCGACCTGTGCCTCGATGCGCGACGTCGTGTGGGTCGCGCTCGTCGACGCCGGGCAGACGGCCTCGCCGAACGTTCGTGCGTTATTGCGCGATTATTGTTTCGACTATGTCACGCTGCCGGCCTCGCATCAGCGCATCGCCGATACGGTCGGCCACGCGTACGGCATGGAATGCCTGTTCGCGCGCGATCGCGAACGGCTCGAATCCGACGAGCACGGCATCGTCGGCACCTGCAGCGCGATGCTGCGGCTGTTCGATACCGTGCGGCGTTTCGCGCGCACCGACGCGCCCGTGTTCGTGTTCGGGGAAACGGGAACGGGCAAGGAGCTGACGGCCGTCGCGATTCACCGTCATTCGGAACGCCGCAACGGGCCGTTCGTCGCGGTCAACTGCGGCGCGATTCCGCCGCATCTGCTGCAGTCGGAACTGTTCGGCTACGAGCGCGGTGCGTTTACCGGCGCGAACGCGCGCAAGATCGGCTATGTCGAGGCCGCGAACGGCGGCACGCTGCTGCTCGACGAAATCGGCGATCTGCCGCACGAGAGTCAGGCGAGCCTGCTGCGATTCCTGCAGGAGCGCGCGATTCACCGGCTCGGCGGTAGCGATCCGGTGCCGGTCGACGTGCGGATCGTGTCGGCGACGCACGTCGATCTGCGCGACGCGATGGAAGAAGGGCGCTTCCGCGCTGACTTGTTCCATCGGCTCTGCGTGATGCGGATCGACCAGCCGCCGCTGCGGGCGCGTGGCAAGGACATCGAACTGCTCGCGCATCACATGCTCGAACGTTTCCGCGGCGACGCGCGTCATCGCGTGCGCGGCTTCTCGACCGATGCCATCACGGCGCTGTACAAGCACGACTGGCCCGGCAACGTTCGCGAGCTGATCAATCGCGTGCGTCGCGCGGTCGTGATGACCGAAGGGCGCCTGATCACCGCGCGCGATCTCGAGCTCGAATACTGTCTCGATGCCGCATCGCCGTCGGTCGCCGACATGCGCAAGTCGATCGAGCGCGAGGCGATCGAAACCGCGCTGCTGCGCACGCGCGGCCGCGTCGCGGCTTCCGCGCGCGAACTCGGCGTGTCTCGCGCGACGCTGTATCGGTGGATGGAAGCCTACGGTATCGAGCGGCCGCGCGGTACCGGATCGTCCGACTGACCGACCGCCTTCGCCCGCGGCTTGCGCCGCGGACCTTCATCGAACCGATTCGATATGCGCGGCGCAGCGGTGCACCGGTATGCCGGTATGCCGCTGCGCACGCTGCGCGTGCGTCAGCCGGCCTGCGTCGCGCGCACGGTGCGCGCGGCATTCATCGCACGGATCTCGACGACCGGCGCCGTATCGGCCGCCGCGCGTGCCGGATCGCCCTCGAGCGGCACGAGCGCGACGCGCGCGGGTGTGTCGGGCGCGAGATGGAACCAGTCGTCGCGCGGCACGAAGCCGGGCGCGTCGATCTGCACGTGGCGCGCGACGTGGCGCGTGTCGATGTCGACATGCCAGACGTCCCCGGTGCGCGACACGCAGGCCTCGAGGCCGAGCTCGCGACGCGCGAACACGACCGGATGCGTGCGCGACGGGAAGTAGAACGCTTGCGACAGCAAGGTGCCGTCGTCCGCGCGCAGCGTCGCGACCGCGGTGTCGTGCTCGCACGGGCCGAAGCGGTACGCGTAAGTCCAGTCGAAAAACCGGCCGAGCAATTCGGCCGAGCCGAACCGCAGCGTATCGTGCGCGGCGATGCGCACCGGGCAGCCGGCACGCGCGACCGGCGTGCGGCCGTCGCGCAGCGCGACCAGCTCGACGGTCCCGGACAGCGGCGCCGGGCGCTCGTTGAGCACGTGCACGTCCAGGCCGTTCAGCCCTTCGTCGACGAGCAGCACCTGCACCGGCTGCAGCACCTGGCGCAACGCATACCATGCCGATTTCGGCCGATGCGAGGCGTCGATCACGCCCCAGCCGGCGCCCGGCATCACGTCCTGAAACTGCCAGACGAGCGCGCCGGCGCAGCGCGACCCGTTGCGGCGCCATTCGGAATAGGTGTCGCGCATCACGTCGGCGATCACCGCGCGCGACAGCTCGAAGTAGCGTGCCGGATCCTCGCGCCGCAGGCGATCGGGCGTCACGTCGTACAGCGTGCGCAAATAGTGGTCACGCACATCGTCGAAATCCCACGACGTGCCGGGGTCGCGCGGCACCGCCGCCTTCCAGCGCGGCTCGTGCACGCCAGGCCAGCCGAGCTCGTCGAGCATCGCGTTCGACGGCACGTTCGCGAACGCGAGACACTCGCTCGCGAAGCGCACGTCGGCCCGGCGCGCGTCCTCGAGCGGACGCAGATACGCGCCGACGCCGTAGTAGTGCGACACGCGCTCGCGCGGCACGAACGGCAGCACGCCGCCGTCGGGCGAGTCGGAGACGTACACGACGTCCGGCCGCCGCGCGGCCGCGTGGGCGGCCAGCCGCTCGGCCGTCAGCTCGAGAAAGCGCTGTTTCGTGCCGAGCCCCGACATCGCGGCCTGCTGCGCGATCTCGCTGCCGCCGCACAGCACCGCGAGCGACGGGGACGCACGATGACGCAGCAGGAACTGATCGGCTTCGCGATCGACGACCTCGGCGAACGCCGGATCGTCGAGCGCATAGTCGAAGTTTGCAAACATGAAGTCCTGCCAGACGAGCAGCCCGAGCCGGTCGCACCATGCATGGAACGCATCGGCTTCGTAGGTCATCGTGCCGCCGACGCGAATCATGTTGAAGCCGGCGTCGCGCGCATAGCCGAGCAGACGCCGGTAGGTCGCGTCGTCCGCATGCAAGGCGAGCGGCGCGGCGCTGCTCCAGCACGCGCCGCGCGCAAACACCGGCACGCCGTTGACGCGCAGCGCAAAGCCCTTGCCGTCCGCGCCGGCGTCGGCTTCGATCGTACGAAAACCGGTCGTGCCGAGCGGGCGGCGTTCGCCGCCGAGATGCAGCTCGACGTCGTACAGCGCGGGTTCGCCGTGCGTATGCGGCCACCAGCGCCTGACGTTCGGTATGGCGACGCTCCCGCGTACGCGGTCGGGCGCGACGCGTTCGAGCGTCGCGACGTGCTCGCCGCACGCGAGCCGCACGGCATCGTCGTCGGGCAGCGGCGATGCGAAACCGAGCTCCGCGTCGAGCCAGCCGGTGTCGCCGTCGACGCGTGCCTGCAGGTCGCGATGCACGATCACCGGGCCGAGCGTCGGATCGAGCACGTCGACCGGCCGCCACGGGCCGGTCGGCACGTAGGGCGGAAACCAGCCGGGCATGTGCCCGAGCAGCGACGTGCGCACCGCGCGCAGGCCGGCCGGTTCGGCGAGCCGCGTGCGCCAGCGTGCGCGCCGCGCCGCGCGTACCTCGCGCAGATGCGGCGCCAGCGCGCGGAAGCGGACGAAGAGCCGGTGCGCGCCGTCGAGCGAGACGGGAACATCGTGCGAGACGAACATGCTGTACGACTGCAGGATCGGCGTGTCGTCGAGCCATACGTCGGCGAGCGTCGCGAGGCCGTGAAAGCGCAGCACGCGCGGCCCGTGACCGTGCAGTTCCGTCCGGTACCAGTGATCGCGCTCGGCGAGCGACGCGATCTCGTCGGTACGGCCCGCCAGCGCGAGCGCCTGCGCGACCGTACCGGGCGCCGGTGCGTCGATCCAGCCTCGTTCGGCCGGCAGTTCGCGCGGTTCGTCCGCGGCGCCCGCGTCGGTCGTCAGCATCGACCACGCGGGCGCGGCGCCGGACCGCGTCATCGGCCGAGCGGCATCGCCGCCGCGTCGTGGCGTATCGGTGCGCGATGCAGCAGCGGCGGCGCGATCTGCCGCGCGCACGCGATCAGATCGTGATACGCGGCTTCGATCGCGTCGAGCGTCGCGTCGCCGCGCTCTTCCTTGCCGCGCGAACAGGCGCGCGCGAGCCGGAACTCGAGCACCATCGCTTCGGATGCGATGCGCTCGCAGGCACTGCGGATGTCGGCGAACGGACCGATGCAGCCGTTCGCCTGCAGCCAGCGCGCGTAATGACCGAACAGCTCGAAGTTCGCGCCGAGCTGCCGGACCGAGTTGAACGAATACGCGTGAAAGCGTTCGATCGGCGCGTCGGCGAGACGCTTCGCTTCGTCACGCAGCTGATACCGGAACGCCGCGATCGGATCGACGACCGGCAGCCGCCGCAGATGGCGCTGCAGCAGCGCGAGCGACGCTTCGCACAGCGCGCGTTCGTCGAGCGGGGGGAAGCGCCGCTTCGCGCACTCGACGTACGGCGGCAGCGTCATCGGCGATGCGTCGCCGACGAGCCCGTCGTAATCGTCGCCCTCGGCCACGTAATAGCCGCTGTTGTGGAAGTAGCCGAGCTGGCGGCGCTCGCGGTCGATCGCATCGATGCCGATCGTCGTCTTCGTGTGCTGCGCGCGATAGCTGATGCCGCGCGTATCGGGCAGGAACCACGCGTCGACTTCGACGATCATCAGATGGCCGCGCGCGACCTGCGTCTCGATGTGGCGGTCGAGCGGCTCGTAGATCGAATGCTCCTGCACGACGATGCCGTACAGCCGTTCGAGTTCGTCGAGCGGAAACTTGAAGAACGTGAACTGATCGCCCTCGAAATCGAGCGCGATCGTAAACGGCAGCGCCGCATACGGGTTCAAGCCCCACCACCGGAGCACCTCGAGCCACATGTCGACGTAGCAGTTGGTCTGCTTCCAGACCATCTCCTGGCCATGCAGCGGATGCGGCAGATAGTGGCGCGCGCGGTGGCGCACCGCGTCGAACGACGCATCCTCGCCGTCGCGGGACACGAATGTCATGGCGTTCCCCACAGTACGTTGCGCACGTCGGCCGGCCATGCTTCGATGTCGAAGCCGTGGTGGCGGAACAGCGCGAGCGTCAGGCGTTCGAGCCCGAAGCCGACGCAGCCGGTGTGCGCGACGTCGTCGGTCGCGGTGCGGATGTTCCACAGCAGGCCGAAGTGGTCCATGTGGTAGTTGAAGCTCAGGCAGGCGGTCTGCCGGCCGTCGTGTTCGATCGGGATCAGCAGCTCGAACTTGAGGTTCTGCTCGCGCTGGCTGTCGGCGACGATCTTGCCGCCGCGTCCGAAGAACGGATCGTTCGCGAGATCGATCCCGTTCGGCAGGCCCAGCGAGTCGATCATCTGCGTGCCGCGTTCGATCCACGTCTGGCGGAACGCGAGAATCTGCTCGGGTGTGCCGATCCGCACGTACTCGCGCATCCGGAACAGCTGCATGCGCGTCGGATCGAGCGACGGCTCGTGACGGAAGCAGTACGAGAACACGTCGAAGATCCGGCCGTCCGGCGGCAGCGCACCTGCACGTGCGACGACCGGGTAAATCGGGTAGCACGCGGCCGGCGTCATCACGACGTAGGTCGGCTTCTGGTTCTCGGTCCAGTCCTCGCCGCGCTCGAGGCATTGCAGCAGCCGCTGATGCTGGTGTTCGTTGCCGCCGAACGAATGCACGCTGCCCGCGAGCTGCGGAAAGCTCTTCATGTATTCGCTGCGCTCGAACTCGAGGCGGCTCATCGCGGGCGGGAAGCGCAGCACTTCCGCATGCTGGTCCGCGCCGAGGCGCGAGACGTACGCGTCGAGCGCTTCGACGACGCGCTCGAACGCTTCGCTGCGGCCGAACAGGCCCTGGATGCCGGTCGAGACCAGCAGGCCCGCATCGATCATTTCGTCGCGCAGCGGGTTCACGCCCGCGCGGTCGAGCGGCGCATCCGCGGGAACGGAGGGGGCGGCGGGGGCTACGGAGAGGCGATCGTTCACGTGTGTTTCTCCAGCGTCGCGGGACGCAGCGCGAGCAGCAGGCTCGAAGTGTTGGTGGCGATGCGGTCGTTGTTGATCATCAGCGGCGCCGCATGCAGGTCTCGAATATGACGGCCGACGCTGAAGGGCGTGCCGTGCTTGTAGCCGGCCATCCCGCAGATCATCATCGCTTCGTGTGCGACCTGAAGCGCGGTCGTCGATACGTAGGTCTTCAGCGTGTTGATCTCGGCGGCCCATGCCATGCCGCCCGACCACGAGCGCGGCGCGCCGCTCTCGTACAGGCGCAGCACGTTGTCGACGCGCGCCTGCATTGCCTGCAGCAGCGCGAGCGATTCGGCGAGACGCCGCGACGCGGGCGACGAGGCGCCGTCGGTCTGACGCGCCTGCGCGCGGAAGAACTGGTGCGCGCGGTGGAACGCGTCGCCGGCGACGCCGATCCACACGGCGGCCCAGAGGATGTGCGACACGGGCACCATCGTCTGTTCGGCGATCTGCGCGAACGGCACGGGCAGGCATTGCACGGTCGCGCCGTGCGCGTCGAGCATGAAGCCGTTGCTGCAGGTGCCGCGCATGCCGAGCGTGTCCCAGTCGCCGCGGCGCGCGAGCGTATAGCCGTCGCGCAGCAGCGTGACGAGCACCTGCTCCGACGCGGGTGCGTTTGCGTCGCGGCGTGCGGTGGCCAGAATGCCGTCCGCATATTCGCCGTACGAGATCGTCGGCGCGGCCTTGTGCAGCCGGAATTCGCCGCCGTCCGCTTCGAGCGCGCACTGGCTCGCGCGCAGGTTGCCGCCGACGCCGTCTTCCGACGTGGCCGACGCGAGCAGCCACTGATGGCGCACGAGCTGCTGCAGAAACAGCTTGTGCCAGCCGTGGTCGACCGCATGGTCGACGACGCACGCGACCTGGATCTGATGCATCGCGAAGACCATCGCCGACGATGCACATGCGCGACCGAGGATCGTACACGCCGATGCGACCTCCGCGAGCGAGGCGCCGATACCGCCGAGCCGCGTCGGCACGAGCGCGCTCAGCAGGCGGCGCGAGCGCATCGCCTCGATCGCTTCGACGGGACAGCGCGCATCGCGATCGACGGCGTCCGCGTGCTGCGCGGCGATGCGGGCGACGGCGTGCGCGGCTTCGTCGAGCCGGCCCGCGGTGTCGTCCGCTTCGAGTTCGGGAAGGATCGCGTTCATGCCGATTGCTCGGTGCGTTGGAGCGTACCGATCGCGTCGGCCAACGAGTCGATGCTGCGGAACAGATTGCGGTTCAGCATCTCGTCGGGGATTTCGACGTTGAACTGTCGCTCGAGCGCGAGCATCAGCTGGATCGTGTCGAGCGACGACAGGCCCGCTTCGTAAAGATCGTCGGCGTCGCCGATCGAATCGATGGCGGCTTCGAGATGGGCGACTTGCTTGAGAACGGCTCTGATTTCGTTTTTCACGTGCAACTCCGGCGTGCGTGGTGTCGTCCGCACGGGAAGAAGCGGCGCAGCGCGCTGACTCCCCCCCGGCAGTCCTGCGTCAGTAGACCATCCGGGGTCGCCGTGTTCTGTTCGCCAACCTACAGTCGGCAGGCCCGATGTGCGTTCGAGTACCGACGCATGACAACGGTCAAACGCGTGCCGCAGCCGGTACGCCGCTGTCGGCCGACAGGATCCGCTTCATCTCGTCGCGCACGATGGCGCGACAGCCGCACGACATCTTCTCGAGATCCTGCAGATCGGCGAGCACGATCGAGCTGCGGTATTGCCGGATCAGGCCGAGCTTCTGGATCTCGCCGGCCGCATCGGTGACGGTCTCGCGGCGCACGCCGAGCATCTGCGCGAGCATGCTGTGCGTGACCTGAATCTCGATGCTGCGCGAGCGGTCATAGGCCAGCATGAACCATCTGCATAACTGATGTTTCAGCACGTGATGGCGGCTGCAGAACGTGATTTGCGATACCTGTGCCATCAGCAGGCGCACGCTGACGAACACCAGATGACGAATCACCGGCGATGCGTCGAACGCCGCGGCGAATGCCTGCCGGTCGAGCCGGTAGACGAAGCCGTCCCGGCAGGCGACCGCGCGGCACGGCATCGTGCCGCTGCCGCCGATCACGTCGTCGCAGACGATGCTTTCGCTGCCGATCTCGGCGACCTCGAGCGTCATGCCGCCCGACGACACGTACTGCAGCGAGATCGCGGTCGTGACGGGCAGGTAGACGGCGGCCAGCCTGGCGCCGGGCTCGCACAGCACTTGCCCCGATTTCAGATGGACCAGTTGAAGCTGAGGAATCAGCGCTGCGCGTTCGTCGCGGTCGAGCGCGGCGAGAAACCGGTTTGCGTCGAAGCTGTGGGACAGTTCGATCATGCCGCTCGTGCGAGCGGCGCCATCACGGGCCAGATGGGTCACGGGCATCCTCGATATAAGTGGGCGCACGACGTCGCGGCGGATCTCGCGCAAAGCACGTCGTGTTCGTTTAAATGGATAGGCGGATAGCGCACGAAGGCTAGCACGGCACTCAATTCCGCTAAACGCACATTACGTCATTTCACAAACTTTGACGATCCAAAAAGAATGAGAACGTTATATGAAATTCGATCTTGCCTTATTTAAGAATTAATCATCCGGAAATGGAATCGACCGATGTAAACGTATTCTCCTATCACCGGTTGCCAATCGCCAGACATGAAGCATTGTGCCTCGAAAACAGAAAGACAACATCAAACACTATTTGACATTTAATTGGGGAAGGAGATCTTTCCCATTTGAATCAGGGGTTTGCGACGCATTTGTGGGATGGCTAACAAAAGCCCTGATTAGAGCGCCGATTCAAAGATGAGACAGTTCGAAACTGTCGCGCGGGACCGCGTGCGGACGCGCTGAGACAGCGGCCGACGTCGCGGAAACGATTGAAAAACAACTGTAAGTATTTGAACGACAAGCCCGGAGCGCCATTCTGCGCGGGCTTCCGCGGTGCCCGCGTATTGATCAGTCGAATAGCCGCGAGTGTCTAGCGAATGCCCGAGTGTCCGGAAATGAGACGGTTTTCGATCGTTCCGGAGGCCGCCATTCGGCCGTTCTAAACGGTCGTCATTCATATATTAAGGACGGACGGCGATTGGCACGCAAATCGCTTATTACGACTCGCGTGTCGAACGGGGTGATTGACCGACATCGACGGCGATAAGCCGCCAATGTCCGATCCGTGGTTGTAGGCCGCAACCGCCGATGGCGCCCGACACGCTTGACGAAAACGAATTCCGCCGACCGTCTGCATGCGGCGCGGACAATAAGAGGGATACAGACATGCTTCATCTTCAATCGAGCTATTCGGCGAATGCCATTCTGGACGCACTGCCGGAGGACAGCATTCGGGCGATCGCACCGCATCTCGAACTGGTCCGGGTCAAGCCCGGCATGCTGGACCGGGTCGGCGAACCGATGCGTCATGTGCATTTCCCGACGACGGCGATGATGTCGGTGCAGCACTTGATGGAAGACGGTGCGATGGTCGAGGTGGCGGTCGTCGGCCGGGAAGGTGTGGTCGGGCTCGCGACGATGGTCGGCGGGGCGGCGGTGTCGAACCGCGTCGAGGTGCGTATCGGCGGGATGGCGTACCGCGTGCCGACCTGCGTGATGCGCACGGAATTCGAACGTTCACCGGCGACGTACCGGCTGCTCCTCAACTATTGTCAGGCGACGATGGCGCAGATCTCGCGCAGTGCGCTCTGCAATCGCCATCATTCGGTCAGCGAGCAGCTGAGCCGCTGGCTGCTGCTTGCGCACGACCGGATCGAAGGCGACGAGCTGGCCGTCACGCAGCAGACGATCGCGAACATGCTCGGCGTGCGGCGCGAAGGCGTGACGGAAGCGGCCGGCAGCCTGCAGGAGGCCGGACTGATCCGGCAGCGCCGCGGACGCATCACGGTGCTCGATCGCGGCGGTCTCGAGCGTCACGCATGCGAGTGTTACGACATGATCCGCGCCGATTACGATCGGCTGCTCGGCTCGCGCAGCGGCGCGCGCCCGATGTCGGTACGTCCGCGTCTGACGGAGGTGCGCTGCGGCGCGGCGGCACACAGCGCGTGAGGGCGGCGGAGATGAGAGGAACGAGTGTGGCGCGCCGCGCCGGGATCGCGGCGGCCGACGTCGTGCTCGTGCTCGCCGGCGCGCTGGCTGCGCAGGCCGCGGGCGGGCTCGCGTGGAGCGATCTGTCCGACGCGCGCCGCGGCGCGATCGTGTTGCTCTGCGTGCTGAGCGTCGCGCTGCTGCCGCGCGCGCTGCGCGAGACGGGCAACGGCGCAAGCGTGCGCGAACGCGAACAGGCATTGAGCGGCACGATTGCCGCGATCGTGTGCGCGAGCGTACTGACGATCGCGACGGGCGTCTGGATCATGAATCGCGGCGGCACGATCACGATGCAGTGGATCGTCGAGACCGTGCTGGCCGCCGACGCGGCACTGCTGCTCGGCAGGGTCGCGCTGCTCGCGGTCGCGGCCAAGCGTCCCGAGGCGCGCGCGCATCGGCGCCGCGTCGCGGTGGTCGGCGCGACCGGATACGGCCGCGTCGCGATCGAACGCATGCGGCTCGCGCCGCAGGGGCCGTACGTGCCCGCGTACGTGTTCGACGACGATGCGCCCGGTGCGGCCGCCGATATCGGCGGCGTGCCGGTGATCGGCGACTGGCGCACGCTGCGGCAGCGGATCCACGACGGCGAGATCGACGAGGTGTGGCTCACGCTGCCGATGTCGCACGAATGGCGGATTCAGCGGATCGTTCGCGAGCTGCGCGACGAGTTCGTGCAATTGCGCCTGCTGCCCGATGTACGTCATATGTCGGTCGTCGACCGTTCCGCGACCGACGTGCTCGGCATGCCGGCGATCAATCTCGCGACGACGCCGCGTTCCGCACCGGAGATGTGGGCGAAGTTCGCGTTCGACCGGCTGTTCGCCGCCGCGGTGCTGGTACCGCTGATGCCGCTGATGGCGGCGCTCGCAATTGCCGTCAAGCTGTCGTCGCCGGGGCCCGTGCTGTTCCGGCAGCGCCGCAAGGGGATCGACGGCCGCGAGTTCCATATCCTGAAGTTCAGGACGATGCGCGTGCATCGCGAGCAGCCCGGCGTGCTGCGGCAGGCGTCGCGCAACGACTCGCGCGTGACGCCGGTCGGCGCGTTTCTGCGCCGCACGTCGCTCGACGAGCTGCCGCAATTCTTCAACGTGCTGTTCGGCCAGATGTCGGTCGTCGGCCCGCGGCCGCATGCGATCGAGCACGACGACTTGTACCGGCAGCTGATCGACTGCTACATGTACCGCTATCGCGTGCGGCCCGGCATCACCGGATGGGCACAGGTGAACGGCTATCGCGGCGAGACGCGCAAGGTCGAGGCGATGGCCGCGCGCGTGAAGTTCGACCTGTTCTACATGCAGAACTGGAGCTTCTGGTTCGACATGAAGATCATCCTGATGACGATCGTGCGCGGCTTCATCGGCCGCAATGCGTTCTGATCGATTCATGAACGACATGCTCGAGTGCGTTGCGCCGAACGTTGCATGCGCAACGAGATTGCGCAACACGTGCCGTTCGGCATCCGGCAATACGCCGAGCCGCACGATGCGGACGGAGGTCGAAGCAGGGCCGCCGGCCGCACGTTCCGGCAGGCGCGCGCGCCGCGTTTTCGCGTCCGTCCCCGGTTTTCGCGCCGCGCCCGCTCGGGCGGCGCGCGCAGCCTGTTCGGATCAACACGTGCCGCCCGGTTGGGTTTATGCTGCATCGAATGCCCGCGGCGTGCCTTGCACGCGCGGCAGCATCCGGTCGCAGCGGCGCGCGTCGTTCGCGTTGGCCGCCGCGCCTCCGCGCGTGCGCGGCAGGCGTACGCGAAATCCGGAACAGGAGACGACGATGGCGCTCGACGAACGGCAACGGCACGCACTGCTGCAGCGGCTCAACGAATCCGAGCAGGCCTTGCGCGCGGAGCTTCGCGCGAGCGAAGACCAGCGCGCATCGGAATCGTATGCGGAGCTGGCCGGCGCATCGCCGGACGAAGGCGACGAAGCGAACGCGGATCTTTTCGTCGACGTCGATCACGCGCTGATCGGCATGAAGCTGGCCGAGCTGCGTGCGATTCGGCGTGCGCAGCAGCGCATGGTCGACGGCAGCTACGGCGATTGCATCGATTGCGACGGCCCGGTCGGCTACGCGCGGCTGCGCGCGCGGCCGACGGCCGAACGATGCACGCATTGCCAGGCGCTGTACGAACGGCGATACGCGACGGCGCCGCGTGCGTCGCTGTAACGCGGCGTCGCGGTCGGACGACGCGGCACACATCGCGCGGCGGGCGTACGATGGAAGCGCGCGCCCGGCGTCGGGCGTCCGGCATCGACGCGCCTGTGCGCGCGGGCGGCGCGATGCCGGACGATCGACACCGTACGGCGTCATCTACGTGGAAGGGGGCCACGCCGATCATGCGGATTCACAATGCCGAATGTGCGGCCGTCTTCGCCGAAATCGCGGACATGCTCGAGATTCAGGGCGCGAATCCGTTCCGGGTCCGCGCGTATCGCAACGCGGCACGCACGATTGCCGACTACGGCCGTGACATTCCGTCGATGCTCGCCGACGGCGGCGAGCTCGTGCGGATCCCGTCGATCGGCCCGGATCTCGCGTCGAAGCTGCGCGAGATTGCGCAGACGGGCACCTGCGAATTGCAGCAGACGCTGCGCCGCGCGCTGCCCGGCGCAATCGTTCAGCTGCTCGACGTGCCGGGGCTCGGTGCGAAGCGCGTGAAGGCGCTGCACGATGCCTTGCGTATCGAAACGCTCGAACAGCTGCGCGTGGAAACCAAGAACGGGCACGTCCGTGCGCTGCCCGGTTTCGGCGCGAAAACCGAAGCGCAGCTGCTCGACGCGCTCGACGAACGCTTGCGCCGCACGCCGCGGCGCTGTCTGCTACCGGCCGCGACCGGCGTACTCGCGCCGCTGCTCGAACGGCTGCGCGCGCTGCCGGGCGTAATCGAGGCGGTGGCAGCCGGCAGCGTGCGGCGGCGTCGCGAGACGGTCGGCGATCTCGACATTCTGGTATCGGCGCGCGACGCGGCCGCCGTCGCCGATGCCTTCACGCGCGGCGACGCGGTCGAACGCGTGCTCGCGAAGGGCAAGACGCGCTCGAGCATCGTGCTGGCGTGCGGGCTGCAGGTCGACCTGCGCGTCGTCGATGCGGATGCTTTCGGCGCGGCGCTCGTCTACTTCACCGGTTCGAAAGCGCACAACATCGCGCTGCGCCGGATCGCCCAGGCGGCCGGGCTGAAGATCAACGAGTACGGCGTGTTTCGCGGCGAAGAGCGGATCGCCGGTGCGACGGAAGCGTCGGTCTACGACGCGATCGGCCTGCAGTGGGTGCCGCCCGAGCTGCGCGAAGGGCGCGGCGAGATCGACGCGGCGCGCGCCGGCACGCTGCCGACGCTCGTCGAGCGCAGCGATCTTCATGGCGACTTCCACGTGCATACCGACGCATCCGGCGGTCGCGACAGCCTGCACGCGATCGCTCGGGCCGCGCGTTCGCGCGGGCTCGGCTATCTTGCCGTGACCGATCGCGCGCCCGATGCGGGCCGCGGCCGTACGGCGGATTTCACATGGCTGCTCCGGCAGCTCGACGAGATCGATCGGCTCAACGCATCGTTCGACGACTTCGTGCTGCTGAAAGGCGTCGAGGCCGGCATACGCGACGACGGCAGCCTCGACGTGCCGGCCGATGTGCTCGACCGGCTCGAGATCGTCGTCGGCGCGGTGCGCGACGGCTTCGATCTGCCGCGCGACGCACAGACCGCGCGGATGCTGCGCGCGATCGACGATCCGCATCTGACGATCGTCGCGCATCCTGCCGGCCGCTTGCTCGGCGAGCGCGACGGATGCGATGTCGATCTGCCGCGCGTGATCGCGCACGCGGCGGCGCGCGGCTGCAGCGTCGAACTCGATGCGCAGCCGCAGCGGCTCGACTTGCCGGACGTCTGGTGCCGCGAGGCCGCGAAGGCCGGCGTGCCGGTCGCGATCGGATCGGACGCGATGAGCGCGGACGAACTCGGCTATCTCGACGGCGGCGTCGATCAGGCACGGCGCGGCTGGTTGACGCCGCGCGACGTGCTCAACACACGCACGCTCGCGCAGCTGCGCCCGCTGCTCGCGCGCGCGGCGGACAGAAGCCCGGCGCAGCGCCGCCGCAACGGCACGTGAACGCAACGGGTCGGCGCGTGCCGCGCCGTCGCGCGATCACGCGAGCACGTCGATCGCCGGCACGTACGGCAGCCGCAGCGCCTGTGCAACTGCTTCGTACGTGATATGCCCGTCGCAGACGTTCAGCCCCGCGCGCAGATGCGGATCGTCGATCATCGCCTGTTTCCAGCCCTTGTCGGCGAGCGCGAGCGCATGGCCGAGCGTCGCGTTGTTCAGCGCGAACGTCGACGTGCGCGCGACCGCGCCCGGCATGTTCGCGACGCAGTAGTGAACGACGCCGTCGACGACGAAGGTCGGGTCCGCGTGCGTGGTCGGATGCGAGGTTTCGAAGCAGCCGCCCTGATCGATCGCGACGTCGACGACGACCGCACCGGCCCGCATCGTCGCGATCATGTCGCGCGTGACGAGCCGCGGTGCCGACGCACCGGGCACCAGCACCGCGCCGATCACGACATCCGCATCGCGGATCGCTTCGTCGATCGTCTGCGCATTCGAGCAGACGGTCGCGATGCGGTTCGCGAAGATCAGGTCGAGCTGCCGCAGCCGGCTCACGTTGGTATCGAGCACCGTCACGCGCGCGCCGAGGCCGACCGCCATCTGCAAGGCGCCGGTGCCGACGACGCCCGCGCCGAGCACGACGACGTGCGCAGCGGGCACGCCGGGCACGCCCGCCATCAGCATGCCGCGCCCGCCGCGCGGGCTTTCGAGATGCGTGGCCGCGACCTGGATCGACATGCGGCCGGCGACTTCGCTCATCGGCGCGAGCAGCGGCAGGCCGCCGCCGGGCCCGGTCACGGTTTCGTAGGCGATGCACACGGCGCCAGACTTCACGAGTGCGGCCGCCTGTTCCGGATCGGGCGCGAGATGCAGATAGGCGTACAGAACCTGGCCGCGCCGCAGCATCGCGCATTCGGCGGGCTGCGGCTCCTTCACCTTGACGATCATGTCGGCGCGCGCAAACACTTCCTCGGCGCCGTCGCACAGTGCTGCGCCGGCGGCGACGTAGTCGTCGTCGAGCAGGCCGATCGCGGTGCCCGCACCGCGCTGCACGAGCACCTTGTGGCCATGCCGCGTGAGCTCGCGTGCACCGGCGGGCGTCAGGCCGACGCGGTATTCGTGGTTCTTGATCTCTTTCGGCACACCGATCAGCATGAGTCGTCTCCAACGGTTGTCGTTATCGTCGCCGTGCCGCGGATCGATGGGGCGATGCAGTTGCGTTCGCGCGTGTCGTTGTGCGACGCGCGTTCCGTCGGCCGGACGCTGCGCGCGCGTCGTGCGCGCGACTGCAGCACAGCTCTAAAAGGTAGCGACGGGCTGACCGAAGTCAAGCCGCAGTGCGGCACGGCTCGCGCGTGTCGATGCACGAACGGCGGCGTTTCGATATCGTGATGCACACGCGTTGCGTGTGCGCGCCGAAGCGGCACGACGCGAAGCACTTGTCACACGATACGAGGAACCGCGCGACATGATCGCTGCGTATTTCAGCGTGCCGACGCTCTGCGCGATCGCGCTTGTCCACGTCTATTGGGCATGCGGCGGACGGCGCGGCAAGCGTGCGGCGATACCCGAACACGACGGCGTGCCGTTGCTGCATCCGAGCACGGCCGGCACCTGCACGATCGCGGCCGCGCTGCTCGCAGCGGCATGCGTCGTCGCCGCGCACGCAGGGTGGGTGTGGCCGGGCCGTTATCCGGGCGCGAGCGGCATCGCGATCGTCGTACTCGCATTGATGTTCGCGGTGCGCGCCGTCGGCGATTTCCGTTACGTCGGCTTTTTCAAGCGGATTCGCGGCTCGCGCTTTGCCCGGATGGACACGCTGTACTACTCGCCGCTGTGCGCGGCGCTCGCGCTGTCGATCGCGTCGATGGCGTGGCGGCGCTGAGCGCTGCGGCGAGCTGCAGCCCACGTGGCCGCCGCCCCGTTTTTTCAATTGTTGCGGTTTTCGCTGCAATCAATTGCATCTGTTTCGATAGAAATGGAACCGGTTCCATATATAATGCGCGGCACTCGTCGCCCATGTCTCGAATGAGGGTCGTGCACGTTGCGCTTGCGACACGCAAGTGCGGCGTCTAAGTTGAATGAGAGCCATGGCGACGACGGACGGACGCGGCCGGCAGGCCCGAGCCGTCCGCCAATCAGGCCCGTGAAGAGGTCGAACCCGCCGCGCGCCGCCGGATCGAGCGCGTGGCAGCGTGAGAGGGCGCCGCCGCCTGCGCGGTCGGCGCCCGTGTCGAATTTGCTCGCAGCACACGGAAAAAACAACGACGGCCTGCCGTACGCGGCCGGTCCGTCGGGCACGCCGCATGCGGGATGCGCGTGTTCGAACAACGGTCTCCAACGCCCAACATCCGACCATGTCTACCCCATCTGACAAACCCAATTCGCGCCGCCGGTTTCTGCGCACGTCGGTCGCGCTCGTGCCGATCGCGTCGGTCGCCGGCTGCGACCTGCGTTCGTCGCCGTCTTCCGCGACGACGGCCGGCCACGCGTCGGCTGCGTCGGCCGACGCCGAACGTTCGCCGTACAAGCCGACCTTCTTCGATGCGAAGGAGTGGGCGTTCGTCCAGGCCGCGGTCGACCGGCTGATTCCGGCCGACGCCGAAGGCCCGGGCGCGCTCGACGCCGGCGTGCCGGAATTCATCGATCGCCAGATGGAAACGCCGTATGCGCACGGTGCGACGTGGTACATGCAGGCACCGTTCCAGCAAGGCGTGCCCGAGCTCGGCTATCAGCTGAAGCTCGTGCCGCGCGACGTGTACCGCCTCGGCATCGCGGCCGTCGATCGCTATTGCGAGAAGACGCACGGCAAGGCATTCGCGGATCTCGACGCGGCGACGCGCGACGCGGTGCTCGGCGCGCTCGAAAAGGGCAGCGCGCCGATCGACGACGTGCCGCCCGGCGTGTTCTTCGGCCAGCTGCTGCAGAACACGCGCGAAGGCTATTTCTGCGATCCGGTGCACGGCGGCAATCGCGGCATGGCGGCATGGAAGATGATCGGCTTTCCGGGCGCGCGCGCCGATTTCATGGATTTCGTCAACCAGAACGGCAAGCCGTATCCGTACGGCCCCGTGTCGATCAACGGGGAGCGTAGCTGATGGCCGCAGAGAAAAAGCCGCATGTCGATGCGGTGATCGTCGGCTTCGGCTGGACCGGCGCGATTCTCGCGAAGGAACTGACCGAAGCAGGACTGAAAGTCGTCGCGCTCGAGCGCGGCGAATATCGCGATACCTATCCGGACGGCGCGTATCCGAACACGATCGACGAGCTGACCTACAACATCCGCAAGAAGCTGTTCCTTGACCTGTCGAAAACGACCGTGTCGATCCGCCACGGCATCAGCGACACGGCGCTGCCGTATCGGCAGCTCGCCGCGTTTCTGCCGGGCGAGGGCGTCGGCGGCGCGGGGCTGCACTGGTCCGGCGTGCATTTCCGCATCACGCCCGAGGAGCTGCGGCTGCGCAGCCACTATGAAGAGCGCTACGGAAAGAAATTCATTCCGGAAGGGATGACGATCCAGGACACCGGCGTCAGCTACGACGAACTCGAGCCGCATTTCGACTTCGCGGAGAAGGTGTTCGGCACGTCGGGGCAGGCGTACAAGGTCGGCGGCAAGGTGGTCGGCGACGGCAACGTGTTCGAGGCGAACCGCAGCGATCATTTTCCGCTGCCGCCGCAGCTCAACACGTATTCGGCGCAGCGCTTCTACGATGCCGCGAAGTCGCTCGGGCTGCATCCGTACCGGCTGCCGTCGGCGAACACGTCGGGTCCGTACACGAATCCGTACGGCGTGCAGATGGGGCCGTGCAACTTCTGCGGCTACTGCAGCGGCTACGCGTGCTACATGTATTCGAAGGCGTCGCCGAACCTGAACATCCTGCCCGCGCTGAAGCAGACGCCGAACTTCGAGCTGCGCTCGAAGTGCCACGTGCTGCGCGTCGACCTCGACGACACGAAGAAGCGCGCGACCGGCGTCACCTACGTCGATCCGACCGGACGTGAAGTGCATCAGCCGGCCGATCTCGTGATCGTCGCCGCGTTCCAGTATCACAACGTGCATCTGCTGCTGCTGTCGGGCATCGGCAAGCCGTACGATCCGATCTCCGGCGAAGGCGTCGTGGGCCGCAATTTCGCGTACCAGAACCTGTCGACGATCAAGGCGTTCTTCGACCGCGATACGTTCACGAACCCGTTCGTCGGTGCCGGCGGCAACGGTGTCGCGGTCGACGACTTCAACGCGGACAACTTCGATCACGGCCCGCTCGGCTTCGTCGGCGGCTCGCCGCTGTGGGTGAACCAGGCGGGCGTGAAGCCCGTCAGCGGGATCGCGGTGCCGCCCGGCACGCCCGGCTGGGGTTCCGCGTGGAAGAAGGCGGTGAAGGATTACTACGCGCACACGATCTCGATGGACGCGCACGGCACCAACATGTCGTACCGCGACGTCTATCTCGATCTCGATCCGACCTATCGCGATTCGTACGGGCAGCCGCTGCTGCGGATGACCTTCGACTGGAAGGACAACGACATCCGGATGGCGCAGTACGTGACGGGCCAGATGAAGAAGATCGCGGAAGCGATGGGGCCGAAGGCGATCAGCGTAACGACGCGCGAGTTCGGCAAGCACTTCGATACGCGTGCGTACCAGACGACGCACCTGGTCGGCGGCGCGGTGATGGGCACCGATCCGAAGACGAGCGTGCTGAATCGCTATCTGCAGTGCTGGGACGTGCACAACGTGTTCGTGATGGGCGCGTCGGCGCTGCCGCAGGGCATCGGCTACAACCCGACCGGCATCGTCGCGGCGCTCGCGTACTGGTCGGCGCGCGCGATCCGCGAGCAATACCTGAAAAATCCCGCACCGCTGGTGACCGTATGAAGAGGATCGTGACCCACCGTATCGCGCGCCGCCTGTCGCGCGCATTGGCCGCGAGCGCTGCATGCGCGGCGCTCGGCTTCGGCAGCGCGGCGGCCGTCGCGCAACCTGCGGCGACGCCCGCCGCCGCATCGGCCGCGGCTGCAGCCGCGCCGCAGTCCGCCGATGCGCTGGTCGCGCGCGGCGCGTATCTTGCGCGCGCGGGCGACTGCGTCGCCTGCCACACCGCGGTCGGCGGCAAGCCGTTCGCGGGCGGGCTGAAGTTCGACACGCCGATCGGCGCGATCTATTCGACGAACATCACGCCGGCGCAAAAGACCGGCATCGGCACGTGGTCGCTCGAGGACTTCGACCGCGCGGTGCGCGCCGGCGTGCGCAAGAACGGCGACACGCTGTATCCGGCGATGCCGTTTCCGTCGTACGCGCGCTTGACCGACGACGACGTGAAGGCGCTGTACGCGTACTTCATGCACGGCGTCGCGCCGGTCGAGCACGAGAACCGCGCGGTCGACATCGTCTGGCCGCTGTCGATGCGCTGGCCGCTCGCGATCTGGCGCAAGATGTTCGCGCCGTCGCCGAAGCCGTTCGACGCGACGCCGTACGCCAATCCGGTGCTCGCGCGCGGGGCCTACCTCGTGCAGGGGCTCGGCCACTGCGGCGCGTGCCATACGCCGCGTGCAGTGACGATGCAGGAACGCGCGCTGACCGACGCGGACGGCCTCGACTTCCTCGCCGGCGGCGCGGCGATCGACGGCTGGGTGCCGACGAGCCTGCGCGGCGAACCGCGCACCGGCCTCGGCACGTGGAGCGAAGGCGAGATCGTGCAGTTCCTGAAGACCGGCCGCACGCTGCGCACGGCCGCGTTCGGCGGGATGACGGACGTGGTCGGCCACAGCATGCAGCACATGAGCGACGACGACCTGACCGCGATCGCGCGCTATCTGAAGACGCTGCCGCCGCGCGTGCAGGGCGAGCAGCCGCACGTCTACGATGCGGCCGCCGCGAAGGCGCTGCAGACGGGCGACGCAAGCAAGCCCGGCGCGGCCGTGTACCGCGACAACTGCATGGCCTGCCACCGCAGCGACGGGCACGGCTATACGCGCGTGTTCCCGGCGCTGGCCGGCAACCCGGTCGTGCAGGGCGACGATCCGACGTCGCTGATCCACGTGGTGCTCGAAGGCAGCGCGCTGGTCGGCACGCGCACCGCGCCGTCGACGTTCACGATGCCGCCGTTCGGCTGGCGCCTGTCGGATCAGGAAGTGGCCGACGTGTCGAACTTCATCCGCACGAGCTGGGGCAACACCGGCTCGCCGGTGACGGCCGCGCAGGTCGCGAAGGTGCGCAAGAGCGTGCCGTCGACGCGCCCCGAGCCGCCGCCGGGCGCGCGCTTCCCGCAAGCCGCGCGCTGAGCGGGCGCGGCGGCCTGCCGCGCTTCGCGTCCGACCCGCGCCGCCGCGTGAATTTTTCGCGGCGGCGCGCCATTTGCCCGCCTCATCCCTTATCCTTTCGTTCTTGAACCTTACTAAAGCGTTACACGAACCAGGGAGGGGGGATGCCTCATGACGTCAGCCTGATTGCGTTGCTCGCGGCCGGTTTCGGTCTCGCGATGATCTTCGGTTATCTCGCGTCGCTGCTCAAAATGCCGCCGCTCGTCGGCTATCTGCTGGCCGGGATCGTGATCGGCCCCGGCACGCCGGGCTTCGTCGGCGATCTGTCGCTCGCGCAGCAGCTGGCCGAAGTCGGCGTGATGCTGCTGATGTTCGGCGTCGGCCTGCATTTCTCGCTCGGCGATCTGCTCGCGGTGCGCAAGATCGCGCTGCCGGGCGCGATCGTGCAGATCACGGTCGCGACGCTGCTCGGCGGCGGCCTCGCGCTCGCGTGGGGCTGGAGCATCGGCGCGGCGCTCGTGTTCGGTCTCGCGCTGTCGGTCGCGAGCACGGTCGTGCTGCTGCGCGCGCTCGAAGGGCGCGGGCTCGTCGAAACGGTGAACGGACGGATCGCGGTCGGCTGGCTTGTCGTCGAGGATCTCGTCATGGTGCTCGTGCTCGTGCTGCTGCCGCCCGTCGCGGGGCTGCTCGGCGGCTCGCCGCCGGGTGGCGAGCATGCGGCCGGCGGCGGCGTGTGGAGCACGCTCGGCGTCACGATGCTGAAGGTCGCCGCGTTCATCGCGCTGATGTTGATCGTCGGCAAGCGCGTGTTTCCTCGCATTCTGTGGCTCGTCGCGCGCACCGGCTCGCGCGAACTGTTCACGCTCTGCATGATCGCGGCCGCGGTCGGCATCGCATTCGGTGCGGCGAAGCTGTTCGACGTGTCGTTCGCGCTCGGCGCGTTCTTCGCCGGGATGATGATGCGCGAATCGGAATTCAGCCGCCGCGCGGCCGACGAAACGCTGCCGTTGCGCGACGCGTTCTCGGTGCTGTTCTTCATTTCGGTCGGGATGCTGTTCGATCCGAAGGTGCTGCTCGACGAGCCGCTGCACGTCGTCGAGGTCGCGGCGATCGTGCTGATCGGCAAGACGCTGGCGGCCGTCGCGCTCGTCGTCGCGTTCCGCTATCCGCTGAACACCGCGCTGATCGTCGGCGCGGGGCTCGCGCAAATCGGCGAATTCTCGTTCATCCTCGCCGGGCTCGGCCGCTCGCTGGGGCTGCTGTCGGCGGAAGGGCAGAACCTGATTCTCGCGGTCGCGCTGATCTCGATCGCGCTGAACTCGGTCGCGTTCGCGGCGATCGATCCGGCGCTCGCATGGATCCGCAAGCGCTCGGCGTTCGCGCGGCGGCTCGAGGCGCGCGACGATCCGCTCGCCGCGCTGCCGATGTCGACGCCGCAGACGCATCTGACCGGGCAGGTCGTGATCGTCGGCTACGGCAAGGTCGGCACGCGGATCGCGCGGGCGCTCGACGAGCACGGCATCGCGTACGTCGTCGTCGAGCAGAACCGCGAGATCGTCGAGAAGCTGCGCGCCGGCGGCGTCGCCGCGGTGTCGGGCGACGCGATCGAGCCGATCGTGCTCGTGCAGGCGCATATCGCGCGCGCGGGGATGCTCGTCGTCACGCTGCCGGACGTGTTCGACGTGCGGCAGATCGTCGAGATTTCGCGCACGCTGAATCCGACGCTCGAAGTCGTGCTGTGCACGAACAGCAGCGACGAAGCCGCGCTGCTGGCGAGCGAGGGCATCGGCACCGTCTTCATGGGCGAGACGGAACTTGCGCGCGGCATGACCGAGCACGTGCTCGGCAGGATGGCGAAGCCGGTCGCGGCTTCGCATTGACGGCGGGCGGGGCGGCCCGCCGTTTCTTCACGCAATCAGCCGGCTGCAGCGGGTCTCGGCGCCGCGTCGCCCGATTGCGCGGCCGTTCGTACCGGCGCCGCGGCCTTCGGCGCCGCGACCGTCTTCTGCGGCACCTTTCTCGTCGGCGTCTCCGTATCGGCTTCGACCGGTGCGTCGGGCGGCACGCCGAGCAGTTGCAGCGCGCCGCTCGTCACCGACGCGAACACCGGGCCGGCCACCGTGCCGCCGTAATAGCCCTTGCCGCGCGGCTCGTCGATCATCACCGCGACGATCAGGCGCGGATTGCTCATCGGCGCCATCCCGGCGAACAGCGCGCGATACTTGCCCTTCGCATACGACGAGCCGACCTGCTTGCGCGCCGTACCGGTCTTGCCGCCGATCCGGTAGCCGTCGACGCGCGCGCGCCGCCCGGTGCCGCCTTCGCCGACCGCCATCTCGAGCATCGAACGGATCGCGGCCGCCGTCTGCGGCGACGTCACGCGGTGGCCGCGATGCGCGTCGATCGTCTGCTGGTCGGTGCCGTTCTTCAGCAGCGACACCGGATGCAGCGTGCCGTCGCCGGCATAGGCGGTGTACATCTGCGCGATCTGCAGCAGCGACATCGACAGCCCGTAGCCGTAGGCCATCGTCGCCTGCTCGATGGGCCGCCAGCGCTGGTAGCTGCGCAGCCGCCCCGACGCGACGCCGGGGAACGTGAGCTCCGGCGCGCGGCCGATCCCGTATTCCTGATACTTGTTCCAGATCGTTTCGGCGGGCAGGTTCAGCGCCAGCTTCGCGAGCGCGATGTTGCTCGACTTCTGCAGCGCCTGCGCGACGGTGAGCGAACCGTGGTTCGACGTGTCGTGGATGACGGCCGGGCCGATCTTGTACGTGCCCGGCGACGTGTTGATGATCGTGTTCGGCGTGACCTTGCGCTGGTCGATCGACAGCGCGACGACGAGCGGCTTGATCGTCGAGCCCGGCTCGAACGTGTCGATCACCGCGCGGTTGCGCAACTGCTGGCCGGTGAGCCGCGCGCGGTCGTTCGGGTCGAACGTCGGATAGTTCGCGAGTGCGAGGATTTCGCCGTTCTGCGCATCGAGCACGACGACGCTGCCGGCCACCGCGTTGTTCTCGAGCACCGCCGCCTTCAACTGGCTGAACGCGAGCTGCTGGATGCGCCGGTCGATCGTCAGCTCGATCGTCGCACCGTGCTGCGCCGGCACGAGCGGGCGCGTGTCCGACACGATCCGGCCGAGCCGGTCGCGAATCACCTCGCGCTGGCCCGACGTGCCGGACAGCAGCGCATTCGCCGCGAGCTCGACGCCTTCCTGCCCCTGATCCTCGACGTTCGTAAAGCCGACCACGTGCGCGGCCGATTCGCCTTCCGGATAGAAGCGCTTCGAATCGGCGATCTGCGTGATGCCGTCGATCGCGAGCTTGTCGAGGCGGCTCGCGGTCTCGGCGTCGACCTGACGCTTGAGCAGCACGAACGTACGGTCGTTGCCGAGGCGGCGCTTCACTTCGGCGAGCGGCATGTCGAGCAGCTTCGCGATTTGCGGATAGTCGGTGTCGGATACCTGCTTCGGGTTCGCCCAGATCTCGTAGGTCGCGAGGCTGACCGCGAGCATCGCGCCGTTGCGGTCGACGATGCGCCCGCGCATCGCGTCGAGCTCGATCGTGCGCTGGTAGCGCTTCTGGCCTTGACCGACGTAGAAATCCTGATTCGCGACCTGCACCCAGAAGGCGCGCACGATCAGTGCGGCGAACGCCACGAACACGAGAATCACGACGAGCTTCGAGCGCCACATCGGCAGGCGCGACGCGAGCATCGGATTCTTGGTCGCGGACGCGTACGGGTCGACGGGGTGGGGCTTTTTCTTCGCGCTCATGCAGGGGCCAGGGTCGGTCGCCGGGAGACGGCGGGTCAGTCGGAATAATGGGATTGTAATAAATGAGTAAAGATCATGTGAGGAAACTGTGCGCGCGCGACGCGCATGGGCGTGAAGGCAAGCGGCGATCGCGGTGAAAACGGCGGGTAAACGACGACGTGGGCGCACGATTGCATCGATGCAGTCGCGAACGGCGGCCGGGCGGCGGGGCGATGGCGTGGACGGAGACGCTGGGCGGTGTCGGTGCGCTACGCCCATCGGGCACGCATCGGTAATGGTGCCGGAATAAAAAAGCGCCTCGGAAACGAGGCGCCAATTTACTGAATATCGAAATAGAAAATCGCCGGGCGGAATAAGCGATTAAATTTGAATCTGATTTTCGTCAACGAAAAACTAGCGGGCCACCGTGATGAATTCCTGATATTCCGGCGAGGTGGTGCAGCGGTCGACCGCCTGCAGGCGCCACGCGCCTTCGCGATGCTCGCCCGCGAGCACCGCCGTGCCCTGGTCGCGCTGCGTTGCGTCGAACGACAGGCCCTGCAGCTCGCAAACCGCGTTCCCGCTGTCGGCCGCGCACAGTGCCATCGCGCCCTCGACGTCGCGGACCTTGCCCCAGGTCGGCAGGTCGATGCCCTGATGTGCCTCGCGTGACCACAGCCCTTCGTCGGTGTCGACCCACAGCACTGCGAACGACTGCCGGGTTGCCGCTTCGCTGCCATTAATGCGAATGGTGAGGCGCATTGGATCGTCTCCTGAGAAATGACAAATTGGACCGTTTGAACTTGAACAGTCTAGATAGACTGTGCTGAAACGCAAGTGATAACCGACAATAAATGCGCATTGCGTTTATCCGAGATTCGGATGAAACGACGTCAGACGAGCGCGTGCAATTTGGCGACAGAATGCGCGCGCAGATACGACGGCGTCGACGGGGTGCGACCGCCGATCCCGCGCGGGAAGAGAGATCGGATGACCGCAAGCGCGTTCGGCCAGAGCGGGTCGCCCGCCGCCGAAGTGCGGCACAGCGAACGCGCGCGTGCGACGCGTCCGAACGCGGCGCGACAGAGCCGGACAATCCCGTACAAATCCACACATTTTTACGAAACTTTCAGCACAGACTTCCGCGCGATCGCGCCCCACACTGCGCATTGCCCGACGCTGCGCGCACGGCAACGTGTCGCGACCTCCGCGCGGCGCGACGTGTTCGCAGCAGCGGCCGGTCGCGATCGCCGACGGCGTACATGCCCGTCGTGCGGCTCGCCTCCGCGCAGAGCGCGACTGCCCTGCGCGCGTCGCCGGTCGGGCCGCTTCCTCGAAGGAGACTACCGTGCTGATCTGGAAAACCGCGCTGCCGCTGAACTGGCGCACGAGCCTCGTCTCGCCCGCGAGCGCGCCGGTCGCGGCGGCAAACGTCGAGCGACTCGTGCTGACCGGTGCAACCGGTTTCCTCGGCAGTACCGTGCTGACGGCGCTCATCAATGCGGGGCTGCTCGAACGCGTCGTCTGCATCGTGCGCGCGCAGGACCGCGGACACGCCGTCGCGCGGCTGCGCGATGCGGCGCTCCGCGCGGGCCTCGCGCCGTACTGGGCGGCGCGCATCGGCGATGCGAACGTCGTCGTCGGCGCGCTCGACGACGTGTGGGACCGCGCCGACGCAGCGCGCCTCGCGGCCGCGACGCACGTGATTCATTGCGCGGGGCACGCGTCGGTCGCCGACGGCGCGCATCTGCAGACCGATCTCGACAGCACGCTGCGCTTTGCCGCGCGCTGCACGCAGGCGCCGCATCTGCGGCGGTTCGTCTACGTCGGCACTGCATTCGCGGGCACGGCCGGCGTCGGCGTCGTGCAGGAAGAGCCGGAGCGTGCGCCCTGCACGGGCGAAACGCCGCGCGGCGCAGTGCTCACCGCCCGCTATCTGCACGCGAAGGCGGAAACGGAGCGGCGGCTGCGCGCGCTTGGGTTGCCGCTCGTCGTCGTGCGGCCGTCGCACGTCGTCGGTCACACGGTGCTCGGCACGCGGCCGGCGCCGAATTCGTTCTGGATGTTTCGCGTCGCGCACGCTGCGCGTCGCTTCACCGCGCGGCCGATGACGCGCATCGACATCGTGTCGGTCGACGACGTCGCACGCGCGACGATGCTGCTGGCCGTCAAGCCGACGCTCGCGCATCGCGTCTATCACGTGTCGGCGGGCGAGGATGCACCGATGGTCGCGCAGATCGTGCGCGCGATGGACGAGGCGGTCGGCATCGCGGACGCGCCGCGCTACGCGGCGTGCGCGCCGGCCGATCTCCCGCAGGTGGTGCGCACCGTGCTCGGCCGCGCGGACCCGGCGCGCGAGCGCGTGATCGGCGACGCGATGCGGCGTTTCGCGGAATTCGCGACGGTCGACCGCGTGTTCGACAACCGCCGCCTGCGCGACGAAATCGATTTCGAGCCGTTGCCGTTCGTCGATTATGTGGAAGCGTGCATGCGCACGTCGCGCGGGATCCCGGTGACCGACCTGATGCGCGGCGCGCGAGACTGACGGTACCGCACGCGTACGTACCGTTCACGCACGGCCACGCCGGCACGCAAGGACGTCACGACGACATGCCGTTGCCGAGCTCGATCAAGCGGTCGAGCGCGCGATAGATGTCGTCGAGGCCGTCCTGGCCGAAGCGCGCTTCGAGCAGCCGATACTGTTCGTCGATGCGCGGGCCGATCTCCGTGACGAGCTTTCGGCTTTGCGGCGTCAGGCTGACCACGAGCCGACGCTGATCCTCCTGAGCGCGCGTGCGCGTGATCAGCCCGTCGCGCTCCATGCGTTCGAGCACGCCCGTGAGGCTCGGGCTCAGAATGCAGCAGCGCCGCGCAATCTGTCCCGCTTCGAGGGACTGCCCCGGCTCGCCGTCGAGCACGCGGATGATCCGCCATTGCTGCTCCGTCAGTGCAAATTCCTTGAGAATGGGGCGGAACAGGCCCATCAGCGTTTCGCGGGCCTCGAGCAGCAGCATGGCCAGATTGCGATGGTCGAGCGTACGGTTCATCGGGGGATGCGGTGAATGGGACGGATGAATCTTAACAGCCGACGGTGGTGAAATTCGTCTATCAGGGTAATCGAGGTTGTCAGGGCCGCTTTGTTTACTTAAGATGTTAAGTATTGACGATGCGCCGCGACGCGCGGCAGAGGAGTCCCGATGGAGCTGTGTTGCACGACCGCCGCGGCGCCGCCGCTGCCGGTCGCGGTCGGTACCGTTTATGGCGCACTGCTGAACGAGCGCGCGGCGCTCGCCGCGCTCGGCGACGCGGTGCATGCGGCGCCTTACGGGCGTCCGCCGCGGGCGCCCGTGCTCTACATCAAACCGGCCAATACGCATGCGTCCGACGGCGCGGCCGTCGTCGTGCCGGCCGGCGTCGAGGCGCTGGAGATCGGCGCGTCGGTGGCTGTCGTGTTCGCGCGCCGGGCGACGCGCGTGCCGGCCGCCCGCGCGCTCGACTACGTGCATGGCTTCACGCTCGCCAGCGACGTATCCGTTCCGCATCCCGACTACTATCGGCCGGCCGTGCGCTTCAAGTGCCGCGACGGCTTTTGTCCGCTGGGCCCGGCGGTCGTGCCGGCCGCCGCGCTCGCCGACGTCGACGCGATCGCGCTGAGCGTGCGGATCGACGGCGAAGTCGTGGCGCGCACGTCCACCGCGACGCTGATTCGCCCGGTGCGCGAACTGATCGCCGACATCAGCGCGTTCATGTCGTTCGACGCCGGCGACGTGCTGTTGCTCGGCGTCGCGGGCGGCGCGCCGCATGCACGCGCGGGCAGCACGGTCGAGATCGCCGCCGACGGCATCGGCACGTTGCGCCACACGCTCGTCGCGGAGGCGGCACGATGAAGACGGCACGCGTCATCTACAACGGCGCCCTGCATGCAGCCGAACCGGCCGGCGACGGCGCGATCCGCCTCGATACCGGGCGCGTGCTCGCCGAGGAGGCGGTCGCGTGGCTGCCGCCCGTCGCGCCGCGCACGACCTTCGCGCTCGGCCTCAACTACGCGGATCACGCGAAGGAACTCGCGTTCAACGCGCCGAGCGAGCCGCTGATCTTCCTGAAAGGACCGAACACGTTCATCGGCCACCGGTCGCAGACGGTGCGGCCCGCCGATGCGACGCACATGCACTACGAGTGCGAACTCGCCGTCGTGATCGGCCGGCCCGCGCGCAACGTCGCGCGCGCGCAGGCGATCGACTACGTGGCCGGCTATACGGTCGCGAACGACTACGCGATCCGCGACTATCTGGAGAACTACTATCGGCCGAACCTGCGCGTGAAGAATCGCGACACGTGCACGCCGCTCGGGCCGTGGTTCGTGAGCCGCGACGAAGTCGGCGACGCCGGCGATCTCGCGCTGCGCACGACGGTCAACGGCCACGAGACGCAACGCGGCAGCACGCGCGACATGATCTTCGACGTGCCCGCGCTGATCGAATACATCAGCGGCTTCATGACGCTCGCGCCGGGCGACCTGATTCTGACCGGCACGCCGCAGGGGCTCGCCGACACGAAGCCCGGCGATGTGGTGGTGACGGAAATCGAACGAATCGGCCGGCTCGTGAACACGATCGTCGGCGAAGCGGACTACTATCGCGCGGGCTGAGCCCGTCGCACAAGGAGAGCAGATGACCATCAAGCACTGGATCGACGGCCGCGAGGTCGACAGCCGCGACAGGTTCGCGACGCTGAATCCGGCGACGGGCGACGTGATCGACGAAGTCGCGTCGGGCGGCGAGGCCGAAGTCGACGCAGCCGTGCGCGCGGCGAAGGAAGCGTTTCCGAAATGGGCGAACACGCCCGCGAAGGAGCGCGCGAAGCTGATGCGCAGGCTCGGCGAGCTGATCGAGAAGAACGTGCCGACGCTCGCCGCGCTGGAAACGCAGGACACGGGCCTGCCGATCGCGCAGACCGGCAAGCAGCTGATTCCGCGTGCGTCGGAGAACTTCCATTTCTTCGCGGAAGTGTGCGTGCAGATGAACGGCCGCACGTATCCCGTCGACGATCAGATGCTGAACTACACGCTGTATCAGCCGGTCGGCGTCTGCGCGCTGATCTCGCCGTGGAACGTGCCGTTCATGACCGCAACCTGGAAAACGGCGCCGTGCCTCGCGCTCGGCAATACCGCGGTGCTGAAGATGTCGGAGCTGTCGCCGCTGACGGCCGACCAGCTCGGCCGGCTCGCGCTCGAGGCCGGCATTCCGCCGGGCGTGCTCAACGTCGTGCAGGGCTACGGCGCGACGGCCGGCGATGCGCTCGTGCGTCATCCCGACGTGCGCGCGGTGTCGTTTACGGGCGGCACCGTCACGGGCAAGCGGATCATCGAACGCGCGGGGCTGAAGAAATACTCGATGGAGCTCGGCGGCAAGTCGCCGGTGCTGATTTTCGACGACGCCGATTTCGATCGCGCGCTCGACGCGTCGCTGTTCACGATTTTCTCGATCAACGGCGAACGCTGTACCGCGGGCTCGCGCATCTTCGTGCAGCGCACGATCTACGACCGCTTCGTGCAGGAATTCGCGCGGCGCGCGAACCAGCTCGTGGTCGGCGATCCGTCCGATCCGTCGACGCAGCTCGGTGCGATGATCACGCGCCAGCATTGGGAAAAGGTGACGGGCTATATCCGCCTCGGCGAACAGGAAGGCGCGCGGATCGTCGCGGGCGGGGCCGACCAGCCGGCCGGGCTGCCCGAACGGCTGCGCAACGGCAACTTCGTGCGGCCGACCGTGTTCGCCGACGTCGACAACCGGATGCGCATCGCGCAGGAGGAAATCTTCGGGCCCGTCGCGTGCCTGATTCCGTTCGACGACGAAGCGCACGGGCTGCAGCTTGCAAACGACACGGCGTACGGGCTCGCGTCGTACGTGTGGACGCAGGACGTCGGCAAGGTGCATCGCCTCGCGCGCGGGATCGAGGCCGGCATGGTGTTCGTGAACAGCCAGAACGTGCGCGATCTGCGCCAGCCGTTCGGCGGCGTCAAAGCGTCCGGTACCGGGCGCGAAGGCGGCGAATACAGCTTCGAGGTGTTCGCGGAAGTGAAGAACGTCTGCATCTCGATGGGCTCGCATCACATTCCGCGCTGGGGTGTCTGACGCGCGCCGTTGCGCCGCGACAAGAACGATACGGAGACTACGATGGGCAAACTGTCCCTCGCCGCGAAAATCACGCATGTGCCGTCGATGTACCTGTCGGAGCTGCCCGGCAAGCATCACGGCTGCCGCGATGCGGCGATCCGCGGCCATCGGCTGATCGGCGAGCGCTGCCGCGCGCTCGGCGTCGACACGATCGTCGTGTCGGACGTGCACTGGCTCGTCAATGCCGGCTATCACGTGAACTGCAATGCGCGCTTTGCCGGCACGTACACGAGCAATGAACTGCCGCATTTCATCCGCGACATGCATTACGCGTATCCGGGCAATCCGGCGCTCGGCCGGCTGATCGCCGAGACGGCGAGCGCGCGCGGCATCGCGACGCGCGCGCACGAGATCGACAGTCTCGAGCTCGAATACGGGACGCTCGTGCCGATGCGCTACATGAACGGCGACCGGCACTTCAAGGTCGTGTCGATCGCCGGCTGGTGCATGTGGCACACGCTCGACGACAGCCGCCGCTTCGGCGAAGCGCTGCTCGAAGCGATCGAAAAGAGCGATGCGAACGTCGCGTTTCTCGCGAGCGGTTCGCTCTCGCATCGTTTCAACGACAACGGCAGCCCCGAGGAATCGATTCACGAGATCAGCCGTGAATTCTTTCGGCAGGTCGATCTGCGCGTCGTCGAACTGTGGAAGCAGGGCGACTTCAAGACGTTCTGCGCGATGCTGCCCGAGTACAACCAGCACTGCCACGGCGAAGGCGGAATGCACGACACCGCGATGCTGCTCGGCCTGCTCGGCTGGGATCGCTACGACCAGCCGGTCGAAATCGTCACCGACTACTTCGCGAGTTCGGGCACCGGCCAGATCAACGCCATTTTTCCGCTGCGCTGAACGCGCGAGCATCCGAGATCCGACCGGAGACTGCCATGCCGCACATCGTCGTCGAATATACGGCGAACATCCGCGCCGACGCCCGCATCCCCGCGCTGCTGCGCACGATCAACGCGACGTTGATCGCGCAGGGCGGCGTGTTTCCGATCGGCGGGATTCGTTCGCGCGCGATCGAACTGCACGACTACTGCGTGGCCGACGGCACCGAAGACGACGCGTTCGTGCACGTGACGCTGAAGATCGGCGCCGGGCGCAGCGAGGCGACGAAGCGCGCCGCATGCGACGCGTTGTTCGACGCGATCAAGGCGCATTTCGCCGAGCTGTATGCGAAGCGTTATCTCGCGCTGTCGATGGAGCTGACCGAGTTCAGCGAAAGCGGCTCGTACAAGCACAACAACATCCACGCCCGCTACAAGCGGGCCGACTGAATCCGAACCCCACCATGCTCGATACCGCCACCATCGATGCGCTCGCGCAGCGTCTGCACGACGCCGAACGCGAACGCACGCAGATCCGCCAGATCTCGCTCGACCATCCGGACATCACGATCGACGACGCATATGCGATCCAGCGCGCGTGGGTCGCGCTGAAGCTCGCGGAAGGCCGCACGCTGAAGGGGCACAAGATCGGCCTCACGTCGAAGGCGATGCAGAACACGTCGCAGATCGACGAGCCCGACTACGGCGCGCTGCTCGACGACATGTTCTTCGAAGACGGCGGCACGATTCCGACCGATCGCTTCATCGTGCCGCGCGTCGAGGTCGAACTCGCGTTCGTGCTCGGCAAGCGCCTGAGCGGCCCGAACTGCACGATCTTCGACGTCTACGACGCGGTCGACTACGTGGTGCCCGCGCTCGAGATCATCGACGCGCGCAGCCAGTCGATCGATCCCGACACGCAGCGTCCGCGCAAGGTGTTCGACACGATCGCCGACAACGCGGCGAACGCGGGCGTCGTGATCGGCGGGCGGCCGGTGAAGCCGCACGACGTCGATCTGCGTTGGGTCGCGGCCATCATGTCGCGCAACGGCGTGGTCGAGGAAACGGGCGTCGCGGCGGGCGTGCTGAATCACCCGGCGAACGGCGTCGCGTGGCTCGCGAACCGGCTCGCGCGCTTCGACGTCGCGCTCGAGCGCGGCCAGATCGTGCTCGGCGGGTCGTTTACGCGGCCATGCGCGGCGCGCCGCGGCGACACGTTCAGTGTCGACTACGGCCCGCTCGGAACGATTCAGTGCTACTTCGGGTGAACTGACGATGCAGATGCCGACGAATACGTTCAAGGCCGCGCTCGTGCGCGGCGACGCGCAGATCGGGCTGTGGCTCGGTCTGGCCAATCCGTACAGTGCCGAAATCGTCGCGGGCGCCGGTTTCGACTGGCTGCTGATCGACGGCGAGCACGCGCCGAATACCGTGCCGTCGATCGTCGCGCAGCTGCAGGCGATCGCGCCGTATCGGTCGCAGCCGGTCGTGCGCGTGCCGTGGAACGATCCGGTGATCGTCAAGCAGGTGCTCGATCTCGGTGCGCAGACGCTGCTCGTGCCGATGGTGCAAAGCGCCGACGAAGCGCGCGCGGCGGTGGCCGCCACACGCTATCCGCCGCACGGGATTCGCGGCGTCGGCAGCGCGCTCGCGCGTGCGTCGCGGTGGAATCGCGTGGGCGACTACCTGCATCGCGCGAACGACGAGATGGCCGTGCTCGTGCAGGTCGAGACGCGCGCGGGGCTCGACGCGATCGAGGCGATTGCGCGCGTCGAAGGGGTGGACGGCGTGTTCATCGGGCCCGCCGACCTGGCCGCCGATCTCGGGCACCTCGGCAATCCCAGGCATCCGGACGTGCAGGCCGCGATCGACGGCGCGATCCGGGCGATCAAGGCGGCCGGGAAGGCGCCGGGGATTCTCAGTGCGGATGAGGCGGCGGCGCGGCGTTATCTGGAAGCGGGGGCGCTGTTCGTGGCGGTCGGCGTCGATACGACGTTGCTGGCGAGGAGTGCGGAGCGGTTGGCGGCGCAGTTCAAGGGGAAGGCGGGCGAGGTTGTGAAGAAGGGGGATGGGACGTATTGAACGATGAAGCCGGCTGCGCTCGGAGTATTTGGGGTTCGTTCAATTTTCGTTTATTGCGAATTTCGTTTATTTCGAATAGACTGCTGAAATCCTGAAATTCCGATTGGAGAACGCAATGCATCACGCCACGACACCCGACATGATCTTGCCCGTCGAGCGCGAGATGCAGGCGGCCGTCGAGGCGCAGCGCATGCTGGCGGCTTATCTCGCAACACGGACCGATACGCAGCGCATTCAGATTTTTGATGACGAGAACCGAGCCCATCAGGTCGAGCTGCCGACGTCCGCACTTCGTCTGCTGGTGGATATTCTCGCGGAATTGGCGGATGGCAACGCTGTCAAGGTTGTGCCGGTTCATGCGGAATTGACGACGCAGGAAGCGGCAGATCTGCTCAATGTCTCCCGCCCGCATCTGATCAAGCTGCTTGAGTCGAATGCATTGCCCTATCACCGGACGGGCAAGCATCGGCGAGTGCGGTTTTCGGATCTGATGCGCTACAAGGCTGAGCGCGACCAAGAGAGTGCTGACGCAATGGAAGAACTGAGCAAGCAGGCACAGGATCTGCGGATGGGCTACGAATGACGCATTCGCCATTTACGGCGATCTACGATGCCTGTGTGCTTTATCCCGCGCCGCTTCGCGATTTCCTGATGCGGCTGGCGTTGAGTGGATGTTTCCGGGCGCGGTGGAGCGCACATATTACCGACGAGTGGAAGCGCAATCTGTTGGACAACCGTCCGGATTTAACAGCGGAACAGCTTGATCGAACCTCAAGTTTGATGGATCGAGCGATACCGGATGCCGTCGTGACCGGTTATGAATCGTTGATTGCCGGGCTTGTTCTCCCGGATGCCGACGATCGTCACGTGCTTGCCGCTGCAATCCGTTGCAACGCCAGCGTGATCGTGACGTTCAATCGAAAGGACTTTCCGGAAGAGGCGTTGTTGCCGTACGGCATCGAGGCCCAGCATCCAGACGAGTTCGTCGATGATCTTTTCGACCTCGAACCCGCGGTGGTCGTTGCGGCCGCGCGACGACAGCGAGAGGCGCTTAAACAACCACCGTTGACTGCAGACCGGTACCTCGAGATCTTGCGACGACAAGGCATGGTGCAGACGTGTCAGTCGCTCGACGCCTATCGAGCACTTCTTTGAACGGGTGTTGTGCGGTGCGCGGATTCAGTAATGTCATGTGACCGCGCGTCGATGCTTTCGCCATCTAACGTCCATACGTTCCGGCCGGCGTCGTGCTCTGCGATTGCCGTCACCGGTATGCTTCGCGATCACGAACGCGGCGCACGGGTGGCGAACGACGAATTCGCTGCTTGCAGTTTTCAACAATGCCGTGCGCGTTACATTCGGCGCCGTCTAGCCGATCGGCACCGGCGCTGCATGTGAATCATGACGAAGTTCGCTCCTTGCTGGCTTCAAGTCGCGTCAGCTCCCCATACTTCCCCGGCGTCGTCCCGAGCGCACGCCGAAACATGTCGATGAACGCGCTCACGTTCTCGTAGCCGAGATCGAGCGCGATCGTCGTGACCGGCACACCGTCGGCCACTTTCTCGAGCGCGCGCATCAGCCGCGCCTGCTGACGCCACTGCGCGAACGTCAGCCCCGTCTCCGCGACGAAGCGCCGGCTCAGCGTGCGCGCGCCGAGCCCGGCCCAGCGCGCCCAGTCTTCGAGCCGGCGGTTGTCGGCCAGATCGGCCGCGAGCGCATCGGTGATCCGCACGAGCCGCGGGTCGCGCGGCCGCACGAGCCCGAGCGACTGCGCGTCCGCCGCGGCGATCTCGTCGACGATCACTTCGGCGATTCGCGTCTGCGCGGCGTCGAGCGCCGATCCATCCCAGCTCGCCGCGCGCCGCACCGCTTCGCGCAGCAACGGCGTCGTGCGGATCGCGCGCGGTTCCGACGGCAAGGCGCCGCAGCGCGCCTCGGCCACGAACACCGACCATCCCGAAAACGGCCCGAACGACTGCAGCCCGTGCCGGCAGTGCGGCGGAATCCAGATCGCATGGATCGCCGGTACGACCCAGTCCTGATCGTCGAGCCCGATCGACAGCAGCCCGCTCAGGGCGCCGACGAGCTGCCCACGCGCATGCGCATGCGGCGCGGTCGTACGCGCATCGCGCTGCGTGAGCACGGCCGCGGCGACGAACGGACCATCGTCGCCGAGCACGAGCCGCGCGGGAAGAAGGGGGGCGGACATGGCCGAATCTCCGTATCGAATGGCTTTTATACCGGAGATCGGCATCGATCGCACGCGTAAATTGTGCGCTTCGATCACAGACATGGAGCCGGACGATGCGAGCCGAACAATTGCTTCCCGACGATCAGGACCGGCTCGATGCCGGCGACACGACGATCCGCAAGGGCACCGTCGGTGCGTTTCTGATCAACGCACGCGTGCTGACCGACCCGCATGCGTCGACGGCCGAGCGCGCCCGCGCAGAAGCCGACGTGCTCGACGCGTTGCCGGCGCTGCGCGCGCTCGGGCTGTTCGATGTGCTCGACGTGCGCGATCGCGCGCTGCGCGCGTGGCTTGACGCGCATTGAGGGTTGCGCCGCAGCGCGACGTCAGGCGTACGCGTGCGGCCAGCCCGGTATTCACATCAGCACATTCGAGGAGTCGACATGAAGGCAGCAGTCGTGAAGGGTCCCGGCGAAGGGCCGGTCTATACGGAGTTCGACGCGCCGCACGCGCAGCCGGGTCACCGGCTGATCGACGTGACGGCGTCGGCGGTGAGCCGGCTGGCGCAGGGGCGCGCGTCCGGCGCGCACTACTCGTTCGACGGGCGCTATCCGTTCGTCGTGGGCGTCGACGGCGTCGGGCGGCTCGACGACGGGCAGCGCGTCTACTTCTTCAGCGCCGCGGCGCCGTTCGGCGCGATGGCCGAGCGCACGATCGTGCCCGATACGCAATGGGTGCCGCTGCCGGACGATCTCGACGACGTCACGGCCGCCGCGATCGCGAATCCGGCGATGTCGTCGTGGGCGGCGCTGACCGAACGCGCGCGCATGACGGTTGGCGAGACGGTGCTCGTCAACGGCGCGACGGGCGCGTCGGGCCGGCTCGCGGTGCGGGTCGCAAAGCACCTCGGCGCCGCGACGGTGATCGCGACGGGGCGTAACACGGCCGCGCTCGATGCGTTGCTGGACGCCGGTGCGGATGCCGTCGTGCCGCTGCAGCAGGACGCGGCCGCGCTCGCGCGTGCGCTCGAGCCGCACTGGCGTGCGGGCGTCGACGTCGTGCTCGACTATCTCTGGGGCGATACCGCGCGCACGCTGCTGGTGAGCGCCGCGAAAAACATGCCGGCGGGACGCGCGCTGCGCTTCGTGCAGATCGGCTCGATGGGCGGCGGCGACGTGTCGCTGCCGGGCGCCGTGCTGCGCGCCGCGGCGATCGAACTGATGGGCAGCGGGCTCGGCAGCGTGCCGCTGCCGCGGTTGCTCTCGGTCGCGCGCGGCGTGTTCGACGCCGCCGCACGCGCACGGCTGACGCTCGACACACGCGTGGTGCCGCTGTCGGCGGTCGGTGAGCACTGGAGCGATACGAGCAGTGCCGTTCGTACGGTGTTCGCGATGGGAGCGGAACGCTGACCGCCGTGCGGCGCCGCGGGCGACATGCGTGCCGTCGCCCGCGGCACCGAGCGAGGCGTCAAAACCGCTGCTGAATCCCCGCCGTCACGCCCACCTGTGTCGTGCCATACCCAACGAAATCGCGCGACACGTGGACCTTGCGCACGTGCTTCGCGATCGCGAATGCGCCGGGCGCGCGCCCAATGACGAATTCACTGTTTGCAGTCTTCAACAATGCTGCGCGCGTCACGCTGCGCCGCTAGCTTGTCTACGAGATGCATCAGGCAACGCGTTTCCGCCCGGAACGACGAGCGTATGTGCGATTCCTGTATGCGGAACTGGAACGACCTCATTCGGGATTCGATTGTGTCGACCATGGCAAGCGAGGCACCATCGAGCCGGCGACTTCATCACATTTCCCGACGACAGACGATCATGCTGCCCAAACCCATAACGGTGTATTTCGAATGAACGGATTGGCGACAGGTGTGCAAGCGGCCGGCATGCTCGCACTCGCGGCCGTCGTCCTGCTCGGAATCACGGCAGGGCTGCTGATCGTCGTCTTATACAGCTTCTCGCGCCAGGAGGGACGCCTCGGACGAACGAACTCGGGAATGAAGGTGCTCGGTTCCGCTCTGGCAGTTGTTATCTTGCTGTTCTGCGCCGGCGCCTACTACAAGGACGCTCGCTTACGCGCACGCGCGACGCAATTCGGCACCGAACTTTCGCAGGGCGACGGGGGACGCTACACCGCGCGATATGCGTACCTCGGAGGGGAGCAAATCCTTTTGCGGCTCTATCGGACCTCCGATATGCAATTGCTTGCCGAGCGCACGTACGCGTACCCCGATGCCGTCCGCTTGATATGGACCAAGGAATCGTTGATCTTCGATACCGCCGTCGACCATGACGGAGAGATCGCGTTGCCGCCCACGAGGTTTGACCGATTCAAAGCCATGTTGCCGTAGTAGGCGGCGCTCCTGCATGAGCGACTTCGTACGAGCGGAGAAGGGTGGCGCACGACGGCGCGCGAGCACAGATGACCGCACCGCGCACAGGCACGGGCGACGTGCGTACCGCCGCCCGCGTCATCGAGCGGGACGTCAAAACCGCTGCTGAATCCCCGCCGTCACGCCGACCTGCGTCGTGCCGTACCCGGCGAAATCGCGCGACACGCCGACCCTCTGATCATGCTTCGCGATCGCGAACGCGCCCGACAGATACAGCACCGTGCGCTTCGACAGCGCGTAGTTCGCGCGCATCGACACGAGCGTCGGATCGGCGTCGGTGCCGCCCTTGATGTCCTGGTGATAGACGGCCGCGATCAGCGAGAACGTCGGCGTGAACTGATACGAGCCGCCGACCCAGTACGTGTCGCTCAACTGGTTCGCGGCGCTCGTGTGAAACGTGCGCCGATAGTTGCGATAACCGGCCATCGTCTTCAGGTTGCCGAAGTCGTAGCTGAGGCCCGCGTGGATCCCCTGGATGTAGTTGACCGTGTCGGCGGGCGTCACGCTGTCGGCCGCGCCGTTCTGCCGGTCGAACGTGACCACGGCTGCGAACGGGCCCGTCTCGTAGCCGAGCGCGACGTCGTATTTCGAGCTGGTCTTCACGCTGCCCGGCACGTTGCCGAAGCCGTACATCGCGCCGAACTTGAAACCGCCGAACTCGCCGTCGTAACGCACTGCGTTCGACGAGCGCGTGAACATGCCGTCCTTGCGGCCGCCGGTCGCCATCGACGACGTCGCCCACGAGTAGTTCTGCGCATAACCCATCGGGTCGAACGGCAGCAGGTAGTCATAGGTGACGGTGTAGTTGCGGCCGAGCGTCAGCTCGCCCCATTTGCCTTTCAGGCCGACCGTCGCACGGCGCGCGAAGATCGAGTCGGGGCCGTCGTCGAATGCGCCGTTCGCGAGATCGATGCCGCTTTCGAGCCGGAACACGGCCTTCAGGCCGCCGCCGAGATCCTCGACGCCGCGCAAACCCCAGCGCGACGTGTTCTTGTTGCCCGACTTCAGCTTGACCGAGCTGCCGCCTTCCGGCGCCGCGTGGTTCGTGTACTCGATGCCGGCATCCATGATCCCGTACAGCGTGACCGACGATTGCGCGTGCGCGGCGCCGGCCGCGAGACCGGCGACGGCGGCCGAGCCGGTCAGAACGGCGGCGCGGAGGGAACGTGACTTCATTGACGGTGTCTCCTTGGTTCTTGTGGTTGAGGTGAAACGGATGCGGCGCGCAGCCGACCGCGGCGGACGCCGCCGGCCGTCCGCGCGCAAATGCACGCGAGCGCGTGGTGCGATGGGTGCGGCGTGCACACGTGCGGCGTGCACACGCCGCCCGGGTCAGCCCGCTTTCGCGAATGCCCAGCAGTCGTTGGCCGGAAACTCGATCCAGTGCTTGCCGGCCGCACGCGGCACGTGGCCGAACGCGCGCAGCCGCATGTCGCCGCAATGGAACAGGTATTCCCAGCGGTCGCCGAGATACATCGACGTGACGAGGTCGGCCTGCAGCCGGTTGGCGCCCGGGCCGTCGGCGACCTGCACGCGCTCGAGGCGGATCACGGCCTGCGCATCCTGGCCCGGCGCGAGCGTGTCGCGCGCGAGCGCGCGCAGCTCCCAGCCGTCGCCGGCGAGCGTCACGCATTCGCCGTCGACGGCCGCGACACGCGCGTCGATCCGGTTGTTGCTGCCCATGAACTCGGCCGTATACAGCGAGCGCGGCGCGCCGTACAGCTCGGCCGGCGTGCCTTCCTGCTCGATGCGGCCGTTGCGCAGCAGCAGGATGCGGTCGGACATCGCCATCGCTTCGGTCTGGTCGTGCGTCACGCAGAGCGCGGAGAGCCCGAGCGACACGATCAGCTCGCGCAGCCACGCGCGCGCTTCTTCGCGCAGCTTCGCGTCGAGGTTCGAGAGCGGCTCGTCGAGCAGGATGACGGGCGGGTTGTAGACGAGCGCGCGTGCGATCGCGACGCGCTGCTGCTGGCCGCCCGACAGCTGATGCGGAAAGCGTTCCGCGAGGTGGCCGAGGCCGAGCTGATCGAGCGCGTTCTGCACGCGGCGTTTCTGTTCGGCCGCGGCGACGCGGCGCAGCTTCAGGCCGTAGCCGACGTTGTCGGCGACGGTGCGATGCGGCCACAGCGCATACGACTGAAACACGAGCCCGAGCGAGCGCTGCTCGACGGGCAGATCGATGCGCTGCGCGCCGTCGAAGAACACGCGATCGTCGAGCTGGATGCGGCCGTCGGACGGCTGTTCGAGGCCGGCCACCGCGCGCAGCAGCGTCGTCTTGCCGCTGCCCGACGCGCCGAGCAGACACACGACTTCGCCGGCCTTCAGTTCGAACGACACGCCTTTCAGGATCGGATTGGCGCCGTAGCTGAGATGCAGATCGTCGACGATAAGCTTATCCATGAAGTTTCACTCCGAAACGCAGGGCCACGCCGAGACCGACGCCGACCATCGCAATGTTGATGACAGAGAGCGCGGCGACTTGATCGACCGCGCCGGTCGCCCACAGCGACACGAGCAGCGCGCCGATCACTTCGGTGCCGGGCGACAGCAGATAGACGGCGGTCGAGTATTCGCGCTCGAAGATCATGAAGATCAGCAGCCACGCGGCGAGCAGCCCGAAGCGCACGAGCGGCAGCGTCACGTCGAGCGAGACGCGGCTGCGCGTGGCGCCGACGCTGCGTCCGGCTTCCTCGAGCTCGGGGCCGACCTGCAGCAGCGCGCTCTGGATCAGCCGCATCCCGTACGCGAGCCACACGACCGTGTACGCGATCCAGATGCTCCACATCGAGTTCTTCAGCTCGCGCAGCCCGGGCACGAACAGGAAAATCCAGAGGAACGCGAGACCGGCGAGCAGGCCCGGCACCGCGCGCGGCAGCAGCACGACGTAGTCGAGCAGCTTCGTCGCCCAGTCGTGGCGGCGATGGCCCGCGAACGCGACCAGCGAGTAGAAGCCGACCGCGAGGGCGCCGCCGATCACGCCGATGCCGAGCGTGTTGACGATCGCGCGCACGAGGTTGTCCTGTTCGAACAGCTCGGTGAAGTTCGCGAGCGTCAGCACTTCGCCGAGCGCGACGCCTTCGCCCCAGTTCGTGACGAACGCGCGCAGCACGATCCCGGAAATCGGCACGATCACGGTCAGCGCGAGCCACAGCGCGACGATCGCGAGCGCGACCCAGCGCCACACGCCGAGCGGGAGCACGGTCGAGCGGCCGGCCTTGCCCTTCACGGTGACGAAGCGGTTGGCCGTCTTCAGCAGGCGGCGCTGCAGCAGCACGAGCGGAAACGTGATCGCGACGATGCACACCGCGACCGCGGCCATCAGGTGATACGACGGCACGCCGAGCTTGTTGGTCAGCTTGTACAGATAGGTGGCGAGTACGAGATGGCCTTCCGGATCGCCGAGCACGAGCGGCAGCCCGAACACCTCGAAGCCGAGGAAGAACACGAGCACGCCGGCGAACAGCAGCGCGGGCATCGTCATCGGCAGGCTCACGTCGAGCGCGACGCGGAACGGCCGCGCGCCCGTCACGCGCGCCGCTTCCTCGACGTCCGAGCCGAGGTTGCGCAGCGCGGCCGACGAGTACAGGTACACGTGCGGCACGTGCGTGAGGCCGACGATTACCGTGATCGCGAAGATCGAATAGACGTTCCACGGCACGCTCTGCGCGCCGAACAGTTCCTTGAACCACACCGAGTAGAAGCCGACCGGGCCGGCCGCGACCACGTAGCCGAACGCGAGCACCATCGGCGACACGAACACGGGCGTGAGCAGCAGCGGTTCGAGCCAGCGGCGGCCGGGTAGGTCGGTGCGCACCATCAGGAATGCGAGGATGCCGCCGAGCGGGATCGAGATGAACAGCATCCCGCCGGCGATGATGAACGAGTTCTTCACGGCCGACCAGAAGTCGGGGTCGCGGAAGATGAAACGGAAGCCTTCGATGCCGAGCGTCTTGCTGGCGTCGAAGAACGGCGCGGACAGCAGGCTCTGGAACAGGATGAAGCCGAGCGGCAGCGCGACCGCGACGGTCAGCACCGCGACGACGATCCAGCGCAGCATGCCGGCGAGCGGCTGCAGGCTGCGTGCGGGCAGCGCGGGAATCGCGTCGCCGTTGCCGGCGTGAGGCGGAACGGCGGCGGCCGCTCCGCGTGTGCTGGTTGAAAGCATGAGTTCGCCCCTGCGGCCATCGGAATGGCCGCCGCAAGGAAAATCGGAAAGGGGAAGGGTGCGGCCCGCGCGGCGTCGCGCGGGCGGCCGTCAGCGGATCAGCGCTTGATCGCCTGCTGCCATTGCTTCAGGAAGGCGAGCCGCTTCGACTGGTCGAGATAGACGAGCAGGCCCGTGCCGATCGGGATCGGCTTCAGCGAATCGCCGAGTTCCTTCGTGAGGCTCGCGGCCGACGTTTCGCCGGTCACGTCCGTGCGGATCGCGTACAGGTTCGCCTGGTTCGCGATCAGCGTCTGGCCGCGCTTCGACAGCAGATAGTCGACCCACAGCTTCGCGGCGTTCGGATTCTTCGCCTTCTTCGAGATCGTCGCGAGACGGCTCACGACCTGCGTATAGTCCTTCGGAAACACGTAGCCGATCGACTTGTCCTTCTTCGCCTTCGCGTACGCGTAGGAGCCGATGATGTTGTAGCCGATCAGGTTCTCGCCCGACGAGATCCGCTCCATCATCGCGCCCGTGCTCGACTGCAGCTTCGGGCCGGTCGCGCCGATTGCCTTCACGAGCTCCCACGTGACCTTCTCGTTCAGGTGCGCGTCCTGCGTCAGTGCGTTGAAGCCGACGCCGGACTTCTCTACGTCGTACGTCGTCAGCTTGCCCTTGAACCTGTCGGGCTGCGACGCAAGGAGCTTGATCAGGTCGGTGCGCGTCTTCGGCACTTCGTTTTCGGGGATCAGCCGCTTGTTGTAGACGATCGCAAGCGGCTCGAACGTCGTGCCGTATGCCTGCTTCTGGTATTGCGCCCACGACGGTACGTGCGCACTTTCCGGCGAGTCGTACGACGCCATCAGGCCGTCGTTGACGAGCTTCACCTGCAGGTCCATCGCCGAGCTCCACAGCACGTCGGCGCTCGTGCTGCTCGCCGCGTTCTCGCTGATGTAGCGGTTGTACAGCTCGGTGCTGTTCATGTCGTTGTACTCGACCTTGACGCCGTACAGGCTTTCGAAGTCCTTGATCAGCGGCCGCACGAGGCCCGTGTCGGTCGTCGAGTAGACGATCAGCTTGCCTTCCTGCTTCGCGGCGTCGATCACGCCTTGGTAGTTGCCCGGATACCCGGCCGGGACCTGCGCGGCTGCCGGTGCCGGCGGCCGCGCCCGTGACGATCGCCAGCGCGGCGGCGAGATGCTTCGGTGCAAACGGCATGTCTTCCTCCAGTTACGTTTTCTGTTGTGTCGTTCGAGTGACGCGGATGTTAAGTGCGATGCACTTTCAGCCTGCTTTCATTTCCGTTGACGATTGTGTCGTCCGCGTCATGGATTTCCCGAGGTCGATGCGGCGAGGCCGCAGTTTGTCGCGGCTCGCGGCAGGGATGGCGGGCAGGGCAAGGGGGCGCGTGCCATGCGCACGGCGACGGCACGGCGAGGATCGGCGCGAAAGCCGCCAACGCGCGCGACGCGCGGCCAACGCGTCGCCGCGAGCCGTTACCGACGCCGCGCAATCGATAGCCGCCGCCGCACATGACTTCCGGCATGGCCGAAGCGCCCGCGCATTGGAGCCTCCTGCGCAGCCGGCCGATATGACTGTCGACGGTGCGCTCCAGCGCGTCGGCATCCGCGTCCAGCCCGCGCAGAATCGTGCGGATGCGCGCCACGACGTCGGCCCGGTCGAACGGCTTCGTGATGTAGTCGTCGGCGCCGAAGCGCAGTCCTTGCAAGCGATCGAGGCGATGGCCTGCCGCGGACATGCTTCGATCTGCTTCGCGAGCGCCGTTTCGTGCGTGACTCGCCGGCGATCGGCTGCGCTGCATGCGACCGCGCAACCGGGGTTTGTGCGAGGCGTCGGTGCGGAAAGGATCATGTAATGTAGCGGCCTGACGTTTGCCTGACCGGAATCGCCATGCGTGTGCTGCTCGTCGAAGACAATCCCCTCCTTGCGCAGTCGCTGAACGACGCGCTGAGTGCCGCGCGGTTCGCGGTCGACCACATGGCGGACGGCGAGGCGGCGGACCACGTGCTGCGCACGCAGGACTACGCGCTGGTGATCCTCGATCTCGGGCTGCCGAAGCTCGACGGGCTCGAGGTGCTGCGGCGGCTGCGTGCACGCCGCAATCCGGTGCCGGTGCTGATCCTTACGGCGCACGGATCGGTCGAGGATCGCGTGAAGGGTCTCGACCTCGGCGCCGACGACTATCTCGCGAAGCCGTTCGAGTTGACCGAGCTCGAGGCGCGCGCCCGCGCGCTGATCCGGCGCAGCCTCGGCCACGAGCATTCGCGCGTCGAATGCGGGCCGCTCGCCTACGACAGCGTCGATCGCAGCTTCCGGCTCGCCGACGAGCCGCTGCCGCTCACGCCGCGCGAGCGCTCGGTGCTCGAGGTGCTGATCCTGCGCAACGGCCGCGCGATCAACAAGGAAACGCTGTCGGAAAAGATCTTCGGCCTCGACGAATCCGTCAACGCCGACGCGATCGAGATCTACGTGTACCGGCTGCGCAAGAAGCTAGAGAACAGCGGCGTCGCGATCGTCACGCTGCGCGGGCTCGGCTATCTGCTCGAAGCGAAGGCCGACGCGTGAAGCAGCCGAACCTGCGGGCCCAGGTTGCGCTGTGGTTGCTGCTGCCGCTGCTCGGCCTGCTCGCCTTCGATTCCTGGCTCACATACCAGCGCGCGATGAGCGCCGCACACGTCGCGTTCGATCGCACGCTGTCCTCGTCGCTGAAGTCGATCCGCGAAGGCGTGCGGCTCAACGATGGCGACATCGAGGTCGACCTGCCGTATCTCGCGCTCGAGATGTTCGAATCCGGCGACGGCGGCAAGATCTACTACCTGATCCGCGAGGACAACGGCCGCACGATCACCGGCTATCCCGACCTGCCGCTGCCGCCCGGCGACGACGCGGCCGGCGATCGCACGCTGTTCGTCACGCACTACTACGACGTCGTCTATCGCGGCGAGCAGCTGCGCATGGCCGCGCTGCGCGTGCCGGTGCACGACGTGCCGACCGCACAGACGCGCATCGTCTGGGTGATGGTCGGCGAGACGATCGAGGCGCGCCAGGCGCTGGCGCGGCAGATTCTCGTCGGCTCGCTGCTGCAGGAAGGGCTGCTCGTCGTGCTCGCGCTCGGCATCGTATGGCTCGGCGTCGGGCGCGGGCTGCGGCCGCTGAATCGGCTCTCGGCGACGGTCGCCGCGCGCAGCGAGGACGACCCGACGCCGCTCGATACGGGCGGGATGCCGAGCGAACTCGCGCCGCTCGTCGAGTCGATCAACCAGTACATCGGTCGTACGCAGCGGATGCAGGTCGCGCGGCGGCGCTTCTTCGCGGACGCCGCGCATCAGCTGAAGACGCCGCTCGCGGCCGTGCAGGCCGGCGTCGAACTGGCGCTGCGCCCCGACGAGCAGCCGCGCGTGAACGTGCATCTGCGTCGCGTGAACGGCGCGGTGCGGCAGGCCGCGAAGATCGTCCAGCAACTGCTGTCGTTGTCGCGGCTCGATTCGGACAGCGGCCATGCGGTCGCGCACAAGACGGTCGCGCTGCATCGGCTCGCGCGCAGCGTGACGCTCGACTGGTCGCCGGTCGCGCGCGCACGCGACATCGATCTCGGCTTCGAGCACGATGCGGACGTCACGGTGCTCGGCCAGCCCGATCTGCTCGGCGAGATGATCGGCAACCTGATCGACAACGCGATCCGCTATGCGGGCGACCGCGCGGTGATCACGGTGCGCGTGTCGCGCGAGGGCCAGTGCGCGCGGCTCGACGTGATCGACAACGGGCCCGGTATTCCCGAAGACGAGCGCGATGCCGTGTTCGAGCGCTTCCATCGCGGCAGCACGACGCAGACGGTGGAAGGCACGGGGCTCGGGTTGTCGATCGTGCGCGAGATCGCGCGCGTGCATCGAGGCAGCGTGGCGCTGGCCGGTGCGGCGGGCGGCGGGTTGATCGTCACGGTGAGTTTGCCGGCAGTGGACGACGGGGCGTCGCGCGTGCGCTGAGCGCGACTAGATTAATCGCCGAAGCCGATCTCCGCATCGAGCGGCTGGCCGACCTCGAGCCACGCACCAGCGCCTTCGACGACGATCGCGTTGATGCCGAACGTCAGCGCACCGTCGTAGTTCGGATTCGCGCGATAGGTCTGCAGCGTATCGGTCGGTTCGTGCGGCCATGCCGGATCGGGCGCGCCGGTGCGCTGGTCGATCGTCGGCATCGGGCAGCGCGTGCAGAGCTTCACGAGACGCAGCCGCACGCGCGTCGCGCCGTCGGCATCGAGGTGCTCGACGAAATCCTCTTCATACGCCTCGAGGTCGGACACGACGAGGTTCGGCCGGAAGCGGTTCATCGGAATCGCGGGCGCGCCCTTTGCGGCGAGTCGCGCATTCAGATCGTCGAGCGACGCCTGCCCGATCACGAGCAGCGGATAGCCGTCGGCGAACTGCGTATGCGCGTCGACGTCGCCCGTCCATTTGGCGCTGCACGCGCGCCGCGCGTCGCGCGCGAAGCGCACGAGTTTCGCGGGTTCGCCGAGCCATTCGCTGAACCACGCCGACGTGTCCGTGCCGGTATCGATCGCATCGACGGTGTCGCGCCACACGGTGGCGGCGATCGTCGGCGTGGCCGGCGTCGCGTCGCCGTCGAGCGGTGTGCGCAGTTCGCGCATGCCGGGCGCGTTCAGCACGAGCGTGTCGCCGTCGAACGCGGGCTGCACGAGCGCGAGGCGCGGATGCGTGCGCTGCGTGATCATCCGGCCCTGCGCGTCGGTCACCATCCAGTGGCGGTCGTACGCGAGGCCGGTATCGAGCAGTTGCGCACGCGGCAGCGCGATGCCGGCGCAGGATTTGATCGGATAGACGTGGAGTTCGGCGATGGCTGGCATGACGCTGGCTGAGGTGGACGAAACGGTCGAGTCGCGATTGTGCCAGATCGCACGACGGCCGTCCGTGCGGGCGGTCACGCGAGCGGGAAGCCGAGATCGAACGTCGTGCGCACGTCGAGCGGCTGGCGCAGCAGCCCGGACTTGAGGTAGAAATCCGCGGTGCGCTGCTGTTCGGCGATCACCGTTGCATCGATCGCCTGCCAGCGCGTGGCGCGACGCTGGAACTGCAGTTTCGCGGCTGCCGGCGGAATGCCGATGATCCGCGCGAGCGTCGCGGAATACGTGTCGACATGCCGGTACGACCATTGCTGCGCGCGCACGACGCGTTGCAGGAAATCGCGCAGCACGTCGCGCTTCGATGCGATCGCGGCGTCGGTCGCGGCGAGGTAGCTGAGCCCCGACCACAGGCCGCGGCCGTTGACGAGCACGCGCGCGCGGCCGCTCGTTTCGGCGAGCGCCGTATAGGGCTCCCAGGTCGCCCACGCGTCGATCGAGCCGGTCGCGAGCGCGAGCATCGTATCGGCCGGCGGCAGGAAGCGGAACGACACGGCGTCGGGCGGCAGGCCGGCCGCGTCGAGCGCCTTCAGCGTGACGAAATGGCCGATCGATCCGCGCGTGGTGCCGATCTGCTTGCCTTTCAGATCGGCCGCCCGTTTCAGCGTCGCGTCGGGCCGCACGAGCACTGCGGTGCCGAACGGATCCGAGCGGTTCGCGCCGATCACCTTGATGCGTGCGCCCGAGGCGAGCGCGAAGATCACCGGCGCGTCGCCGATCGGCCCGCAATCGACGGCCGCCGCATTCAGCGCTTCGGCGAGCGGCGCGGCCGCCGGAAATTCGGTCCACGCGATGTCGTAGGCGAGGTCGTGCAGTTCGCCGGCCGCTTCGAGCAGCGCGCGCAGCCCGCCTTTCTGGTCGCCGGCACGCAGCAGCGGTCGTGCACCGGCCTGCGCGCGCAGCGCGGCGGGCGCGACGGTCAGCGTGGCGGCGGTGGCGAGCGCACCGGCGTGCGCGAGGAAGTGGCGTCGGGTCGGATTCATCGTCAGGAGCGATCGTCGGAGAGAGGGTTCGGGGAAGTCAATGCGGCAGGCCGGCCTGCACGTCGCGTACGGGTTCGGCGTCGATGCGCAGCAGCAGCGCGGTCAGCGAATCGGCGGCGCCCGTTGCGCGCGACGGGCCTGCGCCGGCGTCCGCGCCGCAGAGCAGATCGGCGGTCGACCAGCCCGTGCTGCCCGGCAACGCACGCATCCGCAGCCAGCCGCGGCGGTCCGCGAACAGCTGCGTGCCGCCGAGCGCATCGGCCGGCACGCCGGCGATCGTCGCGAACGTGCGCCACGCGCCCGGCGACGCGGCCACGCAGTTCGCCCGCGCGGCCGTCGACGGCGGCAGCGGCGCGTCGTCGGTCGTGACGAGCAGCGTCTGCCAGCGCGGGTCTTCGGGCGGCGGCGCGCTGCCGGGCCGCAGCGCGACGATGCGCACGCGCTGTCCTTCGCGCCAGCGCGCGAGCGGCTGCGCCGTCGCCTCGCCGCAGCGCACGTCGAGTGCCGGCAGCGGGACCGGCACCGGCCACGCGCCGGCCGTCCGCGCGCCGCTGCCGGCCGACAGCGCTTTCAGGTAATCGAGCACGGCCCACGTGTCGGCGGCATCGAGCGTCGCGGCGAAGCCGGGCATCGACGGCGCATCGTGCGCGTCGCGCATGCCGTGCCGCACGTGCCAATACAGCTCGCCGTCGAGTCGCCGCGCGAGCAGCGTGCCCGCGAAGGTCGGCGGCCAATGCGCGAGCGTCGCGGCGAGCGGCCCTTCGCCGCGGCCGTCCGCGCCGTGACAGGCCGCACAGTGCCGCGCATACAGATTTGCGCCGTGCATCACGGTCGCGACCGAAAACGGCACCGGGCTGCGCTGGAAACTCGTCGGCACGGCCGGCGCAAGCCACAGCGACGCGGGCGGCCACGGCGTGCACCACGCGAGCGCGAGCGCGCCGATCGCTGCGGTCACGCGCCATCTGCGCGAAGCGACCGCGACGCAGCCGAGCGCCACCGCGAGCGCCGTCGCCGCACAGGCGAGCGCCAGCTGTCGCGTGAGTCCCGCATCGATGCGCAACGTCTCGAGCGCGATCCGCCGTGCCCACGGCCACGCGGCCTGTCCGTCGGCGTCGCCGGTCAGGCCGACCGCGTGCAACGCGCGCGCGAGCGCGATCTGCGCGCGATACAGCGACTGCAGGAACACGAGCGCCCAGTCGGCGAACGGCGGCACCGTCATCGGCGCTCCGATTGCCGCGCACGGCCGATGCAGTCTACCCGGCGAACGACAGCCCGCATCTACCAGCTCGCATCGAGCCCGAGATGGCGCAGCGCTTCGTGGCGCAGCGCTGCGAGGCGCGGGTCGCCGCGATGGCGCGGATACGGCAGGTCCACCTGCAGTTCGGCGACGATGCGCGCGGGACGCGGCCCGAACACGATCACGCGCTGCGCGAGGAACAGCGCCTCCTCGACGTCGTGCGTAACGAGCAGCGCGGAGAAACCGTCGCGTTGCCACAGCGCGATCAGCTCGGCCTGCATCGTCAGCCGCGTCAGCGAATCGAGCTTGCCGAGCGGCTCGTCGAGGATCAGCAGGCGCGGATCGTTGACGAGCGCGCGGGCGAGGGCGACGCGCTGCGCCATCCCGCCGGACAGCTGGTGCGGAAACGCGTTCGAGAACGCCTGCAGCCCGACGCGCGCGAGCGCGTCGTCGACACGATGCTGCGCCGTGCGTGCCATGCCGCGCGCTTCGAGGCCGAGCGCGACGTTGGCGCGGACGCGGCGCCACGGGTAGAGCGTCGGATCCTGGAACACGACGATGCGCGACGGGTCGGGGCGCGCGATCGGCACGCCGTCCTGCGCGATCGTGCCGGCGCGCGCGGCGTCGAGGCCGGCGACGAGCCGCAGCAGCGTCGACTTGCCACAGCCGCTCGGCCCGAGCAGCGCGACGAATTCGCCGGCGCCGACCGACAGCGACACGTCGTCGAGCACCGGCAGCGAGCCGTCGGGGCCGTCGAATGCATGGCTCACGCGACGAATGTCGATGCGCGCGCCGCGCGGCGCGGCAACGGCGGGCGTAATGGCGGGGGCGGCGCTTACCATTGGACGGTTCCTTTCTGCCAGGCGAGCGCGCGGTCGCGCAGCGCGAACAGCAGCGCGATCAGGCCGGAAAACAGCAGCGCCATCACGATCAGCGCCGCATACATGTTCACGTACGACGCCCAGCCCTGCGCCCAGCTCAGATACCAGCCGAGCCCCGATTTCACGCCCATCATTTCGGCGACGACGAGCACCGTGAACGACGCGCTGAGTCCCATGAAGATGCCGACGAACACGTGCGGCAGCGCGGCCGGAATCGCGACGCGCAGCACGAGGAAGCGCGCGCTCGCGCCGAACGTGCGCGCGACGTCGTAGTACTGCCGGTTCACGCTCGCGACGCCCGACCACGTGAGCACGGCGACCGGAAAGCCGGTGGCCAGCGCGATCAGGAACGCGGCGGCCGAATAGCTGGTCGGGAAGAAGTAGAACGTCAGCGGCAGCAGCGCGGTGGCCGGCACGGGGCCGAGCACGCGCAGCACGGGATGCACCCAGTAGCCGATGCGGCGCGACCAGCCGATCGACACGCCGACCGCGAAGCCGACGGCGACGCCGTACGCGAAACCGAGCGCGAGCAGTTTCAGCGTGTTGACGGCGCTGCCCGCGAGGCGCGGCCAATCGTCGACGTAGACCTCGATCAACGCCTGCGGCGGCGCGAAGAACGGCGTAGGCAGCCAGCCGGTCTTTGCGGTCGCGATTTCCCAGGCGGCGAGCACGAGCGGCAGCGCGACGAGCCAGGGGCCCGCACCGTGCACGCGCGCGAGCGGCGCGCGTACGGCCCGCACGAGCGGCCCGAGCGTCGCGGCGACGAGCAGCAGCACGGCGAACGCGCCGGCGGCGATCGCGAACGTGTCCGTGTAGGCCCAGTCGGTGAAGCCGACGACGCGGTTCGGCCACAGCTGCGTGACGGCCGCGAGCAGCGTCCATGCGAGCGCGGCCGCGATGCCGGCGGGCCACACGCGCGTGCGCCGCGCGTCGGCCGCGGATGCCGCGTCGCAGGCGCTGCACGGGACGCGCGACACTGCGGCGCCAGCGCCGCCGGCCTGTGCCGGCGCAGTGCGTGCGGTAGAAGCGGATTCGATCGTCGACATCGCGTCACCCCAGCACGTTTGCATAGACCTGCTGCGCGAAGCGCTGCGGATCCGTGCTCTTTTTCAGCACGTTGATGCGACGGAAATCGTCCGCATAGAACGCGATTTCCTGCTGCAGGTCGACGTTGGTCGGGTGGTGCGTATAGGTCAGCGTCGCATAGAGCTTGCGCAGGTCTTCCGTACTGATCTTCGGCGAATACTTCGCGAATACCTTGGCGGCCTCGTTCGGATTGTCGTGCGTGTATTCGGTCGCCTGCACGATCGAGCGCGCGAGCGCGGCGGCCGCCGGGCGGTCGTTGCGCACGAGATCGCCGCGCGCGCCGATCACGCAGCAGACCTTGCGCGCATATTCGCCGGACAGGTTCGTCGCGAGCTCCGCATAGGCGCCCTGGCTGCGCTTCTCGAGCAGATAGAGGTTCGGGTCGCCGTCGGCGATCGCCTGGATCTCGCCCTTGTCGACCGCGACGCCGAGCAGGTCGGCCGGATACTGCCGCCAGGCGATGTCGCGTTCGGGATCGATGCCGTTCTTCGCGAGCAGGATCGAGAAGAAGTGCTTGCCGGGCGCGGCGAGATCGCTGACGCCGACCGTCTTGCCCTTGAGCGCCTGCAGCGTCGTCACGCCGGCGGCTTTGGCGCCGACGAGCCGCACGCAGCCGCCGTGCGAGCTGCCGATGATCTTCACGTCGAAGCCGGCTTCGAGCGGCTTCAGCCAGCGATGGATCATCCCGACCGCCGCATCGGCCTTGCCGGTCGCGATCGATTCGAGCAGCTGGTCGGTCGAGCCGCTGTAGTTGATGAGCTCGACCTGCAGGCCATTGCGTTCGAAGAAGCCGCGCTCCTGCGCGACGACGATCGGCGTCAGGCAGAACGCGTTCTGGTTCCAGGCGAACGTGAGCTTCTTCAGCGGCGGCGCCGACCACGCGCGGCGGCCGAGCGTGATCGCCGGCGCGGCGAGCGCGGCGGCGCCGGCCGCGCGCAGCAGCCGGCGGCGTGTGGCGTCGTGCGCGTCGGAACGCGCGAGAACGGGGGTATCGGTCATCGTGGGTCTCCGGGGCCGGTCGTGCGGAACGGCGCTCAGTCGAGCAGGTCGGGTTCGTCGGCGACGACGCGCGCGTACAGGCTGTCGAACGCATGCAGCGCGCCGTCGGGGCCGCCGATCTGCCCGTGCGTGTGACGCGCGGTCGCGTGATCGATCGGCTGCGGCGTGCCGGCCGCTTCGGCGAGCAATTGCGTATGCGCGGCGTTGTCGAGCGCGATATACCACCATGCGGCCGCCTCGACCGTCGGGCCGGCCGTCAGGATGCCGTGATTCTTCAGAATCACGCCCTTGTGCGTGCCGCCGTCGGGCTTCGCGAGCGCATGCGCGATGCGCGCACCTTCGCTCGTGTCGACCACCATCCCCGTGAAATCGTCGAACAGCGCATGGTCTTCGTAGAACACGCAGGCGTCCTGCGTGAGCGGATCGAGCGGACGACCGAGCGTCGACCATGCCTTGCCGTAGGTCGAATGCGTATGCGCAGCGGCGACGACGTGCGGATGCGCGTCATGAATCGCGGCATGGATCGCGAACGCGGCCTTGTTGAGCGGCCGCGTGCCGATCACGGTTTCGCCGCGCGCGTTGACGAGCAGCAGATCCGACACGCGGATCTGCGAGAAATGCACGCCGAGCGGATTCACCCAGAAGTGATCGGGCAGCTCCGGATCGCGTGCCGTGATGTGGCCCGCGAGCCCGGACGCGAAGCCGAAGCGCGCGAACAGGCGGAACGCGGCCGCGAGCCGCTCCTGCCGGTGACGGCGCTCGGCCGCGACGTCGATGCGCGGAGCGGGCGGATCGAACCAGAAATGCTGGCGCGGCGTATCGGCGAGCACGAGGCCCGACGCGGTGCGCGTGGGCGGGGAAAGGACGGCGGACATCGTCGGCGTCTCCCGTGGAATCAGGCTGCGCGGCGCGACGCGTCGCGTGCGGCGACGGCGCTGCGCACGCGCGGAATCAGTTCGCGGCCGTAGTCGATCGCGTCTTCGAGCGGGTCGAAGCCGCGGATCAGGAAGGTCGTCACGCCGAGGTCGTAATAGTCGAGCAGCGCATCGGCGACCTGTTCGGGCGTGCCGACCAGCGCGGTGGAATTCGAGCGCGCGCCGGTGAGCTTCGCGATCTCGGTCCACAGCCGCTTGTCGACGCGCGAGCCGCGTTCCGCGGCGGCGAGCAGGCGCCGTGCGCCTTCGCTCTGCTGCGGGCTGCCGGCGCCGAGGCCGGCCGCTTCGCGCAGCCGGCGCGCTTCGTCGAGGATCCGGTGTGCGCGCGCCCACGCGGCGTCCTCGGTCGCCGCGAGGATCGGGCGGAACGACACCGAGAACCGGACCTGTCGGCCGTGCTTCGCGGCTTCCGCGCGCACGGCGCGTCGTCAGGTCGCGCACCTGGTCGAGCGATTCGCCCCACAGCGCATAGACGTCCGCATGCTTGCCGGCGACCGCGAGCGCCGCGTCCGATGCGCCGCCGAAATAGATCGGCACATGCGGCTGCTGGAACGGCTTCACCTCGGAAAAGCCCTGCGTGAAACGGTAGTACGTGCCGGCGTGATCGAACGGCTGCGGCTCGGTCCAGATGCGCCGCAGGATGCCGAGATATTCGTCGGTGCGGGCGTAGCGCGCATCGTGATCGAGAAAGTCGCCGTCGCGCTGCTGTTCGCTGTCGGAGCCGCCGGAGATCACGTGCACCGCGAGCCGGCCGCCGCTGAACTGGTCGAGCGTCGCGATCTGCCGCGCGGCGAGCGTCGGGGCCGTAAAGCCCGGGCGATGCGCGAGCATGAAATGGATGCGCTCGGTCGCGGCGGCCGCGAACGCGATCGTCAGCGTCGCCGACGGGCCGGTCGAATGATGCGGAACGAGGATCCGGTCGAAGCCGGCAGTTTCATGCGCGCGGGCGAACTCGCGCACATAGTCGGGATCGACGACGCGGCCGGACGGCGGATGGATTTCCGACTGCTTCTGGCTCTGGATCATGCCGATGAATTCGACGCTCATCTGGGTCTCCGGGAGAGGTACACGGCCCGCGCGGCCGTCGTCGGCCGCCGGGCGGGAATGGAGCGCAGATTACCGCCGCGATCATGCGGAACGGAAATAATCAATCCCGATTTGAATATCAGATTTGCATGGTTTGGGTGGGAGGGCGTTACGCATACGCTGTGCGCTCGCGATGTCATGTCGGTCGAGACCGAGATCGAGATCGAACCGCTCGCGGAACCGGCACACGCGCCGTTCGTGCCCGGCGGCCGTGAATCGATGAAGATCGTGCGTCGGCCGCGACGCGCACGCAGGCACTGCGTCCGATCGAGGGCGGCGCTGCCGCCGGTATTGCCGTCGTACGCCGCCGCATCCTCCAATTCCCCGTTATCGAGAGAACCCGTACCGATGTCCGTCAGCCTTGCCGCTTCGCTGCCGTCGCGCGAGTCGTCGCTGCGCCGCCTGCCCGACGACGAGACGCGCCTCGCCGCGCTACTCGACCGTCTCGTGCCCGAACTCGCGGCCGATGCCGCGCGCAACGATGTCGACGGCCGTTTTCCGCACGAGAATCTCGCGCGGCTGCAGCGCGCGGGGCTGATCGCGCAGGTGGTGCCGCGCGAGTTTGGCGGCGCTGGGCGCGACGCTCGCGCGCGCGAGCCGGATCGTCGCGGCCGTCGCACGCGCCGACCCTGCCACCGCGCTCGTCCTGACGATGACATATCTGCAGCACCGCGCGCTCGGCCGGCCCGACAACCGCTGGCCCGCGCAGGTGCGGCGCGCGGTGTTCGACAGCGCGGTCGCCGACGGCGCACTGATCAACGCGCTGCGCGTCGAGCCGGCGCTCGGTTCGCCGTCGCGCGGCGGGCTGCCCGATACGATCGCGCGTCGCGACGGCGACGGCTGGCGGCTGTCCGGTCACAAGCTGTACAGCACCGGCATTCCGGCGCTGCGCTGGCTGCCGTGTGGGCGCGCACCGACGAACCGCAGCCGCGTGTCGGCGTGTTCCTCGTCGGGCGCGATCCTCACGTGGACGACGCACGGATCCGCGTGATCGAAAGCTGGGATCATCTCGGCCTGCGCGCGTCCGGCAGCCACGAGGTCGTGTTCGACGACGTGCGGCTGCCCCTCGATCATGCGGTCGACGTGCGTACGCCCGACGCGTGGTCGGTGTCGGCGGCCAGTCATGCGGACGTCGACGCGCAGACCGACCAGCAGGCGTGGATGGTCGCATTGCTCGGCAGTCTCTACGACGCGGTCGCGCGGGCCGCGCACGACTGGCTGCTCGCGTTCGCGACGACGCGCACGCCGACCGGCGTCGGCGCGCCGCTCGCGACGCTGCCGCGCGTGCAGGAGGCCGTCGGCGAGATCGAGGGCTGGCTGCATGCGAACCGTGTGCTGCTCGACGATCACGTCGCGCGTACCGATGCGGGCAATGCGCCGGCCGTGACGACGAGCGGACTCGTGAAGCGCACGGTGACGGAGCAGGCGATCCGCGCGGTCGAACAGGCGCTGAAGCTGTCCGGCAATCACGGCCTGAGCCGCCGCAATCCGCTCGAACGCCACTATCGCGACGTGCTGTGCAGCCGCGTGCATACGCCGCAGGACGACGCGATCGCGGTCGCGGCCGGACGCGCGGCGCTCGACGCGGCGGCGCGCCGCACAGCAGGCGAGGGCGCGGGCGAGGGCCAGACGACGCCTCGCGCATCGGCATCGGGCCGCTGCGATGCGTGAGCCTCGGGCCGGACGACGTCTCACGCGCGAGTATCGGGCCGACGCAATGCGCGAGCGTTGGCGAGCGACCGCCGGAGAGCGTCGCGCGACGCACGACGTGTGCGCCGGCCGCCGCTTACGCGGCTTCGTCTTGTGCGCTCGGCGTGAACGCTTCGCGCGCCTGCGCGGCGATCGCGTCGAGCGGTGCCGCGAAGCGCGCCGCATCCTGGCGGCGCAGCAGCCACAGATCGATCTGCGGCTTGAAATCGGCGAGCGGCACGATCGCGAGCGCATCGCGCAGCGGACTGCATTCGACGAGCGGCATCGGCATCAGACCGATGCCGATGCCGTTGGCGACGCTCTGCAACTGCAGGTCGCGGCCGTACGCGTCGAGCGCGACCGGCATCGGCAGCCCTTGCGCGTCGAGTGCGCGGCGCAGGCCTGCGCGAAAGCCGCAACCGTCCGGATTGAGCACCCAGCCGCGCGCATGGCAGTCGGCGAGCCGATAGCTCGGCGCGGCCAGTCGCCCTTGCGGCCGACAGCGACGAGCCGCGTCGCCAGCAGTCGTTCGCCTTCGACTGCCGGCGGCAGCACCATTTCGCGCGCGAGAAACACGAGCGCGGCGTCGAGCTCGCGCCGCGCGATGCGCTCGACGAGCACGCCGCCCCAGGCGGTCGTGACCTGCGTCGCGAGCGCCGGCCATCGGCTCGCGAGCCGCGCGATCAGCTCGGGCAGCATGCGCTCGCCGAGACCCTGCGTGATGCCGATGCGGAATGCGCCGGCGGGCGGCCGCCGTGCGGCCGTCAGCTCGCGCAGCGCGTCGACTTCGCGCAGGATCGCGCGGCACTGGTCGAACACCTGCCGGCCGATGTCGGTCGGGCGCGGCGGTTTCGTGTTGCGGTCGAGCAGCGTCACGCCGAGCGCTTCCTCGAGGTTCTGTACGCGCCGCGTGATCGCGGGCTGCGTCATGCCGAGCTCGGCCGCGGCCTGGCTCAGCGTCTGGCAGCGAACGACCGCTGCAAAAGCGTCGATATCGCTAATTTTCATGTTTGTTCTGCATGGTATTTCCGGTGCATCATGACGATCCATCATGATGGCCATCATATTCGAGGAGCCGGTCGATGAGTACGCTTTCGTTGCATCAGTCGCCGCTGGCCCGTTCGTCGACGGCTTGCGTGCGTTGCTCGCGTCGGGCGCGGACGAGGCGGCATCGTCGACGAGGCCGGGCGCTGCTCGCGGCGCTCGTCGCGCGCGACGACTGGCTGCCCGACGCGTTCGCGCAGCCCGATCCGAGCGCTATCGCCAGTACCTGCTGCATCTCGACCCCGACGAGCGTTTCTCGGTCGTCAGTTTCGTCTGGGGGCCGGTCAGTCGACGCCGATTCACAACCATACGGTGTGGGGGCTGATCGGCATGCTGCGCGGCGGCGAGCTGTCGCAGCCGTATCGGCTCGACGAAGGCGGCCGGCCGGTGCCGGCAGGCGACGCGACGCGGCTGCGCCCGGGCGACGTCGAGGCCGTGTCGCCGCGCATCGGCGACATCCATCGCATGACGAATGCGTTCGCGGATCGCGTGTCGATCAGCATCCACGTGTACGGTGCGAACATCGGCAAGGTCGAGCGCGCGGTGTTCCTCGACGAACGCACCGTGAAACCGTTCGTATCCGCTATTCGAATGCGTGACGCCGCCTCCCGCACGCGGAGGCCGCCGTTTTTTCCGTTTTTCCGACATCCCGTTCAACCGACAGAGACATCGTGACGCCAACCGCCGATTCCGTTTCCCGCTTTCCCGTCGCGTCGTACCACGACGTACGCGCACGCCTGCTCGCCCGCGACGAAATCGCGCTGATCGACGTACGCGAGGAAGATCCGTACGCGCAGGGCCATCCGCTGTGGGCCGCGAACTTTCCGCTGTCCAAGCTCGAACTCGACGCGTGGACGCGCATTCCGCGTCGCGACACGCCGATCGTCGTGTACGGCGAAGCCGACGGCGAGGATCTCGCGCCGCGCGCGGCCGCCACGCTCGCGCGGCTCGCTATACCGACGTGCGGCTGCTCGACGGCGGTCTCGCCGGCTGGCAGGCCGCGGGCGGCGAGCTCTTCATCGACGTGAACGTGCCGAGCAAGTCGTTCGGCGAATGGGTCGAGGCCGAGCGGCATACGCCGTCGCTGTCCGCGCAGGAAGTGCAGGCGCTGATCGACGCGCGTGCCGACGTCGTGATCGTCGACGCGCGCCGCTTCGACGAGTATCGGACGATGAACATCCCGACGTCGACGAGCGTGCCGGGCGCCGAACTCGTGCTGCGCGTACGCGCGCTCGCGCCGAACCCGTCGACGCGGATCGTCGTGAACTGCGCGGGCCGCACGCGCAGCATCATCGGCACGCAGTCGCTGATCAACGCGGGCTGCCGAACCCGGTGGCCGCGCTGCGCAACGGCACGATCGGCTGGACGCTCGCGGGCCAGACGCTCGAGCACGGCGCGGCGCGCCGTTTTCCCGACGAGATCGATCCCGCCTTGCGTGCGGAAGCGCGCCGCGCGGCGCGCGCGGTCGCCGAGCGCGCGGGCGTGGCGCGGATCGCGCTCGCGGACGTCGACGCGCTCGCCGCCGAGCCGGGCCGCACGCTCTACCGCTTCGACGTGCGCACGCCGGAGGAGTACGAGGCCGGCCATCTACCGGGTTTCCTGAGCACGCCGGGCGGGCAGCTCGTGCAAGAGACTGATCATCATGCGCCGGTGCGCGGCGCACGGATCGTGCTCGCGGACGACGACGGCGTGCGCGCGGACATGACCGCGTCGTGGCTCGCGCAAATGGGCTGGGACGTGCG